>NZ_JAZHRZ010000001.1:4867500-7597594 GCF_036924675.1 Bradyrhizobium sp. AZCC 1578
CGTTTTCAAGCGAAGCATGCCCTCGGACGTGATCCGGGGGTGGACCGGTTCGCGTGAAGAAAACGCGTAAAGATTAGAGAGCCACCCGTTCAACGAAGAAGCCCCGGAGAAATCTCCGGGGCTTCCTTTTTGTCAGCGGTAGTGCGCCTCAGGTGCGGGTGCGCATTCGCATCATGAAGCTGTCGTAGCTCAGCTCAGCCACCTGATTCCATGCCAGCGACTCGTTGCGGAACGCCGACAGGCTCGTATACATCTTGTTGAAGTGCGGGTTGTTCTTGGCGAGATCTGCGTAGATGCCGTTGGCGGCATTGTAGCAAGCCTCGAGCACTTCCTGCGGGAACGGTCTGAGGATCGCGCCCGCAGCCAACAGCCGCTTCAATGCCGGCGGATTGACGTAGTCGTATTTGCCGGTGACCCAGGTGAACGTATCGTAGGACGCGGTCTCGATCGCGGCCTGGTAGTGCTTCGGCAGCGCGTTGAATTTTTCGAGGTTCATGATGTTGTGGCCCTGGCCGGTGCCTTCCCACCAACCCGGATAGTAGTAGTACTTCGCGACCTTCACGAAGCCGAGTTTCTCGTCGTCGTAAGGGCCGACCCACTCGGCCGCATCGATGGTGCCCTTTTCCAGCGCCGGATAGATGTCGCCGCCCGCGATCTGCTGCGGCACGCCGCCGACCTTGGCGATGATGGTGCCGGCGAAACCGCCGACGCGGAATTTGAGGCCCCGGAAGTCATCCATCGACTTGATCTCTTTCCGGAACCAGCCGCCCATCTGCGCGCCGGTAGAGCCGGTCGGCTGGCCGATGCAGCCATACTCCTTCAAGAGGTCGTTGAGCATGTCCATGCCGCCGCCGAAGCGCAGCCAGGAAATATGCGAGCGCGTGTTGAGCCCGAACGGCAGCGACGTGCCGAAGGTGAACGCCGGGTTCTTGCCCCAATAGTAATAAAGCGCGGTGTTGCCCATCTCGACGGTGCCGTTCGAGACGGCGTCGAGCACCTGCAGACCGGGCACGATTTCGCCGGCCGCGAACGCCTGAATCTGGAATTTGTTGTCGGTGATTTCGGCAACCCGCTTGGCGAAATATTCACAGCCGCCATACAGCGTATCGAGTGCCTTCGGCCAGCTTGCCGTGTAGCGCCACTTTATCTCCGGGTTGGACTGCGCAATCGCTGGCGCGGCAACCGCACTCGCGGCAAGACCGACGCCGCCCACCTTCAAGAAATCACGACGTTTCATTTGTCTCCCCTCTGTTATCGTCGAGACCGACCAAGGGACAACGATCTCACGTCGTCTTCTCTGGTTTTCCGATGGGCGGTGCCGGACTGTTGTTTAGGAATGTGGGCCCTGAAACCTAGGCTCTTGGTGATGCAATCAATTTTCCCGGCTTTGTGGACCTGAAGGCAGGATGACGAATTGGTGATTGATAATCAAGCGTTCTGGTTAGCCGCAAGTGCGAAGAGCTGCCTGAATATCGAGCGGCCCAGGTGCAGTACTGGTTAATCGGATTGCCGCATTGCGGTAATTCCGCGGCGCAGGCGCGAAGGACAGCGTCCATCATTCGACCTGAAGTGCATGCGCAGCGCAGTGGAATTTCCGGCTGCAGCTTGTTTCCAACGCGCGCCGCGTGATCATCGTCTCGTGGAGAATGCCGCTTCCATCGCCCTGCGTGTCTTGATGGTGTCGCTGTTTTCATCGACCTCGACATCGCTCCAGCGCACCACCTCGCCGTGGGCGACGTCGTTCTTCAGCTTGACGCGATGAGCAAGCCCGATCGGTAGCGCGCCGGCGGCGAGGCTTTTCGATGCCGGCATCAACTTGCCCCACACGGTGTAGCCGCCTTCGCCGTCCAGCATTTCGCCGGCGCGCAGATCGCGTTTTGCTACCGCCGCGACGTCGCCGCGAAAATCATGCGGCTGACCGGTCGGCTCGTTGCGTAGCGCGGCCGAGAGGATCGAGATATTCAGCTCAAGTCCGATCAGATGATACGGCTTGTACATCGCCGCATATCGGCCTGATGCGTCGGTCTTCAGCCCGTACTGCCTGAAGCAATCGGCAGCGTAATCGTTCGGTGCTTCCAGCACGACATAGACGCCCCAGCGCAGATCCCGGAATACGGGACGGCCGTCGCGCTCCAGCGACGAGACGACTTCCGCAAGGCCGGCCTTCTCCAGCACGCCTCCCTTATCACGTGGCCGCATCACATGCGGCAGATCGTCGACGCCGCAAGGTGGAAACAGCAACCCGTCCGACGGCACGTCCAGTCCGGTCGCATTCGCGATCGCCGCCATTTCGATCGCGGACTTGGTGCCGTCCAAAAACGAGTTGAACATCTGCGGATTCATGCCGGCCGATTGCGCTTCGCCCGCCGTCAGCCCGTAATGCTGCCAGACGCCGTCCGGCGTCACGTCGTGATAGGCGGGCAGGTATTTGGTGCCCTTGCCGGCGGCGACGACGCGAAAGCCCGTCGCGCGCGCCCAGTCCACCATTTCGGCGGTCAGCGCCGGCTGGTCGCCATAGGCCAGCGAATAGACCACGCCAGCCTTGCGCGCTTCCTGCGCCAGTAGCGGCCCGGCCAGCACGTCGGCCTCGACATTGACCATTACGACATGCTTGCCCGCCGCAATGGCCGCGCGGGCATGTCTAATGCCGACGGCCGGGTTACCGGTAGCTTCCACCACGACGTCCACTGCGCTGTCGGCGATCGCGCGCGCGCCGTCGTCGGTGAAGACCGTCCGCGCGATGCGCGCCTGATCCCAGCCGACGGTGCGGCAGGCTTCGCGGGCGCGATCGCGATCGATGTCGATGATGACGGGCACTTCGAGTCCCGGCGTATGCGGCACCTGCGACAAGAACATCGAGCCGAATTTTCCGGCGCCGATCAGCGCGACGCGAACCGGCTTGCCGGCCGCCAATCGGGCATTGAGAAGGTGGTGGAGGTTCATGAGAAATCCGACAAGCTATCTGAAACGTGTCCCGGACGCGGTGCAGCCTAGGCGATGCGAAGCATCGTCCGGCAACGCTGCTCCGCAGAGCCGGGACCGATGGGAAAGTATAGCGTGGGTCCCGCCTCAGCAGCGCATCATTTCATGCTGCGCTGCGTCCGGGGCACGAGAGAGCCTCACTCCGCGGCTTGCCGATGCGCACGCGCGAGCCGCAGCAGCGCGTCGTCGTCCACCGTCTGGATCGGCGTGAAGTCGCGATGCGCGATGTAGTCGGGCCGCGTGGGGGTGCGGATGTAGTTCGAGACCGCATTCAGCGTCAGGTAGACGATCTTGCGCGGGTAGGGCGTGATGTTGCCGCTTGATCCGTGCACCAGGTTGCCGTGGAACATCAGCATGCCGCCGGCCTTGCCGGTGGGCGCGACGATGCCGCCTTCCTTCACCAGCCGGGTGACAGTCTCCTCATCCAGGGTCCACAGCGGATAGGACGTCGTTTCCAGATCATGCGAGGCCTTGAGGTCGCCGGCGTGCTGGCTCTTCGGCACCAGCATCAACGGGCCGTTGATCGGCATTACCTCGTCCAGGAAGATCGCGATGTTCATCGCGCGCGGCTCCGGCATGCCGTCGTCGCGCTTCCAGGTGCCGTAATCCTGATGCCACTGCCAGACATCACCGGTGAAGGCGGCTTTGGCGTTGATCTTGAATTGATGCATGTAGACCTTCTCGCCGAAGATCTGCTCGATCGGCTCGATCATGCGTGGATGCGCGCCGAGAGCGCCGAACGCCTCGTTGTAGAGATGCGCGGCAAAGGCGGTGCGCGGCGCGCCGCTCTTCTCGCGCCACACCTCCGGGCGGTTGGCGTCGTAGATGCTGACGGCCTCGCGGGCGAGATAATCCACTTCCTCCGGGCTGAACAACTCCGGCAGGAACAGCCAGCCTTCGCGGTTGAAGAATTCGATCTGCTGTGGCGTCAGTTTCATGGTGTTTCCTCCTTTGGTTCTTGTTGTTGTCATTCCGGGTTCGATGCTTCGCATGCCCCGGAACGACCGCGCGTTGTTACGCCGCTCTATCCGTCGCTCTCAGTCTCTCTTCAGTCATCCGCCCGGCCGTCTGCGCATGCGCCAGCGCTGTGGCCTCCGCCGCCCTGGCGTTGCCGGTGAGAATCTGCGCGGCGATCGCCTCATGCTCTTCCCAGGCGCGTTCGCGGTAATCGAGCTCTGCCAGCACCGTCGCCATCGAGCGGCGCATATGCGGCCATTGCGGCGCGATCATTTCCTCGATCGCCGGATTGCCCGCGAGGCGATAGACGGCGCTGTGAAAATCGACGTCGAGGGCGATCAGCCGCGAAAGCGGCGTGTCTTTGCCGATGCTCCGCCCGGCCTGCAGCGCCGCCTCGAGCTGCGCGCGCCCGGAAGCATCGGCTCTCGCCCGCCCAGCCGCGAGCTTTGCCGCCAGCGCGTCGATCGCGCCTCGCACTTCGTAGAGCTGGCGGATGCGTTCGGGATCGAGCCGGATGACTTCAAAGCCGCGGCGGCCGCTTTCGGCGACGAGCCCCTGCCGATGCAGCAGATGCAGCGCATGGGACACCGGCTGGCGCGATACGCCGAGCTTTTCTGCAAGCTCGTTCTGCCGGATGCGATGCCCGGGCGGCAACGAACGATCGGTGATCGCTTCGAGGATCCGGGCATAGACCTGGTCGATCAGGTTGGGGAGTGGATCAACGGGGATCATGCCGATCGTCCCATTTTGGAATACGGAATTCCGAATTCGGAAACTAGCGACCGGCCCTGGCTGCGTCAAGGGGCTGTGGGGAGACTCACAATTGTCGCGCGCCCGGCAGGCTATATTTCGACGGGGCGTGATCGGAGGATTGATCATGGACAATGCCGCGAGTTTCACGGGCAGCATCCCGCATTATTACGATCAGGGCCTCGGACCGGTCATTTTCGTCGAATATGCCGCCGACATTGCGCAACGCGTCGCGGCTGGCCGCCCGGCGCGCGTCCTGGAGACGGCGGCCGGCACCGGCATCGTTACGCGCAAGCTACGCGATGCGTTGCCGGCCGATACCCAGCTGACGGCGACCGATTTCAATCCGCCGATGCTCGATATTGCCCGCGCCAAGTTTCAGACCGGCGAGCGGGTCGCCTTCCAGCCCGCCGATGCGGTCGCGCTTCCATTCGCCGATGCAAGCTTCGATGCGATCGTTTGTCAGTTCGGCCTAATGTTCTTTCCGGACCAGGCAAAATCCTTTTCCGAGGCCAATCGTGTGCTCGCGCCCGGCGGCCGCTACGTGCTCAGCGTTTGGGACTCTCACCGCTACAATCCGTTCGGCCGGATCGCGCATGAAGTGGCGGGCCGCTTCTTCGCGACCGACCCGCCGCAGTTTTACAACGTGCCGTTCTCCTGCCACCAGATCGATCCGATCAAGGAGATGCTGATCACGGCTGGCTTCGGCGACATCGGCATTGCCGTGATCAGGCAGGTAAGAGAACTCTCTGACGTCGCGACCTTCGCGCGGGCAGCCGTCCATGGTAATCCGCTGATCGATCAGGTCCGGGCGCGCGGCGGCGTCGATCCGGACCAGATCGTCGACACGATGGCGCAGGCGTTTCGCCGCGAATTCGGCGATCCCGGCCGGATGCCGGTTCAGGCGATCGTGTTCTCCGCAACAAAGATGACGCCGCTCACGTGAGCAGGTTTACGTCGAACTGTTCGATCCGCTCGGCATCGGCCACCGCTTCCACCGCCGAGATCCTGTCGCCACTGATCGTCAGCCGCACCACGATGCGCAGTTGCCCTCCGAGAATGACAGCGAGCGCGATTGCACCGTCGACCAGCGCCGGCTTGGCGGCTTGTGCGCGTCCCTTGAAGACTTCGGCAACTGCAGCAGAGCCACGGATTTCCGCGAACGAGCCCAGTCGCTGCGCGGCGGAATCGGCGCGGAACACCACCTCGGGATCGAGCACCGCGAGCAGCCCTTCGAAGTCGCCTCGCGGGAAGCCTTGATGAAGGCCTCGACGATGGTTTTCTGCCGGCCAAAGTCGGGATCCGGCGGCGGCGTGCCCTGCACCGGCGACGGGCGCGGCTGGCCAGTTGCCGTGCCGCGGCCGGCGTGCGGCCGACGATGGGCGCGATCTCCTCGAACGGCACCGCGAACATGTCGTGCAGCACGAAAGCAAGCCGCTCCGCAGGCGCGAGCGTTTCCAGCACCACCAGCAGCGCTGCGCCGACGGAGTCGGCCATCTCTGCGTCCCGCCCATGCTGGTCATCGGCGACAGGTTCCGGCACGTGCGGACCCATTGGTTCCTCGCGCCGCGATTTGCGCGAGCGCAGCATGTCGAGGCAGACGCGGGCGACGACCGTGGTCAGCCAACCCCCGAGGTTTTCGACCGCGCTGGTATCGGAACGGCTCAGCCGCAGCCAGGTTTCCTGCACGGCATCATCGACCTCGCTGGTCGAACCCAGCATGCGGTAGGCCACCGCCCGCAGATGGGGCCAGTTGGCCTCGAATCTCTCAGCCAGAAACTTTTTCTCGTCCATCGGTCACATTCCCATGTCGCGTTCCGTCATGGTGATGACGAACGAAAGCGCGCCGATGTGACAGCAAATCGGCGCTGCCGCGTCAAAAACAACCAACCATATGGAGCGTAAAATCATGCAAGCCAGAATGAATCACCCCGTCATGGTCGTTCCCGACGCCATGAAGGCGCTGCAGGCGCTGGGCGACCTGACCAAGAACAGCCTGCCGGAAAAGCTGCTCGAACTGGTGCACCTGCGGGCCAGCCAGATCAACGGCTGCAGCGTCTGCGTCGACATGCACCCGAAACTCGCCAGGAAGGCCGGCGAAACCGACGACCGCCTGTTCGCGGTGGCCGCCTGGCGCGACACGCCCTATTTCACCGAAGCCGAGCGCGCGGCCCTGGCGTTGACGGAAGCGCTGACACGGATCAGCGACCGTGCCGATCCGGTGCCGGACGAGGTCTGGAGTGAGGCCGACAAGCATTTCGACGAGGCGGAGCTCTCGGCGTTGATTCTGGCGATCGCCAACATCAATGTCTGGAACAGGCTCAATGTAGCCGTGCGTCAGCCTGTGGGCGTCTGGAAGGTGTAGCGGGGACGGAAGCCCCAAAACTATCGTCAATTTTAACGCGCCGGAACGTGCTTAATTCACCGGCGCGCGCTAAACATCAAGCCCGGCCGGATCGGCCGGGCTTTCGCTTTTTGTTGCCTTCATCCGTTTCCCAACATGTCCCTAGTTTTAGAATACACCTCGATGCTGCGACCGACCATCCGCAAGCGAATCCTCGGCATCGCCATCGGGCTGATCTTTCTGATGGTGATCATCTCGGCGCTGTCGACGGTGATGACGCGAAAAATTGCGCATCAGCTCGATGAGCTGACGACCAAATATGTCGAAGCATATGGGCATCTGGCGCGAATGAACGTCCGCTCCCTGGAGCAGGCGGTGGTGGTTCGCCGGATGGTGTTCATCAAGATACAAACGCCGCCGGACGAGACCGCCTTTGCAGATCAGCAAACCATCTATGAGGCGAAAGGGCGGGAGATCGACCAGGAGGCGCAGGCCGCACGCGCCCTGATCATTGCAATCATTGATGATCCGACCACCGTCTCCGACGACGCCAAGCTCGGACGGATCGAAAATCGGATCGAGACCATAACGAGCGACCTTCGCCGTTATCTGGACGAAGAGCATAGGCGGATCTGGCCGCAGCTCGATTCCGGCAACATGCCCGAGGTGCGGGCTAGCCTTGTTCGGACCGATGCGCTCCGCGACGAATTCAATCGCAAGATTGAGGAAATCCGGCACGACATGCTGGAGCAGGTCCGCAGCGATGCGGCCGTGACGATGCGCGATCAGCAGCGCGCGATTGTCATCTCTGCGATCGTGACGATGCTTGCGGCCATTCTCGGACTGACGTTCGCGTTCTTCGTCAGCACCGGTATTACTCGCCCGGTGCGGCGGTTGCTGGACGGCACCCGCGCCGTCGAAGCCGGCCGGCTTGACGGATCGATCGACGTCACCACGCGCGACGAGATCGGCCAGCTCACGGCCGCCTTCAACAACATGGTCGAGCAACTGCGCCACAAGGAGCGCCTGCGCGAGACTTTCGGCCGCTACGTCGATCCGCGCGTGGTGGAAGGGTTGATCGACCAGCGATCGCTGACTGCCGGCGCCGGCGAACGGCGGGTGATGACCGTGCTGTTCTGCGACATGCAGGGCTTTACCAGCCTCAGCGAGGGCATGACGCCGCAGGGCCTCGTCAAGGTGATGAACCACTATCTATCGACGATGTCGGAGCCGATCCGCAGCCATCGCGGCATCATCGACAAGTATATCGGCGACGCGATCATGGCCTATTGGGGGCCTCCCTTTACCGAGCATAGTGAGCAGGCGCGCCTGGCCTGCCTCGCTGCCGTCGAGATGGCCGATCGCGGCACGGCGCTGCGCAGGGAGTTGCCCGAATTGCTCGGCATACGCACCGTGCCGAGCGACTGCGACGTTCGCATTGGGGTTGCTACCGGTGAAGTGCTGGTCGGCAGCATCGGCTCGGAATTCATGATGAGCTACACGGTGATGGGCGACGCGGTTAATCTCGCATCGCGACTGGAGAACGCCAACAAGGTCTATGGCAGCCATTCGCTGGTTTCGGAGGTTGCGATCACGGCGGCCGGCGATGCGGTCGAATCCCGCGAGATCGATCGGCTGGTGGTTGCTGGTCAGACCGTTCCCCAGGCAGTGTTCGATATCCTGGGGCGCAAGGGCGAGCTCACCGACAAGCAATTGGCGTTGCGGGAGCGATATGCCGAAGGTCTCGCCGCCTATCGGGAGCGCCGCTGGGACGATGCGCGCCTGGCCTTTCATGCGGCGCTCGAGGCGGTCCCCAGCGACGGACCGGCCACGGCGCTGGCCAAGCGTGTCGAGAATTTTCAGCTCAACCCGCCGGCCGCGGATTGGGATGGTGCGTGGCGGCTCGACCAAAAGTAAGAAGTCGGCGGCGCATCTACGCCGCCAGGAAATCCAGTACGACGTTGCAAAATTCCTGCGGTGCGTGTTCGAACATCCAGTGGCGCGCGCCGGGGATCACCGCCGTCCGCGCGCCCGGAATATGTTCGGCCAGCACGCGCCAGATTACCGCCAGCGCGCCCCTGGTGTCGCCGCCGCCGATCAGCAGCATCGGTGTCCTGATCGCCTCCGCTTCGCTCTTCAGGAATGGTTTGCGGTTTTCGCCGACTTGACCGAGCAGCGTATGGATATTGTCGCGCAATTGCTGCCGCGCCACCGCCGGCCATCGCGCCCATGCGCCTTCGTCGTCGATGCCATCGACGAACAGCGCCAGCGCGCCGTCGATGTCACCGTTTCGCACCATCTCGGCCGCGACCGGAATGCGCGGGCCCAGCGGCACGGGGCCAGGAGCTGGACTGCTCGGCTGCAGCGACGGCTCGAGATCGCCGCCCGGTTCGGCAAGGACGGCTTTGCGCAATAAATCAGCCCGCGCTTGCGCCACCCGGAATCCGATATGGCCGCCGCGCGAATGGCCGATCAGATCGACCGGCCCGGCATTCAGTTTTTCGATGAAGCCGATGACGTCGGCGACGTGCTGCGCCATCAGATAGTCGTTGCCGATGCCGTCCCAATGCTCCGGAAAGAATCGCCGCAGGCTCAGCGAAATCACGCGGTGCCGTTTCGACAGGGGCCCCAGCACCGCGTTCCAGGTGCGGAAATCGCCGAGCGTACCGTGCACGAGAACCAGCGGCGGGCTGTTGGTAGCACCTTGGCCTACATCGAGATAGGCCATGTCGTAGCCGTTGATGTTCAAGGTCTGCATCGCGATCAATCCTCCCCGAGATACGACAGCACGATTTCGCAATATTTCTGCGGCGCCTGTTCGAACATCGGATGCGTGGCCCCCGGGATCATGTCGACGCGCGATCCCCTGACGTTGGCGGCCAAGGCATTGAGCACCTTTGGCAGCGTACCCTTGGTGTTGGCGCCGCCGATGAACAGCGTCGGCGTCGTGATCGCTTCCGCATCCGCCTTGGAGAAGGGCGGCCGGTGGTCGCGCATCTGCCCGATCAGCGTCGTCGCGTTGTCGCGCAGCAATTGCTTCGGCGTCGCCGGCAGGCGCTTCCAGGCGCCGCGACCTTCCAGCGCATCCATGAAAATCTGCAGGCCGCCGTCGATGTCGCCCTTGGCGATCACGCTGGCGGAAGCCGCGATCATTCCGGCCAGCGGCGAGGGACCGGGCATGTAAGCCGGATCGAGCGTGGCATCGAGTTCGCCGCCGGGCTCGGCCAGGATCAGCTTGCGCAGCAGATCAGGCCGGCGCTGCGCGACTCGGAAGCAGATGTGCCCGCCGCGGGAATGGCCCATCAGGTCGACTGGCCTTGTGTCCAGCTTTTCGATGAAGCCGATCACGTCCTCGACATGCTGGGCGATCGAATAGGTATCGCCGACGCCGTCCCAATGCTCCGGGAAGAAATGCCGCAGCGACGGCGCGATCACCCGATGCTTGCGCGTAAGCAGTCCCAGCACCGACGACCAGATCCGAAAATCGCACAGCGAGCCATGCACGCACACCAGCGGCGGGCCATTGCCGGCGCCGTAGCCGACGTCGAGATAGGCCATGTCATAGCCGTTGACGTGACAGGTTTGCATACGAAGCTCGCGGAATTGGAAGCAGGCGAGGGCCCATTGAACGGCGTCGGTGGGAGCCCCAGATCAGCGGAAGTTGTTCATGCCGTCAAGTTCCCCCGGGATTCGGGTGGATAGCAATAATCTCCAAGCCTAGATTTGAACCTGAGAGGAAAGCTGGGTGGCACTGAACAGGAGAATATGGAGCCAGTCATGACCGGGCACCATTTTACGATATTCGACACCGCGATCGGCCGCTGCGGCATCGTCTGGGGCGAGCGCGGCATTACCTCGGTGCAATTGCCGATGGGCGACGAAAAGAAGACCCGCACCCGCCTGCAGCAGCGCCATGGCGACCTGATCGAGACGCCGCCGCCGGCAAAGGTGCAGGCCGCGATCGACGGCATCGTCGAACTGCTCGAAGGCAAGCCGAACGATCTCGCCGACGTCGTGCTCGATCTCGATGGCGTCCCCGAATTCAACCGCGGTGTCTATGACATCGCGCGTACGATACCGCCGGGCAAGACCATGACCTATGGCGATATCGCCAAGAAGCTGGGCGGCGTGGAGCTGTCGCGCGACGTCGGTCAGGCGCTCGGGCGCAACCCCTGTCCGATCGTGGTGCCGTGTCATCGCGTGCTGGCGGCGGGCAACAAGCCCGGCGGCTTCTCCGCCAATGGCGGGGTGGTGACGAAGCTGAAGATGCTGGCGATCGAAGGCGCGGCGGTGAACCACACGCCGAGCCTGTTCGATTAGATCTTCGGTTCTGACTGAATCAGAACCGAAGCTCCAGGCTCTTGTTTTGACGCGTTTTCTTCGCGCGAACCGGTACCCACCCCGGATCACGTCCGGGGCGGGCTTCGCTCGAAAACGCTATGCGTTCACCGGCCCTTGAAATTGGGCGGCCGCTTCTCGTTGAAGGCCAGCACGCCCTCGCGGCGATCTTCCGTCGGCACCATGCGGTTATAGGCCTCGATCTCGAGCGCGAGGCCGTCCCGCAGGGATAGTTGCAGGCCGCGATGGATCGAGAGCTTTGCCTGCCGGACGGACATCGGTGCGTTGCGGGCTATCCGCGAGGCGGTCGCCAGCGCCGCCGGCAATAGTTCGGACAGCGGAAAGACTTCGTTCACAAAACCCCAGTCACGTGCTTCCGCTGAAGTAAACGGCTTGCCGGTCAGGATCAGCTCCTTGGCGCGGCGCTCGCCGACGGCGCGCGGCAAGGTTTGCGTGCCGCCGCCACCCGGCATGATGCCGAGTGTCACCTCGGTCAGCGCGAAGCGCGCGCTCTCGGCGGCGTAGAGGAAATCGCAACAGCCTGCGATCTCGCAGCCGCCGCCATAGGCCGCGCCGTTGACGGCGCCGATGATCGGGACGGGGCAGTCGATCAGCGCCCGCACCATGCGCTCGAAAATGACGTGCTGGCGCGTCCACGCCTCATCCGTCATGCCATGCCGCTCCTTCAAATCGCCGCCGGCGCAGAACGCCTTGTCACCGGCGCCGGTCAGCACGATGCAGCGCAGGCTCATGGAATCGAGCGCGACGTCTTCGAAATAGCGCACGAGATCGCGGCCCATCTGGGTATTGAGCGCGTTCGAAGCGTTCGGCCGATTGAGCCGGACGATGGTCACGTGCTCGTCGACAGTTTCGACCCAAAGCGTCTCGAAATCGGACGGGTTCGAGCTCATATCGCCTCGCAGATAAATCCGTTGCCCGCGCGCCGGATCTTCCCAACCGAAGGCGACGGGAAATGCGCGGTGCAGCACAGCGTATCGGTGTCGCAGTAGCGTTCCAGGAAACCGCGCCGCGTCGCCGCCGCCTGCGCCGGATCGACGTCAAACTTCACGGATAGTTCCGGATAGCGCGTCTGCAGCGGCGAGTGCATCAGGTCGCCCGAAAATACGGCGTCATCCTTGGCCCGACCGAAGGTGAAGGCGACATGGCCGGGCGTATGGCCCGGCGTCGGCAGGATGCGGGTGTGATCGCCGATGGCGTAGTCGCTGCGGACGATTTCGGCCTGTTTGGCCTCGACGACCGGTAGCACGCTGTCGCCAAATGGCGGCACCGGCGTCTTCGCGTGCGTCTCGGTCCAGTAGTCGAATTCGGTCTTGTCGAACACGTAACGCGCTTTCGGGAAGGTCGGCACCCAGCGGCCATTATCGAGCCGCGTGTTCCAGCCGACATGATCGACATGCAGATGCGTGCACATGACGTAGTCGATGTCTTCGATGGAAATCCCGGCGGCGGCCAATGCGCGCGCATAGGTGTCGTCCGTCTTCATGTTCCATTTCGGCCGCTGCGGCCGCGGCTTGTCGTTGCCGATGCAGCTATCGATCAGGATGGTGTGGTGCGGCGTCTTCACGACGTAAGACTGGAAGCAGAGGATCAGCACGTCGTTATGGTCGAGCGCGCCGGCCTTTTGCATCCACGGTCGGTTCTCGGCCAAGACCTCCGGGGTCAGCCCCGGCAGCATCTCCAAAGCCGGCAGGAAGGTGGTTTCCTGCTCGATGATGCGGTGGATGGTGAGGTCGCCGACGGCAAATTTCAGGCTCATGGTTTTCCTGCTGAATTGTCGCGCGTTGTTGTCCCGGACGTAAGGAATAATGAAGTTGGCAGGTCGCCGAAAAAACCGATCGCCCGAAAACGCGGCGTGACTGATTGCTCGATCCATTCGACCGAAACGATCTGCCGGCCGCCAGCAGTCAGCCAACCGTCGCCAATCGCGTCTGGGCTGCCGCCGGCGAGATTGCGCTGGCCGGTGGAGAATTCCTGTAGCTGGGCGGATGCGCCGGATGCGGCGAGCGCGAAAACGGCAGCGAAGCCGAGGTGCCGCAATTTTTTGCCAACCTCGCGCATGCTACCGTCTCCGTTGTTTGGGTTACGCCGGCGGCGGCGCCGAGATTTTCACCGACGGCCGCTCCATCATCTTCTGATGGAAGGCATCGAGCTTTGGATAGGCCTTGCGCCAGCCGCAATCGGCAAAGCGGAAGTCGGCATAGCCGAGCACGCAAACCAGGCCGATCTGCGCAATGTTGAACGGACCGGACAGCACGTCGGGCTTGTTCTCGAACCGCGCCATGCCGGCCCACGCTCTGCTCCAATGGTCGTCGTGCCAGGCATCCCAGCGCAGCCCTTCCGGCCGCACCATTTTTTCGTACCGGCACAGCAGCATGGAATCGAGCATGCCCTGCAGCAGGGAATGGTCGCTCTTCACCTTCCATCGCTCAAGCCCGGATGCGGGGATCAACTTTCCGCCGCCGGCGAGCTCGTCGAGATATTCGACGATGACGTAGGAATCGAGAATGACGTCGCCATTGTCGAGGATCAGCACCGGCAGCTTTTTCAGCGGCGTGATCTTCGAATATTCTTCATTGGGTTGACCCGGAGCAACCGTCGCCGGAGTGAATTCGATTCGGTCGATCAGACCGGTTTCGATCGCGACGATGCGAACTTTTCGGGCGAACGGCGAGGCGGGAGAGAAGGTGAGTTTCATGCTGTCCTCGAGGGCTTCTTCTTGTTTTGTCCGGCGATGACGACCACTCGATGTCATCATCCGCGAAGGCGGATAATCCAGTACCCCGCGGCGGTTCGGTTTTCTCACCCACGCCGCGGCGTACTGGATACCCCGCATTCGCGGGGTATGACATCTAGGCCGCGACGATTTCCTGGCGCTGCTCGCCGAGCCCTTCGATGCCGAGCGTAACGACGTCGCCGACGTTGAGGAAGGTCGGCGGCTTCATGCCGAGGCCGACGCCGGGCGGGGTGCCGGTGGTGACGATATCGCCCGGCAACAGCGTCATGAACTGCGAGACATACGAAATGCACTTCGCCATCGAGAAGATCATGGTCGAGGTCGATCCGGTCTGGCAGCGCTTGCCGTTGACGTCGAGCCACATCGACAGGTTCTGCACGTCGGGGATTTCGTCCTTGGTGACCAGCCACGGGCCGAGCGGCCCGAACGTGTCGTGCGACTTGCCCTTGGTCCACTGACCGAGCCGCTCGATCTGGAAATTGCGCTCGGAGACGTCATTGCAGACGCAGTAGCCGGCGATGTGGTTGAGCGCGTCGGCCTCCGAGACATATTTGGCGCGGGTGCCGATGATGGCGGCGATCTCGACTTCCCAGTCAAGCTTGGTGGAGCCGCGCGGCTTTTCGACCGCATCGTTCGGGCCCGACAGCGAGGTGTTGGCCTTGATGAAGAAGATCGGCTCGGTCGGGATCGGCGATCCCGTCTCCTTGGCGTGGTCGCTGTAGTTCAGGCCAATCGCGACGAATTTCGAGATGCCGGTGACCGGCGCGCCGAGGCGTTGCTTGCCGTCGACGGCGGGAAGCTTGGAGGTATCCAGCGCCGCCAGCTTGGCCAGCGAGGCCGGCGCATAGGCGTCCCCGTCGAGATCCCTGACGTGGGCGGAAAGATCGCGCAACTGGCCGGATTTATCGATCAGGCCGGGCTTTTCCGCACCCTTGGCGCCGTAACGAACAAGCTTCATTTCATCGCTCCCTGCGGGGTTATCAGACCCTATTGGTGGTATACCTCGGCACGCTTCATGGAACAGCGGGGCAGGAAATTCAACTGCCGACCGACCCCAGCGCTACATACCAGACCCTCATCCTGAGGAGGCCGCAACGCGGCCATCTCGAAGGATGTGGCCCGAGTGGGGCCTACATGGTTCGAGACGGCGCTTTGCGCGTCCTCACCATGAGGGGGCAGGCAGTCCGGAGTCACCCCACCGCCACGAACCGGAAAGCGTCGCCATCGCGCTTGATGTGACCGGCACTGAAGTGCCCGCCAATCACCAGCGTCGGCGTGTCGGCGAAGCGCGAAAACAGTTCGCGTCGGGTTTCGGCCGACTGCCGGGGATCGGAATCGGCGGTCGAGGACCAGTTGAGATGCGCCATCTGGCACGGATGATGGGCGACGTCCCCCGTCAGCAGGGCTTCCTCGCCGACCGACTTGATGTGGACGCTCATATGGCCGGGACTGTGGCCGGGGGTCGGGATCAGCGTGATTTCATCCGTCAATCTGGCATCGCTGGCGACGAGCTCGGATTTGCCGGCGTCGGCGATCGGCTTCACGGAATCGTCGAACACAGCGAGCTTGTCCGGCGCATCGCTGTGGTCGCGCCAGTGCTCGTATTCGCCTCTGCCGAATACATATCGGGCATTGGCGAAGGTCGGCACCCATTTGCCGTCGATGAGTTTCGTGTTCCAGCCGACATGGTCGACATGCAGGTGAGTGCACAGCACGGTATCGATACTGTCGGGCGGGAAGCCCGCCGCTGTCAGCATGTCGAGGAACGGGTGCTTTCGGTTGTTCCAGGTCGGCACATTGCGGCCCTGTTTGTCGTTGCCAAGACCGGTATCGACGATGATCCGGCGCGACGGAGTCTCGACCAGGAACGAATGGATCGACATTTTCAGCCGGCCTTCCTCGGTCGCAAATTGCGGGATCAGCCAAGGCAGTTTCCGGATTTCCTCGTTGGTCGCGAGCGGAAGAATGAAACGGGTGCTGCCGACAGTCTCCATTTCGATAACTCTCGTGATCCTGACCCTGCCCACGTTCCACTGCATCCGGCGCATCCTCTCGTTTCTGATTGTTCGGGCGAGGATGCGGGTTTCCATCAGCCGGTGCAATGGATCATCCGACAGCGTTCGGCGTTATCGCATAGCCCGTATGAGGAACATGCGATGCCAGAACTCATGATTTCGCCCGAGAAAATCGGCTTTCTGATCGAGAAAGCCCGGCAGTTCGACGTCAAGGAAGGGGCATCCGATCCGGATTCAGGATCGAACGCGGGCGATGACGACATGATCGACGTGCTGCAGGACAACGGAAAAGATCCGGTCGTCAGCGAGATCACCGGCTTCATCAACTCGCTTTCCGAGGACGAGAGGGTCGCTCTCGTTGCCCTGATGCGACTGGGGCGCGGCGACGCCACCGTCGAGGAATGGGAGGATCTGCGTACGGAGGCGGCAGGCCAGCGGGACCTCGACACCGCGCGCTATCTTCTTGGCGAGCCGATGCTTGGAGATTTGCTGGCGCAGGGGCTCGACGAGTTCGGCCTTACCTGGAACGAGGAGCGAACGACGGCGGATTCCTCCGGTGTCAGCCAGCGGGAAGAAGACGAGCGCAATCCACGATAACCGTGCCCAGCTTGTCGCCTTTCTCCACCGCAAGGTGCGCCAGCGCGGTGTCCGAGAGTGCAAACTGCGCGGCGACGTTGTGGATGCGCCGGCCTGCCGACAGCCATTTCGTGATGTCGGCCTGCGCCGCCGCCAGTAGCGGCGGCGGCAGCGCAAACAGCACGAGCGCGCGGACCGCGATGCATTTCTCCATCAATTCGCGCATTGGTACGACCGGCGTGCGGTTGCCGTTGGTGGCGTAGACCGCAATCGTCGAATTGGTGCCCATCATTTTCAGCGTGGTCGCGATATTGCCGCCGAAATCGACATCGACGACGCGGTCGACGCCGCGCTGCCCGGTGAAAGCCATCGCCTTCGCAACAACGTCATCCGTCTTGTAGTTGACGACGAGATCGGCGCCGGCGAGACGTGCCTGCTCGGCCTTGGCCGCCGAACTGACGGTCGCGATCACTTTGGCACCACCCCATTTGGCGAGCTGCACGGCATAGTGCCCGACCGCGCCGGCACCGCCGGTAACGAGCACGGTCTGCCCCACGATCGGCCCGTCGCAACAGAGACAGCACCATGCCGTCATGCCGGGAATGCCCAGCGTGGCGCCTTCGCCAAACGACAGACTGTCCGGCAGTGGCGTCACCAGATGTTCGGCGAGCGCAATATATTCAGCCGCAGTGCCGAACGCGCGGCCATTGCGTTGGCCGTTGAACAGCCAGACCCGCTGGCCGATCTTGAGCCGCGTGACGCTGTCGCCGACCTGATCGATGATGCCGGCGCCGTCGCTGTTGGGAATGACGCGCGGATATTCCATCGGCCGGTAGCCGCCGCCGCGGCGGCCGACATCGGCGGGATTGACGCCGGACGCCTCCAACCGCACCCGGACTTCGCCCGGGCCGGCCACCGGCGTCGGCGTCTCGCCATAGGCCAGCACTTCCTGTGCTGGCCCGGTTCGCTCGTACCAGACTGCCTTCATAACGTGCCGGGGAAAGCGCCGCCGTCCAGCAGGATGTTCTGGCCGGTGATGAAGCCGGCTTTGGCGCCGCACAGGAAGGCGCAGGCGTAGCCGAACTCGTCCGGATCGCCGAACCGCCCGGCTGGATTTTGCTTGGCGCGCTCGGCAAACACTTGGTCCGGCGGGATGCCGCGCTTCTCGGCTTCTGCTTTCCCCACACCGCGCAGGCGGTCGGTGTCGAACGGTCCCGGCAGCAGCGCATTGATGGTGACGTTGCTGATCACGGTCTTGCGCGACAGTCCCGCGATGAAGCCGGTGAGTCCGGCGCGCGCGCCGTTGGAAAGCCCCAATATGTCGATCGGCGCCTTCACCGCGGCCGAGGTGATATTGACGATGCGGCCAAATTTCCGCGCCATCATGCCGTCCACCGTCGCCTTGATCAGTTCGATCGGCGTCAGCATGTTGGCGTCGATCGCCTTGATCCAGTCGTCGCGGGTCCAGTTGCGGAAATCGCCGGGCGGCGGGCCGCCGGCATTGTTGATCAGGATGTCTGGTTCGGGACAGGCCTTCAGCACGGCTTCGCGGCCGGCGGGCGTCGTGATGTCGCCGACAATCTCGGTTACCGTGACGCCGGGACTGGCCTTGCGGATATCGTCGGCCGCCTTTTTCAGCGCCTCCGCGCCGCGCGCGGTCAACGTGACATGCACGCCCTCATTGGCCAGCGCCATAGCGCAGGCGCGGCCCAAGCCCTTGCTCGATGCGCAGACGATGGCACGGCGGCCTTTGATCCCAAGATCCACTTTTTCTCTCCCGTTGCGTCAGGTGATGTTCTTGTAGTCCGATGCGGCCACTCTAGCCAAGTCGCGCGCCGCTGATAAGCCGCCGAGCCTGCTGATATTGCATATTGCGATCCCGGAAACGGGTCTCTCCACGTCATTGCGAGCGTAGCGAAGCAATCCATGCCACGGCATAACGGATAGATGGATTGCTTCGTCGCTTCGCTCCTCGCAATGACAGAGGGGCGCTACAACGAAAATCAACCCGCCCGCATCTCCGCTCTTATCATGTCGGCGGCCTTTTCCCCGATCATGATCGTCGGCGCATTGGTGTTGCCGCCGATCAGGGTCGGCATGATCGACGCATCGACCACGCGCATTCCTTCGACGCCGTACACTTTCAGCTTCGGATCGACCACGGCCATGGGATCGTTGACGCCCATCTTGGCCGTGCCGACCGGGTGATAGACGGTGTCGACCCGGGCGCGCAACACGTCGCGGATATCGTCATCGCTATGCACGCCTTCCGTGAACATCTCCTTCTTCTGCAACGCGCGCAGCGCCGGCGTCTCCATCAGCCGGCGCGTGGTCTTGAAGCCGGCGACCATGGCTTCCAGGTCGTCCGCGTCACCGAAGAAATTCGGGTCGATCAGCGGCGGCGCAAATGGATCGGCGCCGAACAGCGAAATTCTACCGCGGCTCTTCGGCCGCAGCAGGCAGACGTGGCAGGAGAAGCCGGTGCCGCGATGGCGCTTGCGGCCGTGATCGTCGGCCATCGCCATGCCGAAATGAAGCTGAATATCGGGGATGTCGAGATCGGGTCGGGTTTTCAGGAAGCCGCCGCATTCGGCGAAATTCGACGTCATCGGCCCGGTGCGTTCGCGGCGATACTGTCGGATGGCCCGCAGCAGCCGCGGCAACGCATTAAGTGAAATGCCGTTGAAGTGGGGATTGTCGGACATGTAGCCGAACACGAAATCCGGGTGGTCCTGCAGGTTTTGTCCGACGCCGGGCAGGTGATGCACGGTGGCGACACCGTGCCTTGCAAGCTCGATACTGTCGCCAATACCCGACAGCATCAGGAGATGCGGGGTCTGGAACGCGCCGGCGGAGAGGATCACCTCGCGCCGGGCGCGGATCTGCTTCAGCTCCTTGCCCTGCCGATATTCGACGCCGACCGCGCGCTTGCCTTCGAACATGAGGCGTGTGGCGTGGGCTTGAGTCTCGACGCGCAGATTGGCACGGTTGCTCATATGCGGGTGGATATAGGCGCGCGCGGCGCTGCAGCGCTCGCCGTTCCTCTGCGTCAGTTGATAGATGCCGAGGCCTTCGTGTTCGTCGGCGTTGAAATCCTCGCGCAGGCGAAACTGCGCTTCCTGCGCCGCCTGTAGAAAAATCTGCTGCACCGGATTGCCGGTGCGCGACTTGTTGACCGCGAGGGGACCGCCCTTGCCGTGATATTCGCCGTCAAAATCGGCATTGTCTTCGGCGCGCTTGAAGTAGGGCAGCACGTCGGCGAACGACCAGCCGGTATTGCCGAGCGAGGCCCATCGATCATAGTCGGCGCGGTGGCCACGGATATAGACCATCGCGTTGATCGCCGAGGAGCCGCCGAGCCCCTTGCCACGCGGCTGATAGCCGATGCGACCGTGGAGGCCCTTCTGCGGCACGGTGCTGAAGGCCCAGTTGTTGACGGGGCCTGCGACCATCAGCACGAGCGCGAACGGCGTCGTGACCACCCAATTGTCATTCCGGCCGCCGGCATCGAGTAGCGCCACCGACGTCTTCGAATCCTCCGATAGCCGGCCCGCCACCGTGCAGCCACCGGAGCCGCCACCCACCACCACGAAATCGAAGATATCGGTCACGCCCATGCCCCCTCCCGGACTTTTGTTCTGGCGACCTGATGGGCCGCGGCTTTGGGCGCAAAACTCCGCTTTTGCGGCGTTTATGGCAAGAGCGGTTCCAAAGGCCGGTTTTGGCGCTCCAACTCCTCGTTTTTGCTGTCATAAAATCTGCAAAAGCCCCTTCTTGCCCCTTTCCAAAGCGAGGTGACGTTGATACATACCCCTCGCACCCGATGGCCTTGCCCGGGTCGCCTTCTCAGGAAGCCTCCGGACGGGATCGATCGGCGCAACCACGCGTTGGCCGGCTTCACGTCGGGTCCGGTTTTTTTCGAAGGCAGTGCAACGGTTTAACGCGGGGTGGAGCAGCCCGGTAGCTCGTCAGGCTCATAACCTGAAGGTCGCAAGTTCAAATCTTGCCCCCGCAACCAACGATACCGACACTCCCGTAGCTGACGCTGCGGGAGTTTTTCGTTTTGGTGGACTTGCCATCGTCCTGGCGGGCCATCCAGCCCAAGATCGCGTCCAAGCCGCCGTACAGAGCGTCGCGTGCATCGTACGAGATCGGCCGAAATTCTCGGTGACAAGCAGTGAGCCGGCGCTCGTGGGTATCTGGCCTAAGCGTCCGGGACCATTTCCCGCGGTCGGACGTTAGTGTCTTGAGAGAACGGCCACTGGCAAAGCCTTTTCGCGGGGCGATGCACCAGCAACTGGAGACGATCATGCCAGAGCGGAGAACAGTGCAGAAGGCCAAGCGGGACAAGCGCGCGGGCAAGTCGCCAACCACCCAGGCGGGCGAGTTTGTGCACGAGGAGATTCGCAAAGTCCGCCGCGGCCAACATGGAGCGAGATCGCCACAGCAGGCGATTGCAATCGGCCTGTCCAAGGCACGGCGTGCGGGCGTTCCGCTCCGTCCGCCGGAAAAAGGCAAGGCCAAGGCAAGAACCCGCAAAAGTGCCGAATACGCGTATGAGGCGGGCCAGGGCAAGCGAAAGACCCGACGCCGGCCGCGCGTTTCACGTGCTGTATCGCAGACCCTCAAGCGTGAACCACGCGGTACGGCGTCGCGTGCGGCACTGTCGAAACAAGCACGAAGCGCCGCCTCGCGTCGCTCCGCCTCGGCCCGCTCAGCGGCGGCTCGGAAGGCCGTAAAGACCAAAGGCCCGGCGCAGCGCTCTGCGGCAGCCAAAAAGGCAGCCCGGACCAGAACACGTCGTCGGCGATAGCCTTGCGCAGAAGATCAATTTTACAGCTACCACAATGGCGAGAAGAACACAGTCACGGAAAAGCAAAGTCGTCAGGACCCGCCTCCCGAGGCAGTCTCGAGAACGCACAAAGGAATTACGAACGCTACGTAGAGTTGGCGCGCGCTGAAGCGCTGAAGGGAGATCTGATCGCAGCGGAAAATTATCTTCAGCACGCCGAGCACTATTTGCGGTCGATGCACGAAGAGGCGCACGGCGGGCGGCTCTCGCCGCAGCCGGCAATTGTGCCCAAGCAGCGGCTGGGACACAGCGGATGATGGAGCAATCCTTCTACGATCGCGAAACCTGAGGACGGACGTGTTCTGCTCTCGGCGGGACCGCGCCATTGGCCTTTGCGCCCGGAACTAATGCGGACCGCCCGGAGTTCTTCATTTTGAGCGGCCGCTTTACACGAACGAACTCGCAAGCCCTTTGCCCACAAGGGCAGCTCATCATGAGGAGGCTGGCCGTGATTCGAGACATTGTCGTCAACTTGGCGACCGGTAACTCTCGCGATCCAACAGCAGCGTACGCGATATCCGTCGCCAGGATGTTCGACGCCCAGATTGCAGGGATCGCAATGTGTCACTCCCCAGCGATTGTGGCTGGTGGCATGGAGGCTGTTCCGGCCGACCTAATCGAGTCCCTGCGCGAAGAGAGCGCCAGGGCGGCAAACGGGGCCATCGAAAGATTCAAACAGGCAGCGGCGCAGGCTCATCTTCCTGCCGAGGCGCAGATGGTCGAGACCAGCATTGAAGGAATCCCAAGGACGTTTGGCCGTATTGCTCGGACGTTCGATCTTGCAATCGTTGCGCGGGCCGAGCCCGAAGTGACGACCTCCACGGGTCTTGCCGCTGAAGCAGCGATGTTTGAATCCGGTCGGCCTATCGTCGTCGTACCCGGTATCCAAACGGACGGCATCAAGCTCGGCTGCATTCTCGTCTGCTGGGACGGAAGCCGCACTGCCGCGCGGGCGCTCGCGGACTCAATGCCGTTATTGGAGCGCGCGAAGTCGATCGAGGTGATCAACGTAGGCAATAGGGGCCGGGAAGCCGAAGAATCCCTGGCGGCCGTTGGCAGACACTTGGCGCGCCACGACTTGAATGCCAGCACCAAAGCGCTCACCGCCGATGGGGCTGATGTCACAAACGTAATCCTGTCGCACGCGGCAGATCTATCAGCCGACCTTATCGTAATGGGCGGCTTCGGTCATTCGCGGCTGCGCGAGTTCTTCCTCGGGGGCGTGACGCGTGGCATTCTCGACACGATGACCGTTCCGGTACTGATGTCGCATTAAAGACCGATGTTAGAGCTCGTCGAACGGCCCTGATGCCCTTGATCATGTTGGCAAGGCTCCGTTGGGGGGCGCGTACGTCATCACCCGCAAAAGCAAGATGAGATAGCCGAACGACATTCGCGTTACCGGGATTTTTGGCGAGTGTAGACAGCGATGGCCGAGGCAAGCACTGCCAACAAGCGACTCGATCAGCGCCGGGTCGCGCCCGAGGGTCTCTTCCGGCGACCGCGGCTATACTTGGTTGGCGAGGCACCCGGCGCCGAAGAAGCTGAGCAGGGAAGGCCCTTTGTCGGACCGGCTGGCTGCGCGTTGCGCAAACTGCTCGAGCAGGCTGGGATCGATCTCAGACAACTGCGTTTGGCCAACGCGATTCCATTTCGGCCGATAGAATGCACGGAAAAATCCACGCTGCGCAATCGCGCTCCGACTATCGAGGAAATCAATCAATACGGCGCCGCGGTGCTGACGGACATCCGGCGCTCCAAGCCGCGCGTAGTCGTTGCGCTCGGCAGCACGGCGGCTCGCCTATTCAGGGCGTCGCGTTCGATCCGAGCGTCGCGGAAGGCAAAGCTCCAATTTGATGGCCGTCCCCTGCAAATCACTTTTCACCCGGCCTACGTCCGCCGCTTCGGCGGGTCGAGCGGCGACGCTTGGCGTAAGATGGTCGCTGATCTGCGCCGGGCCTGGAAAGTATCGGCAATGTGCTCAAATGGCGCTCGAAGCAGGCAGCATTCTCCCGAGGGTTAAAGGCTGTTCAGCGGGGTTGCATCATGCTTGCCGCGGGTCCTCAGCGCTCGTAGCTTGCCGGGTCTGGGTTGTCCGACGGATGCGCGAATGCCTTGCGCAAGACCGCCGACATCGGAGTCTTGAAATTGAGGCTGTTGGGCGGCACCGGCGATTCGAACCACTTCCTGTAGATCGATTCGATCTCCGGGCTTCTGTATAGATCCGCGGTCGCCCGGTCGACCACGGTCTTGAACGGTGCATCGTCCTTGCTCAGCATGATCCCGTAAGGCTCGGCCCTGGACAGGGCTTCCTCGCTGATCATGTAGGCGGACGGATCCTTTGATCGCGCGATCGCGACGGCGAGTTGCACGTCATCGAGGACGTAAGCGGCCGCGCGTCCCGTCTCCAGCATGAGAAAGGCCTCCGCCTGATCTTTGGCGGCCAGCACTGCAATGCCGAGATTTCGCGTATTATTGACCTGATTAAGCTGCACCATGTTGGTCGAGCCCGATATCGCAACAACGGGCTTGCCTTTCAGATGGTCGATTGTCGCGATGTTGTCGGACTTTCTCGCGGCAAAACGGGTCGCCGACAGGAAATGCGAATTTGTGAACGTCACCTGGCGCTGCCGCTCCGCATTGTTGGTGGTGGAAGAGCAGACAAGGTCGATTGTCCCATTCATCATGAGCGGAATGCGATTGGATGACGTGACGGCAAGCGTTTCGACGGCAACAGTCGAGACTTTGAGTTCGCGTTTGACCGCGTCGACGATCCTCATGCAGATGTCGACCGCATATCCAATCGCCTTTTGATCGCTGTCCAGATAGCTGAATGGCACCGAAGCTTCCTGAATGCCGAGGATGATCCTGTTCGTTTCCTTGATCTTCTGGAGCGTTCCGGTCAGTTCGCTTGCATTTGCAGGCACGGCCATCAGGGCAGCCGCAATCATCGCCGCAGACAGGCGCATCGTCTTCACTCCATGGACATCGGCAGTTCTTGTCAGGACCCGGTCTTAGCCGACATTGTTCTCTTGAGGTATCAAAGGTTGCTTCTAGCAGCTATCAACCAATTTTATCGGCGAGCCGCATTGGGCGGCTCTACGAGCAGCCGCGCAGCGCCTGGACGTTCGAAACGGAAATGGTGAACCACAGCGCTTGACGGCAAGCCTAAGTGAAGTTCCCGCGCCGGAACTTGGCGTGCGATCATTCAGCGCGCGAAACACGCGCCGAAAAAAGGAGCGCTGCTCCGTACAAGTCCGAGGTCATCTTAAGCTGAATGTTAATCCCTCGCGCTATCCGTCGCACAGGGCGGGGTGCGCGGGTGGCAAGTATTTTCGAGGTTCAGGGTTTTGGCGCATTGTCCGAATGGAACGGACAGTTCTCAAGCGCCTCGGCCAGGCAGGCATTTCAAAGGATCGCCTCGCTCGGATCGAATTCGATCGAGCTCACGGCGCGGATATGGACACAGACCGGAACGTCCAACTCGGTCTTTGCCGAACCAGCCAAGACCGAAAGCGACGCCAGCCTCTTGTCAGGCTTTCAGGCCGCGCACGATGCCGGCCTGTCGGTGCTGTTCAAGGCCGCGCTCTCGACGTTGAACGGAACCAGGGTATCCAGCCTGGCACCGGCGGATGTCGCCGGCTTTTTCGCGTCCTACAAGGCCGAGATCGTGCATCTAGCTGCCGTCGCGCAGGCCGGTGGCGTGGAGATGTTCGCGATCGGCAACGAGATGAGCAGCCTGTCCGGCGAGCCGTATCGCGGCTACTGGATCGATCTCATTGCGGCAATCCGCGAGGTCTATCATGGCGAACTGACCTATGCGGCGGCGACCGATGAGGCCTCGCATGTCAGCTTCTGGGATCAGCTCGACACCATCGGCGTCAACACCTATCCGCCATTGACGGCCAGCAATGCGCCAACCGTACAGGATCTGGTCGACGCGTGGACTGCCGTTCCGGTCAATCCCTATTACGCGGCAGCATTCGACTACAAATCACCGGTCGATTTTCTCCACTCGCTCGCGACCAAATACGACAAGCCGCTGCTGATGACCGAGCTCGGCTATCGCAGCATCAATGGCACCGCGATCTCTCCGGGATCGTGGACGAGCAATGGTACGGTTGATTTGCTGGAGCAGGCGGACGCCTTCAGTGCCTTCTTCCAGGTCTGGACCGCCCATGGCGGCAGTTGGTTCAAGGGCGTCGAGCTCTGGCAATGGGATCTCAATAATCAATTTTCGGGCACGGGCTATTCCGTCATGGGAAAGCCGGCCGAGGCGATCGTCTCGCAGTATTTTCATGGCGACGGGGCGGTGCCCGATCTTGCGATGAGAGGATCGGCCATCGCCGACCTGATCGACCTCGGCCGGGGGGATGACACGATCAATGCCGGGCTTGGCGATGACATCATTCATGGCGGTGCCGGTGCGGATGTCATTGTCGGCGGGCCCGCAAGCAGCGGCAAACTGGCGGTAACAACGATTACCCTCGTGGGCTATGGCTCCGCGGTTGGCGGCGTTGGCGCGCAGGCCCAAATCAAGTTGAACGGCGAGCCGGTATCCGGATTAATGGAGTTCAACCCGGCCGCGGATCCATCTGAATACCAGACCTTCACGATAAGCTTCGTCGATTTCGGCCCGATCGCCTCCATCGACATCAACCTGGCGAACGCCACACCGGGGCGGGCACTGCATATCAAGGATTTCCTGATCAACGGCGTCGCGCTGACGCCGGCCGACGCCGCCAATGCAAGCTCGCCCGGCACGTTCGATCTCTACGTTCACAATATCCATGTCGACATGACCGACCACCAGGATTGGCTTTCCGGCGCGGCGACGGACAACGACATGATCGATGGCGGCGCGGGCAACGATCTCATCACAGCGGGCGTCGGCGACGACATCATCGATGGCGGAGAGGGCGTCGATACGGCGAATTTTTCCGGCAACGAGCGCGACTACGACATCTCGATTGTCGATGGTCAACTGGTGGTGAACGACCGAGTCGCGGGCCGCGACGGCACCGATCATCTCACACGTCTCGAATTCCTGCAGTTCGCCGATGGCGTCGTCGACGCCAACGGGCTGTTCGCCAGTCCGGCGCAGAGCTCCGGCAGCACGCCGAAAATGCCGGCGACCGATGGCAACTCCGTCTCACCGCCACTGCTCGGTGGCGATGATAGGATTGAAAGTGTCAGCCCTGATGTGGAGGGACGTCTCCTTGGGTTCTTGAGGCCGTTTGTCGGTGGCACCCGCGAGCGGCTTACCTTCGACAATCATGACGGCTTACCTATCGGGAACACCGATGAGGCTGGAGTCACATTGACCCGGACGGTTGTCAGCGCCGTCCTGAACAGCGCAAGCCGCGATCCGTTCATTTTCAGCGAGATGGTCAGGCATGATGTGGCAAGGGATTTCAAGGCAGGGGAGTCAATCGGGGACTGCGTGGTGCAGATCGATCCCGGTCATGATGTATCCATCGCGTTCAGCGGCGGTACGCACCTGATATGGGACCATCTGCTCTTCACCTGATCGGGCAGATGCCGGGTTTCGTCGGCTGAGGCCGATCTCGCCAACCAGGCGACGCGAAACGAGCCGGCTGCAAGGCTTTCGACAAATCCTAAAGTTTGTTCGAAACAGCAGGGCGGGTTTGTGCGTTGCGTTCTCGCAAGCCCTCACGGTGGCATCTGGCTGCAGCTTCCTGCGACATCCAATTGCAACCATCCGAATTGTTCCCGGTCCCGCATTGTTGCGCTGTCATTGCATTCGAAATAGCATCGATTGCGAGTCATGAGCGGGGCAGGGCAGAAGAAATGACATATGAGGTCCTTCTTTGCAGCTTTCTGCCGTCGATCATTCGGTAGCGAATACGGAACCCGCGCACTGGAAAAAGCGTCTTCGCTGTCCTCGCTGCTCGTCGCCGCTGCGGAACGTGTGGTCACAGCCAACGTGCTCAAACCGTGCCTGCGATTATAGCAGAGCCGGGTTTCCGATGATCGGCGCGCAGCCGGTGCTGATCGATTTCGCAGCCAGCATTTTTGAACGCAGGATGTACGAGGCCGAGAATGGCTCGGCGCTGCGGCGGGACGTCAGTCGCAGTTCCCTTGGATCGCGGCTGCATCGCCTTACCTTCGGAGGCAATCCGGTTGCAGTCGCCAACAGCGCAACGTTCATCGAGCTGTTGAAGCGGGGGTCGAGGCGGCCGGTTGTACTCGTTGTCGGAGGCGGGACGATCGGTTTGGGCGCAGACGCACTCTACCGGGACGATTCCATCGAGCTTGTCGGCACCGATGTCTACGCTTCGCCGCACACCGTGCTGGTGGCTGACGCCCACAGTCTACCCTTCGAAGACGGCGTGTTCGACGGCGTCTGGGTGCAGGCGGTGCTGGAACATGTGCTGGAGCCCGCAACGGTCGTTGCCGAGCTGCATCGGGTGCTGCGGCTGGAAGGCCTGGTCTATGCGGAGACGCCGTTCATGCAGCAGGTGCACGAGCGGGCCTATGACTTCTCGCGTTTCACGCAGAGCGGTCATCGCTGGCTGTTCAGGCGATTTTCCGAGATCAACGCCGGACCGGTCGGCGGCGCCGGTGTGGCGCTTGAATGGTCAATTCGCTATTTCGCACGCGCTCTCGGCGCGGGCAACAAGCTGTCACGCCTGATCGTGCTGCCGTTCTTCTGGATCAGATATCTCGATGCGTTCGGTCGCGGACGGGCCGCAGCAGACGCCGCCAGCGGCTTCTTCTTTCTGGGGCGCAGAGCCGAGCAGGCGATGGATCCGCATGACATGCCGGATTACTACAACCGGCAGAAGTGAGACGGATGGCGCGCGCTCTAAGAGACGCCCTTAATCTTCTTGCATGGCGTGGACGAGGTTGACGACATCCGTGCGACGTCCGTTACGGACCGGATGGAAAGCTTTTCCTTGCTGGTGATGAAGCGGAGCACGCCGCGAGGATAGGCGTCGCAGAACTGAGCCAGCGTGGCTGCCGTCGCTGAAACGCTGTCCTGCTTGGGGACCACGGCGATGCCGCCATCGCGCAGGATATACGCGTCCTTAACGTTGGGCATGGCCGATGCCGCGACGCAGATCTTGAACAGGTCGTTATAGGTCTGCGGCGTCAGGGACAGGTCCCCGCCGGGCGTTCCCAGGAGATACTCGCGGCTCTTGCGGCAGTTCTCGTTGTCCGCCCGCGCTGCACCGTTCGCGAGCGTCAGCAGTATCGCAGTCGCGACCAGCAGCTTCATGCCGTTATTCCGATGGCGCGGTCTGCAGATGCCGGCTTGCCGGTGTAGGGCAGGCCATAGGTTATCGCCGCGCATCGTTCCCATGAAAGGGCGCGGGCATGGGAGGATGCGCCTGCCGCGAGAATGGCGCGCAGATTCCGATCGGCGGCCAGCTCTGCAATCGCCTGCGATATGCTCTCGGCCGACGGCGGCACGAGAATTCCAGTCTCGTCGGCGAGCACGGCGTCAGGCACGCCGCCGACGTCGGTCGCGACGCTTGGCAGGCCGGCGGCCCCGGCCTCGAGATAGACCAACCCAAATCCCTCCACCCGGCCGGTCGTATCGGGGAGACCCGTCAGGCAAAAGAAATCCGAGGCCGCGTAGAGATCGCGGATGTCTTCGTTCGATTGCGGGCCGAGGAAACGAATGTCGCAGGCCGCCGCCTCGGCGTTGCGCCGCAGAGCATCGACATAATCGGCTTCGCCGTCCGGGCCGATCACGAGCCACGTGATGCGATTGCGCAGATCGTCCGGAAGCTGCAATAGCGCGGCAAGCGTCAGATGATGTCCCTTGCGGCGCGTGATGCGCGCGACCGTGATCATCACCAGCCGGTCTTCCGGCAGGCGATGGGCCAGGCGAATCTCCCGGCGCGTCCGTCGTCCGCCGAACCAGAACTCCGATACGCCGAGATTGATCGCGCTGATCTGGCGCGGGTCGACAGCAAACCGCTCGCGGAACAGCGTCTCGGTAAAACCGCTGTTGGCGATGATCTCCGTCCGCGGTCCGAACACGCCGGCGCCGCGGATCGCCATGCGCTTTAGCGGCGTCTGCGTTTCGTTGATCTCGGTGCCGTGCACCGTCATCAGTACCCGCGCCTGCGTTCGCCATCTCGAAAGCGCAACCGGAATGAAGAACGGCCAATCGGCGGCATGGACCACGTCATACCGGTCGCCGCGGACGCCGCGGCGTGCCAGCATGATCTTGCGCGGCATGTCGCGCATGGAGTGGAGGCCGCCGCTGTAGCGGACGACCTCGAAGGGCAGGGCGCGGTCGTCGCCCGCATTCTGACGTGCGTAGTCCGGCGCCACCACGGTGACCTTGGCGCCGAGCCGGCTCGCCGCCGCCGCAATTTCGCGCGCGTAAGTCCCAATTCCTCCCATCGCGGGGGCGAACTCGCTGGTCAACAGAAGGATGTTCAACCCGGCGCCCTCAGTAAGTCGGCGCCGCGGCGGCAAGTCCGCGGGCATCCTGAATTTCCTGATGATAGCGGAAGACTCGTGCAAGCTGGGTGCCCGGCGTGAACGCCCGGATCGAGTCGGCGATTTGTACCGGATTCATCGTGCCCGCGTCGATGGCATTCCGGACGTCGACGAACCGCTGTGCGAGCGCATCGGCCATGTCGTCGCGGCTGCCGCTTCGCGCCACCAGATAGCCGCTGACACCAGAATGGATCACGGGCTCGAGCTGGGGTAGGTGCATGGCGACGACGGGCCGGCCGACCGCAAGGGTTTCGAGCACGCAGCGCGGCATGCCTTCGAATTCGGATGTCAGGATGCCGGCATGCGCGCTTGCCAGCGTCTCCGCCATGCCGGCGGCGTCTTTGAAGCCGTGGCGGACGGTGATGTCTTCGATCGCGGCGAACTCTTCGAACCGGTGCGGGTCGCTGGTGCCGATATAGTGAAACCGTACGTCGCCGTTCAATCGCCGCCGCAGGCGGTCGATCGTGCGAAACATCAGCGGTGGATCCTTGAATTCATCGAGCCGGCCGGCGAACACGATCTGAAATGGCGACGAGTTCAGCGGCCAGAGTTGCGGCTTGAAGATATCCGTGTTGACCCATGTCCAGAGCGTATCAATCTTGTCCTTGCGGCGCGGATAGGTCCGCTGCAACCGCTCGGTGATGAACGGATTGACGCAGAGAAATTTCTCGCTCATGGCGACGGCAAACCGCTCGCCGGTATTGTGGACGAAGGCGTATTTCCGCAGCAGCGAATCCATCTGCAGTTTCGGCGCGCCCTCGCCGTGAAGCATCTGCACGAACGGCAGCCGCAGGATCGCCGGCAACCAGGAGAATTCCACCCGCCGCAGATCGACCGAGCACCGCCTGGCGCGGATCAGCCTTGCGATCGGACCGAAGTGGCGGAGCAGTGCCATGAAGAATTGCCCGGTCAGCGAGGTGCGGATGCTGCGGGCCGCTTCGCGCGCCTGCTGGTCCGAATAGTGCAGGATCGGCAGGAAGTCGAAGCCGCGGCCTCGGAATGTCATCCGGTGAAGCTTGCCGAGCTCCAGCTCGCCCGTCGAGTCGACACCGATGAAGAGGATGTCGGTGTCGATCGGATGGAATGTAATGAAGTCGCGAATGTATGTTTCGAGGCCGCCCACCTTTTGGCCGCGCGGGTCGAACGGGTGGATCAGGCAGATCTGGTAACGTGGCTTGATCCGGTTGGCGTTTCGCGCCCGTAGCGCCAGGGTCAATGTTGAAGTCATGCCGCTTTCCTCATGCGTGCCTGGACAATTTGCGGAATGGTTCGCGCAACGAGGCGCGGAACGACTGTCATGCATTTGATATAGCGGGGGCCGAGCCGGCGCGGCTCGCGCAGCATGCGCCATGCCCATTCCAGCCCGGTTTTGCGCGCGATGGACGGCGCGCGGTCTTGCGTGCCGGCGATGAAATCGAGTGCGGCTCCGATGCACAACACTCCGGTTCCATTCAGCTCGTCGAGGCATCGCGCCGCGAACAGCTCCTGCCGTGGCGCACCCAGCGCGACGAAGCAAATTCTGGCGCCCGAGGCTCGGATGCGTTCGATCGCAGCATCGGCTTCGCTGGAATAGGGATCAAAACCCGGTCCCGGCGCAAAGCATCCCGCGATTTGCAATCCCTTGAATCGTTCCGACAAACGCCGTGCCGTTGTCTTGAGCGTGAGATCGTTCGCCCCCAGCAGAAAGACCGGGAGTCCTTTCTTGCGGGCTTCCGCGCAAACAGGCTCAACGAGATCGGCGCCGGTCGTGCGTTCGATTGGCACGCCCATGAGGCGGCTCAGCACGACAATGGGGAACCCGTCGGCGGTGACAAATCGGGCACGACGATAGGCCGCGCGAAAATTGGCGTGGTGTTGAAGCTGGACGACGTGGTCGAGATTGAGCGTGCAGACGCTGAAGTTGTCGCCATGTTGCGCGGCCGACACGATCGAAGACACGGCTTCCGGAAGCGAGGGAACATTGATCGTTATCCCATCGACAGTGAGGCCCGGCTGCAACTGCGCTGGTGGTTCCAACATATCGACTCCTGCTGATGATGTAATCGAGAGACGCACTCGGGGACGATCGACAGACGCGTTGCTTCGCGATGGGAACTGCGTGCCGAAAATTTTCTCGACGGACATTCGTCACGAAATCGAACTAATGCGACGCAACAATGGCGATGCCGCGTTGCAAAGGACGAGACATCGCGACGAATCATTCACATGATGGAGATCAGCTATGCAGCAGTGGTCGAGGCGAGATGCGCTCGCTCTCATCGCAGGAGCAAGCGTTGCTTCGTGCGGGAAGGAAGTGTTCGCCGCGCAGCCTGCGCAGAGCCTCGGCGTCATCGCGGCTCGTAACGGAATCGTGTTCGGCGCGGCTGCTGGTCCGGTGATCGACAAGGATCTTGCGTATCGCGAGCTGTATCAGACGCAGACGCGCATCGTCACAACGGACGTTGCAATGAAAATGGGAACCATCGCGCCGCAACCGGGGCCGAAGCGATTCGACAGCGCAGACCGTCTGCTGCAATTTTGTGCGAGTTACAACATTCCGATGCGCGGTCACTGCCTGATCTGGAACGAATGGGTTCCGCAATGGATCAAGAGCATGAGCGGTGCCGAGCGTGAGAGGTTCTTCGATTCGTATATCGACGAAGTGACTGCCCGCTATGTAGGCAAATTGCATTCATGGGATGTCGTCAACGAGCCGTTCTGGCCTGGGCACAAGGCGCCCGGCGGCTACCGGCTCGGTCCGTGGTACGACACATTCGGTACCGGCTATGTGCGCCGCGCCTTCGAACGCGTGGCGAGGATCGACCGAAAGACAAAGCTGGTTCTCAACGAGGCGCAGAGCGAACGCGACGACGACGTCGGTCTCGCGGTTCGCCGCGGCCTGCTGCAGCTTGTCGACGAATTGAAGCATGCCGGCGTGCCGCTGCATGCCGTTGGATTGCAGAGTCACCTGCAGCCTCGCTACCCGCACGATCCCGGACGGTTTACCGAATTCCTTCACGCGCTCGCCGAACGTGGCGTCGATATCTATCTGACCGAGTTCGACGTGCGCGACGATACGTTTCCGGACGACATAGCAACTCGCGATGCCATGATCGCCGAGACGGCGGAGAAGTTCCTGACCAACGCGCTTCGGGTGCCGGCCGTCAAAATGGTGATCGCGTGGGAACTTGCCGATAACTACTCGTTCTATACCGACGCGGCGAAGAAGAAGGATCCACTCGCGCAACGGCTGCCTCGGCCGCTTCCGTTCGATTCGTCGATGCAGAAGAAGCCGCTTTGGTTCGCGATGGCGCGCGCGTTCGAGAATGCCAGAAAGTCGTAGGCGCCGATCGTGTCGAATGCGCTCACGCCCCTGAATGCTGGGGGCGCGGCCGAAGCATCCGCACCAGCGACGGTGCATAGAACAGGGCAAGCGCTGCGAAATAGGTGGCAGCGCCCGCCGCAATGTGGGCCGCCAGAATCGGGGTCGTTCGGGCCTCCGGAAATATTCGCAGCACGGCCGCCATGGCGATGGTAGCCAATGCGATGCGCACGAGATGGCCGACCGGAAGGCGCAGGCCAAATCGTGTAAACCCGATTGAAAAACTCACGGTGGCGGCGGCCAGTGCCGCCAGCACGGTGGCGCCGGCGACGCCGGGCAGTCCCCATCGCGGCAGGAACAAGGCGCTCAACACCACGGTCATCGACGCGTCGATTGCGGCAATGGCCATCATCCAGCGCGTGCGGTTTTGCAGGAGAAAGACCTGGTCGCCGAAATGGGCGCGCAGGTTGCGGATTGCGCCGGCGAGCGTGGAAAGCGGGAGGATGGCGAGCGTCACCGCTTGGAACGGCGCTGCGATCAGGAGATGCACGATCTCGTTTCTCAGTATGATGATGCCGGCGAGGCTTGGCGCGAGGATTGCGACGAGGAGGGCGCTGTTGTTGGCGAGCTGGCGCATCCCGGCCTGGTCGCCGTGTTGCTCCATGCTTTTCACCGCCAGCGGGAATGCTGCTGCCGTCACTAGCATGGCCGCGACCGCCGCGGCCCGCTGGCCGAGGCCATAGCCGACGGCGAACAGACCGGCGGCGGCCACTCCGGACATTTCGTTGACGATGAAGCGCGATGCATTGAGGCCGACCCAGCCGAGCGCGCCGCCGATGATCAGCGGAATGCCGTAGCGCAGGGCGTGGACCACGATCTCCCGGTCGATCGGCCACAAGCGGTGACCCCAGCCGATCCAGGGCAGGACGATGAGCGCGGCCGTCAGTTGCGCGGCCGCGTAACCCGCAAGTGGCCAATCCGGGGATTGGCCAAGCAGTTTGATCAACACCAGGCCCACGACAAATCCGACGGATGGCCCGAACACCTGCTGGATCGTGTAGACGCGGATCTGCTGCCGCGCGCGGGCGCGTTCACCGATGTAAAGGTTGAGCGACCTGGTTATCACATAGGCGATGGCGGCGAGCAGAAGGCCCGTTCCGGCGCCGGGCGCGATGATCAGATGCAGAATTCCGACGACGGCCGCGCTTTGCAACGCGAGGGATGCCAGCAAGACCGCATTTTCGGTGCGATAGAAGCGCGGCGCGTCGTTGACGTCCTGGTATCGTCCGAGGAAACGCAACGCAAATTGCGACCACCAGGCGAGAAAGCCGATTTGCAGCAATTCGTGCGTGGCCGTAATCAGCGTGATGACGCCGAGCGTGTGCTCGTCGACGACATGCGTCCATACGATCATCGCCAGAAGCTGGAACAGCGGTCCGACGAATTGCGCGGGCAGATAGAGCAAAGTGTGCTTCAGGAGCATCGCTCAAGCCCCCAGCCAGCGGCAGATTCGGGGCGAGGCGAATTGCCGTACGGCGAGCAGCGCCGCGGTAGAGATGAGGGCCGTCAAGACACAGGAGACGGCAAAGCTGGCGACGCCGCCGAGTTGGCGCAGCACGGTATGATCGCGCAGCGCCATCACGATGAAGATGTGCCAGAGATAGATGAAGTAGCTGCCCGAGCCGATCCACCCGAATAGCGGGGATTTCGGCTGGATGGCGAACAGCGCAACGCAGAACAGGGCCGCATAGAGGAAGAAGGCGGTCGAATCGTAAGTGGCGGCGTCGCCGAGGTTGAGAATGCGCACGGCGGCATAGAACAAATAGGCAGCCAGCGCGGCGCCAAGGAGCGCGCGGCGCATATCCTGTTCGAGCAGGTCTCTGAACATCGCGGTCAGCGCGCCAAGCGCGGCAAACGAGAACCAGAACGGAATGTCGCGCATGCGGATTTCGTCGAGCAGCGCCTCCGACGCTCCGAGCCTCGACATGGCGGGATCCAAATAGCTGCCGGCAAGCAAACCGCTGCCGATCGAGAGCAGCAGCAGCGTGGTGATCCGTTGCCTTGAAGCGGGTTGTCCGTCCCCGCCGGCCGCAAAAATGAGCCACAGACCGAGCGTGCAGCAGACATAGACGAAGACGTAATAGTAGACGAACACATATCCCAGCCCGAACCGGGCGAGCGTCGTGCCGATGCGATGATCCATCGCCGGATTATGCAGGGCCATGTAGATGTAGGCGGCGGCGAACGCGATCGCGTAAGGGACCAGGGCTGCCCTTAACCGCCTTGCCAGGGGGACGCGGCCGGAAAGCGCCGTGAGATATCCGGAAGCGAACAGGAACACCGGCACGCAGGGCCGTAGCGCTGCATCAAGTGATTTTGCCCAGATGGCGTCGAGCGGCTGCGGCAGCGAATGGATTCCGATCACCATCAAAATGGCGATGCCGCGCATCGTGTCGACGACGCTATCGCGGCTTTGGGCCGTTGCGCGCGAGACGCTCAGAGATGGCGGGCTTGCTGATACGCGTTCGACGACCGCCATCATGTGCTCTCCTGCCGCGAGATCGCTGGAGACGGCACATGTTTGAGGGCGCGGCGGTCGTAAACTTCGGTCAGATATCGCCGCAGCGGCGTTTCGAACGTGCGCAGCGAGACGACGCTCGCAAATGCAAGAACGATGATCGCCACCGGCGCCAGAATCAGTCGTTCATGCTCCGATAAGGAAAGCAGGCGTGATCCAAGGGTGATGACGACGGTCGCAACCGGGATGTGCAGCATGTAACAGGAATAGGTCAGCGCCGACCAGCGATCGAAGCCGAGCCGCGACAGCAGCGTCTCACGTCCGGCGCAGTCGGCCTGAATCGCAAGCATCGCGATGGCGTAGATCGCAAGCAGCGCGGTCGTCGTCGGCAGCAGGGAACCGAGCACGATAAAAGCCGCTAGCGACGCTGCCAGCGCGCCGGGCATCGCGGGCCAATGCGCGATCCGGTCGCGAAACAGATAGCAGGCCATGCCGAGGTTGAAGGCAGGCAGCGCCCTGAAGGCGCCACCTTGGTTGATCCAGTCGGCCCACGGTGCCGTTCCGGCAGCCGATGCCCAAAGGGAATTGGCGAGCGCGGCCAGGACCACGAGCGCAATAACCGCCTCCTTGCGGCGTTGCGCGACCAGCGCGACCAGCGGAAAAAGCAGATAGCAAAACATCTCCGCCGAGAGCGACCAACTCGGGAAGTTGAACGTCAAGCGCTCGCCAATGAACGCGTGAAGCAGCAGGAACTGCGCGGGCAGATCGGAAAGCGGATATCGGGCCGGGTTGTCCGTCCGGGCAGCGCCGAAATGGAGTGCGCCGGCAAGCGCAACATAGAAGGCGAGCGTGGCGAGATGCAGCGGATAGATGCGGGCGAGGCGACGCCACAGGAAGCGGCCGATCGATGCGGCATCGTCGACGCGGCCAAAGTATTGACGCGCAATGACAAAGCCGGAGATCACAAAGAACAGGTCCACGAACAGATTGAAATGCCAGGTGTGCGCGACCATGAAACGGCCGATTGGCAAGTCCTTGAAGTAGTCGGAATAGTGAAGGATCACCACGGCGCCGGCCGCGATGATCCGCAATCCATCCTGGTGCCTTGTGGCGCTGGTGTCATGCAAGGCGGCGATACTCCGCAGTAGCGCTTCCCTGGAGGTGAGCAAGGCGGGCAATCAGGCTGATGACGTTTTCGCGGTCGCCGCGGGCCAGATCGTTCCAGCGCGCCAGATTCCGTAGTGCCTGCGCCACGTATCGGGGCGCGCCAGTCCTCGTTCGAGAGCGCAGCCGCGATCCGCGCGGCCGCCGAAGCAGGATCTGCGGTATCGATGTAGATGCCGGACTCGCCGAGCACCTCGCGAAAGATGGAAGCATCGGGGGCGATGATCGGCAGGCCGGCGTATTGCGCCTCCAGCAGCGGCAATCCCAGGCCTTCGTCATGGGAGGTGCAGATGAACAGATCGGCGGCTTCAAGCAATTGATTGACGCGGTCGGCCGACTGATATCCGTGCAGCGTAACGCCCGGCTGCTTCTCGAGGGCTTGCCAGTCGTCGCCCCATCCCGGCCTTCCGACGATATCCAGCGTAGCGTCGGGAAATCCCTGCATGCGCAACGCGTCGAGGATTTTCGCCGCCGCTCCAAAATTCTTGCGCGGCTCGACCGTGCCCAGCGCGATCAGCCGAAGCGGTTGGGGCCGCGCGCTCCGTTCGCCGCGCTGTCCGGGGTCGAGGCCAAACACATTGCGCACCGCGGGACGATAGAGCGTCACTTCGGCATCGGACCGGCAATGCGCGGCAAGTTTGCGCCTGGTATCGCCGGAGTTGGCCAGAAAGCGCGGATAGTGGCGCAGCGCGAGCCTGAAGGGGCCGGCCATGTAAAGCCGCGCCCGCATGTTGAGCTCCGCGCGCCGCGTGATCAGGAAATCGTCGTGTATATAGGGTAGCACCCGCGATGCGAACGGCCGCAGCAGCGGGCTGGGCGGAAAGCCGGGACAGAGCAGGATCGAGGACGAAGCGGCGAGCCGCATCGGCAGGCCCAGGGTCTGCGTCGTCAGCATCTGGCGAAGACCCTTCGCCGTCACCGGCACGACATCGAGCGGCGCAAGCGCTGCGGCGGAGAACAGCTCCAGCGTAATGCGTTCGAGACCGGTGACGTGGCGTCCGAGGTGGGTGTTGTCGACGTAGATGGCCATACGAAAGGGAATCCTGAAGTTATGCCGGAACGGACCGGTAGGTGACAGGCGCGCGGACTTGCAGGGACGCGGCGATGCGCCGCTGCTCGCGCGGCAGCAGGATCGAAATGAGGATCACGAACTGCGCGAGCTGAATGTTCTTCGACGAGAAGCTTACTGAACTCGCGGCGATGACGATGATCAGCAGCACGATCGCCCATACCGCGGCGCTCGAACGGCGCAGCAATTCGATGAAGAAGCAGATCAGTCCGATCGTCAGAACGACGGTATGGATGAGGCCGAACTGGACGATGGCGGCAATCCAGAAGTTCTCGATGCCGTAGTTGAGGCCGAGCTGCGACTGCAATGCATTCACCCGGACCGGATTGGGGCCGAGGATCAGCTCGTGCCAATCGAAATGCGAGAGTAGGCTGAACGTGGCGAAGCGCGCGAGCGCGCTGCCCTTGTCGGAAGAGAAGCGCAGCAGCATCTTGTCGAAAATGCCGAGGTCGAGCGCGGCGAAGACGATGGCGCCGGCGGCAAACAGCACGCAGATGGCGAGAATGGCCGCGGGAAGCTGCGTTCGCTTTCCCTGTATCAGGCGGATCGCTTCAAAGCCTCCGACCAGCCCGATCATCGCCAGCACCGTGACCAGCGACGTCCGGCCGCCAAAGGCCATCAGTGACGCCAGGCAGAATGCGATCAGCGGCAGCCGTACCAGGAGCGGCGGGCAGATCGCCGGACGGAGCACCAGCGCGAGCACGTAGGCGCCGACGATGCCGGATGCCGTGAGCGGGTGACCCAGCAGCGCCGCTGAGCGCCATTCTCCCACCACTACGACGTCGCCGAGCGTCAGCGGGATCAGCCGATGCCCGGAGAAATATTCGTAATATCCGAGTACGACGTTCAGCAGGATCGTGAGGTGAATGGCCCAGGCCAGCGGGCGCCTTTGCGCGGGCGACAACTGCCACATCACCATCACGATCAGGATCGGCAGCAGAAACGTGTCGATGATGACCGTGAACGGGCGTTCGAGCACGATCACCTGGACCAGCAGAAACAGCCAGCAGAGCAGATAGGCCAGCAGCAGCTTCGACTCGGAAAACATCCGGTTGATCTCGCCGACCGGCCCGCGGCTGCGCATCAGTAGCAGGGAGAGTGCCAGCAACGTGAAATAGGTTGCCGGATGCAGCTTTTCGTAAAAATTTCCGCCCGCCGTCAGATAGTGGATTTTCCAGTTGGTCAGCGCAGAGGACGAGAGCGTGAATGTCGCCATGACGGCCAGCAGCATCAAGCCGGTCGCGATCCGTTCGATGAACGCGTCGGCATTCGCGACGCGCCCACCGCCAGAGGAAGCTGCCCGCACTGCCGGTGAAGCAAGGTGACGAGGACGCACCCGTGCGACACCGGCCGATCCATTTAGCGGTCCGCGCGCTCTCACCGGGCCGCTCCGGCATGCAGGCCCGCGGTGCCGTATGGCTTCAGGTAAGCCGAGCTGCGGTAATAGTCATAGAATTGCAGGCGGCTGAGATCGACGCGGGTCAGTACCGTTCCCATGATCCGGTCACTGACGGGGGACAGCAGGTCCATGGCATGGGACAGCACTTCGCGGGGGGTCTGGTCCCACGCGAGCGCCAGGATGATGCGATCGGCCAGTTCGGCGAGCGCGCGGCCATCGACCAGGGGCACCAGCGGCGGCGAGTCGATCACGATCAATTCGTAGCGGTGGCGGAAATAATCGAGCACGTCGACGATCCGGTCGGAGAACATCAGTTCGGTGATGAACTCGACGTGCTTGATCCTGGTCGACGGCAACACAGAGAGCCCGGTGCTTTGATCCACGAGGACGGCGCGTTCCGGGGCGACGTGTCCGATCGCGACTTCCAGCAGTCCGGCCTCGGCGCGCGGACACAGGGAACGGGTCACTTGTGGATTGCGGAGGTCCCCATCGATGAGCAGCGTTCGGATGCCAAGGGTCGCCAGCGACTGCGCCAGGTTGATGGCAAGCGTGGTTTTGCCCTCGCTGTCGAGTGCCGAGGTGACCTGCACGACCTTCACCGGCTGCGACCGCATCGTCCGTTGCAGCGACAGGCGGACCGCGCGGATGGCCTCCGCGAAGAACGTGCCAGGCTCGTCGATCGCGTAACGCGTCAAAGGCGGCTGCAACGCCGGCGGCAGCAGTTTGGTGGTCTTCGGATCGTAGCTGTCCAGTTCGCTGCGTCCGCGCCGCGCGAGACGGGCCAGCTCTCGCGTGCCGATCAACGGCACCGCGGCAAGGGCCGGGACACCCGCAATGGATTCGGCCTGTTCGAGTGTCTTGACGCGGCCGTCAAGATAGTCGGTGAGGAAGGCCAGCACGCTGCCCGCCCCGAGCCCGAGCATCAGGGCAAGCCCCAGGATCAGCATCGTCTTGGGTGACGACGGCCTGATCGGGATGCTGGCCTTGGTCACGATCCGGGAATCCGGCATCTCCAGGCTCTCTTGCGCGGTGGTTTCCTTGGAGCGCGCCAGATAGGATTCGTAGAGCGTGCGGCTGGCCTCGGCCTCGCGCTGCAGTTCGCGTAAGCGTACCTGCGCCTGGCCGGAGGAAGTGGACACGCCCTGGAGCTGGTCCAGGTTCTGCTGCAGGGACACCTCGCGCGAACGCGCGACGTCATAGTCGTGCTTCGTGCTCTCCAGTATTCGCCGGATTTCGTCGTTGATCAGCTTCTGGGTGTCGCGCCGCTGCGCCCGCACATTGGCGACGAGGGGATGACGCGTGCCGTATTTGCTGGATAGATCCGCCTCGTTCTTGGCGATGTCGGCATATTGCGTGCGCAGCTTGGTGATCATTTCCGAGGAAATGGCTGCGTTGATGCCGCCGGGATCGCCGCCTGATTTCGCGATGTCCTGGACCTGCTCGTACTTTGCCCGCGCCTCCGCCGTCTGCACGCGCGCGGCGATCAGCTTGTTATTGAGGTCGGTGAGCTGCTGGTCGTTGAGGGTTACGCCCTGCGAGACCATCAGGTTGTTGGCCGAACGATAATCCTCGACCGCTTTCTCGGACGCAACGACTCGCGACTTCAACTCGTCGATCTGGCCGTTGAGCCAACTCGCGGCAATACGCGTGGCGTCGTGTTTGGCGCGGACCTGCTCGTCGAAATAGGCGTCCGCAACCGCGTTGGCGATGGTTGCGGCCTTCTGCGGCGATTCCGAACTGACGGCGATATCGACGAGGAAGGTGGTGCCCTGCCTTGTTACCTTCATCCGTCTCTGAAGGATCTCGACCGATCGCGCCTTGGCGGCGTCTTCGGCGCTTGCACCGTCGCTTGGCCCGCTGCTGCTGAACATGCTGAGCAGCGGCTTGATCGGATCGAGGAGGCCGGGTTTGGGTTTGAATTCCGCATCCTCCGTCAGCTTAAGCTTGCCGACGACGCGCACCAGGATCGCAACCGACTGAATCAGCAGCGTCTGGCTTTCGATGGTTGCATCGTCCGTGCCGAAATTCGACAGCACGGACTGGTTGGTTTCGACGACATTGGCGCGGCGCGGATCGACCAGCACGGTCGACGTCGCCGTATATAAAGTAGTCGCGAGCATCAGGTAGGTCAGCGCCAACCCGAGCAGGACGGCTACCGGCAATACCACCAGCTTGTAGCGACGGCGCAGGATGCGGCCCATTTCGCGCAGATCGACGGTCGGATACTGCCAGCTTTCCGCAGGTCGGGCGGCAGGCTCGTCGGGGATCACATAGGGCAGGTCAGAATTGCGCTGTAACATTCATTCCTACCAGGTGTTTGTCGAAGCTGAAGACGGGAACGTCGCTGTCGCGCTTGGTGTAGCGGTAGTAGGCGGAAACGGCGCCGAAGCGGTTGATGAGATATTTGACCCGCGTGTCTGATGTCAGCACGTTGTCCTTGCGGACCTGGCCGAAGAACCGGTCGTTCTCGTAACCGCCCGCGAGCGATACGATCACGTTGCGCCGCAGCTCGTAGTCGACGCCGAGTTGAACCGCATTCGCAAGCACGCCGGTGGCGCTGGTGTCGGTGGTCTGCGTGACGAGCTGTTCGGCATTGAAATGCACATCGAGCAGACGGGTGGGCCGCCACGTCAGCCGCGCGCGGTAGGAGGGGCCTTCGATGTTGCCGATCGACGGATCGTCGAAACGCTGCTGGACATAGCCGGCGCCGAACTCGCCGGTCACCAGATTGCTCAAGCCGACCGTGACGCCGGTCAGCGCGCGATAGCCTTGCGAGTCCAGCGTGTGGCCTGGCGTCCCCCTGATGTCGCGCTGATTGCCTTCCACGCCGCCGAACCAGCCGAGGGTGGAAGAAATCGCATAGTCGATCCGGCTGTGCAGCGCGTAGATCTGTCCGTCGCGGGCGTCCTGGTTGATGACGGTGCCGTCCTGCGCGCGCGTCGATCCGTAGTCGTAGGAATCGGTACGGAAGCCGACCGAGGTCGTGAGCCGGTTGAATTCCTTGCGCAGCGTGACGTCGCCGGACATCAGATTGTATGGCGTCGGCGATATGGCGTTGGTGGGGGAAGTGAGCGTGCCGACGCCTTCGTTCAGATGTGCGATCTGAAAGCTGCCCAGCAGCATCGTGTCTTTCGTAATGTCCAGCCAGCCATTGCCCTTCAGGCTGGCATTGGTCTGGTTCAGGCTCGAAAACTGGCTATAGGTCGTCGACTGCGCATCCAGCTTCAGGTCGACACCATGCCGCCCCCATAGCGAATGCGCGCGCAGCGTCGGCTCGATCACCGCCGCGATGTCGGAACGCGGCGCGGTGTTCGACGCAAACACGTTGCTGTCGTAAAAAGTACCGGCGGTCAGCGACGGGTTGAACATCCAGGAGCCGGAGCGAATGCCGACGGGCTCATAGCCAGGCTGTTGTCGCTTTTTCACCGGCATGTCCTCGGGCGGTATCTCTTCGCGGTTGTCCGGATCGGTCCTGTCCGGCAGCGATGACGGTTCAAAGATTTTCTGCGCGTTCCAGGGTGAAGCGAACTCTCCGCTGGTCCACGGAATGGCTTGTGCATTTGCGGACGATCCGAGACCGAGCAGGATGGCAGCCGCCGGAGCAGGCAACAGGTTGAAGCTGAAGCGGCGCGGGCACGGTTATGGAATGCGATCGCTCTCCGCGTCGCTCAGACGTATTCTGCGATGCAGACTCGAATCCCATCACCCATCCCTTGCGGGAACGCGAAGGCGGCGAACACTTATCGGGCGAGGCCCATCGCTCAAATAATGATCGTCGACTGCGCATAAGAACGGCAGGCCTCTACTCGGTACGCGGGCGCAAGGTTTTGAGTTGTGAGATTGAAGTGATGCGCTCGCTTGCAACGCGCCTTGCCGGAAAAAGTTTTCCTCGCGTCGCAAAATATTTCGCATCTGCAAAATGCGAACTGTGACAACAGCGCGACATGCGCGCCATCATCCGCTCATGAGCGGCATCACCTCATCTGCAATTCCGAAACGCTAGAAGTAGCGCTCCGGAACCCTAATGTTGTCGCCGGGATAGACCGGAACGGGAGCATCGAGAGGGTGGGTCTCTTCCGCACCGGCACCTGCACGGCGGAGATAGACCTTGCTTTCGTTGGCGCGGTACGTGAATCCGCCGGCGCTTGCGATCGCGTCCATGACCGTCAACCCGTTGCGGTATGGATACTCGCCGCTCTTCTTCACTTCGCCGAGGATGTAGTACGGGCGATACTGCGCGATCTCGACGTTGACGCGCGGATCGCGCACGATTCCCTTTGCAAGCGCGGATGCTATCGCCTTTTCAAGCTGCCGCGTCGTGGCGCCTGCAGCCTTGATGTGACCGGCGAGCGGAATCGAAACTTGACCGCCATTGTCGATTTCATACTCGCCGGTGATGTCAGGTTCGCCGTAGACCTTCAGCCTGATTCGATCGTTCGGACCGAGTACGTAACGCTCCGCAGACGATGCGGATGGCGGCGTTTGTGCTGAAGCACGAATCGAAAATCCGGCAGTGATGCCGGCGATTACAAGGACGAAGAGAAGAGAGGAAAGCGTCGGGCCGGCGCTGGACGACCGTTGCTGCATGGCTGCATCTCCATGAATGCACGTAACAGCCGCGGATGATAGGGAAGCAAAAACGGCGAAAGAATGTGATGACGAAGTTCCATGTGCCCAACATGCGCGCATGCGTTAACGAAACGTTGCATGCGAGTCACAGGAAGAGAATCGCCGATCCTTCGATCGCAATGCAGGTCAATGTTCCCGTCCGCCACGCAGCAGTATCGATGTTGATTCGGTTATGCCTGACATCCGGATGCGGCACCGGCGTATGGCCGTGCACGATGAATTGTTCGTGATCCAGCGTAGAGCCCAGGAACTCATCGCGAATCCAAATCAGATCGTTGGGATCCTGATGCTCGATCGGGACATCCGGACGAATGCCGGCGTGCACGAAAAGGAAATCGCCGCAACTGAATTGATTGCGCAAGCACTGCATGAACAGTTGGTGTGCACGCGGAAACGCGTCGAGAAAGCGGCGATGCAGCTCGCTCGCCGTCGCGGTTTCGTCATGTAGTTCAACGCCATACGATGCAAGCGTCTGCATGCCGCCTAGTTGCAGCCAATACTGCAGGATGGCCGGATCCTGAAGGAACCCTTCCATCACGGCCTCGTGGTTGCCGCGTAGACACACAGCGTGATTGGCAACGAGTCGGACCGTGAGCAGATCGATCACGGTCTTGGAGTGCGGTCCGCGGTCAACGTAATCGCCGAGATAGATCTCGACCGTATGCGCGATCGGTCTACGCCTTATGTCATCGTCGATGCGTGCAATGATCTCGCTCAGCAGGTCGGCACGGCCATGAATGTCGCCGACCGCATAGATGCGTGTACCGGCAGGCGCTGAAGCGTTAACGGAGCGCGAAGGTGCCGCGGGCGATCGGTGCATAATGTGAGATGTCGATCATGGAACCGTGCGGCGGTCAATCCATGACGCAAGATCCTTGAGATGCAGCCACCGGCATAATGGCTGATAAGCTAGTAAAAGAGCAGGCAGATCAGGATCACGATCGCAATCCACGCCGCCGCGTTTGCGATGATGATGCGGTTCCTCAGCCTGCGATCGGGCGACAATGTGCTGTGCGGCACCGGCACCAGCGCACGGCTGTGCAGACGTTGGGCCATCATGAGCGCCTCCCTGGAAGCGTTCCGCTAGGTGGACGGCTCGCGAATCGCTGCCGTCTCTGTTTTCTTTTCCAACCTTGCGATCACCGCAGCAGCCGTGCGCCTTAATCACCACCAGTCGTCACGCTGCAGAGGATCGCTTGGCCTTCGACTAACAAAACAACGACGAGACAGGCATTTGTTGCCCGTGCAGCGACGCTACATTCATCGAGAAACGAACAATGGATTTTGTTCCGCGCTTTTCGATTATGCATGGCAGCCTCGAGTCACGCGCAGCTCATTAACCTGGCAAATCGACACTAAGCATCTCCGAACAAATCGGAATATCGCGTCGCACAAATCTCGTTAACGATTCAGTTCCGCGGTGATGCGGCACCGCTTTCGCATTTGCGCCAAACTTCGCTCAAAATTCTGGAAAGTCTTAGCGACCGCGAAGTGCGGACGTTCGCTGCTGCGAAATCGTCGCGCTCGCTGTCGAGTAACTCCACGCGTTCGATCACAGTCCGGTTCCCGCAGAGAGGAGAGTCATGGCCTCCATCGTGACAGCCAACTTCGATCGGAGCGACGTTGCGCCGAGGAGCAACGTTACGCCGATTCGAAGAGAGCGAACTGAGATATCAGTCCGTCCTGTCGAGTTTGCCGGCGGCGGTACGCATGGCGCGTATCGAGCCCGCCGGCGGTCGCGCCGAAGGGCGCGAAACGAACCATCCTCGTCGATTGCAAAGCGTGTGTTCGATATTGCTGCGGCAAGCGGCGCATTGCTGTTCTTCGCGCCGCTCCTGATCGTCATCGCAGTTGCGATAAAGCTGACGTCGCCAGGCCCGGTGCTGTTCTTCCAGTACCGATACGGCTATCGCAACCGCCGCTTCAAGATCTACAAGTTCCGCACCATGCGCGCGGATGCGGGCGATGTGCGCGGCGTAAAGCAGACGGTTCAGGGCGACGCGCGCGTGACGCCGGTGGGGCGAATTCTGCGCAAGACCAGCCTCGACGAAATTCCGCAACTGATCAACGTGATCAAAGGCGATATGTCGCTGGTTGGACCGCGGCCGCATGTGCCGGGAATGCTGGCGGCAGATCTGCCATACGAACACCTCGTGCCTTATTATTTTCAGCGGCATACGGCGCGGCCGGGCATTACCGGGCTCGCGCAGGTCAGCGGATGCAGGGGAAGCACGGCCGAGTTCGGTCCTGCGGTTTCGCGGATCGACTACGATCTCGTTTATATCGAGAGGTGGTCGCTGCGCATGGACATCATGATCATCATCCGCACCATCCGCAAAGAATTCCTGTCCGGAAGCGGATTCTGACCGACCTCACCGTCGCAACATCGAAGGACCATGCAATGCCGATGATCGAGCCGCGCGGCCGTATCGTACCCGTTCTCCTGTCCGGTGGCGCCGGCTCGCGGCTGTGGCCGCTTTCGCGCGAAACCTATCCCAAGCAACTGCTCTCGCTACTCGGCGAGAACACCCTGCTGCAGCAAACGGCGCTACGGGTCGACGACCGCTCGCTGTTTACCGACCCGATGGTGATTGCAAATGCCGAGCATCGTTTTGCGATCGGCGAGCAGTTGCGCGCGGTCGGCGTCGACCGTCCGACCATCGTGCTCGAGCCGTTCGGAAGAAACACTGCTCCCGCGGTTGCGGTTGCAGCCCTGCTCGCCAGCGAAGCCGATCCCGACGCCGTGATACTGGCGATGCCGGTCGACCACTGGGTGCGGGATCACGTTGCGTTTCGCGCCGCCATATCGACGGGCATCACGGCCGCGCGCTGCGGCCGATTCGTCCTGTTCGGCGTGCGGCCTTCGTCGGCAGCAACCGGATTCGGCTATATCCGGATGGGCGATGAGCTGGAAGCCGCTTCTCCGATTCGTAATGTCGCCAGCTTCGTCGAGAAGCCGGATCTGGTGACGGTCGAGCGCCTGCTGGCCTGCGACGAGCATGTCTGGAACAGCGGGATATTTCTGCTGCCCGCGCGTCAGTTCATCGACGAATTGGCGCACCGGGCGCCCGAGATCCTGGCCGCCTGTCGCAAGGCGCTGACGGGCGCAACCCGCGACCTTGATTTTCTCCGGCTCGATGAGCGCGCTTTCGAGGCCTGTCCGAGCATCTCGATGGACTACGCGATCATGGAGAAGACCGACAATGCGGTGGTGGTTCCCGCCACGTTCGACTGGAGCGATGTCGGAAGCTGGTCGGCGCTGTGGTCGATGGCGGAGAAGGATTCGTCGGGTAATGTCGTGATTGGCGATGCGGTGGTGGAAGATGCTTCGGGTTGCTACGTGCGGGGCGACGGGCAACTGGTCGCGGCGCTCGGCGTCGAGGATCTCGTCATCGCCACGTCGCCGGACGTCGTGCTGGTGACCAGCCGGAAACGCGACCAGGACGTCGGAAAACTGGTCGAGCGCCTGAAAGCAAACGGCCATCGCTCGGCGACCCAGACCCACAGCGTCCATCGCCCCTGGGGATACTATCAATCGATCCATGCCGGGGAGCGGTTTCAGGTCAAGCGCATCACCGTCAATCCCGGCGCCAAGCTGTCGCTGCAGAAACATTATCATCGCGCCGAGCATTGGGTCGTGGTGAACGGCACCGCAATCGTTACGCGCGACGACGAGGAAATCCTGCTGCGCGAGAACGAGTCGATCTTCGTCCCTTTGGGATGCATGCATCGTCTGGAGAATCCCGGAAAGGTTCCCCTCAACCTGATCGAGGTCCAGTCGGGCGCCTATCTCGGGGAGGACGACATCGTCCGCGTGCAGGATATCTATGACCGCGTTTGAGGTGTGGTGGGGTGGGAGGCAGCATCCGCATCGAGGGCGAGGCACGTCGCTACGAGGCGTGCGCGCGCGACACGAAGGGAGGCAGCGATGAACACAAAACAACACGTCAAGGAGCTGGTGAAGGATGCGTTTCCCTCGATATGGCTGCAATGGCACTTCATGAAGCGCCCCAAATCAGCGGAGCGGGAACTGTCCTATCTCGACAAGGTCATTCCCGACGACGCGGTGACGGTCGACGTCGGCGCAAACTGCGGCCTCTACACGCGGCGGCTGGCGCGGCTTTCCCGCCAGGTCCACGCCTTCGAGCCTTCGCAGCAGATGGCGAGGTTGCTGCGCCGAACCTCGGCGCGCAATGTGAGCGTTCACGAGATCGCGCTGTCGGATCATGACGGCGATGCCGAGCTGTTCATCCCGCAAGGCGAAGATGGTTTGGTGTACGGCCTTGCCTCGCTGGAGGCGCGAGCCGACTCATCGGCGAAGGTCGTTTCCGCTCATGTGCCGATCGCGCGGCTCGACGCTGTGATCGACCAGGACGTGGCGTTCGTGAAGATCGACGTCGAAGGCCACGAGTTGAATGTGCTGAACGGCGCCGTCGAGCTTCTGGAGCGCTGCCAGCCGGTATTCCTGGTCGAGGCGGAGGACCGGCATCGCACCGAGGCGACCCGCTTGGTGTTCGAATTCTTTCGGAACAAATCCTATCGGGGGTTCTTCCTGAAGGACAACGACGTGATTGGAGTGGAACAGTTCGATTCCCGAAGGCTTCAGGATGCAGATGCGCTGCGGCCAGACGGCGGCCGCAAGAACGGACAGTTCTACGTCAACAACTTCTTCTTCTTTCCCCGGCATCTCGACGGCGAATCGATATTGAGCAGCTAGCTCGTCGTTTCACCGCCTCTCCGCCGGCGCGGCGTTGGGCCGCGCGGCTTTTTCAGACAGGAACCGTAATGCATATAGCGATGATTGGCGCCGGCTATGTCGGGCTGGTGTCAGGGGCGTGCTTTTCCGATTTCGGCCATCAGGTCGTCTGTATCGACAGCAATGCGGAGAAGGTTGCGAGCCTCAAAGACGGGGAGATGCCGATCCACGAACCCGGACTGGCCGAACTGGTGGCGCGAAACGTTGGCCAAGGCCGGCTTTCATTTTCGAGCGATCTGAAATCGGCCGTCAGCGGTGCCGAAGTGGTGTTCATCGCGGTAGGCACGCCGTCACGCCGCGGCGATGGCCATGCCGATCTTTCCTATGTCTATGCGGCGGCGCGCGAGATCGCGGCCGTGCTTCCCGACCAGGCGGTGGTGGTCACCAAGTCGACGGTCCCGGTCGGGACCGGCGACGAGGTCGAGCGCATCATCCGCGAGGAAAATCCCGACGCCAAAGTTGCTGTCGTTTCCAATCCCGAATTCCTGCGCGAAGGGGCGGCGATCCGCGACTTCAAGCATCCCGACCGGATCGTGATCGGAACGGACGACGCGCGCGCCCGCAGCGTGATGGCCGAGGTGTACCGGCCGCTTCACCTCAACGCGTCCCCAATCCTCTATACCGATCGCCGCACCGCCGAATTGACGAAATACGCCGCCAACTCCTTTCTCGCCACCAAGATCGCCTTCATCAACGAGATCGCCGATCTCGCCGAAAAGGTCGGCGCCAATGTGCAGGAAGTCGCGCGCGGGATCGGGCTCGACAACCGGATCGGCCAGAAATTCCTGCATGCGGGGCCGGGCTTCGGCGGCTCCTGTTTTCCAAAGGACGCGATGGCGCTGATCAAGACCGGTCAGGACAACGAGGCGCCGGTGCGCATCGTCGAAACGGTGGTCGCCGTCAACGACCAGCGCAAGCGGGCGATGGCACGCAAGGTCGCGAATGCGTTCGGCGGCAACATCCGGGGCAAATCCATTGCGGTGCTCGGCGTAACGTTCAAGCCGGATACCGACGACATGCGCGACGCGCCATCCATTCCGCTGATCACCGCGCTGCAGGACATGGGGGCCGAGGTGCGCGTTTTCGATCCCGTCGGCATGGAGCAGGCGAAGAAGGTGTTCGAGAACGTCACCTTTTGCGACAGCGCCTATCGTTGCGCGAAAGGATGCCACGCGCTCGTCATCGTCACTGAATGGGAGCAGTTCCGGGCGCTGGATCTCAAGGAATTGTCCACCATCATGGCCTGTCCCGTGATTGTCGATCTGCGCAACATCTACTCTCCGGAGGAGGTGAGGCGGAACGGCTTTCTTTACTGCGGCGTGGGGCGGCCGAAATCGGTGGCGTACTGACAAGCATGAGCCGTCATGACATCGGCTGGTGGAGGATGCACGCATGATGCCGGATCAGGCAATTCTGGTAACGGGAGCCGCGGGCTTCATCGGATTTCACGTGGCGCAACGGTTGCTGCAGTCGGGCCATCGCGTGGTCGGGCTCGACAACCTCAATTCATACTACGATCCGCAACTGAAGGCGGCCCGGCTCGCGATCCTGCGCAACGATCCGCGGTTTCAGTTTGAAGAGCTGGACGTGGCGGATCGCGTCGCGATACCGGCGCTGTTCGCGCGGCATCGGTTTCCCGTCGTCATTCATCTGGCCGCGCAAGCAGGCGTGCGCTACTCGCTGCAGGATCCGCACGCTTATGTCGACGCCAATCTGGTCGGCTTCACCAATGTCCTGGAGGGATGCCGGCACCATGGCTGCCGCCATTTGTTGTTCGCATCTTCGTCGTCTGTGTACGGGGCAAACAGGAAGTTGCCCTTCTCGGTGCATGACAATGTCGATCATCCGATCAGCCTTTATGCCGCGAGCAAGAAGGCCAATGAATTGATGGCCCACTCGTACAGCCATCTTTACGGAATCCCGTGCACAGGCTTGCGCTTCTTCACGGTGTACGGCCCGTGGTATCGGCCCGATATGGCGCTGTTCGTGTTTGCGGACGCAATCGTCCGCGGCGATCCGGTCAAGCTGTTCAATGGCGGCCGGATGCTTCGCGACTTCACCTATATCGACGACGTGACAGAGGCTCTGGTCCGCCTGATCGATCGTGCGCCGCAGGTCGGGCAGCCCGGGCCCGGGCTGGACGGAATTCAGGACCCGGGATCGAGCATCGCCCCTTGGCGCATCTACAATGTCGGCAACAACAAGCCGCAGGAATTGATGCTCGTACTCGACATCCTCGAGCGTGAGCTGGGACGCAAGGCCAACAAGGAACTGCTGCCGATGCAGCCGGGCGACGTGCCGACCACCTATGCCGATGTCGATGACCTCGTGCGCGACGTCGGCTTTCGCCCGGCAACCCCGATCGAGGACGGTATCCAGCGGTTCGCGGCCTGGTATCGCAGCTACCACGAAACTAGCCAGGCGATAGCCGCATCCTAGAACCGAACCGGCACGCTTGCGCGAAAATCCCGCGGCGTGGTGCCATGCTTGTTCTTGAACGCGCGTGCAGCGTGAGCGGCATCGGCAAACCCGCACTGATGCGCCAATCTCGCGATCGAAATGTTGGCCAGCGAAGCCTGCCGCAGCAGGTTGCGTAACAGCTCGACCCGCAGATGAAGGACATGTCGTTCGAACGTGGTGTCGCGGTCGGCGAAGATGCGATGGAAGGTCCGCTCCGAGATGCCGAATTCGGCAGCGAGCGCCGGCACTGGCCGGACAGCGGCGATGTTGGCCCTCAGATAGGTATCGATCAGGCGGAACAGGTTGGGACGGGTGAGTTGATGGCTGGCACCCGCGGCGAGACGCAGCAGAGCCGACAGAAAGGCGACGATGTCTGGCTCATCCTGTCGCCCCGGCGCATCGGGCAATGAAATCGCGTTGCGAACCATCGCGGCAATCGAACGCGCAACAGTTCCGGATAGCGGCACAGGCTTGGCGCATAATCGCTCCGCGCCAGGAATGCACCGCAACAGCGGCGCGGCGGGGACGGTTGCGATCAGCAGTTCCGCGCGCTGTTCGGGGCCGAACAGCCGATCCTCGAACGGACGCCGCGCGTCATAGAGCACGCCATACCCCGGATCGATCGTGCCCTCGTTGCCGGCTTGCACCATCGCGCTGCGCCCGCGCCGCTGGAAGTCGAACATGAATTCGTCCGAGCCGGCCCGGCTCACCAGCCTGGCATCGCGGGTGTAGCATTGCGGGCTGCTGTCGAAGCGCACGAGCTTGGCATCGCCGATCTCGACGAACTCGAAGTGGCCGCTGACGACGGTGGAGCCGAGCGGCTTGGTCTCGATATTGGCAAAAGACCGGCAGATCGCCTCGGTCCAGAAGGCCTGACGCTCCGTCGGACGGATCGGGTCGGTGGAGACGCTGATCGGCATCGCGTGACGACATCCGGTTGATGAACCCCCAGCGTCGCGCAGGATTGGTGGCTTTGGCAAGGGCGAACCAGCGCCGGACGTGGCAGGTTCATTCAAGACACGCCGTCTCGGACCGCCGTAACCTGCAACCAGTCCATGGGAATTCGGTCCGATATGATACCTACAAAGCCATCTGTCGGCACAGATGCCGATCATCCGCTCGACCCGCTCAGCGAGGCCGAAGTCGCACTGGCGTCCGAAATCTTGAAGAAAGAAAAGCGACTCGGCCCGCACGCGCGATTTACCCATGTTCAGCTGGAAGAGCCGGCCAAGTCCGACGTCCTCGGCTGGGAGCCGGGCGTTGTGCTGCCACGGCGGGCCGCCGCCACCCTGTTCGACAGCAAGACCGGCGCGACGCACGTCGCCACGGTGGACCTCGCATCGAAGTCGGTAACCGCTTGGCGGGAGTATTCGACCAAGGCCCATCCTTACGGCCAGCCGCCGATCACCATCGAGGAAGTGTTCAAGGTCGGCGACATCGTCAAGGCCGACGCGGACTGGCGGCGCGCGATGAAGCGGCGCGGCCTCGATGACAAGGACATCGGGCTGGTTCAGGTCGATCCGTTCTCGGCCGGCTATTTCGACCGCGAGGTGGAGAAGGGCCGCAGGCTGGTCAGCGCCGTGTCCTATTGGCGCAGGGATCTCAAGGACAACGGCTATGCGCATCCGATCGAGGGCGTGGTCGCGCTGGTCGACCTGATCGAGAACAGGATCGTCCATCTGGTCGACGAGCCCGACATCATCCCGATCCCGAAAACGTCGCGCAACTACGACCGGGCGTCGATCCCGCAAACGCGCAAGGACGTCAAGCCGCTCGACATCGTGCAGAAGGACGGCCCGAGCTTTACAGTCGAGGGCTGGAAGGTCGGTTGGCAGAACTGGTCGTTCCGCGTCGGCTGGACCGCGCGCGAGGGCCTGGTGTTGCACCAGATATCGTTCCGCGATGGTGCGCGCGAACGGCCGATCATTTATCGAGCCAGCGTCACCGACATGATCGTGCCCTATGCCGATCCGACCGCGAACCATTTCTGGAAATGCGCCTTCGATGCCGGCGAGTATGGGCTGGGCAAGCTCGCCAACGCGCTCGAGCTCGGCTGCGACTGCCTCGGCCATATCAATTATTTCGACGTGCCGGTCGCCGACGACTACGGCAAGCCCGGCATCATGAAGAACGCGATCTGCCTGCATGAGGAGGATTACGGGATCCTCTGGAAGCATTACGAGTTCCGCAACGAGACGTTTGAGGTGCGGCGGTCGCGCCGCCTCGTCATCTCCTTCTTCACCACAGTCGGAAACTACGACTACGGCTTCTTCTGGTATTTTTATCAGGACGGCACGATCCAGCTCGAAGTCAAACTGACCGGCATCATCCAGACCGCGGCGATCGCCGCAGGCAAGGACTACCCGTGGGGCGGCATGGTCGCCGAGTATCTCGGCGGCCCAACCCATCAGCACTTCTTCAATGCCCGCCTGCACATGATGCTCGACGGCGAAGGCAACACCGTCACCGAGCACGAGTTCCGCCCGCGGCCCTGGGGTACGGACAACCCATACGGCAACGTGTTCGATGTCACGGCCCGAACGCTCTCGCGCGAGCGCGACGCGGCCCGAGAAGCCGACGGGCGGACCGGGCGGTACTGGAAGATCAGCAACCCCAACAAAACGAATAGCGTCGGCGGTCCGACATCGTACAAGCTGATAGCGCACAGTGCGCCCGCGATGCTGGCGCAAGAGGGCTGTTACATGACCTCGCGCGGCGGATTTGCAACCAAGCACGTCTGGGTGACGCGCTATGCGCCCGACGAGCGATACGCGAGCGGCGAGTTTCCGAACCAGCATGCCGGCGGCGACGGTCTGCCGAAATATATCGCCCAGAACCGCACCATCGAAAACCAGGATATCGTGGTCTGGCACAGTTTTGGGGCGACGCATGTCTGCAGGCCCGAGGATTTTCCGGTGATGCCGGTCGAATATGTCGGCTTCACGCTAAAGCCGAACGGCTTCTTTGCCGAGAATCCGGCGATGGACCTGCCGCCCGACCGGAACGCTGCGAGCCGGGACAACCGTGACGAGGGTTCATGCTGCGGCTGACGTCCGCAGGTTCGCTCTTTCTTTTCATCAAGCAAGGAGACTGACCATGAATCGCAGGTACATGATCAGGCGAATTCGCGCCTGACGGCTCGGCATATTCCAGGGGCTTGAATTGGACATTCGTACCGGCCGACCGGTAACGCTTGCGTCGAACGGCATGGTGACGTCGCCGCATTCGCTGGCATCCATGGCCGGCATCGACGTGCTCCGCGCCGGCGGCTCCGCCATCGATGCCGCGATTGCGACGAGCGCGGTGCTCGCCGTCGTCTATCCGCACATGACGGGTCTCGGCGGCGACGCGTTCTGGCTCATTCACGACGGCGCCAGCGGCGCGATCCGCTACCTCAATGGCGGCGGCAAGGCGGCAGCCACTGCCACGCTTTCGTCGATCGAGCAGCGAGGGTTGAAGGAAATCCCGCTGCGGGGAATCGTGCCGGCGACGCTCACGGTGCCGGGCGCCGTGGCGAGCTGGATTGAGGCGCACAATCTCCATGGCCGATTGCCTCTGCAGCGCGTGCTCGAGAGCGCCATCGGCTATGCGCGCGATGGCTTCCCGGTCACCGGCCGCCTTGCCAGCTTCATCGAGATGATGCGCGATGATCTGGTTGGGGATCGCGAGGCCGCCGCGTTGTTCTTTCCGCAAGGCACGGCAGCGCGGCCAGGCGCAAAGCTCACCAATGCAAACCTTGCCCGCACGCTTCAATCGATCGCGGATCGCGGATGGTCGGGCTTTTATCAAGGGGAGGTCGCGGCTGAAATGGCGCGCTTTTCGGAAGAGAAAGGCGGCCTGTTTCGGCTGGCCGATTTCGGCCGGCAAAAGGCGATCTGGGGCGAGCCGCTTGCTGGCCGCTACCGCGACGTCACCGTCTTCAACACGCCGCCGCCGACGCAGGGCTTTACCGTGCTCGAGATGCTCAACCTCCTCGAGCCGCACGAACTGCATCGAAAGGATTTTCTCGGGCCCGACCATGTGCATCTCATGGTACAGGCCAAGCAGATTGCCTATCACGACCGCGATCAGACGCTCGCTGATCCCTCCTTTGTCGAGGTGCCGGTCGAGCGGCTGATATCGAAGGAATACGCGCACCTGCGCGGCCGGCTGATCGACGGGAGGTCGGCATTGAAATGGGACATGGTCCCATCCTTCGGCAGCCTTGCCGGCGACACAGTCTATGTCGCCGTTGTCGATCGTGACGGCAACGCAGCGTCGCTGATTCAAAGCCTGTATGGCGCGTTCGGCGCCTGCGTGGTCGCGGGAAACACCGGCGTCATCCTGCAAAATCGCGGCGCGTATTTCACGCTGGACCGCAATCATCCCAATCGCCTCGAGCCCGGCAAGATCCCGCTGCATACGCTGATCGCCTCGATGGCCAAACGCGACGGCAAGCTCTGGAGCGTGCTCGGATGCATGGGCGCGGATGGCCAGCCGCAAATTCAGCTCCAGCTTTATTCCGCCATGGTCGATTTCGGATTCGATATCCAGGAAGCGATCGAGATGCCGCGATTTCTCTCCGGCCGCTTCGCGCTCGGCGAGGCGCGCGACACGCTGCATATCGAAGGGCGGTTCCCTATAGATACGATCGATGCGCTCGCACAGCGCGGCCACACCATCAACCGCTGGGACGCCTGGAACGAAATGGCCGGCCATGCGCATGGCATCACGATCGACCGGCGGAACGGCGTGCTGAGCGGCGGTTCGGACCCGCGCAGCGACGGGGCGGCGATCGGTTACTAAATGTTGATCCGCGCTTCGCATTGGCTGGCCCTGCCGTTATGCGTTACCACTCCTTCCGACAGGAGTGATGCCGATGCCGCTATGGACCTGCGAACAATGTGGCGCCCAGTTTCCCGAAAGTGCCGAGCCACCGGCCGCGTGTCCGGTCTGCGAGGACGAACGGCAATTTGTGAACTGGAAGGGACAGGCGTGGCTCACGCGCGAGGAATTGGCGCAACATCACACGCTCGTCTGGCGTGATGATCTCGGCATTCCCGGTATCGGACTCAAGCCGAGTTTTGCGATCGGACAGCGCGCGCTACTCGTGCGCGAGGCGGATGGCTGCGTGATGTGGGATTGCGTGCCGTTAGCCACGCCCGAGGCGATCGACTACGTCGGTTCGCTCGGAGGCCTGAAGGCGATTGCCGTCTCGCACCCGCACTACTATGGCGCGGTCGCCGACTGGAGCGAGGCGTTCGGCGGCGTGCCGGTCTACCTGCACGGCGACGACCGCGCTTTCGTCACGCGGCCGCACCGGACAATCGTGCCATGGACCGGCGACAGCCTCCGGCTCTCGGACGATATCCTGCTGGTACGAACCGGCGGACATTTTGCAGGTGCCACGGTCCTGCATTGGCGCGCTGGCGCGGAGGGCCGTGGTGCGCTGCTCACCGGTGATGTCGCCATGGTGGCGATGGATCGCCGCTCCCTCAGTTTCATGTACAGCTATCCGAATTACATCCCGCTCAATGCCGCAGCCGTGCGCCGGATCGCACGCGCGGTCGAGCCGCTGGCATTCGACCGCATCTATGGCGCGTGGTGGGGCCGCAACATCGAAGGCAATGCCAAGGCGGCGTTCGAAATGTCCGTTCAGCGATATATCGCAGCCATCGCAGGCATCGGCTAGCGGTTACCCGCGCCAACCGCGGACACACCGCGGGGCATCGGCGCCTCGCGTTGCGCCGACTGCAACGGGATGGCGCCCTTCGGCTCGCTGAGCCAGCCGGTGAGGCGCGACATCAGGCCGGCCTGCTCCACCTTCCGCGGCTCTTGTACGAAGGGATCGGTGTAGCATCGCGCGCCCGCAGCCTTTGCAATCCGTGCCACCGCATCGGTCATGGCCGGCGCGCCCGCGGTGTAGACCACGTCATCCGGCGTGAGTTTTGGCAAATGATCGGTCGGCCGACCGCTACGAACGGCATGCGAGATATTTTGCGGCTCCGATACCATCGGAATCAGCGTGACATTGGGAAACAGCGCCAGCCGGCATAGCGCCGCATGCATGTAGAGCGAACGGATGCTCCGGGCCGCCACCACGAAGACCATTTCGCGCTGCGGCTGCTCCATGATCGCGGCGACCGCGACCGACCACATCGGGGCGAAACCGGTGCCGCTGGCGACGAGAACGATGCGCCCGGCATGGCCTTGCCTGAAAAAGGCGCGACCGTACGGCCCCATCAGCTTGATGCGATGTCCGGCGCGGATGTCGTGGCCGAGCGCCGAGGATACCAGACCGTCCGCGACCTTTCGGATATGAAAGTGCAGGATGCGATCGTGGGGCCGGCCTTCCAGCGGATAGGTCGGGCTGTAGGACCTTGACGGGAATCCCTGAAACTGCAGCTTGCAGTACTGGCCGGGAAGATAGTCGAGCGGCTTCGGCAGCTCGATGTCGACCCCCACCACGTCGGGCGCGAGCTGAACGGTCTGCGCCACTTCCGCCGACAGCGCCACCGGCTCGGGAGCCGCCTCGATCGCAATTTCGAGATCGGAAACGATTCTGGCCTGGCAGGCATGGATCATGTCGTCGCCCCGGCTATGGCCGCCGAATACCTGGCCGTCGACGAGCCGCACGCGGCAGGCGCCGCAAATTCCGGAACGGCAATCATGCGGAAGGTCGACCCCGTTCATCAACGCCCAGTCGAGCAGAAGCTCGCCGCGATTGGCCAAATACGGCTCGTTGTTAACAGTGACTTTGCAAATCCTTGACATTTATTCCACCTCGATACGAATAGGACGAACGTGCCGTGTATGTCTGATCTGGCTGTGGTCGAAAGCGGCGACCCGCATGAAGATGCCGCTCTTGATCGGCACGTCGAACTGGCTTGTGGTGTCGAGCCGACGCTTCACCTCGAGCGCCCAGTGGCCGGAAGCCCAGCGGGCTGCGCTTCTGATGTCGGCGCGGTCGCCTGAAAATTCGCCGCCCAGGATGACGCCCGGGATCACGGTCCCCGTCGGGATGCGGGCGTCGACGTTGGTCGAATACGGCACGGAATCCTGCTCGGTCATGAACCATCGCGCGCCGTCGCTTTCGCCGTGATTGGGATCGAGGTCGATATCCCCCATCGCGTTCGTCGTGTCGGCGACGACTTTGGGCAGGCGCAGCGGAGCGATCAGCCGGCTGCGGCGTGGACCGCCTGACGTGTCGGCCTCGACGGTGAAATTGTCCCGGTAGTTTGCCGTGCCCGGGTCGGGCGCGAAGCCGCCCTTGTACGGAACGACGTTTGCCGCCTGCATCGGGGTCGGGTCGAGCGGCGGCCCGAAATGCGTATCGTCCATCCATCCGGTCGCGCCGCTCGTGGCCTTCCACTGCCAGACATCGGCATAGCCGGATGCCGTGTAATGCAGTCCGCGGCCACTCATGGTGGCAGGCGCGCCGGCGACCGGCTGCGGCCCGGGATGAAAGGTTCGCCCTCCCGCCAGCGTGACATCCGACGTGGTCAGCAGCACCGAAAACTTGTCTTCGTTGTACTGATGCTCGTCGCCAAGCTGAAAGCCGGAGTGAAGCAGGTGCCATCCATCGGCCTGCTTGACGAGCGGCAGGTGTTTTAGCGAGCGCGTCGAATCTTCCCAGGTGAAGAGGAAATAGGCATAGGTGCCGTCATGCACCGCGCGAATTTCGATTCTGGTCTCGCCCTTGCCGTCGAAATTTCCGCCTTCTCCGGTCAATAGCGAGAACGGCCTGACGCCGCGCCAGGCCCGATCGGACGTGTCGCCGTCGAGGGCCGGCGCGTCGGCGGGATTGATGCGGCGAATCTGAACACCGTCCACCGCCAGCCGATCGGTAGCCACGAGGAGCGAAGCGCCAGTGATCGCAGCGGCGGCCGCCACGAGGAACGGATTGGCCTGCAGCGTCGGGTTTCGCGATCTCGAAGGCCCGGCATGGGATCGTGGCGCCGGATCCGGCTCACGCGTCCGATCGCGGCGCGCCTCTGCGCCGGGCTGCAGTGGATGCGATGCAACCTCAGGCGGTGGGTCTTCGGGTTCCGGCGCCCGCGCCGATCGCTCGGCCAGCAGTCCCAAGAGCTCGACGGCATCGAGCCGCGGCGGCGGCGCCGGCAGCGGAGCGGGACGAAAAATACGCAGCAGTTGCGAGATGCCGCCGCTTTTGTATTGGGTCAGGACATGAAGGGCGACAAAGGCGAGGATCACCCAGGTCCCCACCCAATGCAGCATCGCCACGTCGTAGCCGGAGTAGAAGCCGAAATAGAGCGCGCCGCCGCTGACCAGCAAACCGAACATCGTGACGAAGAAAATCCAGTACATCAGGGCAATCACGGCGCTCAATCTGGCCTGTCCGCGGCCGAACAAGCCGCGCAGGCGAACCTTGTCGAGCTGGACGCGGCGTCCGAGGCCGGAGCGGAGCATGTAGACGACGTAGCCGATCGCCACGGCGACCAGGACGACGGCCGCCTGCATATGGGCGATCCATACGCTGTCGCGCGGCAGCACGGCGTCGAACCAGTTGATCCAGGTCCGGTCGGGCGTTTCCGTCGCAATGCGTAAGCCGGTGACGAGCGCAACGACGAATGCGGCCACGAACGTCCAGTGTAGAATGATGGTCCCATAGTCCGTCTTACGCTGCCTCACACATACGCCCCGCTACTTCACTTACCGAACAGCAACTGTTGGCGCCGATCCCGCCAACCGCCGATGTCGCTGCCGTACTAGTGATGGTCCTCAAAGCCGTCGGTGAGGCCATCGTCCAAGATCGTTCTTTGCGGGCACTGGCCGGTGAAGAGCTCTTTTGCGCCCGCCGCGTGAGCCGGATCGGCGAACGCGCTTCTTGTTTGATGTATCGGCCTCCAGCGTCCCCGACGTGTCGGGGGCGCCGGAGGTCGCGCCGCGCGCCGCTATCCCCACATATGATGTAAATGATGTGCCAATTCGGGCATGTCCGAATTGGCTTGGTCCGCCCCCCCGATCTCCACGTCGGCAGCCGCAAACATCACCGGCTCGCCGCTGATGGCGGGAGCTGCGACTTGTTGCACGTCCGATGTGGCTACCGCGGCCAGCACCGGCGGCGTTTCGGCGACCGGCGTCTCCACGACCGGCGTCCCCAGTACCTCGGCGACCGTCAAGCCGTCTGGATTGTAGGTGCCGCCGGTAACAGGGGTATTGTTGCCGCCGACATCGGCTGCATTGCCGTGCATCTGGTCCGCGGCAGCGACGACCAGCGTCGCGTTGCCGGTCTGCAATCCCTTGATCATCGCGGCAATCTCGGCGCCGAGGATGCCGCCCAGGTCCGCGTCGAAATCGGTGACGCTCTTCTCGAATGCCCTGAGATCGCCGATCAGCGCGGCGATCGCCTCGCTGTCTTGGCTTCCCACGATGTCGACGGCTTGCTTTCCAAGCGAATTGGACCGCGCAATGAAATTGGCCACGAACGCCGTCTGCACATCATTGTCGAGATATTTCGGAGCCGGCGAGGTGTCATCCGGAAGCGGCGAAAGGCCGCCGACGCCGTCTTGCGTTGCCATATCAGCCAGATTGGCATCGCTCTGGATGATGTCGATGATGTCGAGGATGTTGTCGGCGCTGGCCTGTGCCGCATTGGGGCTTATCCCGGGGTCGTTGATGTAGACGAGCTCGAGTTGGAGTTGCTGCACGATCTCATCGGCATGGACGCCAGTCAGGCCGTCGAACAGCTCCGGGTTGGCGGTCATCAGCGCCTGCATGTCCGATATCACGGCATTGATGTCATCGGTGATCTGCGCCCGGTTACCGTCATTGACCCCGCCAAGGATCTGACTGGCCACGTCCTCGAAGATCGCGCCGATCTCCGCGAGATTGTGAGGCGCCGTGGCGGCGGGGGCAGTGGGCAGCGGCGCGGTCGGCGCCGGATTAGCCAGCACGGGATCGGTACTGACGGCATTGATGACGCTGAGTTGGCTGACGCGAAGCGCTTGTTCTGCGCCGGCGGCGTTGCCGAACGAGCCTGCCGCGCTCACCGAGGCGTTGGCCGCCGAAATGGCGCTGGTGATGTCGGACAGGATCGCCTGAACATGGCCGAGCGCGGCGCCGGAAAACTGGCCTGTATTGAGCTCGGCCAGCAGATTGTTCTGCACCGCGGTGAGATCGTTGGTGTGGCTTGCGATGCTGCCGGCTGCTTTGGTGCCGTTGCCGAGCGCGCTTTGCTGCGGGACATCCACTGGCGCCCGAGCCATGCCGTTGAAGGTTGCGCCGAGGTCGGAAAAATTCGAACCGACAGGCCGTGACGTCGTTTGGCTGGCCGGCGGCGTTTCATCGGGCGGTGTCGTGGACGGGGAAGCCGGAGCGGCTGGCGGGCTGGCGACGTCATCGATCGGAAGATCGAGATCAGCGTCGGGCTGATCCCCGTGAGCCAAGCGAGTCATTGTTCGTCCCCTGCTGTCCAGTCGAATCCATTGACGCATAGGCGCGGCCATCCGCCAGGGGGCGGGATGTCGCGCATGGTGAAGGATCATTTAGCTTGATGGCGTCATTCGGCCGACACAGCGACCAATGAGCGCCGAAGCAAGGTGATAGACGGACAAATCCATGACGCACGCCGTGCGGGAAAACCGGCGAATGAAGCGCGCGCGACAAGGGCATCGCAGCCCCTGTCTGACGCGCCGTGTCTTCGGTGCCGGCATCTTAGCCGGAGGTGTGCACGCCGTTTCGGCAACCACCGAGCGTTTGCCACCGTTCTACCCACGAGCGAACTTGAACAATCGGCATTCGTCGCATTGTTGCCGAAAAATGGTCCGCATCGCGCGTCAAGGAGACCTGCAGGGAGACCCGATCGAGCGGGTCGTAGGGCAGTTCAATGAGTATCGCTCAGGGGCAGACGCAGGACCGAGCGCGGGCAGCGTCGGCGCTTCGCGCTGTTTCGGGCCTGCGTTCGACGCTGGCCGGCGACGATCCCGTCACCAACGCGCTGCGCGCCAGTGCGCGCCGCATGATCGGCGTTGCTGTATTCAGCGGCGTCATCAACATCCTGATGCTGTCGGGCCCACTCTATATGTTGCAGGTGTACGATCGGGTGATTCCGAGCCGTAACCTCGCGACCCTGTTCGGCCTGTCCCTGATGGTGCTGTTCGCCTATCTGGTGCAGGGATATTTCGACGCGATGCGGTCGCGGATGCTGTGCCGGGTCGCAACACTGTTCGATGCCGGCCTGCAAGGCTCGATCCATTCGGCGCTCGCCACCTTGCCGCTGCGCGGCGTCAAGCCGGTCCTGATGCAGCAGCCGCTGCGCGACCTCGACCAGGTGCGCACCTTCATGTCGGGCATGGGCCCGACGGCATTCCTGGACATGCCGTGGATCCCTGTCTTTCTGATCGGGCTGTTTCTGTTTCACCCCGCCATCGGCTTCACGGCGCTGCTGGGTACTGCGGCGATCATTGCGATGACCTTGCTGACCGAGCGGATCTCGCGCAATTCAGCCAAGGCGGCGATGGACATGAACGCGCAGCGCCAGGTGCTGGCGGATGCGACGCAGCGCAACGCGGAAATCGTCCGCGCGCTCGGCATGACGGACCGGTTGACGGCGCGCTGGTCGCAGGCCAACGAGCGCTACCTGCAGGAAAACATCCGCGCCACCGACGTCTATGCCAATCTCGGTTCGGCCGCGAAGGTGCTGCGCTACATTCTGCAATCGGGAATGCTCGGTATCGGCGCCTATCTCGTCGTGGTCGACAAGGCGTCGGGTGGCGTCATGATCGCGTCGTCGATCCTGATGGGGCGCGCGCTCGCACCGGTTGAAATCGCGCTCGGCACCTGGAAGCAACTGGCCGCCGCCCGCCAGGGCCTCGCCCGTCTGCGCGACATCTGCAAGGCGACCGCGCCGCCTCCGGCGCCGCCGGTCATGCTGCCGCGTCCGTGCCGCGAATTGTCCGTGCAAAACCTCGCGGTGGCAGCGCCCGGTTTCGACATGCCGATCGTGTCTGGCGTGACGTTTTCGCTCAAGGCCGGCGCGGGGCTGGCGCTGCTGGGCGCCAGCGCGTCGGGCAAGACCTCGCTTTCCAAAGCGCTGGTTGGAATCTGGCCAGCGCATCGCGGCGCAGTGCGGCTTGACGGCGCCTCCCTCGATCAATGGCGCAACGAGGATCTCGGCCGGCACGTCGGCTACCTGCCGCAGGATGTCGGCTTGTTTGACGGCACGGTGGCGGAGAACATCTGCCGTTTCGACGAACACGCAAGTTCCGACGCCATCCTCAAGGCCGCCCAGATCGCCGGCGTTCATGACATCATCCTGCGCCTGCCGGAAGGTTATGCGACGCGAATAGGGGCGGGCGGCATCTCGCTGTCCGCGGGACAGAAGCAGCGCGTTGGCCTGGCGCGGGCGGTATTCGGCGATCCGTTTCTGATCGTTCTCGACGAGCCCAACGCCAATCTGGATGCCGACGGTGAGAACGCCTTGACCCGCGCCATCGCAATCATGCGCCAGAACAAATCCATCGTCGTCGTCATCTCGCACCGCCCAAGCGCGCTCTCCGCGCTTGATATGACGATGGTGCTCTATGAGGGCAAGGCGATCGCGTTCGGCCCGAGCGAAGAGGTGTTCGCGCGCGTTCGCAACGCCAACGGCAAGGGCGCGCCGTCGCAGCCCGCGCCGCAGGCCAAGGCAGAGCAGCGCGCATCACTTGCCGAGAGTGTTTCGTCATGAAGAATTTTGATCACGTCCATGCCGACGAAAGAGTGGTGCGGAGCCGGTTCGAAGGAACGGATGCCGAGGCCGCTGCGCCGCAAGGCCAGGCGCTGATTCTCGAACTGCAGCGATTGCGGCAGGCATTCGAACAGGACAATCAGCAGCGGCCGCCGCTGCGGCGTCCACCGCGCGACGAACCACGTCCGGGCGCGCGGCGTCCGGCCCGGCCGAAGCGGCGGAAAAAGGGCAAGATGAGTCGCGTGCTCGATGCGTGGCTCGGCCCTTTTGGATCGCAGTCCGACAGCATCGATGCCGAGCCGCCGCCGGCGCGCAGTGGACGCGCGGCGCGTGAGCCGCAGTTTATGCCGCCGCCACGGACGGCCAGCCCCCGCGGCCCGGCGGTCAATTCGGGGCCGAATGAACGGCAGGCGCGCGGCCCGATCATCGCGCCGGACGATCCGTCGCTCATGAACATGCCGAGGTCGAGACCGGAGCTTTTGCAGATCGACGACCGGCGGGAGCCGCCTCGCATCGAGGCTCCCCAATTGGCGCCGCCGAGCCCGGCGGGCGCTGTGGCGCGCGGGCGTTCGGTGACGCGGGTGGTTCGCAACGGCGTGACCGCAGGCGTTGCATTCCTTGCCAATCGCGATACATCGCCGGATGTGGCGGCCGCGCCCGGCGAGAGCATCGTGCTGCGGGCGGCGCGCGCCTACGAGAATGAGTTGCGCACCGGGCTGCGGGTGCTGCTCGTCGTCGGCGGGCTGGCAGGCGGGTGGATGGCGTTCGCGCCCTTGTCGGGCGCCGTCGTGGTGCCGGGTAATCTGGTGGTGCAGTCCAACGTCAAGACCATCCAGCATCCGACCGGCGGTGTGGTCGCACAGATCTCGGTCAATAATGGCATGCGGGTCAACGCCGGCGATCTCTTGCTGCGGCTGGACTCGACGCAGGCGCAGGCCAGCCTTCAGGTCGTGAGCAAGCAGCTCGATGAGGTGCGGGCGAAAATCTCGCGGCTGGTCGCCGAGCGCGACGGTCTGCCCAAACCGGCGATACCGCCCGAACTATCGACCCGGCTGGACGACGGCAACGTCAAGACAGTGCTGGCCTCCGAAGCCTCGCTGTTCAGGGCTCGGGTGACCGCACGCGAGAGCCAAAGGGAGCTGTTGCAGAGCAAGGTGTCGCAGCTTGGCGAAGAGATCATCGGCCTCGAAGCGCAGGTCGCGTCCAAGGCCAAGCAACTGGAGCTGATCACCGGTGAGCTCACGGGAGTGCAGGAGCTCTTCGACAAGCGTCTCGTGCCGATCGCGCGGCTCACGGCCTTGCAGCGCGAGAGTGCCAGAATCGAAGGCGAACGCGGCCAGTTGCTCTCCACGATCGCCGAGACCAAAACCAAGGTCGACGAGGCGAAGCTTCAGATGGTCAGGCTCGACCAGGACGTACGGACGGAAGTCGTCAAGGAGCTCGGCGAGGCGCAAGGCAAGGAAGCCGAACTCAGCGAGCGCTCCGTCGCCGCGCGCGACGTGCTCGAGCGCATCGAGATGCGCGCGCCGACGTCGGGCGTGATCCATCAGCTCAACGCGCACACCATCGGCGGCGTCATTCGCCCCGGCGACACCATCATGGAAGTGGTGCCGGATTCCGACGATCTTCAGATCGAGGCGCGGTTGCAGCCGAACGATATCGATCAGGTGCGCAAGGGCCAGCAGGCTTTCGTTCGCTTCTCGGCCTTCAACCAGCGGGTGACGCCGCAATTGATCGGTCAGGTGTCGTACGTCTCGCCCGACACCACCCGCGACCAGCAGACCGGCACGTCGTATTTCACGGTCCGGATCATGCTGCCGGAAGAGGAGCGCCGGCTGCTCGCCGGGCTGCAGCTCGTCTCGGGCATGCCCGCGGAAGTGTTCATGCAGACCGGCAGCCGGACCATGCTCAGCTATCTGTTCAAGCCGATCCTGGATCAGTTCCAGCGCGCTTTCGTCGAGCGGTAAGGGGGCAAACAGGCTTTTGGCGCGTCGTCGCAAATCTTGCCACCCCAGATGGCATCGTTATATCAGGGCTTCCCGTCCTGCCCTGTTTGCATTGCGAGCCCCGTATGACCACCACCACTGCCCCCGAATCCCAGCCGTTCCAGGCCGAGGTCGCCGAGCTTCTGAACCTGATGGTGCACTCGGTCTATTCGGAGACCGAAATCTTCCTGCGCGAGCTGATCTCGAATGCATCTGACGCCTGCGACAAGCTGCGCTATGAGGCGATATCGGCGCCCGAGCTGATTGCCGACGGCGCGCCGCCCAAGATCCGTATCGCGCCGGACAAGAAGGCCAATACGCTTAGCGTCGTCGACAGCGGCATCGGCATGGACCGGCAGGAGCTGATCGACAATCTCGGCACCATCGCGCGCTCCGGCACAAAGTCGTTTCTTTCGCGCCTCACCGAGGCCAAGGACGGCGCCAATCTGATCGGCCAGTTCGGCGTCGGCTTCTATGCGGCGTTCATGGTCGCCGAGCGCATCGTCGTTACCAGCCGCCGCGCCGGTTCCGATCAGGTCTTCGTCTGGTCGTCCTCCGGCGGCAGCGGATTTGAAATCGCTCAAGCCAGCGACGAAGACGCCACGCGCGTCACCCGCGGCACCGAGATCGTCCTGCACCTGAAGAAAGAGGCATCAAAATATCTCGAGACCTACGAGATCGAACGTGTCGTCCGCGCCTGGTCCGACAACATCCAGTTTCCGATCGAACTGGTGCCGGAGGAGGGCGAGCCGCGCCAGATCAATTCGGCCAGCGCGCTATGGCAGCGGCCAAAATCGGAGCTCAAGCCGGAGGACTACAAGCAGGCCTATCAGCAGGTCGCCGGCGCGTTCGACGAACCGGCGATGACGCTGCATTATCGCGCCGAAGGCCGGCAATCCTATGCGGTGCTGCTGTTTGCGCCGTCGACAAAGCCGTTCGACCTGTTCGACCAGGCGCGCAAGGGCAAGGTCAAGCTCTACGTCCGCCGCGTCTTCATCGCTGACGACGCCGATCTCTTGCCGGCCTATCTGCGCTTCATCCGCGGCGTGATCGACAGCGAAGACCTGCCGCTCAACATCTCGCGCGAGATGCTGCAGAACAATCCGCAACTCGCGCAGATCCGAAAGGCCGTTACCGGCCGCGTGATATCGGAGCTGGAAAGCCTCGGCGAAAAGGAGCCCGAAGCGTTCGCAAAAATCTGGGACGCGTTCGGCCCTGTGATCAAGGAAGGCATCTGGGAGGACTTTGAGCGCCGCGAGAAACTGCTCGCATTGTCGCGCTTCACCACGACAAAGGGCGAGGAGCGTTCGCTCAAGCAATATGTCGAGGATCTTAAGCCGAACCAGACCGACATCTATTATCTCACCGGCGAGAGCGTCGAACGGCTGAAGTCGAATCCGAAACTCGAATCCGCAACCGCTCGCGGCATCGAGGTGCTGCTGCTGACCGATCCGGTCGATGCGTTCTGGACCTCCGCGTCGCTCGATTTCGGCGGCAAGCCGCTAAAATCGTTAAGCCAGGGCGATATCGATTTCGGACTGATCCCGCTGTTGGATGAAAAGGCCGATGACAAGAAAGACGAAGGCGGCGCGGATGAAGCCACGACGATCGCGCTGATCAAGGACGCGCTCGGCGAGCGCGTCTCCGACGTGCGCGCCTCGCAGCGGCTGACCTCGAGCGCGTCGTGCCTCGTCGCCGGCGGCGGCGCACAGGACCGCATGCTCGAGCGGCTGCTCGCAATGCAGAACAAGGGGCCGACCACCAAGCCGATCCTCGAGATCAACATGCGCCATCCCTTGGTCGCGGCGATTGCCGGCGACAAGGACGCGGCCAAGGATCTATCAAAGGATCTGTCGTTCCTGCTGTTGGAGCAGGCGCAGATCCTCGACGGCGAACTGCCGGAAGATCCGGCGGCGTTTGCCAACCGGCTGAACCAGTTGGTGCTACTGGGGATCGCAAAGGGTTAGGACATTCGGTCGCCTGTTTGAACCGAATTCCAAGACCGGCCGTATCTGCTAGGAAAGTGCGAACGCGGGGTAGCGCAGATCGCCATGACGACGTCTGACGGCACCGACATTTTCTATGGCGCGATTCCGGTCTTTCGCGGCTTCGGCAGCCTGATGGACCCGGCGCTGTATACGCCGTTGCCGGACGACTGGACCGTCGGTGTCGCCGACATCGTCGAGTCGACGAGGGCGATCGCCAATCAGCGCTACAAGGCGGTCAACATGGCCGGCGCTGCCGTGATCGCGGCCGTGACCAATGCGCTTGATGGCCGCGAGTTTCCGTTCGTGTTCGGCGGCGATGGTGCGAGCTTTGCGATCTCCCCGGCGGATCTTTCGAACGCGCGCGAGGCACTGGCGGCGACCGCGGCCTGGGTCAGCGCCGATCTCGATCTGATGATGCGGGTAGCGCTGGTGCCGGTGAGGGACATTCGCGCGCAGGGCCTCGATATCAAAGTCGCCCGCTTCGGGCCGTCGTCCAATCTGTCCTATGCGATGTTTTCCGGCGGCGGGCTGGGATGGGCGGATGCCGCGATGAAGCGGGGCGAATTCGCGGTCCCGCCGGCGAAGCCGGGAACGCAGCCCGATCTGTCCGGGCTGTCGTGCCGGTTCGAGGAAATTCCTTCTTCCCGCGGGCTCATTCTGTCGGTGCTGGTGGTGCCGGCCAAGGGCGCCGATCCGCAACGTTTCCGCAAGGTGATCGAGGACCTCATCAAGTTGGTCGAGCAGAGCCCGGATGCGGGCCGGCCGGTGCCGCCGGATGGGCCACCGCTGCGCTGGCCGCCGGCCGGCGTCGAATATGAGGCGCGCGCCGCGCGCGGCGGGCCGTTGTTTAAGCGACGCACCATCGTGCTCGCCGTCACGCTCTGGGCCTATGTGGTGATGCGGTTCGGCATCAAGGTCGGCAAATTCGTGCCGAAGAACTACGTGCAGCAGGTGGTGGAGAATTCTGACTTCCGCAAATATGACGATGGCTTGCGGATGATCCTCGATTGCACGGTCGAGCTGGAACGGGCGCTGACGGAGCTTCTGGCAAAGGCGGCTTCCAGCAAGATCGTGCGCTACGGCCTGCACCGGCAGGACGCCGCGATGATGACCTGCTTCGCCCCCTCGGTGATGCGCAGCGATCATGTCCACTTCATCGACGGCGCCCGCGGCGGCTACGCGTCGGCGGCGTCAGCGCTGAAGGCGATGGCGGCGTAGGCAGTGTGGGGGTGACGATTTGCACGCCGTCTGCGGTTCGAATATGCGGCGGCACCCCCACCCCAGCTAGGGTGGGGGCTCGCGCCGCAGCGGCAGTATCAATTTTGTTCGTTCACCGCCCCACGCGCGTCCAGTTCTCGCCGCCGCAGAGCGCGCCGACGCACCCTTCGACCTTTAGCGTATCTGCGCCTGTTACCGAGACGCTGCTGGCGTAGGTGCCGCCGTCATCGGCATTGTAGATCTGGCCCGACCATTTGTTGGGACCGCTGGGGCTCATGCCGCTGAACAGGGGAAGGCCGATCATCGGCCGCCGCTTCAGGGCCGGGTTCGGATTTTTGTCGTCGACCTGAGGCTGGCCGGTGGCCTGATCGATCGGCTCCTTCAGCCCGACGATCACGCCGCAAATTCCACCGCCGCATTTGCTGATTTTCACCCTGGCATCGCCCGCCTGGGTCAGCCAGACGCCGGTCGGCTCGGCGCCTTGCGCGAAGGCGGATGGCGCGGCCAGCAATGCCGCTGAGATCGCGATGATGAAAGCCGTTCTGCAAGCCATGAATCATTCCTTACGAAAAAGCAGGCCTGCATAGCAACAAATCAGATTTGTGCAACGTCGGATTGAGTGCAACTTGCCGTTATCATTTGCCCCAGGGGGTCAGTCGGATCGACAACGCCGTGCCGAGGCCGTAAACGACCATCGCGGCGCCGACCAGTGCGAACAAGGTCGATGCCGGCGCGCCCATGGAGGCCAGCCACCAGCCGCCGCCCCCGACGATCAGCAACCTTGCGGTGCCGGCCATCACGGGACCGCCGACCTTCGCAGCACCTTGCGAGGAGAAATAGAGACTGACGCCGATCCCGAAAAACGCGAAGGCCGGGCCTGCCCAGGTGAAATAGGCATTGGCGGCGGCGGTGACGCCGGGGTCGCCGGTGAACATCGAAACCCAGAGCGACGGTTTTGCCGCGACAATCAGTCCGATGGCGCCGACGGTAATGCCGGCCGCAACGCCCGCGGTCCACGCCACCTGCCGGGCGCGCGTCACGAGGCCCGCGCCAATGGCCATGCCGACCATCGGCACCGAGGCGACGCCGAATGCGAAGGCGATCGGCGTCAGCAGAAACTCCAGCCGCGAGCCCATGCCATAGCCGGCCAGTGTCTCGGTGCCATAGCCGGCCAGGATTTTGGTGAAGATCAACACCGTCAGCACGGTTTGCAGCGGCGACAGGCAGGACACCGCGCCGACCCTGAGAATATCGAAGAACATGTCGCGCTGGAATTTGAAGCCGTTGAAGCTCAGCGTCAGCCGGCTGCGGCCGCTGACGAGGTACCAGACGAGGAAGATGGCCCCCAGCGTAAAGGCGGCGAGCTGGCCTGCGGCAACGCCACGCATGCCGAGCCCGGGCAGTCCGAACAGCCCAAGGCCCAGCGCGCCGCCGACGGCGATCTGCACCAGCGCGATCCCGATCAGCGTGATCGATGGAATCCGCATGTCGCCGGTGCCGCGCACCACGGAAGCCAGCGTGTTGACCAGCCAGATCGCGATCGCGCCGGAGAACAGCACGTTCGAATATTGCATGGCCTGTTCGAGCACGCCGCCGCGCCCGCCGAGCAGCGCGTAAAACGCGTGGCCGAAGGCCAGCATCATCGCCGTGAAAAAGAGCCCGGCGCAGGCGCCGATCATCGCCGCATGCAGGGCCAATGTCGCCGCACGGTCGCGGTCGCCGGCGCCGAGCGCGCGGCTGATGGCGGAGGAAACGCCGCCGCCCATCGCGCCCGCCGACATCATCTGCGTCAGCATGACGAAGGGAAATACCAGCGCGATTCCCGCGAGCGGCTCGGTGCCGAGCCGGCCGATATAGGAGGTCTCGGCGACCGCAACCAGCGTCATGCCGACCATGGCGATCGCGTTGGGAAGCGCAAGTGTCAGCAGCGTCGACAGGATCGGCGAGGTGAGCAGGGCACTGGTCGGAGCTGACGGGACCGCGGCGGGGCGCATGTCGAGGGGGGCGTCCATGGTCATGCGTCACGTCATCCAAATGAAATAGATTATGGGTGACATATTATCGGACCGGGCCGGCGCAAGTCACCCCGCGCCGCTGCAGGGGTCACCACGGCAGGCCGCATAGGTCGATGACGCCGTCGCGCGGTTTGCGGGTAAAATCGAACACGAACGGCGCCATGGCCTCGAAGCGAACCCGTCCCTCCGGCTGTTCGGCATAGACCTCGCCGTTGAACGCATGCCAGCCGCGCGCCTGATAGAATGCTTCATTGTGCGGCTCGCAGAACAGCATCGCAAAGCGCACCGCTTCGTGGTCGCGCAGGGTCCTGACAGCGGCGTTCAGCGCCAGCGTCGCATAGCCGCGTCCCCGGCAATCCGCCCGGGTCGAGACGCCGCCAATGCCGCCGACATGAACCTTGCGCCCGTCCCAAGTAGCGTCACGGAAGTAGATGCCGACATGGCAGGCAAGTCCTGGGCTGGGCGAATCCTCCGGTGCGTCAATCAGCACGCGCAGATCGGCGTGGGCCCATTTGACGTGACCCCAGGGCAATTTTTCCACGACATCGCGCGGCCACACCGCGTTCATCAGCGGTTCGGCCCTCGGCCATGATGCCTCGCCGTTCAGGACGTCGATCTCGATACTCATGTCATTCCCTCGTCGCGGCGCCCTTATCCGTCATACGCTGGACGCGGAGGGGCGTTACGCAAGACCCCTGCCGTTTTGCCAAAATGCGGTGTTTAAGACCAATGGAACCTTCTATAAGGGTTCCCGTTAGACTTCGTCTCCCATCAGTTCGGACATCACCCCATGACCTTCACGCTGCCCAATCTCCCCTATTCCCACGACGCCCTTGCGCCTCACATGTCCAAGGAAACGCTGGAGTACCACCACGACAAGCATCACCAAGCTTACGTGACCAACGGAAACAACGCGATCAAGGGGACTGAATTCGAAGGCAAGTCCCTGGAGGAGATCGTCAAGGGTTCGTTCGGCAAGAATCCGGCCGTGTTCAACAATGCCGGCCAGCATTATAACCATCTGCATTTCTGGAACTGGATGAAGCCGAATGGCGGCGGCAGCAAGCTGCCCGGGCGTCTGGATAAGAAGATTACCGAGGACCTCGGCGGGCTCGAGAAGTTCAAGGCCGATTTCGCCGCCGCCGGCGTTGGCCAGTTCGGCTCCGGCTGGTGCTGGCTGTCGGTCAAGAACGGCAAGCTCGAAATCTCCAAGACCGCGAATGGCGAGAGCCCGCTGGTCTACGGCGCGACGCCGATTCTCGGCTGCGACGTCTGGGAGCACTCCTACTACATCGACTATCGCAACCGCCGTCCCGACTATCTCAAGGCGTTCTGCGATAACCTGATCAACTGGGACTATGTCGACGAGCTGTTCGGCAAGGCCGGAGCCTGACGACCAGGCGCGATAGCGCCGTTTCACCCTCCCCTGGAGGGGGAGGGTCGGCTCACATGGAGCGCAGCGGAATGTGAGACGGGGTGGGGTGATCTCTCAACACAGGCACTGTTGGATGTGGAGAGACCGTCACCCCACCCCGCCGCTTCGCGTCGACCTAGAGAGCGAGCTACGCTCGTCTCGACCCCTCCAGGGGAGGGTGAACACCGGGGCAATAGTGGGTAACGCGACAAGCTATTTGTTGGTCTTTTTCGGCGGCGGCCTTGGCGCGACGCTGCGTCATCTCATCAATCTCGCCTGCGCCCGCTGCCTCGGCACCAGCTTTCCCTGGGGCACATTCATCATCAACATATCAGGCTCGACCGCGATGGGGCTGATCGCGGGTTATCTCGCCTTCAAGGGCGAGGCCTCGCAGCCCTGGCGGCTGTTTTTGATGACCGGCGTCCTCGGCGGCTACACCACGTTCTCGGCCTATTCGCTCGATGCCGCGCTGCTCTACGAGCGCGGCGAGCTTGGGCTCGCGGCGCTTTACGTGATTGGCTCCGTCATGCTTTCGATTGCCGGGCTGTTCGGCGGTCTCGCACTGGTGCGTCAGTTCACCTGAACCAACCGCCATATGACCGCGTGACGTCCTCGCATGGGCGTCCTTGAGATGCGCATGGGTATCGCGCGAGCTTCCGTTTGCTTCGCCACACGCGCGGGACTAAGCAGGATGGATCCGCTTCACCCGCCAACGCACGGCCTTGTCAGAAACTCCGCCAACAGACCCGGCGCCAGCCGACGACGCCGAGCCAAAACCCCGGCGTGCCCGCAAGCCGGTCGGCTGGTCGATGATCGTGATCGGCGCGCTCGTCGCGATCTGCGCTGCGCTAGTGTGGCGGCGCGACGGCATCGACGGCGTGCTCAATATTCTCACCCACGATCTCCTGCTGTTCGGCGAAATCATCCCGCGTGTGTTGGCCGGCTGCCTGCTCGGCGGATTCATCGCAGAAATTCTGCCGCACGACAAAGTCTCGCGATCGCTCGGGCCGGAATCGGGGCTAAAAGGACTTTTGATCGCAACGGCATTCGGCGCGATCCTGCCGGGCGGTCCCTTCACCGCCTATCCGGTGGCGGCGGCATTGCTCACGGTCGGCGCCGATTTCGGCGCCACCATCGCCATGGTCGTGAGCTGGACGCTGATCGGCTACGGCCGCGCGGTCGCCTGGGAGCTGCCGATTCTCGGCACCGACTTCACGCTGTGGCGCATTGTGATCTCGCTGCCGATCCCCGTGCTGGCAGGCTGGCTCGGCCGCGTCGTCTTCGTGCGGATGTATCCGAAGGGCGAGCCGTCGTGACGGCGTCTGCGCTGATCATCGACATCACGCTGTGGGCCTCGGTCGCCATTCTCGGCTTCATGGCTTGGCGGCGAGGCCGCGTCGTGCTGGTGTCGTCGGTGCGCGAAGGCTCGATGGACTTCATCAACATCGTGCCGCGCATTGCACTCGGCGTGATCGGCTCGGGCTACATCGCCGCCGTCATCCCGCCGGAAGTCATCACCGGCTGGCTCGGCCCCGACAGCGGCTGGCTCGGCGTGCTGACTGCGGTGATTGCGGGTGCGGCGACGCCCGGAGGCCCCGTGGTCGGCTTTTCGATCGGCGCGGTGGCGCTGAAAGTCGGCGGCGGCCCGCCGCAGGTGATCGCCTATGTCGTCGCCTGGGCGCTGTTCGCCTTTCAGCGCATGATCCTCTGGGAAATTCCCTTCATGCCGGCCCGCTTCGTCTGGTTTCGCGCCGTGGTCTCGGTGCCGTTTCCGTTTCTGGCGGCCGCGATCGCGATGGTGATCGGCAAGCCGTGAGGTGCACGCTCAAGATGTTTTTATATGATCGTAAATCATAGATCGGCAGAAACCCCGCAATTCACCGGATGATGAACTGGTTCTGTCCGTGAATATCGGCTAAGACTCGCCCCGCCGGGGGGGCGGACCAGCCGATGTAGGGGTGTACATGAAGAAGGGCGACGTAACCTGCCCAAACTGCGGGGCGGGATTCAGACGGCTTGAGCTTTCGTCTCAGGTTGGGACCAAGGGCGAATATCACTGCCCAGTCTGCGATATGGCGCTGGAGGCAACAGACGGCAGCACGCTCGTTGCCTATCGTCTCACGATCCAGCCTTCCACTCGAAGCTTGAGGGCTTAGCGGGACCGCCTGCCTTGCTCTGAAATTCAGACGGTCCCTGCCGGCCACATTAATTCGTCCTGCCCCATAGGCAGCGGCCATAGCCAGCCAACGAAACACAAGCAAACCTATTTGAAAGCCTTATGACAGGGGTCGCCTCGGTTGGCGGCCTCTTTGCGGGTCCGCTCGAATGCTGGGCGCGCCCGCCAATCAGGCCGCAGCGTAATGGATGCCCGCTTTCGCGGGGCATGACAGACGGTACCCTTTGAGAATACCGATCTACGGCCACGCCCCTCGTGGACTCCCGTAATGTTATATTATAACGTCGATCCATGCCTCATTCCCACGACCACGCGCATCACGCCCACGCCCACAGCCACGGCCCGGCGACGCCGCATCCGGCGCAGGCCGCGCCCTGGTCGATCCTGCGGATGACTGTGTCAGCCCGCCTTGCCGCAGCGCTCGCCGTCAGCGTCGCTCTGTGGGCCGTTGTCCTGGTGGCGATGAGGTGAGCATGACCGCGCAGATAAAATTTCGAAACGTCACGCTCGGCTACGACCGGCATCCGGCGGTGCATCACCTCAACGGCGAGGTCGCGCCGGGCGCGCTGATGGCGGTGATCGGGCCGAACGGCGCCGGCAAGTCGACGCTGTTCCGGGGAGTGGCCGGCATCCTCAAGCCGCTGTCCGGCGCGATTGGTCTCGGCGGTCTCGATAGCAGGGACATCGCCTATCTGCCGCAGAGCGTCGACATCGACCGCAGCTTTCCGATCTCGGTGTTTGATTTCGTCGGCAGCGGGCTGTGGCGTTCGACGGGTCCGTTCGGCGGCATCGGCAAGGCCGCGCGCGAGAAGATCCTGGCGGCGCTCGCCGCGGTCGGGCTCAACGGTTTTGAAAACCGCGCGATCGGCACGCTGTCCGGCGGGCAGATGCAGCGCATGCTGTTTGCGCGGGTGCTGCTGCAGGATTCGCGCCTCATCGTTTTGGATGAGCCGTTCAACGCCATCGATGCAAAAACCTCGGCGGACCTGATCGCGCTGGTCCGGCGCTGGCATGGCGAGGGGCGCACCGTGCTGGCGGCGCTGCACGATCTGGAGATGGTGCGAAGCCACTTCCCCGAAACCCTGCTGCTGGCGCGCGGGCCGGTTGCGTGGGGGCCGACCGCCGAAGTGCTGACACCGGAAAACCTGCTCGTGGCGATGAAGATGTGCGAAGCCTTCGACGACAGCGCCGCAGCTTGCGCCGCCGATATGCCATCACGGGCGGCCTGATGCTGTACGACGCGCTGTTCGCGCCCTTCATCGAATTCGAGTTCATGCGCCGCGCGCTCGCCGCCGTGATCGCGCTTGCGCTCGGCGCCGCGCCGATCGGCGTGTTCCTGATGCTGCGGCGGATGAGCCTGGTCGGTGACGCCATGGCGCATGCGATCCTGCCGGGCGCTGCGATCGGTTTCCTGGTCTCGGGGTTGAATCTGTTCGCGATGACGACGGGCGGATTGATCGCGGGCTTTACCGTCGCGCTGCTCGCCGGCCTCGTCGCGCGCAACACCGAGTTGAAGGAAGACGCTTCGCTCGCGACCTTCTATCTGGTGTCGCTGGCGCTCGGCGTTACCATCGTCTCCATCAAGGGCACCAATATCGACTTGCTACACGTGCTGTTCGGCAACATCCTCGCGATGGACGACCAGACGCTGCTGGTGATCGCCTTCAACGCCACGATTACACTCTTGGTGATGGCGGTAATCTACCGTCCCCTCGTGATCGAATGCGTCGATCCGGTGTTCCTGCGCACCGTCTCTCGCGCCGGCGCGCCCGCGCATCTGGCGTTCCTGGCGCTGGTCGTCATCAACCTGGTCAACGGCTTTCATGCGCTCGGCACCTTGCTCGGCGTCGGCCTGATGATCCTGCCCGCCGGCATCGCCCGGTTCTGGTCGCGGGACATCACCGGCATGATCTGCATCGCGGTGGCGAGCGCGATTGTCTCGGGCTATGCCGGACTGGTGCTGTCGTTTCAGACCAAAATTCCCTCAGGCCCCGCGGTCATCCTGATCGCGGCGGTGCTGTATATCGCATCGCTGTTGTTCGGCCCTGTCAGCGGTCTGGTCCGGCAGATGTTTCCCGGCCGTCATCTCGAGGCGTAGTCATGATCCGGTACTGGCTTATCGCTCTCGCCATGCTCGCGGTCGCAGGCCCGGCCCGCGCCGAGGATCGCCTCAACGTCGTTGCAAGCTTCTCAATCATCGGCGATTTCGTTCGCCAGGTCGGCGGCGATCGCGTCGAGGTCACGACGCTGGTCGGGCCCGACGGCGATGCGCATGTTTATGTGCCGGCGCCCTCGGACGCCAAACGGGTTGCGGGTGCAAAGCTTGTGTTCGTCAATGGTCTTGGGTTCGAGGGCTGGTTGTCGCGGCTCGTCAAATCCGCCGGCGGAAAGGCGACTATCGTAACCACGACTACCGGCATTACGCCGCTCAAGCTCGGCTCGGTAGCTGATCCTCATGCCTGGCAATCGGTCGCCAACGCCAAGATCTACGTGGCCAATATCCGCGACGCGCTGGTGGCCGCCGATTCCGCCAGTGCCGAAACCTTCAAGTCCAACGCCGGCGCCTATCTGGCGCAACTCGACGCATTGGACCGCGAGGTGCGCGAGGCAGTCGCCAAAATTTCGGAAGGCCGTCGCAAGGTGATATCGACCCACGGCGCGTTCGGTTATTTCGCCGCCGCCTATGGCATCGAATTCATTGCGCCGGTCGGCGTATCGACCGAATCCGAGGCGAGCGCCCGCGATGTCGCAAAGATCATCACCCAGATCAGGGCGGCCAAAATACCGGCAGTTTTTCTCGAAAATATCTCCGATCCCCGCCTGATGAGCCGGATATCGGTCGAGACCGGCGCCAGGGTCGGCGGAACGCTCTATTCCGACAGCTTGACCGGCGAAAAGGGCGATTCTCCCACTTACATTGCGATGGTCAGGCACAATATAAAGGCCCTGACCAGCGCGCTGAGCCCATAGGGCAGGGGCCTCCCTGCTGCCGGTGCGCAAAACCATTTCCGCTCCGGAGCCATTATGTCTGAACTTTCGTCCCAAAAAATTCCAGTGACCGTGCTGACGGGCTATCTCGGCGCCGGCAAGACCACGCTGCTCAACCGCATCCTGTCGGAAAACCACGGCAAGAAATACGCCGTCATTGTCAACGAATTCGGCGAGATCGGCATCGACAACGACCTCATCATCGGCGCCGATGAGGAAGTGTTCGAGATGAACAATGGCTGCATCTGCTGCACCGTGCGCGGCGACCTCGTGCGCATCATGGACGGCCTGATGAAGCGCAAGGGCAAGTTCGACGCCATCATCGTCGAGACCACGGGGCTGGCCGATCCGGCGCCGGTGGCGCAGACCTTCTTCGTCGACGAAGACGTGCAGAAGAACGCGCGGCTCGACGCAGTCGTCACCGTGGCGGACGCCAAATGGCTGAGCGATCGTCTCAAGGACGCGCCGGAAGCCAAGAACCAGATCGCGTTTGCCGACGTCATCGTGCTGAACAAGACCGACCTCGTCTCCAAGCCGGAATTGGCCGAAGTCGAGGCCCGAATTCGCGGCATCAATCCATATGCAAAGCTGCACCGCGCCGAGCGCTGCAAGGTCGCGCTATCCGACGTGCTGGAACGCGGCGCGTTCGATCTCGATCGCATTCTGGAGATCGAGCCGGAATTCCTCGACGCCGGAGACGATCATCACCATCACGATCATGATCACCATCATGACCATCATCACAACGATCACAGCCACAGCCATGGCGGATTGAAGCACTACCACGACGAGGACATGCAATCGCTGTCGCTGCGGTCGGACAAGCCGCTCGACCCGACCAAGTTCATGCCGTGGCTGCAAACCCTCGTCGCCACCGAGGGCCAGAAGATCCTGCGCTCGAAGGGCGTCCTCTCCTTCACCGACGACGACGACCGTTATGTGTTCCAGGGTGTGCACATGATGCTGGAAGGCGATCATCAGCGGAAGTGGAAGGAAGGCGAGCCGCGCGAAAGCCGCGTCGTCTTCATCGGCCGCGAATTGCCGGAAAAGACAATCCGCGAAGGTTTCGAAAGCTGCATTGCTGCGTGAGACGGAAATCATGTCTTCCGAACAGCTCACCATTGCATCCCTGACCGACCGCGTGAAATCCGTTGCGGTTGGTGCACCCGTCTCCGCCGTGCATTTCCTCGGCGAGCGCGCTGCCTTCGTGTGCGCCGAGGAAAAAGTCGCAATCGCCGATGCCACCGGCGAAATCTCCCATGTGGTCGTGCACAGCGGCGCCATCCTCTGCACAGCGTCCGATGGCAAGCGCGTCGTCACCGGTGGCGACGACGGCAGGCTCGTTGCATTGAATGCAAAGGGTGAGACGTCGGTGCTTGCGACCGACGCCAAACGGCGCTGGATCGACAATGTCGCGCTGCATCTCGATGGCGCATTTGCCTGGTCGGCTGGCAAGACGGCGTTCGTCCGCGGCGGCAAGGGCGAGGAGAAGACTTTTGATGCGCCGTCGACCGTCGGCGGCCTCGCCTTCGCGCCAAAAGGCCTGCGCGTGGCGGTCGCCCATTACAACGGCGTGACGCTGTGGTTTCCCAACATGGCGGCGAAGCCGGAATTTTTGGAATGGGCCGGCTCGCATCTCGCCGTCACCTTCAGCCCCGACAACAAATTCCTGGTCACCGCGATGCACGAGCCGGCGCTGCATGGCTGGCGGCTTGCCGACAACAGGCACATGCGGATGAGCGGCTATCCCGGCCGCGTCCGCTCGATGTCGTGGAGCGCGGGCGGCAAGGGGCTCGCCACGTCGGGTGCGGACAGCGTGATCATCTGGCCGTTCGCCAGCAAGGACGGTCCGATGGGCAAGGAGCCTGCGATGCTGGCGCCGCTGCAGGCGCGCGTTTCCATGGTGGCCTGTCATCCGAAGCAGGACATCATGGCCGCAGGCTATAGTGACGGCACCGTGCTGATCGTGCGGCTCGAGGATGGCGCGGAAATACTGGTGCGCCGCAACGGCAGCGAGCCGGTCTCGGCACTGGCCTGGAACGCGAAGGGCACGTTGCTGGCCTTCGGCACCGAGGACGGCGACGCCGGGATGCTGGAATTCTAGAAAACGACCGCCCTGACACTGGTCTGTGCCCGTTGCGTCACTCGTGACCACCAAACCCGCCTTCAACCACGGCGGCGGAGACTTAACAGGCGTACCCGATCAGCAATACGTACTTCGCGACTACCAGCTTTTCGGCGGTTATTCGTCCTATCCCCTCGCCCGAGCCGAGTTGCATGAGCGGCTGACCCGACGACATTGGTGAGTAGGAGAGTCGCGAGCACTCGTCGTTTGCCGCTGTAACCACCAATTGACGTCTCATCGTTTCGCCGTTGCAGGTGTCTGTGTCTACGCACCACCAGGCTCGAACGGGCCTGGTTCGGAGTAGCCCTCGATCGATTCGACCTTTGCGTAGTTCTCGGCGATGCTCTCGGGTGTCAGATGTGGATCGTAGAAGCCAGGTCCCATGACGATAGCGATACGTTGGATTGCTCGGGCTCCTACGTTGTAGATCCTGTTCGTCTCCGAACAACTATCGCTTGCCAGCCAAACGATCGCTGGCGCAACAGCCTCAACCGGCATGGCGGCTCTTCCATCTGCTTCAGCCAAGCGGGATCCAGCGGCGGGGGTGCATCCTCGTGTACGCGACTGGCGAAATGGTGTTCACGAGAATCCCATGCTCAGCACCTTCAAGAATGCGCATCAATCCGACTACTGCGCACTTGGCCGCCGCATCTTGGCCACGTAGTCCGAACAGGCCGCTGACTGAGGTAGTGAGGATGATCTTCCCATGGCGTTGTGCGGCCATATAGGGCCAGGCAGCCTTCACCGTGTTAACCGGCCCGCCGACGTGCACGCGCCAATAGCGATCGAAATCGTCAAGGGTAGCGTCCGTGAATAGCTGGCTTCCGCAGATACCAGCGTTGTTCACGAGAAGGTCTATTCTCCCGAAATGCTCGATGGTCATCGCGATCAGGTCACTACCACCTTCAGGGGTGGAAACATCGCTGTCATTCGCGATTGCCTCACCTCCACGTGACCGAATGAGGTCGGCCACCCTGTTCCGCTATCGTGGAGTCCTTCCCGAACCCCAATACGTCGGTCCCTAGGTCGTTTACCACGACCCGGGCACCGCGTTCGGCGAGAAGTTCGACGTGTGCCCGCCCCAGCCCGCGGCCTGCCCCAGTCACAACCGCGACCTTCCCTTCCAACGAAATTCGTTCAGTCATTTCGCTAATCCTCTTCCGACAAGATTGCCGCGGAGACCACGGGGCGACATATCGGGATTTCGTCGTGTGTTTTGTTTTTCTTGGGGCTCCGCGGCGCCGCCAGTAGTGGCCCAGAGCCTTTTGCGTGGCTCTGGCGAAGAAATGGGGCGGCAACTCAATCGGAAACACGGCTTAGGATGTGTATCTTCCGAATTCTAGGCGTCCCGGGCCAGTTACCATACAGGTTCCCCGCGGAACTATGGGCCTTGCCGGCCGTTGAGCCCACGAACCATTTTGTGGGTCGAACGATATGCCTGCCGATGCCCGTCAACGCAAATATCGAAGGGAAATGCTGGGCGCGTCCACGCTGATCGCGGTCGGGCTAATTATTTCGGCCCTGTCGCTGAGCGAGATCGTGGCGCGCGATTCCCAGCACGTCGCGCAGGCGACGCCGCCAACGCAATCGACGCCAGACGCAGAAACCAAACCGCCCGCGCCGCCTGCGCCGTCCGAACCGGGCACGACCGGGCAAAGGCCATCAGACGTTCCGCCGCAGCCTGCCCGTCCAGACCCGGATGCGCAGAAGTCGGGCGCTCAGCCCGCGCTGCCGCCGGCGCCGGCGGAGAAGACCGCGCCGCCGATCCGCGAAAAGGAAAAATGATCCCACTGCCGTTGCGCCGATTGTGCAATCGCAAAATCGTGGGCGGAGGCCCTGCCGCGCTCGTTTGATGCGCGAGTGTGTGGGCCATGTAACCTATTCGCCCGTATCAATTCGTAGGAGAGGGCGCAGGCCTCGCCTTCGAACGCCTTGTGTTGATCCCCAACAAGCGGTTAGGCTTGCTGCAAAACAGCCGGCAGGTCGAGTAACGGCCGGCAGATCAGGGAGTGACGCATGCGTGAGTTAACGCCGGAAACGATCACGGACGCCGTGCTCGACCAGATGGCGACGACGCCAGACCCTCGCCTGAAGGAGATCATGGCGTCGGCGGTAAAACATCTCCATGCCTTCGCCCGCGAGGTCAACCTGACGCCCGCGGAATGGATCAAGGGCATCGAATTCATGACTGCCGCCGGCAAGATGTGTTCGCCGGAACGGCAGGAATTCATCCTGCTATCCGACACGCTCGGCCTCTCGGCGCTCGTCAACGGACTGCACGACGCAACCGCGCTTGAGGAAGCCACCCACACCAGTCTGCTCGGCCCGTTCTACCGCGAGGCCACGCCGACGCTTGCAGCCGGCAGTTCGATCGCCAAGAACCCGAAGCCCGGCAGCGAGTGCGTGTTGTATGGCCGCGTCACCGATGCCGCGGGCAAACCGGTCGCGGGCGCCACCGTCTCGATCTGGCAGACCGGCGCTGATGGCCTCTATGACATCCAGGCCAGTGCGACCTCGGTCGATTACCGCGGTGTGTTCGCCACCGATGCCGATGGCCTCTATGTGCTGCGCACCGTCAAACCGCTCGGCTATTCGATCCCGATGGATGGCCCGGTCGGCGCGATGGTGAAGGCGCAGGCGCGGCATGGCATGCGGCCGGCGCATATTCACTTCCTGGTCGGCGCAGCCGGCTATCGCGAACTGGTCACGGCGCTCTATCTGCGTGACGATCCCCATCTGGCCGATGATGTCGTGTTCGGCTCGTCGGGCGATCTTGCCGTCGACGTGGTAGCCAATGATCCGGACTGCCCGATCAAGGGCATGCCGAGCATCCGCTTCGACATGCGGTTGTCGCGCGAAAACGCCGCCGACAAGACCAGCGGGCGCGTCGGCGCCGATCCGTCGGCGATCATGAAACAAGCCAAAAGCGAACCGGCCTCGGCGGGTGCCGGCGGCTAGCCCGAGACTGACGCGATCCACTTCACCGCAGCCGGGCGAAGATCCGGCGGACGCAGAAATACAACGACATAAACGACACAAGGGGGAATCGATGAAACGCAGAACATTCCTGGGCGGCGCAATGGCCGTCGCGGTGGTAGGGCACGGATCGAGCGCTCTTGCCCAGCAGCCGCCGATCAAGATCGGCATGTCGATGCCGCAAACCGGCGGCCTCGCCGGCGGCGGCAAGGCGTCGTTGCTCGGCATCGAGATCTGGCGCGACGACGTCAATGCCAAGGGCGGACTGCTCGGCCGCAAGGTCGAACTGGTCGTCTATGACGACAAGTCGAGCGCATCGGAGACGCCCGCGATCTACGCCAAGCTGGTCGATGTCGATAAGGTCGACCTGCTGTTCGCGCCCTATGCAACGGTACCGACCGCGCCGATCATGCCGTTCGTCAAGCAGCGCGGCCTCTTGCTGATGGGGAATTTCTCGTTCCAGGTGAACAGCAAGGTCGGCCACGACATGTGGTTCAACAATGCACCCTGGGGGCCGGCCGATAGCTGGGCGGCTTCGTTCCTTGACCTGGCGCAAAAGGCCGGCGGCAAGAACATGGCGCTATTGACGGCGGATCAGGAATTCGCGCAAAACCTCGCGCTCACGGCGCGGGACGTCGCCAAGAAGCGCAATATCCCGATCGTTTTCGACCAGGTCTACCCGCCGAACACGGTTGAATTTTCGTCCATCATTCGCGCGTTGAAGGCGGCCAAGCCCGACATCGTCTATGTCGCGTCCTATCCGCCGGATTCGGCCGGCATCCTGCGTGCCGTGAACGAGATCGGGATCGGCGACAGCGTCAAGATTTTCGGCGGCGGCATGGTCGGTCTGCAATTTGCCGCTGTGATGTCGAATCTCGGCTCGCTGCTCAACGGCGTCGTGAACTACAATACCTGGCTGCCGGAAAAGAGCATGTATTTCGACGGCACCAAGGAATTTTTCGACAAGTACACCAAGCGCGCCGTCGAGGCCAAGGTCGATCCGCTCGGCTACTATCTGGCGCCGTTCGGCTATGCGATGGGCCAGATGATCGAGGCGGCGGTCGGCGCGACCAAGTCGCTCGACCAGAAGGGCATCGCGAAATACCTGCGCGACAACGAGCACAAGACCATCGTCGGGTCGATCGCGTTTTCGGCCGATGGCGAGCGCAAGGAAACGGCGACCCTGCAGGCCCAGTTCCGCGGTGTAAAGGACAAGGATATCGAGCAGTTCCGTTCCTCCGGCAAGCAGGTGATTCTATTCCCTGACAAATTGAAAACCGGAGAGCTCATCACTCCCTTCGAGACTGCCCGAAACTAGCCCTCGTGGCTTTTCCGGCTCAGGGCCAAGGGGGGACTTGAATTGTTTTCGATGGACCTGCTGCTTGGGGCAGTCGTGCTTGGCGTGCTGCTCGGCTGTTTCTATGCAGCCGTCAGCGTCGGCTTGTCCGTCTCGTTCGGCTTGCTCGACGTTCCCCATGTTGCGCATCCGGCGTTCCTGGTGCTGGCGTCCTATGGCGTATTCCAGCTCAACGAGAGCTATGACATCGACCCGTTGCTGGCGGGCCTCGCCATCACGCCACTGTTCTTCGTGTTCGGCCTGCTGGCCTACCGCGTCTATTACGAAACCTTCGAGCGGCGCGGCAGTGATGCCGCCGTCCGCGGCATCGCCTTCTTCTTCGGCATCGCCTTCATCATCGAGGTGCTGATCATCCTGCAATTCGGCGTCGACCAGCGCTCGGTTTCCGCGACCTATATCGGCAAGTCGTGGCGGCTCGGCGAGTTTCGGATACCGATCCGGCAACTGGTGGCTTTCGCGGTGGCGCTTGCGCTGACGGTGCTGCTTGCCGTGTATCTGTCGAAAACCTTCATGGGCCGCGCGATCCGCGCGGTCGCGCAGGACGAGGAGGCGCTGCGGCTGATGGGCGCCAATCCGGTCCGCATCAAGCAATTTGCCTTCGGCATCGCCACTGCCGTGCTCGGCATCGCCGGCGCGCTCCTGATCATCGTGGCGCCGGTCGAGCCGACGCTCGATCGCGCCTATATCGGGCGGACCTTCTGCGTCGTCGTCATGGCCGGGCTCGGCAGCATCAGCGGCACGCTGATCGCCGCCATCATCCTCGGCGTCGCCGAATCCATCGTGCTGACGTTGTTCGGGGCTTCCTGGGCGCCGGCGATCTCGTTCGCAATGCTGCTCGGCGTGCTCGCCGTCCGGCCGCAAGGTCTGCTCGGCCGATGAACAAGCGCAACCACAGCATTGCATTTTGGGCCGCCGTCGCCGTCTTCCTGGTCGCCGTGTTGTCGATGACACAGATCGTCCGCAACGAATATCCGTTTTTTGCCGGCTACGTCATCCTGCAGTTCATCGCGCTTGCAGTTGCCTGGAGCATCCTCGGCGGCTACGCCGGTTACGTCAATTTCGGCACCAACGCCTTTTTCGGCGTCGGCGTCTATACGGCGGTAGCGCTGTTCAAGGCGACGGGCGCGCCGCTCTTGGTGCAGATCGCAGCCGCCGCCGTCGTCGGCATGACGCTCGGCTTTGGCGTTGGCCTCCTCACTTTGCGGATGCGCGGCATCTTCTTCTCGATCGCGACGATTGCGCTGGCGATCATCATCGAGACCATTGTGATGAACTGGCGGTTCGTCGGCGGCGCGGCCGGCATCCAGATCCAGCGGCCGCCGGTGATGGCGCCGTTCGACAGCTATGTGAAGATGCTGTTTTTCGTGCAGGCCGTCCTGGCCGTGATCGCCATTGCGATCGCGCGCTACGTCCAGACTTCCCGGATCGGCCGCGGCCTGCAGGCGCTCAGGGACGACGAGCTCGCCGCCGAATGCACGGGCGTGCCGACGCTGAAGTTGAAGCTGATCGCCTGCATGATATCAGGCGCGCTGATCTCCGCGGCCGGCGCGCCCGCTGCCATGTACCTGCAATATGCCGATCCGTCCTCGGCGTTCAACCTGAGCTACTCGGTCTCGGCGTTGGCGATGGCGCTGATCGGCGGCACCGCGCACTGGATCGGCCCGGTGTTAGGGGCCATCCTGCTCGGCTCGACGCAACAGCTCCTCGCCGTGACCATCTCTTCGGAGGTCAACGTGCTGGTGCTCGGCATCATGCTGGTGCTGTTCGTGGTCGGCGCGCCGAAGGGCATCATTGGGCTGTTGCGGCCGCGCTACCGTCTGCGCGCGGGGGGCAAGCAATGAATACGGCAGCCGCCGACGCACCCCTGCTGCAGGTGGGGACTTTGACAAAGACCTTCGGCGGCTTCACCGCGCTCGACAATATCAGCGTCGATATCCGAAAGGGCGAACGGTTCGGCCTGATCGGCCCGAACGGCTCGGGCAAGACCACGCTGATCAACTGCATCTCCGGCGCATTGAAGCCGCAGGTCGGCAGCGTGGTATTCTGCGGCGAGGACATCACGCAATTGCCGCCGCACTTGCGCGCGCGCCGCGGCATCGCCCGCAGCTTCCAGATTCCGCGGCCGTTCAGGAGCATGACGGTGCTGGAAAACCTCATGGTCGGGCTCGACTTCGCCGCCGCCGGTTCAGCCGCGGCGGAGGAAGAGATCGCGATGTCGATCCTGACGCGGATGGGGCTGGCCTCGAAAGCCGGCGCCGCGAGCGACACGCTGAGCCAGGTGGAGCTGCGCAAGATGGAGCTCGCGCGCGCGATGGCGGTTCGTCCGAAGCTTTTGATTTCGGACGAAGCGATGGCCGGGCTGTCGTCTTCCGAGGTCGACGAGGTGCTCGACCTCCTGATCAGCCTTGGCGAGGAAGACATCACCATCATCATGATCGAGCACATCATGCAGGCGGTGATGCGCTTTTCGGAGCGGGTGATGTGTCTCGACGCCGGAAAAATCATCGCGCTCGGCTCGCCTGGCGAGGTGATGGCCAACAAGCGGGTGCAGGAGGCCTATCTTGGCACTTAGCCTTGCTATCGAAGGCCTCGATGCCGGCTACGGGGCCGTCAAGGCGCTGCGCGGCGTCACGCTGCATGTCGAGGCCGGCGAGACCGTGGCCTTGCTCGGCACCAATGGCAACGGCAAGAGCACGCTGATGAAGTGCGTCATGGGCCTGGTGCGTCCGGATAGCGGCCGGCTTGCGCTGTCGATCGACGGCGTGGCGCATGACCTCACGAAGCTCTCGCCCGAGGCGATCGTCGATCTCGGCGTGGCGCTGGTGCCGGAGGGGCGGCGGCTGTTTCCCAAGCTGACGGTGACGGAAAACCTGATGCTCGGCGCGTTCAGGAGAATGGCCCGCAGCGCCATCCAGCAGAATCTCGCGCTCGTCTTCAACACCTTTCCGGTGCTGAAGGAGCGGCGCAGCCAGCTCGCCGGCACCATGTCCGGCGGACAGCAGCAGATGCTGGCGATTGCGCGCGCGCTGATGTCGTCGCCGCGGCTGCTCTTGATCGACGAGCCGTCGGTCGGGCTGTCGCCGTTACTCGTGTCGCAGACCATTGCCAAGATCGGCGAGCTCAAGCAGCGCGTCGGTCTGACGGTGCTGATGGCGGAGCAGAATTTCAACCAGGCGATCCGGATCGCCGACCGCGGCTACATCATCGTTCACGGCGAGATCGCGGTGGCTGCGCAGTCGGTCGATGAATTGAAGGCCAACGATATCGTCAAGCGGCTCTATCTCGGCGGCGTCGCGTAACGGAGATCCGCCGCAGGGGTGCGACTATTGTGCGCCCCTGAGCGTGCAGGCGGTCGAGCAGGTCGTCACCACGCCGCGCTCGCAGGCGATGCACACCGCGACGCACTGCTTCTTGTCCTTGGGATTGTACTGGCTGAAAAGCTTGCGGGCGCAATTGTCGATCGAGCCCGTGACGTCAGCATTGCTGCCGCTCTCGGGCGTGCACGACGCCAGTGCCGCCGCCGACAGCACGATGGCAATGATGCTGCGCATGTTGCTCGCTCCATCGAGGGAGCCGCCGCTCAAAAGCTTGGCGACGGCCCAAGGGCCCTCGCAGAAATTCACCCTTCAGGATGGCGCGATTGGATTAATCGACTGTTTACACGGCGCCGGGTTCCCGTGCGTAGTTCTACGCCGGTCGAGGGCCATGGAAGATCAATGTGCGCTGCAGCGGGAGCTGCAGCGCCTGTGTTGCTGTGTTGCGGTGTTACCGCACCAGCACGTTCCTGAACTGCCAGGGATCCGACGTGTCGATATCCTCCGGGAACAGGCCGGGCCGGTCCGACAGCGGCGTCCAGTCGGTGTAGAACCCTTTCACCGGGCCGAGATACGGCATCTGAATTTCGAGGCAGCGGCGGAAATCCATTTCGTCGGCCTCAACGATCCCAGCGGTGGGATTCTCCAGCGCCCATACCATGCCGGCGAGCACGGCGGACGACACCTGCATGCCGGTCGCGTTCTGGTAAGGCGCGACGAGGCGGGTCTCCTCGATCGAGAGTTGCGAGCCGTACCAATAGGCGTTCTTGCCGTGGCCGTAGAGCAGTACGCCAAGCTCGTCGATGCCGTCGACGACCTCGTGCTCGTCCAGAATGTGCCAGCTCGGCTGCATCTTGCCGGTCGCGCCGAAAATCTCGTGCAGCGACAGCACGGCGTCGTTGGCTGGGTGGTAGGCGTAGTGGCAGGTCGGGCGATAGATCACCTCGTTGCCATCGCGTAGCGTGAAATAGTCCGCAATCGAGATCGACTCGTTGTGGGTGACGAGGAAGCCGTATTGCGGCCCCGGCGTCGGGCACCATGAACGCACGCGGGTGTTGGCGCCCGGCTGCAGCAGATAGATCGCCGCACCGCAGCCCTCGGTGTGCTGGCGGCCGTTATCCGGCATCCATTTCTCATGGGTGCCCCAGCCGAGCTCGGCCGGCTGCATGCCCTCGGACACGAACCCTTCCACCGACCAGGTGTTGACGAACACATTCATCGGCTTCGGATTCCTGGAGCGCTGGGTGTCGCGCTCGGCGATGTGGATGCCTTTGACGCCGAGCTTCTGCGCGAGCTGGCCCCAACCCTCGCGGCTCTTCGGCTCGTTGAAGGGCGTGTTGGTGTCGCGGGCGATGTCGAGCAGCGCCTGCTTGACGAACCAGGATACCATGCCGGGATTGGCACCGCAGGTGGAGACGGCGGTCGTGCCGCCCGGACTCTTGTGCTTGGCGGCGAGCAAGGTCTCGCGCAGGGCGTAGTTGGAGCGCTTTTCGGGACCGATGTTCTTGTCGAAATAGAAACCCGCCCAGGGCTCCACCACGGTATCGATGTAGAGCGCGCCGATCTCCCGGCACATCGTCATGATGTCGACCGAGGAGGTGTCGACGGAGAGGTTGACGCAGAAGCCCTGGCCGCCGCCTTCGGTAAGCAGCGGGATCAGGAATTCGCGATAATTGTCGCGGGTCACGGCTTGCTTGATGAAGCGCACGCCGTGTTTCTTGGCGAGCTCGCCATCCTCATGCGGATCGATGATGACGAAGCGCGACTTGTCATAGTCGAAATGGCGCTCGATCAAGGGCAGCGTGCCCTTGCCGATCGAACCGAAGCCGATCATCACGATGGGGCCAGTGACTTTCGCGTGAATTTTTGCGAGGGCGTTCATCAGTTGGTCTCCGGAAACAGAAATTCGTGGGAATGGAGGGATCAGGCGGTGCGGCGCTTCGCGGTCACTTCGATCTCGATCTTCATCTCGGGCTTGTAGAGCCCCGCGACGACGAGGAGCGTTGTGGCCGGGCGGATCTCGCTAAAAACTTCGCCGCAGACCGCAAAGAAGGCGTCCGCATCGGCGAGGTCGGTGATGTAGTAGGTGGCGCGGACGATGTCGGCCATCGCGAAGCCGCCTTCCTTGAGCGCCGCCTCGATGTTCCTAAAGCAGTTGCGCGCCTGGCTTGTGACATCGGCGGGAATGACCATGGTCCTGTAGTCGTAGCCGGTGGTGCCGGCGACGAAGGCGAAATCGCCGTCGATGACGGCGCGGCTGTAGCCGGCGGTCTTCTCGAACGGCGAGCCGGTGGAAATCAGGCGGCGGGGCATGGGAACCTCGGTCTTGGGAACGATCCTGGGAATGGTCCGGCGGCGGGATGGGCGCGGTTTAAGGGCTTTTCCCCGGCGTGCGCAACCCCTGGCGATGTCACCGTGAATGCCAGGTGAAGTCGGAGGCCGGCGGCGCGCCGGCGCTCCAGCGACGCACGAGAATGTCCCTGACGATCATGACCGAGATGATGACCAGGAGGACCGTCGTGACAACGCTGCGCCAGCGCGGGCGCACGGCGGCGGGAGGGCACTCCGACATCGCTTTCAGGCCACGCGCGGCAGGAGCAAGGTCTTCGCCTTCCTGGTCCGCACTGCCTTTGTTTTCGGCGAGCGTGCACCGGTCGGAACGATCATCCCCGAGGCGCCATCGAGCGCGCCTTCGCAAAACTCCAGGCCGAGCAGCCGGTCGCGCTCGAAAGCGCCCGGCAGCGACAGCTCGCCGGTCTTCGCGGCCCAGAAGCCGAAGCGGGAGTAGTACGGCGCATCGCCCAGCAGGACTACCGCGCGATGGCCACGCGCCTTCGCCGCCGCGAGCGCGTGGTCCATCAGCGCAGCCCCGACCCCGAGCTGGCGGGAGGAAGCCTCCACCGCCAGCGGGCCGAGCATGAGCGCCGGGATGCCCCCGGCGCTGACGTGCCACAACCGCAACGTACCGACCAGCCGGCCCCTGCTCACAGCCGAAAGGCTAAGGCCTTCGGCGGGCGCGCGTCCGTCGCGCAGGCGCTGGCAGGCGCGCATATGGCGGTTGTCGCCAAAGCAGGCATCCAGCAGCGCCTCGCGCGCGGCGACGTCCGAGGCCCGCTCGCTGCGGATCGCAAACGGAGCGGCATCGGGGATGAGGGCAACGGTGGTCTTCCGCAAAGCAGTCATGGCACGTCAGTCCCCGCTCGCAACGGCAAACTTGCCGCGCAAAGCGTTGTCAAAAATTCGCAAATGACGGGGAGGGAGCCGGCGCACCGGCTCCCGCTATTCGAGCCTCAAAAAGAGGCAGCTCAGATGTGGTAGGTCCTGAGCGGCGGGATGCCGTTGAACGCCACCGACGAGTAGGTCGACGTGTAGGCCCCGGTGCCTTCGATCAACAGCTTGTCGCCGATCTCGAGCGTCACCGGAAGCGGGTACGGCATCTTCTCGTACAGCACGTCGGCGCTATCGCAGGTGGGACCTGCGAGCACGCACGGCGTCATCTCCGCACCGTCATGCGGCGTGCGGATGGCGTAGCGGATCGACTCGTCCATCGTCTCGGCGAGACCGCCGAACTTGCCGATGTCGAGATACACCCAGCGCACCTCGTCCTCGTCGCTCTTCCTGGAGATCAGGACGACTTCGGTCTCGATGATGCCGGCGTTGCCGACCATGCCGCGGCCCGGCTCGATGATGGTCTCCGGGATCTGGTTGCCGAAGTGCTTGCGCAGCGCACGGAAGATCGACCGGCCGTACTGCACGACCGGAGGAACGTCCTTGAGGTACTTGGTCGGGAAGCCGCCGCCCATGTTGACCATGGACAGGTTGATCCCTCGCTCCGCGCAGTCCCGAAACACCGTCGAGGCCATTGCCAGCGCGCGGTCCCACGCCTTCACCTTGCGCTGCTGCGAGCCGACATGAAACGAGATGCCGACCGGCTCCAGCCCCAGACGCTTGGCGAGGTCGAGCACCTCGACCGCCATCTCCGGGTCGCAGCCGAACTTCCGCGACAGCGGCCATTCGGCGCCGGCGCAGTCATAAAGGATGCGGCAGAACACCTTTGCGCCGGGAGCGGCACGCGCGATCTTCTCGACTTCGGCGGCGCAGTCGACTGCGAACAGGCGAATGCCGAGCGCGAAGGCGCGCGCGATGTCGCGCTCCTTCTTGATCGTGTTGCCAAAGGAGATACGGTCCGGCGTCGCACCGGCAGCCATCGCCATTTCGATTTCGGCAACGGTTGCGGTGTCGAAGCAGGAGCCCATGGAGGCGAGCAGCGACAGCACTTCGGGCGCAGGATTGGCCTTCACCGCGTAGAACACGCGGCTGTCGGGCAGCGCCTTGGCGAAGGTCTGGTAGTTGTCGCGCACGACTTCGAGGTCGACGACGAGGCACGGCTCGGTGTCCTGGCCCTCGCTGCGGCGGTTACGCAGGAATTCCTGAATACGTTCGGTCATAGCACCCCTCCAAACGGCCCAGCGACGGGTCCCGTTCAAATTTGATCTCGGACGTGAGTGCTTTGGCGTTGTCGCACGATGGAGACGCGACGAAGCCTCGAACTCAAGAACCGAATTGTGCTGCCGTGGATTGGTTGGGAATCTTCCCGCCCGCTCACCTGGCAATGAAGGACAAGCCTTTTCAGTAGCCCGCGCCGGCGGTGGAATGCCGGTAGAGACCAAAAAAGCCCGATCCGTCGTTGCTTTAAGTCGCGTCCCCCGTTGAGAGCGGGGTGCGCCGGTTCGCCTCCGGCTGCCAGTCACGGTTGCAAAGGATGGAGGGACCTTCAACGGCATCTCTTGAGAGAGATGCTGGCCGCTTCGAAAAACGACCCTCGGTTCTTCATCCCTTGGCGGCTGTCCGGCCTCTTGTCCGGATACCTACCGACTGACACACGACCACAGGCACGTGCGAAATTGGGCAAGGCTGGAAATAAGTCTTTTGAATCGGCTTCGCAAGAATTTTTTTAGGCTGGGGACAAATTTCCCCGACGTGTGCTTACGAAAGCGTTCGCAGCGCGCACGGCTCACGACAAACATGAATGGAAGTTAAGATTTTCTCAGGCAGGCGATGAACGCTTCAGTGCCTGTGCCGCAGCGCTTTCTTGAATGCGCGTCAGGCGCGCTTGGAGAACGGCTCGATGCGCTGCGCGCCGCGGATGAACGCCACCATGACCAGCACGCCGATGCCGAACAGCACCGCCTGGAGAATGTGCGCGCTGGTGTCGTTGAGATCGAACAGGATCGCGAGCGCCCAGCCGCCGGCAAACGCCGCGCCGAACACTTCCGCGCCGATCAGGATCGCAGCCGAAATGACGGTGATGACGCTCGGCCAGACGATCCGGCGGGAGGATGTGGAGGCGGGCTGTGGGCTCATGAAAAAGGTCCTGTTCAAGGGGCGCAATCTCTCCGAAAAGGCCCCATCTATCAAGCGCAAAAGGCCCAAAAATGCCGTATCGCGTGCTATAGATTGCCGCATCTTCTGGAGCGTTTTCGAGCGAAATCGGTACCGGTTTCAGCTCGAGAAAACGAGGCAAAAACGGGAATTGTGATGTCAGAAACCCTGCAGACGGCGGCCCCTTCGGAAGCTGGCGAAAACCCGCTGCTCCGGCCGTGGCAGACGCCATTCGAGACACCGCCCTTCAGCGAGATCCAGCCGGAACACTTCCTGCCCGCCTTCGAGCAGGCCTTTGCCGATCACGCCGCCGAGATCGCGGCGATCACCCATGATCCCTCGGTGCCGGACTTCGCCAACACTATCACGGCGCTGGAGCGCTCGGGCAAGCTGCTCGCGAAGGTCTCTGCCGTGTTCTACGACCTGGTCTCGGCGCACTCCAATCCGGCGATCCTGGAGATCGACAAGGAAGTCTCCTTGCGGATGGCGCGGCACTGGAACCCGATCATGATGAACGCGGTGCTGTTCGGCCGCATTGCGCTGCTGCACGAGAACCGCGCCACGCTCGGCCTGACCGGCGAACAGATGCGGCTCCTGGAGCGCACCTACACCAACTTCCACCGCGCCGGCGCCGGCCTCGACGAGGTCGCCAAGAAGCGCCGGGCCGAGATCAACGAGCGGCTGGCCCAGCTCGGCACCTCGTTCAGCCACCATCTCCTCGGCGACGAGCAGGACTGGTTCATGGAGCTCGGCGAGGACGATCGTGACGGCCTTCCCGAGGCCTTCGTCACCGCGGCCAAGGCCGCCGCTGAAGAGCGCGGCATGGCGGGCAAGGCGATTGTAACGCTGTCACGCTCTTCGGTCGAGCCGTTCCTGAAGAGCTCCTCCCGCCGCGACCTGCGCGAGAAGGTCTTCAAGGCCTTCACCGCGCGCGGCGACAATGGCAACGCCAACGACAACAACGCCACCATCGTCGAGATCCTCGCGCTCCGCGAGGAGGCCGCCAAGATCATGGGCTTTCCAACCTACGCCGCCTACCGGCTGGAGGATTCCATGGCCAAGACGCCGGAGGCGGTGCGCAGCCTCCTGGAGCGGGTCTGGAAGCCCGCCCGGGCCCAGGCGCTCGCCGACCGCGACGCGCTGCAGGCTCTGATCGCGGAGGAGGGCGGCAACTTCGCGCTGGCGCCGTGGGATTGGCGCTACTACGCCGAAAAGCTGCGGCAGCGGCGAGCCGATTTCGACGACGCGGCGATAAAGCCCTATCTGGTGCTCGACCACATGATCGAGGCCGCCTTCGACTGCGCCACCCGCCTGTTCGGGATCACCTTCTCCGAGCGCAAGGACATTCCGGTCTGGCATCCGGACGTCCGGGTCTGGGAGGTCAAGGACGCCGCCGGCAAGCACAAGGCGCTGTTCTATGGCGATTATTTCGCGAGACCCTCAAAGCGCTCCGGCGCCTGGATGACCTCGCTGCGCGACCAGCAGAAGCTCGACGTCGACGTCGCCCCGCTGATCATCAATGTCTGCAATTTCGCCAAGGGCGCGGACGGCCAGCCGTCGCTGCTGTCGCCGGACGACGCGCGCACCCTGTTCCACGAGTTCGGCCACGGCCTGCACGGCATGCTGTCCAACGTCACTTATCCCTCGCTGTCGGGGACGTCCGTGTTTACCGATTTCGTCGAGCTGCCCTCGCAGCTCTACGAGCATTGGCAGGAGCAGCCGCAAGTGCTGCGGCAGTTCGCCAAGCACTACCAAACCGGCGAGCCGCTGCCGGACGACCTGCTGCAGCGCTTCCTCGCCGCGCGAAAATTCAACCAGGGCTTTGCCACCGTGGAGTTCGTTTCCTCGGCGCTGGTCGATCTCGAATTCCATACCCAGCCGGCCGCCGCCAGCAGCGACGTGGCTGCGTTCGAAAAGGCGGAGCTGGAGAAGATCGGCATGCCCGCCGAAATCGCGCTGCGGCACCGGCCGACCCAATTCGGCCACATCTTCTCCGGCGATCATTACGCATCGGGCTACTACAGCTACATGTGGTCGGAAGTGATGGACGCCGACGCCTTCGGCGCGTTCGAGGAGGCCGGCGACATCTTCGATCCCGCGGTGGCAAAACGCCTGCACGATGACATCTATTCGTCGGGCGGCTCGCGCGACCCCGAGGACGCCTATGTCGCCTTCCGCGGCCGCGAGCCGGAGGCCGACGCGCTGTTGCGCCGTCGCGGCCTGCTCGAAGCAACGCCGGCGGCCTGATCAGCCGGCGCCGCTTCCACGAGTCGTCCCTGCGAACGCAGGGACCTATAACCTCTGATGTTCGTTGTGAAGGAATAGCCTTTGCCGCATTGCCAAAATGAGACGACACAGCGTATCGGTCCCCGCCTTCGGAGGAATGACGTGTTACGTGGAATGTTCGGACTGTTGGGCTTGATCGTCGCGTTGTCGCTCGGCACAGCCGCGGCCGAGGCCCATCCCCATGTCTGGATCACCGCCAGGAGCGAGGTGGTCTACGCGCCCAACGGTGCGATGACGGGCGTGCGTCACGCCTGGACGTTCGATGACATGTTCTCGACCTATGCGCTGCAGGGTGTCGCGACCAAGACCAAGGGCGTCTACACCCGCGAGGAACTGGCGCCGCTGGCACAGACCAATGTCGAGTCGCTGAAGGACTTCGCCTATTTCACCTTCGCCAAAGCCGACGGCAAGAAGGCGAAGTTCGAGGAGCCGGTCGACTATTATCTCGAATACAAGGACAGCGCGCTGACGCTCCATTTCGTGCTGCCGCTGAAGGCGCCGGCGACCTCGAAGCAGTTGGCGCTGGAAGTGTTCGACCCCTCCTACTTCATCGACTTCAAGTTCGACGACAAGGACCCGATCAAGCTGATCGGTGCGCCCGCCGCCTGCCAGATGCAATTCCAGCGGCCGAACGACGAGACCGCCAACACCCAGCGCCTGAACGAGCAGAATTTCTTGAACGGCGACAATTCCAATTATGGCGCGATGTTCGCCAACAAGATCATGGTGAACTGCCCATGAGGCGGATGCTCCCCACGAGCCTCGCGCGAGGTATCGCAATGACGGCCGCGGCGATCGCGGCCGTTGTGATTTTCGATGCTGCCTTGCATGCGCTGATGGCGCAGAATCCGTTCGGTGGTCCACGTCCCGCGGCCGAACCGCAGGTCGGCGGCGTGATCGGATGGATTTTGGCCAAGCAATCCGAATTCTACCGCGAAATGTCCGCTACCATCCGCGCGGCGAAATCGGACGGCAGCGCGGTCTGGACGCTGCTTGGAATCTCCTTTGCTTACGGCATTTTTCATGCCGCCGGCCCCGGCCACGGCAAGGCGGTGATCTCGTCCTATCTTGTCGCCAATGAGGAAACCGCGCGGCGCGGCATCGTGCTGTCGTTCGCCTCGGCGTTGTTGCAGGCGTTGGTGGCGGTCGCGATCGTGGCCGTCTTCGCCTGGCTGCTCTCTTCCACCGCCAAGACGATGTGCTCTGCGGAGAAGGCGATCGAGATCGTCAGCTACGCGCTGATCGCGGCGCTCGGCGCGCGGCTGGTCTGGACCAAGGGCGGCGGCTTTATGCGCGCGCTGCAGGCGAAGCCGGAGCTGGCGATGGCATCGGCCACGGCTCATCGTCACGATCATGACCACGCCCATCACCATCACCATCACCATGATCACGGCGATCATCACGGCCACGGCCATGCCCATGTTCATGACGAGCATTGCGGCCATTCGCACGGGCCGACACCGGACCAACTCGCTGGTCCCGGCGGCTGGCGGCGCGGCTTGGGAACGATCTTTGCGGTAGGCATGCGGCCGTGCTCGGGTGCCATCCTGGTGCTGGTGTTCTCGCTGGCGCAGGGCCTGTTCCTGGCCGGCATCGCCGCGACCTTCGTGATGGGCCTCGGGACTGCGATCACGGTCGCCACCATCGCCGTGATCGCCGTATCGGCGAAGGGTCTGGCAAAGCGGCTGAGCGCCGGGCGCGAGGGCGGCGGCGCGCTGATCATGCGCGGCATCGAATTCGGCGCCGCCGGCCTGGTGCTCTTGTTCGGCATCGGCCTGTTGTTCGGCTATCTCGCCGCCGAACGCGCGACGTGTTTGTGATCCACGCTACGAACTGTCGTCCTTGCGAACGCAGGGACCCATAACCACAGGATTAAGTTGGTGCACGAAAGCCGTCGAACAGGGTCCTCAAAACTTGCGGCACGGCGTATGGGTCCCTGCGCCGAGTGCGCGATTGCGCACGGAGGCAGGGATGACAATCTACCGCTATAGATTCCGCAACTCTATTTCGGTAACGCAAGTTGCCGGCTTTATGAAATTGGTTCGCTGCGCTATTCAAGCGCCTGAACACGCAAAGCCGGGAATCCCATGTCACGCGAGCAATTCTGGTTCTTCCACCCGTTCCGGGTGCGCTACTCCGAGATCGACGGCCAGGGCGTCGTCTTCAACGCGCATTACCTGACCTATTTCGACACCACCATCACCGAATATTTTCGCGCGCTCGGCTATGACCAATATGCCGACGCCAAGAAATCCGGCGTCGATTTCCACGTCGTCAAATCCGTCATCGAATACAAGGCGCCGGTCCGGTTCGACTGGGAGCTCGACGTCGGCGCGCGGGTGGCGCGGATCGGCAATTCGAGCCTCACCTTCGAACTCGCGATCTTCCTGAAAGGTGCCGGTGATGCGCTCGTGACCGGCGAGAGCGTCTGGGTCAACACCGATCAGAAGACGCATCGCCCGGTCCCGATATCAAAGGAGATTCGGGATTTGATCGCGACGCGGGAGCGGCATCTGGGCTGAGCCAAGTCGTCCTCGACATCGTAGGGTGGGCAAAGGCGCGATAGCGCCGTGCCCACCATCTATCGGCGATCACTCTTCTCTGATGCCCCTGCGAACGCAGGGACCCATACGCCGCGGCGGATGTTGTCTTGCGGGGATGGTCGACGACTTTCCCGCAACGATCAGCAGCGGTGGTTATGGGTCCCTGCGTTCGCAGGGACGACGGGACGCCAACCTCATACCGGCAAATACTCCTTGATCGCCGGCAGAAAGAAGATCGCGATATTGATCGCGAAGCCGATGCTCCAGAGGATCGAGCGCAGCGTTGGGCGGTTGCCGAGATAGGTGAAGACATAGGCGATCCGCACGATCACGAACAGAATCGCGAGTTCGTCGATCAGGCGCTGCGGCCCGAGCCGAAATTCCGCCAGCAGCACGGCGACTGCGAAGAACGGAAACGCCTCGATGCCGTTTTGATGCGCGCCAAGTGCACGGGCGCGGATCGGGTCCTGGTAGAAGGCGGGATCGCGCGGCTTGGCATTGTCGAAACGGCCGTAGGCGGCCCATTTGACCGATGCGATCGTCAGCAGATACAGCAGCACCGTTCCGAAAACGCACCATTCGGCGATCGTCATGGTTCCTCCCCGCGCACGCGCGCCCCGCGGCCATTTGGCAAGCGTAGCGAACCGGCGGTTATCTTGACAAGGATAGTGCAACGCGCGAAGCCATCGAAATCATGACCGCGGTCGTCCCCCTTGGCAATGCAACGGCACCGGCAGCCCTAGAGCAACGCATCGGCGTGCTGCTGGTCAATCTCGGCACGCCTGATACCGCCGATGCCCAGGGGGTGCGGGTCTATCTGAAGGAATTCCTCTCCGACCCCCGCGTGATCGAGGATCAGGGCCTCGTCTGGAAAGCGATCCTCAACGGCATCATTCTGCGGGTGCGTCCGGCCAGAAAGGCGCGCGACTACCAGAAGATCTGGAACGCCGAGAGAGGCGAATCCCCGCTCAAGACCATCACCCGGTCGCAGGCCGAAAAGCTCGCGGCGGCGATCGCCGATCGCGAGCACGTCGTGGTCGATTGGGCGATGCGCTATGGCAATCCATCGATCCGCTCGCGGATCGATGCCCTGGCTGCGCAAGGCTGCGATCGCCTGCTGGTGGTGCCGCTCTATCCGCAATATTCTGCGGCGACCTCGGCGACGGTCTGCGACGAGGTGTTTCGCGCGCTCGCCGACATGCGCGCGCAGCCGACGCTGCGGGTGAGCCCGCCTTATTACGACAATCCCGAGTACATCGAAGCGCTCGCCGTCTCGATGTCAGAACATCTGGCGGCCCTGCCGTTCCAGCCCGAACTTATCGTGGCGTCGTTTCACGGTATGCCGCAGAAATATGTCGACAAGGGCGATCCTTACTACACGCAGTGCGTCGCAACGACGGAAAGCTTGCGCAAGCGGTTGGGCCTTGATGCCGCCAAGCTGATCCTGACATTTCAATCGCGCTTCGGCAGCGACGAGTGGCTGCAGCCCTACACCGACAAGACCATCGAAAAATTGGCGAAAGATGGCGTGAAACGCATTGTGGTGGTGACGCCCGGCTTCTCCGCCGATTGCCTGGAGACGCTGGAGGAGATCGCGCAGGAAAACGCCGAGATCTTCAGGCACAACGGCGGCGAGCAGTTTTCCGCAATTCCCTGTCTGAACGACAGCGAGCCCGGCATGGACGTCATCCGCCAACTCGTTTTGCGCGAGCTTCAAGGCTGGATTTAACCACATCAACAACCACTCGCCGTTCGGAGCCCAAGAACATCTGGTGGCCCGCAAACTATTCCCTAGCTATATAGCCATAAACTGAGAACCGCCGGCTGAACCGGCGCCGCGCCGTTGCAGACAAATGAGAGATCGCGCCGGGCAACGCACCTTGCCGGCTTTGGAGGGACTTTATGAGTGGCTTCGACATTTTCGCGATTGCCTTTGTTCTACTTGTCATTGCCACATTGTTCGCGGGCGTCAAAACGGTGCCGCAGGGCTATGATTGGACCATCGAGCGGTTCGGCAAATACACCCGCACGCTGTCGCCGGGGTTGAACCTCATCATTCCCTATTTCGACCGCGTCGGCCGCAAGATGAACATGATGGAGCAGGTGATCAACATTCCCGAGCAGGAGGTGATCACCAAGGACAACGCCACCGTGACGGTGGATGGCGTCGCGTTCTTCCAGGTGTTCGACGCCGCGAAAGCGAGCTACGAGGTCGCCAATCTCGAGCAGGCCATCATCGTGCTGACCATGACCAACATCCGCTCGGTGATGGGCTCGATGGACCTCGACCAGGTGCTGTCGCATCGCGACGAGATCAACGAGCGGCTGCTGCGCGTGGTCGACGCAGCCGTCTCGCCATGGGGGCTCAAGGTCAACCGCATCGAGATCAAGGACATCGTGCCGCCGGCCGACCTGGTGGAAGCGATGGGCCGGCAGATGAAGGCCGAGCGCGTCAAGCGCGCCGACATTCTGCAGGCCGAGGGCCAGCGCCAGTCGGAAATTTTGCGGGCGGAAGGCGCCAAACAGGGTCAGATTTTGCAGGCCGAAGGCCGCCGCGAAGCCGCCTTCCGCGACGCCGAGGCGCGCGAGCGCCTGGCGGAGGCGGAAGCCAAGGCGACGCAGATGGTCTCCGAGTCCATCGCCAAGGGCGACGTCGCAGCGTTGAACTATTTTATCGCCGACAAGTACATCAAGGCGTTCGGACAGTTCGCGGATTCGCCGAACCAGAAGATCCTGATGATCCCGCTGGAAGCCACTAGCGTGCTGTCCTCGCTCGCCGGCATCGGGGAGATCGCCAAGGCGACGTTTGGCGAAAGTGCCGCTTCCGCTGCGGCCGCTGCACGGCGGACATCGTCGGTGCCGAACACCGGTCCCACCCCACCGCCGGTCACGCCGCAGCGGTGAGAGCTTGATCTGGAAGATCGATTAGAGGTTCGTGTCATGACCGACATATTTTCGACGTTAGGCACCTGGAATTGGCTGATCTTCGGCTTCGTCCTGATGGCGCTGGAATTGCTCGCGCCGGGTGTCTTCATGTTCTGGCTCGGGCTCGCGGCGCTATTGGTCGGGCTCGTGTCGTTTGCGATCAGCCCGTCCTGGCAGACGCAGCTCCTGATGTTTGCGGTGTTCGCGGTTGCCGCGGTACCGGCATGGCGGCACTTTGCGCGCAGCGAGGGCAGCCGCAGCCTGAGCAACCCGTTTCTCAACAACCGGACCAAGGCGCTGATCGGCCGGGAATTCACGCTGGAAAAGCCGATCGTCGGCGGCACCGGCACCGTGCGGATCGACGACACGGTCTGGCGCGTCGCCGGCCCTGACGCGCCGGCTGGCAGCCGGGTCAGGGTGGTGCAGGCCGATGGCGCCAGCCTGACGGTGGCGGCGGCTTAGCGCTCTATCATCTCCTTGCATTATGCTACAAAAAGTGTAGCATTGCTACTGTATTAGTAGCAATGGAGGTTGGCCGTGTCACAATCCGTGCCGCGCATCGCGCCACTTGAGCCGCCTTATGCACCTGACATTGCCGAGCAGTTCGACCGCATCATGCGCGGCGCGCCGCCGCTGGTGCTGTTTCGCGTCATTGCGGGCAATGCGCGGGCCTGGGAGAAATTCCGCGCCGGCAGCCTGCTGGATCGCGGCCCGCTCAGTTTGCGGGAGCGCGAGATCGTCATCGACCGTACCTGCGCGCGAACAGGCTGCGAGTACGAATGGGGCGTGCATGTCACGACGTTCGCGGAGGCCGCGCATCTGACGGAAGCGCAGGTCCGCGCCACCGTGCTCGGCGCCGCCACCGACGCATGCTGGTCGCCAGCGGAGCAGGCCCTGATCGCCGCCATCGACGCGCTGCACGAGCGCGCCACGCTTGATGACGCCGAATTCGCGGCGCTATCGGCGCATTACGACGAGGCGAAAATATTCGAGACCATCCTGCTGTGCGGATTCTATCGCACCGTGTCGTATCTCGCGAACGGACTGGCACTGCCGCTGGAGGAGAACGCGGTGCGGTTTCCGAAGGCCTAACCCCGTCATTGCGAGCCACCGGGTCGCGCGAATGCGCGCCCGATGACAGGCTCCGCGAAGCAATCCATCTCGCGGCATAACGGATAGGTGGATTGCTTCGTCGCTTGCGCTTCTCGCAATGACGTGGAGAGGTCGGGAGTTACGCCACTCCCGCGCGCAGGAAATCGTGCAGGTGCACGATGCCGATCGGCTTGCTGGCGTCGGTCACGATCAGCGTCGTGATCTTCGAGGAGTTGAGGATCTCCAGCGCCTCGCCGGCCAGCACGTCGCGGTCGATCGTCTTCGGATTCCTCGTCATTACCTCGTCGACGGTGGCCGACATGAGCTGCGGCCCCATATGGCGGCGCAGGTCACCGTCGGTGACAATGCCGACGATGTGTCCGCGTGCGTCGACAATACCGACACAGCCAAAGCCCTTGGACGTCATCTCGACCAGCGCCTCGGACATGCTGGTGCCGAGCGGCTTCAGCGGCACCGCGTCGCCGGTATGCATGAGGTCGCGGGTGTATTTCAGGAGCGCGCCGAGCTTGCCGCCGGGATGCAGCACGCTGAAATCGACCGAGGTAAAGCCGCGGCCTTCCAGCAATGCGATCGCCAGCGCGTCGCCGAGCGCCAGCATCATCAGGGAGGAGGTGGTCGGCGCGAGATTGTGCGGGCAGGCCTCACGGGCCTTCGGCAGCGTCAGCGCGATGCCGGCCGCCTTGGCGAGGGAAGATTCGCGCTCCGCCGTCATGGCGATCACGGAAATGCGGAAGCGCTTGGCATAGGTGATCAGATTCTTCATCTCCGGCTGCTCGCCGGACCACGATAGCGCCAGGATGACGTCGTCCGGCGTGATCATGCCGAGGTCGCCATGGCTCGCTTCGGCCGCATGGACAAAGAAGGCGGGCGTGCCGGTGGAGGCGAAGGTCGCGGCGATCTTGCGGCCGATATGGCCCGACTTGCCGAGCCCGGTGACGATCAGCCGTCCCTTGGCGTTCCGGATCAGATCGACGGCGGCGACAAAGGGTGCGCGAAGGTCGGACTGCAGCGCCGCCGCGATCGCGGCGATGCCGCTGCCCTCGGCATCGAGCGTGCGCAGCGCCGATTGGACGGCGGCATCAGCGGGTTCAGAGCCGGATGATTGTACCATCAGCGGATTCGGGTTGGCCATGTCTGTCCCAGGGAAGGAGGGGCTTCGCGCCCCGAACCCCTGCATAGCATGGGCCGTCCGGCGAAGCGACGCGGGGCTGCCGCCCTCAACGGCTCATTAACCATAATTGTTTTAACTCCATTAACGACGTGTTCCGCGAGCGTTCGGCGTTCGTCCACCAAGTATCTGTTTTTGTTGGGGTATATTTTATCGTGATGGCGGGGCCAGCATCGGGCCGGAACGGCCGCGCGCGCCTCTTCCGCGCAGCCTTGCCGTGCCTTGCGCTGATCGTCCTGACCGGAACCGCAGCGCGAGCGCAAACCCTCACGCCGGACCTGTTCAGCTCAAGGCGGACCAGTCAGATGCTGCCGCCGGATTCGCCGCTGCGCCGGACGGCGGCGGAGGTGAACGATCCCCCCAACAGCCCGAAGCTGCAAGACAAGCCCGCGCCGTCGCGGATCGGACAGATCCCGAAATACGGTCTGCCGGCCGCGAGCGGCGCCGCCGACATCGGCTACGATTCGCTCAACCGCAAGCGCAAGAAACCGAAATACTATCCGGGGCAGGCGAAGCCGAAGCCGCCGATCGGACCCGGTAGTCCGCCGTCGCCGATTGCGTCGAACACGCGGCTGCGGCTGTCGATTGCCCCATCGGAATCAGCGCACAAAACCCCGATCCCACCGGCGATGGCGGGCACGGTCGTGGGACAGCCGCCGCGCAAGCGTCTCAGGATCGATGACGATCCGTTCGGCGCGGTCGGCGACTACGCCGGCAGTTTTCTGATCAAATCCGCGGTCGAATTCTCGGGCGGCTACGATACCAATCCCGGCCGGCTCGCCCCGGCGCAAGGCAAGCCGTTCTACGTGATCGCGCCCGAATTCCTCGCGGTCTCCGATTGGGAACGCCATGCGCTGGTGGCCGATCTCCGCGGCTCCTTCACCGGCTACGGCAGCCATCTCACGCCGAACGCGGACGGCACGCCGCTGTCGGCGCCGCTCGATGTCGACCGGCCCAACTTCCTCGGCCATGTCGACGGCCGGCTCGACGTCAGCCGCAACACGAGGCTGACCGCGCAGGGACGCTTGTTCGTCTCGACCGACAATCCCGGCAGCCCGAACGTGCAGGCCGGTCTCGCCAGATATCCGATCCTCACCACGGTTGGCACGACTATCGGCGTCGACCAGAGCTTCAACCGGCTGCAGGTTTCCGCCGGCGCCACTGTCGACCGCACCGACTATACCAATTCAAAGCTCACCGACGGCACTTCAACGACCAACGACGACCGCAATTTCAGCCAGTACGGCGGCGTCGGCCGCGCCAGCTATGACTTGAAGCCGGGCATAAAGCCGTTCGTGGAAGTGCAGGGCGACAGCCGCGTGCATGACGTCAGGCTCGACCGCAGCGGATTTGCGCGCGATTCCAGTGGCGGCTATGTCAAGGGCGGCACCAGCGTCGAATTCTCGCGGCTATTGACCGGCGAAATCGCCGTCGGCTATGCCGCGCGCGACTATGTCGATCCGAGGCTCGATCGCCTGGAAGGCCTGCTCGTCTCGTCCTCGCTGGTCTGGACCGCGACGCCGCTGACGACGGCAAAATTCTATTCCGACACCACGATCACGGAGACCACGCTGCCAGGCACGTCGGGCGTCCTGACGCATGTCTACACCGTCGAAGTCGACCACGACTTCCGCCGCTGGCTGACCGCGATCGGCAAGTTCACCTGGGGCTCGCTCGACTATCAGGGCAATCCCAGGCGCGACAAGATCTACGCGGTGTCGGGCGAGGCCATCTACAAGATGAACCGCAACGTCTGGCTCAGGGGCACGCTGCGGCGCGACTGGCTGGATTCGAACCTGGTGGGGAATAGCACGGCGTCGACTGTGGTGATGCTGGGGGTGCGGCTGCAGAACTAGGCGCTCGGCTCTCCGCGTGCGTTCCCCGGATGCTGCGCAGCACGAAGTGATGCGCTGCTGATCCGGGGTCCATGCGAGCGGCGCCATGGGTCCCGGCTCTGCGGAGCAGCGTTACACGCTGCACCGCGTCCGGGACACGAGGTAACACAAAAAAGCTTTGGGTGTTGTGCTACCGCGGCAGCGTCGTCGACCCCATCAGATACTGATCGATCGCTCGCGCGCACAGACGCCCCTCACGGATTGCCCAAACCACCAGCGATTGCCCGCGGCGCATGTCGCCTGCGGAGAAGACGTTCGGCAGCGAGGTCTTGTAGTCGGCCATGTTGGCGCGGACGTTGCCGCGCTGGTCGAGGTCGACGCCGAGCGTCTTCAGCATGCCGTCGTGCACCGGGTGCACGAAGCCCATGGCGAGCAGCACGAGCTGCGCTTCGAGCTCGAATTCGGTGCCCGCAATCGGCTTGAACTTGTCGTCGACCTTCACGCAGTGCAGCTTTTGCACCTTGCCGTCGACGCCCGAGAATTTTTGCGTCAGCACCGCGTATTCGCGGCTCGCGCCCTCGGCCTGGCTCGACGAGGTCCGCATCTTCAAGGGCCAGTTCGGCCAGGTCACGCCCTTGTTCTCGTGCTCGGGTGGCGCCGGCATGATCTCGAGCTGGGTCACGGACTTCGCACCCTGCCGGAACGAAGTTCCGATGCAGTCGGAGCCGGTGTCGCCACCGCCGATCACGACGACATGCTTGCCGCCGGCCAGGATATCCTTGACGTCGCCGAGCGGCTCGGAGGAGACGCGGCGGTTCTGCTGCGGCAGGAAGTCCATCGCAAAATGGATGCCGTCGAGATCGCGGCCGGGGATCGGCAGATCGCGGCCGGCTTCGGCGCCGCCGGTCAAGGCTACCGCGTCATACTGGTTGAGCAGCTCGCGCGGATCGATCGCGCCTTGTGAAGTGCCGCCGATATGGACGCCGTAATGGAACGTCACGCCCTCGGCCTCCATCTGCGCCACGCGGCGGTCGATGATATGCTTTTCCATCTTGAAGTCGGGAATGCCGTAACGAAGCAATCCGCCAGCCTTGGCGAACTTCTCGTAGACATGGACGTCATGGCCGGCGCGCGCGAGCTGCTGCGCGGCCGCAAGGCCCGCAGGTCCGGAGCCGACGATCGCGACCTTCTTGCCGGTCTTGGCCTGCGCGACTTCCGGCTTCAGCCAGCCATTGTCCCAGGCGCGGTCGACGATCGCGCATTCGATCGTCTTGATGGTGACCGGGTTGTCGTCGATGTTGAGCGTGCAGGACGCCTCGCACGGCGCCGGGCAGATGCGGCCGGTGAACTCCGGGAAATTGTTGGTCGAGTGCAGGTTGCGCGAGGCTTCTTCCCAGTTGCCCTGATAGACAAGGTCGTTGAAATCGGGGATCTGGTTATTGACCGGGCAGCCCGGCGTGCCCGGCGCCACCGAGCCGGTGCCGTGGCAATAGGGGATGCCGCAGTTCATGCAGCGCGCGGCCTGGTCGCGGGTGTCCTTCTCGCTCAGGGGAATGACGAATTCGCGATAATGCTTCAACCGCTCGGCGACCGGCACATACTTGCGTTCGTTCCGGTCGATCTCGAGGAAACCTGTGATCTTGCCCATTAAACCTGATGCCCCTGCATCTCTCGTTCGCATCTATCTGTTTCCGTCACCCTCCGTCACTGCGAGGAGCGTGAGCCGCGAAGCAATCCATGGTTCGGCTCGTCGCGCTATGGATTGCTTCGCTGCGCTCGCAATGACGGGCTGGTGTAACTAAGCCCCGATCGCGATTTTCGGCTCGGCGTCGGCGTCGACCTTCAATTCCTTCAGCGCGCGGCGGTATTCCACCGGCATCACCTTGCGGAATTTAGGCAGCCAGGCCTTCCAGTTCGCGAGGATCTCGGCGGCCTTCTTCGACCCAGCCAGTTTGGCGTGGCGCGTGATCAGCACGTGCAGCCGCTCGATGTCGGACTCGAGCAGGTTCTGGAACACGTCGACCCGGCCATGCTGCTCGAGATCGCCGGAATGGTGGTAGGTGTTCTGGTTGATCATCTCTTCCGAGAGCACCGGTTCCAGTTCGACCATCGCCATGTTGCAGAGCTTTGCGAAGTCGCCGGCCTCGTCGAGCACATAGGCGATGCCGCCGGACATGCCGGCTGCGAAGTTGCGGCCGGTCTTGCCCAGCACCACGACGATGCCGCCGGTCATATATTCGCAGCAATGATCGCCGGCGCCCTCGACGACCGCGATAGCGCCGGAGTTGCGCACCGCAAAGCGTTCGCCGGCGATGCCGCGGAAGTAGCATTCGCCCTCGATCGCGCCGTACATCACCGTATTGCCGACGATGATGGATTCTTCCGGCACGATGCCGGAATTCTTCGGCGGCTTGACGACGATGCGGCCGCCCGACAGGCCCTTGCCGACGTAATCGTTGCCTTCGCCTTCGAGCTCGAAGGTGACGCCCTTGGCCAGCCACGCGCCGAACGCCTGGCCTGCCGTGCCCTTCAGGCTGACATGAATGGTGTCATGCGGCAGCCCGGCATGGCCGTAGATCTTCGCCACGGCTCCGGACAGCATCGCACCGGCGGAGCGGTCGGTGTTGTTGATCTCTTCCTCGATTTTCACCGGCGCGCCGCGGTCGAGCGCGGCCTGCGCCTTCTCGATCAGGCGGCGGTCGAGCACCTTCTCCAGATGATGGTTCTGGGCTTCGGCGTGATAGATCTTCTGGCCCTTCTCTTCCTTCTGGCGGACGAAGAGTTTTGAGAAATCGAGCCCTTTGGCCTTCCAGTGCGCCACCAGCGTGGACTGGTCGAGCATCTGGGTCTGGCCGACCATTTCGTCGAACTTCCTGTAGCCGAGCTGCGCCATGATCTCGCGTACTTCCTCGGCGACGAAGAAGAAATAGTTGATGACCTGCTCGGGCTGGCCGGTGAAGCGCTTGCGCAGCACCGGATCCTGGGTCGCGACGCCGACCGGGCAGGTGTTGAGATGGCACTTGCGCATCATGATGCAGCCGGCCGCGATCAGCGGCGCGGTGGCGAAGCCGAACTCGTCGGCGCCGAGAAGCGCGCCGATCACGACGTCGCGCCCGGTGCGGAAGCCGCCGTCGACCTGGACCACGATGCGGCTGCGCAGCCGCTCGCGCACCAGCGTCTGGTGGGTCTCGGCAAGGCCGATCTCCCACGGGCTGCCGGCGTGCTTGATCGAGGTGAGGGGGGAGGCACCGGTGCCGCCCTCGAAGCCCGCAATGGTGACGTGGTCGGCGCGCGCTTTCGCAACGCCCGCGGCCACCGTGCCGACGCCGATTTCGGAAACCAGCTTGACCGAGACCTGACCGTCCGGATTGACGTTCTTGAGGTCGTAGATGAGCTGCGCCAGATCCTCGATCGAATAGATGTCGTGATGCGGCGGCGGCGAGATCAGGCCAACGCCGGGGGTCGAATGCCGCACGCGCGCGATCGTCGCGTCGACCTTGTGGCCAGGCAATTGGCCGCCTTCGCCGGGCTTGGCGCCCTGGGCCATCTTGATCTGCATCATGTCGGAGTTGACGAGATATTCCGTCGTCACGCCGAAGCGGCCCGAGGCGACCTGCTTGATCGCCGAGCGCATTGAATCGCCGTTCGGCATCGGCTTGAACCGATCGGCCTCTTCGCCGCCTTCGCCGGTGTTCGACTTGCCGCCGATCCGGTTCATCGCGATCGCCAGCGTGGTGTGCGCCTCGCGCGAGATCGAGCCGAAGCTCATCGCACCCGTGGCGAAACGCTTGACGATTTCGGAGGCCGGCTCGACCTGGTCGAGCTTCACCGGCTTGCGCTTCTCGTCCTCGGCGGTCTTGATCCGGAACAGGCCGCGCAGCGTCAACAGCCGTTCCGACTGCTCGTTGAGGATCTTCGCGAACGCGCGATAGCGCTCCTGCGAGTTGCCGCGCACGGCATGCTGCAGCGCTGAGACGGACTCGGCCGTCCAGGCGTGATCCTCGCCGCGGGTGCGGTAGGCGTATTCGCCGCCGACATCGAGCGCGGTCTTGTAGACCTGCGCGTCTCCGAATGCATCCGTATGGCGCCGCACCGTTTCCTCGGCGATTTCGACCAGGCCCACGCCCTCGATGCGGGTGTGGGTGCCGGCAAAATACTTCGCGACGAAATCGGCCTTCAGCCCGACGGCGTCAAAAATCTGCGCGCCGCAATAGGACTGGTAGGTCGAGATGCCCATCTTGGACATCACCTTGAGCAGGCCCTTGCCGATCGACTTGATGTAGCGCTTGACGATTTCATAGTCGTCGAGCGCGCCCGGCAGGCGGTCCTTCATCGCGATGATGGTTTCGAACGCCAGATACGGATTGATCGCCTCGGCGCCGTAGCCGGCCAGGCATGCGAAATGATGCACCTCGCGCGGCTCGCCGGATTCGACGACGATGCCGACCGAGGTGCGCAAGCCGGTGCGGATCAGATGATGATGCACGGCGGCGCAGGCGAGCAGCGAGGGGATCGGAATCCGGTCCGTGCCCGCCATGCGGTCGGACAGGATGATGATGTTGACGCCTTCGCGCACCGCGCCTTCGGCGCGCGCGCAGAGTTCGTCGAGCACCTGCTCCATCCCCGCCGCGCCGAAGCCGGCATGGAATGTGGTGTCGAGCGTGCGTGACTTGAAATGGGTGTCAGCGACATCGGAGATCGAGCGGATCTTCTCCAGGTCCGCATCGGTCAGGATCGGCTGGCGCACCTCGAGCCGCTTGGTCGAGGCCATGCCCTGCAGGTCGAACAGGTTCGGCCGTGGACCGATGATCGAGACGAGGCTCATGACGAGTTCCTCGCGGATCGGGTCGATCGGCGGGTTGGTGACCTGCGCGAAGTTCTGCTTGAAATAGGTGAACAACGGCTTGGGCCGGTCCGACAGCGCCGAGATCGGCGTATCGTTGCCCATCGAGCCGGCGGCTTCCTCGCCGGTCGCCGCCATCGGCGTCATCAGGATGTTGATGTCTTCCTGCGAATAGCCGAACGCCTGCTGCCGGTCGAGCAACGGCAGGTTCGAACGCATGCCCTTGACGGGCGCATCGGGCAATTCCTCCAGCACGAGCTGGGTGCGATGCAGCCAGTCGCTGTACGGATGGCTCTTGGCCAGCGTCGCCTTGATCTCGGCGTCGGGAATGAGGCGTCCCTGTTCGAGGTCGACCAAAAGCATCTTGCCGGGTTGCAGCCGCCACTTGGTGACGATCTCATCCTCCGGGATCTTCAGCACGCCCATTTCGGACGCCATCACGATGCGGTCGTCCTTGGTGACGAGATAGCGCGCGGGACGGAGCCCGTTGCGGTCGAGCGTGGCGCCGATCTGGCGGCCGTCGGTGAACGCGATCGCGGCAGGGCCGTCCCACGGCTCCATCAGCGCGGCGTGATATTCGTAGAAGGCGCGGCGCTGCTCATCCATCAGGGGATTGCCAGCCCACGCTTCCGGAATCATCATCATGACGGCGTGCGGCAGCGAGTAACCGCCCTGCACCAGGAATTCGAGTGCATTGTCGAAGCAGGCAGTGTCGCTCTGGCCTTCGTAGGAGATCGGCCAGAGGCGGCTGATGTCCTTGCCGTAGAGCTCCGAGTGAACGGAAGCCTGCCGCGCCGCCATCCAGTTGACGTTGCCGCGCAGCGTGTTGATTTCGCCGTTATGGGCGATCATCCGGTACGGATGCGCCAGCGACCAGGTAGGGAAGGTGTTGGTCGAGAAGCGCTGATGCACCAGCGCCAACGCGCTCTCGAAATCCCCTTCGTGCAGATCGGGATAGTACTTGCCGAGCTGGTCGGCGAGGAACATGCCCTTATAGATCACGGTGCGGCACGACAGCGAGACCGGGTAATAGCCGGCGAGCCCGCGGTCGCGGCGCTGGTAGATCGCCTGCGAGATCGACTTGCGCAGGATGTAGAGCCTGCGCTCGAACTCGTCCTCGGTCTTCGCCGTGCCGTTGCGGCCGATGAAGACCTGCATGTGGTAGGGTTCGGTCGGCTTGACGGTTTCGCCGAGCGAAGCGTTGTCGGACGGCACATCGCGCCAGCCGAGCAGCACGAGGCCCTCTTCCTTGATCTGTTCGGCGATGATGCTCTGGATCACTTTTCGCCACGCCGTCTCCTTCGGCATGAACAGCGCGCCGATCGCGTAGTGGCCGGGCTCCGGCAGCTTGAAGCCGAGTTCGGCGGTCTTGCGCGAAAAGAACGCGTGCGGGATCTGCACCAGAATGCCGGCACCGTCGCCGGCGCGCGGATCGGCGCCGACCGCGCCGCGATGTTCGAGGTTGCAGAGAATGCTGATCGCGTCGGAGACGATCTGATGCGACTTGCGGCCCTTGATGTTGGCGATGAAGCCGACGCCGCAGGAATCCTTCTCCATGCCGAGGTCGTACAGGCCCTCGGCCGGCGGGCGCCAGTCATGCTCGCGCGCAATGTCGGCCGGTTTCGAAGCCGCGGTCGCCGACAGGGTTTCTGTCACGATGTTTTCGCGCTCGAATTCCGACCCGCTCATCTCATTCCTCTCAAAAAGGCTAAGGGCCTCACCGCATCGTCGGCGCACCTTGGACGCTTGCGGCACCCACCGGGCCACCGCTCGTCCGCCGCGAGCCGCAATTTCTTAAATTCAGGCTTGGGCGTTCAACGTCCCTGAGGAACGGCCTTGCCTGCACTGCCCTGGAGCTCGTGTCGCCACGGTTTCGTTGCAATCCCTGTGCCGGGACGGCTCCGCAATTGAGACAGTGATACTGTCCTAACTTCGACCATGCCAAATTTTTCTTTATCACACAAGCGCGTGAAAGTCCTCGCCCGCATGCGGATCGGCGTCTGGTGGCCAGGGGGAAAAGCCAGCCGCTGGAGTTTGCGGCAGCGGCGCCCCGATCCGGCCCAAGGACCGCCGGATTTCGCAATGAAATTCGCCCTGGGCCGTCGGTGAGTGAGCAAAATGCTCCGGTTACGGTCCGGAGGCTGCGGGGTTTACAGGAGCTTTCGGTGATGAAGTTGTTCACGGGATCTTTGGCGGCGGGACTGGTCCTTCTTGTGGGCGGCGCGCAGGCGCAGGTGCCCGGGCCTTATGAGATCGGGCGCTCGCCATACAGGGCGGCATCGGATTTCGACGCTCCCTATGCCGTGGCACCGCAACCGGTTCCCGGGCCGTACGACGAGCCCGGGCCGCGCTACGGAGCCGCGCCTCAGTATGGATACGGTCCGGGACTGTTGCCGTCGACGGAAGTCTATTCCGTGCTGCGCGATAACGGATTCTCGCCGCTTGGTATCCCGAGGCTGCGCGGCATCGTTTACACGATTGCGGCGCTCGACCGCGGCGGCGAGGACGGCCGGCTGGTGATCGACGCACGCAACGGCCGGATCATCCGTTTCGTGCCGTCCTCCCGGATGGGCGACAATTTCTACGAAGAGCACAGCGCGCTTCCGGCAACTCAGGGGGCTCCGCCGCCGCAGGCCCATGCGCCGGCCACCCCGGCCAATGTCCAGGCCGCGCCGCGGCCGCAGCGGCCGGCTTCCCAGGCGTCAAGCCGCGCGGTGCCGATGCCGAAGGTCAGTCCGATTGCCGCCAAACCTGCATCGGCGCCGGTCAAGCAGGCCGCCGCGCCTGCGCCGAAGCCGACCGAAGCGCAGGCCGCAGCGTCGCCGGCGGTGACGGGTTCGGTCCCGGCCAAGCCCGCGCCGCAGATTGCGCCGACGCAGGCGATGCCTGACGTGCAGGGGCTGGAGTAAAGCTATCGTCGTCCCTGCGAACGCAGGGATCCATAACCACCAGCGGTCGTTTTGCGAACGGCATCTGCCATATCGCGCAGTTGATAGATCACGCGGTATGGGTCCCTGCGTTCGCACTAGGGCATGCACACTTGTTGCGCCGCAAATACTCATGAAAAGCCAAGGGTTTTTGCACTTCTCAAGTGTTGCGACGTAGTTTTGCTGCGCGCGCTCTCCACCCCACCGAAGCGCTGGATTCCGATCTTGCGCGAAAACGCCAGCCTCGATTCCAAAATTTCGATGAGCTCGCATCTTCGATTCTAAAATTGCATATGAAGCCTGAATCGCACTGCAACATGTGTGCATCCACTAGTGCGTTCGCAGGGACGACAACAATACAAACGCCCCGGTTTTCCGGGGCGTTTCCTTTTCCGCGCTATTCGTGCTGGCCGGCGGCGGCCAGGATCAGGTCGGCGACCTTGTCGGCCTGAGAGACTAGCGACAGGTGGCCGGCCTCGAGTTCGACCGTCGTGGCATTCATCCGCTTGGCGAGATACCGCTCGAGATCGGGATTGATGGTGTAGTCCTGCTTCGACACGGCGTACCAGCTCGGCTTGCTGCGCCAGGCGGCCGCGGTGGTGCGGCTGGCGAACAGGGATGCAGCGGTCGGCTCCTGCACGGCGTAGAGGACTTCCGCCGTCTTCCGGTCGACGCCGTTGGCGAAATATTTCAGGAACGCGTCTCCGGACAATTTGGTGAAGCCGTCATGCTCCTGAACGCCGGCGCGCGCCGGCCCCGTTGGAAATTTCTGCGAGAGCGCCACGAAGTCCTCGCCCGCATCGGGCGCGCGGGCCGCGACATAGACCAGCCCCGTGACCTTCGGGTCGGTGCCGACTTCGCTGATCACGGTGCCGCCCCAGGAATGCGCCACCAGCACAGTCGGCCCGTCCTGCTGCGCCAGCGCGCGGCGTGTGGCGGCCACGGAATCTTCCAGCGACGTCAGCGGATTCTGGACCGCCGTGACGTGAAGTCCCGCTGCCTGCAGCCGCGGAATGACTTTCGACCAACTCGATCCGTCGGCCCAGGCGCCGTGCACCAGCACGACATTTTTCACCTTGACCGGTGCCGCGGCCTGCGCCGGCGCGGTGAGTACGCCAAACGATCCTGCAAACACACTGGCGGCGAGCGCCGCAACAATCTGTAACTTCGCCATCGATCTCTCCTGATTGGATATGTCTGTTGAAGTGCTGGGTGCAAAGTGAGTACGTCGCCGAACTTCAAATGTTACGCGTCTAGGTGCCGCTGATACCGGGGGCGCGCGGTCAAGTAGTCATCGTCGAAGCGGACATCATTTAAATTCGCTGTTAATGAGCGCAGCCGGATTGCGCCGTCTTCGTCATGCGCGCACAAAAAAACGCCCCGGTTGCCCGGGGCGTTTTCGCGCTCAGCCAATACCGGCTGAACCTACCGTGTTACGCGGCGACGGAAGCGTCGACCACCTGCGGGGCCTGCGCGCCCGAATTGATCGGAATGCTGCGCGGCTTCTTGGCCTCGGGGATCTCGCGGACGAGATCGACGTGGAGCAGGCCGTTCTCCAGCGAGGCGTTCTTTACCTGCACGAAATCGGCAAGCTGGAAGACACGCTCGAAGGCGCGCGCGGCGATGCCGCGGTAGAGCACTTCGGATTTGTCCTTGCCGTTCTCGTTGGCGGTTTTCTCGCCCTTGATCGTCAGTGTGTTTTCCTTCGCGACGATCGAAAGCTCGCCCTGCGAGAAGCCGGAAACCGCAACGCTGATGCGGTAGGCGTTCTCACCGGTGCGCTCGATGTTGTAGGGCGGATAACCGGGGCTGCCGTCGGAGGTCACCTGATCGAGCAGGTTGAAGAAGCGGTCGAAGCCGACGGTGGAACGATAAAACGGGGTAAGATCGTAGGTACGCATAGGATAGTCCTCCATTGAGCGACTGTTGCAATAACCCGCCCGCCATTGGGCCGGGCTTTAGTCCCGTGCAGCCTCAGTTTTTGGAGCCTTGGGCTTTGGTTCCGAAACACTGGCAGTGGCCTGCACAGAAGTGATATGGGAGGGGTGAAACGGCGTTCAAGAGGGCCGAAACAGGCCCTTTTTTACGCTCCCGCCTTGATTTTTAGCCCTTTTCACCTAGCCGGTTCCCGTCATGACGCTCGTCTCCATCCCCGCCAATCCGGTTCCGGAGGACGTCGTCTCGGGCATCATCAAGACGCCCGACGGCGCGGAACTGAGGTTCGCGCGCTGGGCGCCGCCGGCGGGGCGCAAGGGCACGGTCTGCGTCTTCACCGGGCGCAGCGAGCAGATCGAGAAATATTTCGAGACGGTGCGGGACTTGCGCGATCGCGGCTTTGCAGTGGCGATGATCGACTGGCGCGGCCAGGGGCATTCCTCGCGCCGCCTGCGTGATCCGCGCAAAGGCTATGTCCGCGACTTCTCCGATTTCGAAGTGGACGTCGAGACCTTCGTGCAGCAGGTGGTGCTGCCGGATTGTCCGCCGCCTTATTTCGCGCTGGCGCATTCGATGGGCGGCGCGGTCATGCTACGGGTGGCGCATGCGGGAAAGCGCTGGTTCGACCGCATGGTGCTGTCGGCGCCGATGATTGATCTGCCGGGGCGCACGACGTCGTTTCCGACCCGGGCGCTGCTTCGGACCATGCGGCTGATGGGGCAAGGCGGCCGCTACGTGCCCGGCGGCAGCGATGCGCTGACCGGCACGGAATCCTTCATCAACAACCCCTTCACCAGCGATCCCGTGCGCTACGCCCGCAACGCCGCGATCCTGGAAGAAGACCCGACGCTGGGCATTGGCTCGCCGACGGTGGCCTGGGCCGATACCGCGTTCAGGGCAATGAATACCTTTCGCGGCGTGAACTACCCGTCCGAAATCCGCCAACCGATCCTGATGCTTGCCGCCAGCAACGACACCATCGTTTCAACGGCGGCGATCGAGGAATTCGCCTATCACTTACGCGCCGGCTCGCATTTGGTGATCGCAGGCTCCAAGCACGAGATCCTGCAGGAGCAGGACCGCTACCGCGCGCAATTCTGGGCCGCATTCGATGCGTTCGTGCCGGGCACGCCGCTGTTCAAATGATTGCGCAAGTACGCGCCGGCGTGCCCCGGATGCTGCGCAGCGCCATAAGCGCGTTCACGCGCGTCTTCAACGCGCTATGGCGAGCGGCGTGGTGCGCTGCTGATCCGGGCTCCATAAGTAGGTCCCGGCGCTGCGGAGCAGCGTTACACGCCGCACCGCGTCCGGGACACGAGAGCTCACATCTTGGCGGCCGCCGGCTTCGGCAGCCGTGCCGTGATCCGCTCGGGCAGCCGCTTCTCGACGAACAGCGTTCTGACCTCGGCGACGCTGAGGTAGCGCGCCTCGCCTTCGCCCTTGCCGAGGATTTTCAATAGGACCGGCCACTCGCCCTTCATCAGGATCGGGAAGTACCAGCGCGCTGCATCGTCGCGCTTGATATTGTCTGCCATGAAGGCCTCGATCTCCTTCGCTGTCAGCCCGATCTCGATGCCTCCAGCGGGATCTTTGCAGTCCTTGCCGAAGCTGGCGAGCCGTTCGATTTGGTCTTCGTGGACGTTCGCTTCGGCGTCGAGAATGCGTGAACCGCCGCCATGCTTGTCGAGCGGGCCGTTGCGCAGCTCGTCGAGCACGGCGCCAGACGTTGCGCTCTTGAATACGCGCAGCGGCCCGAGGCCGTTGGCAATGACGGCGACCATCCAGGCTTTCCGCCGCACCTCTTTTTGGGCCGAGCCGGTTTCGCCGCTGGCCAATCCGATCATTTCGGACAGTTGCGAGAGCGGCACGACCTGGCCGCCGACATAGCCGTTGGCGACCAAGGCGCGCAGGAAGGGGCAGGGATTATTGGGCGAAACGGGAAACTGCCCGGCAGGCGCAGCGCCCGGGGCGGTGGCAATGTGGTGGTCTGACATGGCTCAAATCCTCAAAGGCGCCGAATATGAAAAATGGTCTGTCACCGACGCCGAGCGGATGACGGTTTTGAAAAGAAAATTCGGCGGGGCGCTACTTCAGGGTGTGGCAAGTTTTGGCGGAATTCGACGCTGTGTCAACCGACCGGCTCACACACGTTCAGGAATCTGCGGCAAGCTTTGGCGAGGATTCGACGAGGGTCAATCTGGTGAAGGGGATGCCGGCTTTCACAAGGCCGTCGCGGTAGTGCGCGACGTCGGCCGCCGACTTCCAATGAAAGTTCCGCAAGTACCGGTCGACGGTCAGGTTTGGATAGTTGCTCAGCAGAACCTTGGCCGCGCTCTCGGCTTCCGCGGTTCGTCCCAACTGCGCGAGCGCTGCCGCCCGTATCGCCAGCGCCTGGAGATGATTGGGATTCACATAAAGCTCTTCGCGCGACCAGGACAGCGAAGCGTCGTATTGCCCGAGCAGGTAATGGCTGAACGCGTTGACGGCGGCCCACTGATATCGAGGGTCGTTGTTGCCTTGCTGTGCCGCCATCGTAAACAGTTCGATGGCTTGCCGGTGTTCGCCACTCATCAGATGACAAAAGCCGAGCACGCCGCGAGCACCCATGTCGTACGGATTGAGCCCGACTGCGCGCTTTGCGGCATCCATTGCCGCCTCGTAGTGTCCTTCGACAGCGTGCAGATAGGCCAGAATCTGAAACGCGAAAGACGAGCGGGGATCGAGCCGGACGCTGCTCTCCGCAAGACACATCGCGGAGTCCCACAATTCGCGCGTGCTCTTGATCCATCCGAACTGAATGCCCTGGATCTGGATGGTAGCGAGATAGGCGCGTGCGATCGACAGCGTCGGATCGAGCGCGATGGCTTCCTTGAACAGGCTGATCGAGGTTTCGTAGTCTGCCTTGGTGTGCAGGTAGTAGTAGGACAGCCCCTTGAGGAAGCGATCCCAGGCGGTGATGTCGTTCGAAGAGGAGCGGGGCGGGGCGGACGCTTCCGCCCGGTAGATTTCGGCCGCGATCGCCGCCGACAGGCTGGTGGTGAGCTCGTCCTGCATCGCGAACAGATCGCCCATGTCGCGGTCGAACCGGCCGGTCCATAACTGCTCGCCGGTTTCGGGCGCGATCAAGTCGGCGGTGACGCGGATCTTGTTGGCGGCGCGGCGCACCGAGCCCTGGATCAGGTAGGTGGCATCGATCTCGCGCGCGATCAGGCGCGTGCTCACATTCTTGCCCTTGAACGAGAACGTCGAGTTGCGGCTCAGTACCCGATAGAACGATTGCAGTGATAGCGCGTGGATCAGGTCCTCGGTCAGCCCGTCGGAAAAATACTCGTCCGCGCTTTCGCTCAAGTTCGTGAACGGCAGCACGCCCACGATCGCGGTGCGATATTGGGCAGGCAGGTTGGTAGCCGATGTCTCGGACGCGGCCTTGGGTGCCGGGCCGACGGCATCGGCCCCCCCGGGCTGCCAGGTCCAGACATGGATCGGCTCCTCGATGTTCTTGAACCGGTAGGGACCGGCGTCGACGAATGTGACGCTGAGGCGCTTGCCCGCTTCATGGCAGGCCTTGCCCGAAACCGCCACGCCGCCGGGGGCGGCAACCGATTCGAGGCGGACCGCAATGTTGACGTCATCGCCGAACACCTCGTCCTCGTCGGCCATCACGTCGCCCATGTGGATGCCCATGCGAAACTGCATGGCGCGATCGGCGGGCAGGTGCTCGTTGCGTTCCGCCATCACCATCTGCATCGCGACCGCGGCCTCGATGGCGCCGACGATAGAGGGAAACTCCAGGAGGAAGCCGTCGCCGGTGTTCTTCACCAGACGGCCGCCGTGATTGAGGATGATCGGATAGATCGCGCTTCGATGGGCCTTGAACGTGGCGTGCGTCCCCGCCTCGTCGGCTCCCATCATTCGGGAGTAGCCGGCGACGTCAGCGCAGACGATGGCTGCCAGGCGTCTTTCCATATCCCCACTATATCCCCAATGACACCCGAACGGGCAGGATAACCACTACGCGGTCAGCCAACCAATTCCAATGTTTATAAAATATGCGCAATCTGGTGGAAGCCCGATTTGCTCATGATAGTACTGCAATCCCTAAGGGATTGGCATGTGCGCAACAGGGCTGCTGGCGCCAAGGGAACCGTCAAATGATGATAGAGATGCTCGGCATTCACCAACTCTGGCTATTCATCCTCTCGGGCCTGTTGCTCAATATCACCCCGGGGCCGGACACGGCCTACATTATCGGTCGCAGCATCCAGTTCGGATGGCGCGGCGGGGCGGCGGCAGCGACCGGAATCAGTGCCGGCTGCCTCGTTCACGTGTTCGGCGCCGCCATCGGCCTGTCGGCGCTGTTGATGGCGTCATCTGCCGCTTTTGCGGTCCTGAAATGGGTCGGCGCCGCCTATCTGCTGTTTACGGGTGTCCAGATGCTGCTATCGCGTTCGCGCCCGCTGGCGGAGGCGGGAGTGGCAGGCAATGGCTCGGCAGGCAGCGAGACATCGCTTGCCCGCGTGTTCTGGCAGGGCGCCCTGACCAACGTGCTCAATCCGAAGGTGGCGCTGTTCTTTCTGGCGTTCCTGCCGCAGTTCGTGGCGGCGGAGTCGGCCCACAAGACCTTGGCGTTTCTGGTGCTCGGCCTGATCTTCATCACCAGCGGCACGTTGTGGTGCTTTTGCATCGCCGCCTTCGCGGCCCGGGCCGCGGGCCATATCCGGCAATCGGCCGGCGCGGTGGCGTGGATCAACCGCGCACTCGGCGGGCTGTTCGTCTATCTCGGTATCCGCGTGGCGATGCTGGAGGCGCGCTGATGCTTCAGCCGTGGATTTTCACGAAGGCGCTGCCGGCGAGATAGAGGCCGAGCAAGATCATCGCGATCAGGAACCAGCGGCGAAACACGTCCGGCTGCATGCGATTCCGCACCGCCTGTCCGATGAACATGCCGGCAAAGGACGCCACCATCGCGACCGCGCCGGGTAGCGCAGTTGCCGCCGTCAGCAAGCCCGCGGTGGTGAGATTGAAGGCGAGCGCCACCGTGGCGACGGTAAAGAACACGCCGAGCGCCTGCACCAGTTCGTCCTTCTCCATCCCGATCGCCTGCAGATAAGGCATCGACGGAATCACTTGAACGCCGGTTGCGGCCGACACCACGCCGGTGATCAGACCGACGATGCCGCCGATCCATTTCTCGTCGCGGCGTGCGACCTTGAAGTGAAGCTTGCTGAGACCGAGGATCGCGTAGATCACCAGCAGCGTGCCGAGAACGACGGTGCCATAGGGCGCGTACGGGCCGGTCAAAAGTCCAGCGTTCAGCCAGATACCGGCGACGGTGCCGGCCATCAGCGGCCATAGGCGCCGCATGATGTCGCGCAAATACGGGCCGCCAAAAGTCTGCCAGATATTGGTGACGATCGCCGGCACGATCACGATCGCAATCGCCTGCGCCGGCGGCATCGTCACCGCGAGCAGGCCCATCGATACCGTCGGCAGGCCGAGCCCGATCACGCCCTTGATGAAACCGGCCAGCAGGAAGGCCGCGGCGATGAGAATGAGCATGGAATCGAACATGGGTCGGACCTTGACCCATTGGCGCATCGGGCACAATCTGGAGATTACGGAGACAGCCTTCGGGAAAAGCGAATGCTCTGGTCTCCGTCATTGCGAGGAGCGATAGCGACGAAGCAATCCATCTATCCCCGTGTGGAGAAGTGGATTGCTTCGCTCGCAATGACGGCTCCACAAGGAATCCCCATGCGTTTCGATCTGGTCGATCTTCAGCTCTTCATAGCGGTCGCCGAGACGCGAAGCATCACCAATGGTGCGCAACGGGTCCATCTCGCGCTGGCGTCGGCGAGTGAGCGGATCAAGGGCCTGGAGGAAGCGCTCGGTGTTTCGCTGCTGAGGCGAGGCCGCCGCGGCGTCGAGTTGACGCCGGCCGGCGAAAGCCTGCTCGACCATGCCAGGATCGTGCTCCACAACATCGAAACCATGCGCGGCGATCTCGCCGACTTTGCCCGCGGCATGAAGGCCACCGTCCGCTTCCTCGCCAACACGTCGGGGCTTTCGGAATATCTGCCGAAGACGTTGGCGGGCTTTCTGGCTGCACATCCTCACATTTCGATCGATGTCGAGGAACGCGAAAGCAGCGAAATTGCACGCGCCATCGTCATCGGTGCCGCCGATCTCGGGCTTGCCGCCGAACACGCGCTTGCAGACAATATCGAGCGGATGCCGTTCAGCGAGGATCGGCTGGTGCTGGTTGCCGCGCGGAACGACGAACTGGCTAATCGGCGGCAGGTCGATTTCGCCGAAGTTGTCGAGCGCGATTTCGTCGGCTTGATCAGCTCGATCGCACTCCACGCCCATGTCAGCGGACACGCGGCGCGTCTCGGTGCGCGGCTGCGCTTTCGCGCGCGGCTGAACAGCTTCGATGCGATCGGCCAGATGGTCGCCGCCGGCATCGGGATTGGCGTGATGCCTGAAGTCGCGGCAAAACGATGCGCGCGATCGATGAAGATCAATGTCATCAGGATCCGGGACTCCTGGGCCAACCGGCGGCTCGTGATCTGCGCCCGGAGCTTTCGGGCGCTGCCCAAGCCCGCGCAGCAATTGGCCGAGCACTTGCGCAAATCTGCGCCACGTTGAACTTGTGAGGGAGCGCGAATGCTGAAGGTCTGGGGAAGCCCGGCGTTACTTGCCGGTGGCGAGGCCGGCAGCCTTGATGACGCGCGCCCACTTTTGGGCCTCGGTTCCGATGTAGTCGCGAAAATGCCCCGGCGTGTTGCCGGCGACTGTCAGGCCTTGATCTGCAAGCTTCTGCTTCACCTGCGGATCATTCATCGCCTCGTTGGCGACGCGGTTCAGGGTGGCGACGATCGCCTCGGGCACTCCGGCCGGCGCGATCATGCCGTACCAGTTTTCGATCAGGAGATCCGGCATGCCGACTTCCGCGGTGGTCGGCACCTCAGGTGAGGTGGACGCACGTTTCGGCGCGCCAAGGGCAATCGGGCGCAGGCTGCCCGCCTTGATATGCGGCAGCAGCACCGGCAGATCGAGGAACGCCATCTGCACCTGCTGGCCGAGCAGATCGTTGATGGCGGGCGCGGCGCCCCGGTAGGGCACGTGCACGATGTCGATTCCGGCTGTCTGCTTGAGCAGTTCACCGGCAAGGTGCGGCATGCCGCCGACACCGGCGGATGCAAAATTGAGTTTTCCGGGCTGAGCCTTGGCGAGCGCGATCAGTTCCTTCATGTCGCCGGCGGGCACGTTACTGGCGACGACCAGCATCTCCGGCACTGTCGTCACCAGCGTGACCGGCGCAAAATCCTTCGCCACGTCGTAGGGCACCTTTTCCATCGCCGGGTTGATGACCAGCGCGCTCGCGCTCACGATGCCGATCGTGTAGCCGTCGCGCGCCGCCTTTGCGACCGCATCCGTGCCGAGCACGCCGCCCTGGCCGCCGCGATTGTCGATCACGATCGGCTGCTTTGTGATTTCCGACATGCGCTGGCCGACCAGCCGCGCGATGATGTCGTTGGGACCGCCGGCCGGGAACGGCACGATCAGCTTGATCGGTTTGCTCGGGAAATCCTGCGCTGAGGACAGCGTCGGCAACAGCAGCAGCAGCGCCAGTCCGGCAAGCAGCTTGCTCAGCGGTCTCATGAATGCTCCCCGATGGCGCATCTGTTGTGCGCGTTGGCGGGCATCGTACGCGATAGACTGTTCTATGCAAGGTTCCGTCGGTAGCGGCGGAAGCCGAGTCTCGTCAGAGCAGGAGTTCGTCCGTGCGTGCGAGCCGGACCGATCGCTGCGTGATCAAGTGGCTCCAGACCCAGTTGTGGTGACGAATGACGCTCGCCGCGTCGAGATGGGGCCGGTCGTTCACAGTATGGCCGTCGGTCACCACCACAACGTCGTAATGGTTCGAAACGGCCGATCGGACCGTTGCATCGACGCAAAGATCGGTTGCCCACCCCGTAATGAGGATCCGGTCGGGCGCGATTTCCTTCAGGCGCGCCGCGAGATCGGTCTCGACGAAGGGATCGTTCAGGGTCTTGCGTATGACGATGTCGGCAGCCGCGCGATTCAGCTCCGGCAGAAGCTCCCAGCCCGACGTGCCCGGCACGAAATCGTCTTCCGCGCCACTGCAATGCTGTACGAAAATCACCAGGCCTGAACGTTCGCGGATGCTGGCGGCGAGCCGGTTGATGCGCTCGATGATGCCGCTCAGATCGTGCTTCGGTTTCCCATTGAGAAGCCCGACCTGCATATCGACAACGATCAATGCATCCATCGGGGTCCAGGGTCCTGTGCTGCTAGCCGTTCAGCAACTTCAGCGTGGCCTCGTGCACCCGGGCGTCGCCGGCGGCGACGATGCGGCCGCCGCGCTGGGCGGGGCCGCCCTCCCAATTGGTAACGACACCGCCGGCGCCGGTGACGATCGGGATCAATGCCGCGATGTCATAGGGCTTGAGTTCGGTCTCGACCACGAGGTCGAGATGTCCGGCCGCCAGCATGCAATAGGAGTAGCAGTCGCCGCCATAGCGCGACAGCTTCACCGCATTTTCGACCCGGCCGAAGATCTCGCGGTCGGCGGCGTTCATCAGCAGCGGACTGGTCGTGAAGGAGGTCGCCTCGTTCAGCGACCCGCAGCGGCGCACCGTCAGCCGGCGCTCGCCGGATGGCCCGGAATAATGCGCTGAGCCGCTATCGCCGGAAAAGCGCTCGCCGATATAGGGCTGGTGCATCATGCCGAACACCGGCGTGCCCTTGTGCAGCAGCGCGATCAGGGTGCCCCAGATCGGAAATCCCGCGATGAACGATTTGGTGCCGTCGATCGGATCGAGCACCCAGACATAGTCGGCATCCTCGCGCTCGTTGCCGAATTCCTCGCCGACGATGCCGTGCTGGGGGAAATTGGCTTTGATCAGGCGGCGCATGACCGCCTCGGCGGCGCGGTCGGCCTCGGTGACCGGATCGAAATCGCTGGCGCTCTTGTTGTCGATCGAGAGTGAGGTTCGGAAGAACGGCAGGATGGTCTCGCCCGAAGCGGTAGCAAGGCGCCCGATAAACGCTGTAAAATCGATGACCGTCACGGCTGTCCCTTACCGCACTAGAAATGCCGTCTCTTGCCTAGCCCAATCCGGGCTGCCGCGCATCGCCAACGGCACGTTATTCCCATTCGTCTTGCCAACGGACTTTCGAATCGGCTTTCGAAAAGGCTTCGTTTCAGGCGTGGATTTTTGGTTAGCGCGGCCATCACGAAGTTGCGATTTTTGGCATACCAGCACTGCAATAAGCATGGAACTGACGCGATCGTTGCCTTAAGTACTTGATATTGTTTAGCTAAAAGACAAAAACTCGCCGGTGTTGCCGATTGGCCAGACTGACCCGGTTTGCACCGAAAGAGATCCGAAAACCCTTGCCTTTTGTGCAGCGCGGTCGCATATTGTTGCGGTGCGGTAGCGCCTCGCGCTATCGCTGCCCTCCTTGGGCGTTTCCTCCCTAGACTTGGGCCGCTTGTTCATTCAAGCGGCCCTTTTTTCTTTTGGGGTAGACGTCATTCCGGGGCGCGAAGCGAACTCAGATGCGCAATCGCGCATCCTGGAATCTCGAGATTCCCCGATGCGCAATTGCGCATCTGAGGCCTGGTCCTTTCGGACCATCCCGGAATGACAATCTGACTTCTACTCCGCCGCCGCCTGGAACGGGCCGAGGTCGCCGAGCGGCACGTGTGCCAGCGCGTCCGCCAACATCGCGAAATCAGTGACCACCTGGGCAAAGCGCGGGCTGCGCTCCCTGCGCCGCTCGTCCATGTAGATCGCACGGTTGAGTTCGAGCTGCACGGTGTGCAGGCCGCTCGCAGGGTTGCCGTAGTGCTCGGTAATGAAGCCGCCGGCATAGGGCTTGTTGCGGCCGATCGAATAGCCGAGCCCGCTCATGATGTGCTCGACGACATCGGGCAAAAGGCTCGCGCAACTGGTGCCATAGCGATCGCCGATCACGATATCGGGCCGCCGCGGCTCGTCTCTGGACACGCCGACCGACGGCATCGAGTGGCAATCGACCAGGATCACGGTCCCGAACGCCTGATGGGCCTTGTTGATCAGCCGCCGCAGCGCGCGGTGGTACGGCTTGTAGAGCGCCTCGATCCGCCTCAGCGCGTCATCGACGGAAAGCCGCTCGCGATAGATTTCCTGCCCGTCGCCGACCACGCGCGGGATGGTGCCGAGGCCGCCGGCCACCCGCATCGAGCGGGTATTGGCAAAGCTCGGCAGGCGGCCGGTGAACATCCGTGGATCGAGTTCATAGGGCTCGCGGTTCACGTCGACATAGGAGCGGGGGAAATTGACCCGCACCGTCGGAAAGCCCTGGTCGCTCAGGCCACCGATCAATTCGTCCATGAACGAATCCTCGGAGCGGCGCAGCGCGGCGAGGTCGATTCGGGAGGCGTTGAGGAATTCGGACGGGTAGACCGAGCCGGAATGCGGCGAGTTGAAGATGATCGGCGCCCGCCAGCGCTGCGGCTCCACGATCTCGAAGGGAGGCGACAGTTCGCCATCAAACTGGGTCATCGTCGGGCGCCGTCCCTTGAATGTCCGCATTTCCCCTCGGCCGGCCGGTCATGCGACCGATTCTGCCGAAGGGCGGGTATTGTAAGGATGCATTGTCCGTAATCGTAATCATTCTGCCAAGCGAAAAAAGCCACGGTTCTTCTGAAAGGTGTCATAAACGCCTGAAAAGCGCCGCCTTGATCGATCCTGATGCGCGCCGCTACAAAAATAGCGCCGCCCGCTGCCGCCAAGAAGCCGTTACCTTTCACCCGAAATTTACCCTCTGTCGGGCTTAGTGGGCGCAATGATCCTCCAAGCTAGGTTCGACGACTGACCGCCATGCACAAGATCCTCCTCGCCGAAGACGACAACGACATGCGACGTTTCCTGGTCAAGGCGCTGGAAAACGCCGGGTTTCAGGTCTCACCCCACGATAACGGCATGTCGGCCTATCAGCGGCTGCGCGAGGAGCCGTTCGAGATGCTGCTGACCGATATCGTGATGCCCGAAATGGACGGCATCGAGCTGGCGCGCCGCGCCTCGGAACTCGACCCCGACATCAAAATCATGTTCATCACCGGCTTTGCCGCGGTGGCCCTGAATTCCGATTCGGAGGCACCCAAGAACGCCAAGGTGCTGGCCAAGCCGGTTCACCTCCGCGAACTGGTCAGCGAAGTGAACAAGATGCTGGCGGCCTGATTCGGCGGCTATTTCGTTCGAAAAGGCAACAGAAATTAGTCCCGAGCATCCTTGCCCGGGCGCTTTGGAGCCGATATACGGACCCCACCCAATACGAATAAAGCTGGAGCGGGATGACAGGTCATCCCATTCCGGGGCGCGTAGCTCAGCGGGAGAGCACTACCTTGACATGGTAGGGGTCACAGGTTCGATCCCTGTCGCGCCCACCAGCCTTCGCTTGCTTCGCAAGCTACGGCTCGGCAAGCCACGCGGAGACCGTCAGGTCGAAGCGTGTCCGGTGCAGCTTGAACAAAGTGAAAGCGAAGACGGACTGCTAGTCGCAACCTCACGCCGGTAATCCGGCCTTGAGCAGGCCCGCCTCGTGACGCGCCCGATCGGCCTCATGCTTGTAGTGCTGGGTCGCAAGATAGGCAGTCACCGAGAAGCCGGGCTCGAGCTTCACGACCTCTGCGGCATGGGCGCCGGCCGCAACGGCGTCGCCCATCTGCGCGAAGATGGCGGCGAGGAAGGCGTGATGGGTGAAGTCGGGCCGCGTGATCCGCGCGAATGCCTCTGCGGCCTCGGCAAATTTCTCCGCGCAATAATACGCGCGACCGAGGTGGCTCCAGAAACGCTCGGGGTGGAACGGGTTGAGGCGCATCGCCTTCTTGATCCAGTCGATCCCTTCTTCCGGCCGCCCCAGCCAAGTCAGAAACTCGCCCTGCTGCACCACGACGATATCGTAGTTGGGATTGAGCGCGAGTGCCCGCTCCTGATGGTAGGCCGCCCTGTCATGATCGTCGCGCGTCAAGTTCACGGCGGCCAGGATGCGGTGAACGTCGCTGTCATTGTCATCGAGCGCCAGCGCAATCTGCAACTCGTCAGCTACCTGCTGGAAGGTGGCGTCGCGATCCTCGCACCATCCGTAGACCCAGGTCTGGCCCAGCACGCACGCCTTCCAGGCGTGGGCGTGCGCATAATTCGGATCGAGCGCGATGGCGCGGTCGAGCAGGATCTGGGCCTGCGCATTGTCTTCACGCCGTGAGCGGTGGTGCAGGACTTTGGCGGCGAGCACGCATTCATAGGCTGCCATGTTGTCCGGCCGCTTGCGCTTCGCCCGTTCCTGCGTGGCGGCCTCGACGCGGCCGGGAAGCGTGGCAACGATCGCCCCGGTCACCTCATCCTGGATGGCGAAGATATCCTCGAGCTTGCGATCATAGCGTTCGGCCCAGACATGCCGGTCGGTTTGCGCGTCGATCAACTGCACGGTGACACGGACGCGATCGCCGACCTTGCGTACGCTGCCCTCCAGGACATATTCGACGTCGAGTTCGCGTGCGACCTCCTGCACCTTTACGGCTTTGCCCTTATGCACGAAGGTCGAGTTCCGCGAGATGACGAGAAGGTCGCGGAAGCGCGACAGTTCGGTGATGATGTCCTCGGTGAGGCCGTCGGCAAAGAATTCCTGCTCCGGATCACCGCTCATGTTGACCAGCGGAAGCACAGCGATGGACGGCTTTCTGGTACCGGACGTCGCCGCCGAGCTGTCCTTGCCACTCTCGGTCGCTGCGGTTGCTGGCTCAAGCCGCACCCGAAAGACGTGGATCGGGCGGCTGATATTCTTGACGCTCTGCTCGCCGAGATCCTCAAATGCGATCTCGTCGAGCCGATCACCGACTTGGTCGCGCACCGCCCCCGAGACGCATATGCCGCCCGGCTCGGCGAGCACCTCGAGCCGCGCCGCGACATTGACGCCGTCGCCAAAAATGTCGTTTTCCTCGATGATGACGTCGCCCAGATTGATGCCGATGCGGAACTGAATCCACCGTGCCGGCGACACGTCGGCATTGCGCCGCATCATCCTGCGCTGGACTTCGGCGGCGCACAGCACTGCGTCGGCAACACTATGGAATTCGACCAGCAGGCCATCGCCGGTAGTCTTGATAATGCGACCGCGATTCTTGGCGATGGCCGGATCAATGAGTTCAAGCCGGTGGGTCTTCAGGCGTGCGAGTGTCCCTGCCTCGTCGACCTCCATCAGCCGGCTAAAGCCGACCATGTCGGCGGCAAGGATTGCTGCGAGCCTTCGCTCGGGTCCAGGCGTTTCCATTTTTTCGCCTCGCTGGCAGGCAGTCTAGCAGATTTGCCGTGCCGGCCAAGACTGGACGGCCGCCAGCCTCATCCCGGTCGATCACCCACCCTAGATTGCAATGACGAGGCAAAATTTCGAAGGAGTTCGTCTCACGCTCGATGATCGGGCAACGCCAACAAGCCTGTAAGAACCGCCGGCGCATTGAGCACCGCGAACTTCTCGCGCGGGCTCAGAAAGCCCGCCGCCTCATCGAACGTTTCGGCATCTTCGATCTTCGCGCGCGCGATCGCGAGATGCGGATCGACGTCGCCGCGCTTCCGCGGCTTTTGTCCGGAGAGGTTGTTCAGGTGTGCTTCGAGCAGGCGAGCATCGTCGAGCAATTCGCGCAGCGGGCAGGGGAGCGACGAATGCGGCGCGCCCGCGAGCTCATTGGCGCGCGCCAGCACCGGCGGCGGCGCCGTCTGCTCGGGGGTTCTGAACAATCCGGACCTGCGGTTTGCGCCCGGCGACGACGACAGCATCGCGATCGGAATGGAAAGCAACAGCCCGAGGATCACCGGCGTCATCCACAGCAGCAACGAAAGCGACACGGCATAGGCGCTGATGGCCATGGCGATGCCAATCAATGTCGGCACCGAATAGGTGCTGACGATGTCGCGCTGCGCGACCGCGCCATCGTCCCGGCGCTGAACCTGCCATCCTGCGTCGCGCCCGAACAGGATTTCGCCGACAGCGGACGACTGGAAGATCATCATGACAGGCGCGGTCAAACCGGAAAGGATTGTCTCGGCCCCGATGCCGGCAAGCACCAGCAGGCCGCCGCCGAACTTCCTGCGCGTGTCGCGATCGGCAAGGAGCACGATGAAGGCCAGCAGCTTCGGCACGATCAGCATTCCCATCGTGCCGGCAAATACCCATGCTGCCAGGACCGGATCCTGCGCCGGCCATTGCGGAAACAACGAATATCCTTTCGGAAAATATTCGGGCCGCACGAACTGCGCTTGCAATGAGACCAGGATTCCGAAAACAAGAAAGATCAGCCAGAGCGGCGCGGTGAGATATGATCCGATCCCCGTCAGCAGATGAAGCCGCGAGACCCAGTGAAAGCCGCAGGTCGGCAGCAGCGCCAGATGCTGCAGATTGCCCTGGCACCAGCGACGGTCGCGCGCGGCAAAATCTGAAAGTGTGGGCGGAGATTCCTCGTAACTGCCGCGGAGCGTCGGCGCCATGTGGATGGCCCAGCCACCGCGCCGCATCAGCGCCGCCTCGATGAAGTCATGGCTCATGATATGCCCCCCGAACGGCTTGCGTCCGCTGAGTTCGGGCAGCCCTGCATGTTGCGCAAAAGCGCGGACGCGAATGATGGCGTTGTGGCCCCAGTAATTGCCTTCCGAGCCATGCCACCATGCGATCCCCGCGGCCAGCATCGGACCGTACAGGCGGCCTGCGAATTGCTGCCAGCGCGCGAACAGCGACCTTGCATTGACGATGACCGGTAGCGTCTGAATCAGCGCGGCCTTCGGATGTGCCTCCATCGCGGCAACGAGCCGAACGATGCTGTCGCCCGTCATCAAGCTGTCGGCGTCCAGGATCAGCATGCATTCATATTTGGAGCCGAACCGCCTGACCCACTCCTCGATATTGCCCGACTTGCGCGCGATGTTCTCAGGGCGGTGGCGATAGAAGATTGCGGCGGCGCTGCCGACGTCCTGCCGAAGCTTGAGAAAACATTTTTCCTCGGCGATCCAGATCGCGGTATCGGTGGTGTCGCTCAGCACGAACCAGTCGAACTGCGCGCCGTGTCCGGTCTGCTCGACCGATTCATAGATCGCGCGCAATCTCGCCAGCACGCGATAGGGGTCCTCATTATAGGTCGGCAGCAGCATCGCGGTGCGGCTATGGATCGCGGGCAGAGGCGCACTGGCGTCGATGCCGAGCTCATCCCTCCTTCTCATCAGCAGCACGAAGAAACCGCCAAGCGCCGACATGAAGGAGAAGGCGATCCATGCAAACAGCAGCACGAACAGTGCAAGGATGATCGACTCAAGGACCGTGACACCGCCGACCCGGAGCACCCGGTACATCTCATAACAGCCTGCCGCGGTCAGCATCGCGGTGCCGGTCAGAACGAAGGCGCGCCGGATCCACAGCGGCGCAAAATCGGGCGCCGGCGGCGGCTCGAACCGCCGCAGCGCCTGCACCGTCATATCCGTCGGCGATTCCGAAGGAAGGAAATCGGTCAGCGGGATATCCCGCTTTCCAGGCGAACCGCCGGCTTTCGTCAGGGTGTCCATCGATAGACCCAGACCTCCGATACCGCCTCATCGTTCTGCATGAGCGATGCGCGGAGTTCGACCGGGGTCTTTTCCTTCAACAACTCGAAGCTCAATCGCCAGCCACCTGTCGCCGGATTTGGCTGGGTAACGATGTTCTGGATCTTCGCTTTCTCGGCCGTTACGACACCGCGCAAGCTTTTCGGATCGACCGATTTCAGCCGCTCACCGGTTACGTCGAGCACGAAGAGCGTCGCGTTGTCGCCTCGTGTGCCGATCCCCGTCCGGGAAAATCGTGCCAGTGACGTCGACTTTGGCGTATCCGGCCCCCAGTGCAAACGATAGGTGTAGGTGTGCTCGCCCTTGGCCGGCAATGCCGCTTTGGGGCGCCAGAACAATGCGATGTTGTCGTGAATCTCTTCCTTGGTCGGAATTTCGAGCAGCTTCACCTCGCCTTCGCCCCAATCGCCGATCGGCTCCGCCCACAGGCTTGGCCGGCGCTCGAAATTCGATTCCAGGTCCTGGTAGGCGGCAAAATCCTTCTGACGCTGCATCAGGCCGAAGCCGCGTGGGTTGATATCGCCAAACGAAGAGACCTGAAGGTCGCGCGGGTTGTGCAGCGGCCGCCAAAGCTCCTCGCCGCGGCCGTTGAAAACCGCCAGGCCGTCTGAATCATGCACCGACGGACGGAAGTCTTCGACGTCCTTGCGGTCGTTCGGTCCAAAGAAGAACATGCTGGTCATCGGCGCGAGGCCGGCTTGTTGCAGATCGACGCGCGGATAGATCGCCATTTCGACGTCGAACACGGTGGTGTCGCCCGGGCGGATGGTGAAACGATAGGCCGCGGCGGCGCTCTCGCTATCGAGCAACGCGTGCACGACGATGGAGTTGGCGCCCGGCGCCGGCTTCTCGATCCAGAACGTCTTGAAGAACGGGAATTCTTCGCCCTTGGCTTCGCCAGTGTTGATGGCGAGCCCCCGCGCCGAAAGACCGTACAATTGTCCCTTGGCAACCGCGCGGAAATAGCTTGCGCCGAGAAAGACGCAGACTTCGTCATAATAGTCGGGCTTGTTGATCGGCGCATGAAGGCGAAAGCCGGCAAAGCCGAGATCGACTGCCGGGCCCGGCGGCGCCAGGTCGCCGAATGAAAACAGGTCAGGCCGGTAGGCGATTGGTGCCGCCTGGCCGTCCTTCACCTCAAAGAGATCGACGCGGTTCTTGTAGAAAAATCCGCGATGAAAAAACTGCACCTCGAACGGCAATTTTTCGCCGCGCCACAGCGCGCGGTCCGGCAAAAACCGGATCGCCCGATAACGGTCGTAATCGAGATTGGCAAGATTGTCGGGCAACTTCTCGCTTGGCGCCGTGTAGGCTTTGCTTGCGAGGTCGCGCGCCATTTGCCGGACGATGGATCGATCGAACGGCGCAGGCTGGGCATGGGCGGCGGACAAAAGCCTGGATGCCGTGATGGTTACCAATGGTAACGCAGAAACAGCGAGGAAATCCCTGCGATTCACTAAACAACCTCGCGGTTACTGATGCGGACCATCTGCAACGCAGCGCACACTGGACGGTTCCCCGCGCCGGAATAGATCTGCTGTTTTTCCCGATTGCCTAAGATCCGGTCACGGGCGCGCTAGCTTCGCAGCGTATGGCTTATCCGCGTAACCACGTCGTCCCACTGGCGTTTTTCGGAGACGGGATAATTGATCATCACGCAGTTCAGGGTGCCGTTGCCGCGGTTGCAGCGGTTGTACCAGATCCGGTCCTTGCGAATGCTGGACACAACGAAAAAATCGGACGTGATCCGTCTATAGATGATGCCGGCAGGCGGCCGCATCTTGGCCAGGAACGTGGCGGGCGAATCGTTGTCGGGGTTGGGAACGGACTGCACCGTCAGGTCGGCGCGGCGGTCGTCGGTGAAAAAGCGCCGTCCTGTGCCGCCTTCCGGCGGTCCGGCGTCGACGGTGAAGATCGAGACCGGCATGTCGACGCTGGTCCCGGTGCTCGCGATCACGTATCGCCGCCATTCGGCGTCGCCGGCAAAGGCGAGGACGGGAACGAAGCTCAAAGCGACGATGGCAGCGCAAAGGTGCAGCACACGCATGGAACGGTCTCCGGTTCGATTCGAGACAATCGATTCCATCGAGGTTCGTTCCAGCTCCGGACATTTCTAGCGCGCAGCCCCGCCCGCGAGATGCTTGCCCGCGATGTATCCAAACGTCAGCGCGGGGCCCAGCGTGATACCGGCGCCGGGATAGTTGCCGCCCATGATGCTCGCCATGTCGTTGCCGGCGGCGTAGAGGCCGGCGATCGGCTGGCCGTGTTCGTCGAGCGCGCGGGCATGCACATCGGTCTTAATGCCGGCATAGGTGCCGAGATCGCCGACCACCAGCTTGATCGCATAGTACGGTCCGTCCTTGATCGGCGCGACGCAGGGGTTCGGCCCGTGCAGCGCATCGCCCTGGTAGCGGTTATAGGCGCGCGATCCCTTGCCAAACGCAGGATCGCGCCCCTCCGCGGCCGAGGCGTTGAACTCGGCAACCGTCGCTTCGAGCCCCTGTCGATCGATGCCGGTTCTATCAGCCAGTTCAGCCAGCGTTGCGCCGCGCTTGAGGTAGCCGGTGGCGAGATGATGGCGCAGCGGCATCGGAAACGGGGGCACGCAGCCCAGACCGTATTTTCGCAGCGCGCGGTGATCGCACAGCAGGAACGCAGTGATCTCCTCGCCAGGCCTTGCAGCCTTCACCATTGCCTGCACGAAGTCATGATACGAATTGCCTTCATTGGCAAAGCGCCTGCCGTCGCGCATCACCGCAATCACGCCCGGTTTCGCGCGATCGATGAAATGTGGCATCACGCCCTTGGAGCCGTCCTTGCGTTCGGTGATCGAGACCGGCACCCAGGCCGCCGCGTTCGGCAGCGTATCCTCGATGCGGCCGCCGGCGGTCTCCGCCAGGCGCAATCCGTCGCCGGTGTTGCCGACGGGGCCCGGCGAAAAATGCTCGGCGCCGGTGGGCGCGTGCGGAAACATGGTCTTGCGCCTCGCCGCATCATGCGGAAAGCCGCCGCAGGCGAGCACCACGCCGCGCTTGGCGATGATGCGCACCAGCTTGCCATGGCGCTCGACGATCGCGCCGCGCACCGCGCCGTCCTCGACGATCAGTTCGTGCACCGGCGAGGACAGCCACAACGGAATTTTCAGGTCAAACGCGGATTTCGCCAGCCGCCCGGCCAGCGCATTGCCGTTGGTCAAGGTCATGCCGCGGCCGTGGCGCATCACGTCCATCAAATGCTTCGACAGGCGTTTTGCGACGTAGACCGCCGAAGTCAGCGATCTGGTCGCCCGCATGAAATGGATGATCTCCTTGCCGGAGCCCAGCATCATGCCGAACACGGTGAGTTCGGGGAGGGGATTGCCGAGATCCTTGATATGCTCGCCCAGTTCGCGGCCATCGAACGGCCGCGTCACCATCGAGCGACCGCCCTGCGCGCCGCCCGGAGCTTCGGCGTGGTAATCCGGAAAGGTCAGCGGCATGTCGAACTGGACGGCCGTCTTCATGGTGAAGAAGTCCACCGCCGCGGGACCGGCCGAAAGAAACGCATCGACGCGCGCGGCATCAAAACTATTGCCGGCCTCGTGGCGCAGATAGGTCCGCGCCTGCTCCGGGCTTTCCTCGATGCCCCACGCCTTCGCCAGCGAAGTGCCGGGGATCCATAGCCAGCCGCCGGAGCGGGCAGTGGTGCCGCCGAAGCGCGGCTCCTTTTCAACGATGAGAACGTTGAGCCCGTGATGCCCCGCGGTGACCGCTGCTGACATTCCGGCACAGCCGGAGCCCACCACCAGCGCGTCGCATTCGTAATTCTCTTGTTCGTTGCCAGCCACGCGATCCGCCTCGTTTCCGTTTCTTGGGCAGACATTTGGGTTGGGATCGATTGGCCTGTCAATCGCGGGCGTTTCTTCCTTTACCTCGTAGCGCCGCCGTGCATCCAGGGAAGGGCGGCCCCTCAAGTTAAGCGCTTGCCCTAACCGAGCATCGGCGGCACATTTGTCGGTGCGACACCAAGATCGCGGTGACGAATATCCGAGGAACCCTGATGGCGGCCATGCGGATCGACTGCGACATCCATCCCGCCCTGGGCGGCACCCGCACCACGCTGTTGCCTTATCTCGACGATCACTGGAAAGAGCAGGTCGTCAGCCGCGCCATCGACGGCCTCGATCTCAACTCCTATCCCCCCAACATGCCGTTCACCGGCCGCGCCGACTGGCGGCCGGCCAATGGCAAGCCGGGCAGCGATCTCGAGATGGTGCAGCGCGGCGCGTTCGGCCAGCTCGGTTCAAGCCATGCGATCTGCAACGTGGTCTATGGCGCACAGGCGGTGTTCGATCCTTACATGGCGGCCGGTTTCTGCAAGGCGATCAACGACTGGATCGCAGCCGAATGGCTTTCGAAGGATTCAAGGCTGAGCGCCTCGATCGTGTTGCCCTTGCAGGCGCCGGATCTGGCGGTGGAAGAAATCGAGCGCAGAGCCAGCGACAATCGCTTCGTCTCCGTGCTGGTGCTGGCGCAGGGCGAAACGCTGCTCGGACGCCGGCATTACTGGCCGGTCTGGCAGGCCGCCGCAAAACACAAACTTCCGGTCGCGATCCACGCCGGCAGCGCCTATCGCACCGCGCCGAGTTCGATCGGCTGGCCGTCCTATCGCTACGAATATTATCTGGCCGAAGCGCAGGCATTCCAGGCCCAGGTGCTGAGCCTGATCTACGAAGGCGTGTTCGGCAAATTCCCCGATCTCAAGGTCGTGCTGATGGAGTCGGGCGTGAGCTGGCTGCCGGCCTTCATGTGGCGCGCCAACAAGACCTGGCGCGGCGTCCGCGTCGAGGTGCCCTGGGTCGAGCGCGAGCCGGCCGTGATCATCCGCGACCATGTCCGCGTTACCATGCAGCCGTTCGACGGTCCGCCCGATGCGGCCGGCGTTGCCGACGTCATCGAGCAGATCGGCTCCGACAAGATGTTCCTGTTCGCATCCGATTATCCGCACTGGCAGTTCGACGGCGACGATCCGATGCCGCCGCATCTGCCTGATAGCATCGTCTCGCGTATGTGTGCCGACAATCCGTTAGAGACCTTTCCGCGACTGAAGCTCGCCGCGTGAATTTGAACACACACGGAGGATCGCATGAGTGACGTCATCGACCGTCCCATCCTCGCCGAAGAAGCCGCCGCCCAAAGCCGGCTGCGCATCATCGATTGCGACGTGCATCCCAGCATTCATGCGCATGCCGATATCGAGCAGTTCATGCCGAAGCGCTGGCAGGAGCATTTGCGCACCTACGGCAGTCATCTGCGCACGCCCTATATCGGCACCACGCCCTATCCGCGTTCCTCGCCGCTGATCGCGCGCCGCGATGCCTGGCCGCCGACCGGCGGGCCGCCGGGCTCCGATCTCGATTTCATGCGCAAGCAGCATCTCGATCCGCTCGATATCGAGTACGGCATCTTGCAGGTGCTCGACCTCTTCATCTTCTCCCAGCAGAATCTGGAATTCGGCGCCGCGATCCAGCGTGCCATCAACGACTGGCAGCTCGCGTTCTGGTCCGATCGCGAGCCGCGGCTGAAAGCGTCGATCCTCGCGGGTCAGGACGACACACAATTCGCGATCTCCGAGATCGAGCGCTGCGCCAAGATCGGCCGTTATGTGCAGATCAACGTCTGCCCGCGCGCCAACGAGCCGCTCGGCCGCCGCCGCTACTGGCCGATCTATGCCCGCGCGCAGGAGCTCGGCCTGCCGCTCGGCATTCATGTCGGCGGCTATGGCGGGCATGCGCCGACCGGCGGCGGTTGGCCGTCGTATTACGTCGAGGAGCACCAGTCGAACGCGCACACCATGGCCGCGCAGCTCACCAGCCTCGTGCTCGAAGGCGTGCCAGAGCGTTTCCCGAACTTGAAGATCGTCTTCATTGAAGGCGGCTTCGGCTGGATTCCATCCGCCACCTGGCGCATGGACCGGCACTTTGAGGCGTTCCGCAGCGAGGTGCCGCATCTCAAGCGCCGTCCGTCCGAATATGTGAAGGAGCATTTCTGGTTCACGACGCAGCCGATCGACGAGCCGGACGAAGCAAAACATCTGCGCTCGCTGATCGAATGGGTCGGCGCCGATCGCCTGCTGTTCTCGTCGGACTACCCGCACTGGGATTTCGACGATCCGCGTTATGCGTTCAAGACGCCGCTGACCGAAACCGAGCGCCGCAAGATTTTTAATGGCAATGCGCGCGCCCTCTACAAGCTTTAGGAAACGACAGGATCACATGGCCCGCCACATCGTCGCCCGCACGTCCGATATCCCGCCCGGCGGCAACAAGGTGTTCGGCGTCGAGGGCCGCGACATCGTCGTGTTCCACGTCAACGGCGAATTCTTCGCGCTGCTCAATCGCTGCCCGCACGAGGGCGCGCCGCTGGCAAAGGCCGCCTGCGTCGCGCGCCTGACCTCGCCGGAGGCCCGGCGTGTATGAGCGCTCCCGCGTCGGCGAGCTCTTGCGCTGCCCGTGGCACGGCTGGGAATTCGATATGCGCAACGGCCAGTCCTGGTTCGATCCGAAGCGGGTGAAGGTGCGCTCCTATCCGGTCGCGGTCGAAAGCGGCGAGGAGCTGCAGAAGGGGCCTTATGTGGCCGAGACGTTTCCGGTGCAAGTCGAGGACAGCTACGTCATCATCGAGACGTGATGCTCTGGGGGGTGGGCAAAGGCGCAGTTGCGCCGTGCCCACCGTCGATGACTCCGCTCGTGATGGTGGGCACGCGGAGCCTGTCATCACTCCGCGAGCGCCCTTGCGCTCGTCGCCGGGCACGCATTCGCGCGACTCGGTGGCTTTGGCCACCCTACGTTTCTGAACTCCTTTCGCAGGGAGGTGGATTTGACTCATCACATGTTGTGCCGGTCGCCCTTGAAGGTTCTCGCGTGGCTTGTCGGATTGCTGTGTCTGTCGGCGGCGGGAGCCGACGTCGCGCATGCCTGCGCGTGCGACTCAATCTCGCCTGCCCAGGGCTTCGCACGCACTCAATACGTCTTCACCGGCAGGGTGACGGAAGTGAAGGACCATACCTGGACCGTGGACGTCGATCGAGTTTGGAAAGGGGCCGACAAACTAGCCGCCCGCGTCAAGCTGCTGGATGTCTACAAGGACATGGATTGCGAATTTTACTTCGAACCGGGCCGCGCCTACCTCTTCTTCGCGATCGTGGCGAAGAGCAGTCGCTATGTGTACTATCAACCCGAGGTGTGCAACTGGACCAACGCATTGCGCTCGAAGCGCGTCGCCAGTCCGCACGGCGCGATCTGGCTCGAAGATTTGATCGTCGAGAACTACGGCCCTGGTGAGCCCCCGAGAGGCGAAGACCCCTGGAAACGCCTGCCGGAGCACGACCGCGACTGACCGTTACATTCTCTTCGAGATCTAACCAGGCTTGCCGGTCAGCCCATCGACCATCGCGCGCACGATGGTCGCAATTTCCTTGCGCAACGCCTCGACCGGCACCGCGATCAGTTTCTGCTCGAGCCCGAGCAGCACCATGCCGTGCACGGCGGAGAACAGACTGCGTGCGGTCACGCCGAGTTCGTCCGGCGTACGCTCCGGAAAGAGTTCGGCCAGCGGCTGATAGATGTGTCGGAATAGATTCATCTGTTCGCTGATCGCCCAATCCGGCACCGGCTTGCCCGGCGCCATCCGATGCTCGAACAGCGCGCGCCACAGTTCGAGATTCTCGGCGGCGAAATCGCAATAGGCGACCGCGATGCGGACCAGCGTTTCACGAGGGGAGGGCGGCCCATCGGCTTCGGCAGCCGTGAGCGTGGCGTCGAGCCGCGCCAACGTGCGCGACCCGACCCGCAGGATCAATTCGTCCACGTCTTCGACGAGATTGTAGACCGCGCCGTTGGCGATGCTGATGTCCCGCGCCAGATCGCGCGTTTTCAGCCCCGCCAGACCCCCTGCGGCAATCCGTCGCTCCGCGGCTTCGATCAGGGATTCCCGGAGTTTTGCTCGTCTTTCCAATGCTTTAGACATTTTCTTCCAATCTTGAGCGATGCTCAAAATAATTCTTGAGCAACGCTCAAACTATGCTACAAACCTTTCATGAGCAATGCTCATAACACAGGGAGCCACCAATGTTCAAAACTGTTTTGACGCTTTTCCGGGGCAGCGTGGCTGCCGCGGGAGAAGAACTGGAAGACCGCGCGGCGCTGCTCATTCTCGACCAGCAGATGCGCGACGCCGCCGCGGCGGTCGAACGTTCCAAGCGCTCGCTGGCGCTGGCGATCGCGGGCGACCAGCAGGAGGGTCGCCGTCTCGACGCCACCAACGCCCGTATCGCCGACCTCGAAGTCCGCGCCACCGCCGCGCTCGATGGCGGAAGGGAAGACCTCGCCCGCGAAGCGGCGCAGGCAATCGCCAATCTCGAGGCCGACCGCGATGCCGCGATGACCGCGCGGACGCTGTTTGCGTCTGAAATCACGCGCATGAAGCGCCAGGTCTCCAACGCCGAGGCGCGGATTACCGAGCTTGATCGCGGCCGTCGCATCGCTCGCGCGTCGGAAGCAGTTCGCGCGCTGCGAAGGGGCGGCGTCGAAGTCGCGCGCCCTTACGAATCCACACTGCCGGAAGCGGAGAACACGCTCAAGCGGCTGCGTGAGCGCCAGATCGAGGCCCAGGCCGCCGCCGACGCCTTGATCGAGCTCGATGCCGCCAGCGGCCCGCTGGCGACCGCCGAAAAGCTCGCCGAACAGGGCTTTGGGCCACGCCTGAAATCAACCGCGGACGACGTGCTCGCGCGGTTGAATGCCAAACGCACGCAAGCTGCCTGACACTGAACCCGATCGATTAAAACCCATACCAACAGGAGATTATCATGAACCAGAACGTCCAACCCCACAGCGGTGCCTGGGTTACCTTCACCTACATTTCGTTCGCCGCCTCGGCCTTCATGGTCGCCGTCGGCGTGTTCTTCCTGCCGCTCGATCTCTGGATCAAGGGCTATCTCGCAATGGGCATCGTGATGCTGGTGCAGTCCTGCGTCACCCTGACCAAGACCGTGCGCGACATGCACGAGAGCGGCAAGCTGGTGAACCGTATTGAGGACGCCAAGGCTGAACGGCTGCTGATGGAAGTTTCCAAAGCCGCGTAACCTGTGGCGCGGTGCTGGCGAGGGCGGACGGCGGATGTTACGGCATCCGTCGTTCGCTTGTCCGCCTTCGCCCTCACCAGAAACAGCAACTCGCTACCGGACAAAGCAAACTGAAAGGGAATGTCCGTGCCTCCTCCTGAAAATGACGACGGCCGTGGGCATCCGACTTCGCTGCAAAGAGCGCTCGTATTCGTGTTGCTGGGTCCCGCCCTCGGAGTGCTCATAGCCTTTTCAGTGGTGGCCATTGCGATCCGCGGATACGCCGCCGATCTTTTCGGCGTCTCGATAGCGTTTTTGTTCAGTCTGGTTGTATGTGCGATCACCGGTATCGTTGATGGAGTCCTGGCTTGGGCTGCGCCAATTTCCTTGAGGGCGCCCTTGACCGCGATCGTCGGGGCGGCCGTTGCCGTCGGTCTCGTTCTTTTCCTGGCAGCCCAATTGGGGGGCCAGATGACGCCGCCGCTGCACACGCTGATTCCAATCGCAGTCATCGGAGCGCTCAATACAGGTGCGTGCTCGCTGCTCACGTACTATTACCGTCGCAGGAAGGCTTGACCTGGCCAGCATCCGCACCGCCGTTTCCTGTCACGAATTATTTGATGCCGCCGTTCAATGCGTCGTTTACCCTGCGGCAATCGCAACATATCGCGCTCATGGCTCCTTAACGGGCCCCGGCGCATAAATCCGCCCCCGAGCGGGAAAGCGGCATGGCGTCTGTCTGGAGCGACAATTCGGCGATCCGTCACGCCTTGGGGCAGGTGCGCTCCGCCGCTACGCGTCTGGGCGGATATGGCCTCTTTTGGCTGAAGGCACTGCGCCAGCCCACCATCGATCTCACCCTGCGCACCCATACCGGGCTGATCACGCGAATCGTCGAGGCCCCCGGCCTGTCGCTTTCCGAAGCCGAGCTCGACGAGCTGGTCTCGCAACTGCGCGTCGTGGCGGCCAAGACACTGCCGAAGGAGAGCCTCACCTACGGAATATTCTCCGGCGAGCGCGAACGGCTGTCGCGCGCCATCGTCACGCTGATCTCGGAGCAAGCAACGGGCCGGCCGATTGCCTTCAACGCGCTGTCGGTCATGAAGGTGGAACTCGACGGCGAGCCGGTGGAGGTCACGCATCTCGGCCTCGTCATGGTCGATCCCGATGAGCGGGGGCAGGGGCTCTCCTGGGTGCTGTACGGCCTGACGGCGCTCGTTCTGTTTGCCCGCGACGGCCTGCGTCCGAAATGGATATCGAACGTCACCCAGGTGCCGTCGGTCGTCGGCATGGTCAGCCAGACCTTTTCGGATGTCTTTCCGTCGCCCCATCCGGACTCACGCCAGAGCTTTGCGCATCTGCAACTGGCACGCGGCATCATGTCCCGTCATCGCGCCGTGTTCGGCGTGGGTGAGAATGCCGGGTTTGACGAGGCGCGGTTTGTCATCACCAATGCCTATACCGGTGGATCGGACGCGCTGAAGAAAACGTTCGAAGCCGCACCCAAACATCGCGGCGAACAATACAACGCCTGGTGCGCGCGCGAGCTCGATTACGCCAGGGGCGACGACGTCCTGCAGCTCGGCCGCGTCGACCTTTCCGGTGCCCGCCGCTACGTCCAGCGGGATGTGCCGGCCGGTTCATTGCCGGCGCTGCTCGCGGCCTCCGTCGTGCTGGCGTTGCAGCGGCTGATACTGCCGGTGGTTTACTGGCTCGACGATACGCGTCCGTTCGGCAGCTTGCGGCCGTGGCGAGGGAACGGCCGATGACACCAGGTGAAATGTCATCTGGCATGATCGCCGATTCCATCGTCAATCTCTGCGGCGCGATCGGGCTTGGCGTCGCCATGATCACGCTGCACCGGCGCGATCCCAAGGGCCCGCTGACGCGGCGTCTCCTGGTCGCTCTTGGCATTATCGCGCTGCTGTTCCTGGCGCGGGGCACGGCTTGGTGGAGCGGCAGCGCGGGGCTCAACAACCTGTCGGCAATTCCGGCCGCGCTGATCCCGCTCGGCGCATTGATCGTTACTGAAGGTATCCTGCGGCGTCATGCCCCGCGCCTGGCCAAGATCGCGCTTCTGAGCGGCGGTATCGCGCTCGGTCTCGCCGGCGCTGCCGGGTTGGAAACCCTCGCGATGCCCGCCGCCATCCTGCTCGCGTTGTTTCAGCTTGGCGGCTTCGCCATCTGCGCCTGGTTGCTTGCGACCCGTGACCGGGCGACGCTGATGGTATCAGAGAATCGCATCGTTAGCCGTCTCGCCGTCGGCGCCATCCTGGTCATTCCCTTCATCGTCACCGATTTCAGGGTGCTGTTTCCGGATATCCCGGTCAGGCTCGGGGCATTGGGAGCATTGCTCGTCGTTACCGCGATATTGATCGCGGAACGCGGTGCGGAGACGCAGCGTCAGGCGTTGATGATGACGGCATTGCGGCTGTCGAGTTCGGCCCTTCTCGGTACTGCCGCGGCGTTTGTTGCGCCGGACGCCGATGCGGCGCAGGTCATGCGATTCTGTGCGATAGCGATCACGGGCGTTCTCACCATCGGGCTGATGGTGGACGCGCTGCGCGCCCACTTCGAATCCCAGGTGCCCGGTGTTCTCAACTCCGTCGCGGCCTCGCCAGCCAGAACGCGCGACGCGCTGATCGCGGAACTCGCGCGTCATCCGATCTTCGAGAGTGCCCGGCGTTATCGGGAGAGCGAACTCTCGAGCTTCGATCCGCAACTGCTGCGTGATTTTCTCTCGACCCGGCGTGTGCTGCGCCGGCCCGATGCGCCGTGGGGCCTGACATCGTCCGATCCGGCCGTCGAACGTGTGGTGTCGCTGCTGGCGGCCAACAGCGCAACGCACCTCATCGTGCTATCGCACGATCCGATCGACGTCATCACACTGGCAGTTCCCGTGGTTTCGGCCGATCCGGCCACGGAAACCGCGCTGGCCCTGCTGCGGCGCCTGCTGGCGCTGACGCCGGAGGCGACGTGATATTCAGTCACGAGATTTTTCACGCGCGACGACGTACGAAATTCATCGTGACTGTGATAAGACGCCGCCGTAGCGATTTCATGATAGGGCAGGCCAATGTCGAAGCAAGCGATGCGTGAGGAGGCCGAGCGCCTGATCCGCGAGACGATGCAAAAGAAGACCATCGTCGTGAAGCAAGGACAGACCAGGATCGAGGCGGTCTGCGGCAAATGCGGCGCGCCGAACCGCGTCCAGGCCGAGAAGGGCGCGACCCGCGTCAAATACGTCTGCAAGCAATGCGGCGACAAGCAGGTAACGCTGTAGAGTTTTGCAGTTGTCCACACTATCGCCACGCAGACGGTCAGCTTCCTCCCCCGCAAGGGGGGAGGGAACGCACCTTTGTTGAGGCGGCAGCAGCGCGACGCTTGTTATCCCTTCACAAACCTGGCGAACGCCTCCGCATAATCCGGATGCCAGCGCGACAGCGCGGGGCGGTTCTCCACGATATCGCCAATCGCCCACAGCATGCGCCGCTCGTCGAGTTGCCGTGGCACGTCATCGTCCGGACAGAGGATGTAGAAGTCGCCGGCATCGACGCGTTCGATCATGAAATCGATCGTTTGCTCCGGCGTCCAGGCGCCGGGCGGCTTCTCGGTGCGGCCGCGCGCGGTCAGGGGAGTGAAGACGTGGCCGGGGATCATCAGATGCGCGCTGATCTTGCAGCCCGGCAGGTTCCGCAATTCGTGTTGCAGCGCCTCCGTCTGCGCTTTGACGCCGGCCTTCGAGACGTTGTAGGCGGGATTGCCGGGCGGCGTCGTGATGCCTTGCTTGGAGCCGGTGTTGATCACGAGGCCGGGCCGTCCGCGTTCGACCATGTGAGGCACGAAAACTTGCGTGCCGTGAATGACGCCCCACAGGTTCACCGCGAGAATGCGCTGCCAGCTCTCCAGCGGACCAAAACTGTTGCTGTCGGGGCCAATGCCGGCATTGTTCATCAGGATGTCGGTACCGCCGAACCGCTTTTGCACCGCGGCTTCCAGGCCCGCAACCTCATCGAAGCGGCTGACGTCGACCGATGCCGTCATGATGTCGGCCGCGCCGCCTTTGGCGACGGCTGCCAGTCTGGCCGCGGCCTCGGCGAGGCGCTCGGCGCCGATGTCGGCGATGCACACCTTCATGCCGCAGCCGGCGAAACGCATCGCGGCGGCGAGCCCGATGCCGGAGGCGCCTCCCGTGATCACGGCAACATGATTTGGCGACATCGCGGGATGGGGCATCGTCATTCTCCGGACAGTTGAGGTATGTATTCGCAGGCCGACGCCTTAGGCTACCATGTACGAACGGGCATGGGAGGCTTTCGCATCGGCTGCTTTCCGCAATCCTTCGGCCGCATTACGGTTCATGCCACGGTCATAGATGTGCAAACATAGCGGCACAAAATTCCAACCGACTTCAAGGGAGTGTAGTCATGGCAGTCACGCAGGCGATTCCGATCACGCGCCATCCTTACGCGGATGGTTCCTACAAGAGGATGCTGATCGACGGCCAGTGGGTCGACGCCGCCTCCGGCAAGCAGTTCGAGACCCACAATCCGGCGACCGGCGAATTGCTCGCGACCGTCGCCGAAGGTGACGCGGAGGACATCAACCGCGCCGTGGCGGCGGCCCGCCGCGCCTTCGAGGGACCGTGGAGCAAGGTCAAGCCGTATGAGCGGCAAGGCCTGTTGCTGAAGCTCGCCTATCTCGTCGAGAAGAATTTCGAGGAGCTGTCGCAGCTCGACACGATGGACATGGGCGCGCCGATCAGCCGCACCCGCGGCAACAAGCTGCGCGTGCTCGGCATGCTCCGCTATTACGCCGGGCAGGCGACGGCGCTGCACGGCGAGACCATCGAGAACTCGTTGCCCGGCGATATCTTTTCTTACACGCTGAAGGAGCCGGTCGGGGTGGTCGGGGCGATCATCCCCTGGAACGGCCCGCTCGCTGCGACCGTCTGGAAGATCGGTCCCGCGATCGCAACCGGCTGCACTGTGGTGTTGAAGCCCGCCGAGGAAGCGCCGCTGACTTCGCTGCGGCTTGCCGAACTCTGCATGGAAGCCGGCGTCCCGCCTGGCGTCGTCAACGTCGTGCCCGGCTATGGCGAGACCGCCGGCGCGGCGCTGGCGTCGCATCCCGATGTCGACAAGGTCGCCTTCACCGGCTCGCACGTCACGGGGCAATCGATCATCCGCGCCTCCGCCGGCAACCTCAAGCGCGTGTCGCTCGAACTCGGCGGCAAGTCGCCCGATATCGTGTTCGCCGATGCCGATCTTGACGCGGCGGTGCCGGGCGCCGCGATGGCGGTGTTTGCCAATTCCGGGCAGATCTGCAGCGCGGGTACGCGGTTGTTCGTCGAAGAGAACGTCTATGACGAATTCGTCGGCCGCGTCGCCGAGTTCGGCAAGAAGCTGCAGGTCGGTAACGGCCTCGATCCGGGCACGCAGATCGGGCCGTTGGTCTCGCAGCAGCAGATGGACCGCGTCGCTGGTTACCTCGACATCGGCCAGAAGGAAGGCGCCAAAGCGGTGGCCGGCGGCGGCCGCCTGACCGAAGGCGCGCTCTCGAAGGGCTTCTTCGTGCAGCCGACCGTGTTCGCCAACGTGCAGGACAATATGCGGATCGCGCAGGAGGAAATCTTCGGCCCGGTGATCTCGGCGATCTCCTTCAAGGATACCGACGAGCTGGTCAAGCGCGCCAATGCCACCACCTTCGGCTTGGGCAGCGGCGTCTGGACCACCAATGTCAGCAAGGCGCACCAGGTCGCGAAGGCGCTGCGCGCCGGCTCGGTCTGGGTCAACTGCTATCAGGCGATGGATCCGGCCGTGCCGTTCGGCGGCTACAAGATGAGCGGCTACGGCCGCGAGTCCGGCAAGCAGCACGTCGAGGAATATCTCAACGTCAAGGCGGTCTGGATCAAGACGGCCTGAGACGCTTCAGATCGGTGGATGCGATGGCGGCGGCTTCGGCCGCCGTTGTCCTGAACCTTTTACGAACAAGCTGAAGCGGTTACATATTCGTATCAACACGGAGTTCTGGAAGAGACATGAATTATCCATCGTTGTTTTCGCCGCTCAAGGTCGGCCCCTATCGGCTCAATCATCGTCTCGCGTTGGCGCCGTTGACGCGGATGCGGGCGGCGAAGCCGAGCCTCGCGCCGCGGCCGCTGAATGCGGAATATTATGCGCAGCGCGCGACGCCGGGCGGATTGCTCATCGCCGAAGCCTCGCCCGTGATGGCGACGGGCTTCGGCAGCCCCGGCGTTCCCGGAATCTATACGGAAGCGCAGATCAAAGGCTGGCGCGAGGTGGTCGATGCCGTTCACGCCAAGGGCGGAATCATCTTCCTGCAGCTCTGGCATGTCGGGCGCGTCTCGCATTCCTCCTTCCAGCCGGGCGGCGTGTTGCCGGTCGCGCCATCGGCGGTGCCGATCGCCGACCTGAAGACGGGCACGGCAGACGGCAAGGCAGTGCCCTACGAGACGCCGCGCGCGCTTGAGACGTCGGAAATTCCTGGCGTGATCGACGCCTATCGTCAGGCCGCGAAGAACGCGCTTGCCGCCGGCTTCGACGGCGTCGAGGTGCACGGCGCCAACGGCTATCTGATCGAGCAGTTCCTGCAGTCGCACACCAACCTGCGCACCGATCAGTATGGCGGCTCGATTTCGAACCGCGTGCGCTTCCTGATGGAGGTGACCAGGGCCGTGGTCGAAGTGTGGGGGGCCGACCGCGTCGGCGTGCGGCTGTCGCCCTATGGTGTCGCCAACGGCAGCGGCGAGCCGGACCCGATGCCGCTCTACACGTATGCCGTCGAGCAGCTCAATCCGCTTGGCCTTGCCTACCTGCATTTCATCGAGCCGCGCTCCTCTGGCGCCGGCCGCGCCGAGGTCAACCACCAGAACGTGCCGTCGGCGATGGTGCTGTTCCGCCCGATCTGGAAGGGCGTGCTGATCACGGCCGGCGGCTTCACCGGCGAGACCGCCGATGCGGCGATCAGGGATGGCCATGCCGACGCGGTCGCTTTCGGCCGCATCTTCATTTCGAATCCGGACCTGCCGCGCAGGCTGCAGCGCGGCTTTCCGCTGACGCCCTATAACCGCGCGACGTTCTACGGCGGCGATGTGACAGGCTATACGGATTATCCGGAGCACAACGAGCTGGAGCAGGCGTGAGCCACAGGCGTCATTGCGAGCGAAGCGAAGCAATCCATGCCTCAACGAGCGGATAGATGGATTGCTTCGTCGCGGAGCCTGTCATCCGGCGGCGCTTCGCGCCGACCGGGTGGCTCCTCGCAATGACGAGAAGAGGCAGCACAGAATGTTTCCAGAAGAGGAATTAGAGAAAAAGAAAACCAAGGCGGTATCCCTCGGCAAACCCGCCGCGGGCCAATGCCTGTGCGGCAAGGTCGCCTTCGAGATCGACGTGCCGGCGCGCTGGGCCTGGCACGATCATTCGCCGTCGAGCCGCCGCGCCCATGGCGCGGCCTACGCGACCTATGTCGGAAGCTGGCGCAAGCGCTTTCGCATCACCAAGGGCAAGGCCAGTCTCACACGATACGAAGACGAGGCCAACAAGACGGTACGCAGTTTTTGCTCCAATTGCGGCACGCCTGTTGTCTATGAGCGTCCGCGCTCGCCGCACATGGTCAACATCCCCCGCGCGCTGTTCTCCGGCCGCACCGGCCGCCAGCCGCTCTATCACATCGCGATCGAGGAATTGCAGGAGTGGGCCTATACCGGTGAACCGCTGGTGCCGCTGAAGGGATATCCCGGCGTGGTCTGGCAGCGCTCGAAAAAGAAGAAGCGCGCGGACCGTGAAGGGATGGTCTAGAGCGTGGACCCACGACGCGCAGCCAGCCATAGCGGATGGATGCGAGCTGGACGAAGACGATAAGGGGCTTGAATCACGGCAAGACAGTCCGGCTCAATGTGGCCCGCCAAGGAGCGGGTCGGACGCTATGCACCCGAAAGCGGACCTATTATGCTCACCCTGAGCTTTGTCGTTCTTGACCCACTTCGGACATGCCGACTGCGCCGCGCTTGCCTACAATGATAGTTCGAAAAGGTGAGGTCGGCAGACCGGCTAGAGGTCACTAAACTCCACGGCCGACGCTACGCTGGGAGTCGCCTTCGTCTAGTCACCTTCTCGGCGAAGGCATAAATGTCGGTTGCGCCGCTGCGGATAACCTCAAAAAACTCCAGATTACTATCTTTGCACGTCTTGCGGATACTCAACAAAATTCAACGGCAATCCGTGTTCGTATCGCGCCGCACTCCAGCACTCGGTTGGCAAACCTTCCCTAATGGTAGTAGTTGAATGACGGAATTACGAGGAATTGAAAGCGTCGATCTGCGCGAACTAGAGAGCCAACGTGCGCTTACCGCGGGTTTGTGGTCAACGCTGAAAGAACAAGGCGTGAGAGACGGCACACCGGGGCGCATCGAATGCTATTTCTTCGCTAAAAGCGACGCGCACGTGACCGCTCTTGTAGCTGCCTTCCCGCGCTGGGAACGCGAGATCGCGAACAGTGACAATCCTCTCGGACGGCTCTCGGTACACATCATCTCTCCTCCTGTCCACCTGAGCAAAGAGGCTTTTCTTGAACTGGTCGACGTCGCGATGATCGCAGCGCATGAGAGCTCGTGCATCTTCGACGGTTTCCAGGTGGATACGAGCGCGCTGCAGAAGAGACGGTGGTGGAAGTTCTGGTGACGACCAGAGTCGCCGCCCTTGGCCATATCGGCAAGGACAATCCTGGCTTCGGAGGGCGTTCGCAGTTGTATATCGAAGGAGTCCGCAAGGCAGGGCCGCCATAGTGACACCGCAAGTATCGATGTCCGTTACTGATCCCGGAACGGACGCTGTTGTCGCGACGATGCGCGCTCATCGGCCGACGCTCTTTCAAGGCTTTAGTTCGCGAGGTCTAGTTGTTGCACCAGAACCACAGACGCGCGGCGCGAGCTGCCAGCGGCGCCGCCATGCCTTTCTTTCAACAAACAACGGACATTCCCTGCCGACAGCAACGGCAGGAGACCATCCATGCCCATCCACATTCTGCGGCTGCTCGCGAGTGTCCTTTCGCTGGCGCTCATAGTCTCTACATCCGCGACTGCAGAACCGAAACTTGAAATGCATCGTGTCGGCGTTAACATAGCTGATGGCTCAGGATGGTATCCGGCTGTTTCGAGCAAAGGCTCGTTCTCAATCCTCCTGCCAATTCCCTTCAACGATTTCACAACTCGCGACCCGGGCACGGACGAAGTGAGCCATGTCGTCGGCGGCAAGAGTTCTGAGGGAATCAAGTTTACAGCGGTTGAACTGCCGGCAAGTGCAAAGACGCCTGTCGACCTCGCGGCGATCCCCAAATCTTTCTCATCCAATCCGGCTAACAAAGTGTCTGATGTAAGCCGCAATACTAACGATGAAGTCGATAATCTGTTCTTCTCAGTCGCCAACACGGCAACGACTGCGCATTTCCGCTACATCAGGATGAAAGGTACGCTCCACATACTAACGATTGAATACCCCAATGCGTATCGCGACGTGGTGGCGGAAAAGAAAGATAAATTCTTCGGATCCTTTAAACTCAAGGGGAATCCTGATCGAGCAGAATAGGGTTTGTCCGATCGGAATATCTCCTCCTGGCAGATATTGTTGCAAAAATCTTTTTGGGGTAGCGAACGAAAATTCTTAGAGCCCGTGAATGCATCTTACGCCCGGCGACGTGAAGGACCAAATCAGTTCATCCAAGATCGATCACGGACCTTCGTAGCGGTGTTGAAAAGCGGTGCAGCAGCAGAGAAGTCCAAAGATCCGCCTTCACGAGATTTTAGGAGCTGAACGATTTTCGACTTTGCAACAATATCGGCACCTTTCAGACATGCTCGCCTAGCCTGCAAATGTCCGTTCATCGGGGTAGACCGGAGTCGCCGTGGTCCTGCCAAACCGACGCGAATGACCCATTGCGGTCATTCTGGCGGACGAGGGAATCGGAGCAGGAATTGCTCAGCTCTGGGCATGGCGTCATGCAAGAACTGCTTGGGCTCTCGAAGCCACAGACCATCGTACTCGCGTGACTTTGACTCCGAGATCAGAACGTCCATTGGGAGGAAAATCAACTGAGCAGACCAACCGGGCCACCAGCGGTTCGCTTTCGCTTCCATGTGCCCGAGCAAACGGCTCCAACTTGAAAAACCATGATAGTCGAACGCCATATCGTCGCGCACCACCACGATGTGATTGCCAGTGAAACCCTTTGACGGCTTGATCCAGAGCGGAGCAAAGCCGGACCTCGGATTCGCCTTCAGAAAAGCATGGGCGAGGATATGGCACGCCCCACAAGCAAAGAAGACTCGCTCCGGCAGCGACCAACGACGAACCGGATCCTGCTTCACTCGGTCAGCGAGAACATACATGGAGACAGCTCCAATCTGATCGCGTCAGGATGTCTGATTCGTCGCCTTTTGGGGCCTTAAACGACCTTTCGAACGCCGTGGTCAATGCCCGTGGTCGGGGGTAGAGCGGAAGTCGCCGGATGATGCCGTGATGTCGCAGCCTGACCCCAACCGGACATGTCGCGAGCCGCTACTCGAATCGACCCGTCGGAAAGGGAAGTAGCTTTGCCAGATCGAGAAGCCAGAGCTAAGGCCGGCATTCTTCTTGACGGAGCAGTTAGTCGGTAGGATCATATTTGACTTGAGACGCCCGACCTTCCGGACGAACCCGTGCGGTCCCGCGCCTTCTGTTTATGGCCTCGTGGTTGGCAGAACGGGAGGTTAGCAATGGCTATCGATTACACCTCAGCTTCAATCGCGCTATCACAAACAGGTGCTGCTCAGGCGCCTCGGCGGCAGTTCTTCTGCGACGAGGTTGGGCGGCGAGAATTTGTCTGCGGCGGAGGCGCCAGTCTCTTTAGCCTGATACTTGCTACAATACTCGGTAGCTCGAAGCCAGTCAGGGCGCAGGCCGTCGCTGGATCATTGCCAGAGCTCGACCGCGTGGCAGTTCGAATCGTGATCGACAGCTATCAGTTCGCTGTCGCCCCGAGCAGAAAGCTGCCCAATCTCGATATCCAGCACTTTGGCTGGGGTCTTAGCGAGAAGCCGCCGCGCAGAACGTTGGTCAGCGAATTCGGCCTTGCGATGCAGGTCGAGTCGCGACGCGGCAACGAGACGCGCAATATCCTGGTCGATTTCGGTTTCACGTCGGAGGCACTTCTCAACAACACGAATCTTCTTGGCATTGATCCCGCGGCCATCGACGCACTTGTGCTCAGCCACGGGCACCAGGACCACTTTGGCGGTCTCGTTGGTTTCTTGCAGGCGCACAGCGGCAAGCTAAAACCCAAACTGCCGCTGTTTGTCGGCGGCGAAGGATGCTTCTGCGCGCGCGAGTGGACTGGCCCGCCGGTGCGGGGCAGCTTCGGCGTCATCGACCGCAAAGCACTCGAGGCGGCCGACATCGCCGTAACCGTCGCGGACAAACCTGCCCTGGTTGCGGATCACGCCGTGGCCACGGGGCAGATCAGTCAGAAGACCTTCGAGAAGGTGCTGTCACCGAGCGCAATGACCATTGGTTTCGACCGCGGCGTCGGCTGTTATCCCGAGCGCCTCAGCGAGGCGGAACGTACTGCGCCGGTCGTACCGGATCAGTTTCAGCACGAGATCGCGACGGCGTTCAATCTGAAAGGACGGGGGCTTGTCGTCCTAACTTCATGCAGCCATCGCGGCGTGGTCAACGCGATCAAGCAAGCTCAAGCCGTCTCCGGCGTGGAAAAAATTCATGCGGTGATCGGGGGCTTTCATCTCGCGCCCTATCAAGAGGACTACGTTCGAGATACGGTCAAGGCACTCCAGGAAATCGATCCGACTTTCGTGATTCCGCTGCATTGCACGGGGGAGCCTTTTTACGAAACCGCGCGAGCTGCGATGCCGACAAAGCTCTTACGCTCGTACACCGGAACTCGATTGGTTTTCGAGGCGTGAGCGTAGCCTAACCATCACATGAATGTCCGTTCGTGGCCCATCAACGAAGTGGCGACCCGCCTCATTGAGGCCCGCTCAATGAGGCATGGCGGACTAGATTTGCTTACCTTGAGTTCTTCGCATTTTGACCCATTGCAGACGCGCGGGGCCTATTGCTGCGATCTACTTTCAAGCAGCCGGTCGCGGACCTCCTCCGATACGAAGCGTTCCGCCCGCTGCCATGCCTCGTCATTGTCACCGCGGAACTGAAAGTACTTTCTGAACACGACGCGCTGGGTTGTTGTATCGATGGTAGCAATCCGCACAACCTGCACCAGCGTGCTTAGCTTGTGAACGATGCCGATAATCAGGATCTGCGCGCCGGCCTGTGACGCCGCGCGCAGCCGATCGCGCAACGCCGGTCCGTCGGTCGGACAATTTGGTGCGCAGGAGGACGGCACGAGCTCAAAGCGCCGGTCTGCCGTGACGTTGTCCCGCAGCGCAGTCATGAAAGTCCGCAATCGCTTTTCATGCACGGCCGTCTGATCGGTGGGCTCGTTCGACGTGTCGATATAAATGAAATCGTCGACAGAGACAGCCAAGGCGTGGCCCGCGGTCGCGGCGGATGCATCTGAGATGAGGCTGGATCCGAGGAACAGACCCGTGAACAGGCCGGCTGTGGTAAGAGCTTGCAACAGGGAGGCGGGGCGCATGGCGAGGGCTCGATCTCCGAGGCTGAATTGCGGTGCGACTGTAACCCTTTCCAAGCATCAATTGCTGCATTCCCTACCGCTATCCGGCACCGTCGTTCAGACCAAGTCGCGCCAAATGTCCAAAGCGGATTTGACCAGAACATTGGAGGTCGTCAGCGGAAAGTCAGCTTACAAGTTAGTCATTCAAGGCTGCTTGAAGTGCTCGCATTGCAAGCGCCGACCAAATACGCGCTGGTCGTCAACCTCAAGACCGCTAAAATGCTCCGCCTCGATCTTCCGGCGGCGCGGCTCGCCCCGCGCATGGCGCGGCCTACGCGACCTATGTCGGAAGCTGGCGCAAGCGCTTTCGCATCACCAAGGGCAAGGCCAGTCTCACACGATACGAAGACGAGGCCACCAAGACGGTACGCAGTTTACGCGCAGCCAGCCATAGCCGGATGGATGCGAGTTGGACGAAGGCGATAAGGGGCTTGAATCACGGCAAGACAGTCCGGCTCAATGTGGCCCGCCAAGGAGCGGGGCGGACGCTATGCACCCGAAAGCGGACCTATTATGCTCACCCTGAGCTTTGTCGTTCTTGACCCAAATCGGACTTCAGCTGTTACCGAGATAGGCGACGGTTTCGATCTCCACCAAGACTTCCGGTTTCGCAAGAGACCGCACTTCTACAAGCGTGGAGGCAGGAAAGTCTCCGGTGAAGAACTCGCGGCGCGCTCGCCAGACCTCGGTGTTTTTCTTGATATCGACGACATAGATCGTCATCTTTACCAGATTGTCCATCGTTCCCCCGGCCGCATTGATGATGCGATCAATGCGTGAAAATATTTGCTTGGTTTGTTCGTACTCATCTTTTCCAACTATCTCAGTGCCGCCTTCGAAGGGACGTGCTACTTGGCCGGAGATGAACAGCATGTCGCCGGCGCGTATAGCGTTTGACCACAGACCGGGGCCGACCTCAGCTACATCGGGGACGGAGAGCTTTGTCCTAGGCATTGCATTCTCCCTATGAAGTTATCTCTGATGCGTTTCGCTATTGGTCTATCACAAATATAGGCGAGCGCGTCGCGGAATTGCCTCGGATGAAAGATGTACGATGCACACCCTGCGCGACTTGTCGTTCGGCTGGATTATAAGGTAGAGCCTTGACTGCGACGCGGCCGGAGTCTGCTTGTGGCCCGTATGCGACGACTCCGACCTGTGACGTAGCGTCTGTTGCTAGGAGTGGACCGGCCATGGTTCAGACGCGGGCCAACCGACGCAACTGACCCAAAACCGGCAGTTTCGGTGACGTCGCCTTTTGGCCCTACGCTGATCAGGGTCAACGTCGTGGCCGCGGATTGACATTTCTCTCGTCGGGGAGATTGCATGGCGCGCGCAGCTTTACGGACCTCGTCATGAAGCTTATAGCGCATCGTGGATGGTCCGCGGGTCGGGGTGAAAACTCGCTCGCCGCGTTCGCACGTGCCGCCCGTGACGGCAGAATATCTGGTGTCGAATTCGACGTCTGCCTTGCAGCGGATTCCGACACATTGGTGGTGTCACACGAGCCGCCGCGTCATGTCGAGAATGCGCTTACCCTCGATGCGGCACTGTCGCTTCTTTCGCCGACTGACCTTGAACTGTTTGTGGAGGTGAAGGAGACGGGACTTGTCTCTAGAGTCATCGAGAGGCTGGTTGCCAGCAACGTGGCCCGTCGCTCGGTCGTGTTTGCCTTTGCCGCCGTCGCAAGATCCTTTCCGTGGGAGGGTGCGCGACCGGTGCGCCTGGGCCTCATCGTCATGTACCCGTGGAACCTGAATCGTGCGGTGCGCAGGTATGAGCCGGATGTCCTCCTGCTCGGCTGGGACGCGCGCGCTTGGACGCGAGTCGCTTTTCGCGCCTGGTGGTCCGTTTTCTCGCTTGAGCAGCTTGCGCGACGCCACCACGTGCCGGTTGTGGTAGGAGTCGTGCAACGCATGAACGACCTTCATTGGCTCTCGCGGCAGCACCTCTACGGGGCAGTTGCCGACGTCGACCGCACTCTCGACCAGCGCCAGACCTGATTAGGCCGCGCAAACCCCTTCGTCGCCCGTGAAGTATTCGAAAGCAGCTGACAGATCGGCCTGATCTGGTGGGGAACTGTTTCGGTGACGTCGCCTTTTGGCCCGTAGGTGAAGTGGCGGCACGTTGCATCGAGGTCCGCTCGTGGACGTGTAGCGGACTAGGTTTGCTCACGGTGAGTTATTCGCATTTTGACCCAACTCGGACCCCCCTGTTGACGCACGCGCTTTGCCGCCGTGCCAGGGCCGGCCCGGCAAGATGCCCACTTGAGGCGATCGAGCCTCCTACGATACCGCTCACAGGTCCGCAACTAAGTGCTAAGCTCCTCCTTGTCCCAGCGGCGTGGTTGGTCTGGCCGTTCGGAGGGCGCTGTGACCGAGCAGCAGGTTCATAGGCGATTAGCGGCAATCTTGGCTGCCGACGTGGTCGGCTACTCCGCGTTGATGCAGCGCGCTGAGGTAGCCACCTACGCGGAGTTCGAACGGCTCAAGCGGGAATTGATCGAGCCTGGTCTCTCCCGCCACGAAGGGCGACTAATCAAGACAACGGGTGACGGCGCGTTGGCCGAGTTCGCAAGTCCATCGGCTGCGGTGCGATGCGCGGTGGACATACAGGAAAGCATCGCATCAGGCCGAAGCCCCCTTAACCTTCGTATTGGGGTCAATCTCGGGGAGGTTATCGTTGGAGCTGACGGCGATCTTTTTGGCGACGGGATCAACATTGCGGTCCGGCTGGAGGGGACCGCCGATCCGGGCGGCATCCTGATTTCCGAGAAGGTGTACAGCGAGGTCGAGGGCAAGCTGGATGTTGGCTTCGAGGACCGGGGCGAACAGCGGCTCAAGAACATCTCCAGGCCGGTCCGCGCTTACGCCGTTCGCGCCGGAGCGCGCAGCATGCTGATCGATAGGCTAAGTGCGGCCCCGCCACTCCCGGACAAGCCTTCCATCGTCGTGTTGCCGTTTGACAATATGAGCGGCGATCCCGAGCAGGAATACTTCGCGGACGGAATGGTTGAGGAGATCACCACCGCGCTTTCGCGGTTCAAATGGCTGTTTGTGATCGCCCGAAATTCGAGCTTTACGTTCAAAAACAAAGCCGTCGATGTGAAGGAGGTCGGACGCAGGCTTGGCGTGCGCTATGTCCTTGAGGGGTCTGTGCGCAAGGCATCGGGGAAAGTCCGCATCACCGGGCAATTGATTGATGCGATTACTGGCGCACACATTTGGGCGGACAGGTTCGAGCGTGACCTCACGGATATTTTCGTTCTCCAGGACGAAGTCACCGTTGCCGTCGTCTCGGCCATTCAGCCAAGATTGCTTCAAACAGAAATCGATTTGGCGGCGCGGCGGCGACCGGAGGACCTCACCGCTTATGATTTTTATCTCCGGGCTTTGCCGCAGTATTACCTATCGACCCGCGAAGGGCTGGCAGAGGCGCTCAGGCTGGCGCATCGCGCTCTGGAGCTGGACCCTCGGTTCGGCTTTGCCGCGGCTCTGGCCGCGAACTGTTATACGCTTAAGGTCCTTTTGGGCTATGACGACCCTCAATTCAACCGCAAGGAAGCAGTTCGACTGCTTCGCCTGGCATTGAGCATCGACGACAGTGATCCGGAAACGTTAGCGTACGCTGCCATAATCTCGGCGTTCATGGTCGACGATATTGAAAGTGGAATCGAAATGGCTGATCGCGCGGTCGCGCTCAACCCAAATTCATATACGGCATGGCGCGGCAGAGGCTGGGTCTATCGAAATGCGGGGCTGCCGGAGGAAGCGGTCCGGAGCTTCGAACGCGCCGTGCGCATGAGCCCGGTAGACCCGACGCTACACCGGTCGTTTACCGGGATGGGGATGGCCTTTATTGAGCTTCGTCGCTTTGACGAGGCCATCGCCGCAGGGAAGAAAGCCCTTCGTCAGAACCCCTCCCATCCGACAGCGTACCGCTGTCTCGCGTCCGCTTTCGCCCACCTCGGACGCGACGCCGAGGCGCGTGAGGCGGCGGCGCGTGTGCTTGAGACCGATCCCGGTTCTACGATATCTGCGTTCATCGCCCGGGGCGGACAATCAAACGCGACGCTGTTGATTGAGGGGCTTCGGAAGGCGGGGTTGCCCGAGTAGCCCTCCATCCCATGAGGTGATCAAGGCGCACTCTGCTGCGGCGCATGAGTCCGGTTTTGGCCCTTCCGCGACATCGGGCTATGTCCGCTATTCCGCCGCTGTTGAGGGTTGGGCGGACGTCAGTCAGTCGCTTAATGAGTACACGGCCTGGAGCGGGATGAGGCCGTGACGACGGACCATCTCGTGCCTCGGACGCAAGCTGCCTGAGTGCTGCGAGCCGGGTCCCATTCTACTTTGCATGGGGTTGTTTTCGCGATTTTGTGCCTGAGTCCCACAGTGTACCACTGCCGCGCTGCACGGCGTCGGGGACACGGAAAATGTCTGTGCAGAGCAGCCATGACCGCGCTCCATTGCTTACACGCGTCAAGTTTGGTCATCTGTTTCCACCCCGCACTTCTTCGAAGCGGCGGGTGGGAGGGACTATGAGAAACAAGATCACCGGCCGTTCGGCATTCCTGGCGCTGCTCAAGGACGAGGGCGTTACGCATCTGTTCGGCAATCCCGGCACCACCGAACTGCCGATCATGCACGCGCTGAAGGACCATCCCGACCTCACCTATGTGATGGCGATGCAGGAAAGCCTGGTCGTCGCCATGGCCGACGGCTTCAGCCGCGCCTCCGGCAAGCTCGTCGCCTGCAATGTCCATGTCGCGCCCGGTCTCGGCAACGCGATGGGCTCGCTCTACAACGCCAGCTTCACTGGCACGCCGCTGATCCTGACCGCCGGCCAGCAGGAGCAAGGCCACGGCCTGACGGAGCCGGTGCTTTATGGTCCGCTGGTGCAGATGGCCGCGCCCTTGGTCAAGTGGGCGGTGGAGGTGACGCGGCTGGAGGACCTGCCGCGGATCGTGCGCCGCGCCGCCAAGATCGCGACCACGCCACCGACGGGGCCGGTGTTCATCTCGCTGCCGGGCGATATCCTCAATTCCGAGGCCGGCATCGAGCTTGGCCGCTCGACCCGCGTCGATACGCGCGTCAAACCATCGGAGGAATCGCTGCAGGCGCTCACCGCGCGGATTCTCAAGGCAGAGCGGCCGGTGATCATTGTCGGCGACGAGATCGTGAAAAGCGATGCGCTGCAGGAGGCCGCTCAACTCGCGGAAACGCTGGGTTGCCCAGCCTACCAGTCGCCGACGCCCTATGGCGCCCATTTCCTGTCGGAAAGCCCGTGCTTCATGGGTGCGCTGGCGCGCATCCAGAAGATCGCCCGTGACGCACTGTCGCCGTACGATCTCATCATCGCGCTCGGCGGCGATCCCTTGCGGATGTCGGTCTACAGCGAAGTCGATCCGTTGCCGGACGGATTGTCGATCGTGCAGATCGGCCTGGTCGACCACGACCTCGCCAGGAACTATGGGGCGGATATCGCGCTCAAGGCCGATGTGCGGGAAACCTTGCGCGCCCTGGTGCCGGCTCTAAAGGCCGCCGGCGGCAGTACGCTCCAGGCGCGCGCGAGCCAAGGATTGGACACGCTCGCCGCGAAGAATTGGACGGCGCGGCGCAGGCCGCTGGTCGAACAGATTGCGAGACACGCCGATACTTCGCCGATCGATCCGGACTGGCTGGCGCTGCAGGTGGTCGAAGCGATGCCGGACAACGCCATCCTGGTCGACGAGGGATTGACCTCGGCGCGGCAGATCATCGCGCTGCGTCCGCATCGCGACCGCTACGGCTATCACGCGCTCGCCTCAGGCGGCATCGGCTGGGGATTGCCGGCGTCTGTCGGCGTCAGCCTCGCCAATCCGCAGCGGCCAGTGGTGTGTTATTCCGGCGACGGCAGCTCGATGTACTCGATCCAGTCGCTGTGGACGGCCGCAAACCACAAGCTGCCGTTGACGTTCGTCATCGTCAATAATGGCGGCTACCGCATCATCAAGCAGCGGCTGCTCGCCTTCCATGGCGACGATCATTACGTCGGCATGGATTTTGTGGATCCCCCGGTGGATTTTGCGGGCGTTGCGAAGTCGCTGGGCCTGGAGGCGACGAAGGTCACCGATCCCGGCCAGCTCAAATCGGTCTTGTCATCCTCCTTCAGCCGGCCGGGGGCAAAACTGATCGAGGTCGTGGTAAGCAATTCGGTGAATTAGTCGAAATCGGTAGGGTGGGTAAAGCGCAGCGTGCCCACCATATCAGAGGCGCGGTGTGGATAGGTGGTGGGCACGGCGCAAGTGCGCCTTTGCCCACCCTACGAATTACTCCGCTGCCTGCACATGCGGGCGAAATCTCGCCGCCGGATGCGTCTGGGTGAGCCGTGCGCGTCCCGCTCCGAACAGCTTCTCTCGCAGCGTCCCCTTCGCGTACTCGCTTTTGTACCGTCGTCGCCTTGTCAGCTCCGGCACCAGCATGTCGGCGATATCTTCGAAATCGCCGGGCGAGGTGGCGAACGCGACGTTGAGGCCGTCGACGTCGGTCTGCTCGAACCAGGCCTCGATATCGTCGGCAACCTTCTCGGGCGTGCCGATCACGACCGGCCCCGCGCCGCCGATGCCGACATGCTCGACGACCTCGCGGACGGTCCAGACCCGGTCGGGATCGGCGCGGGTGACGTTGTCGAGCGCAGTGCGGCCGGCGTCGTTCTGGACGTGGCGCACTTGCTGGTCGAGGTCGTAGCTCGAGAAATCGACGCCCATCCAGCCCGACATCAAGGCCAGTGCGCCCTCCGTCGCGATGTGCGCCCGATAGTCGGCGTATTTCGCTTTCGCCTCTGCCTCGGTGCGGCCGATAATGATCGTCATCATGGAGAACATCAGGATTTCAGCCGGATTGCGGCCGATCTCCTGCGCCAGCGCGCGGATCGCGGCAACCCGCGGCCCGATGATCTTGGCCGACGGGCCCGACATGAATACGCATTCGGCATGTTGGGCGGCGAACCTTCGACCGCGCGGCGAGGTGCCGGCCTGGTACAGCACCGGCGTTCGCTGCGGCGACGGCTCGCTAAGATGGATGGCGTTGAGCCGGTAGTTGCGGCCCTCGTGCTGAATGCGATGCACCTTGGAAGGATCGGCAAAAATCCCGCGCGCGCGGTCGCGCAGCACGGCGTCGTCTTCCCAGCTTCCTTCCCAGAGCTTGTACACCAGCTCCATATATTCGTCAGCGATGTCGTAGCGGTCGTCATGTGCGGTCTGCCTGTCCTTGCCGGCGCCGCGGGCGGCACTGTCGAGATAGCCGGTCACCACGTTCCAGCCGACGCGTCCCTCCGTGAGATGATCGAGCGTCGACATTCTCCGGGCAAACGGGTAGGGCGGCTCGAAAGAGAGATTGCTGGTGACGCCGAAGCCGAGATTCTGCGTCACCGCTGCCATCGCCGGGATCAGCATCAGCGGCTCGTTGGCCGGCGTCTGCGCGGCATTGCGCAGGGCAGCGTCCGGGCTGTTGCCGAAGACGTCATAGACGCCAAGCACGTCGGCGAGGAAAAGTCCGTCGAACCGGCCGCGCTCAAGCGTCTTCGCCAGATCGAGCCAATAGGGCAGGCGGTTGTAGTCCAGCGTGCGGTCGCGCGGATGGGTCCAGAGCCCCGGCGATTGATGCGCCACGCAGTTCATGGCGAAGGCGTTGAGCCGGATTTGTTTTGTCATGACGCGAACCTCGCAGCGCACAGTTCCCTTGCGCATTTGCCCGGTTAAACGCCGGGCTGTTGCCTGAAATTGTTGCATCCTCGCTGCGTTTAGCAAGGCCCATTCGACGGGCCCTGCCACTTCCAGCGGGCGGCTTATCCCGATAGGTTGCGCCCCAACACGTTAGCGAACAAAGGAAAGAAACATGGCTGATAGAGCCGACGCGGTTGCGCGGGCACGCGAGCATCTTCATTCCGGCGCGTTTCTCGCCGAACTCGGCCGCAGGGTCGGCTATCGGACCGAAAGCCAGAATCCCGGCAGCGGCGAGGCGTTGCGCGCCTATCTCGTGGACGACCTCCAGCCGGCCTTCGCCGCGCTCGACTTCTCCACCCGCCTGATCGAATCGCCGACCGGCAAGGGCCCCTATCTGCTGGCGGATTATCGTGAGGATCCCTCTCTGCCGACCGTGCTCACCTACGGCCATGGTGACGTCGTCGACGGCATGGAAGGCGAATGGCGCGACAATCTCGACCCGTGGCAGGTCACGACCAAGGACGAGCGCGTCTATGGCCGCGGCACCGCCGACAACAAGGGCCAGCACAGCATCAACCTCGCGGCGTTGCGCGCGGTGCGCGAGACCCGCGGCGGCAGGCTTGGCTTCAATGCCAAATTCATTATCGAGACCGGCGAGGAGATCGGCTCGCCCGATCTGCGGCAGGTGTGCGAAGCCCATCGCGAGGCGCTGAAAGCCGATCTGTTCCTGGCGTCGGACGGGCCGCGGCTCTCGGCCGATCGGCCGACGATCTTCCTCGGCTGCCGCGGCGGCAACCGCATTCATCTCGATGTTAACTTGCGCGAAGGCGGCCACCATTCGGGCAATTGGGGCGGCGTGCTCGCCAATCCCGCGACGATCCTTTGCAACGCCGTCGCGAGCCTCGTCGACGGCAAGGGACGGATGAAGCTCGACGCGCTCAAACCGCCGCGCATTTCAAACGCGGTCCGCGCGGCGCTTGCGGATGTGAAGATCGAGCCGACCGCGGACGAGCCGGCGCTGGCGCCCGATTGGGGCGAGGAGGGGCTATCGCCGGCAGAGCGGCTGTTTGCCTGGAATACGCTGGAGGTTCTGGCGATGTCGTCGGGCAGTATCGAGAAGCCAGCCAACGCCATTCCGGGACACGCCAATGCCGTGCTGCAGCTCCGCTTCGTCGTCGGCACCAAATACGAAGAGGTCATTGACGCCGTGCGCACGCATTTGCACGCCAACGGCTTTCCGATGGTGGAAGTCAGCGGCACGCAACGTTTCGCCGCCTCGCGCACCGATGTCGACAGCCCCTGGGTGAATTGGACTGCGAACTCGATCAGGGAGACTACCGGCAAGTCGCCGGCGATCCTGCCGAACTTTGGCGGCTCGCTGCCGAATGACGTGTTCGCCGAGGGGTTTGGCCTGCCGACGATCTGGGTGCCGCATTCCTACCCTGGCTGCTCGCAGCATGCGCCGGACGAGCACATCCTGCTGCCGGTGACTGAGGAAGCGCTGGCGATCATGGCAGGGATATTCTGGGACCTCGGTGAGAAGGCGAAGGCGTGACTCCGTCATGGCCGGGCTTGTCCCGGCCACCACCTTCTTGCGGATGCTACAAGGCCTGGCATGACGAGCTGAGAGGTCGTTGGCACGCCGCTGCCTTACACCTCTTCATCCAGCGCGACCAGTTCGCGCTTCTTGCGCAGCGCCGGCAGCAGCGGGCCGACCAGCAGCACGACCGCAAACAGAAGGCAGGCGGCCGAGATCGGCCGTTCGATAAAGGTCATCAGATTGCCCTGGGAGAGGATCAGCGACTTGCGCAGATTGTTCTCCAGCATCGGTCCCAGCACGAAGGCCAGCACCAATGGGGCCGGCTCGTAGCCGAGCTTGCGCATGAAATAGCCGATAATGCCGAACGCGATCATCACATAGACGTCGAACACATTGTTGCTTGAGCAATAGACGCCGATGATGGTGAACAGGATGATCAGGGGAAACAGGATGTTGTAGGGCAGCTTGAGGAGCTGGACCCACATGCCGATCATCGGCAGGTTCAACACCAGCAGCATCAGGTTGCCGATATACATGCTGGCGACGATGCCCCAGAACAGGCCGGGGTTCTGCGTGATCATCAAGGGCCCAGGCTGCAGGCCGTGAATGACGAAAGCGCCGAGCAACAGCGCCATCACCACATTCGGTGGAATGCCGAGCGTCATCAGCGGAATGAAGGCGCCACCGGCGGCGGCGTTGTTGGCGGCTTCGGGTCCCGCCACGCCCTCGATCGCGCCGTTGCCAAAGCGCTCCGGTGTCTTGGACAGTCGCTTTTCCAGAGCATAGGACGCAAAGGAAGAGATCACCGCCCCGCCGCCCGGCAGGATGCCGAGCAGAAATCCCATGATCGTTCCGCGCGACATCGGGCCCGCGCTGGCCTTCCAGTCTGCTCTGCTCGGCAACAGATGCGTGATCTTCGTGTTGATGATGTCGCGTTTGATGATTTGTTCAGTGTTGAGCAGCACCTCGGCGACACCGAACAGACCCATGACAACAGGGACCAGCCCGATGCCGTCGATCAGTTCGACCCGGCCGAAGGTCAAGCGCGGTTGCGCGGTGATGCTGTCGAGCCCGATCAGCCCGAGCACAACGCCGGTGCAGGCCATCAGCAGCGCCTTTGCCATCGAGCCCTGCGTCAGGAAGGTGAGCACCACGAGGCCCAGCACCATCAGGCTGAAATATTCGGCCGGCCCGAAAGCGATCGCGACGCTGGCAAGTTTTGGCGCCACCAGCATCAGCGCGATCAACGCGAAAGTGCCGGCGATGAACGAGCCGAACGCGGCGATGCCGAGCGCAGGACCAGCGCGGCCTTGTTTCGCCATCTGGTGCCCGTCGATACATGTGACGACGGAAGCGGCCTCGCCGGGAATGTTGACCAGGATCGAGGTGGTCGAGCCGCCATACATCGAGCCGTAATAGATGCCGGCCATCATGATGATGCCGGATTCCGGCGTCCCCGACAGCGTGATCGGGAGCAACAGCGACATCGCCGAGATCGGGCCGATGCCGGGCAGCACGCCGACCAGCGTTCCGATGAAGACGCCGATGAAACAATAGATCAGATTGATTGGCTGAAGGGCGACGCCGAAGCCATGCGCGACGTTGATGAGCGTGTCCATGGTGCGATCAGCCGATTTCGAAGATGCCCGAGGGCAATTGGATCAGCAGGAGGCGTTTAAGGATCCACCACATGCCGAGCGGCACCAACAGCGCGATCGGAATGGTCAATTGCCAGCGCACCGGATCGACCAGCCGCAACAGCAGTACCATCAGCGGGATCGACGACAGCAGGAAGCCGAGCGGATTGAGCGCAAAGGCGAACACGGCGAGGCAGGCGATGACGATCACCGGTTTTGTCCAGCGCGTGTTCTGCCAACGCGAACCGAAGGTCGGCCCGCCCTCGGTGAGCGCCGCGACGATGATCGCCACGGCGAACAGGCACATCAGGATGCCGGTATAGAACATGACGTAACCCGCCCCGGGATCGTTGATGGTGCCGAGCTTGAGCTTGAGCCCGGACCAGATCACAAAACCGCCGAGCGCGAGCCCGATCAGCCCGCCCCACAGTTCGGAATTGTTGAGGCGGAATTTGACGTCACTGTCGTTATTCATGCGAAACTCTCTCAGGCGTTCCCCGGACGCAGTGCAGCGCCATCAGCGCGTTTACGCGCGTCCGGACGCGCTATGGCGTTGCGCTGCAGAGCCGGGGTCCACGGCTGGCGTCATGGGTCCCGGTCCTGCAGAGCAGCGCAAACGCGCTGCACCGCGTCCGGGACACGGTTGCGGCTAGTTCGTCTTCTTCGCCAGCCCGAGCCTGTCGATCACCTTGCGCTCGGATTCGGTCACTTCGACGACGAACTTCTTGTAATCCTCGGTATTCCTGTAGTTCGGCACCATGTCGAATTTGGCGAGCGTGGCGATCACGGCGGGATCTTCGAGCGCCTTCTTGAAAGCGTCGTGCAGCTTGGCGACGACCTTCGGGTCCATCCCCTTCGGTCCGGCGATGCCGAAGGGCGAGTCATAGACCATGGGATAGCCGAGCTCCTTCAGCGTCGGCACGTTTGGGTAGTTCGGCGAGCGCGCAGAGGTCCACACCATCAGAAGCCGCAGCTTGCCGGCGTCGACCAAGGGGCGCCAGCCGGTCGAGTCCGCCTGCAGCATGGTGTGCTGCCCCAGCACCGCGGCATTGGTCTCCGCGCCGCCCTTGAACGGCACCTGCGTCAGTTTGATCCCCGCCATCGAGGCGATCTGCTCCATGCCGATATGCAGCGACGTGCCGGCGCCCGGCGTCGCATAGGTCACCTTGCCGGGATTCTGCTTGGCGTAGTCGATCACATCCTGCCAGGTCTTGAATGGCGACTCGGCGCTGGTGGTGACACCGAACGTGTAGCCGGTGAGGTGAACGATGTAGGTGAAGTCCTTGGCCGGATCCCACGAGACTTCCTGCATCAGCGGCAGCCGAAACACCGTGATCGGAATCTGTGCGATGGTGTAACCGTCAGGCTTGGCGCCTGCCGCCATAGTGGCAGGCCCGACGGTGCCGGAGCCGCCGGCCTTGTTGTCGATTGCGATCGGCTGTCCCAGAACCTTCGAAGCGCTCTCGGCGATCGCGCGCATCGAGATGTCGGTCGAACCGCCCGCCGGCCACGGGACGATCAGCGTAATCGGCTTGGTGGGATATTCTTGCGCGCCGGCGGCTGCGGATATCAGCATGAAGGCAGCAATGGCGGTCGCCAAATGGCTACGTCTGAACATATGCAACACTCCCTTGCAGCTTCTCTTGACACGAGAGCCGCTTGTTTCTTCCCGGGCTCGATCATCCCTGAAATCGCCCAGGAAGAAAAGCGTGTTGGCGGCTGAGGCTCGCGCCGTCCGCGTCGCAACAAGCTGGAAATGACGCCAGCGACAGATGGCCTGCCGCGGCATCCCGGACTACGGAATTTGGCTGCCGCCGCGCCATGCGAATTCGGGCAATGACGACCAGCCTGGATTGTCGGCCCACTCGTTCGCAACGTCACCGCTCGTTAGGCAGCGCGGCGCAGGGCAAACGCTCCGGTCGCGGTGACCGATGGCTTGCAACCGATCATGTCCGCCGTCAGCCGCGCGCTGCCGCACGCCAGCGTCCAGCCGAGCATACCGTGTCCTGAATTGATGAAGAGGCCGTCAAGCGGCGACCAGCCGATGATCGGCCGGCTGTCGGGCGTCATGGGACGAAGCCCGCACCAGGGCTCGATGGCACCGGCTGCGTCGATCCCAAGCAGCTCGGCGGAGGCGCGGCGCAGGACTTCGACGCGTCCTGCATCGATCGTGGTGTCGCTTTCGAGATCGGCGATGCCAGCAACCCTTATGGCCGTGCGCCCGTCGCGCGCGAGCGGCGCAAATACCAGCTTGCGTTCCATATCCGTGACGCTGTGCCGAAGAAGGCGCGCCTCCGGCGCCGGTGAAAGCGTGATGCTGTAACCTTTGAGCGGATAGATCGGCAGATAGAATCCGCACGCTTTCGCAAAAGCGCCGGATGCCGCGCCCATGCACAAAACGAAATGGTCCGCCTGCACGTGTCCCTTGCCGGTGTCGACGGCAACCAGCCGGCCGCCGGAGCGAACCGGCCCGGCAATTTCGCTACCGAGTACCCATTCGACGTTGCGTTGCCGTCTCAGGCGGAGCGTCAGTCCGGCGCAAAAGGCCGCGCAATCTCCGACCTGCTCGGAGGCCGTGAAGATGCCGCCCGCGAGTTCGTGCGCGTCAAGTCTGAGCGCAGGCTCCAGCGCCAGGCATTCCGCGGGCGTCAACACCTGTTGGCCGTCGTCGTCGGCTTTCGCGGTGACCGCGCGTCGCGCACTATCGAATTCGTTCCGGCTTCGGAACACCACCAGCTTGCCGGCCGTTCGCAATCCGAATGAGAGCATCAGGCTTTGCGTCAGGCGCGCCAGCTCGCTACGGCTCAAGGCGGCGAGCGCAAGTTGCGCTGCAATGGTCTCGCGCACGGCTGCCGGCCGGCAAGCGAGCAGGAAGCGCGCTCCCCAGGAAATCAAGGCCGGATCGAGGCCAGCGCGGATGCGCATCGGCGAAGTCGACGACAGCAGCAGCGACGGCAGCTTCCTGAGTGTTGCCGGAGACGCCAGCGGCGCCACGAATGCGTACGAGAGCTGGCCGCCATTGGCTGCGCTGGCGTCTTTCGCGGTGGAGGCATGCCGGTCGACAATGACGACGTCGTGCCCGGCCTCAGTAAGGCACCATGCGGTCGTCAGTCCGATTACGCCGGCGCCCAGTACGCAGATTTTCATTTCGAGGTCTCGTCCTGGTGATCGTCCGATCGAGGGTGAGAATCGATCGGCTGTTGCGCACCAGGTTTAAGGCCGCCGAATAGCCGCCATTGATGCCAAATCTGCATGATGCAAAATTTGCAAAACCCGCCGGCGGCGTGGCAGGCTAAGGAAGATGCGATCATGCGCGAATGCGGAACGGCTGACATGAGCAGGCGAGAATTGACGGGGATTGCCGCAGAAGCGAAAGCGAGCGGAGGTGATGCAAAGCTTGCATTGGTCATCCCGCGTGGCGACCCGCTACGTTTGCCGGCATGGAACTTCACATTTCCTATCGAGAACCAGCGCCGGTTGGCCTCCGCAGCCATGCGTTGCCCCAGAGAGGCTATCATGGCGGCCGTCGTGGCGGCGCGGCTATCGCCTGCAATGCGGGGGGCTTAATGGAGCTCCGCTGGCTTCAGGATTTCCTGATGGTGGCCGAGACCGGCAATTTCACCCGCGCCGCCGAGAAGCGAAACACGTCCCAGGCTGCGTTCAGCCGACGGATCAAGTCCCTCGAGGCTTGGCTCGGTTTCGACCTTATCGACCGCAGCGTGTACCCGACGCAGCTCACGCCGCAAGGCGAGCGCTTCCGCGAGCATGCCGGCGAGTTGCTGCGGCAGATGCTCGACAGCCGCGTCGAGCTTGGCGGCAAGCCGCTTCGCCGCAATGAACATATCCGCATCGCGCTGCCGTTCGCGATGGCCACCGCCCGGTTGCCGCATTGGTGGCAGGCCTGGTCACAGGAGCGGCGGTTGAGCTGCTCGGTGGTTGTCGGCAACATCCACGATCTCGTCACCTCGCTGGTCTCCGACAACGTGGACCTGATGATCTGCTACCACCACGCCCAGCAGCCGATCCATCTCGATCCGGACCGCTACGAACGCGTCACGCTCGGCACCGAATTCCTGCGGCCCTATGCCAGCGAGGCGCTGATGGCGAAGGGCGGCGCGTCGCTGCCCGGCCGGGCGTCGCATCCGGTCCCCCTTTTGATGTATTCGCCCGGCGTCTATTTCGCCCGGCTGGTCGATCTCATCCTGGAGACCGCCCCCATTTTCGGCGTGCGGGTCATTGAAAGCGACATGTCGGACGTGCTGTGCGGGATGGCGCTCAGCGGACGCGGCGTGGCTTGGTTAACGGAGGGGACTGTGGCGGCTTCCGGCCGGAAGCGGCTGGTCCCGATCGGCGGCAACAAATGGGCGTTGCCTTTGTCTTTAGTCGCATTCAGGGGCCGAATGCATGATGGCCAACGGGCGCTAAATCTGTTTTGGTCCGAATTGTGCAGGCATAGTGCCGGGCACGCCGGAGGCGGTCTTGCCAAGGGTCTTGCCAAGGATCTTGCCAAGACAGGTTCGAGACCGCCGGCCAAACGGCCCGGCAAGTTGCTGAGTTAGGGTTGATGAGCAATCATCTGAAACCTTTGGAGGGAGAAGTTACGTGAAACACCGTCATATTATCGGCTGTCTGGTCGCGGGTGCGTTGTGCGCCGGGCCGGCAACGGCCCAGGAGCTCACCGGGACGCTGAAGAACATCAAGGACACCGGCGCCATCACGCTCGGCTACCGCGACTCGTCGATCCCGTTCTCCTATCTCGACGACAACCAGAAGCCGATCGGCTACGCCATGGACATCTGCTACAAGATCGTCGATGCCGTGAAGAAGGAGCTCAAGCTCGACAAGCTCGAGGTCAAGCTCAACCCGGTGACGTCGTCGACCCGCATCCCGCTGCTGGCCAACGGCACGATCGATCTCGAATGCGGCTCGACCACAAACAATGCCGAGCGCCAGAAGCAGATTTCCTACACCAACACCCACTTCCTGACTGCCAGCCGCTACGTCACCAAGAAGGCGAGCAAGATCAATTCGATCGACGATCTGAAGGGCAAGCCGGTGGTCTCGACCGCGGGCACCACCAATATCAAGCAGCTCACCGAAGCCAACGCGGCGCGCAGCCTCAACATCAATATCATCCCGGCGAAGGATCACGCCGAGGCATTCCTGATGGTCGAGACCGATCGCGCCGTGGCCTTCGTGATGGACGACATCCTGCTCGCGAGCCTGGTTGCCGGCTCAAAAGCGCCGGGCGATTACGTCATCTCCAAGGATGCGTTCTCCAAGCCCGAGCCCTACGGCATCATGCTGCGCAAGGACGATCCGGCCTTCAAGAAGGTGGTCGATGCGGCGACGGCGGCGATCTATACCGGCGGCGAGGGCCAGAAGATCTACGACAAGTGGTTCACGCAGAAGATCCCGCCCAAGGGGCTGAACCTCAACACGCCGATCAGCGCCGAGCTGAAGAACGAATTCGCCAAGCCGTCGGACTCGCCGGATCCGGATTCGTATAAGTAAGTGATACGTTGACCCTCATGGTGAGGCGGCGCGCCAGCGCCGTCTCTAACCCATGAGGCCCCGGTTGGGCCTTCATCCCTAGACGCCGCGCAAATGCGCGGCTCCTCAGGATGAGGGGCTTCCACCCGGCAAGTCCGGCCATTTTTTGAAAGCAAAGAATGGCCGGACATTTGCATACGCAGTCATAACCAAACGGCTTTACCGGCACTTTCGGGGACAAGGTGCAGCGTGAACTATAACTGGAACTGGCACATCTTTTTCGAGCCGAACCCGACAGGGGCGGGGACCTATCTCGACATGTTGGTGGCGGGACTGCTGCTGACCATCAAGACGGCGCTGCTGGCCTGGGTCATCGCGCTGATTTTCGGCACGATCATCGGTATCCTGCGCTCGCTGCCGTCGAGAACCGCGTCCTGGATCGGCTTTGGCTATGTCGAATTCTTCCGCAACATGCCGCTGCTGGTGCAGCTATTCCTCTGGTTCTTCGTGCTGCCGGAACTACTGCCGCGCGGCGCGGGGCTGTGGCTGAAGCAGATGCCCAATGCGCCGTTCTGGACGGCAGCGATCGGGGTCGGGTTGTTCATGTCGGCGCGTGTCGCCGTGCAATTGGCCGCAGGCATCGCCTCGCTGCCGCGTGGACAGAAGAATGCCGCGACCGCGCTGGGTCTAACCACGGCGCAGGGCTACCGCTACGTGCTGCTGCCGATCGCGTTCCGCATCATCCTGCCGCCCCTCACTTCCGAATTCCTCAACACCATCAAGAATACGTCCGTCGCGATCACCATCGGCCTGATCGAACTGACCGGCCAGGCGCGGGCGATGCAGGAATTCTCGTTCCAGGTGTTCGAGGCCTTCACCGCCGCGACCGTGATGTATCTCGCGATCAACATCGTCGTCGTCACCGGCATGCGCTTCCTTGAACGCAGCCTGGCGATCCCCGGCTATATCACGGGGAAATAGCGATGTTCGACAATCTCGATTTCGATGTCATTCGCCGCTCGCTGCCTTACCTGTTCCTCGACGGCATGAGTTTTACGCTGATGCTGACCGGGTTGTCGGCGCTGGGCGGCCTGGTCTTCGGTACGCTGATCGCGCTGATGCGGTTGTCCGGCTACAAGCTGCTCGGCCGCGTCGCCGGGCTCTATGTCGACTTCATGCGCTCGCTGCCGCTGGTGCTGGTGATCTTCTGGTTCTATTTCCTGGTGCCCTATATCGGACAGTGGTTGACGGGGGCGTCGCGGCCCATTCGCGTCGGCGCGTTCACCTCATCGCTCGTCACCTTCATCATGTTCGAGGCGGCGTATTTCTCCGAAATCATGCGCGCCGGCATCCAGTCGATCTCCAAAGGGCAGCCGGCGGCCGCAAGCGCGCTCGGCCTGACCTACAGCCAGTCCATGCGCTACATCGTGTTGCCGCAGGCGTTCCGCAACATGCTGCCGGTTCTGCTCACGCAAACCATCGTACTGTTCCAGGACACCTCGCTGGTCTACGTGCTGTCGATCCCGGATTTCCTCGGCGCCGCCAGCAAGGTGGCGCAGCGCGACGGCCGGCTGGTCGAGATGTATCTGTTCGCGGCCGCGGTCTATTTCGTAATTTCCTGTGTCGCGTCCTATGGCGTCCGGCGCCTGCAGGCACGCATTGCCATTGTTCGGTGAGAGCCTATGATCGAAATCAGCCACGTCAATAAATGGTACGGGCCGAGTTTCCAGGTGCTGAAGGACTGCACCACCAGCGTCGCCAAGGGCGAGGTGGTGGTGGTGTGCGGCCCGTCGGGCTCGGGAAAGTCGACGCTGATCAAATGCGTCAACGCGCTTGAACCGTTTCAGGAAGGCCAGATCATTCTCGACGGCATCAAGGTCAACGATCCCAAGACCGATCTGCCAAAACTGCGCGCGCGCGTCGGCATGGTATTCCAACATTTCGAGCTGTTTCCGCACTTGAGGATCATCGAAAATCTGTGTCTCGCGCAGGAGAAGGTGCTGGGCCGCTCGCATGACGAGGCCATGGCCAAGGGCCACAAGCTGCTCGAGCGTGTCGGGTTGACGGTGCATGCGAATAAATACCCGGCCGAATTGTCCGGCGGCCAGCAGCAGCGCGTTGCGATCGCGCGGGCGCTTGCCATGGACCCGATTGCGATGCTGTTCGACGAGCCGACCTCGGCGCTCGACCCCGAGATGATCAGTGAGGTGCTCGACGTGATGGTCGATCTCGCCCATGAGGGCATGACGATGATGGTCGTCACCCACGAAATGGGCTTTGCCAGCAAGGTCGCGCATCGCGTGATCTTCATGGACAAGGGCGAGATCGTCGAGGACGCGCTGAAGACCGATTTCTTCGGCAGCCCGCGCAGCGAGCGCGCGCAGAAGTTCTTGTCGAAGATCTTGTCGCATTAGGGATACCGCGGCCCATCCGCGTCATTGCGAGCGAAGCGAAGCAATCCATGATGCCGCAAATGGAGGAATGGATTGCTTCGTCGCTTGCGCTCCTCTCAATGACGGTTACCTATAACGTCCGCCGCGGCGGCATCGCTATCTTTTAGGAGACTCTTACTTTGGAACAGATCGCTTACGTCAACGGCTCGTTCGTCCCGCTTTCAGAGGCGAAGGTCTCGATCCTCGACCGCGGATTCCTGTTTGCCGACGGCATCTATGAAGTCGCCGCCGTGCTGGATGGAAAATTGATCGACAACGCCTCGCACCTGGCGCGGCTGGAGCGCTCGGTCGGCGAGATCGAGCTGGCGCTGCCGGAGACGACGGCGCGCATCCAGGAGATCCAGAAGGAGCTGGTCGCGCGCAACGATCTCGTCAACGGCATGGTTTATCTGGAAGTAACGCGCGGCGCTGACACCGGGCGCGATTTTGCGTTTCCGAAGAACGTAAGGCCGACGTTGATCATGTTCACCTCCACCAAGGACATCATCAACGCGCCCTCAGCCAAGACCGGCATCAACGTGATCACGGTGCCGGACCTGCGCTGGGCCCGCCGCGATATCAAGAGCGTCGCGCTGTTGGCGCAAGTGTTGGCCAAGCAGGCTGCGGCAGTGGCCGGCGCCGGCGAGGCCTGGATGATCGAGGATGGCAAGGTGACCGAGGGCGGCTCGTCGTCATGCTTCATCCTCACGCAGGACGACGTAATCGTGACGCGGCAGAACGGCAGCGAGATCCTGCCCGGCTGCACCCGCAAGGCCGTCGTCGCGCTGGCTGAAGAACGCCAGCTCCGCGTCGAGGAGCGGGCATTTTCCGTCGAGGAAGCGCTGGCCGCCAAGGAAGCCTTCGTTACCAGCGCCAGTGTGTTCGTACAGGCCGTGGTGTCGATTGACGGCAAGAAGGTCGCCGACGGCAAGCCCGGCCCGATGACCAACCGCTTGCGCGAGATTTATGTGGAGTTCGCCAAGGCGACGGCGGTGTAGCACTCCAAGATGTCGTCGTCCGGCTTGACCGGACGACCCAGTATTCCAGAGACGCCAGTGTTTGAGCCGAAAGGCCGCGGCGTACTGGATGCCCCGCCGGAGCCTGTCATCGGGCGCGCATTCGCGCGACCCGGTGGCGGGGCATGACAGCGGAGCGCGCGGGTGCGCGGTTCACACCCCTCACTTCTTGCCGAACGTCGTCAGTTGCGCGCCATCGTCGGCAACGAAAACCGCGAGCAGCCTTGCAGGCTCCGTTGTGCTCGCGTTCTCGCTGACGAGGTGCTCGCTGCCGGGTGGCTCAAAGAAGCTTTCGCCCGCCTTGTAGACGCGGGCCGGGCCGGTCGCCGAATTTTCTGACCGGATGCTGCCCGACAGCACATAGGCGAATACGCTGCCGGCGTGATGATGGCTGGCCGACTTGCCGCCCGGCTCGTAGTTGACCACGACGGCCGTCAGGCTCTTGCCGGGCACGTTGGGAAGTTTCTCTGAACGAACCGGCGTTACCTTGTCGCCTTCGGCATGGGCTGCGGGTATGCCGACGATTGCCAGCGCAACCACGGCCGCTGCCGCGACATGATGCATCGTCAATTTCATATTGACCTCCTCGCTTTACGCCACTGCCGCCTTTGTCTTGACCGGGTGCACCGCGCGAAAAGCGATCGCCAGCCGGTTCCAAGCATTGATAGCCCCGATCAGCATGGTCAGATTGACCGTCTCCGCTTCCGAGAAGTGGGCGCGCACGTCTTCGTAGAGATCGTCAGGGGCATGCGTTTCAGCAATCAGCGTCAGCGCGTCGGTCCAGGCCAACGCCGCGCGTTCACGGTCGGTGTAGAGCGGCGACTCGTGCCATGCACTCAACAGATACAGCCGTTGCTCGGTCTCGCCGAGCTTGCGGGCGTCCTGGGTGTGCATGTTGATGCAGTACGCGCAGCCGTTGATCTGCGAGGCGCGCGTCTTCACCAGTTCGATCAGCGACTTTTCGAGACCTGAAGCGGCGATCTGGGCCTCCAGCGCGACAAGCGCTTTGATGGTCTCAGGCGCGGCCTGGTAGTAATTCATCCGGGGCTTCATGCGCTTCTCCTTCTCTGCGACGCTTTCAATTTGAGCGGTTGTTTCAGTGTACGCTGACCGCCTGTCTTCATTTCTGAGGACGTTAGACCTTCTCCTTCACAAACCTGTTCCGCAACGTTCCGATGCCGGTGATGTCGATCTCGACGACATCGCCGGCCTTCAAATCAGGCGAGGCGCCGTCGGTGCCCATCCAGATCACGTCGCCCGGCGACAGCGTGAAATATTTGGAGAGTTCGACGAGGAACGGCACGATGCCGAAGATCATGTCGTTGGTGCGGAAGCGGCCGGTTTCAAGGCCGTTGACCCGGATCACCGTTTCCATCCTGTCGAGGTCGGGGTCGGTCTCGATCCACGGGCCCATCGGCTTGAAGGTGTCGGCGTTCTTGGAGCGCCACAGGCTGCGGTCGGCCTTCTGCCAGGTGCGCTCGCTGACGTCGTTGCCGATCGTGTAGCCGAACACGCAATCCATCGCGTTGGCCTCGGTGAGGTGTTTTGCCTTCTTGCCGATGACGACCACCAACTCGCCCTCGTAATGAATCTTCTCGGTCGCGCTCGCCGGGATCACCACATCCTCATTATGGGCGATCAGCGCGTTCTGCGCGCGATAGCCGATCTCGGGCCGGTCGGGTACGTTCGGCGCCGTGCCGGCCTTGTCGGCGGCTTCCTTGAGGTATTTGAGATAATTCAGCCCGACGCAATAGAAGGTGCGCGGGATCAGCGGCAGCTCGATCTTGACGTCCTTCAGCGCATGCGACTGCGTTCCGCGCTGCCATTCGCCGAACGGATCGCCATCGACGGCGATCACGCGCTCGCCCTCGACAATGCCCCAGGATGTCTTGCCGGCGGCGGTGAATTTGAGCCAACGCATAATGTGTCCTCTTGTTATTCGGCGGCGGCCTGCGGCCGGGTTTTCCAGGCGCCGGCGGCAGGCCGCTTCAAGCCGAGATTGTCGCGCAGGGTCTTGCCGGCATAGTCCTTGTGAAACAGGCCGCGGCGCTGCAATTCCGGCACCACATGCTTGACGAAGTCGGCGTAGGAGCCTGGCACGATAGTGGCCGCGATGACAAAGCCGTCGCAGCCGCGCTCGACGAACATCTCTTCGAGTTTGTCCGCGATCTCCTTCGGGCCGCCGACGATCGCGTCCTGCACCTGGCCGCGGCCGGAGAAGGTGACGAAGTCGCGCGCGCTGGGATTGCTCCTGCCTGATGCCTTCAGCACGCCGTCGCGAATGCCGAGGATGCCCTGCATGCTCTTGAGCTCTTCCGTGGTCAGCGGCGCATCGAGCGGCTTGGCGGCGAAGTCGAAGTTCAGCGCTTCCGCCAGCAGCGACAGTGCATCGATTTCCAGCGGCAGCTTGTTGATGACGGCCATCTTGTCCTCAGCCTCGGCCTTGGTCGCGCCGCAGACGGGGGTGGTGAGGTTGCAGAGAAACATCTGGTCGGGATCGCGGCCAGATTTCGCCGCTTCGTTGCGGACGGCCGCATAGCCTTCCTTGGCGGCGGCCACGTTGCGCGCGGCGGTGAAGATCACTTCGCCCCATCGCCCGGCAAAGCGCTGGCCGCGACCGGACGCGCCGGCCTGGATGATGACGGGATGGCCCTGCTCCGAGCGGGGCACGGTGAACGGCCCGCGCGACTTGAAGAATTGTCCCTTGTGGTCGAGCCGCTTCACCTTGGCCGGATCGGCGAAGCGGCCGCTCTTCTTGTCCATGATCAAGGAGCCGTCTTCCCAAGTGTCCCAATGGCCGAGCACGACTTCCATGAACTCGTCGGCACGATCGTAGCGGAAATCATGTTCGAGATGGGCGTCCTTGCCCATGTTGTGGGCCTCGCCGTCATTGAGCGAGGTAACGACGTTCCAGCCCGCGCGTCCCCCCGACATCAGGTCGAGGGTAGCGAAGCGGCGGGCGACGTCGAACGGCTCGTAATAGGTGGTCGAGCAGGTCGACCCCAGGCCGAGCTTCGTCGTGACCATGCCCATCGTGGTCAGCACGATCAGCGGGTCCATCTTCACGCAGCGGATGCCGTATTCGACGGTGTGGGCATGATCGTTGCCGTAGCGGTCGGGCATCGCCAGGCGGTCGTCGAAGAATGCCATGTGAAATTTGCCGGCTTCGAGGATCCGGGCGATCTCCTGGTAGTAGTCGGCCGACATCGAATCGTCGCGCGATTCCGGGTGCCGCCATGAACTCGGCAGGTTGGTGCAGTTCTGCGCCTGCAAAAATCCCACCAGCGCCATTTGCCGTGTCATGCCGTTCTCCTTGTGCGGACTGGTTTGGATTTCATTTCAGGTCGAGCTTAGCGATGAGCTTGTAGTCGGTAGCGAGTGCCTTCAATTTTTCCCAGGTGGCGTCCTCGACCTCGATACCGTCGCGCCTGCGCTGCTGCTCGCGGATATGTTCGATCTCGCCGGGATAGAACACGCCGGGCGAGCCTTCCGACGGCGGCGTCGATTTGAGATAACGCGCGAACTCGCCGACCTCCTTCTCGAAATCCTTCAGGGGACGGAAGGCCGCAACGTTAAACACCGCCATGAAACATCCGTCGTTGTGCCGGCCGGTCGGCTCGACGCCAAAACCGAGGCCGGTGAGCAGGCCACAGAGCACTTCCACCATCGCCGCCAGCCCACTTCCCTTGTAGCCTTCGCTGCCGCCGAGCGGCAGCAGCGCGCCGCCCTTGCGATACTGGGTGGGGTCGGTGGTGTGCCGTCCGTCGGCGTCGATGATCCAGCCTTGCGGAATCCGTTCGCCGCGCGCGACCGACAGTGCGATCTTGCCGGCCGCCACCGCCGAGGTGGCCATGTCAAGATAGAACGGCGCCTCAAGATCCGACGGCACCGCAATCGAGATCGGGTTGGTGCCGAGCCTTGCCTCGCGGCCGCCGAACGGCGCGACATGTTTCGGCGAGCGGCCGGAATCCGCGGCGGCAATCCCGATCATGCCGGCCCGCATCGCCATCAGCGGGTAGGCGGCGAGACGCCCGACGTGGCTTTGCCGGAACACCGTGCAGGCGGCGACATTGGCGGTCTTCGCCTTCTCGATCGTCAGGGCCATCGCCTTGGCGTTGACATGAAAGCCGAACCCCCAATGGCCGTCGATCACGGTCGTGGTCGGCGATTCCTGGACGATCGTCCATTTGGCGCCGGGCACGATATGGCCGGCCTTGATGCGGTCGATGTAGGTCGGGATCGCGATCACCCCGTGCGAGTCGTGGCCGGCGAGATTGGCGTTGACGCAGCCGACAGCGACCGCACTGGCTTCCTCTTCAGTTGCACCGGCAGCCCTAAGCAGAGCCGCGCCGATTCGCGTGAGACGGTCGGCCTGGACCATCGGCATGGGAGTTTCCTCACCTTGAGCGCCCGCGCGAACCGCGGGTCGTGCTTGGTACCGGCATGCTCTCAAAGCGCCCGCGCCAGGGCAAGCGTGGAAATATCCTGTTAGCCATGCCGTCAGCACGGCCCTCACGTATCTGGATTTTCATCCTGCAAAATTCGAAAATTGCTTGCAGCCGGTCCCGCATCCCGGCCGGCGCGCGCCAGCGGTATGGCTGACAAATCGTGAATGGGCCGTAGTTCTCCGGAGCAGCGTCGTTCGCCGTTGGTCTGACATTTACTCTGAATCGCAACTCGCGGCCGCCAATAACGAGCATTTAGGCCTGTTGCACGCATAAAATCCGCAAGGGGCAGCCCGGCGCTGCCGGCAGGGAGCTTGGGGACGGTGACGACCGACATCGCGCGAACACTCGCGGCGTTGAATGCGACCAACGAAGCGATTCTGTACGCCAAATCGCCCGAAGAACTATATGCGAAGGTCTGCGAAGCCGCGTTCTCGGTCGGCGACTTCCTGGCGGTCTCGGTCTTCCTGCTGGAGAGGGAAACCAATCTCCTGCGCTTCGCCGCCGGCTGCGGCGATGACGTGCCCCGCCTTCGCAGCATCGACATTTCGATCGTGGCTGGTACGCCCGAGGGTAACGGGGTTGCCGGGCCCGCCTTCCGCGACCGGCGCGCATGCGTCAGCAATGATTTCCTGAACGACCAGCGTTCTCTGGCCTGGCGCGAGGGCGCCAAGGCCAACCAGGTGGGTGCGGCGGCGGCGCTGCCGCTGATCTGCAATGGCCAGAGCGTCGGCGTGTTGCTGGTCTCGCGGCGCGAGGCGCACTCGATCGACGCGCAGCTCGTATCGATGCTGGAGCGCGTCTCGGCAAACATTTCGTTTGCGCTCGATAATTTCGACCACGAGGCCGCACGAAAGAACGGCGAGCGTGCGATGCGGCGGTTGAACCGGATGTTCGGCGCCATCAGCGCGACCAACGAAGCCATTCTTCGCGCCAAGACCGAACAAGATCTCTATCAGCGTGTTTGCGACGCCGCGGTATACAGCGGCAAATCCGCGGCCACAGTGGTCCTGCTCGCAGAGCCGGACTCGATCTGGCTGAAGCCGGCCGCCGGGACGGGCGCAATCGTCGAACAGATCATGCGAGCGCCGTTCTCGATCGACGCGGGCAACCCGTACGGAACGGGCGTCTGCGGCAAGGCATTCCGGACACAGCAGCCGGCCGTCAACAACGACATCCTCAATTCGACACAGGGGCAGCCTTGGCATCAGGCCACCCGCGAGACGGGCGTTATCGCCTGCGTCGCCGCTCCCTTGATTAAGGCGGATGAGAGTATCGGCGTGCTGCTGTTCTTCGTCGGAAAGCTGTGGGCGGAGGATGAAGAGATCGTCGCGCTGATGGCGCGGATTGCGGAAAACGTCTCCTTCGCGCTGGAAAACTTCGAGCGCGCCAGCGAGAAGGCGCGGGCCGACGCCCAGAAGCAACGTCTGGCGCGCATGCTGGCGGCGCTCAGCGCCACCAACGAAGCGATCGTCCGCGCGACGTCGCGGGCCGAGCTGTTCGAACTGGTGTGCGAAGCTGCCGCAAACGGCGGACGGTTCAACTCGACCAGTATCCTGTTGGCCCGCCCCGACAGCCACGATATCGATCTGGTCGCCGTTGCAGGGCCGACGGCAGACAACATGCGGCGGGTCAAGGTCTCGACCAACGCGGATCTGCCTGAAGGGCGCGGTCTCTGCGGCAATGCGTTCCGCTCCAGGCGAGCTTGCATCGCAAACGACTTTCGGACCGATCCGCGAGGATCGGCATTTCGTCAGTTCATTCACAGCGACGGTGCTATGTCTGGCGCCGCATTTCCGCTGCTCGTTTCCGGTCAGCCCGTCGGCGTGATGTTCTTCATCTCGTCCGAGAAAGACACGTTTACGCCCGAATTTGCCGAACTGCTGCAGCGGCTCACGGAGAATGTGTCGTTCGCGCTGGAAAATTTCGACCGTGCGGACGAGAAGGCGAGGACCGAAAGTCAGAAAGAGCGCCTGACGCGGATGTTCGCTGCTTTGAGCAGGACCAACGAAGCCATCATGCGGGCCAAGTCCCGCACGGAGCTCTTTGATCTCGTGTGCGAAGCTGCAGCAAATGGCGGCAGGTTCACGTCGGCCACCATTGCGCTGGCAACTCCGGGCAGCGACCTTCTCAGGATCGTGGCCGCCTCCGGCCCGGCAGCCGAGACGACGCGCCATGTCAGGTTGTCGACCGATGAAAGCCGTCCCGAGGGACGTGGGCTCAGCGGAACGGCGTTCCGAACCAGGCGTCCATGCATCACCAATGATTATGTTGGCGACCAGCGCGTTGCCGCCTTCCAGGCCGTCGTAGGTAGCTATGGCGCTCAGTCGGGCGCCGCCTTTCCCCTCCTGGTGCATGACGAGCCAGTTGGCGTCATGATTTACATGTCTCTGGATAAGGACACTTTCACTCCCGAATTTTCGGAACTGCTGCAGCGATTGGCCGACAACGTATCTTTCGCTTTGGAGAATTTCGACCGCGCCGACGACAAGGCGAGGACCGAAATCCAGAAGGAGCGCCTGACGCGGATGCTGGCGGCGCTGAGCGCGACCAATGAGGCGATCATCCGCGCGACGTCGCGGGCGGAACTGTTCGACCTGGTGTGCGAGGCCGCGGCTGACGGCGGCAAGTTTACCCTGACTTCCATCGTGTTGACGAAACCCGACAGCGACTATCTCGACGTTGTCGCTGCCGCCGGTCCGACTGCCCTCAGCGCACGTCTGGCAAAGATATCGGCCAGTGAGGCACACCCGGAGGGACGTGGGCTGTGCGGCCAGGCGATCCGTTCGCAGCGCGCCTGCATCATCAACGATTACCTCGCTGATCCCAATACCGAGGCGTTTCATCACCTAGCGCGTCTTGATGGTACGAATTCCGGCGCTTCATTCCCCCTGCTGGTGCATGGGAAAGCCGTCGGCGTGATGTCGTTCATGTCGCTCGAGAAGGATACGTTCACGCCCGAATTTGCCGAGTTGTTGCAACGGCTCGTCGACAACGTGTCCTTTGCGCTGGAGAATTTCGACCGCGCGGATGAAAAGACCCGCGCGGACGAGCGGATCGAGTACCTGGCGTCGCACGACAGCCTGACCAACCTGCCGAACCGGGAAATGTTCAACGGTATGCTTCGCCGCGCGATCGACGCCGCCGCGCGCTACCAGCGGCAGTTTGCGCTGCTGTTTATCGACCTCGACAGGTTCAAGATCATCAACGATTCGCTGGGGCATGACGCCGGCGACATGTTGCTGGTGGAAATCGGCGACAGGCTACGCCGCGCGCTGCGCTCGAGCGACGTCGTGGCGCGGCTCGGCGGCGACGAGTTCGTGGTCATTCTGGAGGAGGCGGCCGAGCGTCACGAGGTGGAGCGCATAGCCGGCGAGCTTCTCTCCGTACTGGGCCAGCCGCTGCAGCTCAGCGGTCACGAATGCCACACCACCGCCTCGATCGGAATTGCGATGTATCCGTCGGATGGTACCGACATGCAGACGCTGACCAAGAACGCCGACATGGCGATGTATCTCGCCAAGGAGGACGGCAAGAACGGCTTCCGCTTCTTTACCAAGGAGATCAAGACGCAGTCGATCGAGCGGCTGACGCTGGAGAGCGCGCTTCGCCGCGCGCTGGAGCGCGACCAGTTCTCGCTGCATTATCAGCCGAAGATCGACATGGCGAGCGGCCAGATCACCGGCATCGAGGCGCTGCTGCGCTGGGTACACCCTGAACTCGGCACCGTCTCCCCGGGACAATTCATCCCGCTCGCCGAAGAAACCGGCCTGATCGTTCCGATCGGCTGCTGGGTGCTCAAGGAAGCCTGCGCGCAGAACATGGCCTGGCAGCGCCGTGGCCTGCGGCCGGTGACAATGGCGGTCAACCTGTCGCCGCGACAATTCGCCGATCCGCATCTGCTGCACGATGTCGACGAGGCGCTGTTGGCAAGCGGCATGTCGCCGGTGCTGCTGCAGCTTGAAGTCACCGAAAGCATGGTGATGCGGAATGTCTCGCGCGCGATCAAGGTGCTCGACGCGATCCAGAGCCGCGGCATTCGCCTTGCGATCGACGATTTCGGAACCGGCTATTCGTCGATGTCGCTAATGAAACAGTTCCCGATCGATACCATCAAGATCGATCGCTCTTTCATTCGCGACCTGCCTGTCGATTCCGAAGACCAGGCGATTGCGCAGGCGATCATCAGCATGGGCAACGCGCTTGGCATGACCGTCATTGCGGAGGGTGTCGAGACTGTCGAGCAGGAGGTGTTTCTGCGCGATCACGCCTGCGACGAGATGCAGGGCTTTCTGTTCTCGAAACCGCTGCCTGCAAAGCAGATGGCTGATTTGCTTCGGGCCGAACCGCGGCTCGCCTCGCCGCCGCTGCAGCCGGAAGCCGGGTCAGGGTTGGAACGCACCGTCGTCTGACGGCTGCGGGTGCAGTTCACGCGCGAGCTTTGCGTCGCAAGCGTCAGCCTTGCGAGGAAAGTCGTCCGGCCAGGGCAGGGTCGTCTGTCCCGCAATGGCTTTGAGAAAGAGTTTGGCCGCGGCGGCATATGTCGCCTGGTTGGGCAAGCCAAGCTCGGCACACCATTCCGCCGACAGGGATTGCGGCGCGCCGCGCAACTCCATCGCCGGTCCCCACCACCATGCCGGGGCGGGCGATCGTTCGGTTTCGGGAACAGCCCGCCAGCGTGCATACTCGCCAATCAAGCGTTCGAACTGCAATCGCGCCGCCGGATGCATCTCATCTCCTGTCATCCGATGATATCCATATCCGCACGCGGCGCAATGCGTGTCAGCCGGTCACTGCCGGCCGTGCTGCCAGTGCGCGGTCACATCCGCGCCCGATTTATTGAGATGCACGTGCTGATCGACATGATCGACCCATGACATCGGAATGAAGTGGTGATGCTCGCCATCAGGCGAGCTCTGCTTGGTCAGCTTGATCTTGTCGATTCCTTCCAGATGATCGACTTTTCCGACCGTCTTCTTGTCCGACGAGATGACGTCCATGTGTTCCTTGATCTGCGCGGTAACAGCCATGTTCTACATCCCTAAAGCTGGTTGAGAACATAAAAACGCGCCGCATCAAAAATAGTTGCCCGCGGGAATTGACCGGCGAGGCCCGGGGTCACTTCTCTTCTGCCGCCGTCGAGGTCGCCGGACCTTCGCCCATGATCAGCAGCACAGCATCTTCATCCTTGGCGCCGTCCCAATGCACCTGCTTGCCGAAATGCGTGACGAAACTGCCGGCCGGCATCGGCGTCGTGTTGGCCGGATCGAATTTCGGCCCCGTGCCGACCCACCACGTGCCCTGCAGCACGACGATGTAGCGATCGTTGGGATGGAAGTGCGGACGGCTGAAATGATTGCCCTTGGTCCACTTGTTGTAGACCATGTAGAAGCCGGGTTTTGCGGGATCGCCGACCACGACGGCACTTTGCGCGCCGGCCGCATTGACCGGGCCCCAGGGAATCTGGTCCGGCAGTTTGTAAGCGACCGCGGCCGGATTGAGTTCCGCCGCAGCGGTCATGCCCGTCATTGCAATGAACGCCGGCAGTATCACGAGGCATCGCCAAGATCCGCTTGTCAGCTTCATGGATTCCTCCGATCGGCTCGTGAGCCGAGGCTCATGTCTGTGGGTCCATCCACGCTAGCCGCTCCCGTTCTCGTGGGACAAGGTGGGCACATGCATGCGTGACCGGCTGCGATACGCACGATGCGTATAACGCACCTGCAGCATGAAAAACGGATTTCCGCCCGGCGTTGTGATGCTAGGTTGCCGGCCCAACCAAGAGCAGCATGGGAGGGCTATGTTCATGAAGCGTTTGTCGAGACTTGCGGCCGGCCTGTTGATGGGTGCGGCCGCCGTTCAATTTTCCAGCGTCGCGTCCGGCCAGAGCGATGGCTGGGTGACGCTTGTCGACGGCACCAAGATGGGCGACTGGACCGAGGTCGGCAAAGCCAACTGGGCGATGAAGGACGGCGCGCTGGTCGCAGACAAGATCACTGAAGGCAAGGATCCCTCGTATCTCGTCAGCAAGGCCTCCTACAAGGATTTCGAGATGAAGGTCGAGTTCTGGGCCGACGATGACGCCAACAGCGGAATTTTCATTCGCTGCGACCAGTCGACCAAAATCGATGCCAAGACTTGCTATGAGGTCAACATCTTCGACAAGCGGCCCGATCCGACCTACGGCACCGGCGCGATTGTCGATGTGGCCAAGGTCGACCCGATGCCGAAGGCGGGCGGCAAATGGAACACCTACGAAATCACGGCCAAGGGCTCGCAACTCGTCGTCGTGCTGAACGGACAGAAGACCGTTGATGTTCAGGACTCAAAACACGCCAGCGGCCCGTTCGCGCTGCAGTACGGCTCTGGGCGTGATCAAATTCCGCAAGGTGCAGATCAAACCGCTGTAAAGTCGTTGGGGCTTGTGCCGCTCTTTGGGCTCCCTCTCCCGCGTGCGGGGCAGGCATAGGCGGCCTCCGGCCGCCGTTCTTCAAGATGACGCTGATGCGGAGCATCAGCTTCGGGTGGGGGTGTCGCCGCACCGGGATTGTCGACATTGAAGCGGAAGTCGATCCGCCTCAATCCCGACCAGGCGCACCTGTCTTCAGCGGGTACATCAAGGCGCCATTCGGCCTCGAATGGCACCGAGAGTTTGCGCATCTGAACGGCAAGCGCATGAGCTATCCCGAATGGGGCGGGCGCAATTTCGGCGACAATCCGTTCTTCACTCAGCAGATGCATCATTGGTTCATGAAGAACGAAGACAGGATTGCCTACGCTGCTTATTTCGACGTCAACGGTGCTTGGCCCACCCAGATCGACAACGGCCAGTTTCCGAACTCGCAAAGACTGTTCCGAAAACTGTTCAGCCGCTGATCCGCACTCAGCGTTCGTTCAGTGCGGATTAACTCCATCCATTAACCGTCGCCGGAATTCAGTCCGTCACGTTTCGCTGCCGGATCGGTTCTTGCACCACCGTGCGCGTTACGTCCGCAAGGACAGGATAATCCCCAAGCGAGCGGCTTTATCGAGACGGAAATGTCCCGGAATTAATCCGGCAATCCCGTTTCGGGACGATGAGACATATTCGTGAACGACCAGACTTTCATGGCAGAGAGCTCGATCGGCGATATCAGGATGGAGCGGCCTGATCCGGCGGTCAGGGCTCTGCGTGCGCTGGTGGCGGCTTCACCGGCGCTCGATCCAGGAATCGAAACGGTGGTGTGCATCCCCTGTTTTCGCCGTCCCGAATACCTGCGCCGGACGCTGCAGTCGCTTGCCGTTCAGCGCACCAGCCGCCGCTTCGCCATCGTGATGGTGGAGAACGATGCGTCGAGGAGCGAGAGCGTGCCGGTTGCCGCCGAATACCTCGCGTCGGGGAAATTCTCGGGGCTCTGCGTGATCGAGCCGCGGCAGGGGAACTGCTATGCCATCAATGCCGCCTTCGAGACGGCGCTGCAGATGTTCCCGCTGGCCACCAGCTTCCTGATGATCGACGATGACGAAATCGCTTCGCTGGATTGGCTGGAGCAGATGGTAGGGACCGCGGGGGCGACCGGCGCCGACATCGTCGGCGGTCCGGTACTTCCTGAATTCGATGACGAACGGAAGCGTGGGCTGTGGCGCCATCCCGCGTTTGCACCGGCCTACGACGCCTCAGGTCCGGTGCCGGTAATCTATCGCTGCGGCAATTGCCTGATCCGGCGCGCGGTGTTTGATCGGTTGGGCATGCCGGCGTTCGACCTCCGTTTCAATTTTCTCGGTGGCGGAGACACCGATTTCTTCTACCGCTGTAGAAGGCTTGGCCTGCGGTTTCATTGGGCGGCCGAAGCCGCGATCAGCGAGACCGTGCCGCAAAGCCGGACCAGCCTCAAATGGCTGGCAATACGGAGCCTGCGGATCGGCGCGATCAATTATCACGTCCAGCGCAAGGCGACGCTAACGTTCTGGTTACGGACGAAGCTGACCGCCAAACTGCTGGCCGCCCTGCCGCTTTCGCTCGGCTACGCCGTGCACGCAGTCTTCACCGAGCGTGAGTGGACCATTGCCATGCATCCCATCACGGTGGCGATCGGCAGCGTGCTGGCCGCGTTCGGCCTCGAGCCGCAGCCCTACAAGGCATCGAAGATCGTCTCATGAGACAGCTCATCGGCGCATCCGAAATCCGCGACGTCCCCACTGTCGCGCGATAAGAGCTGACACATTGTTGCCGCACGGGAACTGCCGTGCAAATCTGCAACACGTGCCAGGATTATGCAGCCGTTCATCGTGTGTTCGCGAGAGTTGATGATCCGTTTAGCCGCACGCGCGTATGCTGCGCTTCGGGTGATGGGCTACTCGTGAATTGCTGCCGTGGGGAGAGCCAACATGCCAGCCTATATTCATCATGATGGCATTGAGCCAGGTTTCGTCCTTTGTCCGAGCTGTGTCGGACTTCCGATGTATGTGCGCGACGTCGAACCGCATTGGAGCCAAGCCAAAATTGACTTCACCTATGAATGCGCCGATTGCGGCGCCGAAGTTCGCCAGACCATTATGAAGCCGCAACTGCGGCATTAGTGGCAGTGCGTAGGGGGCAAAGTTTCGTAGGGTGGGCAAAGCGAAGCGTGCCCACCACTCTCGATCTCCGCATGTGTGATGGTGGGCACGCGGAGCCTGTCATCACTCCGCGAGCGGCCTTGCGCTCGTCGCCGGGCGCGCGTTCGCGCGACCCGTTGGTTTTGCCCACCTTACACAGCAGCTTCAAACCTGCCTCACCACCCCGGGCTGCCCGGAATCGCATTCCAACGCGTCGCGATCCCAATTTGCCGCGATTGCCACGGCCTCATAGGTGCTGTGCAGGAAATCGAGCAGCGCCTTGTCGGGATCGGCAGCCGTCCGGACAGCGTCGTATGGTAGAATGAATTCGCCGAGCGCTTCGCTGAAGAACGCCGCATCCGGTTGCACCTTCGCCGCGCGAAAACCCGGCGGCTCGGGATAGGCATAGGAATAGAAGGCGGGATAATCGATAGCGCCACCGCCCGGCCAGAACCCGGCGCTGCTGACTTCGTGTGAATAGGCTTCATGTGCAACCGCGTCGGGCAAATGCGGCACGCCGCCGGGATGGCGTGGCGCGCGGCGTCCCGAGAAGCGCGTCACCGCGAGATCGAAACTGCCCCAGAAGAAATGCACCGGGCTGGCCTTGCCGAGGAAGCCGGTTCGGAATTGCTTGAAGATGCGGTCGCAGTTGATGAGAATTTGCAGGAAGCATCCGACGGCATCTGGATCGTAGGCGGCGTGCACGGTGTCCTCGGAGAATTTTATCGGATCGGGCAGTTCGTTCGGCATCTCGTCGATGGCAACGGCAATGCCGAGCTCGGCAAGCGCTGCCATCGTGGCAGCATAGAAGCTGGCGACCGAATGTCCTGCTAGCACAAATTGCTCTAGCGAGCCGTCGCTGGTCGAGATGCGCAGCGTGTGGTCAATGAAATCGAAGTCGATCTGGAACGTTCGTGCGCCGTCGGGCACTGGCGATGTCGTCAATCCGCGCGACGTGACATAAAGCGCCACGTGCCAGGAATGATTGAGCCATGGCGATTTAGCGAGGCGGATCTTGCCGACGATCTGGGTCCAAAGATGGAGCGTCGCATAGGTGTCACGCCACGCCGCGGTCGGCAATTCCGGCCACCGGACTTGCGAATTATTGCTCATGCTAGAACCTTTGCGTGCAGACCGGGAGGTCGAAGGCCTATCACGAATTCATAAGGCGTTTGGAAACTATGCCTCACGATTTCGTGCATTCCGGGCAGCGCCGCGCGCTGCGCTCTCGAAGGACTAGATTGGGCGGCATTCGTAAGAGAGAACGCCGCCCATCGTTGCATCAGCCATGCAGCTTGTTCGCGGTCTCCGCGATTACGCGCCCCTGATAGCGCGCAGCGGCGAGTTCGTTTTCGCTCGGCTGGCGGCTGCCGTCGCCGCCGGTGATCGTGGTGGCGCCATAGGGCGCGCCGCCGGTGATTTCGTCGAGCTTCATCTGGCCGGCAAAGCCGTAGTTCAGGCCGACGACCGTCATGCCGAAGTGCAAGAGATTGGTGATAATCGAAAACAGCGTGGTTTCCTGCCCGCCATGCTGGGTCGCCGTTGCGGTAAAGGCTCCGCCGACCTTGCCGTGCAGCGCGCCCTTGGCCCAGAGGCCACCGGCCTGGTCGAGGAAGTTCGCCATCTGCGACGTCATTCGGCCGAAGCGCGTGCCGGTGCCGATGACGATCGCGTCGTAATTGGCGAGGTCCTCGATTTTTGCGATCGGCGCGGCTTGATCGAGCTTGTAATGCGAGGCCTTGGCGACCGCTTCAGGCACGAGCTCCGGCACGCGCTTGATGTCGACGGTGGCGCCGGCCTTTCGCGCACCTTCGGCTACGGCACTCGCCATCGCCTCGATGTGACCGTAAGCGGAATAATAGAGCACGAGTACTTTCGCCATGGTGGTTGTCCTTTGGTTTTGATGTGAGTTGTTCTTGGGGCTGTCATTGCCGCGCTTGACCCGGCAATCCACCAATCTTCGGAAAGACTCTTCCGAAGCGGGATGGATGCCCGGGTCATCTAGCGCGAAGACGCGCTTCGCGCTTTTGCCCGGGCATGACAAGCGGTGAATGGCCTAAGCCGCGTCGACCAGCACCAGTTCGGAATCTTCCAGCGCGGTAATCGTCAGCTTCGCCTCGTCGCGGATCGCAGCGCCGTCGCGGGCATTGACGCGCACGCCGTTGACTTCGACGCTGCCGGCCGCCGGCACGAGATAGAGGTGACGCGCCTTCGCCGCCTCGTACGCCGCGCTCTCGCCCGCCTTCAGCGTGGTGGCGAGCACCCGCGCATCGGCGCGGATCGGCAGCGCATCCTTGTCGCCGGCAATGCCGCTGGCGATGGTGACGAGCTTGCCGGAGCGATCCGACTTCGGAAACGGTTTGGCGCCCCAGGTCGGCTGGCCACCCCTCGTCGTCGGCTCGATCCAGATCTGGAAGATCTTGGTCTTGCTCGGCTCCAGATTGTACTCGGAGTGACGAATGCCGCTTCCGGCGCTCATCACCTGCACGTCGCCGGCTTCAGTCCGGCCCTTGTTGCCGAGCGAGTCCTGGTGCGTGATCGCGCCTTCGCGGACATAGGTGATGATTTCCATGTTGGCGTGGGGATGGGCGGGAAAACCGGTGTTCGGCGCGATCTCGTCATCGTTCCACACCCGCAACGCGCCGTGGCCCATATTGTCGGGATCGTAATGGCTGCCAAACGAGAAGTGGTGTTTTGCCTTCAGCCAGCCGTGATCGGCGCTGCCGAGTTTTGCAAATGGTCTGAGTTCGATCATGGGATATTCCTTCGTTGAAAGTTCTTGAATGAAGTGGCCGGGCGGCTTGCGCCCGGCCGCGCTGGATTTGAGTTACGCGCCGAAGCCGCCATCGACATTGAGCACTGTGCCCGTCACGAACGACGCTTCGGGACTCGCGAGAAAGACCACGCCGGCTGCGATCTCTTCCGGCTTGCCGAAGCGCTGCAGCGCGTGCTGCTTGCGCTGGAGGTCGGCGATCTCGCGGTCGTCATCCGGGTTCATGTCGGTGTTGATCGAGCCCGGCTGCAGCACATTCACGGTGATGCCGCGGGGACCGAGGTCGCGCGCCGCGCCCTTGGTGTAGCCGACAACGGCAGCCTTGGTGGCGGCGTAATCGGCAAGGCCGGGGAATGAGGCGCGGGTCGCGATATCGGAGCCGATCGTGACGATGCGTCCGCCTTCACCCATCAGCTTCGCCGCCGCGCGGATCGCGGTGATGACACCATCGACGTTCACGGCACTCTGCTGGGCCAATGCTGCAGTGTCGGCATTGGGATCATCGACCGCGCCGCCGACGGCAACGCCGGCGTTGTTGACGAGGATGTCGAGCCGGCCGAAATCCTTCGCGACCTTCTTCACCAGTTGGTCGACCTCGGCGGAGGATGCCTGATCGGCCTTGTAAGCGCGGGCGTTGACGCCCTTGACCTTCAACTCGGCGACAACCGCTTCCGCCTTGTCGGGGGAGGCGACATAACTGATCGCGACGTTGGCGCCTTCTGCCGCAAGCGCACGGGCAGACGCTGCGCCGATGCCGCGCGAACCGCCGGTGACGAGGGCTACCTTGCCTGAGAGCTTCTTGGTCATTGGATTTCTCCGTTGCTCGAATTCCGATGGCCACTGGATATGCCTCCCGCCGTGGTATAGAAATAGAAACTATTGAAACTCATTGTTTCCAATAAAGAGCCCTGAAGGTGATCCGAATGTCCAAGCTCCCGGATTTCGAGGCGTTGGCGATTTTCGCAAAAGTCGTGGAATTGCGGTCATTTGCGGCGGCCGCCACCGAGTTGGCGCTGTCCAAGGCCACGGTATCCAAGGCCGTCAGTCGGCTCGAGCAGCGGCTCGGCGCGCGGCTGTTCAACCGCACCTCGCGGCGGCTGGCGCTGACCGATGCCGGGCAAAGGCTCGCCGAGCGCGCCGCGCGGCTCTTGGCCGACGGCGAGGACGCCGAGAACGAGGCCTTGTCGCAATCGATGGCGCCGCGCGGATTGGTGCGGCTCGCGGTGCCGATGACGTTCGGCGTGAAAGCCGTTGCGCCGATCTTGCCGGAATTTCTCACAGCCTTCCCGGAAGTCTCGATCGACCTTCACCTGAGCGACGCGACGGTGGATCTGATCGGCGAGGGCTTCGATGCCGGCCTGCGCATCGCGCGCCTGCCGGACTCGTCGCTGATCGCGCGGCGGCTCTGCGCGATGCCACGCTACACGGTCGCGGCGCCGTCCTATCTCAAGCGCCATGGCAGGCCGACGCATCCGATGCATCTGGCGGAGCATAAATGCTTCGGCTACGCCTATCTCTCGACGGCCGGCGTCTGGCACTACACCAACGCGTCAGGCGAGCAGGCCAGCGTGCGGCCCGCCGGCCAGCTCCGCGTCAACAATGGCGAGGCGCTGTTGCCGTCCGTCATCGCCGGCCTCGGCATCGCGGATTTGCCGGACTTCATTATCGGCGACGCCATTGCCTCCGGCGAGGTGGAAGTGATCCTGAAAGGCTGGCACCAGCCCGAAGGCGCGGTGCACCTGGTGACGCCGCCCGGCGGCCCAAGGCCTGCGCGCGTCGAAGTGCTGGCGGAGTTTCTGGCCAAGCAGTTCTCAAAAGCGAAGAAGAGAAGACCATAAAGCGGCGAGGGGATCTGCTTTTACCCTCCCCTGGAGGGGGAGGGTCGACTCACATTGAGCAAAGCGAAATGTGAGACGAGGTGGGGTGATCTCTCAACTCGGGCACTGTTGGATGGGGAGAGACCGTCACCCCACCCCGCCGCTCATTGCATGAGCGTCGACCCTCCCCCTCCAGGGGAGGGTGGGGGCCTCCAGGGGAGGGTGAAGGGCAGGGCTATCGCAACGTGACCGGCTTCAGCTAGGCTCGCCTAATAACCAAAACAAAAAGCATCGGGGAGAAACTACCATGAACCGCCGCGAACTCCTGAAAGTCGCCGCCGCATTGCCGCTGGCGCACGCCGCGCTCTCCAACACCGTCTTCGCGCAAGGCCCATATCCCTCGCGCAACATCACCATGATCGTGCCGTTTCCGCCCGGCGGGCAGGCCGATCTCGCAGCGCGGCCGATCGCGCAGGCGCTGGAGCGGATCCTCGGTAAGCCTGTGATCGTCGACAACCGCGCCGGCGGCGGTGGTGGATCGGTCGGCAACGCGGCGGCGGCGCGTGCCGAGCCTGACGGGCACACACTATTGATGACGCTGTCTTCGCTTGCGGTGCTGCCGGAAGCCGACCGGTTGTTCGATCGTCCGGTGGCGTATGAAGTCTCGCAATTCGCGCCGATCGCGCGCGTGCTCGCCGATCCGACGCTGCTGGCGGTGCCGGCATCCGCGCCGTGGAAGACGCTGCAGGATTTCGTCGATGACGCTAAAAAGCGTCCCGGGCAAATTCCCTACGGCTCGTCCGGTCCCTACGGCACGCTGCACGTGGCGATGGAGATGTTTGCCGCGAGCGCCGGCATTAAATTGCTGCACGTGCCGTTCCGTGGCGCGGGGCCGGCGCTGACCGCACTCTTGAGCGGCACCGTGCAGGCAGTGGCATCGGCGCCGGGCACGCTGAAGCAACAGGTCGATGACGGCAAGATGCGCGTGCTCGCCAATTGGGGCTCCGAGCGCATCAAGAGTTTTCCCGATCTGCCTACCTTCAAGGAGCTCGGTTACAAGGATGTCGAGTTCTACATCTGGGCGGGACTGTTTGCGCAACGCGCATTGCCGGCGCCGATCACGACGCGGCTGCGCGAAGCGATGGCGGAAGCCGTGAAGGCGCCCGAGGTGGTCAAGACCTATGAGACCGCCGGCAGCCCGGTCGCCTACCTGGACGCGCCGGAATTTGCAAAATTCGTCGCGGAAGACAGCGCGCGGCTGGTCGCGGCGGTGAAGAAGATCGGCAAGGTGGAGTAGGGAACCCGCTTCACATTTTTTTGTTCGCACTAACGTCGCGTGGCCGCATTCATTCGACAGGCTTAGTGCCGTCGCCGCGCGGAGCTTCCGCGCCTGTGAAAATTGAAAAGAAGGGGACCTGTCCATGCAAACGCAGCGGATCGTCCTTGCACTCGCCCTCGCGATCGGCGGCGGAACTGGCGCAGCCGTTCCCGCTTTCTCGCAGGAATATCGCGGAACCTGGGAACAGCAGATGGCCTGCACGCCCGACGTCTGGCGGCTCTGCGGCGACCAGATCCCGGACGTCAACCGGATCGTGGCATGTTTGCGGCAGAACACGCCGCAGCTCTCCACCGGTTGCCGTGCGGTATTCCAATCGCAGGCCGACGCGCAGCAGCCGCCGCCACGCGGGCTGCAGCAAAACGCGCCGCGGGCCCGTGCCCCGCAGCCAGGACCGCCGCCGGCGGTACGGCCGCGGCCGATGCAGCCTCCGCCCTATTATGAGGAATACGATTAGGCCGCGGCTTCCGACGCAGGCCTGAGTTCGCAGACGTCGACCCATTCGGCCGACGTCAGTTCGGCCATCCGCGCTGGCGTGATCTTCACTGCGCTGTGGGTCGAGCCCGCGGCCGGCACCACCACGTCGAACGCCTGCAGCGACACGTCACAATAGATCGGCAGCGGCGTCTTCAGTCCGAACGGGCACACGCCGCCGACCTCATGACCGGTGATCTCGGCGACCTCGTCGAGCCCGAGCATCTTCGGCTTTACACCGAACAGTGCCTTCACTTTCTTGTTGTCCATCCGAGACGTGCCGGCGGCCACGATCAGCACCACGCGATCGCCGACCCGCAAGCTCAGCGTCTTGGCGATCCGCGCCGGCTCGACGCCGTAAGCCTCGGCGGCGAGCGCAACGGTAGCGGAGCTTATCTCGGATTCGATCACGGCAATATCAGGCGCCTTCTCGGCGAAGAAGGCGCGGACGGACTCAAGACTCATTTCAGGACCTTTGGGCAGACACCAGTGCGGGCAGTTCGGAGAGGCTGTGGATGCGATGATCGGGCTCAAATCCCAATTCATCCATCTGGGTGCGCAATATCTTGAACATCGTCAAGGGCGGCAGCGTCTCGCTTTCGAGGCAGGCCAGCGCCATCGCTTCCGGCGTCACCCGCTCGATCCAGGCGACGTTGAGCCCGAACGCCTTGGCGCCGCAGGCGTCCCAGGGGTTGGAGGAGATGAACAGCACCTCGGCGGGCGGCACCTGCAGCACCTCCTCGATCAGCGCATAGACCCCGGGGCTGGGCTTGAAGATCTTCTTCGCATCGACGCTGATGGTCGCATCGAGCACGCGCTCGAGCCCGCTGTTCTTCACCAGCGCGCCCAGCATACCGGGACTGCCGTTAGACAGGATCGCGAGCTTGCAATCCTTCATCGCCGACAGCGCCGCAAGCGCATCCGGATAGAGATCGAGATGCAGATATTTGTCGATGATGCGCGCGAAAGTCTCATCGTCATACTGCAGCCCGAGGCTGCGCAGCGTGTAGGCCAGTGAGTCGCGCGTGGCGACCGAGAAATCCTGATAGCGTCCCATCAGCGAGCGCAGCCAGGTGTATTCGAGCTGCTTGATGCGCCAGACCTGGGTGATGATTTCGCCATAGCCCGGAAACGCGTCCTCGGTGACGTCAGCCACCGACTGGACATCGTAAAGCGTGCCATAGGCATCGAAGACAACGGCTTTGATGGTCACTGCGTTGCATCCTCCCGCCGATCGTCGTCGTGTCGAGAAACTCCCCCGCCGATGATACTCCTTTAGATACCCAAAATCTTCCTTGCGTTGGCTTTCATCACCTTCGGCCTGATCTCCTCGCGGATCTCGAGCTTGGCGAAATCGGCCAGCCAGCGATCCGGCGTGATCACCGGCCAGTCCGAGCCGAACAGCATCTTGTCCTGCAAAATCGAGTTGATGTAGCGCACCAGGATCGGCGGAAAATATTTCGGCGACCAGCCGGAGAGGTCGATATAGACGTTCGGCTTGTGCGTCGCGACCGATAGCGCCTCTTCCTGCCACGGGAAGGAGGGATGCGCGAGGATGATCTTGAGGTCGGGGAAGTCAGCCGCGACATCGTCCATGTACATCGGGTTGGAATATTTTAAGCGCATCCCCATGCCGCCGGGCATGCCGGAACCTACGCCAGTCTGCCCGGTGTGAAACAATGCGATCGCGCCGCCGTCGTTGATCGCTTCGTAAAGCGGATAGGCCATGCGGTCGTTGGCGTAAAAGCCTTGCATGGTCGGATGGAATTTGAAGCCGCGGACGCCGTATTCCTCGATCAGCTTGCGCGCCTCGCGCACGCCTAACTTGCCCTTGTGCGGATCGATCGAGACGAACGGGATCAAAACATCGAGATGATCGGAGGCAACCTCCAGCATCTCGTAATTGTTGTAGCGGCGAAAGCCGGTCTCGCGCTCGGCATCGACCGGGAAGATCACGGCCGCGATGTTCTTCGAGCGGTAATAGGCCGCGGTCTCCGGCACGGTCGGCGGATGCTTGTGCGGCGATTTGAAGTATTCGGCCATGCGCTCCTGAAAATCGTCATAGCCGTCGTCGCCATGCAACCCGCAGGGCTCTTCCGCATGGGTGTGGATGTCGATCGCGACGACTTTCTCGATATCGGGCAGCTTGAGCTTGGGCATTTGAGTTTCCCGCCGGCTTGATTTTTGGGTCTGGAAAATTGATTATACTATATAACGAATTCCGCAAGGCGGCAGAACAAAAGACGGAAAATAAGGGAGCGCGGCATGGCCCAAACGCAGGCCTTCGAGACCGATTTCTGGAAAGACGCCAACTTGAGAAAGGTCTGGGACGACATCGTTCCCGGCGAGCCGCGCAAAACCATCCCCTACACGCTGACCAAAGAGGCGATCGAGCTGTACTGCAAATCGGTCGGCGAAAGTCATCCGATCTATTTCGACGAGGCCTATGCGAAGACCACGCGCTATGGGGGGCTGATCGCGCCGCCCTCGATCCACATCCTCTTGATGTTCTCCTGCACCCCGGCGGATGATTGGATGCGCTCGCCGGGCACCGTCAATGCCGGGCAATCCTGGAGCTACAACATTCCGGCGCGGCCTGGCGACGTCATCACCTTGCAGGCCCGCGCGCTCGACAAGTTCATCAAGCGCGAGCGGCTGTTCGTGGTGCACGACAACGTCTTCTTTAATCAGAAGGACGACGTAATCTGTTCCGGCCGCGGCTGGACGATTCGGCCGATCTGAGCGGGGAGGTTGCGATGACCACGACGTTCGAAAAGCTCAGAGCCGGCGATGCCATCGACGGTCCCGCCTTCGCGGTTAGCCGCGAGTCCATCCGACTGTTTTGCGACGCTTCGCTCGACTACAACCCGCTGCATCTCGACGACGAGTACATGAAGGGCAGTTTCGGCAAGACCAATTTCGGCGGCATCATCATGCACGGCATGAACAATTTTGGCCTGATCTCGCGCATGATCACCGACTGGGCGTACCCTGCAGGCGCGATCCAACGCCGGCTCGAGACGCGATGGGTCAAGCCGGTCAGGCCGGGCGATACCATCCAGCCCACCGGAATCATCAAGGCCAAGCAGGTGACCGAAAAATCCCGTTGGATAATGATCGACGTGGTGGTGAAGAACCAGACGGGTGAAAAGGTCGCGACCGGCGAGGCCCTGGTCGAGTTCCCGCGCGACCTGTTCTGCCAGTGAATCCGGAGAGTCTTCGGAAGGCCAGTCGATTCGGTACCGGTCGGAATGCCGGGCATCGATCTGCCCGCGTTAGGTCCGGAACGGGACAGATGGACCCGAAAACGGCGCATCTGGATTGACATCCGCGCCCGCGCTGCTTAGAAACCGCCCCGTCCCGGGCGGTTGGCCGCTTTTCGGGATTAATCCCATTTTGCCACTTTCGGGTAGCTCAGGTTCGGGCCTCCAACACGGCCTTTCAAAGCATCAGGATTGTCCCATGAAGGTCCGTAACTCCTTGAAATCGCTGCGCGGCCGCCACCGCAACAACCGTCTGGTCCGCCGCAAGGGCCGGGTCTACGTGATCAACAAGGTGCAGCGCCGCTTCAAGGCCCGCCAGGGTTAATCCTGGCGGCCCAGCCGGCTTTTTTCTTCGCTTCACGGGTCTTTGACGATCTGCTGCTTTGCGGCGCGATTTTGCGCGTCTAGACTTGCTCCATGGTTTTGAGATTCCCAGGCGCCCGTAACTGCCGGATCGTGGTCCTCGCCGCTGTCATGACGGCCGTGCCGGCCGCTGCGTTTGCCCAGAACGACCCCAGGGTCATTCCTCCACCGAAATCCGAGAAGAAGTTACCGGAAGCGCCGAGCAAGCTTCCGAAGGTTGGCGCGGATCGCACCCGTGGGCTGGATTTCCTGTTCGGCGCCCTGAAAGCTGCCCCCGATGAAGCCAGCGCCAAACACGTCGAGGCGCGGATCTGGGCGCAGTGGATGCAGACGCCGAGCGACACGGCTGCGCTGTTGATGCTGCGCGCCAAGGCCGCGATGGATGCGCAGAAGATCGACGTCGCGCTAAAACTGCTGGATTCTCTCGTCAAACTGCGTCCCGATTACGTCGAGGCATGGAATCGTCGCGCCACGCTGTATTACCTGAAGAACGACTACACCCGTTCGCTCGAGGACATCCGGCAGGTGCTGATCCGCGAGCCCCGGCATTTCGGCGCGCTCGCCGGGCTTGGCATGATCATGCAGGAGATCGGCGACGAAAAGCGCGCGCTGGAAGCGTTCCGCAAGGCGCTGGCCGTCAATCCGCATCTCGAGAAGGTGCCGGAACTGGTCAAGACGCTGACCGAAAAGGTCGAAGGCCGCGATATCTGAACTTTCGCGGCAACCAGGCCACCGCGAAAAGCTAGATCGTCACGAGCAATCCCCTCGTCGACGCCCAGGTCGGGCGGAAACATCTCATTCGGCACGCCGCCCGCAGAGACACCGGAAAATGAGCACCAACCAGAGTGCTCTTGAGCCGTTTGCGTCTTTGGAAGTCGGCTCACAAAGGACCTAGTGTACGGCGTTGCTGCCCCGGGCCAGACCGTCGAGGCCTACCGCCGCGTAGATTTGCGCCAACTCCGTCTCAAGCTGCTCGTTGACCCGCAGCAGCGCCTTGAGTGCGCCGCGGATGTCGCCATTGCAACTCGCTACGATCTGATCGATGGCGGCTTCGCTTGCGTCGGAAATCATGGGTAGTCCTCCGATGATACGCTGGAACAATTTGTAGTGAGCGCCCCTGTTCCTGTGGATGTTGGGTACAGTGCAAGCGCCTGGCTACCCCCCAATCAGGCACGCGCACACATGGCAAAAGTGGCAACGACACTGTACAAACTTGCTGATGACGTCAGTATGACCCCGCTATCCACAGGTTCGGCCCCCTGTGGACAGTCTCTAAAACCCGCGCCGGTCCGGGCCGTAGCTCGCTGGTGCAGAAAATCAGCCGGAAACTCTCGATGGTGGTGGTGATCCTAGTGGCGGCGCTGGCGGTGCTGGTGCTGGCCACGCAAGCCGGCGTTTTTCTCAGCGAACGGGCCCATCCGGCCCAGGGCCGGATGGTCGAGGTGGCGGGCGGAGCCCTGCATATCCTCGATATCGGTCCGCGCGATGCAGCGGGGCCGCCGGTCGTGATGCTGCACGGCGCCAGTTCCAATCTGGAAGTGATGCGGCAGCCGGTCGGGGAGCGGCTTGCCAGAAAGCACCGCGTGATCCTGATCGACCGTCCCGGGCATGGCTGGAGCACCCGCACGCGCCTTCAGGACTCCACGCCCGAAATTCAGGCCCGCATGATCGAGGAGGCGCTGGCCAAGCTCGGCGTCGGCCAGGCGATCTTTGTGGTGCATTCCTGGGCCGGCGCGTTGGGGGCGCGTATCGCGCTGGACTACCCGCAGGCTGTCGCCGGTTTGGTGATGCTCGCGCCGGTGGCCTATCCTTGGCCCGGCGGCGTCGGGCGCTACAACAAACTGATCGCCACGCCGGTGGTCGGCCCGCTGTTCGCCTACACCATCACGCTGCCGCTCGGAATGCTGCTGGCGGATTCGGGCGCGCGGGGCGTGTTCCTGCCGCAGACCATGCCGGATGGCTTTGTCAAAAACACCGCCACGCCGCTGTTGCTGCGGCCGCGCGAATTCATCGCCAATGCGCGCGATCTGGTGACGCTGAAAGCGGCGGTGGCCGAGCAGGCGCCGCGCTACGGCGAGATCAAGGCGCCCGTCACCATCATCACCGGCGACGCCGACAAGACGGTGTCGACCAACATCCACTCACGGCCGTTCGCTGCGGCCGCCCCGAACGTGAAACTGATCGTGCTGCCGGGCGTCGGTCACATGATCCAGAATGCGGTTCCCGATCTCGTCATTGCCGAAATCGAGGCGATGATCGGCGCGTTGCCGCCGAGTGTGGCGACCGCAGCGGCGCCTTGAGCGTGCGCGTGGCCTGACGGCATTGGATGAGATACGATCAACGCGCGCGGGATTCCGCTGCTCGTCCCGCGAGGGATGAAGCTTAAGAGTTGCGATATCGGGCAGCTTACGTTCGAGGGAGAGCCCCATGTACGCCGCCATTCGTCAGGGCAAGGCCAAGCCCGGCAAGGCCGAAGAGCTGACACGCAGAATCAAGGAGGGCGCGATTCCCGTCATCAGCGGCGTCGAGGGCTTCATGGGCTACTATGTGGTCTATGCGCCCGACGATACGGTGATCGCGATCAGCCTGTTCAACAACTATGCGGCCGCCGAGGAATCCAACAAGCGCGCGCTGGCGTGGATCGAACACGACCTGGCGCCGCTGTTGACCGGACCGGCCACCGCGATGGCCGGACCGGTGATCGTGCACACGCTGGCTTGAGGCTTGATGCGGCGAGCGCTGAGATCTCTCAATCAGAGCCGGGCTGCATTCTCACCCTCCCCTGGAGGGGCAGGGTCGGCTCACATGGAGCGTAGCGAGATGTGAGACGGGGTGGGGTGATCTCTCCACTCAGGCACTGTTGGGCGTGGAGAGACCGTCACCCCACCCCGCCGCTCATTACATGAGCATCGACCCTCCCCCTCCAGGGGAGGGTAAGAGGCCCAGCTCTCACTTCTGCTTCCCGTCCTTGTCGAACGAGGAGACATAGGCCCAGAGGTCGCCGGCTTCTTTCTCGTTCTTGATGCCGGCGAAGATCATCTTGGTGCCGGGAATCTTCGCCTTTGGATCCTTGATGTATTCGAGGAACACATCCTTGCCCCAGGTGATGCCGGAATTCTTGTTGGCTTCCGAATAGGCATAACCTTCGATGGTGCCGGACTTGCGGCCATCGAGCCCGTTCAGTACCGGGCCGACCTTGTTCTTGGCGCCCTCGCCGATCGCATGGCAGGCTAGGCATTTATTGAACGAGGTCTTGCCCGCGGCTGCGTCCTGCGCCAGCGCGCCCGATGACGCGGCCAATGAGGTAACGACGACCAGCGCGCTCAAAGTCGATATTTTCATGTGGTGCTCTTCGTTTCTTCCCAGAGAGGCGGATTTCTTGTGGCAGGCCCGCTTGGATTGGACAAGCCACGAAACTTTGACAGGTTTCACCATTGCCGACTTGTCCCAGAGAGAACTGATCGTTTGAGGCGTGGCAATCCGACCTTCGGATAGCCTACCCAAACCTTGGCAGACGTGCTTGATTTACCACCACAAATCGTTATTCGCCGGGCCTGGAGGATTCGCATGGCCATCATGATGCCGGCTTCCGATCAGGCGGTTCTGGAACGCCGGGATGCCATCGTTGCCGCTCTTCGCACGATCGTGCCGGGTGAGGGCGTGATCGACAGTGCGGCCGAGATGCTGGCCTATGAGTCCGATGGTCTCACCGCCTACCGGCAGCCGCCGATGGTCGTGGTGCTGCCCGATACCACGGAGCAGGTATCCAGGATTCTCAAATACTGCTTCGAACAGGGCATCAAGGTGGTGCCGCGCGGCTCCGGCACGTCACTGTCAGGCGGCGCTCTGCCGCTCGTGGACGGCGTGCTGCTGGGCTTGGGCAAGTTCAAACGCATCCGCGAGATTGATTTCGATAACCGCGTGGTGGTCACCGAACCCGGCGTCACCAACCTCGCCATCAGCCAGGCGGTGGCGCATGCCGGTTTCTATTACGCGCCCGATCCCTCCTCGCAGATCGCCTGCTCGATCGGCGGCAATGTCGCGGAGAATTCCGGCGGCGTGCATTGCCTGAAATACGGTATGACCACCAACAACGTGCTGGGCTGCGAGATCGTGCTGATGTCCGGCGAGATCCTGCGCATCGGCGGCAAGGCCGCCGAAAATTCCGGCTACGATTTGATGGGCATCATCACCGGCTCGGAGGGCCTGCTCGGCGTCATCACCGAGATCACGGTGCGAATCCTGCAGAAGCCGGAGACGGCCCGCGCCCTGATGGTCGGCTTTGCCGAGGTCGAGGCCGCCGGCGAATGCGTGGCACGGATCATCGGCGCCGGCATCATCCCCGGCGGCATGGAAATGATGGACAAGCCGGCGATCCACGCCGCCGAGGCTTTTGTTCACGCCGGCTATCCGCTCGATGTCGAGGCGCTTCTGATCATCGAGCTCGATGGTCCGAGCGTCGAGGTCGACGAATTGATCAAGCGGGTCGAGGCAATCGCGCAAGGCTGCGGCTCGACGAGCTGCCAGATTTCGACGTCGGAGGCCGAGCGCAATCTGTTCTGGGCCGGCCGCAAGGCGGCGTTTCCGGCGGTGGGGCGGATATCGCCGGACTATCTCTGCATGGACGGCACGATTCCGCGCGGTGCGCTGCCGAAGGCGCTCGCGCGCATCCGCGACCTCTCGGCGAAATACGATCTGCGCGTCGCCAATGTGTTTCACGCCGGCGACGGCAATCTGCACCCCTTGATCCTTTACGACGCCAACAAGCCTGGCGAGATCGAGCGGGCGGAAGCCTTCGGCGCCGACATCCTGCGGGCCTGCGTCGAATTCGGCGGCGTGCTCACCGGCGAGCATGGCGTCGGCATCGAGAAGCGCGATTTGATGGGCGAGATGTTTTCCGAAATCGACCTCAACCAGCAGCAGCGCCTGAAATGCGCCTTCGACGCGCAGGGCCTGCTCAACCCCGGAAAAGTGTTTCCGACGCTGCATCGCTGCGCCGAACTCGGCCGCATGCACGTGCGCGCCGGCAGACTGGCGTTTCCGGACATTCCGAGATTTTAGTGATGAATCTCGAACTTGTGCGCACACCGGAGCGGTTCTGTTACGAGCACCACCCGTGCGGCTCACCCCTCTCCCCAACCTCGAGAGCGAGCTTTGCTCGCCTCGGACCCCGCAAGGGGGGAGGGAGCCTGATGAGCGCGCTCACCTCACTTTGCCTCACAGCGCCAGCGTCCTGTGAGCGAGCAGGAGTATCGCGACTCGTCAGGGACGCACGGGTGGATGGGCTCCCTCCCCCCTCGCGGGGTCCGAGGCGAGCAAAGCTCGCTCTCGAGGTTGGGGAGAGGGGTAAGCCCCGGGCGCTGACCGGAGAGAGGCAGCGACTCTGTATCAGCAAACCGCAGGCGACGATCGGCACGATAAGCCGCGGTCCCGCCATGTGTGCAATGTGCAATTCAGGTGCGCCGTGGACACGCTAAGAGTACGTGACGCCAAGGAGGTCGAGGAGGTGGTGCGGGCGGCGATCGCCGGCGAGCAGCCGCTTGAGATCGTCGGCCATGGCACCAAGCGTGGCATCGGCCAGCCGATGGCGACCAATGCCGTGCTCGATGTGTCGGCGCTGAACGCCGTCAGCGCCTATGAGCCGAACGAACTGATCATCACGGTGCAGGCCGGCGCCCCGCTCGCTGACGTGCAGTCGCTGATCGATTCCAAGAACCAGCAATTCGCCTTCGAGCCGATCGATACGTCGGCACTGACAGGCGTATCCGGCAACGGCACCATTGGAGGCATGATCGGCTCAGGTCTCGCCGGTCCGCGCCGCATCAAGGCCGGCGGCGCCCGCGATCACCTGCTGGGCGCGCATGCGGTGTCCGGCTTCGGCGACAGCTTCAAGACCGGCGGACGGGTGGTGAAGAACGTCACCGGCTACGATCTCTGCAAGCTCCTGACGGGGTCGTGGGGCACGCTGGCGGTCATGACCGAAGTCACGCTGAAGGTGATGCCGAAGCCTGAGAGCGAGCGCACGCTGGTGCTCGCAGGCCTCGACGACGTGGCCGCGAACCGGGCGATGACCGCAGCAGTCGGCTCGCCGTTTGACGTCTCGGGCGCGGCGCACCTGCCGAATTCGGCGTTCCGCCCTGCGACCGGCGCGCTTGCGGATTTTGCCTCTCAGGGGCAGGCGGTCACGCTATTGCGGCTTGAAGGCATCGCAGCTTCGGTCGCGGATCGCGCCACTTCGCTGGGCAAAACGCTTGCGCCGTTCGGGTCGGTGGAAATGCTTGAGGACGCTGCCTCGGCAACGCTCTGGAACGCGATCCGCGACGTCGAACCTTTCGCCGCAAGCGGCGCGCTCGGCGCCTGGCCGGTGTGGCGGATCGTGTGTCCGCCGGCATCCGGCGGCGCGCTCGGGCAGGCGCTGGCGCGCGAGACCGGGGGTGACGTGATCTATGATTGGGGCGGCGGCCTGATCTGGGCGGCCTTGCCGCCCAAGCCGGACGCGCTAACCGCGATGGTGCGTCAGCGCGTCGAGGCGGCCGGCGGCCACGCCTCGCTGATCCGCGCGTCCGAAGAGACCAGGCAAAATGTCGACGTTTTCCATCCGCAATCCGGCGGCATCGCCGCGCTGAGCGAGCGCGTGCGCCACAGCTTCGATCCGAAGATCATCCTCAACCGCGGCCGGATGGTGAGGGTATCTGTGTCATGAAAACCGAATTCTCACTGGCCCAGCTCGCCGATCCCGATATCGCCGAAGCCGACAAGATCCTGCGTGCCTGCGTGCATTGCGGCTTCTGCACCGCGACCTGTCCGACTTACGTCCTGCTCGGCGACGAGCTCGATAGCCCGCGCGGGCGCATCTACCTGATCAAGGAGATGTTGGAAAAGGACCGCCCGCCGACGGCGGAGGTGGTCAAGCATATCGACCGCTGCCTTTCCTGCCTGGCCTGCATGACGACCTGTCCGTCCGGCGTGCATTACATGCACCTGGTCGATCAGGCGCGGGTCCGGATCGAGCGCGACTATGCGCGGCCGTTGACCGAGCGGGCCTTGCGCGCGGTGCTGGCGCTGGTGCTGCCGCGGCCAGAGCTGTTTCGCGCCAGCATGATCATGGCGCGGCTCGCCCGCCCGTTCGCGGCCCTGCTGCCGGCGAAGGCGGCCGCGACCCCCGGCCTGATGCGGCGAATCAAGGCGATGCTGGCGCTCGCGCCGAAACGTCTTCCGCCGCCGGGCCCCTCGGGCGGCAGCGTGTTTCCGGCCCAGGGCGAGAAGCGCGGGCGGGTCGCCCTATTGCAGGGCTGTGCCCAGCAGGTGCTGGCGCCGCGCATCAACCAGGCGGCCATCAATCTCCTGACGCGCCACGGCATCGAGGTCGTCCTGGTCAGGGACGAGCAATGCTGCGGCGCGCTCACCCATCACCTCGGGCAGGACGGCGACGCGCTGGCGCGGGCCCGCGCCAACATCACGCTGTGGAAAAAGGAGGCGGAACAAGGCGGCCTCGATGCCATCCTGATCACGGCGTCGGGCTGCGGCACGGTCATCAAGGACTATGGTTTCATGCTGCGCGAGGATCGCGATTTCGCTGGCCCCGCAGCGCAAATCTCTGCGCTGGCAAAGGATATCACCGAGTATCTTGCCGGCATCGCGCTCACGCCATCGAGCCAGAAAGGCGACGTGACGGTGGCCTATCACTCGGCCTGTTCGCTGCAGCATGGACAGAAAATCACAGCCCTTCCGAAAGAATTGCTTTCCAAGAATGGATTCGTGGTGAAAGATGTACCTGAGAGCCATTTGTGTTGCGGTTCGGCGGGGACCTACAACATTCTCCAGCCTGACATTGCGAGCAGGTTGCGCGATCGAAAGGTCGCCAACATTGCGACAGTCAAACCGGACATGATCGCTGCGGGCAATATTGGGTGCATGGTGCAAATTGCCGGCGGTACGTCAGTTCCTGTGGTGCACACGATTGAGCTTCTCGATTGGGCGACGGGAGGTCCCAGGCCAGGATTGAATTGATCGATCGGCCCTTGGGCATGATCCGGAAGGCCTGCTCCGCGGCTCGACAGCGGATCGGCATCCGGTTTTCCTCGGGGCAGGCGCGCGCTAAGCGTCTCGCCCGGAGATCATGCCCAGACAAGGATGGAGCGGGAGGGCACTTCGAAGAAGTGTCGCCCCGGTCTAGCCTGCGGACTATCGAAGCGCTCGACAGCATGGACAAGCGCAACAGGAGGACCACGATGGCGAAGAAGAGTAAGAAGGCGAAGAAGGCTAAAAAGGCCAAGAAGGCCGTAGCGGCGAAGAAGAAGTCCGCCAGGAAGTCGGCGAAGAAGGCTGCCAAGAAATCAGCGAAGAAGGGCGCCAAGAAGTCGGCGAAGAAATCCGCCAAGAAGGCGGCCAAGAAGGCCGCACCGAAAAAGGCTGCAAAGAAGAGCCCGGCCAAGAAAAGGAAGGCGGCTGCCAAGCCCGCCGCTCCCCAGCCGCAGCCGGCGATGACAGAGCCCGAACCGGCGCCTGCGCCGAGCTGGGCTTCTCCGGAGCCGTCCAACCCGTCATGGGGATCGGGCTCCTCCAACGGCGGCGATCAGCACTAGCTCGCTCGCCGAGACCGGATATTTCGAGAGGCCGCAGCGTCCCACCCGCTGCGGCCTTTTCGTTGGGACTGCCGAAAGGACTGATTCGTAAGAGCCGCTCTCCGGTGTGTCACCGGTGCCGCCTTTTTCCGGGTGCATACGCCGGTGGACAATCCGGGAACCCCTAAAATTGTTGTGAGAATGCAACACACGCCCAGAACATTTCTGGAAATGGCCTAAACGCCTAAAAAGGCGGCACGTGCTTGACTTTTTTGCTTCACGACCATGACGCTGCGGCCCACTCTGTGACCGCGTTAAGACATTTGGCCGCAGTCGGTTATCGCTTTGCCCGGGGGGCGCCGGAGCTGGACTGTCAAGAAGGGTGATGGGGATCGATATGAAGAAAGTGGCTTTGTTAGCAACGGCGCTGGCAATGGTGTCCGGTTCGGCTCTCGCCGCGGATCTGCGGGTGAAGGCCGTCAAGGCGCCGCCGCCGGTCGCGTTCGATCCCTGGGATATCGCCTTCGGCGCCGGGATCACCAACGACTACATCTTCCGCGGCATCACCCAGTCCAATCACAAGCCCTCGGTCAACGCCTATTTCGAGCCGCGCTACAACGTCACCAAGGACCTCCAGCTCTATGTTGGCTTGGGTGCCGCGAGCATCTCGTTCCCGAACCGCGCGGCCGCTGAAGTCGACGCTTACGGCGGTGTCCGCGCGACGTTTGGTGCTTTCGCTGTCGACGTCGGTGCCTGGGGCTACCTCTATCCGGGTGGCACCTGCCACTACGGTGCGGCAACTGACACTGCCGGCGTCCCGCTCAGCCTCGAATGCCAGACGAATGCTCTGCTCAACGGCAACGTCATCAAAAAGGACCTCAGCTTCTTCGAGGTCTATGGCAAGGTGAACTACACCTTCAACGACAACTTCTCGCTGGGCGGCAATGTCTATTATACGCCGAGCTTCCTCAACACCGGCGCCGAAGGCACCTACGCTTCGATCGTCGGCAAGGCGATCGCGCCGAGCGCCTGGTTCGGCGCCAGCGGCATCGGCATGTATGTGTCGGGTGAATTCGGCCGTCAGTGGCTCGGTACCTCCGACTCCTTCTACGGCGTGGCTGCGTTCCCGAACGGCATCAACTATGCCGATTACAACACCTGGAACATCGGCATTGGCTTCACCTACAAGGTGTTCACGCTGGACTTCCGTTACTCCGACACCAACCTGTCGCAGGGTGATTGTAACGCCTTCACGAGCGACCATACCGCGACGTTCAACGGTAGCTTCACGCCAATCAATCCGACTGGCGTTGGCTCCAAGTGGTGCGGCGCTGCCGGTATCGTCAAACTGTCGGCTGACCTGACCGCGATGACCAACCTGAAGTAAGATCTTCCTGTCGAAGACGAGGGGGCGGCAGAGCGATCTGCCGCCCCTTTTCTTTTGGGTAGCGCAGATGAAACGGGATTGGCGGCGCGCGGCGTATCGGGCGATCTCCCGCAACGATCACCGCAACGTTCTGGCCGGCGCGGTCGCGGGCCTCGGCGGCGCGATTGCCATCGGCGTCATGGAGTGGTTTTCGTTCGCCGCGCATTATCCGCTCGCGGTGATTCCGTTCGCCACCTCGATCGTGCTGGTGATCGGATCGCTTGACGTGGCGCCGGCGCAGCCGCGCGCCCTGATCGGCGGTCACGTGGTGTCGGCCCTGGTCGGCCTGATCGTGCTGAAGCTGACGGGACCGCAGGCCTGGGCAGCGGCCGCCGCCGTCGGCCTTTCGATTCTGGCGATGTACGTCACCGGGACCTTTCACCCGCCGGCAGGCATCAACCCGCTGCTGGTGGTCTCAGGCAATCTGCCCTGGACGTTCCTGCTCGCGCCGGTGGTGGCCGGCGCGCTGCTGTTGACCGCGTTCTCCTACATCTGGCACCGCTGGGTGCGCCGCCAGCCATGGCCGCGGCGCTGGCTGTAGGGAAGGGACGATGCCGCACTACGGCTACGACGCCGCGGCGCTCTTGCTGTCCTGCAGCGCGAATCCGTCTCCCGCTCGGGCAAGCACGACATTGCGATCATGGAAGACGTCGAGCGTCGAACGATGGCCGATCGAGACGATGGTGGTCGCCGGCAATTTGGCCTCGAGCAGGCGATACAGCGCCGCCTCCGAAGGTTCGTCGAGCGACGCCGTCGCCTCGTCGAGGAACAGGTACTGCGGCACATGCAACAGCGCCCGTGCCAATCCAAGCCGCTGCTGCTCACCGAGCGACAGCGTCCGATTCCAGTGCCCGTGTTCATCGAGTTGCGACGCGAGCTTCGGCAGCCCGACCAATTCGAGTGTCTGGCTGATCTGCGCAGGCGTGAACGCGCCTTCCTTGGCCGGATATTCAACCGCCGCCCGTAGCGTCCCGGTCGGGAAATACGGCCGCTGCGGCAGCATCATCAATGTCGCCCCGGCAGGCACGGCGATCGAGCCAGAGCCGAACGGCCAGATGCCGGCGATGGCGCGGAACAGCGTGGATTTGCCGGAGCCGGACGGGCCGGTAACCAGCGTGCGCTCGCCTCTGCGCAAGCTGAATCCATCTGTGTTCAACAGCGGCGTTCCGTTCGGCAGACGCAGTGCCAATCCCTTGAGGTCGATGGCGCCTTCGCCCGCCTTGACCACGTGAATTCGCTCGCTGCGGGTTGCCAGTTCGCCCGCCGCCACGATCCCCGCCTCAAACCCGTCGAGGCGGTTGACCACGGCCTGCCATTCGGCAAGCTGACGATAGATGGAGATGAAGAACGACAGCGCGCCCTGCACGTTCGAAAACGCCGATGCGGTTTGCATCATGCCGCCGAGCTGAATCTTCTCGGCGAAATAGGCCGGTGCCACCAGTACATAGGGAAAGACCACGGAAGCCTGATTGTAGCTCGCCGTGAACGCCGTTATCTTCTTGGTCCGGCTCATGATGGCGAGCCAGTTCTCCACCACGCGTCCGAAGCGAACGAGCAGGCGCTCACGCTCGGCCTGCTCGCCGCGCAGCAGCGCGATCTGCTCGGAATTTTCGCGCACGCGCACCAGGTTGAAGCGAAAATCTGCTTCATATTGCTGCTGCCGGAAATCGAGGCCCACCAGCGGCCAGCCGATCAGGTGGGTCAGGATGGTGCCGAGCACCGAGTAGATCAATGCGCCCCAGACAAGGTAGCCGGGAATTGCATATTCCTGGCCGAACAGGTGCAGCGGTGCGGCGTTCGAAAGTGCCCAGAGTATGGCGACAAAGGATACCAGCGTAACAATCGAGTTCAGCAATCCCAGGCCAATGTTGAGCGTGCGATCGACGAACAGCTTGACGTCGTCGGTCATGCGCTGGTCGGGGTTGTCGGCCGCGTCCCCCTGAAGCTGCATCCGGTAGTGGTTGGCCTGACGTAGCCAGTCACCGAGATATTGCGCGGTCATCCAGTGCCGCCAGCGGATTTGCAGCCATTGATTGAGATAGAGCTGATAGACCGCCAGCACGACAAAGATGGTGACCACGACGCAGAAATAGATGATCTCGCTGACGAAGGAGTCCCAGTTGCGATCCTGCAGCGCGTTGTAGAAGCGGGCGTTCCACTGAGTGATCAGGACGTTGATGGCGACGATGGCAAGCTCGATGGCGATCACCGCGGCCAGCAAGCCGCGGCCGGCCCATTTGTCCTCGGAACGGAAATAGGGGGCGGAGATGCGCCACACCGTGGCGAGTGTCGAGCGGAGGTTTTTCACAGGATTGCCGTCTCCGGGATGGGGCTTAAGGCCCTGAAGGAATGGAGGAATCAGGCTCTACTACTAGGTTATGGATTTCGCCTGCCTGCGGCGGCTTGTCGCACCCTCGGCTAGACCCTAGCATGGCTGTGAGGGCGAGGGGCAGCGGCCATCGAACCTTCGCGAGGTTGTGAGCGTTGGCGGTGCCAGGGCTGCCCAACCCCGCTTTTCCAAGTTGTTCCCGCCAATCGCTCAACCCATGCCCGGCCACCCACGCTGGCGGGCCAACAACAATGTCGGGAGAACCGCAATGTGGGATCAAATCTATAATCCGCTTGGCAACACGGCATTGTCGACGATCGCCGCCGCCGTGCCTGTCGTCACGCTGTTGGTGCTGATTGCCAGTGGCAAGGTCAAGGCGCATCTCGCGGCCATCATTGCGCTGATCGCAGCCAACATCATCACGATAGGCATCTTCACCATGCCCGCCGGCATGTCGATCCGCGCCTCGTTGCTTGGCGTCGTGGTCGGCTTCTTCCCGATCGGCTGGATCGTTCTCAACGTCATCTTTCTGTATCGCATCACGGTCGAGACCGGGCGGTTCGAACTGCTGCAGCGGGCGATCGGCGGCGTCACCACCGACCGCAGGCTGCAGCTCCTGTTGATCGCGTTCGCGTTCGGCGCCTTCTTCGAAGGCGCCTCCGGCTTCGGCACGCCGGTCGCGATCACCGGCGCCGTCCTGATCGGGCTCGGCTTCTCGCCGCTGGCGGCCTCCGGCCTCTCGCTGATCGCCAACACCGCGCCGGTCGCCTACGGCGCACTGGGTACGCCGATCCAGGGGCTGGCGTCGGTGACCGGCCTCGATCCCTACGTGCTCGGCGCCATGGTCGGCCGGCAGTTGCCGTTCTTCTCGCTGATCGTCCCGTTCTGGCTGATCTGGGCGTTTGCAGGCTGGCGCGGCATGGTGGCGATCTGGCCGGCCATTCTCGTCACCGGCGTCTCCTTCGCAGTCCCGCAGTTCGTGATCTCGAACTTCATCAATCCCTGGATCGTCGATATCGGCGCCTCGCTGATCTCGATGGGCTGCCTGATCCTGTTCCTCAAAGTGTGGCAACCGCGCGAACTCTGGACGTCGCCCGCATTGCGCGGCCACGATGAATCGGCAGCGACCATGGCGCCGGCCAAGCCGCTGAATACGGCCAAGCTCAGCCAGGCGCAGCTCTGGAGCGCGCTGCTGCCGTGGATCATCGTCTGCGTCGTCATGCTGATCTGGGGCAGCGGCATGTTCAAGAACTGGGCGAATTCGATCTTCGTCTGGAAGTATCAGGTGCCCGAGCTGCACAACATGATCAACAAGGTGCCGCCGGTCGCCGCCAAGCCGACGCCGGAGGCCGCATTGTTCGACTTCACCTATCTGTCGTTCACCGGCACCGGCATGCTGATCGCCGCAATCATTTCAGGCTTCCTGATGGGCTTCTCGCCGGCGAAGATGATCGCCGAATACGGCCGCACCATCAGGCTGTGCGCGATCTCGCTGATCACGATCTCGGCGATGCTGGCCATCGGCACGCTGACGCGGCTCTCCGGCGTCGACGCCACGCTAGGCCTCGCCTTTGCCGCGACCGGCGTGCTCTATCCGTTCTTCGGCACGCTGCTCGGCTGGCTCGGCGTGGCGCTGACGGGATCTGATACCGCGTCCAACGTGCTGTTCGGCAATCTGCAGAAGATCACCTCCGAACAGCTCGGCCTGTCGCCGGTGCTGATGGCCGCCGCCAACTCGTCCGGCGGCGTCATGGGCAAGATGATCGACGCGCAATCGATTGTCGTCGCCTCGACCGCGACCAACTGGTACGGCCACGAAGGCTCGATCCTTCGCTACGTCTTCCTGCATTCGATCGTGCTGGCCTGCCTCGTCGGCATGCTGGTAACGCTGCAGGCCTACGTCTATCCGTTCACGATGATGGTGCTGAAATAGGCGCTATCGACTCTCTCGCCAAAAATCCCCGCTGGCCGTCGCCCGCGGGGATTTTTTGTCGCGCGGCGCTGTCTTCGGACGGTCTAGCCAACGGCTCACTTGTCCAATAGAACGGCGCGCGGCGGTAGGGTCTGGAATTTTTTCGAGAGGTGGCATGATTTCATTCGCACGCACGGCCCGGGCAGGCGCCGCTTCGCTCTTGCTGATCGCGACGGTCCTGGCCTTCAGCCCGGCGCGCGCCGATGACGGCTTTCCGTTCGGGACGGAAATGCAGCTCGATGTCGGCCGCCAGCCCGGATCCAAGCGGATTCCCAATCTCGAGATCGGCGACAAGGGCGAGGTGGTCCTGGAACTCTGGTGCAAGGGCGGTAAGGGCCAGTTTTCGGTCGCTGGCAATACCGTGATCTTCGTTCCCGGCGCGATGGAGAACCGCACTTGTCCGCCGGATCACGCGCAGCAGGATGATGAGCTGATTGCAGCGCTCGCCGAGGCCGGCACCTGGAAGCGGCAGGGCGATTTCGTATCGTTCATCGGCGCAAAGACGCTGCGCTTCCGCATCAACACGAACTAAATCGGAACTTCGGTCAGGGCGTCGCGATCAGGCCGCTGGCGGTGGCAACAACCCAGCGTCCGCCCCAGCGCACGATCGATTCGACGCGTCCGATTCCGGGAATGGTGTCGCCGCGTGCGGCCATCCTGATACCGTCGGGGCCTTCGAGAACGGCAGTGCCATCCCGAACATCGACAACCGTCCAGCCGGAAATGGTGGTCGGCTTGGTTTCCGGCGCCGCCACCAAAGGCTGCGGCCGCATCGCAATCGGCGAGGCGCTCGCATTTGCCTGGGAAGTCGGGCCCGCAGACGGACGTGCACCGGCCGACAACACGGCGGACGGCTTGGGAATGCTTCCGACGATGGCGGGCGAGTCTGAGGTGGATGCGGTCTTCCGGGTGCCTTCAACCTTGCCGCTCGACCGTGTTTCAGCCATGCGCGGCGCGGGTGCTTCCTTCTGCGCAACGGCTTCAAGGCCGAGCGTGCCTGCCAACTCGGGCCAACTCAGGCCACCGGCCCATCCCAACCCAAAGCTTGCCGCCACGGCCGCGGTGACCAGCAACACGTTGCGCGCCCGGTCGCGAAATGACTCCCGCACCACCAATACGTCATCGCGATCGGGCACGAGAAAATCCCACGAACCCGCCGGCTGCTCCGGCCCTCGGCCGTCAACCACATTCCCCGACAAGATGCTTTCAACGGTACTCGGCTCGCGGTCTTGCATGGTGTGACCCAGGTTCAGCTAGCCGATGATGTTCCTTTAAACTGAATCGAGTCTTAACAACCTGGCAATCGAACTGCTGCAGCGAGCTCGGTTGACAGGAAAGATGTTCGTCTGGGTCATTGGCGTCGAACCGTACCACGCGAAGGACCCAAAGCGGACACCGAGCCTATTAAGTCAGCATCTCTGACGTGTGGTTCGCCCTTCGCTGATGATGTAGTTTTTCTGGTGTGACGCACGCAACATTGTGGCGCGAGGCTTCACTCCAGTCCCCATAACTGACCGCCCATTGCGATTTGCGTCTCTTGCTGCATACAGCTTGGGAGGAACTCGCATGAAAAAGTTGCTGCTAACGGCGACCGGCTTGATTGCGCTCTCCATTCCGGCAATGGCCCAAAATACCGAGGTCCGGGTGATGCCCGATACGCTCACCTGGAAGGATAATCCAGCCTTTCCGAAGGGCGTTCAGATTGCGACCCTGGTCGGTGATCCGACGAAAGCGGGCGAGGTTGTTGTCTTGCGCATCAAGTTTCCACCTAACTTCCAGATGCCTCCGCATACGCATCCCTATTCCGAAGTTGTTACAGTCATAAGCGGTGACGTCGGCAGCAGCCATGGTGAAAAATTCGAAAAGAAGGGTGATCTCCTGAAGCCAGGCGCGCTATGGGTGTACCCCGCAAGACACCCGCACTACGCCTGGACCGGAAACGAGGAAGGGATACTTCAAGTCCAATTTATCGGCCCTGGTGGCATCGATTACATCAATCCGGCTGACGATCCGCGCAAACAGTAGCCGCTTGCATTGCAAGAGGCCGTCTCAAGCGGACACTTGCCTGCACGGTATTCACAAGGGAGGATGTCATGCAATCTTCTCCAAAATTGGCGAGCGCAGCACTTGCCCTGTGCATGGTGGTGTTGTCGTTTGGCTCCAGTGCCTTGGCCGAGCCGAAAGCGGAAGTGGCGGCGGCGACCTCGGGATGGGGCCAGGCTCTTGGCGAAGGCGATCCCGAAAAGGTGTTGCCGCTCTATTCGGACGATGCCGTGCTCTGGGGCACACTGTCGCCGACCGTGCGCTCCGACCGGGCGGCGCTACGAGACTATTTCGTGGGCGCCTTCAAGGTTCTGCCCAGCCTCAAGGTCACCTTCGGCGATCAACTCATCCGCGTGTACGGGAATGCAGCAGTCAATACTGGCTACTACACGTTTTCTTATGTGAAGGATGGCGAGACGAAGACCTTGCCCGCGCGCTACAGCTTCACCTATGTCAAGAACGGCCAGCGTTGGCTGATCGTCGACCACCATTCCTCGGCCATGCCATCAACCTCGAGGTAGCTGGCTAAATCATCGTTACTTCCACACCGACCTGTCGGCATCCCAGCGCTGGCCCTTGAACTCCTTGGCCAGCGCTTCGAGCGAGCCGTTGTCGTCCTTCGGCTCGCCGCCTTCCTCGTCGCCGGTGGATTCTTCCGATAAATGCAGTTTTGGGCCGGCGCCTTCATCTGCGGTCGTGATCACCGGGCTCGAGATCCACAGCATGAGCCGATCGGTGGCGCCTGGTTTGTCCGGCGAGACCAGCGCGGTGACCTCGACAGTTTCGGTCAGCGCGAGCGCGGGATAGATCGGGCTCGGCCGCTTGAAGCTCAGCGTCAGTTTCCCGGTGTTGGCGTCCCACTCGGTGCCTGCGGGCTTGGCGGTGAGCGTTTTCGCGAGCACGCCTGAAATGGCGGACGCGATCTTGTCCCTGTTGATCTTGTCGCCGTCGCGCCACTCGGCTGCGGCAAAGCGGATGGTGCGGTCCATTTCGATGCTGCCACTGGTCCATCCCGCGGCGACCACGCCGGGCATCGACTTCGCCTTCGCAATCAGCGCTGCGGCGCGCTCCGGATCGACCGTCAGATTGATGGTCTGCTCGCCGGCGCGCAGCGCATCGCAGGAGATCGAAAGGCTGGAGAGCCCGACTTCGACGGCCTCGCCCTTCAGGCTTTTCAGAAAATCCAGCGCGGCGTCGAGCTTGACCCGCACGCCGATCGCTTCCGGCGAGACGTCGGTAAAATCCTTCGGCGCCGGCGTGATGCCGTCGTCGCTGGTCTGGTTGTCCAGAAATTCCTTCTCGCTGAGATCGGAATTGTCGGTCGAGGTCACTTCGGTCACGGTCTGGCCGATGCTGATCTGGCCGCGGAACTCGAAGGTGTCGCCGACAGGCTTGCGCACCAGCTTGACGGTAACCGGCAGCTTGTCACCGAGGCTCTGCGTGGAGCCGGTCAGGTTCTGGCCGCTGACGGCGAGGTTGGCGACGAAGCGGTCCTTGCGGTCCGCACCCTTCGCGGCGGGGTAGCAGACGTCGAGGGTAGCGGCGGTAACGTTCTTGCCCTGACGGGTTTCCTTCAGAATGACATCGGCATTGCCGTCCATCAGCCCGTCGATCGCGGTGAAATAGCGCGTCTCGGTAGCACCGGGCGCGGTCTTGGGCTGCAGTTTCATCTGGGCGAAGGCGAGGTCCGAAGCGGCCGTGACAACCGCCAGGAGCAACAGAGCGGCGCAGAGAAAAAATCGCATGCGAACGGCCTCGTTATGGCGGGGGGTGAATGCGTTCACTTTTCCAGAACTAGCCCGGATTCGCGACTTAATTTTTGCCCCGCATTTCCCGTCTAACCGCCGGATCTGGCGGCGGCCGTTTTTTCGCCGAAATAGAAGCCGGTCACGGCGCCCACCAGGCCGACGAGAGGTGTGAGAACCAACTCGATCACGACCCGAATGGCCTTCAGTTCGTTAGTTTCCGGCGTGCAACTATTCGCGACGTGGCAGCCATAAATTGTGATTAGGCCAGTCACGACGACCGCCGCGACCACACCGACTAATGTCCACACCAGCCAAAGCGCAATAGTGCCGCGAATGTTCTCGCGGTCGGGCGTCGGATCGTAGGGCTTCTCGATGATTTGACCTGCGGTAGCAGGTACACTTGCTGTACGTCCTGTAGTTGTTGCCCCAAGCGTATTCAGATCCTGCACGTCAGACATCGGTGCCCCCAAAGACCGGTGCTACGAGATTGTTATATGCGGGAGACCTTCTTGAAGGTCTTGTTGCTTTCTTCGATCAGGATCGATGCGCCGGCGGCTTCCTTGTCGGAAAGATATTTTTCGCGGACGATCGCATCTTGCAAGACGGTGTTGGCCGACACGCCACGCTGCTTCGCCAGATCGACCAGTGCATCAAACAGCTCTTTGGGAAGGTCCGCAGTGATCTTAACGGGCTCGTTTGGGTCAGCCATTCGAAAATCTCCGGTTACCGGCAAATATAAGCCGCGTCCGAGGTGGCGTGAAGTAGGTCGGAAAAATATTGGACTGAACGAAAAAGCCCGCCACCTTGCAGGCGGCGGGCTGGTTTTGCAGCGGAAGTAGTCGGACTGAAGGCTCTCAGAAGCCCATGCCGCCCATTCCCCCCATGCCGCCGCCGCCGCCGGGCATCGCCGGGGCGGGCTCCTTCGGCAGTTCGGCGACCATGGCTTCGGTGGTCACCAAAAGGCCGGCTACCGACGAAGCGTCCTGCAGCGCGGTGCGCACCACCTTGGCCGGATCGATGATGCCCTTGTCGACCATGTCGACATATTCCTCGGTCTGGGCGTCGAAGCCGAAAGTCTCCGACTTGTTCTCCAGGATCTTGCCGACCACGATCGAGCCTTCGACGCCGGCGTTTTCCGAGATCTGGCGAACCGGGGCTTCCAGCGCCTTCAGCACGATATTGATACCGGCCTGAACGTCGGAATTGTCGTTGTTGATGCGGCCGACCGCCTTCTTGGCGCGGAGCAGCGCCACGCCGCCGCCCGGCACGATGCCTTCCTGGACGGCCGCCCGAGTCGCGTTGAGGGCGTCCTCGACGCGGTCCTTCTTTTCCTTGACCTCGACTTCGGTCGCGCCGCCGACCTTGATCACCGCGACGCCGCCGGCGAGTTTTGCAAGACGCTCCTGCAGCTTCTCGCGGTCGTAGTCCGAGGTGGTCTCCTCGATCTGCGCCTTGATCTGGGTAACGCGGGCCTCGATGTCCTTCTTCTTGCCGGCGCCCTTGACGATCGTGGTGTTCTCCTTGTCGATCACCACCTTGCCGGCGCGGCCGAGCATGTTGATGGTGACGCTTTCGAGCTTCATGCCGAGTTCATCGGAGATGAGCTGACCGCCGGTCAGGATCGCGATGTCTTCCAGCATCGCCTTGCGGCGATCGCCAAAACCCGGTGCCTTGACGGCGGCGACCTTCAGTCCGCCGCGCAGGCGGTTGACCACCAGCGTCGCCAGCGCCTCACCCTCGACGTCCTCGGCGATGATCAGGAGCGGACGGCCGGACTGCACCACGGCCTCCAGCACCGGCAGCATCGACTGCAGGCCGGACAGCTTCTTCTCGTGCAAGAGCACGTAGACGTCTTCCAGCTCGGCGGTCATCTTCTCGGCGTTAGTGATGAAGTAGGGCGACAGGTAGCCGCGGTCGAACTTCATGCCCTCGACGATGTCGACTTCGGTCTCGAGCGACTTGTTTTCCTCGACCGTGATCACGCCTTCATTGCCGACCTTCTGCATCGCCTGCGCGATCATCTTGCCGATCGCAGTGTCGCCATTGGCCGAGATGGTGCCGATCTGGGCGACTTCGGAGGAGGCGGCGACCGGCTTGGAGCGCTTCTCGAGGTCCTTGACCACGGCGTGAACCGCGATGTCGATGCCGCGCTTCAGGTCCATCGGGTTCATGCCGGCGGCGACGGCCTTGCCGCCCTCGCGCACGATCGCCTGCGCGAGCACGGTGGCGGTGGTGGTGCCGTCGCCCGCGGTGTCGTTGGTCTTGGAGGCGACTTCGCGCAGCATCTGCGCGCCCATGTTCTCGAACTTGTCCTCGAGCTCGATTTCCTTGGCGACGGTGACACCGTCCTTGGTGATGCGGGGAGCGCCGAAGCTCTTCTCGATCACGACGTTGCGGCCCTTCGGACCGAGCGTCACCTTCACCGCGTTGGCGAGAACGTCGACGCCGCGCAGCATGCGGTCGCGGGCGTCGCCGGAAAATTTAACGTCTTTGGCAGCCATTTGAGTTGCTCCTGGAAAATGGACCTCATCCTGAGGAGCGGGCATCGCCCGCGTCTCGAAGGATGATTTGTGAAAGCCGGCCCCTTCGAGACGGCAGCTTCGCTGCCTCCTCAGGGTGAGGCAGAGTGCCTTACGTCAGCACGCCCATGATGTCGGACTCCTTCATGATCAGGAGTTCCTCGCCATCGAGCTTGACCTCGGTGCCCGACCATTTGCCGAACAGCACGCGGTCGCCGACCTTGACGTCGATCGGAATCAGCTTGCCGGCCTCGTCGCGGCCGCCCGGGCCCACGGCGGTGACTTCGCCCTGCGACGGCTTTTCCTTGGCGCTGTCGGGAATGATGATGCCGCCCTTGGTCTTCTCTTCGGCATCGATGCGCTTGACCACGACGCGGTCGTGCAGTGGACGGAATTTGGTTTTAGCCATGACGTCTCCTCTTGAAGTTCCTCTGGGAGGCTTAGGTTTCGGGTCTGTACCACTCGAAAATGGCTGGGAATGCCGGTATTCGACGCCGCCCCGGGGCGGGGCAGCACAACCCTTAGCAATCATTGTATTTGAGTGCTAAACGTGGGGCCGGGGAATATGTCTTGGCGCTGATCCTGTCAAGCAAACAAGGAGATTAAAGCCTTGGTGAGGCCAATATAGGATGGTGCTTCGGAAACCAAATCGGTGCAGCGGCGTCATTTCAACCGACGTCATTGCTCCGGCAGGCTTTTTGCGGTTGGCTGCTTATCGGCTGCTTGACGGGAGCGGCCAAGTGATTGCTCGGGGGAATGCGATGATCAGCTCACGTAATGCGCGTACGGTTGCCAATCTGGCGATCGCGTCGGCGCTTTCGATCTTGCTGGCGGCGTGCAGCAGCATGAGCCTGCCGTCGCTGTCATCCAGTCCGCCGCCCGAGCCTGAAGTCGCGCCGGAAATGCCGGCAACCGTCCGCGCCGACGAGATCGTCGGCCGCTGGGGCCTTGCCTCGTTCCAGAATCCCAATGACCGCGCCCGCACCGAGGCCGCGGCGCGCGGGCAGTGCAAGCAGCCCTACGTGATCGGCGCTGGCGCCAATGGCGGCGTGGTCATGCATCTGGCCGATCAGGCGACGCCGCAGGAACTGCGCCTTAAGGGCAGTCCGAGCGGCAAGAACTATATCGGCCCGCCCGGTCCGGCCGGCGGCGACCAGGACCGCGAGATCGTCTCGTTCGACGGCCGTGTCATGGTCACCCGCTTCATCGAAAAGGATGCCGCGGTCCGTTACGGCAACATGGTCTATGTCCGCTGCGCGCCGCGGGCGTGAGGTGAATAATGAGACGTCCGTCATTCCGGGATGGTGCGTAAGCACCCCGGAATCTCGAGATTCCGGGTTCGCACTTCGTGCGCCCCGGAATGACAGCGACAAAAAAAACGCCGGCATCGCTGCCGGCGTTTTGTTTAGCGCACGTTAACCAGCCCGATCAATCGAACAGGGCGTCGATGTCGTTCTGCGAGGCGTGGCCGTCGTCGCCGTCCATCTTCGGGCCGTTGAGCAGCTTGGCATCGCCTTCGCGGGTATCGACGATCGGGGGTGCGTGCGCCTTGATGGCATCGACGCCACCCCAGATTTCCATCATCTCGACGATGTGCTGTTCGATGAACCTCATCGTGTTCATCACCTTGCTGATGCGCTGGCCTGTCAAGTCCTGGAAATTGCAGGCCTCGAAGATCGAGACGACGCGTTCCTGGATCTCCTCGCTGAGCAGCTTCTGCTGGTCCGGAGAAATGTTCTTGGAAAGCGCGGTCGCCGCCTGGTCGATCGCTTCGGTGGCTTCGAGAATCTGCTGGGTGGCCTGTTCGGTGCCGCCGACGACGGCGCCGAGTTCGCCATTGACCTTGGCCATTTCCTGGCCGTCAAAGCTCTTGCCGTGCAGGGTGGCGATTTCGCGCTTGGTGCGGTTGATGGCGTCGTGAATGAGGTCGAGCTCGACCTTCAGCTTCTCGCACTGCTCGATCTGCGCGCGATAGGTTTCCAGAAGCGCGTGGGACTCGGCGACTTCGCGGATAATGTCCGCGCTCTCGGTCGAAGCGGCGCGGGCGTGGCCGAAGCCGGCCATCTGTGACCGGATCGCGCGCAGCTCGGCCATGATCTCGCGATGCATCGGGCCGATCTCGCCGCCTTCTGTAGGCATGACAATTGGCGCATCGCCCAGAATGGCTTCGATACGAAAACGTTTGCGATTTACCGACATGAGTTTTTCCCACCCCTTAATTGCCCGCGTGTTTTAAACCATGGCGATTTAACGTCAGGTTCACGGCGCAATATCGCGCGTTGGCGCTTTGCCCGCGGCCGCACACCAGCGATTAACCATGAGGGGAGCGCGTTCACGCAAAATAAACGCTACCGGACAAATCCGGACGCGCTTGCCGACGTGGTGAATCGAAACACGGCTTCTGTTTACCAAACCGATTAGGTTTTGATTTGTATTGATCGCGCGCAGCGGCGCTCGTCGCGCTGCGGCGCCGCGAACCCGCAGTGACGAACAGTACAGAGTACGTCGATGTCCGGAAAAATCCTTGTTGCGCTCTTCGCGAGCGTGTCTTGCCTTTGCTTCGCCAGTGAGGCTGCAGCGATCGACGCCTCATCATCAGCTGAACCCACCGTGATCTACGCCCGCCAACCGGCGCCGGTGCGCATGGCCTCTGCCCAACGCTCCAACATGGGCGGCGGCTTCATCGAATTCCTGTTCGGCGATGCCCCGCAGGGCGGGCGCTATCAACAAGCGCCGGCCTATCAGCAGCAGCCGGATTACGGCTATGGCGGGCGGCGCGCGTTGCTGCCGCCGATGGATCCGCAGCAGTCGATGCGGCGCGAGGAGGAGGAAGCGTTCGATCCCGCGCAGCACCGGCTCGATCCGAAATATGAAAAGCAGGTGGTCGAGTATCACGGCAAGGAAAGCCCAGGCACCATCGTGATCGATACCCCGAACAAGTTCCTGTTCCTGGTGCAGGGCGACGGCAAGGCGCTGCGCTACGGCGTTGGCGTCGGCCGTCCCGGCTTCACCTGGTCGGGCGTCAAGACGATCTCGGCGAAGAAGGAATGGCCGGCCTGGACGCCGCCACCGGAAATGTTGGCGCGCCGCCCTGATCTGCCGCGGCACATGGAAGGCGGCCCGCAAAATCCGCTCGGCGCGCGCGCTATGTATCTGGGATCATCGCTGTATCGCATCCACGGCTCCAACGAGCCATGGACCATCGGCACCAATGTCTCGTCCGGCTGCATCCGCATGCGCAACGAGGACGTGATCGATCTCTACGGCCGCGTCGGCGTCGGCGCGAAAGTGGTAGTGATCTGATACGAGCCGCAAAAACAGTGTCGTCCCTGCGAACGCAGGGACCCATAACCACCGGTGCTTGTTGCCTGGCAGGCTGCGGCTCAAACCGCCGCGATTACGTACATCCGTGGTTATGGGTCCCTGATCGCGCTTCGCTTGTCAGGGACGACAGCGGAGGAAATCAAAACGGCCGCCTATCGGGCGGCCGTTTCGTTTGATCGCCGACGCGCGTCAGGCGTAATCGCCGTCACCGCCGTCACCGCCATCGTCGCCGTCGAAGCCATCGGCATCGTGATCCATGTCATCGTCATCGTGCGAGGCTTGATCGAAGAATCCCTGCCGCGAACCACTGTCATCATTGTTGTCGGCGCGTCGGCTCGACGACCCGATGTCGTTGATTCCGGCCTCGCGCGCGAGATCGCCGCCGGACTGATCGCCCCACGGCCTGCGGTCTTCGACACCGCCGCTGTGGTTTGCCGTGTCGCCGAAAGCTTGATGATTGCCGCCGCCGCCCATCATCCCTCGAATGCTGTTGAGCAGCAGCGATCCGCCGACCACGCCGGCTGCGGCTGCTGCCGCCGTGCCGAGGAATGAGCCGCCACCGCCGCCTTGCTGCGGCTGCTGCGCGCCATAGGGTTGGCCGTAGGCCGGCTGGTTATATTGTCCGGGCGGCGGCGTCTGCTGCAGCACCTGGCCGCTGTTCCACGTCGGGCGGCCGCCCATGTCGGGCGCGCGAACATTGGGCACAGAGCCGTGCTGCTGATTCTGCCCGAAGATCGCGTCGCGCATCGAATCGAGGAAGCCGCCGGGTTGGTTTTGCTGGCCCGCCGCCGCTTCCAATTCCTGGATGCGCGTGTCGGCGCGCTTCAGTGCCTCGTCCTGCACAAGCGCGGTTTGCACCAGCGCATAGACCGCGTTGGGCGCGTTGCGCAGGCCCTCCATGATTGCGGACATGGCCTCCGGATCGCGCTTGGCGCTCTCCAGCTTGGCGAGCCGGTCGAAAAGATCGTCAATCAGTTGGCGTTCTTGCGGTGTCATGGCCCTCTCCCTCGCGTCGAATCGCGATCGATGCGCCCGAGGATGTAAGGAGGGTTTTGTGTCGCAAGTAGTGGGCGGCCGAATTAAATTTTGGTATGCGACAAAACGCCAAGCGGCTTTCGCGGATATCTGTCAGCTCAATGTGATTCTATTCGCCGCCAGCAATGTCGGGAATCGATCGCTTGCCAGAAATGCGTGTTCCGCCTCGCGCTGGGTGGTCAGGGGATCGAGGCCCTCGAGCGTTTCGTCGACAAAGCCGGGGTGGCACATCACGAGCCCGCCTTCCGGTAGCCCTTCGAGGAACTGTCCCATCAGCACGCCGAAATCGGGCTCCTTCGAAAAATCATAGGCGCCGGCGAAGGCGGGGTTGAACGGGATCTTCGCATGAACGGCGCGCTTGCGAAATTGCGCGCTGAGAACGTCGAGCAGCAAAGCCTTCGGCGCGCTGAGCAGTTGGCCCAACGGCTTGAGGCGTCCGCCTTGGCGAACCCAGGCGCTGGGGGCCGCCTCCTTGACCGCGTGCAGAAAAGCGTCGCGCACCCCAGGGAAGAGTTGCGCGTGCTGATGGCCGTCGACGAAATCGGGCGCGCGGCCGAACAGGTCCTTGAAGGCTGCAAACTGGGCTGCGAGTTCGTCTTCGATCATTTCGGAATCGAGCCGCCGCAGCAGGCCCGCGCGCAGCAGTTTCGGAAACGGCAGGAACAAGCCGCCATCGACCGGCCTGAAGTGCATCGTCAGCGGACGAAACGGCGTAGTCAGCGTCGCATGCAGTCCGATCGCGCATCGCGGGCTCGCCGCCGCAACCTCCTGCAACGCGGCGACTTCGGCGCGTCCGATCGCGGCGCCGACCACCATCACCGAGGTGGCATTGAGACGGCCGCGGCCGATCAAATCGCGGATGGCGCGGTTGACGCCTTCGGCCAGCCCGTAATCGTCGGCGCACAGCCAGATCCGGCGCGGCGGCGCGGCATCATTCATTCGGCGGCGGTCCGTTCGGTGGCGCTGGCCGCCGTCTCGCCATCGGCACGCTTCTCGTTGTGCTCGGCGACGAAGTAGATCGGACGCGCCTTCAGCTCGGAAAGGATCTTGCCGATATATTCGCCGACGATGCCGATCATGATGAGCTGCACGCCGCCGATCGTCATCATGCCGATCATCAGCGAGGGATAGCCGGGGACCTGCTTGCCGGTGGTCCAGACCTCCCAGAGAATGGTGAGGCCGAACAGGAAGGCGCTGATGGCGAGCAGCACGCCGAGCAGGCTGGCAAAGCGCAGCGGCGCCACCGAGAACGACGTCAGTCCCTCGATGGACAGGCCAATCAGCCGGCCCGGGCTGAACGTGGTGACACCGTGCGCGCGCGGCGCCGGCTCGTAATCGACGCGGATCTGGCGGAAGCCGATCCAATTCGACAGGCCCTTGAAGAAGCGGTTGCGTTCGGGAAGCTGCCGCAGCGCGGCCGCCGCGCGCGGCGACAGCAGGCGGAAGTCGCCGGCGTCCTCGGGGATCTTCTGCCGCGCGCCCCAATTGATCAGCGCGTAGAAGCCACGTACGGCCTGGCGGCGCAGGAACGATTCATTGTCGCGATGCGCCTTCGCTGTATAGACGACATCGTAGCCGTCATCGATCCAGTGCGCGACGAGCTTTTCGACCAGGCTCGGCGGATGTTGGCCATCGCCGTCCATGAACAGGATGGCGCCGCGGCGCGCATGGTCGAGCCCCGCCATCAGGGCCGCCTCCTTGCCGAAATTGCGCGACAGCGAGACGACCTGCACGTCGAGCGCATCGGCAGCAAGCGAACGCGCGATCGCAAGCGTGTTGTCGGCGCTGCCGTCGTCGACATAGACCACTTCGCAGACGAGGCCGTAGCGCGCCTTCAGCGTCTTGGCGAGCCCAATCAATCGCTCGTGCAGCAAAGCGAGCCCTGCCGCCTCGTTGTACAGCGGCAGGACAATCGACAAGCCTTTCGCCGCCGCGCTGGCTGCGGTCGTCGTCAGGCGGGAAACGTCAGAGCCGAGCGTCATCAATCAGGTCCCAGATTATCCAACCATATATGTTACCTGCGAGATGCTGTCGCAACGATGAACGAAACGGCAGCCTTATTGCCGCAGGAACGTCTCGAGCCTGGCAAATAACGGGTTTTCGCGGTCGAGCACATAGTCGAGCGAGGCGATCGAGACCGTGTCGGCGCCATGCTCGCGCAGGAAGCTGCCGAGCGCGTAAAGATGCATCGGCGGGCAGTGCAGCGTGAGCATGCCGGACGAGGTCGGCCCGCCGAACGGCGCCACCACGCCAAAGCGGTTATGCGCCTCGTTAAGCAACGCCTCGTTGCAGCCGGCGAAACGGGTGCGCACCTCGCGATATTTGCTGGCCCGGGCGCGAGCGGCGATGTGATCGAGGATGACGCGCGCGGTCTCGCGGGCTTCAGCCGACCAGTCGGCATCGCGGGAGGCCACGAGGTTGGCCTGGCTGCGCAAAATCACGCCGTCGTCGAGCACCTTCAGCCCGTTGGCGGCGAGCGTCGCGCCTGTCGTCGTGATGTCGACGATCATCTCGGCGGTGCCGACGGCAGGCGCGCCCTCGGTGGCGCCGGCGCTTTCGACGATGCGATAGTCGACCACGCCGTGAGCGGCGAAGAAGTTGCGCGTCAGGTTGATGTACTTGGTCGCGACCCGCATCCGCCGGTTATGCTGGGCGCGGAAGCCGGTGGTGACGTCGTCGAGATCGGCCATGGTGCGGACGTCGATCCAGGCTTGCGGCACCGCGACCACGACATTGGCGCTGCCGAAGCCGAGGCTGTCGATCAGCAGCACGCGTTTGTCGGCATCGGGGATGCTTTCGCGCAACAGATCCTCGCCGGTGACGCCGAGATGCACCATGCCGCGCGCGAGCTGGGAAGCGATTTCGCTCGCCGAGAGATAGGCGATCTCGACATTGTCGAGGCCTGCAATGGTGCCGCGATAGTCGCGCGCGCCGCGCGGTTTTGCCAGCGCAAGCCCCGCGCGCGTGAAAAACGCCTCGGTATTTTCCTGCAGGCGGCCCTTGGAGGGAACGGCGAGGACGAAGGGAACGGTCATGCGGCGCTCCCTTGCGCGTTGGATTGGCCGAGCTGCGTCAGCGCTTCGATCCACACCGAGAATCCGACCGCCGGGATCGGCGAGGCCGAGCCGAGTTGCGTCATCAGGCCATCGTAGCGCCCGCCAGCAACCAGCGGCTCGACGTCATTACCCTTGGCATGCAGTTCGAATTCAAAGCCGGTGTAATAATCGAGCCCGCGCCCGAACGAGGTGGAGAAGCGCGTCAGCTTGGTGTCGATGCCGCGCGCGGCCATGAAGCCGACGCGGCTTTCGAGCTCATCGATCGCCGCGGTCAGATCGAGCTTGGCGTCTGATGCCAGCGCGCGCAGTTGCGCCACCGATTCATCGGGATCGCCCGCAATCGCCAGGAAGCGCTTGATGATATCGAGCGCGTCGCGCGGCAGTGCACCGCCCTTCAGCGTCGATTGTTCGAGGAAGCGATCGGCGATTTCGTCGACAGTGCGTCCGCCGACATTGGTGGTGCCGGCGATCGACATCAGATCAGTAACCAGCGCCAGCGCCGCCTTGCGATCGGAGCCGGCGAGCGCCGCGAGCACGCCCTCATATTCGTTGCGGCCGGGCGCAGTCGCAAGCGTCAGCCGTTCGATGTCCTCGGCGAGGCTGACCTTGCGGTTGAAATCCTTGATCAGCCGCCGCCGCCACACCGGATAGAGATCGAGCGCGTCGATCAGCGCAGTGAACAGCGCGACGTCGCCGGTGCGGATTTCGACATCCTTCAATCCGAACGCCGAGGTCGCTCCCAGCGCCAGCGCCAGCATTTCCGCATCCGCCGCGGCGCGGTCCTGCCGGCCGAAGGATTCGATGCCGGCCTGCAAGAATTCGCTGGGCCGCCCGCCCCGATAGCGGAACACCGGCCCGAGATAGCTGAAGCCCGCCGGCTTTCCGGCGCGTTCCGAGGCGAGATAGTCCCGCGCCACCGGAATGGTGAGGTCGGGGCGCAGGCAGAGTTCCTCGCCGGAAGCGTCGGCCGTCAGGTAAAGGCTCTTGCGGATGTCCTCGCCGGAGAGGTCGAGGAACGGCTCCGCCGGCTGCAGGATAGCAGGGTGCGCCTGGACGTAACCGCCTTGTGCAAACGACAATAGCAGCGCGTCCGCCCAGGCGGCGGACCCGGCAGCACCTCTGACGGCAGCGGTCGCGGTCATTTTGCGTCCAAATATCCGGAAAAACCGGGTTCCAGGGTCGTTTGGGGCTCCCCGGGGGTCCGGGCGGCTCATTGCCGCAGGCCTTAGCATGGCCGGGGCGGCGTTTCGACAGCGATTGGCCAACTGAATTAATGGGCGATGTCTCGCCCGGTCAGCCCTCCACCGGCTATCCCGGCCCCTGCCAGTCGCCAAGCGCGGCCTGCACCAGCGCCAGCGCGGCGACACCAGCGGTATCGGCGCGCAGGATGCGGGGGCCCAGAGACAGCCGCAGCGTCCTGGGCTGCCGCAGCAAGAGCGCCCGCTCTTCCTCGGCAAATCCGCCCTCGGGGCCAATCAGGACGTCGATCCCCTCAGCCGCGGTTAACCCCTGTTGCAGCGCCTCGATGGGATTGCCGATGTCAGCCGCCTCGTCACAGAACACCAGCAGGCGGCCGGTCTCGCGCTGTTCGAGAAATCGGTCCAGCGCGATCGGCTCGGCAACGTGCGCAAGGCTCAGGATTCCGCATTGCTCGGCGGCCTCGATGACGTTGGCGCGCATCCGCTCGCCGTTCACCCGCGAAACCTGGGTGTGCCGCGTCAGCACCGGCTGCAGGCTTGAGGCTCCCATCTCGACCGCCTTCTGCACCATGTAGTCGAGGCGCGCGTGTTTAAGCGGCGCAAAGACATAGGCGATATCGGGCAGGCGGTCCTGCGGCCGCGTCTGCGCGACGATGCTCAAGGCGTCGGGTCGCTTGCGGCCCTCGATTGCTGCCTGCCACTCGCCGTCGCGGCCGTTGAACACCAAAATGGTTTCGCCGGCCGCGAGCCGCAGCACATTGCCCAGATAATTGCTCTGGTTGCGCTCCAGCGCGATTCTTTCGCCCTCCCGCAAGGGGGCGTCGACGAACAGGCGCGGGGCGCGAAAATCGAGGTCAGGCATCCGTAATATTCCGTGTCCGCGCCGCTTTTAGCCTAAAGCGCTAGAATCCGGACGCTATTTTTAACTTCCGGGGCGCCCCTGCGCCGCGCTGCTGCCCCAATCAACGGGTTGTTAAGCGTCGGCAGGAATCGTAAAAAGTGCCCACCGCAAATCCGCTTCGTTTTCGAAGACGCTGGGGTTGCCTGGACCTAGCCGGAGATACCGCCTTGATGATCCGCCGCCTGATTGTGCCGCTGACCGCTGCCGTCGTGACCGTTCACGCGGGCCAAGCCTTCGCGCAGGGCGCGTTTCCGGCCCCCTTGCCGAACCAAAGCGCCGCGCCTGCGAATTCGCCGTTTCCGCCGGTGAATGGCGCAGCACCATCGGCCTCGGTCGGCGCCCCGTCGCCGTTCCCGTCGCAGGGCGCTGCCCCGGTTTCCAAAGGATTCAGCGGCCCGCCGCCACAGGCCAGCGGTTCGGCGGACGCCTGCATGCAGGGCTTCGTCCCGCTGCGCGAGGAAGCCGAGCGGCGCGGCAAGCTGATCAAGGCCGCGAGCGACCGCAAGGCGCCGCCAGATGAAGCCTGCAAGCTGATCGGCAATTTCGGCCAGGCCGAATTGAAGATGATCAAGTACGTCGAGACCAATTCGGCTAAATGCGGAATTCCGCCGCAGATCGCGGACCAGCTCAAGAACGGCCACAAGAATACCGAGAAGATGCAGAAGCAGGTCTGTGCCGTTGCGCAGCAAGCGCAGGCCCGCGGCCCGGCCGGGCCAAGCCTGAGCGAGGTGCTCGGCTCCTCCGCGGCGCTCCCTGAGGCGCAGACGGTCAGGAAGGGTGGCAGCACCTTCGATACGCTGAACGGCAACGTTCTCGCGCGATGACCGCGATCCGATGAGCGACGCGACCACCCGCGTTGCCGACGCCACCGGCAACTGGGTCGATACGCATGCTCCATCCTGGTCGCGGCCCTATTTGCGGCTTTCCCGTTACGACCGTCCGATCGGCTCGTGGCTGTTGCTGATGCCATGCTGGTGGTCGGCGGCGCTGGCCGCCGGCGTCGCGCGTGACATCTCGCAATTGCCGTTCGTGATCGTGCTGTTCTTCATCGGCGCTTTCGTCATGCGCGGCGCCGGCTGCGCCTGGAACGACATCACCGACCGCGAGCTCGACGCCAGCGTCGAGCGCACGCGCTCGCGGCCGCTGCCCGCGGGTCAGATCAGCGTGACGCAGGCGTTCGCCTTTTTGGTCCTGCAGGCGCTGATCGGGCTCGCGGTGCTCTTGCAGTTCAACCGCTTTGCGATTCTGACCGGCGTCGCCTCGCTCGTCATCGTCGCGGTCTATCCCTTCATGAAGCGCATCACCTGGTGGCCGCAGGTCGTGCTGGGGCTGGCGTTCTCCTGGGGTGCGCTGATGGGATTTGCCGTCACGCTCGGCCGCATCGATCTCACCGCGCTCGTGCTCTATGCCGGCTCGATCGCCTGGGTGATCGGCTACGACACGATCTACGCCCATCAGGACACCGAGGACGATGCGCTGATCGGCATCAAGTCGACCGCCCGCCTGTTCGGCGCGCGCACCCATCTGGCGCTTTCGGTATTTTATGCGCTCGCGGTGGTTCTGATCGGCGTGGCGCTGGCGCTGGCCGGGGTGCGCTGGCCGGCCTGGATCGGGTTGGTGGCGTTTGCAACGCATCTCGCCTGGCAGATCAGGACGCTCGACATTAGCAATCCCGCGCTGTGCCTGCGCCTGTTCAAGTCGAACCGCGATGCGGGGCTGTTGCTGTTTGCGGGATTACTGATTGACGCGGTGATGCGTTCGGTCTCGTAGGGTGGGCAAAGGCGCGTAGCGACGTGCCCACCATCGATCATCAAGCAAGCTTCATGATGGTAGGCACGCTTTCGCTTTGCCCACCCTCTACCTACGTGTCCGCGAACTGATTTGCCGCGTACGCCACAGTTGCTCTGATGAGAGGGCAGGAAGTTCTTAAAACAAACTCGGGCGTACTTCGCCGGGTGATCGCGAAGGTGTGCCGGTGTTTGAAAATTGAATCCGAAAGCTCCTCCGTCGTCCCTGCGAACGCAGGGACCCATAACCACCGGCCGAAATTGCTTGATGAGGTCGTTGTTGCCTGGTCTTTTCCGAGAACAACGGCCGCGGAGTATGGGTCCCCGCGTTCGCAGGGACGACAGCAGTTGCTTGGCGAGAGTTCTGTTAAAGCAAACTCAATCCCGCGCGATGATCTCGCGCTCGTCGTGATGAACGGTCTCGGTGTTGCCGAGATTGCCGAGCCGACGGCGCACTAAAAATTTCGGGCGGCGGGCGCGGATCGCGTTGTGGCGGCGACGGCGGGCGGCCGGTTCGCGGTTTTCATCTTCCGCCAACAGCGGCAGCGCGAAGATGTCGCTCCACATCTGCCAGGCGGAGGCGATCTCCTCGTCGTCGGAGCTCACGCACAAGGGAATGTTCAAGGACGGGTCCCGATGCGCCAGCACCAGCATCTGTGCATCGTGGTCGAGACCACGCAGTGCTACGCCGAGAAAATCGCTGACGCGGACGTTGATCGCCATCCGCATGCCCTTGACGGCACGGTGCAGCACGACGCGCTCGCGATAAAGTTCGATCCTGCGCACGCCGCCGTCCGCACGGGTGTCGTGCGCATGGAAGCTGAGCGGCAGAGAAAGAGGGTCGAGCCGCAATGAACGGCTCGACCCGGCGGGATTGATCCCGCTTGTTGCTGTTTGACGCCTCACGGCTCTCATCTCCCCGCCGGGATTATGTTCCCGGTCGATACGCGAGACCTTAGCCGAGCGATTTCCGTTTCGCCTTAAAAAGCCTGGTTAACCCAACGTCACCCGCCAGCATGATTGACGAGACCTTGCGGCGATGCCGAAAATGTTTGGTATTTGGCGTCGCAAAATGCTTGAAATCCCTGTGAATCAGGCACATCTCAGGGCCTTACCGGCCGGCGTCCGAACCCTTCAATGTCAGGGATTTTGTTTGTGAACTCTTCACCATCCACGGCTTCGCCGCTTTCGAAGGCCCCTGCAACTTCCGACCTGTTCGATCAATCGGCGCTCTCGACGCTGGCGCAGCGGCTGGTCGAGGCCGCCAAGCGTGCGGGCGCGGATGCCGCCGATGCGGTCGCGGTGCGCGGGGTTTCGCAAGGCGTCGAAGTCCGCGATGGCCGGGTCGAGGAATCCGAGCGTTCCGAAGGCGACGACGTCGGATTGCGCGTGCTGGTCGGCCAGCGTCAGGCGGTGGTCTCGACCAACGATATTTCCGGCGACGGTGTCGCTAAGCTCGCCGAGCGGGCGGTCGCAATGGCCCGCGTCGCGCCCGACGACAAATATGTCGGCCTCGCCGATCCCTCGCTGCTCGCGCGCGAGTTTGCCGAGCTCGATCTGCTCGACCGAAATATTCCGACCACGAGCGAACTCGAGCGGCGTGCCTGCGAAGCGGAAGCCGCAGCTCTGGCAGTCAAGGGCGTGACCAAGTCGAGCGGTGCGTCTGCCTCGAGCGGCATCGGCGGCATGGTGCTGGTGACCTCGACCGGCTTCCACGGCTCATATTTGCGCTCCAGCCACGGCATCTCGGTGACCGCGATCTCCGGCGAAGGCACCAGCATGGAGCGCGATTACGACTTCACCTCGGCCCCGCATGCGTCCGACCTCGATTCTCCCGAGAGCGTCGGCCGCAGGGCAGGCGAGCGTACCGTGGCGCGTTCCAATCCGCGCAAGGTCGAGACCTGCAAGGTGCCGGTCGTCTACGATCCCCGGGCCTCGGGGTCGCTGGTCGGTCATCTCGTCGGCGCCATCAACGGCGCTTCGATTGCGCGCAAGACCAGCTTCCTCAAGGACAAGCTCGGCGAGCAGTTGTTTTCGAGGAACATCCGCATCATCGACGACCCCTTACGCGTGCGCGGATTGCGCTCGCAGACTTTTGACGCCGAGGGCGTCAGAGTGAAGAAGCTTGCACTCATCGACGAGGGCGTGCTGACCACCTGGCTGCTGGACTGCGCCACCGCCCGCGAGCTCGGGATGGTCACGACCGGACATGCCCATCGCGGCGTCTCCTCGTCGCCGTCGCCGGGGTCGTACAATCTGCATCTCGAACCCGGCGCGATGACGCCGAAGGAACTGATCGCCGACATCAAGCAGGGCTTTTACGTCACGGACCTGATCGGCTCCGGTGTCAACGGCGTGACCGGCGATTACAGCCGCGGCGCCTCCGGTTTCTGGATCGAGAACGGCGAGCTCACTTACCCCGTCAGCGAGGTGACGATCGCCGGCCACCTGCTGGAGATGTTCAAATCGCTCGTTCCGGCCAACGACCTGGAATTCCGCTACGGCGTCAACGCGCCGACGCTCCGCATCGAGGGCTTGACGCTTGGCGGACGCTGATACCGCCGACCGGATCTGGGCGCGCGATGCCGCGCTGCTGACGGGCACCGTGCGCGAAGCCGGCGCGCTGGCGCTATCGCTGTTTCGCACCGAATTGAAGAACTGGACCAAGGGCATTTCCTCGCCGGTCTCCGAGGCCGATATCGCCGTCAACGACCTCGTCGAGCGGCGGCTGCGCGCGGCGACGCCGGAATATGGCTGGCTGTCCGAGGAAAGCGTCGATGATGACACACGGCTCGGCAAGGAACTGGTCTGGATCGTCGATCCGATCGACGGCACCCGCGCCTATCTCGCGCATCGTGAAGACTGGTGCGTGAGCGTGGCGCTGGTTTCGGGTTCAACGCCGGTACTGGCCGCAGTGTTCGCGCCCGCCAGCGACGAGTTCTTTTTCGCAATGCGCGGCAAGGGCACCATGCTGAACGGAAAGCGGGTCCGTGCATCCGCAGGAACGGAGCTCGATTTTTCCCGCATGGCCGGCCCAAAACCGCTGGTGCAGCGGCTGAGTTCGTCACTGGACGACATCACGCTGCATCCGCGAATCGGATCGCTGGCGCTGCGGCTGTGCCGGGTCGCCGATGGCAGTCTCGATGCCGCTTTTGCGGGCGGCCAAAGCCGCGATTGGGATCTTGCCGCGGCGAATTTGATCGTGCAGGAAGCGAATGGTAGAATGACCGCGCTCTCGGGGGATGCGATTGAGTATAATCGCCGGGAGGTGGTGCACGGGGTGCTTGTGGCAGCGGGATACGATCGGCATGCGCGCATTGTCGAGCATTTCCGGGATCGTCGGCTGCCCTGAATCGGTTGAAATCCGTGCCACAAATCATCCCGTTCATACCGCGATTCACAATATCGATCTTGCTCGCCGGGCACCTCGTTAGGAAAGACCATCATGCCAGATAGTGCCCCGCAGCAATTGCTGCATCTCGTCATCGGCGGCGAGTTGACGGATCTCGAACACGTCACGTTCAAGGACCTCGACCAGGTCGATATCGTCGGCGTGTATCCCAATTACGCATCCGCTTACGCGGCCTGGAAGGCGAAGGCGCAGCAGACCGTCGATAATGCCCACATGCGCTACTTCGTGGTTCACCTCCACCGGCTGCTCGACCCAGGTCAAGACACGAAGTCCTCCAGTTGAAACGCCTCCTTCGCGATTTGCTGCGCAGCACTTGGGTTCAGCGCGCGCTGGGTGTGCTTGCGGCCGAATATCTGCGGCTGGTCTGGCTGACCAACCGCTTCAGTTATGACCCCGCCAACGTCTACGACATCGTCGAGCCGGAGATGCCGGCGATCTTCGCGTTCTGGCACGGCCAGCATTTCATGACGCCGTTCATTAAGAAGAAGGAGAGCCACCGCGCCAAGGTCCTGATCTCGCGACACCGCGACGGCGAGTTCAACGCCATCGCTGCCGAGCGGCTCGGCATCGGAACCATCAGGGGCTCCGGCGATCATAGTGGCGCCTTCCACCGCAAGGGCGGCGTCGGCGCGTTTCGGGAGATGCTGCAGGCGCTGGAAGACAAATGGAACGTCGCTACCACTGCCGACGTGCCGAAGCGCGCGCGGGTGGTCGGGCTTGGCATCATCATGCTGGCGCGGGAGTCTGGCCGGCCGATCATGCCCTTTGCGATGGTGACCAGCCGGTTCATCCGGTTGAAAAACTGGGACTCCACCACCATCAATTTGCCATTCGGGCGCGGTGCCGTGGTAGGCATTGAACATATATACGTGCCGCCGGATGCCGACGCCGAGACTATGGAAAAGCTGCGCCTTCAGGTAGAAGCTTTGCTGAACGAAGCGACTCGTCGCGCCTACGCGGCTGTCGGGCGTCCGGAGGCAGCTCTTGGCTGATCCACTGCCGATGACGTTGCGCGTCTACCGGAAACTGTCCTCCGTGATGGTTCCGTTGTCGCCTGCCGTCATCAACCGGCGCTTGAAGCTCGGCAAGGAGGACCCGGCGCGGGTCGGCGAGCGCCGCGGCATGAGCGCCGATGTTCGCCCCGCAGGGCCTCTTGTGTGGATTCACGGCGCCAGCGTCGGCGAAGTGCTGGCGGCGGCTGCGCTGATCGAGCGGCTGCGGGCCTTGGACCTGCGCATCCTCCTGACGTCGGGCACGGTGACTTCGGCTGCGATCGTCGCCAAGCGGTTCCCCCCTGACGTCATCCATCAATATGTCCCCTATGACTCGCCGCGCTACGTCGCGCGATTCCTCGATCATTGGCGTCCGTCGCTGGCGCTGTTCATCGAGTCCGATCTTTGGCCGAACCTGATCCTGTCGAGTGCCGCGCGGCGGCTGCCGATGGTGCTGATCAATGGACGGATGTCGCAGCGCTCGTTTCCGCGCTGGCGTCGTGTCGCCGGCACCATTTCGGCGCTGCTCGACAAGTTCGACATCTGCCTGGCGCAGTCGCAGACCGATGCGGATCGCTTTGCCGCGCTGGGCAGCCGCAACGTCATGATCACGGGAAATCTCAAGCTCGACGTTCCCGCGCCGCCGGCTGACGCCAACAAGCTGGATATGCTGATGTCGATGACGCGCGGCCGCCCGGTGGTGGTTGCGGCCTCCACGCATCCGGGCGAAGAAGAAATCGTGACGGCAACCCACCGGACGCTCGCCGGATTCTTCCCGGGGCTGCTGACGGTGATCGTGCCGCGGCACCCCGACCGCGGCGAGGCCATCGCGCGCATGATCTCCGCTTCGGGCCTCAATCCGACCCTGCGCTCGCACGAGGACTTGCCTACCGCCACGACCGACATTTATGTCGCCGACACCATGGGCGAACTGGGACTGTTCTACAGGCTGGCGCCGATCGTATTCATGGGCGGATCGCTGGTCGAGCATGGCGGGCAGAATCCGATCGAGGCGATCAAGCTCGGCGCCTCGATCGTCCACGGCCCTCACGTCTTCAACTTCACCGACGTCTACGAAGCCCTCGATTCAGCGGGCGGCGCGCGGCGGGCCGATACGCAGGAAGCGCTGGTCAATCAGTTCGGGCAGATGCTCGCCGATCCCAAGGCGCGCGAAGCCGTGCTCACCGCATCCGAGCGCGTGGTCGGTCAGCTCGGCGGCGCGCTGGAGCGAACGCTCTCTGCGCTTGAGCCGTATCTGCTGCAGTTGCGGATCGAGATGGGAACCGGCAATGCGTGAGCCGGGCTTCTGGCACGGCCCGTCCTCGCTCAACTCGCATCTGTTGAAACCGCTCGGCGCGCTCTATGGCGCCATCGCCGCACAGCGCCTGCAGCGCAAGGGATTGAATGCCGGCATTCCGGTGCTCTGCGTCGGCAATTACCACGTCGGCGGCGCCGGCAAGACGCCGACTGTGCTGGCGCTGGCGAAGCTCATGCGCGACCTCGGCGAGACGCCGGTCGTGCTGAGCCGCGGCTATGGCGGCGAATTGCGCGGGCCGGTCCGGGTCGATCCTGAGCGGCACGCGGCGGCCGATGTCGGCGACGAACCGCTGATGCTGGCAGGTCATCTGCCGGTCGTGGTGTCGCGCAAGCGCGCCGACGGCGTGCCGCTGGCGCGCTCGCAAGGCGCGACCGTGATCCTGATGGACGACGGCTTCCAGAATCCGTCGATCATCAAGGACGCATCCCTGATCGTGATCGACAGCGAACGCGGACTTGGCAACGGGAAGGTATTTCCCGCCGGACCGCTGCGCGCGCCGCTGCGGCCGCAATTGGCCCGCACCGACGCGCTGATCATTGTCGGCAACGGCACCGCTGCCGAGCCAGTGGCCGCCGAGATTGCCGCACAGGGCAAGCCGGTACTGCGCGCGCATCTGAAGCCGGATGACGCGCCGGTCGCCGCGCTTCGGGGCAAGCGCGTGCTGGCATTTGCCGGCATCGGCGATCCCGTGCGATTCTTCAACACGCTGCGCTCAAGCGGCATCGATGTCGTCAGGCAGCAGGCCTTCGCCGATCATCATCCGTATTCACAAGCCGAGATCGAAGGCTTGATTACCGAGGCCGAGCGCGACGGGCTGACATTGGTGACGACGGAAAAGGATCTGGCGCGGCTGCGCGATCGGCAGCACATCGTGCCGTTCGCGGTAACGCTGGAGTTCGACGATCCTGCGCGCCTGCGAAAATTCGTCGCCGACCGGCTATTCAAGGCGCGCGAGAAGCGATCTTAACCCTGCGTCTTCAGCGCACCGGGAAAGTGCCGCTGCAGCACGGCGCCGGGAACCGAATAGGCCTCCTGCAGATCGACGCTCCAGTACTTCAATTCGTCGAGCGGAATCCGCACGTCGGTGACGGCGCAGCGCACGTAGGTTCCGGGCGAGATCACGCGGAAATCGCCGTCCAGATATTGCACCTGCGCTTCGCCATGGCCCGAGGGGCCGAATTTATTGAGCACCGTCAAACTCTCCGATGGGCCGGCCCGCGGGCTGGCCTTAAGTGTAATTTTTGTGGATTCGATCTATCATAAATAGGTCGTACTGTCCGCCCCGCAAACTGACCTACTTGTGATGATTTTGCGCCCACCTGCATGATAGCGTGAATTTCATCGTGCCCGCAGCGTCATACCGATCCGACAGAGACCGATGCGCCTGTTGTCAGCAACGCTATTCCTGACGCTCCTTGCTGCGGCCTCCACGGCCAGTGCCACGCCGTTGCCGACCCCCCGCCAGGTCGATATTCCGGCGACCGGACTGACCCTGCACGCGCAGCTCTACAAGCCTGATGGTGACGGGCCATTTCCCACGGTAATCGCGCTGCATGGCTGCGGCGGATTGAGCGGGCAATCCGAGCCGGTGCTGCCGCGCTACCGTGACTGGGCGGAACAGCTCCTGAAGTCCGGCCATGCCGTGCTGTTGCCGGACAGTTACGGTTCGCGCGAGCTCGACCCGCAATGCCGCGTCAACGAGCGCCGCGTGCTTGCCCGTCGCGAGCGGGTGGCCGACGTCAACGCGTCGCGGCGATGGCTGTTGCAGCAGCCCTGGGTCGCGCGTGACCGCATCAGCCTGATCGGATGGGCCAACGGCGCCAGCGCGGTGCTGTGGGCGGTACGCCCGCAATCATCTTCGCGCGGGACTGACCCGGATTTCCGCTCGGCCATCGCATTCTATCCGGACTGCCGGATCTCCTCCGGCCTCGGCTGGAGCACGCGGGTGCCGACGCTGCTGTTGATTGGCGCGAAGGACGACGTCAGTTCGCCACACGCCTGCCGTCAGATGGTGGAGGGAGCTCGCGGCCGCAGCGCGCTGGCGCGAATCGTGGTCTATCCTGGGGCGGCTCACGATTTCGACCGCGCCAACCTTCCGCTGCGGGCGATCGCGGGGGCCGACGCGGCATTGCCCGAACACGGCCATATCGGCACCGACGCGGATGCGCGAAAGGATGCGCAACAGCGCGTCACGGAGTGGCTGGCGCGCTAAACTAGAACAGGCTTCCCTGATCGACCGGTTTTGGCACGCGCTTCGGCGCTGCCGGCTTGGCCTCGCGCGGGGCTGGCTTGGCAGGGCTCGCGGGGGCAGTCGTCGCGGCCGGCCGGTCCGCATCCGCGGTGACGCCCACGCGGCCGTCGGCGAATTCGACTGAGAGGCGTGCGCTCGGTCCGACCGCGGCGGCGGCATGGACGGCGTGGCCGTGCTCGTCGCGCACCAGGGCAAAGCCGCGGGCGAGCACGCCGCGATAGGACAGCGCCGACAGCAATTGCCCGCTATGGGCGACCCGCGCGTCGAGACGCTGCATGGCGGTCAGAAGCGCGCGGCGGGCGCGCTCGGCCAGCCGTTGCGTGCGTTCGCGGTCGCGTGCGATGGCATTGCGCTGGGCCTGGGCGTTGGAGAGTTTTGATGCCTTGAGCCTGACCTCCAGCCCGGCAAAGCGGTCGCGCCGGTTGCGCAGCAGGGCGCGGGCGGACAGCCTGATCCGTTCACCCGACACCGTGAGACGATGGCTGGCCTGCGCGACCTGTCCGCGCAACACCTTCAGCGTCAGGCCGGCGCTGAGATGCGAAAAGCGGCGGTGATGGGCGTGCGTATTGGCCTTCAATGCGCGGGGCAGGGCGGCGCCGAGGTGATCCAGCCGCTGCCTGGGGATCGCGAGCAGTTCGCTCAAGCTCGGCAGCGCGCGGGCGGTGGCGCGCAATTCGTTGCGGCGGCTCTCCTGGCCGCGTTGCCAGCACACCATGGTGCGGCGCGCCAGGCTTTCCACCTCGGCGAACAATTCGCTGCGCACGGGAACGGCCATTTCGGCCGCCGCCGTCGGCGTCGGCGCGCGCTTGTCGGCGGCGAAATCGATCAGCGTGATATCGGTCTCGTGGCCGACGGCCGAGATCAGCGGGATCACGCTATCGGCGGCAGCGCGAACCACGATCTCCTCGTTGAACGACCACAAATCCTCCAGGGAGCCGCCGCCGCGCGCGACGATCAGGAGATCGGGCCGCGGGATTCGTCCGGTCTCGGGTAGCGCGTTGAAACCGCGGATGGCGGCCGCAACCTGCTCGGCCGAGCCTTCGCCCTGCACCTTGACGGGCCACACCAGCACGCGGCGGGGAAAACGGTCCTCCAACCGATGCAGGATGTCTCTGATAACCGCGCCTGTCGGCGAGGTGACGACCCCGATCACTTCCGGCAGCCACGGCAGCAATTGCTTGCGCGCCTCGTCGAACAGGCCCTCGGCGGCGAGCTTCCGCTTGCGCTCCTCCATCAGCGCCATCAGCGCGCCGATGCCGGCGGGCTCCAGCGAGTCGATGACGATCTGGTATTTCGAGGAGTTTGGATAAGTCGTGAGCTTGCCGGTGGCGATGACCTCAAGCCCCTCCTGCGGCTTGAAGCGCATCCGGGCATGGGCGAACTTCCAGATCACCGCCTCGATCTTGGCGCTCTCGTCCTTCAGCGCGAAATAGCAATGACCCGAGGAGTGCGGCCCGCGAAAGCCGGAGATTTCGCCGCGGACGCGGACATGGCCAAAGCGGTCCTCGACCGTCCGCTTCAGCGCGGAGGAGAGTTCCGAGACGGTGAATTCGGGCGCGTTGATCAGGTTATCTGGCGGCATCGGCAACTGATTCGGACGTTTGAGGCGTTGCCGCAACGTAGGGATTTTTAATCATCCCCGCCAATCGAGGACTTGTGGAACTCAAATACTCTGTAGTACAGAGTTCTCTACATTGTGTTCAGGCGAGGCGAGGTCGATGTTGAAATTCCTAATCCGCGGCTTCGTGAGCCTCGTGAAATGGGGCCTGTGCGGCATCGGCGTGCTGGCGCTGGTGGTGCTGGCCCTGCTGGCAACGCCGCTGCAGCCGTTGCCGGAACTGCAAGCAATCTCGCGGGCGCGAGCCACCGTCGATCTTTCCAGCCTGCCTGCGATTGAGCGGTTCCAGGCCCGCGACGGCACATGGCTCGGTTTCCGCCATTATAGCGCGGGCGGCGCGCCGACGGGGCGCGTGGCGATCGTGATTCATGGCTCCTCCGGCTCCAGCGGCGGCACCATCCATGCGCTGTCGCAGGCGCTGGCTGCGCACGGCGTGGAGACCTTTGCGGTCGATATGCGGGGCCACGGCACGTCAGGCACGCGCGGCGATATCGGCTATGTCGGCCAGCTTGAGGACGATCTCGCCGATTTCGTCGCGGTGTTGCGCAGCAGCGTGCCATCAGCGCCGCTGACCTTGATCGGCCATTCCTCCGGCGGCGGCTTTACGCTGCGCGTGGCGGGCTCGCCGATTCAGAACCTGTTCGAGCGCTTCGTGCTGCTCGCTCCCTATCTCGGCTACGATGCTCCCTCCACCCGGCCGAGTTCCGGCGGCTGGGCGCGCGCCGATATCCCGCGCATCCTCGGGCTGACGGCGCTACGCGCCATCGGCGTCAACTGCTGTGAGGCGCTGCCGGTGCTGGCGCTCGCGGTACCACCGAACTCCGAGAAGACGCTGGTGTCGACCTATACCGACCGGTTGATGCGCAACTTTGCGGCGCGCAGCGACTTCCGCCGCGATCTCGCTGCGGCGGCGAGACCTCTCACTATCATCTGCGGCGCCGACGACGAATTGATGCTCGCGGACAAATACGCCGAAGCCGTGCGTGGCGCGAAGGTCGCGGTCGACGTCAGGGTGCTCGACGGGATCAACCACATGGGTATCGTCGCCGCGCCGAAGGCGGTATCCATCATCGCCGAAGATGTTGCCACGCGCGCCATGGCGGGGTCATAGCGGCGAAGGGGTGGGGATGGGCAACATGATCGACAGCCGCGCGGCCTCCGAGGCGCTCGCCGACATCAACGAGATGACGCGCCGCGTCCGGCAATCGCGGATCTACCATCTCGCCAGCCTGATGCTGATCATGTGGGGCGCGCTGGTATTTGCCGGCTATCTCGGCTCGTTTCTGCTGCCGCGCCAGGCCGGCTATTTCTGGGCCGCGCTGAACGTCGCGGGCGTCGCGGGATCGTTTGCGATCAGCGCCTTCGGATATCGCAAGACAGGCATTCGCACCTTCGACTTCAGGATGCTGATCGCGTTCGTGCTGTTCTTCGCCTTTGGGTTCCTCTGCACCAGCGTGCTCGGCCACTTCACGCCGCGCCAAATGGGCACGTTCTGGCCAATTTATTTCATGCTGCTCTACGTCATCGCCGGACTCTGGTTCGGACAAGCCTTTGTCGTGATCGGTCTTTGCATCAGCGCACTGGCGCTGGTCGGATACTTCCTGGTCGGCGACTGGTTCGACCTGTGGATGGCCTTTGTCGATGGCGGCGGGCTGATGCTCGGCGGCTGGTGGATGCGCCGGAGCTAGCGCCATGGCCGAGATCGACGATATCATCCATCAACCCCTGCGCTTGCGGATCATGGCGGGGCTGAACGCATTACCATCGGGCACCGGGCTGGAATTCTCAAAACTGAAGCAACTCACCGGCGCTACCGACGGCAATCTCGGCGCCCATATCGAGACGCTGGCCAAGGCCGGTTATGTCGCGGTGGAAAAGGCCTTTGTCGGCAAGAAGCCGCAGACCACGGTAACCGCGACCGCGGCCGGCCGCGGCGCCTTCGCCCGCCATGTCGCCACGCTGCAGGAGATCATCGCCGCGTCAGGGGGGAAAGTGTAGCGAAACTCCTCTGCACAAGCGTGATGCTCCCCTTGCGGGGGGAGGGAGTTTTATGCGACCGACTTGGCCTTGAACTCCCGTATCTGGCCAGATTCATGAACATTCTCCTGCTCGGTTCCGGCGGCCGCGAACATGCTCTGGCGTGGAAAATCGCCGCTTCCCCGCTGCTGACCAAATTGTGGTGCGCGCCGGGCAATGCCGGCATCGCGCGCGAAGCTGAATGCGTCGCGCTCGACGTTGCGAATCATGGCGCGGTGATCGAGTTCTGCAAAACGAACGCCGTGGATCTCGTCGTGGTCGGCCCTGAAACGCCGCTTGCCGCCGGGATCGTCGACGATCTCGCTGGTGCCGGCATCAAGGCGTTCGGTCCGAGCAAGCAGGCGGCGCAACTCGAGGGCTCCAAGGGATTTACGAAGGACCTGTGCCGCGAATTCGATATTCCGACTGGCGCCTATCGTCGTTTTGACAATGCGGCCGACGCTCTCGCCTATGTGCGCACGCAGGGCGCGCCGATCGTGGTCAAGGCCGATGGGTTGGCCGCCGGCAAGGGCGTCGTGGTAGCGAAGACTTTGGCTGAGGCGGAAGCTGCCATCGCCATGATGTTCGACGGCGCGTTCGGCGCGGCCGGTACCGAAGTCGTGATCGAGGAATTCCTCGCCGGCCGCGAGATCAGCTTCTTTGCGCTATGCGACGGCGACACCGCGATCCCGCTCGCCTCGGCGCAAGACCACAAGCGCGTGTTCGATCACGACGAGGGGCCGAACACCGGCGGCATGGGCGCCTATTCGCCGACCCCGTTCGTGACGGCTGAAATTCACGACCAGATCATGGCGCGGATCATCCTGCCGACCGTCGCGGGCATGAAGAAGCGCGGCGCGCCGTTTCGCGGCGTGCTCTACGCCGGCGTGATGCTGACGGAGCAGGGGCCAAAACTGTTCGAATACAACGTCCGCTTTGGCGACCCCGAGTGCCAGGTGCTGATGCTGCGAATGATGTCGGACATCGTGCCGGCGTTTCTGGCGGCCTGCGACGGAGAACTGAAGCATTTCGACCTGCGCTGGTTTCCCGATCCGGCGCTGACCGTGGTGATGGCGGCGAAGGGTTATCCCGGCGACTACAAGAAGGGCACGCGCATCGACGGGCTCGATGATGCGGCCAAGATTGAGGGCGTCGAAATCTTCCATGCCGGTACGGCTGCGAAGGATGGTGGCATTGTCGCCAACGGCGGCCGCGTGCTGAACGTCTGCGCGATGGGCAAGACCGTCACTGAGGCGAGAGAGCGTGCCTATCAGGCCGTCGATCGCATCAAATGGCCGGATGGTTTTTGCCGCCGTGACATCGCCTGGCAGGCGGTGGAGGTGGAGAGGGCGCGGGGCTGACCGCTCCTTCCGTCATTGCGAGGAGCGCAGCGACGAAGCAATCCAACTATCCCGGCGCGGAGAAGTGGATTGCTTCGCTTCGCTCGCAATGACGATGGCTACAACAAATCCCCGCCTGCTGCACTCGCAGTCGTGCCGTGCTCGCGGAACGCCTTGATGACGTTCTTGCCGATCTTCCACTTGTGTACTTCATCCGGACCGTCGACCAGCCGCTGCGAGCGCACCTGGGTGTACCACTTCGCCAGCGGCGTATCCTGGCTGAAGCCGAGCGCGCCGTGGAGCTGGATCGCGGTGTCGATCACCTTGTGCACCATGTGCGCATGGAAGATCTTTGCGATCGAGTTCTCCTGGCGGATGTCGAGGCCTTTTTCCGCCTTGTAGGCGATGTGCAGCAGCATCAGGCGGCCGATGTAGAGTTCGCTGGCGCAATCGGCGAGCATGAACTGCACCGCCTGCCGGTCGGCGAGCAATTTACCGAAGGTCGAGCGCTTGGTGACATGGGCGACTGCCATGTCCAGCGCGCGTTGCGCCTTGGCGACGTTGTGCATGCCGTGGCGCAGGCGGCCATAAGCGAGACGGTGCTGGCCCATTGCAAAGCCATTGCCTTCGCCGCCGAGCAGATTGTCGGCCGGCACCTTCAGATCCCTGATCTCGATCTCGGAGTGGCCGCCGTGCAGGATGTCGTCATGCGGTCCCTCGATCGCCATGTTGGCGACATTGCGCTTGATCTTATAGCCGGGGTTCGGCAACTCCACGATGAAGGTGGAATACTGCTTGTGCCGCGGCGCGTTCGGATCGGTCTTGGCCATCACCAGCGCCATGTCGGCCACGCTGGCGGAGGAGGAAAACCACTTCTCGCCGTTCAGGACGTAGTTCTCGTTGCCGTCCTTGACTGCCGTGGTCTGCATGCCGGTGGCGTCGGCACCAGCGGCCTTTTCCGTCATCGAGAAGCAGATGCGCTTGTCGCCGTTGAGTAGGGGTTTAAGGAACTTCTCCTTCTGATATTCCGTGCCGTGGGCCAGGATCGTCATCATCGAGGCGTCGTCGGGACCTTGCGTGTTCATCGACAGCGCACCCAGCATGCTCTCGCCGAGCTCCATCTGCACCAGCGCGTTGGCGAGCGGGCCGAGGCCCATGCCGCCATATTCCTTCGGCACCCACGGGCACCACAGACCGCGCGCCCGGGCCTTGGCCCGTAGCGGGCCGAGCACTTCAGCGAGCGGCTTGGTGTCGAGTTCCTTCTCCGCCGGGATGCATTCCTCCTGCACCCATTTGCGAACCTTCTCGCGGATCGCCTTGGCCTCAGACGGGATTTCGAAATCGATCGACATCGCTGGTTTCCTCGCGTCTTGTTGTTGTTGGTCGGACTTGAGGGATGGCATAAACCTGCGGTCTGCCAGCGGCAACGGCAAACAAAGTTTCAAGCAAGTGCTGCAGCCCACGAAGGAGTGCCTATGCCCGATCTTGCCGATCTGTTTCCCGGATACGCGGCCGAATGGATCAACACCTCGTCGGGCCGCATCTTTGCCCGTGTCGGCGGCAACGGCCCGCCGCTTTTGCTGCTGCACGGGTTTTCGTCGACGCATGTGATGTGGCACCAAGTCGCGCCGCAGCTCGCGGACCAGTTCACGCTGATCATCGCTGACCTGCCGGGCTATGGCTGGTCGGACATGCCCCGCAGCGATGAGAACCATACGCCCTACACCAAGCGCGCGATGGCGCAGGCGATGGTGGAGGCGATGGAGCAGCTCGGCCACGTGCATTTCGCACTTGCCGGACACGACCGCGGCGGCCGCGTGTCATACCGGCTGGCGCTCGATCATCCCGGCCGGTTGTCGAAGCTCGCGGTGCTCGATATCGCGCCGACCTATGACTATTGGGAGAAGCTGAACCGGCTTTCGGCGCTGAAGATCTACCACTGGGCGTTTCTGGCGCAGCCCTATCCGCTGCCGGAAACGCTGATCGCCAACAACGGAGAATTTTTCCTCAAGTACAAGATGGCCAGCCAGACCAAATCGAAGACGCTCGACGCGATCGATCCGCGCGCGCTGGAACATTATCTCGCGCCGTTCCGCGATCCCGCCCGCGTGCATGCGATGTGCGAGGACTACCGCGCCGGTGCCTATGCCGACTACGAAATCGACAAGGCCGATTTCGACGCCGGAAAGAAGATCACGATTCCAATGCTGGCGCTGTGGGGCGATGCCGGCGTCGCGCCTGCTGCAACGACGCCGCTCGATGCGTGGAAGAAATGGGCGACGAACGTGGAAGGTGCGCCGGTGGACTCGGGGCATTTTCTGGCGGAGGAGAATCCGGACGTGACGGCGAAATTGTTAAAAGAATTCTTCATGGCACCATGAGTTGGCGCGGACCTCTCCTACGTCATTGCGAGGAGCGGAGCGACGAAGCAATCCATCCGTCCGTTATGTCGCGACGTGGATTGCTTCGCTTCGCTCGCAATGACGGCGGGGCTACCGTCTCACCTTGAAGAACTCCTTGAGCAGCGCTGCCGCCTCTGTCTCTCCCACAGCCGAGTAAACCTCCGGCACGTGATGGCAGGTCGGCTGCGCGAAGAAGCGCACGCCGGAATCCACCGCGCCGCCCTTGGGATCGGCGGCGCCGTAATAGAGCCGCCGGATCCGCGCAAACGAGATCGCGCCGGCGCACATCGTGCAGGGCTCCAGCGTGACGTAGAGGTCGCAATCGACCAGCCGCTCGGTCCCGATGACCTCCGCCGCCTGCCGGATCGCCAATATTTCGGCGTGCGCGGTCGGATCGCGGTCGGTCAGCGTCCGGTTGCCGGCGGTGGCGATCACCTCGTAATCCCGCACGATCACGCAGCCGATCGGAACTTCGCCGGCCTTTCCGGCGTTTTCGGCCGTTTTTAGCGCCAAATCCATGAAAGAAGGGGCAGTCATGCCTCGTATCATTGGAATAAACCTGCTATGAGGGCCGCCTTCAGCAAACGTGGATGCCGGTTTTGCGTGAGAATGCGCCTTGAGCGAAGTGCGCGCGCGTTATCGCTATGACAGCCCATCCTGATCCGCCTGATGGCCATTTTATTCGGACCCAAGAGAACATTCATGCCCCGCGATAACGACAAAAACAACGATTCCCGCGGCCGGCGGGACCGTCCCGGGGGCGGCCAGGGCCGCGCCGGCGGAGGCAAGGGCCGCTCGGGAGCGGCGCGGGGGCCTGAGAAGAAGTTTGCCAAGCGCGGCTTTGGTGCCCGGGATGGCGACGAGCGCGGCGGTGAGCGGCGTCCCTATGCCGGGAAGTCCGAAGGGGCAAAATCGTTCGGCAAGAAGCCCTACGCCGGCAAGCGGGAAGGTGCTTCGTTCCGCCGCGACGACGACCGTCCGCCGCGCCGGGATTTTGGCGATCGGCCTCGGGCAAGATTTGACCGGGAGGATCGTTCCGGCGGTGATCGCCCCGAGCGGGGGCCGCGCAAGGATTTTCGCGCGCGGGACGATCGCGATGGCGACAAGCGTTCGTTCAAACCGCGTGGCGACCGGGGGAGCCATGCTCGCGACGAGCGTCCCGCGCGTCGTGAGCGCGAAGAGGGCCGTCCGGCCGGGCGTTCCTCCGACAGGAAATTCGGCGACAAGCGGCCTTACACGCCGCGCGGAGAAGGTTTCCGCAAAGACGGCGACCGTCCGCGTGGCGATCGGCCCTATGGTGATCGTGCGCCGCGCGATGGCGAGAAGCGAATTTCGCGCAGTCCACGCAAGGATTTTGGTGATCGTCCCGAGCGGGGTGAGGACAAGCCGTGGCAAAGGCGTGATGATCGTGGCGGCGGCGAACGTCCGCGGTTTTCGCGCTCGCGCGAGGACCGGCCGAAGTTCGATCGTCCGTGCGAGCGCGGCGATCGAGACCGTGACAGGGAGCGGCCGGCAGGCCGCACCGAGTGGCAGGAGCATCCGCGCAGCGAGGGACGCTTTCGCGACCGGCCGCGCCGCGACAACGAGGACGACGGCAAGATATTCGCAAAGCGCCCGGCCTTCGGCGGCCGTGGCGCGTATCGCGAGCGCCCGACCGATTTCGACAAGTGCGCGCCGCGCGCGGAGCCGAAGCCGAAGAAGGCCGGAGAGCGCATCGCCAAGGTGGTGGCCCGCGCAGGCTTGGCCTCGCGCCGCGATGCCGAGGAATGGATCACGCAGGGCCGCGTCACCGTCAACGGCCGCGTCATCAATTCGCCGGCGCTCGACGTCACCGCCAATGACGTGATCGCCGTCGATGGCAAGGTGTTGCCGCCGCGCGAGCGCACGCGACTGTTCATGTATCACAAGCCGCGCGGGCTGATGACCACGCATGCCGATCCCGAAGGGCGGCCGACCGTGTTCGACAATCTGCCGGAAGGCCTGCCGCGGCTGATCTCGGTCGGCCGGCTCGATTTCAACACCGAGGGCCTGCTGCTGCTGACCAATGACGGCGGACTCGCGCGTGCGCTCGAACTGCCCGACACCGGCTGGCTCAGGCGTTATCGCGTGCGCGCTCACGGCGAGGTCACGCAGGCGCAGCTCGATGACCTGAAAAAAGGCGTCGAAGTCGACGGCGTCAAGTACGGCTCGATCGATGCAACGCTGGAGCGCGACCAGGGCGCCAACGTCTGGCTGGTGTTCGCGATCCGCGAAGGCAAGAACCGCGAGGTCCGCAACGTCATGGCGCATCTCGGCCTCGAGGTGAACCGCCTGATCCGCGTCTCCTACGGACCGTTCCAGCTCGGCGAACTGGCCGAGGGCCAGGTCGAGGAGGTCAAGACCCGTGTGCTGCGCGAGCAGCTCGGCGAGAAGATCGCTGCACTCGCGGGCGCGGATTTCAACCGGCCGATGCCGGGCGAGAAATCCGATAGTGAGGACGACGCAGCGCGCGGCAAGAAGCCGTTCAAGCCGGCGGGCAAGAGCGCGCTGATCGCCGACCGCAAGGGCCGCCGCGTGCTGGTGCAGCGCACCGGCAGCGAGGAAGCCCGCGCGCGCAACGAGGACGAGGCCAACGGCTACGGCCCGCCGCGCCGCCCGCGACGCGGCTATCACGGCAAGCGCGACCTGAAGCCGCGGGACGAGTAGGGACGCCAGATGAGTGTCGCGCTTCCTTTGGTCTCTGCCCCGGCGCATACTGCGTTCCCTCCCCCCTTGCGGGGGAGGGCTAGGGAGAGGGGTATCCCACGGGAAGTCTGCCCGTGTGGCACCCCCTTCCCCAACCCTTCCCCGCAAGGGGGAAGGGAGCACAGCCGGGCCGCACGTTGATGCGTGTCGTCGGCGGACGATTGAAGGGCCGTAATATCGCCTCGCCCTCCTCGCGGGACATTCGCCCGACGGCGGATCGCCTGCGCGAGTCCGTGTTCAACATCCTGATCCACGCCTACGACGATCCGATTCAAGGCGCGCGCGTGCTCGACCTGTTCGCCGGTACCGGCGCGCTCGGCATCGAGGCGGTGTCGCGCGGCGCCAGCTTCACGCTGTTCGTCGACAACGGCGCCGAAGCGCGCGCGCTGTTGCGCAACAATGTCGAGGCGCTGGGGCTCGGCGGCGTGACAAAAGTCTATCGCCGCGACGCCGCCAATCTCGGCCCGGCGCATCCGGTCGAGCCGTTCTCGCTGGTGTTTCTCGATCCGCCCTATGGCAAGGGGCTAGCGGAGAAGGCGCTGGCCTCGCTGCGCGATGGCGGTTGGCTGACGGCGGGGGCGCTGCTGGTGGTGGAGGAAGCGAAGGATGCGGCGTTCGCAGCGCCCGAGGGCTTCGAGGAGCTCGAGCGGCGGGCGTATGACGATACGGAGTTCGTGTTTTTGCGGGCGGAGTGACGCTTTCTTACCCTGGCCCTTGACGAGTACGGCGATCGACGGCGGAGGCCAGCCGCAAGCCGTCAGTCAGAAATGAGCTGGCTCAAATAGTCCGGGGGCTTCCGGCGGGTCGGTCAATCTCTCCCGGAAACATGAGCCGTGGCACGTCCAAGCCTGCCATTTGCCATCAGCCGTTTCAACCGTGACACGGCACGGATCAGTCGCGGTTTTTTCAATTTCGCGACTGCAGAAGCAGCATGGTCCGAACATAACTGACATTTTCGTCACTCACCAAGGGGGAACAAGAAGCGGCTTGCAGCTACCGCCGCCCGAACAGCTTCTCGATATCGCTCAACTTCAATTCCACATAAGTCGGGCGGCCGTGATTGCACTGGCCGGAGTTCGGCGTGTCTTCCATCTCGCGCAGAAGCGCGTTCATCTCTTCGGGCTTGAGGCGTCTCCCGGCGCGGACCGAGCCGTGGCAGGCCATGGTGGCGGCGACATGCATCAGGCGGCGCTCCAGCGGCAGTGCCTCGTCCCATTCGGCCATGTGCTCGGCGAGATCGCGCAGCAACCCTGCGGCATTTGCCTTGCCGAGCAGCGACGGTGTCTCGCGCACCGCCACCGCGCCGGGGCCGAAGGATTCGATCGCAAGTCCGAAGGAGGCGAGTTCCTCGGCGCGCGCCAGCAGCTTCTCGACGGTCGCCTCATCGAGTTCGACGATCTCGGGGATCAGCAGAATCTGCCGCTGCACGCCGTTCTTCGCCAGCGACGCCTTCAGCTTCTCGTAGACAATGCGCTCATGGGCGGCATGCTGGTCCACGACGATCAGGCCGTCGCGGGTTTGCGAGACGATATAGGTCTCGTGGATTTGCGTCCGCGCCGCGCCAAGCGGTCGGTCGAGCAGGTCGGCAGAGGACTGCGCCTCGAAGCGCACGTCGGCGGTCGGCGCGCCGACATCGAACGCGGCTTGCCCGGCTTCGGCGAGCGCCGTTGCCGCCGCGCCTTCGAACGAAGGCCTGACCGGATAGGCCGGCGAACTCCGCCAGTCCCAGTTGGTCGGGCGCGGCGCAAAGGACGGACGAAACGCCGACAGCGCCGCACCGTCGGTATTGGCAGCGGTGCGCCGGCCCTCGCGGGCGAGGCCGTCCTTGAGCGCATGCACGATCAGCGCACGAACAAGCCCGGCGTTGCGAAACCGCACCTCGGTCTTGGCCGGATGCACGTTGGCGTCGACCTCCTGCGGCGCCAGCGTCACGAACAGCGCGACGACCGGATGCCGGTCGCGCGGCAGATAGTCGGAATAGGCCGCGCGCACCGCGCCGAGGAGGAGCTTGTCGCGGACCGGGCGGCCGTTGACGAACAGATATTGCCCGAGCGCATTGGCGCGGGTCAGCGAGGGGGCGGCGGCAAAGCCCTCGACCACGACGCCTTCGCGCTCGGAGCGCACTTCAATGGCGCAAGAACGGAAATCGTGACCCAAGATGTCGCCGAGCCGCGTCAGCCGGCCCGCAGCACCCGGCAGCGCCGCGGCCCAGGTCACCGGCGCGCGTTCCTCGCCGGCCAAGGTGAAAGCGATGTCGGGCCGCGCCATCGCGAGGCGCCGCACCACTTCGCGGATCGCCTCGGCCTCGGTGCGGTCGGTCTTGAGGAATTTCAGCCGGGCGGGCGTTGCATAAAAGAGATCGCTGACCTCGACGCGGGTGCCTTGCGACAGCGCGGCCGGCATGATCTGCGATTTCAGGCCGCCTTCGACCGACAGCGACCAGGCATGCGGTTCGCTGGCGTGGCGCGTGGTGATACCGAGCTTCGCTACGGCGCCGATCGAGGGCAGGGCCTCGCCGCGAAAGCCCAGCGTTCGAATGCGTAACAGATCCTCATCATCGAGCTTCGAGGTGGCGTGACGGTCGACGGCGAGTGCGAGATCGCCATGAGTCATTCCGCTGCCGTCATCGATGATGCCGATCCGCCGCCTGCCGCCGCCATCGGTGAAAATGTCGACGCGGCTGGCGCTGGCGTCGATGGCGTTTTCGACCAGTTCCTTCACCACGCTCGCGGGACGCTCGACCACTTCGCCGGCGGCGATGCGGTTGACGACCTGTTCGGGAAGCTGGCGGACGGGCATGAGGTCTCAGATCGATTCGAGGCTGGACGACGATTTTACGCGGCTACCGAGTCAAATGCATGTGTTCAAAATATTTTTACGGAACTTTCCGGATGCTGCGGAGGCGCCGAATATGCGGTCTGCATGTGGCCAAGGATTCGCAAAATGACCTCGAAATCCCTGCACGATCACCACATCGCGCGGCTTGCATGGCGAGCGCACCGTTCGCGGATAACGACTGATCCGGCGATGAACATGTTCGGGTTGTGAACGGTGCCTGAAGAAACCGAACTGTTTGTCGTTCGACAAAACCTTGGAGAAATGGATGAAGCTAGTGAAAACCTCGGCGATCGCGGTTGCAATCTCGGCTCTGCTTGCCGGTCCGGTACTGGCGCAAGGCGCCTCATCCGACACCCAGATCCGCGGCGGAGCAAAGGGCACGACCCAGATGCAGGGCGGCGCGGCGGGCAGCATGGACGAAGACGCGCCGGCGGGCGCCGCGGGCCAGAGGGCAGGCGCCAAGCCGGGTGCTAAAGGCACCGTCGGAGCGGGCGGTAGTGCAGCGCCGCCCAAGGCCACGGGCGGAGCGGCGACCCCTCCAGCAAGCAGCCGCTAAGTGCCTGGAGGAAACCCGCCTCCTCCGACGGGTTGCTCTCCAACAGAACTCCGGCCGTGTGGCGGCCGGAGTTTTTTTGTGCCTCGACCGGCGACCCGCGAACCGAAAGCTCGGCCCGGCGGCTCTATTTGACGAGAACGCGCTGACATTCTTTCGCGCAATCAAAGGGAGCTGCTATGTTTTATCGCAAGAATTTGCCGGGCTGGGAGCGGGCGATGCGGACGATCGGGGGCGTTGTGATGATCGCCTATGGGCTGCTCGGCATGCCCGGCACGACGGCCGGCTACCTGATCGCGGCCACCGGCGCGGTCGCAATCGCGACCGGATTTTTCGGCTTTTGTCCGATGTGCGCCATGGTCGGCCGCAGGCTTCCCTCATCATGAGCGTGTTGGTCCGTGCGGGGCGCTTCAATCCCTCGCTGATCGAGGCCGCTCGCGGCGGCGACACCGCGGCGCGGGTGTCGCTGATCGCAGCCGCTCAGCCGGATATCCGCCGCTATGCCGCACGCAATTGCCGCGCGGCCGATATCGACGACGCGGTTCAGGAAACGCTGCTGCTGTTGTACCGGCGGGTCGGCGCGTTGCGCGCGGTGACGTCGTTTTCGGCGTGGCTGTTTTCGGTGGCGCGCCGCGCCTGCCTTCGCTTGCTGCGCCGCGCGACGGAAACACGGGCGGCCGACGATGCGGAGGCGCGCCTGGCGCATCTTGCGCCAGAAGACATTCGCATCGATCTTTCTCGCGCCATCCAGTCGCTGCCCGACCACTATCGCGAGGTGATCCTGCTGCGCGATATCGAGGAGTTGTCGATCGACGAGATCGCTGGTGTTCTTGGGTTGACACGCGAAAGCGTCAAAGCGCGCATCCACCGCGCGCGGATCATGATCCGGGAATATCTAGTTCGCGATTGAGACGTCGTGATCGGCGGTGTTCAATCGTCAAAGCGCGCCGTGCGTTTCGCCTTGACGTCGCTGCGGCGCTTCTTGCCTTCCAGCCGCCGCTGCTTCGATCCGAAGGTCGGCTTGGTCGGTCGGCGCGGCGTCGGGCGGATCAGGGCCTCGCGCAACAATTCGAGCAGGCGATCGATGGCGTCGGCCCGGTTGCGCTCCTGGGTGCGGAAGCGCTGGGCGTGGATCACGATCACGCCCTCCTTGGTCATGCGCTGGCCGGCGAGCCGCACCAGCCGTGCGGCCGCATCCTCCGGCAGCGCGATCTTGCGCGTGTCGAAACGGAGCTGCGCTGCGGTCGCGAGCTTGTTGACATTCTGCCCGCCCGGGCCGGAGGCGCGGACGAAGCCGATCTCAATGTCGTTTTCGTCAATCGTGAGGTCGCGGGAAACCCGCAGCATGGCGTTCACCGGAATGCTAGAGAATCGGCGAATGCAAGATAGCGGTTTTGAATTGAAGCCGCTTGCCGCGCGCTCGGTCGTTCCCTCCCCCCTTGCGGGGGAGGGTTAGGGAGAGGGGTAAGCCACAAGCACCGGAACTCGCGGCCACCCCTCTCCCCAGCCCTCCCCCGCAAGGGGGGAGGGAGCGCAGAGTGCCGTATCGCTAGAGTGTGGCTAAGCTTAAAGGCCTAGTTCGCTCTCGGCGGCGCCGCGGCGGGCTGCGCGGCGGCTTGCGGGGCGCGGCCGACGATCACGGTGAGCAAGCCCTGGCCCCACAGCTTCTGCGCCGCCTTTTTGGCGTCGTCCAGCGTGACCGCGTCGACCAGGGCATTGCGCTTCTCGATGTAGTCGATCGGCAGCTTGTCGAGCTGGTATTGCAGCAGTGCCTGCGCCAGCTTCGAAGAGGTGTCGAGCGCCAGCATCTGCGAGCCCTTGAGGTACGACTTGGCCTCGTCCAGCTCCTTCTGGGTCGGGCCTTCCTCGGCGATGCGGCGGATTTCCTTCTCGATCGCGTCCACCGTCTCACCGGCGCGGTCGGCACGGGTGCCGGTATTGCCGATGAACAGCGCGGAGCGATCCATCCAGAGCAGGGATTCATAAACGGAATAGGCAAGGCCGCGCTTTTCGCGCACCTCCTTGTAGAGCCGCGATGACAGCCCGCCGCCGCCGAGGATGTGGTTCACGACGTAGGCGGCCATGAAATTCGGATCGTGGCGGCGAACGCCGGGGCCGCCGAACGTCACCACGGTCTGCGGCACGTCGAGCGGCACGAACGCGCGCTGCGGCGGCTTGGTGGCCTCGACCTCGGCGATCGGCGTGAGGCTGGCCTTGGCCGGCAGTCCGCCGAACGTCTTGTCCAGGAGCTTGCCGAGCGTGTCGGCATCGATGTCGCCGACCACAGCGATCCGCAAGTTATCCTTTGCAATCACGCGGCGGACGTAGTCCTTCATGTCGGCGACATCGATCTTCGGCACGCTGTCGAGCGTGCCGTTGGCCTGCCGGCCGTAGGGATGATCGCCAAAAGCGACTTCCAGGAATTTACGGCTCGCCAGCGAGGTCGGGTTGGTGGTGTCGCGGCGCAGCCCGGAGAGCACCTGCGCGCGAATGCGCTCGACGTCGACGGCATCGAAACGCGGCGAGGTCAGCGCCAGATGGAGCAGGCCGAAAGCCTCGTCCTTGTTGTCCTTGAGCATCCGAAGCGAGCCGCGGAAATAATCCCGGGTCGACGAAAAGCTCAGTTCGATGGCGCGGCGCTCGAGGCGCTCGTGGAAGGTTTTGGAATCGAGATCGCCGGAGCCTTCATCGAGCAGGCTGGCGACCATGTTGCCGACGCCGGACTTGCCGGCCGGATCCTGGGCGGCGCCGCCGGCGAAGGCGTATTCCATCGCTATCAGCGGCACAGTGGCGTCCTGCACGAACCAGGCCTCGATGCCGCCAGGCGAGACCAGCCGCTGGATCTTGGCTGCGGCGTACGACGGGCTCGCCGCCAGCAACAGCAGGACGGTGACGGCGATCAGGGCGGATGCGAGGCGCTGCGCGGGAATCGAAAAACGGATCACGAGCGCTTCTCCTCGCGTTTTTGCGCGGTATCCTTGATCAGATAGCCGGTCACCGAGCGTTTCTTGTCGAGCCATTTCTGCGCGGCGTCACGGACCTGCTCGGCGGTGACGGCGCGAATCCGGTCCGGCCAGCTCCTGATGTCGTCGATGGAAAGCCCCGTGGTCAGCGCGCCGCCATACCAGCGCGCCAGCGTGGCCTGGTTGTCCTGGGCGTAGATCGCTTCCGCAATCAACTGGGTCTTGACCCGCTCGAGATCCTCGGCGCGGGCCGGGTTCTGGATGACCTCCGCGATCACGCCGTCGATCACCTGCTCTACTTGCGAAAACTCCACGCCGGGCTTTGGCGAAACCGAGATCGAGAACTGCGAGGGATCCAGCGCGGTGCCCTGGTAACCGGCACCGGCGCTGATCGCGAGCTGACGGTCGATTACCAGTGCGCGATAGAGATAGGAGTTGGAGCCGCCGCCCATCAGTTGCGCGAGCACGTCGAGCGCCGGGCCTTCGCCGGCCGCAGCGGTCGTGGAAGAGGGGACGAGATAATAGCGCCGCAGGCTGGTCTGTTCGACGCGCGGATCGGACAGCGTCACCGTGCGCGGTGCCGCCGGCACCGGCTCCTGCGGGCGGATTCGTTGCGCGGCAATGGCCGGCTGCGCCGGGATGCCGCCATAGGCCTTCTCGACCATCGCTTGGACTTCCTTGGCATCGACGTCGCCCGCGATCACCAGGATCGCGTTGTTCGGCGCGTAGAAGCGCTTGTAGAACGCCAGCGCATCCTCGCGGTCGAGCTTCTCGATCTCCTGGCGCCAGCCGATCACCGGGCGGCCATAGGGATGGTTGAGATACAGCGCCGCCATGATCTGCTCGGTGAGTCGGGCGTCCGGATTGTTGGCGACCCGCATGTTGAATTCCTCGAGCACGACATCGCGCTCGGGAAGCACGTTCTCATCCTTGAGGATGAGGCCGGTCATGCGGTCGGCCTCGAATTCCATCATTTTCGCCAACTGCTCGCGCGGCACGCGCTGGAAATAGCCGGTGTAATCGAGCGAGGTGAAGGCGTTCTCGTTGCCGCCGATCCGCAGCACGGTCTGCGAAAATTCACCGGCGGGATGTTTCGCGGTCCCCTTGAACATCAGATGTTCGAGGAAGTGCGCCAGTCCGGATTTGCCCGGCGTCTCGTCGGCGGAGCCGACCTTGTACCACATCATCTGCGTGACGACGGGTGTGCGGTGATCCGGGATCACCACGACTTGCAGGCCGTTGTCGAGGGTGAAGCTGGCGGGACGTTCCGACGTGACCGTGGTCTGGGCGAATGCGCCGCCGGCGGAGAAAGCAAACGTCGAGATGAGGGCTATCGCGAGAGAAACGGCAAGACGGTGTGAGGACATCATGACCTATCTGGCGCTAAAATTCCGCAAAGCTGGTTGCCGGCCCTGCGAAACGAATCCGCGCAAATGTTAGAAGTAACCCGACAAAACCGTTCGGATCAAAGCCGCGGCATCGTACACCGCGCCCGGTTCCGGCAATCGTCACGATGGCGAGAGATCAGCTTAACTAATCGCCATATTTGCCCTTGGCCGGATTATATTCCTTGTTCAGCGATTCCTTCGGTCCGGTGCCGTAGGCAAAATTGGACGACGGCGTCTGGTAGCCGGGCGGAGGTTGGGTCAGCGATTCCCGCGTCGGCTCACCCTTGAAGGGAGCCGTCTCGGTCTTGCTGCCGCCGAACAGGCCGCTGAAGCCGCCGTTATAGCCGAGCTGCGACGGGCTCAGGATCGGATTGTTGTTGGAGGTACCCGGCTGCACCGGATCGTTGTCCTTGCGGGCGGGCGCCGCGGTCTTGCCTACCGCGAGTTCGGCCGGCGTCAGGATGCGGGACGCTTCACGCGGGTCCTTGTTCTCTTTCTTGCGGGCCGCAATCGCCGCCTTGCGGCGCTGCTCGTCGGGGTCCTTTGGCCAATTCGGCGCCTTCGCGTCGGCTGCGGCCGCGGCCGGCGGCGGCAAATCCAGCTTGGGTGGAACGACCAGCGGGGAGCGCTCGCGGTATTCGATGCCGCGATTTTCCATGTTGGTGCCGCCAAGGCCGCGCATGATGCCTTCGATGATCTTTTCCTCGAAGGTCTTGTCGTCTTCGTCCTCGTCATCAGCCGCGCGTACGGGGCCAGCGGCCATCACGAGACCTATGCCGAGAGCGATGGCGGCGAACCGCAGCGCCCGGGTGAGCGAGCTGGTCTGCATCATCCAGAAGAAGCGGGGTTCGGTCTCGCGCATCGCGCTGTTCCCATTCCAATTTCTGCAACACGCGGGGGCCGGGCTTAAGGGGCCTAACGGCGCCAGACCGCAGGGGTCGTATCGGCCGGGATCAGGGCGCTTTTGCGGCGGGTACCCCCAGGAACGAGTCATACAATAGGCCTGCTACCCCGGCAACAATGGCCACATCCGCAAGATTAAACACGTACCAATTGAAGGGTTTTCCCCCGATCTCGATGTGGAACAGGGCGAAATCGACCACCGCGCCGTGCACGAATCGGTCGACGCCGTTGCCGAGCGCGCCGCCGATGATCAGGCCGAGCGCCAGTGTCGCGAGACGCGTGCTGGAGCGCGCCATCCAGATCCCCAGCACGATCACCGCAATCGCCTTGATCGCCATCAGCGCGAGCTGGGCGAGTTGGTTATCGCTCTGGAACCAGCCAAAGCTGATCCCGACGTTCCAGGCCAGCACCAGGTCGAAGAACGGCGTGACCCTGACCGCGCCGCGATTGGCGAGGTCGAACACGTAGAGCAGCCAAAGCTTCGAGGCCTGGTCGATCACCAGCGTCGCGAGCGCGGCAACGGCGCCGGCGCGAAGGTGAGGGGTTACGAAGCGCTCCTTGCCGGACACTTATCTCGCCTTCTTCTTTTTCTTCTTTTTCGACGCGGTCGCAGACGACTTTCTTCCCGCCTTCTTGGCAGTCTTTTTGTTCGCCTTCTTTACCGCTTTCTTAGCTCCCTTCTTGGCCGCCTTCGTTGCCGAAGCTGCTTTTTTGGATTTGGCGGCTTTCCCGACCTTCGCTTTCTTGGCTTTGGCTTTCTTGGCCGTGGTTTTGTTGGCCGCGGTCTTGTCGGCCTTGGCTTTCTTCGTTGTGGCCTTCTTGGGTTCTGCTTTCTTGACTTCGGCCTTGGGTTCGGGGGCGCTCTTGGCTTTCGCCTCGCTCTTGGCTTGCTCGGCCTCCGCGGTTTCCAAAACCTTCCTGGCTCTGACCTTCTTCGCAGTCGTGTCCGCCGTTGCCTTTCCTGAACCGGCCTGCTCCAGCGCTTCCTCCGCTTGTTGCGGTTGTTCTACAGGTTGCCGCTCGACCAACGCGACAGGCCTGGCGGCCGCTACGGCTGCATCGGCCGGCTTATGGCCCTCGGCAAGCGCCTTCCATTCCCGCAACGCCTGCGCGTCGCGCGGGGAGACGTCGGGATACTCGGCGTCTTCGCCGACCGTGGGCAGGATCTTCCACGACCGTGCGCATTTGGTGCCAACTGCCCTTTCGACCACAACGGCGACGCCGGGCACGTCGGCGAGGCTGAATGCGCTGGCCGGCGCATCGTCGTTGGTCACCATCGCGTTCGAAGTGATGCAGACCTCGGCCAGATCGATGTCGAGCAGCGTGTTGAAGATATTCTTGTCCGACACATAGACCAGCGGCGAGGCCTCGAGCGATGAGCCGATGTTCTTGGCCGCGCGTTCGACTTCGAGCGCGCCGGTGACGACACGGCGGACGTCGCGAATGGTCTCCCACTTCTCCGCCAACTTCTCGTCGCGGAATTGGTCAAAACTTTCGGGGAACAGCGTCAGGTGCACCGAGGCTCCCGCGTCCGGCTTGTACATCCGCCACGCCTCTTCGGTCGTGAAGCTGAGCACCGGCGCCAGCCAGCGCAGGATCGCATCGCAGATGATGTCGATCGCGGTCAGCGCCGCCTTGCGCGTGACCGAGGACGGCGGATCGCAGTAGAGCGCGTCCTTGCGGATATCGAAATAGAACGCCGACAATTCGCTGTTCATGAACGCCGCCAGCGTCGCGACCACCGTCTTGTAGTCGAACTCGGCATAGGCCTGGCGCACGATTGTCGCGCGTTTCGCCAGTTCGTGCAGCATCAAGCGTTCCAGCTCGGGCATGTCGCCATGGGCGACCGCGTCGGCCGGGTTGAAATGATGCAGCGTACCGAGCATCCAGCGGATCGAGTTGCGCAGCTTGCGATAGGTCTCGATGGTGTTCTTGAGGATCTCCGGTCCGATGCGCTGGTCGTCGGCATAGTCGGTGGCGGAGACCCACAGCCGCAGGATATCCGCGCCCGAATCCTTCATCACCTTCTGCGGCTCGACGGTATTGCCGAGCGACTTCGACATCTTGCGGCCGTTCTCGTCCAGCGTGAAGCCGTGAGTTAGCACCACGTCATAGGGCGCGCGGCCGCGGGTGCCCGCGCTTTCCAAAAGCGAGGAATGAAACCAGCCGCGATGCTGGTCGCTGCCCTCGAGATACATCACGGTATCCTCGCCGCCATCGACCTTGCGGACGATGTTGCCGAGGCTGGGAAAATTCTGGCGGTCCTCCAGCACGAAGGCATGCGTCGAGCCGGAGTCGAACCAGACGTCCAGGATGTCGTCGATCTTTTTCCAGTCTTCGCCAGCGCGTTCGCCCAGGAAACGTTCACGTGCGCCGTCCATGTACCAGGCGTCGGCGCCTTCCTCCATGAAGGCTTCGACGATGCGCTGGTTGACGATGTCGTCCTGCAGGATTTCGGCGGAGCCGTCGCCCTTCTCGCGCACGAACACGGCGATCGGCACGCCCCAGGCGCGCTGGCGCGAGATCACCCAGTCCGGGCGGCCGGCGATCATGCCGTTGATGCGGTTCTGCCCTGCGGGCGGCACCCATTGCGTCACCGAGATCGATTTCAGAGCCCGGTTCCGCAAAGTGTCATCGCCGGCCATCGTCATGGGGGTATTCACACCACTGCCCCAAACCAGCTTGTTTGGAGTGATTGCTTTATCCATCGCGATGAACCATTGCGGCGTGTTGCGGAAGATCACCGGCTTCTTCGAGCGCCAGGAATGCGGATACTGATGCTTGAGCCGCCCGCGCGCCAAAAGCTTGCCGGCCTCGACCAGCGCCTTGATGACGGCATCGTTGGCGTCGCCCTTCTCGCCCTTGTCGTTGATGACGCGCCTGCCGGTGAAGCCAGGAGCGTGATCGGTGAAAGCACCGTTCTCGTCGACGGTGTAGGGGATGGCGGTGTTGATGCCGCGTTGATCGAGTTCACGCGCATTTGCCGTCCAGACGTCGAAGTCTTCGCGGCCATGGCCCGGTGCGGTATGGACGAAGCCGGTACCGGTGTCGTCGGTGACATGGTCGCCGGGCAACAGCGGCACCATGAACTCGTAGCCACCGCTAAATCCCTTCAACGGATGGGCGCATTCCACGGCGTCGAGCGTATCGCCGGGCAGGTCGCGCACCTTTTCATAGGCGGTGACGCGCGCCTGCTTGAATACTTCTGCTGCGAGAGCATCGGCGAGGATCAGAAGATCGCCGGTCTTCGCCCAATTGTCGGCAGGCGCATCTGTGACCTTGTAGAGGCCGTAGGCGATCTTCGGCGAGAACGAGATGGCGCGGTTGCCGGGCAGCGTCCACGGCGTCGTGGTCCAGATCACCACGGAAGCCTCGGCCAGCGCGCCATGCGCCGGCGAGGTGATCGGAAACTTCACCCAGACCATGTCGGATGTGTAGTCCTCGTACTCGACCTCGGCTTCGGCCAGCGCGGTCTTCTCGACCACGCTCCACATCACGGGCTTGGAGCCGCGATAGAGCGTGCCGTTGGCGGCGAACTTCATTAATTCGCGCGCGATCTGGGCTTCGGCCGGATAGCTCATGGTGGCGTAGGGGTGGTCCCAATCGCCGATGATGCCGAGCCGCTTGAACTCCTCACGCTGTACGTTGAGCCAGTGCGTCGCATAGGCGCGGCACTCCTTGCGGAACGCCACCATCGCGGTGGAGTCGCGGAAGTCCGGCTTCGGCTTGCCCTTGGAGCGGTAGTTCTCTTCCTCGATCTTCCATTCGATCGGCAGGCCGTGACAGTCCCAGCCCGGCACGTAGTTGGAATCGAAGCCGAGCATCTGCTGGCTCTTGGTCACGACGTCCTTGAGGATCTTGTTCAGCGCGTGGCCGATATGGATGTTGCCGTTGGCATAGGGCGGCCCGTCATGCAGCACGAATTTGGCGCGGCCCTGCGCGCTCTCGCGCAGCTTTCCGTAGAGGTCGATCTCGTTCCAGTATTTGAGGATCTCCGGCTCGCGCTGCGGCAGGCCGGCGCGCATCGGGAATTCCGTCTGCGGCAGGAACAGGGTTTTCGAATAATCTGTGACGTCGGACTTTTGCGGCTGTTGGGACATGAATGCTCTGGTTTGGCTCGAAGACGGCGCTGAAAAGCGGATATCGCGGGGTGAACAGGGAAATCCCGGTCTTGCGCCGAGCCAAAGCTCAGGCGGAAGCCGGGCCGCTAATGCTGATGGTGCGCCGCGCAAACATGGGGCTTTCCATAGCAGGGGATCGGGGAAATCGCAAAGAGCTAGATACCGGGCCAAGGTGCAGTTGCGGTTTCCTCTGGAAACGCTAATTTATTGATGGACGGAGAGAATTTCATGAGCGCATCGGCTGCCGAGGTTTTGGAAGAGCTCAAGGAGCTTCGGAGGCACGGAGACCTGAACAACGGGATTCTTTTGCAGGCCGTGCAGGAATTGCCGGGGTTTTCGCGTGAGATTGTTTCGCTCGTAGGCGGTCCCGGACCAGAGGTGTTGGTTCGGCTTCTTGATATTAGAGCGCTTGCCGAACGCGTTTTCGGTGACAGGGAGAGGGCTGAAGCTTGGTTGACGCGGTCGAATTCCTCGCTTTCCGGCCAAAAGCCGCTTGATCTCTTGAAGGATGAACTGGGCGCGGCAGTCGTCCGAGAGATGCTCGAACGGATCGATCACGGAATTTTTGCCTGAGCTCGCAAAATGGAGCTTTGGCGCATTTCGAACTACGCCGATCTTTCCGGGATCGGGGGCTTGCGGGCTGCGGGGCGATGGCACTCACAGGGCCGCCGCATCATCTATCTCGCCGATCATTCATCGAGCGCCTTGCTCGAGATGCTGGTTCATATGGACCGCGATCTGATTCCGGCTAGCTACCAATTGCTGCGTATCGTTGCTCCCGACGACATTGCCATTGGAATGATCGATACCGAGTTGCCGCCGGACTGGCGCGCGCGGACGTTGACGAGCAGAGAAATCGGAGATCGATGGCTTGATCGCGCAACGAGCGCCTTACTTCGGGTGCCGTCGGCAATCAATGCAAAAGGCAGCAACTACCTCCTGAATCCTGAGCATCCGGACGCCGCAAAGATTGCAGTGGCAGAAATCATCAGAGCGCCGTTCGATCCTCGATTGCTTCCCTGAAAAGCTAGCGGTCAAGCCGCTCATTTCAAACGCGACCGGGCCGGGTTTCCCGCGACGATGACGGCCGCGCCGACGTCCCGCGTGACCACGCTGCCGGCGCCGATTACGGCGCCATCACCGATCGTGACGCCGGCAGGATGATGGCGCCGCCCCCGATCCAGACATCGCTGCCGATTCGCACCGGACGACCGAATTCAAGGCCGGTTCGCCGCGTTTCGGCGTCGCGCGGGTGATCGGCGGCGTAGATTTGCGTCGCCGGTCCGATCTGGGTGCGGTCGCCGATCGTCACTTCAACCACGTCGAGGATGACGCAATTGAAGTTGAGAAACACCTCATCGCCGAGCTGGATATTGTAGCCATAGTCGCAAAAGAACGGCGGACGGATCACGGCGCCGGTGCCGACACGGCCGAAATGGGCCGATAGCAGCGCATGCCGCTCGGACACAGGCGCAGCCAGCGCCGCATTGTAGCGCGCGAGCCAGGCCTTGTTGGCGGCGGCATCCGCCTGCAGTTCGGAATCGCCAGGGCGATAGAGTTCGCCGGCCAGCATCTTTTGCTTTTCGGTCTTGCTCAACCGATCACTCCAAGCTTGGGAAAAGCATCCGGGGCGGCAGCCAGCCGCTCGCGGGCGCGCGCGCTGTCGTCGTCCATCTGCCGGATCAACGCGTCGATCGAGTCGAATTTAAGTTCGTCCCGGATGAAGCCGATGAAGGCGATATCGAGCACCGCGCCGTAGAGGTCGCCCTTGAAGTCGAACAGGAACACTTCCAACAGCGGGGCGCCGTTGTCGAAAGTCGGGCGGCGGCCGAAGCTTGCGACGGCGTCGAAGCGCACATGATCCTTTCCTTGCCCGTGGCCGACCCGCACCGCATAGATGCCATGCTTGAGGCTGCAATTCTTGTCGAGGCGGATGTTGGCGGTGGGGTATCCGAGGTCGCGGCCGCGCTTGTCGCCATGGATCACCGCGCCGCTGACGAACCACGGTCCGCCCAGCATGGCGGTGGCTTCGTCGATCTGGCCCTCCGCCAGCGCCATGCGGATCGCGCTGGAGGACACCGGCCGCTCCTCGATGTCTACATGGGCCTGAACGTCGACCTCGATGCCGAGCCGCGGCCCCTCGCTGACCAACAGGCTCGGCGAACCGGCCCGTCCCTTGCCGAAATGAAAGTCGTAGCCAACGGCAATGCCGCTGACGCCGAGCCGCCCGATCAGGTCATGGTGAATGAAATCTTGCGCCGAGGTTCCGGCGCGGGTCTTGTCGAAGGTCATCACGACCGCGCCGTTCAGCCCCGTTCCGGCCAGCAGCCGCAGCTTTTTTGTCTCGTCGGAGAGGCGGAACTGGGGGCTGTTCGGGCTGAAGAAGCTGCGCGGATGCGGCTCGAAAGTGACGGCAAAGGCCGGCTTGCCGTGGGCGCGGCCCATCCGCAAAGCCGCGTCGATCACGGCCCGGTGGCCCAGATGGACGCCGTCGAAATTGCCCATCGCGACCACCGCCCCGCGGGGGATGTCGGCGGCAGGGGTGGTGTCTCGGATAACGGTAAAACCAGTTGTCATTTCAGGGATTCTTGGTCTCGGTGAAGGCGGCCGGACGGTGACGCGGCGGCGCCGTCGAAGTCAAGCCGGGCGGGTCGGGCCAAAACGGATGCAATCCGGTGTCGTCCGGTTAACGGGCTGTTTAACGGCTGATGCTAGAGGTTTGGGGAGGACTGCGGGTCCCGCAGGCCTGTCGATTTTTTGTGGCGTAAAGCGTCGAGTGGGGGAAAAGATGGCGGTTGATTTGTCCATGCCGGTTCTGGTGGTTGATGACTACAGCACCATGATCCGCATCATCCGAAATCTTTTGAAGCAACTCGGCTTCGACAACATCGACGACGCCAGCGACGGCTCGGCCGCGCTGAACAAAATGCGCAGCAAGAAATACGGACTGGTGATCTCGGACTGGAACATGGAGCCGATGACCGGCTACGACCTGCTCAAGGAAGTCCGCGCCGACCCCAACCTTGCCACCACGCCCTTCATCATGATCACGGCGGAATCCAAGACCGAGAACGTGATCGCCGCCAAGAAGGCCGGCGTGAACAACTACATCGTCAAGCCGTTCAACGCGGCGACGCTGAAGACCAAGATCGAGGCGGTCTTCCCGGACATGGCGACAGCGTAAGGCGCCTGGTCTCCAGCTCGCTCCAATTCTTGTGATGCCCGGCCCAATCCCGGGCATGCTGCGCTCTCATGAGCCCTACCAGGTCTTGCCTTTTCGGATGATGTAAGACCCATTCCTACTTTGCATGGGGTTGTTTTCGCAATTTTGAGTCCGGTGCAGCGATGCACCTACCACCGCAGCTCCCGCATCAGCGCGCGGGGTGGATGTCCGAACAGCTCCTTCACCGAGGCCGGGTCGAGCTGGTCGATGCCCTCGAACTCCTCGGAATGGATGCCGCGGGTGAGGAAAAGACAATCGATTCCGAAGCCGTGCGCGCCGGTGAGATCGGTCCGCACCGAATCCCCGATGGCCAGCACGCGGTCGAGCGGTGCCGAATGGCCGCGGCGCTCGGCGGCGAGCGCCATCGCGCGTTCATAAATCGGCCGGTGCGGCTTGCCGTAGAAGATCGCCTCGCCGCCGAGCTCGCGATAAAGCTCGGCGATCGCGCCGGCGCAATAGATCAGCCGGTCGCCGCGTTCGACCACGATGTCGGGGTTTGCGCAGACCAGCGGCAGTTTGTGCTCGCGCGCCTGCAGCAGCATTGCGCGATAGTCTTCCGCCGATTCGGTTTCATCGTCGAACAGGCCGGTGCAGATGATGTAGTCGGCCTGCTCCAGCGGCGCCATCACGGCGTCGAGTCCGCGATGGATCGAGGAGTCCCGTTCCGGACCGATCCAGAATATCTTCTTGCCGGGGTGATCGGCGACGAAACTCCGGGTCAGGTCCCCGGAACTGACGATGGCGTCGTAGGTTTCGTCGGCGACGCCGAGCTTGCGCAATTGGCGCTGCACGGAATCGGCCGGCCGCGGTGCGTTGGTGATCAGGATGACGGTAGCTCCGCGCTGGCGGCAGGTGTGCAGCGCCTCGCAGGCTTCGGGGAAGGACTCCAGCCCATTGTGCACCACGCCCCAGATATCGGACAGGATGACCTCGACGCCGTCCATGAGGTCGCGTAGCCGCTCGACGAAGCGCAATGAGGTCATGATTCCGGATGCCTGTTAGCCCGGTCCCGCGGCACGGCGCGCCAACGCGGCATTGCCGGTCGCCCGCATCGGGGGCTCCGCGGCCTGGCTGGCCATGGGGACGGGGTTGCTGGGGCCATTGGGGCTGCCGGATTGCTTGTTCGCTGTCGCCCCGCCGGTAGCAGATGCCCCCTCGGGCCGCAACGGCCGCGGCGGTGCAAACAGAAAGCCCTGTCCAAACCGCACGTCATAGTCGAGCAGGTCCACCACCGCGCGCTCGCCCTCGATCTTCTCGGCGATCAGGTCGATGCCGAAACGGCCGAGCAGGTCGGAAAGATCGGAAGGGTGGATGTCCGAGGTCGAGCTCTGCTTGGGGTCGAGCAGCAATGCCGCGGGCACCTTGATGAAACGGACGCCGCGATCGGCGAGGTCGCGCGGCTCGATCCGCAAGTCGGTGACATGGTCGATCGAGAAACGATAACCACGCTGCGACAGCGCGGCCAGATTCTCGATTTCGGTCGGGCGGAGATTGCGGAACGTCGCCTGCTTGAACTCGAGCACGAAGGAGGGCGCCAGCGCCCGATTGGCCTCGAGGAAGTCGAGGCATTGCGCGAAATTGGCGGCATTGCCGAGCGTCGCCGCAGAGACGTTGCAGAACACGCCGACGTCCTTGTTGCGCACCATCAGGCGGCGCAGCACCTGGATACAGCGCAGCATCACCATGTGATCGATTTTGCCGATCAACCCGCCGGCTTCGGCGGTGGGGATGAAATCATCGGCGGCGAGGATCTGATCCCTGTCGTCGCGCAGCCGCGTCACCGCCTCGTAGAAGCGCACCTTGCGCTGCGGCAGCGTCACCATCGGCTGCAGGTAGATGTCGAGCCGGTTTTCCTCGACGGCGTTCTTCACCGCGGCGAGCAGTTGCGGCTGGTTGCGCGAGGGCGGAGCGGCTTCCGCGGCAGTTGCAGCCGCTGCCGGCCTTGCGGCAGCAGCCGGTGCGGGCCTGGCGACGATCGGCGCGGCTTGCTCCGCGGCGACCGCCGGTTCGCTCGGAGGTTCGGGATCCGGCCGGCCGGCCGGGGCGGGGGGCGCCGCCGCCGCGCCCGCGGCCAACAGATCCTCATGGCCCGCCACCGAGACGGCCAGTTGCTTGACCAGGACGCCGAGCTCGTTGATTTCGCCGACCACCGCCTGGATGCGGTCGGAGCTTGCGGAATTCGCCGACACCAGGCGGCCCTCGACGGCGGCGAGCCGGCGGCCGAATTCGGCGACCTGACGGGCGAGGTCGGCGGTGCCACGGGAAAGATCGGCGATCTGGCCGCCGACATCCGAGCGGTCGCGCAACCGCATCGATACGGCGTTGTAAAGGATCAGGAAGGTCAGCGCGGTGAGCGCCACGATCGCGGATTCGGTGCCGTTGAAGCCCGCCACCGTATGCAGGACGAGGCCGAGCGAGGCTGCAACCAGCACCATGCAGATGGCGATGAAAATCGTCGAAATGCGAATCATGTCGCGCGCTACGCCTTCAGGTCCGAACTGTGCTCCCCCGGGAAAACACGGAAGTTTCAGGCATCGTCTGACTTGCGCATTCCCCAGCGGAGCAACCTTAGCATCAATGTTGATTCGCAGAGCTAGTGTTCTTTGAACACGGCCGGAACCTGCGATCAAAGCGGTGCAACGGCCAGCGTTGCGCCGTCAAACGTCCGAGTGCCGCGCATGCCATCGCCGTCGCGTTGCCGCCAGGCCCAGTAATGTCGCCATCAGGATTAGACCGGCCTGCAGATGCCTGTCGCCTCCCGGGGATCGGCGCCGAGCACGGCTGCGCGTGGAAGGTGCCGAGGGCGCCTGCAAAATTGACCTGGCGGTGTCCCGCGTCGCTTCGATCTGGTCCGGTTCAATCGGACTGGCCTTGATCGCGACGCGCAGGCGGCTTGTAAGCGAAGGAAACTGCGGCGGCCTTTGTCTGAGTTTGGCGGCGGCGAGCCCGGCGCAAATCGCGGCGATTATCGCGAGCAATGCGCCGATCGCGCCGAAGGCCCAAAACGGCCCGTAATGGATCTCGATCCAGCGAAACAGCGCGGTCATGCCGACCAGGCAAGCGGCGATCAAGAAAATGCCCGCTGCTGCGAACAGGCCTGCGGCGATGGCATAGGAAGTCATCGTTCCGGTCGCCTGATGGGTCCGATCTCGCAAATACGACCGCGTCGCCAGCTTGACCTGATTCAGCTTCAGTCCGATCGCGGCGCGCAGCAAGCCGCTCGAAGGCGCGAGCATTTCCGCAACCCTCCGCCGGTGGAGGCAGGATCGCCTCCGCCAAACGTAATGAACGCGGGGTCGTTTCGAATGTTCCTGCCCGGTCAGAGCCGATGCTGGCGCTTACGCCGTCGCTCGGATCACCTTGGCGACCTTGTCCATAATCTCGCCGATCTGGTCTTCGGTGATAATCAGGGGCGGCGTCAGCGCGAGCGTATCGCCGGCCACCCGTAGCATCAGATCATGGTCGTGGAAGGCGCTGTTGAGCCCGGCAAAGCCGCGCTTGCCCGGCGCATCCGCAACCGGTGCGAGATCGATGCCGGCGGTCAGACCGACGGTGCGGATATCCACGACGCCCGGCTCGTTGCGCAGCGACATCACAGCGTCGGCGAATTTCGGCTCGAGCTCACGCGCGCGCTCGAACAACTTTTCGTCGCGATAGATGTCGAGGGTGGCAAGAGCCGCGGCGCAGGCCAGCGGGTGCGCGGAATAGGTGTAGCCATGGGTCAGCTCGACCACATGTTCCGGGCCACTCATGAAAGCATCATGGATGGTGTCGCGCACCAGCACGCCGCCCATCGGCGCGGCGCCATTGGTAACACCCTTGGCGAAGGTCAGCATGTCGGGCACCACACCATAGCGTTCGGCGGCAAAGGCAAAGCCGAGCCGGCCATAGCCGGTGATGACCTCGTCGAAGATCAGCAAGATGCCGTGCTTCTGGGTGATCTCGCGCAGCCGCTTGAGATAGCCCTTCGGTGCCGGGAGCACGCCGGTCGAGCCAGCCATCGGCTCGACGATCACGGCAGCGATGGTGTTGGCGCCGTGCAGGTTGACGAGCCGTTCGAGCTCGTCGGCGAAATGCGCGCCATATTCCGGCTCGCCCTTGCTGAACGCCTGCTTCTCGCGATCATAGGTCGCCGGCAGATGGTCGACGCCGGTGAGCAGCGAGCCGAACAGTTTTCGGTTGCCGACGATGCCGCCGACGGCGGTGCCGCCGAAGCCGACGCCGTGATAGCCGCGCTCGCGGCCGATCAGGCGCATGCGGCTGCCCTGGCCGTTGATCTGGTGATAGGCCAGCGCGATCTTGAGCGCGGTGTCGGCCGCTTCCGAGCCGGAGTTGCAGAAGAACACGTGGTCGAGCCCATCGGGCGCCAGTTCGGCGATGCGGCTCGCAAGTTCGAAGGCCTGCGGGATGCCGAACTGGAACGGCGGCGCGTAGTCCAGCGCCTCGGCCTGCTTGGCGATCGTCGACGAAATCTCGGTGCGGCCGTGTCCGGCATTGGTGCACCACATGCCCGAGGCACCGTCGATGATCTTGCGACCGTCGACGGTGAAGTAGTGCATGTCTTTCGCGCCGGCGAGCAGCCGCGGGTTCTTCTTGAACGCCCGGTTCGCGGTGAACGGCATCCAGTGCGCGGCGAGATCGTTCGGAACGTTGACGGGGGTGGGGCGGGGGCTCTTATCCAGCATGGAAGGCCTCTTCAGCTTTAACGTCGGATTTGCCCCAAGGTATCAGTTTCGTCGCGACACGGGAACGCCACCACGACGTGATATTTTTCGCGTAATCGGACAGTTCAGAGATCGGCCGCCGCGATCCAGAACACTTCGCCCTCGGAATCCTCGGTGTCGAGCCAGAGCAGCGGCAGTTGCGGATAGGCGGCTTCCAGTTGCGGGCGGCAGCGGCCGATCTCGCATAACAGTCCGCCCTGCGGCGTCAGGTGCGCGGCCGCCTCGTCGAGGATGCGCCTGACAATGTCGAGCCCATCGAAGCCGCCATCGAAGGCGAGTTTCGGTTCGGCTCGGCATTCGCGCGGCAGGCCGGCCATGCCTTCCGCGTCGACATAGGGCGGATTGGAAATGATGAGATCGTAGCGCTTATCCCCCAGCGGCTTGAACAGATCGCCGCGGTACAGCGTGAGCCTGTCCTGAAGCCCGTAATCGCCGACATTGCGTGCGGCGACTTCGAGCGCATCCTTGGAAATGTCCACGGCATCGATCGCCGCATTCGGAAAATTCCGGCTGGCCAGGATGGCGAGGCAGCCCGAGCCGGTGCAGAGATCGAGCACGCTTTCCACCGTGTCAGGATCAGAGATCAGCGAGCCCGCCTCGTCATCGCCATCGCGGCCGAAGTGCTGGTCCAGCAATTCGCCGATGAAGGAACGTGGCACGATGGTCCGCTCGTCGACGTAAAAGGGCAGGCCGCGCATGTAGATTTTGTTGACGAGATAGGCGGCGGGCTTTCGCGTGGTGACGCGGCGCGCGATCAGATCGAGGATCTTCTTGCCTTCGGCGACGGTGACGCGCGCGGTCGCGAACGTCTCGAACTGGTCGGGATGCAGGTGCAGCGCTTCGCAGACCAGGAATGCGGCTTCGGCAAGCGGATCGGTGGTGCCGTGCGCAAATACCAGTTTGGCCTCGACGAAACGGCTGACCGCATAGCGGACGAAATCGAGCAGCGTCAGCAGTTCTCCCGCGCCGACCTTGGGAAGTCTCGATGTGGTCTGGCCGCGCTTCGCCGCCGGCTTGGTGCGCTTGGCCATCAGGACTTGGTCCAGCGCGCGACGGCGGCGTCGTCGTGATCGCGCGCTTCGATCCAGCTCGCGCCTTTTTCGCTTTCCTCGCGCTTCCAGAACGGCGCGTTGGTCTTCAGATAATCCATCAGGAATTCCGCCGCTTCGAAGGCCGCCTGGCGATGCGGCGAGGCGGTTACCACGAGCACGATGTTCTCGCCCGGCGCGATGCGGCCGAACCGGTGAATGATGGTGAGGCCCTGCAAGGGCCAGCGCGACAGCGCCTCGTCGGCGTGGCGGCCGATCTCGGCTTCGGCCATGCCGGGATAATGCTCGAGCGTCAGTGCTGCGATCGGCTCGCCGTTCTCGCTGCCACGGCAGATGCCGCTGAAGGTGACGACGGCGCCGATATCGGTGCGGCCTCTGGTGAGCGCCGCGATCTCCTGCGCAGCGTCGAAATCCGCTTCCTGGATGCGAATGGTCGCGGTGACGGACATAGTAAGTCAGCCGCCGGTCATCGGCGGGAAGAATGCAATCTCGCGTGCGCCTGATATCACGGCATCGGGCTTGACATGGGCCTGGTCGATCGCAGCCCGGATCACCTTCGGCTTTTCGAAGGCATGGGCGTAAGTCTCGCCGCGGCTGGAAAGCCAGCCGATCAGATCGCTCACCGTGCGCACGTCGGCCGGCGGCTCGACGGTTTCTTCGGCGACGCCGACCCGCTCACGCACCCAGGCGAAATATTTGACCCTCATCCCTCATCCTCCTTGATGAGGTGATGGATGCCGGCGCGGAAATAGTCCCAGCCGGTGTAGATCGTGAAGAGCGCCGACATCCACAACAGGACGATCCCGATCAGGGTGGTCGCAGGCAGGAGTTGCTCGCCCGCCTCGCCCGCGATCAGGAAACCGATTGCGACCAACTGGATCGTGGTCTTCCATTTGGCCAGCTTGGTCACGGGTACGCTGACCCGCAACGCCGCGAGATATTCCCTCAAACCCGAGACCAGGATCTCGCGGCACAGGATCACGATGGCGGCCCACAGGGTCCAGCCGTGGATGCTGCTATCGGCGGCCAGCATCAAGAGGCAGGACGCTACCAGGAGCTTGTCGGCGATCGGGTCGAGCATCCGGCCAAAGGCGGATTGCTGGTCCCAAATTCGCGCATAGTAGCCATCGAGGTAATCAGTCACGGCGGCGGCGAGAAAGACCGCCAGCGCTACCCAGCGCAGCCAGAGCGGGCCGTCCTGGATGGATTGGGCGAAAACGCAGCCGACCACCACCGGAATGGCGGCAATACGGGCGTAGGTTAGAATGTTCGGCAGGGACAGGGTCTTGGCCTGTCCCTTAGTTGTCGCGATGTTCATCCGTCTTACCAATACCGCTGGAGCGTGAAGGTCAACCGTGCGGATGTAGATCATCTGTCGCAGGCGACGCCCAAATGACATGCCTCTCGACGCGAAGTCCCCTTAACCCGCCTGTGCATGGAAAAACTCAAAGATCTTGCGGGCGCTCTCGGCGCTAACGCCTGGAACCTTGCCGAGGTCCGCGATCGAGGCCCGCTCGATCTCCTTCAGTGTTCCGAAGTGGTGCAGCAAGGCACGTTTGCGTGACGGGCCGATGCCCGGGATTTCCTGCAAGCCCGCTTCTCGGATGTCCTTTTTCCGCAGTTTGCGGTGCGAGCCGATCACGAAGCGATGCGCCTCGTCGCGCAGCCGCTGGATGAAATACAGGACGGGATCGCGTGGTTCGAGCTTGATGGCTTCGCGGTCAGGCATGAACAGGGTCTCGCGCCCGGCATCGCGGTCCGGGCCTTTTGCCACGGCCATCAGGCAGACCTGCGTCAGTCCCAGACCCTCGAAAATTTCCCTGACGGCGTTGAGCTGGCCACGGCCGCCATCGATGATGACGAGGTCGGGCCATTGCGGAAACGAATCATCGTCGGCCTTGGCCGCATCGCCCTCCGGCGGCTTCAACAGCCGCTTGAAGCGCCGTTCCAGCACTTCGCGCATCATCGCGTAGTCGTCGCCGGGCGTCAGTCCCTCGGACTTGATGTTGAACTTGCGATACTGGTTTTTGATAAAGCCATCCGGTCCCGCCACGATCATTGCACCGACCGCGTTGGTGCCCTGGATGTGACTGTTGTCGTAGACCTCGATGCGCTTCGGCACCTGCGGCAGTCCTAATGTGCTCGCCATCGCTTCCAGGAGCCGGCCCTGGGTCGCGGTATCGGCGAGCTTGCGGCCGAGCGCCTCGCGCGCATTGGTCAGCGCATGCGTGACCAGTTCTTTTTTCTCGCCGCGCTTCGGCACCGAGATTTCGACTTTGTAGCCGGCCTTCACGCACAGGGCGTCGGCCAGCAGCGCGCATTCCTCGATCTCATGCGACAGCAAGATGAGTTTTGGTGGCGGCTTGTCGTCGTAGAATTGTGCGAGGAACGAGGCCAAGACTTCCTGCGGCGTGAACGACTTTTCCGCGCGCGGAAAATAGGCGCGGTTGCCCCAGTTCTGGCCGGTGCGGAAGAAGAACACTTCGACGCAGGAATAGCCGCCTTCCTGATGGATGGCGAACACGTCGGCCTCTTCCACTGTGCGGGGATTGATGCCCTGCTGCGACTGGATCGCCGACAGCGCGGCGAGACGATCGCGATAGAGCGCCGCGGTCTCGAATTCGAGCTCGTTCGATGCCTTCTCCATCTCGGCTGCGAGCAGCTCCTTCACCGCATGGCTGCGGCCGGACAGGAAATCGGTAGCCTCGCGCACCAGCTCGCCATAGCCGGGGAAGTCGATCTCGCGGGTGCAGGGCCCGGAGCAGCGGCGGATCTGGTACAGCAGGCAGGGCCGCGTGCGGCTTTCGAAAAAGCCGTCGGTGCAGGAGCGGATCAGGAACGCGCGCTGCAGCGCCGTGATGGTGCGGTTGACGGCGCCGGCGGATGCGAACGGCCCGAAATATCGTCCGGGCCTGGTCTGGGCGCCGCGATGCTTGAGGATCTGCGGCGCCCAATGGTCGCCTGTGATCAGGATGTAGGGGAACGATTTGTCGTCGCGTAGCTGCACGTTGAAGCGTGGCCGTAGCTGCTTGATCAGGTTGGCTTCCAGCAGCAGCGCTTCGGTCTCGGTCGTGGTGGAAACGATCTCGACCGTGACGGTCGCCGCGATCATCCGAAGGATGCGCGCCGGCAAGGGCGCGTTGACGCGGGCGTAGGAGGCAAGCCGCTTGCGAACGTTTTTCGCCTTGCCGACGTACAGCACGTCGCTGGCGGTATTGAGCATGCGGTAGACGCCGGGAGAGGTCGGTGCCAGCCGCACCGCGTTTTCGATGGCTGCGTGGCCGACCGCCAGCGGGCCTTCGGCAATCGCATCAGTGGGCTCCTCGGGGGCTTCCGGCAGGCGCGCCTCGTCGTCCTCCTCGGCGGCAGATGTCGCGGGATCGACGTCGGCGGCGGCAGTCAGGTCCTGGGGCGGCAAATCCGGCTGGGAACTCCGCCGCGCCTTGCGCGGGGGCTGCGGATGGTCGGTAGAATCGTGATCCATGGGCCTAAATTAAGCGCTGCAGGGCGGCATCGCCAGCGCTCGCGGCGCGCTCTTCGTGGAGACGCTGGTAACGCTTCCTTAAGACTGATGAGTGGGCGCTAACCCGGCTTAACAACCCTTTAACTTAAAACTCTCGATAAATCTTACCGGAAAAAGGTGGAGTTCCGTAACCAGGCCGGTTTCTCGCCGGCAGGGTCGCGGCAGTTGCGTGGAGTTGGGGGATGAGCAGGCTTGTGTGGGGCGCGCTGGCGCTGATCGCTACCGGCTGGACCACGTCGGCGCGGGCGGCCGACCTCTACGGATCGCGCCCGCCCTTGACAGTCAACCAGACGCAGTTCGGCCCCGATAGCTGGGCTGGCCCCTATCTCGGCGGCAACCTCGGCTATGCCTGGGGCTCGGTCGCGAACAATCCGACCAAGCCGTCCGGTTTCGTCGGCGGCGTTCAAGCCGGCTACAATTGGCAGAACGGCGGACCGTGGGTGTTCGGTCTCGAAGGCGACATCCAGGCGACCGGCGCCGAAGAAACCTTCGCGCCATGGAAATTTTCCAACCCTTGGTTCGGCACGATTCGCGGCCGCGCCGGCTACGCGTTCAACAACATCTTGTTCTTCGGCACCGGCGGTCTCGCCTTCGGCGAGCTGCGCGCTACTACCTTTGGCCTGACGGAATCTCATACCAATGTGGGCTGGACGCTCGGCGCCGGCGCCGAAGTGGGACTCGCGCCGAATTGGAGCGCCAAGATCGAATATCTCTATGTCGATCTGGCCAACAGCAACTTCGTTATTACGGGTGCGTCGAACGGTTACCGGTTCGGCCTGATACGGGCCGGCGTGAACTGGCACTTCTAAGAAAAGAAACTGGCGGCGACCACCTCCCGGCGGCAGTAAGTCGCCGGGATTTTTTTGCCTTCAGGCCGCGGGCATTGCAAATCTCCACGCTGTGGACGGCGACGCCATGCCCAGCGCAATCTTCGCAGCAAGAATTCAGTCCGCGTTCAACGTGAGCGTCAGCTCACGATGAAATCACCAGGTTGACCGCCTTGGGGCCTTTGCCCTTCTTATCCGGTTCGACCTCGAACGTAATGCGCTGCCCTTCAGTCAAATCCTTCAATCCGGCCCGCTCGACGGCGGTGATGTGCACGAACACATCGCGGCCGCCGTCATCGGGCTTGATGAAGCCGTAGCCGCGTTCTCCGTTGAAGAACTTGACTGTTCCAGTCATGGCCATCGGGAAACTCCTCCCCCGTATTGCTCTGCCGTTACGCGCATCTCGCGCATCGGCCGACCGGACATTCGCTGCCGGAAGCTTGGCCACCTGAGCTGATCGGATTCACGCCGCCGATCGACCCGGATTCTTATTCGGCCTTGATCACTCCGCCGCAACCATTCGCGGAAGCGGAACGTAAAGCCAGTCCCAACGGACTGAGCATAATACGGTTTCGCGTAAATTGCCTACGGCGATTCGCACTTTCCACCGGCCGCGCCGAGGCTCACGGCTTGGGCGTTTCCAGCCTGAACCGGCCGGCCCCGCCCTGGCCGAGCGGTTTTTCTAGCTCGGGTAGAATTGTCTTCAACTCACCGGCCAGCGTCCACGGCGGATTGACGATTAGGAGGCCGGTGGAGGCGAGGGGGCCGCCCGGCTCCTGCGGCGCAACGCTGAATTCAAGCCGCAGACATTTCCCGGCCGGCCTGCTGGCCGCGGCAGCGCTTGCGACGAGCCGTGCCAGCGTGTCGGTGGCGCGCCGGCTCTTCACGGGATACCAGATCAGATAGCTGCCGGTCGGCCACTTCGCGTAGGCTTCGGCGAATCCGCCGGCCAGCCGCTCGAATTCGTCTTGTTGCTCGAACGAGGGGTCGATCAGCACCAAACCGCGCCGCTCGTTGGGAGGCACGAAGGCCGGCAACGCCGTCCAGCCGTCGAGATCGACCACCCGCGCCTGGCTGTCGCGGCGCAGCGCATCGATCAATTGCCTGCGGGCATTGGGCTCGATTTCACAGGCCGTGAGGCGGTCCTGCGGCCGCAGCAGAGCGCGGGCGATCAGGGGCGATCCGGGATAGGCCTCGAGCCGGCCCGGCGCATTGAATGCCCTGATGATATCGAGATAGGGGGTCACCAGCGGCAGCGCGCTTTCCGAGAACCGCGCCTGCATTACCCGCGCAATGCCGGTCAGCCATTCGCCGCCGCGGCGCGCCTCCTCAGCCGTGAGATCATAGCGCCCGGCGCCGGCATGGGTGTCGATGACGCGAAACGGGGCCTGCTTTTCCTGCAGATAGGTCAGCATGCGTACCAACACGATGTGCTTGATGACATCGGCAAAGCCGCCGGCGTGAAAGGCGTGTCGGTAGTTCATGGCAATCGGCCGACCAATTGGAGAAGACGTATTGTCTTCTACTCGTCGGGGCCGGGCTTGTCCTGCTTCGCGAAACGCTTCGGAGGACCAGGGCTCCGGCGTACCTCCGATGAGCGAACGATATGTTCACCTGATCGGCGCTGACGATGTCAGGTCCGCCGGCCACGCAATGCAATCCGCCGCTGATCGAATGCAGAGCGCGGCGGCGAACATGGAGCGCGCCTTCGAGAGCCACCAGCGCTTTCTCGAAGACTGGCTGAGCCGATTCGAGCAAATCATGGAGCGGAAGAATGGCTAAGACGTTGACCAAACTGCAGTTCAGCAATCCGCTGATGGCCACCCGCACCGAGGAGTCGTTCCACCTCAGCACGCTGCTCGACCTCGTCGGGAGGGACGGGTTCGTCGCCGGCAGCGACCTGCTGGCGGTGTCGTCGCTCTACCCCGGCCTCGAGCTAGCCATCACCGGCGTGCACTGGCTCACCGGGCTGCCGCTGGTCGGCGCGCAGATCCTGGTGGTTCTGCTGGCGCGATCGTCATCTGACAAGACCCGCCTGATTTCTTCCGACTTGACGCATGCCGATATCGGAATATGATGGCGCCCATGGCACGAGCAGCGACGACGTCGGACATCTTCAACGCTATCGCCGAGCCGCAGCGCCGGGAAATCCTGGTACTGCTGCGGATGGGTGAGCGGCCAGTGACCGAGTTGGCCCAGGAGCTGGGGATGACCCAGCCGGGGGCGTCCAAACACCTGCGGGTGCTCCGGGAGGTCGGGCTGGTCCGGGACCGCAAGGCAGGCAAGCAGCGCCTGTACGGCATTGACGCCCGCAAGCTGCGACCGGTCCATGAGTGGACTGGCGGGTTCGAGCGGTTCTGGAATGAGAGCTTTGACCGACTGGACGCGTACGTGCAGGACCTCAAGCAGGCAAGGCAGAAGGAGTGACCGATGGCCGCGACAGGACACGACGCGCGAGCGCAGTCAGCGACGGCCGACCGCGAGATCGTGATCTCCCGCGTCATCGATGGCCCGCGGGAGCTGGTGTTCGAGGCATTCACCGAAGTCCGGCATCTGTCGAGATGGTGGGGACCGGAGGGATTCACCACCACCACGCGGGCGTTCGAGTTCCGCGTCGGCGGGGAGTGGGACTTCGTGATGCACGGACCGGACGGGACGGACTACCAGGAGTGGATCTCCTGGACCGAGATCGCCCCGCCGGAGCGGATCGCGATGCTGCATGGTGAGTCCCGCGGCGACCCGAACGCCTTTGAGTCGGTCCTCACGTTCGGGCCCGACGGCGCGGCGACCCGGATCGAGATGCGCACGGTGTTCCCCACCAAGGAGCTGCGCGACGAGGCGGTCGAGAAGTACCACGCGATCGAGGGCGGCCAGCAGACCCTGAGCAAACTGGCTGCCTACGTCACCGAGATCGTTCGAAAAGGAGTTGAGGACTGATGGCCGGGAGGGTGTTCTTTAGCGTGTCGATGTCGCTGGACGGGTTCATCGCGCCCGAGTCCCTCGAGGATTTGATGGGGCAGCAGTGGATGGAACTGCAGCAGTGGATGTTCCCGCAGCGGTTTATCCGGGAGAACCTGAAGCTCGGCGAGGGCGGCGAGGAGGGGCGCGACAACGACATTGTGCGGGAGACGTTCGAGCGCACCGGCGCGAGCGTGATGGGCAAGCGCATGTTCGACGCCGGCGAGCAGGCTTGGCCGGAGGAGGCGCCGTTCCACACGCCGGTCTTCGTCGTGACGCACGAGAAGCGTGACCCCTGGGAGCGGCTGGGTGGGACCACCTTTCACTTCGTCAATGACGGCATCGAGTCCGCGCTCGATCAGGCTCGCGAGGCCGCCGGCGACCGAGACGTCCGTATCGCGGGCGGCGGCGCAACGATTCTGGAGTACGTGAACGCTGGCCTGATCGACGAGTTCTCGATCGCGCTTTCACCCGTGCTGTTCGGCTCCGGAATCCGCCTGTTCGAGGGCGTGGACGCGGGCCGCGTGGCCCTGGAGCCGGTCCGCGCGGAGCCGACGCGGCGGGTGACCCACCTGACCTACGCAGTCCGGGAGCGGTAACTGTCTCGACCTCAGCGCTTCCCCGCCGAGGTCAGCAGCGCGGTGAGTTCCTCGAAGCTCTGATCGTCAGGAAGGGCGAGCGTTCGGGCTGCGATCTCGGCCTGAAAACCCGGCGAAGCCTTGGCGAAGACGGGATGGCGAAGACGGGTCCTGCTTCGCGAAACGCCTCAGGATCAGGGCCAAAATGTCGGCGACGTTTTGCTGCAGATAGGTCCCGGCCATCCACGTGTCTTGCAGATGACGATAAGCCGTGGATGACCGGGAACGCAGACAACTCTAGGCAGTCTGCGCAAGGCGGCCGCCATGCCTGGCATGGCGGTAAGCGGGTCTTCAGCCGCCCCTTACCGGCGGCATCACCACCTCGTCACGCCGGCAGGCGCGGCGGTCGATTTCGTCGCAGGCGCGGAATTCCATGTCCTTGCTCAGGCAGACCCGCACCTCGCTCAGGCGCCGGCTCGAGCAGGTCACCGAAATCGCCGAACTGCTCAAGCCCGGGTTGATCTTGATAAAGGCCTCCTCGACATCGCCGGGGGCGATGGTCTTCTGCTCCGGCAATTGCAGGAATTCCTCGGGAATCTTTACCGCCGCGCGCGCCTTCCGGATGCTCTCGAAATAGGCTCGCGCGCCAAGGCCCGAACAGGTGCCGTGCTTGTCCCACTCGTTGAAGATCAGGCCGGGCGCCGGCATCAGGTCCAGCATCGAGGTCATGATGTTGCGATCGAGCCGCGGCGAGGGCCGCTGGCAATATTCGGGAAAGCCGCGCTCATATTGCGGCCACAGGCCGTGAACCACGAAGGAATAGGGGCGGCTGCACTGGGCCTGTGATCGCCCGCTATTGCCGCGCTCAGCCGCCGCCTCGCAGAAGGAGGGCGACCAGGAAAGAGCCAGGACATAAAAATCGAATTCGCCTGGCGCGTTCTGCCGGCGGTCTTGTGCGGACGCTGTCCCGGCCAGGACGACAACAAGAGCCAGCGAAATCAGAAGCCGCGAAATAATGATGGACCCGTGCATCGAACGCCCCCTCTACTCGACTACCGGGAGCCTAGCAGGGAGTCGGAACATTTCAAGAACAAAATTGGATCAATCCCACAATCGGCCCGAGTCGGCCGGGGATCGCTTGCCGGATTTCAGGGCGATCAGGGCCGCGCGGCCCTGCAGCCGGGGCTGTAGGCCCAGTTGCGGTCAAGCCCGGTCACGCACCATTCGACGCCCTGGCCGAAGCCGGCAAAGCCGCCATCCTCGATGATCGAGTAGTGCACGGTGCGCATCTTGCCGTCGCTCAGCATCACGTCGCCGCTGCAGTAGCGGCGCGGAATGTTGTCGGACTGCCATGGTCGAAAGGCGGTTTCATGGATCCGGCTGTAACCGGTAATCGTCAGCGCCGAATTCCAGAACTTGCTCTCTTTCTCCTGGAACTGGTACGCGATCGTCGATAGCGCCCGCTCGCATTCGGCGACGCGGCCGTCATAGCGTGGGCCGAACAACCCGAAATTGAGCTCCATGGGGTTGGCGGCCTGCGCGGCCTGGCTGGAGACCAACAAAGCGAGCGCCGCTGCCGTCAGGCCGAGTGCTCTCAAGGATGTGAACAAATTGCGCATGGGAATCCGCCAGTAAGCCAACGCATGGACGGTGCCGCGAAGCCCTGACAAGGTCAAGTGCAGCGCGGCAACACCTGACAGCCAAGTCCGCCTCGTGCCGCAAGCATTCTTTTCACGGCCATCGGCGCACACTATGGTGCGGTTCGAGCGAAATGGAGTCTGCGATGCGAAGAATTGTGGCCGCGAGCCTGATTGCCATGGGCGGGATGCTGGCGGCGGCGCCGGCGCAGGCGCATTGGTGGGATATCGACACAGTACCGCCGTTCAAGGGCAACGACACCGGCGGCATCATCGCCTATCCGCTCGCGATGCAGGCTGACGCCCGCCAGCTCGCCGTCGATCACTGCGCCCGCTACGGCAAGGTGGTGAAATTCCTCGGCGTGCAGCCCAATTACGGCGGCTACGTTTCCTTTGCCTGCCGCTGGGTGCCCTATGGCGCCGCTGAGCGGCCGCTGCGCACGCTTTACTGAGCGCTGCCGCTACCTGTTTTCCGGCTGGACATGTTTTCGCCACGCGGAGCGTGTGTTCACTTCGCGATGACGATCTCTGGAAGAATTCAGCGGGGGCCACCCATGAGACGACTGCTTCTTGTATCTTGTTCGGCCGTTGGTGTGCTTGCTCTGTTGCCGGAAAGCGGCGCTATCGCCGTGGAGTTGCCGGTGCGCAAGGCCGGCCTGTGGGAGATGAAAGTGGTGAGCACGGGCTCGCCGTCATCCGAGATGACGATGCACCAATGCACCGACGAGACCACCGACAAGGGCATGAGCACCGCAATGTCGCCATTGGCCAAGGAGATCTGCTCCAAGCAGGATATCCAGAAGACCGCAACCGGCTACGTCACTGATTCCGTCTGCGGCGTCGCCGGGATCACGGTCAAATCCCGTGCCGAGATCACCGGCGACTTCAATTCCGCCTACACCGTAAAATCGACCTCGCAGAGTGAGGGCGGCATGGCCGGCGCTCCGCGCGACAACAGCTCGACGATCGAGGCCAAATGGGTCGGCGCCTGCAAGGCGGATCAGAAGCCAGGCGACATCATCATGCCCGGCGGCATGAAGATGAACATCAAGGACATGGAAAAGCTGAAGGCGCTGATTCCGAAGAAGTAGGGGAAGTAACGAGGTCGCAGAATCTGTCGCGGCGAATTGTCGTCCCTGCGAACCCAGGGGACCCATACGCCGTGCCGTAAATTTTGAGAGCCGCCGTTCAACGGCTTTTTGTTCAACAACGAAGCCCTGTGGTTATGGGTCTCTGCGTTTGCAGGGACGACACAGTTCGGTACCTACACCGGCACCCTTACCGCCGCGCGCAGGCCGCCCATCGGGCTGTCGCCGAGCGTGATGTCGCCGCCGTGCGAGCGGGCGATGTCGCGGGCAATGGCGAGGCCGAGGCCCGTGCCGCCCTCGTCCTGGTTGCGGGCGTCGTCGAGCCGCAGGAACGGCTTGAACACTTCCTCGCGCATATTGACCGGAATGCCCGGCCCGTCGTCGTCGACCGTCACCGTCAGATAGCGGTGATCGCGGTGGCCCGTGATGGCGACCGTGTTGGCGTGGCGCGCCGCATTGGAAACCAGGTTGGCGATGCAGCGCTTGAACGAGGCTGGCTTCACCGTCACCACCGGCAGGCCGTGGAACGTCACGGTTGCGGTATGGCCGTGGCGTTCGGCGTCGCTGCGCAACTCCTCCAGCGCCATCGCCATGTCGGTCGGCTGCGCGATCTCGCCGCTGTCGCCGCGCGCGAAGGCGAGATAGGCCTCGAGCATGCCGGACATTTCGTCGACGTCCTTGCGCATGCCGTCGACTTCGGGACTGTCGCCGATCAGCGCCAGCTCGAGCTTGAAGCGGGTCAGGATGGTGCGCAAATCGTGGCTGACGCCGGCGAGCATCGCGGTGCGCTGATCGATCGAGCGTTCGACGCGGGCCTTCATCTCCAGGAATGCCTGTGCCGCCTGCCGCACCTCCCGCGCGCCGCGCGGACGGAAATTCGGCACCTCGCGGCCCTTGCCGAAACTTTCGGCGGCGTCCGCCAGCCGCAGGATTGGCCTGATCTGGTTGCGCAGGAACAGCACCGCGACGATCAGCAGGATCGAGGAGGTGCCGAGCATCCAGAAGATGAAAATCTCCGAATTGGAGGCATAGGCGGCGCTGCGCTGCGCGAACACGCGCATCACGGCATCGTCGAGCTGGATGCGGATTTCAACCAGATTGGACTTGCCGACGGTATCGATCCAGAACGGGCGGCGGATCTGGCGGCCGATCTGCGACGACAGGGTCTGGTCGAGCAGCGAGAAGAATGGTTTCGGCCCGGGCTGCGGCATATCGCCGACGGGAAGAAAATCGACGACCAGTTGCAGCCGCTGCCCGATGTGGCGCAACTGCGCGCGGTCCTTGTCCTGCGGAAAGGCCTTGTAGACGTCGATCAGGCTGGCGATGTCCTGCACCACGGCCGCCGACAGGCGCCGTGTCACCGTGTTCCAGTGCCGCTCCATGAACACGAACGCCACGACCGTTTGCAGGATCACCATCGGCACGATCATGATCAGGAGCGCCCGGGCATAGAGGCCGGTCGGCATCCAGCCCTTGAACGCGTTACCCATCCAGCCATTGGCCCTGGAGACGCGTTGCGACGCGTTGCGGATGAACGTCAGGCCGGTGTCGAGCGTGCTCATGAGCTGGCTCAGGGCGACGCAACCAGGCGATAGCCGATGCCGCGCGCCGCCTGCAGGAACAGCGGATTGGCGGGATCGCGCTCGATCTTGCGCCGCAGCCGGTTGATCTGCACGTCGACTGCGCGCTCGTTCACCGTGCCGCCGCCGGTCAGCGCCGCGCGCGGCACCGTTTCGCCGGGACTGGCGGCCAGGATGCGCAGCATTTCGCGCTCGCGGTCGGTCAGGTGAACGATCTCCTCGCCCTGGCGCAGTTCGCCACGATCGAGATGGAAAATGTAGGGGCCGAACGCGATCTGCTCCAGCGCCTCCACCGGCGGCGGCGCGGAGCGCTTGAGGATATTGCCGATCCGCAAGATCAGCTCGCGCGGCTCGAACGGCTTCGCAACATAATCGTCGGCGCCGATCTGCAGGCCCTCGATCCGCGCCTCCGCCTCGTGACGCGCCGTCAGCATGATGATCGGCACCGACGAGGAGGTGCGAATGAATCGCGCCAGGTCGAACCCGGTTTCGCCGGGCATCATGACGTCGAGGATCAGGAGGTCGAAATGCAGGCCGAGCAGTTTTGCGCGCGCATCGCCCGCGCTTGAGGCAGTGGTGACGCGATAGCCCTCGCCGGTCAGAAACCGCGACAACAGATCGCGGATACGGCGGTCGTCGTCGACCAAGAGCAGATGCGGGGCGTCATCAGCCAGTTGCCGCGGCGCGCGCGTGGTGGCTGCAGCGATGGTTGCTCCTTGCGGCACAGTCACTCCCTTGGCTTCTTGCTGCCGATCCCGAAGATCGCCTCCAACACCTTGTCGGGGTCGTCGCGATCGATCATCGCGCGCAGGAACTCGCTGATCGCGGCGACACCTTCGGGATTGATGTCCCGGAGCGCGCGGGTGATGCGATCGGTCTGCAGCCCTGCGAGCTTTGCCACCAAGGCTTCGCCCTTCGGGGTGGCGTAAAGAAGGCGCTGCCGGCGGTCGTTATTGCCCGTCTTCTGGATGATGTAGCCCTCATCGAGCAACTGCTTGAGCACCCGGCCAAGCGACTGCTTGGTGATCCGCAACACGTCCAGGAGGTCGGCGACCTTGAGGCCGGGGTAGCGGTAGACGAAATGCATCACGCGGTGATGGGCGCGGCCGAACCCGAAAGCCTCGAGCTCATGGTCGGCGTCGCCGACGAAGTCGCGATAGGCGAAAAACAGCAGCTCGATAATGTCCCAGCGAAATTCGCCAGCCCGCGGGGCAGGGCTGGCGGCCTCCTGCGAATCGGAGGCTACGGAGCCCTTTGAGAAATTTATGTCAGTCATGTTGACATATCTTGGGTTCAATGTTACAAAACTTCCAGCCACGACGAAACTTTAGGTCGTTTCGAACCTGGTGACGTGTCAGGCAGCCGGAAAAAGCCAGCGATGGCGGCAACGGCCGCAAATGGATTACCGTGCGATTGTCGAGCGGCATTTCGGCAAACATACTGGACTTCGGCATCCCGCAAAAGCATGTCCTCGACCGACATGACGGCGACGGAAGCCGGCCGCAAGGCCGGTGATGGTGAAGTTCAGACCCGTGAAGGCCCGGAAGACGCATGCCGGCGCCAATATGGGCGCCGATTTCCAATAGCGGGAAACAAGGGCAAAGGGGAATGAGTTTGAAATTCGAAATCCGGCCTGCGGCGAATCCAACTCCTGAGAGGGAGCGCGCGGCCAAGCTCGTGGACCCGGGCTTCGGCCGGATTTTCACCGATCACATGGCCATCGTCCGCTACAATCAGGCGAACGGCTGGCATGACGCGCGGGTCGAGGCCCGCGCAAATTTTCCGCTCGATCCGGCGACAGCCGTCCTGCACTACGCGCAGGAGATTTTCGAAGGCCTCAAGGCCTATAAGCGCGACAACGGCGTGAACCTGTTCCGCCCCGACGCCAACGCGAGGCGCTTCAACAATTCGGCTGAGCGCATGGCCATGGCGCCGCTGCCCGAGGCTATCTTCATCGAAGCGGTCGAGCAGATCGTGCGCATCGACAGCGCCTGGATCCCGGGCGGCGAGGGCAGCCTCTATTTGCGGCCCTTCATGATCGCGAGCGAGATATTCCTCGGCGTGAAGCCATCGGCGGAATACATCTTCGCCGTCATCGCCTCGCCGGTCGGCTCCTATTTCAAAGGCGGACCTGCGCCGGTGTCGATCTGGGTGTCGGAGAATTATACGCGCGCCGCGATCGGCGGCACCGGGGCCGTCAAATGCGGCGGCAATTACGCCGCGAGCCTGCGCGCGCAGGCTGAGGCCATCCAGCACGGCTGCGATCAGGTCGTTTTTCTCGACGCGATCGAACGCCGCTACATCGAGGAGCTCGGCGGCATGAACGTCTTCTTCGTGTTCGACGACGGCTCGCTCTCGACGCCGCCGCTCGGCACCATCCTGCCGGGCATCACCCGCGATTCGATCATCGCGCTGGCAAAGGATTCCGGCACGGTCGTGCGCGAGGAGCCCTACACGATCGACCAGTGGCGCGCGGATGCCGCCAGCGGAAAACTGAAAGAGGCGTTCGCCTGCGGTACCGCAGCCGTCATCTCGCCGATCGGCAAGGTGTGCTCGGCGAGCGGCGATTTTCTGATCAGCGGCGGCGTCGCCGGCCCTGTCGCCATAGGGCTGCGCAAGAAGCTCGTCGATATCCAGTACGGGCGCGCAGCGGACCCGCACGACTGGATCAGAAAGGTCCTGTGACCGGCGGCGGAATCGTTCCGCTGCTTCTGCAATCGCAGGGTTGCCGGGTGTGGCCGGATCTTTCCGTCATGGCCGGGACGAGCCAGCATGATGAATTCTGGTTCCTGTGCAGACGAGGCCGCGCTTGCCGCGTCCGGCGCGCGCTGATAGGACCGCCGTATGCGTGACAATACCCAAAAGCCCAAAAAACCGCAGAAACTGAAGGCGCGGCTGCCGCGCGGGCTCGAAGACCGTGGCCCGGCCGCGATTGCGGCCACGCGCCAGATGGTCGAGAAAATCCGCGAGGTCTACGAGCGCTACGGTTTTGAGCCGGTGGAAACGCCGGCGATGGAGTTCACCGATGCGCTCGGCAAATTCCTGCCCGACCAGGACCGGCCGAACGAAGGCGTGTTCTCGTTCCAGGACGACGACGAGCAGTGGATCTCGCTGCGCTACGATCTGACAGCGCCGCTGGCGCGCTATGTGGCCGAGAATTTCGACGCGCTGCCGAAGCCGTATCGCAGCTACCGCGCGGGTTACGTCTATCGCAACGAGAAGCCAGGTCCCGGCCGCTTCCGCCAGTTCATGCAGTTCGATGCCGACACGGTGGGCTCGGCCTCGCCGGCGGCGGACGCTGAGATGTGCATGATGGCCGCCGATACGATGGAAGCGCTCGGCATTCCCCGCGGCTCCTATGTGGTGAAGGTGAATAACCGCAAGGTGCTTGATGGTGTGCGCGATGCGCTAGGCATTGCCGATGACGGACAATGGCTGACGGTGATGCGCGCGATCGACAAGCTCGATCGTCTCGGCATTTCCGGCGTGCAGCAGTTGTTGGGCGAGGGCCGCAAGGATGAGTCGGGAGACTTTACCAAAGGCGCCGGCCTGAAGCCTGATGACATTGCATTGGTCGTTGGTGCGATCGAGCAGGGCGCACAGATCGATGCGCGGCTGCGCGACAGCAAGGTCGGACAGGAAGGTCGCGACGAACTCGATGCGATCAGCAAGCTGGTGACGGCGTCGGGCTATGGGGAGGACCGTATCGTGATCGATCCATCTGTCGTTCGCGGTCTCGAATATTACACCGGTCCGGTCTACGAGGTCGAACTCACCCTCGAAACCAAGGACGAGAAAGGCCGACCAGTGCGCTTCGGCTCGGTCGGCGGCGGTGGCCGCTATGACGGTCTCGTCTCGCGCTTCCGCGGCGAGCCGGTGCCGGCAACGGGCTTTTCGATCGGGGTGTCGCGCTTGCAGGCGGCGCTGACCATGCTCGGCAAGCTCGACACGCGGCCCGACTTCGGCCCCGTCGTGGTCACCGTGTTCGATCGCGATCGTGTCGCCGACTACCAGAAAATGGTCGCCGAGCTTCGCAACGCCAATATCCGCGCCGAGCTCTATCTCGGTAACCCGAAGAACATGGGCAACCAGCTCAAATATGCCGACCGCCGCAACTCGCCTTGCGTGATCATCCAGGGTTCGGACGAAAAGGCGCGCGGCGAAATTCAGATCAAGGATCTGATCGAAGGCGCCAAGGCGGCAGCCGCGATCGCCTCCAACCAGGAATGGCGTGAGACTCGCCCCGCTCAGTTTTCCTGCGCCGAAAGCGAGATCGTCACACGCGTGCGCGAGGTGCTCGCGCGCCATGACGTGAAGTGGGGCAACTGATTTTGTCATGCGCGGGCTTGACCCGCGTATCCATCTTCAAAATGATGGATTGCCGGGTAAGCAAAACAAAGGGAGCACTACCGATGCCTGAGATCACCATCAGCATGGCCGCCGGCCGGACCGAAGAACAGAAAGTCGGCATGATGCGCGACATCACCCAGGCGCTGGTGAAGAACCTCGGCGTCGATGCGGAAGCCGTCGTGATCCAGATCAACGAGGCGCCGCTCACCCACAAGATGAAGGGCGGCAAGACGTTCGTGGAACGCGCTGCAGCGGCGAAGAAGTAACTCCCGTCGTCCCTGCGAACGCAGGGACCCATAACCACCGGCGTTGTTGTTGGAGCAAGCTGGAGCCCCAGCTCGGCCGGGCCACGTAGATTTGTGGTTGTGGGTCCCGGCGTTCGCCGGGACGACAGCGGGAGTTGTTTGCAGCAGGAATCCCCATGGACGCACGCGACTTCATCAAGATCGGCATGAGCGCGGAACGGACGCTGGTCGTGCCGCCCGAGCGCACGGTCGGGCATTTCGTGCCTGATATGCCGATGGTCTATGCGACGCCGATGATGATTCTGGAAATGGAGATGGCCTCGAGCGACGCCATCAGAGGCCATCTTCAGCCGGGTTGGATCACGGTTGGCACCGAGGTCGATATCCGCCATCTCGGCGCCTCGCTGGTCGGCGCGACGGTACGCGTCACGGGAAAGGTCGTAACCGTCGAGCGCCGCGTGATCCGCTTCGAAGTCGAAGCCTTCGAAGGCGAGCGCAGAATAGGCGACGGCCGCCACGCCCGCGGTCTCGTCAATGTCGAGACGTTCACGAAGAGGCTTGCAGGGAAGTAGCGGCGACCGCCGAACCGTAGGGTGGGCAAAGGCGCGCTTGCGCCGTGCCCACCATCCGGCACCGTGCTCGCAATGGTGGGCACGCTTGCGCTTTGCCCACCCTACGATTCCGTCTACTTCGCCAATTCCTTCGAGCGCTTCGTTGCCGCCGCGATCGCGCGGATCATCAACGGCTGCAGGCCGTCGTTGGCCATCAGCACTTCCAGCGCGGCCGCGGTGGTGCCGCCGGGCGAGGTGACGTTCTGGCGCAGCGTGGCCGAGGCAAGTTCCGAGCGGTGCAGCAGTTCGCCGGAGCCGGCGACGGTTTCGCGCGCGAGCTTCGTTGCAAGCTCGGCCGGCAGGCCGGCCTCGACGCCGGCGCGCGCGAGCTCTTCGGCGAGCAGGAACACGTAGGCCGGGCCGGAGCCGGACACGGCGGTCACCGCATCCATCAGGCTTTCGTCCTCGACCCATTCGACCGAGCCGGTGGCGCGCAGCAGCGCATCGGCCGTGGCGCGTTGCGCGGCGCTGACATTTTTCGCCGCGACCGCAACCGTGATGCCGCGGCCGATCGCGGCCGGCGTGTTCGGCATCGCGCGAACCACCATGCCGCCGCAGACTTCTTCAAGTGCCGCAATGGTCGTGCCCGCCATGATCGAGACGACGAGCGTGTTCGCTCCGACGAATGACTTCAGCGCCGGCCCCGCTTCGCGGAACGTCTGCGGCTTCACCGCCATCACCAGCGTATCGACTGTACCCGCGTCCTTCGGATTGAGGCGGACGCCTTGCGCCGCCAGCGCGCCGATCTCAGCGGATGGCTGCGGCTCGATCACGATCACGCGGCTTGCGTCGAGCCCGCCGGCCAGCCAGCCGCTCAGCATCGCGCCGCCCATCTTGCCCGCGCCGGCCAGCGCAATGGTGCCGCGGAGATTTTGGAGTGTGTTGGTTTTCACGGTGTCACCATGAATTCTGCCGTCGTCCATGCGAACGCAGGGACCCATAACCACCGGCGGTTTTAGTAATGCTCAGAAGGGGCCACAAGCAGTTTGCTTGAGCCTGGCGGTCACGGAGTATGGGTCCCTGCTTTTCGCAGGGACGACACCGTGCGTGTGGAAGCGGCGGGGCCTACGCCTCGCCCTCGGTATCGAACATGGCCGCGCTCATGGCTTCCACGGCGCTCTTTCCCGCCCAGACCACGAACTGGAACGCGGGGTAGTAGCGCTCGCAGGCGTGGATGGCGCCGGCCAGCATGACCTCGCATTGCGCGGTCGAGGCGGTCAGCCCGCCCGGCAGCAGCAGCGCTTGCCGGTACATGATCATGCCGGTGTGGTTCCAGATGTCGAAGTGGCCGACCCATAATTGTTCGTTGATCGCCGCGATCAGCCGCTGCACTTCCGCGCGGCGTGCGGGGGGAATCTTCATGTCGAACGCGGAGGCCAGGTGCAGCGCCTCGATCTCCGCCATCCAGGTGAAGGAGAGCTGGTAGTCGGTCCAGTTCCCCTTGGAGACGATCGTGACTTCGTCTTCGCCGGAGCGCTCGAACGCCCAGTTGTTTTCGGCGGCGATGTCCTCGACGGCCGCGAGCGGGTTGTTCCGGGAATCAATAATGCCTTCGAGGAGGGACATGCCGTCTCGACCTTGTTTTTGAATTCTTCTGATACGCACCCAAGGGGACGGCACGCGTTGAACTGATGCGGTGCCGCCGACTGCAATCCCCCGTTCGCGGATCATCCCGGGGCCTGCCGAGATCAAGTGATGTGATTTGCGGAATCCGCGCAACTGACCCCTGAGTCCGTCCACAGGCCAAAGCGGCGTCGTCCACAGTTGAACGCGGTCATACCTATTAATTTGAGAACAAACCGGAATCGGATTCGAGCGCTACGGAGTCTAAGACGCCGGAGGAAATTGGGCAGGTCCGCCACAATGGTTAATTTGTGGTTAATTTTCCCGGCATCGTCTCGCTTTCTCGGCCTGGCGCGGAGACGGCACATACTGAAGCCGTGCAATTGACAGCCGCGCGGGCCGGGGCGCATATTTTCGTTCGGGTGGATACGACCCGCTGCTTGCGCCCTGTTGAGGGTACGGTGAATGTATCGAGCCGCTTCAGGCACCCTTTGCCCAAGCGAACGAGTCAGTAACGCAAGCGCCTGACATTTTCTCGTTCGCCAATGCAGAGGATCCCATGCGTGATTTCCGCGATGCAAAGGCTATGGCGCACACCCTGCGCGAGGCCCTGAAGGCCAAATCTGTTTCCTTAACCCACAGCGAGAGCCTCGAACTGGTCGCGAGGACGCTCGGCTTTCCGGACTGGAATTTTCTGGCTGCGAAGATTCAAGCGAGCCAGCCGGCTTCATCGGAGACGCCGCGGCCGGCCACGGGCTTGAAGGCGACGCCGGCGCGGCCGGTGGTTCCGATCGTGCCGATGCGGGACCTCGTTCTGTTTCCGCAAATGTTTGCGCCGATCTTTGTCGGGCGCGACAAGACGAAGCGCGCGATCGAGCGCGCTCTAGCGACCGATCGCCGAGTTCTCGTGCTTACGCAGCAGCGCTCCGGCGACGACGATCCGGCGCTGGATGCGCTTTACTCGGTGGGTACAACCGCAGACGTGATCCATTGCGTTGCGCTGCCGGACGGCACTCTCAAGGCCCTTGTATCCGGCCTCGAACGCGCTTTGGTCGTCAGGCGCAAGGAGGAAGAATTTTTGGCAGCGGAGATTGCGCCATGCGTGGAGAGCCGCGGCCGGACGGCGGATGCCACTGCGCTGTGCGGAGCCGTCATCGAAGCCTACAGGGTCTATGCGAATCTCGATCATACATCGCTGCCAAAGCCGCTTCAGGCGCGTCTGCGGCTGCCCAGCATCGAAGAGCCCGGGATGTTGGCCGATTCAGTTGCACCATTGCTGTCGGTCGGACTAGACCAGCGGCAGCAACTCCTGGAAACCAGCGATGTGGTTACGCGGCTTGAGAAGATTCTCGAGTTGCTGAAAGCCGGTCAACAGGCGGCTTGAAGAACCGGCGGGACCGCTTTCGGATTCGTGAATGTTTCGCCGTGCATCGGTATCTCCCGGACCGTTCGCAAATCGCCGCTTCACTCCGGCTTTAGCCCACCTGCGCGAACCACCTTGCCCCATTTCTCGGTCTCGTCTGCGATCAGTTTGCCGAAATCGGCAGGCGAGCCCGGCATCGGCGCGCCGCCGATGGCGGCAAGCCGGGCCTTCATGCCGGGATCGGCGATCGCCGCGTTGATCTCCTTGTTGAGTTTGTCGACGACCTCGGCCGGCGTGTTCTTCGGTGCCGCAAAGCCGTACCACTGGCTGGCTTCATAGCCTGCCACGACATCGCCTACGGTCGGAACCTCCGGCAGCTCCGCCATGCGCGTGGCCGTCGTCACCGCGAGCGCGCGCAGCTTGCCGGTCTTGATGTGATCGGCGGTGCCGGGCGCGGCGGCAAACAGGATCTGCACTTGGCCGCTGATCAAGTCCGTCATTGCCGGCCCCTGGCCGCGATAGGGGACGTGGATCATGTCGACGCCGGTCATCATCTTGAACAACTCGCCCGCCATGTGTGGCGCGCTGCCGCTGCCGGCGGAGGCCATGTTGACCTTTCCCGGGTTGGCTTTGGCGTAAGCGATGAATTCGGCCAAGGTCTGCGCCGGCACCGCGGGGTGCACCAGCACCACCATCGGCACACGAATGACGCCGGCCACCGGCGCAACGTCGCGGACGAAATTGAAATTGAGCTTTTCGTAGAGCGAGGCGTTGACCGCGTTTGGTACCGTCGCCAGCAACAGCGTGTAGCCATCGGGCGCCGCATTCACGACGGCCTCGGTGCCGATATTGCCGCCGGCGCCGGTGCGGTTCTCGACGACGAAGGGTTGCTTGAGATGGTCGGCCAGCCACTGGCCGATCAGCCGCGCCGTGATATCGACACCGCCTCCTGCAGCGAAGCCTGCGATGATCTTCGTCGGCCGCGTCGGATAGTCGAGCGCGGATGCCAGTCGCGGCAAGGCAGGCGCAGCGATCAGTGCGCCGGCGAGCTTGAGGAAATTCCGACGAAGAATTTTCATGTTGAGCGTCCCCCTGTTCTTGGCAAGCCTATCTCAATTGCCGCGGTTTGAGTAAAGGCAGCGATCCGGCAGGCCACATGCCCTGTTCCGGCGGCATGGGGACATGCCGATTCCCCATGCCAAAGAAGCTTGCTGACGGCCCGGCCTTGGTCATATCCTTCGACAGGTCGTCCATTCCGGGCGGCCGATGTTCTCAGGGCGGGGCGAAAATCCCCACCGGCGGTAAGGGTGACGTAGCCCAAGCCCGCGAGCGCCTTCTTCTCGCCTGAGCAGAAGGGTCAGCAGATTCGGTGTGATTCCGAAGCCGACGGTTACAGTCCGGATGAAAGAGAACGGTTTGCGGCGGCTCGCACCTTTGCGCGTGGGCTGGCGTCGTTCCGTATGCCCTGATTCTGGTCCTGAAAGAGGAAAGCCATGAATCAGATGTTGCAAGAGCCTGAAGTCCAATCCCAAGCAGCCGAAGCCCATCACGTTCCTGACGTGCCCGAGCGTCCGCCGGCGCCGGTGCATCCGCGTTTCGTCAAGCCGCAGCGCATCGCCTTCGTGCAGTCGTCGTGGCACCGCGACGTGGTCGAGGAATGCCGCATTGCCTTTCTTGAAGAGATCGAAGCGCGCCATATCACGCGCGCGCAGGTCGATCTGTTCGAGGTGCCGGGCTCGTTCGAAATACCGCTGCATGCGCAACTGCTCGCCAAGACGCGGCGCTACACCGCGATCGTGGCAGCAGGCCTCGTCGTCGACGGCGGCATCTATCGCCACGAATTCGTCGCCGACACCGTGATCAAGGCGCTGATGGACGTGCAGCTCAGGACCGAGGTGCCGGTATTCTCGGCGGTGCTGACGCCGCAGCAATTCCATGAAAGCGCCGTGCACCACGAATTCTTCCGCAAGCATTTCGTCATCAAGGGCATCGAGGTAGCCGAAGCCTGCGCCAACACGCTACACAGCCTGGAGCGGCTGCGCGGTCAGGTCGCGGCGGGGATTGGGGGGTAGCAAGTCCCCGTCATTGCGAGCGAAGCGAAGCAATCCATCTTGCCGCGAAAGAAGAATGGATTGCTTCGGTCGCTACGTTCCTCGCAATGACGAACGGAGCGCTTGATTGGAGGCCTCAATGATTGCAACTGAGCAAACATCTTCCGATTGGCTCGGCCTGTCAGGCCGCGTCTGCGTGGTGACGGGCGGGGGAGGTGGGATCGGCCGCGCCGTTGCTCTCAGTCTTGCCCAGGCCGGCGCCCGCGTGGCCGCGATCGATCTCGATGAACGTGGCCTTGAGATAACGCGCGCCGAGCTCGGCAAGCTCGGCGCCGATCATGTGATCGCGCGCTGCGATACGACGGATGTCGAGAGCGTCACCGCCGCGGCCGCGACGATCGAGAAATCGCTGGGGCCATGCAACGTGCTGGTCAACACCGCGGCGGTGCTGCGTCCGGGTGCGCTCGACGTCTTGACGCTTGCCGAATGGAACGCCGTTCTCTCCGTCAACCTGACCGGCTATTTTCTTTGCGCGCAGGTGTTCGGCCGGCAGATGCGCGCGCTTGGCCACGGCAGTCTGGTTCACGTCGCGTCGATCGCGGGCAGCAACGCGCAGGGGCAGAGCGGCGCCTACAGCGTCAGCAAGGCCGGCGTGATCATGCTGTCGCGGCAGCTCGCCAATGAATGGGGGCCGCACGGCATCCGCAGCAATGTCGTCAGTCCAGGCATGGTGATCACGCCGATGAGCCAGGCGTTCTACGATACGCCCGGCGTCACCGAGCGTCGCGCCGCAGTCGTGCCGTTGCGGCGGGTCGGCATGCCGCAGGACATGGCCGATGCGATCCTGTTTCTCGCCAGCGATCGCGCGTCCTACGTCAATGGCGAGGAGATCATGGTCGATGGCGGCTATGCCAATATGCTGATGAATTTGGTGCCGCGACCGGGATTTTGAGGAAAGGTTCGACTCCCTATCGTCGTCCCTGCGAAAGCAGGGACCCATAACCACAGGCGTGAGTTGTTAGGGGATTGCCGTCCCAGCGCAGCGCAAAACGATCATCGTGATTATGGGTCCCGGCTCAAGGCCGGGACGACGAAGAGTTTGCGATCAGTCGAACAGGCTCGATACCGATTCTTCCGAAGCGGTGCGGCTGATCGCCTCGGCGATCAGGGGCGCGATCGACAGCGTGCGGATGTTGGTAGCCTTGTTGACCGCCTCCGTCGGCAGAATCGAGTCGGTGATCACGAGCTCTTTCAGCCTCGAGGAGGCGATGCGCGCGGCGGCGCCGCCGGAGAGCACGCCGTGGCTGATATAGGCGTAGACTTCCTTGGCGCCGTTGGCGATCAGGGCGTCGGCCGCGTTCACCAGCGTGCCGCCGGAATCGACGATGTCGTCGATCAGAATGCAGGTGTAACCGGCGCAATCGCCGATCACGTTCATGACTTCGGATTCACCGGCGCGCTCGCGCCGCTTGTCGATGATGGCGAGCGGGGTGTTGATGCGCTTGGCCAGTCCGCGGGCGCGCACGACGCCACCGACGTCCGGCGACACCACCATGAGGTTGCTAAGATCAAAGCGCTCCTTGATGTCGCGCACCATAACCGGCGAGGCGAAGAGGTTGTCGGTCGGGATGTCGAAGAAGCCCTGGATCTGGCCGGCGTGCAGGTCGAGTGTCATGACCCGGTCGATGCCGGCCTGGGTGATCATGTTGGCGACCAGCTTGGCCGAGATCGGCGCGCGCGAGCCGACCTTGCGGTCCTGCCTAGCATAGCCGAAATACGGGATCACCGCCGTGATGCGGCGCGCGGACGACCGGCGCAGCGCATCGGTGATGATCAACAGTTCCATCAGATGGTCGTTGGCCGGATACGAGGTCGATTGGATGATGAACGCGTCGGAGCCGCGGACGTTTTCCTGAATTTCGACGAAGATTTCCATGTCCGCAAACCGGCGGACCGTCGCCTTCGTCAGCGGCAGGTGCAGCCAGTTCGCGATTTCCTGGGCCAGCGCGGGGTTGGAATTGCCGGCGACCAGTTTGATCGAGCCGTTCTTGGCCGCCATCAACGCTTCTCCTCGCGCCTTGCTGGATACGACGTTCAGCATATCGAGAAAGTCCTCGGGAACCGGCGCTTTTTACGAGCGAGGAGATATCAGGCGGGTGGCTCGGCTGGCAACCCATTGATGTCGTTTTCCCGGTCAAAAATCGGCCGATACCGGACTTTACAGGGCTGTTTATTGGGCGCTGAAGCTGAGCGCCCTGACGCCGGCCGCATCCTGGGCGCGTACCGTTTCTTCGGCACTCGCGACCGCGGGACCGCGGCGCTCCGGGGCCGGCGCAGGCGCTGCATCCGGGCTTCCGCTGACCATGCCGGACAGACCGCTGAGGCCGGCCTGCGCGATTTTCCGCAACACGAGATCATCGGCCGCCGCCCAGGCGTCGCGGCCAGCCTTGCCGGCGGGTTCTTCGCCGGAAAGCCGCAGCGCACGCTGCTGGTTGTTGTCATAGACGTCCCAGACCCAGGCGATCACGGTCTTGCCGCGAACCACCTGCGCCGACAGATAGCTGCGCACGCGGTAGGATGCTCCGCCTTCGCGCGAGACGATCGACAGGTTTCGGAGCTTCGATTCGCTGTCGAGCACGCTGACCATCCGGTCGAACACCTGCGGCGGCGGACCGTCGATCGATTCGAACGCCACGGTGGGACCGCCGCCCGCGCTCGGTGCCATCGCATACGAGCCGCTGGCCGCGCCGCCGCCGGCACAGCCACCGAGCGCGCAAGAAGCGACAAGCAGCGCCGCGGCCATCAAGGCGCGCGGAGTTTGCAGGCACGAAGCAATCAAGGTGTTCCTCATTGCCCCTGCGATATCGTTAAAATGTGTTAAGGTCTAGGGCAGCGCGTGGATAAGCTCGCCAAAAAGATTGCGTCCGGCTCGCCCCGTCTCTCCTTCTTGTTGCCAGAATTCGTCAACTCCGCAGGATCATCCATGCGAGCCTTTGTCCTCGATCGCGAATTTGCCTTCGCGCAATTGCCGGCGGCGCTCACCTACCTGGAAGCCGGCCGGGTGCGGGGAAAGGTGGTGCTGCGGGTGAAGTAGGAATTACTGGCTCGCCAGCGCGATCGCGTGCACGTGGCGGCCGTAGTCCGGCTCCTTCCGGTGCACCGAGCGGCGGTAGCTGTAGAAGCGCTCGTCGGAATAGGTGTCGACGCCGAGGTCGTCGATCATCAGGATGCCGGCGTTTTCCAGCCGCATGCGGATGAAGCCGGCGAGGTCGAACATCGAATGTCCTGATCGAACCGAGGGAATGAAGAACATTGCATTCTCCGCGTCGGCATCCAGGAAACGTTCGACGAATTCGCTGCCGACCTCGTAGGAGTGCTGGCGGATCAACGGGCCGATGGCGGCAACGATACGGGTGCGGTCGGCGCCGAGTTTTTCCATTGCGTCGATGGTGGATTCCAGAACACCGGTCAGCGCGCCCTTCCAGCCGGCGTGTGCAGCGCCGATCACGCGGGCGGCCGGATCGGCGAACAGGATCGGCCCGCAATCCGCGGCAGTGACGCTGATGGCGATGCCTTCGGTGCGGGTGACGAGCGCGTCGGCGCGCGGCTTGTCGCCCTGCCATGGTCCGGTCGCGACCACGGCGTCGGGCGAGTGGATCTGGTGCACGCTGAGCAAGTGCTCGGGCATAACACCCATCTGCTCGGCCATCCGGCGGCGATTTTCCGCCACATTGGCCGGATCGTCATTGGAGCCGAGGCCGCCATTGAGTCCTTCGTAAATTCCACCTGATACTCCGCCCTCGCGGGTGAAGAACGCGTGGCGCAGCCCGGGAATGGCTGCGAGCAGCGACGATCCGAACGTCATGCTTTTTCGTCTCCTGCCGGCGGTTCGTCGCTGAGGCCTGCGACCGAGGTGAGATTTGGTTCGGTCACCGCAAGCACCTTGAACATCGATCCCATGCCGCCGCGGCCGCTGTCGGTCAGACGCTTGAGCGCGGCGGAAATATCGGCGGAAACTTCCGCCGTGGCTTTTCCCATCAGCGTGACCGCCCGGGTCTCGATGCCGAGCCGCTTGAGGAATTCGCCCTGCGTCACCGGGCCGTGAACGCGCGCGCCGACGTCTTCCGCGGCGCGCGCCAGCGCCTGGAAATCGACATGGGCGGTGACGTCGGTCTGGCCGGGATTTTTCAGGGGATCGGCAAAACTGTGCCGGGCGATAGCCTGGAAAGTGTCGCCGGCGTCGCTGCGCAGATGGCCGTAATCGATGATCAGCGCCGCGCCGTCCTGGTCGCGCACCCGCGCCGCGATCTTCATCATCTCGGTATCCGGCCGCCATTCGAACACGGCGCCGATCGGGGCCGCGCGCACCAGCCACGGCAGCAACACCTCGAAGCGCGGGATCGGGTCATCCGCGGCGGCGAACACCAGCTTGCCGTTGGCATCGAGCTCGACGACGCGCTCGTGCCAGCCGGTTTCGCGCTTGACCACCTGATGGATCGGCAGCACGTCGAAATATTCGTTGGCGAGGATGACCGCGGGGCCCTCGGGCACGTCGTCGATATTGTCATGCCAGGTGATGTTGCGCGCGCCGGATAGCGTTGCCTGCTGCTTCTCGCGCAGCACCGGATTGATCTCGACGAGATGGATCTGGATCGATTGATAGAGCGGCGGCAGCACGCGAACCGCGCGGAGCGCGTCCGCCATCATGGTGCCGCGGCCGGGGCCGAGCTCGACCAGCCGCAGCGTCGGCGGCGAGCCGATCGCCTTCCAGACCGACGCCGTCCATAGCCCGAGCAGTTCGCCGAACATCTGGCTGACCTCGGGCGCGGTGGTGAAATCGCCCTCGCGGCCCAATGGATCGCGCGACACGTAGTAGCCGTGCTCCGGATGCATCAGGCACAGCTCCATGTACCGCCAGACCGGCATCGGGCCTGACGATCTGATCAGCTTGTGGATCTCCGACTGTAGCGGCGAAAATTCGGTCACGGCCTGCCTTAAGTCGACTTCTCTATATGCTGCGGCGTCTCGCGGCGCCATGCCATCATGATCAGGATGGCTCCGGCAATGATCATCGGTACCGACAGCAGCATACCCATGGTCAGCCCGAGCTGGGGATCCCACAAAAATCCGAGCTGGGGATCGGGCTCGCGGAAGAATTCGCTGGTAATGCGCGCAAGACCATAGATCGCAATGAAGCTGCCGAGGATCAGGCCCGGCCGTTTCAACGCGCCCATCCGGATCATCGCCGCCAGGATGACGAACAGCAGGATGCCCTCCAATCCGGCTTCATAGAGCTGGCTCGGATGCCGCGGCAGCGGCCCGCCGTCGGGGAACACCATGGCCCAGGGCACGCTGGAATCCGCCGGCCGTCCCCACAATTCGCCCTTGATGAAATTGGCAAGGCGCCCGAGGAATATTCCGATCGGGGCGACGGCGGTCGTGATGTCGCCAAGCGACAGGATGGAGATATTGTTCGTGCGCGCAAACAGCATCACCGCGGCGACGCAGCCGAGAAAGCCGCCATGGAAGGACATGCCACCTTCCCAGAGTTTGAAAATGGCGATGGGGTTCTGGATGAAGATGGCCGGGTTGTAGAACAGCACGTAGCCGGTGCGGCCGCCGACGATGATGCCGATCGTAACCCAGAGAATGAAGTCGTCGAGCTGCACGGGTGCGATCGGCGCCGGCCCGCCCCATAATTTCTCTTTCCTGATCAGCGCGCGCGCATAGATCCATCCGAGCACGATGCCGCAGATATAGGCCAGCGCATACCATCGGATCGCGAACGGTCCGATCGAGATGGCGACGGGATCGATTGCCGGGAAGGTTATGGTGAGAAAGGGCATCGGGCGGGAGGTCTATTGCGCGAGGTTGCGGCGATAGAGCGCCAGCAGACGCTCCCAGTGCCGCTCGGCAGCATCGCGGTGATAGACCGGCCGCTTCGGGAAAGCGAAGCCGTGATGAGTCCCGGGATAGATCTCGACCTCGTTGTTCGTGCCTTCCATTGCCTGCTTCACTTTGTCGATGATCTCCTGCGGCGCGTAGATGTCGGTCTCGGCGCAGGCGAAATAGAGTTCGGCCTTGGTCTTCGATGCCGCCAGATGCGGGCTGTCGGGCTGGTCGGTCGCAAGATGGGTGCCGTAGATCGAAGCCGCCGCCTTCACCCGATCCGGAAAATGCGTTGCCGCATTGACCGCGTAGCGGCCGCTCATGCAGTAGCCGACGGTGCCGACGATCTTCGTATTTGCGGCAGGTTGCGTCTCTGCGTAGGCGAGCAGAGCCTTGGTGTCCTCCATCACCATCGCGATGTTGATGGAGTTCATGAAGCCGGACATCCGCTTGCGCTCGGGCGCTTCCGGATCAGGCGGTATCGGCCCCAGCTCCATGACGCCGGAGCGGTAATACAGGTTGGGCAGCATCACGTAATAGCCCGACGTGCCGAGCCGCCGCGCCATGTCGCGCAGTTCCTCGCGGATCGCCGGTGCGTCCATGTAGAAGATGATGACCGGGAAGGGGCCGCCGCGCTCAGGATGGGTGATGAAGGTCGTGGTCTTGCCGTCCTTGGTTGCAATATCGATCTGCTGGTCGATCATGGGCGTTGCTTTTGCGTTGTGATTCTGGTGTCTGGCTGGCTGTTCGATACGATTGCAAGGAAACTGCAGCATGACAAGGCAAACGGCCGTCACGTTGGCGTTGAACCGCGCTCTTGAACGTTTCCCTTGGGATTGCCATTGTCTTGTCGTGACGATCAATTTGCAGCGACCGGAGCGTTTCAGATGACCCAGACCAGCAATCGGTTTTTCGACGAGATCGGCCGTTTGATGAATGACGCCGCCGGCGCCGCCCAGGGGGTCAAGCGCGAGGTCGATACGGTCATGCGCAACCAAGCCGAGCGCATCCTGCGCGATCTTGATGTCGTCAAGCGCGAGGAGTTCGACGTGGTCAAGGACATGGCCCGCCTGGCGCGCGAGGAGAACGAGGCGCTGAAGAGCCGGATTGCTGTTCTGGAAGCCAAGCTCGGCATTGCGCCGGCCACGCCGGATGCCGGCAGCATGGCGGACGGGTAGGGTTGTTACCCTCCCCCCTCCGGGCCCCTCCAGGGGAGGGTGCCAGCCGCAGAAAAATCCCTTCATTTCCTTGTCATTTCGCCCCTTTGGGGCTAAAAGCCCGCCACGTCCGCAGCCCCCGCACCCCTGGAGGCTTGCTGTGGGACGCCAACGGGCCGCAATGCGGCCTTTAACTTTTTAGAAAACAAGGACTTAACACGATGGCGACCGTCAAGGAATTGAAGGCGACCGCGCGTCCGCAGAGCGGCAAGGGGGCCGCCCGGGCAGAGCGTCGCGCCGGGAGAGTGCCCGGAGTGATCTACGGCAACAACCAGCCCCCCGTGACCATCTCGGTCGACGACAAGGAACTGCGCCAGCGCATCCTGGCCGGCCGCTTCCTGACCACGCTGTTCGACATAGACCTCGAAGGTAAGAAGCACCGTGTGATTCCGCGCGACTTCCACCTCGATCCGGTGAAGGACTTCCCGCTCCATGTCGACTTCCTGCGTCTCGGCGAAGGCGCAACCATCCGCGTCAGCGTGCCCCTGCATGTCGTGAACGGCGAAACTTCGCCCGGCGTCAAGCGCGGCGGCACCATCAACGTCGTCACCCACACCATCGAGCTCGAATGCTCGGTCGACAACATCCCGCAGTATATCGAGGCCGATGCCGGCGCGCTGGAAATCAGCTACTCGCTGCATCTGTCCGACATCAAGCTCCCGACGGGCGTGAAGTCGCTGTCGCGCGAAGACGCAACGCTCGTGACCATCGTGCCGCCGTCCGGTTACGCCGAAGAGCAGAAGGCTGCAGCGGCTGCCGCGGCGGCAGGCACGGCTGCTCCGGCGGCGGGTGCCGCTCCGGCTGCTGCTGCCGCGCCTGCGGCGGGAGCTGCCGCTCCGGCGGCTGGCGCGAAGGCGCCGGCTGGTGGCGACAAGAAGAAGTAAGCAGCGGCAGGATGCCGCGTCATGCGCCTGTTTGTTGGCCTAGGTAACCCCGGTTCGAAATACGCGAACAACCGGCACAACATCGGGTTCATGGCCGTCGATGAAATTGCGCGGCGTCACGGTTTCGCACCGTGGCGCCGCCGCTTTCAGGGCGAGACATCCGAAGGCACGCTGGATCGCGAGAAGGTCGTTCTGCTTCGGCCGACCACCTACATGAACGAGTCCGGGCGCGCGGTTCAGGAAGCCGCGAACTTTTTCAAGCTCGGCGCCTCCGACATCACCGTGTTTCAGGACGAACTCGAACTGCCGCCGGCGAAAGTCCGCGTCAAGGTCGGCGGCGGTATCGCCGGCCACAACGGGCTGCGCTCGATCTCCTCGCATATCGGCAACGAATATCGCCGGGTGCGGCTAGGGATCGGCCATCCCGGCATCAAGGAGCTGGTGCACGGCCACGTGCTCTCGGATTTCGCCAAGAGCGACCGCGCCTGGGTGGAAGCCCTGTGCGCGGCGGTGGCCGAGAATGCCGGCTTGCTGGCGGCAGGGCACGACTCCTCGTTCCAGAACAAGGTGCATCTGGCGCTGCAAGCCAAGGGAATTTTCGACAAGGGTGATGATGGCGCGGCGTGACGCGTCGTCGACCGTCAGCAACGAACTTCAGGACAAGTTATGGGATTCAAATGCGGTATCGTTGGCCTGCCCAATGTCGGCAAGTCGACGCTGTTCAACGCGCTGACCGAGACGGCAGCGGCGCAGGCGGCGAATTATCCGTTCTGCACCATCGAGCCGAATGTCGGCGAAGTCGCCGTGCCTGATCCCAGGCTCGACAAGCTGTCGGCGATCGCAGGCTCGGCGCAAATCATCCCGACGCGGCTGACCTTCGTCGATATCGCAGGGCTCGTGCGCGGCGCCTCGAAGGGCGAGGGCCTCGGCAACCAGTTCCTCGCCACCATCCGCGAGGTCGACGCGGTCGCGCATGTGGTGCGGTGTTTTGAGGATTCCGACATCACCCATGTCGAAGGCAAGATCGCGCCGTTGGCCGACATCGAGACCATCGAGACCGAACTGATGCTCGCCGACCTCGACAGCCTGGAGAAGCGGGTCGACAATCTGACGAAAAAGGCCAAGGGCAACGACAAGGACGCCAAGGAAGCGCTCGACCTCGTTAACCGCGCCCTGGTGCTGCTGCGCGAGGGCAAACCGGCTCGGGCACTGGAGCGCAAGCCGGAGGAAGAGCGCGCCTTCGGCATGCTCGGCCTCTTGACGTCGAAGCCGGTGCTCTATGTCTGCAACGTCGAGGAAGGTTCGGCCAAGGAAGGCAACAGCTTCTCAAAACAGGTGTTCGAGCACGCCAAGAAGGAAGGCGCGGTCGCCGTAGTGATTTCGGCCAAGATCGAATCCGAGATCGCGACCCTGTCACGCGAGGAGCGCGCCGATTTCCTCGAGACGCTCGGCCTGGAAGAGGCCGGCCTCGACCGCCTGATCCGCGCCGGCTACCAGTTGCTCGATCTCATCACCTATTTCACCGTCGGTCCGAAGGAAGCCCGCGCCTGGACCATCCACCGCGGCACCAAGGCGCCGGCGGCGGCCGGCGTGATCCATACCGATTTCGAAAAGGGCTTTATCCGGGCCGAGACCATCGCCTATGCCGATTACGTCGCGCTGAACGGCGAAGCCGGTGCCCGCGACGCCGGCAAGCTCAGGCTGGAAGGCAAGGAATATGTCGTCGCCGACGGCGACGTGATGCATTTCAGGTTTAATACGTGAGAGGTGGGCGTGCCCCGGACGCAGCGCAGCGCCATAAGCGCGTTACGCGCGTCTTCGACACGCTATGGCGGTGCGCTGCTGAGCCGGGGCCTATGCCGGCGTGGGTCCCGGCTCTGCGGAGCAGCGTTACACGCTGCACCGCGTCCGGGACACGAACTTACCGCATCCCGCCCTGGTCGCGGATCGCGCCGAGATGCTCGTTGATGCGGAAGACGATCAGGATGAATTCCGCGGCGATGCGCGAAAACACCACGCCGACCACGACGCCGGCGATCGAGGACAACAGCAGGATGAATCCGCCGAACGGGCTGACCGCCATCGCGGCGAGTGCCGAAAAAATTCCGGATAGGCCGAACAGCACGATCAAGCCGATGACCAGCCAGTAGAAAGTCTTGATAATCGTGGGCGTTATGAACCTATCCCACTGGAAGAGGTCTTGAAAATCGAACATAGATGGTTCTCCGGCGAGTCATAAGCCTGATTCCAGACGGCACACCGCTAGCCCCGAAAATTGCTTCGGGCAAGTCAGGGGCGAGCGCCGCGGACGGTACTCGCCGCCGGCGAACGAGCCATGCGGGTGGGCGGGTTGAGATTGCCGTAAATAACGGCCACAATCGGGCTTCCCCACCACAATCCTCAATCCAAATCCTCAATCGATGACAACGCTGACCTTCGAAGACTTCACGCCCGGCCATTTCGGCACGTTCGGACCGCGCCACGTCACGCGCGAGGAGATTTTGGCGTTCGCCGCCGAATTCGACCCGCAGCCGATGCATCTGGACGAGGTCGCCGCCAACGCGTCGATGCTCAAGGGGCTGTCCGGTTCGGGCTGGCATCTCGGCTCTCTCGTGATGCGGATGCTGTTCGACGGGTTTATCGGCCGCACTGCCTCGCTCGGCTCGCCCGGTGTCAACGAAATGCGCTGGCTGTCGCCGCTGCGCCCGGGCGATGACCTGACGCTGGATGTCAGCGTCGCGGAGGCCAGGATTTCGAAAAGCCGACCCGAGACCGGTATCGTGACCCTCAACAGTACGATCCGCAACGCGGCCGGGGTCGTACTGTGCGAGATGGAGTCCCCGATGATCGTGCGCCGGCGCCTTGAAGCAGGAGCGGAGTAGCGATGCGTTTCTTCGAGGACATCGAGATCGGCGCGCGGCGCGAGTTTGGCTCGTTCACCTTCACGGCCGACGACATCAAGCGGTTTGCCGCGCAGTTCGATCCGCAGCGCTTTCACCTCGATGAGGAAGAGGGGCGCAAATCCTTGTTCGGGGGGCTGGCCGCATCGGGCTGGCACGTTGCGGCGGTGTGCATGAAGCTCTTGGTCGCCGACGGCAAGCGATTGACGGCCGAAGCCGCCGCACGCGGTGAGAAGGTCGCGATATGGGGGCCGTCGCCGGGATTTCGCGAACTGCGCTGGGTCAGGCCAGTGTTGGCGGGCGATACTGTCAGCTTTTCCAACCAGGTTGAAACCAAGCGGACCTCGGAGAAGCGTCCCGAATGGGGCATCCTGCAGGCCCGCAATACCGGCACCAACCAGCGCGACGAAGTCGTGTTCTCGTTCCTCGCCACCGCGTTCGTGCCGCGACGGAGTAGGGACTAATCGTAGCCCGTTGGCTCCATCCGGCTACGCGCGCCCGTCCGGCGAAACATGGTTAGCCGATTGTTTCGTTAGTGCTTCGTAATCCACGACTCCACGAAACCGTTTTTTTGCTAACGCATTTTGAACTTTCTGCCTGCCAAATGCGTCTCAGGGGAAGTACCGAGGGGATGAAAATGGCAGATCGCAACGGCCTGAAATTCGTCGGCTTTGTCTTCGCAACCGTCACGATGGCGGTGATGCTCACCGCCACGATGGTGGTGAAATCCTATGCCGACGGCGTTTACACGATCGAGGACACCGCGTTCGTCCGCCAGTAGTTGCGGATTGGGCAAGCATAGACGCCGAATCTCAAAAAAGATTCAGCGGCTCCAGATCAACGTCATTGCCACGACCGCAAGCGTCAGCAGTCCGACGAAGCGGATCACGAGCGTGCCCATGCTATGCGACGATTGCCGCAACGGCATGGAATCCATGTTGTCTGGCTGAACGTTTTGCATCGCCGGTGTGTCCCCAAAAAGGTGCCTGCCGCCAAGTGACGACATCCGTCCTTGGACGCGACCGTGCTTATAAAGTTCAGATCGAACACAGCCAAACAAAACCGCCGCGCTCCGGTACGGAACGCGGCGGAGTGTCAGATTTTTGCAACGATCAGATTAGGCGTTGCGCAGGCCGTCGGCGGCGCGCTTCCACTGCGTGACGTTGTCGGCAATCATGCGCGTCGACTTCATCGCCGCCTGGCTGAGCTGCGCATAGCCGGAGATCTCGCGCTGGACGCGCTGGCCTTCGGCATGGAGCAGGTCGCGGAGGCTTTCGAGTTCGGAAATCAGCTTCTCGATTTCCGCCAGCGAAGTGCCGGCGACGCGCTGGATCAGCGAGTTGACGTTGTTGACGGTCGCTTCGGCATTGGCGTCGATCGGCATGGTGTCCGGGCCCACCGCGGGTCGGCGCAGATAGGCGATATCGTTGCGAACGAAATCGCGGATGCCGGCCTCGACTTCGGATACGGCGGCGAGATCGCCGTCGACTTCCGGGTTCGGATCAGCTTGTTCGGAACGAATAGTGGCGTTCATCGGCTATTCCTCTGTTTCGCTTTCAGGCGAGCGCGGACGTCCCCCGCACGACGAAGTGGAGCGGGTCCCATCTGTCCCGCCGATTTTGTCCGCATCTTGGCCAATCTGCGGCAATGATGGTTCATTCTCTGGGGTGATGCCCTTGAGGCCGGAAAGCGCGTCAAACTGGGACGATTTCGGCCCTCACCAGCTACGCCTGAAGCCCGCGCTGAGGCTCTTGTTGGCGGCACCCGAGGGCGTTTCGCCGATGGAGCCGGAGATGGTGACGCCGTCGAACAGCTTCTGCTCGGCGCCGACCTTGCGCAGCCACTTGTCGTCGGATGTCGATAGCGTCTGGCCGGCGATCAGGCTGGTGCCGGTGTCGGCAATGCTGAGCTTTGCCGATTGGTCGGTCTCGTAGCTGCTGGCCGGATGGCCGACGATGCCGGGCACCGGCACGATGCCTTGCTGGATCAGGTTGTAGTCGTTCTTCAGGGTCAGCGAATATTGCTCGCTGATCGGCAGCGATTTGCGCAAGGAAGTGCCGAGCTTGCTCTGCTCGGATCCGGGATCGACCCGGGCCTCGACCGCGGTCGTGTCCCAAATCGAGCCAACGCCTGGGGCGGTAATCGCAGCCCACGCGGTGCCGGACGATTGCGGCAGGCTGCCGCCATTGGCAAGTTTTTCCGAGAGCAGTTCGGACGTCGTCACCGTGCCTTGCCGCGCGACCGTCATGTCGGCGCCGATCCGCGCATCCCAGAACGGCGAGATGGATTGCTTGACCGATACCGCGGAGGTGCCGTTCGGTCTTTCATTGGCGGACCATGAGGCATCCGCGCTGGCAGCGCCTTTCGACGAATTGCTTCCCTTCGGCGTCTGAAAGCTCAGGGTCGATGCATCGACGTTGAGCTGGCTCCAGTCGAGCTTTTCGACGTCGATGTCCTTCATGATGTCGGCATCGTTGACGCTGGGAGCGGCCTCGGCTTCTTCAGCCTGCTGCATCTCCGCCTCGTCGGTCGGCGGCGTTTGTGCCGCCACAGCCAATATCGAAGCCAAACTTACGCCGGCCACCAGCATTGGCAGCCGCGCCCAGCCAAATCGCATTTTCGGAATCATTGCCCGCCCGCATTCCAAGTCGCGCCAACAATGCGTTTGTTTTAGTGCGAAATTATGACCGCGCTTCGTCATTGCGAGCGAAGCGAAGCAATCCATAGCGCCGCAAGCCGAGGCATGGATTGCTTCGTCGCTTGCGCTCCTCGCAAGGACGGCATCTGTGAGTTACACCGCCATCCGCGGCAGGTGAATCGGGTAGCCCACGGTCTGCTCGACCAGATCGAAGGTGTCGACCAGCACGCGCAAGCTGGTCAGGCGGCCGGCCCTGAACTGGGCGAAATGGGCGATGCGCAGGCTGATCGGCTTGTTCGAATCCAGCGCGGTCAGCGAATAGCGCATCATCGAGGCGGCCGTATCCACTCCCAGCATGATCGATTCGCGGTCGAAGCGGTGGACGCGGAAATTGTCCGCAATCTGCCTGATCACCTCCATCACGGCTGGTTTGCCGCGGCGCTGGCCGAAGAACGGAAACATATCGATCGGTCCATAGATCGCCCAGTCGACCTCCTCGTCGAGCAGGGTTTCGAGATCGGCGGGCTGGCGTTCATTGATCGCACGATGCAACGCGCGCGAAAAACGCCAGAGACTATGCTCTGTCATTTTGATTTGGTCCTAAAAACTGGATTTCAAAACGGCAATCGCGCCCAACCGGGCGTCTTCATCGACGCCGGGGCCGAAATGCCGGACTTTCACTGTTGCAGCCAGAAATAGAGCAGTTTCGCCAGAACACAATTGCCGTTTTTGCAATGCACAAATGCGACTGTTTTGGCCGCATTATCGGTCGTGGCGGCGCACCGGCTCGCGCTGAATAATGACGAAGGCGCTAAATCAGCTCCGGCTTTCTACCGGTCAGGATCGCGGCGACGTCGCGTTCGAGCAGTTGCTGGACCAGATCGAAGGTGTCGATGATTTCCCTGATCTGGCTGATCTTGCCGTCGCGCAGTGTGTAGAAGCCGGCGATGTCGAACTGCACCATGCGCTGGTTGATGCTCTTGCGGAAGAACACGCGGATGAACGCGGCCGCCTTGTCGCCCTCGACCACCAGGATGGGCACCTCGCAGCGCAGTTCGGAATAGCGGGCGCGGACGGCGTTCCACATCTCGCGCATTTCGGCCTTGCCGCGGCGATGGCCCATATGCGGCAGGATGTCGATCGGGGCGTTCGCGAGCGACTCGATGTCGTCTGTGCAGCGCGCCAGCGCGCCTTCGACGTCACCGGAATACAGGACCTTGAGGAAATCCAGTACGCGCTGACGATGAGATTCCTCGGTCATTCGTCCACCCCGTCTGGGTTCGATCGGCTCTGCGGCCCAGTCCAAGGGAAGGGCGGAGGGATCAATCAGCAAAGCAACCTACAGTATGTGACGTGGTGGTTTCCAAAAGGTTCACTGCCGCGATGCGACGACGCAGCGAAGACGCGCGGCGCCTGTCATCGGGCCGCGCTGCGTGCGGACCCGTTGGCGCTCCTCACCATTGAGGGCTTATGACACGATAAGATTAGCGCCAGGCCAGGATACTGCTGCAGCTTCTGTCCTGCCGGCTAAGCGGCGTCTTTGGTTGCGATCATCGTCCGGATGTCGTCGGCCAGTTCGCGGTAATGCAAGCCGAGGCGCAGGTATAGCTCGCGCTTCGCCCCATCCGACGTCAACTTGCCGATCAAATCGCATTCGGCAGCGAGAGTCTCGAACCGCTCCAATTTGGCTTCAAGGTCGGTCATGACGCGTCTCCCCTAACGCCCACCAAGGGGATCAGCTTACGCCTTCATTTTACGTCACGGCTAACATCGTTATCGGATAGAACTAATTTTACAGCCTCGGCGATTGCGCGGACGCTTCGGCAATCGTTGCCCGGCAATTTGCCTCGGGAAACGTCATCATTCCCAAGGGGAGGCAAAGCCTCCTGGCCGGTTATCCGGATGAGTGGGCGTCGGAGAATGCCCAGCTCACGACCGATCGGTGGACGCTTTGAGTGCACCCGCGGACGGAGACGTTGGGCCACGCTTTCTGGTGGCGCGAGCAGACATTGGCCACCGGAAGAAACGCCGATGTGCTATCATGCAGGCGCCAACGTCGCACATGAGACGCGGTGCTCAGATGATCACAATCCCGGAACTGGTGGCGCAAGCCTTGGGGTCGTTTCTGGCGTCGGATACCAGGAGCAGGTTTGGCTCCTCCCAGGCCCGGCTGGCTGAATTTCTCCCTTATGCAGCCAGGCTCACATTGGAATGCATCGGAAACAGCGACGCCCTGTATCACAACATCGAACACACCATGCTCGTGACCCTGGCCGGCCACGACATCCTGATGGGTCGGGGGATGCTGCGGCCGACGACGCCAGACGACTACGCCAATTTCATCGTGGCGTGCCTCACCCACGACATCGGATTCGTTCGTGGAATTGTCCAGGGAGATGACGGAGATTCCTATGTCGCGGATCTCAGCGGCCGTACCGTTCGCCTGGCGCGAGGTTCATCCGATGCCGCGCTGGGAGCCTACCATGTGGACCGCTCGAAGCTGTTCGTCTTCGAGCGGCTCGACACCGCCGACGAGGTCGATGCGAGCCGGATCGCCAGGGCAATCGAGTATACGCGATTTCCCTATGTTGATTCATCGTCGAACGACGAGCTGATCGAAGAAGAGGGCCTGTTGCTGCGCGCGGCCGACCTCATCGGGCAGCTCGGCGATCCCAACTACCTGAAAAAAGCCAATGCCCTGTTCTACGAATTTGAAGAAGTCGGCATGAACAAGACGCTCGGCTACCAGACGCCGGCAGACGTCGTTTACAAATATCCGCAGTTCTATTGGAACAACGTCGCGCCGCAAATCCAGACGGCGATACGCTATCTCAATGTCACATCGAGTGGACGGCAATGGATAGCAAACCTGCACAGCAACGTTTTCCGGGCCGAGCGCGAAATGAACCTGTCCGGCCCGCAGCCGTGATCTTGGCCTGCTCGCTCCGCGTGGATCGAGCGCCGTCCGCCAGCGTTAGCCGTGATAGCTCGGCGATTTGCGCGCTAACCCATCGAACGCGTCGAGCAGCCGCTCGCGCCAGGCATGGACCGGATCGTCCTCCATCAGCAGCTTGAACGGGCTGACCACGCGCGCCCACTGGAACGCGCCGAACACGATATAGTCCGCATAGTTCGCTGCCGTGCCGCCGAGGTACGGCTGCGTCCGCAATGTCAGCCGCAGCGGATCGAGGCTTTTGCGAAAACCTTCGACCGCCTTGTCGCGGTCGGCCATGATGTCTTCCAGCTTCTTGCCAAAGCGCGCCTCGCGCGACGCGCGGAAAAAGGCGGCATCCTCCGGCTTCAGGTTGAGCGGGACGTCGGCGATGATGAGCGGAAATATACCGCCGATCACGCCATCGCCCCACCAGTTCAGCATCCGTCCCATGGCGCGGCCGCCCTCGCCACCGAACAGCGACGGCCGGTCCGGATACTTGTCTTCGAGATAGTTGGCGATGGTCCAGGAATCGACGACCGCGCTGTCGCCGTCGAGCAGCACCGGCACCTTCTCCGAGCCATGCGGCGCGATCGCGCTTTTCTCGGTGAAGCGCCAGGGAATCGTCTCCGCCGACAGCCCCTTATGCGCTAGCGCCATCCGCGTCCGCCAGCAGAATGGGCTGAACGGACGGGATGGATCGGTACCGACGAGTTCGTAGAGTTTGAGAGGCATGCGATATTGTGCGCGAAGTCAGCGTTTGAAACAACAACCGTCATTGCAATGACGACGGAGTGCGGTCTGCCCGTTCCCGTCATGCCCCGCCACCGGGTCGGCCGAACGGCCGCCCGATGACAGGCTCCGGCGGGGCATCCAGTACGCCGAGACGCTAGTGGAGTCACGGCCGCCCGTGGTTACTGGATCATCCGCCTTCGCCTTCGCGGATGATGACAGCGGGGTGCGGTGAGAACAACGGAACCCTACCGCACCACAGCCGCGGTCTGCCCGAACAGGATTCGGCGCTCCTCCTCGGTGCGGCTGACGGGCTGGCCAAAGTTCGGATTGACCTCTTTCGCCTTGGCATAGGCGCGCTCGGTCGCGGGGCGGGCGCGGATGGTCTCCAGCCAGCGCTTCAGATGCGGGAAGTCGTCAATGTTTTGGCTCTGGTTCTTGTAAGGCACGATCCAGGGATAGCTCGCCATGTCGGCGATCGAATAGTCGCCCGCGATGAACTCGCGATCGGTCAGACGCTTGTTGAGCACGCCGTAGAGCCGGTTGGTCTCGTTCACGTAGCGGTCGATCGCGTATTTGATCTTGTCCTGGGCGTAGTTGGAGAAGTGATGGTTCTGCCCGGCCATCGGCCCGAGATTGCCCATCTGCCAGAACGTCCACTGGATCGCGTCATAGCGGCCGTAGAGATCGGACGGCAGAAACTTTCCGGTCTTCTCGGCGAGATACAGCAGCATCGCGCCGGACTCGAAGATCGAAATCGGTTTTCCTCCGCCCTTGGGTTCATGATCGACCATCGCGGGGATGCGGTTATTCGGCGCGATCGCCAGAAACTCCGGCTTGAACTGGTCGCCTTTGCCGATGTTGACCGGAAATATTTTGTACTTCAGCCCGGTCTCTTCGAGGAACATCGTGATCTTGTGGCCGTTCGGCGTGGTCCAGTAGTGAAGGTCGATCATGGGGCGATCCTGCTGGTTGAAATCCGTGCATCGCAAGAAAGATGCGGATGCATGAAATTGATCGGACCGATGTCCCAAGTCAATGCGGGCTAAGGGCGTCGCGCGGAAATGTGATGACGGCCGGCGACGCGGGATTAGCGTTGCGGCACGTCGATGCGGCCGTGCTCGCGCAGCAGCTTTTCGCCTGATGCGGTGACGGTCACCATCAGTCCGGTTCCGGCGATGGTTTCGCGAGTGACGTAGCCGCGATCGGACGCGTCTTCCCAGATCGTCAGGCGCGGACAGGAGGTCCGCCAGGTCGCGACCACTTCTGCGTAATTCCGCGGCTCGCGGGCGACCCATTCGACGAAGTCGAGCACCAGTGGATCTGCAGCATCCGACATCAGCCCTCTCCCTTCAGAAGGAAGCAACCGAGCCGTGAACCAGCAACAGCCAGCTTCCATAGAGAATGTAATAGCCGGCCACCGTCGTGATCAGCCGGTTGGCCCAGGTACGAAACTGCGCGTCGCTCATCGCCTCAAGAATCCGCCGCGCCAGTGTGGTGCCGAGCATCGAGGCCACGATCGCAACCGCGGCCAGCACGGGATCGAGCGTCGCGGCCTGGTCGATGATGCCGCCGAAATAGATCAGTTTGGTGAGATGGCTGACGACCTGGCAGGTTGCCTTGGTGGCGACCACCTCGCGGCGGCCGAAATTGCCGCCGAGAAAGAACGTGTCCATCAGCGGGCCGGAGACGCCGGTCATCAGCATCAGGCCCATGCAGATGAAGCCGTAGAACGAGCCCTGCCAGATGCTGTCCGGGTTCGGCTTGAGGTTCTTCGGCATCAGCCGCGCCATGAACGGCGTGGCCCCGAGCAACAGCAAGGCAATGGGCTTGTCCGGCACGTAGCGGGTCAGCGACCAGACGCCGAGCGCCAGCGCGCAGCCGATCAGATAGACGAACACCGGCCGCCAGCGGATATGCGCCCGCCATAGAAATGCGCGCCAGCCATTCGACGCCATCTGCGTGATCGCGTGCAGCACCATGGCGGTGGGCAGCGGCATCAGCATCAACAGCACGCCGATCAGGATCATCCCGCCGGCCATGCCGAACAGGCCGGACAGGAAGGCGGTGGCCACCATCAGCACACCCAGGGCTGCGATCATCAGGGCCGTCATCGGCAATCTCCACAATGATATTTCTGCCGTGCTTGTCGCAGCTACGCAAACCGAGTTATCTTGCCCTGGCATCAGTTTTCCTGAGGGTCATGTGCGGCGGCTGCTCTTTCTCAACGGCATCAAGGCGTTCGAAGCGGCAGCGCGCACCGGCAGCTTCGCCGCCGCCGGGACCGAGCTCAACGTTTCCGCCGCCGCCGTCAGCCGGATGGTGCATCTGTTGGAAGAGCGGCTGGGCGTGGCGCTGTTCGAGCGCAGGGCCAACCGACTCGTGACCACCGCCGCCGGCCGCGCCTATCAGAACGGGCTGACGCCGATCTTCGACGCGCTGGCGAGCCTGACCGCGCAGGTGACGGCGCCCGCAAGCGTGCGCGTGCTGACCATCGGCGTCGGGCCGACCTTTGCGATGAAATGGCTGATCCCGCGGCTGGCGGATTTCCGCAAGGAAGAACCCGAAATCGACGTCCGTATCACCACCGGCGGCGCTGCGGTGCCGTTCGGCGAGGACTGGAGCTGCGGCATCAAGCTCGGCGACGGCGAATGGCCCGGCCTGATCGCCGAGCCGTTGTTTGCGGCCGATCTGCTCCCGGTCTGCGCGCCGCGCCTTGCGGGCGCGCTCAAACGTCCCGGCGACCTGAAGGGGCCGACGCTGCTGCGGGTGGCGCATTCGCCCGACGACTGGCCGTCATGGCTCGAGGCCGCCGGCACCGCTCGCATCAGCGCCCGCGGACCGGAGTTCGAGTTTTACGGCCAGGCGCTGCAGGCCGCCGTCGACGGCCTCGGCATCGCCATGGGCATCCGCCCCTATATCGACGATGACCTTGCGGCCGGCCGGCTGGTCGCGCCGTTTGCGTTAAGTGTGCCGAAAGGCATGCGCTGGTATCTGGTGTATCGCGGCTTCAGCACCGGGCAGCGCGATTTCGCCGCGTTCCGGCGCTGGATCGTTCGCGCGGCAGCGGAGCCCGCCACGCGCCGCAGGGGCCACAGACATGCCGGATGAGAAGATCGAAACGCTGGTGATTGGCGGCGGCCAGGCCGGCCTCGTGATGAGCCACCGCCTCAAGCAGCGCGGACTGTCGCATCTGGTGCTCGAGCGCCACCGGATCGCCGAACGCTGGCGCAGCGAACGCTGGGACGGATTGATATTCCAGTTTCCGAACTGGTCGGTGCGGCTGCCGGACTTTCCGTTTCCGCACAGCGATCCCGATGGGTTCTCGGATACGGCCACCATCATCAAATTTATCGAGGCCTATGCGGATTTCGTCGCGCCGCCGATCCGCTGCGGCGTCGCGGTGACGCGGCTGTCGCAGCGCGACGGCGGGCGCTTTATCGCCGAGACCACGGATGGCACGATCGAAGCTGACAATGTCGTCGTCGCCACCGGACCCTATCAGCGCAGCGTCATCCCGGACCTGTTGCGCGATCATCCGGTGTTTCAGGTGCGTGCCGCCGACTACAGGAATCCCGAACAGCTTCCGCCGGGCGCGGTGCTGGTGGCCGGCGCCGGTGCGTCCGGCGCGCAGATCGCCGAGGAATTGTTGCAGGCCGGGCGGCGCGTCTATCTCTCGGTCGGACGGCATCGCCGCCTGCCGCGCCGCTATCGCAGCCGCGATCTGATCTGGTGGCTCGCCGAAATGCAGTTCGACCAGATCACCCCGGAGGAGCGCGGGCAAGCGCGCCTCGGCCCGGTGATTTCGGGCGCCTATGGCGGACGCAGCATCGATTTCCGCGACTTCGCTGCCCGCGGCATGATCTTGCTCGGACGTCTCGACGCCGCCGATGGCGGCGTGCTCGACATCGCACCTGGCCTCGATAAAAGCCTTGGCGACGGCGACATCGCCTTCACCACCTTCCTCGACACCGTCGATGAATATGTGAAACGGCGCCGCCTGGAGCTGCCGGAAGAACCCGGTGCCCGCGCGACGCTTCCCGACCCGCCTTGTGTCACCGCGCCGCTCACGCGCCTCGACCTCGCTGCGGAGGGCATCTCTTCGATCGTCTGGGCCACCGGCTACGGCGTCGATTTCGGCTGGATCGATATCCCGGTGCTCGACGCCCGCGGCGAAGCGGTTCACCGCAATGGCATCTCAGCCGTATCCGGCCTGTACTTCCTCGGCCTGCAATGGCTGTCGAAGATGAACTCCTCGTTCCTGTCAGGCGTCGGCGACGATGCCGTGGTGCTCGCGGATCATATTTTGGCGCGGCGCTAGGCCAATCTCTTGTCCCGGACGCGGCGCGGCACGCAGTGACGCGACGCAGAGCCGGGACCCACGACTCTCGCCCGAACCGATGGACCCCGGAACAGCAGCGCATCACGCCGCAAGGGCGGCGCGCTGCGCAGCATCCGGGGAACGCCGGCCCGGGCGGTGCCACCCGAAAAACTCCGCGACATGTGAACCGCTTCACATCTGCCTCCGCCGCGCCGTGCTCTGCTTGCGCCATGCGCAATTCCGGGGGACGCGCCATGATCTATGGCGGCTTTGAAATCCAGTCGTTCGAAGCAGGGAGAGGGCTATGGCACGCCAGGATTCAACGGGCCGACCAGGAGCCGGTGGTGATCGACGGCCTGGCGTTTCCGACCCTCGAAGTCGGCTTCGCCTGGTCGGATCCGGAAGCGGCGATCACGGATGCGAAAGCCCATATCGATCGTTTCATGCCGCGGTTCGCGAATCCGTAAGCACGACCGGCGGAACTGCCGGCCGCATCTCTTTGCCCCTGCCCGAACAGACCCTGCAAGCGACGCCGGTGCTTTCGAGCTGCCCGGATTGCAGCGCATCGCTCGCGGTGCTGCGCATCATTCCCGGCCGTGCCGGCGCCGAATACTGGACCATGCGATGCACGCGCTGCGGCGGGATCCATCTGGAGATCGTCAATGCCTCGACGGCCCCGATGACGGCGTAAGGCGCGGCGGTTCCGAATCGCCATTGCTGACATCTGCTGACATGACGAAGCGCAGTATCGCGCGCAAGGCCGTTTGCCCTTTTCTCGCTGGCTGACTCGTCCCATATTCGCCGGATGGCGAAGAAACCTGACACCCCAAAAAAGCCCGGCAAATCCCCCAAATCGAAGGCGCATCGGCCAGACGTGCAGCCGATCGGGCCGGCACTGGCCGAGCTGCTCAATCCCGCGCTCAACCGCGGCGATGCCGGCATGGGCTCGGGCACTGGCCTGCAGCCGCCGCCGGACAATTCCTGGGATCGCCGCGCCGGCGGCGAGGCCGCGGCGCATCGCGCGCGCGCCTCGACGCGCGGAACCAGCGCGGACGTCGGCAAACGCGATGCATCCCCACAAGGCCTCGAAGAATCCCCCCAAGCCAACTACGGCACCGCGGCCACCATCCCGACCCTCGATCCCGAGCTCGCGCGCCAACTCGGCCTGCCGACCGCGGAAGATGACGAGGAAGCGCTCGCTCGCCCGCCGCGCAACAAGATGGAAGCGCTCGGCGTCAAAGCCACCGCCGATGCGCTGGAAAGCCTGATCCGCGATGGCCGTCCCGAATTTCGCGGCGATAACGGCCAGCTCAAGGTCTGGACGCCGCACCGGCCGCCGCGCCCGGAAAAATCCGAAGGCGGTGTGCGCTTCGAGATCAAATCCGAATACCAGCCGAAGGGCGACCAGCCGACCGCGATCGCCGAACTGGTCGAAGGCATCAACCGCAACGACCGCACCCAGGTGCTGCTCGGCGTCACCGGCTCCGGAAAAACCTACACCATGGCCAAGGTGATCGAGGCGACGCAGCGCCCGGCCCTGATTCTCGCGCCGAACAAGACGCTGGCCGCGCAGCTCTATGGCGAGTTCAAGAATTTTTTTCCCGACAACGCGGTCGAGTATTTCGTCTCCTACTACGACTACTACCAGCCCGAGGCTTACGTCCCGCGCACCGACACCTACATCGAAAAGGATTCGTCCATCAACGAGCAGATCGACCGCATGCGCCATTCGGCGACGCGCGCGCTGCTCGAGCGCGACGACGTCATCATCGTGGCGTCCGTGTCGTGCATCTACGGTATCGGCTCGGTCGAGACCTACACCGCGATGACCTTTGCGCTGAAGAAGGGCGAGCGCATCGACCAGCGGCAGTTGATCGCCGACCTCGTCGCGCTGCAGTACAAGCGCACGCAGGCCGATTTCACCCGCGGCACGTTCCGCGTCCGCGGCGACGTCATCGACATCTTCCCGGCGCACTATGAGGACCGCGCCTGGCGCGTGAACCTGTTCGGCGACACCGTCGAAAATATCGAGGAGTTCGATCCGCTCACCGGCCACAAGCAGGACGATCTCGAATTCATCAAGATCTACGCCAACTCGCACTATGTGACGCCGCGGCCGACGCTGGTGCAGGCGATCAAGTCGATCAAGAGTGAACTGAAGCTGCGGCTCGACGAGCTCAACAACCAGGGGCGCCTCTTGGAAGCGCAGCGGCTGGAGCAGCGCACCAGCTTCGACCTGGAAATGATGGAAGCGACCGGAAGCTGCGCCGGCATCGAGAACTATTCGCGCTACCTCACCGGGCGCCGCCCCGGCGAGCCGCCGCCGACGCTGTTCGAATACGTGCCCGACAATGCGCTGGTGTTCGCCGACGAAAGCCACGTCACCGTGCCGCAGATCGGCGGCATGTTCCGCGGCGATTTCCGCCGCAAGGCGACGCTCGCCGAATACGGTTTCAGGCTGCCCTCCTGCATGGACAACCGCCCGCTGCGGTTCGAGGAATGGGACATGATGCGCCCGCAATCGGTCGCGGTGTCGGCGACACCCGGCGGCTGGGAGCTGAACGAAAGCGGCGGCGTGTTCGTCGAGCAGGTGATCCGTCCCACGGGCTTGATCGATCCGCCGGTCGACATTCGTCCGGCGCGCACGCAGGTCGACGATCTCGTCGGCGAAGTGCGCGCGACCGCTGCCGCGGGTTATCGCTCGCTGATTACGGTGCTCACGAAGCGCATGGCGGAAGACCTCACCGAATATTTGCACGAGCAGGGCATTCGCGTGCGCTACATGCACTCTGATATCGACACCATCGAGCGCATCGAGATCATCCGGGACTTGCGCCTCGGCGCGTTCGACGCGCTGGTCGGCATCAATTTGTTGCGCGAGGGCCTCGACATTCCCGAATGCGCGCTGGTCGCGATCCTCGACGCCGACAAGGAAGGCTTTCTGCGCAGCGAGACCTCGCTGATCCAGACCATCGGCCGCGCCGCGCGCAACGTCGACGGCAAGGTGATCCTCTACGCCGACCAGATGACCGGCTCGATGGAGCGCGCCATCGCCGAAACCAACCGGCGCCGCGAAAAGCAGGTCGAATACAACACGGCCAACGGCATCACGCCGGAAAGCGTGAAGAAGTCGATCGGCGACATCCTCAACTCCGTCTACGAGCGCGATCACGTGCTGGTCGAGATCGGCGACGGCGGCATGGCAGACGACGTCATCTCAATCGGCCACAATTTCGAGGCCGTGTTGAACGACCTGGAAACCCGCATGCGCGAAGCCGCCGCCGATTTGAACTTCGAGGAAGCCGCCAGACTCCGCGACGAAGTCAAACGCCTGCGCGCGACGGAAATGGCCGTGGTCGACGACCCCACCGCAAAACAGCGCGCCGTGCAGGGCAAAGCCGGCGCCTATGCCGGAACGAAGAAGTACGGCGAGGCCGCGAACCTGCCGACATCGGCGATGAAGAAGCGCAGCGCCTCTTCACCCTCCGCTGGAGGGGGAGGGTCGACCGCTGCAGGCGGTCGGGGCGGGGTGAGCCGCAGCGGCGGTTCTTCCACCTCCAAAGTCCACAAACCCCATCTCGACGAAATGCACGGCCCGGAATCCTTGCCCTACCGCCCCAGCGGCGCCAAACCGCGCAAGCTCGAGATCGGCAGCGGCAGCAAGATCTTCCAGCCCACGGATTCGCGGCAGTCAGGCCCGGAGTTCGGGCCAGCCCCGCGATCGAGCGGCGGCGCACCGGGGCACCGGGGCGGGTGGAAGAAGAGGTAGGGTTTGGCCACGCATGAATGTGATGAGCGGCGGCGGGTCAGCCGTCATTGCGAGCGTAGCGAAGCAATCCAGCTTCTTTCCTTGACGCTGGATTGCTTCGTCGCTGCGCTCCTCGCAATGACGCAATGGTCGTCGGTGCAGTTAGTTGTATTGTGATCCTCTGGCAATTCAAAATAATTGCGATACGCTGAGTTCATGAAACTCGGCTTTGAAGAGTCCCAATTGTCCTACACAAGCGGCTCGCAAAGCGCCCGCGCCTGGACAGAAGCTTGGGTGAAGGCTTGGGCCTACTGCCCGCACTGCGGCAACGCCAAGATTTCGTCCTTTCCCAACAACTCCCCTCTCGCCGATTTCTTTTGCCAATCCTGCAAAGAGGAATTCGAACTCAAAAGTCAGAAAGGCAGATTCGGAACGCGAGTCGTCGATGGCGCGTTCAAGACCAAGTGCGAACGCCTTGCCGCCAGCAACAATCCGAATCTGCTTCTGATGAACTACGACCTCAAATCGCTTGCGGTCGTGAACCTGTTCATCGTGCCGAAGCACTTCTTCGTCCGGGAGATCATTGAGGAGCGAAAGCCGCTGGCACCCACTGCGCGACGGGCCGGCTGGATCGGCTCCAACATCCTGCTTAGTCGAATTCCAGACTCCGGCAAGATACATATCATCCAGAACAGCGTTGTTCGCGCGAAAGAACTCGTCCTCGCCGATTGGCAGAAGACACTCTTCCTCAGAAACGAATCCCCGGAAACGCGCGGCTGGTTGCTGGATGTGATGAAGTGCGTGGAGTCGCTTGGCAAGCGGGACTTCGCCCTTGACGAGGTCTATGCTTTCGAACGGCACCTCGGAGATCTCTATCCCGGCAACCAGAACGTCAGGCCAAAGATACGGCAGCAGCTTCAATATTTGCGGGATCGCGGGTTTATTGAATTCGTTTCGCGCGGGAATTATCGTTTGCGACACTAGGGAGCCCGGCGATGGCATGGTTTCTGAATCGCTACAAGTGCGACCGCTGCAGGCGCCGATGGGCCGATGAATGGTCCTGCATGTGCGACGACACATGCCCGCATTGTGGCGCGCGGGATATGACACCGTATGAAAGCGAGGAACTGACCACGCTTATTGAGCAAGAGGGCAAGGTGTTCGTCGTCCTGTGGTCGCCAGAAACGGCGGAACACGATCCGGACTATCGCGAACTCGGTCGCTTTCCGACCCGAGAGAAGGCGTTGGAGTTTCTGGCGGCGGACCAATGACGCATTGTCATTCCGGGATGGTCCGAAGGACCATACCCGGGATCTCGAGATTCCGGGTCCGAGCTTTGATCGCCCCGCAATGACGGGCGGAGAAAGCTACCGCCCGACCGCCACCGCCAGCATCATCACATTCGTTACCAATTGCAGCGGCACCATCGGCTGTACGCGGCACTAATCGACGAACCGAAGCGACGCTTACAGGAGACTACTACTACCGATTGCGCTGCTGGCCGGGCAAATCAGGCACGGCTTGGTCCAGTCTTGCCAGCAAAAATAAACCGCTTCGCGATTACCCCAAATCACTCCTACAACTCCCGCCATCCCGCACCCGCTAGAGGGGCGTATCGCGATCGTCACGGACGTTGGGCGCGGGATGCGATGGACGCGGCAGCGTCGGGCGCGCAAGTTGATCGCGGGGCGGGCTTTGGCCTGTGAGCGAAAAGAACGGCGCGCAGACGACCGGCGCTTAAACGCTTCGACTAGAACTTCGGTCTGGCAGCATACGGGCCGATCGAAACATTCTGGTCGAGGAAGCCGCGGACGGCAAAGCCGTGTGGTCCTGGCACCCGTTGCTGGTGTCAAGCTGGCGGAGATTGATCTGACACAACCGGGTCTAGATCGATCGTCAATCCGTCAGTGACGGAGGCCAGAGGAACTCGGCTCCGAGGAGAGCGCGGTATAAGCCGTAAAACCATTGCGCAGGGAAGGCCGGGTGTTCCGGCGCACCTGCAGTCCGCCGTGTGCATTTTTGCGCACGACTGCGGGTGTTTGGGCACCCGGCTTTCCCTGCGCCCTCTTCGATTTCGAGGGCATCGTCGATCGCATGACTTCGGGCGCTTCGTGCCGCGAGAGTGTGCGAAGGCGTGTCTTGTAGGATGGGTAGAGCGAAGCGAAACCCATCCTACGGTTCTGGGTCGCCCTTCTCGGGTGGCGGCTGTTTGAAAATCGAGTTCGAGCGCGCGGCACACTCATTGTCGTCCCTGCTTTCGCACTAGGGCATCTACACGTCTTGGGGACGCGACAGATTGACTCGGGGCGGCATGATGTGCGTTCGCCGCAGCGTTTTGTATGATTCTCTCTCTGGCGCTTTGATTCGAAGGAGCGCCAGAGATGCAGCAGGAACCGGATTTGTCCCTGGGTAAGTTTGGAGACGTTCGCCTCGATAAAAGGGGGCGGCGCTTCTCCGGGCTATGCTTTGCACGCGCAGTGTCTGTTTGCGCCAGATGGCGCAGGGCAACTGGGCCGCGAACATGGCGTTCTGGCGGTTTGTGAACAATCCGCAAGTCACGATCGACAAGCTGATTGAAGGCTGGAGCCTGCAGACGTCGATGGCGGTCAGCGGGCGTCATGTGCTGTCGATCCAGGACACCAGCGAGATCAACTTCCACACTCGTCCGGGACATCGGCGCGACTTGGGCAAGGTCGGCAAAGGCAATGCTCGCGGCGTGCTGCTGCATGCCATGATGGCGGTCGATGCCGATAGCGGGGTCTGTCTCGGGCTCACCGGCGGTGAGGTGTGGACGCGCAAGCGCAAGGCCAGGATCGCTCACGAGAAGCGCGCCTTGGCCGACAAGGAATCGGCGCGCTGGGTGACGACGGCTAAGCAAGGCTGCGAGGTTCTGGTCGCTGCTCGTATGATCACCGTCGTCAACGACCGCGAGGGGGATTTCTTTGCTCACTGGTCGCTGACACCCGCTGACAATGTCCACCTCCTGTCGCGCGCCATGCACGACCATGCGCTGGTCGATGGCGGCACGCTTTATCAGGCGGTCGCGCGGGCCCGCTTCTGCGACAAGGCGGTGATCGATCTACCAAAGCGAATGGATCGCCACGGTCGCCAGGCCCACCTCTCCATGCGCCTCGGAACCGTTGTGCTCAAACGACCGCAGCGCCCCGGCGTGAAAGACCTGCCACGGGGCGTCAAAGTCAGCTTCGTGGAGGTCGTCGAGTTGCACCCCCCGAAGAGCGCCAAGCCCATTCATTGGTTGCTCCTGACCACTCATCCGGTCGTCACCGCCGCCGATGCCTGGCGGATCGTCTCCTGGTACAAGCAGCGCTGGATCATCGAACAGCTCTTTCGCTCGCTGAAGAGCCAGGGTCTGCGCATCGAGGATAGTCAGCTCGACAGCGCTGAAGGCCTGATCAAACTCGTGGCGATCGCCACCAGAGTAGCATGTATCGTCATCCAGCTCGTTCAAGCCCGCAATGGCGGCGAACAATTGCAGGTCGAATTTGTGTTCACGCCGGACGAGATCGAAGCGCTCAAGGCCATCAACAAAACCCTGAAAGGCCGCACCGAGCTCCAGAAGAACCACCATCGCCCCAACACTGTCGCCTGGGCGGCATGGATCATCGCAAAGCTCGGCGGATGGACCGGTTACGCCTCTCATCGCCCACCTGGACCAATCACCTTCCACATGGGAATGGCTCGCTTCCAACTCCTCGTATATGGCCCGGCAAGCGTGTAGATGCCCTAGTGCGAACGCAGGGACCCATACCGCGTGATCTCTCGATAGGGCTGCTTGGCAGACGCCATTCGTAAAACTTCTGCCGGTGGTTATGGGTCCCTGCGTTCGCAGGGACGACATCGAGAATGCAGCAGGGATTGGCGGCCCTTACCCCGATCGCCGGTGGCTGGTGTTCTGCGTCAGATTGCCGTGCGCGCCCTGTTCGCGAATGTTGTTCTTCTCGTCGTCGCGATGGCCTTTGGTGGTGTCGAGGGGCACGTCGGGCGCGCTGCCCGGGCCCTTGGGGCTCCGATTGTCCGGGGGAATCGGAGGCGCGGTCTTTGTCATCATGGTCTCCGTTATCAACGGAAAGACACAACGCTGGCCTTGGCGAAATCGTTCCGCAGGCGAACGGCAGCGCAATCCATGCCGCTTGCGGTGCTATGGCTAGCGGCTCCGCGTTAACGCGCCACGCTCGCGCAGCATTGCCAGCACCGCATTCAGATCCGGCACCACCGCCGCGCATCGCGCCCGCGACTCATCCGTCGGCGTCACCATGTCGGGCACCATGATGGTAATGGCGCCCGCGGCATGCGCGGCGGTCACGCCGTGGTTGGAATCCTCCACGGCCACGCAAGCCTCCGGCTTCAGGCCGAACCGCGATGCCGCGAGCAGATAGAGATCGGGATTGGGCTTGCCGCGGGCGACGTCGTCGCGGGTCAGCAGCGTTTCGAAACGGTGGCGGATACCCGCGAGCTTAAGATGCGCATTCGCCGTGCGCAGCGACGAGGAGGTGACGATCGCCATCGGACATTCGGCCGCCCGCAGCGCATCCAGGAGTTCGATCGCGCCGCTCTTCAGCGGCAAGCCTGCGCCGAGAATTTCATTGCGGTTGCTGACGAAGGCGCGGGAGACCTCCGCAAGCGGAAAGCCATCCCCGTAGCGCGCGAGCAGCATGGCCTCGCATTCCGGCCCGGGCAGGCCGACCATCGCCTGGCACAGCGTTACGGCGTCGTCAGTGAACCCATGCGCGGTGAGTGCCGCGACCAGGCTGTCGAAATAGACCCGTTCGGTGTCGAGCAGCGTGCCGTCCATGTCGAGCAGGACAGCGCTGACGTTCCATTTCCCGATCACGCCGCACCCGCGCCGGCGCGCTGGCTAGGGAGTTTGCGCAGGCACTCCGGACAGAGACAATCGCTACCGTCCAACGGCATCGGCAGGCGAAACGTCTCGTCGTTGCACCAGCAGGGGCCGGACAGGTTGCAGCCGAATTCGTTGCCGCAGCCGGTGCAGGCGAGGCGGCGCGCTGGCGCATTTTCCAAACGATCTGTCATCAACGAGGCTGAATCCTGACGTGGAATTAATCCCGGGTTCACACTGAGGCGCGTTATACTTCGCCACTATACGCTTGGGAAATTCTAAGGGAAATCCGATGGCCCGCGATTCGCAAGCAGCCCTCGTTGCGCTCAATCGCTTCGGCTTCGGCGCGCGCGGCGGGGCATCTGGCGATGTTCTCGACGCCGCATCCGATCCGCGCGGTTTCGTCAAGGCGGAACTCGGCCGTCCCAATCGCGTGCTGCTCGAAGTGCCGGGGCTGCAGTCGACGCCCGCGCTCGGCAAGGCGGTGTTCGACTATCAGTTCGAAATCCAGCAGGCCCGCGAGGCTGCCAAATCGGCCGCGCCGCCGGCTGCAGGCGAAGGCGCGTCGTCGCCACCAGATGCGAAGGCGCAGCGGCGAAACCTGTCCCTCAACGGCATCGCCATGGAGATGGCGCCCAAGGAGTCACCCAGGGAGTCACAGGCCAAGCCGGCGGAGAATCCCGGCGCGATGGCACCGGCGGAAACGATGCAGCCCAATGCGCCAAAGCCGCCGCCACAACCGCTCAACATCATCCAGAAAACCTTTCGCGCCGAGGCGCTGGCGCGGCTGCAGCGCGCCGTCATCGCCGATGGCGGATTTGCCGAGCGGCTTGTCGTGTTCTGGTCGAATCATTTCTGCATTTCCGCCAACAAGGGCGGGCCGGCGCGGATGTGGGCCGGCTCGTTCGAGCGCGAGGCGATCCGCCCGCACGTGCTCGGACGCTTCGCCGATATGCTGAAGGCGGTCGAGCAGCATCCGGCGATGCTGTTTTTCCTCGATAACCAGCAATCGCTGGGCCCGGATTCGCGCGCCGGGAAAAACCGCAACCGCGGACTGAATGAAAATCTCGCCCGCGAGATACTTGAGTTGCATACGCTCGGCGTCGGCGGCGGCTATTCGCAGGACGATGTGACGTCGCTGGCGAACATCATCACGGGCTGGACCTATGCGGGAAGGCTGGGCCAGCTCGGCGCGCCCGGCACCTTCGTGTTCAATGCCAATGCGCATCAGCCGGGCGCGCAGCGGGTGATGGGCAAGGTCTACGATGCCGAAGGCGTAGCGCAGGGCGAGGCGGTGCTGGCGGATATCGCGCGGCATCCTTCGACCGCGAAATTCATCGCGACCAAATTTGCGCGCCATTTCGTGGCGGACGATCCGCCACAGGCATTGGTGGCGCGGCTCGCCGATGTCTTCACGAAAACCGACGGCGATCTCAAGGCGCTGGCGCTGGCGCTGGTCGATTCCGACGAGGCCTGGAGTGCGCCGCTCACCAAGATCCGCTCGCCTTACGAATTTCTCGTCGCGGCCGGCCGGCTGCTGGCGCAGATTCCGAACAATCCCAACCTCTATCTCGCCGGCCTGAGGGCGCTCGGTCAGCCATTATGGTCGCCGGCCGGGCCGAACGGCTTTCCCGACACCAACGCCGCATGGCTGGCGCCGGAGGGCATGAAACTGCGCCTCGATATCTCTACCCAGATTGCATCGAGGCTCGCCGACGGCGTCGATCCGCGCGACCTGCTCGAGCTCGCGGCTGCTGACACGGCGTCGGTGGAGACACGGCGGACCGTCGAGCGCGCGGAATCGCGGCAGCAGGCGCTGGCGCTGTTGTTGATGTCGCCGGAATTCCAGAGGAGATGACGTCCATGGAAACGACAATGGGTTGCTGCGAGGACCTGCGATCGTCGCCGACGACGCGGCGGGCCGTGCTGCTCGGCGGCGCGTCCTTTGCGGCCTGGGCCTACCTGCCGAAGTTCGCGCGCGCGGCCGACGGCCGCGATCCGCGTCTGGTGCTCGTGATCCTGCGCGGCGCACTCGACGGGCTCGCCACCGTCGCACCAATCGGCGACCCCGACTATGCCGGCCTGCACGGCGCGATCGCGTTGTCGTCGAGCGGATCGAACGCGGCGCTGCCGCTCGACAATTTCTTCTCACTGCATCCGGCGATGCCGGAATTTTCGCGGATGTATCGCGAGAAGAAGGCCGCGGTGATCCACGCGGTGGCGACGCCCTACCGCGACCGTTCGCATTTCGATGGGCAGGACGTGCTCGAAAGCGGCTTTGCGGGCCCCGGCCGGGTACAGTCCGGCTGGCTCAACCGCGCGCTGGAAGGTCTGCCGAAGGGCGAGCGGGTGACGAGTGGGCTCGCAGTCGGCCCGATCACGCCGCTGGTGCTGCGCGGCGCGGCGCCGACCGTCGGCTGGGCGCCGCTCGCGTTGCCGCAGGCCAGCGAGGACACCGCGATGCGGCTGCTCGACCTCTATTCTCACCGCGATGCCGCGCTGGGCTCGGCGCTGAAGCAGGGCCTCGCGCTCGACAAGGCCGCGCAGGGCGACGACATGAAACCAAAGCCCGGCACCGGCGGCGTGGCCGCGATGCGGCTGGCGGCGCGCGGCGCGGCCCAATTGATGGCGGCCGACAATGGTCCGCGGATCGGCGCACTCGCCTTCGACGGCTGGGACACGCATGCCAATGAAGGCGGCCCGGTCGGCCGTCTGGCGCAACTGCTCGGCGGCCTCGACGGCGCACTCGCCGAATTCGAAGCCGCGCTGGGACCGCGCTGGCGCGACACGGTGATCGTGGTCGCGACCGAGTTCGGTCGCACCGCGCGCATCAACGGCACGCAAGGCACGGATCACGGCACCGGCACCGTCGCGCTACTCGCCGGCGGCGCGGTGAACGGCGGGCGGGTGATCGCGGACTGGCCGGGGCTGAAGCCGGCGAGCCTCCATCAGGGCCGCGACCTCGCGCCGACCACCGATCTGCGCGCTGTGATGAAAGGCGTGCTGAAGGATCAGTTCGGGCTGGCTGAGAAGGTGTTGGCGGACAGCGTGTTCCCGGAGAGCGCCAAGGTGAAGCCGATGCAGGGGCTGGTGGGGTAGGAGGCTAGCCCCACCCACGGTGTCGTCCCGGCCTTGAGCCGGGACCCATAACCACCGCTGGCATTGTTGGAGCACGCTGGGGAGCCAGCACGGCATAACCACGTACACTTGTGGTTATGGGTCCCTGCGTTCGCAGGGACGACACCGAACCAGACCTAATTCGTAATCCGATCGACCTCCGCCATCTCCGCCGCGCTCAGCGTCCAGCCGATCGCCTTCACGTTCTGCTCGACCTGTTCGACGCGGGTGGCGCCGGCGATGACGCTTGCGACTTGCGGGCGCTGGGCCAGCCAGGAGAAGGCGAGTTCGAGCATGGTGTGGCCGCGCTCCATCGCGAACGTCTGGAGCTTTTCGACGATATCCTCGTTGCGCGCGGTGACGTAGCGGTCCTTCAGCGCCGGCGCCTTGGCGAAGCGCGTGTCGGCGGGGGCATCAGTGCCGCGCTTGTACTTGCCGGTGAGAAGGCCGCTCGCCAGCGGGAAGAACGGCAGCAGGCCGAGCTTGTATTCCTGCGCCGCCGGCAGCAAATCGTTCTCGATGCCGCGCACCACGAGGCTGTATTCATCCTGGCAGGAGACGAAGCGGTTGACGTTCATCTGCCGCGCCATCATTTCGGCCTCCGCGATGCGCCAGGCCGGAAAGTTCGAATTGCCGATGTAGCGGACCTTGCCTTGGCGCACGAGATCGTCGAGCGCGCGCAGCGTCTCTTCCATCGGCGTCAGGGGATCGTATTCATGCTGCTGATAGAGATCGATGTAATCGGTCTTCAGCCGATTCAGGCTGGCCTCGACCGCGGACATGATGTAGCGGCGCGAGGCGCCCTGCTTGGTGCCGTCGGTCGCCATCGGTTTCGCGTACTTCGTCGCCAGCACGATATCCTTGCGGCGGTCGCCGAGCACGGTGCCGAGCACGGTCTCGGAGCCGCCCATGCCTGCATAGATGTCGGCGGTGTCGAATAGGGTGATGCCGAGGTCGATCGCCTTGTGGATGACCTTGCGCGAGGTCTCCAGATCGGTGCGCTGGCCGAAATTGTTGCAGCCGAGGCCGACGGCGGAAACACGCAGGCCGGAGCCGCCGAGGTTGCGAATTTGCATGGATCGATCCTGTGGGAAGAGCGGGAGGAGGGCGCATTGTGGCGCGCGTGGCTTCGGCCCGCAAGAAAAGCGGGCCAGCGCCCGCGCTTGGCAGCCATGCGGCACAAAAAGATGCGGCCCCGGTCAGACGCGGCGACTGACGGGGACCGCTGGGGCGCGTGATCTGAGACGGGGGGCCTGATCAGACGCAGGGGCAGGCTAGCTGCGCTTTGTTACGCGCGCGTGACGGCAGAACTTATCCACAGGCCGGCCGAAAGCCGTGCCTCAGAGCATCTTCCGGTACACGACGAAGCCGGAGCGGTCCGCCACCTTGTCGTAGAGCTGCATCGCAGTGTGGTTGGTCTCGTGCGTTTGCCAATAGACGCGGGAACATCCTGCGCGTCTGGCCTGATCGTATACGCCATCGATGAGCGCACGGCCGACGCCCTTGCCGCGCACTGTTGCGCTGGTGAAGAGGTCCTGCAGGTAGCAGTTCGGCTCGATCATGGTCGTAGAACGGTGAAACAGATAATGCGTCAGCCCGAGCAGTTCGCCGCCGCTCTCGGCCACCAGCGCATGCACCGGCTCATAAGCATCGAAAAAGCGCGCCCATGTCATCGCCGTGATCTCGGACGCCAGCGCGGTCGCGTTCGAACGGCCATAGAAGGCGTTGTAGCCGTCCCATAGCGGTAGCCATTGCGCGTAGTCCTGGCGGGTGACGAAGCGGATGGTGAGGTCGCCGGGCATGCGCGATTCCGTTTTGGTTAAGAGATGGCGCGTCAGGGACACGGGAAGGAGGGATGTCTGTTGATTAATACAGATGTGGCAGCAGACGATCAACTTATCGCTTCGCTACTCCGCGGCGCCGAGGTGCTTCGCGAGACTGCGATGGCTGCCGCGCAGCGCGCGATAATACTCCGCGCTGCCGGGATCGTCGGTGTGGCGAACGAGGTCGGTGACCGGCGTGTAGCTCAGCATGCGTCCGCCGTCGGGAAGCGCCGTGCAGGTGAAGCGCAGCACCTGTCCATCCGCGAGATCGAGGTTGATCGGCGTGGAATCGCCTGTTCGTATCATCTCGGTGCGCTTGGCAATGAAGGCGCTCAACTCGTCCTCCGGCAGTTGCCAGGCGCCGGTGTCGCGGCCGTGATACATCAGCGCAATGAAGGGCGGCTTGCTGTCGGCCTGCTCGTCGGACAGCTTGAAATAATCGCGGAACGCGCGGTTGATGAATTCGGCGCGGGTGGCGGAATCGAGCAGCACGATGCCGATATCGACCTGATCGAGCGCGGCCGACAGGCGCTCCGCGGTAGCGTGATGCTTCTTCTCCCACGCGAACGCATCGACCCATGTTTTCCGCAACAAGCCGGTGATCAACGCGGTGCCGCCGGCAGTCGCCGCCAGCAGCAGCATGCGCGCCAGGTCGGACATGTCGTAACCGGGCGTAGCGCGGTGGTTGAGGAAGAACAGCGCTGATGACGCCACCGCTATGATGGCGCTGGCTATGCCGGAGACGATGCCGCTGATGGAAGCGGCAAAGGCGACGATGCAGACGAACAGCGGCGCGGGATTGGGGACTGCAACGAAGTGTCGGTCGACAACGAAGGCGATCATCGCCGTCGCTGTCGTGAGAGCCGGACCGGAGATTGCGCGCCAGTCTAACTGCATGCCCGTTCTCGCTACTTGCCGGGAATAAGACGCGAGCATGCCTGATTGTTGCGATTGTGCACGCCTTTCTGCCGCCAGTCCTAAGAGAGCGTTGCTCGCATGCGCAAGACTTTCGCATTTTTGAAATCAAATGATATCGAGTTAAGGAACGTGGTACCGCACCCGACCATTGAGCTGCTCGACATTTTTGCAAGAGGACATCGATGCCCACTGTTTCGCCGACGCTGCTGCCGATCCTGATGCTGTTTGCTTCCAACATCTTCATGACCTTTGCCTGGTACGGCCATCTGAAATTCAAGGAAAGCCCATTGCCAATGGTGGTGCTGGCGAGCTGGGGGATCGCCTTCATCGAGTACTGGCTGGCGGTGCCGGCCAACCGCTGGGGCAGCGCGGTGTACTCGGCGGCGCAGCTCAAGACCATGCAGGAAGTGATCACGCTGGTGGTGTTCGCCTGCTTCTCGGTGCTCTATCTGAAGGAGCCGCTGGGGTGGAATCACGCACTCGGCTTTCTCTTCATCGCGATCGGCGCGTTTTTGATCTTTCACAAATGGTGAGCGCTTTTGTTCAGATCGTCGTCATTTCACCGCCGGCGCCACCCGCAATACCCGTCCGTTCGAGCTATCTGTGAGCAGCCACAGCGCGCCGTCCGGCCCCTGACGGACGTCCCTGATACGCTCGTGCAGGTTCTGCAGCAGGCGTTCCTCCGACGTCACCGCGTTGCCGTTTAGCGTCAGCCGCACCAACATTGCGCCGCGCAGCGCGCCGGTAAACAGGCTGCCGTTCCATTTCGGAAACAGCTTTCCGGTGTAGAAGGCCATGCCTGACGGCGCGATAGAAGGCACCCAATATTTGAGCGGCTGCTCCATGCCGTCCTTGGCCGTGCTCTCGTGGATTTTCGCGCCGGAATAATCGATGCCGTAGCCGATCACCGGCCAGCCGTAATTCTTGCCCTTGCCGACGACATTGACCTCGTCGCCGCCGCGCGGTCCGTGCTCGATTTCCCAGGGCTCGCCGCTCGCCGGATTGATTGCGAGCGCCTGCACGTTGCGGTGCCCGTAACTCCAGATTTCCGGCTTGGCATCAGTGCGGCCGGCGAACGGATTGCCTGGGGGTACCGATCCGTCGGGCGCGATGCGGATCAGCTTGCCGAGATGATTGCCGAGATTCTGCGCCTGGTCGCGATAGGTGAAGTGATCGCCGAGCGCCACGAACAGATTGCCGTCGTCGGCCTGCGCGATGCGGCAGCCATAATGATTGCCTGACGATAGCGGGCCCTGCTGGCGGAAGATGATCTTGACCTCGTCGAGACGGCCATTGTCGTCGCTCAGTTTCGCGCGCGCAGCCGTGGTGCGGCCGCCACCCGCGGTCCGTTCGGCGTAACAGAAATAGATGGTCCGGTTCTGCGCAAAGGATTTGTCGGTGACGACATCGTGCAGGCCGCCCTGGCCTGAGGCCCACACGTCAGGCACGCCCTTGAGCGGCGGCGAAACCTGGCCCTCCGCGCTGACGAGGCGCATGCGGCCGGGACGCTCGGTCACCAGCATCGTTCCATTGGGCAGGAATGCCAGCGCCCACGGATTGACGAGGCCCCTCGCAATGGTGCGCACCTCGAGTTCGCCCGCCGACGAGTCAAACGCCGGCTCTTCGCCGCGAGTGCCGGTGGCGATCAGGAAGGAGACGGCGAGCAGGATCGCTACCGTCAAGGCGACGGTCACAAGGCCGACGGGTGTCTTCATTTTGGTCTACATCGCGATGCTGATCATCGCGCTTCGCTAGTCCAATGATGCAAACAAAAGGCTGGACCTGTCACGGAATGGGCATCGCGACGGTGGCCTTGATCGATAGCACCGTCAGGGTGACCACGAGGCAAAGCGATAGCGTGCCGATCGCAAGCGAGGTGGCGATGGCACCAAGCAACCGGGAAGAAGCGACGGGCGCGCGGCTGCTCTCGAAGCCGACCGCACCGGGTGACCGCATCATAGGCTAAATCCTTGTAACGCGGGACGAATCACCCGCGACTCACGACGTCGGGAAAATCTTGCAGCGATCACCGGCAACATTGCGGCGACCAATCGCTTAAAATGGCAGAATCACGGCAAAGGTTAACATTATGCCCGCTATTGTTAACTTTTGGCGGGGTGCTCGCGCGAAAGTGAGAAGAGCGAGGGTGGCTATGCGCCGGCGGCGACGTCGGCCTGGTCATCGACCGGCTGCCAGTCCATCGTTACGAAGCCGGGCGTCTGTTCGACCCGCCGCAGCCAGGCGCGGATGGCGGGGAAGGTCGCGAGGTCGTAGTCGCAGCGGTCGGCGACATGGGTGTAGCCGTACAGTGCGATATCGGCGACCGTGAGTTGACCGGCCGCGAAATAGGCGCGGGTCTTGAGATGGTTTTCCATCACCTGAAGCGCGGCATAGCCGCGCTCCATCCAGTCCTCCAGCGCATGGGTCTGCAGGTCGCGGCCGCCCTTGACCAGCGACAGCCAGAAATAAGCGGCGCCGATATTGGGCTCCAGCGCGTGCTGTTCGAAGAACATCCATTGCAGCGCTTCGGCGCGCTCGACGCGCGACTCGGGGGCCAGTGACGTGCCGCCGCAAACATACCAGAGAATGGCGTTGGACTCGGCGAGGTAGCGTCCTTCGGCGACTTCCAACAGCGGCACCTGCCCGCTCGGGTTCTTCTCCAGAAATTCCGGCGTGCGGCTTTCGCCGCGGAGAATGTCGACTTCGATTGCCTCATAGGGCGCGTTGAGCAGCGCCAGCGCAAGGCGGACCTTGTAGCTGTTGCCGGAGCGCTGCATCGAATAGAGCTTGTACATTGTCGTTGGGTTCACAGACGTCGAGGGGCGCGCGCGGGGAGCGAACTGCGGTAAGCCTTCGCGCCGCAACACGGCTAAACAATGATGCCGATACGAATGCGTCGCAAGACCCGCGGAATGGAAAAAGTCGAAAACCTCTACCGCACTGCACGCGCGCAGCATGCCATGCCACGACTCTGTCAGGCAACGCATCACATGGTCGGGAGCGGACGAGCGGATCGATTCAATCCTGCGCGACGAAGCTGGCTACGTCCCGCCGCGGGGTGATGACTGTGGATCCGGCGCGTGGGCCCGGCTCTGCAGCGCACCGCTGCGCCCGGGGAACGGAGATCAGTCGTTGACCCAAAAGCTTTCGTGTTCCGGACGCGACGCGGCAGGCGGTGACGCGGCGCAGAGCCGGGACTGAAGGATCGGGCACCGTGGCCATCATACCTACGAAAGTGACTTCGCGGGCCATCATCGAGAGCGGATGCAGATCGCGGAGACACAGCTTGGCGTTGAACCTTGCGGCTTCGCTTTGGCCCTCGAGGGACGGTGGCGCTCGGCTGTCAGCCGCTCCGGGAGTTGTGCTCTCTGCCCGATCCGCGGCTTGTCAGATATGAGTCAATTCGGCCCGCGGAACTTTGCGAATATTGCGTTCGGATTGCTCCGATCGTACCGAGCCCGCGCAACGTTCCCCAAAGTTTGGCCTGTGTCCGGCCAAGCTTCTTGCGATGCAGCGCGCAGCGCCTTAGGGTGCGGCGTTCCCATCAAAAAGAGTCGTGAATTTCGGAAGTCACGACGTTTGCCAGGAGATCATGATGCCCTTCCTGTCCGCCGCCCTCGCCCGTGTGAAGCCGTCCGCGACCATCGCGGTCACGGACAAGGCGCGCGCGCTGAAAGCGGCGGGCCGCAACGTCATCGGCCTCGGCGCCGGCGAGCCGGATTTCGACACGCCGGCCAACATCAAGCTGGCGGCGATCCGCGCCATCGAGGCCGGCAAGACCAAGTACACCGATGTCGGCGGCATTCCGGAGCTGAAGGAAGCCATCATCAACAAGTTCCGGCGCGAGAACGGCCTGACCTACAAGCCGAACCAGATCATCGTCGGCACCGGCGGCAAGCAGGTGCTCTACAATGCGCTGATGGCAACCCTCAATCCCGGCGACGAGGTGATCATCCCGGCGCCGTACTGGGTGAGCTACCCGGAAATGGTGGCGCTGGCCGGCGGCGAGTCGGTCCCCGTCGTGTGCCCGGCGTCGAGCGGCTTCAAGCTGCGGCCCGAGGATCTGGAAAAGGCAATCACGCCGAAGACCAAATGGATCATCCTGTGCTCGCCGTCGAACCCGACCGGTGCCGCGTACACGCGCGCCGAACTCAAGGCGATCACCGACGTACTGGTGAAGCATCCGCATGTCTGGGTGATGACCGACGACATGTACGAGCATCTGGTCTATGACGACTTCCAGTTCGCGACGCCTGCGCAGGTCGAGCCGAAACTCTACGAGCGCACCCTGACAGTGAACGGCGTGTCGAAGGCCTATTGCATGACCGGCTGGCGCATCGGTTACGCCGGCGGCCCGGCCGACCTGATCAAGGCGATGGCGACCATCCAGTCGCAATCGACATCGAACCCGTCGTCGATCGCGCAGTGGGCGTCCGTCGAAGCGTTGAACGGTCCGCAGGATTTCATCCCGGTGCATAACAAGATGTTCAAGGAGCGCCGCGACCTCGTGGTTTCGATGCTGAACCAGGCCAAGGGCATCGAATGTCCGCGACCGGAAGGCGCGTTCTACGTCTATCCGTCCTGCGCCGGCACCATCGGCAAGACCTCGCCGTCAGGCAAGGTGATTGGCAATGACGAGGATTTTGTCACGGAATTGCTGGAGAGCGAAGGCGTCGCCGTCGTGCAGGGATCCGCGTTCGGTCTCGGCCCGGCGTTCCGCATCTCCTACGCGACCAAGACCTCCGACCTCGAAGATGCCTGCAAGCGCATCCAACGCTTCTGCGGCAACTTGAGATAAGCGTTTCGCCGCGCAAGCCCGCTCCGCAGTTGATGCGGGGACGGGCCGCGGTTCGCGACCAGCAATCGCGTCAAAGGGACGGCCGTCAAATCACATCGCGGGTGAACAAACACGCAATGTTTTGACGGCTTCTTGATGAAGCGCCATGTTTTCGACACGGCACTTCCATCCTGTCCGCTCCGCTAAATTTGTTCATCAACATGCGGAGACTGGGATACATGCGACTCCTGACATTGACACTCGCCGCGGCGGCACTGATCGCGCCGATCGCAAGCGCCGACGCGGCGCCGCCGGTTCGCGCCGGCATCCTGCAATGTCAGGGCGGCCAGAATGTGGGCTTCGTGGTCGGTTCGGTGACGAGCCTCGAATGCGTGTTCCGCAGCGAAGGCCGCCGGCCTGAACCCTACATCGCCAAGGTGCAGCGCATCGGTCTCGATCTCGGCGTCACCGAGCAGACCCAGTTGTCGTGGGCGGTCAGTGCGCCGAACAGCCGGCTCGGGCGCGGCGAACTCGCCGGCAGCTATGGTGGCGTCGGCGCCAATGCATCGATCGGCGTCGGCGGCGGCGGCAACTTCCTGGTGGGTGGTCCGGCGAATGCCTATGCGCTGCAGCCGATCAGCCTGCAAGGCCAGACCGGATTGAACGTCGCCGCCGGCATCGCCGGCCTCGAGCTGCAACCGGTGCAGTTCGGCCCGCGCCGGCACCATCGCCGACATCACCGCCGCGGTTGAGGATGACGTTAAGGAAAAGGCCCGCGTAAGCGGGCCTTTTTTGTTGATGTCATTCCGGGCCGATGCGCAGCATCGAACCCGGAATCTCGAGATTCTCAGGTGCGTAATTTGCGCACCATAGTTCGTCGCTTCGCGCTTCCGCCATTCTGGTACTACCTGTGATGTTGTGGCATAGAACGGCAAGCGCCGCGGGCACGGCGCTCCGATTTGCATTCTTTGCTCGCATCGCTTTCTTTCCGGAGCTTACTTCATGCGTCGTTCCTTCATCCTCGCCGCTGCCGTTCTCGCTACGCTGGCTTCATCCATCGGCGCCAATGCGCAGCAGGGGCAGCGCGTGCAGGTCGGCGTGCTGGAGTGTCGCGGCGGCGCCAGTGTCGGTTTCGTCGTCGGTTCCGTCACTCACCTCGGTTGCGTGCTGCGCGCAGAAGGGATGCCGGAAGATCGCTATGTCGCCACCATCCGCAAAGTCGGACTCGATCTCGGCATCACCCAGGAATCGGCGCTGGCCTGGGCCGTGTTCGCACCTGTCGCGCGGCTCGGGCCGGGCGGCCTTTCCGGCGATTATGTCGGCGCGCAAGGCAGCGCGACGCTGGGCGTCGGTGTCGGCGGCAACGTACTGGTCGGTGGCTCCGCGAATTCGATCGCACTGCAGCCGCTCAGCCTGCAAGGCCAGGTAGGGGTCAGCATCGCCGCCGGATTGGAAAGTCTGGAACTCCGGCCGGGGCGCTGATCGGGGCGGCTTATCTCCATCATTGCGAGCCAACGGGGCCGGCATCAGTCATGATTTCGAATCATCAGATTGCGTCCGGCCAAGCCAGGTTGGCCGCAACAGTCGTCGGCCGCGGCGACCCAGTCGTCTTTCTGCATGCCGCGGTCTGCGATAGTCGCATGTGGCGCGCGCAACTGGATGCACTCGGCGCAAGCAACAAGGCGATCGCGTACGATCGGCCGGGGCTTTGGCGAGACTCGCGCGGAAAAGGAGGACTTTTCTGCAGTCGCGGATTTGCTGGCGGTGATTGACGCCGTCGGGAACGGCGCGCCGACGATCCTTGTTGGATGCTCTCAGGGTGGACGGATCGCGCTCGACACTGCTCTTCTGCATCCATCCTATGTCCGCGCGCTCGTTCTCATTGCGCCCGCCGTGAGCGGCGCGCCTGAGCCGATCTATCCGCCTGAGATCGAGGGCTTGATGGCCCAGCTCAAGGACGCCGAGCAAGCCGGCGATTTGGATCGCGTGAACGCAATCAAGGCTCATCTTTGGCTGGACGGTCCACTGCAGCCAGAGGAGCGTGTCACAGGTGAGGCGCGCCGGCTGTTCCTCGACATGAACGCCATTGCGCTACGGTCGCCGCCGGCCGGGTCGAACCTCGATGTCGTGCCCACCTTCCATCGTTTGCGCGAGATATCAGCACCATCGCTTGTGATCTGGGGTGACCTCGATTTTCCGCACATTCAGGAACGAAGCCGCCACATTGCAACGATGATGTTGAAGGGGTCAGGCCATATGTTGACCGGCACTGCCCATCTACCGAGCCTGGAGCGGCCAACTGGGCCTCGTTGCGGAGTTCATCGATTGCGGCTCCGGCCCATCGAACGTAGCCGGATGAGCATCGCGACATCCGGGGCTCCTTGGTTGGTTCTTGTCCCGCATTTCGCTGCGCTCCTGCGGGTGCTGAGCGCCGTGGCAACGTCGGCGGCTCCGCCAATTCGATCGCGCTGTAGCCCTTGAGCGTGCAGGGTCAGGTAGGCGTCAGCATTGCTGCCGGATTGGAAAGTTTGGAACTCAGGCCGGGGCGTTAATTGTTAATCACGCCTTTCTCCCCGTCATTGCGAAGCAATTTCCCGAGTGGGAAGGTGGATTTGCTTCGCTTCACTCGCAATGACGGCGGCTGGCGCCCCGAACACCCCGCCTCGCACCGCAGCGATGTTTTCCCGCTTGCCAAATCGTTGCGACAGGCGGAGCATCAGAGGTCGCCGACCCAATCACGGGCCGAGCTCCAAAACAGGGAGGCGGCAATGGGACAAGACGTCAGAAGTCCCCAAGGTCCACGGTGCATTGCACTGGTGGGCCCTTTCCAGAGCGGTAAAACCACACTTCTAGAAGCAATACTGGCGCGAACGGGCGCCATTAAAAGTGCCGGCAGCGTCGATGCCGGAACTTCCGTCGGCGATGCCAGCCCCGAAGCGCGCCATCACAAGATGGGCGTGGCCTTGAGCGCCGCCACCACCACCTTCATGGGCGACAGTTACACCTTTATCGATTGTCCCGGCTCGGTCGAGTTCGCGCATGACATGCGCGCCGCGTTGCCCGCGGTCGATGCCGCGGTCGTGGTCTGCGAGGCGGACGAGAAGAAGCTGCCGCAACTGCAGATCATCCTGCGCGAGCTGGAAGATCTCGGCATTCCGCGTTTTCTGTTTTTGAACAAGATCGACCGCGCCAACAAGCGCATCCGCGAAACGCTGGCAACCCTGCAGCCGGCCTCGCGCGTGCCGCTGGTGCTGCGGCAGATTCCGATCTGGAACGGCGACTTGATCGAAGGCTTTGTCGACCTCGCACTGGAGCGCGCCTTTGTTTATCGCGAGCACAAGCCTTCCGAGGTGATCGCGCTGCAAGGCGGCGATCTCGACCGAGAGAAGGAAGCGCGCTTCTCGATGCTTGAAAAGCTCGCCGATCATGACGACGCGTTGATGGAGCAGTTGCTGGAAGACATCCAGCCGCCGCGCGACGCGGTGTTCGACGATCTCGCCCGCGAATTGCGCGAAGGGCTGATCTGTCCGGTTCTGCTGGGCGCCGCGAGCCGCGAGAACGGCGTGCTGCGGCTGATGAAGGCGCTGCGGCATGAATCGCCCGGCGTTGTTGAAACGGCGAAACGCCTCGGCGCATCGTCGCAAAAGGAGGCGCTGGTCTATGTGTTCAAGACGCTGCATCTGCAGCACGGCGGCAAGCTGTCGCTGACGCGGCTGCTCGCCGGCCACCTCGATGACGGCGCGACGCTGCAATCGTCCTCCGGCGAAGCCGGACGGGTGTCCGGCATTCTCGCGGTCAACGGCGCGCACGATACCAAGCGCTCTGCGGCGGAAGCCGGCGAGACGATCGCGCTCGGCAAGCTCGACGCGATCAAGACCGGCGATACGCTGTCCAGCGGCAAGGCCGCGCCGGCGGCACTGGTGCAGATCGCGCCGACACCGCCGGTGCTTGCCATGTCGCTATCGGCGGCCGATCGCAAGGACGACGTCAAGCTGGGCCAGGCGCTGCTGCGGCTGAACGAGGAAGATCCGTCGCTGACGATGATCCAGAACCAGCGCACCCACGATATCGTGCTGTGGGGGCAGGGCGAGATGCATCTGCGCGTCGCGCTCGAGCGTCTGCGCGACCGCTTCGGCGTCAACGTCAAATCGCAGCCGCCGGCGATCGGCTATCAGGAGACCATCCGCAAACCGATCACCCAGCGCGGCCGCCACAAGAAGCAATCCGGCGGCCACGGCCAGTTCGGCGACGTGGTGCTGGAAATCAAACCGATGCCGCGCGGCTCGGGCTTCGAGTTCCACGAAAAGGTGGTCGGCGGCGCGGTGCCGAAAAATTATATCGGCGCGGTGGAAGAGGGCGTGGTCGACGGCCTCGCCAAGGGTCCGCTCGGTTTTCCCGTCATCGATGTCGAGGTCACGCTCATCGATGGCTCCTATCACAGCGTCGATTCGTCCGATCTCGCGTTCCGCACCGCGGCCCGTGTCGGCATGACCGAGGCGCTGCCGCAGTGTCAACCGGTGCTGCTGGAGCCGATCCACATGGTGGAGATCGTCTGCCCGACGGAGGCGACGGCGAAGATCAACGCGATCCTGTCGGCGCGACGCGGCCAGATTCTCGGCTTCGACACCCGCGAGGGCTGGCCGGCATGGGACTGCGTCCGCGCCACCATGCCGGAGGCGGAGATCGGCGATCTGATCGTGGAGTTGCGCTCGGCCACCGCCGGCGCCGGCGGTTTCACCCGCCAGTTCGACCGCATGGCCGAGGTCACCGGCCGCGCCGCCGACCAGATCATCGCCGCGCATCGCGTCGCGGCGTAGCTGTGCGTCTCCCTCCCCCCGTGAAGGACGGGGAGAGGGAGAGGGAGAGCACCGGCCCGCGTGCTTGACACGGCTGGCGGGACACGAAATGGATCGCCTTCCAAGAATTTTGCAAGAATTTTGGAAGGAAACCATGCCTGTCCGCGCCGCCGAGAACGATCGTGCCTAAATCCCCCGCCGCGTGCCTGATCGGATGGCCGGCCGCGCATTCGCGCTCGCCGCTGATCCATCATTACTGGCTGCGCACGCTCGGCATCGAGGGCGGCTACGTCATCGAGGCGGTGCCGCCCGACGAGTTCAAGGATTTCATCTTCCGCCTGTCGCACCGCGGCTTCGTCGGCGCCAACGTCACCATTCCGCACAAGGAGCGCGCGCTTGCGCTGTCGAAGCCGGACGAGCGCGCCCGCGCAGTCGGCGCCGCCAACACGCTGTGGTTCGCAGACGGCGAATTGTGCTCGACCAATACCGACGTCGAAGGCTTTATCAACAATCTCGACGCCTGCGCCGGCGGCTGGGACCAGGCAGAGGATGCACTGGTGCTGGGCGCCGGCGGTTCGTCACGCGCTGTCGTGTTTGGCCTGCGCGAACGCGGCATCAAGCGCATTCATCTCGTCAATCGCACCATGGCGCGCGCGAGCGCGTTGGCGGATCAGTTCGGCGCGAACGTGTTGCCCGTGGCGTGGGATGCGCTCGGCGATCTCCTGCCGCGCGCCGGACTTCTGGTGAATACGACCTCGCTCGGCATGAAGGGGCAGCCGCCGCTCGAACTCGATGTCGGCCGGCTGCCGTCACGCGCCGTCGTTGCCGATCTCGTTTATGTGCCGCTCGACACGCCGCTGCTGACCGCTGCACGCGCGCGCGGGCTGAAGACCGCCGATGGGCTCGGCATGCTCTTGCATCAGGCGGTGCGGGGATTCGAACTGTGGTTCGGACGGCGCCCCGAGGTGACGCCGGAGCTTCGTGCGCTCGTCGAAGCCGATCTCACGAATACATGATCGGCTGATCGCGGAATCTTGAGCCGGAATTTTTTTGAAAGGCCGGGGTCAATGGCTACGTCAGTGCCACTATTGGAGACCCTAGCATGCCCGTCCGTCATTTTCAGCTCGTTCGCCCGCTTGTCGCCGTCGCGATGGTGGCGGGCTCCACGCTTTACGCGATCGCCCAGCAGCCACCGACGCCGACGCGCGTCCGCGGCACCATCGAAGCCGTCGATGGTGACGTGCTCGCGGTGAAGTCCCGCGGCGGCGACGACGTCAGGCTGCACATGACCGGCGATGTCAACGTCATCGGGATCAGTAAGATCTCGCTGTCCGACATCAAGGTCGGATCCTTCATTGGCACCACCACAGTGCCGGGACCAGACGGCAGCCAGAACGCGGTGGAAGTGCATGTGTTTCCGGAAGCGATGCGCGGCACCGGCGAGGGCTCGCGGCCCTATGATCTACGTCCGAACTCCACGATGACCAACGCGACGGTCGCGGATTCCGTGGTCGGCAATGACGGCCACGCCCTGACGATCAAATACAAAGGCGGCGAGAAGAAAGTCGTGGTCTCTCCAGAGACGCCGGTCGTGACCTACGTTCCCGCCGACAAATCGGACCTCAAGCCCGGCGCCAAGGTGATCGCATTCATGAAGAAGCTGCCGGACGGCTCACTCGAGACCAGCCGCGTCAGCGTCGGCCGCGACGGCCTGACCCCGCCGATGTGAAGCCGCCTACTGGAATAGCTACCTCCGTGCGGTGTTTGCGTTGAGTTAGGCGCCAATACATCTCGGGAGGAACACCATGCTGAAATCTTCTTCATGGCCGCGCGGGTTTGCGGCCTCGCTGGGCCTTGTCGCGCTGTTTGCCGCGGAGGCCTGGGCACAGCAGCCACCGACAGTGCGCATTCGCGGCACCATCGAGGCCGTCGACGGGCCCATGCTGTCGGTCAAGTCGCGCGAGGGCGCCGACATGAAGGTCCGTCTCACCGACAATGTCGCCGTGTTCGGCGTGGCGAAGACCGCGCTGTCCGAGATCAAGGAAGGCTCCTACATCGGCGTCACTGGCATGCCGGAGCCGGACGGCACCCAGAAAGCGGTCGCGGTGCATATTTTTCCGGAGAACCAGCGCGGCGCGGCCGAAGGTTTTCGGCCGTGGGATCAACGCCCGAACTCGACCATGACCAACGCCACCGTCGCCCAGACGGTGAAGGGCACCGATGGCCAGAATATTTTGGTCAAATACAAAGACGGCGAAAAGAAAGTCGTGGTGCCGCCGGATACGCCGATCGTCACCTTCGTCGCCGGCGACAAGTCCGAGCTGAAGCCGGGCGCCAAGATCATCATCTTCGGCGCGGTGAAGAAGGACGACGGCACGCTGGAAGCCGCGCGCGTCAATGTCGGCCGTGACGGGATCACACCGCCGATGTGAGTGTGCGTCGCTCCATCCCCACGTCGTCCCCGCGAACGCGGGGACCCATAACCACAATTGCCTATTGCAGATGGAAGGCATCCACCACATCGCCTAACCGAAGGGCCGCGGCGTATGGGTCCCGGCGTTCGCCGGGACGACGAGAGAGTTTGATCCGTCGCTACACCGCCAGTACGCGATCGTCGATCTCGGCAATCGTATTGACGCCGCACAGCCCCATCGTGGTGAGCATTTCCTTAGCCAGGATGTCGAGCGCCTTGGCGACGCCGGCTTCGCCGCCAGCCCCTAGGCCATAGGCATAGGCGCGGCCGATCATGCATGATTTGGCGCCGAGCGCGAGCGCGCGCACCACGTCCTGGCCGGAGCGGATGCCGCCGTCGAACATGATTTCCATCTTCGAGCCGATGGTATCGACGATTTCGGGCAGCACCTCGATCGAGGACGGCGCGCCGTCGAGCTGGCGGCCGCCATGGTTGGAAACCACAATCGCCTGCGCGCCGGTCTTGGCCGCGATTTCGGCGTCCTCGACGTCGAGAATGCCTTTGAGGATCAGCTTGCCCGGCCAGATCGAGCGAATCCAGTCGATGTCCTTCCAGTTCAGCGAGGTATCGAATTGCGACGCGGTCCACTCCGAGAGTTTGGTGAGATCCTCGGTGCCTTTGACGTGGCCGACAATGTTGCCGAAGGTGCGGCGCTTGCCGCGCAGCACGCCCGCGACCCATGACGGCTTGCTGGCGAAATCGATCAGCTTCGACAGCGACCATTCCGGCGGCACCGTCATGCCGTTCTTGATATCCTGATGGCGCTGGCCGATCACCTGCAAATCGACGGTCAGCACCAGCGCCGAGCATTTCGCCGCAATGGCGCGCTCGATCAGCGATTTGATGAAGCCGCGGTCCTTCATCACGTAGAGTTGGAACCAGAACGGCTTGTCGACGCTAGCTGCGATATCCTCGATCGAGCAGATCGACATTGTGCTTTGGGTGAAGGGAATGCCGGCGGCCTGCGCGGCGCGGCAGGCATGAATCTCGCCGTCGCCATGCTGCATGCCGAGCAGGCCGACCGGGGCAAGAATCAAGGGCATCGCGGCCGGCTCGCCGAGGATCGTCGTGGAGAGATCGCGCTTGGAGACATCGACCAGGATGCGCTGGCGGAACTTGATCTGCTGCAGATCCTCCGAATTGGCCCGCAGCGTGTCCTCGGTGTAGGAGCCGCGGTCGACGTAGTCGAAAAACGCCTTGGGAACCCTGCGCTTGTGCAACTGGCGCAGATCCTCAATGCAGGTGATATGCTTCATGGACGTCCCGGCCCTTCTTGAACTTCTTCGCTGCGTCGTCATCTAGCATGGTTGGATGGCCAGCCAAATCGCGTCTCGGCGCCACTCCCGGGAGGATATCCCATGACCGGACCGCGCAAAGCCGCCCCCGTCGAGACCGGCCCGGCCGATCGCGAGGAAAAACGCCGGCTCGACGACGCTCTGGACGAGGGGCTGGAGGAGACCTTTCCGGCATCCGACCCGGTCAATGTCACCCAGCCGCCGCCTTCGAAAGGAGACCAGCACGTCAAGCGGAGCGGTTGAGCCGGCAGGCCGATGGCTGCCTGGCGTGAATTATTGCCTTTTGGCCGCCAATGGCCGTAATGATTCATCATATTTTTTGAAGCCATTTTAGCGGGCGAAGGATTATAACCCCCAGCACGCTACGATGGAGGCGTTCGGGATTCGTGGCCGCAAGGCCTTGAAGAAGTCCCGGAAAGGCTGGGGGTCACATGAGCCGCAAATATTTCGGTACCGACGGAATTCGGGGCCGCGCCAATGGTTTGATCACGCCGGAGCTCGCGCTCAAGGTGGGGCAGGCGGCCGGCCTGGTGTTTCAGCGTGGCGATCACCGCCACCGCGTCGTCATCGGCAAGGATACGCGGCTCTCCGGCTATATGATCGAATACGCCATGGTGGCCGGATTTACCTCGGTCGGCATGGACGTGCTGCTGCTCGGCCCGATGCCGACGCCGGCGGTCGCGATGCTGACCAAGTCGATGCGCGCCGATCTCGGCGTGATGATTTCAGCGTCGCACAATCTGTTCGAGGACAACGGCATCAAGCTGTTCGGTCCGCAGGGCTTCAAACTGTCCGACGACGTCGAAAAGCAGATCGAGCAATTGCTCGACGAGCCGATCGACCGCCGCTTGGCGCAGAGCGCGAGTCTCGGGCGCGCCCGCCGTATCGACGGCGTCCACGACCGCTATATCGAATTCGCCAAGCGCACGTTGCCGCGCGAGCTCTCGCTCGACGGCCTGCGCGTCGTGATCGATTGCGCGCACGGCGCGGCCTACAAGGTGGTACCGGAAGCGCTGTGGGAGCTTGGCGCCGACGTAATCGCGATCGGCGTCGAACCCGATGGCTTCAACATCAACAAGGAGTGCGGCTCGACCTCGCCGGAGGCGCTCGCCAGGAAGGTGCGCGAGATGCGTGCCGATATCGGCATTGCGCTCGATGGTGACGCCGACCGCGTCATCCTGGTCGACGAGCGCGGCCACGTCGTCGACGGCGACCAGTTGCTCGCCGTGATTGCGCAAAGCTGGAAGGAAGACGGCCGCCTCGCCAAGCCCGGCATCGTCGCTACCGTGATGTCGAATCTCGGGCTCGAGCGCTTCCTCGAGGGGCAGGGCATCGGCATGGTGCGCACGCCGGTCGGCGACCGCTACGTGCTCGAGCAGATGCTGTCGCAGGGCTACAATCTCGGCGGCGAGCCATCGGGCCATATCATCCTCTCCGACTACGCCACGACAGGCGACGGCTTCGTCGCCGCGCTGCAGGTGCTGGCCGTTGTGCAAAAGCTTGGCCGCCCGGTGTCGGAGGTCTGTCACCGCTTCGATCCGCTGCCGCAGATACTGAAGAACGTACGCTATCGCTCCGGCAAGCCGCTCGACCACGCCGAGGTCAAATCGGCGATCATGGACGGCGAGAATCGTCTCAACGGCCATGGCCGGTTGCTAGTGCGTTCGTCCGGCACCGAGCCTGTGATCCGCGTGATGGGCGAGGGCGACGACCGCCTCCTGGTCGAGGAAGTCGTCGACCAGATCGTCAACGCGCTCGGCCACGCTGCGGCGGCATAAGCACGCTTTATCCAAAGGACACGTGATTGCTGATCGGCGGTGCGCAGGAGCGCATCGCAGCTATCGGCTATTGCTGCTGGTCGCAACCGGGCGGGCGACGTAAAACGCGGCATTGCGTCAGCGAATCCTTTTCGGGAATGCGCCGTTGAACAAGCCCGTCATCGTAACTGAGGAAACCGCGACCGCGCCGGTGGTCGTGCCGGACGCGGCGCCGGGGCTCGCTGCGAAAGCGGCCGTGGCGGGGCCGGCGTATGTCGTGCTGGCCGGCATCAGCTTCTCGCATTTCCTCAACGACACCATGCAGTCGTTGATCGCCTCGGTCTATCCGATCCTGAAGGATGCTTACGCCCTCGACTACGCGCAGATCGGCATGATCACGCTGGCGTTCCAGTTCACCGCGTCGCTGCTGCAGCCCGTCGTCGGGCACTTCACCGACAAGAAGGCGCAGCCGTTCTCGCTTGCGATCGGCATGGGCTTTACGTTTTTCGGCTTGCTGTTGCTCAGCGCCGCGCATCTCTATCCGATCATCCTGATCGCGGCGGCGCTGGTCGGACTGGGGTCTGCGGTGTTTCACCCGGAGTCGGCACGGATTGCGCGGCTGGCGTCCGGCGGGCGCTACGGCTTCGCGCAGTCGGTGTTTCAGCTTGGCGGCAGTTTCGGCACGTCGATGGGACCGGTGCTGGCGGCGCTGATCGTGGTACCGTTCGGCCAGCCCTCGATCGCCTGGTTCTCGTCGATCGCGTTTCTGGCGATCGTGATCCTGTGGCGGATCGGCGTCTGGTACAAGCCGCAGATCACGACGAAGAAAACGGCGGGGGTGGAACGTCATCCGGACCTGCCGGATTCCCGGCGCGTCAGAATCGCGCTCGCAGTGCTGGTTGCGCTGTTGTTCTCGAAGCAGCTTTATGTGTCGAGCCTGTCGAGCTATTACATCTTCTATCTGATCGAAAAGTTTCAGGTGTCGACGCAGGCAGCCCAGCTCTACCTGTTCCTGTTTCTTGCCGCCAATGCGGTGGGCGCATTTTTCGGCGGGCCGCTCGGAGATCGCTTCGGGCGCAAATACGTGATCTGGTTCTCGATCCTCGGCGCGCTGCCGTTCACGCTGGCGCTGCCCTATGCCGGCCTCGTCGGCAGCGCGGTGCTGACGGTGATCATCGGCCTGATCATTTCGTCAGCGACGTCGTCGATCATCGTGTTTGCGCAAGAACTGATGCCGCATCGCTTCGGGATGATCTCCGGCGTGTTCTTCGGCGTCGCCTTCGGCATCGGCGGACTTGGCGCGGCGGTGCTCGGCAAGCTTGCCGACCACACCGGCATCGCCTTCGTCTATCACCTCTGCGCATTCCTGCCCGCGCTCGGCCTGCTCGCAGTGTTCTTGCCGAAGATGCCGAAGCACGCGCGCTGACGCGTTTGCGCGAGGCGAGGGCGGAAGCTCGCTACATCAACAAATTCTTAACGGTGCGGTGGCGCGGATTCTTCTCAATACATCGTTAGGACGTATGGCGGTTTCGCCCATTATTATTCGTGTTGCAAACGCACCGAGACTCGTGTCGCAACAGCGCGGGAAAAAGTCATAGATTGTCAACCTTAAAAATTAGGGTTAAGCGCCGTTTAAGCATTTAATGCCATCGTCCGTCCGTGGATTTTTGAAGTGGGGCCTTTTGCAGTCAGCCTCACCGGACAAAAGGACGAGCCCATGCGTAGCGTTAAGTCTTTCATTGCCGCCGGTGCGGCCACTTTGTTGTCCCAGGCGGCGTTTGCCGCCGACATGGCGATTGCGCCGCCTCCTTATGCTCCGGCCCCGGTGGTCGAGGATTTCGGCGGCTGGTATCTGCGCGGCGACATCGGCATGACCAATCAGAGCGCGAAGAGAATTGACAGCTTGACTGCGCAGACCTTTCCAACGACGACCGTGGGTCTAGGCTTCGACAGCTCGATGCTATTCGACCTCGGTGTCGGCTATCGCTTCAACAACTGGTTCCGTGCGGACGTGATCGGCCAATACCGCGGTCGCGCCAACCTCCACGGCTCGGACACGGTCGTCCTCGGGCCCGACGACATCGGAGTCAATAACTACACCGGCAGCAAATCCGAGTGGGTTGTCATGGCGAATGCCTATGTCGACCTCGGAACCTGGTGGTGCATCACGCCGTTCATCGGCGCCGGTGTCGGTGGGTCGTACAACAAGCTCAGCGGCTTCCGCGACGACGGCGTTCGCTACACCGCAGGCGCCCTGTCGAACAGCGTTACCTACTTCGCCGACAATGGGAAGTGGAATTTGGCCTGGGCGGCCCATGCCGGTCTCGCCTACAAGGTCAGTCCAGCGTTTACCGTCGAACTCGCCTACAGCTACATGAATCTCGGCGATGCAGCCCCCGGCAACTTCCGTGCGTTCGACAACAGCATCTCAGGTGCATCGTCGATCAAGATCAAGGACATCACCTCGCATGACGTCAAGCTTGGCGTGCGTTGGGATCTGACCAGCCCGGAGGTCTACGCACCGCCGCCGCTGATCCGCAAAGGTTAATCGCGACCTTCATTCGTTAACATTTGCAGACGGCGCGGGAGCTCTTCCCGCGCCGTTTGCTTTTGACGGATCGCGATGCAGAGCTGCGACCGCGAAAAATGTTTGCCTGCTTTCCGGCGAGATTGCGCCAATCGGAAGGCGCAACAACCATTGGTTAAGGTTAACAGGCGATGATCAGCGCCAAGTTCAGAGTTTTCCGATGGAGCGTTGCGATGCGTCGTTTTTTGTTGATGGCGGTGATGTGTGGAGCGGTAAGCGGTGCGCAGGCGGCTGACCTGCCGTTTCTCCGCGGTGGTTTCACCGACGGGCTGAGCACCAGCACAGTGAACTGGCAAGGCGGCTACATCGGTGGACACGCCGCCTATGGCACCTCAGACATGAATTTCGCAGGTTCGACGAGGACCATCGCGGCGCGCCTCATGGACGGCCTTGAGATGGAGCAGGTCCAGCAAATATCCCAGTGGCCGGTCATGGGAAAAGTTTCCGCCCACGGAGAGGGGTTTGGCGGATTCGTCGGTTACAATTTCCAGTGGACCGACGTCGTCGTGGGCGTTGAATTGAATTACACGCACGGCAAGTTCGGCGGTTCGCAGACCGGCAGCATGTCGCGGTTCTTTACGCTTCCTTCCGGGTACACGGTTGGCGCGACCTATCAAGGGACTGCGCAGATGAATATTTCCGACATGGGAACGCTTCGGGTCCGCGGCGGCTACGCGTGCGGTTCGTTTCTCCCTTATATGTTTGCCGGCATAGCGCTAGGGCAGGCCGATATCATTCGCACCGCCCGTGTTTTCGGAACTCAGGTCAATCCGGCTGCCGCGCCAGGCTTTCAGAACGTGCCGTTCGATATCAGCGCAACCGACGCCCAGTATAGCCACTTGATCTACGGCTATTCGTTCGGTCTCGGCACCGAAATAATGCTGATATCGAATCTGTTCATGCGCGCGGAATGGGAATACGTGCGCTTTGCCACTTCGGTTGACACCAGCATCAACACGGTGCGGGCCGGCCTCGGCTATAAATTCTGACTTGCGGCGCCGGTCAGGCGCCGTTGACAGAATTGCCGCCGCCTGTTGCACTACCGCCCTAACGAGGGCGGCGCATGAAGATCTACGGCGATACGAATTCCGGCAATTGCCTGAAGGTGAAGTGGATATGCGACCATCTCGCGCTGCCCTACACCTGGATGGCGGTCGATACGCTCAAGGGCGAGACGCGGACGGCGGAATTTCTCAAGCGCAATGGCGCCGGCCAGGTGCCGACGATCGAACTCGACGACGGCCGCACGCTGGCGCAATCCAACGCCATCATCCGCTATCTCGCCCGCGATTCTCGTCTCATTCCGCAGGATGCGTTCGCGGAAGCGAAGATGGACGAGTGGCTGTTCTGGGAACAATACAGTCACGAGCCCTACATCGCCGTCTGCCGCTTCCAGATGTTCTACCTGAAGAAGCCGGCCTCCGATCTCGATCCTGAAAAGGTCAAGCGCGGCTATGCGGCGCTGGCGCGGATGGAGCACCAGCTTGCGCTGACGCCGTTCCTGGTCGGCGACACCATCACGCTCGCCGACGTATCGCTACTGGCCTATACCCGCGTGGCGCACGAAGGCGGCTTCCATCTCGACGGCTACGCCGCAGTGCGCCGCTGGATCGGCGAGACCGAAAAATTCCTCGCCCTTGCGCCGGCGCGGTGACTTCACCGGAACGCATCATGACTGAGATTGCGAAGGTCACCATCCGCTCCGCGCGCCGCGAGGACGTCGGCACCATCATCGCCATGCTGGCGGACGATCCGCTCGGCGGTGCGCGCGAGCGGATCGAAGACCCACTGCCGCAATCCTATTTCACGGCCTTTGAACGGCTGCAGCACGACCCGAACATCTTTCTCGTCGTCGCCGAGGACGGCGAGGGCGCCGTGGTCGGTTGCCTGCAGCTATGCATTCTGCCGGGGCTGAGCTCGCAGGGCGCCTCGCGCGGCCTGATCGAGGATGTCCGCGTCGCCAGCCGCTGCCGCAGCCGCGGTATCGGCGAGCAGATGGTGCAGTGGGCGGTTGTGGAAGCGCGCGCGAGGGAATGCAGACTGGTCGAATTGCTGACGCATCACACCCGCGTCGATGCGCAGCGGTTTTACGAGCGGCTCGGCTTTGCGCGCAGCCATGTCGGCATGACCTTGCGATTTTGATAGCCATAGCGTTTTCGAGCGAAGCCTGTCCCGCACGTGATGCGGGATGGAATCCGGTTCGCGTAAAAAAAACGCGTCAGTAAAGGTCAGCCAACCGCGGTTGAAGCGCGCTTGCGACGAATGCCTGAGGTAGTCGTCACTGTGCGATCCGGTTAACAAGCGATAAACTACGCATGCGTCCGTGATTTTACGGACCGGAACGTCTCCGCTATGCCGGGCTCTCCCATGGGGCTGTGGGCAGCTTGGGGATTTCCAATGAAAAAATATTCGATTGTCCGGATCGGAAGCGAATATGTCGTGCAGGCAGGGGACACCAGCATTTTGAAGGTCTCGAGCCGGGAAGAGGCCGCCAAACTGGTCACCGATGCCGCCGAACTTCTGCAGCAGGAGCCGGCTCCCCGCGTGGACGAGGAGCCATCAATCGAGCGTGAAGCGCCCGAAGCTTCTTGACGATCGGGCCCGATTCCCCTAATGACCGCGGCGGGACACCTCCCCCCAACGGGAGGCTTACTATCTGGAAGGATAGATTTATGACCGTAGCGAAGCCCGCTTCGCGGCCGAACGTGCCGCATTTTTCCTCCGGCCCCTGTGCCAAGCGCCCCGGCTGGAATCCCCAAAATCTCAAGGACGCAGCCCTCGGCCGCTCGCACCGCGCGAAGATCGGCAAGGCCAAGCTCAAGCTCGCGATCGATTTGACGCGCGAAGTGCTGGAAGTGCCGGCCGACTACAAGATCGGCATCGTGCCGGCGTCCGATACCGGCGCGGTCGAAATGGCGTTGTGGTCGCTGCTCGGTGCGCGCCCCGTCACCACGATCGCCTGGGAATCCTTCGGCGAGGGCTGGGTCAGCGACATCGTCAAGGAATTGAAGCTCAAGGACGTCACCAAGCTGCACGCCGGCTATGGCGATCTTCCCGATTTGAGCAAGGCCGATCCGGCTTCCGACATCATCTTCACCTGGAACGGCACGACCTCAGGCGTGCGCGTGCCAAACGCCGACTGGATCAGCGCGGACCGCCAAGGCCTCACGATTTGCGACGCGACGTCGGCTGCGTTTGCGCAAGCACTCGATTTCGCAAAACTCGATGTGGTGACGTTCTCCTGGCAGAAGGCGCTGGGCGGCGAGGCTGCGCACGGCATGCTGATCCTCTCACCGCGCGCGGTGGAGCGGCTCGAGACCTACAAGCCGGCCTGGCCGCTGCCGAAGATTTTCCGCCTCACCAAGGGCGGCAAGCTCAACCAGGGCATCTTCGAGGGCGAGACCATCAACACGCCGTCGATGCTGTGCGTCGAGGACTATCTCGATGCCCTGAACTGGGCGAAATCGATCGGCGGCCTGAAAGCCCTGATCGCGCGCGCCGACGCCAACACCAAGGTGCTGTCGGAGTGGAAGGCGAAAACGCCGTGGATCGACTTCCTGGCCAAGGATGCGTCGATCCGCTCCAACACCTCGGTGTGCCTGAAGTTCATCGATCCCGCGATCACCTCGCTGACCGCCGACGCGCAGGCCGAGTTCTCCAAGAAGCTGGTTGCGCTGGTGGAGAAGGAAGCCGCCGGTTACGACTTCGCCTATTACCGCGATGCGCCCGCGGGCCTGCGGATCTGGTGCGGTGCCACGGTGGAGGCCTCCGACGTGGCCCTGCTGACGCAGTGGATCGACTGGGCGTTTGCCGAGACCAAGGCCGCGCTGCCGAAGGCGGCTTAACTCGTCTCCTTAGCCGTCGTCCCGACCAAGCGAAGCGCGAGCCGGGACCCACAACCACAGCACGGAGTATGGGTCCCGGCTCTACGCGCCAAGAGGCGCTTCGGCCGGGACGACAATCGATTTCCTGAAGGAAACATTCAGATGTCCAAACCCAAAGTTCTCATTTCCGACGCGCTATCTCCCGCAGCCGTCCAGATCTTCAAAGATCGCGGCATCGAGGTCGACTTTCAGCCCAATCTCGGCAAGGACAAGGACAAACTCGCCGAGATCATCGGCAATTACGACGGCCTGGCGATCCGCTCCGCGACGAAGGCGACCGCGAAGATCATCGACAAGGCGAAGAAGCTCAAGGTGATCGGCCGCGCCGGCATCGGCGTCGACAACGTCGAGATTCCCGCGGCGACCGCCAAGGGCATCATCGTGATGAACACGCCGTTCGGCAATTCGATCACGACCGCTGAACACGCGATCACCTTGATGCTGGCGCTGGCGCGTGAAATTCCGCAGGCCGACGCCTCGACGCAGGCCGGCAAGTGGGAGAAGAACCGCTTCATGGGCGTCGAGATCACCGGCAAGACGTTAGGGGTGGTCGGCTGCGGCAACATCGGCTCGATCGCTGCCGACCGCGCGCTCGGCCTGAAAATGAAGGTGGTCGCGTTCGATCCGTTCCTGTCGCCGGAGCGCGCCAAGGATATCGGCGTCGAGAAGGTCGAGCTCGACGAACTGTTCAGGCGCGCCGACTTCATCACGCTGCACACGCCGCTGACCGAGAAGACCAGGAACATCATCGACGCGGCGGCGCTCGCGAAGATGAAGAAGGGCGTGCGCATCATCAACTGCGCGCGCGGCGGTTTGGTCGACGAGCAGGCGTTGCTCGATGCGCTGAATTCCAAGCATGTCGCCGGCGCCGCCTTCGACGTCTTCGTCGAGGAGCCCGCCACCAACAACGTGCTGTTCGGCCATCCCAACGTGATCTGTACGCCGCATCTCGGCGCCTCCACCACGGAAGCGCAGGAGAACGTCGCGCTGCAGGTCGCCGAGCAGATGTCGGACTATCTTCTCACCGGCGCGATCTCGAACGCGGTGAACTTCCCATCGATCACGGCGGAGGAAGCGCCGAAGCTGAAGCCGTTCATCGAGCTCGCCGAAAAGCTCGGCTCGTTCGCGGGCCAGCTCACCGAGAGCGGCATCCTGAAGACGGAGATCACCTATGAGGGACACGTCGCCGAGATGAAGATCAAGGCGATCACCTCGGCGGTGCTGTCGGGTCTGCTGCGCCCGATGCTGGGCGAGGTCAACGTGGTCTCCGCGCCGGTCGTCGCGAAGGAGCGCGGCATGGTGGTCGACGAGATCGTACGGGCGGCGCAGAGCGATTACGAAAGCCTGATCACGGTGACCGTCACCACCGAACGGCAGGAGCGTTCCGTTTCCGGCACCGTCTATCACGACGGCAAGCCGCGGCTGGTCGACATCAAGGGCATCCGGGTCGATGCCGAGTTCGGCAAGTCGATGATCTATGTCACCAACGAGGACAAGCCCGGCTTCATCGGCAGCTTCGCCAGCCTGCTCGGCGACGCCAAGATCAACATCGCCACCTTCCATCTCGGCCGCGTCAAGCAGGGCGGCGACGCCATCGCGCTGGTCGAGATCGACGGCCCCGTGCCGGCCGACGTGCTTGCCAAGGTGCAAGCGCTGCCGCAGGTGAAGCAGGCCAAGGCGCTGGCGTTTTAAAGCGCGCATCCCCTTCCTTCTTCCGGGGAAGGTGCTTCGCCGCGGTGCTGCCGCGGCGAAATCCCGATCGAACCGATTGCTTCCTCGCCGCGTCTCATGACTGGGAGTGGTGGGCGTCGTTTGTCCGCCGCCATCCGGCGGGCGGTTCAGGAGGGTATCCATGCGATTGATTGCGAACAGCTTTTTGACGACGAGCCTCGTCGTTCTGACGGCGCTTGCCGCCGGTGAGGCGCAGGCCGCCGACATCGCCGCGAGCTCGGCGGTCGACGCTGTCACCGTCTATCCCGACGGCGCCAGCGTAACGCGCCTCGTCACGCTCGATCTGCCGGCCGGCGAAAATTCCGCTGTTCTCAAGGATTTTCCGCTCACGCTCGACCCCACGTCGCTGCGGGTCGAGGGTGAGGCCGGCGCAAAGCTCACGATCGGCGCGATCGACGCCAGGCCGCCGCGCGCGGCGCCGCCGGTCAACTTGCCCGAACTCGACAAGCGCATCGAGGCGCTGAAGGACGAGCGCGTCAACCTGCAGGGCGCGATCGATGCGGCGAGAGCGCGGCGCAAATTCGCCGAGCGATTTGCGGATATCGCGCCGGTCGGGATCGGCGACAAGGGCGAGGCGCGGCCGGTATCTGAATGGCGCGCGGCCTTTGCCGCGGTCGGCGAGGAAGTTGCGAGCACTGAGGCCGCGATCCGCGATGCCGAACGCAAGCAGCGCGACCTCGACCGCGAAATCGCGCGCCTCGAGCAGGACAAGGCCCAGAAGCCGCCGAGCAAGCTGGAAGTGCGGATCGAGCTCGCGGCGGCTGCAGCGACCAAGGCGACGCTGCGGGTGACCTATGCGGTGCGCAGTGCGCGCTGGACGCCGCTCTATGATGCCCGTCTCGATACCGGCGCAAAAGACCGCAAGCCCGCGCTCGAACTGGTGCGCCGCGCCGAAATCACGCAGGCCACCGGCGAGGACTGGTCCAATGTCGCGCTCAGTGTCTCCACCGTGCGAACCGCGCGCGGCGGCAGCGCGCCCGAACTCAATCCGCTGATCGTGCAGTATCCGCAACCGCCGCGGCCTCAGGCGTCCGTCAGCGGTGCGATAGATAATAGGTTCCGCTCGGCGCAGGCGCCTGCCGCTAAGGTGGCGGAATCCCTCGCCGAACGTGCCGACGAACAGCAGGCCACGGCTGATGTCAGCGGCTTCCAGGTGGTGTTCAAAATTCCCGGCCGCGTCAGCCTCGGCGCCAGCGAAGGCGCCAAGAGCCTGCGCGTCTCTAGCGTAACGCTCGCGCCCGATCTCGCGGTCCGCGCTGCGCCGGTGAAGGACCCGACCGCGTTCCTCGAAGCGAACTTCAAGCAGAACGAGGACGCGCCGCTATTGCCGGGACGCGTCTCGATCTACCGCGACGGCGTCTTTGTCGGCCGCGGGCAGATGGCCGCCGCGGCCAAGGAGGAGACCGTGCGGCTCGGCTTCGGCGCCGACGACAAGATCAAGATCGAACGCGCGGTTCTCAAGCGCAACGAGGGATCGGCCGGCCTGATCGTGACGACCTCGAAGACCGATGAGCGCGCGTTCAAGACCACCGTGCGCAACGGCCATGATTTCCCGATCCGGATCGCGATCGAGGATCAGTTGCCGGTCAGCGAGAACGAGGAGATCCAGGTCGAAATGCTGCCGTCCACGACGCCGCCGACCGCAAGCAACGTCCGCGACAGACGCGGCGTGCTGGAATGGGCGTTCGAGGCCAAGCCGGGCGAGGTGAGGGACATCAACTTCGCCTGGCGGATCCGCTGGCCCAAGGACAAGGGCGTGGTGATGGTGCCGGCGGGCTAAGGCTGTCTGGCCGCGAAAGGGGCCGTCATTGCGAGCGAAGCGAAGCAATCCATATCTCCGCGCGGGGATAGATGGATTGCTTCGTCGCTTTGCTCCTCGCAATGACGGGGAGGCTTCGTCTTACTTCGCCTTCAAGAATTCCCCCACCTCCAGCAGCACGAACTCGTTATCGTCAGCCTTGTTGGGATCGCGGCTCGACGAAAACGGCAGATTGTTGTCGTTGCCGACGATGATATGCGTCTCGTCGACGCGTTCGACGTTCTCGATGGTGAAGAACGGAAAGGTCAGCACGCCGTCATTGAGCGGTTTGCGCGCCTTCTTGTCGGGATCCTTGATCTTCATCAGGTCGACATAGGCGACCTTGCGCACCGGCTTGCCGACATTGGCGTCGGAGAGCTCGATCTTGTAGACGCGCTTGAATTTGGCGAGGTCCGCAAAGCAGCTCTCGCCGCGCTGACCGGCCGGGCAGGCCTTGTCGGCGGTGCCTTCGCCATTGTCGCGCTCGATGATCAGGCCGTTTGAGGCGTTGATCATGTTGAAATCGCCGATGGCGTGGCCGTTCTGCTCGAACACATAATGCCAATAGCGGCCGGTGAATTTTTCGGCCGCGACGTCGAATTCGAGGATCCGCGCGGCTTCCTTGCCGTCGACTTTTTCGAAGTCCTTCTTCTCGGCATCCCACAGCGGGCCCTCGAGCAGGCCGTAGAGAAACTTGCCGTCCTTCGAGCCAGCAAAACCTTCATAGCCCTTGGAGCGGCGGAGGTTGACGGTGGTGTAGCTCGCGCCTGGAGCGGCAGGCGACTGCACCGACCAATGATCGGGAGAGCGCACCGGCTTGCCGTCGGCGGTGGTTTCGAACACCGCCAGGACCTTGCCGGTCTTGTCGGCCTTCAGCACATAGGGCCCGAACTCGTCGCCGATCCAGAAGGTGTCGCCGATGATCTGAAAACCTTCGGTGTCGAAATCGGCGCCGGTAAGATAGCGCTTGGCGGTGTCCTCATGGAGGATGCGGAACGACACCTTCTTGTCGGGATCGTGCAGGAAGACGGTTTCCTGTCGCTCGATCTTGCCGCTCGCCCAGTCGATCTTGTGCCGGTTCAGATACAGCATGGAGTCGGCCGAGTTGTAGCGCGAGCCCATGCCGTTGTCGGTGAGCACCCAGAACGAGCCGTCCGGCATCACCTTGATGCCGGAATGGCCCTGCAGCGGCTGGCCCTTGAACGGCAGCGAAACGCCGGTCGGGCGTTCGTAGGACTTGCCCATCACGGTGCCCGCGGCGTCGACGCGGCGGCCGGTGGTGTATTTGCCTGATGTCTTGAGATCGTCTGGCGCATCAGCGGGCGCGTCGATAAAGGTCTGCGCCGGCAGCACGGCGTGGCCCTTCAGCGTGGCGGGAAACTCGCCTTCACCTTGAGCGAAGGCGGCGCCGGCCAGAAACATGGACGCGACGGAGCAGAGCAATGACACGCGCATGGCGGATCTCCTGTTGAATGGCGATGCGGTGTGTCTTGCGCAGCGGCTGTTACAACCGGCTGACAGTTTTGTGAAAGCCGCGTAACGGCGTTGGATAAGGCTGCGGTTTCGGTGTTACTGCGCCGCAGCCGGCCGCATGGTTTGCGGCAGCAGGAACGGCACGCCGGCGTCGGTATAGTCGATCTTCACGTCGACCTCAAAAATCCGGCGGATGGTCTCGGCCGTGATCGCATCGCTGCGGCCGCCATCGACGGCGAGCTTACCCCGATGCAACAGCACGATGCGGTCGGCGAACCGCATGGCGAGATTGAGGTCATGCAGCACGGCGATAACGGCCGTGCCGTTCTGCGCGCGCCGCTTCGCCGTCTCCACCAGGTCGATCTGGTGGCGCATGTCGAGGCTCGAGGTCGGCTCGTCCAGCAGCAAGAGTCCCGGCCCATGCTGCGTCTCGCCGCAGGCGAGCTGCACCAGCACGCGGGCGAAATGCGCGCGCTGCTGTTCGCCGCCCGAGAGCGTCGGTAATTGCCGTTGGCTGAAATGCGCCAGATCGACCTCGCCGAGTGCCGCATCGACCAGCCGCTGCGCGGCGGCGCGGCCGGCGTCACCCGCGCCCATATGGACGATCTCCTCGACCGTGAACGGGAAGGTGACGTTGACATGCTGCGACAGCATCGCGCGGTGGAAGGCGAGAAGGCGCGGCGGATAGCTTTGGATGTCGCGCTGCTTCAGGCTGATCTGGCCGCGCGTCGGGCGGAGATCGCCTGACAGCATCCGCAGCAGCGTCGATTTGCCGGCGCCGTTGGGGCCGACAATCGCGACCATCTCGCCGGGGGCAACGCAAAGATCGATGCCATCGACCAGCGTGGCGCCGCCAACGACCATTGAAACCGACTGCGCTTCGAGAACGGCGGTCATAGCGAAACCAGCCCGCGCTGGCGGAGCAGCATCGCCAGAAAGAACGGCGCACCGATTGCTGCGGTCAGGATGCCGATCGGCATTTCCGCGGGCGCCACGATGGTGCGGGCCAGCGTATCGGCGCCCACCAGCAGCACCGCGCCCAGCAGCATGGAAGCGGGTAACAGCAACCGGTGCGCCGGCCCGATCACCAGCCGCAACAGATGCGGCACCACGATGCCGATAAAGCCGACGACGCCGCAGACCGAAACGGCCACGCCCGTCATCGCCGACACCAGCACGATCGAAATCCGCTTCAGTCGTTCGACATCGACACCGCTATGGAACGCCTCGGCCTCGCCCAGCACCAGCACGTCGAGTCCACGCGCGATCGAGAGGCAGGCGATCGCGGCACATCCCAGCACCGGCGCCAGCGTGGCGAGCTTGGGCCAGGTCGCGCCACTCAGCGAGCCCAATAGCCAGAACGTGATGTCGCGCAACTGGCGATCGTCGGCGATGAACACGAGAAGGCCGATGCCGGCATTGGCGATCGCGGCAATGGCAATGCCGGCCAGCAGGAAAATCGCGATCGACGTCCGCCCGGAGCGGCTCGCGATCGAATAAAGGATGACGGTGGTCGCGAGCGAACCGGCGAACGCCGCGACCGGCAGCAACTGATGCTGCATGAAGCGGAAGTTCTGGCCGATCTGGCTGTCGGTGAAGACGATCGCAGCCGCTGCCGCCAGCGCGCCGCCGGAGGAAACGCCGACCAGTGCGGGGTCGGCGAGAGGATTGCGAAACAGCCCCTGCATGATGGCGCCCGATGCCGCGAGCAGCGCGCCGATCATCGCGGCCGCGCCGATCCGTGGAATCCGGATCGACCACAGCACGAGCTGGTCGCGCGCGAGGCTTGGACCTGCAGAACCCTCGCCCCACAGGCCGAGTGCGGCCGGCAGCCGCGCCAGCGGAATTCCGGCAGCGCCTACCGTCAGCGCGATCAGCGCCGCACCGGCCAGCGCGGCGAACAGGCAGATGAGGGTCAGTGAGGCCGGAGGGCGCAACGCGTATCCGCTGCGGCGCTTGGCGCTACCCTCGGTCAGAACGGTCATTTCCGGCAATCGGCGGTGAGTGCCGCAGGCTTGAATTTCTCGGCCTGCGGCGCCAGCGCCGGATAGAGCTTGATCGAGAGATCGCGGGCGGCGGCCGCCGTGCGCGGCCCGAAGCCGAGCAGATAGAGGCCTTCCATCGAGATGAAGGCCTTGTTGGCCGCAGCCGGCGTCAGCGCGAAGGCCGGATGGACGTACACGGCTTCGGCGTCCAGCGAGTCCTTGCCGCGCTGGATCGAGAGCACGACGTCGGGCTTCGCCGCGACGATCGCCTCGTCGTTGATGGGTTTGTAGCCTTCGTAGCCATCGATGGCGTTGATGCCGCCGGCAAGCGCGATGATCTCGTTCGCTGCGGTGTTCTTTCCGGCGGCCATCGCCCGGCCGTTCAACAGCGACATCACGAACATCACGCGCACCGGCTTCGTCACCTTGGCGCGTAGCTCGCGCAATTGCGTCAGGTCGTCCGACACCGCCGCAGTCAGGCATTCGGCGCGCTTGTCCGCGTCCATGGCGTGGCCGACCAGCTTGATCTTGTCGAGCAGGCCGGCTTCCGAAAACGTGTCCGGCACCAGCACCAGCGGCACCTTGGCGGCTTCCAGCACGTCGATGGTTTCCTTCGGCCCGGAGCCTTGCGCTGCCAGCACCAGGGAGGGGTTGAGCCCGAGCACGCCCTCGGCCGAAAGCTGGCGCATGTAGCCGACATCCGGCTTCTCGCGCGCCGCGGCCGGATAGAGGCTGGTCGAGTCGACGCCGACGAGACGGTCCTCGAAACCGAGCGCATAAAGAATTTCCGTGATCGCGCCGCCGATCGAGACGATCCGCGCGGGGTCTGCGATGGTGACGTCGCGATCACGGGCATCATGCACCGTAACGCCCGCAGCGAGCGCGACGCCGCCGAGCAGGAAACAGCCCGCGGCGGCCGACACTGCGAGCGTGCGACAAACTGTCATTTCCGGTTCACCAGGTAAGTCACTTCGTCAGGATCAGCTTGTTCTGCGACGTCAGCCGCAGACGGTAATGCTCCTCGCCATGCGCGATGATGATTTCGCGCTCGGTGGCGAACAGTTCGCGGCTGTCGATCCGGTTGCCGCTGATGGCAAGCGATCTGGTGGAGGCGGGATTGCCGGCTTGCGTCCGGGCGGCTCCGAGCTTGTCTCCTGTTGTCGCGGACATTTTGTGCTTTGGTGCCCCGAAAAATTCAATCGATCCACGCTTGTATAGTTGGGCGCGCCCGCAATCCAACCGCTGAACTTTACAATTGATATAAAGTGCCTGATGCGGTTCTTGACCGCCCGGGAACCGCCACGTAACCAAGCATGATGCGATGTTGGCACAATGCCTGCATCCTGAATGTGGCAGCCAGCAAGCAGCTCGCAAGTTACGCGTAGCGCCCGCCAGCCAGACCTAAAAGAATATCGGGGCTGGGGTTGTATGGCTGACGGGGCTAGGATTTCGCGCGCCCTCTTGTTGGGCGCGTCGGTGTTTTCAATTGCATTGCTGGTCGGGGAAGCCGGCAACGCGCAGACGGCGGGTACGCAGGCTGCAAGCGGCGCGTCCGAGCGGCAGAAGCAGCCGCGGCGCAAGCCGGCGAAGCCGCCGCAGGAGCAGCAGGCAACGGCGCCGGCGATGAATGCGCGGGCGCAGATTGGAGCCGCGCCGGTGCAGTCGCTCGATACCCTTACGGTCGTGGCGTCGAAGACCGAGGAGCGCGCGATCGACGCGCTGGCGCCGGTCAGCGTGGTGACGCTGGAGCAGATTCAGGGTCGCCAGGCCAGCACACTCGGCGGTCTCCTCTACAACATTCCCGGTGTCTGGGTGCAGGATCGCGGCGATGAGCCGTCGACCTCGATCAATATCCGCGGCCTGCAGGATTTCGGTCGCGTTGCCGTGGTGGTCGATGGTGCGCGGCAGAACTATCAGCGCACCGGCCATTTCGCGAACGGCTCCTTCTTCCTCAACCCGGAACTGGTCAGCAGCATCGACATCGTGCGCGGTCCGACGGCCAACATCTACGGTTCGGGCGCGATCGGTGGCGTGGCGTCGTTCCGCACCAAGGACATCGAAGACGTCGTGCGTCCGGGCGAGCGTTGGGGTGTGGACGCCAAAACCATTCTCGGAACGAACTATGGCCGTGCCTTGGGCTCGGTCTTTGGCGGTGTTCACGTCAATCCGAATGTCGATGTGTTCGCCGGCGGTACCTACAGCACGCAGGAAAGCTACAAGGACGGCACTGGTTTCGAAGTCGCCAATACCGGAAACCGGCTTACCGCCGGCCTCGCCAAGGTGACGGTGCGTCCTGCTGACGGACACGAAGTCAAGCTGGGCACGATATTCCAGGAAGATCTTTACAACGTGGGCCAGCCGCCGCGCCGGGCCGGTGATCCCAATTCCACCAATGCGAACGGGACCAATAACCTTTTCGGCACGTCGATCTACAGGACGGACGTAAAGAACTACACGACGACGCTCGGTTGGAAATACTCGCAGCCGGACGACAGGGTTTTCGACTGGGATGCGAAGGTTTATTGGAATCGCACCGAGAACGACCAGATCAAGACGTTCCACACCAGCACGACTCCCTCCGCCTTTTGCGGCGGCGTGCCGGGCAATCCGGTCTCCGGCTGCATCGGCGACAACCGCGGTTACCTGCTCGATACGGTCGGTTTCGACGCGCACAACACCTCGCGCTTCGAGTATGCGGATTGGCACCATGCGGTCACCTACGGCGCCGATGCGTTCCAGGACAACGTGAAGACTGCCGACCGGCGCGGTACTTCGGATGTCACGACTCCGGGCGGTAGACGTACAGTGTCTGGCGGCTTCGTGCAGTGGAAGGCGACATACAGCAACCTGCTGGAGACGATCAGCGCCCTTCGCTACGACAACTACAGCCTGGAATCGGGGGCGACATCATCAGGGGGCGACCGGCTATCGCCGAAGATCACGGTCGCCTTGATGCCGGTGGCGGTGGTGACGCCCTATGCCAGTTACGCAGAAGGCTACCGCGCGCCGTCGATTACGGAGACGCTGGTCAACGGCCCGCATGCCGGCGCTACGGCCTTTGATTCATTCTTCCGTTGTCCGTCAGGTACCCCGGGCCCGGGAGCCGACTCGACCTTCTGTTTCCTGCCTAATCCGAACCTGCGCCCAGAGGTCGGCAAGAACAAGGAAATCGGATTCAATATCCGAAAGAACGATCTGTTCATCGCCGGCGACAGCTTCCGCGGCAAGATCAACTTCTTCCGAAACGATATCACCGATTTCATCGACCAGGTTGCCTTCGGTACGCCGCACCCGATTTTCCGTGCGCTGCCCTTCCTGCAGTATCAGAACGTCGCCTCCGCAAGAATCCAGGGCTTCGAGGCCGAGACGATGTATGACGCCGGCCTCTGGTACGCAGGCATCTCCGGCTCCTTCCAGGACGGCAAGAACCTGCAGACCGGGTTTGGACTGTACACAGTGCCGCCGCAGAAGATCACGACGACGGCCGGTGTTCGGCTGCTCGACAGGACGCTCATTCTTTCCATGCTGTGGACGTCGGCGATCGCAAACAGGAACCTTCCTCCGACCTACACGCCGGCAACGTCGTACGACCTCGTCAACCTGTATCTGCAGTACCAGCCCACGCGGGACCTCACGTTTAATTTCTCAGTCGAGAACCTTCTCAACCAGTACTATCGTCCGTATGCCATTCCGGTCGGGAGCACGGGCGACACGCAGAACGACGTTAAATGGGCCAGCGCCGGTGCTGGAATCGTCTTCAAGGGCGGTCTCAGATATCATTTCGGAGGAACCTGACACGAAGAATCCGAGGGTCTCGCGTGAGACCATCACCTCCAAACGCACCGGGCCGCGCTGATGCTCCAGCGCGGCTTCGGTGCATCCATGTTTCCAACAAACCCAAACGGTACGCCAGGCGCACCCCAGCAACTAAGCCAAGGAGATTTCGAATGTTTATCGCGATGAACCGGTTCCAGGTGAAGATTGGCTCTGAAGCGGCCTTCGAGAATGTCTGGCGCTCGCGCGAGTCCTATCTCAGCAACATGGCCGGCTTCGTCGAGTTTCACCTGCTCAAGGGACCCGTCGCCGAGGATCACACGCTGTATTCGTCGCACACGGTCTGGGTCGACAAGGCGGCCTTCGAAGCCTGGACCCGTTCGGAAGAGTTCCGCCGCGCGCATGCCCGCGCCGACAATCAGACCGGCGAAAGCCTCTACCTCGGCCACCCCAAGTTCGAAGGGTTCGAGGTGATCCTGAGCGAGCGCAAATCCAGCGCCGCCGCGTAAGGGAGGCTGCGATGCTGAGCACGGACCTTGCCGACCTCAAGGCCTATATGGCGGAGAATCCGGGTGCGGTGATCGAGGACGTGGCGCGGGAGCGCAAGGTCACGCCGCGCGCCGTGCTTGAGGCACTCCCTGGCACGATGATGCGCCTCGGCCCCGGCGGTGAGTTCGCCGCCGCGATGAATGACGTCGCGCAATGGGGCGAGGTGACGCTGATCGTTCACACCGACGATGCGATCTTCGAGTTCACCGGCGCCATCCCGGCAGGCGAGATCGGCCGCGGTTACTTCAACCTGATGCAGCCGAAGGGACTGCACGGCCACCTCCGGCACGAGCGCTGCGGAGCCATCGCTTTTGTCGAGCGGCCCTTCATGGGCAAGTCGTCGGCCTTCATCGCGTTCATCAATGTCGACGGCGGCATCATGTTCAAGGTGTTCGTCGGCCGCGACGAGCAGCGCGCGCTGCGCAGCGACCAGTTGCAGCGCTTTCATGCGTTGGCGGAAAGGATCGCGCCTGCCCGCGCGGCATAACCGATCCGCATTGTCAGCCTGGGAGACGATGATGCAGCGAACGATGCTGAACGTTATGATCCGTTGGTGTGGCGTTGCCGGCGTGGCCGGAATGCCGGGCGCGGCGCTCGCCGCCACCGACGTTGCGCTGCTGCCGCGCAACCTGTCGCCCTGGAACATGTTCGTGAATGCGGACGTCGTGGTGCAGGCGGTCATGGTGGGCTTGGCCTTCGCCTCGCTGGTGACGTGGACGATCTGGCTGGCCAAGACCATCGAAATCCACCGCAAGACCGCGACCGCCAAACGGCGCCTCGGCATGCTGGAAACCGATACGGTGCTGGCCAAGGCCGAGCGGGAAACCCGCGGCGGCAACGATGCGGTGGCGCAGATCATCCAGTCCGCCGCCCGCGAAGCCAGCCTCTCCGGCGGACATTTCGACGACGGCCTCAAGGAACGCGTCGCGCTGCGGCTGGAGCGGGTCGAGGCGGCGATGTCCAGGCAGATCGCCCGCGGCACCGGCGTGCTCGCCACCATCGGCGCCACCGCGCCGTTCGTCGGCCTGTTCGGCACGGTCTGGGGCATCATGAATTCCTTCATCGGCATTTCCGAAGCCAAGACCACCAATCTCGCGGTGGTCGCGCCCGGCATTGCGGAGGCATTGCTCGCGACCGCGCTCGGTCTGGTCGCGGCGATCCCGGCGGTCGTGATCTACAACCATCTCACCCGCACGATTTCAGCCCATCGTGCGCTGCTCGGTGATGCCTCGGCGCTGGTGCTGCTTCTGATCAGCCGCGAGGGCGACCGCGGTTCGTTCCGCCTGGCGCGCGCTGCGGAGTAGCCAATGGGCGCGAAGCTCGGACATGTTGTCGGCGGACGCGCGCGCGGCGGCAGCGACGATCTTGCCGAGAATCACGAGATCAACGTCACGCCGTTCATCGACGTGATGCTGGTGCTGCTGATCATCTTCATGGTCGCAGCCCCGCTCGCAACCGTCGATCTCGGCGTCGATCTCCCGGCCAGCGCGGTCGAGCCGTCGCCGCGCCCGGACAAGCCGGTGTTCGTCACCGTGAAGCCGGACCTGTCGGTTGCGGTCGGCGAGGACGTCATTGCGCGCGATGCGCTGACCTCTACGCTCGATAGCGCCACGCAGGGGAAAAAGGACGAGCGCATCTTTCTGCGCGCCGACAAGGCGGTCAGCTATGGCGACCTGATGGAGGTGATGAACCTGTTGCGCAACGCCGGCTATCTCAAGATCGCGCTGGTCGGCCTCGACGGCCGAAGCTAAGGCCATGAACGCGTTCGCGCTCCATGATGTCTCCGACCAGGCCGGCGTCCGGCGCTGGGGCGCATCGGCGTTTGCGATCGTGGCGGCGCATGCCGCGCTGATCGCATTGGCGGTGAACTGGGCGACGCAGCGGCCCACGCCCGGCGTCTCGATGCCGGCGATCATGGTCGACATGGCGCCGGTCTCTTCCGCGCCGCAGCCGACACCGATGGATCTCGCGCCGGGACCGGTGATGCAGCAGGCCGACGCGTCGCCGCCGCCCCAGGCGGCGCAGCGAGAGGTCGTGCCGGAACAGATTGCGCCGACACCGCCACAGGAGAAGCCGGAGGTCGTTGCCCCGCCGGAGCAGAAGACCGAGCCGACCCCGCCGAAGCCCGAGCCCGCCAAGGTCGAGCCCGAGAAAAAGCCAGCGCCGGTGAAGCCGAAGGTGGTGCGTGCGGAGGCAAAGAAGCCGACGGAGGCTCCGCCCGCGCCGCGCACAACGGCTTCCCCTCGGGCCGAGCGTCAGGCACCGGCTGCATCGGCGGTCAGCTCTGGCGCGTCAGCAGCGGCTGTTGCTTCCTACAACCAGCTCGTCCTCGCCCACCTGCGTCGCTTCAAGCAATATCCGCCGGAGGCCAAGGCCGCCGGCAAACAGGGCGTAGGCCGGGTGAATTTCACCCTGAGTCGCAGCGGTCAGGTGACGGCGAGCAAATTGGTCGGATCAACCGGCCATGCGGCGCTCGACGCGGAGAGTCTAGCGACGCTTCGTCGGGCGCAACCATTCCCGCCGTTTCCGCCCGACATGAAGCAGGCTTCGATCAGCTTCACCATGCCGGTGTCGTTTGGGCTTCGCTAGTTACTCCTTCACCGCGCCCGTCAGCGACGACACGTAATAATCCACGAACAGCGAATAGAACAGCGCGACCGGCAGCGAGCCGAGCAGCGAGCCCGCCATCAGCGCGCCCCACTGGTAGACGTCGCCGGTGACGAGCTCGGTCAGGATCGCGACCGGCACCGTCTTGTTGGCACCGCTCTGGATGAAGGCGAGTGCGTAGATGAATTCGTTCCACGACAGCGTGAAGGAGAAGATGCCGGCCGAGATCAGGCCGGGCACGGCGAGCGGCAGCGTGATCCGGCGCAGGATTTGCAGCCTGGTGGCGCCATCGACCAGTGCGCATTCCTCGAGCTCATAGGGGATCGACTTGAAATAGCCGATCAATAGCCAGGTGCAGAACGGCACCAGGAAGGTCGGATACACCAGGATCAGCGCCATCGGTGAGTCGAACAGGCCGAACTGCACGATCACGGTGGCTAACGGAATGAACAGGATCGAGGGCGGCACCAGATAGGCGAGATAGATGCCGAGGCCCACATAGGGGCTGCCGCGGAAGCGCAAGCGCTCGATCGCGTAAGCCGCGAGCGTCGAAGCGAACAGCGACAGGAAGGTGGAGCCGATCGCCACGAACATCGTGGTCTTGAGCCAGGTCGGATAGGCGGTGTCGAACAGCAGATGCTTGATATGCGCCAGCGTCGGCGAGGAGATCCAGAACGGATTGTGCTGCTTGTAGTTCAACAGCTCCGCGTTCGGCTTGAACGAGGTGATCGCCATCCAGTAGAACGGAAACAGCAGGATCAGCACGAAGCAGGCCAGCGGCAGGTAGATCATCATCACCCGCCGCGCGCGGGAATCCCACGCCATGGTGTCCGGCGTGGCGCTGGCGGCGTTGGTGGATTGGGCAGCTACGTCAGTCATTGGCTTCTCCCTGCTGCCATTTGCGGCGCGCCAGGCCGAAGTAGCTGAACAACGTCGCGAACACGAGGAACGGGATCATCGAGACCGCGATCGCTGCACCCTCGCCAAGCTCGCCGCCGGCGATGCCGCGCTGGAACGCCAGCGTCGCCAGCAGGTGCGTGGAATTGACCGGACCGCCGCGCGTGATGGCATAGACGAGCTGGAAGTCGGTAAAAGTGAAGATGATCGAGAACGTCATCACGATCGCCAGAATCGGCATCATCATCGGGAGGGTGATGTAGCGGAAGCGCTGCCAGGCGGTGGCGCCGTCCAGCATCGCGGCTTCATAGAGCGAGGGTGAGATGGTCTGCAGGCCCGCCAGGAGCGAGATCGCCACGAACGGAATGCCGCGCCAGATGTTGGCGGCGATTAGCGAGAAGCGCGCCGGCCAGGGCGTGCCGAGGAAGTCGATGTTGGTCGAGCGGATGTGCAGCACATCGACCAGCAGATAGGAGATGATCGAGAACTGCGGATCGTAGATCCACCAGAACGCCAGCGCCGACAGCACCGTCGGCACGATCCACGGCAACAGCACGATGGCGCGCAACAGGCTCTTGAGCGGGAAGTGGTTGTTGAGCAGGAGCGCCAGCCAGAAGCCGAGCGCGAATTTCCCGAAGGTCGCGATCGCCGTGTAGAACACACTGTAGAACACCGCGCCCCACCACAAGGGATCGGTCCACAGATACTGGAAATTCTCCAGGCCGATAAAGATACCGCGCTGGCCGATCGTGGTGTCGGTGAAGGCGAGCCAGACGCCGAGGCCGAGCGGGTAGGTGAGGAATACCGTCAACAGCCCGATTGCCGGCGCAAGGCACATCACGATCAGGAACGGCTTGTAGTCGAACAGGCGCGCGATCCAGCCCGGTTGCCGGAGCGCGATGCCGCGCGATGGTAGAGTGGTTACGGACATTGAATGTTTATCCACCGTCGTCATTGCGAGGAGCGAAGCGACGAAGCAATCCATTCTTCCTTTGTGGCGCTATGGATTGCGTCGCTTCGCTCGCAATGACGGTTAATCAGGATCTACGGTTCTGCGGCTTACCGCCCCTGGCGCCGGAAGTACCGCTTCGCACGCTGCTCCGCCTCCGCGGCGGCGGCCTCCGGCGTCTGGGCACCTGTCGCGACCGCGGCGCACATCTGGATCAGTACGTAGTCGGCGCTGACCGCACCGGTTGCGGTCGAAATCGGCCCCTTGTAGCCATCGTAATAGGTGCTCTGCATGGTGTTCTTGAAGATCGAGACCTTGGGGTCGCTGGACCAGACCGCGGCATCGGCATAGGCGGCAAGCGGCTGCGACCAGTAGCCGGAGTTGGCGTTGAGCCACGGCTCGTACTGTTCCTTTTCCATCATGAATTGCAGGAACGCCTTTGCGGCATTGGGATAGGGGCTGTGCTTGAACAGCATCGCGTTCAGCGTCAGGCCGGCCATCGGCGATACCTTGGCGAGGCCCTTCGGCAGCAGTTGATGCTCGCTGTCCTCGGCAATCGCCTTGGTCGCCGGATCGTTCTTCAGCGAGAAGTACAGCGAGACGCCGTTGGCGGTCAGCGAGATTTCCTGCGAGGAGTAGGCGCGGTTGTTGCTGACGTCGTTCCACGATGACGTGCCGGCGATGAAGGTCGGGTACAGTGCCTTGACCCACTTCAGCGCTTCGATGGTCTCCTTGCTGTTGATGATGATATTACCCTCTTCATCGAGCAGCGAAGCGTTGTGCGACCACAGCGCCCAGTTGGCAAAACCGTTGCCGTCGCCCTTGGCATTGCCCAACGCGAAGCCGGCCGGCTTGCCGGCCTTGTGCAGCTTCTGGCAAAGGTCCACAAATCCGGCACTGTCTTCCGGGACCTTGTCGTAGCCGATCGATTGCAGCACCGATTTTCGGTAGATCAGCGGGCCGGCAGTAGCGCCGAACGGCAATCCGATCCATTTGTCGCTCTTGCTGCGCTTGCCGTACGTCTGCGCCAGCGGCAGCCAGCCGCCATAGCGCTTGCCGAGATAGTCGGTGACGTCGTTCAGTTCGACCAGCTTGTCGACATAGATGTGCGGCGCATCGGAGAAGCCGATGATGATATCCGGGCCGGCGCCGGAATTCGAGGTCACCGCGGTCTGCTGGCTGATGTCTTCCCAGCCGACGAAGTCGACCTTGACCTCGATGCCGGTTTCCTTGGAGAATTTGGCCGCGTTGGCGCGGAACACGTCCTCGTCGGCTTGCACGAAGCGCACCGGGCGCAGCATGCGCAAGGATGCGCCTTTTTCGATTGCGAACTTGGGGGGCGGGACGTCGGCAGCTTTGATTGGCGATGTGGTCTGCGCCGAAGCTCCGGTCACGGCCAGCGCCGCTGCCGAGGCGCCCAAAGCCAACGCATCGCGACGGGTGATGTCGTTCCTCATGGTGCTCTCCCTGTATCGGTTCCCGGCGTTGAATCGCCGGTGAACCCTGTCGTTCGAAACATTTCGCCGTGTTAGCTGTTCGGGCCGCGATCCATGCTGACAGGCTGCCAGCGGCGGAGCGAGGTGTTTTGCAGCACCGACGGATTGACGCAGCTTACCGGCCACATCCCCTGCAGGACCAGTGACAATTCGTAGCCCACGCGGCGCTTGCGCGCCTCGTCAAAACGTGCCGATGCCGAGGCGACATGGGCAGTCAGGGTGACGTTTTCCATCGAAAGTATCGGATTGTTGTGCGACGGCGGCTCCTTTTCCAGCACGTCGAGGGCGGCGTGCGCAATCCAGCCCTCCTGCAGCGCCTTGATCAGCGCTTCCTCGTCCACCGTGGCGCCGCGGCCGGTATTGATGAAGATGGCGGAATTTTTCATCTGGCGGAAATGCTTCTCGGTCAGCATGTGGTGCACCTCCGGCCGGGCCGGCGCGTGCATCGAGACGAAGTCCGACTGCGACAGCACCTCCGACAGCGTCGCCGGCATCACGCCGTGGTCGTACATCAGCGTTTCCTGGATGAACGGGTCATAGGCCATCATGCGCAGGCCGAAGGGCGCGGCGCGCTTGGCAACGGCGCGGGCCACCCGGCCGAACGAGATGAAGCCGAGCGTCTGGCCCATCAGCCGCGGGATCTTCAACAGCGCAGGCCGGCCCTCGGACCAGCGGCCGGTGCGCGCCATCTTGTCCTGCTCGACCAGCCGCCGAAAGCCCGCCAGCAGCAGCATCATGGCGTGGTCGGCGACCTCTTCAATGAAGGTGTCGGGAATGTTGGTGACGGGAATGCCGCGGGCGGTGGCGGCCTTCACGTCGACACTGTCGACGCCGACGCTGCCGAGCGTGATCACCTTGCAATTTTCGAGCGCGTCGATGACGGCTTTGGTAATCGGCATGCCCTTGGCGTAGATCGCGTCTGCGGTTCTTGCGGCGGCGATGAATTCCGCCTCGTTGGCCGGCGCCTCGATGATTTCGGCCCCAATCGGATCGAGCGCTTCCATCTCATAGTCATAGCCGCCGCCGGCGACCGTGAAGCTCGCGCCCTTCGGCGTCACCACCCTGAATTTCGGCATTTCCTGCTCCCGATTTCATTTTTCGGTGTTGGTTTGAGGCGGCGGGCGCCGCCACTTTCATCGTTGACGTACTTTCACCTTTTACGCGACTTGACTTGCTTCCGCTACAATCGCCAGTTGCCGCTTGATCGGCTGCACCGCGTTCTGCCGGATTTCCGCTGGCCTTCGTAACAAAGCGCTAAAGGGTCTCACGATATTGTGCGCCGAATCAATCGGCCAATCGCGTGCCACGCGCCTATTTCCGGAGATCCCCGTGAAGCTGACCAATCTCAAGATCACCCCCAAACTCGGCATTCTGGTGGGCGTGACCCTGCTTGGCCTCTGCGCCGCCGGTGCGCTCGCGGGCTATTTGATGCAGCGTGAGATGCTCAATGCGCGGATCGAGCAGACCAAGGCGATTGTCGACATGGCGCGCAACATGGCGCTCGGCCTGCAGAAGCAGGTTGCCGCCGGCCAGATGACCAAGGAGGCGGCGATTGCCGAGTTCAGCAAGCGCGGCAATACGCTGACCTTCGACAATGGCAACGGCTACGTGTTTGCCTACACGATGGATGGCGTCGCCGTGCTGGCTCCGGTTCCCAGCCAGATCGGCCAGAACCGCATGGACATCGACACCGGTGGCCGAAAGCTGGTGCGTGAGCTGCGCGATGGCGTCGCGGCGAACGGCGAAATCATGCTGCGCTATGAATTCCGCAAACCCGGACAAGACGAGTTGATCCGCAAATTCTCCTACGCGGTTCCGATCCCCGGCTGGAACATGTTCGTCGGCACCGGCGCTTATCTCGACGACCTCGACGCCAAAATGAAGCCGATCGCGGCAGTGCTCGGGTTTGCCATTCTCGGCATCGCGCTGGTTGCCGGCAGCATCGCCTGGATGATCGGCCGCAGTATCTCGAAGCCGCTCGGTCAGCTTGGCGCCCGCATGCAGGACCTCGCCGAGGGCCGGCTCGACGGTGAAATTCCTGGCATCGGCCGCGGCGACGAGATCGGCGCGATGGCTGCGACCGTGCAGATCTTCAAGGACAACGCGGTTCGCATCCGCGGGCTCGAGCAGAAGGAAGCCGAGGTGCAGGCGCGCGCCGAGGCCGAACGGCGGGCGGCGATGGAAAGCATCGCCAGCGACTTCGAACGCAGCGTGACCGGCATCGTCCGCTCGGTTTCGACGGCGGCCGCCGGCATGCAGAGCACGGCGCAATCCATGACCACGACCGCCAGCGACGCCAGCGCACGCGCGGCGACCGTCGGCGCGGCGTCGCAGCGTTCGTCCGACAATGTCGGCACGGTGGCATCCGCCGCCGAAGAGCTCTCCAGCTCGGTTACTGAAATTTCCCGGCAGGTGACGCGCTCCAGCGAGATCGCCGCCAAGGCGGTCAGCGACGCCGAGCGTACCAACGCCACCGTCGGCGCGCTCTCGACTGGCGCCGAGAAGATCGGCGAAGTGGTCAAGCTGATCCACTCGATCGCTGCCCAAACCAACCTGCTTGCGCTGAACGCCACCATCGAAGCGGCGCGCGCCGGCGATTCCGGGCGCGGCTTTGCGGTGGTGGCGTCGGAAGTGAAGGCGCTTGCCAACCAGACTGCGAAGGCGACCGAGGAAATCTCCGCGCAGGTCGCGGCCATGCAGGCGTCCACCAGCGAAGCCGTGGCGTCGATCGGCGGCATCTCAGAGACCATCGCGCAGATGAGCGAGATCACCGTCTCGATCTCGACCGCCGTCGAGCAGCAGGGCGGCGCCACCCGCGAAATCGCCCGCAACATTCAGTCGGTGGCGGCCGGATCGAACGAGATCTCGGCCCATATCGGCGGCGTCAGTACAGCGGCAGCCGCAACCGGCAAGGCAGCATCCGAAGTGCTGGCGAGCGCCCGCGAACTCGACACCCAGTCCGGCATGCTGCGCAGCGCGGTGGACGAGTTCCTGGGCAAGGTGCGCGTGGCGTAAGGCAGAATTGCAGGGTGGGCAAAGGCGCACTTGCGCCGTGCCCACCATCTATCAACGAGTCATTAAGTGAATGGTGGGCACGCTTCGCTTTGCCCACCCTACGACGCTACGCAGCGCGGCAGCTACTGCTTCTCGATCCCCGCGGCCGTGATCAGCTTCTCCCACACCAGGAGCTGCTCCTTCACGAAGGCATCGAACTCTTCCGGCGTTCCGGAGAACGCCTCCATGCCGCGCTCGGCGAGTTGGCTCTTGATGTCGGGCCGCTCGACCACTTTGCGGATCTCCGCGTTCAGCCTGGTCACGATATCCTTCGGCAGGTTGGCCGGACCGAAATAGCCCTGCCACGAGGTGATATCAAAACCCTTCACCGTGTCGTCCATGGTCGGCAGATCGGGCAGCAGCGCCGAGCGCTTCTTGGTTGTCACCGCCAGCGCCTTCAGCGCCTTGGCGTTGACGTGCGGCAGGCCGGTCGGCACGTCGATGAACATCATGGAGACGCGGCCGGCGATCAGGTCGGTCAGCGCCGGCGGCGAGCTCTTGTAGGGAACGTGCAGCAAGTCGATGCCGGCGAGGCGGGCGAAGGTCGCGCCGGCGACGATCGCCGCCGAGCTGCCGCTGGCATAGGTGTATTTGCCCGGCTCCTTCTTGGCGAGCGCGATCAGCTCGGCCACGGAGTTGGCCGGAACGTCTGGATTGATCACCAGCATGAAGGGCAGGTCGCCGGTGCGCGCGATCGGCGTGAAATCCTTGATCGGATCGTAGGTCATGTTCTTGAGCAGATACGGATTGGCCGAATGCGACGTGTTGGTCGTCACGAACAGCGTGTAGCCGTCGGGCGCGGAACGCGCGACATAGCTCGCCGCGATCGAGCCGTTGGCACCCGCCTTGTTCTCGATCACCATGCCGGCGCCGAGCGCGGTGCCGAGCTCCTTCGAAATGATGCGCGTGGTGGTATCGGTGCCGCTGCCGGCCGCGAACGGCAGCACCAGCGTGATGTTGCGGTTCGGATAGGGCGCCTGCGCGGCAGCCGTGGCGATCATCGCCAGCATCAGGGGAGCCGCTGCGGCGACAGGCCGATACCGCTTCAATAACGCGAACATATAGTTGTTTCCTCGTTTGTTCTTATGTTGAATTGGCAGGCAAGCTAGCCTGCCGAGGGACAAAGTGGAAGCCGGTAAGACGCCAAGCCGCAGGCGCTGCTAAGCTTTCTTCGCCGAGGCCCGCCTTGACGCGATCACGACGCCGGCCAGCACCAGCGCATAGCCCACCAGATGGAATAACCGCAACTGCTCGCCGAGCAGCAGGATCGCCATCGCCGAGCCGAACACCGGCACTAGGTGGAAGAACGGCGCGGCACGATTGGGCCCGATCAGCGCCAGTCCGCGGTTGAAGAACAGGTACGCCAGCGTCGAGGGAAAGACCACGGCATAGCCCAGCGTCGCCATCGAGATCATGTCGAACTTCAGCGTCGCGCCGGTCGAGAATTCCCAGATCGAGAACGGCACCAGCATCAGCGCGCCGCAGCAGGTGGTGAATGAAATCAGCGATAGCGCGTGCGTCACCGGGCGGCGCGGGATCAGCGCCGAATACAATCCGAACGACACCAGGGAGCTCGCAAACATCAGGTCGCCGCGGTTGAAGCTGATGCCGGCGAGCGCGCCGAAATCGCCGCGCAGGATGATGGTCAAGACGCCGGCAAGCGAGATGGTGATGCCGGCAAGCTGCGCACCGGTCAGGCGGACGCCGAACAGCGCCAGCGACCACAGCGCAACAAACAACGGCCCCGCCGACTGGATCAATAGCGCGTTCAGCGCCTCGGTATATTGCAGCGCCCAGTAGGAGATCGCATTGTTGTAGGCAAAACCGACCAGCGACAGGAACAGCATCATCGGCAGATGCGCGCGCAGCACCGGCCAGTCCTGCTTTAGATGCGGCCAGGCGAACGGCAGCAGGATCAGAAAGGTGCCGATCCAGCGAACGCAGGACAGCGTCAACGGCGGTACATGCCCGGCAACATGACGCGCCAGCACGATGTTGCCGGCCCAGAACAGCGAGGTCAGGCTCAGCAGCAGGTAAGGCTGGTTGGTCAGCCACCGGACCGGATGGAAGGCAGGTGGCACTGGTGCGGGCTTGGTCATGGTCGCGAGGCGAGTAGGGCGAAAATTCCGCCGCACGACAAGCCCCGCGCGCGCAATGCTACAATGCCTTGCGTATCGGCTTGCGCTTTTCCTTTATGCCGTTGCGGAACAGGGCGGCTCCGCGCGAAGCACCCCCGCTGTCATACCCCGCGAAAGCGGGTATCCAGTATGCCGCGGCTTCTCGATTGATCGCGAAGGTCAGCTACTGTTCGTCATTGCGAGCGAAGCGAAGCAATCCATCGTGCGGCATAACGGATAGATGGATTGCTTCGTCGCCTTGCTCCTCGCAATGACGTGGTGAGATACTGCAACCCCTCAAATGCGCGGGATACCTGCGTCGTTGATCACCTTCGACCACTTGTCGATCTCCGACGTGATCAGCGCGCGCATTTGCTCCGGCGTGCTGCCGCGGACCTCGCCGCCGGTTGCCGTCTCCAGCGCCGTCTTCGTTGCGGGGTCGGCCAGCATCGACTGGATCTCCGTGTTCAGCCGCTTCACGATATCGGGCGGCGTGCCCTTCGGAGCCACCAGCCCGGCCCAGGTGCGAACGTCGAAACCCGCAACGCCGGCTTCCTGTACGGAAGGCACGTTCGGTAGCAGCTTGGTGCGCGCGGGCGAGGTGACGGCGAGGCCGCGAATGGCGCCGCTTTCGATCTGGCCTGCGAGCAGCACGGTGGTCCCGACGATCACGGGAACGTCTCCGGCGAGCAGGGAGGTGACGGTTAGTGAATCGCCGCGATAGGGGACGTGCACCATCTTGGTGCCGGCGGTGACGTTCAACAACTCGCCCGCGAGATGATGCGTGCTGCCGAAACCGACCGAGCCGTAGCTCAGGGCATCGGGCTTGGCTTTCGCCATCGCAATCAGGTCCGCCAGTGTCTTCGCCTGATGGTCGGCGCGAACCGCAATCACCAGCGCGTAGTAGACCATCGTCGACAACATATCGAAACTGTCGATCGGGCTATAGGCGAGCTGCTTGTACAGCGCGCCCGAGATCGCATGTGCGCCCGTGACGAGACCGATCGTGTAGCCATCCGGCGCGGATTTGGCGACGGCGTCCGCAGCGAGATTGCCGCCGGCGCCCGGCTTGGCTTCCACCACCACCGGCTGCCCCAGGCGCTTGGAAAGTCCGTCGGAGACGATGCGCGCCTGGGCGTCGGCGGCGCCGCCGGCCGCAAAGCCGTGCAGCAGCCGGATCGGCCGGCTGGGATATGTCTGCGCGGCGGCAATGGAAGGCGCCAGGCAGGTGAGGCTAAGCGCTGCGGCAGCGATGCAGCAGCGCAGGGCAAGCAATCGTCCGCGCAGGACGTTCAACGATCGAGCCATTTGTGTTTCACCCCTGGTGTTTTGTTTTTTGAACGTCAGTTCCGGCTGATGGTGGCGTGCGCGATTACTTCACGCCGCGCATCGTCGGAGAAAATTCGGTGGCTTCCTTGGCTGGCCCGACACCCCAGACGTCGCGCGGCAACCCGATCCAGGTCTTCGGCCGCTGCGGACGATCGTGGTGCCAGGGACGCGGCTCGAAATAGCCGAGCTCTTCGTCGAGCATCAGATCCATGCTGTAATAGAGCTCGATCAGGTAACCATCGGGGTTGTAATGGTAGACCGCCACGTTGTGGCCGGGTCCATGCCGCACCGGTCCCCAGAGAATCTGAAACTTGTTGCGGCCGAGCAGGTCGCAGGCCTGATGCATGTGTGAGGCGTCGCGCAGCTCGAAGGCGAGATGATGTAGACGGCCATCGGTACCGCGGGCAAAATTCATCGCATGATGTTCGGGGCCGCAGCGCATGAAGACGAAATTTTCCTCGATACGGTCGGAGATGCGGAAGCCGAGAACGTCGCCGAAGAATTTGGCGGTTCGCTCGGGATCGGGCGTATGGAGCGCGACGTGGCCAAGCTTGGCGACGGCAAGGCCACGGATCGGCTCGACTGCCTTGCAGAACTCCCATCTGGAAAACAATTCGATCCGGTGTCCGTCCGGATCGTTGAAGACGAGTGCCTTCGCTATTCCCGGCGCGGTGTCGCTCCTGATCTCCGATGTGATGCCGAGGCTTGCCAGCGATTTCTGCAGGTCGGCCGGATCGAGGTTGGGCGCAACTTCATAGGCGATGGAAGTCAATTGCGAGGCCGCGCCGCGTTCGAGAACCAGTGTCAGCTCCTCGGACTCGGTGCCGAGCAGGATCCGACCGTCACTGCGTTGGATGACGCCGAGCCCGATGATGGACTGGTAGTAGTCGAGCTGCGCCTCGATGTTCGGACTGGTGAAAGTGACGTGTCGCAGCCGCTTGACCTTGATCATCTCGTGACCTCTTGAATTCAGGCAGAATGTTTGGGCTGTGCGGGCATCCAGCTCAATCCGGGGTCATCACGATCTTGCCGAACGCCGCACCGGAATCGAGCAGTTCATGCGCGGCGCGAACTTCGGAGAGCTTGAAGCGATTGAAGATCGACGGGCGAATGGCGCCATCGGCGAGATAGCCGATCACCTTTCGCATGATGTCGCGCCGGCCTTCGCGGTCGTTATCGTAGATGTGAAAGGAGAAGCAGCGGATCGCCGGGCAGATGTCGAGATACTTCCGCATCTCGCCCATCAGGTTTTCCGTCGGCAGTCCGGCAAACGCGTTGTAGGAGACGATGGTGCCCCATTTATCGAGCGCGCCGAGATAGGAATAGAATTCGGGGCCGCAGACGTGATCGAGGACGAGACTGACGCCACGTCCGCCGGTCAGCGCACGGGTGCGGGCGACCACGTCCTCATCGCGATAATAGATGATCTCGTCCGCCCCCATCTTTCGCGCGAAGGCGGCCTTCTCCGGCGTGGAGACGGTGCCGATCACCTTCATCCCGGCGAGTTTTGCGAGTTGCACCAGCGACGTCCCGACCCCGCCGGCCGCGCCGATGACGAGGGCCGAGTGGGGCGGCGTAGCGGAGCCGCAATTGTGCAGCAGTGCCCAGGCGACCTGGTAGTTCGGCAGGCAAACCGCGTCCTCGAACGCCACGTTGTCCGGCAACACGTGCACCGCGTCGGCAGGCGCTGCGACATATTCGGCGTAGCAGCCGCCGCGCTGGGCAAGGTCGCGCGCGCTCAGGAGTACCCGCTGGCCGACGGCAAGCCCGTTCACCTGCGCACCCACGGCTTCCACGATTCCGGCGACATCATTGCCGGGATTGGCCGGCAGCGGCGGCATCCATTTGTAGACGCCGCTGCGGATCAGCTTGTCGGGCTGGCCAACGCCGAAGGCCTGGGCGCGGATCAGAACGTCCCGCTCGCCCAGCGCCGGCATCGGCACCTCGACATAGTCGAGCGCCTCCGGGCCTCCAGGGCGATGCACCAGTACAGCCTTCATCGAGCGGCTCCCTAACTGCGTATTTTCGAAAATATGTCTCATTACGAAAATCATTGCAACGGGATTCTTTTGGGCTAGGATCGCGGCCTTCGGGTCGCGAGAGAATCAATGACAACGACAGCCCTCAAGGCGCGTAAGGAATTCGGCAAGACGCTCGCCTCCGACATCGCACACCGGCTGCGGAACGAGATCGTCACCTGCCAACTCAAGCCGAATGAATCGCTGAAGTTCGACGCGCTGCGCCTGTCGTTCGGCGCCAGCTTCACGACGCTGCGCGAAGCCTTGACATTGCTGGTGGCGGAGGGGCTCGTCGTCGCCGAGGAGCAGCGTGGCTACAAGGTCGCGCCGGTGACGCTCGAGGACCTGCACGACCTGACGCATGCCCGCATCCTGATCGAGGTCGATCTGATGCGACGCTCGATCGAGAGGGGCGACGACGACTGGGAAATAAGGGTTATTTCGTCGCTTCACCGGCTCGCCAGGATCGAGGAGCGGGCGCCGGAAGATTATGCAAGCAATACCGAATGGAAGGTAGCGCACCGCCAGTTCCATGAGGCGCTGGTCTCGGCATCGGGATCGCCGACGCTGCTTGCCGTGCGAAACTCGCTGTTCGATCGCGCCGAGCGCTACCGCAATCTGTCGGCCATGTTCCGGCCGCACCCGCGCGACAAGGCCGGCGAGCATCGCGCGCTGATGCAGGCCGCGATCGGGCGCAACGCCGATCAGGCGTGCAATCTGATCGCCAGCCACATCCAGACCACCTCCAACAACGTCGCAAAATACGCTTCCGGCGTGATCAGCGCCGGCTGAACGCCTGCGGCCGCTAGCGGACGCCTTTTCTCATAAAGTGCTCGGTCGATGTCGCCCAGGCGACCGATTTTAGTTGCGTTCGGTAATATTTTCGAAAATAGTTGTCTCTGACGAAATTCCAGTTCATCAGCCCGTCCCAACCGAGAAGGATACACGTCCATGCGGCTGCTTTCATTTCTGAACAATGGCAGGGAGACCTGGGGAGCGATCGTCGGCGATGGCGTGGTCGACCTCGGCAGCAAGCTGCCCCACGCCACGCTGCAGGACTTCATTGCAAGCCCCGATTTCGAGAAGCGCTATCGTCTCGTGGCCGGCCACAAGCCCGACCTGAAGCTCGCCGACGTCAAATACCTTCCGGTGATCCCGCGTCCCGAAAAGATCGTCTGCGCTGTCCGCAACTATCTCGACCATCATCAAGAGGCGGTGGCCCACGGCATGAAGCGTGAGATCACGGCGTTTCCGCCGATCTTCCTGCGGGTGTGGCGTTCCCAGGTCGGCCACGACGCGCCGGTGATCCGGCCGAAGGTGTCGACGCATCTGGATTGGGAGGGCGAACTCGCCGTCATCATCGGCAAGCCCGGCCGCTACATTTCCGAGGCCGACGCCATGGGCCACGTCGCCGGCTATTCGATCTACAACGACGTCAGCGTCCGCGACTATCAGATGCATGCGCAGCAGATCGCGGCCGGCAAGAATTTCGTCGGCACCGGGCCGTTCGGGCCGTGGATGGTGACGACGGACGAATTGCCCGATCCGACCAAGCTGAAGCTCGAGACCCGCATCAACGGCAAGACCGTGCAGAAGTCGGACACCTCGTTCCTGATCTTCTCGATTCCGCGGCTGATCAACTACGCCTCCGAGATATTCGATCTGATGCCGGGCGACGTCATCGCTACCGGCACGCCTGCAGGCGTCGGCTTTACGCGCAAGCCGCCGATGTTCCTGGTGCCCGGCGACGTCGTCGAGGTCGAGGTGGAGAAGATCGGCGTGCTGCGTAACCCCGTGATCGATGAGGCCGCGCAGTGATGGCCCAAAGGACAGTCTACGACATCAGGAAGACGCAACTCTCGATCGAAGAAGTCTGGCACGAGCGCGGGCCGCGCCGGACACAGCCGCTATTGATCGGCACCGCGCTTGCCGTGATCAACAATCCCCATGCCGGCCGCTACGAGCCGGACCTGATGCCGTTTCAGGCTGGCTTGCGCGATCTCGGCCGGCAACTGGCGCGGACGTTGTGCGAGCGGCTGGGCGGCAAGGACGTTATCGAAGCCTATGGCAAGGGCGCGATCGTCGGCGGCGACGGCGAGCTTGAGCACGGCGCGGTCTGGCACGAGGCGGGTGGCGCTGCGATCCGCGAAGTGATCGCGCAGGCCAAGGCGATCGTGCCCGCCGCCAAGACCATCGGCGCGGTTGGCGCGCGGCTGATGGTCCCGCTCGGCCATATCGAGGCGGCTTACGTCCGCAGCCATTTCGGCACCGCCGAGATGACGATCTGGGACGCGCCCCGGCGCGACGAGATCGTGTTCGGGCTCGTCATGGCGACCGGCGGCCGCACCCACGCGCGCATCGGCGGCCTGTCGGTGGACCAGATTTCAGTCCACGACGGGCAGCGATGAAGCGTAGCGTTTTCTCGCGCAAACCGGTGCCTTCAACCGAGAAGCCGGATAGCCGGAGTTTCCGAGCTCACCCACTGAGCGGACATGCTGGAGGGCGCCAAAATCGACGCGAATGGCCGATAGCAGACCTAGTCCGGAAATCGGGGTATTCGTCCTTGGCACGACGGCCCGCCAAGGCGGGTATATTTTTCTTGAGCGACCGCCCTTGACGATCCCCTTCGGACATCCATATGCCATCCAAATGGATGGTATATGGATGGTAGTCTCATGTCGAACAATGTCCGCGAACTCAGACCAAAGCCGGCCGATACCGAGAAAATCACGATCAATCTGGGCTATGTCGACCTTGGGCACGTAGACCTCATGGTCCAGGAAGGGTTCTACTCGAACCGAACCGATTTCATTCGCACAGCAATCCGCAACCAACTCGAACGTCATGCGGATGTGGTCAAACAGTCGACCGCTCGCAAAAGTCTGGACCTGGGTCTACGGAATTACAGCCGTGAGGATCTCGAAGCGGTGCGACGAGCCGGCGAGATGCTGCACATTAATGTGCTGGGCCTTGCAACAATTGCCCAAGATGTCACGCCGGAGCTTGCTCGCGCCACGATTGCCTCGGTCTCTGTGCTTGGAGCCCTCCATGCCAGTTCGGCGGTGAAAACCGCGCTCGCCGACAGGACGCGGTGACGGCGATGCTGAACCAGGACATCATTCGCGAAGCTACACGTCTCACGCGCGCGGGCCGACTCGTCGAAGCCACGGCACTTCTCCAGCACATGCTTCGCGGTGAAAGGCAGGCGGACGCGACATTCCGCACCGATGCCATCGCCCTCCCGGGAGATAAGCAATCAATTGTAGACGCGAAAGCAAATCGGGTTCATGAAACGGGGAACTCGCAGTTACCGCGGACCATATCCGCGCAACCACGCAAGTTCAGCGCGCTATCAAATCGCACAAACAATTACCCTGCGCTCCGATTGCGGGGCGCAACCAAGCGGACTCCGCTATCCACGCGCGACGTCGTGCCGGAGGGTGCGAGATTTATCAAAGGTAGCTACAGCAATCCTGCGGGAAGCCGTGCATACAGGCTCTTCATCCCCAGCGGTTATCATGGGCAACCTCTTCCGTTGATCGTCATGCTCCACGGTTGCACCCAATCGCCAGAAGATTTCGCCGCCGGCACGAGAATGAACTTTATCGCGGAAGCGCAAGCTTGCTTTGTGGTCTATCCCGCGCAGCGTAGCGAAGCAAATCAGGCGAAATGCTGGAACTGGTTTCGCGCAACCGATCAGCAGCGTGACACAGGCGAACCCTCGCTTATCGCGGGGATCACGCGCCAAATCATGCGCGAGTACTCAGTTGATCCAAAGCGAGTCTACGTTGCCGGACTTTCGGCTGGAGCGGCCGCAGCTGCTATCATGGGAGCAACATATAACGATCTATACGCGGCCGTTGGTGTACATTCTGGCCTCGCGTGTGGTGCCGCCAACGACCTTCCCTCTGCGCTCCTCGCCATGCGACAAGGCAGCGGTTTCGATCATCAAGCGGTTTTAACCGACGGGCCAACTGTCCCGACCATTGTTTTTCACGGCGATCGCGACAGCACAGTGCACCCAAGCAACGGCGATCAAGTTATCAAGCAGTCCATCAAAGCAACGAGCACGGAAAGAAACGTGTATCGCGGGCAGGTGACTGGAGGTCACGCCTATACTCGCACCGTCCATAGCGACGGCAGTGGGCGCCACGTCTTCGAGCACTGGAGAATCCACGGAGCTGGACACGCATGGTCGGGGGGAAGCTTGGTGGGCTCCTATACTGACCCGCGAGGACCGGACGCAACAAGAGAAATGCTGCGTTTTTTCCTAGAGCATTCGCTTCCGTAGCAGTGACAGAAATGCGCGTCCTAAGCGGACGTCCGCCGACCAATCTGAATTTATGGGTTCACGCCCTATAATCAGAATTGGGCTCTAAAACTTCCGCACCAGATCCGGCGTGATCTCGCTTAGCTTGCGGATGCCAAGCAGCGCGAGGTCGCGGTCGATCTCGGCTTTCAGAAGCCCGATCGCGCGCTGCACGCCGGCTTGGCCGCCGGCGATCGCGGCATAGAGGAAGGGGCGGCCGACCCAGACGAAATGCGCGCCGAGCGCGAGCGCCTTGATCACGTCGGTGCCGCGGCGGATACCGCCATCGACCATGATCGTCATGCCCTTGGCTTCCGCCGCGATCTCCGGCAGCGTGCGCAGGCCGGAGATCGTGTAATCGAGCTGGCGGCCGCCATGGTTGGAGAGCATCACGCCATCGACGCCGCTCTCGCGCGCAACCTTCGCATCGGCCGGCGAGACCAGGCCCTTGATGACGAGCTTGCCCTTCCACCTCTTACGGATCAGCTCGACATGCTTCCAGGCGAGCTGGTCGCGGGCGCCGATGTTGCGCATCAGGTTCTTTGCCAGCACCGGCGGGCCGCGCTGCGCGTCCATGTTCTCGAAATGCGGCATGCCGTGGTTCATCACGGTGCGCGCCCAGATGCCGAACAGCCAGTGCGGATGCGTGACCGTGTCCAAGAACACGCGCGGCGTGATCGCAAGCGGCACCTGAAAGCCGTTGCGTATATTGTTCTCGCGGTTCGGCGGCACCGGCACGTCGGCGGTGACGACGAAGGTGTCGTAGCCGGCCGCCGCCACGCGATCGATCAGCGGCTCGATCCGTTCTGGGAGGCCAGCGAGATAGGCCTGATACCACGCGGCCTGATTGGCGGCGCGGACATCCTCCAGCGTGATCAGCGAGGAGGCGCTCAAGATCATCGGCACGTTCTCGGCTTTAGCGGCCTGCGTCAGCACGATGTCGCCGCGGTAGGCGCATAGCGCCGAAGAGCCCATCGGTGGAATCCCGAACGGCGCAGCGTAGGTCTTGCCGAACAATGTCGTGGTCTGGTCGCGGCCGGAGACGTCGTTGAGCACGCGCGGCACAAAACCGTATTCGTCGAAGGCTTTGCCGTTGTCGCGCAGCGCGGCATCGGTCTCGGCGCCACCGGAAATATAGCCGTAGAGAAATTTTGGGATCCGCTGCCGCGCCACGGCTTCGAAATCGTCGAGCGAAAGGTATTTTTGCAGAGCCCGCGGCACCGCGCTCTCGGTGCGGGTCACGGTCGGAGGCGGCGCAGCCAAGCTTGTGGATTTGTCAAGCACGTCGGGCGTTCCATTTTTTTGATTGTTATGCGAATGGCACCTTAGCGGCGGGGAGGCGGTCCGCCAAATTTCTGGCCGGCCTTGTTGACGGATTCGCTGACGTCGCCGAGCATTTTTCGCGTCTCGGCGATCACCCGCCCGGACTTCTTGTCGAAACTTTCGATCAGCTCGCGCAGCGAAATCACGGTCGGCAGCAGTTCGCCGCCATATTTGTCGCTGGCGAGGCTGCCGAGGAAATCCTTGGTCTTGTCCATTGCGCCGTCGACCGCGCCGATGCCGGATTCGGCGGTCGCGATGATGGACGTGATTTTCGCGCCATTGCCGGAGAGCGAGGCGGTGAACGTCTCGAAATTCCGCAAGGTATCCTTGATCGCCACCTCGTTGTCGGCGATCACGCGGTCGACGTTGCGCAGCGCCACGCGGATTTTTTCCTGGGTATTGAGCATTCCTTCCGGATCGGCGGTGAGCTCCGGAATGCCGTCCGCGCCCTTTGGCGGCGGCGATGCCTCATCGGTGCCGCCGGTAAACGAGATCGCCGCAATCCCCGTCAGCCCCTGAAATTCGAGGCCGACCTGGGTGTCGCTCTTCACCGGCGTGTTGCCGTCGATCATGGCGAGCGCGACCACGCGGCGCGGATGGTCGAGCTTCAGCGACACCACTTCGCCGACCCGGATGCCGGCGAAATTCACGCTGCCGCCGTTGCGCAGGCCGGAGGCCGAGCCTTCGAAGATCACGCGGAACGGCACCTTCTGTTTGATCCCGGCGAGCCTTTGATAGCCGAGCCACGCGCCAAGCGACCCGGCGATCAGGGCCAGGGTCAAGGTGCCGATCATCAGATTGCTGGCGCGGACTTTCATCGAAGGTGCCTTAACGAAGCAGGCCTAAGAGATAACGGCTTTATGACGGCAAGTCACCGCCGCGAACCACCCGGAACTGCAACGTGCACTCATAAATCGGCTGTAATGATGCAGGGGGTGCGATTCCGCCTTTCCTTCGGAAGCAGACATTGGCGCAGCCTGCCGGCATGTCGGGCTTGGGCCCATCTCGGATATCGGTTGCCGATGGCAGATAGCCTGCCGTTGATGCTAAAGTCATCACGCCTGTACGTGTCGCGTCGGAGCGCCGGGTGGAGGGGAAACAGCATGGCAGCGCGCGGATTAGATGGACTGCTCCTTTGCATGGGTCTCCTGCTTGCGATGCCGGCGCTGGCCGCTACGCCGACCGACCGGGGCGAGTGCGCCGCCAGCGCCGACAAGCCCGACGTCAATTTCGCGGCATGCAGCTGCATTATCGACGATGCAAACGTGTCGGTGGCAGAACGCGTCAAGGCTTTCAAGAGCCGAGGCCGCGGCTCCTTCAACAGCAAGGATTACGACCGCGCGATTGCCGACTACGGCGAGGCCATCAAGCTCAGCCCAAAGGACGCCTGGGCCTTTGCGCACCGGTGTGAGGCTTACGAGAGGAAAGAGGACCACGACGCGGCTATTGCGGATTGCACCGAGGCCATCAAGATCGATCCGAAATATGGTTGGGCCTACAACAACCGTGGTGTCGCCTACTACGGTCTGCATGAATACGACGCAGCGCTGGCCGACCACGCCGAGGCGATCAGGGTCAATTCCAGGGACGCGTGGGCCTATGCCCGCCGCGGCATGGCGTGGACGGAAAAGGGTGAATTCGACCAGGCAATCGCCGATATCACCCAGGCGGTCACAATCGATCCGAAATACGCCTTTGGTTTTGGCCAAAGGGGGCAGGCACTGTTCAGGAAGAGGTTGATCACGAAAAAAGGCGGATGGGAGCCCGCGATCGCAGACTACAGCGAAGCAATCAAGCTCGATCCAAATCTGCTTTGGCTGTACAGCTCACGTGGCGTTGCCTACAGCAACAATCGCCAATACGACCTCGCCGTCCCGGATTGCAGCGAGGTCATCAAGCGCGAACCCAACAATTCCGGCGGGTACAATTGCCGCGGCGTCGCTTACGAAGGCTTGAAGGACTATAGCCGCGCGATCGCCGACTATGATCAGTCGATCAGCATCAATCCAAAGAACGGCGTGGCGTATTGGAATCGTGGCAATGCCTATATGGCGCTGCGTAAGATCGATGACGCGATCGCCGACTATGACCAGGCGATCGCGATAAACCCCAAGGACTTCAACTCTTTCAACTCGCGCGCCAAAGCCTACGTCGCAAAGGGTGACAGCAACCGCGCGATTACGGATTTCACGCAGGCGATCCGGTTCGATCCGTCCTATGTCGAGGCCTACAACAACCGCGGCATCTCCTATGAAGTGCTGGGCCGCCGCGCCGAGGCGATCGCCGATTTCCGCAAGGCGCAATCAATCGACTCGGCCAACCGGGTCAGCAAGCAACAGCTCCGCGTGCTCGGTTTCTGACCGCGTGCCGCGAAGCCGCCACAAGCAAGAATGTCTGCAAGTGGGCCAATTTCAGCCGCAAGCCATCCTTCCTCCCGCGCGGGCTGTCGTATATGAGAGATTTGCCACCGGGAACGTGCCGATCGTCCTTTGGGAGCGAATTGGCGGCGTGGATGGCGGCTGCGGTCAGTTGATCCAAAATCCGACACTTCATCGCTGTAAGCGCGGACAGGCATTTCAACCGGGGCATGGCATGGTAACTCGATTTGCGACGGCGCAATCCAGAGTGATGCGGCGCTGGGGGTCTCCCGCCATTGCAGCGCTCGTGGCGATGGCGCTACTTGCGGCGTTGACCGCCGACGCCGCGGCGAGAGAGGCGCGCTCCGCGGCACCCACCGAGGTGACAGCACCGCGCGATGCAGGCGAGCCGATCATGGCGATCGTGTCGATCAAGTCCCAGCAGGTCACTCTCTACGACGCCGACGGCTGGATCCTGCGCGCGCCGGTGTCGACCGGCACCACGGGACGCGAGACGCCGGCCGGCGTCTTCACCGTCGTCGAGAAAAACAAGGACCACCGCTCGAACATGTATGACGATGCCGAGATGCCGAACATGCAGCGCATCACCTGGAACGGCATCGCACTGCACGGCGGGCCGCTGCCCGGGTATGCGGCTTCGCATGGCTGCGTGCGGATGCCCTACGGCTTTGCGGAAAGGCTGTTCGACAAGACGCGGATCGGAATGCGGGTGATCATCTCGCCAAACGACGCGGCTCCGGTCGAGTTTTCTCACCCCGCGCTGTTCGTGCCAAACGCGGAGGCCGTCGCAGCGGCTCCGGCGCGTGCCGAGACACTCGCGCGCGAGGCCGCGGAGGCCGCCAGGACAGCCGACGAGACGAAGAAAGCCGCCGTAACAGCGGCACGTGAGGCAGCATCGCTCACGGCGTCGCTGCGCAAGCTGGAAGGGCTCAAGAGGCGCGCCGACGCCGAGCTCGCGTTAGCCGACAGGGCGATCGGCGCCGCAAAGACGGACGAGGCCAGGGCGCGAGCCGAGGACCTCAAGCAAAAGGCCGCCGCCAAGGCCGCGGACCTGGGGACGCAGCTCGACACCGCCCAGGCCGACGCGAAGTCGAAGCCCACCGTCGCCGCGGCCAAGGACGCAGCCAAGACGGCAGCGACCAGGAAGGCCGACGCCGCCAAGGCGGCAAGCGCGGCGAAGCTCGCGCTCGAGCCGGTCTCGGTCTACGTCAGCCGCGCGACACAGAAGCTTTACGTGCGGCGCAACACGCATAAGCCGGCGCCGGACGGCGGCGGCGAGGTGTTCGATGCGTCCATCGAGGTTCCGGTCACGATCCGCAATCCCGAGAAGCGGATCGGTACGCATGTTTTCACGGCGATGGCGCATAGCGGCAAGGGCCTGCGCTGGACCGCGGTCACAATCGACAACGCCGATGACGCCAAAAGCGCGCTCGACCGCATCACCATCCCGCAGGATGTGCTCGATCGCATCGCGCCGACCGCATTGCCGCGATCCTCGATCATCGTCTCGGACGAGCCGCTGAGCCGCGAGACCAACTATCGCACCGAGTTCGTCGCGGTGCTGAGCAACCAGCCGCAGGGCGGCTTCATTACGCGCCAGCCAACCCCTGATGTCATTGCAAGCGGCAACGACTGGGGTGCCGACGGCTTCTTCCCCTTTTTCTCGCCCAATTCGAACCCCCAACCTGGCACTACGCGCCGGCGCGGCGGGCAGTACTATCAACAGGTGCAGCCGGGCTGGTCGTGGTGAGACGCGGCACAGGTCCTAGGCAGTTCGAGGCTTTCGCGACGCGACAAACACTCCCGTCAGCACCAGCGCAAAGCCGATGAAGTGGAACGCCTGCGGGTGCTCGCCGAGGAAGATGATCGACATGACAGTGCCGAACACCGGTACCACGTGAAAGAAGGGTGCTGCGCGATTGGCGCCGATCATCTGCACACCGCGATTGAAGCAGAGATAGGCGATCGTTGATGGGAACAGCGCGACGTAAGCGAGAGTCAGCAGGTTCGCGGCGTCGATCCGCATCAGCGGCCGCGCGAACAATTCCCAGATGAACAGCGGAATCAGGCAGGCCGCACCGGCGCCGAAGGTGAAGGCGACGAACGACAGACCATGAATGTCGGGGCGCTTCAGCGACAGCACCGAATAGATCCCGAAGATCGCGAGCGCGACCAGGAAAATCAGGTCGCCGATATTGAAGTCGATCTTCGACAGCGTTGTGAGATCGCCGTGCAGGATGATCACCAGCACGCCGGCCATCGAGAGCAGAACGCCGGCCGCCTGCGCCAGCGTCAACCGCACGCCGAGCAGCACGAGCGACCACACCGCGACCACCAGCGGTCCCGCCGACTGCAACAACAGCGTGTTCAGCGCCTGGGTGTGCTCGAGCGCCCAGTATTGCAGCGTGTTGAAGGCGCCGATGCCGGCGACGGAGAGCACGACCATGATGCCGAGCCGGCCGCGGATCGCAGCCCAGTCCTTGACGAGATGCTTCCAGGCAAACGGCAGGATGATCAGGAACGCGAAGGACCAGCGCAGGAACGACAGCGTCACCGGCGGAATGTGTCCGGCGGCCAGCCGCCCGACGATGGCATTGCCGGCCCAGCACAGCGCGGTGATGCTGAGCAGCAGATAAGGCTGATTGGCGAGCCAGTTCCCGGATCGTGCGGGTGAAGTCTGTTCGGTAGCCGACATTCGCGATCCATAGCGTTTTCGAGCGAAGCATGCCCTCGGACTTGATCCGGGGGTGGACACCGGTTCGCGTAAAGAAAATGCGTCAAACCAAGATTGGCCCGGTCATGGCGCCGCGGCCCGCCCGGCGATCGACGCCGGGCCGGAATGTGGCCCGGCCCTGGTCACAGACACCGATTTGCGCCGCTCATCAATGGTGCAAGATGCATCGCGACCATGCAGCCCGCCTTGCTGGCTGTTTGGGGTTGCCAGCGGGTAGATAAGTATGCAATCAAAGGACGATTGATTCATGTGACCCAACCTTGGTTTGTTTTTCGGGGGCACATGCAGTGAGTTATTCCGGGCTACTTTCAGTATTGGGCGTTCGTTCGATCGTTGGGACAACGGTTTGCAGGCGACGCCGCTCTCAAGCGTTTCGCCTGTCCGTGACACTGAATTTTTTGCAGATGATGGGTCATTCCTTGAACAAGCCGACGTCGGCCGAAGAAGCCGAAGCCGAAACACGTCACCAGTTTGCCGTTCGCGCCAATTCCATTCTGGCGTTCATCGAATGCGATGAAGAGCAGCGCCCGAAACTGCGCCAGGCCATCATCGAGGCGATGCTATGGGCGCAGACGCAACCCAAACTCACCAAATAGGGCTCGGCCGCGGCGAAGGCCGCTCACGCCACGAGCGCGCGCGCGATCGCGCCCGCAGCCCTCACGGCGTCGTTGGGATCGAGTTCGATCTGCAGGCCGCGCTGGCCGCCATTGAGGAAAACGCTGGCATGGCCTAGCGCGGCTTCTTCGATCGCGACCGGCACGCGCTTCTTCTGTCCGAACGGCGAGATGCCGCCGACATGATAGCCGGTCAGCCGTTCGGCATCCGCCGGCCGCATCATCTTCGCCGACTTGGCGCCAAACGCGGTCGCGAGCTTTTTCATGCTGACCTCGCAGTCCGACGGCACCACGGCGCAGACCGGCTTGCCATCGACCTCGGCCATCAGCGTCTTCAGCACGCGCGCGGGCGGCACGCCGAGCGCTTCCGCCGCCTGAAGCCCGATGCTCGCTGCATCCGGGTCGTAGTCGTAAGCGTGCAGGGCGAATTTCACGCCGAGCTTTTCCAGCGCTAGCGTCGCACGGGTGGTTTTGGACATGGCCTTTCCATCATTGCCGAACATTAATGCGTTTCTCGCCCGTGCCAGGCCGGGGAGGCCCAGGATTTTACGGGGATATCAATGGGTTGGAGCTGTTCTAAGGCCCCCTTAAAGCCGCCTTCTTGCTTGCCTAGATCGGCCGCTTCCTTTATCCGGTGGGGCGCCCTGCACGCGAGCGGCCCCGGCCGTGATTTTGGCTGGGCGAGCTTAGAGCATGGTCCGGAAACACAGGTACCGGTTCTCCGGTGAAATCATGCTGGAACCAAGAGATTTGCAGGGAAAACTTTAAAAATGGCCAATGTTGTCGTCGTCGGCGCCCAATGGGGCGACGAGGGGAAGGGCAAGATCGTCGACTGGTTGTCGGAGCAGGCCGATATCGTCGTGCGCTTCCAGGGCGGCCATAATGCCGGCCATACGCTCGTCATCAACGGCGAGACCTACAAGCTCGCGCTGCTGCCGTCCGGCGTGTTGCGGCCGTCGAAGCTTGCGGTGATCGGCAATGGCGTGGTGTTCGATCCGCAAGCCTTCCTCGACGAGGTGGTGCGGCTGAAGGGCCAGGGCGTCGCCGTCAGTCCGGAAAACCTGCGCATTGCCGAAAACGTCACATTGATCCTGCCGCTGCACCGCGAGCTCGATGCGCTCCGCGAATCCGCCAACACGGCCACCGCGATCGGCACCACGCGCCGCGGCATCGGCCCGGCCTATGAGGACAAGGTCGGCCGCCGCGCGATTCGTCTGATGGACTTAGCCGACCTCGACACGCTGCCGCACAAGATCGATCGGCTGCTGGCGCACCACAATGCGCTGCGTCGTGGGCTCAATCTCGAGGAGATCGACGGCAACGGCATTCTGAAAGAGCTTACCGCGCTGGCGCCAAAGCTGTTGCCCTATGCGGAGACGGTGTGGCGGCTGCTGGATCTCAAGCGCCGCGAGGGCAAGCGCATCCTGTTCGAAGGCGCGCAGGGTGCGCTGCTCGATGTCGATCACGGCACCTACCCCTACGTCACCTCGTCCAACACGGTGGCGGCGCAAGCCGCGACCGGCACCGGCATGGGCGCGAGCGCGGTCGGCTATGTGCTCGGCATCTGCAAGGCCTATACGACCCGCGTCGGCCAGGGCCCGTTCCCGACCGAGCAGGACAACGAGATCGGCCGCAAGATCGGCGAGCGGGGCCGCGAGTTCGGCACCAACACCGGCCGCCCGCGCCGCTGCGGCTGGTTCGACGCCGCCCTGGTGCGGCAAACGGTCCGCACTTGCGGCATCACGGGTCTCGCGCTTACAAAGCTCGATATTCTCGACGGCTTCGACACCATCGAGGTCTGCACCGGCTATATGCTGGACGGCAAGGAAATCGACCATCTGCCGGCGGGCGAGGGCGCCCAGGCCCGGGTGGTGCCGGTCTACGAGACCATCGAGGGCTGGAAAGAGCCGACCGCCAATGCCCGCTCCTGGGCGGATCTGCCGGCCCAGGCCATTAAATATGTCCGCCGGGTCGAGGAACTCGTGGGTTGTCCGATCGCATTGCTTTCCACCAGCCCCGAACGCGAGGATACTATACTGGTGCAGAACCCGTTTGAGGCTTAACGGGATGTTACCGCCGGGGCTGCAGTATTGAAGAGAAATGGCTGATTATTACCCGCTGATCGCACGCGCTATCGCCGGCCTGGACCCCAATGCTCCAGGCGAGAGCCGCCGTGCGCTCTATGAGCGGGCGCGTACCGCGCTGATCGCGCAGTTGCGCAGCGTGCAGCCACCGCTTTCCGAATCCGAAATCACCCGCGAGCGGCTGTCGCTGGAAGAGGCCGTGCGCAAGGTCGAATCGGAAGCCGCCCAGCGCGCCCGCGAAGCTTCGCGGCCCGGCGGTGGCGGGGCCGCGCGCGGCGGCGATGCCTTCCGCCGCGCCAATGCCCGCCCGGCGGAAGCGGCTGCCACGCCGCCGGGTACGCCGCGCCCGCGTCCGCCATCTCAAGGCCCCTCGCGCGATGGCCGTCCGCCGCTTGGCGAGGAGCCACGCCCGCCGCGCAATCTGCGCGCCGATGCGCCACCGCCCGGCGCGCCGCGCCCGCAGCCGCCGCAGATTCCGACGCAGGATGCTGGCCTGCCGCCACCGCCGCCTCGCGAGCGCGGCCCCCGTCGCGGCCCAGATAATGGCGGCCCGCCGACGCCGCCGCAGCCGCCCGGCATGCGCGGCTTCCGCGACATCGCAGCCGACGCCGACGATCTTGGCCGCGCCGCGGCGCAAGCCAACCGCAACGCGCGGAAGACCTATGCCAACGTGCCGTCGCCCTCGCCGGAATTCGACCGGCTCGAGCCGAGCATGGAGGACCGCGGCGCCGATCCCGAGGTGCCGTATTCGTATGACGAATCGCAGGCGGAAGCCGACCGCTACGCGCCGCAGCCGCCGTTGCGCGATCGTCCGCGTCTGTCGCAGGATCGCGACCAACCGAAAATGCGCGCCCGCGCCGGCGCCGGGTTTCCGTTCAAGAGCGCGATTGCGGTCGGCATCGTGCTCATTCTGGTCGGCGCCGGCATCCTGTGGGGCAGGTCGGTCGTGACAGCCGTGAGCGGCCTGTTCAAATCCTCATCTGTGGTGGAAGCGCCGAAGGATCCGGCCGCGCCGCAGTCGCGCCCGAAGATTCCCGACCGCGTCGGCCAGCCGTCGTCGAGCGAGAACGTGGCGCCGGTGGCGCAGCGCGTCGTGTTGTATGACGAGGATCCGTCCGATCCCAAGGGCAAGCAATATGTCGGCTCGGTGATCTGGCGCACCGAACCGATCAAGGCGAGCGGCAATCAGAAGCCGGACATTGCCGTGCGCGCCGACATCGAGATCCCCGACCGCAAGTTCAAGATGACAATGTCGTTCCGCCGTAACACCGATACCTCCCTGCCGGCGAGCCACACCGCGGAATTGACCTTCATCCTGCCGCAGGATTTTTCCGGCGGGGGGGTCGGCAACGTGCCGGGCATTTTGATGAAGTCCAACGAGCAGGCGCGCGGCACGCCGCTGGCGGGGCTCGCCGTGAAAGTCACCGACGGCTTCTTCCTGGTCGGCCTCTCCAACGTCGATTCCGACCGCGCCCGCAACTTGCAGCTCCTGAAGGAGCGCTCCTGGTTCGACGTGCCGCTTGTCTACGTCAATCAGCGCCGCGCTATCATCGCGATCGAAAAAGGCTCACCGGGCGAACGCGCGTTCAACGACGCCTTCGCGCTGTGGGGGGAGTAGCCGAGTAGCCGCTGATCGTCGCGGCGTAGCCAAAGAGTCCAACGTGAAACGGCCTCAGCATTGCTCGCGCTGAGGCCGTTTTGCTTTCGTCGTCAACTGAAGCGACCGGTCACTGGGAGGCGGCGGCTCGTCGCCGTGCGGCGCCTTCGCGCTCCATCACGGCGCGGCAGCCCGGGCTGACATGCGCGCGGTTCCTGATCATGCAGGCGGTGATTCGCTGGACGTTAGGGACTTCATGGCCGCATAGCCGCATGGCATCGCCGGTGCACATCTGCTGCGCCTCCGAGAAGGCGAGGCTTGGGCGTGCGGAAAGTGCGGTCGCCGCAAAGGCGATGGCGAAGAGAAGTGCGATCTTGCTTGTACGATAGATAGTCATTGAGCCGTTCCCCAAGGGTTGCGTGCAGGGTTGCGTGCGGTGCTGGCCGCTCTTCATTGGGGGCGCTGCACGCGGTTTGCGCTGCCGCACACGTCGTCCATCACCGGGAACTCACCCGGTGTGGTTGCTCGATTTCTGCCGATGTCCGAATCGAAAAGTGCTGCGCGGCCCCACACGAATTATGCGCCAATGCTGCGAAGCTGCAATGGCTCGCTGCGAAGCTGCAATGGCTCGCGCCAACACTTCTCAAGACTGTTGCGTGCGCGCCACGTCGAGCGAAGCGCGAAAGTGAGAACGACTCGGTTTTGCGCTGCGCTCTTGTGTGTCAGCCCTGATGGTTCCGGAGAAGGAACAGATGCGGGTCTTCCGGACGCCGTCTCAGCCGTGATCGAACAGGCCGGCGAACGGGCGTGCGCTCCGCGCCGAAACGTCATTCGGCCGTCCCGTTCATGACGCGGCAAGCATGACTTCGGTTATCCGGTGAGGTCTGCCGAGGCCGATGCTGCTTGGCCCCAACGCCCGGCACGCCCGGCAGATGGCCGGGCCTGCCTTCACCTGCCCAAAACTCCGTAAAAATGCGCAAAATCAGCGTTCCGGAACAACCACCCGTTAGGGAAGGCTGAGTACGATCAGCGGCTATTGCTCGCACCCGCCTCATTGCTGTCGTTGAAGTGAAAAAGGCTGCCGGGACCAGCCTGTCGAATGGCACTCAAATGCGCGTTCATTCCGCCGCCGATGGATTCACGATGATGCCGGCCACCCCCGCGGTGGGCCGTAAGTTGACGCGGCGAGCCGGCACGACCGGTGCGGAGGCGGCATAGCCATGCCTGCTGCATCGCCGAATTTGCGCGCGGAATTGAATGGCGCCGAAAAGGAGGGGCCCGAGCACGACGCCCGGATTTTCGGGGAAGTGACGGACCTGTTCCTGTCCAATGTCGATCGTCTCGGTGAATCGCAGATCGCAGCCGTCGATGGCGTTCTCGCCCACCTGATCGAGCGGGTGGACGCGAAAACCGTGGTCCAACTCAGCGAGGCCCTTTCCACCATCGACCGCGCCCCGCGACAGACTATCCGCAAGCTTGCATTTCATGAAAACCACTTGCTGGCGGCACCGGTTCTCAGATGCTCCAACTGCTTGTCGGAAGCCGACCTCCTTGAAATCGTCAAAAGCCGCAGCCAGCAGCATTTGCTGGCAATATCGGACAGAAAGATCCTCAATGAAGCGCTCACCGACGCGCTGATGCGATTTGGCGACGTCCACGTCTCCAGCGCGCTCGCGCGCAATGCCGGCGCGCGTTTCTCCGAATGCGGCTACGCGACGCTGGTGGGGCGGGCCGAGCGTGATGAAGTCCTCGCGGAAAAGCTCGGGCTTCGATTGGACATTCCGGGCAGCCTGCTTCGGGAGCTTCTGGGCAGAGTTGCCGACGTGGTCCGCGCCCGGTTCTTGACGGCGTCGCGACCTGTTGCGCGGAAGAAAACCCAAGGTTCTGCCGGGGCTGCCGGACAGGGTGACGCCGCCCGGAAGGCGATTGATTATACCCAGGCGCAACGCGAAGTCGTCGCGCTCAATCGCACGGGCAAGCTCAACGATTCGATCGTGAACCGGTTTGCGGTGCGGGGTGAATACACCCACGTCGTCGCAGCGCTCGCCCTGAAGGCCGACGTCAAGATCGAGGCCATCGAACCCTTGCTCGAGCCCGACCGGGTATACGGCCTGATCGTCGCGTGCAAGGCGGCGCTGCTGAGCTGGTCGACAACGACGATGATCGTCCGCAACCGTCCGAACTGTCCGCCATCCACCGACCGGGAACTCGAGCAATGCGTGGCGATCTATGAATCGCTACTGCTGTCGGTGGCGCAGTGGACCATTCGTTTCGGCTCCGACCGGATCCTTGGGAAGAATAATGAGCCCGCGGCGGCTGTAGCGGCTGCCGGTAGAAAGTAAGCCAATCTGCTTACGCACGCCGAGCGGTCAAGTCCGCATGTGGCTCGTCCACATCCACCAGCCGCCTCATGCCGGAATGGCTTCATTGGCGCGGTCGCGAGCCAATGCCACGTAATGGCGAAGATATGCGCCATGCGCCTGGCGGTAAACCTCTTCTCGAACTGCCCGCGCACCTGGCTTCGATCGAGTTCGGAAAGCCTTCCGATCGCTTCGACCGCTTCTGCTTCATCCGTTACGACAAAGCCGGTAATGCCGTTGTCGATGACTTCGGGCACCGAGCCTGATTTGAACGCGATGACGGGCGTGCCGCACGCCATGGCCTCGATCATGACGAGCCCGAACGGTTCTGGCCAATCGATCGGAAACAATAGCGCCGCCGCGCCCGCCAGAAACTGCCGCTTCGCGTCATCATTGACCTCACCGGTGAGCTGGACCTGCTCGCCATCGATCTGCGGCTCGAGTTGTTCCTTAAAATAGCTTCTATCCCCACGCGGCACCTTTGCGGCGATACGAAGCGGCATTTTGGCGGCGCGCGCGATTCGGATGGCGGCTTCCGGTCCTTTCTCCGCCGTCAGCCGGCCCAGGAAAGCAAGGTAGGAGCCGGCCTCGAACGAGGGCCGAAACAGGTCGGCCGGCAAGCCGTGATAAATGGTGCCGATCCAGTTGGCCTCGCTTAACGGAGTGCGCTGATTGTCCGATATCGAAACGAACGGCGCGTCGGGAAAGTGACGAACCACGTCCGAAAAGCCAGGCAGGTCCATGCGCCCATGGCAGGTGGTCAGAAAAGGGACGCCAAGCCGGCTCAGGAGCGGCAGGTGCAGCCAATCGATATGCGCGTGAATGACATCGAATTCGGTCGCATGCCGTGCAACTGCCTCCAGCAGGGCTGCCTGCGCTACCATCGGATCTGTCTTCGGCCGGCCAAGGCGAAGCGCCCGAGGCCAAACGGCATGAAGGCGGGCTGACGTTACCGAGTCCCCGCTGGCAAACAGCGTCACCTCATGCCCGAGGCTTACCAGTTCATCGATCAGCCATGCCACCACGCGCTCGGTGCCGCCGTAAAGCTTGGGAGGAACGCTTTCGGCCAGAGGCGCTATCTGGGCAATCCGCATCGGCTACTTACCATCGAGATGCCGGGGTTAGGACGTGCCATTTTTTCTTTTCCCACCAGCAATAAGTCCGAAAGCGTGTGGAAGTTGCCTCCGCCTTGCGTCGAGCCGCTTTCATGTTGCTGAATGTCCGTTCATCCGCCCTCAGCGCAACCGGATTCAGATGCTGGTGCTGTCGGCAAGTCTCGCGCAACGGGAAGGTAGAGCGGACAAATTTACTTGGCCCTTGAGCTGCTGTATTGGGTAACCAGCGCCAGGAGGCAGTTTCATGAAACGCTATCTGATCTTCGGAGCTATCGGCCCGTTCGTCGGCGGATTTCTGATGCTGTTCGCGACCACGGTGGCCTCGGGCTACTGGACTGACACCAATTGGTCGGAGATCGGGAAATTCCTCGGCGCGTTCGCCAAGACGCTGCAATACAGCTATCTGTTCGGCATTGTGCCTGCGCTGATGATCGGCGCCATCGATGACATTCTCTGTCACGTCAAGCGCATTTCTTTCGTGGTGCGGATCTTGATCGTAGGCGCCATCGGATTTGCTGCGTCAGAACTGCTCTATGGTTCGCGCGGACCGGATACCGGCGTGGTGCAGTTTCTGCTCTACGGCATCGTCGGCACGGTGCCTGCGGCACTGTCGTCGTGGCTCGCGCACCGATACGTGGACGAGCCGCAGCCAGTGCATTCGACGTAAGTGTGCAGCGCTCCGCAGCTCCGTAGGGTGGGCAAAGGCGCGTATGCGCCGTGCCCACCATCTATCATCGAGCACGCCCATCTCTCGGCGATCGCACTTCTCTGACGCGCGTCGTCCCTGCCTCCGTGCGCAATCGCGCACTCGGCGCAGGGACCCATAACCACAGGTTTGCGTTGTTGACGGAGGCCGTCTACCCGCGCGCGAAATAATTTACGCCGCGTTGACCTTTCGGATCCGACCCACGCAAAGCAGCGACCGCATGACGCAACTTGCGCCTCGCATTCGCGTTACCATCTGATGGCCATGGCAGACGACGATATCTTTACGCCGCCCCGTTCGCGTTCCGGACCATCGTCCCGGACGCGCGCGCCCGGACGTGGGCCGGTCATCGACCAGGAGGGGCGCGAACTCCCCGAGCCGAACCTGCATACGCGGTTCGAGGGAATGCGGTTCGATTTCGGTCATTCCGCCGCTAATCCGTTCGGCGAGCTGACGCGCGAGCAGCGGATCGCGCGGCTCGATGCCATCGCCAAATTGCTGGATGTCGCCTTCATCGTGCCCGGCACCAATTTCCGCTACGGTATCGACGGGCTGATCGGCCTGATCCCGGTGGTCGGCGACATCATCACGACGGCGATTTCGCTGTGGGTGGTGCGCGAGGCGCGCGCGCTCGGCGCGCCCTGGCACATCACGGCGCGGATGCTTGCCAATGTTGCGGTTGACGGCGCGGTTGGCCTGGTGCCGGTCGCGGGCGACGCCTTCGACGTCATGTTCCGCGCCAACGTCCGCAATGTCCGCATGCTCAAGCGCTGGCTCGATAAGCAGCCGCGCTAAAGAAAAACGCCCCCGAAATGATTTCCGGGGGCGGCTGTCTGAAAAAATGAAAGCTTTAGGCGGCGTCGGCCTTGTCGTCGGTGGCGGCCGGGCGCGGACGACGCGGCAGCGGGAACGCCTCGCTTTCATAGAGCGAGCGGATGCCGCTCTGGTCAAAGCGCGCTTCCTCGACCTGGAGATAGGCGCCATTCAGCGAGTCCGCAGGCAGCTCCTCGATCGCGAAGCGAACCGCTTCCGCCGCGGTGCCAAAACGCCGATAGGCAAACCCGGCCCGCTTCTTCTTGCGGATCGCAGCGGGAAACAGTTCGGCGGCGGTATTGTAGCTGAATGGACGCATGGACGGTGACCTCAATCTTTTTCGGCTCTTTTCGTATGAGCAATGGGGATTGGATGACGGTGGGCCACAGTGGCGGGCCACGCCGTGCACGTCATTTCAGGTGCCAATATAAGCTTCTTTGCCAAAAATGCGACCCCTGAGGCTCGACATCGGGGGTGATGATGAATCCACGCATGGCTGCGGGATGCGTAAATTAAATCAAGTTATTTCAATGGGTTCCATGGCTTATAGCTTGCCGAGCAGGAGCAGGATCAGAAGCACGATTAAAATCACGCCACCGAGCCCCATCGCGGAATGGCCCCTGCCATAGCCATAGCCGCCGAAACGGCCGGAAAAGCCGCCCAGCAGGAAAATAATCAGAATAATGATGAGTATCGTTCCAAGCGACATCGCACGCTCCCCCCGAGGCCCGCGGGCACGCGGAAAACGACGCCCGCGGCCCGGATCAAAGCATATCCCGGGCCGCGAGTCCCTTGATCGATCCGGGAAACCAGGAGGACGCTGTCATTCCAGGGCGCATCGTAGTTCGATGCTGCGCATCACCCGCAGTGACGCTGCGCATCACGGGGCGAAGGTCCGGTTCGAATGGATCGGAGGTTATTTCGGCTGCAGCTTAAGCGCCGCCGAGTTGATGCAGTAGCGCAGGCCGGTCGGGCCGGGGCCGTCGTTGAAGACGTGGCCGAGATGGCCATTGCATTTCGAGCACAACACTTCGGTGCGGATCATGCCGTGGCTGAAATCGCGTTCCTCATCGACATGGCTGTCCACCGCAGGCTGCGTAAAGCTCGGCCAGCCGCATCCGGAATCGAACTTGGCATCGGATTCGAACAGCGTCTGGCCGCAGCCGGCGCAGGTATAGGTGCCCCTGCGGTGCTCGTGCTCATACTCGCCCGAGAACGGCCGCTCGGTCGCCTTCTCGCGCAGCACGGCGTACTGCATCGGCGTCAACTCCTTGCGCCATTCGGCCTCGCTCTTGACGACCTTGTCGGATGTCTTGGTATCGGACATTTGCCCTCCTTAATTGGTAGCCTTCGCGTTGCGCACCAGCGTCGGCTGCTCGACGTAGTTCTCCGCAAAGATCTTCTTCAGATTCTCGATCTTCGGGATGTCGTTGAAGACAATATAGGGCTGGTTCGGGTGCAGCGTCAGGTAGTCCTGGTGATAGTCTTCCGCCGGGTAGAACGCCTGCAGCGGGCCGACCTTGGTCACGATCGGCTTCTTGTAGACCTTGGCGGCGTTGAGCTGGGCGATATAAGCCTCCGCCACCTTCTTCTGCTCGTCATTGGTGGTGAAGATCGCCGAGCGATATTGCGTGCCGATGTCGGGGCCCTGGCGGTTCAATTGCGTCGGGTCGTGCGCGACCGAGAAGAAGATCTGCAGGATCTTGCCGTAGCTGATCTTCTTCGGATCGTATTTGATCTCGACCGCCTCGGCGTGCCCCGTGGTGCCGGTGCCGATCATGGTGTAGTTCGCGGTCATCTTGCTGCCGCCGGAATAGCCGGAGACCGCGTTGAGCACGCCGGCGGTGTGCTGGTACACGCCCTGCACGCCCCAGAAGCAGCCGCCGGCGATCACGGCGGTCTGGATGCCGTCGGCAGCCTGAACGTCGACGGCAGGGGCCGGAATCACGACGGCCTCTTCCGAGGCGCGCGCAGGCGCGGCAGCGAAGGCCGCGACGGCCAGCGTGCCGATGGCGGCAGCGGCGAGCGACAGGCGGCTGAAATGGCGAGGGGACATGGTTTCCTCTTTCGGCGTTGGTTGGGGCAGTTTAGAGCGGGATCGGCGTTCTGCAATCGGCTCAATTCTCGCCGATGGCCATGATACGGCACTGGCTGCGGATTGTTACGGCGCGCGCCACACGAGTTCGTGAACAGGGTCATCTGCCCCAAGTATTAGGTCCGTCACTTGACCGGTGCGGGCCGGTCTTTCCACAATGAATCGGTGGTCGCGCGCCGCGGTCAAAAATCCATGTGCCGGAGCGTTCCGCCGATGTTGCGGGCCTTGTTGCTGGGTCTCGTCTTGCTTGTCGCCGCCGGCCCCGCGCGGGCCGCGGGCGATGTCGAGACCTGCCGAAATAACTCGGCGGAACCGGCTGCCCGGCTCGCAGCCTGCGAAAGCGTGATTGCCGACGAGAAGATCACGGGGACCTCCAGGGCCGCCGCCTTCTGGTATCGCGGCGATTCCCTGGTGAAGAAGCGCGATTACGACGGCGCGATCGCGGCGTTCACCGCCGCCCACGAGATCGCGCCGCAGAATATCAACGTCATCAACGCGCGCGGCATTGCCTACAGCCACAAGGGCGACGACGAGCGGGCGCTCGCCGACTACGATCTGTGCCTGCAGTTGCGCCCGAGCTTCGGCAGTGCCTACAACAACCGCGGCGTCATCTTCATGCGCCGGGGAGAGCTGCAGCGGGCGCTCGATGAGTTCAACCTGGCGGTCAAACATATCTTCAATGACGAGAGCCGCTATCTGCACCACTACAACCGGGGCCGCCTGCAAGGATTGATGAAGCTGTACGAGGCCTCGCTCGCCGACTATGCCGAGGCGCAAAAGGTCAATCCCGACGGTCCGCATGTTCCGGCCTACCGGTGCGTTACCTACACCAGCATGGGCAGGTTCGATGACGCGCTCGCTGACTGCAATGCGGCGCTGGCCAAGTCACCGAACAACGTTTACGCGCTGACCAGCCGTGCCAATGCCTATCTCGGCAAGGGCAATCTCGATGCCGCGCTCAACGACTACAACCAGGTGCTCAAGATCAATCCGAACTACGTCCGCGCCTATGTCGGCCGCGGGCAGCTTTTCGAGAAACGCCGCAACCTTGCCGCCGCCCGCGCCGACTATCGCTCGGCGGCCAACGCCGTCGCGGCAAGACGCGAGGACATCGATACCACGCTTGCGCGCGGCATCGCCAAGGAGCGGCTGGAAGCCTTGCTGGGCACGGCCGCGCCGTCGACGCCACAACCGGCGGGGCCGCGCAAAGTCGCGCTGATCGTCGGGAACGGCGCCTACAAGAATGCTGCCCCGCTGGATAATCCGCCGCGCGACGCCAAACTGATCGCGTCGACCTTTCGCGAACTCGGCTTTGCCACGGTGACGCTGGCGCCCGATCTCACCCGGGACAAATTCTTCGCCGCCCTGCACGAGTTCGGCCTGGAGGCCGAAAAGGCGGACTGGGCCGTCGTCTATTATGCCGGTCACGGCATGGAGATCGGCGGCGTGAATTACCTGATCCCGGTCGATGCCAGGCTGAAGGCCGATAGTGACGCGGAGACCCAGGCGGTCGCGCTCGAGCAGGTGATCGCCGCGGTCGCGGGCGCGCGAAAACTGCGGCTGGTGATGCTTGATGCCTGCCGCGACAATCCCTTTGAAAAGACCATGCAGCGAACGATTTCGCTAAAGCTGGTCAACCGCGGCTTCTCCAACATCGAGCCGGAAGCCGGCTTCATGGTGGTCTACGCTGCCAAGCATGGCGAGACCGCGCTTGACGGCGATTCCCTCAACAGCCCGTTTGCCGCGGTGCTCGCGCGCGTCATCAAGGAGCCGAAGATCGAGGTGCGCAAGCTGTTCGACATCGTCCGCGACGACGTTTGGAAGGCGACCAACCGCACGCAGCAGCCGTTCACTTACGGCTCATTGCCGGGACGCGAGGATTTTTACTTCGTGGTGGGGAGGTAGGTCGCTGCCGTCATTGCGAGGAGCGAAGCGACGAAGCAATCCAGGCTGACTCCGCGGTGAGATTCTGGATTGCTTCGCTTCGCTCGCAATGACGGAAGAGACCGTCACACCACCACGCTGAGCCGCTTCGCCGCGCGCGTAATCCCGGTGTACAGCCATCTCGCCCGGCTGTCCTGGAAGGCAAAGCTCTCGTCGAATAGCACCACGTCGTCCCACTGCGAGCCCTGCGACTTGTGCACGGTGAGCACGTAGCCATAGTCGAACTCGTCATAGGGCTTGCGCTGCTCCCACGGGATCGCCTCGATGCCGCCCTGGAAGCAATCGTGTCGCACCGAGACCTTGGTGACCTTGTGGCCGAACTCTTCATCAGGCGACAGCCGCATGGTCAGGATCTGCGATTTCGATCGCGGCTGGGTCCGCGACTTGACGCGCCAGAGCCCGCCGTTGAACAGGCCCTTCTTGCGGTTGTTGCGCAGGCACACCAGCTTGTCGCCTGCGACCGGCAAGGGATCCTCGATGCTCTGCTTCTGCCGTATCCGCATGTTGTAGGCGCGGCGGGTGTTGTTGCGGCCGACCAGCACCTGGTCGGCGCTCATGACGCGGTCGGGATCGAGCTCGCCGCGCGGCACCACTTCACTTTCGCCGTGGCGGCCGATTTCGAGCTCGCGGCCCTCGCGAATGTCCATCGACATCCGCACGATCGGGTCGTCCTGCGCCTGCCGGTGCACCTCCGTCAGCATCGCGTCAGGCTCGCAATTGGTGAAGAAGCCGCCGCCCTGGATCGGCGGCAACTGCGCGGGGTCGCCAAGCACGAGCAGTGGACAGTCGAACGACATCAGGTCGCGGCCGAGTTCGGCGTCGACCATCGAACATTCGTCGATCACGATCAGCTTCGCCTTCGAAGCCGGCGCGTCGTCCCACAACTCAAAGCTCGGCTGCTCGACGCCGGATTCCTTGGCGCGATAGATCAGCGAATGGATGGTGGAGGCGTTGTCGCAACCCTTGTTGCGCATCACCAGCGCAGCCTTGCCGGTGAAGGCGGCATATTTCACCTCGCCGTCGACGCCCTCGGCGATGTGCCGCGCCAACGTGGTCTTGCCGGTGCCGGCATAGCCGAACAGGCGGAACACCGGCGGCGTGCCGTTGCGGCCCGGCTTGGCCTTCAGCCATTCGGCGACGGCCTTCAGCGCGGAATCCTGATGCGGCGTAAAAATGGTCATGGGGTCCAGATGGAGAGAAGAGCGGGTGGAAGGCCGCGACTCAACGGACTGTAAAGCTAACCATTCGCGCGTTCCACGCAAGACAACTTCCGTGACGCGGAATTGCCATTTCGCGACCAAGGCTAGACTTGCCATTTGCGGCGAATAGACTGACCGAAAACAACAAGCAGTCTTGAACAAACGGTCCTGGGAGGCGTCATGAAATTCGGCATCTTTTACGAGCTGCAACTGCCGCGCCCCTGGGAGGAGGGCGACGAGCTCCGGCTCTACCAAAATGCGCTGACGCAACTCGAGACCGCCGACCGGCTCGGCTATGACTACGCCTGGGTAGTCGAACATCATTTCCTGGAAGAATATTCGCACTCGCCCGCGCCGGAATCCTTTCTCGCCGCCGCCAGCCAGCGCACCAAGAATATCCGGCTTGGCCACGGCATTTTCCAGCTCACGACCAACCATCCCGCGCGCGTCGCCGAGCGGGTCGCGGTGCTTGATTTGCTCAGCAACGGCCGCTGCGAATTCGGCATGGGCGAGAGTGCCTCCATCACCGAACTGACGCCGTTCGGCCGCGACATGGAGACCAAGCGCGAGGTATTCGAGGAGGCGGTTCAGGCGATCTTCCCGATGTTCACGAAGGTTGGCACCGAGCATCACGGCAAGTATTTCGACATCCCCCTGCGCAACGTGGTTCCCAAGCCCGTTCAGAAGCCGCATCCGCCGCTGTGGATGGCGTGCTCGCAGCTCCCGACCATCGAACGCGCCGGCCAGAACGGTTTTGGCGCGCTCGGCTTCCAGTTCGTCAGCGCTGAAGCGGCGCATGCCTGGGTGCATGCCTATTACAATGCGATCACCAAGCGGCTGAAGAAACTCGCGGACTACGAGATCAATCCGAACATGGCGCTGGTGTCGTTCTTCATGTGCGCCAAGACCGATGAGGAGGCACGGGCGCGTGCCGACGGCGCCACCTTCTTCCAGTTCGCGCTGCGCTATTACGGCGCCTCGCAGAACCGCCAGCGTCCCGACCCCGGCACCGTCAACATGTGGGACGAGTACAACAAATGGAAGCGTGAAAATCCCGAGGCGCAGGAGGCGGCGCTGCGCGGCGGCCTGATCGGGTCGCCGGCAACCATCCGCAAAAAGCTAAGACGTTTCCGCTCATCCCACATCGACCAGGTGATCTTGCTCAATCAGGCGGGCAAGAATACCCATGAGCACATCTGCGAGTCGCTGGAACTGTTCGCCAAAGAGGTGATGCCCGAATTCCAGAACGACCCCGAACACGACGCCTGGAAGCAGGGCGTGATGAGCGGGGCGATCCAACTCGAGGAGATCGACACCGAGGCCTTTACGGATCGCTACGGCAAGCTCGCGATCAATGTCGCGCCGGCGGCAAAGGTAGCGGCTGCGGAGTGAACGTTTCATGAGCAGACGGAACCTCACGTCTCTGTGTTGAAAGAATTTCGCTGCAGCCAATCCGAATGTTGAAACAATGAGAGCGCCCGATGCGCGCATGATAGTGCGGGCATCGTTATTTTCGCGAGACGCTCGACAGCTCATACGGACCGTCCCATCATTCTGACATCGCATGATCGTGCGCCTTGCACGCATGATCGTCAGGAGAACTGGAATGAAGCGTCGTAAGTTCTTGGGATGGTCGGTTGGCGGCGCCATCGCCGCGTTGTCGTCGCGTGCAGTCGCGCAATCATCCGTCAAGCAAATCCGCATCGGCTACCAGAAGACCGGCGTTCTCGTGATCGCGCGCCAGCAGGCGCTGCTTGAAAGGCACTTTGCGCCAAAGCAGATCGCGATCAAATGGATCGAATTCACCTCCGGTCCGCCGCTGCTGGAGGCTATGAACACCGGCAGCGTCGATTTCGGCGCAGTCGGCGATACGCCGCCGATCTTCGCGCAGGCCGCCAATGCCAATATCGTCTATGTAGCGGGATCGCAGATCACCAACGGGCAGGGCATTCTCGTTCCCGCCAATTCGACGATTCGCACGATCGCTGACCTGAAAGGCAAGCGGATCGGATTCACCAAAGGCACCAGCGCGCATAACGTCGTGATCGCAACCCTGGAAAAGGCAGGGCTGACCTACGAGGACGTTACGCCGGTCTATCTGTCGCCGCCCGACGCCGGACCGGCGTTCGCCAATGGCAGCATCGAGGCTTGGGCAATCTGGGATCCATACTTTGCGATCGGCGAAAAGCGGCAGAACGGAAGGATTCTTGTCAACGCCTACGAGGTCGCCAAAACCAACTCGTTCTATCTTGCCAATCGCGATTTCGCCTATGCAAATGTCCAGCACACCCGCGATGTCATCAAGGGGCTGGCGGATGCCGCGCAATGGGCAGAGGCGCACCGCACAGAGGTTGCGACTGCGCTGGCCGCCGTGACCGGCGTGCCGCTGGATGTCCAGATTGTCGCGGCCAACCGCGCCTCGTTTGTGATCGGCGCGGTCACGGACGACATCATCGAAACTCAGCAGTCGGTTGCGGATCGTTTCCACAAGCTGCGACTCGTTCCAAGGAAGATCAGCATCCGCGAGATCGTCTGGCGCCCCACCCAGACCTGACTTCAAAGCACGTTTCACACAGGAGAAGGACATGCGTTGGTTTCAACGAATGATGACGGCTGCCGTACTGTCGGCGAGCGGGGTCGCCGCGAGCGTCGGCGTCAGCTACGGGCAGGACCCCAAGCAGGAAAAGGTGGTCCGCATCGGCTTCCAGAAATACGGCAAGCTCGTGCTGCTCAAGAGCAAGGGCACGCTGGAGGAAAAGCTGAAGGCCGCCGGCTACAAGGTCGTGTGGACGGAATTTCCATCCGGCCCTCCGCTGCTCGAAGCACTCAATGTCGGCGCAATCGACTTCGGCAACACCGGCGAAGCGCCGCCGATCTTCGCGCAGGCTGCGGGCGCGCCGATCCAGTACGTCGCCTATGAGCCGCCGGCGCCGAAAGGCGAGGCCATCCTGGTGCCGAAGGACAGCAAGCTGGCCTCCGTTGCCGACCTGAAAGGCAAGAAGGTCGCGCTGAACAAGGGCTCCAATGTGCACTATCTCCTTGTTAAGGCGCTGGCGAAGGCCGGTGTCAAATATTCGGAGATCGAGCCGGTATTCCTGGCGCCGGCCGATGCCCGCGCGGCGTTCGAGCGCGGCGCCGTGGATGCCTGGGTAATCTGGGATCCATTCCTGGCCGCGGCCGAAGCCGCCACCGGCGCGCGCACGCTCGCCGATGGCACCGGCATCGTCTCGAACTACCAGTTCTACTTCTCGTCGAAGACGTTCGTCGACAGCGATCCGAAGATCGTCGATCTCGTGTTGGCTCAACTGAGCGAGGTCGACGACTGGGCCAAGGGCGACATCCATGCCGTAGCGCAGCAACTGGCGCCGGCGATAGGGCTTTCCGTTCCGGTCGTTGAAGTCGCGCTCAAGCGGCAGTCCTACGGCATCAAACCAGTCACCGAGAGCGTGATCGCCGACCAGCAACAGGTCGCGGACACGTTATTTTCGCTCGGACTTATTCCAAAACAAATCAAGATTTCTGACGTGGCACGGAGGTCTGGATCGTGAGCGCGCAACCCAACGCCAATATCCTTTGGTTCCTGCCGACCCATGGTGATGGCCGTTATCTCGGCACCACTACCGGCGGCCGTGAGGTGAGCTTCAACTACCTGCGCCAGATCGCGCAGGCCGCCGATCAACTCGGCTATTTCGGCGTCTTGCTGCCGACCGGGCGGAGCTGCGAGGATTCCTGGGTGGTAGCTTCGGCTGTCGCGCCTTGGACCGAGCGCTTGCGTTATCTCGTAGCGGTACGACCCGGCTTGCAGTCGCCGAGCGTTGCAGCTCGCATGACCGCAACGCTCGATCGGATGTCGAACGGACGTCTGCTGATCAATGTCGTCACCGGCGGTGACCCGATTGAGAACAAGGGCGACGGCATCTTCCTGCCGCACGACGAACGGTACGCGGTAACGCGCGAGTTCCTCAATGTTTATAGCGACCTGCTGACCGGAAAGACCGTCAACGTCGACGGCAAGCATATCCGCATCGAGGAGGGGCGCCTGCTGTTCCAGCCTGTGCAGTCCCCGCGGCCGCCGCTCTATTTTGGCGGATCGTCCGATGCTGGCATCGACGTTGCCGTCGACACCGTCGACAAATATTTGACCTGGGGCGAGCCGCCAGCGCAGGTCGCCGAAAAGGTCAGCCGCGTGAGAGCAGTAGCAGCTAGCCGAGGCCGCAAGCTATCGTTCGGCATTCGCCTGCATGTGATCGTGCGCGAGACCAATACGGAAGCCTGGAAGGCGGCGGATGAGCTGATCCAGCACGTGAGCGATGAGACGGTCGCCTCAGCGCAGAAGATCTTCGCGCGGATGGATTCGGTCGGCCAGCAGCGCATGGCGCAGCTTCACGGAGGTCACCGGGACAAGCTGGAAATCAGCCCCAATCTCTGGGCCGGCGTCGGCCTGGTGCGCGGCGGCGCGGGCACTGCGCTGGTCGGCGACCCCGAGACGGTGGCGGCGCGGATCAGGGAATATCAGGATATCGGCATCGATACCTTCATCATGTCCGGTTATCCGCATCTGGAGGAAGCCTATCGATTTGCCGAACTGGTGTTCCCGTTGCTGTCGCTGGACAAAGCGACCAACGTCACACCGATCCGCGTCAACACGGGGCCGTTCGGCGAAACCATCGGCAATGAATACCGGCCGCAAAAACAGGTGTCGCAATCATGAGTCTCATCGACAGTCTTCCCCGCGTTCGCGCGCCAAAACTGCCACGCGTCGACGGCTTGGTTCCTTGGATTGTGCCGCTCGCGGCCATTCTGATCTGGCAGGCCGCCTGCGTCACCGGCTTCGTCTCGGCGCGGGTGTTGCCGGCGCCGAGCGACGTCGCGCTGGCGGGCTGGAAGCTCGCGCTGTCGGGTGAGCTTGCGCGCAACATCTGGGTCAGCTTCTGGCGCGCCAGCGTCGGCTTCCTGATCGGAGGTAGTATCGGCTTCGCGTTTGGCTTGGCGAATGGCTTGTCGCAAATTTCCAGCAGACTCACCGACACGACACTGCAGATGGTGCGCAACATCCCGCATCTGGCGCTGATCCCGCTGGTCATCCTGTGGTTCGGCATCGACGAATCCGCAAAGCTGTTCCTGGTCGCGCTCGGCGTGTTCTTCCCGATCTATCTGAATACGCTGCACGGCATCCGCACGGTCGATCCGCAATTGATCGAGATGGGCCGCATCTACGGCATGAGCGACGGCGAGTTGTTCCGGCGGGTGATCTTCCCGGGCGCGCTGCCATCGATTTTCGTCGGTCTGCGCTTCGCGCTCGGCATCATGTGGCTGACCCTGATCGTGGCGGAAACCATCGCCGCTTCTTCGGGCCTCGGTTACATGGCGATGCAGGCGCGCGAGTTCATGTTGATCGACGTCGTGGCGCTCTCGATCCTGATCTATGCCTTGCTCGGAAAGCTGGCCGACAGCGCCTCGCGCGCGCTGGAGCGGCTGACGCTCTCCTGGCATCCAGCCTTCCAGAAACACTGAGGATATCATGCAAGAAGCCCTTCGTTTCCGTTTGTCGGATGCCGACCCCTTGAGCCGCGCCGAGATCATCGAGCAAGCGCGGTTTGCGCGTCGCAGGCCGAGAACTGCGTCTCGCGGCCTTTCGCTTACCATCCGTGGCTTGCGCAAATCGTTCGGCGACAACGAGGTATTGCGCGGCATCGACCTGCACATTCCGGCCGGCCAGTTCGTCGTCATCGTCGGCCGCAGCGGCTGCGGCAAGAGCACGTTGCTGCGGCTGATCGCGGGCCTCGAGACCGTAACCGCGGGCAGCATCGACTTCGGTGAGGAGGCGCGCGCGGAAGACATCCGCGTGATGTTTCAGGAACCGCGGTTGCTGCCCTGGGCGCGGGTGCTTTCAAATGTCGAAGTCGGGCTTGGTCGCGAACGGGCATCGCAGGATGCGCAGGCGAGGGCGGAAAGCGCGCTGGTCGAGGTCGGTCTCGACGACAAGCGGGCGAAATGGCCGGCGGTTCTGTCCGGCGGACAGCGGCAGCGCGTGGCACTGGCGCGGGCGCTGGTGAGCCGTCCCCGCGTGCTGGCGTTCGATGAGCCGCTCGGCGCGCTCGATGCGCTGACACGGATATCGATGCAGCAACTGCTCGAACGGGTCTGGCACGACCAGGGCTTTACCGCGATCCTGGTGACGCACGACGTGTCGGAGGCCGTGGCGCTGGCCGATCGCGTTCTGGTCATCGAGGATGGCGGCATCGCCCACGACATCGAAGTCGATATCCCGCGCCCCAGGCGGCGCGGCTCGGCGGAACTTGCTGCGCTGGAGGGCTCGATCCTGAAGAACCTGCTGCAAGGGACTGAAGACACGTCCGACCTGTGAGGTGGCCATGAACTCTATCGTCTGCAACGTTTCGATCGACCGCGGGGTTTCCGCAGGCGATTTTCGCCAGGCGATGCGCCGGTTGACGGGCGGCGTCAGCGTCATCACCGCGGGCATAGGCTGGGACATCTCAGGCATGACGGTTACATCGGTATCGTCGTTGTCCGTCGACCCGCCCGCCTTGATCGTCAGCATCAACCGGGAAGCCTCGTCCTGGCCGCTCATGAGACGATACGGCTTCTTCGGCGTCAACATCCTGACCTCGGACCAGATCGACATCGCCGACCGCTTTACCGGGAAAGGCGGACTGAAGGGCACCGAACGCTTCGGTGGCGCGCATTGGACGACGCGCGTATCGGGAGTGCCGCTACTGACAGACGCCCTGGCCGCGATTGATTGCGAAGTCGAGGATATGGTCGAACGGCATTCCCATGCGATTGTCATTGGGCGCGTGCTGGATGTTGCCGTCTCCACGCGCACCGCGGCGCTGGCCTATTGGCAGGGGCAGTATGTCGCCATCGACCGCGACGAAGGCGCGCTCAAACTGGCGGATGTGAGTCTGCCTGCATCGCGGTCCACGCGAAGGACCTGACGATCCCGCCGAAAGTTCCGGATTTCTCGCGCTCGACGGGCTGGCCATTTGCGGCCCGGCATTCTAGATATCCGCGATGAAGCGATTGGCTACTTGGGTTTTCTACGGCGTCGGCGCGATCGCGATCGCCTATCTCGCGCTGTATGCCTATGCTGTTTTCACCGGGCGCGACCTGCAGCCCGGGGACCCTATTCACATTTTCCGCAAGCCCGACGCGCCGAGTTATTCCGCGCTTTCCACGTCATTGCGAGCGTAGCGAAGCAATCCATGCTCTGCGGCAGAACGGATAGCTGGATTGCTTCGTCGCTTGCGCTCCTCGCAATAACGGCGGAGGGATCTGTGCTACCCCGCCGCCACAAACCGCTGACTGTCGCCCGATCCCGCCGGCGTAATCGGTATCCCGCCGTCGGCATATTCGTTCAGCTTGTTGCGCAGCGTGCGGATCGAGATGCCGAGGATGTTGGCGGCATGGGTGCGATTGCCGAGGCAGTGCTTCAGCGTCTCCAGGATCAGGTCGCGCTCCACGTCCGCGACGGTGCGGCCGACGAGAGCACGGGTCACCTGTTCGGCGGCAAAGGTGGCGTGGGCCACGGCAGGCGCGGTCTTGGCGAGGTCGAGGCGGTCGCCGTCGGGGGTCAGGATGGCCTCAGGCCCAATCTCGTCCCCTTGCGCCATCAGCACCGAACGGTGGATGGTGTTTTCCAGCTCGCGGACGTTGCCCTGCCAGCGGTTTGATGTCAGCACCCGCCGCGCATCGGCGGAAATGGGGCGCAGCGGCACGCCGTTGGCGTCGGCGTATTTCTTGGCAAAGTGCTGCGCCAGCTCGAGGATGTCGGCCGGACGGTCGCGCAGCGGCGGGATCTTCAGGTTGACGACGTTGAGGCGGAACAGCAGATCCTCGCGGAAGGAGCCTTCGCGCACGGCGTCTGCGAGGTTGCGGTTCGAGGTCGCGATGATGCGGATGTCGACCGGCACCGGCTTGGTGCCACCGACGCGGTCGATCACGCGTTCCTGGATCGCGCGCAACAGTTTGGATTGCAGCCGTACGTCCATTTCCGAGATTTCGTCGAGCAGCAGCGTGCCGCCGGTGGCTTCCTCGAACTTGCCGATACGGCGGGCGACCGCGCCGGTGAAGGCGCCCTTCTCGTGGCCGAACAGTTCGGATTCCAGCAGGTGTTCGGGAATCGCCGCGCAATTGATCGAGATGAACGGCCGCTTGGCGCGGGTCGAGCGGGTGTGGACATAACGCGCCAGCACTTCCTTGCCGGTTCCGGATTCGCCAGTGATCATCACGGAGGCGTCGGAGCCCGCGATCTGCTGCGCCAGCTTGATCACCTTGCCCATGGCTTCATCGCGATAAACCAGATCACGTGAGTCATTGGCGACGGCAGCGAGCACCGCGGCGATCAGTTCCGGATCCGGCGGCAGCGGGATGTATTCCTTGGCGCCGGCGTGGATCGCGGCGACCGCGGCGCGGGCATCATTGGAGATGCCGCAGGCCACGATCGGCACGTGAATATGTTCGGCTTCCAGCCGCATCACCAGGTCGCGGATGTCGAGGGCGACGTCGACCAGCAGCAGGTCGGCACCCTTGCCGCCGCGCAGCACGGCCATCGCCTGTTCGGTCGCCTCGGCATGGGTCACCGAGGCCCCGTTTTCCATCGCGATCTTGGTGGCGGTCGTGAGCTGGCCCTTCAATGTGCCAACGATGAGAAGCCGCATGTCTGTCTCCTGTCCGTCTGTTCGCGCCTCACGCGCGCGTATCGCCAAAATTGTTAGTTGCGTTCCGCCTTGATGATTTCCGTCATGGTCACGCCGAGCTTGTCTTCGACCAGCACGACTTCGCCACGCGCCACCAGGCGGTTGTTGACGTAGATGTCGATGGCTTCGCCGACGCGGCGGTCGAGTTCGAGCACGGTGCCGGGTCCGAGCTTCAGCAGCTCGCCGACGTCCATCTTGGAGCGGCCGAGCACGGCCGAGACCTGCACGGGCACGTCGAATACGGCCTCGAGGTCGGCTGCGATGCGCGAGGCCTGTTCGTCCTCGTTGTAGGCGAGGTCGTCGACCGGCGGCGCATCCGCGGCGTTGAGATCGGGTAGCGGTACCTGTGCGTCGGTGTCACTCATGGTTCAGTCCTCATGGCCTTCACATTGCGGCCTGATCGCGGGACGCCAGATAGCGCCCGACGAGTTCGCTGATCTTCGCTTCGATGGCCGCGCGCTCCAGCACGACGCCGCCGTCGGCCCATTCGATCCGGCAGTCGCCGGTGGCGATGCCGGGCTCGGCCAGGATGACGAGCCGGCCCTCGAAGCCGCTTTGGGCCGCCTGGCGTTCGATCTTCTCACGGGCGGCCTCGTAGAGCTGCTCGTTGATGCGGACGACGAGATGTGGGGTGGCGACCAGATGCGAGAAACAGTCGCTGACCAGCGCCATGATCTCGCCGAGCGGCTCGCGGCCGATCAGCTCGCTACACAGCTTGCGTGCCACAGCGACCGCGACATCGACGGCCTCGGTTTCCATCCTGGCCTCGATGCCGGAGAAACGCGTGGCGATGCCCTTGATGGCGATGCCGATCTCTTCCAGCGCCAGCGCTGAGCGGCGGTCGCTCTCGACCTTGGCCTCGTGCTGGGCCGCCTCGTAGCCGGCGCGGTAGGCACGTGCCTCGGCCTCCGCGACCTTCTGCGCGATCTCGGCGGCCGTGGCGGCACGCTCGCGCGTCCTGTCGGGCGCTGCGAAGTCGGTGTCGAACAGGAATTTTGCGGGCGCGGCCATCAGTACACCAATTCGTCGTCGGCGCGGTTCTTGGTCAGGGTGATTTCACCCCTGGCGGCCATGTCCTTGGCGAGGTTGACGAGCAGTGCCTGCGCCTCGTCAACGTCGCGCAGCCGCACCGGTCCCATCGCGGCCATGTCGTCCAGCAGCATCTTGCCGGCGCGCGAGGACATGTTGCCGAGGAAGAAGGCGCGCACCTCTTCATTGGCGCTCTTGAGCGCGATGCCGAGCTTGTCCTTGTCGACGTTGCGCATCAGCGTCTGGGCCGAGGCGGAATCGAGCTTGATCAGGTCATCGAAGGTGAACATCAGCGCCTTGATGCGCTCGGCGGATTCGCGGTTTTCCTCTTCCAGCGAGGTGATGAAGCGAGTCTCGGTCTGGCGGTCGAAATTGTTGAAGATTTCGGCCATCACCTCGTGGGCGTCGCGGCGGCGGGTCTGCGACAGGTTGGACATGAATTCGGTGCGCAGCGTCTGCTCGACGCGCTCGATGACTTCTTTCTGGACGGCTTCCATCTTCAGCATGCGGCCGACCACATCGAGCGCGAGGTCCTCGGGCAGGATCGCCAGCACGCGCGCGGCGTGCTCGGGCTTCAGCTTCGACAGCACCACCGCGATGGTCTGCGGGTATTCGTTCTTGAGGTAGTTGGCGAGCACCTCTTCCTGCACGTTGGAAAGCTTCTCCCACATGTTGCGGCCGGCGGGGCCGCGAATTTCATCCATGATGCCGCTGACGCGCTCGGAGGGCAGATATTGCTGCAACAGCCGTTCAGTGGCGTCGAAGGTGCCCATCAGGGCGCCGGAGGCCGACATCCGCGAGACGAATTCGAGCAGCAGGTCTTCCACGACATCGGCCTCGACGGTGCCGAGCGTCGACATGTGGATCGACAGTTCGCGCACCTCGTCGTCGTCCAGCAGCGACCACACCTTGCCGCCATATTGCTCGCCCAGCGCCAGCATCAGGATGGCGGCGCGCTTCGGGCCGCTCAACGGCTTGCCCTTGGGCCGGTTGCTCTGACGGCTCGCCAGCGCCGAGATGACGGTGGTGATATCGTTGGCGTTTGAGGTTTGCGGTACGGCGGCCATGTCAGCTCTCGGCGGGTTCGCTCAACCATTGGCGAACAATGGAGGCGGTCTCGTTCGGATTACGTTCGGCCAGTTCGCCAACCCTGTGCACGGCCTGGGCGTGGACCTGGCCCTGGACCTGCGCGACGTCGATCAACTGGGCGGTGCCGCTGGTGCCGGCAATCAAGGCCTGATTGGGCCCGAGTTCTCCGTTTGGACCGCTGCCCTCGATCAATGCGGGCGTCGGTTCGGTCAGTGCGGGAACGACTTCGGCAGCCAGGATGCGCTTGACCAGCGGACGGATCACCAGGAACAGCACCACGAGGCCGAGCAGCATCATGACACCGAGCTCGATGACGTACATGACGTCGTCCTTGGTGAACTGCAGCATGCCGAGAAGCCCGCCCGGCTCGACGACCGCTGGCACGGAGGGCGCTTCGGCAAAGCGGAGATTGACGACCTCGACCTGATCGCCCCGCTTCTGGTCGAAGCCGATCGCCGAGCGCACCAGCGTGGCGATGCGGTCGAGCTGCTCCTTGCTGCGGTCCTGATAGACCATTTCGCCTTTTTCGTTCTTGGTGTAGGCGCCATCGACCAGCACCGCGACCGAGATCCGGTTGACCCGTCCGGCCTCGGTGACCTCGGTCTTGGTGGTGCGGGAAATCTCGTAGTTGTTGGTCTCCTCGCTCTTCTTGCTCTGGTCGCGGGCCGCCGGCGTGGTGTTGGTTTGATTGCCGGGCAGTTCGTTGTTGACCGTTACCTGGCCATTGTTCTCGGCAGTGAGGGAAGATTCCTCGCGGGTCTGGGTGGAGCGCAGTACGCGGCCCTCGGGATCGAACTTGTCGGAAGTCTGGGTGACCTTGTTGTAGTCGAAGTCGGCGGTGAGCTGGACGCGGGCGCGGCCCTGGCCCACTACCGAGGAGACGATCGCCTCGACTTCGTTGCGCATGCGCTTCTCGAAGGCGGTGCGGCGCTCGTCGCCGACGGCGATCTCGGGGTCCTTGCTGGCGCCGTCGGCCAGCAACCGGCCGGCTTCGTCGACGATCGACACCCGCTGCGGCTTTAGTCCGTTGACGGCGGAGGCAACGACGTGACGGATGGCGCGGATCTGCTGGGGTTCGAGGCTGCCGCGCACCCGCACCACGATCGAAGCCGACGGCTCCGGCGCCTCGCGGGCGAACAATGGCCGTTCCGGCAGCACCAGATGGACGCGGGCGGCCTGGATGCGGTCGATGGCGCGGATGGTGCGGGCAAGTTCGCCCTCCAGCGCGCGCAGATGGTTGATGTTCTGGACGAAGCTCGTGGTGCCCAGCGCGTCGGACTTGTCGAAAATCTCGTAGCCGACACCACCGCCCTTGGGCAGGTTGCTTTCGGCCAGCTTCATCCGCAGCCTGGTGACCTTGTCCTTCGGGACCATGATGACCGCGCCTTCGTTGCGCAGCTCGAAGGGAATGGCCTGGCGTTCAAGATCCTTGATGATGCTGGAGGAATCTTCAAAGGAGAGGTCGGTGAACAGGGTGGTCATTTGCGGCGTCGTGACGCGCATGATGACGAAGGCGAAGAAGCCGATCAGCGCGGTCGTCACCGCAACCATGGCCATCAGCCGCGCTGCGCCCAGGCCTTTCAGGAAAGCAACGAGACTTTGCACCAACCGCCCCCAGGGATTCGGCCCGAGGGACCGACTGGGCAATTATTGCCTAGGGGATGGTTTCCATATGGTTAACAACCCTTAAAGCCGCCGCGAATAGTTCCAGCATGAAAAAAACCGGCTTCGCAAAACGAAGCCGGTTTTCATCAAATCTTTCGATCCGGGAGAGTTTACTGGCGATATTGCTGGATCCGGGTGGTCCGCAAGCCTGCCAGGCCATGCTGGTCGATGGAAAACTGCCACGACAGGAATTCGTCGACGGTCAGCGTATAGCGGCTGCAGGCTTCCTCAAGGGAGAGCAGGCCACCACGGACCGCAGCGACAACTTCGGCTTTGCGGCGGATCACCCACCGTTTGGTGCCTGGCGCGGGCAGGTCAGCAATTGTTAACGGACTGCCGTCAGGCCCGATGACGTATTTCACCCTCGGGCGATGGGGTTCTGTCATGGCGTACTCACAAACTCTCAACCACTGAACTCACCATGGTAACCTACGCCCCTCGGCTTAAAATTTGCCTAAGCCTACGGCTTCAATACGAATCTCCTTGAAAATGACCGAAAATGGCTCCGGCCCGGTTCCCTGTGACGCTTTTGCGTACAATCAGGGATTGCCGGGCCGGGAGCGGTGGATCAACCGAGGCGAGTGGGCTGGGCTTAGCTGGAAGAGGTCGGACGGACCACGCGCTTGATTTTGTCGGTGGTGTAGCTCTGGCCGCCGATCGACAGCAGCGGCGGAGAGGCGCTGAGATCGACCGAGTCGACGATGCCCTGGACCTCGGTGGAGATCGCGACGTTGTTGCCGGAGCTGTCCTTGCCGGTGGCGGTCAAAGTGTAGGTGCCGGCCGGCCACTGCACGCCGTCATTGCCCTTGCCGTCCCATACGAAACTGGAGCCGCCCTTCTTCAGCGTATAGTTGCCGGTATAGGCCGTCTGTCCCGCCGAATTGGTGATCGTGATCGTCGCGCTGGTGTCTTTCTCGGAATTGAAATTCCACGTTGCCGATTTGTCGAACTGCGCCTTGCTGCCGTCGACGGCGACCATGTTGCCGACGTAGACCAGCGCCTGCGTCGCCTGGGCGCTCTTTTCGATTTCCACCAGCGCCTTCAACTGCTCGTTCGATTTGAGCTGTTGCTCGATGCCGGCGAACTGCACGAGCTGCTGGGTGAACTGGTTGGTGTCGAGCGGATCGAGCGGGTTCTGGTGCTGCAACTGCGTGGTCAGCAGCGTCAGGAAGGTCTGGAAATTATCCGCGATTCCCGTCGTCTTCTCCGACGCGGTGTTGTTGCTCGTCGCGGTGCCGGTTCCCGGCGCCGAGACGACCGTTGTCGGCATGGTTGCTGCATCGACTGCCATGGCGATCTCCTTAAACCCTGATATCGACGCCGCCGCTCGAACCGAGCATGCGACCATAGCTGCGGCCGGCGACCACGGCGGGAACGTTGTCTTCTTCGCTCACCACCAGGTGATGGGCGTTGGGATTGGATTGGTTGCCGTCGTTCTGGCCCTGCGAAGACTGGTCGCGCAGGCTGAATTGCAGGCCGCCATTGCCGGTCGAGAGGCCGGCATTGTCGAGTGCGCGCTGCAACTGGTTGGCGTCCTGACGCAGCATCGACAGCGTTTCCGGCCGTTCGACGGTCAGATGCGACGTCACCTGGCCGTGGCGATCGACATCGATGCGGACGTCGATGCGGCCGAGTTCAGCGGGATCGAGCCGGATTTCGAAGCGGGTCTTGCCGCTCTTGGCAGAAGCGGCGATTTCCATCGCAAGCCCGCTCACCGGCACCGCCGCGCTTGTCGCTGCCGTGGCGGTAAGTTGGGTAGCGGCAGCCGCCGTCGTGGTGGAAGCGGCCGGTTGCTGCGTCTGGATCGTGCCGGCGGCCTGCAGGCCGTTGCCGGACGTATTGACCGGCGTCTGGCCGACGACATCTGGGGCGGCAAAATGCGCGCTGGCGTTGGCGGCCGATGGCACGATGGGGTTGCCCGAGGCGTCAGCCTTCGCGGTGTCGGCGCTGCCATTCTCGGTCTTCAACTTGCCTGCGGCTTCGGTCGGTGGCGTGACGGCGGGCACGATGGTATCAGCGGCAGGCGCTGCGGGTGCGATCGCGTCGGTGGGTTTGACCTGCTCGACGACCGTCGTGGCGCCTTTTCGGGCGAGATCGGGGCTCTTGAGCGGCACGGCCGATTTGGTGGCGGCGGGTGTCGCTGCAACTACCGAAGCGGCCTGAGCGATGTCGGTTGTGACGGACGGGTCGGCGGATGTGGCCTGCGCGCTGACGGCCTGGCCGATGCCCTGTGCGTTGGTCTTGGTACCGTCCCCTTGCGCAGCGTTCGCGGTCGTGGTGGCGGTCGCTTCGGCGCTTTCACCGGCGGGACTGGCTGGTGCGGTCTCGGCGGCGAGCGAAGCGGAGGCTGCAATCGCAGCCGCCGCGATGGCAAGCGGCGCGGTTGCCTTATCGGTCGCGGGTGCGGCGGAGGCCGTCGTCGCCGGCGGCGTCGCGGCAGCAGGGATGGCGGCGGCAATCGCGTCGGCCGTTACCACGGCCGTTCCATCGTGCGCCAGTTCGGTCTGATCGGCCGCTGGTGAGGCGTCCGCGGAAGACGCCTGCGTCGCTTCGTCGGACGACGCCTTCTCGGACTTCGGTGCGTCGGACTTTGATTTGGCGCGACCGGTCTTTGCGGACTTGGTCTCGGCATCGGCGTTGGTGTCGGCGTCAACCTTGCCGGCGTCGCGTGTCTTGTCGTCCCGTGTCTTGTCGTCGCGCATCTTGGCCGCGGCGTCGCGATTGTTCGAATCGTTGCGCGCGGCCTTGTCGGCCTTGTCGGATGCGGCGGCGCTGTCGCGCGAACGGTTGTCGGAAGCTGATTGCGCGTCGTCGGAGCGACGCGGGGAGGGCGCTGCGTCCTGCGCGCGGTCGTTGTGGCTCGCGGCCGTGTTGCTGTCGACCAGCGCCGCGAAGCTGTCGTTTCCGCCGGGCGGATCGGAATCCGGCCGCGCGGACCTCGCCGCCGCGCTCTGGAAAGATGCGTTTGCCGATACTTCTGACGTGACACTAACCACGGTAACCCTCGCGCTGAGCTCTCGGCTACCATTCAGCAAGGACCGGGCCAGCCGCTGCGGTAAAAAATATCGTGTAATTTCAAATAGTTAAAAGGATGGCGTCGGGATTTCGGAGCGTGACCACGGCCGCCTTTTCTGCCCGGCGGCAAGATTTGCCGTCCTTGACAAGCTCCAGAATGGCGATCGGCTGATTGCTTCACGGGAATACGGCCTATATTAAAGAGCTAAGTCCGATCCGGCCCGGTATGGCCGAATTGCGCCTTAAGGCCTTATGCATAAAGGCTTTTTAAACCCTGGCCGCGAACCGCCATGGCGCGTTCGCGATTGAAGTCGATGACCCCTGGCATGCGAAACAGTTTGGATCTCGAAGGCCGTCCGCAGGACACACGGATCGTGGTCGCCATGTCCGGCGGCGTCGATTCCTCGGTGACGGCTGCCTTGCTGAAGTCCGAAGGCTATGACGTGGTCGGGATCACGCTGCAGCTTTACGACCACGGCGCTGCCACCCATCGCAAGGGGGCCTGCTGCGCGGGACGGGACATCCACGACGCCCGCAACGTGGCGGAGCGGATCGGCATCCCGCATTACGTGCTCGACTATGAGAGCCGCTTCCGCGAATCCGTGATCGACAATTTCGCCGACAGCTACGCGCTCGGCGAAACGCCGGTGCCCTGCATCGAGTGCAACCGCTCGATCAAGTTTCGCGATCTCTTGGCGACCGCGCGTGAACTCGGCGCACAGGCGCTCGCGACCGGACACTATGTCGCCTCGCGCCGCCTTGCCGACGGATCGCGCGCGATGGTCTGCGCCGCGGATTCCGATCGCGACCAGAGCTATTTCCTGTTCGCGACCACGCGCGAGCAACTCGATTATCTGCGCTTTCCGCTCGGCGACATGACCAAGCCGCAGACGCGCGAACTGGCGCGGCGCTTCGGCCTCGAAGTCGCCGAAAAGCAGGACAGCCAGGACATCTGCTTCGTGCCGACCGGGCGCTACACCGACATCATCGGCCGCCTCAAGCCCGGCGCGATCGAGCCCGGCGACATCGTCGATCTCGAGGGCCGTACAATCGGCCGCCATCAAGGGATCGTTCATTTCACCGTCGGCCAGCGCAAGGGACTGGGCATTGCAGCCGGCGCGCCGCTCTATGTCGTCAAGCTCGATGCCACCAGCCGCCGCGTCGTGGTGGGACCGCGCGAGGCGTTGCGGATGGACCGCATCCTGCTGCGCGACGTCAACTGGATCGGCGACGGGCTGCTCGACCAGGTCATTGGCGACGGCATCGAGATGTTCGTGCGCGTGCGATCGACGCGCGCGCCGCAGCCGGCCTGGCTGCGCGCGGTCGATGGCGGCTATGAGGTCGAACTCGTTGCCGGCGAGGAGGGCGTATCGCCCGGCCAGGCCTGCGTGTTCTACGATGCGCCTGCAGGACAGGCGCGCGTGCTCGGCGGCGGATTCATCAAGAGCGCGACCGCACGCCATCCGGTGACGAGGGGAGGGGTGCAGGAAAAGGCCGCGCCGCTCGCCGAGGTGATGCGCACTTAAGAAAAAATCGGGGCAGAGGGAATGGCTGGGGACATCGACCGCGAGGGGGTCGAAAAGGCTTATGGGCGCTGGGCGCCGGTCTACGATCTGGTTTTCGGCAAGGTGTTCGACGAGGGCCGCCGATCGACTATTGCGGAGGCCGACAAAATCGGCGGACGTGTTCTCGACGTCGGCGTCGGTACCGGGCTGTCGCTGTCTGAATATTCGCGCAACACGAAATTGTGCGGCGTCGACATTTCCGAGCCGATGCTGCGGCGGGCGCTCAAGCGCGTGCGCGAGTTCGGCCTGACCAATGTTGAAGCGCTTGCGGTGATGGACGCCAAGAACCTGGCGTTTCCGGATTCGTTCTTCGATGCGGTGGTGGCGCAATATGTCATCACGGCGGTGCCGGATCCGGAACGCACGCTGGATGATTTCATCCGCGTGCTGAAACCCGGCGGCGAACTCATTCTGGTCAATCACATCGGCGCCGAAACCGGTCCGCGCCGCGCGTTCGAACTGGCGTTCGCGCCCCTGGCGCGGCGGCTGGGCTGGCGGCCGGAATTTCCGTGGGAACGCCTGACCAACTGGGCCGCCAAACATGGCGGCGTCACCCTGACCGAGCGGCGGCCGATGCCGCCGATGGGGCATTTTTCGCTGATCCGTTTTCGGAAATCGTGAAGCGCATAGCGTTTTCGCTCAAGAAAACGCGTCAAACAAAAAAGCGGCGCACTAACCGCGGAACCTCAGCGCGCGCGGACCGTTTTCCCGGCATGGCAATGCACCGGGCACTTCTTCTTTCATGTGTGTTGATGGCGGCTACGAGTATGGCGGGCGCTCAGGCCCCGCCCAGCCCGGCGACGCCGCCCGCCCAGACCGCACCGCCATCGCCCGACCGCGCCGCGGCCGCCAATTGCGCGCCGATGCAGCCGGCGCCGAATTCCGGCGCGACGGTTCCGGAAGGGAAGGGGCGGGAAGGAACGACCACCGGTCAGCGGGCCGAGCCACTCGGCGACAAGCTGGCCCGGTCGGAGGGTGTATTGTGTCCGCCGCCGGGCGTTGATCCCGAAATTCATGCGCCCACGCCGGAAGATGGCAAGACGCCAGTGATTCCGCCGCCTGGCAGTCCCGGCGGCGACCCGTCAATCCGACCGAAATAGCGCAATTTTGCAGATGCTTGCCCGGACGGCTCGCTTTGCTTGACAGGTCGTCGACCCGCTCCTTATATGCCGCGCGTTCGCGACCGCGGCATTGCCTGCCGCCACCGCGATGCCGTGGCGGGGTAGCTCAGCTGGTTAGAGCACGGGAATCATAATCCTGGGGTCGGGGGTTCGAGTCCCTCCCCCGCTACCACATTCCCGGTAAATCCCTGAAATCTTTCGTCTTGACCGATCGCTGTTACGCAACGAGGGATGTATCAATGATACTGTTGCGTGAACCTCTCGGCAACGGCCGTAAAGGCCGATCGGAGTAACAAACTTAACGTTACACTGCGAAGGCGCCGCCGTTCGACTGCATGACGCTCTTCAACTCGGTTGCGCCGTTGTTCGCCTTCGGCGGCCGGCCGCGTGCGGGCTGCTGGTTGCGCGCCTTGTCAGCGGAGGCATGCAGCTTCGCAACAAAGCCGGGTTGTGCGGCGAGTTCGCTGATACAGTCGATCAGTGCGCTCACATCGAACCGGTCACGCAGGAAGCTCCATTGCGCACTCACGACGGCCTGTCCGACATCGCGCGACAGTGCGTTCTGCGCTGCCTCGAGGGCGCGTTTGGCGGCCTCCACCGACGCTCCATAGCCCTGGATAGTGGGCATCTTGTTCTCCTTTCGCTAGTGAAAAGCGGGCTCGTCGGCCCGCCTCCTTAGATGTCGCCGCTTCTCCGGAAACCGTCAAGCACATGCCTCGAGTTGCGCCTTGCAGGTGCGGCATCCATCGTTGGTCGACGCATCGACCAACGTGGGGAACAGACATGTTTGTGGAGCCAGCCAGGAGTGATCAGACGATTGCTCGATACCAGATCGAAGCTACCAAATTCATCGGGCAGTACTGTCGCGAGCATCCGGCGGAGGCGTGCCACGCGCCCCATGAGAGCCGCGTCGTCATAGCCGTCCTCTGGTTTCTGAGCTGCGACGGCAGATGGTCCGAGAGCTATATCCGCCTCGTCGCCGCAGCTCTAGGCCAGCTGGTGGAGCTCTTCGTGATGATGGAGTTGATCCGCGACAATCCGGAATCGGAGAAATCGCTGCTCTGGCGTCTGAAGTACGACCGGCCGAAGCCCGCCGAAAAGATCAAGAGATCCCAAAAAAGCCGGCAGGTTGCCCGGCAAAAGCAGGTGGCGGCCAAGAGAAAGAAGCGAGCGAAGCTCCGCAAATCGATCCCGATGCGGGAGCTCCGCTCACTCATCCGCTATTTTCGTTCGAAAAGGGATGAATTTTCGCACTGGATCGTCGGATATATCATCCTTGCCTCGCGCGTCGGATGGCGCCCCGGGGAAATTCTTGTTCTGGAGCGCGAAGGCAATATTCTTCGCGCCGACGCCGAAAAGCGCAGCAACCAGCGCGGGCTGGCCGACAACTGCGAAATTGATATCAGCATCTATTTTGAGAAGTCCGGGCTCATCAAAAAGGCGTCCTTGGCTTCTGAACTCGATAAATGGATTGCCAACACTCGTAAATGGCACGACTACGGACGGTCGAAGCTGCAGGATAACGTCAACAGCCGCTTGGCAACGGCGTGCAAGAAGCTGAAAATTAAGCGCGTCTGCACCTACACTTTTCGCCACTTCGCGATCTCGTGCCTGAAGGCGAGCGGATTTTCCCGCGCGGAGATCGCCGTAATCGTGAATCACGCGACGGATCGCACTGCGACCGAGCATTACGGCAAACGACGCCACGGATTTAAGCGGGCAAAGAAGATGTTGAGTTTTAACAAGGCGCGTCTGCCTCTGGTGCGCGCCAAGGCTCGTCACTATTGTGAAAGGGGCATGGCGCTTTCGATGAATCCCTATTGATGCCCCAGGGCTTGCTTTTTGAGATGAGTAGGCGGGAGTGATTGCTAAAAGGTCGAGGGAACGAATAAAGAAACTCGGAGGTTCGATCCCTCCCGCCCCAGCCAGCGCGCCGACCACCGTTGAAAACACTGAAAAATCGGCCTGGCTGGGGAGCTGATGCACAGCTCTGCGACACATCCCTGCTGCACAGGAAGTCGCATTCCGATGGCTGTCCACATCTTTCGCCGCGAGGCGACCTACTATTGGCGTCGGCGCGTGCCCCGCGCGCTTGCCATTTTCCAGGGTCGCCCGCATGTTTTTATGAGCCTGCGAACGACGAGCCCGGTGACGGCGCGACGGCTGGCAATCCAACTCGACGCCATTCTGGAAGACGCCGCGATGCTTGCCGAGAACGCCGACCTGCACCTGTCACGGTCCCAAATCGAGACGATGCTCGGCGCTGTCGTGGAGCGGCATCTGACCAAGCTGGAGCGGGTGGCGCTCGCTGCGAAAAGCGCGCCTGGTTTTGACGTCGACCAGGCGCGGTCGGACGACAAGCGGGCCTTGTGGACCTACACGCTGCTCGACGCCCAGGGCGCCACTGCCGCCGTGCGTCCCGAGGATCGCATCCGCATGGCTGCCGACGGACTCTCGGAAGCCGACATCGAGGCCGTGCAGCGTCATCTGATCGTGCTTCGGAAGAACGACCTGGTGCCGACCAAGGATCGTGTCCTTCGGCAAATGATCGAGGGCGTGGCGGCCGCACCGACTGCGATGAACGTGAGCGTGGCCCAGGGGACCTACTTCCGCGGGATGAAGCTTGCACTCGCCGAAATCGACCGCCGCTATGGAGGGCAGCGTGTCGAGGATGGCGACGTCGTGGATCGCATCCTCCTATCGAGGAGCGATCCACGGCTGCCGGTTTCACCGGTTGTGGTGGATGGCGAGGATCACCGTCGCGATTCACCGGCGGTCGAGCCTGCGCCAGGACCGCAAGCCATTCCGATGGCAGACTTCTTGAAATTTGCGGAAGACGTTATCAAGCTGAACGCCAAGAATGGTCACTGGGATCAAAAGACCCAGCGGCAGGCTAGGAGCGTCTCGAACCTGTTCGTCAAGTTCATGGTTGAGGACCAGGAGATCGACGATCTGAATGCACTGCGCAAGGCACACGCGGGCAAGTTCGCCGATTTCCTCTTACTCGAGATATACAAACACTACGGCAAGTCAGTCAGGGATGAGCATCTGACGATCGCGCAGCTTCGCGAGAAGGGACGTGAATTCGATGAAAAAAGAGAGGAGGGTGGAAAAAGCAAGTGCGGTCTCAGCAGCGGAACCGTCAATCGGCATTTGACCTTTCTTGGTCAGATATTCGTCCATGCAGCGCTCGCGGCTTGGAGAACCTTGACGAGATCGACCTCTCAAAACTTCGCACCAAGAGCGACAAGGATACGCGTGATCGGGACGAAAGGCTCAAGCTGTCCATCGATCGCGCCATGGCGATCTACCGCACGGCTCCGTTTAACAATTGCGCGGGTTGGGACGCGCTTGAAAAGCCGGGCCTGGAAGGCGCTCGACAAATCTTCGACTGCGCGCTCTATTTCGTGCCGATCCTCATCTATTACACGGGCTGCCGCCGCGAGGAACTCTGTGGAGCGATGGTCGATGACGTGATCTTCGACAGCGATGACATTCCCTTTCCCTATCTCCACATTGCCAAGAATGAACGCCGGCGGATCAAGAATGCCCAGTCCCAGCGTAACATTCCGCTGCATCCGGAGGTGATCCGGTTGAACTTTCTGGCCTATGTGAAAGCGATCAAGGCGCTCGGGTACAAACTGCTATTCCCCGATCTTTTTTCGCCATCCAGCCGGTCGCCTCTCGGCGACCGCTTCTACAAGCAGTTCAAGCCGATCCTCATTGCAGCGGGTGTGACGGAAGAGGGGCTAGGGTCCCACGCGGTGCGTCATCTGTTCGGGGCGCAGTTGAAGAAGAAGCTGGTGGCCGTGGAGGATCGCGCCGATCTGCTCGGCCACGGTGGCGACACCGAAACGAGCGAGCGCTATTGCGAGTCGCACGAAATCGCCACGTTGCTGAAATTTGTGATGGAACTGCCCGTGGTCACCGCTGATCTGCAGCCGCAGAAAATTAATCTCATCCCTTGGGTCGCCGAGAAGAGGGTCGCGCCGTTTTCGCAGCCCTCGCGTTCCAAACGGAGGGGATAGAACGTGACTCGTAGAGGGTCAGCGCTTCGTGTTCGTTGGATTTTCCAGGAGCCATTGTATTTTGACTTGCTCTGCCTTTGTTGGCTCGCCGACTCATAAGGTTTTGAGTATTTGCTGATCAGTTCGCATTGCTCCACGACGCAAGTCGGCTATGCGCGATTGGCAGCAGCAACATAACGCTGTCGTGTCTGAGCGTCGGTAGAGAGCGGGATTAATGCGCCGGTTCTTTCAATTGAAACCAAATTCGAGTGGAGTGCATCGCCGTGCACCATCGTCGGCAAGAACGGCCATGCGAGCCTCAAGAGCCTGCGGTTGATGTGAAAGCTGCACACGGGCGACTCGCCCGGCGTCGGAGAGCCCGGCTACTGGGGTCTCGACGTCTCGCCAGCCACCCCAAGCTGACTTTCGCGGCCACATATGCAGGCACAGGACCAGATAGCCGGTCTGCCGCAGCGTTCTCGCCAGATTCTTCTCTATCGTCGCGGGCTCGTCAGTTTTCCTCGAAGTAACCTATACCGTTGGACCCAGTCTGTCGCAAATGCCGGTTTATCTTGTTGTTGGTAAGGCTTAGCCGCGACGCAATAGTGCTTTCGATTGCTTGACTGCCCACGAAGCGGGCACTCATTCTGGACCCATGAATTATGATTTCGCGAGTTTGTCCCACAGCGAGTTTGAGGATCTCGCCCGCGACCTCGTTGGGCGCGAGATAGAGCTGCGTTTCGAAGCCTTTGCCGAGGGCCCGGACGACGGGATGGACGGCCGCCATGCGCGTGCCGATGGATCGATCGTGATGCAGGCGAAGCATTATCACGGGTCCGGTTTCGCGGCGTTGAAGTCGAAGATGACGAAGGAGCGGCTATCCATCGACCGGCTGGCGCCGACGCGGTACATCCTTGTGACCTCTGCGCCACTCACGCCAAAGAACAAGAATGCGTTGGCCGAGATCGTCGGCCCATCGCTGCGAACGCCGGGCGACATCTTCGGACCCGGCGACCTCAACGCCCTGTTGCGCAAATATCCAGACATCGAGAAGGCCCATCAAAAGCTTTGGGCGCAGAGCACATCGGTTCTGCAAACGGTTATCACTGAGGCCGTCGGAAAGGCACTTTCAAAGCCGGGGGCGGTTCCCGCCGTCCTTGCCAATCTCCTGCCCCCTAGGGAGGCTACCGGAAACGCAGCGCCTGTCGAGAAAGCGGCTCGGGACACCATATTTCTAATCAAGGCGTCGCCGATCGACGACGAATTCGCGCTTTGGCTCGCGCCCAAGCTTGAGGCCGAAGGGTACCGCGTGTTCGCCGACATCCTGACGCTTCAGCCCGGCGACCGATGGCGCCGTGAGATCAATCAGGCGCTGCAATACCGGGCGGCGAAAGTTCTGCTCCTCTGCCGCGATGCCACGCTCTCCGACTCGCATGTCCAGGACGACCTCGATATTGCGCTGGAGTTGTCGAAGGAGCTAGACGATTCCCGGTTTATCATTCCGCTGCGGCTCGAACCGGGAAAGAAGGTCAAGGGCGTCGGTGATGCGGTGACCGTCGATTTTGTGCGCGGCTGGGGAGAAGGCGTCGGCCTCCTGCTTGACGCGCTGCAGCGCCAGAAAGTGCCACGTCCCGCTGGCCAGACAGTGATCGATCCGAATTGGGAGGTTTTCCGGCGGCGCGGCGCGATCCCGCTCGTCGAGGAAGCCGAGCGATTGACCTCGAACTGGCTGCGCGCCGCCGAAGCGCCCGACGTCATCCGATTTTTCGAGAGCTCCGGCGCGATCGAGGGCCGATTGCTCGATCGCGCGCTCGAGGATTTCCCCTATCCGTGCGCGAAACAGGGCTCCGGTATCATCACCTTTGCGGAGCAATCCGAAGTCGACACCGCGTACGCGTCTGCCGGCCGGTTCAAGCTGAAGCACGAGATCCCGTTGCTGGAATTTGTCGACAACGGCTTTTCTCCGCTCGGGATCGAACGTCAGGTCGCGTCCAACCTGGTCATCGCGATGATCAAGAAAGCATGGCTGTCGTTCTGCAGGGAGAAGGGCTTCGTCGAGTATCACTATTCTAACGCTGTCGGCTTCCACGCTTCGGCCGCGCAGGCGGCGATCGGACGACGCATCCCTTGGGGCAAGCAAGGCGACCGGCGGTCCTCAATGCTTCGCAATGTCGCGAAGGGACATATTTGGCAGTTCGGCGTCACCGCGATGCCCTATTTCTGGCCGTTCTGGCACCTCAAGCTCAAGGCGAGGGTCCTGTTCGCGGTCGATAACGAAACACCGGCGGGTCTCAGCATCGACGATCCCAGGAAGCTGCACCGTTTGCGGCGAAGCATTTGCAAGGGTTGGCGCAACAAGCAGTGGCATGGCCGCATGCTCGCATTTCTCGAGCTGCTTTCGGGTGAGTCGGCCTATATCAGGTTGGCGCTGTCGGCGAACGCCGCGCTCCTGATCGAAGCCGCGCCGATGTTGTTCACTTCGCCGGTGAGCACCGCGCTTCCCAACGTTCTCGATGCCGACGAAGAAGAGACCGATAGCAGCACGCTTGGTCGGCCGGACAATGATGACGAGGTTGAGGAATGAGATTTCCTGAGAAATCTCTTCAAGTCGAACACTTCGACGAACCACCGCTGGAGTTTGCATTCTCGCAGCGCAGTCCGCACCCCAAGGACGGGTTGTTCCTTTATGGACCTCACGCCAAGGCTAAGAAGAGCCGCGAGATTCGGGTCGGCGTAGTCGGCACCACCGACGGGATCGGTCACTTTCGGGCATGGGGCCGAAAGCTCAAATCGGTCGTGCGCGTCCCGCCCCCCGGAAAAGGCGAAAAGGCCGACCGGCTGCACCTCGCGAACTTCCCTGGGCTGGACGAAGCGTTCGGGATTTCGTTCGAGCCGGACGAAGTCAGCGCCCTGTCGATTCCATGGAAGGACATCGATCGCGCAACGCGCATCATTAACCTCAACGAGGCCGTGGACAAGGTCGCGCGCCTCTACATCGATCGCGTCAAGCAGCACTTGCGCAACGACGAGCGATCGGTCGAGGTCTGGATCCTGATCCTGCCAGAAATCGTCTACGAGCGATGCAGGCCTCAGTCCAAGCGAACGGGCCTGCCAATGGAAAAGGGGGAGTTCACGAAGCGGCAAAAGGCGAAGGAGAGCATCCCGCTGCTCGCCGCCATGGGCGCCGTCAATCAGACCAACGAGGCGATTTTCGAGGACGTCCCGGATTTCCATCGCAGGATCAAGGCCGAGTTCCTGAAGATCGCGCCGACCCAACTGGTTCGCGAGACGACGCTCGCGCCGGGTGCCTATCTCAACAAGGCCGGATACCCGCTGCGCAAGACGCAGGACGCCGCAACGGTTGCCTGGAATCTCGCCACCGGGCTCTACTACAAGACGCAGCCGAAGCCACCGTGGCGGCTGGCGGATGTTCGGGCGGGGGTCTGCTACATCGGCATGCTCTACAAGAGCCTGCCGAACGATCCCGATGGGCATGCCTGCTGCGCGGCGCAGATGTTTCTCAACGAGGGAGACGGTGTCGTATTTCGCGGCGCCAATGGACCGTGGAAGACCGGAGATTACGATTATCATCTCAAGGCGCCCGCGGCGAAGAACCTGCTCGCGCTGGTGCTGAAGACCTACGCTGAGACGCATGGCGGCCCGCCCAAGGAGCTGTTCATCCATGGGCAGACCTATTTCAATGACGAGGAGTGGAACGCCTTTGTCGAGGCGGCGCCGAAGGAGACCAACGTCATCGGCGTGCGAATCCGCTCGACCGGCGGCGAGACGAAGCTTTTTCGTGATGGCGACTATCCCGTGCTGCGCGGGACCGCGCTCATGCTCGATGATCAGACGGCCTATCTTTGGACGACGGGCTATGTGCCGCAGCTCGACACCTACATCGGGCCCGAAACGCCCAATCCGCTGCACATCACTGTGATACGCAGCAAGAAGGCAAAGCCCGACATTCGCACGGTGCTCGCAGACATCATGGGTCTCACCAAGATCAATTACAACTCCTGTAACTTCAATGATGGCCTTCCTGTCACCGTCCGATTTGCGCGGATGGTTGGGGACGTCCTCACTATGGGGTCGGCGAAGGGAGAGGAAAAACAACCGTTCAAGTTTTATGTGTGAACGCCCACCTCAGCGTCTTTGCGGCCGTCACCGGCGTAGTGCAACGTCGTGTTCGGCGAAATTGGCAAGCCAACCTATTCCGCCGCCTCGCCCTTCACCTCGATCATCAGCACGTCCAGGCTCTCGATCTCCTGCATGGCGCGGCCAGCGATACCCTGCAGATCGCCGTAGAGCCCGGCGGTCGAGTCGAGCACGCCCCTGAGCTGCTCCTCGCGTTTGGCCCACAGGCGCGTCATGGTCGCGCGCTCGCGATCGAGATCGGCCTGCATATCGGTGAACTTTTCGACGATGGCGTCGATGCGGTGGCGGAAGCGCGGACCAGTCAGGTAGGCGTACACCATCTCCATCTTGGTCTGCTGGCCTTCCTGCGCCTGACGGCTGGCGGCGACGTCGATCAACGACTGCCGGAGAGCAATGGCAAGCGGGATCGCGAACCTGGGCTCCGTGACCCAGACGTTATCAACGAGATCGAAGCTCTCGATCCCCTTGGGTAGCGCGGTGGAAACGATCAGCGCGACCTCCGCTTTGGCGGCGCGCTGGTCATCGCGCAGTTTGCCGAGCCAGGCATTATTCCAGGTCTTCGTTCGTTTCGACTCCCAGAGGATCGTGCCGCAGCGCTGTCCATTGGTGGCCATCACCCCGTGCACCACATCTCCGCCGAACTCGCCCTTGGCCACCGGCTCGATCAGATCACGCGGGAAACGGCTGCGGAGTAGGGATTCAAGTTCGATTTCAAGCGCTTCGCCCTGCAGCTGCTGCGAGCCTTGGTCAGCCTTGCGACGGAGCTCCTCGATCTGGCGCTGCATGCCGGCGATCTGGGTCTCCTTTTCCGTGACCTTGGACTTCAGCGCGTCCTCCGCTTCCAGCCTTGCCTTGTCGCGAACGGTTGCAAGGTTCTCCTGGACCTTCTTCTCCACCGTGAGGTCCATCTCGCGCTTGGCTTCCTCAAGCTCCCGTTCCTTGCGCAACACCTCTGCCTGGACCTTCTGGGCTTCGGCAAGCTTCGCATTGTTGGTGGCGAGCATCTGCTGCAGGTCCGCGAGCTGCCGGTCGCGCTGGCTGAGATCATCCGCCAATGCGAGGCGCGCCTTCTTTGCCTCGGCCTCGGCGATGGCGACGCGTTCGGCCCTCAGCTTGGCAGCGACCTGTTCGTCGATGGCTTCGCGCGCCCTGGTGAGGTCGGCTTGCGTTTGTCTGAGTTGGGCCTCGCGACGTTCAAAATCGGCTTCTTTGGCCGCAAGCTGCGCCTCGAATTGCTTGCGGGTGGCGGCAATCATGGGGGCCGCAAGCGATTCCGTCAGCTTGATCTCGGTGTGGCAGCTCGGGCAGACGATCTGAGGGTCGCTCACGGTATCGGTCCTGTGGTGGTGAGGCGTGATTGTATCCGCATTTCCGGCGATGCCTGGGCGGTGCCGCGACGTTATCCCCGGCAATCGCGTTGGCCGCGGTAGCGGCGATACGCTGTGTGGCGGTGTCGGTTTCGGCTGCTCGGCTGGATCGTGCGTCATGGTCAGTTCCTCGTGGCGCGAAGGTCGCGTTCGCGCAGGATGGCTTCGACGATCCGACGGAGGCGGCGCACCGAGCCTCCGCGCCAGTGCCGCGCGACCGCGGCATGTTGGGCACCGTCGAGAGGCAGTACCCAGCTTCCGTCCAAACCGCGCTCTTTGGCGAGATCGGCAATCACCGCCGGCAAGAGCGCATCCAGATCGTCCACGCTCGGCTTCGGAAAGGTGACGACACGAAACCTGTCGCGGATCGGACTCGGGAGCGGATCGAGGCGGTTGGCCGTCGCCACAAAGGAGACATGCGACAGATCGAGATTCGTCTGCAGCGCGGGATCCGGGTAGCGGGAATTGGTTTCGGGTTCTAGGAAGCCCAGCAGGCAGTCCCAGAGCCGTCCATAGTCGCTGCGCGTGCCGGCCTTCTCCAATTCATCGATCAGCACAAGTGGGTTGGCGATCTTGCCTGCGGCGATGGCGAGAAACGGGTGGCTCGGCTCGGCCGAGTACCAGCGCCGGTCGGTTCCCCCGAATACAGCCCCGTCGGCGCGGGACGCGTCCTCACGCCAAACGTTCAGGCCAAGCGCCTCTCCGAGGCGACGAGCAAATCGGGTTTTGCCGCCGCCGGGATCGCCGACCAACAGCAGCGGGCGTAGCCGAACCGTGAAGCGGCCCACGAGGTCGGCGAGCGCGAAATCGATGACCTCCGTGGCATATGGGAATTCGAATAGCAGCGCATTACGTACCTGATGCAGCGGCGGCACCTCGACTAGCGGCAAGGGCACGTTGATGACGCTCTTTAGCGGTCCGAGTATCTCCCTAAGCTTGACGTTCTTCATCTCCTCGCTACTCAGGCGGGCGACTACGAGGTGATGATCAGGCACCGCTTCGGCCGAAGATGAGACCTGATGCAGGGTCTCGGCCGCTTCTTCTTTCTCCGCCTCTTCTCTGGCCTGCCGCTCTTCCTCCTGTCTTCGCCTGGCGGTCGCCTGCATGGCTGCGATGCGATGCTCCGCCATGCGCGAGCCCAGGAGGGCCGCGTTCACGGCAGCCGATTCGTGTCTCACCATCATGTGGCTGCAGGCGGGCAGCGCCGCCCAGCCGAAGGCAAATCGCTCAACGTCGCTGCGGAGCTGCTCATCGCTGTCATGGACGATCTTGTTGAACGCCAGAAGCAGCGCCTTTGCCACGCGGCGATGTTCCTCGAAAAACGAGGCACCCCGCGGCATCGGCAGGCTCAACAGCCGGACGCAATCGGCGACACTGCGCAAATTCGGGTCATTCTCCGTGGCGGCACGACGATCGAGCTCGGCGGCGAGCGCAAGGCCCGCGTCCACAGTGAGCGCCGCGGCCCACTCCGCGTTGAGCGGCAAATTTGGGCAGAGCTCGTTGATCTCGGCAATCAGCCGCGGCTCGACATGACCGGCGTTGTCGATGACCAGCATGGCATAGCGCAGAAGCCTGGGCAGGCCTTTGAGGCGTTCGTCCCAGTCAGCCGAATCCGCTGCCGCTCCCGTGGAGACGGCATCGGGCTCGACCGCGGGCAGGTCGAGGTTATCTGCGTCGTCGCTCGCGCTCATGACTCGTCCTCCGAACCGTCGCCCGCGTCGGCGAAGACCATGATCCGCGTCAGCATGCGGTGGACATCATCGTTGTGGAGAGGCGGGCCCAGCCGATAGTAGCGGGACAGGGTACGGACCCATGTGCCGCCAGGGTCGGCAAACCAAACGGGCGAGGTGGCGATGGGGCGATCGCCGCGCAGAGGGTGGCCGGTAACGTGTCCGACCAACTGCACGCCCAGCGGCGTCACCGTTGGGAACCAGTTTTCGAGCAATGGAGCCTTCTGTAGCAGCATGGGTGAGACCGAGCGGCCGAGTTCGAGGCGCTCGCAGTCGTCGGCCAAGATGCGCAGTCGGCGGGCCAGATCGGGCGCGATCTGGGCAGGATCGAGGAAAGGGAATCGGGCGGTAAGCATGGGAAACTCTCAACAACGCAGAGCATGAGCAGAGCAGGGAGGAAGCGCAGGAGGGAAAGTGAAAGCCTTCACGCGCCCACCTCCACCACCAGGGCACCGTTGAAGGAGGCGTTTTCTGACCCGTATCCGTGCGGATTACACAGGATCCTCGTCTCGCCGACGCGATAATCGGACGAGTTGTGAACGTGGCCATGCACCCACAATCTCGGCTGATAGCGCCCTATCAACGCGGATTGGTCTGAAACGAATGCCCCGGTGACCGGATCGCTGCGGAACTTCGGATGAACGGCTTGCCAATGAACGGCGTGGTGAGTAATCACTACGGTGGGACCGTCGAACGGAGTTGCCAGGATATCTTCGAGATACGTCCTCGACTGATGGTGCAGCAGCGCCGCCTCCTGCGGCCTGAATCGCAACCAGGGCCGCTTCTGCCACCCGATCAGGCGATGATCGTTCATGCCGTTGGCGCAGGCGTTCATCACCGCGGCCTGGTTGGCTTCACCGAAGATTCGGTAGTCAGTCCAGAGCGTCGCGCCGACGAAGCGGACGGCGCCGCCGAGCACAACGGTGTCGTCAGACATCACGTGGATATTGAATGCACGAGCCTGAGAACGCGCCAGCGCCAGTTCGTCGGGGATGAATCGGCGGTAAAATTCGTGATTCCCGAGCACCATCACGATGGGAATATGCATTGGCACAATCCGGCGCAGGTGTTCGAAGGCGCGCAGTACGCCTTCACAGGTGTCGCCGGCGACGATCACGAGATCGACGCCGGGCATGATGGTGATCGGCTTGATCGGATGCACGTCGAGATGGAGGTCGGAGAAGATCTGGACTCTCATGCCGGACGTCCCTCGTTGAACGCCTCAACCTTCGCCTGACACGGGCATACGCGGCTCTGCGAGGTGACCTCGCTACGCGAACGACTCTGGTTTCGACTCAGCCACGACTTCGCCAGGCGGTTCTTAAGCTTGTGGTCGAGCGGCATTTTGCGGAGCATATGCGCCATCACGAGCGCGGCGCCGGCGCTGCCCATGAGTGCGCTGTGCAACAGCAGGGTCATCCTGGCGTCCGTCGGGTAGTCGATCTCGTCAGGGACCGCCATGCGCAGCGCGATTCCTGCGGCGCAGGCGGCGTCGCCCGCGATTGCCGGCCGATATTGCTTGATGGTGGACATGAACATGCCGATGTGGCCGGCGACCTCGAGCTTGCGAGCCTCGTTGAAGCGCCCGGCGGGTAGTGTCCTCCACAATTCGTCCGGCAGAGGCTCCTTGGCGGCGAACATCGACGCGGTCTCGCTCAACTTTCTCTGCTTGGTGATCTTACTCATGGCACATACCTTCTCCGTTCGCGCCGAAGGGCGCGTTGGCATCCGTTGGGATACCGGCTCGGTTGATTTGATTAATTGTGGTGCGGTGCTAGGTCATGCGCGCGCGCCACGGCCCTGGCCCGGTCGGGCGAGCATTCAGCACCCGGCCGATCGCGCTTTCGCGAATCTCCGCCTCGGCGGTCGCCGCCACCAAGGGCGGAACGGTGACGTCCGCGCCGAGTGCCTGATTTGCGGCGTGAGACAGGTTCGTCAGCGCCGGCATCAGCAGGTTGCCCATTTCGGCGTGCAGCGCGCGCTGCAACTCGGCCGTCATGGCATCGATGGTGTCGAGTACCGGCACGCCGAAATGCCCATCGAGTTCTTCCCTTGTCAGCCTCATCTCCTTGCTGAAGCCCGAGGCGCCGTAATAGTCGATCACGGCACTGGTCACGGAGCGGATGCCGTCGTAGCCACATTTGGCCAGGAATGACGCCAGGACCAGGCGCGAGGCGCGTAAGTCGTGTTCGATGGGACGGCGCTTGCGGGACTCAGTGGCACCATTGCCGCGCTTGACGTCGTAGGCGCCGGCCCAACCACTTTCAGTATCGACAACGATCAGATCGAGCGTCACCATGCGGCTCGTCTTCGAATCGGCCTTCAACTTGATCTTGGCCAGATCGCGGTCGGAGTTCTGCGAGGTCAACAGATCTTGCGCAGCCTCAGTAATCGGCAGCGGCACCTCTGTCAGGATCTCGAAGCGACCGCTCGCGGCGAGCGCGTCGCCGAGGGTCCGCTGGATCAACAAGCCATGACGCTTCACGACGCTATTGATGATCGAAAAGGACTTGGAAAGATCCGCCCCGATTACCGGATCGATCGGGAAGTCGCCGGCCATGGCGTTGGCGATCACGGCGTGAGAAGCTCGGGCAATCGCGGCGGGAGATACGAGCGGGGCGGTATCGATGGAGGTCACAGGAAGGTCCTTTCGTTGTCTGTAGAAAGATCATCTCATGACCGACCCAATTTGTCACCTGAAGTGACAAATTATGGTTAACGTGTTCCAAATTCGCGCAGCTCGCGCATGGATTGGCCTATCCCAAGAAGAGTTGGCGGACGAAGCCGGCATTGCACGGAGAACGCTTATCCGCCTTGAAAACTCGGAGGAGCCCGGCTCCGAACGCACGATGGAAAAGTTGCGGGTCGCCCTAGAGAAGCACGGCATCGAATTCCTGTTCGAAGGTCTGCAAGGCGTCGGCGTTAGGTACCGCGGCCTCAAGAACTGATTTGCGGCATAACCCCGCCACGTCACGATGAGGGCGCAAGGGAAAGAACCTGAAACGCGATGGTGCTCTCTCCAAATGCGACAGAGAAGTAGCGACTTTCTTGGAATGATACGCGCGGCGCGGTGACGATCCACGAAGCCGATCGCAGGGAGGCCGGGCGTGTCCGTCCGGCCATCATACTGGTGATGTAGTCACGGCTTCGTCGTAGATATGTTCTCACTGTGCCGCGCGATCAGCGGGTAGTTCCAGCCATCCATCCCCATCTCTTGCATAGCGTCGTGGATCGCTTCGATTTCGCGAATCGTGAAACGATCCAGCAGCGACAGCGCCGGCATCCCGCACGGAAGCAGTGTGCTGGCCAGCCCCACGATGAAATTCTCGCCAGTCGACTCGGTGCCGATCGCACCGGTGCCGCTGACCCCACGCTCAATGTAGAGTTTCCACCGTTTCGCGGCACCCTTTCTGGCGTTGAGACGCTGACGTTCCAGATGCTGCAGCTCGATTGGCGTGTTCGCCAGCGCCAGCGCGTTGCCGGCTGCCTCCAACAGATCAGCCTTGTCGCCGGCCACGAGTGCGCCACCTTCGTACACCTTGTCGGGTGACGACCATGCATGCCAACCGTGATGATCCTGCCTGACTAACGCGCTCAGGCCCTCGTCTGACTCGACCAGATAAACATCTGGACCGAGCCAAGCGATCGGCTTGATCGACTTGATCCGATTCTTATGAGTTTCAACCATCGTTCTCTTTCCTCTAACTGGGTTGGATTGTTTGGAAGCGTGTGCCGGCGATCAATAGTGCCCAGAGCCGTACACGCTCGGTCCGTCCCACTGCTGACCGCGAAACGTTGAATTATATTTCCGGACGATGGTGCGCTGACGCATGTCGAGACGTTCCCAGGCATCGCGCTTTGCCTGATAGGGCTCTGGCAGATCTTCGAAGCGTCCAAGCGCAAGGCACGCGGTGACGATCTCCGATGTCGAACCGCAAGCTATGCTCATGGTCATTATCCCAGCCAAGACATTCGTGATCAAATTCTCTTCAGCGCTCATTCAAGACACTCCAGTTTGTTGATGGTTGCATTGATTTGGGCTGGCAGAAGGAGGAACGCAAACCGGCAACGGCTCAAACCTGCCTACGCGCAAGGATTCGTTTTTTGATGTGATTGAATCTTCAACCGAAAAAAATGCAGGCGATTGGTTAAAAGGCGTCGGCTTGACCGCCATTCTTGCGCGCTCTGACCGTGCTTCAGCCGTACCCTGTTTGGATCTACCGTTGCAACGCAAGCGGATCGTGTCGGTGCTCAACTTAAGAATTGGTCGCGGACGAAGATAGCGCCGATCCGCTTGGGCACGGTGGTGACAGAGAAACCAGCGAGCGACATTGCGAGCCTCATGAGATCGAGACTTCGTTCGAGTTCGTGATGAAGCTGCCCGTTGTGACTGCCGACGCGCCGCGAAAACTCGTGTGCTTCCCTGGGTGCGGCAAAAGCGTGTTGCACCGTTCTCTCAGCCCTCCCATTCAAAGCGGGTGGTCTGTCGCCTGCGTGATTATAAGGAAGCGTCTCCTTCTAGGAACGCTTGCTTGGTCTCGCTCTTTCGTTTGACGACTGTTTTCGCGGTCATACCCACTCCAATGATGGCAACTCGGTACGACTAGCTTCCTGACCTGACGGCGGAATTTGGCTTTCCACATTTAGTAATTTTGACCAAAACTATTTTCCTTTGATCACGCCTTCATTCACGCCAATATTGGGGTGGGCACGTCGAAGCGCAAACCAGATCGGATGCAAGCGAATAAGGGACGCAAATGGCCGAGTATCCCCTGTCGAGGAATTGCGGAGGCAGAGATGGCTGCTGTACGCGAAGACCACATACTGTCATGCATAGCCCAATCGCCGACGACCATGATACGCCACGCGACGATGACAATCCTTTTCGTCATGCGTGGCGCAAGCTCGCCGCGTAGCTAATGCTCGATCCGGTGCGCGCAAGAAAGCGACAAACGGAAAGCAAGGCAAGCAACAAGCATAGAAAGGACGGATCCGGAATGACCGAGACATTGACGCACGCAGACATCCAGGACCTTCTGAAAGGGTTCGGCGCGGCGATCGAGCTAGATCAGCGCCGCGTCAGCGCGATGCCGGCGACGAATTTCAAAGCTCCATACGACGACAGAATGTGGCGCGCGTGGCGGGCCGGTCATATCGGCTTCATCAACAAGCTGCTTTCGTCTGTGGAGATGATGCCGTCGGTGATGCTGACAGAGCTGACCGCGATCGCGATCACCTATGAGCCGAAAGTTGTCAGAAAAGTCGCGATCGAGCTCTTCGCCGAGGTCGTAAGTGACAGTTGTGCGGAGGAGGAGCTCGCAACGGCGCAGTCCTTCTTTGCCTGCCTAATCAGGCTGGTCGGCGAGCACTCCGAAGCCGGCCGGCGATCCCAAAACGCTGGGAGTTCGATCTTGCAGTGGCTGGCTGTCACCGACCCGCTGTGCATTGCTCAGGATCCGGAATTTAGCTACGGCCAGCCCAGTGGGTTCGTCAGCTGAAGGTGACGATACTCATTCTCAGCTTGGGGCTGCCTAGGTTGTGTCACTCCCTTTTCGTAGTTCCAGTCCAAACCATAAGTAAAGCAGAAGATCCGCTGACTCTTAATCAGCGGGTCCCAGGTTCGAGCCCTGCCTTGGTCCCCAACCGCCAACTCACATTTTTCCACTTGGCGTCAGCAAGCATGTCTTCCGACGGCATCGACAACAGATCCGGGATATGTCGCTCACGGGGGCGCCCCCGACCAGCTATCGGAAAGATGCACTCCTGCCGGATATACTCTCTGACGCCCCAGGATACCGACTGCCCAAACCAGCCCGCGCGCCTTGTCAGCGATTGAGTGACAGGGTCGGCGCAATGGTTGCGGAGTCGTCGTTTTGCAGATCACTGACCAGCACATAACCGCCAAACAGGATGACGGCCAGCAAGCCATAGACAAGACAGGAACGCCGTCCGGATCTCTGACCGCTCATTTCGCTGCAATCCGTGTCTTGGCGAACCGGCCGCTCAGCTCTTTGTGGCCGTCTTGGAGAGTTCGGCTTCCACGCCGGCTGCGCAGGCCCTGGCGAATGAATAGTCCATGCTCGTGGAGGCAACGGTCTTGACGTATTCGCTGATGACGTTGTCCTTTGAATAGGGGCCCGCCGCCTTGAACTTGGCGACGGCGCCGTCGGCCGCCGTGAACTGCGCGACGCAGATCGGGACCAGGACAGACATCCGGCCGTTGCTCTCTGCCGTGGCGCTCATGGTCTTGGCAGTGCCGCCGGTGACCCAGCCGCCCCACATGAATCCGATCGCCATCGCCGCAACACCGCCGAACGCGATACCCTGGAGAAAACGGGTCCGCGCCTCACCTTGCAAAATGTCGGGCATTCTCATGATGGTCTCCTTTGTTGTTGTTTGCGCGCACGAGCGCGTTCGCAGCCGCAGGACGCCGCTTGCGTCCGCGCTTGGCAAAAACATTCAGCCTATTGAGATTGCGCCTTCCGATGGCACGCAAGCTGCCGCTACGAGGACGAGCGCGACTTCGGACGTCACCGCTTCATGGACAGCTTCAAGGCGAACAACTGTACCTTGTCGTTCAACGGTAGACCCTTGTCGTGATGCTGTACAGCACGTTCTTGGTCTCTAGTCAGAAGGTCGTAAGTGTTTCGTTTCAGAAATTTGCGGCGACCAGATCGTAAGAGCCGCGGCTGCCACGGACGTAAACCTTCGCAGCCGCCGCGCATATCACATCACGGTTGCAATCGAACGCGTCCAGTAAGCCGGACTCGTCGGGGCGGGCATCTGGTTGAATTCGCCTCAATGCGCCTTCGTCGATGAAGAATGACGCTTCCAGCGCGCTATCGTGTCCCCAAAACCGCACGGCTCGCCGGGTTTGGTCATATGAACGGCTATGATTTGGAAATTCGATCATGGGTTGCCACCGTTCAGATTATCAGCCGCCGCGTCTCACCAACTCTCTCACGACCTCTGTCGAGGCCTGATTCAATGGCCTCGAGACCCGCCCATCGAAGCGACGTGCGTTTGGTCAATGTCGTTGACGAGATTTGGCGTAGGCTAAGCTTCGCGCTGCCGTAAGGGCGATGCTGAAGCAATACGATGGCGCTGGGATTCAGATGGCTGCTCAATGCCGCATTACAAGCCTTGCCAGCCGGCCCCAGAAAACAAACTGCGATTCTCCTCGCTATTGGGCAGATCGTCCCTATATGCAAGACATCACCGCGCGCCTCCCAGGCTACTATCGGTGACGGAGAGCGTTGCGCTCCCGCCTCAACCAAAAGGGCGGTCATATGCCAAAATTCCCCCCATTCAATCTTCGTGAGTGGTTGGTACCCCCGGTATTGATGCCGATCTTTCTAGTGCTGCTGGTCGCCGCTGCGATGGTTATTCAATGGTGATCCGGCGTAGCGCGGTTACGCCGCAGGACCGGCCGTCTCCGAGCAAACAAACCCGATCGGCGCTTGCCTGCGATCTGGACGCAGGGGCGGTGATCGCCCTCGACGAGGCTCGCGGGATGCCGCCGGGGGATGAGCGCACCGAGGCGATTCACAAAGCAACAATCCTTCGGAATGCCGTCGAGATTCACGAACTTCTCTCCGGCAAGCGCGACGGGCCGGCGGTATGACGGCAGCGTTGGCGTGAAACCCATCCCACGAGCCGGCTACCGCTGGCGGTGGGCGCATTCCGCTTGCTGCGAGCTTATTCGGTTGGCGGCGACTTTATTGCGTCATTGTTGAGCCAACGGGGGATCATATAGACAACGAGATGCTTGTCCCAGGTCGACCGCCTGTTCCAGTCGATGGCCGTCCCCGCGAGCGCCCTATGATGACCCCTGATCATCCATGCATTCCCGCCGTAGTTCTCGTTGTCGAGGACGAGATGATGCTCCGCATGCGTGCGATCGACATCGTGGAAGCCGCGGGATACATGCCACTCGAGGCGATGGACGCCGCCGGGGCCGTCGCCGTCCTGAAATCCAGGTCCGACGTCGTGCTGATGTGCACCGACATCTAGATGCCTGGCCAAATGGACGGCATAGGGCTTGCCCATGCCGTGCATGATCGTTGGCCGACAATTGAAATCATCGTGGTATCGGGGCAATTGAACCTGTCTGACCTCGATCTTCCGCCCCGCAGCAGATTTTTCAGCAAGCCGCTCAATGCCAGGGAAGTGACAGTCGGAATGCGTGACATGATCGGCCATGCCTGAAGAGACAAAATGCAACGGCTACCGCTAGTGCAGTGAAAAGGCCGCCTCAGTTGGCCGTCTTTTTCGTATGTCGCCAAATGGCCCTGAGCTGAAGGAGCTCGAAGTCTCCCGCACGTCCGCTGTGACGGCTAGACCGGACCTCTCATCGCACCGCTTCCTACCGCCGCTTGTGACCCAACTCGGAAGTCGCCGGAGCGTGAGGTGTTGCTTACGACGGGGCGTGAATGACATAATCGGAAGCCAACCGTTCTCTGATGACATCGGGAGGAAGCCATGCTCGCATTCGGACGAGTCTTGTTGGTGGCGCTGTTGGCGATGGCTCCAACTCAGGTGTTCGCAGGTCCCGAGGAGGAAGCGGACGCTTTGTTTGCCCGCTGGAAAGCTGCTTACGACGCCAACGATAATGTCGCCGTCGCTAAGCTGTATGCGACCGACGCGATCCTACATGGCACCAGGAGCAGAGATCTAACGTTGGGGCGTGAGGCAATTGCGCAATACTTTACCGTGGTCGTCGGCACCGGCAACAAGGTCGAGTTCGTGGAGAAGCAGCTGAGGCTGATCAATCCCACAACCATACTGGCAGTCGGCTTCAACGATTTCATGCGCAACCGCGAGGGCAAACTCGTGCCAGAGCCAGCACGCTTCACAATGGTTCTTGTCAAAGAGGGTAACGACTGGGTCATAGCCCATCATCACTCGTCATTGCGCCCACCGCCTAAGCAGTGAAGTTCGGCTCTTGGCCCCGAGCCGAAGAGGCACGAGATGCCGCGTAGGTCTGCTGCCACGGGTAGATCGGACTTGCCTACTCATAACCCCGACCGCCGCTGCTGATCCGAACCTGACGTCGGCCGCTCGCCGATCAATGTCACAGCCTAGGCTGCAAGAAGGCACCGATGCGCTCGATCGCTGCACGTGCTTCTGGCAGGATGCGCGCGAACATATGCCAGACGTGGAACATGCGCGGCCACAACTCGAGTTCGACATCGCAGCCGGCTGCTCGCAAGCGCTTGGCCATTCGCACCGCATCATCGCGCAGTGCCTCATCGCTGGCGGCAAGAACCAGAGTCGACGGCAGGCCCACCGGATCGCCATAGAGTGGAGAGGCATAGGGCGAGCGCGGATCCGTATTGCCGAGATAAAGCTCAACCGCCTTCGGCATCAGCTCAACCGGCACCATCGGATCGGAAGAACCGTAATCGGTGACCGATTGGCCCGTCAGGGCGAGATCGGTCCACGGCGAGACCACGACGGCAGCGGCCGGCAAGGATGATCCCTCATCGCGCAAACGCATCATGCTCGCCAGCGCAAGCCCGCCGCCGGAAGACTCCCCGACAAACGCCACGTGACGCGGTTCGGCGCGCTGCGAGATGAGCCATCGATAGGCGGCCGTCACATCCTCGACCGCCGCTGGAAACGAATGCTCGGGCGCAAGCCGGTAGTCGATGCATAACACCCGCGCGCCGGTCACGTCGGCGATGCGCCAGTTAAAATCGCGAAACAGTGCCGGAAAGCCGAGCAGATAGGCGCCACCGTGAAGGTGGACGACGTATCGGTTTGGAAGCGAGCGGGGCGTCGCGATCCGCTCGGCTTTGACGCCGCCGGCGTCAACTACAACCAGCTCGGTCCCGCGCGGTACGCGCGGCACGAGCTGCGCGAAGCGGGCCACCTGTCGACGGGCATCCTCGATCTGAATGTCCGATTGCAACCGTGGCCGCATGAACCAAGGCAGACAGAAGCGGACAAGCTCGGCGCGCAAACTCATTTGCTCAAGCCAACAAAGTGGACGCGTAGCCGGAGGCGATTTGTGACAGTCCCTGCGTCGTAGCCCGAAACGGGAGGCTCGCGTCAGATAGCGCGCGGGCCCTGTTTCCGAACCTTGCACGCCGGCGTTGCCGTTAGCCGGCAATTCGCTGCTGCCGTCTTACCCGACGATCTGGAACGCGTCAGCCGCACGCAACACGGTGCCGTCCTCCCAGTGGCGTCCGATCAGCATCATCCCAACAGGGAGCCCCGCCGACATGCCTGCAGGAACCGTGGCCGCAGGATGGCCAGTGACGTCGAACGGGCAAGTGTTGGAAATCATCTCGAGTGCCCGCGCAACGTAGTCCTCGCGGCTCGCGTCCGGGGCCGGGAGTAGCGTGGCCTTCAAAGGTAACGTCGGCATGAGCAGGAGATCGACGCCTTTGAGTTGCTCATCGTAGGCGGCGCGGAGCACGCGCGCGAGGTTTTGGGCCTTCGCGTAGTAGCGGCCCTGATAATTGTCCTGCATGTACTGGCCGAGCAGGACGACGAGTTTGACGGTCTCCGAAAGGTCGTTGGCGCGCACCCGCCGGCTCCGGCCGTAGAAGTCCAGCAGCGAAGTCGTGTAGTGCCCTTTCCAGTTGGTTCCCATGCTGTTGCCCGCGACCATCAGCGCCGTGGCGCCCTCGACGGCGATAGCGTTCCAAATATGGATGCCATCGCGGTGGAGAGGGATCGATACCTCGCTCACGGCTCCCCCCGCTCGCGTCAAGCGCTGTGCCGCCTCGCGTACCATGGTGTCGACATCGGGCTCGGAATTGGGCCAGCCAAACCCCTCCTTAACGATCCCGATCCGCAGGCCGCGGGCGTCTCCGGTGAGCTGCTTGCCATACGCTTCCGTGCGCAGTCCCGCCGGTTGGCGCGGGTCGAGGCCATCGGCGCCGGCGAGCACCTCGAGAAGCCGGGCGGCATCGCCGGCGGTACGGGCAATGGGTCCGGTATGATCAAGTGTTAATTCAATCGGGAAGACACCTGTGTAGGGCACAAGCCCGTGGGTGGGCTTGTGGCCAACCGCTCCGCAGAAAGAGCTGGGAATTCGGATCGACCCTCCCTGGTCGCCCCCGATGGCCATGTCGCACTCGCCGGCGACGACGAGCGCCGCGCTGCCGCTGGAGGAGCCTCCGGCAGATCGCTTCGGATCGTGCGGATTGAGTACGGGCCCAGTGTCGGAGGTATGGCTACCGCCCGAGAAGCAAAGATGCTCGCACACGGCCTTGCCGACGACCTCCCCACCGGCGTCGAGGATGCGGGTCACAATGGTCGCGTCCACGTCAGGGACGTAACCCTCCAGCACGTTGGAACCGTTCATCATCGGGATGCCGGCAACGCACACATTGTCTTTGATGGCGATTTTCTTGCCCGCGAGAGGCCCCGAAGTTGCGCCTTTGATCGAGCACCTCCAGTACCAAGCGTTGAGCCGATTGTCCGAGGCACCTGGACGGAACCCCGCGTCCCGCGGGTACTTCACCGCCAATGTCGGCTCCGCGAACTGGTCCAATCGACGGTACGACGCGAGCACACCGTCCATGAGGTTGCGGAACGACGTCAGATCGTCGCGGCTGAGAGCCAAGTTGTAAGATTTGGCGATGCGCTCCAATTCAGGCAGCGGTGGCTTGCGCAGAATCCGCGGCGCCGTCGCGGTCGGGGGTGGCGGTTGCGTACCCGCCTCGGCGGCCGCACGAACGGGCGTTGTCGCCGCGGCGACAACGGTTGCTGCTGCGCCGGCCGCGCCGGCATGAAGGAACCGACGACGCGAATAGTCTGGCGAGGCTCTCATAGCACATCCTCCCTCGACCAATGGGCTGACTTCTCAAATCCACCGCTCGCCCTAAAGTGTAGGGGCCGTCTGGTGGTCGGTAGCCGCGACGGTCGCCAAGCGGGGCCGCCGACGCTGCGGCCGGCGTGCCAAGCTGCAACGTCACAATGAGCTCTTGCATCCGGACAGGGCTGAGGCGCAGCAGCCGCATGAGGTCGGAACGTGAGGCGGCCGAGCAGATCGGTAACTAAGGCCTCTACTAGATGCCTCCAGCATCCTCGCGCGGACTGCGGAGCGACGCGCCGTCCAGCAGGCAGATTATCGTGCAGCCACCGGCGATCTTCAAGAGCTTGCATCTTTCCCGGTCTGCGCTCGTCAGCCACGTCGCGGGCACCTCGACCTTCGCGACACACGCACAGTCGAGCCACGCGCGCGATGTCCAGGCGTCTTTGACGCCGACGGGCTCTCAGAATGTCTGCTTATTGGGGTAGACCGGAAGTGATCGGCAGAGGGCCAAACCGTCGCTTCTGACCCAAAGCGGTCTTTGCGCGAACGCCCGAAACGGACATCATTGCCGTCATGATTTGCGCTTGTGGACGGTCGCCGCACCTGACGTCGCCCATTGGCTAAAGACCCGGCGTGTCTTTTCGTTCATAGGAAAGAAGCTCTCGATGCGCATTTCCTGCAAGGTAGGGTCTTGAGGCATGCCGAGGATCGTCAGGGTCGTGAACAGTTCGAGCGAGACCTGGCCTTTCGCGAACCGCATCGGCAGTATCGGCACGGCTACGGTCTCGGCGGATGATGGCATTGTAAGACTTTCCTGGACTCCCGGATAGCTCAGCAACCGGTCGCGCAGGGCCGCAGTCTCCCTTGTCGCGTCGGCAGCGGCGTCGGCCTCAACGCTTCGCACAAAGTAAGCCACGACTTCCTGCCAATTCGTCAGGTAAGGTCGCAACACGTCGGGCGCGACCAGCGCGTCGGCAAGATTGACTGCGGCGCCGGGTGTGAGCGGGCCCACCAGAAACTCCACCATCGCGACGGTGCCCTTGTTGGCTTGAAGCAGATTCCAGCGGCGGTCCACGACAACGGCAGGGTACGGCTCCTGCTGCTCCAGCATAAAATTCAACGCCTGCCGGACAGGAGCAAGCGTCTCGGCATCAAAGGGAGTATCCGACCAGATGGGCGCAAATCCTGCGGACAGGAGCAGATCGTTCGACTGCCGGAACGAAAGCCCGAGCGCGGCCGACAGGCGTCGCATCATCTCCCGGCTGGGCTGAGTCCGCCCGAGTTCGAGGAAGCTGATGTGGCGCTGCGAGCAGTTCGCCGCCGCAGCAAGCTGCAGCTGCGACAAGCCGCGCCATTTCCGAAGGCTGGCGAGCCGTGCCGGAAAGCTCGATTTCTTGTCCATGACTACCTGGCATGTAGTTGATTGCAGTCACCTGTGCCGCGATAGTGCCTGCGAGGTCTGTTCGCGACAAGTGTCACCGGCGAGAGGACAACAATTGAAAGCTGCGTTCGCCGGATCGTTTGCCGTGCGTTTGATCGAGCCCGTTCGCAAGCGGCTGACAATTCCCTGCGAGATCGTCTCGGGCGATGAGGCCGGCATCCTCGATCAACTCGGCGACGCTGACGTTCTGGTTTCCATGGCCTTTACAAGAGAGATGGCAGCAGCCGGCAACATGCTGCGGCTCGTGCAGGTGCCGGGGGCCGGCCTGGATCGTATCGACCGTTCCCAGCTTCGCGCAGGCTTGGCGCTTGCCAATGCGTTCGGCCACGAGGCAGGTATCGCCGAATACATCGTCGGCGCAATGATCGCGCTCACACGCTCTTTCCACCGCCTCGACCAGAAACTCAGGGCGGGAGAATGGGAGAGCCAGTGGTCGGTTGGCACGCCGGCACCTCCGCTGTGGCCGGAGCTGGCGGGAAAGACCCTGGGCATCCTGGGGTTTGGCCATATAGGCGAGGCGCTGGCGCGACGCGCGCATGCCTTCGACATGAAGGTGTGCGCAGTCCGGCGGCACGCACAAGCGGGCCCACCGCACGGATTGATGTTCGTAGGCGGGCCGGAACGGCTCGACGAACTGCTCGGTCGATCCGATTATCTCGCGATTACCCTGTCGCTCTCGGCTGAAACGCGCGGTCTGATCGATGCCCGCCGGCTCCGCCTCATGAAGCCGTCGGCTTATCTGATCAACGTGGCGCGCGCGGAGATCGTCGAAGAGCAGACGCTCTACGATGCGCTTGCGGGAGGTCGTCTCGCCGGTGCCGCGCTCGATGTCTGGTACCGCTACCCGACAAGCGCGGGGAGCACGGCGCCCGCGACGGCCCCGTTCCATGGATTGAGCAATGTCATCATGACCCCGCATGTGTCCGGATGGACCGAGGGCATGCTCAAGGCGCGCGCCGGTGTGATCGTCGAAAATATCGCTCGGACGGCGCGCGGCGAGGCCCCGGTCAATGCCATCGCGCTCGCTGATTGATCGCTGCATGGAGCAGATTTCAAAACATTGGTGGGCGCGGCTGCCGTTCTATTATGGCTGGCTCATCGTCGGCATCGCGTTCGTGACGATGGCCATCGGCGTGACGGGACGCACGGCATTCTCCCTGCTTCTGCCGCCATTGATCGACGAGTTCAAATGGGACCGCGGCCTTGCGGCCGGCGCTTTCTCTTTCGGCTTTCTTTTCTCGGCGGTCGTGAGCCCGTTCGTCGGGCGGGTGGTTGACACCCGCGGTCCCCGGATCGTCATCTGGACTGGCGTCGCCTTCATGTCGGCCGGCCTGCTGCTGGCGCCATACGTGACGAGCCCGTGGCAGCTTTATGCCACGCTTGGCGTGGCGGTCAGCGGCGGCGCCAACATGATGACCTACACCGTGCATTCTCAGTTTCTGCCGCATTGGTTCGTGCGCCGGCGCGCACTCGCCATCAGCATCGCGTTCGCGGGCGCCGGTGTCGGGTCTGTTCTCCTGCTGCCCTGGCTGCAGACCATCATTCTCACCGAAGGATGGCGCGCATCCTGTGTCGCAATGGGATGGCTTGTGCTGTTCGGAATTGCACCGCTCACGTTTTTCGTAAAGAAAAATCCTGCCGACGTGGGACAAAGTCCGGACGGCGATCGCGCTTCGTCGGACACGGCGGGCAAGCGGTTTGCCGCAGTGATCATCCATGGGGAGTGGGCGGCAACCGAATGGACGCTTCGCCGAGCGTTGCGCACCGCTCGGTTCTGGTGGATCGCGGTCGGTTACTTTCTGGCGCTGATTGCGTGGTATGCCGTGCAGGTGCATCAGACGAAGTATCTCGTCGAAATCGGCTTCTCGCCGCTGGTTGCGGCCTGGGCGCTTGGCGCTGTCAGCGTCATTGCCATTCCCGGCCAGATTCTGCTCGGGGCCTTGTCGGATCGCATCGGCCGCGAGTGGATATGGACGGCGGGGTGCCTCGGATTTGCAGTGTCATACGCGGCGCTACTTGGCCTGGAGTATTGGCAGTCGACCGTGCTCCTCTATTCCATGGTCCTCGCGCAAGGATTTTTCGGATATGCCCTGACCTCCGTCATGGGACCGATCGTGGCGGAGATCTTCGAGGGACCGCATTACGGTTCGATCTTCGGCACCCTCACCATCGGCCTGATCGGCGGCGGTGCCGCAGGACCGTGGCTGGCCGGCGCCATTCATGATGCAACCGGCAGCTATCGGCTGGCCTTTTTCTTGATCATCGGCTTTTGCCTCGTGTCTGTCGCGGCGATCTGGATTGCTGCGCCACGCAAGATCCGCCCTGTTTCCGGACAGATCCCGCAGTCATGATGCGGGAAGGTATGTCCGCTTCGGAGCGCTAGAAATCAATCGGCGCTCGTCTTCTGTTGGCACTTTTGAGACATGCCCGCCTATCCTGAGAATCCGTTCACCGGGGTAGACCGGAAGTCGCCGTGGTCCGGCCCAACCGACGCGAATGACCCAAAGCGGCTCCTAGCGACTTGAGTGTAGCAAGCGCCTTTTGTATTTTGCACCGATGCAGAACGAAGCCAGCAACATCTTGCAATTCCTTGCGTTGTCCGAGCGGCTGAAACGCGAATTGCGACACAGCTGGTTATCCGACGGGCGCCGGGAAAGCGTGGCTGAACACACATGGCAAATGGCGCTCATTGCTCTCCTTGCGTATCGACATCTTGAGCAGCAAGTTGAAATTGGGCGAGTTCTCAAGATGATCCTCGTTCACGACTTGGTAGAGGCAATTGCGGGTGACGTGCCGTACTTTGAGGAGGGAACCCGAAAGGAGCTGAAAGTGCAGCGGGAGCTCGCCGCGATCGAAGAAATTCGAACCAAGGTGCCTGGTGAGACAGGTCAAGAATTGTTCGATTTGTGGCATGAATTTGAGGCTCGCACGACGCTAGAGGCGAAATTCTCTGCCGCATTGGATCACCTCGAAGTTCAAATCCAACACAACTTGGCCGACATCAAAACGTGGGAGCCTATCGAGTACGACCTAGTTTACACGAAGATGCACGATCGCTGCTCATACGACCCTTTTTTGGCGGCACTTTGCGCGGCTGTCAGGTCTCAAGCTGAAAGCAAGATGGTATCGTCCGGCATAGACCTGGCGTTGATCAAAAGGCGAATTGGCATCGAATAGCCGGACGTCCGAATCTGGCACCTTTGAGACATGCCGAAGCAGGCCCAGGATGTCTGTTTATCGGTGTTGACCGGAAGTGATCTGCCGGCAGTCAGAATGACGCGATTGACCGTGCGCCCCAAGGGCGCGAGCTACCAGTGAGGGAGGGTCTCACCCGGATAATTGTCGATTGGTCCGGAAGCTGGCAGGCGGCTCGGCCGGGTAACTGGCTGGGTCGGAGCCCTGCGACGAAGGCGGCCTTGGGCTGCTGAGCGATTCGATGGGCCGTAACAAAGTGAAGCCCGAGCAGGCCTCGAAAGTTCGAATGCGGATGCCGACCCTCCGGTCATTTGGGGAAGGCCGCACGCGTGGGGAAGTAATCGACACGCGCACCCACGCGATCCGCCGGGGTAGTGGGCACGGCACGTCGGAAGGGTGGTTCGCAGTTACAGGGGGAGACCCGTCGCGGACGAGGGTAGCGGCCTCAGCATCGCAATAGGCGGTGGTCACGGCGGGAGTCGGACGGGGCAATAGGAGCGTTGATGCCGGGAAATGCCGGTGGAGCAAAGGGCCCCGACTTCTGGTGCGCTTTTGAAGATGGTGAGGTGAAGGTGATTGGTGATGAGCCTGACAACGCCTGATAAGATCCGGAACCTTCAGAGAAAGCTCTACTGCAAGGCGAAGGCGGAGCCCACTTTCCGCTTCTATCTGCTCTACGACAAGATCTGTCGCGAGGACATCCTGCTCCACGCCTATCGTCTCGCTCGCGTCAATGCGGGTGCAGCGGGTGTAGATGGGATGACGTTTTCTCGCATCGAGGAGCAGCGGAACTGGTCTCGAAGACGTACCGACCTGATCCGGTGCGGCGGGTGATGATCCCCAAAGCGAACGGTGGCGAGCGTCCGCTCGGCATTCCAACCATTCGTGATCGTGTGATTCAGACTGCCGCCAAGATCGTGATCGAACCCATCTTCGAGGCTGACTTCGAGGACAATGCCTACGGCTACCGGCCCGCTCGCGGGGCGGTGGACGCGGTCAAGGAAGTGCACCGGCATTTATGCCGGGGCTACGCTGACGTAGTTGATGCTGATTTGTCCAAGTTCTTCGATACGATCCCGCATTCCGAGCTGACAAAGTCAGTAGCCCGGCGTGTCGTGGATCGAAACGTCCTGCGCCTCATCAAGATGTGGCTGAGGGCGCCGATCGAGGAACGGGACGCGGACGACACCCGGCACATGAGTGGTGGCAAGCGAAACACGCGCGGCACACCGCAAGGCGGCGTCGCAAGTCCATTGCTGGCCAACATCTACATGAACCGGTTCCTGAAGCATTGGCGTTTGACTGGCTGCGGCGACACGTTCCAGGCTCACGTCGTCTCCTATGCCGACGACTTCGTTATCCTCAGCCGCGGTCGCGCGGCGGAGGCCTTAGCGTGGACGAAGGCGGTGATGACCAAGCTCGGGTTGACGATCAACGAGGCGAAAACTTCGCTGAGAAGCGCCCGACAGGAACGCTTCGACTTCCTCGGCTACTCGTTCGGCGCACATTGGTTTGAGGCGAACGGGAAGTGGTATCTGGGTGCAAGCCCGTCCAAGAAGAGTGTGCAACGGTTCAAGACAAGAGTCGGCGATCTGCTGGTGCCGAGCAACACCGATCCATGGCCGGAAGTACGTGACAAGCTGAACAGATCACTGCGCGGCTGGTCCAACTACTTTGGCTACGGCTCGCGGGGCAAGGCATACCGTAGTGTCGATCAATACGTCTTTGAACGATTGCGCAGGTTCCTCGCGCGAAGGCACAAGGTGCAAGGGCGCGGCAATCGCCGATTTACATTCGATGTCATTCATCGAGAACTCGGCGTTGTGTGCCTCCAACGCCTGCCCCGAGCGGCCCCGTCGTGTGCCTTGCGGTGAAGCCAGTCGGAAAGCCGGATGCCGGAAATCGGCTCGTCCGGTTTGATGAGCGGGGATGGGAAACGGGGCGATGGCCAAAGGCCCCCAAGCTACCGCGCCCATCCTCGACTCTATCACAACGGAAGTCTCGTGGCCAAAAGGACTCGTTGACTCGGAGCAAACATTTAGCGGGGTTGAGCGCGCCACCGAATGGATCGCTGCCGATCGGCCTTGCGCCGAGAGCCAAGCAGGCAGACTCTCACGCTCGGCGTTCGGCTCACTCGGAAGATTGGGTAAAGTCACCGCCAACGACTATCGACCTTCCTCTGAGAGCATGAGTAACGGCAATCCGCAAGGAGGCGAAAATGTCGAGAGATCGTAGAGAGTTCATGAAACTCGCCGGTGCCACGGCGGCAGTGGTGGGCACGGCGACACCGGCCGCCGCCCAGATGAGCGGGCAGTTCAAGTCTATCAAGGCGTTGGCATTTGATGCCTACGGCACACTGTTCGACGTCTTCTCAGTTACGGCGTTGTGCGAGCAGTTGTTCCCTGGCAAGGGCAACCAGCTGGCGCAAATCTGGCGGTTCAAGCAGTTGCAATACAGCCTAATGCGCAGCCTCATGGGCCGCCATCGCGACTTCTGGGGCCTGACCGAGGACGGGTTGGTCTGGGCGAGCAAGAATCTCCAGCTCGACCTGACGGCCGACAAGAAGAAACAGCTGATGGATGCTTATTTGAGCCTCGCGGCCTTCCCGGACGTGAAGCCGGGCCTCGATGCACTGAAGAAACAGGGGATCAAGCTTGCGATCCTGTCCAACGGTGAGCCCAGAATGCTCGAGGCGGCCGCGAAAAGCGCAGGCATCCGCGATCTGCTCGACGAAATCATCAGCGTCGAGGAGGTGAAGATCTTCAAGGTCAGCCCGCGCGTCTACAACCTCGCGCCCGAGCGCATGAAGGTAAGCAACCCCGAACTCGGCTTCGTCACGGCGAATAACTGGGACGCTGTCGCCGCCGCGTCGGCCGGACTGCGGACATTTTGGATTCAGCGCAGTACCGTCGAGGTTCCCGAGGAATTGGGATTCCAGGTTGATACAATCGTCAAGGCGATCACCGATCTAGCGCCGCTGCTGCGCGGCTGAGCACTGGTAGGCCATCGCTCAAGAGGACTATAGGGCCCGTACTCAACGAGCGGTTCTCGAGATCGGCCGTGCTAACGGAGAGTGCCGAATGCCCGGGTTTGGCCCAACCCGGACCCACGCCCCGCTATTGGGGGGGACAAGCGGACATCAATTCTGCCTCATCTGACCGCCTCGGTCTGCTGGCATTCCCGTTCACCCCGCGAGCCTGATCCGGCTTGCCGGTGCAACCTTCCTGATCCTTGGCGTCGTCCTGATACGGACGTAGCCGCAGAAGTTGATGCGGCCGTAGTCTCTATGGCGTAACCTTGAAACGCCAGCGTCATCACACCAGCCAGCCAACGGCGCCTTGTGAGAGGTCCAGCGATGCCCGCAGATCATGATACGCGCCCTATGGGTCGAACCGGCATCGATGTGCTGCCCTTGGGCATCGGCACGAACAAGTGGCGGCGTGCCGATCGTGGGGCCGTGTTGGAAATCTACAGGACCATTCATGATGCCGGCCCGTGCATGATCGACACGGCTGAGATCTATTTCTCGGAGCGCATCGTGGGTGACTGCCTGCGCGCCGGTCCCACCCGCGCGGTGATAGCATCAAAGTTTCTTCCCTTTCCGGGCCGAACCTCTCCGCGACGCCTGATAAGCGCGCTTGACGGTTCGCTCGCGCGCTTGGGCCTCAAGACAATCGATCTCTACTATGTCCATTATCCGCTGCCCTTCATCGACGTGGGAGTGTTCGCCGAAGGCCTCGTCGAAGCGGTGAAGTCCGGCAAGGCACGCGCGGTCGGCGTGGCAAATTTCAATGCGGACCAGATGCGCCGCATCGCCGATCACCTCGCAAGGGCAGGCGTTCCGCTCGCCGCCAATCAGGTCAACTACAGCCTGCTCCGACGAGCGGCGGAAACGAATGGCGTGCTCGAAGCCTGCCGTGAGCTCGATGTGGCACTGGTGGCGTATTTTCCCCTTGCGTCCGGCCGCCTCACGCAGCCGTCGGACAGCATGGGCACGAAAGCGCTGCTGACGTGTCTCGCCGATATTGCCCGCGCGCACGACGCCAGCATCGGCCAGGTCGCCCTGAACTGGCTGTTGGCGCGCGACAGTCACGTGATTCCCATCCCCGGCGCGACCAAGCCTCATCACGCCAGGACCAATCTCGATGCACTCGGTTGGCGCTTGGGTGAGACCGAATTCGACGCGATCGACCGAGCCTCAGCAAAGAGTGGAACATGAATCCGGCGCACATCAAACCCCTCATCTCCATCTCTGACCTCGACAAGATCGACGTCCGCGTCGGGACCATTCTCGCTGTCGAGGACGTGGCACATTCGGAGAGGCTCGTACGGCTGCGTGTCGATTTCGGCGACCACGCGCGCTCGATTCTCGTCGGCATGAAAAAGTAGTGGCCATATCCAAAGGTGTAGATCGGCGTCTGGTTTGCCCCTTTGGCGTCCAATATTGACCCCACTATGGATCGATTAACTGACTGAGGCCGCGTCCGAAAAAGATTGCCGCGACCGGGGTCAAGGTTGGACGCCGAAAGGCGTCAATGTTCGGAGCCGGAACGCAATCCAGCTTTGGGGCATCGCTTTCGCCTATCGTTTCCTTTTGCGCCTGGCGCTGCTTGATGCCAGCCTGACGGATTGGGGCGCCGCGCACCTCAGCATCGTACTTGCCAGCCTCGCTACCCCACGCGTGCCAGCCGTGGCGCGTCTCACGCGAGAAGATGTCGGCGCGCCGCCAACCCGGCGTGCGATCCGCGATCATCTGATAAAGCTCATCCGGCTTGCGGCTGTGCTGGCGCGCGATGCCGTCAAAGATCGATGGAAACGTGATCAGTGGCGGCTTTCCGATGGTGCCGATCAGGACCTGCTCGTGCATTGATCGCGTCCAAAATCCGCAACCCATACGCAGCTTCCCGCGCCTCGTGACCTTGCGCCAGACGATGTTACTTTTATACCTGACACGCCACGCTTCAAGGCAGGCGAGCGCGTCCGGCAGCATAGGTATGGTGGCCCAACACATCACGATGGCGTCATCCTGGCAGAGATCGCGGACAGGAAGCGCCTTGATCGCGTCGAGCGGCATCACGGTGTAATGTGCCTGAGCCGACTTGCCTTGTCCGGCACGCGAGTAGGTTTGAAATTCCCACGGCGGATCAATCAGCACGAGCCGGAATGAACGCGGCAACAACGGCTCGAAAAGCCAGGGAGTGATCGACACGGTACACCTCACGATCCTGCCCCAACGAAATATCCACGCTGGCCACATCGCTCGGCCGAAGACCGGCAGCTCGCAATGCGAATGCTCCTGGCAACGCCTGTGAGCGCCTGTCCCGCCCTGGCAGCTTTATTGCGCCCGGCTTGTCGTTTTCCGCAAGGTATATGACATCGCGTTCCTTGAACACGGCCGCGATCTCTTGGGTCCAGACGGCGGCGACACCATGTTGCCGCGCATCGGCACCAATTCGAGTTCATCGTCAATCTGAAGACGGCCAAGGCGCTCGGGATTGAACTGCCGCGGGCACTCCTCGCCATCGCCGACGAGGTGATCGAATGACCGCTTGTGGCCCAACTCGGACCTCCGGTGAGGTCCGCTATCAGGGGTACAGCGGACCTCATCGCCTAATCTGCGGCGCAGGTTATGAGTACAGTCGACAGCCACAGCGCGTTAACTTTTGTTGTAGAGCGGGCTGCCCGCTGCTGCGATTTCAGCGGTGGCCCTTTGTGGGTGAAGGGCTGGTCTCCAGGGGCCTCAGCTTCGACGCCCCAAGCTGGGGCCCTTAGTGCTAGAGGGCAGCTGAAAGGCCCACACGGGGACGAGGGAGTTCTTCCCGTGCTGGCCTTACCACGGGAAGGGGCACTTGAAAGGCTCACACGGAAACGGGGGACGAGGGAGTTCTTCCCGTGGTTTCTTTATCACGGGAGGGCCTTTTGTTATGTCAACAGGCCCGCGCACGCATTGCCATTCCCTGCAAACGGCTGCTTGTTCACCTAACTGGGTGACGCACACACCAGCTTGCCTGGCGCATTTGGGAGCCCACCCGGCCGGGCACGATGGAGCCTCGAACCAGGGTTTGCCGTCGAAAATACTGAGCGGGAAAACTGTCCAACACTCACGGAGAAGTTTGATAACCTGCGCCTGCGCTGATGAACTAGTAAAACTCGTGCCAATCAGAATTAACAGCAGTGGTGCCGCCAGAACGGGAGCGAAATTCATCGCGTCCTCCTTCTCTTTGCGGTCGCGGCTTCACACTACTACCTCAGCGATCAGAGAAAAGGCAGTACGACGGACATAGCTCGAGATTATCCAGCTCGGGTCGATTAGAATCATCAATGGTCCGGCCGCGGCCTGTCATTGGCTTAGCACCGGATATTCGAAGGCAACGACTTCTGGATCGTTTCCACGAACCAGGTTTCACCGGTGTCCTTGGCGGCGAACATCTTGATGTGTTGGCATCACCGACCCGCTTTGCTGGTATCATCAGCGGTGATGTAGCCGCTTGTAAAAGGTTGCTTCGCAATTACAGTGTGCATTGTGAATTGCGTGCGATTGATTTTCGCATTCCTAGACTCTTCCAAATGCTATCGACTTCCTATTCCGTCGGTGAACGTCGATGACAACCTCGTCCAGTACGTGCTGGGCTACCAGACGTCCGATCCAGCCAATGCGATGCTTCTTTTCGGATTGACAGCTATTCCGGCCGGCGCGCTCGTCACCACCTCCGTCGCGGCCGATGGCTCCGGCACGATCGACGACTGGACCATCGTGCTGGTCAAAAAGTAAGCGCGCACGTCGTCGATTTCGATCCGATGCCAGATAGGCTGGGCAGGAACTTTCCCTCGCTCCCATTCGGGAATAAGCGTGCGGTCCGGGACAGTCTCGATATCTAAACAAATGATCTTGTCGTGTTCCATAGTTTTAGGCGGGGCTCTTTTTTGATGAGTGGACCTTGTTCACCGTCTTCATTCGAGGAGTGACTTACAAAGGACGCTGGTGAGATGATCAACCGGGAGGTCCTCATGACACGGATAGTATCCCTAACGAGCCTTATGGCTTTGTTCTCAAGGGTGGGGATTATGCAGTCGAGGCGTTTGATGGGAGTGGCTGTCATTGCTGCAACGTGCATGTGCTTTCATCCCTATGCGCACGCCTATTCACTCTGGTCTACAAGCGCTGTAGGCTGCGTACCAGTGAGCGCGTCAGGTCTTCTTGTCACCGCTGGTGCTGTTACCGCCACGGTTGGCAATACTGTCACGCTCTATTGCGGGGGGCCCACCTCGATAGGTCGTCCCGTTACCCATATCGAAATAAGCTATAAGGGCGGCGGGACCCCCGAACCTACGGAAGCCCGAGACACACAGGCGGCGGCGCGTCTGGATCAATTTTTCAGGGGGATTGCGACAGCTGAGTTCATCGAAGTATCGAAGGAAACAGGAGCTGAAACATCAAAGTGCGCAGTCCAGTCCAACGGTTCGTTTCAGATCGCGACCGATGCAGGGAAATGCAGCGAAACCGGATCGATACCGAATATTGATAAAAATTTCTACTACGTGCGAATTATGGTGAAATCCGGCCTCTTCGCGGGACAAGACATGAGCGTCTACGCGTATCGCTTAGTTGGCAGCCGACGGCTTCTCCCTGAACGGCCGCCGCGATCTCATGGTCCTCTGCCTCCCGCGCGGCTATGAGATCGGCACGCGCGGCAGCCTACATCGCGAAGGCTTTGTAGATCGGGAACCACCATCGTTCGGAGTCGAAAGCGCGATTCCCGTTGGCAATGCCATACGCGCGGATTGAAACAAACAGAATACAAGCGTGATGGCAGCCAGCAAGCCAAAACCATCAAGCTGCCCTTGAATGTCGGGCCTAAACAGAGTGTCGCAACTTGAGAAGTGCTGCACGCCAGAAGCTTTTCGGCTTCTGAAAATCAGAAATGACAATTGACTTGTCGGGCAAATCAGTTGTTTATAGGGAGCCTGCTGATTTTCAGGAGGCTTCTTTATGTCCGATCAATCTTCCGAGCTTATAGAGATCTCGAAGCTCAACGGCGATTTCAGAAGAAATTACGGCAGGCTGATCGGCGCTTATCTCTATCTGCGATCTGTCAGCGCCGCGCGCGGCCGTTCCTTGTTTTGGGCCGGTCTCGCTTCCTTCGTTTGTTCTTTAGCGTTGGCTTGGTTGGCGCGACGTGGTTGGCCAATATGAACCTCGCTTTGATCTCTGCAATCAGCTCGTCCACCGTCTCAACGCGAACCGCCCTGTGGCGGGCCAAAGAGCTGTCGGAAAGCGTTAGATACCTCGGACAGCCCGACGCGGCCACGAGCACATAGTCTTGAATCTCCACATTGGGGGCATTTAATCGCGGGATAACGAGCATTTCGTCATCGGGCTTCGGCCGGTGGACTCGCCATTGCGCGGCATGCTTTGCGCCCCTCTTGGCCAACTGGCGAACGACCTGAAATCGGATCTTTCGTCGTCGGCTCAGTGACAGACTTGGGCCATCTGTTATGTCCACCTGAATGCCAAGATCGCTTCTCAATTCTTCAGCAACCCGCGCTGCAAGGCTTGAGAGAACATCGGACCAATGTTGTCGCGCATCATACCAAGCGCAGTCGCGTGAGGCTTTGTAGCCAATGAGCGCATAGGCTTTTCTTATCGAGCCAAAGTGCTTCACGTAACTTTGGGTAGAGGGAAGTCCGGCCGTATTGCGGATGATGCCGTCGCTGAGCTTTCCCTTGCGAGCAAGCGTGAGCCGTAGCCGCCGCAACATATCGTCCTCGGAGAGAACAACGTACCGCTCGGCCATAATTTTCTGGGCACGTGCGAAGAGGTTTCGGTCAACTATCGGTTCCACCGCCGCTGTGTTCCGAATCCAAATGTGATGAGGATTTCTTGTAAGCTTCTGCCCAAGACGGCGAGACGTGCGGTTGTAGACGAGATTGCCAACATAGTTCTCGTTCTTGAGAATGGCATGGACCATGATGTCGGTCCAAGGACGGCCATGCTGATTGGCGATGTTCGCTCGATTGAGCTTTCTTGCAATGTCAATGTTCGTTTTTCGCTCGACAACGAATTGCTGAAATATCCATCTGACGACCGCGACTTCTTCTTCAGACCCTGGCCGGAGCCGCACACGGTCCGTTTTCAGGGCCTTGCATTCCCCCTTCGCCAGCCTGCCTTTCGAACGCTGCTTCTCATCCACCATCTCCCTGTAGAGTCCGAACGTGAGCGGGCCACCAACGCGATAGCCGAGGCCCGCTATCCGGCAGTGACCGGCGTGCACCTTGACGCCAAGCTCTCGGCTATACTCAGCCGCCATGACACGTTTGATGTTCTTGACGATACTCGACAGGAGACTTCCATCGTTGTCGAACTGTTCAGCGCAATAGGCAACCTTGACGCCGCTTCGCTTGCAGACAAACTCGTAATGCGCGCTCTCATCGACGTCCTGGAAGCGTCCCCACCGGCTGACGTCGTAAACCAGCACGTGATCGAAGTCCGCGTTTCCTGATTGAACATCTTCGATCAATTCGATCAGGCCCGCCCGCCCGTTGATCCTCACTCCGCTGCGTCCTTCGTCGACGTACGTCCGAACGATGGTGAGGTTGCGTTGCTGAGCGTATGCCGCGATGGCGGCAGCCTGATTCTGGATCGAATACCGCTGAAGATCAGTCGACATTCGAACGTACTGTGCCGCGCGAAGAGCCTTCTGGGTCTTTGCCAGTTGCGTATTTCGGCGGATGACGAGCGCATTGACCATATGCATCAATGCTCCAATGCCGCAGCAGCGAAGCTGCCGCGGTATCCCGAGATCGATTCCTCACATGACTCTGTCCGCTGAAATTACATCATGAGACTTTTGTGATGTAGCAGCGGCAAACCTTGCATGACCCACCGTCTTTAGTCGGCGAGTGCCATCCCAAGAAACATAAGATTGTTCTGATCATCGTTTTCTCCCCAGCCCGGAGCATCCAACCGCAACTAGCGGTGGAGGGCAAGGGGCATACCCCCAAAGTGCACAGGTGGAGTCAGCCTTTGGACTTAGCCTTTAGCCCCAGCTCTACAAACCGGCGGATGGCTTCGGAAAGATCGATCTTCAACGACATTCAACGCATAGCGGAGAAGGCGTCTTCGTGATGCTGTTGAAGGCCCGCCGGTTCACGCTGGCGGGCTTCCTTCATGGACCTTCGACGACGGACCGCAGCCGCTACATGCGCTTGCCGGACCAACTCGCGCAATAATTCCAAATCGCGGAGTTCAGTCAGAAGATTTGCGGACAGGGTAGAGTAGTCGTCAATACGTTGCTGAAGAGAAGGCATTTTAAAGAAACCCTCACTAACTATTACTCATACTTCATTGTGAAGAGGGGGGACGGCGGCTTCAACAGGATTCGTCTAATTTGAGAGCCACATCCGGAGTCTTACGGGCGCTTCAATTTGTGGGCAGAGCCTTTGCGAAGAGGCCGCTAGCTCAGGGCAGCTTCTTTCATTCGCGGCACAGGCAGGTGGTTCGCGCGGCCTGCCCTTTGTCAGCGGCCGTACAGACGATAGGTCCGATTGAGGTCTAGTCTGCTCACCCCCGGCTACTTCCCCAAGCCGGGGGTTTCTCCAAGCGCTGGCGGCCCCGGTGCGTTGCGTATTGCCGGGGCCGCTACAGCGACCCGAGCACCTGCCAGACAATAGCCAGCACCAGTATCACCAGCATGGCGTAAGCGGTCCTACGGCCAATGCGGTTCACTTTAGTAGACCCGGCGATGCCGCCGATAGCCCGCGGGCTCTTGCGAACTCGCGAAATATGGATTGATGACGCACTGTGCCGATCGGCCCGATGCCGACGCGTTGCATTGGGGCAGCGACGTGTAGCTGCATTCGTAATAGATGGTCCGGTCGTACAGGCGCAGGCAAACCGGATAAGCCGGATCGTACATCTGGGCAGTCGCCGGAGAGACCATCCCGATCGTCAAAATCGCCAAGGCCAGAATGCGCATCAGAGCCTCCTTCTGCATTCAGCCCAAGGAGTGCCAGCCTCACTCTTTAGCTGATAATCTCCTTGACCTTGATGCCCCGCAAGGCCTCGATGCAATCAGCTACCAAATGCAAGAACTCATGCCGCTTTATGCTTTTCACCTGACGCCCTTCCATATTGATGAGAATGAACCTCGCCATTTCGTGGGCGACTTCAAATTGCGATTTGCCGATAACCTCAACATCGATCCTTTCAGCCATTTCGCTCTCCGCTAGTTGGAATTGGAAAGCAGCAGCCTGTGGCGAACACCTTGATGTGCTCGGGATCGCCAACCTGCTTGCTGGTGTCGATGTAGACAAAGACGGTCATTGGTCTCTCTTCAGTTTGCGCCTGCCCCAGTGATGACTTTTGCGATCGGCGTTGAAGACCCGCTCGACGTGACGATTTAACGCCCGCATGACGCCGATACGGGCCAGCATCGTCGGCCCGCCGCTCTCCGCAACCAAGATTAGCGCCTCCATCGCCGCCTGCCATTCCGGCGCTGAGTGCTCGGCCTTCGGCAGATCCATGATGTAGGTAGCGGCATCCTTCAACGTGAGGAGCCGCCGACCATCGGGAAGCGGTATTGGATCCTCAAACGAGGCGGACCAAGGCAATAAATCTACTCGGGCAATGATCTTGGGTGTTCCATCTTGTCCAAGACTATCGGTAGCGGCTTGTCATCTTGTTCTTGTTTTGTACTATCGCCAAATGACGACCGATCGTGAAATCGAGACCCTGTTCAGGCGGCTTCGCCTTTACGACCAGCTCAGGCGCCGGGCCGAGGGGCTTATTCGAAAAATCCAGAGAGAGATTTGAGGAAGCGCTATGGGACTACGGCACGTGCGTTCCGAAATCGAGCACATGCGCGTCCAGGTCGGAAGGCAGCGCAGGGAGATCCTGCAGCTTCAGCGCGCCGGCATCGCCACAGCGGCGGCTGAGCTCTTGCTCGGCAGGATGCTGGCGAAGATTGAAGGTCTTTGCGCAGAGCGGGACCGGCTCAGGAAGGAGCAGGGCGGACCGACGATAGGTCGCGTGCTCGGTGGCCGGAGCTGGTGATGCCAGAGCGGCTCAAATGGTACGACGAGAAGGCGGACAACTCGCCATGGATCAGGGCGCTTGCTGAAGTGCGCCAGCGGGCTGCGCGTGAAGGCTACTGTTATCAGCACGTCCAGGCGATCACGGTCGCGATCGATCAGTACGCGGAGAAGGCATTAGGCAACCGCGACTACTTCCTCAACAAGCCCTACAGCATCGGCGGGCCTAGGAAAGCCGGTGACGCGCCGTAACCTGCTCCAGAACGACGCGCCCATTTTCGCCAAGAATCGGACCCAGCCCGAGTTCGCCATTTCGGGGTGGCCGCAGTGGCGAGGGGCCCGGCGTCCGTCGTCCGGAATCGTCGCGCGCCGGGCCGCCTAGTGCGCCGACGCATAGGAGGCGGGATTGCGTTAAATCCGTTCCCCGTGCCCTCGCTGGCGATCCTGGACGGCATCGATGTGCCGGCGCCGGGGCGCTCGTGTTCGGGGCAGGGAAGGGCGGGCTACTCGGGTTGGTCAAAGTCCAAGCGGGGAGGTGGACGAGGCCACGCCCCAGGATCTCGCTACATGCCGTTCGGGCTAAACTTGGGACTGTCTAGCAAATTGCGATTAATCACCAGTCGAGGATCCGTGTCCTTCTGATGCATGAACGAGGCGCTGATCCCAGAAATCGTAGCAAAAGGGGACTTAGTGGAGTTTTGGATCAGATTTAACCACCCCATGAAAGTCGACGGCAAGTGTAATCGCCACGTCAAAGAGTGAAGGCGAACTGAGATTTCTGATCTCACATTTGTAGGCATGAGATCCCTGCGGCCATCCGGTCATCATTCCGGCATCACCGTACTTGATTGTTGATTGGCCGGCTTGGTGCGGAGTTTCGGGGGCTGACGACAATTGAACCACGGTGACGCGCCCTCCGGGAGGCAGCTTCGTCGGGAGGAAGTCCACGAAACAATCCGCGCGGACGTTCACGACGTTTGCGCGGTCTTTAGCCCATTGGATCAGCGCCGGAATTGCGATGAAGAGGACCGCGCCCATACCAGCTTGCTATTGCGAATGCGAAGGCCGCGGACGCAATGAAGTCTCCGAAATTATACATGAGGCTCTGCAAATACGGCCACTCGCTGGACCGCGGGCGCGTCTATTTCAGGTACGGGTACGAGTGCAGGCGTTGCCGAAAGTGTGACAAACTTCGTAATGCCAGAGCTGGCGTCCTCAGACCGGGAGACATAGCAAAAGCTTCGAGCGCGCTGCGGAACGGGGTGACAGTTAATCAGATCATTCACGGCATGCCGATGGGCGGAGGTCCTCGAAATCCATCTTTGATACTCGTCAACCCTGTGGCGTTTTACCGCTTTCGACGTGAGAACCCAGAGTTCAACGGGTTCGTGCTGGCCGCGATTGAAAAGAGGATCGGAAGAGCCAACAATCCTGTGCTAGCAGTGGCAGCCGGGACTTTCAGGTACGACTGGGATCAGGCCGACTATCAAATCATCCAGGCGATGGTGCCTGAAAATTTTCCGGACAGGGACGTCGTAGTCAACGACGTGATCGTATCCCTCCTCGAAGGAAGACTTGATCGCAACCAGATCAGCGCAAAGATCTACTACTACATCAGAGCCCAGAACCTCGCGTTCCCAACTAAATATCGCAAGTTCGGCAACAGTCCTCTTGAATCGCTGGATGAGGTCCTGTTCGAGGACGGGACCGCGACCCGGGGCGACACGGTCAGCCGCGGTCTTTGGGACTAGAACGCGCAGAGGCACCCCAGAGGGGCGGGGGATTTTAAGTAGGGCCGAAAGCGCTGATGAGCCCGATCACTATGGGGATGAGACCAGCGCAAATCCATAATGCGGGTGCACTGGAGCTTAGGCCGGCAATAAGGATCCAAAGACCGAAGCCGACGATGATGGCCGAGATCGCATAGGCGGCCCCTTTTTCCATGTTCGATCCAACAGCAAAACCGGGATCGATCGCCCTCTATGACTCGCTAGTGGGGCAAAACGTTCCGGTGCCCGTGGACGGCTGCCCCCTGGAAAGGTGATTTCGTGAGCAAATCAGCAGGCGGCGGATCGTATTCGTTCGACCAGCCGGCGTCAGGTCCCGCCGGGAGCAGGGTTTCAAACCAATCTCCGCTACTTCCGCCCGCGCCTGATTCGGCCGCCATGCGTTCCGCCCGGCCTCATGGCCGGGCCGAATTCATGGCCGCCAACGGCGACGGCACTTTTGGGCGAACAGCGACTTCGAGCGCACCAAGGCCCGCCAGTTCAGGCTGACTTGCCACTTATCGACGTTCAGCTAACTTCGGTGCAGCGGAGTGTCCCATGAATTGGCGATCTGCGGCAAGGAAGGCAAGCCTATGGATCCTCGGGTCCCTCGGCGCCGGTATATTGATTGCCAAAGCCATTGAAAAATGGGGAGACCGAATTGGGTATCTCGACGACCCCTCAAACGGTTTCCAGTGGGCGCTCGCCAAGGCTGCTGCAGTCACGGAACAATGGTTCTTTTATCCAGCTTTGACTTTCCTGATCGGATTGGCGATCGGCTTGTGGGTTGATGCGTTATTTCGCAGCAGAAGCGCCGAAAGAGAAGCGGAGCTTGCACTGCTGGGATACGATCTGAGGGAATTTTCAGACTTCATTGTTGAGCGCGCTGGCCAGATTAACCAACGGTGGCCAACCTGCATAAGTGACCGCATGCCGGACCTGCAAGCCTTACTAAATCGGGCACATGGCGCTGGGCTACCCGCTCCACCGCCAGAGGTCATGCAGCTAAGCGACGATGGCGAGCACTTTGCCGGTTACCTCCGGGACGTGGGCACGTTTCTGATCAACAATCAGTTTGCGGGAGCGAAGAACGTCGCCCTTCATTGGAATGCAGAGATCGAAAAATACGCCGCCAGCCGTCAGGGCGGCGGCGTTTGATTTCCTTTTTGATTTCCTTGGAGAACGAGGAAAGCCAACTCTCTGGCTAAAGCAACAGCCGCAGGCATTGGCGCACTGCGGCTTTAGCCGGGTCAATGGCTATTGGTGATGAAACGTCGGCCCCGCCGGCCCGGTGCCTAGCCCCCAAGGCCTCCCGCGGGGAGTAACCGCGTAGGAGGCCCGCCGACTCAACCCGGCGGGCTTCTTTGGTTTTGATGGGAGGGCAACGTCCTCGCTAACGCGGAGCAGCTGCCTACGGGCTTCGATCGCTCCGGTGCATCGATCATGGCAAACAATCTGGCGATGGTGGACCGGTGAAAATCAGGCGGCTAATTTTAGCTTTTTAAGCACATTGGGAGCCGCGTCATGTTGCAGGGTTTCCTTTGGTTATTTGATGATGCCATTGCGTACATTCTACTTGCCAGCACATTCGTGCTCGCAGCCCTCCAGTACCGACAACTCAGGCTCATGCAACACCGAACAGACGCGCTTGCATCCGAGGTCTACGAGCTAAAGATGCTGGTGAGGACCATGTCGTATGTTCCCGAGGCGGCCAACATGAAGCTTGCCGAGACAGAGCCGGCACTACCAACTGGCGCCGCGCCGCTGTCGCTCGCTTCAGTTTCCGCCGCGACAAAGCCGGGGTTTCCGGCCGTTTAATCGCGGCGACGGGGACGGCCGCTACCCACCTAGCAGCAGGAGGGTCGAGCAATGGCTGAAATCGTTCCTTTCCCCGTAATTCGCCGGCGGGCATACGATTGCAGAATTCGGCGCAGATGCGCCTCGCCCAAGACAATGACGTGGTCCACACATTCTCGCCGGATTGATCCAATGATTCGTTCGGCACAGCCGTTCTGCCATGGCGAGGCCGATGCGGTCGGTTTGTCCCGGATGCCCATGGCCCGCAGTCGACGTGTGACGACGGTGCCATAGATCCGATCCCGGTCGCGGATCAGGTAGCGCGGAGTCTCGTCCCAGGGAAAAGCCTCGGTTAGCTGGCGTGCAATCCATTCAGCTGTCGGGTTTGTTGTGACGTTGATCCAGACGAGCGCTCTGCGATCGAGCCGGAGGATGACGAAGCCATAGAGCAGCTCGAAACCGATCGTTGGAACGACGAAGAGGTCCATGGCGGCGATGTCCGGCATGTGGTTGCGCAAGAAGGTTCGCCATTCCTGGCTTGGCGGCCCGCGTCGCTTGACCATGTACTTGGCAACGCTCGACTGAGCGACGCTAAAGCCGAGCTTGAGCAGTTCGCCGTGGATGCGTGGCGCGCCCCAAAGCGGATTGTCGACGCTCATCCGCCGGATCAATCCGCGCAGCTCCATGTCGATCTGCGGTCGCCCTCCCTGTGGGCGCGACTTCCAACGCCAGTAGCCGCGAAAGCCGGCCCTGTGCCAACGCACGAGCGTCTCGGGCCGGATCATCGTGAGGACCTGCAGGATTGAGGGAAACCACCGCTACAGCTGGATCAAGAACCAGCGATCCTGGTTCGTCAGCCTGGCGCGACCATGCAGCCTGCGCCGCAAGACAATCAACTGATGTCGAAGCGCCGCGTTCTCCGCTTCCAGCCGCAACTTCGACTTGAAGGGCGAGGCCAGGACGGCTAGCACGAAACACAGCAGCCCGATCATTCCACCAGCTTAGGCGTTTCTATCACGTCATCAACTCGGATGGGGTTTTCGGTACACACAACCTTTGCAGAAGCGATTTCCGGGATCCCGCCGGCAACGGCAGCCCCAGTCAGTGCGCCCGCTGTCAAGGGACGAGCACGGATGATGCGAGGGTCGTCCTCCGGGCTCAACAACCCAAGAGAGCCGCGAGGGCTTCCGCTCTGCGAGAGCCGCTCAGTCGTTCCTAACGGGAACGTCCTAGATCGCTTTGGTGAGTGTCCTGATCAGACGAGTAGCCGGCGTCACGGCTCTCATGCATACTGTGGTCGCCTCCGTGCCCCTCCAAAGTGTAGGTGCTGTTTCTCCAGCAAGTTGGCGCCTTACCGTGATTTGTTTCGATTTCTTTCGTGGTTCACCGCGTTAGCGGTGTCGATGCCCCGACCCGCTCGATTTCAGTGATCAGCCTGGCGGGCTTGAGAAGTCATCGGCTCCCATCGGCGATCGAGGGCAGGTGAGTTGTTGCTTGTCGATTGTGTCAGAAACGCGTTATTCATACCCCAGATTGCCGCTTGTGTCCGGTTCTGGACCCGGATCTTGCGAAGGATCGCTTTGACGTGGACCTTAACGGTGGCCTCTGTAATATCCATTTTTCGCGCGATGCATTTGTTGGAGTGGCCTTCGACCAGGCAGCGAAGGATCGATTTCTCGCGCTGGGAAAGGTGCGGCTCGATCCTATCCGCTGCTGCGAGGAGCATCGCCTGATCGTTGCGTTCGTCGCTCGATGCCGTCCCGCTCAAGTGTTCCCCCTCGGGATCGAGGACGAAAGACAGAAATGCGGGCGGAAAGATTTTTTCACCCATCATCACCAGTTCAAGGGATTTGATGAAAACATCGCACGTCATCACATCGACGAAATAGCCGTTAGCACCTGCCCGAAATGCTGAAGCCACCTCGCCTACCCCATATTGATCGGCCACGATCGCAATTCGCCCGCTCGGGTACTGATTTTTGAAAAGTTCGATTTGTTCAACGGCGGAGTCAAAGTTATCTCCTGTATGGACAATGAGAAACAACAGCTGGTGTGGTGGGAGTTTGGTTGCGGGCAAATCATCGGCGCATAATGCCGAGGCTATGATACGGAAATTGACGGAGCGCAGGATACTAGCAAGTCCTTCTCTGAATAATATGCTTTTTCCAACAAGAATGGCTGCAAAAGATTGGCGGCGGCTCCGCATGGCAATCCTCCCCCACCCTTTTTTCAAAAAATAAAGCGTACATCTGGGGGTCTCGAGCTGGACCCTCTCATTCATTTTTTTGTCACCGGGCGAGGTGTCTCTCCCAGTTGGAAATCCTGGTGTCGAACGTCTGTGACCGTTGCAGGTTGTGTCAGTTAGATTTCAAGAGCTCCCAGCTTCAGGTTTAGTGAACCTTTTATGAATACTAGAGGTGAATTCCCGATATCAATATATATCTTTGGTTATAGGCGGGAGGAGCAGGTGGTGATGGATGTTGTGGTTGTCGCAAGCGACAGCCAAGCAGCCTCGGGTCTCTCGTGACAAAATACTATGCGCTGTGATGTGCATTGCGCCGCGGCAAATTCAATGCTGCGCATGTTTCAAAAAAGGACGGCTCCAGGAAACATGCGCGGATGCCCGGCGTTAAATGGCTCAAAGGCAAGGCTAAGGAGCAGCCATGCAGTGCACGCGTGTGGTGCTCGCCGATCGCCATCCAGTGGTCATTCAAGGTTTGATGAGCGTACTCCGCGGGCAAAGTGGCTTTGAAGTTGTTGCGTGTTGCAGTGATGGAAAAAGCTGCTTGGAAGCGATTCGCAATTTGGTTCCGGACATCGCCCTTCTCGACATCTCAATGCCTGACTTGACTGGGCTGGAGATCCTCACCATCGCTAACTCAGAGGGGCTTTCCACGCGGGTGATCTTTTTCACCGCATCTGTCGACGACCGCAAATTCGTTTTGTCAGCCGCGGCCGGCGCCTACGGCGTCATTCTGAAGGATGTGGCGCCTGAAATTCTCGTGCAGTCCTTGCGGCAGGTCGCGGCTGGCCGAAGGCTGTTGCCGCTTCCCTCCTGTAGTCAGGCTGCTTCTGAAGAACAAAGAAATATCGCGATTACGGAAAACGCGCTGGCTATGCTGACAGAACGCGAACGCCAGATTATGCGGTTGGTGTCCGAAGGATTGTCGAACAAGGAAATCGGGCGCCGCCTGAACATTGCCGACGGCACTATCAAAGTTCATCTCCATCACATTTTTCAGAAGCTTGAAATCAGCAATCGGACAGTGCTCGCGGCGCTCGCCATATCGCGAAGCGACAATACTCCCCCTTTGAAATCAGGTACTCCCCCTTGAGATCAGGTCCCCTAGCTTCGCGGCGATTAAGACGCTTTCGCAGACGGCTCAATCCCACCCCGCGGGCGTGAGCAGCGCTGGCAAGATTGCGCTCAACATCATGATGATGGCCTCGACCAACTTCGCGGAAGTTTCGAAGCCCTTTGCGAAACGGCGCGGTGCCTTCGCGATTGTGCCGCAGAAGCAGTGGCAACCCTGGGGGAAATCTGCAATGAGCGTGTCGACCTGGAAGGGCACGACATGCTGCGCATGGTGTCACGACCGGATCCCGATCAGCTGCGCTAAGGCCGGCATTTCAACTGAGGCCGAGATGCGGCGCGGTTTCTGAGATCACTCCAAAGTGGGACTCGTCGGTTCAAGTGTTTTCCCTAACGGTGAGAGGAGGGGACGCCTAAGGGAGGGCTGGTCTACGGAAGAGGTTTGAACAATGCGGGTTTGCGGAGCGGTTCGGGTCGGCTTGTTCACTGCATTCATTGCAGCGGCCTCGCTCGGCGAACAGGTCCGGGGATGCCTCGCGTTCTTTGTGTAGCGGCAGAAAGGAGAGGAAGTGGCAGGACGGTACTGGGAGGCGTCGACCTGCCGTTGAATACCGCGGACTTCCCATCGTTTTTTGCTCTAGGCGCAGCCAACCAATCCGAACGTCATCGCTTTACGAATTCATTCACGACACCAGTCAATTTGATCAAGCGAGCCGTGGAATTCGTGCTGACGGCCAATAGCGCGCAATTTGCGGCTTACGTTCTGGTCCTTGAGCACGTCCAGAGCATTACCTTGACGTTGCAAAAGGGCTCCGAGAATCTGTCGCCTGCAAACGTGTTAATTGGCACGAGGTCTTGGGCATATTCGCAAGAGGCGCTCGATATTTTTGCAGAACTTGATGCGCGAGTGAGCGGGTCGGGTCATCTACTTAATTGCAGCGACTGATCCTGCTACTCCCTTTTGATTACCTCTACTGCGAGATCGACAAACGACCGGTGAAGGCTGTGTCATAAGAAATCACTATGCCCTAGGACCAAACTTGAGTTATCGCGATTGTCTTTCAGACTGATGGGCTTGCAGGCTCTGGCTGGCTATTGAGGTGGCTCCAAGGACGGAAACCCAGTTTCCTGGTGGACCAACACACCGGTGACATGACCACAGCCCATTCGGGGCGTTTCATCTCAAAGGAGGGCGCGTCGATTGCTTTTTTGCCAACCCATTGGCTGCCGAGGTCCAAATTGCCTAGGTTCAGAACATTCGAGGGCTCACGCCGAACAAGCAGAGGCGTTGCACGCGCATCTTTTGCTTTAGCAGTGTGTGTTCTGTGGGCTTTTATTGAAGCTGCGGCGGACAAGGGGCTATGCGGTGAAAGCGATACCCGCGCCCTCTCGTTCGTTGCACCAACCGAAATGGAACCCAAGATCGCGCGGTCTAACGCCTTGCGGGACAAATCCTTAGTGGTCCCGCGGGTCGTTGAAACGACGCTCGTCGGGCACAAGCAGAATCTCAAATCGGGCCGTGAGAAAAGCGATGTTCTCGCAGATCGGCTCAAACCCATTCAACAGTTAGATGCAGCGCAGGGCGAAGCCGCGCAAGCGCCGCAATGCGCCCCGGCTTGCGAGCAAAGGCACGCGCTTGAACATGGACAGAAGTGCGACAGTGCTGAAGTCCTTGCACGTGCACTTACCTCGTCACTCCGAGAAGAGCTCGATGCGATGCGATCCGCGACTGAAGCGGCAAGGATCAAGCAAAAGCAGGCGCTTGATCACGAGCGCGGCAGGGCAGACGCGCTTGAGCGTGAACTTGCCTCCCTCTGGGCAGAACTCGATGCCGCGCGGATCGCAGGCTTTGAAGACCTGAAAGCCACCGAGGCGGAGAGAAAGCAGAGGAAGGCGCTCGAACAGGAGCGCGGCAGGGCAGACGCGCTTGAGGGTGAGCTTGTCTCGGTCCGGGCAGAACTCGATGCCGCGCGGATCGCAGGCTTTGAAGACCTGCAAGCCACCGAGGCGGAGAGAAAGCAGAGGCAGGCGCTCGAACAGGAGCGCGGCAGGGCAGACGCGCTTGAGGGTGAGCTTGTCTCGGTCCGGGCAGAACTCGATGCCGCGCGGATCGCAGGCTCGGACGCCGTGCGAGCCACCGAGGCGGAGAGAAAGCAGAGGCAGGCGTTCGAACAGGAGCGCGGCAGGGCAGACGCGCTTGAGGGTGAGCTTGCCTCGGTCCGGGCAGAACTCGATGCCGCGCGGATTATAGGCCAGGAAGTTACGCCAGCCGCCGCGGCAGAGGTCGAGCAAAAGCAGACGATGAAACGGGAGCGAGACGGAGCAGAGGCACTTGCGCGCGAACTTACCTCTGTCAGGAGCGAACTCGAAGCCGCAAACCGGCAGATCGCCGCCTTGAACGCTCTGCATGCCCTGCAATCACGCGAGCCGGCCGTTAATAGCTCGCCCGAGCGGATGGGCGAGCCCCCTTCGAGCACGACTGAGGAAAAGAGGCGCTCAGCGGAGCAGATCTCTGCGGCGGCCGCCGCTTCGACCCCAGGACGGTCGCCCGCTGAGCCAAAGTCGACCGCTCGCGAAGCCGCATCGGATTTTGATCCGGAAGTGGCCAGGGAGACAGAGCGATCTACGCCGGCGGACGCCGCTTCCTCTCGCTTCCACGTGGACGAACAGAGGCTGCTTGCTCGGGCAGACACACTGCTCCGGCAAGCTGACATTAGCGGCGCTCGCCTGTTACTCGAACATGCTCTTGAGCGCGGCAGCCCGCGAGCCGCCTTTATGCTGGCCGAGACTTATGACGCGCGCGTGCTGCAATCGTGGGGCGCAGGCGGAATCTCGGGGGATCCTACGAAGGCGCGCGAACTATATGAACGAGCTCGGGCAGGCGGCATTGAGGATGCGAAGACGCGGATCGAAACTTTGAAATAGGCATCGGCTTGTCGCCGACCGCCTCACGGTAGTCAGTTGGAGATGGCGATGCGCATTGCGCTCAGAGTTTTCTACGTTGGCGCTCGCTTGTGACTCGTCGAAAGGAGTGCCGAATGACGATAATGATCACGGGGGGTGCCGGGTTCATTGGCGGTCATGCAGTTCTCGCTTTTCTCGATCGGGGTGAAATTCCGATTGTGCTGGATGATCTGTCGACTGGTAACACAACGGCAGTTCCGCCAGGCGTCCCTTTCTTTGCCGGCGACGTCGGAGATACGGAGCTTGTACTGCGTCTCGTACAAAACCATAAGATTGAGGCTATTCTACATTTCGCCGCCAAAATAGTCGTTCCGGATTCAGTCGCCGATCCGCTCAACTATTATCTCAACAATACGGTCAAAACACATGCTCTGCTACAAGCTGCGGTGAGGGGAAACGTAAAGCACTTTGTTTTCTCTTCAACGGCTGCAGTCTATGGCAACCCAGGTTTTGCGCCCGTAAAGGAGACAGCTGATCCAGCGCCGCTTTCGCCTTATGGAAGGTCAAAGCTAATGTCGGAGTATATGCTGGCTGATGTAGGCGCAGCACATGATCTGCGGTATGTGATCCTGCGTTACTTTAACGTGACCGGAGCCGATCCGGCCGGACGACTTGGTCAATCGACACGAGGTGCGACGCACCTAATCAAAGTGGCACTGGAGACAGCGCTTCACCGGCGGCCTTACTTGAGTATTTATGGCAGCGATTACCCGACACCCGACGGGACATGCGTGCGAGATTACGTGCATGTTTCCGATTTGGCTCGTGCGCACCTTGCGGCGCTCGATTGTCTTCGGGAAGGTGGTGTGTCCCGAACGCTCAATTGCGGCTATGGACGCGGGTATTCGGTCAGAGAGGTTGTTGACACAGTAAGGAGGGTCGCGGAAATTGATTTCGAAACTCGCCAAGCGCCCCGTCGGGCGGGAGATCCCGCCTCAATTGTGGCAAACAGCGAGCAGCTCATGAAACTGGGATGGAAGCCAGAATTAAATGATTTGCCAACAATGATTGAGCATGCCCACAACTGGGAAAAAAGGTTGACCGCGGTTACATAGTGGCGGGTTAACCGTCCGTCTGGTGGAAATGTCTAGATTAATTTACCGGTTGAAATTGCTGCAGACCGCTCTTTTGCAAAACTCGGCGCGCGGCGGTGTCGTCTGCGCGGTAATCTAGCCAGTTTACTGGGTGCGTCTGGGATCGCATCCCTCAGCCAAACTACTGATCCGAAATTCTTTCCTGCGAAATTGCGACGGCTACACGCGGACATTCTGGCCAGCGCAGCCTCCCACGATGGCGACTTTGTCCCGGGTCTGTTTGCGCGGCGTGAGCCACAGAGCCAGGCATATCCCGACACCGAGCGCCGCGCCCGCGGTAAGCCCAAGTATCAAAGTGATAGAAGGCCCGGAAGGGATAAAGGTACTCTCGGCCGCAACAAATGACTGTCCTGTGACGAGACTGGCGGCATCGTCGTCAGGTGCATTACGCAAGGCGATCAGGCGATTCTGCAGAGTTTCCAGCCTCGTGCGCGCGAGAGCGTAGCTCGGGTGACGTACGCCGTATATCGAGGAAAGCTGGTTTAGTTCGCGCTCAGCGGCGGCCTGGGAATCAGATAATTGCTGCAACATCCGAGCGCGGAGGTATTCCAAGGCAACTGTGTTGGCGAGGGTGGTGGCCTGCTCCGGATCGCTTGCGGTAACCGCCACCGATATCAAATAGGAGCGCGGCGGGTTGGTCACCGTGACCATCCGCATCAGCCGGTTCGCTGCAAGATCGCGGGGCGTCGGCGTCGCCGCCTTCATACCGAGCGCTGCTCGCGTGCCTAAGAGCACGCGCCACATGGTCGACTCGCGTGCGAAGTCAGGATCCCTGTCAAGGCCAAGCCGAGCCACTGCGGCGCTGGCCGTCGTCGGCGAGCGGATGGCGCGTGCTACGCTGTCTACAAGTGCGACAGCATCCACGGTCGCGATCGACTGGGTTTTGACGCCGGTGGCTGGCTCATCACGAATGAAGTTGAGCTGGATCATGGCTTGGCTCGAATAGCGTGGTCCGATTAGCACGAGCGCGATTGATGCGGCCGAAAGTGCCAGCAAAAGGATTCCTATAATCAGTGGTTTTTGATGCCAGAGAATTCCTAGCGTTTTGCGTGCGACTTCCTCGTAATAGGCTTGCGCAAGGATACCCTCATTTTTCTTAATCTTTAGCTGCGCTGTCATTCTAGGCGTTCCAGGCTCCAAGGTTGCGGACCTTGCGGTTGGTTGGGGCAGCTCCTGACTGCGCTGATCGCAAGCCTCGTAGCGGCAACAGGGTGAACGTCTCGTAGCAGCAACAGAGTGAACGCCGGATCAGGCACGATGGAAAGGATTGCAGTCGGGGTAATCCGCAAGAGTTATGCCGGATGCCGTAGCGCCCAGTGCCCCTGCGCCCCACGCGCCTTGATTCCAGCTAACCTAGGTTGCTAACGCAAGAAATTCTTGAAGACAGCGGGGTCGAATAGAACGCGGAACAAATTTGTGGCCCGGCTCTCGTCCGCGGCTTTCAGAAGTCCAGAAACAGGGTCGACGGCAAATCCCCGTGATTCGCTGCATCTGTGTTGATTACCATCGTGGGCATGCGTGAGTCCTTGCCGGTTGGCCGGAGACGCTTGGTAGATAGCGCGTCAATTTCGAAGTTCATATCTCGCGAGCATTGCTGAGCGCCTTCTCATAGATAGTCATAAGCGTTTTGTGGTTGGAATCGGCAGTGTAATCCTGCTCGAACTTCTGGCGAGCAGCCTGCCGCATCCGAGCGAGCTCCAGTGAACTTCCTAGGATTCGCCGCACCGTCGCGGCGAGATCGACGGGGTCTCCCGGCTGGAAGTGCAGCCCGGTGAGGCCATCGTCGACGATCGCGGCCATCGCCCCCAACCTGGAGACAACCAACGGCGTGCCTTTGGCAAAGGCTTCGATGACGACTCGAGGAAAATTCTCGTAGCACTGGGATGGGAGCACCAAAAACGTCGCTTCTCCAACCAACTTATAGACGGCCTCAAGTGACTGATTTCGCATCCATTGGATAGACGTGTCCTTCGCCGCGGCCTCCTGCACTGCCGCTGCCAAAGGACCGTCGCCCACGAGCTTCAGCGGCAGCTCACCGCCGAGATGCCGCCAGGCCTGGAGGAGCGCCGTCACTCCCTTCTCCGCTGACAATCGCCCGACGAACACGGCATAATGACCTGTCCCTGCACCGGGGCCTGGATCGGGGTAGGCGAAGTTGGATTTGATCGCGATCTTATCTGCGGGCAAACCCCCTTCAACGAGTTTGCGCCGACCGAATTCGGTGAGAGCGATATACACGTCCACTGCCTTCCACCAAGTGCCCAGCACTCGGTGCGTCGCAAGCATCGTGGCGACAGTGGTGCTGGCGGCTCGGCTGCCCCGGTAACAGTTATGCACGATGCCCGGCCAAGGGACCAATCTCCCGAGACACTTTTCGCAGACGTCTCCGTTACGAAACAGAAGCGCATTAGCGCAAAGAAGACGAAAGTTATGCACGGTCTGGACCACACGAACGTTTTCTGCCCGTGCGGCATAGTAGGCGGCCGGTGAGATCAGGGGAAACGTGTTGTGGAAGTGTGCGATCTGCGGCCGATGCGTTCGAAACAGTTCTCGCAGCTCGCGGAACGCCGTGCGGCTCCAGATCGTGCGCGACGCGAGTTGTAGGCGACCCATCGCATCGATCGATTTGTTGTGCAGCCAGTACTTCGTCACCTCGTGCCCGTGCGCCCTGAGCATGGCGACCTCGGCCGTCACGCACTGATCTTCACCGCCGGGCTGCTTGTAGAAGTTATGCGCTACCAGAATTTTCATTGGAGAATATTCCCAACAGGGACAACGTCGATCGTTCGCAAGCTCCGTCCGCGAGATGCGCCATTTCTTCCGAAGTCTCACCTCATGTTTTTCACAGGTCCATTTCTTCCCGCCGCGCTACTTCGTCAGTTGACGCGCTCGACAACAATGCGCGTTGGCAGATCTGTCCATTGGTAAGCGAGGGGGCTTGGATTGCGAACTCACTCATGCAACGCAAAACCTCATCCAGGCGTCGCCACTGGTCGGTTTCCTGCAGCTCCCATGAATGTCCCCACAGGTGCAGCATGCCGCCACATCTGAGGGATTCGTACAGCAAGGATCGCGTCAACTCAGGCCAATCGATCGAACGACCATGAGTTATCAGCCGTAAGAGGTTCGTGAGGGCCATGCGCTTGACCGCGTTCTTCGCGAACGCAAAGGAGCCGTGCGGATAGGCTTGGATCGTGGTCGGCAGCAGCATGATCCCCGCATTCTTGCGGGGCAAGTCGAGCGACAATAATTCGACATTGCGCGCACCCAAGTACCCTGCCTTACGGACCATCTCCAAGTGCCTATTTCTGTACTTTCCGTTCGGCGGACAAAACATCAGGCATCGGATGCCGGTATTGCTTTCAACCCACGATTTGGAGCCGGCAATCTCCTGCCACGCCTTTTGCTCGGTGGCCTCGGTCAGGACAGCGTGATGTAGGGTATGTGCACCAATCTCGAAGGCGAGACTGAGCTCCCGGATCTGGGCTGCCGACATCGTCTCATGCTCGGCGATCCTCGGGACGTAAAATGTGCCGCGCAAACCATACTTCGAGAGCAGCTCGGCCACGCGCAAATCCAGCGGATGGCCGTCGTCCCAACTGGTTGTGATGAAAGTCGCCGGCTTCATTCTCGATCTCCCTCAGAGGTCAGGGAGCCTCATTTCTCAGTTGTGAATGCACCACTGGGTTGTGCCCGGCATCCCTGTTCTGTTCTAGCCCAAGGCGGCGCGCAATGCGCATTGCAAGGTGCCGCAGAATGATGTCGCTTACGTCGCGGACGACGTGCTCCAGTGGCCGGGCAGCATCAACGACGTGTCCATTGTTCATTGTCTTCATCAGCGACAGGTAAGCCCCGCGCTGCCGGGCTGTCTCTTCAATTGGAACGTCCTGTTTGCGGGCCTGAATTACCCCGGGCGGTGCGTCAAGGAGCATGACCAGATCAGGTTTGGGAGTGAAACGCCAAATCAGGCGCAGCAACCAGGTCGGGCCGCCATAGTGATAGCGCTTGGGATCCACGAGAGCATCGACGAGATGGCGGTCGTGCAAGACGAGGGTAGAGCGTGCCAACGCAAAATGAATCGCCAGACGGTAGTAAACGAGGTAGTACACCAGCCAATAACACAGCGCCAGCATGACCGACATCATGCGCGATCGCGGAGCTGCAGCGTGTGGTAGAGTTGGGCCCGAGGGGCGGCGGAACAGACTGAGTAAGCCAGGCGCAAAGTAGTGGCACGTCGTTCGAGCGAAGGCACCGGCCAAATCTTGACGCACCAATTTTATGACAGACGACTTGCCGGCACCGTCTGGCCCGAGAAAGATGACACTGAGCCCCCCCTCGGGCCACAACCCTGAGCGAATTTGGTGTCCCATGCGGCGCGACCAATTCCCAATCGACCGCCGGGGCTCTCTCAACATCGCACGCATCCGCATCTCTGCACCAAGAGAACTCAGACAACGCCTCACCGGGGTCCAGTCGCCGGAACTAGCGGCGGAGACGATCAGCGCCGTGTTCCTAGCGCCCCAGAAACGAGCGGCATGCTGCTGGCAACCGGTCGGATCTTGCGCATACACGGTACTGAGCCTTCGCCCCTGCGTGTCGTTTAGCTGCGCCTTCGCAATTTTCCTAACCAGATAGCAGCCGAACTCGACAGGCGGTGCCGGAATCCAGAAACGACTGTGCCTGCGACGGCTCTCTATAACCTCCCTGCCGTTGTAGAACCTGAGCCCGCCAAGCTCATAATCAATGCTTAAGTCTAGCACGAGATAGCTTGGTGAGAGATCCGCATTCCTGCCAGCGAGCACGAAGTAGTACTCCCTGAAACACACCAGGTCGGCATCAATGCTGATTCCCCTACTTTCATGAAATAAGGCTGCTAGCTGGCCTGGATGAACGCTAGCGGAGATCATGCAGTCCACATCGGACGTGATCCGCTGGGGATAGCGTTCATACCCGTGCAGAACGCAATAGGGTATCTCGGCGCGGTCCAGCGTCTCAAATACACCAAGCAGGATCCGGCCTGGGCCGCTCTGGTCAACGCCGTCGGCTAGCGCCGACGATTTTTCCTGATGTACAATTTTCATGCTTCGCATTGGCGTTGCTCCTCAAATCCCGTTCACGAATGGGCGGCCCTGGCGGACTCAGAAATTCCGACAGCGGAGCGGTGCCCAGCCCTGCATCGGCTTGCACTCTGCCAATGGTTTTCTTTAGTCGTAAACGGCCGATTTGTCTTTGGAGCATTTGGTACAGCCCGCGCGGCGACCATGAAACACTATCCAGGGCCATCAAATGCAGCCGTACGCAGGCCCGGATCTCCTCTAACTGCGACCTTCGTGCTTCTAGCGAACCGATCGTCTCGACGAATGCTAGTACGACACCCTCGGCGAACCTTCGCTTGCGAGCGCAGGCGACGGGGCTGACGATCGTGTTCAACACAGATACTGCTGCATCATAGAGCATGTGCGCCAGATCGTGCGAGGCCGGCTCCCAACGGCTGCTGAGGTCATCGTCAAAAGAGCAAGTTCTTCGCCTGCCGGCGTCCACAAATGAGAGACTCCGTGCTCCGACGTCGCAAAGGATGTTATCGAGCGTCAGGTCTCCGTGGAGTAGACCGTTCGACCATAACCTATTCATCGCAGCGATGATCGCGTGCGGAAGCGATTGAAACACTTCGGGGGGCATATTGCCATGATCCAGCCAAGAGCCAAGCGGCTTACCCGTGACCCTGGAGGTGACCAAGGCCAGGGGAGACTCGCAAATATAGACTGGCGTCGGGATAGAGATCTTCCAGCCGTTAATGGCGCTGCCGTCCAGGGCGGTATGCAGCCGTGACAGTAGTTCAAACTGGCAGCGCACCAGTTTGACATCCGGTGATAGCCACGGTTTGTACAGCTTAATTACAACGCTACAGTAGTCTTGCCAGACCGGCAGGTGGTGGTCCGAGCATTGTACGTGATAAATGCTGGCCTCGACCCCTTCGGCAAGTTTTTCAATTATCCAGTCGTTTGTTTTGCAACCCGGGGCTAGTTGCTGGAGCACCGGGAGCACTTTCGAGGGGATGGGCGTCGCGCTTATCCTTCCGGAATTTGTCCGCGTGCCGGTCCGTGGGACGAGCGACAAGAGCGCGATCCAACGTGCCGTCGATTTGACCAGGTTTCCTGCGAGGATTCCGTAAGCGGCGCCCACCGAACCCCAAGTCACCACTAGGCACCAGACGAGGCTACCGGTGACAACAGCCGCCCATAGAGCGGTCCAGAAGATCACACGAGGATGCTTCATGCTTGTCAGCGCGTCGTTTGCCGGCATGCCTATGGCCATCACCAGCATCGCTACCATCAGCACCGTGATGGTGTGGCCTTGGCCGGCATAATTGGTGTCTTCGTAGAGGAACTGCATCACGACTTCACCAACGAGCAACGCCGCCACGCAGAACAAGACCATTGCGGCGCCGAGCCACATTGCGTTCCGGATGCTCTCGCGCCGCAGTCGCTCGCCACCACCCTCATTCCAGGCCAAGGCAAGTTTCGGAGTGAGGAGATTGCCGGCCCCAAGGATCAAAGGATTTGAGAGCAACGCAATGCTCATGCACGCGGCGAAGATACCCGTCGCCGTCGTGCCAGCGAGCCATGCCAGCAACCAATAGACAAGCGAACCTTGAACCGCCGAGGTCAGGTGCACGGCAAGAAGCCATTTTCCCAGACCCCAATTCTCCTTCGTCGCGGCCCAAATCTGGTCGATGCGGACCATGAAGCTGGCGTGGACGACGTACAACCCCACGATACAGGCCACGGCGCAGGCGCCGCCGAGCGCGGCGTACGCGGAGACAGCAGACAGGTGCCCGGTCCATCCCATCCAGCCGAGTGCCGCAAGCTGGATGGCCGCCACCGCCGTATCGAGTATTAGAGCTTGGGCCATGCGAAGATGCGCGAAAGCTAACCGGCGACAGAATTCTCGCAGCATCACAAGCGGTGCGACCGCCGCCAGCGCCCAGAGCAATGTCCCGAGCTCAGGCCGCGTGCCGCGGGCGGACAGCCCCCACGCGGTGGCAGCCAGTGCGACGGCAACCAGGGCGGAAAGCAGGCCAGCCTGTCCCAGCGAGGCGCCTGCATGTTCGGCTGCCATCCCAAAGGAACGATGCTGGTGGATTGTGTAGGGAGTTGAGATCAGCGATTCCAGGATGCAGAGGCATGTTACAAGCAGGGAGAAGCCCATTGAGTAAAGTCCCAGTTCACTCGGCTGGGCGAAGCGACCGATTAAAATCGTGGTCAGAAAACTAGCAGCGCTGACCACCGCCTGGTCTGTCAGCGTTAATGCCTGGCTCCATGACAATGTGCCCTGTACCTTAGCCCACACACTTTCTTGTTGTCCCTGCGCCTTGCTCGCGTCAGCCTCGTAGGCCGCCGGGTCGGCATGGGCTAGCCTTTCACCCACGAGGACACGCAAGCAGGAGAGGGACAAAAGCATCAGGCCACGGGGTCTCTAGTGGGATCTGCTGCGGAGCCAGTTACCTCTGAGACCGCAGTCGCGAAGGTGCATTCACAGAATATAGGATGGCTTGGCGGACGACCGCTCCGGCGACAAGTAACAGGAAGGCGGGCACGATATAGGCATAGCGGCGCCATAAGCGGCGCGGTTCCGAGCACAACCGAAACAGCCACTCCAGCCCGTTTCGCTGCATCCACAGCGGAGCCTGACGTTTGGTGCCCGCCAGGAAGTCGAACGCGGCCCCTACACCGATCATGACCGGTGCCTCAATGCGCCCGATGTGGTTCGCCATCCAGAACTCCTGTTTCGGCGTGCTCAGTCCCACCCATACGATGTCTGGTCGCGTCGCGTTGATCGCGGCAACCGCGGCCTCATCCTCCTCCTGCGTCAACTCGCGAAATGGGGGACAAAGCAAGCCCGCCACGTCGAGCTTTGGGTGCGCTGTGATCAGGACTTGTTTGAGCTTGTCGGCCACTCCTTCGGCGCCGCCGTAATAGAACTGGCGGTAGCCGCGCCGGCTTGAAACGGCCGTCATTTTCCGCATCAAATCCGGACCATAGACTCGGTCCATGCGACTCTTGCCATAGAGGCGCGAAAGCCACACCAGCGGCATGCCGTCGGGCGTTACCATGCCGGCATCATTGTGAATGCGGCGCAGGCGCTCGTCGCGGCGGCTCTCCAAAACGCCGTGAACGCCGGTAACGCAGACGTAGTTGCAGCTGCGACTGCTGATCCAGCGCTCAATCGTTGCGATAGCGTCGTCCAGATCGATTGCACTGACACCGACGCCAAGAATGTCGACACGGTCGTCGCGAATGGGGCCGGCGGAATTTAGCTGGCGATTTTCCATACGATCTTCTTTGCTTCGTCGGGACTCGAAAGCAGCCTATCGAAATAGCGGATGGTTCGGCTCAGGCCTTCCCTGAGCGGCACCGCCGGCTGCCAATGTAGGAGTTGCGTGGCGCGGGTGATGTTCGGGCAGCGCTGCCGGGGGTCGTCCTGTGGCAGCGCTCGGAACTCTAACCTCGAGCGCGAGCCGACGAGGGAGATGATAAGCTCGGCCAGCTCCGAAATGGTGGTTTCTGAGGGGTTTCCGAGATTGACCGGCCCGTCGACGTCGCCCTCGACATTCATCAGACGCGTGAGGCCGTCGATGAGATCATCGACATAACAGAACGACCTCGTTTGCAACCCCGAGCCAAATATGGTGATCGGCTCGTTCTTCAGAGCCTGGATTATGAAGCTGGAAACGACGCGCCCGTCCTGCGGGTGCATGTTCGGCCCATATGTATTGAAGATGCGCGCGACCCTTATGGAGAGCCGGTGCTGACGTTTGTAATCGTAGAACAGCGTCTCGGCGCATCTTTTGCCCTCGTCGTAACAGGCGCGCGGGCCTGCTAAATTAACTCGACCGCGGTACTCTTCGCTCTGCGGATGGACGTCGGGATCGCCGTACACCTCGCTGGTGGACGCCTGCAAAATGCGCGCGTGCAAGCGTTTGGCGAGACCCAACATGTTGATCGTTCCAATGACGCTCGTCTTAGTCGTTTGAACTGGATCATGCTGATAGTGGACCGGCGAGGCCGGGCAGGCGAGATTATAGATCTCGTCCACCTCCACATAGAGAGCAAACGTCACGTCGTGACGCATGACCTCGAAAGCCGGTTCGAGGAGCAGTGGTTCGATGTTGCGGCGCGAGCCTGTGAAGTAGTTGTCGACACAGAGAACCTGGCACTCCTGCTCGAGCAGCCGTGCACATAGATGCGAGCCCAGAAAGCCCGCACCCCCCGTCACAAGCACCCGCTTTTTCACCACACACCTCCCGTTGCGATCGCGACAAGATCTCTCTCGTCCAAGCTGATGCTGCCTGCAAGCTGATGCTGCTGGCCCTCGGAGTGTGATCGGCAGGACGAAAGTTGAGAATTGCTCATTGGGGGCAGGACAGAACATAGGCCAGCAAAGGCGGGGTATCCCGCGCATACCTATGGGGTACTCACGAAGACCTTAACCCATAGCCACTGTTCGTGCCCGACGGCTCTTGGGCGGCCGCTAGACTGTATCAAAATCGATGTAGCGCTATTCGGTTTAAGTGCAAAGTCGCGAGGAGCGCGAGGAGAACGCCATGACTCCTGGTCGGAGGGCAACGGCCGGCACGCTCGGGCACCGCTGTGCGACTGCAGTGTATCAATGTACAAGAGCGGCAGCTCTGCTCGGCGTACTCGCATTCTCCTCCCCTATGCTTGCGGATTCCCCGGGGGACAGTCGCGTCTATAAGCTCGGGCCAGGCGACCGGATCACTGTGACCGTGTTCGGGCAGGCAGAGTTATCGGGCGAGGTGCTCGTCGACGGGGTTGGCAATATTGTCCTGCCGCTCATAGGCCCAATCGAAGTCAAGGACCTGACGACGCTCGAGTGCCAGAACCTTATTCGAGACCGGCTTGGCGATGGAATTCTCCAGCAACCTTCAGTCAGCGTACGGATTAGCGAGCTCCGGCCGCTATATATTCTGGGCGACGTGCGCGCGCCGGGTGCCTATCCCTTCCGTTACGGCAGCACCGTGCAGAGCGCCGTAGCTGTTGCTGGCGGTTTCGCGCTTCCCCAATTGGCTCACGGGACGGCCGTTTCCGAGTTCCTTCTGGCCGACGAGCGTGTGCGCCAGCTCAGCTTCCAGAAGCAGGCTATGCTCGTTCGTCGTGCGCGTCTCGAAGCGCAACGCGACGGCATGAAGACCTTCTCTCCTCCGCAGGGCATGACCGAGGGAGCTCCTATGTCAGGTGGACGCGCGACCGCGCAGCCGCAAGCGTCGAGCATAGTAGCGGACGAGACGGACACGTTCGAAAGGCAGTCGGCCATCCTGCAACGTCAACTGGACTTGCTGCGCTCGCAAAAGCCGCGATTAGAAAAAGAGATCGAGGCCTTCAACGGGCAGATTACGGCGGCGAAGAAGCAGCTTGAAATCGTCAAGCAGCATGCCGATCAATATAGCCGGCTGGTCAAGCAGGGCCTCGGCGTCGTCAATGCGGAACTGCAGTTCAGGATTACAGAGGCGAACCAGGAAAGCGAGCTTTGGAGGCTAACGACTCAGGTCTTGCGCCTGCAGATGGAGGCCAGTGAGCTCGACATCAAGATTCATGAGGCCGAGGCGTCCTTCAAGAGACAGGTCATTACAGAATTGCGGGACGTGCGCGAGCGCCTCAGGGAGCTTGATGTTGCGTTGCCGTCGGCGCGCGAAATCCGCGACGTAAAGCTAGAGCAGGCTGGCAGCATGGCCGGAGCCGAAGCCTCTCGCTCCGTCAGCGTCGCGCGCACCCAAAACGGCAAGGCCACCATCTTCCAGGCAACCGAGACAACAGCCCTGGAGCCCGGCGACATCATCGATGTCAAGAAGTCGCTTCCCCGTGAATCGCCTCGGAGCGCTCCGGCCAGCCAATCTAGTCTGCGTCCATATCAAATGGGACCATCAGAGTCTGAAGGGCCGGTCGCTTCGGTTTCCCGGTAGTAGCCGGCATGGGTAACCGCCGTGAGGGCAGACCCGCGGTGGCCCCTGTTTCCGCGTTTGGAAAGCCTATGGCTTACATTTCAAGTGCTTCACGACCAATGAGCTTGGGCGATCATTATCTGGCGCTGCTCGGCGGCGTGCTGCTGGGATATGCGATGATGGGTAAAGGGTTCGCCTACCTCGGTTTCCCGCCCATCTACATGGGCGAGGTAGCCCTCTTCGCTGGCATTGTCGTCTTCCTGCGGACAGGCTGCCTTATCGCTGCACTGGCGAAGCTACCGAGCCCTCTCCTGTCTGTTCTGATGATCTGGGTACTGTTACGCGCGCTGCCCTTCGTTGGGGTATATGGCGTCGATGCGCTGCGCGACAGCGTCTTAATCATGTATGGGGCCTTCGCCTTCATCGTCATTGCACTGCTGCTGGAAGACGCTCGCCGCATCAATACGATAGTTCGCTACTATGGTGCCTTCTTGAAAATCTATATCCCGGCAATCCCTTTCCTTTTTGCGTTCAATCATCATTTGGCGGATTCCATTCCGTATGTGCCCGGAACAACTGTCCGGCTGATTTGGATTGGGCCCGGCGAGGTCGCGGTGCATTTGGCCGGAGCTGCCGTGTTCGCCCTTGTGCGATTTCGCAAGGTGACGCTGCTCTGGATCGTCCTTCTCGTCGCTGCGCTGGCAACGGTTAGCGCCTTGAGCCGCGGCGGCATGCTTGCTTTTGCCGTTCCCGTCACGTTTGCGATGCTCACGCTCGGGAAGATACGCGAGATGGCAGCCGTTCTCCTGACCGGGCTGGTGATCCTTGCCGCAGCCTACACCGTTGAGCCGACTTTCACTGAGTATAGCGAGGCGCGCTCCAGCGAAGAGCGCTCCATCAGTACACGTCAGCTCATCGATAATGTTGTGAGCATCGGCGGCTGGGCCGGAGAGCAGACCGAAGGCACGAAGGAATGGCGCCTGGAATGGTGGAGCATTATTGTCAACGATACGCTCTATGGGCCGAATTTCTGGACCGGACGAGGCTTCGGATTGAATCTGGCCGACGCGGATCGCTTTCGCACCGATCACAACGTACCGGCGCTGCGAAGTCCCCACAATGTCCACATGACACTGCTGGCGCGCGCCGGGGTTCCGGGCGTGGCACTGTGGATCCTCTTCCTCGCCTCCTGGCTTGCAATGCTGATGAACGCCTTGCTGACCGCTCGGCGCTGCCGGCAGCCCGAGTGGGCCGGCCTCTTCCTATTCATCGGCTGTTACGTCATGTCCATGATCATCAATGCCACGTTCGACGTCGCGCTCGAAGGGCCCATGCAGGGCATTTGGTTTTGGTGTCTGATCGGCTTCGGTATCGGGTCGGTGATGGTCTATCGTGCGCAGGCGCTCAGCGTCTTGCCGCACCACGCAGTCTTGTTTGGCTCCAAGGCAGTGCCCGCCAAGGAGGCGCCATGAGCGCGCCCGGCGCAATGGGGCCGTTACAGTCGACTGCGCTAGCCGCGGCGTTACTCGGTACTAGCATTCCTAATGCTAGGGTTTCAGCGCGAGAGGCTAGGAACAGAATGGTCGGCGCACATCTAACATATAATGATCGACAGAAACGATCGTCGCTCCGCCTACAATCGCGCAAGGGTTCGAGCGGAGCGCCAAATACTGCGACAACGGAGCTTTCCCCTCTTTCGCGCAGAGGTCGGAGCCATCGCCGCATTCAAGCTGGATGCGGGAAGCAAATCGTGTGCAGGTAGCGTACCGATGAGGATACTCGAGATCTCTCGCTCCGGCTTTTTCAAGGCGCTGCAACCCGACAGCACGGTCTGGATCCGATGGGGCTCACCTTTGACCGCCGACGAACCTCATCGGCCTGAAGCATTCGGTTCGTCGACCGTTGCGAGCGCGCTTCGGCATGCTTGCAACAAGACCTACGATCTCATCGTGCTTCCGGCAATCCATCCCGACCACAGGTTCGATCAACCTCTGCACAAATTGCTGGCTAAAAGCATGCTGCAGGCGTTTGGTCGTTCGCCAGCATTTTCAAGGCTGCTCAATCGTCTCATCATCGGCGCCAACCGCCATGCTATCGTCGACGTCAGGGACGAACGCGATCTCTGCGAGACGACGATCCGGCTGTTTCCGCGAAACACACTCTATTTCAAGAGAGAATTGGACCTCGATCGGATCCTAGATCTGCAAGCGCCTGACAGAGTTCGCCCCCTGTCCCTGTTCGTTCCGGACGAGCGCTACGTGCCTTCCCCGCGCGGAAAGGATATCGACATCTTTTTCGCCGGTGCTCTCTGCAACGGGATAAGAACGGAAGCCCTCGATGCGGCTCACAGCTTGGCTGCTCGCGGTCTCCCTGTCGTCACGCCGTGCACGCCTTTGCCTTATCCTGAGTTTATGACGGCGCTTGCCCGGTCATGGCTGGTGCTCTCACCGGAAGGCTATGGGTGGGATTGCTATCGTCACTACGAGGCCTGCCTCGCCGGCTCCGTTCCGGTGATCAGCAGCCCGAGGTACCGTCGCCGTCTTTATCTCGAGGACGGCGTGCACTGCTTCTACTACGACGCCGACCGGGGTTCGCTCGCCGACCAGTTGCTGGCACTTCTCGTGGACAAGGACCGGCTTTTGCGTATGGCCGAGGCCGGCCGGCGGCATGTACTCGCCAACCATACGCGTTCGGCGGTGGCCAACTATATGTTGAAAGAGATCTTTGGAGGAAGCCCGGCGATGGCTGACCTGCTCTCCGAGAATTCCCAGTCAACACCTCGCCTCGAACGAAGGTCCCTTTGAAGCCGCTAGGTCGAAAGTCGGACTCATGGTGCAGGTGCGTGGTCGGCTTTAGCACGGAGTCAATGATGATCTGCTGCGATCGACCGAATGATGCTTTTTGGCGATGGGTGAATGATGCCCAACACCCTGGTCGACCGCTGTGGCGGGCACTGATGCGGTTGATTGCGGCCGAGGCCGCAATTTGCCGGGTGATGGTCTGCATCCTGCTTGCCGTGGCTCTACAACTGGTCGCGACACCCACCGCACAGGGGGTCAGCAACGCGCCCTGCCCCCGAAATGCGTTTGCCGTGGAGCCCGGTGCCTCGATCCAGGCCGCGGTCGACCGCGCCGACCGTGGCGCAACATTCTGCCTCAAGAATGGTATTCACCGGATGCAAGCTATTCGCCCCAAGCCGGGGCAGAGCTTCCAGGGCGAGGGCCAAACGGTTCTCAACGGCAGCCGCTTGCTCACAACCTTCAGCCTCGAGGAAGGGTACTGGGTGGCGAGTGGGCAAGTACAGGTTGGACGAAAACATGGGGAATGCACGAAAACGGTTCCGGCTTGTAACTTGCCTGAAGGTTTGTTCATCGATGACCAGCCTCTCGTCCAGGTGCTAACTAGGGAGAGCGTCGAGCCAGGCCGGTTCTATTTCGATCACGCTAGGTCCCGCATCTATTTCGCCGATGACCCGACGGGCCGCAAGGTCGAGGCCACGGTGGCCGCGTTCGCGTTCGAGAGCAGGGCGTCCAACGTGGTGATCAGGAACGTCATCATCGAGAAATATGCGAGCGTTGCTGAGAAGGGCGCGATTCAAGCCCAAGAAGCCGTTGAATGGATCGTCGAGAACTGCGACGTGCGGCTGAACAGCGGGGCTGGAATCGCGGTCGGTACTGGCAGTCGCGTACGCGGCTCCAACATTCATCACAATGGCCAGATCGGTATCACCGGCGCAGGCCGAGACGTCCTGATCGAGGGCAATCAGGTTTGGGCAAACAATATCCGCGGATTTTCGTCTTCGTGGGAAGCCGGTGGCGTGAAGATCGCCTTGGGTGATGGTGTCGTGTTTCGTGGCAATCACATCCATGACAACTTCGGTCCCGGCTTGTGGTGTGATATCAACTGCCGCAACGTAGTTTACGAGAATAATATCGTCGAGCGCAACCACGGCGCCGGTATTTTTCACGAAATCTCGTTCAACGCAGTCATTCGCAACAACATCGTCCGCCATAACGGCATCGCTAACAATGGCTGGTTCGGGGGCAGCGGCATTCTCGTTGCTGCATCGCAGGACGTGGAGGTATATGGCAACACACTGGCTGTCAGCCCAGGCAGATGCGGAGTCATGCTGATAGACCAAGGCCGCGATGACCAAGTTCGGACTCGCAGCGGTCCGATATACAAGACGCGCAACAACTCAGTCCGCGACAACGAGATGACTTTTGAGGGCGCCGCCTGTGCTGGAGGCGCGTCCGACGTCGAGCCGGGCCATGAAAACTTCTCCATCATCATGGACGGCGACAACCTGTTTGACGGGAATGTCTATCGTGTTCCGCAAACGGGCGGGCCGGCGCGCTTTGTGTGGGGACATGAGGTTCTCGACTGGGAGACGTTGCGCGGGAAAGGCCTGGAGCCGAAGGGGCGGCTGGTGGTCTATTGATTGCCGGTCTGCCTGAAACTCTCAGGTCATCGGTTCGCCTCGGCTGTCATACGACATGGAGACTGTCATCGGCCGCGGGAAGCCATGAAACAGAAATCGGCCCGCAGCACGCATGTTGAGCGATCTCACTCGGATCGCCGCGGCGATGTGTTCGAGAGCGCGTTCCAGAGCAGAGGCCCAACCGGATTACTCCATTGTTGCAGTGATCGATCTGCCTCGATCCCGAGTATCATCAATAACGAGTATCATCAATAAATCGGCCCATGGCAGGAAAAATCGGCCCATGGCAGGAAACTGTAGGGAGCGAGTGCAATGCGTAAACAAGCGACCGTGCTGGTGACTGGAGCGGGCGGATTTATTGGGCACCATCTCGTCAAGTACCTCGCCAAGCGTGGATACGTCGTGCGCGGTGTCGACATTAAGGGTCCGGAATACGAAAGAACGGAGGCTGACGAGTTTGTGATCGCAGACCTTCGGAAGCCTGCCGACTGCATGAGAGCGACCAAAGACATCGATGAGGTCTACCACCTTGCCGCCGACATGGGTGGTATCGGCTACATCAGCTCGTCTCATGCGGAGATTGCTGTCAACAATACGCTGATCAATGCGCATACGCTCCGCGCAGCCCGCGAGAACGGAGTGAAGCGGTTCCTATTCTCGTCATCAGCGTGCATTTATCCTCAATACCTTCAGAATAAGCCCGATGTCGTGCCCTTGCGCGAGGAAGACGCCTTTCCCGCGCAGCCCGAGGAGGGCTATGGGCTCGAAAAACTCTACATGGAGAAGCTCTGTCAGTACTTCACAGAGGACTGGGGCTTCTCGACACGAGTCCTCCGCTTCCATAATGTCTATGGGCCGCTCGGCACCTATGAGGGAGGCCGTGAGAAAGCTCCGGCCGCAATTTGCCGGAAAGTCTCGTTACTCGCGGATCACAGCGAGATCGAGGTCTGGGGCGACGGGAAGCAGACGCGATCGTTCATGTACATCGATGATTGCGTCGAAGGCATTTACCGCATCATGCAGTCCGACTATAGCGCGCCGCTCAATCTGGGAACCGATGAATTGGTCAGCGTCGACGATCTCGTCGACATCGTCTGCGAAATCGCGGGCAAGACGCTAGTCAAGCGGTACGACACCTCACGTCCACAAGGCGTACGCGGTCGCAACAGTGACAACTCGCGGCTGAGAAGTGTTCTCGGCTGGGAGCCGAAGACGCCGTTGCGAGTAGGGCTCATCCCGACTTATCGATGGATCGAAGCGTGCATACGAGGTCAACTGGGTCAGCCTATGGTGACTGCGGCCGAGTAGGAGCCGGAATCGCGTTTGCCGATCAAGCAGGATGTGGTCCGCAAAACATCTGTCGCAGAGATACCCAAAATCGGGAAGAGGTGCGAATGGCAGAAGTTGGGGCGATTCTTCCGGGGAGCGATGCGCCGAAGAGCCGTTATCGTGGCTGGCGTAGGGGCGATGAGGGATTTGCCAATCGATTTCGAAAGCCCGTTGTCGTCGCGATGTTGGTGTTCGGCGATGTAGTTGCCGCCATTGCCGCCATGTCCCTCAGTCGAGCGTTGATTGAGATGACTGGTACGCAACCGCCCGACCCCAAACACCTCCTGATACTCCTCCTCATTTTGGTGTTTTCTTGCGTTCGCCTATACACCGGATGTGGGCCTAGTCCCTATGAGCGTCTCCGGCTGCGCGCCATCGGTATCATGGGCCTGATGGCGATCGAATTGCTGGTCGGACTTCCGGATGGACAGTGGGGCCTGCTCCTTGTGGGATTTAGTGAAGCACTTTGTCTGCTGGTCTTCGGTCACTACGTCGAGACGATGATACGGACCCTATTGATCCATCTCGATCTGTGGGGAGCTTCGGTCGCCTTAGTCGGCTGTGGTGATAACAGTCGAAAATTGGCCCAGTTGCTCGTGGATCAGCCTTCCCTCGGCTTAAGGCCGATCGGATTCATCGAGACTTCTCGCGACAGAGATTTGTGCAACGAGGCGCTTCCGTTCCCGCTGATTGGGCGGATAGCGGAGCTGGGCCGAATAAGTCCTCATGTCGAATTCGCGATTTTCGTTTCTGCGGATGAACTCTCCGCGCTCACGTCTGACCCGCAGCGATGGATGTCATCTTGTCGCTTCCTGCTGGTCGAGGATGTGCGAGATGTACAGAGCTTGTGGCTGCGTACGCAGATGCTCGGTGGGGCAATCGGAATTGAGATCAGGCGCGACCTCTGTTTGTGGCACAATCAGGTACTTAAGCGAGTCATCGATATTCTTCTCGCGATTCCCATTGCGCTACTGGCGTGGCCGATCATCGTCGTTCTTGCGTTTGCCGTTAAGCTTGTCGATCCGGGCCCCGCGTTCTACGTTCAGGAGCGGATCGGGCGCAAGTCGAAGACGTTGCGAACTTTGAAGCTTCGCACGATGTATACTGACGCCGAACAACGGCTGGAGGAGCATCTGCGCCGCGATCCGCGGGCGCGCGCGGAATGGCAGGGCTTTTTCAAGCTCACGCACGACCCTCGGATACTGCCGATCATCGGAAGTTTCATGCGGCGCACCAGTCTTGATGAACTGCCGCAACTCTGGAACGTAATTCGTGGCGATATGAGTCTCGTCGGTCCGAGGCCGTTTCCCGCGTATCATATGAATAGCTTTGATCACGAGTTCCGAATCATTCGTGTCAGCGTTCAGCCCGGCATCACCGGTATGTGGCAGATCTCATCCCGGAGCAACGGCGATTTGCAGGTTCAGAAGGCGCAAGATCTCTTCTATATTCGAAACTGGTCCATCTGGCTTGATATCTACATTCTGCTGCAGACAGTGATTGTTGTTCTAAACGGTAGAGGCGCCAAGTGAATGCGGCTTCCCGGGCCTCATCGCGTGAACGTCGTCACGATGTGCACTCCGCGTCGTCGTGGTCAAAGCAGAGGTCAGAGTGCGAGAGTTGCCGAACAGCGGAGCAAACCTGACGAGTGGCATCCCGTACGGCGTGACGATTCCGGCGTCGTTGTTTACTGCGCGACCGCTCGCTGCGGGCTTACGTCGCGCCGTTTGGTCGGGGGAAGGATCAACTGTCCGACGCTAATGGAAATCCAGTAGGACCGCCGCACTGCCTATCTTGACGCGCAGGCCCGGCTATGAGGGGTAAAGCGGAAGTGGCTCGGACATCGTCAAACCGGCTCGATCGACCCTGAACGGACATGAGGAGAGGATTTCGCCCGTCACGCTAGTCATTCCGGCTTTCTGTCTGGACGTTCAACAAGTTCATATATGGGAACGTACGTGCTTTCCGACCACGATTATAGCGCAGCTCCGCAGACCGCGCAGATCGCGTCACCAGTATGCGGCACCAAGAACTTCTCTTCGGTGCGTCTGTACTCGGCGCCGCAATTGCAACTCGCCAGCGGAAGCTTCATCGCCCTGGGGCACGATCGACCTCTCGCGCCTTCGGCTTCCGATGTATCTTCTTGCTGGGAGCGCCGACAATGTGGTCGCCCCGGAACAATTTCTTGCAGTGGAGCGGCTGGTAGGAACGCAGCCGGAATATGTCCGCCACGAGGTCGCGCCGTGTAATTATCCGGGTCTACTCATGGGAAAGCGGACGCTCGAAGAGTATTGGCCGAGGATTGCGCGTTGGATGAAAGAGGTTGATTGAGTGAGCCTGGCCACTTCCGCTAATGGGCACAAACTTGACCTGCCGTCCCGTCCAACGCATGTCCAGTTCATGACCCGTCTGAGAAATCGGTAAGCCGCTACTTTGTTTTCTACGCTGCCCATCTCACCCGCCCGTAAGAGCCCGGCGCGTCTTCTATAATCGTGAGCTTGCCACCGCCAGGTTCACGCGCAGGAACGCGGTCCGAATCGAGTTGCGTTACCCATTCGTTCCAGACCGGCCACCACGACCCTTGATGAGACGTCGCGCCGGCGAACCATTCGTCGGGACTGAGCGGCAAATTGTCGTTCGCCCAGTGTCCATATTTGCTGCCCGGTGGGCTGATCACGCCAGCCATATGGCCCGCATCGGTTAGAACGAATTTGATCGGCCCGGAGTACAAGCGTGTCGCGGCATAGGTCGATTTCCACGGCGCAATGTGGTCTTCGCGCGTAGCCAGAATGAAGGTCGGAGTCCTGATTTTCGATAGATCGATCGGCGCATCCGCCAACGTGATGCCGCCGGGTTTTGCCAGGAGATTTTGCTGATACATCTTACGCAAATAAAACGAATGCATCGCCGCTGGCATGCGCGTCGAATCGGAATTCCAGAACAAAAGATCAACGGGAATTTGCTCCTTGCCGAGCAGGTAATTGCTGACGACGAAGGACCAGATCAGGTCATTGGCGCGCAACATATTGAACGCCGCCGCCATATCCTGCGCTTCCAGATAGCCGCGCTCGCGCATTCGTCTTTCGAGAGACGCCAGCTGCCCTTCGTCGATGAAGACGGCCATATCCCCGACTTCGGTAAAATCGACAAGCGTCGCGAAGTAGGTGGCGCTTGCAATCCGGTCGTCTCCCTTCGCGGCCGAATATGCCGCCGTCGAGGCGAGCAGGGTTCCGCCGAGGCAATAGCCAATTGCGTTGACGTTATGCTCACCGGTCGCGGACTCGATCGCGTCCAATGCCGCCAAAGGTCCCTCGAGCATGTAATTTTCAAAGCCCTTTTCAGCGAGCTTCTCATCGGGATTCACCCAGGAGATGGCGAACACCGTATGTCCCTGATCGACGGCCCATTTGATGAAGGAGTTCTTTGGCTGTAGATCGAGAACATAGAACTTGTTGATCCATGGCGGGATGATCAGCAGTGGCCGCCTCCGGACTTCTCTTGTCGACTGCGTATACTGGATCAATTGCATGAGCTCGTTCTGGTAGACGATTTTTCCTGGGGTCGTTGCGATGTCTTCGCCGAGGCGGAAAGCATTCATGTCGGTCATTGTAATCGCAAGCCGGCCATTGCCGCGCTCCAGATCGGCAAGAAGGTTCTGCAAACCACGCAGTAGGTTCTGTCCGCCGGATTCCAGGGTTGCGCTGAGGACCTCCGGATTGGTGATGACGAAATTGGAAGGCGACAAGGCATCAACGAACTGGCGCGTGTAGAAATCGACCCTGCGAGCAGAGGCCTCGTCCATGCCTTTGACTTCGCGGATAGCAGAAAGAATCGACTTGGCAGCAACGAGATAACTGTCCTTCACAAAGTCGAAGATAGCATTCTCGCTCCAGTCCGGATGCCTGAACCGTTTGTCTTTCGGGGCATCGGCTTCGCGTGCACGCAGCATGAGCATGCGTTCCGCCATTTTCTGCCAGATACCTAGAGAGTTGTAGAATAGGTCGATCTGGGCGCGGGCGACAGCCACCGGGTCGGTCATCATCCTGGTCATGAGCTCGAAAAAATCGAACCTGAGCGTTGACGTGCCGCCCATCTCGAAATTGATCGCGCCCGGCTGATGAGACGCGAAGCGCTGCATCAGTAGCTGGTTTTGTTCCGCGATATTCCGCAGTTGCGCCGCAAGGGCAATCGGATCCCAGGTGGGCTGCATCCGTTTGTCGGCCAAAGCTCTCTCCTGCTGTTGACAGGCCTGACCAAAGCCGTTTGGGTAACTTCCAAGAAAACTAACATCTCGCCGGATGCGGTTGGATACACGCACGGTCGGCAGATAGGGTTGATTAGTTATGTAAAACCGGTCTTCCGTGTACGCAGCTCCTGTTCGAGAAAGCCCCCGGCGCGCTTATGGCCCTAGTCTTCCACCTGCATCCGCATGAGTTGGTGGCGTATCAATAGAATGCGACGGCGATACGTTTTTCTTTACGCCAGACGACTGAACAGCGGCGCGGGCCACCGTCCGGAATGACAGTCAGCGCGAATTCGTCGGGAATCTTTTCATCTCCAGCAATATCAAGGGCGGCACCGTATGCGGAGATGCTGCGAATCAAGCAATCTGCTTTCGAACGGCCGAAGCTGATTGAGCCGGACTTTGGGATGCGTGTCGAATGGGAATTTTTCTGCTCCATAGTTTTTCTCCGAGTAAAGAGTTCACCCCGCCGAGCGCAAATCGATTGTCGTCGGGCACCTCCTGCCCTCAAAACGAGCCCGTCAAAATCTCGGAAGCCGATCCGATCTCAGAGCCTTGAATTAAATAAGTGCCATTAAAATACCACATTAAAGTTGCGAATTAAACTGGAATATAAAAATTAAATTAAAATTAAATTAACGGTCGAGGGTCTGAGCCGAAGTTCTGCAAAGGCTTGCCCTTTCCTGCAATTTTAGCGCCGATTGCATTCGATCCTCCTCAAAAATGGCTGCACCATTGGCATTTGATCCAAGCGACCTTTAAATCGCCCATACAGCCGTCGGTTATTTATTTCGATCCCGCGGGGCCGCGTCGCACTTGTTAGTCTCGGCGGCCGCCGACGGGGACCGGACCGACGGGGGTCGATGCCGATTGCTGACACCGCGCTACTCTATGCGCTTGCGCCAGATCGTGAACGACAGCGCCCCAACAGTTGGTGCCTTATTATTCTCGGCAGTCGCGCAAAGCTAAACGCTACAATCCTGAAACCAACACCATCTCGTGGGGAACGGCGAATCCTGCACCGCCTTTACGACTGGTCCGGTGCGGACTGGCAGAAAAGCGGACCGCGGCCCGGCAGCAACATCACAGGATTTATTGATTTCGGGATGCCACGCTGCCCGCAGGGACTGGCCAATTCGGCGCCATTCAAGCGGTGGCGCCGTCGTTTGGGGTCGAGTTGAGCCCAGTCAACGTGAGTGACTACGAAGGGACCGAGCGCGCTGTCGCAGCTTTCGCGCGACAGTCGAATGGCGGTCTAATTCCGACCGCTAGCACTTTGGCCGTGATTCATCGCGATCTGATTATCGCGCTTGCGGCTCGGCACAAGCTGCCAGCGGCTTATTCCAGCCGCGCTTTTGTCGCTGGCGACGGCCTTATCTCATATGGGCCTGACCGGGTCGGCCAATATGCGCGCGGCCAGCTATGTCGATCGCATCATTAAGGGAGAGAAGCCCGCCGACCTGCGAGCATGTCAGTCAGTGCAGGTGCCTCGCCCCGATACGGAACGTGCACCATGTTGAGACCGGCCAGCAGCTTGAACAGTTCACCGGATAGATGGCCTGCCGTTCCGTTGCCGCCTGATGCCATGTTGACCTTACCCGGGTTGGCCCGGGCATACGCGATGAACTCGGAAACCGTCTTCGCTGGGAACGATGGGTTTACCGCCAGAATGAAGGGGATCGAGTTGATGCCGGAGACGGGTGTGATGTCGCGGAGGAAGTTGAAATTGAGTTTCTCATAAAGCGTCGCATTGATCGCGGACGAGGCGCCGACCAGGAGGAGGGTGTATCCGTCCGGCGGCGCATTCACAACCAGCTCCGTGCCAACATTGCTGCCTGCTCCTGGCCTGTTCTCGATGACAAATTGCTGGCCGAGACGCTCCGACGGCCATTGGCCTATCAGACGAGCGCTGATGTCGGTAAATCCGCCGGCGGCAAATGGGACGACGACGCGCACCGGCCGGGCGGGGTAGCCTTGCGCCCAAGCGAAGCGCGACAAGGCCGGCAGCGCGGTAGCCACTGTTGCGAGAAGCAAGAATTGGCGGCGGGGCAGTTTCATGGTCTCTTCCTCCCTGATCGTCTTTATTGGGCACGCCTAAATGGGCGCGGACGCGCGATGGGAGCGTGGATAGACCGCAAATGTGATGGTCTCAGTGGATATGCCCGCCGAGGGCATCGACGCCTGCCACCAACCAAAGGGGGACTTCGGCACGTCCCGCTGGCCCGGCTCGAAAGTTAGGCTACCTCAACGGCGCAGCGGGCGGAAGTGGACATGACCGCTTGTGGCCCGTTCGAGACATGACGGCTGAACGCGGGATGTCCGTTAATCGGAGTATAGCCGATGTGCCCGGCCTAGGGTCGAACCGACGCTTTTGACCCTGGCTGTGTGAAAACGCCGTGCCGCTGTTATGATTCTCCCGTGATTCTAGGGGGGATCGATGAGGCGCTTCGTTGAGGAGGCCGATCGTGGGCAATGGACGCTACTGCCCGAGTGCCTCGATGATTTCATTGACGAGGGCAACCCCGTCCGCGTCATCGACGTGTTCGTCGGTGCGCTCGATTTGGCGGAGATGAGCTTTGAAGGAGTGGAGCCGGCGGCGACTGGTCGGCCCTCGTACCATCCCTCGGTTCTGCTGAAGCTTTACATTTACGGCTATCTGAACCGGGTGCAGTCGAGCCGCCGGCTCGAACGAGAAGCCGGACGCAATGTCGAGGTGATGTGGCTGCTGGGCCGGCTCGCTCCCGATCACAAGACGATCGCGGACTTCCGGAAGGATAACGGCTTGGCGCTGCGCAAGGTCTGTGCGCGCTTCGTCGAACTTTGCCGCGAAATGGGGCTTCTTGCGACGGCGAGCGTCGCCATCGATGGCAGCAAGTTCAAGGCCGTGAACAACCGGGACAGGAACTTCACAAAGGCGAAGGTGCAACGGCGGCGTGCGCAGCTTGAGGAGAGCGTCGCGCGCTATCTGAGCCAGCTTGACACGGCCGATCGACAGGAGCCGAGCGAGGCGCTGGCCGCAAAGGTAACAAGGCTCACCGAGAAGCTGACGAAGCTGAAGGAGGAAATGGGCAAGCTTGCGGTTTACGAGAAGCAGATGCTGGATTCGCCAGACCAGCAAATCTCCCTGACCGATCCGGACAGTCGCTCGATGGCGACGAGCGGCCGCGGTTCCGGCGTCGTCGGCTACAACGTGCAGGTCGCCGTGGATACCAAGCACCACCTGATTGTGACGCATGAGGTAACGAACAACGGTTCAGATCGGGCACAACTTGCCAATATGGCCAAGCAGGCGAAGGCTGTTCTACAGACCGAGACGCTCGAGGCCGTTGCCGATCGCGGCTACTTCAGCAGCGCGGAGATCCTCGCCTGCCACGAGGCCGGCATCACAGTAACTCTGCCCAAGCCGCAGACGTCTGGCGCCAAATCGGATGGACGCTTCGGCAAGCAGGACTTTGTCTATTTGCCGGAGGAGGACGCCTATCGCTGTCCGGCCGGGGAGCAACTGCCATATCGTTTTACGAGCGAGGAAGATGGCAAGCGGATAAGGCGTTACTGGACCAGCGCCTGCCAAAATTGTTCGCTCAAGTCTCAGTGCACGACAGGACCGGAGCGGCGGATTCCGCGATGGGAGCATGAGCATCTGCTCGAAGCCGTGCAGCGGCGCCTTGATGCAAACCCGCATGCCATGCGCGTGCGTCGCGAGACGGTCGAGCATCCGTTCGGCACGATGAAGGCCCGCATGGGGGCGACACACTTCCTCACCAAAACGCTTCCAAAAGTAGCCGCCGAGATGGCTCTCTCGGTCCTGGCCTATAACCTGACACGGGTCATGAACATCGTCGGGACCAAGCCGCTGATGGCTGCGATCGTCGCCTGAGACCGAACCGGTCCAGACTTCTCACAAACTTCCCTGGGAAGGGTGTTTTTACACGGCCAAGACCCGAAGCGGACGTCACTGACGTAAGCGGATGTCGTCTACCGACCCGAATAATCGGACGGCACGACTTACTTGGCCGCGCCTTCATCCCAAATCGTCGAGGTCTTCCGGCTCAAGCTTGAGGGCGGCCGCAAGCACATTATCTTCCAGATGATCGATGGATCGAGTGCCCGGGATTGGCAGCATAACAGGTGATTTAGCGAGCAACCACGCGAGGGACAGGGCAGCGTGCGTGAGGCCGCGACGCGAGGCGACTACCTTTATCCTCTGTGCCCTTAGGCCACGCTTCCCGCCCAAGGGGTACCAGGGCAGAAAAGCAATTCCGAGACGCTCGCAGGCGGAGAGTACATCTTCGCTGGTTTGGTCTCGTAGATTGTACTCGTTCTGAACCGACACGATTGGTGTGATGGAGCGCGCGACCTCGAGCTGGGCAACCGTGACGTTCGAGACGCCTATATGGCGAATTTTGCCCAAGCGCTGCAGATCCGCCAGCGCTCCAACCGATTCTGTGAATGGCACATTGGGGTCAGGCGCATGGAATTGGTACAAATCGATGCGATCCAGCCGCAAGCGCTGCAAACTGCCTTCAATCGCCCGCCGCAAACGGTCGGGGCGACCGTCCGGGACCCAAGATCCGCGGTTTGGTCTCACCAACCCGCCTTTCGTGGCAATAACCAAACCCGGCGGGTAGGGATACAGCGCCTGCGATATCAATAACTCATTCGCTTCGGGGCCATAACTATCCGCAGTGTCAATAAGATTAACGCCAAGCTCGACCGCTCGATGCAGAACCCGATTGACGTGCTGTCGATCCCTTGGTCTTCCCCAGGCATAATCCCCGCACAGACGCATCGCGCCGAAGCCCAATCGGTTAACCTTCAGGTCGCCGAGTTCAATCGTTCCAGCAAGCGCTGCACCTTTGTGGGATGACTGTTTCACCCGAAATCCCGTCCTATAGTAGCCGCAACGACTACGTCCTGCATTCTCGAAAAAAATCGCCTTTGCCGGTGGTGTCGCGCGCAAACTCTTTCAGGCGACGTTGATCGTCAAGCGAGAGACAAGCATAACCGGGGAGGTTCGGGCGGTCTTTACGGCCGCAGGAGCTGCATCTACACTGGCCGAAATTGCAATTTCTGGCGTGCCTTGCCCCAACGCAAAGCGAATAGCCCGCTTCTGGCCCAAACCGGCGGTGAGAAGGCGGGCAGAGCATGTCCGCTCTGCCCGGGTACTTCAGACATCCACTTGTTCCGCTATTGCCAGGGCGTCATCGACCTCAATGCCGAGATACCGGACCGTGCTTTCGATCTTGGTATGCCCAAGCAGAAGCTGGACGGCCCTGAGATTACCAGTCCGCTGGTAGATCAGGGTAGCTTTCGTTCGTCGTAATGAATGCGTCCCGAACAGCCTTGAGTCCAGTCCAATGCTTCCGATCCACTCCGACACGAGCCGGGCATATTGGCGCGTTGTCATGTTGCGGTTAGGACCACCACGAGCCGTGAATAAGAACTCACCAGGCCTTTTGTTGGCGGCCTTTAGATAGTCATCGACTGCCTGGCGAGTCTGCTCGCTCAATTCAAATCTGACAGGCCGTCCGGTTTTCTTTTGGCGGACAGTTGCGCGATCCGCCGTGTACCCGCCGGCAGCAACATCCTCGACTCGGATGGCGACAACATCACAGCCGCGAAGCTTACTGTCTATCGCCAGATTGAACATGGCGAGGTCGCGAGTGCGGCCTTCGATCTGGAGTTTCGTCCGGATTGACCAGACGTGTTTGGGTCGCAGCGGTGGCTTTGCCCCTGTCAGCTTTCCCTTGTTCCAGGGCAGGCGTTTATCAGGCGTCAGCGCAGCATTTACTTGATTCTGCATGGTCATACTCCTCGGTTACAGAGGAGGAGAGCATGTGCCACTGGTTAGGCATCCTTGACCCGGCCAATCTGCTCCTTTTGCGTAAGTCGTGTATCTTTAGCACCCGAGAAGCTCGTTCAACATCTTTGAAGGGTTCGTGGCCGTGGTCCGTAGCAAGAATGCGTCACCAACTTGGGGCGACGTTAAGGCCGCGCTCCTAGATTTCGATCGCGCGGGCCTTCGGGGACTAGTGCAAGACCTCTATACTGCGAGCAAAGACAACCAGGCATTCTTGCACGCCCGCTTGGGCTTGGGTCATGATCAGCTCCAGCCCTTCAAGGCGAGTATTTCGAGATGGATATCCCCGGACCTAATGAAAGGCCAGTCGGTATCGGTTTCGAAAGCCAAGAAGGCGATTGCGGATTACAAGAAAGCCATCGGGCGCTCGGATGGAATAGCGGAACTGTCGATATTTTATTGCGAGGAGGCATTCGGCTTTCTAGACTCCTACAACACGGAAGATGAAGGCTATTTTGCTGCTTTGATCCGCATGTACGAACGGTCCCTCGAAATCGTATCAAGCCTAGCTCCTGCCGAGCGTATGATCTACCTTGAGCGTCTCGACAAGCTTAGATCGCGCGGTAGGAACGTCGGCTGGGCGATCGAAGAAGGATTCAATAGCCTTTGGTACGCCGCTGCTCTGGACGAACACCAGGGTGAATGAAGCATCCTGTCGCACGAGGTAACGATTAGGTCGTCGGGAATGGAGCCCGGGAAGGATGTGCCGAATTCCTCTGGGGGCATGTATTTGGAGAGAAACAACGCGCCAACGTCGGCAGCAATATCGGCAACCAGATGGCATGGGCCTTCCAATCCGTCGCAGTCCGTGTCTGGTGCCGGGACGTAGTCCCAATGCGCGCCATCGCGCAAAATTAGCCCGTACTTCGGCTCAATGAGAGCATCCCAGTACCCCGATGCGTTGGCGTGGACTTCCACTAGATCCTGGGTTCGCGTTCCCCAGGCGATCAACTTTGGCACCCTGAGCGTATCGAGAGGCCGCGGCGCACTGGAGATTGCCCAACTCTCCCAAACACCCCCCCAGCGACACGTAGGCGGTGGCTGGGATTGTGAAAGCCAATTGCCCGCCGTAGAGTGCCCCATAAGAATGGCCGATGATTCCGAGGGTCGGTGGCGGCATTAGGAATTGGCTGAAAGGACCTGAGCGCATCCAACTGATGACGTTGTTGATGAGCGAGTAAGTAGCGTCCGACGGAGATCCTAGCCGAATACATGATCGCGGGCGATGGCGAAACCGGAGGAACTGCTAATCCGGGTCGGTCCGGCTTGGCCGGCACTTTTCGGACCTGCCGATCCTGCCGGCGAACGTCGGCTATGAGGGATTAAAGCGGAAGTGGCTCGGATATCAGCAAGCCGACGCGATTGACCCATTTCGCGGTGAGCCTAGCCGGACATCGACCCAAAATTCTGCTATATGATCTTTTTCCCCGAGCATGGGGGAGCACCTTGAGCAGAGAGCATGTAGAGCGGCGACTGGCAGCCATTTTGGCGGCGGATGTCGCGGGCTCTTGCCGCCTCATAGGGGTCGATGAAGAAGGCGCGCTGGCGCAACTGAAAGCTCTGAGAAAGACGCTTTTCGATCCCAAAATTGCTGATCATCGCGGGCGCATCGTCAAGAACACCGGGGACGGCGCTCTCATTGAGTTCGCGAGCGTCGTAGACGCCGTACGCTGCGCTGTCGAAATTCAGCGCGGCATGGCCAAACAAAATTCCGATGTACCGCAGGACAAACGGATTGAATTTCGCATCGGCATTCACGTCGGCGATATCATCATTGAAGACGATGATATCTTTGGTGATGGGGTCAATATTGCAGTCCGTCTCGAAGGGATCGCAGAGCCTGGCGGCATCAGCATTTCCGACGATGCACACCGGCAAGTTCGGGGCAAAGTAAATAGCACCTTTGAGGACATGGGTTCGCATTCTTTGAAGAATATCGCCGAACCGATGCGGGTCTGGTGCGTTCCAAAAGGTTGCACCGGGATAGATCTGCCGAATCGCCTGCTCGTTGATAACGCTGAACAGCTTGCTCTTCCTGATCGGCCTTCCATCGCGGTGTTGCCGTTCCAGAATATGAGTGGTGATCCCGATCAGGATTACTTCGCTGATGGCATGGTGGACGAAATCACCACTGCGTTGTCACGGTTCAAACCTCTATTCGTGATCTCGCGCAATTCGAGTTTTACCTACAAGGGAAAAGCCGTCGACATTAAGCAGGTCGGACGCGAACTCGGCGTCCGCTACGTGCTTGAAGGGAGTGTGCGCAAGGCAGCCGGAAAAGTCCGCATCATCGGCCAGTTGATTGATGCCGCCACCGGGTTGCACCTTTGGGCCGATCGATTCGAAGGTGATCTGAGCGATATCTTCGCTCTACAGGATCGGATGACCGAAAGTGTCGTCTCTGCCATTGAACCAAAAATGTTTCAAACCGAAATCGATTTGGCCGCGCGTCGGCCGAAAAACCTCAGCGCTTACGACCTTTGTCTTCGAGCAATACCGCATCTCTATTCATTTACTCGGGGCGGATCGGCCGAGGCCCTTCGGCTTGTCTCTCGCGCATTGGAGATTGACCCTCAGTATGGCTTTGCTGCAACCCTTGCAGGAAGTGGTCACCTCCAAAATGTCACTCAGGGGTGGGCGACCGATCCGAAGTCGGAAACTGCCGAAGGATTGCGGCTTCTCCGGTTGGCACTCAGCATCGATGGGAACGACCACTTGGCATTGAGCATGCTTGGCTACGCAGCGGCCTGGTCTGGCGATTTCGATACTGCAAGGGAGATGGTGGACCGTGCGGTCGCCCTGAATCCCAATGCAGCCTTCGCGTGGGGCCAGCGAGGTTGGACTTACCGAGTAGCGGGGCAGCCCGAAGAGGCGATCCGCAGCTTTGAGCGCGCCATTCGACTAAGCCCATTTGACCCGTTGCTATTTCTAAGGCTTACAGAAATGGGCGTTACATTCATCGATCTTGGTCGTTTCGATGAGGCGGTTGCCGCGGTCAAGAAGGCTCTTAGCCAGAACCAGACTTTTGCGGCGTCCTATCGCTGCCTCACGACGGCCCTGGCTCATCTGGGACGCGAAGCAGAAGCGAGGAAGGCAGCGGCCTGTTTGCTCGAACTCGAACCCGATTTTCGCATTTCTGAATGGGTAGCTCGTAGCGGCCGACGGCATGATCAGATCTTTATCGACGGTTTCCGCAAAGCCGGCCTTCCAGAATAACGCGCTGTCCGATCTCGCGGTACCAGCGATTTCATCGATTGGGCGGCGACCCGCGACCTCCACTGTTGGCACCTTTCGCCGGTGCGAGTTGGTCTGGGTCAACGGGTCACAGGTAGGCGTGCGGTTCGTCACCGAGAAGACAAAAAAGCACCCGGGCAAGAATGACCATCCCGCTCGTGCGCAATAAGTCAATCTTGCAGGACCAGGATGACGAGCGATTCACATGCAGCTAGTCTCTTCGCGAACGATCTCCTTCATCGATGTCCCCTCTCTCGCAGTTTTTTGAGGCCAAAGAAGCTCTGTTTCATGACGAGGGTAAGGGCTTCCTCCTCTACCTCTCCGGCGGAGAGGTATCATCAACCGCAAAAGAGCGAGTCGTATTCCTGGAGTTGCGGGAGGCGCTGATATGGTTGAACGAGCCCCCTGAGGATCGGGGCTCGTTTTGGGCATGAAGACGCGCAAGTAAGTCGCTCAACGGAGACGACCCGCATGTTTGTGCATGTTCTGGCGGATGATGCCGCCAAGTTGTCCCACCTTTGCGGCATTCTTGACCGCAGATTTCGCGTAGCAGCGGAACGGCTCGACGTCGACGCAAAGCTCTCGCAGGAGTCTCATGCGGTGGTTGTCCGGGCCGATCTACGTGTCGTCGAAAACATCGCGGCTCTCAAGAAGAGGAGTGCACGCATGGCCAAGGTGCCAAAACGCATATTCCTTGTCGAAGAGCCGTCCCACGTCTGCATCTCGCAGGCCTATGCCCTGGGAGCCACGCTCGCCCTAACGGGCACAATCAACCGGTCCAAATTGCTCGCTGCGTTGGCCGATCCGGCAGCCCCAGAATGCTCCTCGCCAACCGGCGCGCCGCAGCAAGACAACGCGGTTGACGTCGCCGCTGCCGCCATTGGATCGATGTTCACCGCGGTGTCGTTGGGCGAGCCGATAGATGTGATCGGGACGAAAGAAGCTGGCAGGAAAATCGCCGATCGCATCACAGAGCACGGGCTCACTGAATGGCTCACGACCGTGCGGCGCCATCACGAGGGGACCTACCAGCATTGCCTCCTCGTAACCGGCGTGGCCATCGACTTTGGACTTAGCCTGGGACTACGGCGAACCGATCTTGACCGGCTGTGCTCCGCCGCCATGTTTCATGATATCGGGCGATCCTGGACAAGCCCGGACGGCTGAACGCCGAGGAGCGCGCACTTATCGAGAGCCATCCGGTGGCAGGATACGAGTTCCTCAAAGCCCAGACCGGTATTTCCGCCGAGGCCCTGGATGCTGTCCGGCATCATCACGAGTATCTCGATGGCAGCGGATACCCGGATGCGCTCTGCGCCGAGAGTATCACCGACATCGTCCGAATGCTGACCATTTCCGACATCTTCGCCGCGCTGATTGAGCACCGGCAATACAAGCCGACCATGCCCTGGGGCGGAGGCATACGGCATCCTTTCCAGGATTCAGGGAAAATTGGAAACGGCCCTGGTGGCTGCGTTCAAGGACGTCGCGCTGGCCAGGTAGTCCTTGCGTCGACCGTCGGTCACCGAAAACGAGGCAAAGCCATCAGGACGGCTGCTTGCGACATGGCGCGATCATTGGACTCCTTCACCGCATCAAACAGGCGCTATTATTCACGGGCGCTAGGACGCATGGGCCAAGCTCGGCCGAATCGGGTCAAGCCCGCTGTAGAGGCGCGAATTGTCGAACTGCAGGCCAGCCGTGATGGCATCCTCAGGATCGCTCAGCAGCTCGGGTATCGATACCACCATGGTGTAGCGGGTGCTCAAGTAGGAGCTGTGGCTTGCCCACCGGAAGGGTCGCTAAGACATCGCTAGACACGCTGTGTTTCAAACACTGTTTCAAACACTCCTTTCACCAAACTACGGCTGAGAGTCTAAAAGCGAACCGACACCTTGAGGCCCATTGGTAATCTTGATGGTACGCAACTGGGGATGCGGGACGCGACCGTGTTGGAAGTGTTGATTACCAGGCGAAGCCCGACCAAGTGGGAATGGCGGGTCTGTGACCGCTATGGGGCCACGATTATGGGCGGTTATGAAAGCACCCGACCGGCGGCCAACTACAGGGGGAATCGGGCGCTATTTCTCCTGTTGTCTACCCGCTGGATTCGGTGATCGCGCAATCCGGACCGGCAAAGTAGGCATAAGGCAGAACACGGACATCGAACAATCAATGCGTTTTCCGTCGTTCTCTTGGAGACGGAACCCCTGCCAATGGGTAATTGCCAAATCATCCGGCACTCGGCTGAATGAAGCCATGCGGAGCAAGGCGGTAGTCGCTCTTCTGGGGATCGCGGCAGGTGGAGCCTACTCGGGAGGCGATGCATCGTTTTTACGAAGAACGATCGTGGATTCCTATTCGGCCAAAACGGAATGTAGATCGCCGGAGTTTTGGTTGCCGGAGCGGCCTAACTGCGAAGCTTCGCTGTATCCAGCGGAAAAAATCTGGTGATATTGGCAGCTCATGACCTTGTAGCACTCACATGCCGCTCCTTCGAGCCGCGGTCTGTCAATCTCGACCAAGCCCCGCCGGCCGGGTCGTACAGCACCCGACGCCCGTAGTTTGCGCATAATCAGCGTCACTGTCGTTCGTCGTACTCCAAGCAACTCTGAAAGCGCTTCCTGCGTTAGCAATATAGCATCAGCGTCGATCCTATCGTGAATGTGGAGCAACCATCGGGCCATGCGGGCTTCGACAGGATGCAGCGCGTTGCAGGCGGCCACATGCTGAAGCTGCATCAACACTGCCCTTGTGTGGGTCTGGACCGCCTGTTTGATGAGGCTGCTCTGACCGAAGGCTGCATGAAACCTTGATGCGGAGATCTGCGATGCGATCCCCGGCACGCGCACGACCGCCGTGGTAGGAGAATGCGAGGGCCCGAGCACTGACAGCATGCCCACCGCTCCCTCAGGCCCGATGACGGAGGTTGCTACTGTTTCTCCGTTCGGCATTTCGAGCATGAACGAAATCGTCCCGCTGTGCGGAAAATAGACCTTGTCACTCCGATCGCACCAGCACCGCGTCTCGTTTGAGCGATATTTGCTCGAAGTAAGGGGCGAGTAAACCAAGGTCCGCTGACGGCAGCCCAGCTAACAGTCGATTACCAACGCTCGTATGGCGCTTCATTGTGGCTGGCAATTCCTTCAATGATTATGATTCATTTCGGATTCAAGGTGAGCACGACGGCCTGGATCGAAATCGGTTGGCGTCGCGCGTTACCAAGAGCACCACGATTTGTCCTCTCGTATTTTTACTTGGGGGCTTTGCTTCTACTTAGGGGCTCGGTCGTAATTCCGTAATATTGGGCAACCCTTTCAATCTACGCCGGGCACCGCCAACACCGCGGTTTTGAAACGCCCAGCCGCAAGCGGAAAGATCTTCCGCAAGAGGTACACAAGCGGCAATCGACGCGCTCTATCGTCCAATCCTGAAACGCTCAGTGCCGATGTCCGAATTTCCCGAAAAGTGCCAAGAGCGTAAATCTCGTATCTTACCCATCACCCATAACCACTGTAGTTTTGACAAAGGTCACGCGCTCTGCGGATGATTTTTCCTATTGGTGGTTTGCATTGGTCGTGAGAACAGAACGATCGGCCCTAAGCGAGGCCTGCAATGTCGAGAATGCTCCTGGCGCTGTCGATCGCGTCAATCGTCTTTTGCGGCGCGATTTTCGGATCCTTCTATGCTTGGGTCTGCTCGACGATGTGGGGGCTCGATCAGGCGGATCCCCGTGTCGCAATCGCTGCCATGCAGGCGATGAATGCCTCAGTGCGCAACGCGGTGTTCTTTCCTGCATTTTTCCTGACACCGGTAGTTTTGGTTTTCACGGCGGCCGCAATGCGCTTTGCCGGTCAAATCTTGGCTGCGTTGTGGTTCCTAGCCGCGGCTGCGGTCTATATGGCTTTCGGCCTTTTCCTCACGATGGCAGTGAACGTTCCCATGAACGAGACGTTGGCGGTGACGCCTGTTCCGGCAGACGTTAATGCCGCTCGGGAGGTTTGGGACAGCTATTCAGGGCGATGGCAATTCTGGAATCAAGTGCGAGCGATCGCTTCAGGCATTGCTTTGATTTTCGCCGTTTTCGGATTGACGAGATCGCGACTGAGCGCCTCAAGGACTGTATGACGGCAAAGGTCGATCTTTCACCTTCGGCCAAGTTGCAGAGGAATGGACTGGCTTAGCCAGTGGCCCCAATGCTCTGGCCCGGACTCCTCACCGAATGTCCGTAACGATCATTCGGGTCGATTTGACCGCAAAACACAGAAGGATGGAATCAAACTGGCCAGCCTTGATCAACCGCAGACAGAATCAACACAATCGACGCAAAGCGTATAGTCGCGTATGGGATGCAACGGTCACGCCAAAGCGAGCAGAGGGCGTGTACAGGTTTCCGATCAACGTCTCCGCTCATGCCGATCGCACGCGGATCGAGTCTCTAGAGATGTTGGCCCCCACCTGAGTATCGGCCGCTGTGATTCCCGACCGTCCGAGGATATCGACTAACTATAGAATATTCCGCCATCCACGTTGAGTGCCTGGCCAGTTACAAATGCCGAGTCGTCCGAAGCAAAGAATGCGACGGGACCAACAACGTCTTCCGGCTCGCCGAGTCGATGCAGGTCGGTGATCTTTTCGAAATACGTCACCCGTTCCGGATCGCGCAAATTGTTGCGACCCATCTCCGTCAGGATGATGCCGGGACATACGGCATTGACGGTAATTCCGTGGCCGCCAAACTCCATGGACGTGACGCGCGTAAAGCCGACCACGGCGGATTTTGATGCGGCATAGTGTGACTGCCCTGGACCGCCTGTGCGTGCGGCGAGGGATGCTATGTTGACGATGCGTCCATAGCGGCGCTCCTTCATATGCGCCGCGACGGCCTGGGTCATCTGGAAGACGCCGCGAACGTTGACGGCAAAGGTCTGATCCCAGATCTCCGGTGTCAATTCGTCGATCATTGCCAATCTCAGGATCCCCGCATTGTTGACGAGAACGTCGATATGTCCAAGACCCTGTACTGCCTCGGATACCGCGCGCTGACAGTCTCCGATATTGCTGACATCGGCCAGGACGGGGATGCATTGTCCGCCCAGTTTCTTCACCTCAGCGATGGTCTCCAGCAGAACCGCCTCTTGGGCCGGGATGTCGTTCAACGCGAGGCTGTAGCCCCGATTGGCCAATCCGATGGCAATCGCGCGCCCGATGCCGCGGCTGGCCCCTGTCACGATGGCATGTCTGGTCATGTTGTGTTCCTGTTTCAATAAACGTGATGTCGATGGACTAAGAGCGAGCGGCGCCTCGGACGGGCAGAGTATTCATCGCGTGGATCGTGTCTTCGAACGACACGAGATTGGCACCGGAGCCCAGGCCCGTTGCGACGATCGCGGCCGTTGCTGTCGCCAGCTTTGCGCAGTCGAGCAGATCCCAGTCGCGGACCAGTCCGGCGATGAAGCCACCGGTATAGGAGTCGCCGCAGCCGGATGTGTCGCGCACCGCCACCTCGAATGCCGGCAATGTGAACTGCCGCCCTTCGCGGGCCATGACGAAGGATCCGTTCTCTCCCAGCGAGATGGCACAGGCGCCGGCGCCCTTGTCGATGAAGATTCGCGCACAAGCCACGGGATCGTCGGTTCCGACCATGGCGTGGGTCTCGTCGATGCTTGGCATGAAAAAGTCCACATAGGGCAGCAGCGGTTCGACCAGCGCCAACGTCTCGCTTCGTGCCTGGATCAGGTCCAGCGTCGTGATGCAGCCGGCAGCCTTGGCGTCCCGCAGCAGTGCCACCGACGGAGCGCCGTCCATCGCCAGCAGAGAGCCAACGCCGCCAAGGTGCAGCACTTTGCTCTGGCAGGCGGCCTTCTGCGCCTCGGACGAGATGCGCCAGCGAGCAGAAGCGCCCCTCGCATGCAAGACCGGACGCGATCCGTCGGGACGGATGGGCAGGATCGTCGCTGACGTCGGGGCGCCGGGCATCCGCTCCATGACGGAGATATCGATGCCCTCGCGCTCCATTGCATTCAGCACCCAGTCGGCCTTCTCGTCGGTGCCCACCGCGCCAACTGCGCGAGCGTTCAGGCCAAGTCGTGCGCATGGCACAACCGTTCCACCGGCGGTGCCGGCGACGGTCAGTCGTATTTCATCGATCAGCGCCCGACCGCCGCCGGCCGGGATTTCCGTGACCGGAACGCCCAGAATATCCAGAATGTAGGTGCCGCAGACGCTGACGTCGTGTCGGTGTGCCATGAGGCATGTCTCGCAGTTGTTGGTGCCGAGTTGTTAATTTGAATGCGCCGAGGTCTTTTGGGCGCCGTCGCTGTCACGCAAACCATATTGCCCCCATCGCCTGAGGATGCTGTCGATCTCTTCGTCCGGCAGCAGCGGCGGTTCGCCGAGCTGCAGGCAGCCGTGATATTGCTTGGCGAGCACTTCGACCTCCACCGCGAGCCACAGGGCCTTGCGCAGGTTCAGACCGATCGCGATCAGCCCGTGATGGGCCAACAGGCAGGCGCGGCGATAACGAAGCGCGTCCAGGGCCGCGCGTGACAGCTCCTCGGTGCCGTATTGGGCATATGGTGCGCATGGGATGTCGTTACCGCCGGCCGCCGCGATCATGTAGTGGATGGCCGGAATCGAACGGTTCATGATTGCGATGATCGTGCAGAAGATCGGATGCGCATGAACGACGGCGTTCGCTTCGGGTTTCGACTTGAGGATGTCGAGGTGAAAGCGCCACTCCGTCGAGGGCACGTGGCCCGGCGACGCCGTCCACGAGCCATCCCATTTCATGGCGACGATGTCCTCCGGCCGCATGCGGTCATAAGGAACACCCGACGGAGTGAGCAGGATGCCGTCCTCAGTCCGAACGCTGATATTACCAGACGTGCCCTGGTTGATACCCTGAGCCGACATCTCGCGACACGCGTCGATGATGGATTGTCGAAGCTCGACGTCTGAATCGTAGGACTTCACCATGGCGTACTTCCTCGAAATGCATCACCGTAGCTCGTCTGGGCCACCGGAGTTGTCGCCTCATCCTGATCGAAGCGCTTCAGCGCCCCATGGCAAAGAACTCGTCGTTCGGCCGCATGCTGGTAACGTTTGCCAGTCGGTTGGACATGCCGAAGAATGCAGCGATGGCGGCGATATCCCACGCGTCTTCCTCGGTAAAGTCATGGCGCTTCAGTGTTTCGATGTCGGCATTGCCGACCTCGTAGGCCTGCATCGAAACTTTCATGGCAAAGTCGAGCATCGCCTTTTGCCGCGGGGTGATGTCGGCCTTGCGGTAGTTGACCGCCACCTGGTCCGCGATCTGCGGGTTTTTCGCACGGATGCGAAGGATGGCGCCATGGGCCACCACGCAATACTGGCACTGGTTGGCATTGCTGGTGGCGACCACGATCATCTCGCGTTCAGCCTTCGAGAGCGGACCGGGCTTGTCCATCAAGGCGTCGTGATAGGCGAAGAACGCCCGAAACTCCTCAGGTCGATGCGCAAGCGTCAGAAAGACGTTGGGCACGAAGCCCGATTTTTCCTGTACCGCCAGAATGCGGTTACGGATATCGTCCGGCAGATCCGAGATTTCGGGGACAGGAAAGCGGCTGATGGCAGGCTTGGTCATGTTTATGGATCTCCCTCAGGCGGCCGCGAGTGCAACCAGCTTTTCTTGATATTCGTCGAAGGCGTCGCGTTGATCTGCGATATGTGGTTCGGCCCTCACCAGGCACGTCTGCGCGGAGCAACCCTGGCCAAATTGCGAGGTGCCGACGTCGAGCGTCAGCACGTTCGGATTGCCGGCGGCCTCGAGACCTTCGTCATCCCGCGGGGTGAACCAGGCGCCGGTGGGTAGCACGATCACGCCCGAACGCACGGTATCGGTAACCTGGGCCGTGGCCAGACAGGTTCCCCGGGTATTCCAGATGCGGATGGTCTGGCCGTCGGTGATCCCAAGCGCCGCCGCGTCATCAGAATGAAGCCGCGCCTGCTCGCGACCATTGCGCTTCAGGGCCACGCTCGAGGCGCCTGTCTCGAGCTGACTGTGCAGGCGTCCGGCCGGCTGGTGCGAGATCAGGTGCAGTTCGGCTGGATCACTGCAGTTGCCCAGCCATTCCGCCGGCTCGATCCAGGCCGGATGTGCACGACAGTCGCCGTAGTTGAGCCTGGCGAGCGTTTCGCTGCCGAGCACGATCTTCCCGCTTTCGGTCTTGAGCGCGAATTTCTCCGGTGCCTCGCGGAAATCAGCCAGGAATGTGTGGCCGGCCTGCACCGGGCAGCGCGCGTAGCCGGTCTGCCAGAACGTGTCGAAATCCGGCATTTCGAAGCCAAGCCGCTGCGCAGCATCCTCTCGGCTCAGCTCGTAAAGGTAGCGAAGCCAGTCCATTTCATCGCGGCCTTCATTGAAACGGTCGGCGACGCCGAGCTTTCCGGCGATCAGATTGAAGATGTCAAAGTCGGGTCGCGAGTCTCCCACGGGCTTGATGGCTTGTTTCATCGCGAGGATGAGGTCGGAGCGCTTGTTGCCGGCCATATCGTTACGTTCGATCGATGTGGTCGCCGGCAGCACGATATCGGCGCGCTGCGCCGTCGCCGTGAACATGGGATCCTGAACGATGATGGTCTCGGGCCGCGTCCAGGCTTCAGACAGGCGATTGAGATCCTGATGATGATGGTAGGGATTGCCGCCGGCCCAATAGACAAGCTTGATATCCGGATAGGCCCGGATCTCGCCCTCGTAGGTGAACTCCGTGCCGGGATTGAGCAACATGTCGCTGATGCGCGCCACCGGGATGAAGCTGTCGATCGGCCGCGTGAGCTGCGAGATGCCGGGCGACTTAAGGAGATTGAAAGGTGCGCCGACGCCGCCGAGGGACGCATAACCGTAGCCGACGCCGCCGCCCGGCAATCCGATCTGACCGATGACCGATGCGAGGCCGAGTGCTGCCCAGAACGGCTGCTCGCCATGATGCGCGCGCTGGAGGCTCCAGCTCACGGTCAGCATGCTGCGGGTGTCGACCAGGCGCTTGGCGAGCTGGCCGATGCCGTTGACGTCGAGCCCGCAGATACCGGCGGCCCAAGCCGCATCCTTGCGCGTGCCATCCGACGCGCCTTCAAGATAATGCAGCAGCCGATCCGCACCACTCGTGCAGCGATCGAGGAAGCTCCTGTCGTGCCTGTCCGCTTTCACGACCTCGCCGGCCAGCCCCAGCATCAGCGCCGTGTCCGTATTCGGGCGGATCGGCCACCATTCGGCGTCGACCCAGTCCGGCAGATCGTCCTTCAGGGGCGAGACGTGAATGATCTTGACGCCGCGCGCGACGATCTTCCGAAGATATGTTTCGAGCCGATGGATGCCGATACCTCCGGCCTCGCTCTGTGCGGTCCGCGGTGACAGCGCCCCGAAGACCACCAGCGTCTCGGTGCGTTCGGCGATGGTGTCGAGTGTGTTGGCGCGCCCGTCACACGCGTCGGAGCTTCCCAGCGTATGGCGCAAGATCACGGGACCGGCGGCGATGGAATAGGTGTCGACATGCCTGGTGAAGCCGCCGACAAGGTTGAGCATGCGCTTCAGCAGCGACGAGGCATGGTGCAGGCGGCCCGAATTCGTCCAGCCATAGGAGCCCGCGAAGATCGATGCGTTGCCATAAGTGCCTGAGACGCGACGGATCTCGTCGGCAACCAGCGTCGCCGCCTCATCCCAGCTAACGGCCACGAATTTCTCCTGGCCTCGCTTGCGCCGGTCGCTGTGTTCGCGCTTGTCCAGCCAACCCGAACGAACCATCGGCCGCAATACGCGGCGTTCGGGGTTGGCCCATTCCGAAATGGAATGGATGATCGGGGAGGGGGCCGGGTCGTGTTCGAATGGCTCGACGCCCACGATCTGTTCATCCTGCACGAGAATGGTGTAGGCGCCCCAATGGCTGCAGTGCGGTATCCGCCTGAGCTCACTCACGCGCCGTCTCCATGGGCTCGCCCGTGTTGCTGCAAATCAGGACACATGTGACAGGCGCCGCTCGATCTCGCGCAGCTCGCGCCGCATCTGTGCGGCGAACTCGGGATAGGTCTCGGCCACTTCGTCGAAGACGCGACCGCGCAGCAGATCCAAAGTGTGTCGGTCGGGCAGCGCGGTCTGTTCCGGTTGGCTGTCATGGGTGAATTGAAAGCCGGTGGCGTCCTTGATTGCGGCGAGGTCGTGTCCGGGGTGAATGCTCTGGAGCTCGAAGCCGGGACGGGTCTTGTCGAAGCGGAACAGCGCCTTGCTGGTCAGCAGCGCAATCGGGCCGCCGCTTCGGAACACGCCGTCATCGCTGACGCCCGGCGCGCTGATGAAGTCCACGTTCTCGACAAGGGCGCGGGGGGTGTGCTCCTCGCGGAACAGGATGACCCGCGGCACGACGTAATAAAGATAGGCCGATCCGAACGAGCCGGGCCATCTCACTTGCGACTGCGGATAGTCGCCGGTCCCCACCAGGTTGACGTTGCCGCGGCCGTCGATCTGTCCTCCGCCGAGGAAAAAGGCGTCGATACGGCCTTGACCCGCGCAGTCGAATAGCTCGGCCGAGCCATTGGTGAAGAAGTTGTGCTCCACAGATCCCAGAATCGAAATGCGCGGGCCAGCATCGCCCGCTGCTTGCTGCAGCGCCCGGAGCAGCATGGCGCCGGCGGCAGGAATGGGGGAGGAGGCACCGACAGCGACATGCCTCACGCCATCGAGCAGCCGCGCAATGGTGCAGATCAATACCTCTCGCGGGTGGACCTCGGTCATCACGCGGGCTCCATCCGGGCGTGAGCCATATAGTCGGAGAAGCCCTCGGCCGTCCGCGCCGCCTTCGCGTAGCGCACGATCTCCGCCGTATCGGCCGGATACTCGCCCCAAAGGCCGTAGGGCCACGCGCCTTTTGGGGCGAGGCCGACTTCGGTGACGTAGAGAGATGGCAGAACGCCGGCGGCGCTCATCTCATTCGCGAGCAGGCTGTCGTCGACGATACGCTCCACGGTGACGAGAACCGTGGCCGACGCATAAGCCATGGCGGCGAGTTCGCGGCGCCGTCCGATCCAGACATTGCCGAAGCGATCTGCCATCGGGGCGTGGAAAATCGTGACATCCGGCCTGATGGCTGGAATGAGGACGATCGGATCGCCGCCGTCTGCGAGGGGATTGTTGATGACACGCCAATCGTCGCGGTGGCGGAGCAGGTCACTGCCAATCAGTCCGCGGAGCGGCAGAAACGGACTGCCTTTCTGCCCCGCCATCAACCCGGCATGGATGGCGGGGCATGTCGCGTCCTTTAATTTGATCGCCCCGTCCTTGACGGCAGCGTTGAAGCGGGGGGCGCCACCAGTCTCGCCAAGCGAGACTGCGCTCGTTTCCACCGATCGGACCAGACCTGCTCCAACGAGTTGATCGACCTGAAGTCCGCCGGTCGGGACACAGACGAGATCGAGATTGTTGGTGCCGCGCTCCATGATCGGGCGGGTCATGGCCATGGATACGCCGGCATAGTCGACCGGCAGCGCCAGGCGCATGCCCGGCTCGATGTGCTTCGCCATTGCGCGAAGATCGCTCAGCACCATTTTCCTCCTTCGATGCGTTCTATATTATAGAACACAGTTCTAAATCAAAAGTAGCCGTACCGCCACGAGGCTGTCAACGCGTTTGTGCCGGCGACACGTATGGGCGGGGAGCTCGCGCGTCTTGCGCGAAAAATCGCGATGACCCGCGGCCAGGCGAGCGGATTTTTCTTCCTCTCTTGACAAGCCTGAGTGTCGGGCCAACAATAATTCAGAATGGCGTTCTACAATATAGAACACGGGGAGGAGCGAATGGGTGAGCCTCTGGCGTTGCGCGCTGAGCGTTCCGGCGAGGCGAGCGCCTTTGCATCGCATGGCGGTCGCTATCGGGAGCGAAGCGCGATCGGGTCGAGCATCGCCATCCGCGACGTCGTGAAGAATTACGGACACTTCCTCGCGGTCGATCGCATCAGTCTCGACATCGAGCCCGGCGAGTTCATTACGCTGCTCGGGCCTTCGGGTAGCGGCAAGACGACGCTGCTCAATCTGCTGGCGGGATTCCAGAAGCTCGACGGCGGCGAAATTCTCGTCGATGGCAAGCCGATCCACCATGTTCCGACGCACAAGCGCGGCTTCGGGATGGTGTTCCAAAGCTATGCTCTCTTTCCGAACATGACGGTGACGCAGAACGTCGCGTTCCCGCTGCACATGGCGGGAGTCGACCGGGCGACCATCGACCGCCGCGTTGCGGAGACGCTGGAGATCATGCGGCTCTCCGAACATGCGAGGAAGTCGCCGTCGCAGATGTCCGGCGGGCAGCAGCAGCGGGTGGCGATTGCGCGCGCCATCGTCATGAGGCCCAAGGTGGTCTTGATGGACGAGCCGCTGAGCGCGCTCGACCGTCGATTGCGCGAGTCGATTCAGATCGAGATCCGCGATCTTCATCAGACGATCGGCAGCACGATTCTCTTCGTCACGCACGACCAGGGCGAGGCGCTGACGATGAGTGACCGAATCGCGGTGCTGGACGCCGGTAAGATCGTCCAGGTTGGCCGTCCCTTGGAGATCTACCGCCACCCCATCAACCGCTTCGTCGCCTCTTTCGTCGGCGAGAGCAATTTGGTCGAGGCGGAAATCGTGCAAAAGCGCGGGTCGACGATGACGCTGAAGAACCGCGCCGGATACGTGTTCAACGCCGAGAGCCGCGACGCGATCGATGTCGGCCGTGCAACCGTGCTGGTGCGCCCGGAGCGCATCGCGGTCTCGAACGAGGCGACCGCCAACTCGGCGCTGGTCACTGTCACGTCGGCAATCTTCCTCGGCGAGATCCTGCGCATCGAAGCGCGCATGGAGGGCGGCGAAACGTTGCTGATCCGCTGCACCGACACCGCGGACCGGCCGCTGCCGGCCGTCGGCGACCGCCTCCATGTCAGTTGGGGCGCCGAAGACTGCTGGGTGTTGGCATGACCGCGGCATCGATCGGCGTACAACCGGGCCGCTTCGTGGTCTCGGGCCTTTGGCGACTGAAGGGCTCGACGCTCCTGCTACTGCCGGCTGCGGCCTTCCTCGCATTCGCCTACCTGCTGCCGCTGATCGATCTGATCCGGATCAGCCTGAGCGGGCCGACGTGGTCGGTCTATTTCGAGCGGGTCTTCGCCATTCCGCTTTACTGGGATTCGCTCGTGCGCACGATGCAGATCTCGGTCACCGTTGCATTTCTCTGCCTGCTGTTCGGCTATCCTACAGCACTCCTCATTCATCGCAGCCGCGGCATCATCCAGGTGCTGATTGCCACCGCGATCGTGCTGCCCTATTTCATCGCGATCCTGATCCGCACCTATGCCTGGATGGTCCTGCTTGGCCGCAACGGCCCGGTCAACAAGCTGTTGATCTCGGTCGGCATCTTCAGCGAACCGGCGCAGTTGCTCTTCACCCGCGGCACCGTGCTCTTGTGCATGACGGCGGTGCTCCTGCCGCTCATGGTGCTCAGCATCTATTCCAACGTAGCGCGGCTCGACCAAAATCTCACACGCGCTGCGCTCGCAAGCGGTGCCGGCCCGATCGCGGTGTTCTGGCGAGTTCTGCTTCCGCTGACCTTGCCGGGCATCGGCGCGGGCTTCCTCCTGGTCTTCGTCACCGCGCTCGGCTTCTTCATCACGCCGACGCTGCTCGGGGGGCCGGGCGACCAGATGTTTGCCATGCACATCACGCAGCAGGCCGATTCGGTCACCTCGGAAGGCTTTCTCCAGGCGCTCGGAGTGGTTCTCCTCGCGATCACCCTGGCGGTTGTCGCTGTGGCCGGCCATTTCCTCGGTTTCGAGTTCATTTGGGGCGGCGGCAAGCTGTCGGAGGCGGCTCCGGCAAGGGCCGCAGCGACCGCAAGCGGGGCAGGGCCCGACCGGCGCACGGTCGGCACCTTGCTCGCCGATGTGATCGGTTGGCCGTTGTTGAGGCTGCTGGGGCGCTTGCCTGCCAGTTGCGGCGTCTGGACGGTGCGCGGGATGGGCGGCCTGGTAGTCGCCGTCCTCATTCTGCCGATCGTCGTCGTGATGATCATCTCGTTCAGCAGCGCGAGCTACCTGACCTTTCCGCCGCCGGGCTTTTCAGTTCGCTGGTACGAGAAGTTCTTCTCTGATTCCAATTGGATGCTGGCGTTCTCGAACTCGCTGATTGTTGCCGCGATGTCGGCCTGCATCGCTGTCACGCTCGGCACGTCGGCGGCCATGGGCATCGTTAGGAGCAGCATTCGCGGCAAATCTGCGATCATGCTCCTGCTCGTGAGCCCGGTCATTGTCCCACCGGTCGTGCTTGGACTTTCGCTCTACACTCTCTTCCTGCGTTTCGATCTTGTCGGCACGATATTCGGTCTGGCGGCGGCCCATGCGATCGGCGGGCTGCCGATCGTCGTGGTCATCCTGTCCGCCGCGCTTCAGGCTGTCGATCCGAAGCTGGAACAGGCCGCGGCCGTTCATGGCGCGTCGTCGCTGACGGTGTTTCGCAAGGTCATCCTTCCGGCGATCGCACCGGGGCTCGCGGCGGCGACGTTCTTTGCTTTCCTGCACTCGTTCGATGAACTCGTGCTGTCGCTCTTCCTGTCGAGCGCACAGCTGAAGACTCTCCCGCTCATGTTATGGGCGGACGTCAACTATCGGCTCAATCCGGTGCTGGCCGTGGTCTCGACGCTCGAGGTACTGCTGGTGGTGGGAGGCATCGTTCTTGCGCGACCTGTGTTGGCAAGGTCGCGTGAGGCGGCGTGAAACAAGCCAACGGGAGGAGAAGGAACATGCGGGGAATGACGTACCTTGGACGATTGGCATCGCCCTTAACCTCGGCCGTGCTGGTCCTGGCGAGTACGGGCCTTGCGGCCGCACAGGCCAACGTCGTGATCATGCAGGATCCCGGCGGCGGCTACGGCGAGGCGCTGCGTAAGGTAATGTATGACACTTTTGAGAAGGACACTGGAATCAAGGTCGTTACCGTTCAGGAGGCTCGCAGCGGCCCACGCATCAAGGTGCAGGCTGAAGCCGGCAAAGCCCAGTGGGATCTCACCTTCATCTTCGACCAGGAAACCAAGCTGCTCGGCGATTGCTGTCTTGAAAAGATCGACTATTCGAAGTTGTCGGAGCCAGCTCAGAAGACGCTTGCGGCCATGCCCGACAACCTCAAGCGACCAAGGGGCGTCGCGCTCCAGGTGATCGGGGTCGGTCTCGTCTACAACAAGGAGAAGTACAAGGGAGATAATGTTCCGAAGAGCTGGGCCGATTTCTGGGACGTGAAGAAGTTTCCTGGCCGACGCTGCCTGCCTGCCTGGCCGCGGTTTGTCTTCGAGGCCGCGTTGATGGCGGACGGAGTGGAGAAGAGCAAGCTCTACCCGCTGGACATGGAGCGCGCCCTGAAGAAGGTCAAGGAAATCAAGCCTTCCATCGCGAAGTGGTGGACGACTTCCGCTCAGCCACCGCAACTGATGCTCGACGGCGAAGCCGATATGTGCATGGCTTATACCGGCTCCATGAGCAAGCTGGCTCTCGAGGGCGCGCCGGTCGAGTTGGAGTGGAACCAGGGCTTTATCTATTACGATTTCTTTTCGATTCCGAAGGGCGCGCCGCACTACGACAATGCGCTGAAGCTGCTCTCCTGGCGTCTCGACCCCCAACGCGCTGCGCAACTGACTTCGTCGTTTCCGGTTGCGCTGCCGTCTCCTGTCGTCTTCGAGGCGGCGGACCGGAAGATCAGTCGCTACTGGGCCAACAATCCTGCGAACGTTTCAAAAGCGATCGAGTGGAGCCCGGACTACTGGGGCGCGGCGTCGCCGTCGGGCAAATCGACCAACGAGGAGTATGGCCAGGAGAAGCTGAACGCTCTGCTTGCCCAGTAGGAATGGGTCGTCAAGTCGGGTGACCGCGTGCGGAAGACCGCGGTCACCTGTTGGCTATGGCTTCACTTCGGACCATGCTAGAGCGAGTGAACAGATTCGGTTTCATTGAATGGATAAGGCGTTTATCAAGGGACTTCGTCTGCTGGAGACGCTTGCATTGAGCGAGCAGCCTCGCGGCATTACCGATCTTGCGACCGAATTGAAGTTCACCAAAAGCAACGTCCACCGCCTGCTGGCAACGTTGCAGTCCCAGGGCTACGTGCGGCAGATTCCGCAGCACAGCACTTATGAACTCACGACTAAGATCTGGGCGCTCGGTAGCCACGTCATTCACCGCATGGACCTCATCAAGGCAGCGCACCCGGCAATGGAGAAGCTCGCCCAGATAACCGGCGAGACCATCCATCTTTCTGTTCTGGAAGGCACCGACGTCGTCTACGTCGACAAGATTGAAAGCGCTCACCATATCCGCGCCCATACGAGCGTGGGCATGCGCGCACCGGCTTTTACCATGGCGACCGGGAAGGCCATGCTGGCGCACATGCCCGATGAATACCTCGAAAAGTTCCGCCCGCACTTCAGGCGCTACACGGATACAACGCGCACCAACATCAAAGACCTCCGCAAGGACATCGAACTGGCGAGGGCGCAGGGCTTTTCCTCGGTGTTGCACGGCGAATGGCGCGAGGGCATCGCGGCCTGCGCCTGCGCGATCCTCGGCCGATCTGGAGAACTCGTCGGGGCAATCGGCATGTCCGGCCCCGACTCGCGCATCAAGCGCAATCAAATCAAGGAATATTCCGTCCACGTAATGGAGGCGGCCCGGACCATCAGCGCGGCGCTCGGCTATCGAGATCTCAGCGCTGCGGCCGAGCCACAGGCGCTGAGGCGGGCCGGCGGAAAGCTCATGCGAGGTACGAGATGATTCATGACCGAGTTATCTTTTGGCTCGCAGTACGATGAACCCATTTTCAGCCAGCGCCAACCCGGCTTCGATTGGCGCCGATCCGGTGCTACTTGAACGGCTATCAAGCGCGCTACCGCGCAACGCCCTGCTGGTCGGCGACGCGATCGACGCGCGCTATCGGGAGGACCGGAGAGGCAAGTTCTCTGCGCCGCCGCTCTTCGTCATGCGGCCGGGGTCGACCATCGAGGTTTCCGCCTGCCTTGCCGCGTGCAATGATTTTACGCAGCCGCTTGCCGTGCATGGCGGGCGCACTGGGCTCTCGGGCGGCCATCGTGTTGTAGAGGGCGAGGCGGTGCTGTCATTCGAACGAATGACTGAAGTCGACGAGGTGCACGGCGACAGCGCCACGATCACGGCATCCGCCGGCGCGCCTCTGCAGGCCGTGCAGGAAGCGGCGGAGCAGGCCGGCTATCTGTTTGGCGTCGACATCGGATCCAGAGGCACCGCGACGATCGGCGGCAACGTCGCGACGAATGCCGGCGGCATTCGCGTGCTGCGCTATGGCATGTTCCGCGCCCAGGTGGTGGGCCTGGAGACTGTGCTGGCCGACGGCACGATACTGTCTTCGCTGCGCGGCCTAGACAAGGACAACACCGGATACGACTTGAACCAGCTTTTCGTCGGAAGCGAGGGTACGCTCGGCGTAGTCACGCGCGCACGACTGCGCCTGCACCCCAAACCGCTTGTCGAGGCCAATGCCTTTCTCGCCGTGCCGTCGCTTGAGGGGGCGCTGGAACTCCTCAAGCGGCTTCGGGAGGTGCTGGGGTCGTCGGTGTCGGCCTTCGAACTGATGTTTCGCGAAGCCTTCGAGGGTGTCATCGCGTTTCTCGGCATGGCGCGGCCGCTTGATGCGACGGCGCCTGTCTACGTCCTGACCGAGGTTCAGGCGTCGAGGGAGGACGCCAGCATGGAGACGTTCGCCTCCTGCTTGATGCAGGCGCTGGAGGATGGTGTTGCGCTCGACGCCGTCGTCTCGCAGTCGCCGCGCGAATTTCACGCGCTCTGGACCATGCGCGATTCCTGTGCCGACTATGTTCGCAGCCGTGATCATGTCACCGGATGCGACATCAGCGTCCCGATGCATCGGATGGCTGCATTTCTTGAAGCCGGCCAGACAGCGCTCGGGGCCATTGACACTTCCACCGAGTTCATCGTTTTCGGCCATCTGGGTGACGGCAATCTTCATTATGTGATCCGGACGCCGAAGGGTGAGGAAGCCGCCGACAAGATCTATCGGCTGGTTGCCCACCATGGCGGTTCGATCTCGGCCGAGCACGGCATCGGCTTCGACAAGAAGCCGTGGCTGCAACTCTGCCGCAGTAAGGCCGAGATCGAGACGATGCGCCGGCTGAAGATTGCGCTGGACCCAAAGGCCATCCTCAATCGCGGCCGCATCTTTGATTGACGCGGGGCTTTGCTTCGGCTGATCTCCCGGACCACGGCAGCATCCGGTATTGCGTAGCCAGGGCAAATAGCGGCATGCCTAACAACGAGCTGAGTCCAACTCGTTGCACGTCGCTGGTTCACGGTAGCTCAAACTTGCCCACGATGGATCGGAGCGAGAGTTCACCCGACGCGTTCGTGCGCGCCGGCTTCGTGATCAAGTCGTCAATCATGATCAGCATAATCATTTCGGGCTACTGACGGCAGGCCTGAGCTATCGGTCCGTTCTGATGATGCGAGAGCTGGCGCCGACGCGCGCCGAGTTGATGCGAATTTCCGGTACCGACCAATTGACCGGGCTGCTCAACCGACGGGGTTTCGACCAAGCCGCGGGATCGGCCTTGACCAAAGCGCGCGATGCGAGCCTGCGATCAGATCTGATCGACGAGACCACATCGAGATTGAGCGATCGCGGCTTGCGGCGGCGTGCGAATGCCACAGTACCATGCGTCTCGAAGTCGAGGAGACCTTCTCGATGAAAACGCTCCAATCTCACGTTTTGGTTGTGCCGGCTGACGCAGTAAGTGAAACGGGCGATGCTATGTGAGCGTCTTCCGCGCTGGCGACTCGTCTTGGTAGGGTGGAATGCCTGCGAGGTTTGAGCGCACATAGGGGCAGGCGTCGAGTTGATCGCGGTGGTTTTAGCCTTGCATGGAAGAGGGCGGCCTCAATTGATCGGCTCTGTCTGGAGACAATTGGGCGGGGCCGCTTCAAGGGCACACGAAGCGACGCCTAATCGTGCAGTACGCTGGTCTATGTGGGGTTCACGTTGGTCCAATCTGCGCGACTGCGACCACGCTAGACTTGTTTAGTTCGGAGGCAATGAAACACACCGGTTAGGCTTGCCAGTTAACTTTGATGTCCGCACTGGAGGTTAATTCTGGAACACAGTGCGCATCAGGCCAACAGCTCGGCGCCAGTCACAACACGGGTAAAGCTCATCGAGGAAGACGCTCAACCTGAGCCCGAAACGTTGTAGAGCCGCTTAAGTCGATCCGTAATGATCTGGCAGAAAGTCTGGAGTTCCGTCCTGTTGCGAACCGGGCCAGCTGCGGTGCCAAACGACAGCCATGAATTCCACGGGTTAGAGCCGTAGACCGTCACGTTAAACCCGCGCTTGGGGCAACCTTCAATCTTGCTTAGGTCATCGAGGATCATCGTGGCCAGTTCATCTGCTGTCCTCATTCCTTTCGCGGGAGGGGTAAGTGCCAATCCGGCGATTTCTGGCATGCTCGGTAAAGGTGGCGGCTCTTCAAGCGCGATCTCCCGCGCATCTGGCCCCGGGCTCGCCCTCGTCGCGACGGATTGGCGAGTTCGCCGCGCAAGATCACTACCTCGGTTTTCGAACTCCTAGCGGTCCAATCGAGGTGATCGACGGCGATGGGTCCGCCTGCAGGATATGGTGTACCGGCTGAAGGCTTTGACCCACCGGAGCTTGGCTGCAATGCGCGCTGCGACTATGAGCGCTGTCGCGAGGGAACAGGCCAGAGATCGCCTGCGCAAGCTCGTCGCCGCGGGACCAGTTTCAACCGCATGGCGTGCGCTTGCAAGGGCAGGAGGGCGCGAGAACTGCAATTCAGTCGGCTGTGGCCAGGCCGGAAGCTAGGCGAGAAAGAACCGCTTTTTAATCAATCGCTCGATGACCTTCGTTGGTAAGCACGGGCACGTCGTCGCGCATCTCGACCAGGTCGACTTCAATCAAGGTCTTCAGATCGTCTGGATTGACTGGCGTTAATTTCGTTCGCTTGGCTTTGATATCGCGCAGCGCCCAGCGGAGGCGGATTGCCGTGTCCAAATCAAGATCGGCAAGTGGTGAGAGTGGTTGATTTGCTGTCGTCAAGTCGTTTACCGGGCCGCCGTCGACGGTAGTATTCTCTGGGGCAATTGTATTGGTTTGTGAGGGGTCGGCCACGGTTGAAGCGGCTTGCGAACGACCTCTAGACGCCGCCGCTAACATTTCTGCGAATTCGTGAAGTTTGTCGGCTGCGCCCATTTTCCCTTCGCCTTAGAAGCCGGCGGATGCCTGGCCTGCCTTAACGTTCCGAACCGCCGTTGTTATGGCTTCCGAACTGCAGGTCGTTTGGTGTCTTAGTGACATTAGAGAGTCGGCCGTTGTCTTCATATCTCGCTGCGAGATCAAGAAGACACTCTTTGATGAATGGGTCGGCTTTCTCCGCAAGATCGCGCACAATTTGGGCGCGCTGTTTCTTAAATTCATCGTCCAACATAATCGGCCCTCAACACAACAAACAAAGTGCAATGCAGGTAGTATACTGCTTTTAGCTAGTCGCGAAAAGCCTCACGTCAGTCTCCCGGCGGCTTCAACTCGTCTATGACATCGAATTCGAAAGTCGTTCTCTGCCAACTACTCATTGCAGGGTCCTGGTTTGAGAACGCTTTGAGATGATTGACATTGCCAACCTGCTTGCTGGTATCCACATAAATCAAGACTGTTTTCAGGGGGCGCTCAACGGGCAAGCACGCCGGAATAGGCTCAGCCTAATGCGCATCGGCATCACGTCGATGGGCAAATGCACTGGGGACGGCATGATCATCGGTAGCGTTGATTCAATCTTGGCAGTTCAGATTGTCCCCGTAGGGGGGCCGGATACTAGAATCAGAATGGTTTCTGCCTCTAAAGGCAGAGACGATGCCGCGGCGGACCAGGATGAAAGCTTCGACACGTCGCAGCAGGCGCTGGATTGGCTAGGCAATGTCTCCCAACAGCGACCTTGCCGGACAGCATCGAGCCGCCAAAATCGTTGAGGCGACGGGGACCAAAGCCCGCTGGTTCACGCCGGCGGGTTTTCCTTGCCGTGAACCGTCTGGCGCCCTTAGACTGTCGCCATTGATTCAAAAACGGAGTGCGGACGTGGCGACAGGTACAGTTAAGTGGTTCAACGCGACTAAGGGCTATGGATTTATTCAACCCGACAACGGCGGCAAGGATGTTTTTGTGCACATCTCGGCCGTAGAGAGAGCCGGCCTGAGCAGCCTCAATGAGGGTGCCAAAGTGAGCTACGAAGAAATGAGCAACCGTGGCAAAACGTCCGCCGAAAATCTGAGAGTCGGATAAAAATCAATTCCGTCGGCTCGCCGGCATCTGAAAGAGAAACGGCCCCAGCCTGGGGGAAGCGCTGGGGCCGTCATTCCAGTGCGCCATGCGACGGGCCGTGGCGCTTATATCAACGTGGGCGGTCAGTGCCCGTTCCTAAAGGCGGGGATGCGTCCGGTTGCTGACTTTATCGTGTCGGGCTGGGGGGTGCCGGCCGATGCAAACTTAATAGATCGTTAGTCTCAGGTTGCTACGCATGGCCCAATCGCGGAAACCCGCCCAAGCCCCCGCGAGAGTACGAAACCCGCCGACCTCAATCCGGCGGGTTTCTGCGTTATGCGCCCGTGCCCACGTGCGCCTGTGCAAATAGCGGCCTGAGGTCGGCGCCGCGGTGTCCGCAGACCTAAAACAGCGATTCCGAATCGGATAGTCAAAGGCTGTCCGGCCAACGGTTGGCGTCGATCAGGACGGAGTGCGAGCATTTGTGGGCGCCGCAGTAGACGAGCAGCCGGCGAGGACCGGACCAATCTCCCCGAGCGCGATCATCTGTTCGCGTGCTCGGGCCCGGCCGAATCGCCGTTCGGGGGCTTGCCTCTCAGCGGCGTGCGCGCGCATGGGGCGCACGTAAGTGCCGTCGTTGCGAGTATATCCCGCAACATGCTGCGCCTGGGGTCGGACGTCGCTGACTGGACCGCCAGTGCCTACCGCTACTGGCGCGTAGGGCTGTGTCAGTTGCTCCCCAGGTAGGTGGGTTTCCGCCGCTCGAATTAAGAAGGGAAGGGGAGTGAATTTTTGAGGGGCAGAGAGATCCACGATCGGATCTACATGAGCCGTCGAGAGCCAAAGACCACGGCGGCCAGAACGCGAAGCAGCCAAATACACCAAGCTCAATGCCGACATCGGCGAGGAGGGAGGACATGGTGAAGGGCCACAGGTCGACCTCTTCATCGAGGTGGCGAAGGAGGAGTTCTAGAACGTCGTACTGGAATCGACCTGCACTATCGAGATCGAGGAGTTCGGTGCGGCAGACCTCTACCGCTGAAGTTTGGTCAGAGTTTCTGAAGGCGACTCGCCAAATTGCAAACGATAGCTCCTGGCGAAATCGCCCAGGTGCCAAAAACCGCAGGCGAGTGCGCACGCTTTGACGCTACCCATCCCTGCCAGCAGTCGCTGGCGCACGAGCCATAGCCGTCTCAAGCGTAGATATTGATGGAGGCTCATTCCCTGGTGTCGCTGAACCGCATCGTGCAGGGTTCGTACCGAGACGCCGACATTTCGCGCAAGTTCTCCGCTGTAGACTGGACGCCCGATGCTCTCGGACAATACTGCCTGGATGTCCCGGAAAAGTTTGAACTGCCCGATGGAGTTCGCACGAGAGGTCCACCTCGCATCAATAACGTTGGCGAATGCGGCATCGATGGCGGCAACCAGGGACTCCCGCATCGCCGAGGAAACCTCGCCCACTTCGGAGGCATCGAATCCCAAAGAGCTTGATAAGATGTGCCTCACCAGTTCGCGGAGGCGATAATGCGCAGATGCGCTCGTTTCAAACACCTTCCAATTCGGACCTGCTTGGGGCCACCCACGATCTTGCATTTCCTGCGTGAAGATAACCGACGTGAATTGTAGCTCGGTCCGTTCGACCGTAGTGTATGTAGCACCATTGCGTCCGATCACGATAGCCGACCGATCTTTTTCGACCCCGTTGAAGCGAATGGGTGAACCCTCGTCCATCAAAAATCCGACGGCGGTGCAATTTGGGGCAAGTTGGCCTTCGGCAATCCGTGGGAAGGACTGTGCGAAATTGATATCGCAACCCGGCAGATGCAGGATGGTTTGCGCAGCCGAGATTCTCCGCACGAGCGGGGTGAACTCCACGGCCAGATTTCGCACGGCAGTCCGATATTGATCAATGTCGCTGAAGCGAAATACTTTTGGGGCAAGCGTTGGCAGAACGTCGCTGTTCATCACGTAATTGGCGTTGGCAACCGCGGTAGGATCGCCATTATGGCATTGACCTCAGAACGGAGTTTGACGTCCATCAATTTTTGACCACCGGAGTAATACGGATCGAGCTAGGCCGGCGGAAAGGACCAGCCCCCAGCCTTCTTCTCGGGCCTGCCGAATTTCGACATTGTTTCAGTGAACTCTCGGTACCATGCCACCAATCACAGCCGAATATATAACGCTCGATTAACCATTACGGCGTGATCATTCCACCACTTGTACGAGCATGCAACGGCGGATCGACACAGGCCGGTTTGTCACGGCCGCCTAGCTAGTCAAAGCTGGGCTGTCCGAGTGGTGCGTTTGTGTGTGGCTTTCGAGTTTTTGTGTCATTCATTTTCTTTTTTTGCTTCCGACATAACGAAGCAGTGCGGTGATTGCGGATGTCTACGCCCCTAAATTCTCATGGGCCGCACCAGCGGGCAACCCGACCTGACTTCTCGCGCCAGAGACCATTTGATGTTTTGACCAACCTCGCCGCACTGCTGTCGAGCGTTGAAGGTTTGCAAATTCACACAAGGGAGGATTTGCGCCGCGCCATCCTTATTCTTGACCTCGCAAACATGTGCATCCAATCGCTCGTTAGGCAGATCGGGAATGGGGCGGCCAGAGAACAGTTGCTGGCGTAGTCGGCGAGGATCGATCAGCTCATTGAAGCTGCGCGTGGCGAGGCCGTTCATCTATGAGTTCTGCAATTGCTTTAGTCAAATTCAGTGCCTTTACTGCGGGGAATCGTCATGAAGTGGAATAATCGAAAGGCAGCCCGCATTCAGTTAGAACACAAGCACCGCGTCGATCTCATGGTGTCGATGGAAGACGGCGACGAATTTGCGCCGCTTCTCGACGATCCTGAAAGCGCCGCTAAGCTCGAGGCAGGGACTCTACCGCATTCAAGACAGAAGAGCTTTCTTGGTTTTATTCAGCGCCGGTATGGCATTTCGCCGGTGCATCCCAGTTCAATCAGTGAGGTGCCCAAGCCGGTCTTGATCAGACCGGCGCTTGACCGAAACCTATCGCGACCTTCCGCGTAGCGCATTTCACGCAATTCATTCTGCAAATCCATTTCGGGTCCCAGCGACCCGCGGAGCCCTGCCATGTCTTTCAATTTTCGTATTCGCGGCCGTCTGATTACTGGCTTTATCGCCGTATCTGCAATCACCGCGCTCTCGGCTGGATATACCGTGTTCGCGGTCGGTGGTATTTCCTCGACCGTCGATCGCATGGTGAACCAACGCACGCCCGTGGCGCTGGCAAGTGCGGAACTGGTCGGCAATCTTATTCCACGCTGGCGACGTTGCGGGGCTACCTGCTGACGGGAAATCCTCAGGGCAAGCTCGACCGCATGGCGATGTGGAAGGAGATGGACACCAACGTGGCTGCCTTTGATGACAAGGCGGCGCAATTTACGAACCCTGAAAACAAGCGCAAATGGGCCGAGGCCAAGGTACTGCTCGCGGAGTTCCGCGCTGCCCAGGACAAGGCTGAGGCGCTGGCCTTCACCGCCGACGCATATCCGGCGACGAAGCTCATGACTGCCGAAGCCAACCCACGCGCCGAGGTAGTATTCTCCGAGATCACCAGGATGATCAACGAGGAGGAAGGCCTGGAGGCAACAGCCGACCGGAAGAGACTGCTCAAGGCCATGGCAGATACGCGCGGCAATTTCGCCGCCGCTATGGCGCAGCTGCGCCTGTACCTGTTGTCCGGTGAGGGGAGCGACAAGGACAAGTTCGCCGGACCGTGGGAGCTGTTCGAAAAAGGCTTCGCCGCCGTGGGTGCGCAAAAGGGACAGCTCACCATCGCGCAGCTGGCGTCCTTCGAAAAGATCACACGGGCACGGAGCGAGCTTGCGCCGCTGTACGAAAAGACATTCTCTCTCCGGGAGTCCACGAACTGGAACGCGCCCGTCGAAATTCTCGTTACCGAAGCAGCGCCGCGCGCACTCAAGATCCTTGACTTGCTCGATGGGCCCAAGGGTCTCGACGGCACTCGCTCCGGAGGCATCAAGACGCACCAGAAGAAGATGCTCGTTCAAGAACAACAGGAGGTTCACGCGAGTATTTCGTTCCTGGAGATGGTCCTATGGGGGTTGCTCGCGGCGGGACTGGGCGTTAGCGCGATGATTGCGCTATTTACGGCGCGTTCGATCGCAACCCCGATCCAGGGAATGACCGCCGCCATGGGCAAGCTCGCCGGCGGCGACACATCTATTGTTGTGCCGGCGATCGGACGCGCCGACGAGATCGGCGAGATGGCGGGCGCGGTCCAGGTCTTCAAGGACCACATCATCGAGGCAGACCGCTTGCGAGCCGAGCAGGCGCAGTCGGAAGCGCGTGCCGCGGCTCAGCGTAAGACGGAAATGCACGCGTTGGCTAACCGGTTCGAGAACGCGGTTGGAGAGATTATCGAGACGCTGTCCTCGTCTTCGACAGAACTGGAGGCCGCGGCCAATACGCTGACCCGGACCGCCGAAAGTACACAGGAACTCTCCACCACCGTCTCTGCCGCCTCCGAGGAAGCATCGGCGAACGTCCAGTCGGTCGCCTCAGCCAGCGAGGAAATGAGTTCCTCCGTCAACGAGATCGGCCGTCAGGTGCTGGAAGCGGCGAGAATCGCCGGCGCGGCTGTGGAACAGGCGCAAAAGACCAACGACCGCGTCACCGCCTTGTCGCAGGCTGCAGCCCGCATCGGCGATGTCGTCGATCTGATCAACACCATTGCCGGACAGACCAAACTGCTGGCTTTGAATGCCACCATCGAAGCGGCGCGGGCTGGAGAAGCGGGGCGCGGGTTTGCCGTGGTCGCATCGGAGGTCAAGGCGCTCGCCGAGCAAACAGCGAAAGCGACTGGCGAAATCAGTCACCAGATTGCCGGTATCCAGTCCGCGACGCAAGAGTCGGTGGCCGCGATCAAGGAGATCAGCGGAACGATCGACCGCATATCGGAAATCTCGTCGACCATTGCCTCCGCTGTCGAAGAGCAAGGAGCCGCGACCCAGGAGATTTCCCGCAATATCACGCAGGCGGCGCAAGGCACCCAGCAGGTAGCTTCGAGCATCGCTGACGTGCAGCGCGGCGCGAGCGAGACCGGCGCCGCTTCAAGTCAGGTGCTGGTATCGGCCCAAACGCTGTCGAACGATAGCGTAAGACTCAAGACCGAAGTCGACCAGTTCCTCGCAACGGTGCGCGCGGCCTGACGGCGCCCTTGCACTCCAAGGTGCTTTCTTTCGATTTGGAATGGAGGATGCATTGATGAGTTCTGTAGTGCGATTGCACGAAGGATCAACCGGAACCGCGCGTGCGACTGCCGACGGGGTACGGGACAGTGTCGTTGAGTTGCCGTTCAGAGAAACGAGGCTAGAACTGGCTGGGGTGAAAAGCGCATATGAAATGCTGCGCCAAAGCATCGACAGCCTGCAGCGAAATCTCAAGATACTCGCGGATGTCAGCAGGACGATCGATGATCGTGAGGCACGTCAAGTGCTTCAGGAGCAAATCGCGTTGACGAACGACTTGCTTGTGATGCGGTCGGATCAATTGTCCGACGCGGAGAAGTCATTGCAGGAGGCACTTCGCCGTGTAGCGACCGTAGCACGTTCGCATTCAGGACCGCGTGGCTGATCAATAGGTTTCCGGACAGCAAAATCGTAGTGACGAAGTACTAGCCAGAATGGATATGGTCAGATCTGCAGAATAAACATCGTCAATGACGCGCTTTTGGAATCATCGCGGCTATGTCGTCCGGTATGGAAAAACGAAAGAGCGGTCGGGTCGAATTTTCGAAAGGCATTGATGTCCATATAGTGGCAATTGATGGGACTTGGCGAAGAGCTTGTACAATGTGGGACGTTTCAGTTGGTGGGCAAAATTGACAGCCCTCGAGTCCATCGAAAGACTCCCCTCAAGGGAATTCTTCTTGCTTCTTTCTTCTCCTGGTCTCGCGTTTCGGCGCTGCGAACTGGCTTGGGTTAATGCGGATCAACTGGGTGTTCGATTCCTCCAGAACCAGGCGTCAAAGGGAGGACAACGCCGAGATGCGACAAATACCTAGGGTCAACATTCTGGGCGTTCTGAGATCGCAAATTAGCCCGCATGCAGGGATCGCCGTTAGGTAGCAGAAAATGTTCCTGCAATGGACGCGATTTGTTCCCAACGTGAGTTGGGAATCATCCGTATTCTACCATGGAAGGCGGTGGAGCTATAGGCGACAGACTTTTTTGCTCACCGGCCAGTGAGGCTGGAAGAAAGTGCCACTACCTGACAGATCGATCGTCTAGAATCACAAACTGCAATTGGCTCATGTCGGGCCACGGGTTCAGATCTCAACCGATACCTCTCTAAGCGTACACGCCGCGGCTTGCTTGGTCCCGATTGGCACCCGATCGCTGGGAGCGCTCTTCCGACCACTGATGGACCCAGCTTCGCGTTCGCAGCATTCGAAGCTATGGATTCCCACCCATGCTCTGTCCGATGCGCCACAAAGTGCCGCTTGGATCGACGATCACAAGTTCGCGGATGCCCCAAGGCCTATCTTTTGGGGGATCTACCTTGATCTCGTACTTGTTCTTCAAATCCTGAGCTTGAACGTGTTGCCACCAAGCTTCAACGTCCACCACGAACAGATGGATTACGACATTATCAGCGCGCTCTTTATTGTTGAGTTTTTGTAGCACGAAGCTTGAGTTGCCATGCCGGAAATGCGTTTGGGTCCCATCAGACCAGCCAAGTTCAAATCCTAAGTGCTGGTAGAACTGCTCCGACTGATCGAAATTGCGGGCAGGCACCAATGCCTTCACTTCAGAACTCGTCATTTCGCTCGTACGAAAGCTCGCCGCATCGACTGTGCTCGACCGTCCCTCACCATGCTTCGGAAGAACGGCATGGAGGTAAACGACCGTGCTAGGACCTGCGGTCATTCGATGGGCCTTTTCAAATCAGTGACCACATCCAGGACGTTGTGCAATTGGCTCGCACGAGGACGGTCAAATGAGAGCAACTGATCAAACTCCGATGGTGGGTACGACACGCCATCGGCGTCGATGATCTCGACGGCCCACCCCGTTTTTGAAAGTGCTCGCGCTTTTGCAACGGACAAGGTGGGTCCTGCTCGGACTAATACCGTGGTGTCGCCGTCTTTGACCGCTCGGATCGTGAAATTCATAGGTAGTGCAAACTAACAATTGGGCGGTACGCAATACCTGATCCGCCCCCAATCAATGTGAGCGCCAGGTATTAAAAAATTACTTCAGATAATCGCGTTAATTGAGAATGCCTCTCAGAGCCGATGTCCGCTTTGGTCATTTCGCATCAAACTGACCGTGCAGGTCACTGGCGGTCGTTCTGAACGTTGGCACTTCTATGCTCAATCGAACGAGTCCGACGCAGCGATCGCCTGCACCCCCGGGATGGCACGGACGCCGCCATTAACCGAGTCTTAGCCCTAAGCGTGCGGATCATCTGGGCTGTTGTGAAACTCCGAGGGAGAGGAATCCCCCGTGCTCAAAGACGGCACTTACGCGGCGTGGTTCAAGACCCCGCAGGGCCAAGTTACCGGTATTGCCCATGTCGCTGATGGGAAAAATTTGGGGTCGCGACAGCGTCATGACCTATACCGGCACTTGCGTGGTCGACGGAGATCGATTCACCGCGACCATCACGACGAAAAGGCATACCGAGGGGCATACGGTTTTCGGTAGCAACGATGAACTCCAGCTGAAGCTCGATGGTACGTGCCCCGGCAAGATCGCTCGTTACGTTGGTACGGCTGAGCAGTTTCCGGGCGTGCTTCTTGAGGGAACGCTCATTCTCAGCGAACAACAACCGCCAACGCTCGAGCCGAGCGCGCCGCCGCCAAAGTTCGACCCCGACAGACTGCCGAAGTTGCCGACGCGCGGCCGGTGATGCGATCAGATGCTGGCTTCAGGGTCGGCAGGCGGGGAAACGCCGCGCCCCGCCATATCGCTCATTACAAAATTTTTCAGCAGTATCGGGACCGGCGGTCACGCTCCCGAGCAAAAGCCCAGCAGTCGGGTTCGACTGCCGGGGCGATCGCAAGCATGATTTTCGTGATGAAGCGTCCTGCAAGCTACGCAATACGCGGCCGCGGTCCTTGATCAGGATCAATAGACCGTGCCGGGTCGCTCCCGCGTGCAGCATGCCGACGACCAAGCCATTCACCAAAGCGGCACCGCTGAAAACTGCCATCATCGAACGCGGCAGGCTCGCCGCGCGGCGAACCGGGACGAAGCCGACGCTGTTGAGGCGGAATGGGCGAACGCGATGCGACGGTTCGTGTCGTCATGCTCGCCGCCGGTCACAGACGATCCGCAACACGTCATCGCCGCTGGCGTATGTGGCTCAACCGGCGAACCGATGTTTGGTTCCTGCCAGCAGCCTACGTAGCAGTTAACGACGCGGAAGAGGGCGCGGTCGCTTCTTCGTTGGTGGTGATGCTGTAAAGATCGCACGCCTATCAAGGGCCGTCCAATGAACGAGCCGATTCATGCGCGCTAGTCCCGATTGCTGCGCAGGTCCTTTAGTTTGCGCACGTAGTAGCCCTGGCTCTGAAGCGCTGACCTAATCTCGTCACTGACTTTGATGACCCTCTTCTTGCTCTTGCGCCATTTCCCTTGCTCGCCAATAGGTGGCATCGGAAATCCCTTCTTCACAACGAGCAGATTGCGCTTGGTGTTGAAATACACGTCGACCATATGCTGCCTCCCCTGAAACGACAGAGCTTATCGCCTGTGAGCAAAAGCACGGGTTGCCAAAATACAACACCGAGCCATTATCGGGCGTTCGTGGTCGCGCGCCAGCAAGCGATTCCGGTGGGTCGCAGGCCGATTGGCAGCGGCTTTATTCTGGCTGTTCGGATTTTCGTGTTGAGTTGTAGTAATCGCCTGCCGGCATTGGGCCTGCGCCTACTAGGCTTGAACGGAGTGCGAGAGTTTCGGCAGCGAGAGGGGACCGGATCCAAGCCTGTCAGCAGAGCACTGCACTCGCCTATAGAACGACCTCTAAATCGTGCCTGGCCTCCTGTTCGCCTAGATTGGAAGCCCATCATTGGATTTTCCGTAGATTATCTGGCTCGCGATGAAGTCATCTAAGCCCCGGGAATGGACCGAACTAGAGGTTAAAAGCCTGATCTCCATGAGCGGGCAGCGGCATAGTGCGGCAGAAATATCGAAATCCCTTGGACGCTACGTTGGTTCGGTGAAAACGAAGGCGCGAGAGCTTGGATTAGTAGCTGTCAAAAAGCGATCAAAGTCCCGCCGGTGGGGCGCGAACTGATGACTATTGGAGATGGAAGCGGCGCGCTCCCGCGTTAAATGGCTATCATCCAGTCGGATCACCGAGCGCACGCCACAACCTGCGTTGCCTCCGAATGCAATCTAATGACGTCACCCAGGCCCTGGCCGGCGGCGGCAGCGCCACGATCGCCGCGGTGGTCAGGACTGCCGAGTCGCTCACTCTCGGCGCATCATCGCTTCCTTAGCCAACCGCTCGGATCGCGTGGGCGGTTCTCAACAAGGCGCATGCGAACACTGGTGACCCAAATGGCCCATTCGAGGCCTGTCCGTTTATCAGCTCGCATGCGCGCTGATATCCATGATGGCCCGGAGCACCACACGCTCCAAGCAGAGGCCGGATACATTGATGCAAGACCGCATCTGCCAGGTGGACGAAACCTCTTGCAACGCGCGGCCGGACCATACAGTGGTGATGTCATACCAATCTCGGCCGATGATCCGCTCGCTACAGCCCGGACAGTACGTGCTTTGGCCCCTCTCGTCATGGACATTGCCGGTGTAGACGAACTGCAGCCCGGCCTTGCGCGCGATGTCGCGAGCCATCGTCAGGGTGAGGGCCGGCGTCCGGGGCAGATCCAGCATCTTGTAGTCAGGGTGGAAGGCGGTGAAATGCAAGGGCACGTCAGGTCCTAGCCTTGTCATCACCCATTCGCTCAGCTTTTTTCACCTCCTCTGAGCTGTCATTGTGACCCGGGGGGCATGCTATCGGTGGTCCCGCCTGCGGCGGCTCTTGTTCGTGATGCGAGCTAAGGGGCGACATCTCGGTCACGCCGCCAAAGCCGATGACCTTCAACTCTTGTCGTAAGGGTGGGACTTCGTCTATGCGGTGCGGACGATATCCCATCTCACGGCGGGCCATCCCCCGTGAATGACCCCAAAAGCAAAGCATTTGGTGGTAGTATGGAGATAAGGAACTGGGGAAACAGACCCCAATGGCTCTAGATCAGACCAAACGCAAGCTCGCGGCTATTCTCGCTGCCGATATTGCCGGCTATAGCCGGCTGATGGGTGCGGACGAAGAGGGCACGCTCGCCCGCCTCAAGGTGCTCCGCCGCGAGCTGATCGATCCAAAGAACAAGCAACATCGCGGCCGCATCGTGAAAACGACTGGTGATGGAATTCTAATTGAGTTTCCAAGCGTGGTGGATGCAGTTCGCTGCGCGATCGAGGTTCAGCAGGGCATGGTCGAACGCAATGCTGACGTACCGCAGGAGAAACGAATTGAGTTTCGTGTCGGGGTTAATCTTGGGGACGTGATGATCGAAGGCCGAGACCTCTATGGCGATGGCGTGAACATCGCGGCACGACTTGAGGCGCTGGCCGAACCCGGCGGCATATGTATCTCACGTACAGTCCTCAGTCACGCGCGCGATAAGGTGTCTTTCGACGTCGAGGACGCGGGCGAACAGACGCTGAAGAATATCGCCCGGCCGGTCCACGTTTACCGTATTATCGATCCAAGCCAGCGGCCCGCGACGCGCAAACCTGAGGTTCCGGCGCTCGCGTTGCCCGACAAACCGTCCGTCGCCGTGCTGCCATTCACCAACATGAGTGGCGACCCCGAGCAAGAGTTCGTCTCCGATGGGGTCGCCGAGGATGTGATCACGGCACTATCGCACTATCCCTCGCTGTTCGTCATCGCCCGGAACTCGTCCTTCACCTACAAGGGTCGAGCGGTCGATGTGAAACAGGTCGGACGCGAGCTCGGCGTGCGCTATGTGCTCGAAGGTAGCGTGCGCAAGGCCGGCAATCGGATCCGCGTCACTGCGCAATTGATAGAGGCAGGAACCAGCAACCATGTGTGGGCCGAGCGCTACGACCGAGATCTCGCCGATATTTTCGCTATGCAGGACGAACTCACCGAAGCGTTAACGACCGCCTTGGCCCCCGCCATCGCAGACGCCGAGCTGCGACGCGCCATGCGCAAGCCACCGGAGAGCCTCGATGCCTGGGCGGCCTATCAGCGCGGTCTGTGGCATCTGAGCAAAGCTACCCCAGACGACGATGCGACGGCAGAGAGTTTTTTTAAGCAGGCAATCGATCTCGACCCGACCTTCGCCGGCGGCTACAGCGCGCTCGCCTTGTATCAGCTGCAAGCGGCCGCGATCTACCAGAAGCTGGATCTGCCAAGCGCGCAACGCTCGGCCGAGGCCTTGGCCCGTCGGGCGGTCGCGCTCGATGGCGCCGATGCAGAATCCCGTTCATGCCTCGGCTGGGCCTTGCAAGCGCGCGGCGACGCCGACGGTGCGTTGGCGGAGATCGAGCGAGCTCTCTCAATGAGTCCAAATCTGGCCATCGCGCATGGCCACAGAGGCGCGACGCTGATCTTCGCGGGACGGCCAAGGGAAGGGCTCACGGCTCTCGAAACATGTATCAGGCTTGACCCCCGCGATCCGTATCTGGCAGTACGTTTATTGCACATTGCATGCGGACTATATTTCTGCAGCGAATACGAGGCTTCGATCGAAGCCGCGAAACGGCTGATCCGGTCGTTTCCCGATTTTCCGATGATCTACCGCTGGCCCGCGGCGGCGCTGGGCCAACTTGGGCGCACAACGGAAGCGAAGGATGCATTGGAGAAGGCCGTCTCGCGCGCACCGGGGGCATTCGACATGTATGTCCGCAGGCGAGCTCCGTGGTTTCGGCCGGAGGATCACGCTCATCTCGTCGAGGGTTTGCGCAAGGCCGGCTGGAATGGTTGAGGCCGCATTGAAGTCCGTCGTCTTACCCGATCCGGACGGCCTGTGATTTACAGGCGAATGTCCGAAATGGGTCCAAGCTGTGTGAAAACCCGCGTGAGCCAACGACGTGCATAATTGTTTCTCAATTGTCGTCTCCCGACAGAGGTTGCCAGTGCAATTGGTCTCCGCATCGACGAAATTGAGACAGATGTTCTACACGCAAATTGAACGACAGACTTTTCACACAGAAACCTGACTCTGACGGGAGGCCCGGTTCTGGCGCCAAGCGGACATGCGACGAAGCGGTGCGGTCCGAAAAGTGCCAACAGCGGAAATGGTCGATCGCGGCTTTAATGTTCGCAAAGAGCATTCGGACACTTCGAGAACCCACAAATTTTCGTAATTTGGTTCAGATCGCCGTTAGGTTGTTGATGGTATAGACCTCTCGCACAAACCGATTAGCCGGTCGTGGGCGGACAAGGCATGGATACAGTCACGAAAATAATCGCAGCTCCGGCGGCTCTTTGGGCAGCCGTGGTCGGCCTCGTCGCCCTGCTTCCGCTTGGCTTGGGAATCTACTGGCTCTTCAACAAGCAGGCCAGATTGAGAGATTTGGCTGAGTTGAGAAAGAAACTTGATGAACTAAGGGTCTCTGATCCTGAGTATGGCGCTGTCAGGGCGCTTTACACGTCGATGATGGTCGATGCGGAGCGCTGGGGTTTTGTTAAATCTGGCTCTGGATCGGGCGGCGATGGTGAAAGCGCCGACCACAGCGTTGGTGGTCATGTGGGCGATGGCAACGCCGGCAGTGATCACTGATGGTCGAGATGAGCGACGGAGGCTCAGATGGCTGAGGCCGTTGTTCGTCTTATCGGTGCGTTGATCCAGGCGGCGTTTGAACTTCTCGTCCATCATACGGGCAAGAAGGTTCTGTCTCTTTGGGGCCGCAAGTCGAACCCGTTTATCGAATTGCTGATCGGTCTGGTCGTCTGGAGCGTCGCCGGACTTCTGTTGGTCGCTGCTATTGCAGCACTCGCCTCAAAGGCATGACAGGATGTTCGCGGCAGCGACTGAGGGTGCCGCAAGAGATGCCGGATGATGAGCGGGCAGCAAATGTCTGAGATGGGTCAATCGCGTCATTTTGGTCGTCGGCCGACTACTTCCGGTCTTCCCCTGGAAACGGACATCGTCAGGGCCGATCGCCATGTCTCAAAGGTGCCAATAGGAGCCGATCGTTGAGAGCTTGACCGGTTCAACCGGAGCTATTTCTTCCTCCCTGGCATGAAGTTCGGCTGCCAGGTCGCGGCCTTTTGGCTGGGCGCCGCGGCGATGACCTTGACCTTTTCTTTCTTGGGCTTCTTGGCTTCGCGGTTGCCTCGTTGCTGGCTTTTGGCCATGGCAGTCTCCTCCTGTTTTTCAAGATGATTGAATTCATCTGACAACAGGACCTGCCCGCTGATAACAGGACCTGCCCGCGCGGGGTGCAGATCCTCACGTCGAGGTAGCCTTCTTGCACGAACTGCCTGGCCTTCTTCAGCGCGGCCGCCGCCGTGACGCGGCCGAGATTTTCGCGAGCCCCTTCATGGTTGCCACCGACCCGGTATTTCAGTTTAGGCTTGGACAACGCCGCCGCGTTGCCCACATGCCCACAGCAACCGCAACAGAAAAGGAAGAGTCTCAAGCCGAGATTCCAAATTGACCGCGCGGCTTGGCCGATGCAACCTCGGGATCGCTGCCAACAGGAGCAGAGAGGCGCCGCCCGTCGGCTAGATCAACGGCCGTCTGCGGCGCGACACCAGCGGTGCGAGGAGTCAATCACGCCGCACCACCTTACCGGTCGCCAAGTCTGAGATTGGGGGAATAGGGGAATGATCCGGAACGCGAATCATCGCGGCGCGCGCCGGAGCGGGCCGTTCAGCGTTATGGTGGCACTCGCTCTCTGTGTTAGCGCCCCGCTCGACAGCACCCTTGCTCGCGCTCCCGAAAACGGAGAACTCAGCGCTCCCGAAGTGCCCGCGGATTTCGGGGCCGTGCAAATTGCGGGTCCGTTCGAGTTCCCTTGGTCCATCGCTGTTCTGCCAAACGGCTCCATTCTCCTTACGGAACGTGTTGGCCGCCTTCAACTCATCCGGCCGGGGTCAAGTGCTCGCGAAATAACCGGCGTCCCTCCCGTCCTGTTCAGCGGGCACTCCGGACTTCTCGACGTTTCCGTTGATCCAGGTTTCGGCGAAAATGGCATTATCTACCTGTCTTATGTGCACGGAACCGGGTCATCCTCCACGATCCGCGTGCTCCGGGCCAAGCTCGATGAGCCGCGCTCGAAGCTTAAGCACAAGCAGGTCATCTTTGAGAGCTCGCCGCCCGCGCCGAGCCCGAACCAACTCGGAGGCCGGATCGCTGTGACCGGCGATGGATACCTATTTTTGACGCTTGGTGACCGCTGGGAGGGTGAGCGCGCGCAGGATCTGGCTGATCACGCCGGGTCAATCATTCGCATCCGCACCGACGGCTCGGTTCCGTGGGACAACCCGTTTGTTTCGCTGCCGGAGGCGAAGCCGGAGATCTGGAGCTATGGTCATCGCAACCCGCAAGGCCTCGCTTTTCATGCGCGTAGCGGCCAGTTGTGGTCGCATGAGCACGGACCGAAGGGCGGCGATGAGCTCAATTTGATCATCTCCGGCCGCAATTACGGGTGGCCCGTCATTACGCACGGTATCGGATATGCGGACGAGCCGATTGGCGAGGGTGCTGCCAAGCACGGTATGGAGCAGCCCGTTTATCATTGGACACCCTCGATTGCTCCGTCGGGATTGGCTCTCGAAGGTCTCGACCGTATCACCGGATTCTGGATTGGCGCGCTCGCTGGAGAAGCGTTGGTCAACCTGGACATGAAGGAGGGGCGGATCGCTTCCGAACGGCGTTTCCTCCGTGGCGAACTTGGTCGCATTCGTGACGTGCGCGTCGACTCCAACAACCTTGTATACTTTGTTACCGATGGTCTTGCTGGGGAGGTGTACCGGCTCGAGCCGGTCGTCGAACAGGCACACCAAGAGGAAAGGCGTCGGAGGTGAGGAGCAAGGGGCGCCTCTAGTCCAGACTCCGCGAGTTTAAAAATCCCATCAAGTGCGCGTTTCGCGGGATCGTGAGCACGGATTTCAGAGCTTCATGAGCATAGATTTCACAGCTTCATGAGCATAGATTTCAGACGATCGTGAGCACCGATTTCGCGGGATCGTGAGCCGCCCCGCGCGCCCGCTTCGGCCGACATCTCAAGCGGCTTAGGACAGCCTCGTCGTTTAACGAGGAAGCCCACTGCCTACCCAGAGATTGTCGATGCGCCGGAACAGAGAAGTCCTTCGTCTCAAGCATGTTCAAGGCCTACCGGAACGGGCGATTGCCCGCACGATCGGCATCAGCAACGGCGTCGTGCATGGTTATCTGCGCCGGGCCGGCGCTGCCGGGCTCAGTTGGCCGCTGCCAGATGGCCTGACTGATGAAGATCTTGAACTCTTGCTTTTCTCCGCGCCGCGGGCGGCCTCGCAGGCCTTCGGAATGTAGGTACGTCTGGCCGGACGCGCTCGGTAACTGCCCCGATGCACCTTGTCGTGCAGGTCCTCTAGCTTCTCTTCGAGGTTCTCTCCGTAGGTCTGCCACGGCGCGGAGTCCTGTTCAAGCGACAGGTAGCTCCGCTTCAGGAGATCAACGGTGATGTGATGCAGCAGTGCAGTGAACCGTACACTCTTGCTCTGTCGCGCCGCTCGGCGCACGGCAATGAGTCCGTTCGACGCGTTGTCCCGACGCAGTGTCCGGGCCGCGGCCGTCTCGTCGCCGTTCCCCTTGGGCGGGGTCCTTCCCTCCACGGCCTCCGCCGAGGGCAAGCCCTCTTTGTTCGGCCGCTTCTCGGGTACTATGACCCCGTCCGAATTCTCATCCGCGTGCATGTTCACCGTTCGGCTGTTGCCTTCATGAACCGGCCCGGCTTGCCTGTCCGGACACGGATGAGACTTCCCAGGTTCCGTGCAAAGAACCTCTCCACGTGCACAAGATCTCCGACTGCGCGAGGTTCTTCCGATGCAAGCCATTCGCCATGGGACGATGTTGCCTTCTCTTCAACGGAAGGAGATCGGCACCTCGGAATTAGACCCGTTTCGCAGCTCAATACTTGGCCCGTGGTCTCCCCTGTGAGCGCTTCACGTCGGCCCTCGCGGGACGCCGCGCATCACTCGAGGTCGGGGCGGATGGCTAGTCCTTACCCCATGGGGGACTTTCACCTCCTATTCTTTGCCAGCTTTCCTGGCGCACTCCGAGTCGGGTCATTCGCGTCGATTTCATTGGGCGCCGGCTACTTCCGGTCTTCCCCAATGAGCGGACATTCTCGGTGTCCGTCGGCATGTCGCAAGAGTGCCATCAACGGACTTCCGTCGGTACTGATGCTCAGAAACCTGAGGACAGCCTGACTGCAAGTGACGGGGCTTTGCCAGGGCACGCTGTGCGAACTCTGGCAATGAAAAAGGGCGTCTAACTGAATCTGTGTACGTGATATCAGCGATGGACGAGTGCTGCCTCCGCAGGTGCCGCTCTCTTGGACTGCACGAAGAGGAAACGTGATGCCACAGAAATTTGCGCGTCGGCGCGGCCATCTTGGCCGATGAGGATTAGTCCCGCTCCGCCATTAGCTACAGTCAAAATGACGGGCTCGCCCTTCCATGTTTTGATCGGCTCCATTCCGATGATGAGAAATTCACCGATTGGCTGATCTAAGTATTGAAGCCTCAGTTGCGGAGCGATCTCTGGTGTCGCAAGTCCAAAACCTAGCTCTTGAGCGCGGGCATAAATTTGCCCCAGGGACGCAGTCTCGGTCTTAAAACCGAGTTCGGCCGCCGATACCGTAAAAAGCTCCACGTCTGTTTTCGTGGCGCTGAGGGTAAAGGCCGGTCGAGCAAGAATTTCCCCAGCCGAGTCTCCGACGCCACAACCTATTGCACTCAACGCGTTAAGAAGTGCGAACGAACCTGAAAACGTCCCTACTGTAATCTTCTTCCACGCCGGAACATCGACGGCGGATCTGACTAGCCCTCGCGGCATGGTCGGCGAGGGAATCTTGGTGAGCCTCAGTTGGTTCTGCAAAACATCTCTCGCCGTGCATTGCGCTTCTGCTTCGCTCCCGGATACGAGGATGCACGCGTTGCAGAGCATCATAAGCATGAGAGCCCCGCCATTTTGCCATCCTGTAGAAAGATGTGGTGTTATGACACCTCGGTTCGAGGCAACGTAGTCGATCTCACCGCGCGTGATACCGATATCCGTTAGCTCCCTTTCGCTCAGGCGGCACAACCGGGCTCGCAGCCTCTCTCGTTTGCGCCACTCTTGAAATGCATCCCAATATATCTCTAAGGGGCTGTAGACCTGCCGCTTTGCGGTTGTCTGTCCAAGCTCGGTGGCCCCGCGAATCGTAATCATTGCAATATGTCCAGGCTCGACTGTTCACCAGGCGAGCGTGCCGCGACATGCGCTGGCGTGCTTAACAAGCGGCTTACATTTTCCTTACCGGCGGCTTATTCTTCGTGTTCCAGGGGTGCTGCAGAGGTGACCCTGAGAAGGAATGGCAGCTTGCGCTATCTCTTCGAGGATTACACGTTTGACACCGAACGGCGTGAACTGCATCGGGGGGCAGATGCAGTGTCGATCACACCGCAGGTTTTTGACCTGCTCGATTACCTGGTTCGAAACCGGGAGCGCGTCGTCAGCAAAGACGACCTCATCAGTGCCGTTTGGAACGGACGCATCGTCTCCGATGCTGCGTTGACGACCCGCCTGAACGCTGCCCGTAATGCGATCGGCGATTCTGGCGAGAAACAGCGCTTGATAAAAACGCTGCCGCGCAAAGGCTTCCGTTTCATTGGTACAGTGCAGGAAGTCCCCGGCCCCACGGTCGCCTCATTCGCGGCCAAGGCGGAGAACCCACCGAAACCTGCTGTGGACTTACATGAAAACACATCAGCGCGTGGAATGGTTATGGGAAGAAGCTCGACGCCGCGCCTGTCCATCGTGGTGCTTCCGTTCGCTAATCTCGGCGGCGGCCCGGAACAGGAATATTTCGCAGACGGCATCACGGAGAGCCTAACCACTGACTTGTCGCGGATCAGTGGCACATTCGTCATCGCCTGTAATACTGCGTTCACTTACAAAGGGAAGGCGGTCGACGTGCAGCAGCTCGGCAGGGAGCTTAGCGTCCGCTATGTGCTCGAGGGATCAGTTCAGCGCGGCGGAGACCGGTTGCGGGTCAATGTCCAGCTGATCGACGCCGAAACTCGCTCCCATCTTTGGGCCGACCGGTTCGACAAGCCCGTGACTAACCTTTTCGAGATGCAGGACGAAATCGTTGCCAGGCTTGCCATTGCATTGCATGCTCAGCTCATCGAGGCCGAGGCGAGGCGCGCGGAGCTGTCACCGCATCCGGACGCGGTCGATCTGATTTTCCAAGGAAGAAGTTGGTTGAGTAAGGGAATGACTCCCGAACACATGGCGCAAGCGCGATCCTATTTCGAACGCGCGCTGGAGCTGGACCCCGGCAATATCGAAGCGTTGGTCGGCACTGCGAACCTCGATGTGGCAAGTGTAATCGACGTCCTGGACGTCGACCGTGACGCGCGGCTTGCGGCGGCCGAGACGGCCTTGATCAGGGTCTTGTCGAGGTCTCCACGGCACGCCCGCGCGCACATGTTTTTGGGGGCCGTGCAATCGCACACCAACCGGGCGGCTCTAGCGATTGGGCAGTGCGAGCAGGCCCTGACGCTGGATTCTAATTTGGCCGACGCGCACGGTGTTATCGGTTGGGCCAAGCTCTGCAGTGGCCGCGGTGCAGAAACCGAGGCTCACTTCCAGGAGGCCTTTCGGCTTTCTCCCCGGGATAGCCGAGCATACCGGTGGATGCTCAATATCGGCATCGCCAAACAGGTTCTTGGTGCCGACGCCGAAGCAGTCGTATGGCTGCGACGGTGCGTTGAAGCTAACTGGAATTATCCCATCGGGCATTTCTCGCTGGCCGCCGCACTGGCGCGGGTCGGCTCCCCGGACGAGGCGCAAGCCTCCGTGCGCGCGGGCCTTGCACTGGATCCGACGTTCACCCTTCGCCGCTTACGGCACCTGGTGCCGGGAGGCCTCGCGGTAAGTACCGATCCAACGTTCCGTGCCGGAGCCAAACGCGTCCTTGACGACATGCGCTTGGCCGGGGTGCCTGAGGGCTGATGTCCGAGTTGGGTGTGCGCCGTGCAAAGGCGGCGCTTTCCAGTGGGTGCAAGCCCCACCCGGCAATCGCTCCAGCCGGAAGCAATCGGAGCAGTGCGGTAAGTACCGATCCAACGTTCCGTGCCGGAGCCAAACGCGTCCTTGACGACATGCGCTTGGCCGGGGTGCCTGAGGGCTGATGTCCGAGTTGGGTGTGCGCCGTGCAAAGGCGGCGCTTTCCAGTGGGTGCAAGCCCCACCCGGCAATCGCTCCAGCCGGAAGCAATCGGAGCAGTCATGGAGGTAACGAAGTGGCTGAAGCCTTCGATTAGCGTGTCACGAATTGGTGACAGCGCGAGTGTGCAGGCCGCAACGCGAGTGAACGCCGAGCAAGCCTTGAAAAGGACAATGCGCAGGTCGACCCGACAACCCCATCGGAAGACTGATACGTCTGGATGAAATGAGCGAAGCGATCGTTCAGACGCTGCGCCGGGGTAGTGGCGGCGGCATGTACACAAGGAAAGCGCACGAAACACGGGAAGCCCCAAGGCGTGGTCAGCGATGACCAACCGGAAGCCCGTGAGGGACAGGCTGGGCGCCCTGGGGTGGCGGAGAGGTTCGTAGTACCGCGGAAGCCGGGTAACGCCGGTGGAGGGAAGGGACCTCAGAAAGCGTGAAGTCTTGTCCGAGAGCCGGATGCGGGAAATCTGCCTGTCCGGTTCGATGAGCGGGATGTGGAAACGGAGCCATGGTGGAACCACTAAGGCACCGCCAGACGAAAGGGGCGGCAACAGATATGTTCTACCTAACGCCACCGCGCCACATCTCGACTCTACCAATCGCGTCCTTGTCGGAACGACCGCTGTTGGCGCAAACCGGACATTCGGCCGGACCCGCTCCGCACGCGCATCAAAGAATGCACGTTGGCGTCATTCGAGCAGCCGCTGGCGTCTCGTCCATCCGGATGCGATAGGGCGCGACGCCCGTGGTCCGGTCGGGCGGATCAGGCCCTAACCGGATCTCGGCTTTCACCTAGTCGTGAGTTGGGTCCGCTGCCTGCGCGGGTCTACATCAAGGGCGGGTTTGATCGAGACGGTCTCTCGCGCCACGAGCGCCATCGGACCTGAGTCGACAGTGCCAGTGCCCGACGGGGCCAGCGCCGACAGTGCCAGCGTCCTAGCGGCCAGAGAAAGCGAGCATCAACCTCCGCGCCCCACGCGGCGCAAGCGCTTGCGCCGCGAGTTGGGCGCGGTTGGTTAGTTATAGGCCGTTTTCGTCTGATGATCCTGTAAGCCTTCGCGAGCCTCTTGCGCGGTGGTGCGACGTGAATGTCATCGCCACGCGCTCGCCCGCTGTGGGTTCACTGTCATGAGCGAAAGCATCTCATCGGTATTGCTCGATGCGCACTGCGCAAGAAGGCAAGGTCTCAACGCCATCGCCCAGCGACAACGCGCTCGGCTTGGCGAGGCCGTCGCCTTCGCTCGCGCCAACTCGCCCTATTATCGCGAACTCTATCAGGGTCTACCGGAGCGGATTGAGAGTTCGTCCGTGCTCCCGGTGGCTAATAAGCAAGAGCTAATGCGTCATTTTGACGACTGGGTTACCGACCGCGAGGTTAGTTTCGCGGCAGTGCGAGCGTTCGTCGATAACCCTGAGCTGATCGGGCAACGTCTCCTTGGCAAGTATTCCGTGGCAACCACTTCGGGCAGCACCGGGACACCTGGAATATTTCTGTTGGACACACACAATTGGACGGTCACTCTCGCTTTTTCGCTGCGCATGATGATGGGCTGGCTTAGCGCCAGCGACATGTTTCGTCTCCTCGTCCGCGGCGGCCGCGCGGCGTCGGTGCTGGCGATGGGCGGCCATTACATCGGCGCAACCAGCTTTGCTGCAATCCGCACAAAACGGTCGGCCCGACGATTACGGGCGCTTCCGGCGCAGGCGCCGTTGCGCAATCTGGTCGCCGAACTCAATCGGTACCGCCCGGCTCTGCTCATCGGATACGCCAGCGTCATGGCACTATTGGCCGCCGAGCAGGATGCCGGTCGCCTGCATATTCAGCCGGTGCTGGTTCTTCCGACTTCGGAAGGGCTTTCGCAGGACGGATACGACCGGATCGCAAGGGCATTCCACGCCAAGGTCCGGACCGTTTACGTCGCGACGGAATGCCTGTTCATGGCCATCGGCTGTGAACACGGTTGGTATCATATCAACAGCGATTGGGTGATTCTCGAACCCGTCGATGCGAGCTATCGGCCGGTTCCGTCCGGCGAGGAGTCGCATACGGTTCTCGTGAGCAATCTCGCCAATCGCGTGCAGCCGATCCTCCGCTACGATCTAGGCGACCGCATCCTGCAACGACCTGATCCTTGTCCTTGCGGCAACCCGCTTCCGGCGATCCGCGTGCGGGGCCGCACTGCCGACGTCCTCACCTTCCCAGCCGAACGCGGAGAGAAAGTCGCAGTGCCACCGCTCGCGCTTGAGATCGATCATGTACCCGGTGTGGAGTTGTTTCAGATAGTACAGACTGCGCCAACACAACTGCGCGTTCGCCTACATCCCGCAGCCGACGCTGACCCAAACCGGGTTTGGCGGGCGGTGCATTCCGAATTGACCAAGCTGTTGAATGAGCATGGGCTTGGTCGCGTGTCTGTTGAGTTGGCCGCCGAACCGCCAGTTCCATCTTCCGCCGGAAAGTGCCGCACCGTCATCCCACTGGTTTCGAGCGCTTGAAGACTGATGAGAGCTTAGGCGGATCGCGCTGCTGCTAAGTGGCCCTAACGAGAGCCAAGGTTATGAAACTAACCTATACGGATTCACGGGATGGAAGGGTGATTATTGGGTTCACCGATGAGCGCGGTGAACACGAAATCGCTCTAAGCACAGTAGAGACGGCAGACCTTATCGGTGCGTTGAGGACCTCGTTAGAGGAGGCGATTGGAAGTCCGGCCGCAGACAGCATGGCCCTTCCCAGCATTGAACGAGTGCAGATCGTTGAGACTGCGGAAGAAATGGTTTTCCGCGTTTATATGAATGATCGCATTTCCCATGATTATCCGGTTCCGAAAGGGACCGTTCTTGCGGATGAGCTTCGGATGCTGGCTGACCGGATGGAGGCGCGCAATTCGGCAAAGGCCACGCATCCATCGCCCGATGCCCAAAAGGGCAAACTGAATTAGCGGATGGCGCATGCTCACAATCGCGACCCTTCTGCAATTTCTAAGTGGTGTCTGCTTAGCTCCCACGAGCGGCGGAAAAGCGGAAATCGCGAGAGGTCCGGCCCCTGACGGCCATTCTCTCAGCCCAATAACACGACCATGTCATGACGACCACAAGCGCTGTCTTCGGCTCGATATCATTTACATACGCTCCACCTTTTATTTCGGGCGCTCCTCAACGCAAAGCGACCCCCACGAGAGACGGCGTCACTTCGGCGCGCATTCCGGGGTTACTACGTCCGAGTGCGATAGGTCAGTCCGAGCAACACGGAAGTTTGACCGCAAAGCGCGGACGCTCAGAACAGCGCGTAATTCGACAGCTCGATCGTGACGGCGTTGAAATCTCGGTCGAGCGTGCCGTCCGGATGGATCCTGAACACGCTGCGACGGCTGGGATATTTCAGTCCGTTGACGTCGACATCGTCGAATATGAAGTGCGCGGCGGGCGTGTCCGCCCATACATCAACCGTATAGTCGTGGCGGCGGAATAACCCATCCGAGCCGAAGTAGAACCGCTGTTCCCTTGTGTGGCTGTGGACGCCTTCCGGGAATCGCACGGCTACGCCACGAAGCGTCTCACCCTCATTCTCGATCGGAGCAACGTCGTGCGCTTCATAGCCCGGCTCGCCGAACACTAACGGCGTCGCATGGTAGGTCCACATGGCATAGCCGTTGAAGTAGGCGAGGTTCAGCGGATCCCATTTCCCGTCGAAGCTGCGATCGAATGCCTCGCGTCCATCGTCGCGAGCGCCGATAATCGAGCCATCTCCGACGGTGATCTCCACATGCAGGGGCGTCCAGGTCATCGTCCAATCCGGTTCGCCAAAAGGGGGTAACCTGTGTCCGCTGGCGGTGGAATTCGCTCGTCGCGCGTGCGCCGCGGCACCGGGATCAAAGGCGCGCCTTTCAGCTCCCAGAGCTTGCCGCCGGTCAGGATGGTCGATGCTATACCCTTGAACTTGACCCAGCGGTCGTGCCCACCATGCGCTTCCAGTGCTACTTTCAACAATGGGTGCAATGCGTCGCTCATCGCGCTTTTCCTCAGGTGAGATTCACGAAGGACCGTCTAATGTGCCTTAATGCTGGATGGTACGTCGTACATAATACCCTCGCGGGATGCAAAGTACTCTCCGGATTGCGACCGAAGGCCTGTTCGGCCTGGCGCGAATCCGAAAGTACGCGTGGACTTGGATGACTGACTGCCCAGAGACGACTCGCTCGATGCAAGGGGCTTTCAGGTGAACTCCTACCGTCAGACGGAAATGAGCGCATAGGGCAACCCTGAAGGCTTCTGCACGCCCATGGCGACGTTGTACACTCGCGCTCCGGCGGGCGTGCGGCCCTCATACTTCCCGCGATGCGCATGACCATGCACGACGGCGCATACTTTGAAGCGGTCAATGGTCTCTGCAAGGCGCGAGCACCCGAGGAAGGGATAAATTTCGAGAGGTTCACCCTCTACCGTGTCGACAATCGGAGCATAGTGAAGGACCACGACGGCGCGCCGGCTGTTCACCGTGCGCATGATGTTCTCCAGCCGCATCGCTTCATTCATCGCTTCGGCAACAAACGTCTTGATCGCCGGCTCGCCGAAAGAGCTCAGCATTCGTGGACCAAATCCGCCGGCAAAGCCTTTCACACCAATAAATGCCACGCCATTAACTTCGGCTGCCTGGCCATCGAGCAGGTGTACGCCCGCGTCACAAAGGATTCGTTTCACCTCGTCGGCATGTCCCGACTCGTAATCGTGATTCCCAAGGACGCCGATTACTGGGATAGAGCAGGCACGCAGCTCTTTAGCGAGGATTTCCGCCTGTGCCGGAGTTCCGGTATCGGTGAGGTCGCCGCAAAGGACCAGGGCACCGGCACTCTTCGAGATTGCTTGAAACAATTCACGAAGCGAGCCCGACTGCCCATCCTTCACATGAAGATCTCCGATGCTTGCAAATGTGAATGAACTTGCATCATCGTTCATTGCCGCACTCGTCTTCGACGTTCAGGAAGCCCCATTTCTCGGTCGCACTTCGGTAATCGGAGCCGGAAAGCAACCGACCGCGGCAGAGTTTCGTCGCCGGTGGCGGATCTTCCCGCTGCCGACTCAATCGTTCAAGAAGATCGTCAAGCAGCCAATCCGGAATGGCATCTCGCTCGCTCGGATAGATCCAACGATACGTGAGTAGATGACAAAGCAGTATCTCCCAATGTGGGTTCATGTACATGATCAGGCGCTGCCAATCGATTGCCTCTCGCTGCTTAAGAATGAGATGGACGATATCGACGCCATCATGACGGTTCCGCTTCTGGATGAACGCCTTGGACCAGATCAGCTCGGTGGGGTTGATCACAGGCACGCAATGCCCGAGCACTTGAGCCTGTGCTGCATACTGAAACCACTCTTCCTGAACCGGCACGGCGCCATTGCTGGAACCAAAGATGACGTCAACGAAATCGCGGCCGCGGTGAACTTTTCCCAGCCAACTCTCATCCGCCGATACCCGATTGTTCCGCTGCAGGTGAGAGAGCAGGCGGGGGAATTCCGCGGCAGTTGTAAAAATGTCCAAGTCCTTTGTCGGGCGCCGTGCGTGGGTATAAAGATTTACGGCGTACCCGCCTCCGATCATGAACGGAAGATCCGATTCGAGGAGATCCCTCAGGACATTTGAATAGAACTGCTCCCTTTGGGTAAGAGACGCGAGCTTGAACGCATCGACATCTGTCGAACGTTCCGTACCCGGCGCTGGGCGATCTCGCGCGAGCACTGATCACTCCATTTGTTCCTGAATATTAATCGGCGCGCATCGTGGAAGTTCCCTTGAGTTCCGAATTGAACGACTCGGCGCGAACGGCCGCGGCGGCAGCAGAAGGCGTGCGCGATCAAGACTATCGAGGCGTAACGGCAATGCCGCACCGACGCGGATTCCGTTCTTATGTGGTCAGTATCGTACAGACGCAACTGGAATGAAGGGTAGGCTTCGCGTGTGTAGGGCAATGCAGCGGCGGTTGCGGACTCGTCGAGGAGCCTCCAAGCCTCGAACGAGTCCGCTCGCGCCGCTCTTCGACTAATTGCGCGTATCGACTGCGCCAAGCCATCAAACATTGGCTAGGAAGTTAGACGTTCTTCGGTCTATTTTTCTTGCGCTTATCGTATACTGAACGACCGGTATTGGCGCAAAGCGGACATTCGCCGAAACCGTCATGTCAGCTAAGGGCCAACATCGGAAGTTGGGCGCGCTAGTCAATCACGTCTTTGTCGCTACTGCCGCTCCATCCCAGGCTCGATAGGACCGCCGCGATGGCGTGGATGACTGGCGGCGGCAATCATTACTTGTCGCGGACCATCGCGCCGGCGCGCCCAACCGGTTCTCGCATATGGCTTCGACGCCTACCTGAACGGCTGTTCAGGAAATTATTCCCCTTTTACTGGAACGTGTAGAGGTCTTGAAACGTTGACTGCGCTCATCCACCAATGGAGGAGAAATCACGTGTTAAAGAAATTCTTGATCGTCGCCGGCACCATACTGTTCGCTTCGTCTGCGTTCGCGCAGTCGCCGACCACGAAGAGCGCTCCCGGCCAGCAGATGCAGAAAGCACAGGAAACCGGCAAGCCGTCCACGGGTCCGGGCGCTTCGGAATATACACCGGGCCACAAGATGAAGGCCGCCAAGAAGACCGGAGCGAAATCTACCGGACCGGGTGCCTCTGAATACGCGCCGGGCCATCAGACAACGACCGGTTCTTCCACGACGACTAAGAAGAAGTAACCTCTATCTTCGAGGCAAAAGGAATGGCTCGGCAACGTAATGTGTGCCGGGCCTTTTTGCTGCTGACGCGTATGACAGTACATTCATGAGAAAACTTCTTTTGCCCGCTTCACCCCCGCCGTCAGAGTTTATCGTGCCTGCGTGTGGAGGTATCAGTGCGCGGGTTGCTCCATGTCGGCTCTGGGTCTTGGCCGTGTAAAAACACCCTTCCCAGGGAAGTTTGTGAGAAGTCTGGACCGGTTCGGTCTCAGGCGACGATCGCAGCCATCAGCGGCTTGGTCCCGACGATGTTCATGACCCGTGTCAGGTTATAGGCCAGGACCGAGAGAGCCATCTCGGCGGCTACTTTTGGAAGCGTTTTGGTGAGGAAGTGTGTCGCCCCATGCGGGCCTTCATCGTGCCGAACGGATGCTCGACCGTCTCGCGACGCACGCGCATGGCATGCGGGTTTGCATCAAGGCGCCGCTGCACGGCTTCGAGCAGATGCTCATGCTCCCATCGCGGAATCCGCCGCTCCGGTCCTGTCGTACACTGCGATTTAAGCGAACAATCTTGACAGGCTGTGGTCCAGTAGCGCCGTAGCCGCTTGCCGTCCTCCTCGCTCGTAAAGCGATATGGCAGTTGCTCCCCGGCTGGACAGCGATAGGCGTCCTCCTCTGGCAAATAGACAAAGTCCTGCTTGCCGAAGCGGCCATCTGACTTGGCGCCCGAGGTCTGCGGCTTGGGCAGGGTTACCGTGATGCCGGCCTCGTGGCAGGCGAGGATCTCCAGGCTGCTGAAGTAGCCGCGATCGGCAACGGCTTCGAGCGTCTCGGTTTCGAGGACAGCCTTCGCCTGCTTGGCCATATTGGCCAGTTGAGCTCGATCTGAACCGCTGTTCGTGACCTCATGCGTCACAATCAGATGGTGCTCGGTATCCACGGCGACCTGCACATTGTAGCCGACGACGCCGGAACCACGGCCGCTCGTCGCCATCGATCGGCTGTCGGGATCGGTCAGAGAGATTTGCTGGTCGGGCGACGCGAGCATCTGCTTCTCGTAGACGGCAAGCTTGCCCATTTCTTCCTTCAGCTTCGTCAGTTTCTCGGTAAGCCTTGTCACCTTCGCCGCCAGCGCCTCCGTCGGTTCCTGTCGATCGGCGGTATCAAGTTGGCTCAAATAGCGCGCGACGCTCTCCTCCAGCTGGGCACGCCGCCGCTCCACTTTCGCCCGTGTGAAGTTCTTATCCCGGTTGTTCACGGCTTTGAACTTGCTGCCATCGATGGCGACGCTCGCCGTCGCGAGAAGCCCCATTTCGCGGCAAAGTTCGACGAAGCGCGCACAGACCTTGCGCAGCGCCAAGCCGTTATCCTTCCGGAAGTCCGCGATCGTCTTGTGATCGGGAGCGAGCCGGCCCAGCAGCCACATCACCTCGACATTGCGTCCGGCTTCTCGTTCGAGCCGGCGGCTCGACTGCACCCGGTTTAGGTAGCCGTAAATGTAAAGCTTAAGCAGAACCGAGGGATGGTACGAGGGCCGACCAGTCGCCGCCGGCTCCACTCCTTCAAAGCTCATCTCAGCCAAATCGAGCGCACCGACAAACACGTCGATGACGCGGACGGGGTTGCCCTCGTCAATGAAATCATCGAGGCACTCGGGCAGTAGCGTCCATTGCCCACGATCGGCCTCCTCAACGAAGCGCCTCATCGATCCCCCCTAGAATCACGGGAGAATCATAACAGCGGCACGGCGTTTTCACACAGCCAGGGTCAGATCTTGGTCGTGTGAAAACGCAGCGCCGAGCAAATTGCGGAGAAAAGTATTTCTTTGGAAGCTCGCTCTAGGAGCGTGAAGAGCATGCTGAACTTCGGCGCCGTGGCATCTCAGAAGCAGATTCTCTGCCCTTCCCGAGATTTCGCGTTTTCACACAGCCAGGATCAATCGCATCATTTTGGTCTTCGGCCGAATACTTCGGTCTTCCCCTGGAACGGACATCATCAGGGCCGGTCGCCATGTCTCAAAGGTGCCATTAAGAGACAATGCCTTGGCAGTCATATGGCCCAGGGGACACATCTTGCATGCATGTTAATCCAGCTGGACTTTCGTCCACTCGGAGCGCTTGAGCCCTTGCGCGACAGGGACACCAGGCTTGACCCAAGCTACCTCGTGGCCGCCTCCGTCGGGGTCAGTGAAGCTAAGAAGGAGGAGCGAGCCCATGTCTGTAACGGCTCCATCGCTTACGCCCTCGGCAACGAGGCGCCGCCGTACTTCCCGGAACGCTTCCTCGCTTGCGGCATTGAGCGCAAAGTGGTCGAGGCGCCCGCGCTTGAACATGGGCTGGTGGCCAGGCGGTTCAATTCCAGGGACCTGAAATGGGTGCAGGACAGTGTGCGGACCCACTTCGATGAAGGCGTGGCGCAGCCCCTCCTCCTCGAGATCGACCGTGACGCGCGCTCCGAAGATACGTTCGTAGAAACAGATCAATCGGTTCATGTCGGCGGTGATAAATGTCAGGTGATGTATGTCGTTGAGCAACTGCATGTCTACCTCCGGGCTCGCTAACAATGAGCGACGACGCGCGCCGGCTCATTATTGAAGTGCCATCCAACCAGCGGTATTTAGCTCATGCAATGGATTTGGTGTTTCTCGTCCTCCTTGGCGGGCGCACCCGAACAATACGCCGCCCGCATGGCGTCACGAATGCGGTGCGCCAGAAACCACGCGCTCTTGTGCGTAATCGCCAGACCACATTCGGGTGTGAACTAAGCCACAAGTAGGTTCGCGTTCTGCGCGTATACTAGAATGGCGTTTCAGAGGTGCGAGAACTCAACGGCCTCTTGAAGCCGTCAATAACCAGGAGGACAAGATGACGACGACGGCCACCAAGTACGAGGAAGCGTCCACAACGAGGCCGGCATCACAGTAACTCTGCCCAAGCCGCAGACGTCTGGCGCCAAATCGGATGGACGCTTCGGCAAGCAGGACTTTGTCTATTTGCCGGAGGAGGACGCCTATCGCTGTCCGGCTGGAGAGCAACTGCCATATCGTTTTACGAGCGAGGAAGATGGCAAGCGGATAAGGCGTTACTGGACCAGCGCCTGCCAAAATTGTTCGCTCAAGTCTCAGTGCACGACAGGGCCAGAACGGCGGATTCCACGATGGGAGCATGAGGTCCTGCTCGATGCCGTGCAGCAGCGCCTTGATGCGAACCCGCTCGCCATGCGCCAGCGTCGCGAGACGGTCGAGCATCCGTTCGGCACGATGAAGGCCCGCATGGGGGCGACACACTTCCTCACCAAAACGCTTCCAAAAGTAGCCGCCGAGATGGCTCTCTCGGTCCTGGCCAATAATCTGACACGGGTCATGAACATCGTCGGAGCCAAGCCGCTGATGGCTGCGATCGCAGCCTGAGACTGAACCGATCCTGGCCTCTCATCGACTTCCTGGAAGGGCGTTTTTACACGGCCAAGACCCTAAGCGGACGAAAAAGATGGCACCATCGGCAAGTGGTGTTGGTCGCGATCGCAGCTCGATGGCGAATCGGCGTTGGCGTAATCCGCCATGTCACGACGATTGTAGAAAAGTGGCGGATCACGCGTCGCTGACCCGCCCGACGGCCTGCCACTAAACGTGCAGAACTGGCGGTGACTTACCATTAGTTACATCACACCACGAGACGGCCATGGATACTTCGTGCCATCTCTGAGCCTCTCAATAGCTCGGCCAGCGACGATGCAGTCGATGTCACTGGGTGTCAGGCCGATATCCATCAGCTCTCTGTCACTCAGGTCGTGCAAACTAACTAGCAACCTCTCGCGTTGCCGCCGTTTTCGAAACGCACGCCAATATCCCTGGAGCAAACTCAAGACGCTCCGCCTCTGCCGCGAGACGGGTCTTCTTGCGACGGCGAGCGTGGCCATCGATGACAGCAGGTTCAAAGCCGTGAACAACCGGGACAGGAACTTCGCACGGGCGAAGGTGGAGCGGCGCGCGCAACTCGAGGAGAGCGTCGCTCGCTATCTGAGCCAGCTCGATACGGTCTAGCGCGGTTTCCTGGTCAAGCCACGGGCAATGCCCAGACCTGGGCATTGGCGATGGCCGGCCCATTGCGCCGTCACGGCGGCACGTCAGGGGCGACTCGCCGCTCGTATCACCTTTGACGTGGCGACGGGACGGAACTGCCCCGGCAAGGATCACTCGGCCGAGTTCACGCGGATTTCGGATTGGACGAGCCTGCAACCCTTAGCTTCGGCGCAGCGGTCCATCGGAACAACGAGCATCTCCCTCAACCTGCGTTGCTTCTCTCCTTGGGAAAAAGCGGGCGCTAACTGGTCGGCTCTTCTCCGAATCTCACCTTCCAAAGCGGCTCGCTGGTCAGGAGTAAGAGCCTTCCCAGCCGTCATTAAAAGGAAACCAACTAGGTCATGCCGCCGCAAGTCCAAATCCAGAATGATGAGCCCGAAAGGACCATCAGGGATGCTCACCCGCTTGAAAATGCAATCATAGCTGTTCTGGCAAAGCGAATATTGCTTCAAGTTCACATACCGCATGCTGCATTCCGGAGGCGTTTCCAAACGAACGACGCAGACCGCCAGATCCGGCGCATTTTTGTGGGGGATGGCAATGGCCGCCGGACCGCGCCCCCCGCCAAGGCCTGAAATGCCGTCCCAGGGTTCTCCGTTGGCCTTCGTGTGGTCGGCCGCCACGGTGATGCTGATGGGTTTCCCTTCCCCGGCTAGGCAGTAGGCGGGGAACACCAAAATAAACAAAATGGCCCACAAGAACCGTCGGCTTATGCGCGAATGCCAACTAGCGACTCGGTAAGAGCGCCTGAACAAGCACAACTGATGTATTTGCATATGGCGCATCCGACAGGTTTTTCCTGACCCGGGCTCGCGATTCATTGATGATCCTTTTGCGAGATCAACATATTCTCGCGTACGGATGCGTCAACGCCTGAGCGACAAGCTCTATGGCAGAGCGCCTAAGAGAGGTATCCATATTCCGTTTCTCCGCGAGCGCTTCGGAAGGAGAGATACCATGGATAATGGCCAACAAATGAGGATTACACGGCGAGCTTACGAGCTGTGGCAGCAAGCAGGCGAGCCGAAAGGTAGAGACGAAGAGTTTTATCGTCAGGCCGCGCGAGAACTCAAGGAAGGTGCCAAATCCAATGAAGGCAACAATCCAGCTTCGGATTGTAAAGGGCGGCTATGACTTTACCTTCGACTGGATCTGCTACAAACTGCATTGATCCGGCCGCAATGTGAGTACTCCTGAACCGAACGGTTGAAGGAGCAAATCGGCAGATCAGTTTTCGGTCGGCACTTGCCGACGGCTTGAGCGCTGCGCATTGACCGCAATGCAGCTCGCGAGCAGGCTTTGAACGAGCGGGCGATCAGCGACTTGAATGCCTCCTCTCAGCCAGGAAACAGCGTCGGCTCATGTCAATCGGATTCCAGCGGCGGATGCAGGATAAGGAACAGTCTGCCGTGCCAGATTTGGCCGGCGAAAGGAGATGCGTTACCGTGTAAGCAAACGATGCCAACGCCTGTCCGCGTTCAATCAAATAGTAGCCGTCAAGAGAGAACCTGGAAAAGGTCGTGAGGCCGCCACAAAGGGCGACTGTCCGGAACATGCGCATTGCCTGCGACAGGTCCCATTTGGTGGCGAACAGTCCGACGAATGCACCAATCAGAAATGAAACCGGTCACGTTGATTATGAGCGTGCCCCACGTAAATCCCGTTCCGAACAGCTTTCCCGCCGACGCCCACCAAATAACGCGCTACTGATCCTAGCGCGCCGTCAGCCGCAACAGCGATAGTGAATTTAAAGTCCATAGACATACTCCTACCTGCGCTCTCGCGCTTGGTAGGAGTCATCAGCCTGAAGCATTATCGGGGGGAGCCCCATCCCCATCACGTTGCGTAGGTAGGCAGCATCGTCGTTCCAGTTCGCCTATTGGCCCTGGACTTTCCCACGCATCTGCTGAGTTCAGGAACGGTCTGGAGTTGCCAATCTGGTCCATGCGCTGCCGGGTGCTGCCCTGATTGGATCCCTGTTGGCCCAGTTTGAATTTCGGGGTGGCCCAGTTTGGGTGATTGCCCAGAAGCGAGTAATCTAAGCTTGGAGGCGACGGTTAACTTACGGCGGAGCAACTTGTCATGACGCCTCTCAATAGAAACATACTGATCGCTGCCGTGGTGGTTATTCTTGCTGGAGTGCTGATTTATATTTACGGCGGATCCGGTACGACTACGACAACATCAACACCTCCAGCCGCGACTACGACCACGCCCTCGCCGCCTGCAACGCCGCCCGCGCCTACACAGAAGTAGCCGTCGAAGCACGAATCAAAGAAGTGCACGATTTGCTAGTCGAAAAGGGGCCGCCTCAGTTGGCGGCCTCTTTCATTTCAAATGTCACCTGTTGGCCCCGAGCCGAACAACGCTTAAGCCGTTGTCAGGTCGGTTGTCAGCGATAGACCGGACTTCAGTCCACGCTCGCCTCCACCGCCGCTTGTGATCGGACATAAAGACCGCGCGATAGGAAGCCTGAGCGGCTAGTTCCAAGTCAATTCTTTATCCGTGCAACAAGCAGCTCGGCGCGTGGAGCTATGCGGGCGTGTGCACCGATGCGCCAACGAGCGGCGACCGAAGGTCATCGGCGTCGACGGCGTCTCCGACTTCAACGCGCTGCATTCCGGCAAGCACAATGAAAAGGTACAGCTCTGCGCATTCGATGTGCTCGCGCTGGACGCGACGATTATCTGGATGCGCTTCCGCGCCTCCGTCCCTTACCGGGCCGGACTAGGTCAGCCGCGAACGGCGGGGCGCGCTCTTACCGAAGCTGTTGATCTTTTCCGTTACGGATAAGCCGATGCAGAGAAAGGATCCAGGGCGTGTTTGGAGCCGAACCTCGGGTTCATAAGCATGGCGACGGGCGTGCGACTCGGCAATCATGCCCGGCTGCATGGCGACGAAAGGCGGCCATCAAATGCCGGACAAAATTTGCGCGGCAGTGCATCCAGATTGTCGGCTTCCGACTAGAAGTAGCGCGGCAGACGTTACAGTAACTTGCATCGAAGGAGAGCAACGGGGAGATGCATATGACAAATTGGTCGCCGACGGTAGTGCCTTACGGCGCTGATCAGACCGTCTACCTTGTGTTCGATAGTTCCGGACCGTCACACAGTGATTGTCCCGAAAAGGGGATTGAGCGGGACGACGTCGAAACGATCATCTCCGATCTCCTAACCGGCCAACTCAAAGCTCCGGTTCGCGTAATGGCCTTCAACACACTTGAGCACTGGATCGAGGATGTTTCCAACCAAGTAGCCGAAGAAATTCAAACCCGCTGCGATATCGACGGCGTACCAGTACCCGAACACGTCGAGGACTTTGTTGCAAGCCACACCGGTGCAATTCAGCGGCTTCACTTGGCTTAATTCGTAATCCGGAGCAGGCCAGAACCGTGCAGCCAAACCATATTTTGCCCATATCGAGAAATGCGCAGCCAAGGCGTCCGCGGCGGGGCATGCCCATAGGTACTTCGACAGGGCGGCTTGCATTGCTCCCCACTTCGTCTGAGGTGAAGTTCGAGCCTCGCATATCGGCTCGTGGCCCCTTCGGATTGAACGTGGGACCTTGCGGGCGGGCATCTTCGGACAGCAACGTGCTTTAAGCTCGCAGGCGTCGCAATCATGTTTGACGGCGCGATAGAGCAGTGTCTCGCCCAAGACCAAAGAAAAGAACGGAAGGCCCGCTCCTCTGGCTGGGATCGATACGGCAATAGTCATGCATCAAACTGCCGGTGCGACATGCAGGAGATTACTGCGAAGGGCCCTTATCTCGACGTGCCGAGCCCTGTCACCCGAAATCACCATGTGAGAAGTCGAACTTGGCCAGCGCTTCACCTGGGTTACGATAGGTGTCGCCCTTGCCGCAGTCGTCGGACGGCTTGGGGTCGCAATTGTCCTTCTGCGGCTGATGGTCGTCGTTCTTGGCGTCCTTCCAGCCACCATCTTGCTTGGAGTACTCACCCTTGCCGTCTTTCGAGCAGTCGACCTTCCCGGCATGCTTCGAATAGTCGCCCTCGGAGCCCTGCGCGACCTTGGTCGATTGCGCACCTTCGGCGGCAACCCCGGTGAGACCGGCATTGCGCGCAGGCGCCGCTGCTGATCTGCGGCCTGTAACTCCGACCTGCAACGGCCGGGTCGCCGTGGGAAGACGGATGATCATATCCGCTCCGTGGGCGATTTCGGGTCGGTGTGCTATACTCACGCGCGTCATATCTAGATGCCGGAGATTGGCATTGATTTCTTTTTCCTTGTCGGTGTCCAGATGTGCCGTGCCCTCGTCCAGAAACAGGATCTTTGGTCGGCGATAGAGCGCGCGCGCAAGCAGTACTCGCTGTTTCTGCCCGCTGGATAATGAGCTTCCCATGTCACCGATGAGGCTATTGTAGCTCATCGGCATTGCCATGATATCGTCGTGGATGCCGGCGATCTGCGCACACTCGATCATCCATTGCTGATCGAATGTTGTCTCAAAAAAGCAGATATTGTCGGCAATAGATCCTGACAGCAATTGATCCTCCTGCATCACCGCGCCGATTTGTTCGCGATAAACGCGTGGTCCGATCTGGCCTAGCGGAAGGCCGTCGATCAGGACCTCCCCGCCCGTTGGCTCGAGCAGCCCAAGCATAATCTTGACTAGAGTTGTCTTGCCGCAGCCAGAGGGTCCCATGATCGTCACGAATTGTCCCGGAGCAACGCACAGATTGACGTTATTTAGAATCAGAGGCTCTGCTTCTGCATAGCGGAAGCACAAGTTGCGTAGTTCGATCGCGCCGCGGATCGGTCGCATATACGACAGATCTTGGTCGTGCCCCCGCTCGAGTGGGGTGAGCGCAATATCGGCGAGGCGTTCTAGGTGCAGTCCGAGAATGCGCAGTTCCACCAGCTTCTCAATCAGCAGCGCTGTCCGTTCGGCGAACTGCAGCTTGTAGCTGACGAACGCGAATATCATGCCAACCGAGATTAGGTTGTCTAGTGCGAGGCGAGCGGCGAGGTAGATTGTGATTACGTTCTCCAGGCCGAATATCGTGTCGTTGATCCCTTTGAAGCTGATTCTCGCCCGGCCTAGCCGCACGTTGGCATTTACGTATTCAGCATAGCGGTTCAGCCACTGGCTCTCCCGTTCGTTCTCTCGGTTGAGCAGCTTCAGGCTCTGCACCGCCCGCACGGTTTCGATGAAGGTGGAGTTTTCCTGTGCCTTGCTGTGAATGGCCGCTTCGCTCCGTTGTCGGAACATCCTGAAGAGAGCTAGTCGCAAAGCGGCGTACAGCGCGAACGCGCACAGGACGACAAATCCGAGCTGGACGCTGTATGCAAACATCAACGCCAGCATCAACACCGACATGAGACCGTCGATCAAGCCCGTGATCAGTCCCTCCGCGAGCATGTTGCGGATAGGCTCGATCGAGCCGAAGCGCGACAGGATGTCGCCGATGTGCCGCTTTTCGAAAAAGGAGAGTGGCAAACGCACCAGATGATGAAACAGCCGGGCGCCGATCTGAAAGCTCAGCGTGTTCTGCAGAATAAGAACAATGAACGAGCGGGTCGCGGTCGACGCGACTTTGATCAGGACGAGTAGCGCGAATCCAAGCCCGAGTACGAGCAGAAGATCGACGTCGCCTCTGGCGATGACCTCGTCAACCGTGAGCTGCATGTAGAAAGGAGCGGCGAGGATAAGGATCTCGATGACCACCGAGAGAACCAATATTTGCGTCAAGACATGAGAGTTTCCCCTCATTCCGCTCCAGAATGCTGAGAACGGTAATCGCACTCTCTGATCTGTGCAGCAGAACTCTTCAGTGGGTGAGAGTTCAAGCACGACTCCGGTGAGATGTCTCGATGCTTCGGTGATGGGAAACCATTTCTCGCCGGCGGCCGGATCGTGAACCACGATCCCGTTCTTCTTGCACGCCTTCAGGACAACGAAATGATCCATGTCCCAGTGCAGGATAGCCGGGAGACGCAGTTGGCACAGATGGTCAACCTCGATTCGCAGCGGCCGGCATGCCAGGCCCAGGTGAGCCGCTATCTCCATGAGGTCGCGGAGAGTGACACCTTTCAGCGAGATTGCGTACCGCCGCCGCAGGCTATTCATGTCAGTTCGATGGCCATGATAGGACGCTACCATGGCAAGGCATGCCAGCCCGCATTCCGCTGCCTCTGTCTGCCTGATGACCGGGAGGAACCCGCGTCCGCTGAAGTTCAATAGCGCCTGCATACGGCTACATCCTTGCGCTAAACACCGGATCAAGCAGCCACCTCATCAGCGAGCGCTGCTCAAGAATCACGTCGGCCTTGAGCAGCATGCCTGGCTGAAGCGGCGTCTTGAGGCCATAGGCATCGATGTCGGGCCGCTCGGGAGCCACAGTCACGCGGTACGCCGGCTCTTGGAGGGTGATCGGCCCGGTAGCATCATTGCCGGTCAGGATCGTTTGAGAGACTTTTGTTACGCTGCCGCGGTAGGTGCCGAATTTCTGATAGGGAAATGCATCGTAAAGTATCCTGACCTGCTGGCCGGGGCGCACGAATCCGAACGCGCGCGTCGGAAAGAACAGCTCCGCCTGCAAGGTCGAATCAAGCGGGATGATTTCGAGCTGCATATGCTTTGGATCAGCGACCTTTCCGATACTTGCATGCAGCGCGGACACGCGCCCACTCGTCGGCGCCTTGATAACGTAGGCCCGCCGTCCGTCCACCTCGGCGACGCGCTGTTCGATCCAGGAGAGATCGCCGCGCAGTACGCGAACCCTCTCTGCGGCGACGATCGGAAGTTGCTCGAGCGTATGCTGAGCATCAGCCAATTGGGTGCGTCGTACGGTGATCTGCTGATCGAGCGACGCCAAGTGCTGCGCTTGCTCAAGCGCCGCCTGCTCGCGGCGCTTCAGCTCGATGGCCGGCAATGCTCCCTTCGCGATTAGAGTAGCGCCCGTCGATACAAAACTCTCGGAAAGCTTCAGCCGTTCGTTCTGGATGTTGCGCTGGTCCTCGAGTTGGGCAATCTCCCCCTCGATCCCTTTGGTCGTGGAAGCGAGGCGCTCGTGTTCCGAGGCCGTCCGGCGCTCTTCCGCAGCGATCTGTCGCTCGACTACCTCGCGTTGCCGCGCCAGCGCTGCGAGAACGGTGGCATTGACGTCATCGCCGTTGGCGCTGATTTGGGAAGTGACTACGGTCAGGAGCGGGTCGCCCTCGGCAACCTCCTGACCCTCCTTGACGTGGAGCTCTTTGATGAAACCCTGTTGCGGCACGAAAATTTTAGCCGTTCCGAAGGTCGGCGTTAGATAGCCGGTGACGGTTTCCTTGCGCGCGTATTGAGCGACGGAGATAAAAACCAAGATGCATGCAACAAGGCCCGCAAGAGTCCAGCCGAGGATCGTGCTCGATATCGGCTGCAGCGCTACGACCTCGCCCCAGCTGTGGCGTTGATGCAGAAAGTCGATTGCTTCCTGGCGAAATAGAGCTGGCCGTGTCGCCATGGACGCACCTTATTGCTACGCTTTCATTCGTCGATTTGAGGCTGCGCGTAGTATTCTCTACGCCGCGCCACGGGTGCGGACGGGTATCGCCTAATGCGGTGGAGAACCGCTCCCCCGCTATGGAGAAGCGGTTCGCCCGCGCATCTCGCCTTTACGTAGATTGCACCTGGATCCCGAGGACGTTGACTCCGATGTTTGTGTCGTTGATGTTGACCAAGCCGAATTGTGTGTTGTCGTCGCCACCGCAACACTTGTCGTGGCCGCGCTTGTCGCCGCCGGCGGCTACGAGGTCGAGTTCGTGGTCGCGCAGTTCAACAGGGTGGGTAAGTTCATGCATGTTACTCTCCTTGTACTCTCTTGGATGTTGATGTTAATGGCGCCGTACTAATGGCTACCACTATCCTCTAGTCGGAAGCCGCCAATCTGGATGCAACGCCGCGTAAACTTTTCCCGGCATAATCCTCGCCGTTCATTGATACCGATTGACGTCGAAGAGATCGCAATCAAGCTCGTTACGAGCGCTCACGCCACTCCTGCTCGATCAAGCGCGCACTCCAGCAGAGAAAAGCAATGGCCGTCATGCGGGACAACGGGCCCTCAATTCACGTTTAATCCGCTGACCGGATCGGCGATCGGTGCTGCCATGGCCGAGTGACCAGCTACAAGTCCAGGCTGGGTTAATGAGGCGTATCTAAATCATTCTGATGGGGGGGGGCCAGCGATGGCTTTGAGTCTACCCGCCCTTGAATAATGCGAAAACACTGTTCACCGAATGTCAGCGTTTTCGATGGTGACGATTCGATTCACCAATTCCGTTCGGCGTCGGAGCGGACCTAAGCGCGGCCCTCTAACACCCAATTCAGGACTCGGAGGGCATCGCTCCGATCCGTGCATTGTTCTGTTGGACCACAGTCCGCGAGAGCTTTCACCCATCGAACGCCCGTAGCGCCGCCTTCGCATTGGAGCGTTACGACATAACCATCCTGCAGCACCAACTTCGGACCAGTCGCGTTCATGACCATCCTCATGAACTCCTCGGGCCCAGTGATGGAGCCTTCTGCGACGACAGGTCCTGCCACCGGTACTATGGTGAGCCAGTAGTAGATAGCGCCCGCTTTCGCTTGGCCGATGATGATCGTGCCGTCGCCACTCAATTCGTCGATGGTATCATCGTGCAGGTCCATGTGCTCAGCCCTCAACAGGATAAGGTCGCTGTCAACGGGTTGTGCCTTCATGTTACCTTCCTTGGGTGTTGATGGCGCCATGGTAACAGCTGCCATCCACCTCTAGTCAGAAGCCGCCAATCTGGATGCAACGTCGCTCGAATTTTGCCGATAACGATAAGGAATAACGCTTGTCGTTCATTGATGCCGTGTGACCTCGAGGAGATCGCAATCAAGATCACTGCGGGTGCTCACGCCACTCCTCCTCGATCAAGCGAGATGGCGTGGCCAAGCCCCTTCAGGTTCCGAGCGACGTCCAGTTCCTGGCGCGCACTCCGAACTAAGAAAACATTGGACCTTCATGCGCCATCACGGGCTCTCAAATTTCGCGTTCTGAAATCCGTCGACGAGACCGTCGATCGGTGCTGTGAGGCTGGAACCCTCGCTGCGGCAAATACAATCATGTCCATCGCGTGCCTCGATTGGGCAGGTCACCGCGGCTCGCGTGGCAAGTGAGCATCACTCGCGTGGCAAGCGAGCATGAAGTGTTACTCGCCGGGGCAAAATCAAAATGCAAAATCAAAATCATGTCCATCGCGTGCCTCGATTGGGCAGGTCACCGCGGCTCGCGTGGCAAGCGAGCATCACTCGCGTGGCAAGCGAGCATGAAGTGTTAAGCGCCGGCTGCGCCCTGACGAAAACGTCACGAATTTGTGATGGCGCAGATTGAAACAATTTTCAGCATCGAAGTTGATTTCCCCCAACGGCTCATTTCGCATCAGGAAATGCAAGCCACCAGTTTTCTGGAAATGCAAGCCACCAGTGTTCAGGAAATGCAAGCCAGCAATATTCGCTGGACGGGAATAGTTGCGTCTGCGTTACGAAGGGGTGACTTCGACCATGCCCCGCCACGGAGCCGAGTTCACAAAGGCAGAGTCTCGCTCCGGCGCAGCGCAGGATGATACCTACCTCAATTGCGAGACGGCTCTCAATTACGAAACCGCGCTAATCGAGTGCGCCGCCGGATCGCAGTTTGCCGTCGGCGAGATCTACGCCCGGGAGAAGGACCAGTTGCGCGCGGTGGCGCACCGGATCGTCCACGACAGGTCGCGTGCGGAGGACGTCATCCACGATGCATTCGCGCAAATTCTCCGATGTGCCAAAAGCTTCGATCCTGCACGCGGATCCGCGCGGGGCTGGATCTACGCGATCGTCCGTCACACAGCACTCAGGATGCAGAAGAACGCCTGGCGGGAACTCGCGCTCGAGGACCACACGCTGAACGCCGTCTGCGAGCGGGAACAGGGGGTCCCGAACCCCGCGTCTCGCATCCCGGACAGCATGACCCTACGGACCATGCTCGATCAACTCGAGCCAAAGCGCCGCGCGAGCCTGCTTCTGGCGATCATCGACGGGCGTACGCATGAGGAGATCGCCGAATACCTCCGGGTTCCGGTGGGAACGGTCAAGGCGTGGATCCGGAGAGAACTCGTGGCCATGCGGCGGCAGCTCGAATGAGAAGTGAATTTGTTTTGCGCGCTGCATCCATCGGGGCGCGTCGGCGACAGTAGGGTGAGGGCGCCGGGATCCGGACAAGGCATGGGCCCGTCGCAAACCGGAAGTTGGGAGCGAAACCATGTCCATCCTGAGCTGGGTTACGAGCATTCTCGGACTGGCAAAGATTCCGGAAATCGGCGTCCCACGCGAGGAATGCAAGCCAACCACGCTGGACGACTGCGGCAACGGCGAGCACTTCAAGTGGAATGACGATCACAAGGGTCGCGAGGACTACTCCACGCACGATGGCGGCTGGAAGGACGCCAAGAACGACGACGGCCAGCCGCAGAAGGACTATTGCGACCCCAAGCCGTCCGAGGGCGACATCTATCGTAACCCGGGTGAAGCGTTGGCCAAGTTCGACTTCTCACATGGTGATTTAGGCTCGCATGGCCCGGATCATTCGAGTGACCTGCAGGCTGCGCTCGCTTCGATGTCGTCCGACGACGCGCTCGAATACGCCATCGGCCAGATGGGCCCCGCGGATCACCTCGACGGAGATTTCCACATGCCGGCGGACGTGTCGCACGGCACGGACGCTTGATGCGCCGAAAGACCCGCCCGGCACGGAATGCGCGAGAGTAGTTTCTGAGTGGAACGAGAAAAAAGGCGGCGGTCATGAACCAAGTAGAACAACGCGAACTGTTCGAACAAGAGCGGAAAATCTTCGAAGCCGGGGTGCAGCGTGCGGACAAACGATCCGGCTCTTTCAATTTCTTGACTTGGTCCTTCTTCACTGCCCCGCTGATTGCCTGCGAAGAGTTTCTTGTCGCCGTGTTCAAATCCGCGGCGGCCGAGCAGGAGGACGCGAAAACGGCTCAGGCAGCCGCCGCGCCGCAGGCGGCGAATGACCATCCGCCGGCGCTTGATCCCTCGAAAACGGGCGGCGCAGAGGATGAGACGGCCAAAAGGCCCGCCGCGTCGTCGGAGGCGCGTGTGGCCCATTTCGATCCGACCAGGCTTTTGGCGCAGCCGCATGACGATGCGCTCAGGCCGAGCGCCGCCCGCAGCGAAGCTGTCGCCGCCGAGGGGGCGGGGGCGGCGGAGGCGGCGATGATGCCGAGTCCCGCCATCATAACGCTCACACCTCAATCGAAGATAGTTCCGTCAACCCGCTATCAGCGGATTCCCACCTCGGAGGCACTCAAATGCAGGGTGGGTCAACGCTCGAATCCGTTCAGTCCAACGTGCTACTCTTTCAGCCCGTCGATCAGCCCGTCGATGATCGGCTTTGCTCCCCTGCTTGGAGCTGTCGGCAGTCTCAGCAATGACGTGGTGGGAGGGATCATGCCGGTCGAGGCGGCGGCGCAGCCGGTGCTGGCGACCGCAACCGACACTGTAAGCACGCTGACCGATGACGTGGGCGGCACGATTGCGCCGGTCGAAGCGGCGGCGGAGCCGGTGCTCACAACAGTGACCGACACCGTGGGCACGCTGACCGATGACGGGGGCGGCACGATTGCGCCGGTCGAGGCGGCGGCGCAGCCGGTGCTGGCGACGGCGACCGACACCATGGGTACGCTGACCGATGACGGGGGCGGCACGATCGCACCGGTCGAGGCGGCGGCGCAGCCGGTGCTGGCGACGGCGACCGACACCGTAAGCACGCTGACCGATGACGTGGGCGGCACGATTGCGCCGGTCGAGGCGGCGGCGCAGCCGGTGCTGGCGACGGCGACCGACACCATGGGTACGCTGACCGATGACGGGGGCGGCACGATCGCACCGGTCGAGGCGGCGGCGCAGCCGGTGCTCGCGACGGTGACCGACACCGTAAGCACGCTGACCCATGACGTGGGCGGCACGATTGCGCCAGTCGAGGCCGCGGCGCAGCCGGTGCTGGCGACGGCGACCGACACCATGGGTACGCTGACCGATGACGTGGGCGGCACGATCGCACCGGTCGAGGCGGCGGCGCAGCCGGTGCTCGCGACGGTGACCGACACCGTAAGCACGCTGACCGATGACGTGGGCGGTACAATCGCGCCGGTCGAGGCGCAGCCAATGCTCACGACCGCGACCGACACCATGGGTACGCTGACCGATAACGTGGGCGGCACGATCGCACCGGTCGAGGCCGCGGCGCAGCCGGTGCTGGCGACGGCGACCGACACCGTAAGCACGCTGACCCATGACGTGGGCAGCACGATCGCACCGGTCGAGGCGCAGCCGGCGCTCGCGACCGCGACCGACACCATGGGCACGCTGACCGATGACGTGGGCGGCACAATTGCGCCGGTCGAGGCGGCGGCGCAGCCGGTGCTGGCAACGGTGACCGACACCGTAAGCACTCTGACCGATGACGTGGGTAGCACGATTGCGCCGGTCGAGGCGGCGGCGCAGCCGGTGCTGGCGACGGTGAGCGACACCGTAAGCACGCTGACCCATGACGTGGGCGGCACAATCGCGCCGGTCGAGGCGCAGCCAATGCTCACGACCGCGACCGACACCGTGCGTACGCTGACCAACGACGTGGGCGGCACGATTGCGCCGGTCGAGGCCGCGGCGCAGCCGGTGCTGGCGACGGTGACCGACACCGTGGGCACGCTGACCGATGACGTGGGTGGCACGATCGCGCCGGTCGAGGCCGCGGCGCAGCCGGTGCTCACAACGGTGACCGACACCGTAAGCACGCTGACCGATGACGTGGGCGGCAAGATTGCGCCAGTCGAGGCGGCGGCGCAGCCGGTGCTGGCGATGGTGACCGACACCGTAAGCACGCTGACCCATGACGTGGGCGGCACGATTGCGCCGGTCGAGGCCGCGGCGCAGCCGGTGCTGGCGACGGCGACCGACACGGTAAGCACGCTGACCGATGACGTGGGCGGCACGATCGCACCGGTCGAGGCGGCGGCGCAGCCGGTGCTCGCGACCGCGACCGACACCGTGCGTACGCTGACCGATGACGTGGGCGGCACAATCGCGCCGGTGACCGGTGACGTGGCGCAACCGGGCAATATGGCCAGCGACGCTCTTGCGAGTGCAGCGCCGGTCGATGAGACGGCCGAGCCGGTGCTCACGACAACGGCTGCCGCCCTGAGCGATCCGACCAGCGGCGTGTCAGATCCGGCCGACACCGGGACCATGGCCAGCGACGCTCATGCGAGTGCAGCGCCGGTCGTTGAGACGACCGAGCCGGTGCTCACGACAACAGCTGCCGCCCTGAGCGATCCGACCAGCGACGAGCCAGATCCGGCCGATATCGGGACCGCGGCCAGCGACGCCCTTGCGGATGCGGCGCCGGTCGTTGAGACGACCGAGCCGGTGCTCACGACTACGGCTGCCGCCCTGAGCGATCCGACCAGCGACGAGCCAGATCCGGCCGATATCGGGACCGCGGCCAGCGACGCCCTTGCGGATGCGGCGCCGGTCGTTGAGACGACCGAGCCGGTGCCGACCCCAACGGCTGCCGCCCCGAGCGATCCGACCAGCGGCGTGTCCGATCCGGCCGATATCGGGACCGCGGCCAGCGACGCTCTTGCGGATGCGGCGCCGGTCGTTGACACCACCGAGCAAGCGCCCACCACAACGGCTGCCGCCCTGACCGATCCGACCAGCGACGCGTCCGATCCGGCCGACAGCGGGGACGTGGCCAGCGACGCCCTTGCGGATGCGGCGCCGGTCGTTGACACCACCGAGCAAGCGCCCACCACAACGGCTGCCGCCCTGAGCGATCCGACCAGCGAGGAGTCAGATCCGGCCGATACCGGGACCGCGGCCAGCGACGCTCTTGCGGATACGGCGCCGGTCGATGACACCACCGAGCAAGCGCCCACGACAACGGCTGCCGCCCTGAGCGATCCGACCAGCGAGGAGTCCGATCCGGCTGACACCGGGAATGCGGCCAGCGACGCTCTTGCGGATGCGGGACCGGTGGATGACGCCACAGGCGACGTGATCGCCTTGAACGACGCGCCACCGCCATCAGAAAATGCTCTGTACACCGGAACCGAGTACACCGATTACGGCGTTAACCTGAGCAGCGATCCCCCGCAGGATACCGAGTCTTCGGCCGACGCCGCATCGGCTCATGACACTGGGCCGCCGCCTCCTGACATCGTGGATACGAATCATCCAACCGATCACCCTGAACATGCCATCCTATAGCGGGGCGAACATGGCGGCCGCCGAGATACTGAGCAATCCGCCGCGCAGCCATTCTGCGGATCAGCTTCGCGTCGCACCCGGCGGCGAGGCTCGCGATCATCTTGGACCTGTCAACCCGCTGGCCGCCTGGCGTTCGGTCGCGCGCACGAACCTGATCGCGGTCGCGGCATTTTCGGTCGTCGTGAATCTGTTGATGCTCACGATGCCGATGTACCTGTTCCAGATATCCGACCGCGTGCTGACGAGCCGCAGCCTCGAAACCCTGCTGATGCTCTCGGCTCTCGCGCTGGCGTTCATCGGCATCCTCTCTATCGTCGACATTCTGCGTCGGCAGGTGCTGGGGCGTCTTGCGACCAAGATGGAGGCCTTGCTTGGCGCCGCAGTGCTGGCGAGCAGCATCAACAACGCCAGGGCCGGCGAGGGCGGGACCATCCAGGCGATCCGCAGCCTTCACCAGGTGCGCGGATTCATCTCGAGCCCCGTCATGCTTCTGCTAATGGACGCGCCGCTCTCGCCTCTCTACTTTGGAGTCATATTCCTCGTTCACCGAGATCTCGGCTGGATCGCCGTCGTGGCTGGCTTGGCCCTCGCGCTGATTGCACTGATCAACCAAAAAGCGACTTCGGAGCGTCTGGGCCAGGCAGGCCTGCATGCCGCCGAGGCCGATGCGGCGGCCGAGTCGCTGGCGCGAAATTCGCAGGTGATCAATGCGATGGGAATGCTGAGCGAGAGCATTCTCCATTGGGGTCGCCGGCAGGCGCCGGCCCTGACGGTGCAGAGCCAGGCTCTCGACCGGAATTTCTGGATCAGCGGTGCATCGAAGTTCGTCCGGCTCGTGGCCCAGATCACGATCCTCGGTACGGGCGCCTATCTGGCCCTCAATGCCGAGATCACCGGCGGCATGATGATCGCGGCGGCGATCATTGCCGGCCGCGCCCTGCAGCCGCTTGAGGGCTTGATCGAGGGATGGCGCAGCTGCGTTCAGGCGCGATCGGCCTATGCGAGCGTCAAGCAGGCGGTCGAGTCATTCCAGCGCGAGACGCCGAAGCTGCGCCTGCCCAAACCGCAAGGACGCCTGGCCGTGGATCGCGTCCTGTACCTGCCGCCAGGCTCGAAGGAGCCGGTGCTCAATGGTGTCTCGCTGGAGCTCGCGCCCGGAGAGTCTCTGGCCATTGTCGGACCGTCCGGATCGGGCAAGTCGACCCTTGCGCGCATTCTGGTGGGCTGTCTGACGCCGACCGCCGGTAAGGTCAGGCTGGACGGAACGGAGCTGCGCAACTGGGATCGCCGCCAATTCGGGGAATATACCGGCTACCTGCCCCAAGAGGTCGAGCTATTTCCCGGAACCATCAAGCAGAACATCTGCCGTATGCGCGACGACCTGCCCGACGCGAGCATCTATGAGGCGGCGATGTTCTCGGGCATCCACGACATGGTCTGTCAGCTGCGGCAAGGATACGAGACCGCGCTCGACCGCGGCGGCGGGCCGCTCTCCGGAGGACAGAAGCAGCGCATCGCGCTCGCGCGGGCGTTCTTCGGTAATCCATGCCTTGTCGTGCTCGACGAGCCCAACTCGAATCTCGACGCAGCGGGCGAGCAGGCCCTGACCGAGACCCTGCAACGCGCCAAGAAGCGCGGGGTGACCGCAGTGGTCGTAACCCTGCGCCCGGCGCTGCTGAACAGCGTGGACAAAGTGCTCATCCTGCGGGCCGGACACGCGGAAGCATTTGGATCTCCGAGCGACGTGCTGCATCGCCTGGTTCGGTCGCCCGGCGGGGCCGGCGGAGACAACCCAGAGCAGCCGCGACGCATCGAATCCTCGGGGGCCGGTGACCAGCGCGGGAGGACAGCATGAGAGCGGAAAAGGAGAGCATCGGCGAGTGGTACCGCAACGTTCCGCAGAGCGCCAAATGGCCCATTTTCACCGGCCTCGCGATGTTAGTCGTTTGGCTCGGTTGTTTCGGTGTTTGGGCCGGAGTCGCTCCACTGAACAGTGCGGTCGTCGCCCCGGGCACGTTCGTAGCCACCGGACAGAACAAGCTGATCCAGCACTTCGAGGGCGGCATTATCCGCGAGCTTGCGGCCAAGGACGGTGATGTCGTCGAGGCGAACCAGGTACTGGTTCGCATGGACGACACCGCTGCCAACGCCAAGCTGAGGCGGTTGGTTTTGAAGAAGTATCGACTGCTCGCCATGAAGGCGCGTCTCGAAGCCGAAATGAGCGCTTCAGAGACTATCGAAACTCCGGCCGCATTCAGCGAAAGCGCACGTGATCCGGAAATCCAAGCGATTCTTGAACGGCAACGTGCCGAACTGTGGGCACGCCGGGCTAGTCTCGTGACCCAGGAAAGCGTACTCGTGAAGCAAATCGCCGGACTGGAGGAAAGCATTCGCGGATATCAGGCGCAAGTGCAGTCTACCAAACAGCGTATTGCCCTGTTCGCCGAAGAGCTGAAGGACAAGAATTCGCTCCTTGGCCAGCAGTTGGTCCGCAAGTCGGATGTGCTCGCGCTGCGACGCTCCGAGGCGAGTCTCGGGGGGGAGCTCGGCGAGTATCTCAGCCGCATCGCCGATTCGAAGGAGCGGATCGCTCAGGCGAACGAAAGAATAGCCCAGCTCCACTCGACTGCGCTCCGGGATGCGATCAAGGAGCTGCGCGAGACCGAGGCGGAGCTGGACGACGTCGAGGAGCAGATTCGCGCCGCCCGGGACGTGGCCGACCGGGTCGAGGTCCGTTCGCCGGTCCGTGGCATCGTGGTGAAGAAGAACTTCCATACGCCGGGCGGCGTCGTCTCTCCTGGCGCCGTGATCCTTGAGCTCCTACCGATAGGCGAAGAGCGCATCATCGAGGCGCATGTGAATCCCAAGGACATTTCGCATGTTAGCGTGGGCCAGGAGGCGCTGGTGCGGCTGCCGGCGCTCAACCAGCGTATCACGCCTATGGTCGGGGCGAGCGTCATCTACGTGTCGGCGGACGCCTTGTCGGAGCAGGTGCAGGTGAAGGCCGAAACGCGCCCCGACAGTAACACGCGTCGGGACTTCTACATCGTTCGGGTGGGCCTGGACCAAGAAGATATTCTCAGACGCATGCCTGAATTTATCCCGACGCCTGGGATGCCCGCCGACGTTTACATCAAGACCGGAGAGCGTACGTTTTTCGAGTACATGATGAAGCCGGTGTTCGACAGCTTCTCCCGCGCTTTCCGCGAAACCTGAATGGACGAGCAATCTGGTCGTCGGCGGTAGGTACGCGGCCACGACCCGACCGACGTCCCGTCCGGAGGCGACGACTGTGGCTCCCAGGATGTCCGGAGTTGGCCCAAAGATGACGCGGACGTTGGAGCCACTGAACTCCGCTTTCAGGGTAAAGCGGACGTGGAGCAAGGCAGATCTGGATGCCAGGTTTTGACCCGTTCCGGGCATGAGCACAGCCGGACATCGGCCCACAATCCTGCTATAGAATGATTTAACTTCCCCGAGCCCGGGGGTGCGTCGTGAGCAGTGAGCACGTAGAGCGGCGACTGGCGGCTATTCTGGCGGCAGATGTCGTGGGCTCTTGTCGCTTAATGGGGATCGACGAAGAAGGCACGTTGGCGCAACTGAAAGCTCTTAGAAAGACGCTTTTCGATCCCAAAATCTCTGAGCACCATGGACGTGTCGTCAAGAATACGGGCGACGGTGCCCTCGTTGAGTTCGGCAGTGTGGTCGACGCCGTGCGATGCGCTGATGAAATCCAACGCTGCATGACAAAACAAAATGTTGATGTACCGCAGGACAAGCGGATCGAACTCCGCATCGGCATTCACGTCGGTGATATTATCATCGCTGATGGTGATATTTTTGGCGATGGGGTCAACATCGCCGTGCGCCTCGAAGCCCTCGCCGAGCCGGGCGGCATCGTGGTCTCCGGCAACGCCTATGACTATGTCAGGAACAAGCTCCAGGTTGGATTCGACGATATCGGCGCTCAAACTCTGAAAAACATCGCCGATCCTGTGCAGGCATATCGCATCAGTGGCACGCCTACAGTCGCAATAACCGTAGACCCGGTTGCGACCGACAAGCCTTCGGTCGCAGTATTGCCGTTTGACAACATGAGCAGCGGAAAAGAACAGCAATACCTCTGTGACGGAATTAGCGATGATATAATTACCGAGCTGTCACGGTTTCGACAATTGCGTGTTCTGGCACGCAATTCCTCATTCCAATTTCGCGGGCCAAATGTCGATGTTGGTCGCGTCAAGCGAGAACTTGGCGTTCAATACGTACTGGAAGGTAGCGTCCGGCGACTTGGAGAACGCATTCGCATCACTGCCCAACTTATTGACGCGTCAACGGGTCACCATGTGTGGGCAGATCGATTTGATCGGCGTCTGGAAGAATTATTCGATGTCCAGGATCAAGTGGTTCGGACAATCGTGGGTACTCTCGTAGGACGGCTGCAGGCCGACCGTGCTGATCGTGCTAAACGCAAGCCACCCACCAGCCTAGTCGCATATGAATGTGTGCTGCGCGGCGATGCCTTGCCCGTATACGACGACGTTAGCGAGGCCGAGGCGCGCCGTCTGTTCAGACGAGCTATCGAACTCGACCCCGGATACGCAAAAGCTTATGCGCTGCTCGCGTTTGCCATCTGTCGCGAATGGTACGTCGACATGAGTGGATCTAATGCTGCATTGGATCAAGCGTTAGTGCTCGCCAAGAGAGCCGTCGAACTTGACGATGGCCAGGAAACGTGTCTGGGGGCTCTGGGTTTTGTGCACACGTATCGCCAGTCGTACGATCTTGCCGAGCACTATTATGCAAGGGCTCTCGCGCTGAATCCGAACAGCCCGACTGTCTTGGCGAACTTAGGCGATTTGTACGTCCGTCTCGGAGAACCCTCGAAAGGCATCGATTACTTGAAGGAAGCGAAAGTGGTCGATCCCTTCTTTGCTCCGAAATGGTATTGGGGGGCGGTGGGCAGAGCGTACTTCGTGACACACCGATATGAAGATGCAATCGCGGCTTTCGCTCGTTACCCGAGTACAATGTATTGGGGGGAGGTGTACCTGGCGGCTTGCTATGCTTTGATGGGCAATATTGATCGGTCCAAACATCATGCTGCCGAAGTCCTTCACCTCATACCTGAGTTCTCAATCTCGCGCTTTATGCGGAAGGACCCGTACAGGCTTTCGAGCGATAGTAAACATCTGACCGATGCTCTTCGCCAAGCTGGGCTGCCGGAATGACAGTCGCATGTTCTGCTGGTGGACGCGGCTGCCCTAAAGGCGAAGAAGGATCGAACGCCTTGCACGTCCGGTGTCACGGGTAGACCGGACTTAATCCGCGAGGGCCTCGATGGCCGCTCTGGGTCAGAACGCAACCTCGCGGAGAGGGTCGCTTTTGGCGCAAAGCGGCCAATCGGCTGGACCCGCCCGTCTCACGAGGGGCCACTCTCGGGAATAACTGATCGCGTGACCCCGTCAGCTTTCTGCTCGGAAGCTGTCCACACTTGAGAAGGAGAGGCGGTGTGATGCGATAGGCTAGTCTTCGTCAGCGCGAGCGATATCGTCGAGCGCACGTATGATCTGGTGGGCTTTCTCTACTTCTCTAAGCTGGACGCGAATGATCTCATTGGCGTAAGCCTGCGCGCCCTTGCCGTCACGCGCGGCCGCTTCGGCCAGCCGTCTGTACAGCTCCTCGTCGATCTCAACGGATACCGGTACGAGTCGTCCTCCATAAGCCGGCCGAAGATATCAAAATCACGGATAAGGGACTACTCCGGAACGCCCTTGTGAGGGGCAGGAATGGCCTGTGTGCGAGCCTCTAATCTTCCTCGAGGAGAGCTGTCGTTTGCTCAGCTGAGGGGATTGGCTGCTTCGGGCCAAACACGCCGACGGCACGCTCGACTCACCCGATTCTACAACAGCGACGGCAGCAGCCGCAGTGCGCGCAGAGCGGCAGCTCTTGGGCAAAGCGGACGTTCCGGCGCGATGGCCCTTATCCGGCAGACGCTATGCGCGGACGCTGGTGCATGTAATGCGGTGACGGACTTACGGTCCCGGACAGCCTTGCACGCACGTCGTCATTTCTCGTCCAGCCATGTCACGACGTGCTGGGGCGAGATCGGGTGAAGCGCAATGAACGGTCCGTCCGGTCCCAGAGCATCTTCCACGGCTGATATCACGCAGGCGGCCGCCGGAATGGTGCCACCTTCACCGGCGCCCTTGACGCCGATCGGATTGCGCGGCGAAGGCGTTTCGATGTGATGGATTTCGATCCTCGGCATTTCCAACGCCATCGGCAGGAGATAGTCGCCGTAAGTGGTCGTGAGCGGCTGTCCTTCTTCGTCATAGATCATGCGCTCAAATAGCGCATTGCCAATGCCGTGCACGACGCCCCCACGGATCTGGCCGTCGACGATCAATGGATTGATCAGTCTGCCGCAATCGTGGACCACCACGTAGCGAACGACGCTGACGTCTCCGGTTTCGGGGTCAACTTCGACCTCGCAGGCGTTCGCGCCGTAGGCAAATGTCAGGGCATTGGAATTGAAATATGCCGTCGCAGCGAGATCGGGCTCCATGTCGCCCGGCAACGGGACTCCTGTATTTCCAGCGAGCGTGCGAGCGATCTCGGACAGTTTGATTTTCATATCCGGAATCCCCTTCACGTGCACGGCGCCGCCGCCGAGTTCAAGATCGTGTTCGCCCACTTCCAACTGATGGGACGCGAAGGCGATGGCCTTGGCCCGCACCTTGTGCGCAGCCAATTGCACCGAAGAACCTGCCGTGACCGCAATGCGGCTGGCGATGGTGGAGATGCCGAGTGGGAATTTAGCAGTATCGGCGGTTTCAACCGTCACGTCCTCGAGCTCAACGCCGAGCGCGTCAGCGGCAATCTGCGCGAATGCAGTGCGATGGCCCTGGCCCTGGCTGGATGCGCCGGTGGCGATAACAACCTTGCCGGCTGGCGTCACGCGAACGGACGCCCCTTCGAACGGCCCGAGTCCGGTGTCTTCGACGCAGGATGCGATACCCAGCCCGCGCAGCTTCCCGCGCCGTTTGGTTTCGCTGCGCCGCGCGTCGAAATTCGTCGCGTCGATCTTGTCGAGAACGAGATTCAGCGCGCCGACATAATCGCCGCTATCATAGGAGATCGGCGAACCGTCGCGTGCCTTCATGCCGGTGGTGTAGGGCATCTGGTCGGCGCGGACGAAACTGCGGCGCCGAACCTCCTCCCGGTCCATGCCAAGGTGGCGCGCGACGCGGTCGGCGAGGCGCTCAAGCAGGAATGCGACATTGGGTCGGCAGGCCCCACGTACCGGCGACGTCGGCACCAGGTTGGTGAGGACGACATCGATCGACAGATCAAGTGCCTCGAGGGCATAGGGGCCGGGAAAGCTGGCGAGGGCGGTGGCGGGTAGGATCAGGCCATAGGGGGCGTAGGCGCCATTGTCGTGAATACAGCGCCCGCGGATCGCGCGCATGCGTCCGTCCTTATCGAAGGCGACGTCCAGCGCCCAGGTCTGGCCGCGTTGTTGAGTCGTGGCGACAAAATGCTCCTGCCGATCCTCGATCCATTTCACGGGACGTCGGCTCTTGATGACGGCGAGAGCAACGGCGAATTCCTCGGCATAAACGTTGGCCTTCGGCCCGAACCCGCCGCCAACATCGGGCGTCATAACGCGAATGTCGTTCTCGTCGCGCTTCAGATAGGCGGCGAGATGCCGCCGGACCATGTAGGGCGATTGCGAAGAGGTCGAGATGGTCAGCGCATCGGTCAGCAGATCGATGTTTGCGACCACGCCGCGGCATTCTATCGAATGGCAACCGCCGCGATGAATGTCGAAGTGCTCGGTCAGCACATGATCCGCTTTGGCGAACACCTCTGCGCAGTCACCGAAGCCAGCCTTCATCGTGGCTGCGATATTGCTGGCGTGTTGTGAGTGCGTCTTGGGCGAATCGGGCTCGCGGGCGAGGGCGGCATCCGACACCGCGGGCAAGTACTCGATATCGAGCGTCACTGCGGCAGCGGCGTCCTCGGCGTTAGCGCGGTTATCGGCCAGCACGATAGCGATGGCTTCGCCGACATGGCGAATCTCTGTGTCGGCCAGTGGATGATAGGTGATCGGCGTCTTCAGAAGCGGATGTGGTGCCATTGGCGGCATCGGGCCGTGTGCGATGTTTGCGAAATCCGCCATCGTGTAGATCGCGACCACGCCCGGCATCGCTAGGGCGCCGCCCGTGTCGATGCTGCGGATCCTGCCATGGGCAAAGCTCGCTCGCACAAAGGCGGCATGCAGCATGCCGGGCAGATCGATATCGTCGACATATTGGCCTTTGCCCGCCAGCAGGCGTGCATCTTCCAGGCGGGTGACGGCGGCTCCAAAAAAACGTCCACTCATGTCCGGCTCGCCTTTGCGGATGCCGCGTCCAGCGCTGCCTGCACGATGCCCTCATAGCCGGTACAGCGGCAGATGTTGCCCGAGATCGCGATCCTGACGTCCTGCTCGGTCGGCGCGGGCGTGCTGCGCAAGTAGGCTTCGAGCGTCATCAGCATTCCCGGGGTGCAGAATCCGCACTGCAGGCCATGATTCTTTGCGAATGCCTGCTGGAGCGGCGACAGCGCACCGGGTTTGCCGAGGCTCTCGACAGTTTCCACATCGGTGCCGTCGATCTGAACCGCCAGCATGAGGCACGATCGCACCGGCGCGCCGTTCACGATCACGGTGCACGCGCCGCAGACACCGTGCTCGCAGCCAAGATGCGTGCCGGTCAGCCCGAGCGAGTGCCGCAGAAAATCGCCCAAATGAATCCGCGGATCGACCCTGACCTCGCGTCGTTCGCCGTTGAGCGTGAATGTCACGGAATGTTCGGTCATGACGGCCGCCGCATTGTGGTGCAGGCCTCGTTCAACGCCCGGCGGATCAGCACGCCGGCCAGATGACGTCTATAATCGGCGGTCACATGGACGTCTTCCATCGCATCGAGCGCGCTGGCTGCGGCAACGACGGGTTTGATGTCGAGACTGTCAACATGCTGGCCGATCAGCGTGCGTTCCGCTTCGGATAGGCGCTTCGGCGCCGCTTCGACGCCGAATGACAACAGTGCTGCATGCGTGATGCGGCCGTCCCTGCCGGCTTCGAGAAGAGCCGCGGCGCCGGCAATGGCGAAGTCGCCGTGCCTACGGGCATATTCCGCGAAACCGTAGCCGTGGCCGTCGGCCCATGGCTTGAAGCGAATCGCTTCCAGAAATTCCTGCTCGCCAAGCGCGGATTGCAGCAGCCCTTCGAACCACTCGCCGGCAGGAATAATGCGGCGGCCGCCCGGCCCGACGACGACGAACTCGGCGTCGAGGGCCGCGCACATTGCGGGCTGTTCGGCGGAAGGATCGAGGTGGCAACAACTCCCGCCGATCGTGCCGCGGGCGCGAGTCTGGATATGGCCGACATGTTCCAGTGCGCGGGTCAGCAGGGGCAGTCTGGATTTGACGAGGTCCGACGCCAGCACGTCAGCCTGTCGGGTCATAGCGCCGATCTCAATACTGTCAACGGCCTCGCGAATCCCGGCGAGGTTGGCAACGCGGTTGATGTCGATCAGATGATCGGGTGCGATCACCCGCAAATTCATCATCGGCATCAATGACTGTCCGCCGGCAAGAATCTTGGCGTTGTCCAGACGGGCCAACAGCGCGCCGAGTTCTTCGCGCGTTTGCGGACGGTGATATTGAAAGGGTGGTGCTTTCATCAGATTTACTTCAGGTCGAGGAACTTGGCGATAGCCTTGATGAACGCTTCGGGCGCCTGTGCCATCGGAGCATGGCCGCATCCAGGCATTTCGATAAGGTCGGCCTTCGGCAGCGCGCTGGCCAGCGTGCGTGCCATTTCAGGCGGTGTCGCGGCGTCACGTTCGCCCACCACCACCAGCGTCGGATTACGGATCTTCCCGATATCGGCGGTCAGATCGAGGGCTGCCAGCGCGTGACATGCTTCGGCGAAAAATTCCGGATTGGTCTTGACCAGCGCGTTGCGCCGCTCGGCCATGATATCAGGATTGACTGCGATGAAGTCCTCCGGGAACAGCCGTTTGAGAGCCACATCGACGATTGACTCCATGCCGCTTAGGCGCACGCGGTGAGCCATCGCATAGAACGACTGCTTGCCTTCCGGTGAGAAGCCGACGCCGGTGTCGGCCAGGACCAGCCGGTCGAATTGCGCGCCATGACGAATGGCCAGCGTGCTGGCGACAAAACCGCCGAAGCCATTGCCGAGGACGTCGGCCGTCGTTCCGAGGCCGAGCGCATCGAACAGGCCGGCGATGCGATCGGCAATCCCCTCGATGGTGGCGCCGGCCGATGACGACCCGCCAAATCCCGGTAGATCGGGAACAATGACACGTCGCTGCCGCCCAAGCGCAGGGACGATCTTGTCGAAGATGGCTCGATCTGCAAGCAACGAGTGGAGCAGCACGATCGGTTTGCCGGCGCCCGTTTCGACGATATCAAGGCCTCCCTCTCGCAAGCGAACGAATGTCATTCTTCAGCCTTTCAATAAACGCCGAGCAACTGCTCGACCAGACGATCGTTGGAACGCAGCGAGTCAACGCCTCCGGCGTGTGCGACGTAGCCGGTGTTGAGAACAACGACTTCGTCCGCGATGTCGAGCGCCAGCTTGATGTTCTGTTCGACGAGAATGATCGAAAGGCCGCTGCTGCGAAGTTGTTTCAGAACCGTTGCGACCTCTGCGACGATCTGGGGCGCCAATCCTTCCGAAGGCTCGTCAAACAGAATGACGCGCGGATTTATCATCAAGGCCCGGCAGATCGCGAGCATCTGCTGTTCGCCGCCGGACAGTGAGCCGGCCAGTTGCCGCTGGCGTTCCGACAGCCGGGGGAAGGTCGCATAGACCTGCTCGAGACCCCAGCCGGAGTTGTCCCCGGTCTTGCCGCGGCGAGCCGCCACCGTCAGGTTCTCGAATACGGTCAACGACGGAAAGATTCGCCTTCCTTGCGGGACGAGGCCGACGCCCTTCAACGAAATGGCCTCCGGTGACAGGCCCGCGATGGACTGGCCAAACAGATCGATGCGCGTGGCCTTGGCCTTGACCAGCCCCATGATCGCACCGATGCAGGTGGTCTTGCCGGCGCCGTTGCGACCGAGCAGTCCAAGGACTTGCCCCTTCTTCACATTGAAGGACAGGTCGTGCAGGACGTGGCTCTCGCCGTAGAAAGCGTTGAGGCCGCTGATCGTGAGCGCGTCAGTGTCCAAGATACACCTCCCGGGTCCTCGGATCGGCGACCACGTCGGCGCGGCTTCCTTCCACGACGACCTGTCCGTGCTGCATCACCGTGATCACGTCGGCGAAGGCGAGGGCGACGTCCATGTCGTGTTCGATCATGACAATGGTAACGTCGCGCGGAATGGATTGAAGCAGACGCTGAACGTCCTGGCGTTCGTCGGCGGAAAGGCCAGCCAACGGCTCGTCGAGCAGCAGCAGTTTTGGCTTTTGCGCGAGCGCCATCGCGATCTCAAGCCGCCGCCGCTCGCCATAGCTCGTCTCCGCCACGGTTCGGTCCGCAAGATGTTCGAGGCCGACAAGGGCAAGGGTTGCGCGCGCTTCATCCCAGAGCGGCGTCTGGCGGCGCAGATCGGACAATGGATTGAAGCGAATTTCCCGCAAGCCGACGAGTGAGATGACGACGTTGTGGAGCAGCGTGTTCTTCGAAAACAGCGTGATAATCTGGTAGGTTCTAGCCATGCCGAGATGGGTGCGCTGGTTGGCGGACTTCCTGGTCACGTTCTGGCCGAAGATCCGGATCTCGCCCTGCGACGGCGGGAAGTCGCCCGCGATGAGATTGAAGAACGTCGTCTTGCCGGCACCATTGGGGCCGAGCAACAGCCGCCGTTCTCCAGCCGGAATACGCATCGAGACATCGCGCACGGCTGGCAGTCCGCCGAAGAAGCGACAAAGCCCGGTGACCTCCAGAACAGGTGTCGTCATCGGGCGGAGTCCTTGGCGATGGCCGCAATCTTGTCTGCGCGTGGCTGGCTTCTCAAGGAGCGCACCCAGCGCGTAATGCCCGGCACCAGACCTTCGGGCATGAACAAGACGATCACGACAAAAATGACGCCAAGCAGGATCAGCCAGCGTGTGATGTAGGCGCTGACGACATTCTTGAGGATGACCACCAGTGCGGCGCCGACCACCGGCCCAAGCAGCGTGCCGGTGCCGCCGGCGATGACCATCAGCAGCGTTTCGGCCGACGTCGTGAGATGCAGCGTCTGAGGGCTGACGAACTGGTGGTAATAAGCATAGAGCAGGCCGCCGACCGCCCCCCAGAAACCGGCGAACACAAAGCTCAGCCACTGAATTAGCCACACATTATAACCCAGCGCCCGCATGCGTCGCGGCTGATCGCGCGTGCCTTGCAGGCTTTGCCCGAGTGCCGACTGGACGAAGCGCGCGATGCACCACAGCGCTATGCCGAGGAAGGCCAGAACGAAATAATAGAAAATGGCAGGGTCCATCAGGTTGAGGCCAAATGGGTGAGGCCGCTTGAGTCCGCCGAGCCCGTTGTCGCCGCCGGTCAGGCTGGCCCATCGATAGGCAACGCCCCACAGGATCTGGCCAAGCGCCAGCGTAATCATCAGAAATCCGAGACCTGATGCGCGTAGCGCCAGAAAACCGAACAGCATCGCCAGCACCGTCGTCGCTCCGATGGCGATCAGTGCGCCCGCAAGATGCCCGAAACCCGCATGGGCGGTGAGGTAAATAGACAGATAGGCCGCCACGCCGAGATAGGCGGCATGACCTAGCGATATCATGCCGCCGAAGCCGATCAGCAGATTGAGGCTGAGTGCGAGAATTGCCGCGATCACGACCTGGCTTGCGATGTTGACGTAGTAATCCGATGTCACCAGCCACGGCAGTGCCAGCAGCGCGGCGACCGCAAAGAGCCATGACAGCACGTTGAAGGACGGGGCGCGCATCAAATGGCCTGCCTTCCGAACAGGCCGGTCGGCCGCAGCGTGAGCACCAGGACCATTGGCAGGAAAAGGATCACGTAGGCGAGATCCGGAAACAGCGCCTGCCCATAGCTGTAGATGAAACCGATGATCAGGCTGCCGACAAATGCGCCGAGCAGACTGCCGACGCCGCCCAGAATGACGACGACCAGCGCAAGCGGCAGCATGTCGGAATCGAGGCCGGGATACACCGAAAGGATCGGTCCGGCCAGCACGCCTCCGGCGCCCGCCAGCGCCGAGCCGAGACAGAATACCGCGGAGAACAGCAGCGAAGTCCGGATGCCCATCGCGCGGGCCATGGGCAGATCGTCGACGCCGGCGCGGATCATTGCGCCGAGGCGGCTGCGTTCAAGCAGGAACCAGAGTGCGGCAGCGAGCGCGAACGCTACGCCAATCACGAACAGGCGATAGATCGGAAACGCCAGATTCGAGACGCGAAACGCGCCCGCCAATTCCCTGGGCATCGGCACCGGACGCGGGTCACCGGTCCAGATCCAGACGCAGGTGTCGGCGATGATGAACGCGATGCCGAGCGTCACCAGCACCTGCGCCAGCGGCTGGCCGTTCAGCCGGCGCAGGATGAAGCGCTCGATCACTGTCCCGAGGATGCAGATCGTGCCGCCGCCGATCAGGATCGCGATCCAGAAATTCACGCCGACCTCGATCGCCGACAGTCCGACATAGGCGCCGAGCATGAAGTATGCGCCATGCGAGAGATTGACGATGCGCATCAGGCCGAAGATCAGCGAAAAGCCTGACGCCAGAATGAACAGGAGGGATCCGAACGCCAGACCGTTCAAACCCTGAATGATCCAGAAATTCATGCGGATCCCTCCCGGCGATGCGAATTACTTCGCCGGCGCCCAGTCGCGCGAATAGACGGGGCTCTTGAGGAATTCGTCCGGCCCGTAGGTCCAGAACTGGCTCACCGCTGGATAGGTCTTGATGACGGTGTTCTGCAATCTTCCGTCCTTTTTCTCGACCTTGCGGATCGCGACATCGAGGGTCGGCTGACCGTACGTGTCGAGCTTTACCGGACCATAGGGACTTTGGGAAATGTTGACGTTGCGCAAGGCCTTCATGAAGGCGGCCTTGTCCGAAATGTCGCCCTTGACCTGCTCCAGCGCATTGTTGAGGAACTGACAGGCCATGTAAGCGCCGACGGTGTAGTAGCCCGGATCGGCGCTGTAAGCCTTGCGCACGGCTTCCATGAACTTCTTGTTGGCGGGAGTATCGGTGGCGGCGCTGTACCAACCCGACGAAATCACGCCGACCGCCTCATCGCCCATGCGCTTGAGAATGCCCTCGTCGACCGTCGTCATGGCGCCGAGAACCGGCTTCTGCATGCCGTAGTTCTTGTATTCGCCGAGAAACTTGATGCCGTTGCCGCCAGCAAACGCCGCGAATACTGCATCGACGCTCGGATCGATCTGCGTAATGTAGGTACCGTATTCCGCAGCGTTGAGCGGCGACCACAGCTTCTGGACGACCTTGCCGCCGTTCTGTTCGAACGTTCGCTGGAAGCCAGCCGCGATTTCATGGCCAAATGCGAAGTCGTCGGCGACGATCGCGATCTTCTTGTAGTGCAAATCCTTCGCGGCATATTCGCCGAGTGGGTGATGGGCCTGCGCCGATGTGCCGACAGCGCGCACGAACCAGGGATTGGGCTTGCGCTGGGTCAAATCCTCTGCGGCAGCAGAAGGCGAGATGATCGGCGTCTTGATTTGCCGGATATAGTCGTCGATAGCGAGTGCCTCGAAGGCCGCCAGCGGACCAATTAGCACCTGCGCGCCGTCGCGTTCGACCAGCTCCTGCGCCTTGGTCTTGGTCACGGCAGGTTGGCCGGCCGTATCGGCGGTGATGATCTCGATCTTGCGCCCTGCCATTTCGCCGCGGTGCTCGTCCATACACAGCTTCAGGCCTTCTTCCATCTGCCGGCCACCGGCGGCCAACGCGCCTGACCTGACCGTCATAAAGCCGACTTTGAGCGCTTCGGCAGCCTGCAGCGGCGTCAGAGCCGTCCACGCGGCGAGGATTGTCGTCGATAAAAAGATGCGGGTACGCACCATGCTATAAGTCTCCCTGAAGGCCGAGGCTTGATACATCTGGTCTTATGATTTTACTTCTCATTAGGATGTCACCAAGTGGTCCAAAGAGTCAATCGCCCGATAAAAAGGCCTGAATTTTGCTGAATTGTTGGTATAATCAGCGAAAAACGATACGATATGATCCGCGGGATGGAGAATTGGACTGAAGCCGTGATATCTTACGATTTTGAATAAAGGCAATGTAACTGAAATGCAGGGACAGCGGATCTACGATTTCCTGAGGCGGGGTATTCTGACATGCCATCTGCCGCCCGGCCGTGAACTGCGCGAGCAGGAGCTCGCCCAGCAGTTCGATGTCAGCAAGTCGCCGGTGCGCGAGGCGCTTCAGCACCTTGTCAGCGAAGGACTGGTGATTGTCATTCCTCGTCAGGGCTATCGCGTGTCGCCGGTGTCCTTGCGGGATGCCAACGAGATCTTTGCGTTTCGCCAGGCGCTCGAACTAGCGTGCATCGCTGAGGCGGTGAAGAACGCGTCCGACGAGGAATTGAAAGCGCTCGATCGGTTTCGCGAGTTCGATGGCGACTACGAAAACGAGTTCATCAGCTACAACCAAGAGTTCCACTGCGCTCTCGCGCGATGCTCTAACAACGGCCGGATGGCACGGACTACCTGCGATCTGATCGAGGAGACTGAACGTCTTGTCAGGATGAGCGTAGCCGCGGTTCGCGGACCCAAGGCACACAAGCTCGTCGAGGAGCACAACGCCATCATTTCAGCGCTTCAGGCGCGAGACTCGCGCCGCGCGGTCAGCTTGCTGAAGGCTCACGTTTCGGCGGCCGTAAAACGGTTCAGCACCGCGCTGGAATGGACGGCGATGCAGGCTTGAGCGCAACCTTTTCGACGATCTTCAAGAACGGGACATTTCAATGATCGACCACAAAAATCGCTATGGCTTTACCGCAGCCCGCATTCATGACGCTGACGGTCGCGCCCGACGTCCGTCGTCCACGACGATCGATATTCATTCGCACATCTTTGTCCGCGAAGCTGCCAAGGTTGCACAGCCTCACATCGACATCAGTCGTATTTCGCTGGCCCACTTCGCCGACGACGCGACCAAGGCGATCAATGCCGGTCAAGAAAAAGATATCATGGAAGTGATGACCACAATTGACCGGCGACTGCATGATCTCGACAAGATGGGCATCGATATCCAGGTCGTCGCTCCCGCCCCAGGACAATGCTACTATCATCTCGATACGAAAATCGCCGAACAAGCACATCGCATCGCCAATGATGGCGTGGCGGAATTCTGCTCACGCCGGCCTGATCGGTTTCTAGGTCTCGGTGGGATTACGCTGCAAGAGCCTGAGTTGGCCGTGCGCGAACTGGATTATGTCATAACTCACCTGAAACTGAAGGGCGTTCAAATTCTGACCAACGTCGATGGGAGGGAATTGTCTGATCCGGCTTACCGCCCATTCTTCGCCAAGGCCGAAGAGCTCGGCGCATTCATCATGCTACATCCCAACGGTTTCACGCATGGAGAGCGTCTGACGCACTTTTACTTCAACAACATACTGGGCAACCCGCTCGAGACCACGCTGGCGCTGCACAACCTGATCTTTAGCGGAACGCTGGCGCGTTTTCCTGACCTGAAACTGATGGCTGTACATGGTGGCGGCTATCTGCCGGCGTACTCGGGTCGCATCGACCATGCATGGGGCGCACGGCAGGATTCCCATGGTGATCTACCGCTGCAGCCGACGACGTATTTGCGTCAGGTCTATCTTGACACCGTTGTCTTCAGCTACCATCAACTGGCTTATTTGCTCGACTTGTTCGGTTCCGATCGGATCCTGATGGGTACCGACTATCCCTATGACATGGCCGAATACAATCCGATCGGTCACATCGCCGGCGTCGACGGCATGGACGAGACGACATTGGCGCAATTAGCCGGCGGCAATGCGATGCGGCTGTTGCAACTCGATTCTTAGATCGGCCTGCGCCGTCTGGCGGTCGTCGGTAAATGAACGACCGCTTTTGGCGCAAAGCAGACGTTCTGGATCATTGCGCTTCTGCATCGTTCGGCCTCATTATGCGTCCTTGATAGAGTTCGGGAACGACGCCCGCAGCGTATCATCCAGGGAGGACGGACATGACAGTTTCGACGGAACGCGCAGTCCTGGCTGGCGGCTGCTTCTGGGGGGTGCAGGATCTGCTACGCCGCTATCCCGGCGTGATTTCAACCAGGGTCGGCTACACCGGCGGCGAGGTGCCAAACGCGACCTATCGCAACCACGGCAATCACGCCGAAGCGATTGAGATCACCTTCGATCCGCAGACCATCAGCTATCGCAAGCTGCTGGAGTTCTTTTTTCAGATCCATGATCCGTCGACGCTGAACCGCCAGGGCAATGACCGGGGCGCGAGCTACCGGTCGGCCATCTTCTATACCAGCGACGCGCAGAAGCGGATCGCGGAAGACACCATCGCCGATGTCGATGCTTCCGGCCTTTGGCCGGGCAAAGTTGTCACCGAGGTGGCTCCTGCCGGACCGTTCTGGGAGGCCGAGCCCGAGCATCAGGATTATCTGGAAAAATATCCTGACGGCTACACCTGTCACTTCGTTCGGCCGGAATGGACACTGCCACGTCGAGCGGAGAAAGCTGCAACAGGAGCGAGCGGAGTTTCGGCCGCGTGACAAAAGCCTCCGATCTGCTGGTGGCCGCCCTTGAGAACGAGGGCGTCGGCTACATCTTCGCCATTCCCGGCGAGGAGAATCTCGACGTGCTGGAGTCGCTGCGGCGCTCGAAGATCAAGCTGGTATTGACACGGCACGAACAGGCTGCCGGTTTCATGGCGGCCACCTATGGGCGCCTCACCGGGCGCGCGGGCGTCTGCCTGACGACGCTGGGTCCCGGTGCGCTCAATTTGACGACGGCTGCGGCCTACGCGCATTTGGGCGCGATGCCGATGGTCATGATTACAGGACAGAAGGCGATCCGAAGCAGCCGCCAGGCGCGCTTCCAAATCGTCGACATCGTTGCGACCATGCGGCCGCTCACCAAGATGGCGACGCAGATCGTCTCCGCGCAGAGTATTCCGACCCTGGTTCGCGACGCCTTCCGGGTCGCGCAGCAGGAGCGGCCGGGCCCCGTGCATCTCGAACTACCCGAGGATATCGCGGCCGACGAAGCCGCGGCCGACATCATTCCCCCGCATGTCGTCGAGCTTCCGGTCGCGCCTACAGCGGCCATCGAGCGCGCCGCAGCCATGATCATGGGCGCCAGCAGGCCGCTCGTCATGCTGGGCGCCGCGGCGAGCCGCCCGCATCTCGCCGAGCCGCTGTCGGCGTTCGTGCGACGATGCAGGATTCCATTCTTCAACACCCAGATGGGGAAGGGCGCGGTCAATGCCGGCTCCAATCTCTATATGGGCACAGCCGCGCTGTCGGAGCGAGATTGGATTCACGAGGCCGTCGACCAGGCCGATCTGATTATTTCGATCGGCCACGACACCGTCGAGAAGCCGCCTTTCCTGATGGGCCATGATGGACCGCAGGTTATCCATGTCGGCGCCACGCCGGCGACGGTGGAACAGGTTTACTTCCTGCAGGCGGAGATCGTCGGCGACGTCGGCGCGAGCCTCACGAGCCTGGCCGATCGCCTCGAAGGCAACCTCCCCAATGGTCAGGCATTGCTGGGTTTGCGGGAAGGGATCCTTGCCCGCCTCGCCGAGCGGTCGACGGAGGATCGGTTTCCTCTGACGCCGCAGCGCATCGTGCACGACGTCCGTCAAATCATCCCGCCGGACGGCATCGTTGCCCTCGACAACGGCATGTACAAGATCTGGTTCGCCCGCAACTATCGCACCAGCGTCGCCAACACACTGCTGCTCGACAACGCGCTCGCGACCATGGGGGCGGGTCTTCCTTCGGCGATCGCAGCGTCGCTGATCTATCCGGACAGGCGCGTGCTCGCCGTCTGCGGTGATGGCGGCTTCATGATGAATTCACAGGAGCTTGAGACGGCCGTGCGGCTCAAATTGAATCTCGTCGTGCTCGTGCTCGAGGATCGTGCCTACGGTATGATCCGATGGAAGCAGGAAGTCGACGGATTCTCCGACTTCGGTCTCGACTTCGGTAATCCTGATTTTGTGGCTTATGCGAAGTCATATGGCGCCAAGGGCTCCCGCGTCGGCAAGGTCTCGGAACTCGCGACGACGCTGGGAGCGGCTTTCGCGGAAGGCGGCGTCCATCTCGTCGTAGTGCCCGTGGACTACAGCGAGAACATGCGCGTGCTCGTCAATGAGCTGCACTCGATAGCCCAGACCGGGTGACATTTTAAATCACCGCGTCAGGGCAAAATGCCCTAGGCTATCCTCGGTGCCGCCATTTCCGGCACAGGGAAAGCAATGAGCAACGACGTCATCGCCAATGGCTCCTTGTCAGAAGACCTGAAGGCAATATTCGTGAAGACGAGTTCCGCTTTGTAGAGAGCCCGATACCGACACCCGATCAGGGGTGGACTTTTGGTAAAGCGCATAATCCGCACTGCCAATGCTCGCTTAGCCGCCAAACCTCACTTCGTATCTTTGGAGATTGATGGAAGTTGAACTCCCCGGAGGCGACGAAGATGAGAACAACTGAATCGCAGAATGCTGCCAGGCATCTGAGGTCTTGGGCTCCGACCTTGTTCGTCGCCGTTCTTCTGTTCGGTTTTGCGTTCATCGCACTGGAAGTGACCGAAGGAGAGCCTATCGCGTTTGACCGTTGGTTGATGGTCGCCTTTCGCCATGCGTCCGACCTGTCGCGGCCAATCGGGCCGCCATGGTTGCTTGACGTTGTGCGAGACATCACCGCACTGGGCAGTACCGCGGTACTTGCACTGCTGGTCACGGTTGTGACCACGTTCCTTTTTGCCATAGGCAAACGTCACGCCGGTTTGTTCGTCCTGACGACGGTCCTGAGCGGCGCCATTCTCAATACCCTTCTCAAGCTTGCCTTTGCGCGAGCGCGCCCCGATCTCGTCGCTCAACTCACTCAGGTCTCTACGCTGAGCTTTCCGAGCGGGCACGCAGCGATTTCGGCTGTCTGCTATCTGACGCTCGGCTTGATGCTTGCTCAAACGCAAGCTTCCCGCTCTGTTCGCATCCATCTTATAATGACTGCCGCGATCCTTACCCTGCTGGTCGGAGTCAGCCGCATATATCTCGGAGTTCATTATCCGAGCGATGTGTTGGCGGGCTGGTGCTTCGGCACTTCGTGGGCGCTGATTTGCCAGATGCTGATGTCGTATTTTCAGCGCACCGGAAGGATCGAGCAGCCGAGCGACTAGTCAGCGTTGCGCCGCTCAGGCGGCGACTTTGCTCGCTTGCACCGACGAAGTGATCGAATGAGGACGTCGGACTTCCGCTATTGGCGCAGATCCGCTGAGGATTTCCTCGCCATCACTTTGCGTGACTGACCACGTTCCTATCTAGCTGGGTTGTGGACCGGGAGGGCGCGACGGAGCTCTCCAATGTGTTCAAGCCGCCTTCACGAACGTTCTCGCCACCCCTGGAATAAGGGCAGGATTGTCGGTCAAAAGCGGCCCTTGAAGCCGAAAGAGGTCTGGACGATTCGTGTCCGGTTACAGCTGGAGCAGCGCAAGCGCGATCTCGCGATGTTCAATCTGGCGATCGACAGCAAGCTGCGGGGATGTGATCTCGTCCGAATAGGTCTGGATGACGTCTGCATCGGAGGGCGCGTGCGGGACCGAGCGACAGTGATCCAGAAGAAAACTGGCCGGCCGGTCCAATTCGAAATCACCGACCAGACTCGGATAGCCATTCAAGCGTGGATCGACGTTTTGCAGCTCAAGACAGGGAAATACCTCTTCCCAAGCCGACTGATCGGAAGAGAGCATCTGTCGATCAGACAGTATGCACGGCTGGTGAGGTCCTGGATCGACCGTGCGGGGTTGGAGGTCGGCAGCTATGGCACCCATTCGCTCAGACGAACCAAGCCAGCACTGATTTACAAGAAGACCGGCAACCTAAGGGCGGTACAGCTGTTGCTTGGCCATAGTAAGCTTGAGAGCACGGTTCGTTATCTCGGCATCGAAGTTGATGATGCGCTTTCGATCTCGGAGCAACTCGAATTATGAGCAAGGGCCGGGCTGAACGTTGTTGTCGCGCTCGCGAAGGTGTTCCGCAAGGAACGGTAGCTTGTGGCGCAAAGCGGCCATTCGGCGGGATCAGCACGTCGCAGAAGGGCTAACATGCGACTTGGCGAGGACGGCAGCTCTTGGCACTTTTCGGACCTGCTGTGATGGCCCGATGATGTCTGCTCCTGAGGGGCGCACGGACATTCCTGTCACGAGGGCTAACTTCCGAAAATTGACTCATAGCGGTTATCCACGGCAATGGAGGCGCGCAATCACGCCCGACTATGGAGCCGACAGCGTCTCATGAGCAGAGTTCAGTCTCCGGTCGATCGCGAAGAACTGCGGTGAGGATAAAAATAAGTGTCGGGGGTTCGAGGCGCTCCCCCGCTACCAATGCCCATGAAGGATCGAGATGCCGCTTCACCACCTCGCCGGAGACGCGAATGATCACGTCGTGCTCATAGATCTTTCCGTCAATCGTGATGGTGCCGAACGTGGTGCGATCGATCTCCATGGCCTGTTCTGATCTCAGCACGAGGCTCTGACTCGGCGTCGGCAGACGCGCCGCGTATCGGTGCCGTCCGACGGCCTTGCTTCCGGTCGATCGCCAGATCCCGGATCGCTCCACGCCATGTCGGTCAGCTTCGATGGAGGCAAGAGACCGCGCCGTTAGCCCGCATCCGATCTTTTCCCCCTCAGCCTCTCAAAGCACGCAACAAGCGGCAACCGCCGATAGTCGGCGCAATGCGTTGTCCCATGACCTTTGCCTACAAACCCGGACCTTGGCCACGGTCCGGAGCGACAGCTGACTGCGCTCGGAGTCGGCGGAAGCTGATTTACTCGGAGGCGCCGCAGGACTAACATGTTGTAACAAGCCACGAAGCGGCCGGAGGTGTGTGCTCCGCGCGTGGCGGGAGCGTCGCACCCGACCCTCGACAGGGAGGACGGTCCATGACGCAGCAAGTGAATCGCAGAAATTTCCTGAATAGCCTTGGTATTATGGTAGGGGCGACGGCGGCAACTTCAGTGCCACCGATAGCTCCGGCCGTGGCGCAGGTCGGCGGGCCACCCAAGGGAAATATTCCCTCCACCCCGCTCAAGTTCGGTCATATGACCTTCCTCACCGGCCCCGCCGCGGTGCTCGGAGATCCCTCGCTCAAGGGCCATATCCTGGCCGCCGAGGAGATCAACGCGCAGGGCGGCATTCTCGGCAAGCGCAAGATCGAGACCATCACGGCGGACGAGAACGCCGGCACCGACGCCAACGTCAAAGAGCTTCGCCGCATGAAGCTCTCCGAGAAGATCGACATGTTCACCGGCGTCATATCGAGCGGCAATACGCCCGCGCTCGGACCGGTCGCCGAGGAGCTCGGTCTGCTCACCATCTTCGTTGACGGTTGCACCGACTTCTTGTGGGACAAGGCGGTGCCGAACCCGAAGTTCGCGTTCCGCATCACCAACATCCAGTCGGCCGACGGCGTAACCTGCGCGGTCGCGGCGGCGCAGACTTGGCCAACCGCAAAGAAGATCGCTCATATCCATCCCGACTACTCTTACGGTCGCAACGCCTTCGACCATTTCATGATCGCCTACAAGAAGATGGTGCCCGGCGCCGAGGTCGTGTCGGAAGGGTGGCCGAAGCTCGGCACGACCGACTTCACCGCGCATATCACAAAGACGATGTCGTCGAACCCCGACCTGATCGTGTCGTCGGTGTGGGGCGGCGACTACGTGGCGCTTTACAAACAAGCGCTGCGCTATGGCATGTTCAATAATGCCAAGTTCGCGAGCACGATCGCCTTCGGCGTAGCGCCGCACGCCATCGGCAAGGATCACCCGGAAGGTGTCATCGCTGGCGTCCACTCCAACTACTACTTCACCTTCCCGCCGGGAAATCGCTGGCCGGCCAACAAGACCTTCGTGGAGAAGTATTTCAAGCGCTGGAACGAGTATCCAAACTTCCAGTCGGATGGCGCGTACCACACGCTTCATATGTACCGTACGGCGGTCGAGAAAGCGAACAGGCTCGTCGGCGGCTGGCCGGACGAAGAGGCGATCATCAGCCAGCTCGAAGGCATGTATTTCGAGACCGCGGCGGGCTATCTCTATATCCGGCCCGACAATCACCAGGGCTACAAGGACGCGGTGACCGGCTTCAGCAAGAACGTGGCCGAGTACCCGTTCCAGATCCTCGATCCGGGCAGGATGATCACGATCCCGATCCGCAACATCACGGCGCCGCCGAACTGGCCGAAGCCGGGCACCTCGCACAACGATCCGACGTCGACCTACAATTGGATCAAGGAGACTTGGCCACAGGTGGCCTGAAGCTTGCCCATCAACCAACCATGCCTTCGTTCCGCGAGGGCGTGGTGGGTTTGTTGCAGGGCTGGCGTTGCCTCGAGGGTCGTGATGTCCGTGCGCAGACACCTCATGCAAAGCGGCACGCTCGCAGCGATGCTGCTGTGCGCCACCGTATCGGCGGCGCAGGCCGGGCATGAGGTGCCGTACTATCCCTCGTTCTACCCGCAGGAAATCCGTATCGAGCCGCTCGATCCCGGAGCGGCGGCCCGCGAATTCAGCAATGCCAAGGATCCGCTCCACGCCTATCTCGGCACCATCCCGCAGTTTTCGGGAGAGATGCCGTCGCACCTCAAGTCAGTCGTTTCACTGCGCTCGTTCATCACCGTGAAAGTCAATCCAGAGCGCGCGCAGGGGCGTGAAGCGCGCTGTCGCGCGATCGAAAATGCCGCGAATGCTCTGGTGTCGCATCCGGACGTGGTTCCGCACCGTTACCCGATCACGCCGTATCATGCGGACTACATCGGTCACGTTGATCGTGGCGCAGACACGAAGCCCACCGTAGGGTCTGCTGCAGACCCGAGTGCGTCGCTAGCCGTGCGCGCGCAAAACGCCGGCAGCGAGGATATGGTGCTTCACCGACTTGCGCTTGATCCGACAGACTGGGACATTCGCTTCGACGAGGTTGCGGTCAACGAAGTGCTGCGCGCCGCTAATGTCGGCTTTAATGCCTGGCCAGCACCGCCTTGGGTCAAGGAAGGCTGGTTCCAGGCCTATCACCTGCTGCAGCCCGCCGTCAGCGGCGCGGCCGAGCGTAAACATGCCGACGAACTCTATGGGCGGCTTGTCGAAGCGGATTACAGAGACCCGGCCGAGCGGCTCAACATCGCACGCGACCTGATAACGGAGCTGACCCGCGGTTGCGACCGCGCGGTGGTTGGCTATCGGCTTCGGCGCGAGTTCTATAGCGACGACTTCTCCAACGGGATCGAGAATATAGCGGTCGACTCGCAGTTCGGATTCAACTCAGCCATCGTCCTGCGCACGCTCAAGCTCAAGGATCTGCCGTGGAACGGCTGGCTCCGACTGGGCATCGAGATCCGCGCGACCGCAGCCTGGAACCCGGTTGCCGGGTTCACGGACGCGCCCGGCCGGCTGGTGTGGGCGATCGTCGGCGACGATGCGTTTTTAGCCGTCCCGTACAACAGTCTGTGGGCTCCCAATCGCGCGGAGGTTCGACCTGCGGAGCAATCGACGCGGCAATCCATCCGTGTCCCCGCCGATGCCCTGGTGCCGGAGCCCGGCACCGGCCGGCTCGTTCCGACCGGCGCCGCCGGGAGCGCGATGACCAAAGTCGTCTACCGCGTCCTGGCAGCGTCATTTCAGGACGGCAGCGAAATGGGGACCGCCGACCTGATCTACCCTTACGCCTTTGCGTACCGATGGGGTAGCTCGCCGGCCGCCGCGACCTTCGATGCCGAGGTTTCCGCCGCGACCAGCCTGATACGGGACCGCCTAAAGGGTGTCCGCGTCATTCGCGTGGAGGAATCGAAGCTCCCGATCGCTGATCTCGTCTTCACCTATCGCTCGCCAATCGTGGAGGTCTATGTCGACGCCATCCCAACCGACGAGCATGAGGATGCGCTGGTCGCGCCGCCGTGGAGCTCGGTGCCGTGGCACGTGCTGGCGCTGATGGAAGCCGCCGTCGAGCGCGAAATCGCGGCTTTCTCGCAAAGCGAGGCCAAGCGGCGCAATTTGCCGTGGCTCGACCTCGCGCGCGATCCTGCACAGCGCGACAAGCTGCGCGCGTTGATCAAGGAATTCGCCACGGCCGGCTACCGACCGGCGGCGCTCGAAAGCCTGGTGAACGCGCAGGCCGCGACCGCACGCTGGCAGGCGCTCGATCAATTCGTCGAATCCAATAACCACCTGCTCGTGACCAATGGTCCCTACCGGCTCAGGAGCTTCTCGCCTGACGTCTACACATTCGACGTCATTCGCGAGTTCATCTATCCGGTTGGCCTTGGCACGTTCGACTTCTATGCCTATCCAGCCAAGGCGTTCGTGACGCGGGTCGAGCACATCGGCAATCGCATTCTGGTGACGGCCGACGCCGAGATCGCGCTCAAGCAGCAGCGCGATCGCCGCATCGTTCGCGTGTCGCTCAAGCACGACACGCTGCGCGAGATGCTGCCGATCCGGCCGGTGGCACGGTATGTCCTCCTCGGCGAGACGGGAAGGGTGGTCGCAGCCGGGGACGCGAGCCGGGAAGGCGACGGACGCTTTGCCGTGTCGCTGCCTCCGAATCTCCCGACAGGCAATTACACAGTTTTCACGGCCATCTTTCTCGACGGCAACACGATCAATCCAACCATCGGCCGCATGGACTTTCGGAGCAACTGAGACAGTGGAGGGAATCCGAGGCGCCGCAGTTCGCGTGAGGAGATCTGAGACGCCGCAGATCGCGTGAGGAAGTACGGTGACGATTTTCATCATCCAATTGCTTAATTCATTCTTCTACGCGGCGGTTTTGTTTCTGATCGCCGCAGGCCTGAGCCTCATCTATGGTGTCATGCGCATCGTCAATCTCGCCCATGGGGCGCTCTATGCGCTCGGTGCCTACGTCTCGGCCTGGGTCGTCGGCGGGGCGGTCGGCCATGCGGCGAGCGGTACGCTCGGCCTTGCCGGCCTCCTGCTACTGCTGCCTGTCGGCGCCGTCGCGATTGCGGGTGTGGGCGCGGTGATCGAGCCCACGCTGCTGCGTCCGCTTTACCGACGGACGGAGGAGTACCACCTGCTGATCACGTTCGGCCTGCTCATGATCCTCGAAGACGCCATGAGATTCCTGTTCGGCGGCACGCCGCTCACGGCCGGATCGATCATGGATCACATGGGCAGCATCCCGATCGGCCGGCTGCTCTATCCGACCTACAACCTGTTCGTCATCGCCATTGGACTGATCGCCGCTCTCGGCCTGTGGTGGATCATCTACCGCACCAAATTCGGCATCATCCTGCGCGCCACTTCGCAGGATCGGCGTATGGCCGCAGCGCTCGGGCTCAATGTCAGCCGTGTCTACGTGCAAGCCTTCGCCATCGGCTGCTTCATGGCCGGGTTGGGCGGCGCGGTCGTGGTGCCGGCGCAGGCCGCCGTGCTCGGCATGGGCATTGAGGCCCTAATCTTGGCGTTCGTTGTCGTGGTGATCGGTGGGCTCGGGAGCCTCGAAGGCGCACTGGTCGGTGCATTGATCGTCAGCCTCGTCCGCACCGCCGGCATCCAGTTCTTCCCCGAGATCGAGCTTGCCGTGCTCTACCTGATCGCGACCGCGGTCTTGCTCATTCGCCCGACCGGGCTGTTTGGGAGGGCATGACGATGAGCCTCGCCGTCGCAAAAAAGGGCGTGATCACGAGCACTGGCCCGTCTGGTTGGCGGCCGGCCGTGGTTGCGATCGCAATACTCCTTGTGCTCGCGGTGCTGCCGAATTTGGTGGATCCCTACCAGACGGTGCTGCTCACCTACGGCCTGATCATGGCCATCGCGGCGCTCGGCTTCAATCTGCTGCTCGGCTATACTGGACTCCTGTCGTTCGGCCATTCTGCCTATTTCGGCGCCGGCGCCTATACGGTTGCGTTCATCGTACGCGACCTCGGCGCGCAATCCATGGAGCTCTGCATCGTCGGCGGGCTCCTGGGCACGCTGCTCATCTCCGCGCTATTCGGGTTCGTGTGCGTACGGCACACGCGCATCTTCTTCGGAATCCTGACACTGGCATTGTCGCAGGTGTTGTGGAGCCTTGCCTTCAAGTTCTTCTGGGTGACCGGCGGCACCGACGGCATCCGCGTCGCCTATGCCAAGCTCACGCTGCTCGGCGGTCTCGTCAACTTCGCCGGCCCCGGCTCGTTCCAACGCTTCGTTTTCGCCTACTTTTATTATGTACTTGGACTGTTCGCGCTGACGACGGTCATCATGTGGGTCATCGTGCATTCGCCGTTCGGCAAAGCGCTGCAGGCAATTCGCGACAACGAGACGCGCGCGAGCTTTATCGGCATATCAGTGCGGCACTACCGCTGGATCGCTTTCGTCATATCGGGCGCGTTCACCGGTCTTGCCGGCATCCTCTGGGTTCCGCTCAATGGGCTGACCACGCCCGACATCCTTTATTGGCCGTTCTCCGGCGAGATCGTGTTCATGAGCGTGCTCGGCGGGTTTCGGACGTTCACCGGGCCGATCGTCGGTGCCGTGGTGTTCAACTATCTCAAGACCTATGCGGTCGCGAGCACGGAATATTGGCAGCTCCTGCTCGGCGTGGTGCTCGTGGTCCTGGTGTTAGCGCTGCCGTCGGGCATCGTGGGGACGGCCGCGCGCCTTGCGGCCAGGTTTACCAGGAGGACCTCATGAGCCTCCTCGAGACGGTCCATCTCAGGAAGTACTTCGGCGATACGCATGCTGTCGACGACGTCAATCTGACCATCGAGGAGGGCGAGTTCATTTCGCTGGTCGGCCCCAATGGTGCCGGCAAGACTTCGTTCTGCAACATCGTGAGCGCATATTACAGCGCCGATTCCGGAAAAATCATCTTCCAGGGCCAGGACGTTAGCAACGCCTCGGTGACCCAGCTCGTCAAGACAGGAATTGCGCGCAGCTTCCAGCTCGTGAATCTGTTCGACGACCTCACCGCCTTCGACAACGTCGCGCTGGCGATCTTTTCCCGCGAAGGCAAGACCCGCAATATTGCGGCGCTCGCCCGCCGCGACAGCGAGGTGACGCGGGAAGCCGACGCGGTGCTCGACCAATTCGGGCTCGCCGGCAAGCGCAACGAGCTTGCGCGCGGCCTCGCGCAAGGCGAGCGCAAGCTGCTCGACGTAGCGCTCGCCTATGCGCTGCGGCCCAAGCTCCTATTCCTCGACGAGCCCACGAGCGGGGTGAGCACGCGCGATAAGGGCCAGATCATGGACACGATCGCCTCGGTCGTGCGCGGCGAGGGTATAACAGCCGTGGTGATCGAGCATGACATGGACGTCGTGTTCAAATATTCCGATCGCCTCGTCGTGATGCATCAGGGCGCGATTCTCGCCCAAGGCACCCCCGCCGAGATCAGGAAGAATGAGGAGGTCGCGATGATCCTGATCGGCTCTTCGGGTCCCGACGCCTTTTCACGAAAGGATTGATCGTGCTCGATGTCAATGCGATCGATACCTACCGCGGCCCGGCCCACATCCTCAACGGCGTGTCGCTGCGCGTCGACAAGGAGGAGGTGGTGTGCCTCGTCGGGCGCAACGGAGCGGGCAAGACCACCACGATCGAGAGCATCATGGGATTTCTCCCCGTTCGGGCCGGACAGATCCTGTTCGATGACGAGGACGTGACAAGGCTCCCGCCGCACGAGCGGGCGAAACGTGGCATCGGCTATTCGCCCGAGGATTGCGGGGTCTTTCCCGATTTGTCGGTGAGCGAGAACCTGATGATCAGTCGCTGGCTCGGCGATGAGGTCGCCAAGCGCCGTAACGGCGGTCAGCGGGTAGACCCCGAAGCCCAGACGTTCAGCCTCTTTCCCGAAGTGCAGAGCCTGCTGCAGCGTCAAGGCTTGCACCTCAGCGGCGGTCAGCGCAAGATGGTGGCGATCGCGCGCGCCATGATGCTGTCGCCTTCGCTGTTGTTGCTCGACGAAGCCTTCGAGGGTCTGGCCCCGGTCGTGGTCAATCGCTTCACCGAGGCGGTGATGAAAATCAAGGCGATGGGCGTTTCCATCCTCATGGCGGAATCGAATCTGGGTGCGGCGACGCGCATCGGCGACCGGCTCTACGCCATCGACCGTGGCGAGATCATCTTCCACGGGTCGCCGAGGGAAGCGCTCGGCGACGAAAAAGTGATGAAGGCGTTGCGCGGCTAGCTGCGCGCAAGCCGACACGACTGCGAAACGCCGTGTCTGAACGTTCCGGATGGCGCAATGACCAGACGCAGCCTCCTCATCGCCGCGATGACGTCCATCGCGATCACCGTGGCCCGCAGCGGCCACGAGCTGCCGGTCTATCCGTCCTATTATCCCCATGAGATCGAGATCGCGACCGTGGCGTCCGAGCGAGCGGCGGACCTCCTTCGCGACGGCAAGATGCATGCTTATGTTGGCGGTACGCCGCGATTTGCTGGTGCGAGTCCCGAGACCATCAGTGCTGTCGAGTCGCACGGCTCGTTCGTGATTGTTCGTGTGAATCCGGTATCGCAGCTGGCGAAGGACGAGGCGTCCATCTGTGCACTTACCCGGGCCGTAATCCGCGAGATCGGCGGCAAGGCCGGCGAGTTGATCCTGCATCCCTATCCGGTCACGCCGTTTCACGGCGATTTTCTCAACCACGTCGATCTGGCTGCAGCCGCAAAGGCGCGCCTTCTCGGCAACCCCACTGACGCAACCGGCGCCATCGTCGGTGAGTTGAAGGTGAAGACCGTAGGCGCGCTCGCAAGAAGCCTCGTTCGTGCCGAATGGCAGGCCGGCGAATTCGACTGGGATGTCGCGATCAATCAGGTGAGCGCCGACGACCTCGTGGCCTCGGCGAGCGTGGCGCTAAACGGCTGGCTTGGTCCGCGCTGGGTCAGGACCGGCTGGTTTGCCGCCTATCGGCTGCTCGTGGATGCAATTGTCGATCCCGCGCGGCGGCGTCGCATCGAAGCCGATGCCGAGCGTCTGCGGGCCGGCGACTATGACGGCGCGGTCGAGCGCATCAATCTGGAACGCGACCTCGTCGGCGCGCTCGTGGGCGGCTGCCGCAAGACCGTTGCTGGTTACACCCTCAAGCGGGAATATTTCAATTCCGAGTTCTCGGCTGGCATTGAGAACGTCGCGTATGACGCCCACGAAGGCTTCAATTCGCCGATGTTCATTCGCACGGTGAAGCTCAAGGATTTTCCCTGGAATGGCTGGCTCGCGCTTGGGGTCGACGGGCGGGCGCAGGCAGCGTGGAACCCGATCGCAGGCTTTACCGACCCGTTCGGCCGCCTGATGTGGTCTGCGCTCGGCGACCCGGCAGCCGTGCCGTCGCCATATGACGAGAACTGGGTGTTCAACCGCATTTCGGATGTCGCTTCCAAGCCGCGTCGATGAATGCGTCGGAGCAAGTCCATGCTGCGAATTCCGCTCACACTGCGCCGGCGCATGCTACTGCCAATGGCGGGTGCGCTTGCGTCGAGCGTGGGCGTGCAAGCCGCGGAGCTGACGTTCGACCTGAAGATCGAGCACGGGCAGGTGGCGCCGAACATGCGCCTGATCCGCGTCAAACAGCGCGACGTGGTCAAGCTGCGCTGGGCCACGGACCAGCCATTGACCCTGCATCTGCACGGCTATGACATCGAGCAGAAAGTCGAGGCGGGCACGATCGCCGAAATGAAGTTCACGGCACGCGCGACCGGACGCTTCCCCGTCCACCTCCATGATGCGCGCGAGCGCGCAGGTAGCCACTCCCATCATGAGCCACCGCTTGTCCTTATCGAGGTCTATCCGCAATAGCGCCGCCGTGTTGCGGACGCTTGCAGCAGCGGCGTGTGTCGCTCTCGGCACTGCGGCACCTGCTGCCGCCCACGGCTTCGGCCAGCGCTTTGACCTGCCGCTGCCGCTTTCGCTCTATCTTTTCGGAGCTGCCGCCGCGGTCGCATTGTCATTCGTCGTCTTCGGGCTGTTCGTTCGTCATGCCCCGGCCACCCGTCGCGGCCCGCATGTCGATCTGCTCGCCACCGCACCCGGCCGGCTGATCGCATTGCCGGGTGTTGTTCTGTTGCTGCGGCTCGTCGCGCTTGGCGTATTCATTTTCACGGTACTCGCCGGGTTCATCGGCGATCAGAACCCATACCGCAACATCGCGCCGACGCTCGTGTGGATCATCTTCTGGGTCGGCCTTGCCTATGTTTCGGCCTTCGCCGGCGATCTGTGGCAGCTGATCAATCCGTGGCGGACGTTGTTCGAAGGGGCGGAGCGGCTCTATCGGCTAGCCGCCGGCACCGAACTGTCGCGACGGCTGCCGTACTGGCCGGCGCTCGGTGTCTGGCCGGCGTGCTTGCTGCTGCTCGCCTTTGCGTGGATCGAGCTTGTCTACCCAAGCCCCGCCGTGCCGGCCCACATCGCTGGCTTCGCCGCCGCGTATTCGATCCTCACCTTGATCGGAATGCTCGTGTTCGGTCGTGACATCTGGCTGCAGCACGGCGAGGTGTTCACCATCGTGTTCGGCACATTCGCCCGTTTTGCGCCAACTCAGGCGAAGGTTCAGGCGCAAGGGCGGAAGTTATTGCTTCGACCACTCGGGGCAGGGCTGCTCGACGACGAGCCCGTCTCGACGTCCATGATGGCATTCGTGTTGCTCCTGCTCTCTACCGTGCTTTATGACGGGCTCATCGGCACCTCGACATGGTCGAACCTCGAAAGCTGGCTTCGCGCCACGCTTCTCGGCTTGGGCGAGCACGACCCGGTCGCGATCAAGACAGCCGGCCTCGTGGGGTTCTGGCTTTTGTTCCTCGGCGCCTACCTGGCGATCTGTGCGATCATGGCGACATTTATGGCCCGCTCGCCGCTGGAGCTTGCCCGCAGCTTCGCACTGACGCTCGTCCCGATCGCCATCGGCTATCACGTGGCACACTATCTGGTGTTCCTGTTGATCCAGGGCCAGTACATCGTGCCGCTCGCGTCCGATCCGTTTGGCAAAGGCTGGAATCTCTTTGGCACAGCCGGCTACCGCGTTGATATCGCGATCGTCGGGGCGCGCTTTGCCTGGTACGCGGCGGTTGCGGCGATCGTGACGGGCCATGTCACGGCGGTCTATCTCGGCCATACCAAGGCGATGCGTGTGATAGCGGTACGTGGAGCCGCGCTTCGTTCGCAAATTCCGCTGACCGCGCTCATGGTCGTCTATACCTTTGTCGGTCTGTCCATCACCGCGGAGCCCATCGTTGGGCAGCGCGAATCCGTCCTGCCATCCGCCGTGGCGGAGGCGATCGATGTCCTTCCTGACGCGGTGTTGCCTGAGCCGGGAGATGGCCGGCTGCAGCTGATCGGCCCAAATACATCCGCGGCTGCAAAGTTGACCTATCGTGTGCTCGGCTCGGCTTTTCACGATGGCTCACGCACGACCGCCGCCGATCTGCTCTATGCCTATATGTTCGCGTATCGCTGGGGCGTTCGCCGCGAGGGCGATGAGGGGCATTACGACCCCATAGTCGACGCTGCAACAGCACCCATGCGCCGAGCACTTGCTGGATTGCGGGTCGCTGGTGCGGATATCACCTCCAAGACCTTCCGCGTCGGCGATGTCAGCTTCGTTCGCGAACTGCTGGTCGTCGATGTTTACGTGACTATCGAGCCGGGGAATCCGGACCAGGACGCTCTGGCCGCGCCGCCCTGGAGCACGCTGCCATGGCATCTGGTCGTGCTCATGGAGGAGGCGGTCAGCCGCGGTTGGGCGGCATTCTCGCAAGGAGAGGCCTTGCGCCGCAGTGTCGAGTGGCTCGATCTTGTCCGCTCTGACGAACTCAAACGCAGGCTCCTGCCTTTGGTCGAGACATTCGAGCGCAACGCATACCGGCCAGCCTCGTTGCGATCCTTGGTGACCACCGATGAAGCGCGCAAGCGATGGGCGGCGCTCGCGGTCTTCTACCGCGAGCACGGCCACTTCCTGGTCACCAACGGACCGTACCGGCTGAAGAAATGGTCGGCCGACAATGTCGCGCTCGAGGCTTTCCGGGATCTAACCTACCCGCTGGGCGTGGGATCATACGACGCCTACGCGATCCCGCGGCGCGGCTATGTCACCAAGGCGGAATGGGACGGCGACCGCGTCACGCTCTCGGGCGAGATCGAAATCATCGAAAAATTCCAACGAAACTATCGCCTGGTCCGGACGCCGTTGCCGTTGATCGCACCCGTCGTGCGCAATCGCACCGCACCGGAGTGTCGCTATGTGGTGATCGACGACAAAGATCGAGTCGTTCTCGCCGATGCCGCGCGGCCCGGCGACGGCGCTACATTCCGGATCGATCTGGGCGGCCGGCTGCCAGCCGGCCAGTACACCATGCTCGCGGTCATCGCGGTCAACGGCAATGTCATGAACCCGGACATCCGGCGCATTCCTGTCGTCATTGCATCCGATCGATGATGGCGTGGTCGTGAGGATTGGTTCCCTCGGAATCTGGAGGTTGGGCCGTCAATTGGGGAAACTTTCGGCGGTACGCCGACATTTTGCGATGTGTCGCGACACACATTGATGCTCGCCGGTTTAACTAGGATAACCCGATCAGTGCGACATCAATGTGGGTTTGGTCATCGAGGCAAGCATACCACGTGTCGTCCCGCCAAGAATAAACTCCCGCAGCCGGGAATGCCCGTACCCGCCCATGACAATGAGATCGGCACCTGCATCGGCTGCATATGACAGGATTGTATTTGAAACATCGATCTTGCTAACGGGGATGCGCTCAATTGTGGCGTTTACTCCGTGACGGGTCAGATGGGTCGCGATATCCGCACCCGGAACGTCTACGCTTTTGGCGCTCTGAGTGTCCGCAACAACAATACTCGTCTTGCCGGAGCGGGTTAGAAACGGCATGGCATCGGCGATCGCTCGCGTGGCTGCCCGGCTGCCATCCCAGCACACCACGACATGATCGAGTTTGAGGCGATCCTTCTGAATAAAAGGAACGATGAGCACCGGTCTTCCGGATTCGAACAGCGCCGCCTCAATAACGATATTCGTGGTTCGATGATCCCGGTCCCTTTCAAATTGGCCAATGACGGAAAGATCGAATCGTCTTGCGATATGCGCAAACTGGGTTGGTACGTCGCCAACGTGAGCTTCAATCCGGCGTGTTTCGGCTGAAACTCCGGCGCGACGCGTCGCCTCGTCAAACGCGGTGGCCACGGACTCTGCGCGTTCTTGAGCTTCAGCTTGCTGGGCTCGAATAAAGTTAGCCGACCGGTCAACGCCACCGACCAGTGCCGGATAGAAGGCGGTCCCCATGATGTGTGCGCCGAATGTTTCCGCAACAGATAAGGCGTAATTGGAAACGCCATCTTGGGATGTCCCGTAAGACAGATTGACAAGAATATCCTTGATCATGCGTCTGCCTCCAGTTAGGTGATTGGGTAACTACACTGATTCCAGTGTCTATCTTTATCCCGACTGGTGCACCATTCCCGCGTCCCGGGAGCTGCGTGCCGGTTCGAGTAAAGGGCAAGCGGGCCCACGCTGCACGCTATCGAGACACTCCTCATCCGGCCGCCACCAGATGATGGTCAGGTTGAGACTTCAAGCACTTCCCTTCCCATCAGGTCATCAGGCGACCGGGTGATGCCAGCGATCATACCACCAGGTGATGAAATCGCGATCGGTCATCAGTTCCCAGGCTGCAAGCAAAGCACCAATATACCCGACACCACGCTGTTTACCGTAGCCGATACCGACTCGTAGCCGACCGTCCATCGAGCCAGACCGAGGAGAATCTCTCCACTCCTCCAGATAGGACGGAATGGCAGATCCCTCTAAGTGCCCTTAGCGCAGATGCATTGAGAAGGACCCGCACGCGAGAGTTTGAGGGGGCAATTTGCGCCGGCCGCGAAGTTGGAGACTGAACTGGGATAACAGGCAAATCCTACCCTGTCAGGCAGCGAGCAAAGGCAGCAACGCGGAGCCAGTGAAAGCTGGCGCTAGGAGCGCCGAAAACTATTACTATATCACTATAACAAGAAGGGAGGGAGATGAGCCTGTTGCTGGGCGTGTGGTAGGTTGTGTCGCCATTCGCCCTGTGCTTCGCCGGGGCCGCTACCTGGATAACCATCATGCTTGGGTTGTTCGTCATTCTGTGCGGCGCCGGCCGCGTTCTATTCATTCGGCGCTTAGGACCATAGTTGGCCAGGGTATTCGAAGCGCGCTGTTTCTCATTTCGTTGAGAACACCCAGTAACTTTAGAGCACGATGAGTTCACTGCGACAGGCGTGGTTCTTCGAGACCAGCAAGACCTCTCGCGCGAAGGTATAGCAGTAAGCGTTACGGGGCTGCGGAGAGAGCAACTTCAAGCGAGAACACATTTTCCGGATTGGGCGGTAATTTCCAGTGAATCCGATGCCGGTGAGGATCGTTGCCTAGAACTGGACGGGCGTGGTGTGGCCGGGAAGTTTGGCCTCACCGACCATGATCGGGTCAGCGGAATTCATGTTCGCTTCTGGCGGAGCCCGACAGGTCCGCAGGCGTGGCCCAGTGCGCCGCACTGCAGCATTTTGCTCTCGCAAACCGACCGTCCCGGCCTCGCGCCTATTGACGATCAGGGCTATCCTTTCTCTCTGATCGTGCTTTCGGCGAACCGCATGGAGGTCAGCGCCGGTGGTGGCTCCCGCGTGCAAGAAAATGAGCCACACAGCTTTCGTTGGTGATCAAATGATGCATGGCGGCCAAAAGGGTTTCGGCATGACCAAGCACGGCCGATCGGGGCACGCGACCCGATCGCCGCGTTTCCGTTTCCTGCAGAAGCTCGAAGCACAGAAGAATGATCGCAAGGACCGCTCTCGGATCAACGACCCGAAACAGTCCGTCGAAGATCTATTCCATCCCCGGAGGCCAACACGAGCCTGACGAACTATCCTTGGATGAGCTCCGGGGGTAGGCACATTCGGAAATTCGGGTGTTAGTGCTCAGTACGCGAACGGAGCTGAAGGACCGGACACTCCGTGTGCAAAGGAGGTATGGGCCGTGGTCGATGCGCTGCCGATGCCCGTCAATCTTGTGGTCGTGTCGACGATGGAGAGTTCGGTCCTCCGCCTGCGGCAGTACCTAGAGACAGGCGATTGGCCGATCACTCACTTGATCGCAATAGAGCGCGTTTCTCCAGCTGAGTGTCGGCCGCGGGAGCGACGGACGCCGACCCTCGCGAATATGATCTCATCGGCCTTGCGATGCAGGAGCCCCAGTATGGGTCGCCCGGAGTGCGGGAGCTTATGAACGCTGTGGCGACATCACGGGTGCCGTGTATGTCGATCATGAACATGCCGCCGTTTGCCTATATGAGGCGCGTTCCTGGGATAGATTCCGAACTGCTTAAGCCCGCTTATACGGCGCCGGAAGTCTGGGAGGAATTCGACCCTGCTACCCTGACGCTCTGCAGTCCCGATCCCCAGGCAATGTCGAGAAGGGGAACGAGATCGTGCGGCGGTTGGAGAAGGAGATCGATGCCGCGCGCTTCGCGGATTTGATTCCCGACAGGGACAGCCAGCGCTCAGATCGAACCACTGACTTCACTAATGAGTTGATGAAATTGCTGCGCCGCAGTGTGCGCGGTACACCTGCGTCGTTTGTCGTCTGAATAGCTCATCTCTGGGCAGGTGCAATCGAGTCGGCACTTCGCGAGCACCGCGCGCGGTGGTAAAATGAATATATCACCTTCGTGAATTCAGTTCATGGGAATGAAGCCGGCGGTGCGACTGAAGCGCGGACATCCCGAGCTGCCGGCGAACAGGCCGCCGTTGACATAAGGAAATGCGTCGGCCCACCGTGGTAGTTTCTGACGGCGCTGATCCGTTCGGTCAACTTGAGGAGGGAAGCCGCTCATCCTCGAATGGATGCGCCGGGCAAGCAATCTGCAAAAACGAGCACCCCGAAACCAGGAGGAATTCATGACACCACTCTCAGCCATGAAACGTCTTGTTGCGGCCGGCGCGCTTGGCTTGGCGCTGTGCCATCCCGCATTTGCGCAGCAGACCATCAAGATCGGTTCGATCCTCTCGATCACCGGACCGGCCTCGTTCCTCGGCGAGCCGGAGGATAAGACGCTGCGGATGTACGTCGACAAGATCAACAGCACCGGCGGCGTCGGCGGCAAGAAGATCGAGCTCGTGATCTATGACGACGGCGGCGACGCCAACAAGGCACGCACCTTTGCCACGCGGCTGATCGAGGACGACAAGGTCGTGGCGATGGTGGGCGGATCGACCACCGGCACCACCATGGCGATGGTTCCGGTGTTCGAGGAAGCGCAGGTGCCGCTCATTTCGCTCGGCGGCGCGATCGAAATCATCGAGCCGGTCCGCAAGTATGTTTTCAAGACGCCGCACACCGACAAGATGGCCTGCGAAAAAATCTTCGAGAACCTGAAGCAGCGCAACCTGACGAAGATCGCCATGATCTCCGGCACCGAAGGCTTTAGCATGTCGATGCGGGCGCAGTGCACCAAGGTGGCGCCGAACTACGGCATCCAGATCATCACTGAAGAGACCTACGGTCCGCGCGACAGCGACATGACCGCACAGCTGACCAAGATCAAGAACACCGCCGGGATCCAGGCGGTGGTCAATGCCGGCTTCGGCCAGGGCCCGGCGATCGTGACCCGCAACTACGCCCAGCTCGGCATGACCGCGACGCCGCTCTATCAGAGCCATGGCGTGGCCTCGAAGAGCTTCATCGAGCTCGCAGGCCCGGCGGCGGAAGGCGTGCGCCTGCCGGCGGCGGCGCTGCTTGTCGGTGACAAGCTGCCGGACAGCGATCCACAGAAGAAGGTCGTGGTCGACTACAAGAAGACCTATGAAGACACCACGAAGCAGCCGGTCTCGACCTTCGGCGGCCATGCCTATGACGGCCTCTTCATCCTGGTCGAGGCTATGAAGCGGGCGAATTCGACCGACCCGAAAAAGCTGCGCGACGAAATCGAGAAGACCAAGGGGTTTGTCGGCACCGGCGGCGTGGTTAACATGTCGCCTACCGACCATCTCGGGCTCGATCTCTCGGCGTTCCGCATGCTCGAAATAAAGGGCGGCGACTGGAGCCTGCTGGCGCCGGGGACCTGAAGCATGATCGCGTTCGAGACTCCAGGGCTAACGGCCTCATGGTCCGAGACGCGCGGCTGCGCCGCACGCCTCACCATGAGGGAAGAGGGAGCGCGCTGCACGTGATGCGTCATTTCCGGACTTGATCCGGCAATCCATCTTTATTCAAGAAGATGGATGCGCGCTGCAAGAAAGGGATACGCGGGGGCAAGCCCGCGTATGACGCAGAAAATATGACACCAGACCCTCATCCTGAGGAGGCGCGAAGCGCCGTCTCGAGGGATGAGCACACCGCAATGCTTTGAACGCGCGGCAACGCGAGCCGCTGAGGGTCATGGCCGAATTTTTCCCAATTCCTGATGTCGGGGCTGACCGTGGGCGCAGTCTATGCGCTGGTCGCGCTCGGCTTCACGCTGGTCTACAACGCCTCCGACGTGATCAATTTCGCGCAGGGTGAGTTCGTCATGCTGGGCGGCATGGTGACGGTGTTTGTTGCCGCCGCGGGCGTTCCGCTGCCGCTCGCGGCGCTCATTGCAGTTGTCGCCGCCGTTGCCGTCGGACTTCTGCTGTATTGGCTTGCGATCGAGCCGGCGCGCGGCGCCTCCGCCGTCACTTTGATCATCATCACCATCGGCGCTTCGATCCTGCTGCGCGGCGCGGCGCAGATCCTTTTCGACAAGCAATTCCACAAGCTGCCGTCGTTCTCCGGCGACACACCGGTCAATCTGTTCGGCGCCACGGTGCAGCCGCAGAGTTTCTGGGTACTCGGCGGCACCGCGGTGATCGTCCTGTTGCTGTACGCGTTTCTTGAACGCACTGTGCTCGGCAAGGCGGTGCTCGCCACCGCGGCGAACCGGCTGGCGGCGCGCCTCGTCGGGATCAACACCGCAACGGTGATGGCCTTGGCGTTCGGCGGATCGGCGGCCATCGGCGCCATCGCCGGCATCCTGATCACGCCGATCACCCTGACGAGCTATGACGTCGGTACACTGCTCGCGCTGAAAGGTTTTGCTGCGGCGATGCTCGGCGGCATGGGCAATCCGCTCGGCGCGGTGGCGGGCGGGCTCCTGCTCGGCCTGCTCGAGGCGTTCGGGGCAGGCTACATCAGCTCGACCTACAAGGATGCATTCGCCTTCATCGTCATTCTCGGCGTGCTGTTCGCGATGCCGCAGGGCCTGTTCGGGCGGCACGTGGTGGAGAGGGTCTAATGCCGGCATGGTTCGGCCATCGCAGTGTGACGCTGATCGTGCTGGCCGCGATCGTGGTCGTGCTGCCGCTGCTGTTTCCGTCCAGCTACTACTTTCGTGTCGCATCGCTGGTGTGGGTGTCGGCGTTCGCGGCGATCGGCCTCAACATCCTGATGGGGCAGGCGGGCCAAGTCAGCCTCGGCCACGCCGGGTTTTTCGGCATCGGTGCCTATGCGGTTGCGATCGGGCCGGCGCATCTCGGCCTGCCGTCGTGGGGTGCGCTGCTCATCGGCGCGGTGATTTCGGCAGCGTCGGCCTGGCTAGTCGGCCGTCCGGTCCTACGCCTGAAAGGACATTACCTCGCGATCGCGACGCTCGGCCTCGGCGTGCTGGTGGCGCTGGTGATCACCACCGAAAGCCGCTGGACCGGCGGGCCGGACGGCATGTCGGTGGCAAAATTGTCGCTGTTCGGATGGCGCGCCAGCGGATCGAGCACCTGGTACTGGATCTCCGGCAGCGTGCTGGTCGTCGGCACCTGGATCGCACTCAATCTCGGCGAGACGCCGACCGGCCGCGCCTTTCGCGCTTTGCACGATAGCGAAGTGGCCGCGCGCGTCGCCGGCATCGACGTCGCCCGCTTCAAGCTGCAGGCCTTCGTCATTGCGGCGGTCTATGCGTCGCTGGCGGGTTCCATGCTCGCCATGATGAACGGCTTTATCAATCCGGATCAGGCCGGCTTCCTGCACTCGGTCGAGCTTGTCACCATGGTGGTGCTGGGCGGGCTCGGCTCGGTGGTCGGCAGCATCATCGGCGCCGCTGTGCTGATCACGCTGCCGCAGGTGCTGACGGTGTTCCAGGAGTATGAGCATGTGCTGCTCGGCCTGATCATCATCGTGTCGATGATCTTCATGCGCGACGGCATCGTGCCCACCATGTCGAAATGGCTGGCAAGGCGGGTGCGCGCATGACGATCCTGGCTGCCAGCAACATCGGAATTTCGTTCGGCGGCATCAAAGCCATTGACGGCGTCAGCTTCGCTGTCGATGCGGGCCAGATTCTCTCCATCATCGGGCCCAACGGCGCAGGCAAGACCACGCTGTTCAATGTGGTGTCGGGTCTCTACGAGGCGGATCAGGGGCGCGTCGAGCTGGTGGGTGAGGACGTCACTGGCCTTGCGCCCGACATGCTCGCCGCCCGCGGCCTGTCGCGCACTTTCCAGAACCTGCAGATTTTCCAACGCATGACCGCCGCCGAGAACGTTATGGTCGGGCGGCATTTGCGCGAAACCTGCAACCTGTTCGCCGACCTGTTCCGGCTGCCGTCGGTGACGCGGCAGAACCGCGCAACACACGAGGCGGCGCTGGCGCTGCTCGACGGAGTGGGCCTGCGTGGCAGCGCCGATCAATTGGCCGGATCGCTGCCGTACGGCGCCTGTAAGCGGCTCGAAATCGCCCGCGCGCTCGCCGCCGAGCCGCGCGTGCTGCTGCTCGACGAGCCGGCGGCCGGCTGCAACGCGGTGGAAACTGAAGAGATCGATCAGCTGGTTCGCCGGGTTGCTGCAAAAGGCATCGCGGTGGTGCTGGTCGAGCACGACATGAAGCTGGTGATGAAGATTTCTGACCGGATTCTGGTGCTGGAGCGCGGCCGGCCGCTGACGGAAGGTACGCCGCGCGAAGTGCGCGACAACCCGGCGGTGCTGGAGGCCTATCTCGGCAGACACGGGGCGGGGGAGGCGGCACGTGCTTGAGGTTTCGAACCTACACAGCGCCTACGGTCGCATCGAGGTGCTGAAGGGCGTCAGCCTCGAGATGCGCACAGGCGAGGTGGTGGCCCTGATCGGCTCCAACGGCGCCGGCAAGACCACGCTGTTGCGCGCGCTGTCGGGCGTGCAGCCGATTACCGGCGGCGAAATCCGCTTTTTCGGCGCGCGCATCGACAAGCTGTCGCCGCACCGGCGGGTGGAGCGCGGCATGACGCAGTCGCCGGAGGGGCGACTGGTGTTCGGCCCCCTGAGCGTCGAGGATAATCTGCGGCTCGGCGCCTACATGCGCCGCGACGGCGAGATCGAGAGCGACCGCGAGCGGGTGTTTGCGATGTTTCCGGTGCTGCGCGAGAAGCGCCACCTCGCCGCCGGCGGGCTGTCCGGCGGTCAGCAGCAGATGCTGGCGATCGGCCGCGCGCTGATGGGAAAACCCAAACTACTGTTGCTCGACGAGCCGTCGCTGGGGCTGTCACCCATTCTCGTCGACCAGATCCTCGCCGCCATCGTGTCGCTGAAGGCGAGCGGCATCACCGTGCTCTTGGTCGAACAGAACGCCACCGCCGCGCTCGAAATCGCCGACCGCGGCTACGTGCTCGAGACCGGCCGCATCGCCTCGACCGGCGCGGCCTCGGTGCTGTTGTCCGATCCCAAGGTCAAGGCGGCATATCTCGGCGCGGATTGAAGCGGACCTTGCGTTCATGGAAATGTGTGCAGAATTAGTGATCGGCTAGCCTAGTCGAAGATCCGCGTTCAGCCAGCAGTCCGAGAGCGGACATCGCGGCGATCAGAGCGCTGTTCGAATATAGGCCAGGAGCCGACTTATGCGCCGCGACAGGCGACAAGCACGGTTGCAATGGGGTTCTTCGATTAACCCGTCGGCGCGCGAGCAAACTTGTCGATCAAGCAAATCGAGGACGAGATCGCCATCATCGAGGCCGAGCTGACGAGATTGAATTCCGTAGCTGAGGGGGCGGCGGACGTGCAAAGGCTCTGAGCGAACTTTCCTTGCTCAGGGTCTTTCAGCAATCGGGAGATGACATCGTGCGAGGTCGGTTTATCCAAGGCCCCGAGGGCGCAGCACCTCCATCCTCCTCTTCCATGGCCTATGGAAGAGTTTTAAGACCCCTAAAAGAGGGCTACAAACGGGGGTGACCGTTCCTAACAGAGCTAAGGCAAGCTAGGGATTTCGGACAAACGAATCCAGTAGTCGGTTGTCGTCGTCACCTATTGGTCAGCTCTCCTAGCCCTAAATCGCTTGCGTGGCCCCGCCCATTGCAGGGAAGCTTGGCGCAAGGGCTTTGGGGAGGCGGAGCGCGGCCTTTGCGCTGCCCGGGTCCGTCAGCTTCGGCTCAACCTCGCGACCTCTGCCCGGCGCGCACGGTCATGAGGTTCAACCGTGGCGCCCTGCGGACGGCCGCCTTCCAATGGTGCGGTCCTTCCTGTTAGGGGCGGTCCAGGAAGGGACCCGGAAATGTCCCGCGCCGAGCCTGTTCTTTCGCCTCAAGCGCCAGTTCCTCGCCGTCTAAAGCACGAATCCTTCGTAGTCGCATTCGGCCGCGGCTTCCAAATCCCGGCGGCGCTGTTGGTCTCCCCTAGGGAGCGCCAAGCTTTTCATAACATATTGATATAACTCGGCAATTTTCTCGACCTGATCGCCGGCGTCGGGTCTCGATTAATCGGTTCGCCGAAGGACATCAACCCATGTTGCATTCTGACCAGATGCGTTCGGCCACTACCGAAGGACCGCGACACGGCATCATCTCGGCAAGGCCCGGACTTGCTCCGGCACAACGAACCTCAATACGCTGTGCTATGCTTTGTGATTGCGCTGGGAGCACTAGCAGTCTTGAGATTCGATCGCAGCTCTGCAGCGGGGTCGCACGTAGGCATTCCGCCGATCCTCGCGCAGCCGGAAGCGCGGAACGCTGACGCTGATTGCGGCCAAGGGCGCCCATCCGATTGAGGATTGGCGCGAAGGCAAGACCGATGATGAGGATGCGAAGTGGTTCAAGCCGTCCACTCGCAGGCGAGACCGGCACCAGAAACGCCGACGACCGCACTGGCAGCGTCATTGCCGAAAACAAATGGGAGGAGACAATGCAGCGCATTGAAAGCGTTCGACAACTGGCTCTGAGCGTGACCTGCGCCATTCTGTTCGCGGGAACTGTGGCAGGTGCGGCGGTCGCCCAGACCAAGGTTGTGCGGGTTTGGCATACCGAGACCGACCCGGCCTCGGTGAAAGCGGTGGCGGAGATCGTCGAGCGCTTCGAGAAGGCGCATCCGGACATCAAGATCGAGGCCGAGGCATTGGCCTGGGGCGACCTGGAGCCAAAGATACAGGCCGCACTCGCCGCCGGCGCTCCACCCGAGCTCTCACACGGTCAACCCATCACTTGCACGGCGCTGCAGCAACAGGGTCTGCTGCTGCCGCTCGACGACGTGGTGAAGGCCATTGGCGAGAGCAATGTCTGGGATCAGATCAAGCAGGTGTGCAGAGCTGACGGCAAGTATTATGGTCTCGTCCATGCCGCCGGTACATCACTGCTGATCTATCGTGCCGATTGGGCAAAGCAAAAAGGTTTGAAAGCACCTAAGACCTGGTCCGACCTCATAGCCAACGCGAAAGCGCTGACAATGGACACCAACGGCGATGGCAAGCCGGACGTGTATGGTCTCACCATTCCGGGCGATAACTTGTTCATCAACATCCTCGTTGGCGAGCTGATCGCGGCCAACGGCGGTCAACTCTTCGATGACAAGAACAAGCCGCTGTTCACCGACAAGAAAATGATCGAGGTGCTGAATTTCTGGAAAGAGCTCACCACGGCGCTGCCGCCGGGATGGGAAGGTCACGGCTATCTCGACACGTTCGCGAATATGTACGGCCAGAAGGCGGCAATGATGTTCCAGGGCTATGGCCGCGGCGCGTCGCTGATCGAGAAATACGTCCCCAAGGAGATGCAGAATACAGATCACTTCGATGTCTGGATGAAGCCAGTCGGACCGAGCGGCAACAAGCCCGCCGTCCAGGTCGATGAGGAGCCCTGGATGCTGCTCAAGGGTTCGAAGAATCCGGAAGCCGCCAAGGAATTCCTGAAGTTCTTCTATAAGGACGAGAACTATATCGAGTACATCAAGTCGGTTCCGATCCACTTCTTCCCGATCACAAAGTCGCTTCGACAGTCGGCTGCTTACAAGGAAATCCCGATGGTGAAGCGCTGGGGCGGCTGGCTGGAAGTGCAGCAAGAGGCGCTCGATGGCGACCTCGCCAAGCCGACATTGGTCGTGAAATACGAGGACCTGAACACCAAACCTTACTTGATGCAGGTTCTCGGATCCGGCATCATCCGCGACATGGTGCTCGAAACAGCAGTGGAAGGAAAGAAGCCGGAAGAAGCCGCAGCCAAGGCGCAGGCTCGTGCCGAGGCGTTGATCAAGAAAGCCGGCTACGCCAAGTGGTGAAGCACGCGTGAGGCCGGAAGCGCGGCCATCCGCCGCAGACTCGGTTACGTGTCGCCTCGCGCTCTTGAGTTACACATCATGCATTCGTCCCACCGCAGACGAACGGCCAGCGTGCAGACGTCCCAAGCGAGACTTGGCATTCTGCTCCTGCTGCCGGCCATGCTCCTGCTGGCGGGGCTGACACTCTATCCTGTCCTCTACGGGGTTTGGCTGAGCCTGCATCACAAGCATTCGCTCTTTCCCCAGCAGAGCTGGGCAGGCCTGGAGAACTATTGGTTCCTGCTCGCCGATCCTGAGTTCAGCGAGAGCGTCTGGCGCGGCGTCGTCTATTCGGTTTCGACGATTACGCTCCAAATCATTATCGGCGTAGGGGCGGCGCTTGCTCTCAATCAATACTTCCCCGGACGCAGTCTGGTGCGCGGGATCGTTCTTTTCCCGTACGTGATCCCGACCGTCGTGGCCGTGATCCTTTGGAAATGGCTGCTCAACAACCAGTTCGGCCTCATCAATTATGGGATGGTGATGCTCGGCCTGACTGACGAGCCGATCAACTGGATGGGCCGCACTTACATCATGACGTCCCTGATCCTGATCTCGGTATGGCAGTTCTTTCCTTTTGTCGTTCTCGCGGTCCTGGCGCGCCTGCAGACCATTCCAACCGAGCTCTATGAAGCGGCGCGTGTGGACGGAGCCGGCCCATTGAGCCGCTTTCTTTACGTGACGCTGCCGCAATTGGCATCGGTTCTCTTCATCGTCGTGCTGCTTCGCACGATCTGGATGTTCACCAAATTCGACACCGTTTGGCTGATGACCCAGGGTGGCGGCGCGGAAAAATATATCCGCACCTTGCCGGTTTACGCTTATCTGCGCGCCTTCCATTACTATGAAGCGGGCACGGGAGCGGCTGCCTCGGTGGTCATGTTCTTGCTGCTGGTGGTCTTCGCTGCCGTCTATTTCATGATGTTCAGGCGAGAGGAACAGCTATGAATCGCCGTTCCGCGTTTTTTTTGCAGCGCTTTTCGCTCGCCCTGGCCATCATCGCGTTGCTGTTGTTCACAGCTTTCCCGTTCGCATGGATGGCGGCGACCGCATTCAAGCCGTCGCAAGAGGTATTCTACTGGCCGCCGCGCTTCTTCCCCGAACAGGCGACGCTATCCAATATCGCGCGGCTGTTTGAGGAGACGCGCTTCCTCGACTATTTCCGCAACAGCGTCGTTGTCGCGTCGGCAACGGTGTTGTTGACGCTCGCCCTGGCCACGCCCGGCGCGTACAGCCTGACACGTTTCCGCTTCCGCGGCCGCGAGACGCTGGCGGCGACAATACTGTTCACCTACATGTTCGCGCCGATCATGATCATCATTCCGTTCTACGTAATGGTGCGCTATTTCGGCATCGCCAATACCCATCTCGCCCTTGTTCTCGGATACACGGCATTCAGCATGCCGTTTGCGTTATGGATGTTGCGTACTTTCTTCCAGAGTATCCCGCTTGATCTGGAAGAGGCGGCGCTGACTGATGGCGCCGATCGTGGACGTGCTGTTCTGTACGTCGTTCTTCCGATGGCACTGCCGGGCATTATCGCGACAGGCATCTTTACGTTCATCCTCGCCTGGAACGACTATATTTTCGTTCGCATCCTGATCACCTCCGACGAATTGAAGACGCTGCCGATCGGCATTGCCGATCTCTACAATTCCAGCGTCATCGATTGGGGAATGATCATGGCCAGCGGGATGCTGGTGATTGTTCCCGTCGTGATCGTGTTCTCTTTCATTCAGAAGTTTCTCGTCGCCGGCTGGGGCGGTGGCGGCGTGAAAGGCTAGGGGCCGCAAACGCATGACCGAGATCCGGCTTGAAAGACTGACGAAGCGCTTCGGCAGTGTCGCGGTGATCCATGGCATCGACCTCGTCATCGCGGAGGGCGAGTTTGCGGTCCTCGTTGGCCCTTCGGGCTGCGGAAAGACAACGACACTGCGGATGATCGCCGGGCTGGAGGACGTCAGCGAGGGTTCGATTCGTTTCGACGGCAAGGCGGTGGAGCTTCTGGCGCCGAAAGATCGCGACATCGCGATGGTGTTCCAGTCATACGCGCTTTATCCGCACATGACAGTGCGCGGCAATCTCGCCTTCAGCCTCAAAATGAAGGGCGTTCCAAGGGCGGAGCGCGAACGCCTGGTGCAGCGGGCCGCGACAATGCTGGGGATCGAATCCCTGCTCGATCGCAAACCGCGGCAACTTTCGGGCGGACAGCGCCAACGGGTGGCGATGGGTCGTGCCATCGTGCGCGAGCCGCGTGCCTTCCTGTTCGACGAACCCCTGAGCAATCTCGATGCCGCATTGCGGGCTCAGATGCGGATCGAGATCAAGCGCATTCATCAGCGCCTCAAGGCCACCGTCGTCTATGTTACGCACGATCAGATCGAAGCGATGACGCTGGCTAACAAGATTGTCGTTATGCGCAGCGGGCGCATCGAGCAAGTCGGCGATCCCATGTCGGTTTATCGGGCGCCGCTGAACAAGTTTGTGGCCGGCTTCATCGGCTCGCCGAAAATGAACTTCATGGCGGCGCGACTTGTTCTCGAAAAGGGCGAATTGAGAGCTGAACTGCGCAACGGCGCTGCGATTGCTTTGCCGCGCGACCGGTTCGCCTCTTATGGCGCCTATGCGGGAGCTGAAGTTGAGATTGGCTTGCGCCCCGAGCATCTCACCGACCGTGCCGACCCGCCAGATGGCGATTGCCAGTTTCTGGATGGCGTGGTCGACGTGATCGAGCCGATGGGGGCCACAAGCCTGATCACCTTCACGCTCGCTGGCGTCGCCTATAATGCAATCGGCGACGCTAGCCGCGTGCGCGGTGCCGGCGAGCCTTTACGGCTATGCGCGCAGCTTCGGCATATGCACCTGATCGATCCCCAGACCGAACGCGTGGTGCCGCCGCTGGAAGCGGCACCGCGGCACCGGAACATGCGCACCGGCTCGCCATCTGACTATCGCGAGGACATCCTATGATCATTGATCATCGCACCTACACGATGCATCCCCTGAAACTTGGCAAATGGCTCAAGCTCTATGAGGAATTCGGCTTGCCGGTCCAGCTTCGACACCTCGGCAACTTGATCGGCTTCTTTCAGACCGAGATCGGTCCGCTGAACCAGGTCGTGCACCTCTGGGGCTTCGATACGCTTGAAGAGCGGCAGCGCCGTCGGGCGGCTATGGCCATCGACCCCGACTGGCAGGAGTTTCTTCGGCGCAACGAAGAACTAGGGGCGTTACTCTACCAGGAGGACAAGATCGTGATGCCAGTCAGCTTCTCACCCATCAAGTGATCAAACATCATTTCCAGCCACCGCACCTTGGCCCGTTGCAGAGGCCCGGTTTCAGCAATTGAAACTCGCGCCGCGCGGCGGCGGGACCGGCACGAATGGGCAATCGCTCACAAGTGGTTTGTCGGTGGACCTCTCCCGCCACATGAACAGCATTATCGAGATCGACCCCAGCAAGCGCTGGGTGCGTGTGCAGGCGGGAGTGGTCAAGGACCAGCTCAATAAAGCCTTGCGACCGCATGGGTTGTTCTTCGCGCCGGAACTTTCGACATCGAACCGCGCCACCATCGGTGGAATGATAAGCACGGACGCAAGCGGGCAGGGATCGTGCTTGTACGGAAAGACGCGGGATCACGTCCTGGAGCTCTCCACAGTGTTGCTTGGAGGTGTGCTCTGGCGCTCCGTGCCTCTGACCGAAAAGGAACTCCTGGCGATCAAGCTGCGTCCCGACCGAGTCGGTTTGGCGCACACCGTTCTCGACAAGGTTCACTGCGACAACCGCGGCGCTATCGAGGAGAGATTCCCCAAACTGAACCGGTGCCTGACCGGATACGATCTGGCACATCTGCGCAATAACGAAGGGCTGTTTGACCTGAACGCTATCCTTTGCGGATCGGAAGGGACGCTCGGCTTCATCGTAGAAGCCAAACTGAACCTGCTGCCGATCCCTAAATGCAGTGCAATCGTTAATGTGCGGTACGGGACCTTCGATGCGGCCTTGCGAGACGCCTCGGCCCTCATGGCCCTCAAACCGGCGTCGATCGAGACCGTGGATTCACTCGTCCTGGGGCTGGGCCGCGGAGACGCCGCTTGGCGCGATGTTGGCCAGTTCTTTCCTGACGACCCGGAAGGACCGGCCCAAGGTATTAATCTCGTCGAGTTCTTGAGCGACCGCGAGGTCGATCTCGATGCGCAACTGCAGCGCGTCGAGAAGAGCCTGTCACGCGACGGTGCGGCACGCGGAATCCGCGGACACACGGTCGCTCGCGGCGAGGAGGCCGTCAAGAGCATCTGGAATATGCGAAAGCGCGCGGCGGGATTATTGGGCAACGTGGAAGGCGACAAGCGGCCGGTCCCATTCGTGGAGGACACCGCCGTTCCTCCGGAGAAGCTTGCAGACTATATCCGCGAATTCCGTCAGCTTCTCGATAGGCGCGGTCTGTCGTACGGGATGTTCGGGCATGTCGATGCCGGCGTACTTCACGTGCGCCCGGCAATCGACATGAAGGATCCGGCGCAGGAAAAGCTCATCCGGGAGATATCCGACGAAGTTGCCGAACTGACGGCGAAGTATGGCGGTCTCCTGTGGGGCGAACACGGCAAGGGCGTCCGTTCCGAGTATGGACCGCGATACCTCGGACCGCTCTATCCTGCGCTTCAGCTCGTAAAGGCGGCGTTCGACCCCCACGATCAATTGAACCCGGGCAAGATCGCCACAGCTTCGACTGAAGGACTTCTCAAGATCGACGGGGTCCCGACGCGCGGCCAGAATGATCGACAGATCCCTGCAGCTACACGGAAGGCGTTCGAAGAAGCCCTGCACTGCAATGGGAATGGGGCCTGCTACAATTTCGATCCCGATGATGCGATGTGTCCCTCCTGGAAGGCGACGCGCGATCGGCGTCACTCGCCTAAAGGGCGCGCGTCTTTGATCCGCGAATGGTTGAGAATGCTCTCGGTCGAAGGTATCGATCCGTCGTCGCAAGCGAGGGTACAAAGAGCGTCGCTAGCGCTGAAAATGCTGCCTGCGCGCATCTGGAACACCCTCGGCAAGCTCGCCGAGGTTCCGGATTTCTCGCACGAAGTCAAGGAGGCGATGGACGGTTGTCTCGCATGCAAAGCGTGCGCTGGCCAGTGCCCGATCAAGGTCGACGTACCGTCGTTCCGCGCGAAATTCCTCGAACTCTATCATGGTCGCTATTTGCGTCCGTTGAAGGACGGGTTACTGGCCCCCCTCGAGCGGAGGCTTCCTCTTCTTGCGAAGGTATCGGGAGCCTACAACGTGTTCGTGTCGAGCGCCGTCGGAAGATGTTTGCTGCGCTCCGTCGGTCTCGTAGGTGCGCCTCGCCTGTCCGGTATCGACCTAAGGAGGGAGCTCGCGAAGCGGGGAGTCGGCATCGCGAGTGCCCGATTGCTCTCGGGATTGACGATTAAGGAGCGCGCCAAACACGTTGTCCTGGTGCAGGACGCGTTCACGAGCTACTTCGAGACCCAGATTGTTCTCGATACGGTCGACTTGATAAGGCGTCTCGGCTTCACACCTTGGATTGCGCCGTTCCTTCCCAACGGCAAGCCCTTCCACGTCCACGGTCTTCTCGCGGAATTCGAAGAAGCTGCCCGCCTGAACGCGACCATGCTAAGCAGTCTCGCATCAAGCGGCGTAGAGCTTGTCGGCATCGATCCATCGATGACGTTGACGTACCGGTCGGAGTACCGGCATACGCTCGGCCCCGAAGCTCCGCATGTCCTTCTGCTGCAGGAATGGTTGGCGAAGTGCTTGAGCACGACGACCGTTCGGCCCGTCGTGGGCGAGCGATACTGGTTGCTCCCACATTGCACCGAGCGCGCGAATGCGGCCTCAGCGACCGACGATTGGAAAATCGTGTTCCGATCGCTCGGAGCGGACCTGACAATTCTCCCGAGCGGATGCTGCGGCATGGCCGGCGCCTATGGGTATGCGACCGAGCATCGTATGGTTTCGAGGAGGATCTACGGACAAAGCTGGAGCAAGCACGTCCGAAACAGGGCATCCAATGGACGGCTCATTGCGAGCGGACATTCTTGCCGCTGCCAAGTCAAGATGGCGGACGGCGTTGAGCTGTCGCATCCCGTTCGGATCCTGCTGGATGCAGTCGGTGTGTCGCGTGCCGAGACTTCGGAGAACGCGGCTTGTCCGGCGCCGAACTTAGCCAACCATACAAAGAATCGGAGTTGATATGAAGACGATCGGCGTGGTCGGCGGCGTTGCGTGGCCAAGCTCGATTATTTACTATCAGACAATCAATGAACTGATCGCACAGCGCTTGGGTGGAAGCGGCCGGCATTGTGCCAAGCTCGTGCTTGCGCAGACCGACTTCGATGAGGTGGAACGCCTCCAGGTGGGAGGGCGCTGGGAGTTGGTTGGCGAAATGATCGCCGAGGAGGCAAACAAGCTCAAAGCCGCCGGTGCCGACTTTCTACATCATAGCTTGCAACACAGTCCACGCTGCAACCGACACTTTCCAGGCGAAGGTCGACCTTCCGTTCATTCACATCGTCGATCCAGCAGCACAGCGCGCGATAGCCAACGGTTACAGGACCGTCGGCTTGCTCGGCAGTAGATACACCATGACCGGGACATACTTCGTAAGCCGGCTCAAGGAGCGTTATGGTTTGAATGTGATGGTTGCCGAAGGCGAGCACCAGAACAATGTTCACAACGCCTTATACGAAGAACTGACCAAGGGGATCTTTCGGCCTGAGACGCGGTCGAAGTTCAAAGCCGCGTTGTATGACCTCGCTAATCGGGGTGCAGAAGCCGCCATTTTGGGCTGCACCGAATTCGGCATGCTCATTAAGCAAGAAGACTGCTTGATTCCGCTGATCGACACAACGATCACTCACGCGGAGGCTGCCGTCGACATGGCATTGAAGTCTAATTGACAGATATTAGAGCGCCGCAGGGGTCCGGTTCTGCTCTCTGCAAAAAATCGCCATTCTGGTCATCGCTCTCACCTTAGGTCGGTCAGGACGCGCGTGTGATCGTGACCGCAATGGCTTTGACGGTTAGGACGACCCTGTCGGGTGGACGGAGGAACGAATGTTGAAATTGAACGACAAATCGCTGTTGGTTGAACGCTGCTTAGTCAACGGAGAGTGGATTGGCAGGCCGACGGAGCCGGTAGTTAATCCGGCCACGGGTGAGACTATCGCCTCGGTGCCGAACTTGGGTGCAGATGAGGCGGAATTGGCCGTCAGCGCAGCCCAGGCAGCGTTCCCGCGTTGGACGGGGCTAACGGCGAAACAGCGAGCCGGAACTCTGCGCAAATGGTTCGATTTGATCATCGAAAACAAGGACGACATTGCAGTGCTCTTGACAGCGGAGTAGGGCAAGCCTCTGGCCGAGGCGAAGGGCGAGATTGATTACGCGGCCTCTTTCGTGGAATTCTATGCGGAGGAAGCGCGTCGCATCTACGGTGAGACCATCCCTTCCCATCAGCGAAATGCGCGCATCATGGTGATCAGACAGCCCGTAGGTGTCGTCGCTGCGATAACACCTTGGAATTTTCCGGCGGCGATGGTTACGCGTAAAGTGGCGCCCGCCCTCGCTGTCGGATGCACGGTCGTTCTCAAGCCGGCCCCCGAAACACCGCTGACGGCCCTAGCGCTGGGCGTCCTCGCCGAACGTGCTGGCATTCCAGCCGGCGTCGTCAACATCGTTACGCGTAATGCTCCAGCGATCGGCAAAGTATTCACCGAGCATCCTACCGTCCGTGCAATTAGCTTCACGGGTTCCACGGAGGTCGGAAAATTGCTGATGCGTCAAGCAGCCTCAACCGTGAAAAAGGTCGCGCTTGAGCTCGGCGGCAACGCGCCGTTCATTGTATTCGACGATGCCGACCTGGATGCGGCGGTTGAGGGCGCCCTGATCTCGAAGTTCCGCAATATGGGCCAAACCTGCGTTTGCGCGAACCGCCTTTATGCCCAGGATTCCATCTACGACGCCTTTGTCGAAAAGCTGGCAAAAAGGGTCGGTGATTTGCAAGTCGGAAACGGCTTCGATGTCGGCGTCAGCCAAGGACCATTGATCACTGCCAAAGCGGTCGACAAGGTCGAAAGGCATCTCACCGACGCGACCGAGAAGGGCGCCCGTGTTCTCGTGGGCGGTCGCCGCCACGCTCTCGGCCGTACGTTTTTCGAGCCGACCGTTCTGGCCGATGTCACGACCGATATGGCTGTGACGAGGGAAGAGACCTTCGGACCGATCGCTCCGGTCTATAGGTTCAGGGACGAAGCCGACGCAATCGCCAAGGCGAATGCCTCTCCGTTCGGCCTCGCATCCTATTTCTACACGCGCGACCTGGGCCGCGCGTTTCGGGTCGCCGAGGCATTGGAGGCGGGCATGGTGGGTATCAATTCCCCACTCGTCGGTGTGGATATGGCGCTCTTCGGCGGCGTGAAGCAATCCGGTCTTGGCCGCGAGGGATCCCGCCATGGCGTCGACGAGTATGTCGAGATCAAATACATACTTGTTGCAGGTATTTGAGGGAACGTGAGCGCTGCGCCGTCCAAATCCCGTCATTTCCCATTCGACCGATCGCAAGGAACCGGGTGTGGCGAGCCTCCCCGCAGCCCAACGATTCTTGCGAAACCGGCGAAGGGAAGGGTCGCCTGTCGCGTTTTCGGATCGGGTTTTGTGCCTTTAGGATTTGAACCCACTCCGGCCCATTTTTGGCGGCGATGTATCGCGAGCGAACAGCGGCTTTTGGCGGACTATCAAGACGATGCTTCCCGAGTTAGGCTGCCTCCGTTACGAAAACAGGGCCCGCGCGATAGTGATATATCGCGATGTAGCGCTCCGCCGACTCGAACCCAGCTACGAGCGCGGGGCTCTATGGATCGTCCGGGCAATGATTCCAGTACGGAAGTAGGCGCGATTGTCCATGACCATAGGGGATCATTTGCTGGAGCTAGCTCAAACTTGCTCATGATGGATTGGACCGATTCATGAGCTGTCTAGAAACCAAATTCTCCAACGCGCCGAGGTTCAGAATGATCCTTGCGTATTTGAGTAACCGGTCGGACCACAGCCTGCTTATCACCGGAAACAAGACCCTGGATTGAACGCCGGTTCGCACCTCTCCCGAGCCAATCCTGTAACACACGATCTTGGGTAATCGCCAGAACCGGCAGAGCCATCTCGGCGGTTACTTTTGGAAGCGTTTTGGTGAGGAAGTGCGTCGCTCCCATGCGAGCCTTCATCGTGCCGTTCGCCGGATGGTAGCGGTCAACCCAGCGAGATCATTTTGGTCCATATGACCGAAACGACGCGCGCACCTCCGTCAACGTGAGGGGTTGATTGCGCGCTAACTTGGCTTTGGTTCGGGCTCCCGGTCGTACCTCCCTCAGCGCCCGATCAGAAATGGCGAGAGGGTGGCGCCCGGGCATCGGACGCCAGCCTTTATTGACGGAGCCATAATGAGACGCGGCGGTTTCGGCCGATGCGTGACCGAAGATCGCGGCAATCTCTCTGGGTGAGTAGCCGGCCCGTGCCAGGTTTGCGCGACATTGCGAGCGGGTTGTCTTTAGGGTGATGCGTGAAGCCCACGCTTCTCCGCGTCGCAACCTCCGGAGCGCGTCCCCGTATCGCCGCACCAGACGAGTTCGATCACCCCCGGCGGATTCTAGTTTCTGCGCCAAGCGAGTCAGCAATCGCCCCAAACCGTCCAAATCGAAATCGTCGAATTCGTCCAGCAACCCAATACTGCGGAACTCACCGATCCCCCTTTCGTTTGCCGCGGAATACTTTGCTGAGCGGATCGACAATATCCGGCCCTTGAGCCGGGCTCCGATGAGTTCGCAGGGGCGCGTTCCGACCTTGACTCCATATTCCAGAAGGCTGGCCAGGTCGTCGAAGGTTGGATGGCAGCGAGCCCCAGCCATGGTCACGAGCGTGCCCACGCTGGCAGGCCGCAGGTGCTGTCGTGTCCCGGCAGACGTTCGCCTCCGGGGGGCTTTCGAGCCTATTAGGGCGGCTCCCTCATAGGGCGTCATCCGCCGAACCAGTCGCTCAACCTGCTGCTCCGTCAAGTCGCCCGCCGCAAACCGGTCTCGCAATTGCTGGAGAACTGTCGCCCGGTACAGGTAGTAGGAATTAGGTTTCAAGGAGAGCGCTCGCTCTCGGAGATCATCGATGACATCGACGACGTTCGCCGATATTCCCAAACTGCCTGAAAGCGTCTTCATCCAGCCAGCATAGCGGATACGATAGGCTGCCTCGGTTTGGGACGACCGTACGCGAACTGTTCCACCGAGATCCGGCCGTTGAAGGCACTTCGGGAAGGTACCTGAGCTCCTGTTTGCCGTCATTTCGCTTACCTGGGCTACATTACAGCTGATTTCGCAATCATCCTGAGGGCCGGGTTGGAAAACGACAAGCGACTATTTTCCAAGCAGATGAGAATGTCGGATGCCGTCCCTGCCACGATCATGTTCGTTGTCGGTTAGCGGAGATCCTCGTCGGTCGGTTAGTCGCCAGCGATTGAATTTAGCGAGGTCATTCATCACCGCGCGAAAAGCATTGCGGATCGATTTCGACCGAGTGCCGTAGCTGGATCGGGAACGATCGGGAGGCGCAGAGGCGGCACCAAACCCTCCGCCGACGAAATCCGTTTTTCCGCTAGGTCAGGGGGCAGTGCAGGCGCTGCTCGACGCTGGACACTCCGGCGATCTCGATAGTCGTTTCGCACTTCGGACGTAATTCCGGATGGTGGCCCCGTCGCTGCCACCGCGGCCGGCCTTGATGGTGGTCCTCAAAGCCAATCCGTCCCGCCAACGTCGGGCGCGCTGCCCACAGTGCTTTCCTTTGCCCGTCGCCCTCAGGTCGATGGATAGCGCAGATCTGCGGCTCGCCGCCGCTACCGGAGCACGCCCGCCATCGCGTATCGCAGGATGCGCAAGGCGTAACATAGCGTGCGTTAGCGCCGCAGACTCCGATGGGAGAGCGACTTGCGCCTTCCGCTTGCTAAGATCTTTCGCTGCCCTTGCCACATGCGGCACACGCCTGATACACACCAATCTGTCGCAGCGATTGGTGCAGTATTTTCAACGGCTTGCCGGCGCGGCCGATCTGGCTGAGTACCCTCCCGCCCCAGCCAGCGCTTAAGCTGGTGCGCTCGCTGTGTAAGTAACTCTACTCCCGCCAAATTTTTTGGGCGCGTTTGGAGATCAAGCTTCTAATGCTCGGTCCAGAATCGAACCAGACGGCGTCGTGCATTACATCGACCATGGTGGCTTCTCTCCGTGGTTTCATCCCAACATGTACCGCTGAAGCTAAAGTCGGGCAGGTCTGTTACGCCCTCATCGTAGAATAGGGTATTACGGCGAACAAATCGGACAACCAGTCGAAATGATGCACTTATGCGCAATTGGCGCCGTCCAGCAATTCGCCCAGCGGATAGCCTCGGAGGTTCGAGTTGCACCCCCGACTTTGATTTCGCTTATACTTACGGAGCGTTTGCACTTCTGGCTCAAGTTGCTTGTCGAATTGATGCTGCTTCCACCTCGTGATCGGCCAGTTCAGCGTGGCTCGCGGGGCTGCGCGAGACCGAGCCAGCCCGGTCTCTGACTGAGTTGAACTAGCCTATCGCGTCAGTCGCTTCGTTTGATCGTCTCGACCGGCCTCTTCATCAACTCGATGAGACGCAGATAACCTTGATCAGCCAAACGTTTGGCGGCGGTCTGTGCATAACTGGGATTCAATTCGATTCCCAATCCCTCTAGCCTACTTTGGGCTTCGAAGTGACTTCCACTCAAGCCTTGTCGGTGGCAAAATCACTAGGCGGCCGGTGACTAAAGGCTTTGTGGATGTCCTGCGAGCGGAAGTAGTGGAGTGGCAGGCAAGAAGAACACGCGCACCAGCACAAATGGGCAGTGGCCAGAAAAGAGCTGGTCCATATGAAGCCGGTACTCACAGCACCCCGCCGTGCCCTTGGTCGGACGCGGGTCGAGGTCTCGGTGCTGGGCTTCGGGACCGCGCCGCTTGGTGATCTCTATGCGCGACTGGACGATAGTATGGCCATCGCCACGGTGGAACGCGCGTTCGAGTTGGGTATCAATCTCCTCGACACTTCACCGCTCTACGGGAATGGACTTGCCGAGCATCGCTGCGGCGCCGCGCTCAGGCGCGTATCGCGCCAGGACATCGTTGTTTGCACCAAGGTCGGTCGCTGGATGGATCCGTCTCGCGGGCGAGACGACGGTTCCGGCTTTGTGGGAGGGCTGCCGCACCGGGCCGTGGTCGATTATTCCTATGACGGCACTATGCGATCGGTCGAGCAGTCGCTGTTGCGGTTAGGGACTGACCGGCTGGACCTGTTGCTGATCCACGACGTTGACGTCTGGACTCACGGCATCGACGCCATTGAGCAGCGGTTTCGTGAAGCGATGACCGGCGCGTACGTGGCGCTGGATCGGCTTCGCGGAGAGGGCGTGGTCGCGGGCATCGGGATCGGCGTGAACGAGGCCGACATGTGCGTGCGTTTCGCGCAAGCCGGATCGTTCGACACCATGCTGCTCGCCGGGCGCTATTCGCTGCTGGAGCAGCCCGCGCTGAGGCAGTTCCTCCCGCTGGCGCAGCAACAGCGAATCGGTGTGTTACTTGGCGGCGTATTCAATTCAGGTATTCTGGCGACTGGCGCGGTGAGCGGTGCCAAATACAATTATAGGGATGCGCCGCCAGAGATCCTGGCAAAGGTGGCGCAGATCCAACGCGTCTGTGATGCGCACAGCGTGGCCCTGCCAACCGCAGCACTGCATTTTGCTCTGGGGCATCCGGCTGTGGCGAGCGTTGTGCTTGGGGGCCAGAGTCCACAGGAGGTCGAGTCCAACGTCGCGGCGCTGTCCAGCAACGTGCCGGCCGCGCTTTGGGACGATCTGAAGGCGGAACGTCTGCTGGACCCGGATACACCCGTTCCGTTGTCGGGAGCCGGCTGATGCGGATCGATGCGCATCACCATCTCTGGACGCTCGCTCGGGGCGATTATGGATGGCTGACGCCGGCGCTCGCGCCGATCTACCGTGACTTTTCCCTCTCGGAGCTGGCGCCGCACCTTGCCGCCGCGACGATCGACGGAACGATCCTGGTGCAGGCTGCACCAACCGAGGCGGAGACGATGTTTCTGCTCGATATCGCGGAGAAGACGCCGCTGGTGCGGGGCGTGGTTGGCTGGACTGATTTCGATGCAGCCGACGCCACGGCGCGCATCGATGCACTCGCCGGGCGCAAACTTCTGGTCGGGCTGCGGCCGATGGTGCAGGACCTTCCCGACGACGATTGGCTGCTCCGCCCGGCATTGGCGCCGCTATTGGCGGCAATGGCCCGAAACAGCCTGGTATTCGACGCGTTGGTGCTGCCGCGGCATTTGCCGCGCCTGCTGCGGCTCGTCGATGATCACCCCGATCTGCAATTCGTACTGGACCACTGCGCCAAGCCGCGGCTTGCAAACGGCGAGCTTGCGACATGGCAAGACGATATCGCGTCGATCGCCACACGTCCCAACATCGTTTGCAAGCTATCGGGATTGGCGACAGAGGCGTCGCCGGACTGGCAAATTGCGGATTTACGGAAAGCGGTGGATCACGTCCTTGCCTGCTTCGGGCCACATCGGCTGCTGTGGGGAAGTGACTGGCCAGTGGTCAATTTGGCGGGCGGCTATGAAAAATGGTTTGCCGCTGCCGAAATCCTGCTGGCCGGTGTGTCTCCGGATGAAAAGGCCGCTGTCTTCGGCGGCAACGCGGCGCGCATCTATCTCTCAAGCCGGGGACGGAATGTTGAACCCATGGTCATCTGACCGTGTGGCTATTTTCCCGCACCTGTCGTCAAACCACTGACGATGTAGCGTTCAAGAAAGATCCCGACGATGACGAGCGGGGCGATTGCCGCCGTCGACAGCGCCGCCATCGACCACCAGTTGATGCCTTGCGACCCAGTTTGGCTCGCCACCATGACTGGTAGGGTTTTAGCGTCCGTACTCGTCAGCAGCGCTGCGAAGAAGTACTCGTTCCAGCACAATATGAGCGAGAGGATGAACGCCGCTGCCATCCCGGGCACGGCGAGCGGCAATATGATGCGAAAGAACGCGCCCCAGGTTGAAAGCCCGTCCACGAAAGCCGCCTCATCGAGCTCGATCGGAATCGAATTGAACTGGTCGCGCATGATCCAGATCACGATCGGTAGCACCGTCAAGGTGTAGAGCAGGATCAGACCAAATCTGGTGTCGAGTAGAGACAACGCCTTGTATAGCACCAGGAACGGCAGCGCGAGGACGACCGGCGGCAGGATCAGCTGCGACATGAAGAAGAACAGGATGTCGTCGTTGCGCATCCATGCAAACTTATAGCGGAAGCGGCTCAAGCCATAAGCCGCGAGTGATCCGAGAATGAGGGCCAGGACCGACGCGCCGACCGACGTGATGATGCTGTTGGTGAATCGGCTCACGAACTCGCTCCGGGCGGTCGAGATTCCGAAAATCGTATCCGGCGACAGGCCGAGCGAGCGCCAGCCCTTCCAGTCCGGCTGAAAGTCCAGCCAGGGGATCAGGTGGCCTTGCGTCACGTCGATCGCCGATTTGAATGAGGTCGTGGCGGTCCAATAGATCGGAAACAGGCAGACGAACGACCAGAACAGTAATGCGCCATAGATCAACGCGCGCGATACGATCCGGTTGGTCCGCGCCGCCGCGCCGTGCTTTCGGCTGCGCTTCGATCCCGATGTCAAGATGGCCAATCCAGCAACTCCTTGGGAGCCATATCCGTTCTACGCGGCCTTCTGCGTCCAGCGCCTGGAGAGGCGCAGCAGCAGCGTGAGGAACAGGATGATCATGAGAAGATAGAACATCGCGAGCCCGGTGCCATATCCGACGTTCGACCGATCGCGATACACGCGATATATGAAGCTTGATACCGTATCGGTGGCGCCGCCGGGCCCTCCCGCGGTGACGTTGATCACGATGTCTGCGAGCTTCAATTTGAAGATCATCCGGATGATCAGGACGGTGATGCTCACTGGAAGCATGATCGGAAACGTGACGTGCCAGAACGACTGCCAGCTATTGGCGCCGTCGACCTTGGCGGCCTCAAGCACCTCCTTGGGCATCGCCTGCAGGCCTGCGAGCAGGATGATCATGATGAAGGGAATGGATACCCAGGCATCCATCACCTCGATGCTCAGCCACGCCGACCAAGGCGAGGCGAAGAATGCCGGATTGTCCCACCCCAGATAGCGCGCCAGGGTAGCCGCCGGACCGAACCGATACTCCATGAGCGACTTTCCGATCATCCAGCTCACGGCCACCGGACTGAGCATCATCGGTAGCAGGAACACCACGCGGAAGAATTTTCGAGCACGGATCTCGCCGCTCAGCAGGAGGGCTAGTCCAAAGGCAATCGCATATTCGGCCAGCACCGCGATCGTGTAGAAGATCATGTTGCCGAGCGCGTTCCAGTAATAGGTGTCGTGAAACAGTCCCACGAGATTGTTGAGGCCGCTAAAGCGCGGGCCTTCAAGTGAACTGAGATTCCAGTCCAGGGTGGCGATGTAGATTCCGAACAGCGTCGGAAAGATCACGACCGCGACGGTAAAGAAAACCGCAGGCAGCAGAAACAGCGCCCGCGCGCCGCGTTCGCCCCGGATGACCACGAGGCCGGTTCCGATCGCAACGGCCCAAAGCAGGTAGGCAACAAGGACGGGGCGCCAATCTGCGAAGCCGAGCGCCGTCGCACCGATCGCGTGCAGAAGCTGGACCATGAGTAAGAGCAGGAATCCCAGCGAGGCCAACACGACGATCACGCGTCCAGCGTTCCTTCGACCGGCAAGGATGTGCGGAGACGCCGGCTTGTGCCGATCGTCCACCTTGGATTCAGCTAACGGTGATGAAGTCTGCATCAGAGTAGCAACACATCGATTTCAACGTTGAACCGGTTGAAGGAAACCTTTCGGCTGGCGCTCGACGCGGCGCCAGCCGAAGTGTGAGGCGGAAGCCGGATAGAAGCTACACGCCGAGGGACGCCTTATAGAGTGCAATCTGCTTCTCGCGGCCGATCTGGTCGGTCAGCTTTTCCCAGGCGGCGGCGATGTTGTTCGCGCCGGTCTGCGCGTCAACCCTGCCGGCGAAGATCTTGGTCAGCTCGTCTTCCGCGATACTGTAATACTGGAAGATACCCGGGATGCGCGGTTCGACCGCGCGATTGGGATGGTTGTAGGAAGAAAGCTGCGAGTTCAGATAGGACGTGATGTACTTCCGGTCATAGCCCGCCGCCACCCACTCATCGAAGTTGAAGTGGCTGGTCCGGTGCGCCTGGAAGCCCGACGGATACATGACCATCCAGAGCGAAAGGTCCTTGCCGCCGAGATGCGCTGCGGCGCTCCAGGCCGCCCTGTGCTTGCGCTCGTCGCCGGCGACCCTGGCCATGACGTAGATGCCCCAGCCGAGATAGGCGCAGTTCGGCGCATGGTTGGGACCGCTTGCGAGCTTGTCCCACTTGCCTGTCTTGGAATTGTAAACGTCTTCCGATCCAGGCAGGATGTCGAAGCTGACGACATCGCCGACCACAGAGGTGTCGCTCGCCTTCGCCACCTGGCCAATGTCTCCCCACCAGGGGATCATCGAGCCGATGCCGGCCAGAAATTGCTGGAAGCCGGTGGTGTTGGGGTCCGCGTTGAGCTGATCAGCGGGTTCGGACGGCAACGCATCGATGACGTCCTGGATGGCGCGAATCCAGGCCGGATTGTTGATGCGCGGCTTCATCGTATCGACATCGAACAGCCAGGCCTTGTCATCCGGATGCTTGGCGTAGGCAGAGGCGCGGCTGGCAAGGAAATAGAAGCCGAATCCACCCCAGGGCTTGGGTGCGTCGAGATAGCCGAACGCGTTCTGCCCCATGATCTTCTTGCCTTTGAGGAATTTTGTGACCGCCTGGACCTGCTGCCAGGTCTTGGGCACGCCCCATTCGCCTTGATTGCCGGCGTCCTTCCAGGCCTTGGCGAGAGCGGGGTCGGAGAAATAGTCGGTTCTGTAGTTGAAGTTGTGGCAATCGCCGTCGATCGTGACGCGATAGGTCTTGCCGTTCCAGGTTCCGACCGGCGGCTTCAGATAGTCGACATAATCATCGATATCGATCTGCTTCTTGACCCAGTCCGGCATCTCCGACGCCAGCCCCTTGCCGCACACGTCTCCCTCGAACGGCGCGCCCATTTCGAGGATGTCGAAATCGACTGTGCCGGTCGCGATCGCTTGCTGCAGTCGCGGGTTGTAGTCGGCCTGAGCAAGGTCGATCCATGAAATCTTCGCGCCCGTATAGGCCTCCCATGGTTTCAGGAAGCCGCGGAACAGCAGGTTGTGCAGATTTTGGTTGTTCAGTCCCATGAAGGAGAGCTCGACGCCCTTGAATTCTCCTTCCTTGACACTGGCCTTGGTCGGGCCGAGGCAGAGTTCGCCCACCTTCTGCCAATCGGCGTCGGTTGGCGCGCCTTTTCCAACGCCCGGAATCTGTGAGATCTGGGACCGCAGATTGCTCTGCGCCAAGGCAAGCTCGGAGAATGAGCCGAGCGCGCCGGTCGTCCCCAAGGCAGCGGCGCTGGCTGCTCCCTTCAGGACGGTACGCCGGTTCGGTTTCAGTACGGAATGCTGATCGTGTCCTTGCGGTTTCATTGCGTAACCTCCCTGTTTTCTTATGGCGATGGCTTATGGCTGGGTCTGTAGCTCCCTGTGCACCGGTCGGCGACGCGACCTGCAGAAATCACTTTCGCGGCAGCGGCTGGCCGTGACGCTGAACGGCGTCGTTGCGGACTGATGTTTGACGGTGCAAAGGTTTCGTTTCTTCACGGCTTTTTCGCGGCTTTGTTTGCAGGGTGGGCTGGGTCGCGTCGGGAGCGATGACCCCCTTCTTGAAGACGAAGCAGCCGTAGAAACGGCGCTCGCCGGTCTGGATCACGCAATAAGCATTCTTCGCGCGTTCATAGAAGGCAAATCGCTCGACCGGCCCCATCGGCGAGGAGCGGCCCTCTGCGGCATCGATCTCCTTCTGCACCTCGCGCTGCACGGGAGGAATCTCGTCGGGCTGACCGACGATTTCCATCCGCAATGCGGGCTTTTCGACAAAGGAATCGAGCGGTAGGACTGAAAGAATGGCGCGTGTGGCGCGGCTCGCGCTGACGTTGTCAATGCGGAGCAGCCGGCCCAGCACGGTCTGACGGGCAACCGCATCGGCGGGAAAATTGGTGTCGCAGAGGACGAGATCATCGCCATGGCCCATGGCGCGCAATGCGTAGAGGACGTCTGCATTCAGGATTGGATCGATCGATTTCAGCATGCTGCGCCTCCGATGATTCCAATAGACTCTTTTGGGCGGCTGGCTCTCTCGCTCAACCACGCAGCCACATCCGCTTGTCGATAGGACACGGGTTGAACGAACGGGCACCCGCACTGACTGCGGCACTCAGCGATTTCATTCAGTGGATGGTCGCCCTTAAGCAAGGCTCATTCTCCCCGGTCGTTGTGGTACATCGCCCGCATCCGCGCCGCGCGCTCGCGGAGCAGGGGAGCGGCGGCGCGATCAGGCGAAAAGCTCGCACGGATCGCCGGCTTGACGCAGACCTCTTGCTGGTTGACGCCGGCCGCGATCATGCCCAGGCGTGCCGCGCCGAAGGCGGCACCGAGCTCGGCGCTGTTCGGCACATCGAGAGCGAGGCCGGTCGCATCCGCCAGCAACTGGGCCCAGTAGGAACTCCGCGAGCCGCCGCCGACCATCAGGCAGGAGGTCGGCGCGGCGCCGGCGTCGACGAGCACGTCAAGGCAGTCGCGTAGCGCAAACGCGACCCCTTCGAGGACGGCGTAGGCGAGCGCTTCGGGACCGTGATCGGCGCAGAGCCCGCCAAACGCGGCGGTCGCGTGCGGATCGTTGTGCGGCGTTCGCTCGCCGGTCAGGTAGGGTAGAAAGACCGGTGCGTGGGCGCGCCGCTCCGGTTCCGAAGCGAAGTGCGCTACGCGCGCGAGCAATCCCTGGATGTCGCCGCCGGCACCCATGATCCTGGCGATCCAGGACAGAGCCGACGCCGCCGAGAGGGCGACTGTCATGCCGTGCCAGCGACCGGGAAGCGCATGACAGAAGGCATGCAGCGTACGTTCCGGCAGGGCCACCGGATGATCGGTGACGGTGAAGATGACGCCGGAGGTTCCGAGCGAGAGGAAGCCGTCGCCGGCGCGCGCCGCGCCGATACCGACGGCGGAGCAGGCATTATCTCCGCCGCCGCCCGCGATGGGAATCTTGCGGCCCGCAAGTCCCCATTCGGCCGCAACCTGCGCCGAGAGACAGGCCGAGACCTGCGAGCCTTCGACGACGTGTGGCATCTGCGCTTCCGTCAGGCCGCAGGCGGCGAGCAGGGTGGCGTCCCATCGACGTTCGGCGACGTTAAGCCATAGCGTGCCGGCGCTATCTGACATCTCGGAAACATATTCGCCCGACATGCGGAAGCGCACATAGTCCTTCGGCAGGAGGATCACCGCCGTTTTCGCGAACACCTCCGGTTCGTGCTTCGCGACCCACAGCAGCTTCGGCGCAGTGAAGCCCGGCATCGTGGTGTTGCAGGCGCGCCTCGTGAAGTCCGGCACGCTGTCGAGCAATTCGCGGCATTCGGCGCCTGAGCGTCCGTCGTTCCAGAGAATGCAGGGCCGCAGCGCTTTGCCGGCCGCGTCGAGCAACGTCGCGCCGTGTTGCTGCCCGGAAAGGCCGATCGAGGCGAGTTCGTTCCATTCGCGCGGCACCGCTGCGGCCAAGGCGGAGATCGCGCCCTGAGTCGCGGTCCACCAGCTCTCCGGTTCCTGCTCTGACCATAATGGGCGCGGCCGGTCGACCTCGAGCGGTGCCGAGCTTTCGGCGATGAGATTCTGGCGCGAGCCGATGAGGACCGCCTTGACCGACGAGGTGCCGATGTCGATGCCGAGATGGCTGGTCACTTCAGTCCCCGCTCTTGTGCTTCCTCGTAGCGCAGCATTCAGATCGCAATCCCGTCGGCGTCGAATAGGTAGACCCGCCCCGAGGCAAGCCCGACCGGCAGCGCTGCTCCCCGAACAACTTCCGGCCGTCCGTTCGCGAGGATCGCAATCTGCGGCGCGCCGGTCGCAGTGGCATAGACCTGGGTGTGACCGCCGAGATTTTCGGAGAAGTCCGCGGTGAGGTTGAGAATGGGGTTGGGGCCGCCGATCGTGAGATTGTCGGGTCGCAGCCCCACCGTGACGGGCGCACTCGGCGACACCGGACGCCGTGGCGCGCGTTCGACGGTCAATGTTCCCCCGGCAAAGGCAGGATGCGAGAGCGTGATCGCGTTGTCCGCAACTGCGCCGATCCTGGCCTCAATGAAGTTCATCTTGGGCGAGCCGATGAAACCCGCGACGAAGCGGTTGGCCGGTTCATCATAGAGCGTGCTCGGCGAGCCGACCTGTTCGATTTGGCCGGCGCGCAGCACGACGATGCGGTCTGCGAGTGTCATCGCCTCGATCTGGTCGTGCGTCACATAGACCATGGTGACGCCGAGATTGCGGTGCAGCCGGGCGATCTCGACGCGCATCTGTGCTCGCAATTCGGCGTCGAGGTTGGAAAGCGGTTCGTCAAACAGGAATAGCTTCGGGTGGCGCACGATCGCCCGGCCGATCGCGACGCGTTGTCGTTGGCCGCCAGAGAGTTGGCGGGGCTTGCGCGACAGCAGCGGACCAATCTGAAGGATGTTCGCCGCTTCGTCCACGCGGCCGGTAATCTGGTCGGCGGGCATTTTTGCCATCTTGAGGCCGAAGGCGATGTTGTCGAACACGCTCATGTGCGGGTAGAGCGCGTAGGACTGGAACACCATCGATACTTCACGATCGGCCGGCGCAACGCTCGTGACGACCCGGCCATCGATCGAGACGTCGCCCGCGGAGATCTCCTCGAGGCCCGCGATCATGCGCAACAGCGTCGACTTCCCGCAGCCCGACGGGCCGACGAAGACGACGAACTCACCCTTCTCCGCTTCCAGGCTGACGCCGTGGATTACAGGGATCGAGCCGTAGCGTTTGACAACCTTGTCGAGCTTGAGAAAGGACATCGTGTTCAGAATACTCCTGTGGACGCGGAGGGGCGGCCAGCCAACCGTCGACCTTCGGCCTCGATTTCGTTGCGGACGGCGAATAGCTTCAGGTAGGTCGAATAGGCGACGTCGTTGGCCATCGCCCATGTTGGATCTGCCGTGTGGATGGTCTGCTCCGGCGCCATCGCGTCGAGCGCGGCGAACAGATCCGGATGCAGCCCGGCGGCGACGGCCGCGACCATTGCGGTACCGAGCAGCACCGGTTCGGGTGCATGGGAGATCACGAGGTCCGCGCCAAGCGCATCGCGATAGAGGCGCACCATCAGCGGATTCTTGGCGTGTCCGCCGGAGAGGCAAACACGATCGATCGCATAGCCGTGCGCGTTTAGATGCTCGCGAATGTGCCGGCTTTGCAGCGCGAGCGCGCGGGCCGTCGCGTAGTAGTGCTCAAGGAAGGAGCGCGGGCTCGTTTCCAGGCCGATGCCGCTGACCAGCGCACGCACCGTCCCATCGCCATAGGGCGCGCGATTGCCGAGCCAATCGGGTACGATATGCCGTCGGGCGGCGAAGGCGGGGCCTTCGAGATCGAGCAGCGCTAGGATGTCGCGGGCGGTCTCCGCATGCCGATCCGGCGAAGCCTTGCCTGGGCTCGCGGGATGTTGATCCAGCACGGTGTCAAGCGCAGCTCCCGAGATGGTCATTCCGGCCTCGTGCATCCAGTAGCCGGGAAATACCGCGTCCTTGAAAGGCCCCCAGATGCCGGAGACGTGCCGCTCATCCTCCGCCCAGCACATGTAACAGGTTGACGTGCCGCCGATCAGCGCCAAGGAGCGATTCATCTTGTCGCGAAATCCGCTGCTTGCGACGCCGAGAGCACCTGCTTCCGCGTCGATCAGGCCGATCGCGACGGGCGCGCCCGGCGCGATGCCGAGCGCCTGCGCCGCCTCTGAGGAAACCGTCCCTTGAACTTCGCCGACCCGGCCCGGTGGCTCGGCGAGATTGCCGCGCTGCAGAAGATCGGAGAGGCCAAGCGTTGTCAGCAGTTCGCGGCGCCACGGGCTGGGATCAGCGGGCAGGTAGGGAAACTTGCAGGCAAGCCCGCAGACGGAGTGACGATCGACGCCGGTTAGGCGACGGGCCACTTCATCCGAGAGGTCGCGTACAGCGGTGATGCGCGCCCAGGCCTCCGGCGTGTGTCGCTTCACCCACAGAATCTTGGGCAAATACATCTCCGGGGAGACCGTACCGCCGACATGGTCGAGATAGCGGTCGCCGGAAGCCCCGATCTCCGCGGCCTCGCGCTCGCCGCGATGATCCATCCAGCAGATGACGTCCGCGTCGCCTTCAAGCGGCCATCCGCCTTGCGCCTCGAAAAATGTGGAGGATGTCGCGTCGATAGCAATGCCTGCAATCGCGGCCGCCGCGCCGGGCGCGTCGCTGACGGCTGCACGAACCGCGGCACACACTGCCGCCCAGATTTCGTCCATTCGATAGACGGCATGGTTTTCCGCCGGGCGCAGCAGTTCGAACGGATGACTGCGTGCTGTCACCAGCCGGCCCGATGCGTCGAACAGGCCGGCGCGGGCCGACAGGGTGCCGACATCGATGGCCAGAAGCAGGCTCATTGCAGCAGCACCTCCGCCGCTGATTCGTCGGTGACGAGGCAGCGCACGTAGCGCGCGTTCAGAATGCCTCGGATCACCGGCGCCTTGGGTACTCCGCCCGAAGCCAGGATGGAGATCGGGTATGCTTTCAGTTCCTGTGGGCTCAGGGCCATGACGCGGGAGTTGAGAGGATGGTCGATCGGCCGGCCATATTCGTCTAGGAACGTTCCGAGCAGGTCACCGACAGCGCCGGCCTTCCGCAGCCCGTCCAGCGCTTCGCTCACGATATGGGTCGAGGCAAGCAGCGAGCGCGGTGTCAGGTCGCCACAGGACACAAGCGCAATCTGGCCTTCGCGCGCTCGGCGCATCACGTCCGCGAGACCGTAGTGAGTCAGGAGCATCGAACGGCTCTCGACCGACGGGCAATAAATCGGTGCGGCGACATAGTAGCATTCGACACCGATCAGGCGCGCAAACTCGGTCGCGACCTCGAAAGTATTAGTGCCGGCACCGCGTGTCAGGCCGCCCATCAGCGAAGTCACCCAACCCTGAGCGAACCGTCGCTGCTTGAGCGCGCGCGCAGCGGCGCTTAACGTGCGACCCCAGCCGACGCCGAGGCCAATGCCATCCTTCAGCAGGGGGTGAAGCATCGTGCTCGCGGCTTCCCCGACCACCTGCTGCAGTGCGTCGGGATCGGGGAAGGTCGGCACCACGGAAACATCGTCGAGCGCAAAGCGTGCCTTCAGCTTCTCTTCCAGCGCGACGCAATTGGCGAGTGGCAGCTTGATCTCGACGCTGACGAGCCCATCCTGCCGAGCCTGTCCGAGAATCTTGTTGACCCTGAGCCGCGTCAGCCCCAGCCGATCGGCGATCTCCTGCTGCGTCATCGCGCCGACATAATAGTACCAGCAGGCTCGAGCCTGGATTTGCGCTTCCGTCAAGTCCTCCGCGTTTATGCGCATTGTCGTCATGTCTCTATTGGGTGTGTCGCTCACGGTCCCCTCACGCATACGCCGGCTTCAGAAGCGCAACCGACCGCTTGACCGCCTCGAGCACGGAAGCGTCGTCGCGCTCGAAGGGATAGAAGACCTCGAGGAATACAGGAGTTTGGCCGAGTCCGTGCGCCCTTTGCAGCGCAGCCGTCGCAACGGGATCGAGCCGGCCGGGTTCGGTAAAATCCCAGTGCCGGTCATACTGGAAATCGGTTTGCTGCAGATGGATCACGCCGACATTGGCTCCGAGCGCCGCAAACCAGTCGGCCATGCCGGCCCGGTATCTTCCGTAGAGCGGCTCGAACGTCCCGTGGCCCCAATCCAGGCAGAATTTCCACGGCACCGCCGACGTCTTGAGGTCGGCGGCCATCGTGAGCGCCTGATCCACCGTCCAGGGCCATTCGCGCCGCATCGGCGTAGGCTCAACGTATAGTTCGACGAGCCCTTCGGCCTTTGCGGCGTCAGCCAATTTGTGCATGCGCGCGATCAGGTCTTCATAGTCTGCGGGGGGCAGGGTGTCGGCCTCGCGACCGTCGCGGCGCGAGGCAACCGCGCCGAGCGGCCCGCCGACGCGCGCGATGCCGGCGCTAGTCGCAAAACGATAGGCGCGCCGCAGCCAGACTTCTGCGGCATCGCGGACGCCAGGATCGGGATGCAACAGTTGGTTGAACGTGTAGTGAGCAAGGCCGATGAAAGCGCTATGCACGTTGATGCCAGTCGCGTCTGTGCATCGGCGGATGTCACGGGCAAGCGATAGCAGCAGATCGTCGGGCCAGGTCGGATCGACGAGATCGAATGACAGCTGAACGACATCGAGGCCGAGATCTTCGCGGACCAGCGGGGCCCAGAGCTCAGGCGTTACCCAGCGCTTGGCACAGAAAGAAAGATTCACGCCGAACGGCATGGCCTCGGATTCCCGTTATTTGGTCGCGCCCATGGTTAGTCCGCGTATCATGTGCCGGCTGACGAGCATTGCAAAGACCGTCACCGGCAGCACGATTACCGTGCCTGTCGCCATGATCTTTCCCCAGGGCAGCTCGTAGCCAGACATGAAGTTCGTGGCCACCACGGGAGCGGTCTTGAGTCCCTGGCTTGTGATCAGCACGAGCGCATAGAGCAATTCGTTCCAGGAGAAGATGAACGCGAAGATGGCGGAAACAGCGACGCCGGGTAGACCGAGGGGCAGGTAGATCCGCCAGAATATGTCGAACTGCGATGCGCCCTCCAGCCGCGCCGACTGCTCCAGATCCGGCGGAATGGAGCGGAATTGGTCGGTACAGATCCAGACGACGATAGGAAGGTTGAAGGTGAGATAAATCAGCACCAGCACCAGGTGCGTATTTAATAGGCCGACCTGCCTCGACAGCAGGTAAACCGGCAGTGCGAGCACGATCGGGCTGATCATGCGGTTCGAGATGAACCAGAACCAGAGATCCGCCTTGCCGCGAAACTCGAAACGCGCAAGGGCGTAGGCCGCGGGCGTGCCGAGAACGACGGACAACAGCGTGGTCGAGACCGCGACGATCAGCGAATTGAGGACTGCCGTGGTCACCTTCGTGTCGGCGAAGATGTCCATGTAATTCGAAAGTGTCGGACGGAAGAACCAGACAGGCGGCGAGGCGAGCAGCTCGGTCTGGTCCTTCAGACTGGATGTGATCATCCAGTAGAAGGGGAACAGTGCGAAGGCGAGAATGACGAGCAGGCCTACCGCGTGCAGCAGCGAGCGAATTCGCGTTGCGGCCATCATTCGATCTCCCGATAGAAGATGTGAATGTAGAGACGGCTGAGCACGATCGTGAGAATCAGCAGCAGAATCGCCTGTGCGGAGGCCAGCCCGAGGTCGAAGACCTTGAAGCCGACGCGCTGGACATAGATTGAGATGAGATCAGTCGCAGCGCCAGGTCCACCGCGCGTCATCACGAACACCGTATCGAACAGTTTCAACACGTCAGCGGAGCGCAGGATCAAGATTGCGGTAAGACCCGGCAGCATGTAAGGAAGCTGTACGTAGCGGAGCAGGGCCCAGGGGCTCTTCGTTTCAAGTCGAGCGGCTTCCTCGATCTCGACCGGCACCATCGACAGGCCCGCCAGGAAGATCAGTGCGACGAACGGCGTCCACTGCCAGATATCCATCAGGACGATTGCGACAAAGGCTCCCGTCGGATTGCCAAGCCAGTCGGACGAGGAGACGCCGAGCCAGCTCATGAACTGGTTGGCGACGCCGAAATCGCGATTGAAGACGAGGCGGCCAATCAACCCTACGACGGCATAGGTCGTTGCCAGCGGCACCACCAGCGAAACGCGGGTGATCGCGCGCAACAGTCCCCAGCCTGGTCGATGCAGCATCAGCGCGATCAAAATCCCGAGCGCGATCTGCACCGGCACCACGCTCAGATAGAACTTGCCGGTGAGCAGAAGGCTGTCCCAGAAGCCACTGTCGTGGAGTACGGCCAAATAATTGTCGAAACCGACGAAGGGGAAACCATCCTGCTGGTCGGCGCGTCGCGTGATGTTGTAGCGCCGGAATGACGTTGCGATCGCGAAGAGGGTCGGATAAATACCGATCGAGAACAGGACGATGACCGCCGGCGCGAGGAAGAAGAAAGGTGTCCAGCGGCTATAGCCGGGGTGATGGCGCCGCGCGCCGCGGGTGTCGGGCGACGCCAATTGCGTGGACAGATTTTGCGGTACCGACGTCAAGGCGTTATTCCAGATTCGTGTGGTTAGCGCGCATCGCCTCAGGGGTAACCCCGAGACGTTCCCGCAGCCGGAGGATCATGATCTCGAACAAGATGTACTGGGCACCTTCGAAAAGGGACCCCATCGGCAGCACCGAGCCTGACGGGCCAGTATCATCGGCCATGGTTTGCGCGGGGACCGGCAGCACGGCATCGGCAGCGCGCGCGCATTCACCGTTTGGCTGAGCGGTGATGACCAGGGTCCGGGCACCGTCGCGGCGCGCGCCGCTCATCAGGGCAACCACGGTTGAGAAATGGCCCGGTCCCGCCGAGGTGATCAGCAGGTCACCTGTCCCAAGGTGCGGCGTCGTCATATCGCCGACCATAGCCACCTGGCGACCAAGGTGGAACAGGCGCATGCAGAATCCCTTGATTTGCAGGCCCTCGCGGCCGACGCCGTAAAGCGCGATGCGTTTCGCACCGGCGATCTCATCGATGGCCCGGTCGACGGCGCTTTCATCGATGCGGTCGAACACGCATCCGAGTTCGTCGAGCGCGGCGCGATAGAGCGTCGTCATGACTTGGCCTCCGAGTAGGGGCATTCGTGTTGCGAATGCCTGGAGCAAGGACAGCGAACGCGTGCAAAACGCGTTCGCTGTCGGGCGGCTTACTGCCGCAGGGCTTTCTTGCCGTCGTAGTAACCTTCCTTCTTTAGGATATTTTCCATGCGCGCGCCGATTTGCTTGGCACCGTCTTCGGTCGAGACTTCGCCGAGCATCATCTTCGAGCCGACCTCAGCAACGATCTCGGAGATAGCGGCCCAGGCCGGAAAGCGCGGACGGAACTCCGGCACGCCCTTCTGCCAGGAGGCGACCATCGGCTCGACGAACTTGTACTTCGCCTTGATGTCAGGCTGTTCGTAGACCGAGCTGCGCCCGGAGACACCACCCGCCTCGACATAGGCGCGGGCGATATCCTCCGAGGTTGCCCATTGGATGAACAGCCAGGACGCTTTCTGCTGTTGCGGGCTGGCCTGCGACGCGACGGCGAGCGAGAAGCCACCGAGTGCGGGTAGACGGCCGGCCGGTCCGGCGGGTTCGGGTGCGACCGCGAGGCAATCGCCAAGCTTGGAGGTCTTCGGATCGGTCAGCGTGCCATAGAACGCCGACCATTCCGTGATCATTGCCACCTGGCCCTGAGCCAACGCGTTGACCGCCTCGACGTGGTCATAGGACACGACGCCCGGCGGCATGTACTTCATCAGGTCCTGGCGGAACTTCAAGCCAGTCTGGCTTTCCTTCGACATCAGGTTCGAATGAAACGTCTTGTCGAGTAGGGAGCCGCCAAAAGGCCAGAGCACGCGCATGAAGCTGTCGGCGGACTGCGTCTCGCCGCGTAACGACTGCAGGGCGAAGGCGTATTGTTTCTTCTCGGGGTTGGTCAGCTTCGGGGCGTAAGTGGTGTAGAGCTCTTCCCACGTCGCGGGCGGTTTGTCGAACCCGGCGTCCTTCAGCATGCATTTGTTGTAGAAGAGCAGGCCCGAGTAGTTGTCGAACGGCAGGCCATAGACCTTGCCGCCCCACGAGCCAAATGCATCGAGCAGCAGCGGGAAGAAGCCCTTGAGATTGAGGCCGGGGTCGGTGATTGACGCGTCGCTGGTGAACTTCTCGATCGGAACGATCCAGCCATTCTCTGCGAACTCGCCGATCCACACGAGATCGACCAGTGCCATGGTCAGATCGCCTTTCGAGCTGAAGTTGAGGACCTGCTTCTCGCGGCTGTTCTCATACGGAACGATCTCATAGTTGACCTTGATCCCGGTTTTTTTCTCGAACTCAGGCAGCAGCTTGATGATGGCGCGATAGCCGGGGCGATCGAGAAAGATGATGTTGATCTCGGTGCCCTTGTAAGGCGCGGCGGCCTTGCCGAGCGCCCATTCGGCCCGGGCGAGGGTGGGGTCGCCAACGGCGGCGCCTGCGGTGATGGCGAACGCACTAAGCGTCGCCAGAAGCCATTTCCTCATCGTGATCCTCCCTTTTTGTTATCTATCGTCAGCTACCTGTCATTCCGGCGTCGGGTCATGTCCTCTTCAAATCGACGAGTACCTTGACATAGCCCGGTGCGTTCTCGGCGAGCGCCGTGAGCACGCCGGGCGTTTCCTCCAGCCCGATGCGATGGGTGACGATCGAGCGTACGTCGACCTTCCCCGCTGCGAGGAACTCGATGGCGAGCGGATAGACATCTCCCATCCGCCGCGCGAACTTGATGTTCAGGCCGCGACGACGCGCGTCCGCGGCCGGCAAGGTGTAGATGTCGCCGTCCGGAATGCCGACGAGCACGATGCGCCCGCCGATGCGTGTGGCGGTCACGGCGTCGCGGAACCCGAACGGCGAATTCGTCGCCTCCAGCACTAGAGGACAGCCGCCTTTGGACCATTCGATGAGATCAGCGGCGGTTTCGCCAACCCGGTCCGCGCCGATTCTTTCGGCCATGGCACGGCGATGCGGCAGCGGATCGCAGGCGAGGACTTCTCCGGCGCCGATCGCCTTCAGCACCTGGATGATGAGCAGGCCAATCGGTCCGCAGCCTAGTACGGCCACGCGTTCCAGCATGCGCGGCTTGGCGAGTTTGACGGCGTGAATTGCCACCCCGAGCGGCTCCAGCATCACGGCGTCGAGCGCGTCGAAGCTCTCCGGCAGTGCAACGAGCTGCGACCTTGGCGCCCAGATGCGCTCCGTCATTGCGCCATCGAATGGGGGAGCGCCAATAAACTCAACATTAGGACACAGATTGTGGTGGCCTTCACGGCACCAGTCGCATTGACCGCACGCCTTGTTTGGATCGACCGCAACGAGCTGCCCGCGTGTGAGACCGAGCTGTTCCACGTCTTCACAAAGATAGCCGCCGAACTCATGCCCAGGGACAAAGGGCTCCTTGATAACGGTGGCGCCGATACCGCCGTCCTTGAAATAATGCAGATCGCTGCCGCAGACGCCGACCGAGGCGACGTCCATGAGGACTTCGCCCGCGCGTCCATCCCGCAAATTGAACTGCGCTACCCGCGCCTTGTTTGCGCCATCGACGAAAAGAGCTCGGCTCATCAACCTGCCACCCGCCTTGCACCGGGGTCTTTGCGCCAACGCTCTATCGTGGCACCGCAAGTCTATTACATTCGTATTTCTCTGGATGCAACATATGAAAAATCATAAAAACATTTGTAACGTGCAATGGTAGGAATAAAAACTCAAGTTTTTCAATTGGTTAGCTGCGCAAGCGGCGCTGCCGGATCTGATAAAGTTGACTGGGAGGCCATTGCCAGGACGCGCCGATCCGTCCGGGAGTATCTCGACACTCTGGATGAGACTGCCTGGGGCGCGGCGAGCGAAACGGTACGAAGTTCGTCTCGAAGTCGGATCCGGCCGCGCAATGGACCGGCGCTCGCAAAGGACACGCCTTCTTTGCGTACGCCAACAATTTACCTCATCGACCTGAAGGTTGCGATCATCGTCGACGTCGAGGCGACGCGAACGATTCGGCAGGCAGAGGTCGGCGCGGCACGCATAATGATTGAGCGTACTGAAGGACGCCTTGAACTCTGTCCCGAGCGCGCCGCTAGGCCGCACCAAATCGTCATTTCCGGCCCTTTCATCATGATGATACATATGTCATGATAGAAATACAAATGATCACGCCGCCAGTTGAGGTGCAGTGAAGGGAGAATCGCCATGACAAGGAAAACTGCATTCATCGCGGCGTTGCTCGGGATTTTGGTGCTATCGATGCCCGCGCAGGCGGCGCGCGTCGAGGTGCAATGGTGGCACGCCATGAGCGGCGTGCTGGGCGACCGGCTCAATGAGCTGGTCGAGAAGTTCAATGCATCGCAGGACAAATATACCGTCGTTGCGGTCGCCAAGGGCAATTACGACGAAGTGACCAACGGTGTGATCGCGGCGTATCGCGCCAAGCGGCCGCCCGAAATGGTGCAGATCGCCGAGCGCGGCTACATGACGATGCTGCTCTCCGGCGCGATCGTGCCGGTGCAGGACCTCCTGGAGCAGAAGGCCTACAAGATCGATTGGCCTGACTTCATCAAGCCGGTGGCGAGCTTCTGGAGCTACAAGGGCCGGATGTCGGCGATGCCGTTCAACTCCTCGACACCGATCTTCTGGTACAACAAGGAGCACTTCCGGAAGGCAGGCTTCGACAAGCCGGCCGACACCTGGCAGGAACTGGAGGCGCAGCTCTATGCCATCAAGGCCAAGGGCGTGAGCGAGTGCGGCTCGGTGCTGCCGGGCGACTTCTACTGGAGCCTGCTGGAGAACTACAGCGCCATCAACAACCAGCCCTACGGCACGCTCGCGAACGGCTTCGACGGGCTTGGCACCGAGTTCGTCTACAACAAGACCAAGGTGGTCTCGCAAGTCGCGCGCCTGAAGAAATGGCTCGACGATGGCGTGCTGCAGATCGCGGGTCAGGGCTTCAGCCCTGAGCAGTTGTTTACCTCCGGACGTTGTTCGACCTTCGTCAACTCGACCGCCTCGCACGGCAATATCGAGCGCAACGCCAAGATCGACTGGAGCGCCACCTTCCTGCCGCACGAGAACGACATCAATCCGCCGCTCAACAGCACCATTGGCGGCGGCGCCATATGGGTAATGAAAGGCCATACTCCCGAACGCTACGACGCCGTCGCGGCCTTCCTCGATTTCGTCGCCCAACCGGAGACGCAGGTATGGTGGCATGGCGTGACCGGTTACGTTCCGGCGACCAACAAGGCCTACGGGTTGGCGCGCGAGCGCGGCTACTACAAGGACCATCCGACCCGCGAAATCGCGGTGCTGCAGCTCTCTCGCGGCACGCCAAACGAAAATTCGCGCGGCTTCCGCTTTGGCAATTTCGTGCAGGCGATGCTGGCGCAACGCACTGAGGTGGAGGCGGTGTTCACCGGTCAGAAGCAGCCGCAGCAGGCGATGGATGACGCCGTCAAGCGCGGCAACGAGATCCTGCGGCAGTTCGAGAAGCTGAACGCCGGAAAGGATACCGAGGCGGACGGCAAGCCGAAATGAATGCAGGCTCGCCGATCGTCTTGTCCGAAGCGTCCGCGGCGCAGGTGGCGCAGCCTTCCGGTCTGACCAGAACGCAGCATGCGCCGCCCGGCGGCGCCGTCGTCGGGCGTGGCGCGATGACGCCCCGGCCCAGCAAGGCGCGGACGATCAAGCGCGACCGTCCCGATCGCGAGCCGGGACTGAAGCGGGCGAATTTCGGCCACGGGCCCGGCTTGCCGACACTGTTGCTGTTGCCGCAATTCCTGATCCTGGTGTTCTTCTTCTTCATCCCGTCGCTGCGCGCGCTGATGCAGTCCGTGCTGCTGAGCGATCCGTTCGGCAACAACGTCCAGTTTGTGTGGTTCGACAATTTCAAGGCGCTGTTCGCAAACGGCGAATACCGCCAGTCGATCGTCACCACGATCTGGTTCACGGTGGCGCAGAACGTGATTACGCTTGCCGTCGCCGTTGTGCTGGCATTCGCCACCGACCGCGTGGTGCGCGCACGTTCCGTCTACCGGACCATCATCCTGCTGCCCTATGCGATCGCGCCCGCGATCGCCGGCATTCTGTGGGCGTTCCTGTTCAATCCCGTCGTTGGCCCACTCGCACACATGTTGCACGCGCTCGGGATTGGCTGGGACCCTAACCGCAATCCGAACGACGCGCTGTGGCTTGTGATCATGGCGGCGTCATGGAAACACATTTGCTACAATTACATCTTCCTGGCTGTCGGCCTGTTGGCGGTGCCGGCCATCGCTGATGGAAGCGGCCGCCGTCGACGGCGCCGGGCCGATACGGCGCTTCTTCCTGATTGCGCTGCCCATGCTCGGGCCGACCGTCTTCTTCCTCGCCGTGATGAACTTCATCTACGGCTTCTTCGAAACCTTCGCTATCATCGATGCCGTCACCCATGGCGGGCCGGCCGGCGCGACAAACATCCTGGTCTACAAGGTCTATGTCGACGGCTTCGTCAATCTCGACCTCGGCTCCTCGGCGGCGCAGTCGGTTCTGCTGATGACGTTCGCGCTGATCTGCACGCTGCTGCAATTCCGCTATTTCGACCACAAGGTCAATTACGGGGTCTGACCGCATGGTGGAACGCGCACCCATCCTCGACACGATCTGCCACGCGATCCTGATCGCCGGCGCGCTGCTGGTGTGCGTGCCGCTCTACTTTGCGTTCGTCGCGGGATCGTTGACGATCGCCGAGGTGCAAAAGGTGCCGCTGCCGTGGCTGCCGGGCGACCAGTTCGTCGCCAATCTGCAGGCGGCCTGGATCAAGGCCGATTTTGGCCGAACGTTCCTCAATTCCATTGTGGTGGCGGTTGGCATCGCCACCGGCAAGATCGCGGTGTCGTTGCTCTCTGCCTTCGCCATCACCTATTTCCGCTTCCGTTATCGGATGCTGGCGTTCTGGCTGATCTTCATGTCGCTGATGCTGCCGATCGAGGTACGGATCGTGCCGACGTTCGAGGCGGTGGCGAATGCCGCGCTGCCGCTGCAATGGCTCGCCGACATGCTGCATGTCGGCGATCTCTGGAAATGGATCAGCGGCCATGATGTTGCGATCGCGCTCGAATGGAACATGGTCAATACCTATCCGGGGCTGATCCTGCCGCTGATCGCTTCCGCCACCGCAACCTTCCTGTTCCGGCAGTTCTTTCTCACAGTGCCAGACGAACTGTGCGAGGCGGCGCGGCTCGACGGCGCGTCGCCGCTGCGCTTCTTCTGGAGCATCCTGCTGCCGCTGTCGGTCTCGAACATAGTCGCGCTCGCGATCATCCTGTTCCTGTTCGGCTGGAATCAGTATCTGTGGCCATTGCTGTTCACCACCGACAAGGACATGGCGACCGCCGTGATCGCGCTGAAGAATCTGATCCCGCGCTCCGACAACGAGCCGGCCTGGAACATCGCCATGAGCGGCGCGCTGCTCACGATGCTGCCGCCGACGCTGGTTATATTGCTGTTGCAGCGCTGGTTCCTCAAAGGGCTCATCGACAGCAGCAAATAGGGACGAAGCATGGTTTTCATCGCCGGACACCGCGGCGCTCGCGACCTTTGGCCGGAGAACAGCCTGCTCGGCTTCCGCAATCTATGCGGACTTGGCGTCGAAGCGGTCGAGTTCGACATCCACCAGAGCGTCGACGGCGGACTCGTCGTCATTCACGATCCGCTGCTCGATCGCACCACGCATGACGCCGGGCCGGTCGGCGTCCGCACGCTGAAGCAACTCACCGCCACGCGCCTGCGCGAGGCCGGCGAGGAATGCATTCCGACGCTTGATGCCGTGCTCGACCTGTTCAGCGATTCACCGCTCGAACTTCACATCGAGATCAAGACCGATGCCCTCGGCAATCCATATCCGGGCATCGAAGGACGCCTGGTCGAGGCGGTGAAGCGGCGACGGCTGGAGCGACGCGCGGTGCTCACCTGCTTCGTCCCCGGCGCGATCGAGACGGTACGGCGATTGTGTCCGCAGGCGCGGGTGCTGGTCTCGCTGGATCGCCGGTCGGCGGAGATGATGGGCGGCATCTCGCCGGCGCTCGACCGCCTCGCCGCCATCCCGGACTGCATCGTGGCGGTCGAGAAGTCGCTGCTGTCCCTGACACTTCCGCTGGCGCTCAAGGTCCTCGGCCGCGAACGGCTCGGCGCCTGGGTCACGAACGAGCCGCGGGAGGTCGCCCACTGGCTGGCACAGCCGGTGCGGCAGATCACCACGGACCGGCCGGATCTTGCCGTGAATATCCGGCGCGGAATGCCCGCGCCATCATGAGCGGCCTCATGATGCCGCGCCGACGCTTCCTCGCGGGCTCGCTGGCCAGCGCTGCGGTGGCATCGCCATTCGGAATCGTGCGCGGCGCACCGGTGACGTTCAGCGCTGACCCATATACGCTCGGCGTTGCGTCCGGTTGTCCGCGTGAAAACAGCATTATCCTGTGGACACGCCTCGCGCCCCGACCGCTCGAGGAGGGCGGGATGCCGCCTTCGCCGGTTGAGGTCGAATGGCAGATTGCGGAGGACGAAGGATTTGCGCACATCGCCGCGAAGGGCGTCGTTCGCGCGACTGCGGAGCTTGCGCATTCCGTGCATGCCCAGGCGACGGGGCTGCGCCCGGGCCGCGTCTATTGGTACCGGTTCCGCGCCGGTTCGGCGGTGAGCCCGGTCGGGCGCACCCGCACCGCGCCGGCAGCAGGCAACGGCAATGGCCGGTTTCGGTTCGCTTTCGCCTCCTGCCAGCAATACGAGCAGGGCTACTACGCCGCGTATCGCGACATGGCCGCGCGCGATCTCGATCTGGTCGTGCATCTCGGCGACTACATCTACGAAAAGTCCTGGGGCACGCGCCACGTACGTCAGCACGGCGTCGGGATACCGATGACGCTGGGAGAGTTCCGCAACCGCTACGCACTCTACAAATCCGATGCCGACCTGCAGGCCGCACACGCCGCCTTTCCGTGGCTGTCGATCTGGGACGACCACGAGGTGGCGGACGATTACGCCAACGACCGTTCCTACACCACGCGCGATCCGGAGCGATTCCTGAAGATTCGCGCCGCCGCTTACCAGGCCTATTACGAGCATATGCCGTTGCCGCCCTCGGCGCACCCGATCGGGCCGAATGCTACGATTTACGCGCATTACCGTTTCGGCGACATGCTGGACTTGCTGTTGCTCGACGAGCGCCAATACCGCTCCGCGCCGGCCTGCGTGCAAACTGGCCGTCCGGCGACAGTACCGGACTGTGCGGAACGGACCGAGAAGGTGCGCACCATGTTGGGAGATTCGCAGGAGCGATGGTTTGATGCGCGGTTGGGCGACAGGAGAGGGCGCTGGACCGTCGTGGCGCAGCAGACGCTGATGGCCGAGGCCAAACGTAAAGACGCCGAGGGCGGTGATCGCTTCCGGATGGACGGCTGGGATGGATATCCAAATGCCCGCCGTCGCCTGCTCGATTCGATCGTTACCCACAAGGTGCGCAATCCCGTCGTCATCGGCGGCGACCGACACGCCTTTTTTGCCGCCGATCTCAAGTGCGACTTTTCGCGGCCTCATGAGGCGACCATCGCGGCCGAATTCGTCGGCACCTCGATCACCTCGGACGGGCCGGGCGAGAGCAGCGTGCGCAACGCGCTCGCCGGCAATTCGGACCTGATCTACGCGAACGGCGAAAAGCGCGGCTATGCCGTCGTAGCGCTCGATGCGCGATCTTGTACGGTCGGTTTCGAGGCGCTTGAAGACGTCAAGGACGCGCACAGCGCGGTGCGCCGGCTTGCGACCTTCGCGGTCGAGGATGGCGTGCCCGGCGTGAAGGCAGCCTGAATTGAACAGCTTCCAGCCAACAGGGTTGATGCCGATGCCCGCTGAGACGGATTTGATGGCGCTGCCATTAACTACGCCACCGGTTTGCCGTGGTTCTCGGTGAGCGCCGCCTACCATGATGGCGGCGAGGCGCTGGTCGGCCTGGTCGAATCGCCGCTGGCCGACATCAGCGGCCGCTACGTGCGGGAGGCAGTAGCGACCGTGAACGGCAAGCCGGTGCGGGTGTCGGACACGCGCGCACTTGCGGACGCGGTGGTGTCGGTGATCCTGACCTCGCATTATCAGCCCGACGAAGTTCGGATGGCGACGGCCATTATCGAACAACTCGGCTCGGCGGTGCGCGGCGTCCGCATCGTGGTCTCGGGCGCGCTCGAAATGACATGGATCGCGGCCGGCCAGCTCGACGCGTTCGTGTCGGTCAAGGCCGACCTCGTCTCCCACGCCGCCGCGATGCCGCTGGTGCGTGCGGCGGGTGGACGTGTGACCACGATTGCGGGTACCGATTCGCGGTTTGACGATTTGCAAAAGATCGCCTCAAATGGTCACATTCATGACGAACTTTTGAGGCTGCTGCAGGAGATTGCGCTTTGAGTGACCAGACCATCCTGCGGGTCGCCTGGCTCTATTACATGGAAAATCTGACCCAGGCCGAGATCGGCGAGCGGCTCGGACTGACGCGCGCGCGAGTTAATCGTATGCTCTCGGAGGCGCGGCACAGCGGCGTCGTTAGCATCCGGCTCAATTCGGCGTTCGCAAACTGCACCGAGCTCGAACATCAGTTGCGGCAGCAATGCGGGCTCGATGATGCCGTGGTGATTCCGAGTCCGGAAAATCCCGAACTGGTGGCCAGCCTGATCGGAATGGCGGCGGGGGCCTATCTGTCGAAATTCCTGGAAGAGAAGCGCCCGCGCACCGTCGGCATCGGTTGGGGCGCGACCTTGCGCGAAACCATCCGTCACGTCACGCCCGCGGAATATCCGGAGCTCTGGATAGTCTCGATGATGGGTGGGCTTTCGCGCGGCCTTGAGCTCAACACCTTCGAGATCGCGGGCGAGCTCGCGCGCCGGCTGCACGCGAAATGCAGTTATCTGGCCGCTCCCATCTACGCCAGCAGCAGGCGCTCGCGCGACACCTTTATGGCGCAGGAAGTCTATGCGGAAGTATTGGACCATGTCGACCGGATCGACCTCGCGCTGCTCAGCATGGGCGACCTCTCGCCGCGCTCGCTGCTGGTTCGGCACGGCTTGCCGCCCGACGTCGGTATCGAGGATTTGCGCGCGGCCGGCGCCGTCGGTGACGTGCTGGGGCAGTACCTCGACCAGTCCGGCCGGCAGATCACCCACGGCATCAACGCGCGCGCGATCGCGTTGCCGATCGAGAAACTCGCGCGGGCGCCGACCGTGATGCTGATCGCGGGCGGGACCAACAAGGCGCCGGTCATTGCCGCGGCACTGCTCGGCCGTATTGGCAAGGTGCTGGTGACGGACGAGAAGGCCGCGGCCGGCGCGCTCAAGCTGATCGGCAAGCAGAAGTGAGCCTGTTTCTCGGGCTCGACGAGCGCCGACCAGCCCACGGTCCAGGGGAAACTGCCCGCCTGCCAGGCGTCGTAGGAGCACGCCGGACTTTTCCGCCGCGCCCTTTAGCGGAGCATAACGATAGGCGTTCCATTCGACGACATATTCGCCTTTTGGGTCCTTCGAACTTACGATGAAGTCGAGCAGAGCTTCTCCGGCATTGGCGTTCTCGATCACGTTCATGTTCACCAGCGGGTCAGTGGCCTTCCGCTTCTTCAACATGTCGACCTGGGCGCGAACTGCGCCCGTCACCGTCAGATCGCCTGTCACCCTCTCGACGATCAGCATCTGCGTATAGCTGCGGATGCTCTGGTCGGATGGCAGATACTCCTGCTTCGTGTAGCCGGGCGTGGGCCTGGAGCTCCAGACCAGCTTGTAAAACTTGCCATCGAACTGGATGGGGCCCGGAAGTCCGAGATAGTCGCTCACTGGCGCGGCCGCGGATGACAGTGACGCACTGCCAAAGAAAGCGGCACATGCGATTGAAACGACAAGGCTGACTATTGGTGTTCTCGCCAACATCGCGAGCACTTGCCTCGATCAGAGTTTCGGAAAATCGTTGCTCTCGCCAAGCCGGTGCGGCTCAGATCCATGTCACTGGTTCTCAGCGCGCTGACGGGCCCTTCGTCCCTCTTCGCCCCCAAGCTGCCAGGCGGTGCGCTTCAGCCAGTCATCGGCACTCGCTTTGCCGTATAGCTGCACCCGCCGATGATACTCAGGCTCAAGCTGACGCTTCAACTGCTCGCGGCGCACCGGATCTGGTCCTGAAGTGACTGGGGCCCGACGCGGCTGATCTTGCGCCGCTCCTTAACGCTGCAGACGTTGCTGGTGACGTCGAATGTTGTGGTGACGCTGCGATTCGAGGTGAGGCGTAAGCCAATTCATCTGAGCAACAGCCTGGTTGCTGACAACCCCGGGAGGATCAAGCATTCCGACCGTGGCGAGAACAGCCAACCCAGCGACCTGCGCGCTCTTTTTCATTTTCATTCGCATCCTTGCAGTGCGTCATTGCAGACCGTCGATGCCTTGAGTGACCGACAAAACAGAGGATTTTTATGGCATGATCGCGATCGAAACCGCTTTACATCGCATCTGAGCTCGCTGAGATGGTGCAATGACGGATGCGGGCTGACGCGAAACAGGTCTTAAATCAGGCGGCGTGACCGTCGAGCAGCAACATGTAGTCGTCGCCGCTGCGACCGAGTTCGAGCGTGAGTTCACGGAACTTGTCGCAGCTGAAGACTGCGTCTTGGCATCAGCCGACGTTGCTGACCGCCTGCCGTTGGCGCTGCCGACTTTCAGACGCTCAGCCAATCTGTCAGATGACATCGAATGAGGCCTTGAAGAGCGGTCACGCAACCCATCGGCACCTTCGCCCGTCGCAGCGACCTTCTCCGCACTTATCGACATGCTCAAGATGATCTGTGAGCGGGAAATGAGGATCCACGATGAGCATCATCGAGCGCGAGCCCCATCTCGGTCGCGCCCCAGCAACGGATGGGGAGTTGATTGCTTGCAATAAACCGGTTTGGCATCTCAATGGATGGAATCGTGTCTCTGCCGCTTTGCAGGTCCGCGCCACGGGCGACAATCCTGATCGCATCGTCGGGCAATAGTCGTTAAAGAGCCCTGGCTTCATCCCAAAGTGCATGCATCCACACGTCGCGCTCTTCGTCTGTCGTCAGGATGACCGGGCATGGCTTTCGGATGAATAGTTTCAACTACCGCATTCGGCCGAGTTATCAGGAAGCCATAGACTAGATGTGGCCCAGGAATTGGCTTCGACTTGGTGCTCCGGTCGCCCTTGAATCTGTCCACATGCCAGCGAAGGCGCACGGTGGACGCTCTTCGTTCAGCGCGAACCAAACAACGTCTTTCTTCTTCGTCTCTGGATTGGTTTCAGGTGCGTACTCGGCAAAACTGTTCAACGGCACCAAGCATCGATTCTCGGGCTTCAACCAGCCGCATAGAGTGATCGAGCGGGACACAAAGCGTTGGATCGCTAAAGCTAGGGGGCTTCAAGGAGTCGCTCCGAACATGGGCAGCTGTTCTACGCCTGGCGGATGGCAGGAACCAAAGCATGGATACAGCTTTTATTTGACAGCGCATAGCTGCCCTCGCGTGCTGCGAGGGAAGCGTTTGAGATGATTCATGAACAAGATCAAGGATGAGAGACTGGCCCTGGCGGCGGCAAGCCTTCGGCATGCGCCGGTGCTCGAAGGCAAGCCCTTTCCGCTTGGGGCGACCTGGGACGGCCTTGGCGTTAATTTCGCGCTGTTTTCGGCTCATGCCACAAAGGTCGAGCTCTGCCTATTCGACGACAGCGGCGAGAAAGAGATCGAACGCATCGAACTGCCCGAATACACCGATGAAGTCTGGCACGGTTATATACCGACCGCACGTCCGGGCACAGTCTATGCCTACCGGGTCCATGGCCCTTACGAGCCAGATGTCGGACACCGTTTCAATCCCAACAAGCTCGTGATCGATCCTTATGCTAAGCAGCTCGTGGGCAAGCTGTGTTGGGGACCCGAATTATTCGGTTATGAGCTCGGTCACCCGGATAAGGACAAGTCCTTCGATCCACGGGACAGCGCGCATCTCATGCAAAAATGCCGAGTGATAGATCCCGCCTTCACTTGGGGCCGCGCGGCAAAGCCCGAGGTGCCGTGGGACCGCACCATTCTTTACGAGATGCATATCAAAGGTTTTACCCGGAGCCATCCGCTTGTACCTGAAGGCGACCGCGGCACCTTCGCCGGACTTTGCCATCCACATATCCCTGCTTATCTTCGAGCGCTTGGGATCACGAGCGCGGAATTTTTACCCGTCCAAGCATTCGTGGATGATAGTTATCTTGTGGAGAAGGGCCTGCGTAACTATTGGGGCTATAACTCGCTTGCGTTTTTCGCGCCCGAGCCGCGCTATCTCAAGACACCTTTTGCGAACGAGTTCAAGGAAGCCGTCAATCAGTTCCATGCCCATGGTATCGAGGTGATACTCGACGTCGTCTATAATCACACTGCCGAAGGGAACGAACTCGGGCCAACGCTTTCCTTCAAAGGCATCGACAACGCGAGCTATTATCGTCTGCTCCCCGAGGAGAAGCGTTGCTACATTAATGACACCGGTACTGGGAATACGTTAAACCTTTCGCACCCGCGCGTGCTGCAGATGGTCGCGGACAGCCTGCGCTACTGGGCGGCCGAAATGCGCGTGGATGGTTTCCGCTTCGACCTTGCGACCATCCTCGCAAGGGAGCCCTACGGCTTCGATGAAGGCGGCGGCTTTCTAGATGCCTGCCGGCAGGATCCGATACTATCGTCAGTCAAGCTGATCGCCGAGCCTTGGGATGTAGGCCCGGGCGGCTATCAGGTCGGCCAATTTCCCCCTGGATGGGCGGAATGGAATGATAAATTCAGGGACGCGGTGCGGCGCTTTTGGAAAGGGGATGAGTGCATGACGCCCGAATTTGCGCGGCGCATCACCGCATCGGGCGACCTCTTCAATAAGCGTGGTCGCAGGCCATGGTCGTCCGTCAACTTCGTTACGGCGCATGACGGCTTCACACTGAACGACGTCGTTTCCTATAATGATAAACACAACGAGGCCAATGGCGAAGACAACCGCGACGGACACTCGATTAATTATTCCTGGAATCACGGCGCTGAAGGGCCGACCGATGATTTTGAGATCATCAAGCTTCGCGAGCAGCAAAAACGCAATCTCCTTGCGACGACGTTGCTGTCGCACGGGACACCTATGATCCTTGCGGGTGATGAGTTTGGCCATGCTCAAGGCGGCAACAATAATGCCTATGCTCAGGACAATGACACGACCTGGCTCAATTGGCTCGGCATCTCGGCCGAAGGCCGCGCCTTGCGGGAATTTGTCCGCAAGCTAATCGCCACACGGCAGGCCTTTCCCATCTTGCATCGCTCAAGGTTCGTCATCGGCAATGTCAATGAAGAACTTGACGTGAAGGACGTAAGCTGGCTCGCGCCTAACGGGAGGGAGATGGCAACGGCAGATTGGGACAATCCAGCCACGCGATGTTTCGGTATGCTGCTTGACGGAAGGGCACAGGAAACTGGCGTCAAACGACAAGGCTCAAATGCAACACTGCTGCTTATTTATAACGCGCACCATGAGGCGGTCGAATTCATCTTGCCCGAAGTGCCGCCGGGCCGCGCGTGGGCCGGGCTCATTGACACGCATGTAGCGGATGTAACGTTGACGATTTATCCGTTTGGCCAGCGCCTGAAGGTCGCTGCTCGCTCAATGCTCGCGCTCGGGCTCGCAACGGAAGAGACGATGACGCGACGGCTCCGTCAGGGCCTTGCTGCCATCATGGACGTCGCTGAATTCCCATTACCCGTCTAGGTCACGCCTCCTTCTTCGAGAACGCGCAGGACACCTTGCAGGGGCACGGAAATCCACGCCGGCCGGTAGGAAAGCTCGTACTCAACCTCGTAGAACGCCTTTTCAAGGAGAAAGAAATTCAACATCGCTTTAGCGTCATCAGATCGAGCTGGCCAGAGAGCCGAGGGGCCCATCGCTTCCTGGTAAGCGCTGAGAAAGCCATCTGTGGACTGGTCACGCCAGGCGTGTAAGGCCCGCAACGCCGACGGGGTGAGCTTTTCGGATTTCTGCCTCTGCTGTCCCAAGGCCATGGCGGCGTAGTCCAATGAGCGCAACACGCCTGCGACGTCGCGCGCAGCCGGAGCCTTGCGCCTCCGGTCTGCCAAAGGCCGGCTCGGCTCCCCTTCGAAGTCGATAATGACGGCGTCCTCACCGGCTACGAGCACCTGACCCAAATGCAAATCGCCGTGATGGCGTATCTTGCAAGGGCCATGCGTATGACTGATCAAGTGAGCTGCGTAACCGGACAGTGCGGATCTGACTCGGAGCAGGCGCTCCACGAGGGGCCGGTCGTTTGCGTCCAGCGGCGTCTCCTCCAACCTATTGAAAATGCGAGCCGCGCGTTCCACGAGATCGCCGATCCAAAAATCGAGATCACGTTCGTTGATCGGCTCAGGCTTGAACGCCGCTACGTCGTCGCGACTCGCCAGGGCGCAATGCATCTCAGCGACGCGGCATCCCAAGTGCCGCACCCACTGAAGGTAGTCCCGCCGTGTGGTGAGCGCCTTATCGCGCTCCTCAGAGCCTTCCGCCATCGCATCGAGGTAAATGCTGAGGCGATCGACCGACCAGGTCCAGGCGTCGCCATGGTTCGGCACAAATGCATGGACAATGCCGAGGGCATAGCTTGCGGAATCATAAGTGGCCTCGACGTGGCCGAGCAGCGCAGGCGTATGCGTAAAATTCGTCGCCTCGGTCAGAAAGTACCCCATCTCTATCTCGGGATTTTGGCCGGGCTCGATATGACGGTACAGCTTGACGACATAGTCTTGGTCAACGAGCGCCGTACTGTTGGATTGCTCACCTTGGATGGCGCGAACCCGGGCTGTGGCACGCGGAGGCCGACTTCCGAGTTTGGTCGTGGGCTTGAAATCCAGCCGCCAACCCGAGCCGGCGATAGAAACCTCCCGCCGAAGGTGATCAAGGAGCTTCTGGATGAAAGCAGGATCAGCGGCGACATCGCGCAGTAATCCTTCGCGCTCGCCCTGGCGCAAAGGGGCAACAATGGATTTTTCAAGTTCGGGGCCCGCGTCAACGGACCAGTCGGCCGTCAAGGGTAGAAGATAATGCGCGTGATGGTCAGTCTCGATGACAATGAAAACGGTCGCGTTCCCGGAAAAGGGGAGGCGTGCAATGATCTTCGGCTTAATCCGTTTCGCAGAGTTGCGAGGAAACCACCTGGCCTTCGCGAGATAGGCTGGAAGGAAATGTTCTTCGAGAGCCGCAGTCACCTCGCTGTTCGCAAACCATGAAGACCCTTCGGGTGTCTCCAAGAACGCGAGGCTCCTACCGGGGGCGCCCATCTTCGCTAACCCGAGCATCGGAAAATAAGCACGGGATCATGCATGGGATCGATCCAAAGGCGCATACCGCCGTAAGTCACAGGAGAGGTCGGACCGGTTTTGAGATTTTCGAGCGCGGTCACGGGCTTCAAGTCGCCATTGCCTAGCCGCACCTGCACATCTCCGAGCGGGAGCCAGAATTCGTGGAAACCACCTGTCAACGCGATGACGGTTACGACGACGTTTGTCTGATCGGCAGAATGCTTGACGTACGCAGTGACTGAGGGGTCCTCCACCGGCAGGAAGCGGATCGCGGAGGTCTGTTGCAGCGCTGCGTTTTCGCGCCGGATACGATTGATTTGGGCGATGTAGGACTTGATGTTACCGGGCTTGTCCCAGTCGCGGGATTTTAACTCGTATTTTTCGGAATTAAGATACTCCTCGCGGCCTGGTATCGGCTCATGCTCGAGCAGTTCAAAACCGTTATAGATGCCGTAGTTGCTCGATAACGTCGCAGCCAGCGCAAGCCGCGCCTTGAAGATCCATGGTTCGCCGCGTTGAAGATGGAACGGCAGGATATCAGGCGTGCTAACGAAGAAATTGGGGCGAAAGAATTCTCGCTCGGGGTAGCCGGCGAGCTCGCTTACATACTGCTCGATTTCCCATCTCTCCGTTCGCCACGTAAAGTACGTGTAGGACTGCGTGAAGCCGAGCTTGGCGAGCCCCTTCATCACCTTGGGCCTGGTGAATGCCTCAGACAGGAACAACACGTCGGGATCGCGCGCTTGCACCTCCTTGATCAACCACTCCCAAAAGCGAAACGGCTTGGTGTGCGGGTTATCAACGCGAAAGATTTTAACGCCTTGCGACACCCAGAACAGCACGACATCGCGCAACGCACGATACAAGCCTTTGGCATCCTTCGAATCGAAATCAACATTCACGATGTCTTCGTATTTTTTTGGGGGGTTCTCCGCGTATTTTATCGAGCCGTCTGGGCGGCGCTTAAACCACTCCGGATGCTGCTTCAACCAAGGGTGATCCGGTGAGCATTGAATAGCGAAGTCGAGTGCGACCTCCATGCCCGCGGCGCAGCATGCCGCAACAAACCGCCGAAATTCATCAAGGCTTCCAAGCTGCGGATGGATAGCGTCGTGTCCACCCTCATGTGAGCCAATCGCGTAAAAGCTGCCCGGGTCACCGTCGGCCGCCCTGAGAGCATTGTTGCGTCCCTTGCGGTTCGTGCGCCCAATCGGGTGGATGGGCGTCAGATAAACGACATCGAAGCCCATGGCCTGGATGTCAGGAAGACGATCAATGCAGTCGTTCCACGTGCCGTGCTGTCCGGGGCGAGGACTCTGGCTGCGCGGCACCATCTCGTACCAAGAGCTGTAGCGAGCCTGGGGCCTATCCACCATGAGTGTAAGTGGCTTCGATCGGGTCAGATCCGTACGCTCTTGCCCTTCAGCCATCGCCTTTTTGAGGTCATCGGAGAGCAGGACCTCGCACTTGCCCGATTGTAAGAAGGTTTCGCATGCACGGGCCAGCTTCGCGGTAGTTTCCTGACCGCCGCTAACGGCGCGGGCAAGCAGGGAAGCCCCTTCCATGGCGTCAAGCTCGGTCGCCACGTTGGCTTTCCGTTTCTGTTCAAAGCCATGTCGCCAGGTGGCGAATTCGTCGGTCCACGCCTCGATTGCGCAGCTGTAGCGGCCGGTCTTCTCAGGCACGAAGGCTCCCACCCAGCGGTCGTTGCCGTGGTGGGTCATGGGAGTCCGTTGCCAATCGGATTCAGGCTCGCGGCGCCATATCAAGTCGGCCGCAACGACATCGTGACCGTCGCGATAGATGTCTGCCCAGACCTCAACAGTCTCGCCCACGATCCGCTTGACCGCAAAGCGGCCGCAGTCAATGGAGGGGAAGATCTCCTCGATATGAAAAGCCTGCTTTACGGAAGCGTTTACAAAAGCGTTCATGGGATGCTGAGGACGCGGCCACACCGAGACTTACGTACGAATGCCGTACGTGCCCGATTAGTTCCTGGCTGCTCGCTCGTCCCTCGCGGAGGGAACTATTTAGGGACTGCTCGGTTAGAGCTTCAGGACAATTCGTCCTGGTTTTTGGCGACGCATTGAGTGACCTCAAGAGGCAATCGAATATTGCGACCTGTCGCTGGACCTGTCGCTACAAGTCAGTCCTCGATCCTCTTGCTCCGGTGCTTCGAACGGATTGGTCGCTCACATGCTGCAGCCAAGACTGCGTTCATCAGCTGGGCGCTTAAGCCAGGAGTGTTACCTGAGTAGTCCGAAACGGAGCCAATCGGCAACCTGCAAAGGACCCAGATGACTGGGTGTCTGGCGATGATCCGATGACGGGCGCGCAGGCATCGTATCTCAAGACACTCTGCGGCCCCCTCGAACATCATTTGGTCGAAAGGCATGACAAGAGTTCTCTACGAAAGCGCCAGCGGTGATCTCCGGCGGCTGGTCCGCGATCCGCAGTCGGGTGTCGCGATGGTGGAGCACAAGCCGAACGTCAGCTCTGGGGACTTACGTCCCTGATCGAAATCGGACAATTCCTTCGAGCTGGCTAGCGCAATGCCAGGGAACAATGGTCAGTCTTGCCAGTTGGCAAGAAGAGACAATCAGCCGGCATCGGATGGCGGCCATGATTTATCCGTGAACTGTCGTCCTTATCCTGTTGGCGGGGGCCGCTAGTGCCGCCGTGCTGATTGTTATGGGTATGGACGCGGACATCGCTTCGCGCAAACCGCATCGACCCATGTAAGTCCTCTAAGTCCTCCGCCGCGCGGTCACCGCTGCTCTCTATACGGAACTCAATCCCGAACAAACCACCCGCTCCAGCGTTGAAATTATCACCACACGATCTCTGGCAATCATCGGTGATAAGACCGCAATTCCGCTCCACGCACCCTTAAATGGATGGAGCAAGCGCATGGGCGAGCGTGACGGTCCCGATGATCCTCTCAAGAAAAGACTGCTGGAAGATGCAGAGCGTCTCCTGAGAGAGGCAGGACGTCTCCGTCAGGAAGCACGAAGAACTCCGACGGGCATTGAGCGCGAACGCCTGCTTCGTAAGGCCCGCCAACTTGAGACGGCCGCGCGTATGCAGGAATGGCTTAGCTCGCCGGGTCTAAGAGCCCCCGACTAAAATCACAAAAGCCACGCGGGCGTTACACCGCATGGCTTTTGTTGGGACTGTCCCCGTCGGCGCGGGAATTCCATCCGCTCTCCGATAAAACGCAGATCCCTTCCGGACGTTCCGGACCTCCTTTGCGCCAGCTGAGTTTGTGAGCCGCCTTCGGAACCGCAACCTTTTTTATCGAGGTGAATTGATCTCAGGCTGCGGGGCCTCGCAAATCTGGGAGGCGAGCCATGCTCTTATCTCTAGGCGACGCCTTCCTTGCCGTCGCGACATTGGGAACCGCAGTCCTGATCGAGATCGCGGCTTTCATAGTCTTGGGACTGATCTAAAGGATCACCGGCTGGCGACCGCGCGCGATTGCTCGTCGATTTAAGTTCACTCTTGGACATTTTCTGCGGAACCAAGCGCCGTTAATGTTTGGTTAATCGTACAGAGTGGGGATGCGTGCGCTTTTAGGTTGCGCATCCGGAAGGACTGCCTCAGAACGGCATGTCTATTCAGCGGGAGCGCTTCGGCAGTTTCGGAAGTTTCGCGGGGTCAAATCTTGGCGGCGGCCTGCTCGGCTCTGGCGCGGCTTGCTGCTCTTCGATGTGAATGAGCGTTCCCTCAAGGACCACGCCCGGAAACTGCTCAGCCGTGGCAACGTAACGAGCGATCTTGCCGCGGCACGTTCCCTCAAGGGTCAGCTTGAGTTCATCGCCGCCGCCAAAAACCGTGGGCTGTCCGTCGGTATGTCTCTTGGTCGTTACGATCGCGGTGAACCGATCGCCATCGACCTCGCAAGTGCCGCTGTAGGTCATGATGCTATCGCGACCCCAGATTTTCCCGTTCGCAACATGGGCGATGCCGGTGCCCTGGCCCAGTGGGGTCTTGAACCACGCCGCATATGTGCCGTCTTTGAGCATGGGAGACTGCTCTCCTCGGTTTTTGCAAGAGCCCACCAGATGATCGGCACAACTACCGCTAAGACTTGGTTAAGCTTGGCATCCTGTGTTGAAAAAGTCCCTTCTGGTTGATGACTGAAAATTCTCAGGGATCGCTCGTGCATTTCACGCGCTGCGATGTGAGGGACCACAACGATTAACGCAAAAGCGACCACCGACGCTCGCATCGAATCTGCGGAGCCTTGCAGCGGCTGAGATCATCAACATTCGACATTCGCGAGATTTTTGGAGCCCTTCCAACCCTGCCCGGGGGCTGGGTTTTCAGCCGATGGCAAGGGATAGAAGGCTTAGGGCCGTCAGCTAGAGGTCGATTTCAAACGTAACACCGCCGACCTAACGGAATATCTTCGTTAGGTGGCGCCGCTCAAACTACTCGGCCCTCAGATCCCCAGCATAGGTATGTCTGAGCCCTGCCTAAAGGGTTCAAAAGAAAACCCAGCACCCAAGGGCCGCTTGGGCAAGGACAATCCAGGCTGCGCGGCTTGCTCCATCGTCGAATATCGCGACATGGCGGTGATACCCCGCCAGGTAGACGGCAGCCGTCAACCCCGATAGTCCGCCTCCAATTATAAATACAGTCGCCAAGGCCCATTACCGTGCTAGATCCCAAAGTTATGGCGAAGGATGCCAGGCGCTTTAGAAACTCTGCTCCGGGACGATGAAGAGCGCCGCCAAGGGCGGCAGAGTTAAAGTGAGCCTGGGGACAATTTCATCAGGCGCGTGTATTTCGCCGCCGTTTCCCACGTTACTGCCACCATAAGACGCCGAGTCCGAGTTGAATATTTCGATCCATCTGCCATGGAAAGGCACGCGGATGCGATAGTGGCGGTAGACGTTTGGCGAGAAGTTGACAATTACGAGACACCGTGATCGGGGTTGGTCACCTTTGCGCATCCACGCAAAGACATTCTTGTTCGCATCATCAATCAACCATTCGAAGCCGGCTTGGTTACAGTCCATCTCGTACAGCGCCGGCACGCTGCGATAGAGGCGGTTGAGATCGCGGATCAAGTTCTGGATACCGACATGCTTCTGTTGCGCCAGCAGGTGCCAGTCCAGCGAATGATCGTGGTCCCATTCGCGTTCCTGGCCGAACTCGCAGCCCATGAACATCAGCTTCTTGCCGGGATGGCCGAACATGAAGCTGTAATAGGCACGCAGATTGGCAAAGCGGTGCCACTCGTCGCCGGGCATGCGCCCGAGAATCGAGCGTTTGCCGTGCACCACTTCGTCGTGGGACAGCGGCAGGACAAAGTTTTCCGAAAACGCGTAATGCAGGCCGAACAGGATGTCGCCGTGGTGGTGCTTCCGATATATCGGGTCCTTGCCGATATAATTCAGCGTGTCGTGCATCCAGCCCATGTTCCATTTGAAGCCGAAGCCGAGCCCGCCAAATTCGACCGGCCGCGAGACCTGCGGCCACGCGGTGGATTCCTCCGCGGCCGTGGTGGCCCGCGGAAATTGTCCGAACAGTTCGATGTTGAAGCGGCGCAGGAAGTCGATGGCTTCGAGATTCTCACGTCCGCCATACTGGTTCGGGATCCATTCCCCGGCGGGCCGGCTGTAGTCGAGATAGAGCATCGAGGCGACGGCATCGACGCGCAGGCCGTCAATACCGTAACGGTCGAGCCAGAACAGCGCGTTGGAGATCAGGAAATTGGCCACCTCGGTGCGGCCGTAATTGTAGATAAGCGTGCCCCAGTCGAGATGGCGGCCCTGCAGTGGATTGGCGTGCTCGTAGAGCGCGGTGCCGTCGAAATAGCCGAGGCCGTGCGGGTCATCAGGGAAATGTCCGGGTACCCAGTCGAGCCACACGGCGAGCCCCTCGCGATGGCAGGCGTCGACGAGTGTGGAAAAATCCTCCGGCGTGCCGAACCGGCTGGTGGGGGCGTAGAGGCCTGTCGGCTGATAGCCCCAGGAACCGTCGAACGGATGCTCGCTGACGGGAAGAAACTCGATATGTGTGAAGCCGAGGTCCTTAGCATAGGCCGGGAGCTGTTCGGCGAGGTCGCGATAGCTCAGCCATTCATTGCCGTTCTTGCGCCGCCATGAGCCGAGATGAACCTCGTAGATCGAGATCGGCGCACCCAGTGCGTTCATGCCCGACGGCGCCGCGCGCGGATGCGGAATCCGACTTTCATCGACGACAACAGATGCCGTGCTGGGGCGCATCTCGGCGGCAAAGGCCACCGGATCGGATTTCAGCGGCAGGTGCCGGCCGTCGGGGCCGATTATATCGAACTTGTAGCGGTCGCCGGCGCGGGCATGGGGCACGAACAGCTCCCAATAGCCAACGCCGCGCACCCGCATCGGATGCCGCCGCGCGTTCCAGTAGTTGAAATCGCCGGCCACGCTGACGCCCTCGGCATTCGGCGCCAGCACCACGAACGCCACGCCCTCCACGCCCTCCAGCGTCATCGGATGCGCGCCGAGCTTGTCGTAGATCCGCAGATGGGTGCCTTCGCCCAGCAGATAGAGATCGAAGTCGCTCAATACAGGCGGAAAGCGATAGGGATCGTCGAGATCGACGACATTGTCGTCGAAGCGGGCGCGCAAGTGGTATTTCGTCGAGCCGTTCGGCAGCGCGCCGGCAAACAATCCGGCGTCGTGGATGCGCTGAAGCGGCGCCGGCTCGCCATGGTCGCCAATCGCTTCCACGTTGGAAGCTTCAGGCAGGAAGGCGCGCACCACGTTCTGGCCGCTCTCGCTGTGCAGGCCGAGATAGTGAAAGGGATCGGAATGCTTGCCTTCGATGATCGCGTAGGCCTCGGCGGGTAGCTTGGTCATGGCTTCAAAGGCCTTCCAATATCCTTGGCTATCCCGCCGGGCGGAACTCCGAGCCACTCAGGCCGATAAGACATTTCGTACTCGACCTCATAGATTGCCTCCTCAAGTAGGAAGAACCTGAGCACTCCGTTTGCTGCATCGTCATCAGGCCATAGGCCTGACTCTCTGACGACTTTGCAGTAGGCATGCAGGAACGTTTCCGTCGCCCAATTGCGCCATGTCGAAAAAATTGGATAGAGCCTTTGGCGGTCCTCGACCGCACCCCACCGGTGAAGGGCCGCCATAAACGAGTAATCGATCGATCGAATGACACCTGCAACGTCACGAGCCGTCGGTGCGACGCCGACGGTGGTGTCGCGGTCATAGCGGTAGCGGTCATCCCGATCCCGTCCGATCTGAACATCGACGCCTTGGGCCATCTTGGACGGCTTCAGCCTTTGCCAGACTGGCAAGCGGGGCGGTTGTCTGCGCCGCTGCGGCTGTTGCTACGACAAGCGATCCTTAGCATGGGGGAGTTCCTCCCTGGGCTTGAACCGTTGTAACGGGCGCCAACAGTGACCGTTCCATCTTGTCTCCCGGCGACGGCTGGCAGCTCTCAATCCGGTGGTTCTGGACTAACCGATCCGCATAGAGGGCAATGCTCAAGACTTGTCCGGGGAAGGGGGCCCCGAACCGCGCAGGCCCCGCTCCCTAGCGGCGCAAGATCCGTGTGGCCCGGAAATTTCCGGTTGGGTTTCAAGTAGTTGGTTCCTTGGAGCTAGTTTGTCTATGACGTTTCCTTCGGAGGACGTTCCCGAGAGTTTGTTCTGGGAGTGTAAGTGTTTCTCCGTCCGAACCGCCAACAGGAGAACGTTTTGTTGCGGCGCGGTTCCCCATCCAAGTAAGCATGGTGTTATCGGAGATCGATGCTGGGGTTAGGGCGGGGCTGAGTGAGATCGAGCGTGAAGGAGGTCAAGCATGAAAACACACCAACAGATCGAGGGCCTTGAGGACCGGATCCGGAAAGGCACCATTTCTGATGAAGAGATCTTGCGCGAGGTGCACGCCCTGTTGTTCGCCTTCGATGATGCCGACTACCAAGAAAAAATCAGGAACGCGCATGACTGGGCCAACAAGTATTTCAGTCCCAGCCAATCGGACCCGTTCGGCGGTCGCGACATGGTTCGATCTCATCTGTTGCAGGAGCTTGGGTTAGCCGGGGAGGAGGCCAAGGAATTGGAAGGCGGGTGACCAAGATCGCCGATCCGCCGCTTGCGACAGCTCAACACGACGTTGCTATGTCAAATCAGGAACCGCGCGGCGCGATCTCGGTTAGATTGGTATGCGCGAACGACTTTTGTACCAAAGCAGCAATGGCGACGCTTGGCTGTTGACGTGCGATCCGGCGTCGAAGTTGCCGATCGTGAAACACGAGCCAAACGTGAGCTCTAGCGGACAGATCTCCTACACGGACATCGGCAAATTCCGCCGAGACGGAGCAAGTGGCCCGGAGCACCAGGCGCTACTAAAGCTTATCGGCACGCTGATGGATGACTGATGGCAGGAGCCAGCCAGCGGGAGCTCCCGAATTTGTAGTGTCAATTCAACGAAACTAGCGCGACTTGATCTTGACGTCCGGCCGGTGCCTCGGGATGCTCGCCCGGCAGCAGCAAGTCCGAGGATAACCCATGGCGATCATTTCAGTCCTAATTGGCGTTCTGATCATTGTGGTCGTGGGCGCAATCTGTTTTTTGGGCTATCGACAGGTTTGCTCCCGACGGCCGATTGGCAAACCTTCTCAAGTTGCTGGTGGTGCTCGTTTGCTTAGGCGCGATTGTGCAACGTCTGCTTGTCCTGACTTATTAGCCCGTACCCTCTCGCGATAGATCCTCCACGCACGTTACGTCGCTGGGCGGCAATACGATCGCGATCCGATCTGAGCGACACCACAGCCAGCGGATGATCAGGCGAGCCGTATGCGTCAAACCTCGGGAATTTGGCTACTCAACAATTGCGACTGGCGCTGTCTGCGTTCATCTGTTCGCGTCGTGTTGCTCGGCTGAAGCCTTGATGTTCGCAATCTCCGCAAGTGCCATCACCGAGGCAAACTCGGCGATCGAATAGCTCCTGGTGCCATCGCTGATCGAGATGCCTATTAGCCTCCCGACGACATGCCATTCGACCGCTTTTGCAAAAGCGTCCCTAGCCGTTTTGGCGGTGGCTTTGAATATGTGATCGTCAACGTGGGCATGCACGCGGAAAATCATAGTTGATGCTTGCCCAACGCCACGGGGCTGGACCAGACGGAAAATCTCGCACGGCGCTGCTTGGCGCTCAAATTGCACCGAGGAACGGTCCTTTTGCTCAAAGCGTGCCATCTTGAGCCTATAATGCGGTCCGTCCACAAAGCCCGGCCGACTGCTTGCTGTGCCGGAGTTCAAGGCACCGGCTGCTGAGACTTCTTCTTTATGTCGGCCGCTTTAATGAAGCGGACGCCAACTTGATCGCCGTTGACCCAAGCTAGTTGGCAACGCCGGTATGCTTTCCCCACCGTCGAGAGCACAAGAAAGAATTCTTTCAGCGGAAGACCTTCAATCGAACCGCCGACGGAAAGTCTAGCGCCCGTCTCCGATACATCCTGCATTGTACACGGACGCTGCCACGTACCGTCGATCGCCATCATGTTCGCGGCGAACCCGCGCTCGAATACGACACGATGTGCCTTGCGCTGTTCCATCTAATCAAATCGTCGAAACTAAAAATGAATGACGAACGGCGACGAAAACCCCCTTATGCAATAAACGCGCGGTGCGCCTTTTGGGGGGCCGCGATTGAAAAGTGTACAGACGGACTGTTAAAACTTTCACAATAAGTGGTCAGCCCGAAGTCAGGTTAACCGGAGCCAAGTTGAAGCCCACGCGACGTGGGTGGAGCCGATGTTCGATGCCGATGTTGAATACCGGGCATCACGTCGGAAGGCTTGCTGCGAGACAGTTCATTAAGGGGGCTGACCAAGGGAATGCGGCGGACTTGAAATCGTCGCCATTCCGGCAAAAAACTCCGTAGGAATACGGGGTTCGCGCAAGTCTTCATCCCGCACAGTTTGCAGGCAATCCCCTCACAACCTGATCTTGGTTGACGGTAATAGGAAGCAAACAATAAAAAATCGAATGTTATCGAATTAACACCCTCCACTTTTGGACGCTCTCCATACTGTTTTTTTGGAGTAGGCATGCATGATTTTCCGAAACTCGCTGCGCAGGTAAGGGGCGCACGCGCACTTCTTGGTTGGTCTCAATCTTATTTGGCAGAAGGTGTCAGTGTTCGTCGTGTGATTATCGCTGATTTCGAAAGCTGCAAACGCGAACCGCAGGCATCGACAGTATCCGCCTTGATGACTGAACTGAGCGCGGCAGGCATCGTCTTTACTAAAACAAGTGTCGAGCTTCTGGAATGGCCACCGAGACCCTACGTACCGACCGGGTGCGCAACGATAAGGAAGCGCGCGAGGAGACGGGACGCGGGAATTTTCTCTCCTAAGTCGTAGCGGCAATGCGCGTGAGCATCTTTCGTGCGTTGTAGAATGCCATCTTCACCGAGGCCGGGAAAATCCGTCACACCGCGTGCGTCCCAATAAGACAGGCCGCCTAACAGGCCGCGTAAAGCGCCTAAAGCAGCGACGCGAAAAACTGTATCGCAAGATAGAGCCAACCGCCGCGAAGAATGTGATGCCAATCGCGATGGCGAAGTTTCGGACGACGTGTCCCAAGTTCATAAGTCTTCTCGGATGCCCTTGAAGAATGGCTGCCGTACCTTGCCCTCCGCCGACTTCGCACGGTACTCGATCTGCGCCAAAAGCTCTGGCTCGACCCAGATGACCTTGTGGGCGATCCGTTTGGTGTAGGGCTAGGGCTTTTGTCTTGCGGATCAGCGGCTTCAATCGGGCTTGCAGTTCTTTTGCCGTGGCGGTGTCGAAGCCGTGATCCACCTTTCCGGCATCGCTGGCCGAACTTGGCGTAACCGATTTCGACGTCGATCTGTGGTATGGCGTTCTTGCCCCGGTCGATACGCCGAAAGCCATCGTTGACCGCTACAATGCGGTTTTCAATGAGATACTGGCGCAGCCTGGCGTTCGGGCCGTACTCGACAAGCAAGGCTTGATCGCTCAAGGCGGCGCGCCTGAACGCCTTGCAGAACTGATCGCCAGGGATCGCCTGCGCTGGGCCAAAGTAGTCAAGGATGCCCAGATCACTTCAGAATAGCTTGAACGAGACTCTCCGGGGCTTTTTCTTGCCCATGTCGACCTTGAGTCAAAAGCTGGCTTAGGAGGAACGGCTGTTTTTGGCGACGGTCCTGCTGGCATCCATAAGAAAGGGTAGCAAGCTGTGGAAAATGCCGGAAAGCCCAAAATCATCGTAGCCGGCGGCGGCATAGGCGGGCTGACGGCGGCGCTTTCCCTCATCAAGCGCGGCTTCGAGGTCGAGATTTACGAGCAGGCCCCGATCCTTCAGGAGATCGGAGCTGGTGTGCAGATCAGCGCCAACGGCATGCTTGTCTTTCACGAACTCGGCCTCGCTACCCGCGTCATGGAAGCGGCCGCGCATCCGGAGCGGCGTGAAATTCGGATGTGGAATACCGGCCAAGCATGGACCGCTTTCGATCTCGGCGCCGTGTCGGTGCAAACCTATGGTCACCCCTACGTCACGATGTTCCGGCCGGACCTGCTGGGTGTCCTGTCGGATGCGGTGACGACGGCTGTCCCCGGCGCGCTTCGTCTGGGACATAGGGCTGTCGGATGCGAGACCGTAGGAGCGCGCGTAATCCTGCGGTTCGATGACGGCAGCACCGCCGAAGGCGACGCGCTGATTGGCGCCGACGGGATCCACTCCGTGATCCGTGCAGGACTGCATGGCCCGGACAACGCCGAATTCACGGGTCTCGTTGCATGGCGCGGCGTCATCCCGATGGCGGACCTGCCGCCCCGCCTGGCACGTTCGGTCTCGTCGAACTGGGTCGGGCCTGGCCGACACGTCGTGCAGTATCCCTTGCGGCGCGGAACGCTGATGAACTTCGTGGGCGTGGTCGAACGCGAGGACTGGCACGAAGAGTCCTGGACGACGCCGGGTTCGCATGCGGACATGCTCGCCGACTTCGCTGGATGGCATGAAGACGTACAGACGCTCATCGCAGCCATTCCCCAGCCGTATCTCTGGGCATTGAAACTGCGCCGTCCTCTTCCGTCGTGGTCGGTGGGTCGCGTCACGCTGCTCGGCGACGCCTGCCATCCGACACTGCCGTTCCTCGCACAAGGCGCCGTCATGGCGATCGAGGACGGCTACATCCTGTCTCGAGCGCTCGAGGCGCACGGCATGGACGTTGCCGCGGCATTCCGCGCCTATGAATCGGCGAGGTACGAACGCACATCCCGCGTCGTCAACGGATCGGCCGACAACACGAAACGCTTTCACAACCCGTTGCTGGGAGATCCGGCGACGGCGCAGGCCTATGTGGAGCGCGAGTGGGCGGAAGACCGTCTGCGGGGGAGCGATATGACTGGATGTACAGATACGACGCTACCGCCGTTGCCATGTGACGACGTCGAGCGAATTCGGTCTGACAAAATGCGAGGACGACTCGCGGGCGGACAACCTGGCAGGATGCGCTCGGTTCTGCTGCCGGCGTTCTCGCCCCCGCGGGTGGGCGGGCCGCCGCCGCCGAGACCCGTTACCCCGCCCACTCCGTGACGGTCGTCAATCCGTTCGCGGCCGGCCCTCCCGAGAAAATCAACAACCTAGAAGATGATCACTGCGTGCGGGATGCAGGGAGCACCTTGTCAAATCGCGACTTCAAGCGAACGTCGGTATCGGTGGTTGCGTGTGCGCGATTTGAACTTATTCGTCGCCTTCTCACGCAGTTCGGACGCGCGCTGCTATTTGACTTCCTTCGACGACACTTCCTTAAGTTGGCTTAAACCTGCCCATGATGGATTGGAACGAGAGTTTAAGTTTTTCAACTGGTTAGAAGGCGGCGTGTGCACGACGTGTGCACCGGGAGATCTAGAAAATCTAGCGATAGCGAGTTTGAGCAGTCGAGGTTCGGGGCGATCGAATAGGCGAGAGCAGTGCGGCTGCGTGCGACCGAGAAGTTGATTTCATTTATCGGCATAGCGAGCGGACCCGCATTGGGACGCTGGCGGGGTAGGGGGCTGCGGTTCAGCGGAATGATGAAAAAAGCTGATGTCGGGGATCGGAGTCGCTCCCCCGCTACCAAAACTACGATTTTGCACGCCAACGTACGATTTCCTGCGATTTCTTGTGCTTGATGGTAGCGCTCGGGTGCTCAGCGAGCGCGAGCGGAAGCTCGGCGAACCATCAAGGCGTGTGTTGGTATTGAATGATTATTGTCGCTGCGCGCAGCCTTGACGAGGTACACACCGACTACAAAAAGCCTGACTGCCCACGCGGATCCTTGGCGGCGAACGGGCGCCACAACCAGACACCACGCCGGTCTCCACTATGACGTCGTTCAGGCTGGCTTGCAGCCATGTAACTCCGTTCCTTGCGGCGGGTCTGCGAGTACCGGAACGATCCGTTCCAAAAGCAGAGGTGAACGCTGTACATCTGTCACGATGACCTTAATCAACCAGCGGGAGCCAGCGCACCAATTCCGCAGAGACTAACTTCGAGTCCCAGTTCTGTGGCGAGTGCGGCCTTTGCGAAGACCGATCGGTCGGCCTCAACAGCTGAGTTGGCGTAGGCCACCTGAATGTGGTTGGCCTTGTGGCGTGCCATCATTTGGTCGCGAGTGACGCCTGTGAGCACGGCCTGCATCATTGGCCACTGTTCATTGGCCACAAAGATCAATCCAATTTCTTCTTAGGACCCATGCGGATCGGCGAAGCATCGTTGAGAGGGGTCGTTGCAAACCTCGGCAAGTCATCAAGCACCTCGAACCAAGGTAGTTGTTCGTCCACGAAGGTATGGCAGCTTGGCGACACATAATTCGGATCGAGCAGTGATGCCGCATATAGATGAATTTCCCCCTCTAGCCGTTCATTCTCATATGTGAGGGGCGACCCACAATTCTCACAGAAACCACGCCGAACGCCTGGCGAAGATCGGAAATAACGAGGCACACCCCTCGTGAACGCGAAAGCGCTGCGTGGCACTGAAATCCATGTTGTTATTGGGGAGGAGGTAGCTCGTCGACAACTCTCGCAATGGCAATGCAACGTCCAGTTCGGTGCCCCATTACATTTGAAAACAATGGAGCCGCACAAACATCTGCCGGACATTGAAGTGCCATCCATCGCCGGACCTCGTTCCCGTATAGGACAGCCGAATTGTGCTGATTGACTATCGTATGTCAACGTTGTCGCCTGCTGGCCCTTCGCGTCTATCTGGGAGGCTGATCGAGATTACCGCTATTGAGGGGTAAGCGGACCATCCGCAACATCGGGGGATCCACGACGCGTAGTGCTAAATGGCAAAGCATCGCCGACTTGCCAATTGGAACGCATTGCGGGCTGCGGCATCATAGGGGAAGCGCGAGGGAATAGTGCCCATCTTCATCAGTCGCGGCGCGCCGCTTCGGCATAAATTGAGCTCGCCAACCCCCCCGATCACATACCAAAAGCATTGTGGTGCTCCAACGAAGTGATCTCGAATTGGAGGCCCAATTCGCGAGCGCGGCGCCACGAATCCTCCAGCTCCGCGTGCGTCGGTCGGCGAGCGATTTCCGCATATTTGTCCCGGTACTTGGCACTCGCGGGATCACAGAAATTGTCGGGATGGAATTGCTCCATCACGTTCACGGGCGCTGCGGGCACGCGCGAGGCAATCCATTCCAGCACCGGATACGTGCAACACTCGACGTGATTGGGCATCACCAGGTGGCGGATGGAAAAATCCTCTCCCCACTCGTCGAGTAGCGCAATGTTGCGCGTCACCGTCTCCCAGTACCAAGGTGTCTTCGCCAGTGTCATCGCGCAACGGCCGGGACCGAATTTGAAATCAGGGAGCCAAACGTCGGTCAGGATGCGCAGGATCTTCATGCTCTCGATCGTCATGAAGAAGTTGCTGTTCCATAGCATCGGCGCATTGAACTTACCGTCATAGACAGCGGCGCCGGGTACCTCGTCGAACCAGAAGAAGCGGTCAGCCTTCGTTTTGCGCGCGCGAGCCAGCTCCGCTCGTGTCGGCGCGTAATCGCGGCCCAACAGCGCAATCGCATGGACGATGGCGTGCAGGTGAATGACGACTTCGCCGCCGACCCAATTTATGTTGTGGCAACCTTCGCGGCGCAGCGTCCACGCCATCGCCGCAAGAGTACGCGGATCCGTCTCCTCACCGTTGTCTTTGTCGGTGCTGATGTCGCCGTTCTGGCAGAAAGCGCAGCGCATGTTGCACGAGGTGAAGAAGATCGTGCCCGAGCCTTGCGTGCCGCGATAGAACAGCTCCTCGCCGGTATGATGGAAATGGGAGCTGACGCGTGAGCCGGCGGCGAGCTTGCAGGCGCCAAATTTGGTCCCTGCCGCGCGATCGATGCGGCAACCCCACGGACAGAAATTGCAGTGGGTGAGCATGCGGTAGGCGAGTTCGCGGCACAGCTCCAGCAGACTTGGGCCATCCGCCGCCGGTGGCAACGGCGCGCCCGCCCTGATCGCCTGCCAGCGCGCGATAAAAATCGGCGTCAGGTCATCGAGCTCGGCCCAGAGGGCATCTTCGCTACTTGCTGCAGGATCGAACTGCAGAGGAACCGTGGCGGCAATACGGAACTTGGCCGGGCATCGGTTTTCCGCGACGTCAAGGTACCACGACAGCGCGGCACGAATCGCTGGATCGTCCCACACTCTCAGCTGGGCCAAGTCGCTCATGCGCGGGCTCCGGTCACGCCAGCCTACATCCCTGCCTTGGAATTATGGATCGTTTTATTCGGGGACAAGCGGGTCGCACGGTCGTGTCTGGCGATGACGATCTCGCCGCTGCGGGCGTAGAAGGCCCGATTCCGGGCGTAACGATCGCGCTCATCGGGGGCTCGGCTTTATTCGTCCTTCCATTTGATCGAGCAGCCAATAGACGCCTTTTGGTCAGCCGGCGCCAGACCGGTGGTCGCAATCGCGCGCATGGCCCCGACAAGCTCTCGGGGTGCCCCCGCGCGAGGCGGAGTTGTGCGGCCCTCGTCGAGCCGGCCGCGATACTTGAGCTTGCGGTCGGCATTGTAACCGAAGAAGTCCGGCGTACAGACCGCCCCATACGCCCGAGCGACTGTCTGGGTCTCGTCGTGGAGATATGGAAACGGGAAATCATGAGCCTTCGCGAAACGCTTCATATTCTCAAATGAGTCTTCGGGATAGCTCGCCGCATCGTTCGAGCAAATCGCCGCAAAGCCTACGCTCTCCGACATCAGCACGCGGGCGTCCGAAACCATGCGGTCGATCACCGCTTTAACATAGGGACAATGGTTGCAGATGAAGACGACGACCGTGCCTTTTTCGCCCGCAACGTCGTCCAGTGCGTAAGTCTTGCCGTCGGTGGCCGGAAGCCGAAACTCCGCCGCCGGCGTATCAAGAACGACTTGGGTAGCTGTTGTCGCCATATCGCACCTCCTTGTGCCCAAATATATGCTGACGACGGCCTGCCGGGGCACAGTTTCCAAAGCCTGCTCGCCAGTCGTGTCGTTTTGGCCATACGTCAGCCATTTCCGGTCGACCCTTAACAGCCGACATTTGGACGAGCGCGGGATTTCGTCGGTGTGGGCCAAAATGCGACTTCACCGAAAACAGCCGCTCCAGAGGCCCGGTCTCGGTCGCGCGGAGCTGCCGGCAATGGACGAAACGGTTCAGTTGGGTAGGCCGCGCAGGAATTCGATGATCGCGACGCTGACCTCTGCGGGGCGCTCTTGCTGGGTCCAATGCCCACAGCCGGGTAGCATCTGGATGTCGCGCAGCAGAGGCACGACCTGTTTCAAGTTGGCGATCTGCTCAGCTGCGCCGGGAAACGCCACGACCATGTCGTGATCGCCCGCGATGTACAGCGCCGGCACCGTGACCTTTGTCCCGTCGAACGCCGCCATCAGCTCCCAATTACGATCGACGTTGCGATAGTAATTGAGGGGACCGCGAAAACCGCTGCGCGCAAATTCTTCGGCGTAGACATCGAGGTCGGCTTCGCTGAGCCATGACGGCAACGGCGGTGCGCTGGATGGCAACCAGCCGCCAGCGCGCGGCACCATGCCGACGCCGGGCGCTCTGCCGCTATTCGCCGCCACGGCGCGGATCGCGGCAACCCCTTCGCCGGATCCGCCGTAAAGCATTGCCCGCAACGTCAGGCGAGGATCTTTCTCGAACTCCGCTTCGGCGACGCCGGGCTCTTGGAAGTACAGCTGGTAGAACTGAGCGTCAGCCGTTTGCGGCATCAGGCTGGTTGGGCGCGCCGGACTGCGCCGCCATAACGGTACGCTGAGACTGACGATTGCGCGGAAACGATCCGGACGCAGACGTGCGGCCTGCCAGGCGATGCCCGCGCCCCAATCATGGCCGATGATGACGGCCTTGGGCGCCTCTAACCCGTCCAGCAGCCCCACAAGATCGCCGATCAGGTGGAAGATCGTGTATTGATCGATCGCCTCGGGCGCGTCGCTCTTGCCGTAGCCGCGCATGTCCGGGGCAACGACGTGGAAGCCCGCCTCAGCCAGCGCTTCGATCTGGTGGCGCCAGGAGTACCAGCTCTCCGGAAAGCCGTGGCAGAGCAAAACAAGAGGGCCCTGGCCCTGCTCGACGATATTCAGGCTGATGCTGTTGGTCTTGACGATCCGCTCGATCGGTTTGCTCATGGTCGTCGTCCCACCAAGGCGTGACCGCAGCTCGCTTGCCTATTCACCGAGACTACATGGGCGAACAGGGAACTGCGCGTGAGCTGCAGGGTATGTACGTCAGCGGGTATTAGCAACTGTCGCATCCTTGCGTGTTAGGCGCATTTGAATAGAGGCAGGTGCGAACGTTGCGGAAAGTCCGGATTGGGTCAAAGGCGGCATCCCCAGGTCTTTGAACGCATGTCGTCCTTGCCCCTGAAAGCGGACCAACGCACATTTATGATCAGCCGTGAGGACATTCTGGCCTATGCGTTTGCCCAGTGTCGCTCCAACAAGGGCGCACCGGGGATAGACGGTCAGGACTTCGCGGCCGCCGCAGACGAATTCTCGCCGCCCAACCTCGTAGCAGAAAAACTGCCGCCGAGGCGCCTGAGGGCCTGTTTGTGATAGCGCGACTGAAGCTGAGGAGTAATCGATAGCCATTGCGAACCTCCCGTTCTGCCTACCATGAGGCCACAAACAGAAGGCGCGGGACCGCACGGACGTTCGTTCCGGAAGGTCGGGCGTCTCAAGTTAGATATGCTCCTATCGACTTGCTGCCCCGTCAAGAAAAATCCCGACCTGAGCTCTGACTTCGCGATCTGGCAAGGTTACTGTCCTTCTCGACGTCGACTAGCGGCTCGCGGCATGTCCGGTCGGGGGTCATTCACGTTGTTCTGTGGGTGGGCCAGTGATTTCCGGTCTACTGCAACAAGCAGACAGCCGGTCGGGATTTCTCATCGAAGGTGCCAAACAGCAAGCATTCCTCAACCCTCGACAAACCTCGTAAAGTGCGATCCAATACCTGCTGGAGATGCATCGTAGCCCCCTATGCTGGAATGCGAGTCTCCTCTGTTGTGAGCTTCTCGCGCGGCAATTTTCGCCCTGCGCCAGTTGCTGTGACTTTCTCATTCGAGGACTAGGTGGGCTGCTGCTCGTCGACGCCGGCGGCCGATGAGGCTAACGGGTCATCCTCGACGGAGGCGCTCGTGGACGCGCTGATGTAGGGGCGGCTCAGTGGACAGTCCGTTCGAGCTGAGTGACCACACTGGCACCCCGCTGCACGGACGCCGATGTCCGTGGAAACCAACAGGGAGGATTCTCATGAGCCAGTATGCTGATCCCAAAATGCTGGTCGACACCGCCTGGGTGGTGGCGCACCGGAGCGATCCGAACGTTCGTGTCGTCGAAGTCGACGTCGACACGGGTGGGTACGACCAAGGGCATATTCCGGGTGCGATCGCCTGGAATTGGACGACGCAGCTCTGCGACACGTTGCAGCGTGACATCATCCCGCCCGGCGATTTCCAGCGCCTGATGGAAGAGGCGGGAGTTGCGAGCGACACGACCGTGATCCTGTACGGCGACAACAACAATTGGTTCGCCGCCTGGGCGCTGTGGCAGATGAAAATCTACGGCCACTCGGACGTTCGCCTGATGGACGGCGGGCGTCGCAAATGGCTCGAGGAAGGGCGCGAGCTGACGACGGACGTGCCGCAGATCGCCCGCAGCAGCTACACGATGCCCGGCGCACCCGATTTTTCGATCCGCGCCTATCTCGGCGATGCGCAGGTGGCCGCGGTGCAAAAGAGCGCTGCGCTGGTGGACGTGCGCAGCCCCGACGAGTTCACCGGGCGGATCCTGGCGCCGCCCGGCCTTCCCGAGACCTGCCAGCGCGGCGGGCACGTGCCGGGCGCGCGGAACATCCCCTGGGCGAGGGTCTGCAACGAGGACGGCACCTTCAAGTCGGCGGACGAACTTCGTGCTCTCTACGAGGGCGAGGGAGTGACCCCGGATCGTCCGACGATCGCCTATTGTCGTATCGGTGAGCGCTCCAGCCACAGCTGGTTCGTGCTCAAGTACCTCCTGGGCTACCCCGACGTGAAGAACTACGACGGTTCCTGGACCGAGTGGGGCAACCTCGTCCGCGCGCCAATCGAGCGCGCTGCGGCGTGATTCTGGAAGGAGGAGCGCTCCATGCAAAGCGAAACGGTGCTGCGCGCCGAGGACTATCGGCGCCGGCGAGATCGCCTCGAAAGCTGGGACATTGGCATCGCCTCGTACAAGCTCGGCGGCCGGTACTGCTGCGAGGTGGACAATGTCAGCGCGGGGGCCCGACTGGCCCGAGGCGAAGGGGCCACCCGCGAGCAGGCGGAAGCCGAGGCGCTGAATAGGGCAAGACAGATGTTGGTGAGAACGCGGGTGTACCCGCCGCGCTAACAATTCGCGCGCGCAAGAATCGGTATTGGCGGGCCCAACTCGGGCGCGGCTTTTTGTCGTTGGAATCAGGGCAAGGCAGCGGCGCCTGCGAGGGGCTCGTTGTGCTAGACTTTGAAACAGAAGAGGGCTGGCCGGGCCAGGGAGCGGCGCATGGAATGTCCGAGCTGCCGGGCCGACATTCCGGAGGAGAGCAAGTTTTGCGACGAGTGCGGCGCGGCTCTTCCCGGCCGGTGCCCATCCTGTGGCGCGGCCATTCGCTCAGGTGCAAAGTTCTGTCCCGCGTGCGGTAAGAGGCTGACGGCGAGCAACCGCGACCCAACTGCCGCCACGCGTACGGCTCCGACTCCCCACATCGCGTCGGCCGGAGCATTCGCCGAGCGCCGGCAGCTCACGGTGATGTTCTGTGATCTCGTCAACTCAACAGTGCTCTCGGCGCGGCTCGACCCCGAAGACATGCGTGACGTGCTGCGCGTCTACCACGATGGCTGCGCCAGAATTGTCGCGAGGTTCGAGGGCTTCGTCGCCAAATACATGGGCGACGGCGTGCTCGTATACTTTGGTTACCCGCACGCCCACGAGGACGACGCCGAGCGCGCGGTCCGCGCCGGTCTGGCTCTGGTTGAGGCCATCGGCGCAACCGCGCTTCCGCTGTCCGGCGAGCTGAAGTTGCAAATGCGCGTCGGCATCGCCACGGGCCTGGTGGTGGTCGGCGATGTCATCGGAAGCGGCGCCTCGCGGGAGGAAGCGGTGGTTGGCGAAACGCCGAACCTGGCTGCGCGGCTGCAGGGTTTGGCGGCCCCGAACTCCGTCGTGATCGCCGCCGACACAAGGCGCCTGACGGGCGGGCTGTTCGAATATCGCGACCTCGGCGCCGCGACGCTCAAAGGCTTCGCCGATCCGGTGCGGGCATGGCAGGTGGTCGGCCCCAGCGCCATCGAGAGCCGCTTCGAGGCACTTCACGCCGCCAGCACCACCACGCCGCTGATCGGCCGCGACGAAGAACTCGATCTGTTGATGCGTCGTTGGCAGCAGGCCAAGGGGGGCGATGGCCGGGTCGTGTTGCTGTCTGGCGAACCGGGCATCGGGAAGTCGCGCGTGACCGAGGCGATCGAAGAACAGTTGAGCGGCGAACCGCACATTCGGCTGCGCTTCTTCTGTTCGCCTTATCATGGGGACACCGCGCTTCATCCCGTCGTCAGCCAATTGGAGCACGCCGCCGGATTCGAGCGGGACGACAACGCCGAACGCCGGCTTGGCAAGCTTGAGATGATCCTCGCCCCATCGACTAGGAACATGAAGCAAGCCACCGCCCTGTTGGCGGACCTGCTATCGATCGGCGGCGATCGCTACCCGCCGCTAAACCTGGATCCGCAGAGGCGCAAGGAAGGAACCCTGGAGGCACTCTTCGCACAGCTCGCCGGGCTGGCCGCTGCTCGACCGGTGCTGATGGTATTTGAGGACGTACATTGGATCGACCCGATTTCGCTCGAATTGCTCAAGCTGACGGTGGAGCGGGTTCCGTCCTTGCGGGTGTTGCTGGTCATGACCTTTCGGCCAGAGTTCCAGTCACAGTGGACCGGCGACGCGCACGTGACGACATTGGCGCTCAACCGTTTGGGCCGCCAACACGGCGCCGAACTGGTGAAGCGCCTCACCGGTAACAAGCAGCTGCCCTCGGCGATCCTTGATCAAATCACCGCCCACGCCGACGGCGTGCCGCTGTTCGTCGAGGAACTGACCAAGACGGTGTTGGAAAGCGATCTGCTAAGCGATGCAGGTGACCGGTACGTTTTGACCGGTCCGGTGCCGCCGCTGGCGATCCCAACGACGCTTCATGCCTCGTTGATGGCGCGGCTGGATCGGTTGGCGCCGATCCGAGAGGTCGCGCAAATCGGCGCCGCGATTGGCCGCGAGTTTTCATACGAGTTGTTGGCCGCCCTGGTCCCCCTGCCGGAAAGCGCCTTGCAAGAGGCCGTGGAGCGCCTCGTCCATTCCGAGCTGGTCCTCTGTCGCGGCAGGCCGCCGAGCGCGACCTACACGTTCAAGCACGCCCTGATCCGGGACGCGGCATATGCGACCTTGTTGCGGAGCCGGCGACAGGAGCTGCACGCGCGGATTGCGAAAGTGCTCGAAGATCGGTTTCCGGAAACGGTGGAGCTGCATGCTGAGATCCTCGCCCTCCATTGGTCGCAAGCGGGCCTGGTCGAGAAGGCGGCCTTTTATGCAGGAAGGACCTGGCTGCATGCCGACGGCTATCAGCGACGCAAGGAGCACCTAGGTGATTGGGAGATCGGGGTGATTTCGTACAAACTGGGCGACCGATATCGCTGCGAGGTGGACAATGTCTGCCCCGGAACACGCCTCGCGCGCGGAGAGGGCCCCACCCGGGCGGAGGCGGAGGCGCAGGCCCTTAACGAGGCGCGCAAGATGTTGGCCGGAACGCGGGTGCGTTCCTAACTAACCTGAAGATTACGGCTCCGCCGTCTCGACAACGAAAGTGCGCAACTGGATGCGCCATCTTGGACGAAAGCGATCCGCACAACTCGGGCTCGACGCGAGAAAGTCCCGCAGCATGGAAGTCCCAGGTGCCGCCTCGAGTTCGGCCCGTCGCAAAGACCAGAAACTATGCGCCGAGGTATCCGATAGCATCTCGTGACTTTCGCTTCAGGTGGAGCGTCTGGAAAGGGTCCATCAGCGGACGTGGCGGCGCGGCTGCGGAATATCCGGCTTACTGCCAGTGGCAGACATCGATGGTTGCCGCATCAACGACCGCTAAGTGCCATAGACGGACGTCGCAAGCCGAGGCAGATTATGCAGCAGGGCGCTCCGGCCGGTGACGACTGCACGACGCATTAGGCGTGCCGACAATGTGCATCGGCCGCGAGGGCAATACAGACGAGCGCGTTATTGCGACTTTCGCGGATCATCCTTCGGGTTGACGTAGTTGATGCCCCACGGCCCAGAGGTGTTGACTTGCACGACGGTATCTTCGTCAAAGGAGACATAGTGCGCCATGCCCGGAGAAAGCGCAAAGAAGCTGCCGGCGGGCAGCAGCTGAGCCTTGCTGTGATCCGCAGTGTCTCCCATTCCTAGACGGACCGTCCCCGAGATCACCGTGTTGATTTCCGGCTTTGGATGCGTATGGGGAGGAATGTAATAACCCTTCGCTCCCTTGAGCCGCATGGCAAACACGCCTTCCTTGCGCGGGTCGCCGTACAGCACAGCAAGTTCCGCGCCGGGCGGAAGCGAGGCAGGCGCAGGCCCCCATTTGATCTCTTGCGGCGAGACAATCTTGTGCGCATCGGCCGTTTGGGCCGTGGCCGCGGAAGCGGCACTCGCGAGCACAACGATTCCAATCAGCAGGCTCTGCGATACGATTTTCATTGGCGAACCTCCCGTGTAGCCGAGCTATTCCCCGGCCCCGAGCGGAGAAGCTCAGTCGCCTCACTTTAGCGCTCGCATCCGATGGCGTACAATACGCTAAGACGACCTGGCTGCATATTTCCGGCCTTTCACCACACCCGAGAATGTCGGAATCGAGTCATTCGCGACAGTTTGACGATGTCCGTGTCACTTCCGCTTTTCCCCCGATAACGGCTGTAAAGCGGACTCGCAGCACTTCCGAAAAGTGCCAGATTCAGCCATTCGGTATCGAACTAGCGGATCGGCGCTTCCTACCCTTGGTCGCCATCAGTCGGCACCCAATCCTGGTGGAGCCTGTGCCATGGCTGATCAGGAAAACGTCTCGCTGTTTCCTCCTTGACCTTCCGCTCGCGCCAGATTGGTCCGCCGATTTGCCATTCAGCTTCTTCTTCTCCGAAGTCGGCAGTGAGGCGCGGTGGAATGTGATACTCCGCGTCCCAGATAGCCATAATCTCCATGTTCTGGATCGCGGGATCTTCGACACACGTATCATGGCTCGGCTTGCCGCCAGCCCATACCGTTACGTTCAAAGCTCCTGCCGGCCACTGAACTGAATAGCGTATCTTTTGTAGCTCTTTGTGCAGCGGGAAACGGCCCAGCTTCTTCCATCGGCCGGATCTCAATGCTCGGCCTATGGATGGATAGGCAACGACGACTGTCGTCATCACGTTCGACGATAAGACACCTTCTGGTCCCGCCAAATTGTGCGCTCGACGCCGGAAGAAGCCGATGGCTTTGTCCAGCGTCACCTGGCCGTAGTAAATCCAGGCGGATTCGCCCGCTATCGCATAAAGGGTTCCCACCCTTAGATCGGCTCTGGCTTTAGGGTCAGCATCGAACATGGTGCAACCGAAGGCAGGTCATCGCGGCAAGGGTCAGCAGCAGCAAACATATCTATAACAGCGTCAGGCGAAACGTCGCTATGTCGCAAATGGGTCCAAAAGCTGACCTCACGGGAATGACCGCTGTTAAACCGGACATTCGGGCTGACCCGCATGTCTCGGAAGGGCCAATTCCAGACTCGTGCAACCGACGCAATACGTTTTCACTTCGGAGCAACGATAAGTTCCGCAGTGAGCGTGACACTCGATCTTATGGAATTCGAGATGAAGCACTGTGCTTCGACACTTTCCATGATTTCGCGGGCACGTTCGAATTCGGCATTGTCTTTGACGGCTACGCGAGGTCGGACGATGACTTCCGTGATGCGGTACTTGCCTTCGATATTTTCGAGCAGGCCTTCGGCTTCACTTTCATATCGCACCGGCGTCAGACCTTTTGATTGGGCGAGTGTGAGAAAAGTCAGCATCATGCATGTATTGACTGAGCCTACGAGTAGCTCTTCAGGCGCCCAGACATCCGGCTCGCCTTTAAACTCAGGTGGGCTGCCAACCACGATGTTTGGCTTTCCGGACGCATAAAGCGTACCCCTTCGCGCGGAACTCCAGGCTGTATTGGCCTTGTAGCGAAAAGATTTGTAGGCTCTCTTTGTCTCCACGCAAACCTCCTACGCCGCTGCCGCCGAACGGAGGCGTTCGGCGTTTCTCTCGAACCATATCGCGACGCGGCTTTAGTCTGAAGTGGGTCACAAGCGGCGGTGGAGGCGACCATGGACCAGCGTCCGGATCAGCCGACATGACAACGGCTTAAGTGCTGTTCTGCTTGGGGCCAGAAGCTGCTCTTCACGTGCAGTCAGCTCGTGGTGTTTCCCCGTGCCCTCCCGGCCATTTTGCAGTAGGCTCGAACACGTGGTGCTCTGAAGACGAGAGCCGGGAGGAGCCCATGGATGTCACGGCCTGGCTGTGTGGCTTGGGGCTGGGACAGTACGAACAGGCGTTCCGGGAGAACCACATCGACGCCGAGGTCCTCATGGACCTCACGGCCGAGGATCTGATCGGACTCGGCGTCGCCTCGATCGGCCATCGCCGCAAGCTGCTCGCCGCCATTGCCAACATGCGCGCCGGCTCAATTTCGGCGACCACCACTGCCATGGCCGCACCCGCCGCTGTCGCCGGGAAAGCCTCGCTTGCACCCGAGGCCGAGCGCCGCCAGCTCACCGTGATGTTTGTCGACCTGGTCGACTCGACCGCGCTCGCGGCGCGGCTCGATCCGGAGGAAATGGCCGAAGTCCTGCGGACCTATCACAGCGCAGTGGCGGGCGCGATCGCGCGGTTCGAAGGGTACGTGGCGAAGTACATGGGCGATGGTATGCTGGCCTATTTCGGCTATCCGCGCGCCCATGAGGATGAGGCCGAACGCGCGGTGCGGGCCGGCCTCGCCGCGGTCGCGGCGGTTCACAGCCTGGGATCGGCGCATGGCGAGACGCTGGCGGCCCGTGTCGGCATCGCGACTGGCCCGGTGGTTGTCGGCGAGTTGATCGGCGAAGGCGCGGCCCGCGAGGAGACGGTGGTCGGCGACACGCCGAACCTCGCGGCGCGGCTGCAAACCCTGGCCGAACCGGGCACGGCGGTGATCTCCGCCCGCACCCGGGAGCTCATTGGCGGGCTGTTCGAGCTCACCGACCTCGGCATGCAGATCTTGAAGGGATTTCCTGTTCCGGTACGGCCGTGGCGCGTGGTCGGGGAAGGCACCGCCGAGAGCCGGTTCGAGGCATTGCATGGGGCCGCCCTGACGCCGCTGGTCGGTCGCGAGAATGAGATCGGTCTGCTGCTCGAGCACTGGGAGCGAGCCAAGGACGGTGAGGGTCAGGTGGTGCTGCTCCGGGGCGAGCCTGGCATCGGCAAGTCGCGCCTTGTGCGGGCGCTGCGCGGGCGACTTGAGAATGAGCCGCATACCACCCTGGGTCACTACTGCTCACCGCATCATCAGACCAGCCCGCTTTATCCGGTGATTGGCCTGCTGGAACGGGCGGCGGGCTTCGCCGCAGACGATCCCGCCGCAGCTAGGCTCGACAAGCTCGAGGCGCTGCTTGCGCTATCGATCGATGATGTCACCGCCGTGGCCCCGCTGCTCGCGGCATTGCTGTCGCTCGAGACGGCCGCGCGCTACCCACCGATCGACTTGAGCCCGCATCGGCAGAAGGAACGGACGCTCGAGGAACTGGTCAATCAGGTGCTGGGCCTCGCAAAGCGCCGGCCGGTCCTCGCCCTGTATGAGGACGTGCACTGGGCCGATCCCACCTCGCTCGAGCTGCTCGATCTCCTGGTCGACCGGGTGGGAGGCGCCCCCGTGCTCGTCCTCATTACCTTCCGGCCCGAATTCGAGCCGCACTGGATGCGCTATGCCCATGTCACCGCGCTAACCCTCAGCCGGTTAAGCCGCCGGCAAGGTGCGGCCATGGTCGCGCGGCTGAGCGGCGGCAAGGCACTGCCTGCGGCGGTGCTCGACCAGATCGTCGCCAAGACGGACGGCGTGCCGCTGTTCGTCGAGGAGCTGACCCGGACCGTGCTGGAGGCCAATCTGCTCCGGGATGAGGGTGACCACTACGCGCTCGCGGGGCCGCTGCCGCCCATGGCGATCCCTACCACGCTCCAGGAGTCGCTGCTGGCCCGGCTCGATCGACTGGCGCCGGCCCGTGAGGTAGCCCAGGTCGCGGCCGCAATTGGCCGGGAATTCTCGCACGAACTGCTCGCTCTCACGACGGCGCTGCCAGAGAGCGAACTGCACATGGCGTTGGACGACCTCGTCGACTCGGGCTTGGTGTTCCGGCGCGGGACGCCGCCTCAGGCGACCTACAGCTTCAAGCACGCGCTCGTGCAGGACGCGGCCTACGCGACCCTGATCCGCGCGAAGCGGCAGCGCTTGCACGCCCGAATCGCCGCCGCGCTCGAGCAGCATTTTCCGGAGACAGTGCAGGCGCAGCCCGAGCTTCTGGCCCATCATTTCACTGCGGCCGGGCTGGCCGAACCGGCCATCGACTATTGGCTGAGGGCGGGACAGCGAGCCATCGCCCGCTCGGCGATGGCCGAAGCGCTTGCACAGTTGCGGAACGGGTTGAACCTGCTCGCCGGTGTGCCGGAGGCAGATCGGAGGCGGCGCGAACTTGACCTCCAGGTAGCATTGGGTGTGGCGCTGATGGCCACGCAGGGTTGGGCTGCGCCCGAAGCGGGGCGGGCCAACGCTCGTGCCCGCGAGCTCTGCGAGCAGATCGGAGCCACCGCCCAGCTCTGGCCCGTACTCTACGGTCAATGGGTGTTCCACGGCGTGCGCGCCGAGCACAACGCGGCACGCGAAGTGGCAGACGAGTTTCTGCGCCGGGCGCAAGACCATCAGGAGACTTCCGCAACCGTGGTGGCTCATCGCATCCACGGAACCGGTGCCTTCTGGCGCGGCGAGGCGACGAGTGCCCGCGACCATCTGGAGCGGACGCTCGCCCTCTATGATGCGGAGCGGCATCACGCGCTCGCCTTTCTCTACGTGCAGGATCCTCGGGTCGCCGCGCTATCGGCGCTTTCGTGGACGTTGTTTGCGCAGGGCTATCCGGAGCAGGCCCGGGCACGGAGCCGCGAGGCGCTCGACGCCGCCCGCGAACTCGCTCACCTCAACACGCTGGCCTACGCCCTATTGTTCGCGTGCTTCTTCGAGCAATTCCGCCGGGCGGGGCGCGAGGCCCAAGACCGAGCCGAGGCACTGGTGGAGCTCTCGACCGAGCAGGGCTTTCCACATTTCTTCGCGCCGGCGACGATGATCCGGGGATGGGCTCTGACTAAGTCGGGAGAGGTGGAGATAGGGCTCGCGCAGCTTCGGCAGGGGCTTCCGGCCTGGCGCGCCACCGGGGCCGGGCTCTATGAGCCGTATTTCCTTGGGCTGCAGGCCGAGGCGCACGGTCGTTTCGGCGCAGTAGAGGAAGGCTTGAATTTGGTTGCACAGGCGCTCGAGCGCGTGGAAGAAACCGGCGAGCGGTGGTTCGAGGCCGAGCTCCATCGGATGATGGGCGAGCTGATGCTGCGGCTGCCGAGCTCCGATCCGACCGCCGCGGAAGCACAGTTCGGGCATGCGGTTGCGACCGCGCGCCAGCAAGGCGCCAAGCTGTGGGAGTTGCGTGCGGCGACCCGCCTTGCACGGCTTTGGCGAGAACAGGGTCGGCGCGGCGAGGCTCACGACCTGCTCACCCCGCTGTATAGCCAGTTCACTGAGGGCTTTGGGACACTGGATCTGCAGGCTGCCAGCGCACTACTTCGAGAGAGCAGTGCCAGCTTGGAGCCGAAGAACCCGATCCCAAACACCAGTCGTTGATGCTGCATACGAGCATGGCAGGTCTCTCGGCCAAGTCGCCTGGACGGGAATCTCGCCGGCTTTCAATAGTAGCGTGAAGCCGCCCGCCTCTGAATTCACCCAAGTCACAGAATCATACGTGTCCACAGTTCGAGCGTTGCCCCCTCAAACCCAGCCAAGTTGCCTTAAAGCCATGCCAGAATGCCAGATCTTCGTCACGTGGCTGATCTTGTCGTCGGTGAATTGCATCACGTAGACGTAGTCTGAAGTGGTTTTTTTTGCCGGTTGGCTCACACGGACCACCGGGACCGGTATGAGTACCTGAAAAGATGGCATAGGCAGCGACGTTGCTTCGTTCAGTATCGGTAGCGAAGGATTTCACCTCGTAGCTGCTGTCCGGCATAGCGGTTGTTACCCCCGTCATCCAATCCGCGTATTCCGCAAGCGTTTTAATATCTGCAAGCGGTTCGGCCTGAGCGGCGAAGGTCGCGTTTGGAGCACAGTAAGCCTTGCAGATTTCCCAGCCCTTTCCAGTCTCGCAGGCGGCAAAGAAATCATTGGCAATTGCCGTGATCGATGCCATGAGCGGTTCTCCTTTGTATTTGTTGCAGACTTGGCTTGAAATGAACTAACCGAGGGACTTCCACGTTAACGCCGCGCAATCGTGGTCCCGATTTACCTAAGTTTGCCGGGCCCGCCGCATTACTCGTTCACGCACAACTCGCCGCGAGCGTGCGATTCAAATCCGCCGCCTTGCCGGCCGATGCCGGTGAGAAAAATGAGCCGGCCGGTGGAGTTGCTAAATCGATCGGTTCCCTTGACGATCCTATCCAGTTGGCTGAAGGCCAGCGACTCGGTGTCGTAAATACCAGCAGTGGTGGTTGTGAATGTCCCGCCTTTTGCCGTGACGACCACCGTTCCCGCGTAAGATTGCTGTGTTTTGGGCAACGAAGGCAGTCCTGCCGTTTCGGCCATTCCGTGCGCCGTGAAAAACCACGTTGCGCCGCCTAGAGCGGGCTCATTACTCATCACTGTTCCGACGGTGCAAAGGTCGATCTGGCTTGAGCAACCTACTTTGGTCATCTGAAGCGCAATTGTCGCCTCAAAGTTTCGGCACTGCGCGGGCTGTTGTGCGAAGCCGGCGCTCGTCGAAAGTGATAGTGCAAGGATCAGGGTTGAAAGAAAGGCGGTTTTCATCATGCCCTCCTTTTCTGCTGGATGTGCACTCTACATCTGATTGGAGGGGTAAACTAGAGCGCGCCAGCGCACCCTTCCAATTAGGCCGCTGCCAGTCGTAAGTCAGCAATGGGTCTTGGGTCACGAGCATCGCCCGTCCACACGGCGATGCGCAACTGTACGAGAGATGAAGGAGGGCCCTTCGGGATCGGCAATCAGGTGTCGATCTCAAGCCGCCGCAAGCCGCTCGTCAAAAGCAATGGTGGTGAACGTTGCGGAAACGCCGGGACACGATCCTGGCAGGCACGGTTGAGAGAGGCGAGCGTAAGCGAGCCGCTGCAGAAGTGTCGAAAGCGGATTAGGCGATGTCAGAACCGGGGGGTGCCCCTTCATCCGGCATCAGCTCGGGAGATGCCTGAAATTGCCCGATCGGCATCCGGCATGTAAGCGGCGCGAAGCTCAACCAGGCTCTTGTACAGAACGTGAGAACCTACACGGCGATGCCAACGGAAAAGGCACAAGCGGCGCCAACCGCGAGGCCAAAAGTACCGATGCGCCGGTTAGGGGCGGACTGCTCCGTAGTAGTGACGAAGCGGGGTAATGCCCGTGGAGCGAAGGGAGCAGCTCACCGCCGTGAGCTCGGGTCAACCGGATCATACCGGGAGGAGCCCGAATGTTTAGCGGAAGGCGGCAGCCTTCATGCGATGGCACGAGCCGGATGACGCGAGAGTGTCACGTACGGATCTGCGTGAAATTCCCCGGGCCGACTCGGCAAAAGCGCCGCTGACCGAATGTCTGGTTCTGGCGCGGAAGCGACCACGGCTCGTGTTGCCGCTGGTCGACGATCAGAGCTCGATTTGCTCCGCAATATTTAGAGCGTCATCCACCTCAACTCCTAGATATCGGACGGTGCTCTCCAGCTTCGTATGGCCGAGGAGGAGTTGAACGGCGCGAAGGTTACCTGTCTTGCGGTAGATCTGAGTGGCCTTCGTACGCCGCATCGAATGGGTACCATAGGAGATTGATTCCAAACCTATGCTATCAACCCAGCGATGCACCAGTCGAGAGTATTGTCGGGTGGATAGGTGAGGACGTGCATGCAGTCTGCTGGGGAAGAGATGTCGAGAGCCGGTCGTCCGGATCGATCGTAACCAAATCTCCAAGGAAGTCCTCGTCTGCTCCGTAATCTCGAATTGCACGGGTCGGCCTGTCTTCTTTTGAACGACCGTCGCTCGAACTCGGACCCTAGCGCCCGAACATACTTCGTCGACACGCAGTCTGACCAAATCACACGCGCGAAGCTTGCTATCTATCGCCAGATTGAACAGGGAGAGGTCTCGCCACATCTGGGCGACCTCCAATCGAACGCGAATGGACCAAACGTGCTTGGGCTGAAGAGGCTTTTTCTGGCCGACAAGCAACCCCTTATTCCATGGTATTGGACGGCTTTTGCAAACAGGACAAACATGCATGGCGGGTTCTCCGCCAACCCGCCCGGCCGCGTCGCTCAATAGCGAGCACGGTATTATAGCGACGAATACCTCTTGATCTCACCCAGCTGCGATTTCAGGACGACAGGTTTTGGCGCAAGCCGGACATTCGGCCGGACCCGCTCCGCACGCACATCAAAGAATGCACGTTGGCGTCATTCGAGCAGCCGCGTGGCGTCTCGTCCATCCGGATGCGATAGGGCGCGCCGCCCGTGGTCCGGTCGGGCGGATCAGGCCCAACCGGATCTCGGCTTTCACCTAGTCGTGAGTTGGGTCCGCTGCCTGCGCGGGTCTACATCAAGGGCGGGTTGATCGAGACGGTCTCTCGCGCCACGAGCGCCAGAAGGACCTGAGTCGACAGTGCCAGTGCCCGACGGGGCCAGCGCCGACAGTGCCAGCGTCCTAGCGGCCAGAGAAAGCGAGCATCAACCTCCGCGCCCCACGCGGCGCAAGCGCTTGCGCCGCGAGTTGGGCGCGGTTGGTTAGTTATAGGCCGTTTTCGTCTGATGATCCTGTAAGCCTTCGCGAGCATCTTGCGCGGTGGTGCGACGTGAATGTCATCGCCACGCGCTCGCCTGCTGTGGGTTCTGTCATGAGCGAAAGCATCTCATCGGTATTGCTCGATGCGCATTGCGCAAGAAGGCAAGGTCTCAATGCCATCGCCCAGCGACAACGCGCTCGGCTTGGCGAGGTCGTCGCCCTCGCTCGCGCCAACTCGCCCTATTATCGCGAACTCTATCAGGGCGTACCGGAGCGGATTGAGAGTTCGTCCGTGCTGCCGGTGGCTAATAAGCAAGAGCTAATGCGTCATTTTGACGACTGGGTCACCGATCGCGAAGTTAGTTTCGCGGCAGTGCGAGGGTTCGTCGATAACCCTGAGCTGATCGGGCAGCGTCTCCTTGGCAAGTATTCCGTGGCAACCACTTCGGGCAGCACCGGGACACCCGGAATATTTCTGTTGGACACACTCAATTGGACGGTCACTCTCGCTTTTTCGCTGCGCATGATAATGGGCTGGCTTCACGCCAGCGACATGTTTCGTCTCCTCGTCCGCGGCGGCCGCGCGGCGTCGGTGCTCGCGATGGGCGGCCATTACATCGGCGCAACCAGCTTTGCTGCAATCCGCCCAAAACGGTCGGCGCGCCGATTACGGGCGCTTCCGGCGCAGGTGCCGTTGCGCAATCTGGTCGCCGAACTCAATCGGTACCGCCCGGCTCTGCTCATCGGATACGCCAGCGTCCTGGCACTATTGGCCGCCGAGCAGGATGCCGGCCGCCTGCATATTCAGCCGGTGCTGGTTCTTCCGACTTCGGAAGAGCTTTCGCAGGACGGATACGACCGGATCGCAAGGGCATTCCACGCCAAGGTCCGGACCGTTTACGTCGCGACGGAATGCCTGTTCATGGCCATCGGCTGCGAACACGGTTGGTACCATGTCAACAGCGATTGGGTGATTCTCGAGCCCGTCGATGCGAGCTATCGGCCGGCTCCGTCCGGCGAGGAGTCGCATACGGTTCTCGTGAGCAACCTCGCCAATCGCGTGCAGCCGATCCTCCGCTACGATCTAGGCGACCGCATCCTGCAACGACCTGATCCTTGCCCTTGCGGCAACCCGCTTTCGGCGATCCGCGTGCGGGGTCGCACTGCCGACATCCTCACCTTCCCAACCGAACGCGGAGAGAAAGTCGCAGTGCCACCGCTCGCGCTTGAGATCGATCATGTACCCGGTGTGGAGTTGTTTCAGATAGTGCAGACTGCGCCAACACAATTGCGCGTTCGCCTACATCCCGCAGCCGACGCTGACCCAAATCGGGTTTGGCGGGCGGTGCATTCCGAATTGACCAAGCTGTTGAATGAGCATGGGCTTGGTCACGTGTCTGTTGAGTTGGCCGCCGAACCGCCAGTTCCATCTTCCGCCGGAAAGTGCCGCACCGTCATCCCACTGGTTTCGAGCGCTTGAAGACGCATGAGAGCTTAGGCGGATCGCGCTGCTGCTAAGTGGCCCTAACGAGAGCCAAGGTTATGAAACTAACCTATACGGATTCACGGGATGGAAGGGTGGTTATTGGGTTCACCGATGAGCGCGGTAAACACGAAATCGCTCTAAGCACAGTAGAGACGGCAGACCTTATCGGTGCGTTGAGGACCTCGTTAGAGGAGGCGATTGGAAGTCCGGCCGCAGACAGCATGGCCATTCCCGGCATTGAACGAGTGCGGATCGTTGAGACTGCGGAAGAAGTGGTTTTCCGCGTTTATATGAATGATCGCATTTCCCATGATTATCTGGTTCCGAGAGGAACCGTTCTTGCGGATGAGCTTCGGATGCTGGCAGACCGGATGGAGGCGCGCAATTCGGCAAAGGCCACACATCCATCGCCCGATGCCCAAAAGGGCAAACTGAATTAGTGGATGGCGCGTGCTCACAATCGCGACCCTTCTGCAATTTCTAAGTGGTGTCTGCTTAGCTCCCACGAGCGTCGGAAAAGCGGACATCGCGGCCAGGGCCAACAGCAAACATTCGCCGACGTCATTCAATCACCTCGTAGGCGCGGACGGGTAACGAGGGCGGCACGGTAAGCCCATTTGCCAGCGAAAGGGGCCAATTGAATGCGAGGCAGCGAGAAATCGTTGCCTCGCATTCGGAACGCGATGGAGGGCAGGCTGACGGCTTCAGTCCGCGAGCGCCTGATAGACGAGGGCCTTGAACATCTTGCGGTAATAGGCGCGTATTGGGCTCGGGGCCTGTGTCATGTAGACACCGACAATCTCTTCCTGGGGATCGACCCAGAAAAAAGTGCCAGCGTAACCCGCCCACATGAACTCGCCCGCCGAGCCGGGCACACCAGCTACGCCGTCGCCCTGACGCACTGCAAAGCCAAGGCCGAACGTGTAGCCGGGAGTTCCCAGCAGAAGCTCACCCGGCTGGAGCGGCGCCGCGACGCGCGTGCCGAGATGGTCCGACGTCATCAGCTTGATGGTGGAGCGGCCCAATACGCGTACGCCGTCGAGCTCGCCGCCATTCAGGAGCATCTGGCCGAACCGCAAATAGTCTGTGGCGGTCGAAACTGCGCCAGCGCCGCCGGAATCATTCTTCGGCTCTGCCGACACATCGAGCACGCTCGTCTTCAGGCCTGAAGCCGGGTCGACCGGCAGCGGCTGCGCGAGACGCGAGATCGTCGACGACGGCACCCAGAAACCCGAGTCCACCATTTTGAGCGGCTTGAACAGTCGTTCGTCCAAGAAGATGGCAAGCCGCTTGCCCGACGCAGCCTCGACGACACGGCCGAGAATATCGACGGCCATGCTGTACTCCCACATCGTGCCAGGCTGGTGAATTAAGGGCGCCTTGGCGATGCGCTCGACTTGCTCGGCTGGTGTCATGCCGCGGGAGTCGTACTCGATGATGCCCGGCTGGTAGAACTTGGCCTCGACGTAGGCCGCCTTTACCGGCTCGTTCTTGGTGATCTCCGCATAGGCGAGACCCGCGCTATGTCGCAGAAGGTCCTGCACGATGATCGGCCTGGAAGCCGGTACGTTCGTATAGGTGGCCTTACCATCGGGACTAGGGGTTGCCACGCTCACTTGCATGTCTTTGAAGGCTGGCAGGAATTTGGAGATGGGATCGGTGAGCTGGATGACGCCATCTTCGACCAGCATCATCGCCGCCACCGAGACAAGCGGCTTGGTCATCGAGTAAATGCGGAAAATCGAGTCGAGCTTCATGGGCGTATTCGCGCCCTTGTCTTGGAAGCCAATGGCGTCCGAATAGACGATCTTCCCCTTGCGGGCGACCATGACTACCGCCCCTGGCAACTTACCATCGGCAATCTCTTTCTTTAGCACCGAGGTGATGCGCCCAAGGCGCTCGAGTGACATGCCTACCTGTTCAGGCGTTGCCGTGGCGAGGGGCTGGAGTTCGCGCGCGCAAACTGGTAGCGACACTGTCGGGGCGATCATCATCGCAGCCAACGCCGTCGTCGCTGCTAATATTTTCCACCTAGACATGACGTTCCTCCGTGACCGTTCTTGCGAGGACCGAGATCGCTCGATCCGGCAACGATCTTATCGGATATCGTCGCCTTGGGACATGCTTCCGGATAGCCGAACACGCCAGACGGCGGTCACGGCGTCGCCCGGATGACGAATGCCATGATGGTCACGAGCGAGCCGCCGACGTAGGCGTTGTTGGAGGACTCCGACGCGATGATGCCTTCGGGCACGCCGGTGCCGAAACGCTCGGGGTGGCGCGAGAACTTCTTCGCCTGGTCGTAGGCCAGCATATTGGCGGCGCTGCCACCGATCGCCGGCAGCACGCCGATCAGATGCCGACGATTGTCGACCACAGCAGCAGGAACGGACGGCCGACGATTTCGTCGATCACCTTGAGGTGGGAAACCCTGAGACTCGGCCGCACGGCCAGCGCGGCCTCGGGCTCCTTGGGCACTCCTACCTTGTCGCAAGGCGCCAGGACTTCGCAAACAATGATGCGACAAGGATGATCCGGCGGCGTGTGCGGCGCTCCGCCAAATCCAAATTCGTGGGGCGGAGTCCACGGGTGTCTTTGAGGCGCTCCGCAGAAGTGCTATAAACAGTCGTCTGCCCCACGTGATGCGCAATTCTGAGTTGCGGTCACCAGCGTCTTAAAGAGGTCGGCCAAGGCTTGACTAGCCATGGGAAAACGCGAGCGCTAGGCTGCAGCATCCTCCGTCGCAACCGTCCATCCGCGATGTTCGCCGGCTGGGGCAAGACGGACTTGAGGGAGGTCCGCATGAACAGGTTTCTGCCGCTTGCAGCCGCTTTCATTTGCGCCGGGGCCTTGGGCGTTGCTGTCGTGTCGTCGTCCCATGCCAAGGAAAAGATCAAGGTCGGCTTTATCGGTCCGTTGACCGGCGGCACATCCGCCAATGGTCTCGGCGGGCGCAATTCCGCAGATCTCGCTGTGCGACTCCGCAATGCGGATGCAACGGCCAAGTACGAATACGAGATGGTCGCGCTCGACGACGAATGCAAGCCGAATGTCGGCGTTCAACAGGCGACCAAGCTTGCGACCGACAAGGAGATCATCGCGGCTGCGACGCATTACTGCTCGGCGGTGGCCATCGCCACGGTCGACGTTTATCACAAGTTCGGCCTGCCGGTGATCGTGTGGGGCGCGGTCCTGCCCGACATCACCTATCGGAACAAGTATTCCGAGGTGCACCGCGTCAACGGCACGATGATCAATCAGAACGAGCGCAACGCGGAGCTGCTATCGAGCCTCGGCTACAAGACCTTTGCGGTGATTCACGACACAACCGACTACGGCAAGGGACACAACAAGTATTTTAGCGAAGCGCTCGCCAAGCACGGCGGCAAGATCGTCGGCACCTTCGGTGTCACCTCCGACCAGCAGGATTTCAGCGCCGAACTCACCCAGATCAAGTCGCTCAATCCGCAAGCAATCTATTTCGGCGGCTTGACGCCGATCGGCGTGCGCATCCGCGGTCAGATGGACAAGCTCGGGCTGAACACTGTGCTGTTCGATGGAACATCGGGGATCAAGTCCGATTCCTATATCGACGGTCTCGGCAAGCTGGCGGAAGGCTCGCTCTCCTTCATCGAAGGCGCCCCAACGGAGCGGCTGCCGGGTGGAAAGTTCTTCCTGGAGAAATACAACGACCAGAATTACCCGAACCCGCCCGAGGCCTATGGCGGCTTCGCCTTCGCAGCCATGAACCTGATCCTCGACACGATCGAGCAGGTGGGGTCCGACCGCAAGAAGGTGCAAGCAACCCTCAACAAGGTGAAGGATCGCGACTCGATCGTCGGCAAGATCACCTTTGACGACCACGGACAGAACACGGTCGCCCTCATTACCGCTTTCGTGGTCCAGGATGGAAAATGGGTGGTCTGGGAGGACAGCGAATATGTGTCGGGAAAACGCAAGCTTCCGGGCCAGTAGTAGCCTAGGCGGGGGAGCAAAGGTTTAGCACCTTCCCGTCTTGCTCCCGACAGGCTGGAGTCGCGGCATGGATCTGGGGCTGGTTGCCCAGTACACTATGAATGGGCTGATGCTCGGCATGATGTACGCGCTGGTTGCCGTGGGCTTTACACTGTTTTTCGGCGTGCTGGACGTTATCAAGTTCTCGCATGGCGACGTGCTCACGGTCGGCGCCTTCACGGCGCTGGCCTCATTCATTGGACTGCAGAGCATCGGCCTCACCTCCGATGCGGTGGAGCTCCTGGCCATGCTGGTGGCGGCCATCGGCGCCATGGCGTTGTTGGGGGCCTTTATCGCGCGGGCATTCATCCTGCCTTTGCGCTCCGCCCCGGCCCTCAACACACTTCTGATCACGTTGATGCTAGGCACGGTTCTGCGTGAAGCCGTGCGGCTTTTCTATCCCGACGGCGCAAATCCGAAGCCGTTTCCGCGGCTGCTGCCGGCTGACTCCATCAACATCGGCAATTTCAACCTCAGGCTGGACAACGCGATCCTCCTGGCGGCCGGCGCACTTGTGATCGTCGGTCTGCAGCTTCTGCTCAACCGGACAAAGCTCGGGCTCGCGATCCGCGCCGTCGCGCAGGATGAGGAGACAGCCAAGACCATGGGCGTGAACTTCAATGCCATCGTGCTGATTACGTTTGCTATCGGCTCCGCCCTGGCTGCCTTCGCGGGATTGATGAACGGTCTCTACTACAACGAAATCAATTTCGGTATCGGGCTCTATCTCGGCGTGGTGGGATTCAGCGCCGCCATCATCGGGGGGCTCGGCAATATCTACGGTGCGATACTCGGCGGATTCCTGTTCGCCGGGCTGCAGACCATCGGCGCCGTCGCGTTGCCCTTCGCGAGCGCTTACAAGGATGTGTTTGCATTCGCCGTGGTGATCGCGCTCATGGCATGGCGACCGACCGGTCTCATTCCAGAGAAGTTGAGCGAGCGGGTGTGACATGGCGCTTTCGGGGAACGATGGAGGGCGGTCGCTCCTGCCGGGAGCCGCTGCCGTGGTCTTGGTCACGGTATTCCTGATCATCCTCCTGCGGGTCGAAAATCAGAAAGCGATCATCGCGCTGCTGGCCCTTGGTATCGGCGCCGTTGTCGCGGCCAACCGTCTCGGATTGCTGAAGCCCGTTGCGCACAGTTTCAGCGAGCGGGAAGACGCGCTGGGGCTGCTCGCGATTGTCGCGGCGCTCGCGGTTGGGGCGGTCTTCCACGAAGACCATTTCGTCCTGCTGCTTGTCTGCACCGTGGTGCTTTACACCGTCGCGACACTTGGGCTGAGCATCCAATTCGGCTATGCGGGGGTGCTGAACTTTGCAGGCGCCTCGTTTTTTGGCATAGGCGCCTACACCGCTGCCGTGCTCAATCAGCACACTGCCATTCCGCATTTGCTCGTGCTGCTGATTGGCGGGCTCATGGCGGCGCTGATCGGATCGCTCCTCCTGCTGCCCGTCTTGCGCACGCGCGGTCACTACGCGGCGGTGGTCACCATCGCGTTTGCCCTCCTGTTCAAGACTTTTCTGGAGGTAAACGACGTCCTTGGAGGTCCCCAGGGGCTTCAGGTGCGAGGCATGACGATCCTCGGATGGTCGTTCAATGACAATATCGAGATCGGTGGGGTCGAGCTGTCGTTCTATCTCAATTATTTCGTCATAAGCATGATGATCGTGGTCTTGGCTTTCGTGGTCGTACGACGGCTCGAGCGGTCCTGGATCGGCCTCAATCTCGATGCGCTGCGGTTGGACGAGACCGCTGCCGGTTGCTTCGGACTCAATATCGTACGTTGGAAGATAACGGCCTTCCTGCTCGGCAATTTCCTAATCGGCGTTGCCGGCACGTTGCATGGGATGGTCGTCGGCTTCGTCCAACCCAACAACTATACGTTCGCCGACTCGCTCGTTTTTGTATCGATCCTGCTGCTCGGGGGCATCGGCAATCCCTGGGGCGTGGCCGTGGCAACCGTGATCGTCGTCATCGTTCCGGAGAAGCTGCAGGTCATCCAGGAATATCGCTTTCTGCTCTATGCCGCGTTGGTCATGATGGTCCTGCTGTTCCGGCCCGAGGGCCTGTTGCCGCGGCCGGTGCGCAGATATTTCCCCGGATGGCGGCCATGACGCAAAATCCCGCGCCGCGTGAAGAAATGCCGCTGGTGCTCGAGGCACGGGGTTTGACCAGGCGTTTCGGCGGCGTACTGGCTCTCGATCATCTCGACTTCGATGTTGCACGGGGCGAGATTGTTGGCCTGATTGGCCCGAACGGCTCCGGCAAGACCACATTCTTCAACGTCATCACCGGGATCTACAGGGCAGACGCAGGTCACGTGTCATTGGACGGCGCCGAGATTACACGGGCCACCCCGCAAGCCATCTATCATGCAGGAGTGTCGCGCACCTTTCAGCGTTCGCGGCTGTCCCTGCCGCTGTCGATCTTCGACAACATCATGATCGGCAACCACAAGCGCCTGAACCAGGGCCTGTGGTTCAACCTCGTCAGGCGCCAAGCATTCAAGGCCGAATTCGAGGAGAGCTTTGCCAAAGCGCAAGCGCTGGTCGAGGTGTTCGATCCGCCGCTCGCTCGGCGCATGCTGGAGCCGGTCGCGGGCCTGCCCATGATCGACCGCCGCCGCATCGAGATCTGCCGCGCGCTGATCAGCCGCCCCCAGCTGCTGCTGCTGGACGAGCCCTCCGCCGGCATGACGCACGAGGAAACGAGCCAGCTCATGGACGATATATTGGAAGTGCGGAAGCGACTCGACGGGCTTTCGATCGTGATCGTCGAGCATGAGATGGGTGTCATCGAACGCATCACCAATCGCTGCGTGGTGCTCAATTTCGGCCGCAAGATCGCCGCTGGTACATTCGCGGAGATCGCCGCCGACCGAATGGTGCAAGAAGCGTATCTGGGTCTGCAATGACAAACGACGAGGCCAACGCGCTCGTGATCGAAGGCGTCTCCACCGCCTATGATCAGGCCAACGTGCTGGAGAACGTCTCGCTGACGGCAGCGTCGGGCAAGATCACCTGTCTCCTCGGTTCCAACGGCTCCGGCAAGACCACTTTGATCCGCTCGATCCTCGGACTGACGCCACCGAACAGGGGCAGCATCCGATTCGGCGGTGCGGACCTTGCGGGACTCCCGACCCACCGGGTGATCGCGGCCGGCATTGCCTGTATTCCCGAAGGTCGGCGGGTATTCGCGAAGCTCACGGTCGAAGAAAATTTGCGCATCGGCGCTTATCAGGAGACATCGGACGCGGCTGTTGCGCAGCGCTTGGCGCATGTCTATGCCACCTTTCCGCGGCTCGGCGAGCGCCGCGATCAGCTTGCCGGCACCATGTCGGGGGGCGAGCAGGCGATGGTCTCGATTGGCCGGGGACTCATGCGCGCGCCGAAGCTTCTCCTCATCGACGAGCCTTCGCTCGGCCTCGCGCCCATCCTGGTGCGGGAGAACTTCAATATCATCCGCCGCATCAACCAGCAGGGCATCACCGTATTCCTGGTCGAACAGAACGTCCATCAGACGCTCGCGATCTCCGACTACGGCTACGTCCTCTCCAAGGGCCGCGTCGTCGCCGCTGGCGAGCCAGGCGAGCTCAGTCAAACGAAGCAAGTGCACGAGGCGTACTTTGGATAATGGTTCTCACTTGTTGAGCTGATGCGGCGATCTGGTCGGCTGTACGACAGTCAATTGGCCCAACCACGAGGGTGCTGGCGCGCAACACCGAGGGGTTGTTTCGTGCCGCGACCGTCAAAGCAGTACAGCGATGGGATGACATACGCCTCGGATCGCAAAGCAGGTTGCTCCCCAATCGTCGTCCGCTTCGTGTCAAAACCGGAAAAACTCAACGTGAGTATATTTTTTCCGCTTTGCCCCTGAGAGCGGACATTGCGCAATGCAGTCGGCGTGTCCGTTTCAATCGGAGGACATGAGGGTCGATAGCCGATCTCGACCGTCAAATTTATCCAAAGCTGATTGCGTCCAGGCGTGCCGCGCACCGCATGCGGATGCCTGCCCCAATTGCACCCGAGGTTTTGGCATGATTCGGCCATCGTCGGTTCGCTTCGTCCTGAAACTCACACAGCAGGTCGAGTCAGGGACAAAGGCCCGGTGCTCCAGCCCGGGCCTTTGTGCTGGCGTCGCCGCGACGCTGGCGGGCGCCGGAGCAAATGGGCGGGGATGGCAAAACGACTGCGCGGGCCCCTCTGGGGCCGCATGTCGCCGCAGGCGGCGGCCGAGCACCTCTGGGCGCGGAAGGGCTCCGGCGCCTTCGGCTTCGCCCGCGAGCGCGAGGCGTCGGCCTTAACCGGCGACATCGCGCGCTTCTGGTCGAAGGTGAGGGAGGCGCTCGACCGACTGGACGCCAATACGACGACAGACGGCTGGTCGATCTAGTCGGGTCGGCGCGGTGCTTCACCCATCGGGCCTAATGAATCTTTGCCGCACTCGCTGCGCACCTCCGGATCCATCGCATTTAGATCTTCGAGCAGGTGGCGCTCGAATGGATCGCCCACATGCTGAGGCACGCCTGCGGCTTCGCCCTGGGGAATCTCCCCAGATCCACCTACTTGGGAGCGCTCAAATTCCGCGATTGCCGTGCTCTCCTCGTTGGGCTTCTCCGAGAATCCGCGCAGGAAGATGAGTCCGCTGCAAACGATGGCGAGGCCAATGACAATCAGCGCGATACCTAGAGCATCCATTTTTCGACCGCCAAAACGGCTACCAATGAAATGCGAACAGGTTCAAACGAATGGGTCCGGCCAGTCGGTTCGAAATCCGACAGAGAGACGCTTTTGCGCTCGCACTGTGGGAATTAGGACACCATCGGCGGCGCCGCGGCGTGCCCCCGATGCAACGCGAGCGACCAGGAAACGGCGCCGACGTCAGGCCGGATCGGCAGAGCGTAGAGTCGCAATTCCCGGCCCTGGTGACTATGTGAGGGTATGGAGAAGCCGAGAATTAGAGCGCTCCGGCAAGCTCGGCTGTACGGATACCTTATCGACCGAACTGACAGGCTCTACTACCCCGGCGGCAGTCATCCTGTTTGTAGCGTGCAGACTGCGCAGGAGATGGTCAGAGCTGGGTGGCTGGTACGCCGCCCAGATGGCAGATACGAGATTACACCCGCTGGACTGCGCGTGCTGGAATTAGAGCACCCAGCGGCCTGATAAGCCCAGATAGCTGCGAGACGGAGCCTGCTTAGCCCTGACGCCCTTCAAGATCGCCGCCGCCGCGCGTCGGCGCACGCCGCATCTACGGGCGTCGCGGCGAAGGTTCGCGACGACCTGCACGGCAACCTGATGATGCACGTGTTCCGCTCGTGGTGCTTCTGCTCTGTCATATCGCGATGAGCATCTTCACGAGCGAGATGGCACCGAGCACCGCGAGGCCGATGAGGCCGATTGCGATAGCCGGGAAGAGCGCCGCGACGATGAGAGGATGCGGGTTCGCGAATTGTGCGGCGGCCGAGAGCGCGCGGGTCAACGATCTGATAGCGATGATCATCAGGCCCTATGGCTCTCGATCCTGGTCGACGTCGACTGTCACTGTTTGGGTAAAATCGAGGGGGCCGCCGGAGATGGTATGCGACACCTTCCTGACCACGCCGGTAATCAGTCTAGATTCTGGAAATCCCTCGACACCGCCGATCCGGATGCGCTCGCCGTTGCGGATGGTGGCGAACGGCGTGTCTGACACGATCGCGACGCTGTCGGTGTGGCTGTCGCTGCCACTCCAGTGGCGAACGTTAATGACAAGTCTATGCGTGATCTTCTTGATCTTCAGTTCTTCGATTCGCTCTTGGTTCATTGCTTAACCCCCTCGGTTATTGGGCCGCCCCCATTATCAGCGGGCGCCCGCCCGCCGGCAGCGCGGCTTCGGCTCAATCGCCCAGCGCGTCGGCCTTCACTGGCGGCGCGCGCAAGGGGGTGGCGGAGCGGGCGAGGGGCGGCCGAAAAAATTTGAAGGCCGGTGGGTGCGTGTTGTTGCCAGTTAGGGAGTTAGCCCTGATTGGATTCCGGCAGCTGCGATCTCGAGCTCCTTAGCTTCGGCATTCATCCAAGCTCGCAACCGGCCAACGTCCTGGTTTGCGTCGTAGTGTCGGAATCTAACGGCCCACCACAATCCCTTTCCGTGACCGATCGCGAATAGTTCATTGTAGAGCTTCGGATTTTTAGCTGCCCATGCAGGATCTATCTCGCGTAGGTCCTCCGCAAAATTCGCAATTTCGCGATCGATGCGTCTGAGCTCTTGATCGACTAACATTTGATCGTGGGGCGAAAATTCACTCATCGTTGCGGGCTTGCTCTGCAAGTACTCCGCAAAAATGCGCTCCATTGCAGCGATACGAATCATCCGCGCGCCTATTTGAGCAGCACTGACTTTGCGCTTTTCCCTCGTCTCTAGATCGCCCCTTTTGATCATGAAAATTGCGAGATCTTTTATCGCTGTGGCTATTTCACCCAAGCTCAATTCTGCGGCCCGCAGAACGGTTGGTATCGGAGATAGGAGAGATAGGACCAAGAAAATCGATGTCCGCCGACTAAGAGTTGTAATCATAGCGTGCTCCGATTTTAGCGAGAGTATTTGCGTTGCCGCGCTTGTTTGCAAGTAACCCCGTAGCATCATCCTAAAAACAGTCGGCGTGCGGGTAACTGTCCTCGGTCTTGGCGATGATCTTGGTGAGCGGCTGGTGCGTCCCATCGAGGTCGTGGGGCCGAGCGTTTGAGCGCGCGCCTCTTGCCCAACATTCTCGGATACACGCATCGTGAAATAAGGGTTTGCTTCCTTCCACTTCTTCGGTCTGACCACGGGCACTGCACGGCCCCGCCGGCCCGAGGCGCTGTCCCTGGTCCATCAATCCACGCCGTCCCCGCGCAAAGCGCGTCTATCCGCGAGTCTGACTGGCATGTTGCCGGAGACGGGTGTGCCCGCGCGCTTGTGGTGCGACCCGGTACCGGAGAAGCGCCGCCTGAGCGAGCGCGTTTACTCGGCCATGTCGTCGCGGATCGTTTCGATTTGGGGATTCTGCTGCCCCGGGCTCGTGGCATAGCTTCGCCGTCACCGGCAAAGCCATGTCCTGGCAACACGGACGGAGTCGTTGCTTCGGGGCATAGACGGATTGACGAAACCTCGGTGTGTCAATCACTCCAAAGAGTGGTTTCAGTCTCGCGGACCGTTGGCTAGGGCAGTCGTGGCCGAGATGAAGGAAGCGGGCGTGCTCATCTTCGCCGCGGGAGTAGATGAAGATCTGAGCAAGGCTTTCAGTGCTAATAACATCAGCGGCGAACTGCAGTTTAGCGAAGGTCGGTATTCCAACGCCCCGGAGTATCTCGGTGGCTTCACGGTCGTTGATGTCTCCGAGCAAGAGTCGGCGAAGTTTTGGGCCGGCAAGCTCGCAATTGCTTGTGGTTGGCCGCAAGAGGTCCGGCCACTCCATGTGTGACGGCTGCAGGATGTGAGTCCGAACCTACGCTGAGGTCGATGGCTGAACGTCTCGCGTCGTTCATGATGACTGGCTTGGGTCACAAGCGGCGGTGGAGGCCAGCATAGACCGACGTCCGGTCTGCCTCTGTCGGCCGACATGACAACGGCTTAAGCGCTGTTCTGCTTGAGGCCCAGGCCGTGTGAGAACCCGAGGAGACTATTCGGAGGCCGGCGGAACTCAATGGCAACGCCAGCAACGGGAGCAGCCGTGCCCAACCATAAATGGGCGTCTGGTCGTTATTGGACCGCTGCCCTTGACCGAGACTGCTTTGGCTCTACGCTCTCGTCTGCGCGATCTCGCAATGCTGAAACTTGCGAGCAGACCTGGGATGCGATTGCCCAGCGGATTGGCAAGTCCCGCTTCGCTCCCGATCGATGAATCAACAGGTCAAGCGCGTTCGCGCTGAATAGGAGGTCGGCTTTGGATTGACAGGAGGGAACTATGACGTATCGCATCGTCGTCGTCGACTAAGCCCCGATCGCCTTCACCACCTCAAGGCTCGCCTTGAGGAAAAGTTTCCAGACAAGACGGAGGTCGTCGCTCTACAAACCTCCCGCAACGGGAGCAATGTCGAGACTAAGAAGCTAAAAGAGTTGAAGGAAGCCGCAGGAAAGCGGTTTTGGGGGTGGGGGCGCCCGCACCGGATTGATCTCCTAATCGGGCATATCGGCGGAAACCCCTCAGGCTACGACTGCCTGAAAAGCTTCAAGGAATCCAATCCTGCGGGCAAAGCGATCCTCTACACGAAAATGGAGACGCTACCATTAGATCAGTTTAGGGGACTAAGACTTGCTAATGAGGTTGTTAGACGAGCGGAAGATGAAAGGCGAGTCTTCAAGAACGATGCAGAGATGCTGGATGTTGTGGATCGAGTCCGTGGCGAACAGCCGATTGTGCTCCCGACCAACCCGTTTAAGGCCCCACCTGTGATTGCCGCGATGATTGGCTTTGGCAGTTCGGTGGTTGGCCTGGTCGCCGCGGTCGCAAAATTACTCCTCGGATGATCGTTTCTAGGATTGAATGTCGGAAACGGGTCATGAGCGCCGTTTGGGCGGCCAGGCCGTCACTTCCGGTCTACCCCGAACAGCAGACGTTGTGACCGGCTGTTGGCAGGTCTCTGAAGTGGCCACACGCGGACGTATACAGCTTCCCGCGGAAACGGTGCCTACCTATGCCTCCTGTTGGAACTCCGCCCTCCAGCATCGCCGCATCTGACAATCGCCCCCAGACTCTCAATGGCTGTATCGACGAGCGAATCGAGCTCTTGAGCCCCGACAAACTGCGTGGCATTGTGCCCTCAACGCCCGGGCCGGAGCAGCATGACGACCCCCTGCCGCGTCTTGATGATCTATCCGAAGTTCGTTCCGAGCTCGTTTTGGAACTATACGGAAGCCTGCGAACTCGTCGGCGCGAAGTATCCGGCGGCGCCACTCGGACTGATCACCGTCGCCGCCATGTTGCCGAAGCATTGGGACATCCGTCTCATCAACCGTAACACCGAGGCTTTGACGGACGCGGACCTCGACTGGGCCGATCTCGTAATGATCGGCGGCATGCTCAACCAGCAGCCCGATGCCATTTACCTGATCGATCTCGCCCACCTGCACGGCAAGCCAGTATGTGTCGGTGGGCCTGACATCTCCTCCAGCCCGCATCTTTACGCGGACGCGGACTTCCAGGTGCTCGGCGAGGCCGAGCAAATCATCGAGCACTTCATCGCCGCCTGGGAAAGCGGCGAGCGCAAGGGCGTGTTTGTCGCCGAGAAATTCGAGACGGACGTCACGCTAAGCCCGATGCCCCGCTACGATCTGATCAAGTTCGATCATTATCTGTTCATTGGCGTGCAATATTCGCGTGGCTGCCCGTTCACCTGTGAGTTCTGTGATATTATCGAGCTGTATGGTCGCGTGCCGCGCACCAAGACTAACGATCAGATTCTCGCTGAGCTGCAAGCGCTCTACGATCACGGATATCGTGGGCATGTCGATTTCGTCGACGACAATTTCATCGGCAACAAGAAAAACCTCCGCACCCTACTGCCGCGGCTCAAAGCCTGGCTGGAAGAGCACGACTATCCGTTTGAGTTCTCGACCGAAGCCTCGATCAACATCGCGGACGACAGCGAGCTGTTGCAGTCAATGAAGGAAGCGAACTTCTTCGGAATTTTCGTCGGCATCGAGAGCCCGGATCCAGAGACGCTCGTGCAGATGAAGAAAAAGCAGAACACCAGGCGCAACATTGCCGAGTGCATCCATAAGATTTATGGATACGGCATGTTCATCACCGCGGGCTTCATCGTCGGGTTCGATACCGAGAAAGCCTCGATGGGACAGGCAATGATCGACTTCATCGAGGAGGCGAACATTCCGGTCTGCATGGTTGGACTGCTTTATGCGCTGCCTGGCACACAGCTGACGCGCCGGTTAGCCAAGGAAGGCCGCCTGCACAAAGGCCACGATCTTATGAACGTCGAGCAGGCGGGCGACCAATGCACGCTCGGCTGCAACTTCGACACCAAGCGTCCGCTTCGTGATGTCCTTAGCGATTATAAGGCCGTGCTCGGGCACGTGTTCAGTCCGACAGCATATGCAGGACGGCTGTCACGGCTCGCCGTCATGCTCGACCGATCCGACCGGCGCCGCGACCTGCCGGATGGCGACGTGCGCAAAAGACTTGGCGGCATCGACAGCGTACACGAGATCATGCGGGCCGTGCCGGAGGTTCGCGAGCCCTTCTGGAAGACCTTCGTCGAGGTCGCAAAGACCAACCCAGGCGCTCTCCGTTACATCGTGATGCTGATGGCGCTGTACATGCACCTCGGGCCGTTCTCGAAGCGCGTGATCGGTGAGATTGACCGCCGCATTGCCGAGCTGGACGGTATGCCTCCGGTGAGGGCCACGGGGGTTAGGCAGGCGCTACCGCCAGCGACGGTGTAGCCACAGCCACTGATCGGGATATTCCCGGATCCAGCCCTCGATCACCGACGTGACCGCCTGCATCGTTCCCTGAATGTCGATTTGCCCGGCGGCGTCGCGGACCGGCTTCACATCTTCGGACAATTCGGCACGAAAGCGGTGTCCGGGCAGGCGGATGATGCGTACGCCATGAACCGGGCACTCGATCTGCCGCAGCAGCCGGGCCAGCGTCGGATTGGCCCTGGTCTTGCGGCCAAAGAAAGTAACCTCGACGCCGTTGGCAAGATACTGGTCGACCAGCATCCCGACATGCTGACCATTCTTCAGGGCCTCCGCAAGTTTTAGGGGTGCGTCACGACCAGCCGGAATCAGTGTGCCCATCTTTACGGCGCGCATATCCTGGATGATGCGATCGGCCGACGCGATGTTGGGCCGGCGATACAGGATCGCGGCGTCCAGCCCGTGCGCAACGGCAGCCAGCGCGGGAAGTTCCCAGTTGGCGAGGTGGCCTGCAAAGATCAGCGCCGGTTTGCCGTCGAGCCGCAGCTGCGTAAACAATTCGTATGAGCGCTTCTCGATTTCGATCCGGCTATCCTCGGGCCGTGCGGGATCGTACTCCCAGATGTGATCAAGATGCGCGAATTCGGCGCCGACTCGACCGAGATTATCCCAGACGCCTGCGAGAATGGCCTCGATCTCTGCAGGCGGCTTCTCCGGAAATGCGGCGGTCAGATTGGCGCGACCGATCTTTTGCTCCCGCATCATGGGCCCGACTGAGCGGGCGATCTGGCCGAACAGGTTGGCAGTCTTGATCGGATCGAAATAGCGGGCGGTACGCAAGATTCCGATCGTCAACGCACCCACCGCGCCTTGTCCCAGGGGCTTAGTCACGTCACGAAGTCGAGCCCGGGTGCGAAGCGGCAGACGTTGCATCAGAAACTAACGATAATCTTGCAGAACACTTGTCGGGTTTCCACGTGATGCAGCGCGCATGGTCATACCACCGATGCGCGATACGATCAAAGACACCAAACGAGCTGCGCGGGGATCGAGTTCGTTCGGAGCAAATGTCCGTTCCGGGTCATCTGCGTCATCTTGGCGATGTCCGACGCCGGCCGGCCGGACAATGCTGATCGCCTGTGCGACATTGTTGGGACCAAGCCCTCCGGCGAGGATCACGGGGGTGCCGACCGCTTCGACGATGCGTCGGCTGATGCTCCAGTCGTGCGGAAGGCCGAGCGCGCCGATCTGCTTGTCCGAGGGGCGGTGGCTGTCAAGCAGAAGATAGTCCGCAACGCCCTCATAGCTCCGAGCGATGCGGACGCTTTCCTCCCCGTAGACTGGCACGCTCCGCATGATTAATCTGCCCGGCAGCACAGCTTTGATTGTAGCCAACTGATCCGCAGCGAGCAGCTCAGGCGCTGTGCCAAGGTGAACGATCGCCGGCTGAAGCGCGCGCGCCCATTCGATGATCAAGTCCACTCGCGCCGTGAGAAACAGCGCTGAAAACCTCGCCGGCGCCGCTATCGCAGCCGCAATTTCCGCCGCCTGGGAGAGCGGCTGCTCGCGCGGAAACTCGCCGTCGCCGACCAGAATCCCGACGTGGTCGATACCGATCTCCGAAACGCCCCGCGCTTCGTCCGGGCTGGAAATCTCATAGATCTGGGTCAGCATGGAGAAAATCCCCAATTGTGCCGAACGCAACGCTGAATTTTGGGCGGGTTTGCGGGCCGCCGCGGCCTATTCAAGGTTGTCAACGGTCGAACCGCGCCCAGCGCCGGGGCGGGCCTGCCGCTTTCTCGTCCAAGCCTGGCCGGCGCGGCCTTGCGCGCGGGTGGACGTCTTGACCGGTTCGATCGCCGCCTGGATCTGAGGCGTTCAACTGAACCGAAGGAGATCTAGAGCCACGTCGGCGAAGAACAATCGGCTCGCAGTCGCCGACAGCCACGCTGCCTGCCTCGTCAGACCGAATTCGCCAGCTCAATTTCCGCCTTCACCGGAGTATGTGGATACGTATTGCCGACTTTGGCTTCGTAGCAATCGGTCAAATCAAGCATCATCAGGCACGCCACGGGCCGCGGGTTCCCGAATAGGTGGGCCTTTGCCATCCGGCTCAAGCACGAATATCTTAGCTCTTGTCTTACCGGGTGAAGCCGCCATGTCCACCAGACAGAAACTGACCACCACCGTCTCGACCAAGGGCCAGGTGATATTGCCCAAGGCGATCCGGGAACAGCGGCACTGGCCAGCGGGAACGGAACTGATGGTGGAGGATACGCCCGAGGGCGTGTTGTTGAAGGCGAAGCCTGTCTTTGCGCCCACCCGACCAAAAGACGTGTTCGGCTCCCTACCCTATAAGGGGCCAGCAACGTCGATTGCGGATATGGAGCCAGGGATCGCCGCCGAGGCGAAACGGCGGCATTCTCGCAATCGATACTAATCTCATCGTCTGCTGTCTGGTGGGGGACGATACCGCGCCGGTCTTTCGCGCCAAATGCACGCGAGCCACAAGCCGGCGCTTTGGCCTTTTCGCAGGATGAGCGCTAGTCTCGTCTGGCTTGCGCACGACCGGTGGTTCGTCGGCGCGGTCCTCTTCGTCTTCCTTAGGATCTCGGGGCGGCATCGAGTTGCCCACGAGCACGAAGGGACTCCAGTCGATCAAGCTGGTGGAAATCTCCTCGGGGATGTGTGGGGTCATGCTGTTGCTCCTCGGGTATTTCACCCTTCTGATCCGTTTTGGCTAACACACGCTTTCGGAGGTTCACCCGTGCACCGTCTCTCCTAGAAGGCCCTGACCGGCCGGTCGCTGGATATCGCCGACGTCTCGGGCGATGGCCCGCGACGTCGGCGATACCGAGAGCGCCCCGGTGTCGTTCACGAGCGCGGTGGCCGATGCAACAAGCACCAGCAGCGCCGCAGCGGTCAGGGCGAGGAATGCGTTTTTCATCCACTGTCAACAGGCTGCAGGGTAGCGAGCGCTTCGCGCCGATCTAATCCAGGAGTAGGGCCGCAACCAAACGCAAGGTCGCGTGGCCTGCCGTTCCTGGCGAGGTGGCAGGCTGGCGCGCCGTGCCGATTAACCGCGACGCCGAATCCTCTCGGCCCGGAGTATCCTCAACCCTCGATCAGCCTTACACTCACGCCTTTATTTTCCGCGGGACACGTAAGAAATGAAACGGATTTTCCCGATGCTGATACTGACGTTAATCACCACGGCAGCGTCAGCCGAAATGGTCGAGGTACCTTGGAAGGGTGACTACGCGCACAACTATGATGCAGTCTACACTCCAGACAACAAGCACCGCTCAGGCTTGTCAAAGAACTTTCTCAATGGTGCACCGGACGAAGGGAGCAAGGTGCAGAAGGACGGTGTGCTCAGTGCCGAAATCATCAAGCCTAAAGGCAGCACCGGTCCGGTGCCGTTCATCATCTTGATGCACGGCTGCACCGGCTTGTCCAAGGCGGTCGCCATTTGGGCCAAGGAAAAGGCCAAGGTTTTTCTCGACAATGGCATTGGCGTGGTGATCCTCGACAGCTTCAAGCCACGCAACGTTAAACGGACTTGCGGCGAAGCCAATTACCACTGGGGCTGGCGGCGAGCCGAAGACGCCTACTCGGTGCTCGACTATCTGATCGAGAACAAGCTTGCTGTCCCCAGCGAAGTCTACGTGATGGGTCGGAGCAATGGCGGTACCGCAGTGATGATGGTCAGCCATTCGCACTACTCATCCAATCACCGCAACACTTTCGCCGTTGTCTTTGCCGTCTCGCCGGGTTGTGCTGGTCTGACCAAGGTAAAGTTCTCGACGCAGCTCATCATTTTTACGGGCGACAAGGACAACGCTAACGATCCGAAAGTTTGCCAAGAAATTGTTAGCGACAAGGTTCAACTCGTGCTGTTCAAAGGCGTTCACCACGGGTTCGAAGACAAGGGACAGGCCTATGTCATGAGCAATGGATGGCGAATGGAGTACAACGCCAACGCCGACAAAGAGACCATTAATCGATCACTCGCCGTGATCAAATCGAAGGAAGCCTTTAGGCCCGGCGTGGAGGTACGTTGATGGACGCTAGGGTCGGTCTGAATGCTCGGCTTGCAGCCAGGTAGTCGCTAGGACCCGGGCAGACCCCTGCTCAGATTGGTTTCCGCTGAAGGGGTCAGGCCATGTGCGAAGCCTGCAAAGAACTCGACGCCAAGATTGAGCACTACGAGGCCCCAACCGGCGTAGAGCGGCACGTTTCGGCCGCTTACTCGGACTTGAGGATCCGCCCCTTGCCTCCGCACTTTTTGCAGCGGGGCCTGGGTAGATCCTGCGGCCGGGCTCCCGCTCATAGGCCGGCGCAGAGCCAGTGCCGTTGCAGGCATCGCACCGGATTTCGGGGCCTGCCGGTTTCATGCCTCGCCGGCCCCGAGGAAGGCTGAGTCGGGCAGCGTGGTGCGCGGCAGCGGCCGTTCGATCATCTTTGACGCCGTGGAAGGACTGACGGCCCTTGCATCATACCGACCGGCCAGGTCCAGCAGGCGCTGCTTGGTGAAACGATCTGCCTTCTCGGCCAGATCGCGGACGCGCTGCGCCTGCTGCCGGTAGAACTCCCGATCCATGATTCACCCCACAACGACATCGCCTGCCGCACAATTCACGACGCCGACGCCGGCCAAGTCAAGAGCCCGACCACATCGTTCGGCGTCAGCGTGCCCCAAGCAACTTTCGCGACCCGCTTGTGTCCGCCCCAGTCACGGCACTAAGCTGCGGCAGCAGGGGAATTCCAAATGACGGCGCTCCACCCGATCCGGAAGGCGTGCCCGGCGTGCGGCAGGCCGATGGCCGCCGTGCCCGACGTGGTCAGATAAACAGATTGGCAAAAGCCAAAGCAACAAGCCCGGCGAGGCCGACGTACACAAAGCGGAAAACCCGACGATCCTCCGCTGCGTGACGTTCCGAGAGTTGCCCAGTCATGAAGTCGGTGAAAGGGTCTGACACGGCTGTCCTCCGTGCGGGAAAGCTGCATCGAATCTGAGTTGCGATTCTCGGTCAAGCAAGCACTGGTGTGATATTCATGTCGTCGTAACGGGAGGTAGAGCTGACATAATCGAGGAGGTGTCCAATGAGGACGCGGGCAAACATCTCGATGGGCTGAAGCATGGCGCGACGTTCGCCTTCAACACCGAGTACTTCGCACATGAGCAGGACGCGGAGGGCCTTACCGCCACTCTGTGAGATTGGTTAAGCGCGATCCAGCGGGCGTCGCGTTCGAATATGAGGTATTGAAGTAAGCGCATCGGCCGCCATGCTGGTCGATGGGTTCTGCTTGATAGGCATTATGGGCCGTCCCTCACAAGATTACGTTGCGACGATGCTGACGAGCTCTTCTCTCTGTCGTGGACCCGACAGAACGATCAATTTTCGTACGGCCTTTTTTGAATTCGAGGGCATTCATCGAGGGTTCAGGGCGACCTGAAATATTAGCAATTGGTGAATGTCTCAAAGGCCCCCTTACCTTTGTAAGCAGGCCATGCAGGCAAGGAGATGGCGCATGTTGCTCGATAGTAAGAAAGCGGACGAAATGCAGGCTGCAGTTGATGCGGTTTTCGCCCGGCTTCCCAAGATTTTCAAAACTAAAGAAACGAGGAATGAGATCGCCAAGAACGTGGTACGCAGCGAGGGCGAGTACCACGAGGCGGCCCGAAGATGTGTACTGGGAATGTTCGCGAGCGTCGACCGGGCAATTGAGAACAGAGAGAAACTGGCTAACTTAAAATAGTCGGCGGAGGAGTCCTATTCCGATTTTCCCCACCGCACTTGGCGGTAGCTGAACATTGAGCGCGACAATGTGCTAGACCTCAGGGTCATGCCTGATCGCGTCTCGTCGAAAATACAAAGCGCAGGTCTCTTACTATTCCGAAGGGTCGGGGGCGTCCAAGTCCTATTGGGACACCCGGGTGGCCCGTTTTGGAGTCGTAAGGATCAGGGTGCATGGACTATTCCGAAAGGCCTGATTGGGTCTAGCGAATCCCCGCTTTCGGCCGCACAGCGTGAGTTCGCCGAAGAGACCGGCTATCGTCCGGGCGGCGAAGCCATTCCGCTTGGCAGTGTCAAGCAACCGGGCGGCAAGGTCGTCCACGTGTGGGCAATTGAAGAGGACTGGGACCCAGCCGATCTTCAGAGCAACACGTTCGAGATGGAATGGCCTCCGCGGTCTGGGCGACGGCTATCATTTCCTGAGATCGATCGCGCGTCCTGGTTTGGCATTGCCGAGGCGCGACTTAAGATGCTGAAAGGCCAAGCAGCGTTCCTGGACCGTCTGTTGGAAACACTGGGTCGGGCTGAAGTCAGCAAATAGGCCTCGGGGCCACTGGCCGACTTCTTCCATAACAACTGGTGAAGGATCGCGATCGGTAGGTCAGCCGAACGTGAACGCAAACGCTTCGGCGCCCGGGCCGATGAACTCGATTTCGAACGTTGGTCGGCGCCGGGCTTCGTCTGTCTTATCAGCTGGTAGAGGCGCTGTTCGGTCACTGCGCCGTAGCCTTGCTCACCAACGTCCAGTCCGTAGTGGCGGCGACGTAGCCGTGAATGGAAGCCGGCGCAGTTCGGGCCGCGGCTTGGACTTTTGGCAAAGCGCATAATCCGCTTACCACTGCTTGCTTAGCCGCCAAACTTCACTTCTTTGGAGAAATTTTGGAAAGTTGAACTCCCCGGAGGCGAAGATGAGAACAACTGGATCGCAGAATGCTGCCAGGCATCTGAAGTCTGGGGCTCCGACCTTGCTCGTCGCCGTTCTTCTGTTCGGTTTTGCGTTCATCGCACTGGAAGTGACCGAAGGAGAGCCTATCGCGTTCGACCGTTGGTTGATGGTCGCCTTTCGCCATGCGTCCGACTTGTCGCGGCCAATAGGGCCGCCATGGTTGCTTGACGGTGTGTGAGACATCACCGCACTGGGCAGTACCGCGGTACTTGCACTGCTGGTCACGGTTGTGACCACATTCCTTTTTGCCATAGGCAAACGTCGCGCCGGTTTGTTCGTCCTGACGACGGTTCTGAGCGGCGCCATTCTCAATACTCTTCTCAAGCTTGCCTTTGCGCGAGCGCGTCCCGATCTCGTCGCTCAACTCACCCAGGTTTCTACGCTGAGCTTTCCGAGCGCTCGACTCAATTTGTTGCCAAGCCCCCTCGATAAGGTCGTCTTGCGCGTCTGCAGGACCGACGGAAGATACTGACGCAATCGCAAAAAGGCAGAGGAGACTAACCCGACTTAGCATGTTCCGATCCTGGTCTACCGCAGATACAGTGCGTGGTTCCGGTAAATCAGATCAACGTAATCTGCCAATCTTATCGGAGCGTGAACCGGGCGGAAAATGTCTGCTCCGGGCCGCAAAGCGGCCGTTCGCGTAATGGGCGGTGATGCAATGCTATAGGCTCTGTCTGCGACCACCCGCAACGGGCAGGTGATCGTCTGTCGGCGCAGTACGGCGGCGGAAGTGGCACCTGTATGGCGTATGATACTAACTCGGGCGGGCGCGCAACGAGAATTCACGCGCGCTCGCTGCGAGGCTATACCGTAGTCAATCCGCGCGCAGCGTTACCAACAGTAAATCGCTCGACAAATTCGGCCACGCGGTCGCGTCAGGAATGGTGCAGCGCGTGGCTCGATCTATTTGCGTACGAAAGGATTGTGAAAATTGCGACAGACCGTAGCCCGGCCCGTCGCACTGTGGGTTAAGCGCGCGTTGATAGAGACACACCAAGCTTTGCAGCCATGACGCTGGTGGCACCGGGAGTTCGCTTCAACGCTTTTGCGATCTTGGCGACGCCTGACTTGGATTTTGCCATCGTCTTCATTGTTCGAACATCGTCTTTTGTCCACGCGCGGCGAACTACTTTCTTAGATTTTGCCATTCTTACTCCGAATCGTATTGGGTAGTGCCGGGTTTCTATCATGACTGTCTGCGTTGACGGCCAAGAACACCTTCCATTGCGAGAATGTGAATGCGACCTCCGTTACGTGAAAAACGAGATATGTAATATAAATTTCTGTTATTGGTCGGAGAAAGCGGGCACGTACCTCTCTTTTCGGCTATCCGGATTATCGTGTGGAATGACGCCATGGGCGTGCGAACGTTTGGAGGCCGTCAGTCAGCAAAACGCCGCTCGACATTTTATATAGCCGGCAAGATCCGGGCCCGGTTATTATGACGGCTCAAGGGCCCGAAGGACCATTCCATCCATATGCGGGCGCTTTGACAAGCTCATCTGTGCCGATCAACTGAACGCTCGCATCCGTGGCCGCCAATTTGCGGAGGCCATCGGTGAAGCCCTTGCGGGAGAAATATACGGTGTTTTGCGTCCTTCCTTCCGTGGCGAACTTCGATTTGGATACATTTTCGAGCAGATCCCGATGTATCGATTCGCCTAAAAGGGCGTTCTCCCACTTGCATTCGCCGAAGAGTCTCGACTGATCCAGGAGGCTACCGGCGATATCGATGTCGAAGTCGGGTCCCCAGATCTTGCCTATCTCCGACGCCGGCGCGCCGAAACGCTCCTGCGCGTGCAAACGGATGTGGTTGCGACAAACCTGCTCGAATGCCCAGCCCATGTAGTCCGCGAGATGAGGTTGGATCTGTTGTTCGTAGACTTGTCCTCCGAATCCGAGAGAGATCGGGGACGCGTTCGGCAGAATGAACCTGTAATAGAACCGGAACAGCGGATCGCTTACATAGTACCTATTGTCCCGTGAATTTTCATCGGCGTCGAGCGAGCGTATCCGCTCGACGATCCTCATCCGGATCAGAGGTTCGAGATAGGGTGTTACCTGCGCCGTGTCCTTGATGCCGGGCACGCGAGTGACGATTTGGCCAAGCTTCGTTCCGCCGCGGGCGATAGCGGCTACGATCGACGCATACCGGCGAGGTTCCTTGAGTTCCGATTGCAGCAGGAATTCGGGCTCTTCGAACAAGGCGCCAGTCTTCGCCAACAGCAGCCGCTCGATGTTCTCCTGAAGAGGAGCGTGGGGGTCGCACATCTGCAGGTAGTGTGGGATGCCGCCGAACGTCGCGTACGCCGCGATCTGCTCGGCCGCAGAGTAGTCGGGGAGGAATTCGGCGGCTTCCCGCAGGCTCATCGGCTCCAATGAGAGCGAAAACGTCCGCCTTCCGTGGAGAGGATTGCGCTCCGAAAGCAGGCTCTCCATGTGCGCGATCAATGAACCGCACAGCACGACCTTCAGGTTGCCCCGTTCCGCTGCCTTGCTGTCCCAAAACTTCTGGATGACCGAGGTAAGCGAATCCCTGCCATCCAACAGATATGGAAATTCGTCGATGATGACGACAAGCCCGCGGTGAGTCTCGGCAGCGCGTGCGAGATAGTGCAACACGCCTGCCCAGTCGCCGATGCCGTCGAGCAGGGGGGCGGCCCCGATGATTCTTGCGATTTCCGACTTGAAGGCTGAGAGATTTAGGGATTCATCGACCTTCGTCGCTTGGAAATAGACGAACTTGCCGTGGTGTTCTGCGGCGTGCTGTAGGAGCGTCGATTTGCCGACTCGGCGGCGGCCATAGACGATGCCCAGCGAGGCCCGTGAGGTACGAAATTCCCGGTCCAAATCCACCAATTCTTGTTCGCGACCGACAAACATAGACCGCTCCATCAATATAATATGGATTATTATAATCCTGATTATATAGTCAAGCGACGAGTCTAAACCTAAGAATTCCACACAAAAATCCGGATGGCCGGATAATAGACTAAGCGAAATCCGCAGGAAAATCAGCTCCTTACGTTCTGAGATGCTGAGCGCGGAGGCGACGATCCGCCAGTCAGGTCAACCGAGAGGAGGACTGCTCTGAGGCCTCAACGCAGTTGATGGCCATGCACCGTCATGCTTGGTCTTATCAGCGAGCGGAACAGGCTCGGAGGAGGCTCCTCAACGTCGATGAGCGACTGAAGATGGAGTATCGCGCTTTCAGTAGGAAGCCCTCGAAAGGGGCGCTCGGCCGCCGTGAGCGATGACCGCGTCCAGACCCTGCGTAGGCAGATCGTCGAACTCGGCTCGGTTGCCAGCCACCTAAGTCAATCCGGCCTGGACAGCGTGAGGGTGCAGCTGCTGCTCTCGCGTAAGCGGGCGGAGTTGGACGACTTCATTAACGGAAGCCAGCGATGTCAGGACCACTCAAGTGGTGCGACCACAACACGGATAACCCGCCTTGGATAAGAGCCCTGGCGAAGTTCGGATAAGCCGGGAAGAATGGTGCCACGCTCACGTCCAGGCCATCATTGTCGTGATCGATCAGTATGCGGAAGCGGCGCTGGGCCGGGATTACTTTCTCAACAAGCCCTATAGCATTAGTGGTAGAAGGATCGCGTCCCTTGATTGTTGGGAATTCGCAGTAATTAACTAAAATGCCCGTCGTCGCCCTCCGGCCGCGGCGGGCATTCTGTGAGTTGCGTAGTTGGTGAAGCGAACCCAGACGAGCTTCCTGGCACGGACGGTCGAAGGCGCGAAGCCTTCGGAAATGCCGCGATTCATTCGACTGCAGCTTGCATGTCTCCGGACGAAGGTGCCCGTTGGCGACCGCTGGCTTCACGAAATCAAGTACGATGGCTACCGCCTGCAGATCCATCTGAACAAGGGCAGGGTGACGATCTACACCCGCAACGGTCTCGATTGCGCGACCTCTCGCTGATAATTTCAGTCCGAGTCCCATGGTCGGCTCGACGAGAGGGAGCGCGGCCCCCGGCGTTGATCCCACGGTTCGCGCCTGGCCGCCTTGTTCATGAGGTCACCTTGGAATGGCAGCAATGGTGCAGAAGCTAGTGATCGTATTGGTCGTGGTGGCTTTGATTATCATGGGCGTGCTTGCCTACGCCCAAAAAAATGAGGGGTGCTTGCACGGGCGCTCGCTCCAAACCTTCAAGCCCTGCGGATCAGTTAGCGTTGACATGTAGCGCTGGCCCGCGACGCTTGCGGCCAAGCTCGTGCGATTTGAATGCATGCTGTGGTGCACGTGAATTTTGGTCGAGAGAGAAAGCGAGAGCAGTCCCACGGGCAGCTTCGGGACGGCTCAAGTCAGAGAACTATAGTCCGTATCCCGGGGGAAGACTGAACCAAAGCTACAGGTTTCTTTTCTTGAAGGTGTTGCTACAGCTCTGACTAATTCACATCGTCGTTTTTGGCGCTGGGCAACCGCAGCTCTGCAGCGCGCTCCTTACGTAGCTTCTTGCGAAACTCATTTTCCTTGCGCTCAAAGGCGGCAAGCTCCTTCTGTGCCGCTTCAAGAAAGCGCTCGCGTGGTGTTGGCTCCAAACGGTCGGCATTGGTCATTACGCACCCCTGAGGTTTGACCGCCCAGCAGCTCTTTATGCAGCTAATGGAATTGGCGGAAGGTCCCTTACCCTAGAGGGACGTAGTGCGACGATTTTGTGAAGGTGATGGAAAAGGCCGCGATTGGGCGGCTATTTCTTCACCGGCAGGATCACGGGAACGTGCGGCGTGGTACTCACCGCAAGCATGAGCATCACCTCATCAGCGCATCTCTCCATTAGTCGGAGAGCATTGAAATTCGGTTCATAGGACTTGTTTAGCCGCGCGTCTGTCCTGAACCAGACTTTGGAAGAGAGATGCGCGCTCGAACGGACGGAATCGAACCGCCCACCTCGGGAGGCCCGGCGGCGGCGCGGCCATTTCAAGTTCTGACACCCAGCGGAGTTCACAAGGGTGCTCGCCCCTGTCCACCAATCAGCGGCGAGCGGTAGCGTATTTCATGCAGCAACCTTGTCTTCCTTGTCCGCTCCTCGCAGCACGATCTTCAACGCGTCATCTGGCAGCGGCCGCTGCAGCGCCTTGGCCTCATCCCACGGCGCACGCATCCAAACGTCGCGTTCCTCGTCCGTCTGCAAGATGACCGGCATGGCCTTCGGATGGATCGGGTCGACGACGGCATTGGGCGACGTGGTAAGAAAGCCGTAGACATTGTGCGGTCCAGGAACGGGCTTCGACTTGGTCCCGCGATCACCCTTGAACTCCGTCCAGATGCCCGCGAAGCAGGTCAGCGGCCGATCATCATTGATGGCGAACCAGACGACGTCCTTTTTCTTGGTCTCCGGGTTCGGCTCAGGCGCATACTCCGCGAAGCTGTTGAATGGCACTAGGCAACGATTTTCCGGCTCCAGCCAACCGCGCCAATGCGGCGAGGACGTATTGCGGATGTTGGTCACCGGCGGCCCGCCAGTGCGCGGCGGTGGCGGCATGCCCCAGCGCATCAGGACCAACTCGCGTTCGGTGCCCGCATTGCGAATGACGGGCGCGGGATAATCGGGAAACACGCCTGGCATGGGGGGCAGGTTGCCGACGTAACGGTTCATCACGCGGAAGAGCGCGCGCATCGCTTCTTGGTTCGTCGTGATGCTGTAGAGATTGCACATTTCTGGAGAGCTGCTGCGATAGATGTTTCCCACTAGTCTCGATCAGTATGCAGGTCTCTCAGCTTGCGCATGTAGTAGCCCTGCGTCTGAAGCGCTGACCTAATCTCCTCGCTAACTTTGACAACCCGATTCTTGCTCTTGCGCCATTTTCCCGGCGGCGCAATAGGCGGTATCGGAAATCCCTTCTTCACAACGAGCAGATCACGTCTGGTGTTCAAATACACATCCATATGATGTCTCCCAAAACGACTGAGCTTATCGCTTGAAGGCAGAGAACGGGTTACCGAAACGCAACACCGCGCCATTGTTGTGTACCTTCCTAATTTACCGCTGGCGGGGAGCGCAGCGAAGCGCTTGACCAAGTTAAAGCGGCACGGGCCCGATAAACAGCTAGGTCTCGTGGATTGCTCAGGGGCTTCGGTGACGCTGTAATTGAAAGCCATGAGCACGAAGAACCGTGAAGTTATCTGGGGCGGCCGGATCATGGGCGCGGATATGCGCGCCCGGACAGCCCGCCAAAACGCTAAGAAGGCCGCCCGTGCCGCTGATCGTGCCGAGGCAGAAGCATGGTCGGTGCGCATGGAAGGCTATGGCGGCCCGGCCCAGCCGTCTCCAACAATTGGCCAATGCCTGAACGGCGGTTACGGCTGGCTGGAGATCGAATGCTGCCGATGCAAGACAAGGGCGAGCCTGCCGCTTGATGCAATCCGCAGGGCGCGTGATACGCCGATCTGGAAGCTAGAGCCGTCCTTCCGATGTCGGTCTTGCGGCACGCGCCGCTACAAGCCGCCTGTGCGCATGATCAAGTTGACCGAGCAACGCGAGATCACTCCGTACAAGTGGGTTCATCCTGATGAGGAGCGATGAGACGAGTGCAGGGAGGAGCGGACCTTGGGCATCAGTGCTTTGCATATCCGCTAATGACTCGCCTGACGGACCTCGAACGAGAGTTTATTGCCAAGCGCCTTGCGGAAGAACAGTCAGCCATCGAAACGCTCTCTGCGACGATGCCGGCAACCCCATCCAAGAACCCACACGCAGCCTAACAGTAAGCCTTAAAAGCGGCCCGGCGCACGACAGGTTTCCGGACGACATGCGCCGAGCCAACCACTACGGTCACCCACCGGAATGGCTTGTTCAGCGTGTGTGTGATTCTTGGCAAAATTGGGCGCCATGCAGAAACCCGGCGGGTTGAGATCGGCGGGTTTCCGTACTCTCGCGGTGGGCTTGGGGCTTTCCGCGATTAAGCCATGCGTGGTAAGCCGTGATTAACAATTTATTGGAATTGCAGTTTCACAGGCCGTGCAGCTGGTCGCCGGTGTCATAGCCCTGTGGCACGGGACCTGCAGTGTATGAAGCGCTGGGGATAGTGTCCCAGCTTAGGAATAAGCGCCGCCGGGCATGCCATTTTGATCTCGGCGGCGTGTCTTTTTGGGAACTTGCACTCTCAGGAAAACTTAGTAATTGCCGCCGAATGGCCGTCTGCTTACTCCGACATAACAGCGGGATTGCCGGCCTAGCCGGAATTCTCTGGCGCCGTTTTGGCTCGCTTGGGGGTTGAGTGGCCATGCACTTCAGCCGCGTTGCTCCCGGGACAAAGGAGCTCGAGACATGGAGCGCGAGCGAGCGCGGCTTCTCATTTGTAATCAGTAACGAGAGTAGCAGTGGTCCTGGACTCCACGGGAAGCCTGGCTTTGTAGCCTCTTGGCGCCCCATCAATATCAACCAGCCTGCTATCAAGGTGGGCGGATCACCCTTTAAAACGTTCGCCGAAGCTGAGAAGGCCTGCGAGGCCATGTTGGAGCACCTGACCAGATAGCTTCGGCTTTGGCGCACCCCGGTGCTGCTTGGATAAGCGAGTCAAAAGAGGGCACCGGCCTATACATCAGTATCATTGAAGGGCCGGGCATGATCGGTTTTATGGTGCCGCAAGGGTCCTTGACGGGCCACCGGGCCTTAAGGGCTCGCGCGCTTGTCATCCACCTCGTTTGCTTACCCCTGCCGACTTCACCGGCAGGGGTTTGCGTTTGTGGTCCCTGCATCCAAATCCACGTAGAAGCCCGCTGGTGACCCATGTTTAGCCGACGTCGTGGGTCCGTGGGGATAATCGCCATGCCGGCGTGAGCCAGCTGACTTGAATTCACCCGACTCTTAGATTTTCCGCGGACGTTTTGCCCCGGTTGCTCATTTCTTCATAGCTCACCTTGGCACCTTCATTGAGGCTGCTCAGGCCGGCTCTCTCAACAGCTGAAATATGCACGAAAACATCCTTGCCGCCGCTGTCGGGCTGGATAAATCCATATCCCTTCGTTGCGTTGAACCACTTTACCGTACCTGTCGCCACTGTCCTCTCCCTTTTGAACCAGTGGGCGACAGCTTAGGTCTCCTGGGCAGTACACCGCAAGAGAAACCCGCCAGCGTGAATCGGCGGGCTTTGTTGTCTACGCGCTCAGATCCCTGCCGCGGCCGGACCAGCGTCAACAGGAGGAGTGGAGCTAGGGGCATGGAGTATCGAGGCTTCGAGATTAAGTAGTCCAGGGCATCGACAGAAAGTGGAAATGGTCTGTCCGGCTTCAGGAGAGGCGCCGGCATGAGGAGGCGCGCGTCCGGGATCACGCCATCACCGCGGCGAAGACGGCAATTGATCGCGCCCTTGAACCCAAGAAGGTGCGACTGCAGCCGCGGTAACGCTTGCAGGTTCCGGTCCTATCGGGAGACGAGGCTTTTCGCGAGTAGCCCAAGACAGTATACTACTTCCATTGCACTTTGTTTGTTGTGGTGGGGCCTATCATGTTGGACGACGAATTTAAGAAACAGCGCGCCCAAACTGTACGTGATCTTGCAGAGAAGGCCGACCCATTCATCAAGAGGCGACTCTTGATCTCGCAGCGAGATATGAAGACAACGGCCGGCTCTCTCATATCACCAAGACGCCAAACGACCTGCAGTTCGTTAGCCAGAGCAGCGACGGTTCGAAACGTTAAGCCGGAATGTCGGGCGGGCCGCGGCGCCCCTGCCCGCTTGTAGGGCTGGGTTGAAGGCGACTGGAACATGAGCGCAGCCGACAAACTTCACCAGTTTGCAGAAATGTTGGCGGTGCGTCTAGAGGCCGCTCGCAAGCTGATTCCACCGTGGTCGAACCTTCACAGACCAATCCAATTGCCACAAAGAACACTCCCGTCGACGGTTCCGCGGTAAAGCTTGAACCTGCCGTGGCTACACCTAGCCCTGAGGTTGAGCGCGAACACGAAGCGGCGACAACAAGTCAACCACTGTCCCCACTAGCCGGTATGGATTTAGACACGGCGATCCGCTTCCGCTGGGCGCTGCGCGATATCAAAGCCAAGCGAACCAAATTAACGCCACCTAATCCAGATGATCTAAAAACATTGATTGAAATGGGCCTCGTCGAAATGCGCGACGACGTGCCCGTGCTTACCAACGAAGGTCATCGAGCGCTCGATTAGGACCCGGCCTTTGAGGCGGGGCCTGAAAGCGAAAACGGGGGCATAGACTGTGCACAGGGGTCCGGAAAGTTCATTGAGGTTGGTAGCGGCCGTGCGATGACGGAAGCAGCGCGCTGTCGGAAGTAAGTAACGGCGCTAAGTGAATCAAGGACCCTTCATTCACCGTGGCCGACGCTCTTCTCGCCGATCCTGAATTTGCTTCAGTGCTGAAAACGGTTTTGAAGGACGGCCATTCAGTGGTCTCGGCAACGAATGCAGCACGAATGACTCGCAAAAGGTGCGGCGATATCAGCAATTTGAGCTTCGTCCTTAGGGCCCCATTAACGGCGTCTCCTGGACCAATGCTTGTCTTAACCTGCCGTGAAGGTGAGGAGGCTCATGCTGGTCGTTTTACGACGGCGGAGCCAATGGCTACCGATATCATTACGCACAGGGATGCGCTGCGCCACACCGCGACTCGCTCCGCCGTGAGCGTAGGCCTGACCGTCGTCTTGACGTTGTCCTTTTGCCTCTTGCAGTTCGGCTCCGATCCGGATGCGTTCGTGCGCGCCGGCTTCGTGACCACATCGTCGATCATGATCAGCATGACCATTTCGGGACTGCTGACCGCAGCCCTGAGCTACCGGTCCGCGCTGATGATGCGGGAGCTAACGCTGACGCGCGCCGAGCTGCAGCGAATTTCCGGCACCGATCAGTTGACCGGGCTGCTCAACCGACGGGGCTTTGACCAGGCCGCCGAAGCGGCCTTGGCCACGGCGCGCCATGCGAACCTGCCCACCACCGTGCTGATGTGCGACATCGACCGCTTCAAGGCGATCAACGACCAGTTCGGGCATGAGTTCGGAGACAAGGTGCTCATCGCGATCGCGGAGGTGTTGCGCTCCTTCGCCGAGCGAAAGCAGATGCTGGTGGCAAGACATGGCGGCGAGGAATTTGCCATTCTGATGACCGGCGTATCCAAGGAGCGCGCTGCCCAATACGCCGAAGAGCTGCGGCAGTCCTGCGCCGCCGAGTCGGTCGTCGGCGACGACGCGTCGGTCAGCGTGACGATCAGCATCGGCCTGGCCGCATGCTTGGGTGAAGCAGACCTAGCCAAGGTCATGCGCATGGCCGATCAGGCGCTCTATGCGGCCAAACGTCGAGGTCGCAATCGCGTGGTCCGGGCGGACGTCCTGGCGGACTCGATCGCGGCGTAGCCCGAGGGGCGTGCCGTCTCGGGTCGCGGTGTGGCTGCCGCATCTGACGGCGCATGACGTCGCCGAGATCGATGCTGAGATTAGGGCAGCGAAGCGTGACCAGCTTTTCGCGCTGCGATCCAATCGCATTCCAAACGATTTCCGGGGCAAGCTCCACCTTGAGTTAACGGTGGAGCGGAGCGTCCCTCACCCGCTAGTTGGGCTTTCCATCGGACCTGCGGTGCGACAGTGGCGCTTGCCGACGTAAATCAAGCAAACTGGCCCGAGGAAAGCAGAAAATCAGGGAGCCTGCCGAATGCTGAATCGACTCTCGATCGCTTTCGCTATCACAATCGGATTCATCGGAGCTGCAATGGCACAGGAGCGCATTCTGATTTCCTCCGACTGGGGCAAGGTCACTGCCGAGCTGGTCGACAACGACGCGACCCGATCGCTGGTCCGGATGTTGCCGCTCACGATTGAAATGCGCGATCACCTCCGTCAGGAAAAGACCGGAAATCTGCCTTCGCCCTTGCCCGCGGTGGAGCGGCAACTTGATTTCTCGACGGGTACACTGGGACTCTGGAGCTCCAACCACTTTGTGATCTACTACCGCAACGGCCGTGTCCCAGAGCCCGGGATCATCATACTTGGCCAGATGACCGGTGACGTTTCGATTTTTGACCGCCCCGGACCGGTCACCGTCCGAGTTGAACGTATCAAATGAAACCGTCCGCCTTACGCGGCATCACGAAAGGCAAGGGGACAGGATTGTGCGCGGAGCTGTTCTTTATGGCCCACGTGATGTACGTTATGAGGACCGTGAAACTCCGAAGATCATAGAACCGACGGATGCAATCATCCGGATCGCCGTCACCTGCGTACAGGCTTGACGAGATCGCCGGCGATGAATCCCGGCCTGATCGATACGCAGATCGCATGATTCACATAGTCCGAACCCTGTTCTTGACTCTTTCAATGGCGGTGGCTCGCGGCGCAAAGTGCGTGCGCTCGAGACAATGCAACCGGAAGCACACTGCAAGGACGGCAATCCAAAGTATCAGCTCGGGTGTCTGACGACAGCGATGAGACACATCGCGATCCAGAGTCTCTGAACGAAAATGCGGTGACCTGGATGGAGAAAGTGAGCGATGAGCAATGCCGCAAATGACGGCACGGGAGCGAGCGAATGAAGCCGCATGTGATCTGCCTCATGGCCACAAGCGTCGACGGTCGGACGCTTCCAAGCCGCTGGCGCCCCAAGGCAGCAGTCGCCAATATATTCGAGCGGGTGCACGAAGAACTCGCTGGAGATGCCTGGCTCATCGGTCGCGTTACCGGCCAGGAGTTCGCAAAGGGCAAACCGTATCCCGCCTCGACAACCGAGACCTTGGTGCGGGAGCATTGGTTCGCGCGACGCGATGCAAAGGCCTACGGCGTCGTTCTTGACACCCATGGCAAGATCGCCTGGGGCCGCTCTGATATCGGCGGGGATCCGATTGTGGCCGTCCTTTCAGAAGCGGTGTCGGATGCGCATCTGGCGGGCCTGCGCAGCGAAGGCGTCTCCTACATTTTCGCTGGGAATTCGCAACTCGATCTGACCCTTGCATTGGACATTCTCAATCGCGAGCTCGGCGTGAAGCGGCTGCTGGTCGAGGGCGGAGGCGGCACCAACGGCGCCTTCTTGCGAGCTGGGCTCGTCGACGAAGTCAATCTGATCCTGTGTCCTGCCGTGGATGGTGCGAAAGGCGCGCCAAGCGTGTTTGACTCTTCGGAGACCGAGGCCGATCAGCGCGCGCCGCTGACGGCGATGGCGCTGGAGCGTAGTGAGGTGCTAGAAGGCGGTGCAGTGCTGCTGCGCTATCGGATGCAGAATGCGACGCCTCAGACGGCAACAGTTCAATCGTCACAACCAACATGCACAACTCCATCATCGAACAAAGCTTAGCGCACCTCGCGCTGGCCGCGCCCTCTATCTCGACCCCAGCATCAGAGCGCCGTGTCACGCCGGTGTCTCCAAACCTCGTTACCGTCGAACGTCACCTGTATCGCGGCCGCACCGTCGTCCTCGATCAGCGCGAGTGTTGTCACTGTTGCCTCCACCTCAGCCGCATGGCCATTGCAATGGCTTGGATAACGAACGGCAGCGGCTGCTCTATGATGGCGCCCTCCGGCGGGGGATCCATCGTGAATTTCGTGAACTGACCGTCCGCCCACACATAGGCCTTTCCATCGCGCGCGATCGAGATGGTAGCCATGTGAATCGAACCGACGGTGTTCCGTTCGTGAGCCGTCAATTGGATCGAGTATGGGTACTTCTTATCGGTCAAAATCGTAGCCCCACTCTGTGAGGTGTCGGCGGCGTCCGGAGCGGCATCGGCCCCTCGCTTTCGGAGGCCAAGTTCGCTGATCGCGCCGCTGATGAGGCAACCAGTACCAGTGTGGCGAGCGCGATGATGATTGCCGGCATCGTCATACGTCGACACTTTCGATCAGAGCGTCCAAGCGGTCCTGCTCGTCGTCGGAGAGCAGATGCACAGGGTTGCCTGCACGCGCGTCCCAGGAACTGTACGTATCGACGCGTCCGTCGGGCGATACCGCCGCGTCGAGATATTGGATGCCGTAACCGCGCTTGAAAGCGGTCAGCTTCCATCCGTCGATCTCGAATTCACCATAGCAGTGGAAGACCGATGCCCACGGCTGCTCAAGCTCGATCCGACTCTGTCCCGAGATCGCGCGGCGCAGCAACGCTATCGCGTCATGCACGCCCACCTCGTCGGGTCGAAGTGGCACGATCTCGGGCGGCGGAGGGGGATGCCGCAGGGCTTCCGCGTGTATGGCGAGCATGCGCGCGACCGCCTCCTCGCGCTCGATCTCTTCGTTATTGCTTGCGTGAAGGACCTCGATCGCTCGGTCGAAGACGGCGCCAAATGCGTCAGGGTCGATCAGCCGCCGGTACGTGTCGCGGTAGATCTTGTCGATAACGTCAGTAGGCCAGAATGGTCGCCTCTCGGGAGGTATCTGCACGGGCAGCCCTGCCGCACCAGCGATGCGCGCCCAGACCGACGTGAGTGCCGTCGCCAAGGTTCCGAGCATGATGCCCCGCCTGGAAAATTCCATAGTGAGCCTCCTTCTCATCGACGTTTCGGCCACTGCCAGAGCTGGTAGGTTGCCGGCGGTTGCCAACCCGTGCGATCCCCGTGCAGCACGCGCTTTCGCGCGGCCGCGCGATGCAGGCAGCGTTCACAGATGTTGATCTCGAGCCAGCCCGGCTCGGCGTCGAACACCGCGCTCGGCCAATGTCCCGAGCACTGAAAGGCCAAACCACCGACCGGCTGGTTGTCTCCGCCGGACCAGTTCTCGAGCGCCCTCCCGCAGATGATGCAGCCGACCCGACACTCCCTCATGGCCCGCCGCCTCGGCAGCCGGATGTGGCCGCTCTCGTCGCAACCGAGCATCCGGCAGCGCTCCTGATACTCCTCGTCCGTCTCGTCCGGATCGCGGTCCAGATGGTAGAGATCGTCGTCAGCCGCCACCCTGCCGGGGGGCCCAACTTCGGTCCCATCATCCGGACCCGGTGAGATGTCGGGAGAGGTGGTGGACAACGCTGCATCGGCATCTGGCGCTGCCTGGCGATACTCCTCCGCCTCCAGCGCGTCGAGCAGGTCGTCGCGCTCGGCGACGACGCGGGCTGCATGCTCGACCCGGTGCCAGAGACCGTCGTAGGGGCATTCTTCCATGACGTGGCGGTGAATGACGGCCAGAGCGCCGGCGCGATCGATGAGGTTGCTGCGATCGAATTCGATCTCGTCGAGCAGCTCGCCGTTCTGGGTGATGCTGACCTTGATCATGGCTCCTCCGATGGTGTCCACCAGAAGCCGTCGTCGCACACCGCCCACTCGCGATGAGCGTCGATCCACAGGATCTGGCCGGTCGGCTCGACACGACCGTGTTCTCCAATCCCGAGCAACACGGTGGGTGGACTGTGGAAATCTTCATCGTCAGGATAGCGCATGGCATCGATGGCGAAGTGCGCCCTGTGCAGGGTGCGCTGCGGGATCTCCGGATCGATCTCGCCCGGGATGGGCCGCCACCCAGTCTTCACTCCGCTCGACCAGACGATCGATCCGGATCAGGTGAGCCTCTGCCTGCACGAGGCCCGTCAAGACGCGGTGCAGCAATCGCCAAGTCGTATCGCCCTCGATGTCCATCGGCACGCGGAAGCGGATCGCGCTCTCGCGATCACGGTCGAACACCATGACGTCGCCATCGTGCCGCACATGCAGCATCGTGGCTCGGTCGCCCTCGATCAGTGCAAACGATCTCATCATCATCAGTCGACCCATGGTGCTTCGCGCTCCAGCAAGCGGCACGCCTGCTGTAAGGCGGTCTTGATGGCTTCTCGCGACAGCGAGGGGTAGTCGATGCGCACGATCTCGTCCGCCGATTTGTTGGCCAGCATCGAGAAGACGGGGCCGGGCGGCACGCGCGTGCCCCGGAAGACCGGATCACCGCTCATCACGCCGCGGTGCCGCACGATGACGGGCGTGTCCGCCGAGGAGCCACTCGCGATGGTGTCGATGATGGCGATCCGCGCCAGAAACTCGATGTTCGCTTCATTCGATTTCCTCTGGCCGCTCCTTATTCTGCTCATCATTCCCGGGGTGACGAGATGAACCACGCATCCGAGAATTGCGGCAATCGCCGCCTTGGCGCCGAACAGTGCGGCGGGGCTTCCGTGGAGGGCGAGAAGCAGCTCGCCATCGAGCACACTTGCGTCCAGCAATCTCATGGCGTTACCTCAAATCCGTTATTGGCCGCGTACCCGGAGGCTTGGAATTGCCGCGCGTCACTGCGGTGGTCGCCAGGCGGCCTCGTCGGTGCTGCCGCAGATTTCGATGCCGCAGCCGCGGTGCTGCGACAGGTCGGTGATGATGGGGATGACTGACCAGCCATGATCAATTCCTTGCTGCGCGCACGTCGCGCTCGCGCAGGATCGCCTCCACGATGCGGCGGAGCCGACGCACGGAGCCGCCGTGCCAGTGGTGAGCGACCGCGACGCGCTCGATGCCGTCCAGCGGCGGGATCCAGCTCTGGTCGAGACCACGCTCTCGCGAGGTCGGCAATCACGGCCGGCAGCAGCGCGTCGAGATCATCCGCGGTCGGCTTCGGAAACATCACCACGCGGAAGCGGTCCCGGATCGGGTTGGGCAGCGGATCCAGGCTGTTGGCGGTGGCGACGTACGAGACCTGCGACAAATCGAGGGTCGTCTGCAGCGCAGGATCAGGGTAGCGGGCATTGGTCTCGGGCTCGAGAAAGCCGAGCAAGCAATCCCAAAAGCGTCCATAGTCTGACCGTGTGCCGGCCTTCTCGATCTCGTCGATCATGACCAGGGGATTTGCGATCCTGCCTTGCGCAATCGCAAGAAACGCATGACAAGGTTCGGCCGAGTACCAGCGCCGATCTGTCCCCCCGAACACCGCGCCATCGGCGCGTGAAGCGTCCTCGCGCCAGACGCTGATGCCCAAGGTCTCGCCAAGGCGCCGAACAAAACGGCTCTTGCCGCCGCCGGGATCACCGACCAGCAACAGTGGTCGCAAGCGGATCGTCACACGGCCAACGAGATCGGCAAGCGCGAAGTCGATGGCGGCAACAGCATAGGGAAATTCGAACAGAAGAGCGTTGCGGACTTCGTGTAAGGGAGGCAACTCGACCAGCGGCAAGGGTGTGTTGATGGCGCTCTTTAGCGGACCCAAGATATCCTTGAGCTTCGGGTTCTTCATCTCGTCACTGGAGAGGCGCGCGACCACGAGATGATGGTCCGGAATGCTTTCCGCTTCACCGGAGGCCAGCTGCTGCACCGCGGCCGTCTTTTCCTCGGCCTCTTGCTTCCTGCGCTCTTCCTCCTCGATGGCCTTCCGCCGGGCGGCTGCTTTGACCGCGAAGATGCGATGTTCCGCCATGTTCGCGCCTAGGATGGCTGCGTTCATCGCAGCAGAGAAATCCTTCGGTAGAACGTCGGTGCAGGCCGGCAGCGCCGCCCAGCCGAAGGTGAACCGTTCGAGATAGCAGCAGAGCTGCTCTCCGGCGTAGCGGGAGGTCACGTGAAAGGCCTTTACCAGCGCCTTGCCCACCCTGCGGTATTCCTCGAAGTGAGTGGCGTCGCGCGGTGTCGGCAGGCACAACAGCCGCACGCAGTCGGCAAAACTCCTGAGGTCTGGCTCGTTGCCCGTGACAGCGCGTCGGTCGAGCTCTGCTGCCAGCTTGAGGCCAGTGGCGGTGTTGAGCGCCGCCGCCCAGGCTGCGTTGTGGGAAAGTTGCGGACAGAGCTCGTCGATCTCAGCGATCAGCCGCTGCTCGATATGGGAGGCTTTCTCGATGAGCAGCATGGCATAGCGCAGGAGCCGCGGCAGACCTTTGAGGCGTTCGTCCCAGTCAGCCGAATCGACTGCCGCTCCGGTCGAGATGGCATCTGCGGCGGCCAGGTAGGGGTCTTCGGCATCGTCGGTCGGGGTCATGCCTCATCCTCCAAGCTGTCATCATGTGCGATGTTGCGTGTACAGCCTTCGTCTTCGAAACGAACAGCCTTGGCCCTTCGAAAGACGGACTACATCTGTGCGCAGCTTGGCTGCGGACTCGGCGAACGTCACAGCTCTACAGTGGTTCGCACGGCACGTGCTGTGGGCCTGCGATCGGTGCACACGGCGACGTCGATGGAATCTGCCGCTCATGCGCGGTACCTCGCAACGGTGAGGGGTCCCAAGGGGTGGGACGCAAGGTCAAGTGAAACAAGATCTGCGCAGGCGAGCGCCATCACGGCAGGCGCGGGATCGTGGTCGCTACGGATGCTCTTCAGGAGTTCCCCGAGCGGCATCGGTCCATCATCGAGCAGCATTTGCAGGATGCGCATGCGCAATCCGACTGGTATTGGGATCTCGCGATACGACCAGACAAAGCGCGCATTCGTATAGCGAGGCTCGCGGCGGATTTCTTCGGCGGTCAGAATGATCCGCTTCAGTGCGAGCTCGGTGAGCGCAATCTGGGCGAGCCCTTTCTCCTCGAAACCGCGGATGCGCCGAGCAGGAACAACGTCGAGCAGGAAGCGGCCTTCGTCGCGCTGTACGACGACGGCATCGAGCTCTACCTGCTCGGACGCAACAGACGTCGACGCGACGTACGCAATCGAACGTACTTCCAGGTCGAGCGACGCCTGGATGAGCGCGTCTCGTAGAGCCGGGTGTCGCGCCGGAATTGCGGTCGACGTTTTGGCAGAAATGAACAGATCGGAGCGGAGAGAGGAATGGGGCGAGAGCATTTGACCGTACTCCAAATCAAGGCGGAGGGTTCGCGGCGTCGATCTGCGTCGGACGTGTGTCGGCGCTGTCCGTCATGCTTGTCTCCGCTGCTAGATTTCGACGATCAGAGTCGGGTCGAAGTCTGAGTTTTCCCAGGTCTCGCCGATCTTCCACGGGCCGTAGCCCTTCGCATTGCTGACGACGCGGGTAGCGCCCACGCGGAAGTCGCGGGTCTCATGCGTGTGCCCGTACACCCAAATATCCGCACCCTGGATCGGAGCGCGGCTGGTGTAAGCGGCCGAAATCAGATCGTGCTCGAAACCGCGGCGGATAGCCTCCGCATGAAAACCCATGTGCGTGACCACTACGCGCGGCAGCGTTTTCGGCCGGCTCAATTCCCGCTGCAGGAACGCGCGGGTCTCCATGTGGCGCGCCAGCGTGTGCGCCGGACGCAACCGCAGCTCATAATTCCTCAAGCGGATTTTCTTGTAGTCGTTCATCACCTCGTCGGCGGCCTGCATCGCGCGGTCCTGATCGCCGAACAGGTTAAAGTCGGTCCAACCGGTTGCACCGAGAAAAATCGTGCCGCTGATGGTGACGCTGTCGTTCTGCAGGATGTGGAGATTCGTTCCCGCTGCGGCGATGCGGGCCTTCTCGATCGTGCGATCGAGATCCGTGCCGTAGCCCTCATGATTTCCGGCGACGTAGACGACATCGCGATCCGTCACGCGTTCCAACAGCCACTTCACGCCGCGCGGCATACGGGTGACCAAGTCGCCAGCGACGACAAGAACATCGAAATCCGGACGAGCGGCACCCGCCGGCAGGTCCCAGCCGCGGGTCGATTCCAGATGCAGGTCGGACAAGATCCACAAGCGCATGATTCGGCTTTCAGTCGTCGACTTGGGGCGGGTCGTTCTCGGCAAGCTCGGCAATCAACGGGTGGTCATCAGCCAATTCCTCGATCGAGAGCGCGAACTGGACGTTGTCGGAGCCGCATTTTGGGCAGGCATGATGGCCGATGTAATCGAACGTGCTTTCTTCGCCGCAGGCGCGGCAGCGGAAGCGGGCCATTTTCGCTACTCCTCGCGGGCTTCCGGCGGGACGGCTACGAACGCGTCGGTGGCGCGGTCGTAGCCGCGACAGAAGAAGACGCGCATATCGTGCAGCTCCACCACGCGGATGACGTGGAAGCTCTCAAGGCCGGCCTCGATGCGGACGGGTTCGCCCTTTGCATGGGCAGGGCAGCGCGTCACCCACATCCCGCCATGTCGGTACAGGCGGCCTGCTTCGCCGCATTCCGCGCAGGTGCAGGCAGATCTAGCCTCGGCGAGCGCGATCGCTTCCTCGATCTTCGTCCTAGACTCGTCTGAAACCTCACCGCGCCACGAGAAGCGAAGTGTACCGTATTTCTCCTGGATCTCGAGGATGCGGAGCCAGCCGCCGCCCTCGGCCATTGCGGCCTCGATCCTGGTGGAGAGACGCTCCAGCAGATCGCGCCAGCCATGACCGCACGTGGGATAGCCCTGTATCGCCTCCGGCGCGCCGACTGGCGGGTGAAAGAGGTTCGGATGCGCCTCGATCAATTCGATCCGCCAATCACGGACAATGCTTGCCATGCCGCTACTCCTCGATTCCCAATGAGCCGGGCGGGACGCCTATGAAGGGGTCGGTCGCGCGGCAATTCGGTCGTCGATGCCGAGGGCGACACGACATCGGACGAGCCGCAGCGCGGGCACTCGTGGCGCTCGGCGTCGTAGACGAATTCGCCGTCCCTGCCGCAGGCGATGCACCGAAACCTGGCCATCGCTATTTCTCCCCGTGCGGCGGTCGCGGCGAGACTTCGGTCAACGTGTCGGTCGCGCGGTCGTAGCGCGCGTAGTACATGTTTGCCGTGCCGGGCGTGCGGCGCAGGAAGCGAACGTTCTCGTAGCCGGGCCTGACCGGCACCGGATCGCCCGCCGCGTGCTCCGCGCAGCGCGTCGCAAGCCAGCCGCGGTTGCTGTACAGCCGACCCTCGGCTCCGCAGATTTCGCAAGAGCAGGCCGAGCGTGCGACTGCCAAGTTGATGGCCTCTAAAATTCTGAGCCTGGTCTGATCCGAAACCTCGCCGTCCCAATCGAAACGCGCGACACCGAACTTCTGCTTGATGCGCACGAACTGGAACGTCTCGCCGTCCTGCAGCGCGTCCTCGATCCTGACGCAGAGCCGCTCCATGACGTCGCGCCAGCCTGCCTCGCAAAGCGGGTAGCCGAATGAATGCTTCGGCTCTTCGGCCACGATTTCGAAGAGGCGGGGGTGCGCCCGCATCAAGTCGATCCGCCAGTCGTTGACGATGCGCGCCATCTCACTCCTCCTCGATGCCCAAGGAGCCAGGATCGATAGCGATGAAGCTGTCGGTCGTGCGGTCGTAACGGCGGCAGATAATTTCGCGCCGCCGACCCACGATCCGCTCCTTGACGCGGACGTTCTCGAAGGACGGCTCGACCCCACCGCGCGCCCCTCGGCGTGCAGCGCGGAGCGGCGTCATCATCCAGCAGCCCGATAGGTACAGCCATCCATGCTCGCCGCAGAGCCTCGCAGGTGCAGGCGGAGCGCGCCTCCGCCAGGTCGATGATCTCCTCGACCTTGGCGTTGGCCTCGGGCGACAAGGTGCCCTCCCAGTAGAAGCGCAACGTCGCGTACTTTTCCTTGATCTGCGTGGCCTTGAACGAACCGCCGTCGGCCTGGATCGCCGCCCGGATCCGGGCGCAGGCGCGCTCCAGCAGGTCACGCCATTCCTCGCCACATTCCGGAGAAGCCTGGGCCACCCCAGGTGGTCCGCCAGCGGGTGAAAGAGGTCCGGGTAGGCCTCGACCAATGCTGCCCGCCAATCCCGAACGACGCCCGTCATGACACGCCTTCGCAAACAATATAACGCCACGAATGAGAACAAAGCAGGAACACAAATTTGAGTCAATAGATATCTATCAATCTATTTCGTATAGGCACCTATGTTAGGGCCTCGTTTGGCGAAATTGCCGTGCTTTCAACGGGATGATAGGGAGACGAAAATCGATGAAGGGCGGCCGATTGTCGGGGAAAATCGCTGGACGGCAGGCCCGATCCCTTGCCGCAGCCCGCAACCCGTGGGACGGTTTTCGGGATGGCACAACGCACGGACAGGGTGATGGCAGACGCGAAACCGTCCCCAAAAAAGGGGCGGAAACCCCCTCAAGGCGACAAAAGGCAATTCCTGACGTCCCTCGATCCGGAAGTCATCAAGCAGATCAAGCAGGCCGCGATAGGCCTAGAAAAGACCGCGTCCGAAGTCATGGAAGAGGCCGCCAAGGAATGGCTGCAGCGGCATCACTCAGGGAAGAAGTAGCGGGCTCGATATCTGAGGCGGCCGATATATTGCCGTAGCGCCGTTCCGCGCAAGTGCGTATCGTAGCTTTGTAGCTTTCGGCTGCACGGCGGCTATCTGCTTAGCTCGTTCTATTTCCGCTTGCTCAACTGTTTGTGCCGCCATCCTTCCAAACGGGGTCCGCCACCATCGTGCCGTGGTTCGCCGCGTGGTCATGACGACCGTGGTGATCGGAGTGGCCGTGACTTCCGCCACAGCAACTCGACTTATTGGGTTCAGCCGGAGCGCTCGTCGCCTTCTCTGCGCTGCATCCGCAACTTCCTGAGCCAGCGTCGTCCTTTACATTCTGGGCTGCGGTCATCTAAACCTCCAGCGTACCTTGCTACCTGTACCCCGTAGTAGGCCCATGCGCAAAGACATCAAGATTTCCTGGACTGGAGTTCGGATTCATGGCCGCGGCGGTGACATCATAAAAGCCTTCCGGCGCCTGCCGATCGCCTTCGCGCATTTTCGGGCCGAGCTGTCCTGACCAGCGGCACATCGGGTAGGTCTTCAGCAGCGCGTATCTACCGTCCGATCCGAGCTTCCGGATTTCAATTTCGGATTCCTTTTTGAAAGACCGCATGAGAATGGGCGAAGTGGGCTCCATGCCCTTTTCGGACATGAGCGCAAGCGTTGCTCTCGGAATGGGCGCCGCAGCCCGGGCGGATCGGTAAGCATCTTGCGCGCAGGAACTCAGCACGGCCATAACACCGGCGCCGAGTACCAGTCGCTTTAACCAAATTCTGTATGCCGCCATATGTGTCACTGTGACTTGAATAGCCGTTCTTAAGAAGATAGATTTTACGTGAATTGTATGGCTCCGGCGATCACCTTCTGGCGGATATGATGCTCACGCGCGATAGCGTGTCCCGAACGTTGTGCAAGCGTTTGATGTGGGTAAAACCGGCCTTTCCAATGTCGTCGATCCAAGTGCCGTCGAGATGCGGGGCCGCGGTTTGGTAGCCGAAATGATAGGATGTTCCGCGTAAAATCCGGCCTTCGCGAGGCTGCTCCGGCGCATCGAATTCGGCCACAAATAACTTGCCGCCGTTGCGCATCACTCGCCTCATCTCGCTCAATAAGATGACTTTAAGCGCAGGTGAAACGGGATGCAGCGCCATGCTGCATATGACTTTGTCAAATTGTCCACCGCCGCAGGTGAGGTGGTTGTTGTCGAATGAAATGTTTCCTGATTTAGACGCGCCGGGTTGCCGATCGATATCGACTGCCGTGAATTGCGCGTTCGGGTATCGGCTCGCGAGGTCGGCAGTGACGCCGGATTCGCGCGAGTAGATCTCAAGTATCCGCTCCTTATCGCGGATATCCAGATGCGAAAGAAATGCCTCTCGCCAGGCGCCGTCTTTCAAGAATCCGCGATAGTACCAGTCGAAGCCGGTGCTGAAAATCCAGAACCGGCAGGCTTCGACGAAACGCTTGAAGCTCCCGGCTCCTACGAGCGCGGTTGAGTTCATGATCAATCCCGCTTTGGCCGTGATATTGCTTGTGACCTTCGGTCAGTTTCCGCTGATAGAGCTCGGGGTGGCCTTACGAAATACGCGCTTCCTCGGCGGCTCTTCTCACGACGAACTTCATCGCCATGCCGGTGGTCACGGCGGTGCTCGTGCAGTTCCTGACGATACTGCGGTCGGCGGTTCTGTTCGTGCTTCTCACACCCTGCATCGACTACGTCGTGAGCCGCGGCGATGCCCGGCTGCTGTTGGCGGCAACGCCGGCGTTCCTGCCGCTACAGGATGCTGCTTCCGCATATCTTTCTATCATCCGGAGCGTGGTTCAGTTCTCGTAGTCAATCGCTCCGGTATGCGGGTCGACCTTGAGCCGCTGGACAAGCGAATTGTCGACCGTCGCGACGTCGGCGGTGATTGCTCCATCCTCTTTCTTGATATCTCCTAGCTTCAGTCGCTTGTTGTTGAGACGGTCGAGCTGCGAGGCGAGATACCCGCGAACGTCGTCGACCGACAGATTCATAACCGGTGTAACCCGTGATCCGAACAGAGCGCCCATACCAGATCTCGTCCCGCCCTGCATCATGCCGGAGCCCATCATTCCTGAGCCCATCATGCCGCGGCGGCCCATCTGCTGCCCTATCTCCGAGCCCATGCCGCCATGCATCATGCACTGACCCATGCCCATTTCACCCTGCATCATCCCGTGGTCCCGGCCCTGCCGGGCGGAATCATGCATCATGCCAGGTCCCATCCGGTCCTGCATTCCCTGTGCAGCGGCGGCATCGATCGAGAGAACGACGCCGCTGGTAACGATCAGTGCCCAAAGAACCGATTTAGTCCTCATGTGTTTTCTCCTGTGATCGATCCGCTCGGGACCGTTCGGTTGCATGCTAGTTACTCCTCCTGTCATTCGGCCAGTCAGCGACGTCGCTGAGGCGAGCTTCATCGCTGCATGACGTCCGGCCACGGAGCCAGAATTCACGCTCCTGCAGGCGAAGATCTCGGAGCTTCTCGATAGCTCCGCCTGCAGGAGCAGATTGTTCGCTTCATGCGGCCCGTCCTGTTGTTGCCTCGGGACCGCGTTCAACCGGAGCACGGACCATGTTGCCCCACTCCGTCCATGAACCGTCGTAGTTCTTCACCTCGGGGTATCCGAGCAAGTATTTGAGGACGAACCACGTGTGGCTGGAGCGCTCGCCGATCCGGCAATAGGCGATCGTGGGCCTGTCCGTGACGATGCCCTTGCCGCGATAAAGGGCCGCGAGCTCGTCTGCCGATTTGAAGGTGCCGTCCTCGTTGCAAGCCATTCCCCAGGGGATGCTCCGTGCACCAGGAATGTGACCGCCACGCTGGCACGTTTCGGGCAAGCCCGGCGGCGAAAGCACCTTCCCGGTGAACTCGTCCGTGCTGCGCACGTCCACGAGGCCGTGGCTCTGCGTCTCAAGGGCGTGCTGGACTTCCGGCAGAAAAGCCCTCAGCGACAGATCCGGGTCCTCGGCGCGATAGGTTTCCCTGCTGACGGCCGGCGCCTCGGTTGTGAGTTCGCGGTTCTCGGCAACCCACTTCTTTCGGCCGCCGTTCATCAGACGCACATCCTTGTGTCCGTAGATTTTCATCTGCCACGCCGCCCACGCTGCGAACCAGTTGTTGTTGTCGCCATAAAGGATCACCGTCGTGTCGTTGCCGATACCGGAATCGGCCATCAGCTTCTCGAAGGCGTCCTTCGGGATGATGTCGCGTTCCACGGTATCGCAAAGCTGCGTGGTCCAGTTCCAGGCTATGGCGCCCGGGATGTGACCCTGATCGTAAGCTGCGGTATCGACGTCCACCTCAACGAGGCGAATGCCGGCATCCTCGCCGTGCTCGGCGACCCAGGAGTTCTCGACCAGCATTTCCGTATGTGCGTATTGAGCCATGGAGCTTACTCCTACTGGTTGCGTTTCACACAGGCCGCATCTCGCAACTGCTGCTTGCCGCCGTCGCTCGATAGCCCCCACCCCCGCTTGAACCCCTCCGGCTGCGATCGCGCCGCTTCTGATCTCCTGATTCTACTCATCCGATCGTCGACAGCACCGGAAACACCTCCAACAGCCAGAACGAAAAGGTCGAGAGATAGCCTGTGATCATGGCAACGCCGATGAGAACCATAACTCCGCCGGCAAACAGCTGCAGGACCTGGCCGACCCGGCCGATTGACTTAAACCTTACCAGGAAACCGTCGGTAAGCGCCGCCGCGAGCAGGAACGGCACGCCAAGTCCCAGCGAATAAATGGCTAGAAACGCGATCCCCTTGGTCACGGTGGCTGACGCTGCACTGACGGTGAGGATTGTTCCCAACATCGGGCCGATACACGGTGTCCAGCCAAATGCGAATGCCATGCCTAACGCATAGGCGGCGATTGGGTGTCCACCTGGAATTGTCAAGGGAAGCCGGATGTCGCGCTGGAGCCACCAAGGCCGCACCAGCCCGATCGTGAAAAGGCCGAAACCAATGACAATCGCCCCGCCTACAATACCCAACTCATGTTTGTAGGATATGAGCGCCTCGCCAAGAGCCGTCGCGCTGGCGCCCAGGATGACGAAAATCGTTGTAAAGCCCAGAACGAAGCAGGCGCTCAGCGCGATGGCCTGAAGCCGGACGACCATCGCCCTTGGTGCCCCTGGATGGGCAATCGACTGCCCTGCAACGTACGAAACGTAAGCCGGCACCAGCGGCAACACGCAGGGCGACAGGAACGAAATAGCTCCAGCAGCAAAGGCGGCCATGATCGCGCTCGTCGAGATTTCCATCATGTCCGATGCTCGTCCCAAATGGCCCAGGATTTATTGCCGACGCTCGCGCGCCGTACGAATCCATGTCTGCAAGGTATTCAAGTCGGTCGCGCCGCGAAGGATCTGGTCACCGATTACAAAACCCGGCGTGCCGTTGATGCGAAGGGCCTGGGCAAGCGCGAGATTTTTTTGGATGGACGCCTGGATCTTGGAGTCTTCCATATCCGTCTTGAGGCGTTCGATATCCAAGCCAACCGCGGCAGCCGCCTCCATTGCCTTGCTGTCATCGACGGCACCCCGCAGCTGATAAAGTGCCCGGTGGAATTCGACGTATTTGCCCTGCTTGTGGGCGGCGAGGGCGGCCTTCGCAGCGACCGTGGAATTTGGCCCAAGGATGGGGAATTCCTTGTAGACGACACGCAGCTGAGAATCGGCTTGCTGCGCCTTCGTCACCACTGGTGCCACTTGGCGGCAGTATGGGCAGTTGTAATCGAAGAACTCGACAAGAGTGACATCGCCATTGGGATTGCCACTGGTTGGACTGTCAGGGTCACGAAAGACCTCGTCTGCACGAGCCTGGAGGACCATCTGGATGTCTGTTTCTGCTTTCTCGCGTGCACTAGCCTCAAGCCGATTGACAGACTCCATGATAACCTCGGGATGAGCCATCAAATAGTCATGCACACGCTGGTCGAATTCATCCTGCGGTGTCTCGGACAGCGAATATGCGACAAGCCCAAGCATGATGCCGATGACAGCGACAGACGGCAGAACGACGCGCAGGTTTCGACGGCTCGTGAGATTTCTCGACGGGATGTCCTGCTCTTCAGTCATCGCTCACTTCTTCATTGGTTCGCCAACCCCATGGATCATGGAATCCATGGCGGGGCCGTGCATGGCGCCCACCTTTGCGACAGGAATCATCACGTCGATCTTGCCCGCCTTTTCGAAGGTCATGGTCATTGGAAAGCTCTGCCCCTCCTTGAGAGGCTCCTTCAATCCGACGATCATGATGTGCATGCCTCCTGGACTGAACGTGACCTTTGCTCTAGGTCGAAAGTCAACGGTAGGCATTTCGCGCATGCGAGATACGCCATTTTCTTCGGCAACGCTGTGGAATTGAACCTGATCTCCAACAGGCGTTGCGGCGCCCACAAGGCTGTCGCTCAAATTCCCGTTGTTGATCACCGTTCCATAGACAGCTCCGTTTTTCGCTCCGGCCGGCGTTGCGCGTGACCAGGCGCGCTCGATGGCGATCGAATTTTGACCTGCTGTTTGTGAGTGCGCGAAGCCGCCGGAAAGCAATAGCAGCAGCAGAATCGATGTCAGATAGCCTCTCAGTTTCATGAGCTGTCCCTCCACCGCGTTGAGCTGATCATTTGCTTCCGCAGCCAGGCTGCAATGGCGTCGCCATCCTCCTTGCCCTCGATAACGTTTACGAACGTCCCCTTGGGGTCCATCAGATAGAGGTACCCGCTGTGCGACACGGGATAGTCGTCGCCACTCTCCTCTGATTTATCCAGAGCAACGTACACGCGGTATTCTTTGGTCACCTGGTCGATCTGCGCCTGCGTTCCTGTCAGGCCAACGATCCGCGCATCAAAAGACTTCAGGTAATTTGCCATGACTTCACGCGTGTCGCGTTGCGGATCGACCGTAATGAACAGCGGTTGAAGCCGACTCGGACTGAACTTCTCTAGAGCTGCACTGACGTTGGCAAGCGCTGTCGGACAGACGTCGGGACAAGAGGTGTAGCCAAAGAAAATCAGCAGCCACTTCCCGTGGAAGGTTTGATCGGTGACGCGTTCACCATTGGTGGATACTAGCGTGAACGGCCCGCCAATTGCAGGAGTACCCGTTCGGATCGCCTTGCCGACGATGGCTGGCTGTGACGTGGGTGTTCTAGGGATACTCGTCCCGAACCAGACGCCAGCGACCGCAATGCCGGCCGCAGCAACCAGCGAGGGGACCAGGATTATTGGTCTGGATGTCAGTTTCATTGTCGAGCTCCTGACTGCGGGATCACGCGACGTCATTTTCCGGCTGATGGAAACGGGTGCCCGCGACTTTCCTCCGACTGAAATTGAATTTCCTCCGGCGTCCACAGCGTCTTCAGATAAGCGATCACAGCACGAATCTGGTCCGGCGACAGCACGTCGCCAAAGGCAGGCATCGTCAGCCGTTCGGTTTTATTGAACGGGTCTCGCCAACCCTTGCTCACCATCATGTAGAGTTCGGCGTCCGAGTGCCGCCACGTGTGGCCTTGCGCATTGTGTGGAGGCGCCGGCAGATCCCCGTGCTCATCGCGCTCCTGCCAATTGGGTGCACCCTGAGCATTGGCGCCATGGCACGACGCGCAATGCTGCCGGTATAGTTCATGACCGGTCTTCACGAGATCTGGATCAAGCGATGGCGGCCCGTTGGCCGCACGGGCGACTGCTGTTGAACTAGCCACGCCGATCATGATCGCCACCAGAGGCTCACGCATTCGCCTTTATCCATGTAACGCCCCCATCCGTGCTGTTGTACAGATCGCTGTCCGCATCGATGGCGAACAGGACGCCGGAACGCGTAAAAGCAAGCCCGATTATCTCTGAGGTCGGAGACTTGATCGGGACCCAGTTCTCTCCGCCGTCCGGACTGCTGAACAGCCCCCTTTCAGTTGCTGCATAAAGGTGTTTTGGCTCTCCTGGGTCGTAAGTGACGGCGTAGGCCTGTCCGTCAAGCTTGCCAGCCGTCTGCCAAAGGCAGAAGCAGTCCATCGCGCGATGAACTCCCTTGGAGGCTGCAGCGAACAGCCAGCCGGTCTGCATGCTGCCGGGCATATTCGAGTGGATCAGTTGGCGGAGACCCTGTTGAGAGGTCCGGTCCATGAGGCGCCACGAGTGTCCGCCGTCCTGGCTGCGGTAGACGCCCCTATCCTTAAGCACCGTATACGCGGTCTCAGGCTGCGTCGTATGCGCGGCCACCGCGATCACATCTCGGCTTGCCAGCCCCTCGTTGCGCTCGACCCACGTGTTGCCGCCATCATCACTCCGCAGCACGCCAACTCCTGCGCCCGTGACATACAGGATGCCTTTGCCGGCCGGAGATACGGCGAAGCTGGAAATGCGCCGGTCTTTCAGTGGTGCAATTGCAATCGTCTGCCAACTCGTGCCCTGATCGGTGCTTCGATAAAGCACGTGGCCGTAAGCCTTCAGGAGCGCATCTGTACCGGGATCATAGGTGAGGCCGACCACCCTGCCATCCTGCTCATTGCCCCAAATGCTGGTGACCGTTCCGGCGCCGAAAAGCAACGCGATCACCAGTGCGACCGAGCCAACCCTCGCGAAGTTTCTTACTCTTTTCCTCACGAATGTGATGCATTGCCTGAACCGATAGCCGGCAGACCCGGCGTTTCCATGCCCTGTCATTCCTTCTTCTCCGGTTCGGCGGGAGCATTCTTGCGCCATTGATCGTTCGGACGGCTGTCACTCATCATGCTGTTGCAGTGATCCATCATCCGATCCAATTGCTTCATCCCCTTCATCATGCCCATCATTCCTTCGCCATTCCTTGTGCCACTGTTGCCCATCATCGAGCCGGACGAGTCATGCCCGGCTTCCGCATAAAGGGCTGATGCGACCATGACGCTCGCGAGAAGGATTGATGCGAACGCGGCCAATAAGGTGAGTTTACGCATGGGAATTGCTCCTTTCCTCTGATCGATCCGGGTTCGAGTGCGCAGGTTGAGCGTCAACGACTCCGTCGTGACAGCAGCTTGCTGCACTCACTGACGAACTGTTTGTCCTGGGTTCGTCGAGAGCGGTTGAGGTTGGCGTGTCCACCGGGTCACGAGAGGCCGCTGGCTGTTTTTGGCCGCGGCACATCATGCACACGCCGAGTCCGCACATGATGAGGCAAGGCAGCGTGCTCAGGAGGATCGGCGCGACGCCGGCGGCCACCAGCCATGCCCAGCCACCGAAGTACAGGCCAAGGACGACCGCGAGGTTCGCCAGCGCCACCAGCGTCCATCGATTTCGAAGGTAGTAGCGCGCTGCGTAAGCCAGATCGCGTCCAAGTGGCCGCTCGGTCGTACCGGATTGTTGTAGAGTCATCGGGTTTTCTCCGTCGTCAACTGTCGCGAATCGTTCCACCTGCTGTAAGGTCAACCTCATGTCCGGCAGGTCGGTGTCACAGCCTGCCTTGCTTCCGCCGAGAACGGTGCCGCACCGCGCCCGGCAATCACGCACCTGATGAACTCAATCATCTCGGGTGAATCCCACTCGGTCGGCCCGATCAGCCGGCCGATCTCGCGACCCTCGCGATCGATCAACAGTGTCGTCGGAATGCCGACGGCACCGAGCTCGCGTGTAGCGCCGCCAGAATGGTCTCGATACATGCCAAGCTTCAGGATTCCGACCTCGGCATAAAACTTACGCACCGCATCCATGCCGCCGCGGTCGATGGACAAGGGAACAACCTCGAAGTCATCGCCTCCGAGCGTCGTCTGCAGACGATCCAGCGCCGGCATCTCCTTGCGGCACGGGACGCACCACGTCGCCCAGATGTTGAGGAGCACGATCTTGCCGCGGAAGTCAGCCAGGCTCCGCGACTGTCCTTTGCCATCCTCGAACTGGATCCCTGCGACAGGCTTGGGAGCCGAATGCATGATGAACTTTTTCGAGGTTTCCTGCGCAGCACCTGCCGTCGAGGCAGCAGCAACAAGCCCCGCCACGAGGCAGAAGCGAACGCATTGCGCCACGATGTTGGTTGCACGCATCATTGCTCCCGTAGCCTCCGTATGAGCGGAAGGAGCGTTTCGTCGACAACCTTCGGTGTCACGGCTCCGATGTGCTTGTAGGCAATACGGCCGTCCTTCGTGATCACGAAGGTTTCGGGCACGCCGTACACTCCCCAATCGATCGCCACTCGGCCGTTGATATCTGCGCCGGTGCGGGTATAGGGATCGCCCATCGAGTTGAGCCATCGCGCTGCATTGTCGGGTTGATCCTTGTAGTTGAGGCCATGAATTGGCACGATGCCGTCAGACTTCATCTGCATGAGCACCGGGTGCTCCTCTCTGCAGGCCACGCACCATGAAGCGAATACGTTCACGAGCGAAACGTCGCCGGAGAGGTCGTTGCTCGACAGACCCAGCGTGCGCCCCTTGACCGGCGGCAAGCTGAATTGCGGCACGGCCTTGCCGATAAGGGCGGATGGGATCGCGCCGGGATCTCGCGACATTCCCCATGCGAGAATGATGGCAAGTGCCATAAAGGCCGCGAGTGGAACGAGATAAGCGAAACGTCTGCTCCGCAGCGGCGGATGTTCCGCGGGGGGCCCGCTTGTTGTGATGGTCTGTTCAACACTCATAGCTTTTCGATCGCCAATGGCGGCTACGCTCGAAGAGATGTCGGCCGAGTAAAAAGAGTCCGCTTGCGACAGCGAAGACGGCGAGAATACCGGCCAGTGTCACGCCACACAGCGCGAGCTTGGGGACCAATTCGAACTCAGTCGCTGATAACAGCATGGCCATCGCGCCTCCCTTATTCTACCGCGAAGACTTTAGGCGACGCGGCGTCGCTGGCGATTTCGTAGATTGTGAACGGCCCGTTCTTTGGACCGGTCATACCCGGCGTGCCGGTCGGCATGCCCGGAAGCGAAACGCCAATAATGTCGGGGTGCTCAGCTAGTAGCTTGTTGAGCACGTTAACCGGAACATGGCCTTCTACCGCGTAACGGCCCATGACCATCACGTGGCAACCCGCCAAATTTTCGGGGACGCGCAACTGCTTTCTGAGCGCTGCAAGATCTTGCTTCGAGTCGATCGTGACGTTGAATCCGTTGCTGCGAAGGTACTTGGCATACTCCAGGCAGCAGTCGCAGTTCGAATTCCGGTAGAGAGTTGCCTTGGTCTTGTCCTGTGCCGAAGCCGGTGTGCCGAACAAAGCCTCGGGGGCAGGGAGCCCGGCTCGGTCAGCACCAAAGATCTTGGCCACGACCCCGCCGCCCGCGCCCGACGCAGTGATTGCGAACATAGCTGCAAGTACGTTTCGACGGTTCATTTCGTCAGCTCCCATCGGACCATTTTCAATCCTCCACTCAGGCCACGCGGATCACTGCCATCATCCCTCCGTCCTGATGGTCGAGGATGTGGCAGTGGAACATCCAGTCGCCCGGATTGTCGGCGACGAACGCAATGTCGGCTTGTTCGCGCGGCGGCACGAGCACGGTGTCCAGCCACTCGCGATAGCGAGTAGGCTTGCCGTTGCGGGCAATCACGCGGAACGAATGACCATGGAGATGGACGGGATGGTGCCAAGCGGTTTCGTTACGAACGGAGAGAATATACGAGCGCCCGCGGGCAAGGCTCAGCATCGGTCTCATGTTGTGGCCAATCGCGGAAACACCGTTGATCGACCATCCCATCCCGCCCATGCCCATCATTCCACCCATCCCCATAATGCCGCGACCACTCATGCCGCCCTCCAGCGTGGCGATGTGCCTCTCGGCATTGTCCAGATCCGGCTCTGGCATCGTGTTCGCGCGCATGCGAGACGGCGCATCGAGCGGATGATCCCGTAGGCGCGGTTCGTCGGTGTAAGCGAAATCGACCAGCCTGTAGGCGCGATCGCGGTAGAAAGAATCGATCACCGCCGTGGTCGCACCGGGCTCCCTCGTCATGTCGAGAACGAGATCCGCGCGCATTGCAGGTCCCAAGACAACACGTCCGCCTGGCGGCTCGTGTGGCTCGATTGGCTGACCGTCGAGTGCAACGATCAGCGGTCGATGGCCTGCGAACTCGAGTCCGAAAATGCGCGCTGGCGCGGCATTGATCAGGCGCAGCCGCAATCGTTCACCCGAACGCACGCGTATGGTGTTGGGAACGCGACCATTGATCGTGACGGTGTTGCCGATCCGCCCCGCCATGGTCGCTTCCATGCGATTGCCGAAATCGCCGACGATCGATGCGTCGCGAGCCAAGCGCCAGTCGCCGAGCACCCAGACCAGATCGCGGTCGACCTGGAGAGGTTCGGTCTCCTCGACGATCAGCGCGCCCGACAGACCGCGGCCGACCTGCTCGGCACTGTGGTGGTGCGGGTGGTACCAGTACGTGCCGGCATCAGGCACATCGAATTCATAGACGAAATTGTCGCCGGCCCGGATCGGCTCCTGCGTCAGGTGCGGTACGCCATCCATGGCATTCGGCACCCGAACGCCGTGCCAATGAATGGTCGTTCCCTGCGACAGCCGATTGTTGACCGCAATCCGTAGGCGCTCGCCTTGGCGGACCCGGATCTCCGGCCCTGGAACGCTGCCGTCGTACGACCACACGTCGGTCTCGGGATACGGAGGACCGACCAGCGGTACGCGACCCGGCGCGGCCGACAACGTGAATTCCTTCGGCGGTGCAATGGCGCCGGCGCTTTCACGCGGCAACGATAGCGCCGCAGCCAAGCTCGTGCTGCCGACAAGGAATGATCGACGATCTAATGTTAGCCCGGAAATAGTGGGCATTCGCAGCCATCCTGTGTGTTGGGGCGAACCACACGCGGTCGGAAGCCGCATGCAATTACACCTTGGGCCCGCGCGCGACGCCTCAATGCGCCAGGCGCATGTCCAGTACACGTCGCTCGCCGGCGACGTGCCTCAGCTCAGGATGGTGGATCTAGGAGGGTAGGGGTCGGGCGCTTGGGCGCGCCCCGTCAGGTGATTGGGTTTGGAGAATACGGCGTGAGCGGCCGACGGCTGCTCAGGTACGAATTGGTCCACCGGGGTAATGGCAGGGCTGCTGCAAAATGCCCCCAAAGCACATAGTCCAGCCGGAAGCCCTCCCTTGGCACCGCAATGGTCGCAGTTACCCGGTGAGTGGCTATTGTCCGATACCGTCACGACTGCCGCTTTGGCTCCGGCCAAGGACGCGTACAAGCCGCCGCCCGCCGGACCAAACACGAGGGCCAGCGCCAGGATCAGTGCGAAGAAACGGCGAACGGTATCGGTCACCATGGCACCAAAATAATGATCTGCCGGGCAAAATGCTAGGGCGGGATCATATCACGCGCCAGCTGTCGAGGATCAATTGCGGTTGAGACAATATCGTTCCGGAGCGGGCCAGCTTCCGGGCACTTGCCGACTGGACATCGCGCAGCCTCTCAGCCTGTCGAGTCCCCCCCCACGGATCCACTCAAGACCGGCATCCGATGGTGACCAGATAAAACGCGACATGCCGATCGTGCATACCCTGCTGCCGTAGCAGACCCACGGGCCGATTCCGCAGCTATCGAGGATTGGATAGGGCAGGCTGTTGTCGCTGTGTTCCCTCGCCGAACGCAGTGCACTGCAGCGTGCTCAGGCCTGATCACGAACCGATGGTACTTTCTCAGCTCTTCCTGATATTGTGGCGTAGGTAGGCTGATATTGTGGTGCCATGCAGGTCATCGCACGACTGATTCCGGTGCTGTTGTTGACATTGGCATTTTCGTTGCCGGGATCCGCGCGGCCGAGTGAACGCATAGTCGATCCGCTTGGAGCAGTAACTGCCTCGGTACGGTCAGCAGTCTTGAAGGATACACAGCGCGTGATGGCAAAGTGCCGCCGCTGTTCCTGGAAAGTCTGTGGCACCGTCGGCGTCGCGTGCGGTGCATATTGTGCTGGGAGCAGCATTCTTGGACCTCTCGCATCCGTTACAGCTCCTCTTCCTTCCCAATCATTAGACGCATCGGTTTTCTACGCCCTCCGAGATCACGGCATTCCGCCGGATCTGCATCCTCCCAAGCGCATCTCGCTCAGCTGAACGGCCGCTGTTGCGGCCGTCGCCGATCCGTGCGTGTCAGGCCGGATTTTCCGGCCGGCACGTGCTCGTCGTGGACGACGTAGCAGGTCGCCACGCATTCACGGCCGCTGACCCGCCGGTATCCCCGAAGCGCGCACCGCAGATCGGCAACTGAAGCCGAGCCTCCAATACCATTCGTTGGCACGGCGCGATCGCAGCGCGGGAGGAAGAAATGGTTATCGCAAAAAGTTTGCTCGGATGTTTCATCATCTCGCTTGCAGTCATGTGGCTAGAGCTGTCCTCGGGCGTCAGCCTGCAACTCGCGGCTCCGGCCGACAAAACGTCCGCTTCGCTATTCGACGGCAGTCACCGTCAGATTGTCGATGCGCGGCTCTCGCCGTACTCGGCGGTTGGGAAATTCAAGGGCACGATGACATGTACGGCTGCGATTTTCCTTGATCCGCGGATCATTGTGACCGCTGCTCACTGCATCATGGAGAAAGATGGTACGATCGGACGATCCAGTTTCTCGTTTCAGCCTGGCTACCGGTCGGGAAACGATAATGCCAAGTTTGGTGCGACCGTCTGGGCGGTCGGGTCGAGGCAAAGCGTAGGCCACGAAACTGTCCGCGACGCAGCGAGAGATTGGGCGATACTGGTTCTGGATCGGGCGCCATTGGGCGTTCAACCCTTTGTTCTCAGCCGTCACTCCATCGGGACGCTGGAAATATCTGAACCGCAAGTCCAGCTTCCCGCCTACACCGACGATGTCGCCGACGCGGAGGCTCTCAGTCTCGATTCGGCCTGCACGATTCGCGATCTGCTTTGGGACACGCTGATCCACAACTGCACGGCAGGGCGGGGTTCCTCCGGAGCGCCATTGCTGGCGCGAGAGGAACACGGCTACGCCATCATCGGGATCCAAGCCGCTTCGATTTTCGAAGGTGACCAAAGCGGGCACATAGCAAGGTTCGTCGGGAACCAGGCGATCGGTTCATGGATGTTCATGAAAGCGGTGTTCGCTCTCTCTCGACAGCTCAATACCGGGCCCGTCCAAACGGATTATGCCGGGGATTACTAACGCCAGTCCGCCAGGTGTCACAGTCTTGAGGATGACAACCATGCGCACCGATCAATTGATCGAATCGTTAGTCGCAGACCTGAAGCCGGTCGATCAAAGCAGCGTCAGCCGAGCTCTACTGATTGCATTGGCGATTGGCGCGGCCGCGGCGCTCTCGATTATGTTCGCGGTGTTCGGGTCCGTTCCCAATTTGCTCGGTCGTCCGCACCCGGACGTTTTCGTGACCAAACTGTTATTTGGAGCTGGTGTCGCCGCGACGGCGGCAACCTTTCTGCCAAAGGTGGCTCGCCCGCGCGTAGATATGCGGAATTCCCCAGCACTCATCTACCTTCCCTTCGTTGCGGTCGTCGCAGCCGCTGCCTCCGCGCTGGCTTCCGTCCGTGTGACTGAGTGGTCTGACATGATCTACGAGGAACACTCGGTCACGTGTCTCCTTTCGATCCCGCTGCTTGCAATTCCGGCGTTTGTGGCTCTCGTTTGCGCGCTCCGGTTCGGGGCACCGACCGACCAGTCGTTCGCCGGCGAGATAGCAGGACTCGTCGCGGGCGGCTTGGGCGCAACGGCCTGTGCGCTGCCTTGTGTGGACCATTGGATTCCGGTGATAGCGATTTGGTACGGCGTCCCGATCGGTATCTGCGCAGGTCTGGGAGCAATGCTTGGCCCCAGGTTGCTGCGCTGGTGACCCCCAACAACACAGCTCACTTAGGTTGAGCGGCGCTACTTGGAGTGTAGCGGCGCTCTCGTGTTATCGCAAACCACAGGAAAGCGAGTCCGAGCAAGACGAACAAGGGCTCAAGCACAAGGTCCATTTGCGTGTTGGTGAGGTGATGTAGGCCAAAGATCCAATGGACCCAGACGATATCAAAGCTCAAGACGAAGCCGGTACCCGCGAGCACGCCCAAAAAGAATGAGGCCGACATCGCTCGCCTGGTCCAAAGCAGAAAACCAATGAGCGCAGCGACCGCGGCGGTCAGCACTGCGATTTGTCCCGCCGACGTGGTGACCGGGTACAACGTGAACGCAAGGACCAGATCCCTTTGCGCGTTGTTGATCTGCTGCAACCCGGCAGAGGAGGACAAGCAGAGGCTGAACGGCGAGATCCACCATTGGTGGACTAGTACGGTCAAACCTCCACCGGCCAGCAACCCAACCAAGAACGTGCCGGACAAAATTGGCTTGCTCCGCAGCGTCTGACCTGCGGTTGCCTTGATAGCGGCAATGCGTCGTGCAGTGGCGTCAACCGCAAACATGCCCTTCACCTCTGGCGCGCATCGATTCCCGCAATCTTGAATCTTAAGCCTGACAAGTTTAGGAGCGCAGATATTTGATCGACGCCGCAATCCCAAGCAGAGCAAAGGCGAAAATGGCGAGGTGATAAATGCCCATCGCCAGCATCATGCCGGAGCCCATCGTTGTCATGTCCATGGTCATAGATTGCCTCCAACATCAATGGAGATGACGATCGCCTAGAAAGGATAGCCCGGATGAGGCGGCCGCGCCAACTCTCCGGAATCTGTCGGCGGGCTGAGGGCACAGCTTGAAAATGAGGTGAAATTGCTGTGAGAATTGAATGAGAGCCTTGGGAGGATCGATACCGGCTGTGCAGGTCATTCGATTCATTCGGGACGCAAATGGCGCCCGCGTCGCCTATGCCATGGTCGGTGAAGGGCCGCTCATTCTCTGCCCCGCATGGTGGGTCAGTCATGTCGAGCGCGATTGGGAACACCCGGCGTTTCGCCGCTTTTTCACCCGCCTCGCGGAGGGCTTTCGCGTCGTCCGCTACGACCGGCCAGGAACCGGCTTAAGCGACCGCGATGTTCCACCGCGAACGCTGGCGGACGAGGTGCAGTTGCTCGCAACGATCGCTGATGCGATCGGCGATAGCCAGTTCTCGTTGTTCGCGGTGTCATGCGCGGGACCAGTTGCGCTCTCCTATGCGGCAGCTCATCAGGAGCGAATCCGTCGATTGTGTTTTTATGGCTCGTATGCGGACGGGTCCGATATCGCAACGCCGGATCTGCGGGATGCGCTTACCAATCTTGTGACGGCGCACTGGGGTCTTGGATCGGTCGCGCTTACCGCGATCTTCCTGCCTGGCGCCTCGCCTCAGGATTCAGAAGAGTTTTCGCGAAACCAGCGTTACTGGGCAAATGCAGAACAGGCGGCGCAATTGCTGCGCCTGAGCTGTGACATGAATGCGGTAGATGTCCTATCGAGCGCCGGCGCCGAGGCGCTGGTCTTACATCGGCGTAAGGACCGTGCGATTCCGATTGAGGCCGGCCAACGGCTCGCTGCGGAGTTGCCTCGCGCGCGCCTGATAACGCTGGATGGGGACATACATTTGCCGTGGGTCGATGGCGACGCGATTGCGGATACGATCCACTCATTCCTGGCCGGCGAGGAGAAACCCGCGACGAAATCATCGGCGACGTCTTCCGGCTGCCGGCTCGATGAGGCAAATCGCGAGATCGTCTTGGATGGTCAGCACCGACCGACAACGCCGCTGGAGTACGCTGTGATGTCAGCCCTGATCCAGGCGAGCGGACGCGTGGTGACCCGCGACGAGATGCTCGCAGAAATCTGGAATACGCCCGTTGCGGGTTCGAACAAGGTCGATGCCGTGGTCGGATCACTACGTAAGAAGCTTGGCCCCTTCGCAGCTTCCATCGAAACCGTAACAGGCCACGGTTACCGCTTCCGCGGTTGGAAGAAGGCTATCAACGACGTGCCCTGATCGCCCGTTACCGCAATGAGGACTTCAGGTCGGGCGCTGCGGTCGTGCACTCGCCCGTACTCGGCGTTCACGATCTCGTGAGCTTGTAACCGAGTTGCCGTTATTCCCGAACTAGACAGCGAAGTGGCGCATTCGCAGAAGAACTGCGACTGCTGCATCGCATCGGCCAAACCTCGTTGGTCAATTATCTCGAACGGAAGCAAAGGAGCACTAATGTTCGTTTCTCGTCACATCTTCCAAGCACGGCACGAGGTGCTTGGTGCATTGATATTGTTGCTGGGGTTGGGTACCGCGCTGCTGGCTACGGACGAATCGCTTGCGCAGGGAATGAAGGACATGCGCGGCATGGAAAGTTCCAAGCAGATGGCGCCGACCACCGCCAAGGGGACGGGAACGGTCATGGCACTCAACGCGGCCGATCACAAAGTGACACTCGACCATGGGCCAATTCCTGCCATCAAATGGCCGTCCATGAAGATGGAATTCGCTGTCGCGCCGTCGGTTGATCTCTCCAAAGTGAAGACCGGCGACAAAATCAATTTCACCCTTAGCGGCTCGGGCGGTTCGTACACGGTCGAGTCGATCACTCCCGCAAAGTGAAGAGATGAACGTGACTCCTTCGCGCGCACAGCAATCGTGCTCAACTACAGGAATATGAGTTATGGAGGGCACAGATGTCTGAGATGGTGAGAGGCGTAACGCGGCGAAGTGCCTTGCGTCTGGCGGCGGCGTTCCTGGTGTCGCCCGTCTACCCAACCTGGGCCGACACGCCACGAATTCTGGTTCATAAGGATCCGAATTGCACTTGCTGCGCGGGCTGGGTGCGTCATCTCGAAGGCGCGGGGTTTGTTGTCACCGCGGTTGAAACCGCGGACCTCCAGCCGGTTAAGGCGCGATTGGGTGTGCCGGCGGATCTGGCTGCTTGCCACACCGCGGAAGCTGATGGGTACGTGTTAGAAGGGCACGTTCCGGCGGTAGCGGTGCGGCGTCTCCTAAAGAAGAGGCCGACCGCCACTGGTCTGGCGGTCCCGGGTATGCCTGTCGGATCGCCCGGCATGGAGGGCGGCGCTCCTAAACCATACGATGTTGTTCTTTTCGGCCCGAGTGGCCAGCAAACCTTCATGCGGTTTCTCGGCGTGGACGTGATTGGTTAACGAGCTGGGTCTTGAAGCCTCTTGGCATCAAGCGTTGGCTCGCCATGAAATTGCCCGGCTTTTTCGTCCGATACGGCCGGAAAACTGTCCTTGGCTCACTTTGGCGTGAGCTTGTAACCGCGGAGATAGAGAGGTCGAATTTGGGTTTATGGAAGTGATTCTCAACGTTAACCTGAAACGATCGCTCAAATGTAAGCCCGGTACGGACCGGCCCGCTTTCCTCCCGTAAGGAATTATGAGTATCTGCCATCGATGAATCGCCGACTGATCATACGCAGCTTGCTGGCGTTTTTTATCGCGGTAGGAGTTGTCCTTTCACCGTTGGCGATGCCGGTTTCGTCAATGTCGATGGCTGCGCCGGGCCAAGCGATGGCCAAGACGGAATCGGCGGAAATGGCGGGCGATATGCCATGCTGCCCGAAAGCGCCGTCGGCGTTCGATTGCCAAAAATGTTTACTTGCGACCTGCATGATGAAGTATTCGCAGCCGACGTTTACGGTTGCGGAAACAGAAGCAGGGACTTTGGCTTCAGTCATCCCGCTGGGCAGTGACGCATTGCCGGCGGGGCACGACGGGTCGCCGCCGGACCATCCTCCTCGAATCCTGATCTAACCGGCGCTGCGCGCCGGTTCGCTGCCGCGCGATCTCACGGTCGCGCGGATCGGCTGCACGTGTCGCGTGCGGACAACAGGATTCAAGGATCAGGAACATGTCATCGTTGAACTTTGGGCGCGCCGTACAGGCGGCGCTAACTCTCGCTGCCATCACCGGCACCATCGGCTCGACCCCCGCGCGTGCCGACATCAAGAATTACGAATTCCAGCTCGTGCAGCCGACCGTTCAGGCCGGTGCCGACCGCATTGTCACGGTGCGGCTGGTCGACAAGACCACCGGCAAGGCGGTGCCTGACGCGGTGATCTTCGCAACCCGGCTCGACATGGCACCCGATGGCATGCAGGAGATGGCGACGAAGGTGACGCCGATGCCGGGTACGGAGCCAGGAACCTACCGGTTCAAGGCGAACTTCAGCATGGAAGGTCGCTGGCTCTCACTGGGCGCCAAGGTGCAGGGCGAGACCGGCACCGTTGAAAACAAACTCGTCGTAACGGCCGACAAATGAACCGCCTCGGTCTCGCTGGCACCGCCGTTGTGATTGTCGCAGCCGTGGGCGCCGCTTTCATCACCGGCCGCGAGCTGCGACCGCCGCTGACTGGCAATTCCGTCGTATTGGATGCGCACGCCGCGGAAGCGGGCGCGCCGATCTATTTCCAGGATCCAGACGGCAAGCCGTTCTATTCGCTGACGCCAAAGAAGACGGTTGACGGCCGCGACTATCGCGCTGTGCCTGCCGGCGCCGATGTCAGCTTCGATGAGCCCGAGCAGCCTGCGGGAATGAAGGCGGCCGACGCCAAGGGTGATCGCAAGATCAAATATTACCGCAACCCGATGGGCCTGCCGGACACCTCGCAGGTGCCGAAGAAGGACTCGATGGGGATGGACTACATTCCCGTCTATGAAGGCGACGACAGCGATGACGGGTCGGTGAAGCTTTCACCCGGCAAGATCCAGCGTACCGGCGTCAAGTCCGAACCCGCCGAGCCGCGCCAGATCAGGACGCTGGTCCGCGCCCCCGGCACGATCCAGCTCGACGAACGCCGCATCACTGTGATCGCGATGCGCGCCGATAGCTACGTGCAAAAGGTCGCCGACGTCACGACCGGCAGTCGCGTCGCCAAGGGACAGCCATTGATGGAGATCTATAGCCCCGCTATCTCGTCCGCGGCGGCCGAATATCTCGCAACCATCACCTCGAAGACCACCTCAAGCATCGAAACATACGGGCGCGGCTCCAGGCAGAGATTGATGAACCTCGATGTTCCGGAGTCGGCGATCGCAGAGATTGAGAAAAGCCGAGCTGTGCCGATCACCGTCCATTGGTCGGCTCCGCGGGAGGGCATCGTGCTCCAGCGCAAAGCGATCGAGGGCATGCGCGCCCAGCCGGGCGACGTACTGTTTCGCATCGCCGATGTCTCGCTGGCGTGGGGGATTGTGGACGTCGCCGAACGCGACCTCGGCAGCATCGTCGTCGGCCAACCCGTGACCGTGCGGGTACGCAGCTATCCTGGCCGTCAGTTCGATGGCCGTATCAGTATCATCTATCCGCAGGTGAACAAGGAAACGCGAACGGCACGGGTGCGGATCGAATTGCCGAACGCCGATTTCGCGCTGCTCCCCGACATGTATGTCGATGCCGAGATCGACACCGGCAATCAGGCGCCGGTGCTTGCGGTGGCAGAAAGCTCGGTGCTCGACACTGGTAGTCGGCAGGCCGTTTTGGTCGACAAAGGGCAAGGACGGTTTGAGCCGCGCGAGGTGAAGCTTGGGCGGCGGGGCGACGGCTACGTCGAAATCCGCAATGGCCTTGCCAAAGGCGATTCGATCGTCACATCAGCCAACTTTCTAATCGACGCCGAGAGCAATCTGAAAGCGGCGCTGAAGGGCTTTGCCGAAGCCGGCAGCTCGCAAAGCGCCGATCTTTCCGGTGGCGAACAGATGGTGGGAGCAAAACCATGATCGCCCGCATCATCGCATGGTCGGCGCGCAACCTGTTGCTGGTGTTGTTCGGCACCGGCTTTGCCGCCGCAGCCGGTATCTATGCGTTAATCCATCTGCCGCTCGACGCTATTCCCGACCTCTCCGATACACAGGTGATCGTCTACACCGAACATCCCGGTCAGGCGCCGCAGGTGATAGAGGATCAGGTCACCTATCCCCTGACCACGGCAATGCTGACGGTGCCGAAATCGAAGGTGGTCCGCGGCTTCTCCTTCTTCGGCGTCTCCTTCGTCTACGTCATCTTCGAGGATGGTACCGACATCTACTGGGCGCGATCGCGCGTGCTGGAATTCCTCAATGGCGCGGCGTCGCGATTACCCGCCGGCGTGACGCCGACCATCGGGCCCGACGCGACGGGCGTCGGCTGGGTCTACCAGTACGCGGTGATGTCGAAGGAGTTGAATCTCGCCGATACTCGCACCATCCAGGACTGGAATCTCAGATTTGCGCTCGCCAAGGCCGAAGGCGTGGCCGAGGTCGCGAGCGTCGGCGGCTTCGTCAAGCAGTACAACGTCATCCTCGATCCGCAGCGGATGCGCGACCGCGGCATCACGATGCAGAAGATGCGCGAGGCGATCCGCGCCAGCAATGCGGATGTCGGCGGGCGCACGGTCGAGCTGTCGGAGTTCGAATATGTCATCCGCGGCAAGGGCTATCTCAAGGGTATCAACGATCTCGGCAACATCGTGCTGAAGACCGACAATGGGACGCCGGTGCTGGTGCGCGACGTCGCTCGCCTCGAGCTCGGGCCGGACGAACGGCGCGGCATCACGGAACTCGATGGCGAGGGCGAGGTGGCGAGCGGCATCGTGCTGCAGCGCTTCGGTATGAATGCACTCAATGTCATCGAGAACGTCAAGAAGCGCTTCAAGGAGATCGCCACCAGCCTGCCGAAATCGGTCGAGATCGTCCCGGTCTACGACCGCTCGAACCTGATCGACTCGGCGATCGATACGCTGAAGCACACTCTCTTCGAGGAGAGCATTGTGGTGGCGCTGGTGTGCATCGTGTTCCTGCTGCATGTCCGCAGCGCGCTGGTCGCCATCCTGATGCTGCCGGTTGGTGTGCTGATGGCGTTCGGCGCGATGAAGCTGCTCGGGATCGGCTCTAATATCATGAGCCTCGGCGGCATCGCAATCGCGGTCGGCGCCATGATCGACGCCGCGATCGTCATGATCGAGAACGCGCACAAGCATCTCGAGCGCGCCGAACCCGGCCGGTCGCGCGTCACGATCCTGATAGACGCGGCGTCCGAGGTCGGTCCGGCCCTGTTCTTCAGCCTTCTGATCATCACCGTGTCGTTCATGCCGATCTTTACGCTGGAATCGCAGGAAGGCCGGCTGTTCAGCCCGCTCGCTTTCACCAAGACCTTTGCCATGGCGGCGGCAGCCCTGCTGTCCGTGACGCTGGTGCCCGCGCTGATGATGATTTTCGTGCGCGGCAAGATCGTTCCTGAGCACAAGAACCCGATCAACCGCTTCCTGATCTGGATTTATCGCCCGGTGATCAAGGGCGTGCTACGCGCCAAGACGCTCGTGATCGTGCTGGCGCTCGGCGTGCTCGCGGCGTCGATCTGGCCCGCGCGTCAGCTCGGCACGGAGTTTATGCCGAACCTGAATGAGGGTACGCTGCTCTACATGCCGACGACGCTACCGGGTATTTCGGTAACCAAAGCGGCCGAGCTGATGCAGACCCAGGATCGGATCATCCGCTCGTTCCCGGAAGTCGCCTCGGTTTACGGCAAGGCCGGGCGCGCGGCGACCGCCACCGACCCGGCGCCATCGGAAATGTTCGAGACTGTGGTCAATCTCAAGCCGAAAGAGCAGTGGCGCGCAGGGGTGACGGTCGACAGCCTTATCGCCGAGATGGACAAGGCCCTGCAATTCCCCGGCGTCTCTAACGCCTGGACTATGCCAATCAAGGCGCGCATCGACATGCTTTCGACCGGCATCCGCACCCCGATCGGGGTCAAGGTCCTCGGCACCGATCTCGCCGGGATCGACAAGCTCGCCAAGCAGACCGAGCAGGTGCTGAAAGCCGTCCCTGGCACGTCGTCGGCCTACGCCGAGCGCGGCCTCGGCGGCTACTACCTCGAGATCACACCGAACCGCGAGACATTGTCGCGCTACGGCATCATGGTGCAGGACGTTCAGGACACGATTGCGACGGCCCTCGGCGGCCAGACCGTGACCACGACGGTGGAAGGCCGGCAGCGCTTCACGGTCAACATGCGCTACCCGCGCGATCTCCGCGACAATCCGAAGGCGATCGCAAGCGATATTCTCGTGCCGATGCCCGCAGGCGGGGCCGTGCCGCTCGGCGAGGTCGCCAACGTCGCGTCGACGCGCGGGCCGACCTCGATCCGGACCGAGAACGGGCAATTGGCGACCTACATCTATGTCGACATCCGCGACCGCGACCTTGGCGGTTACGTCGCCGATGCGCAGCGCGCGGTGCAGGCGAGCATCGAGTTTCCGCCGGGCTACTATGTGGTCTGGAGCGGGCAATATGAGTATCTGGAACGGGCGACCGCGCGGCTCAAGATCGTCGTGCCAGTGACCCTTCTGATCATCTTCCTTCTACTCTATCTCAATTTCCGCTCGGTGACCGAGACCATGATCGTCATGCTCTCGCTGCCGTTCGCTCTCGTCGGCGGTCTCTGGCTGATGTGGTGGCTCGGCTTCAACCTGTCGGTGGCGGTTGCCGTCGGCTTCATTGCGCTTGCCGGCGTCGCTGCCGAGACCGGCGTGGTTATGCTTATCTATCTCAATCAGGCTCTGCAGGAGAGAAAGACCCTCCGGGATATTGAGGGGAGGCGTTTGACTCGCAAGGACCTCTACGACGCGATCATGGAGGGTGCGGTCGAGCGTGTGCGCCCGAAGATGATGACGGTGGTCGCCATCATGGCCGGTTTATTGCCGATCATGTGGAGCACCGGTACAGGCTCGGAGATCATGCAGCGCATCGCGGTGCCGATGATCGGCGGCATGATGTCGTCAACGCTGCTGACGCTTATCGTCATCCCCGCGATCTTTGGGCTCGTCAAGGGCCTTAGATTGCCTTCGGACGATGACAGCGGACGTAAGCCGCCGGTCCGCGTTGAGCACCGGTTGAAGCCTGCGCGCGTCCCGGAACCGGCGGAGTGATGACGCCCCCAAGGACGAGGCCCGATTTGTGTTCGACATCAGGACTTTCTGCTGGCCGGATACCGTCCGCGGGGGCAAACTCGCCGCCCACAAACCGGGCTCTTTTTGCTCAGCTTCATGTCTGGCTGTAACCAAATGGATGCCACAGGCGAACTAAAGATGGCGGGCATGATGGCCTCCGAGGTTGAACTCCGGGCCTTGATGCTTGCCAGCCAGGATGGCGACGCGGCGTCCCACCGGACGCTGCTTGAGCGGCTCAGCCGCCATCTGCGGGCCTATTACAAACGCAAGCTCGCAGGCTTCGGCAAGGGCGCGACGGAGGCGGAGGATTTGGTGCAGGAAGCGCTGTTGGCCGTTCATATTCAGCGACACACCTACGACCCGGCGGAACCGTTGACGCCGTGGGTGCATGCGATCGCGCGTTACAAGTTGATCGATTTCCTGCGCCGGTCCCGAACGTCACGCGCCGACGTACCCATCGACGAAGCCGACGACATCATGGCACATGACGATCATGTCGCCACCGAGAACAGCTTCGACATCCGGCGCTTGATCGGGAAGCTGCCAAAGAACATGCAATGCGCCATCGAGGCCGTCAAATTGGAAGGGCTGAGCATAGCTGAAGCGGCACAGAGATATCGGCTCTCGGAACCGACGGTAAAGGTCAGCATTCATCGCGGGCTCAAGGCACTGGCGAACCTGATTGCCAACGAGGTCAAAGCATGAAGACCAATGAACTGATCGCAGCGCTCAGTAGGCATGTCGAGCCGGCTGATCGGGGTGTGATCCGCCGATCGGTCGGCGTCGCTCTCGTCGTCGCCACGGTGCTGGCACTCGGGTTGACAGTTCTGTTGCTCGGCGTACGTGCCGACGTCATGACGGGCAGTGCCGTCGGCTTTCTCGTCGCAAAGGTCGCCTTTGCGGTTGCGATCATCGCGACCGCGTCAACCTATCTGCTCCGACTGGCGTGTCCCGGAGGGGAGCGCAACACGGCTTCACTTTGGGCGATAGTGCCCTTTGCGGCTGCCATTTTGCTCGCGGCCGTCAGCCTTGGCTCCGCGCCCAGTTCGCTTTGGGACAGGATGATTCTTGGCAATGAATGGTGGGAATGCCTCTTGTCGATACCGATCATAGCGATCGTGCCCTTTGCAGTCCTTATATGGGCAGTGCGAAAGGCCGCCCCGACCAATCTCGCTCGCACGGGCGCCTTCACCGGCCTCATTGCCGGCGGCGTGAGCGCGCTGGCCTATGCCCTGCACTGCACAGATGATTCGCTGCCGTTCATTGCCGTCTGGTACGGCGGCACGATTGTGCTCTGCACGGTGGCAGGCGCAGTCTTGGGACCTCGGCTGCTGCGCTGGTGATCACGGCTTTTTCCGGTTGCCTCACGTCAGCGTGAGTCTATAACCAATCGATGCTTGCTCCCGAACTCATCTTTAGAGGCGCGCATGATGCGCTTTCTCTAAACGATGGAGCCGGGACCATGCTTAAGAAGAGCCTTCTCACGATTTCGTTGTTGCTGCCGCTGGCAGCTCTGTCCGCAACCGCCCAGGCGGGCTCGACGATCACGGACAAAAGCTACTGGCCGAACGAGGCGAGGCGCAGCGCACAATACTCGGGTTTCGCGCAAGAACGTGTGAGCTCCGCATTTGCCTACGACCGCGGAGCACCCATTGTGGCGCCTGCGCCGGGTGTCAACCGAGCCTGGCGCTATCAGGGCGGCCCGAAATCCCGTTAGCGGCGGGGTTGACGACGTCCGTGCAAGGGACTGCGGATAACGGTTAGCTTCCGCAGTTCTTCTTCGGATTCGCCTGAAGGAGCATTGCCTGTCAGTTCTTCTATGATTGCAGGGCTCTGGCAGACGGCTGAAGCCGACAGAGGGTGCATGTCTTGCTCGTTCGGGTCGGTACGATGTCCGTCGGTGCAGTCCGGGCTTGCTGCGCCGAGCGCGAACTACGCAGGATGAGCCTTCAGTTCCGTGGCGGACCGTTGCACCACCACGAATGCGCCCTGGAGGGCCAGACCCGCCATGATGGCAGCCACGATGACATCCGGCCAGCCGGTACCCGTCCCAAACACGCCGAGTGCGGCAATGAGGACCGCGAGATTGCCGAGCACATCATTGCGGGTGCATATCCAGGCTGAGCGCATATTGGCGTCGCCTTTGCGATACGCCCACAACAGGGCGAACGAGGCGACATTCGCTGCAAGGGCCGCAACTCCCACCGCGCCCATGGTGAAGGCGCTCGGCAGCGTGCCATGCGCGGCATGCCAGATCACGGTGGCGATGACCCACAGGCCGAAGGCGCCCATCGTCAGCCCCTTGACGAGCGCCGCCGTGGCGCGATAGCGCAGCGCCATGCCGACGACGAAAAGGCTGATGGCGTAATTGGCGGCATCGCCGAGGAAATCGAGCGCGTCAGCCTGCAGCGATGCCGATCCGGCCGCAAGACCAGCCCCGATCTCGGCAAGAAACATGACGCCATTGACGGCGAGCACCGTCCACAGCACCCGGCGATACGATTGATCGCCCCGATGGCGGTCAAGGTTGAGGGGTGGGGGCGTGCAACAGGAGTCGGCCATGTCTGCAAATTAGGCCTATCCGCGACGTTCCACAATCGCATCGCAAACAATTCGCGGGTCCTCAACGCGGCAACCGCCGGGATGTCGAAGCGCAACATGTCCAAATCCGATGACAACGGAGTGGCACCGTCACCAGCGTCAATGCGGCGACGCGGAGGGTGACAATCGACATGTACCCGTGCCTGCACTCAACTGGCCTCCCATGAAGATGGAGTTTGCCACCGCTCAGTCCGTCGACCTGTCAAAGGTGAAGCCCGGCGACAAAGGCACTCTCAAGGGCTCCGGCGACAACTACAGTCGTTGGCGCCGGCCCCGTAACAACGCCGCCAGGTTAGGCAAGCCTTAAGACGTGCTTGAGGCGACGGTTCGCTGCTGCGCCGGAATCCGGTATAAAAATCCTTCGCGAAGCTCGCTTGCGAGGGGGTTCCATGAATCCGCGGTTACAGCGGCACGTTCGGATTGTCGCGAGCATTGTTGGCATCAGCGGCCTCGTTGGCGTGGGCGTTGCGCTCGCGCAGAAGGACGTCACGGCTGAATTGATCTTCATATCGGCGCTGCACGGCGTGGTGATAAGCTTCACGCTGGTGATGCTGGAGATCTATCTGACCCAGGGACCGGCGCGCCAATGGGTCGGCAGGCTGTCCTTCAGCCTTTCGTTGCTGTTACGAAGTCTGATCTATGCGTTGGTGATCGCGATACTACACGGCGCGATCCACTATTGCCGCCTGGAATATGGGATCGCATTGCCGACGAACCACTCCTTCATGGATTCGTTTGGATTGATAGCGCTCGCCGCTGTTGCGATCAATTTCGTGATGCAGATTGCTAATCTGGTGGGACCGCGCACGCTGCTCAATTTCTTCACCGGCCGTTACCATCGGCCGCGGGAGGAGAATCGTTTCGTGCTGTTCGTGGACATCGCCGGGTCGACCGGGTTGGCGGAGCGGCTGGGGGGCATCGGCATCCATCGTTTTCTCGACCGCACCTTCCGCGTGCTGACGGGCCCGGTGGTCGACTATCGTGGCGAGGTTCTGGGATATGTCGGCGACGAATTGATCGTCACCTGGCCGGAGAAGGTCGGGGCCGTGGATGCACGACCGTTGCGCTGTTTCCTGGCCATGCGCAAAGCGCTGCTCGACGCGGCGCCCAGATTTTCCCACGAATTCGGCGTCGTGCCAAAGATTCGTGGCAGTCTCAATCTTGGTCCAGTAATTGTAGGCGAGATCGGCGACATCAAGCGAGCCATTGTTTTCAACGGTGACACGATGAACGCGGCTGCGCGACTGGAGGAGCTTAGCAGGACGGTGGATGGCGGGTTCCTTGCCTCATGTGCCGCGATCGCACGGTTCGACATAGCCGCACCCGTCGGGCTGCGCGATCTCGGCCCGATGCAGATCCGCGGCCGCACCGATGCAATAGCGGTGATGGCATTGGAGGCGGCTTGAGCGCGCCGGCAAGCCTCTTCTCAGTAGCTACAAAGGGGCGTTCGCATGAAGCCCAAACGCGGAGCCTGCGGCGTCTCTAGGTTCGTCACCACCCGCGCCACCGCCTCGACCGTGGAGGGACGTCAGCGCTTCGACGTCAACATGCGCCTGCGCTCCGATCCGCAGGCGCAGTCGCGCGATGGCAGGGGACGGTAGGGTCGCTCTAATTGATCAAAGATACCGGAAAAGTTGGACATGAACATAAGGGCTGAGACCAACAATGAGGCCATGCCGATCTGATCGAGCACGAACCCCGAATAAGTACGCTGACGTCGCGTCCATTGCGAAGGCTATCCACACAAACCACAACGGGGCGGCGGCTCCCATCATGATATCAAATCTAACTGCGATACTCACAATCGCCTTTCCCCGGAAAGAAAGGCCGGAAGGCAGATCAGACAGGTCTTTCGCGAGCGGGAGATAGAGTCGTTAAAGGAATATTCCGGGTCAAACCATCATCGATGGAGAAGTAGTCGTAGTTCATGAAGGCCGGACCAACTTTTCCGAACTTCAAGCCGAACTTGCCGCGGGCAGACAAGATCGATTGGTCTTGTACGCATTCGACCTCCTCTGGCGCGACGGAGACCTTCGCAGGCGACCGCAGATCGAACGCAAGCAACTCCTTCTACACCTGCTCGGTGAAAACGACATCGAACTTCCGGTGTTGTTTTCTGAACATCTTGTCGGCGATGGGCAGAAGATGTTCGAGCACGCCGTTAAGTTAAACTGGGAAGGCATCATTTCTAAGCGGGCGAACGCCCCGTATCGGTCGGAGCGAACTGAGAACTGGCTGAAGATCAAAGCCATACAGAAGGGCAAGTTTCCCGTCGTCGGCTTTGTCAAAGACCCAAGCGGCGTCGCGGCGCTTTACCTCGGCAAGCAGGAAGGCAAAGAGCTGCGCTATATGGGGAAGGTGGGAACGGGTTGGTCCCACACAGTCTCTAGCCAGATCAGGAAGCAGCTCGACACGGTGGTCAGCCCAAAGTCGAAGCTAACCCGGCCCGTCAGGAAGCCGAAGGCGACATGGGTTGAACCGAAGTTCTTCGCCGACGTTGAGTATCGCGACATCACATCGGAAGGTCTACTACGTGCCAGCTCGTTCAAAGGACTTTTTCGGGATGATAAATCCTAATTGTCCCACCTGCTTCGGAGTTGGATGGGTATGCGAAAATCATCCCAAGCGGGCTTGGAGCGAAGAGCTGGGTTGTCAGTGTGGAGCGGGCATGCCGTGCGAGTGCGTCAGTGCTGACGGGCTTGAGGAGCCTGACATCAGCCAAGTCCTTCAAGTTCCGTCAACTCGCCATTGTTACCAAAAGTGCGGGACATCAAGAGCCAAAGGTTAAGCTATGTCATCCGTGGCCAGAGTCTGCCGCGCGGCTTTCCCTTGTGCGATAATTCCTTCGAGCCGCGAGATGTTTTCCAGCAGGCGCTGGCTGGTCAGGACGAGAAAGTAATAGCCGAATTGCGGATTTTGAAAGTAGATTTCGAGCAGCCTTTCATAAGTTATGGTCAGGACTTGTCCGTCTTCCATGCATTCGACGGTCGCGGTTCGCCGTTTATTGGGAGTAAGGAAGCCAAGTTCGCCCATGAGACGTCCCGGCGGAATTTCGACGCTGATCTCCGTGACCAGGAACTTTCCAGTGACCGTCAGGAACATCTCGGTGGCCGCATCATCTTTCTTGAACAATTTATCGCCGCTGCGATATTTGCGCTCGGTCATGAACGGTTTGAGCCATTCCAATGAGGTATCGCCCTCCGTCGCGATGCGTGCCCTCTTGATCAGATTGAGCATCTGGCGGAGGCGAATTGCATTGATCGGTAGCAACAGCAGATACAGGATAAAAGTTCCGACGTTTCCGGAGAGCGCGCCAAAGGCGACAAAGAATGTGCAGCCGGCCATGTTCGCGACGCGCAGCGGCACCATTGTATGCATCAGCAAGGTAGCGACAAGAAAGATGGCGCCAACCAGGGCGAACATATTGGCAAGCGTGATGTTGGCCAGCACAATTTCCAGCAGCCGGTTGAATAGTGCGTCGTAGGTGATGTTGTTCGGATCGAGACCCATCTGAACCAGAATCTTTACGATCCTGAGATTGTCCGCCGCCGCATCAAGAATGCGGTCTAGTATCGTCGAAGAATCTGCACTGCTGGACTCCATCGGATCATCCTCCGCGCAAAAGCCGTCGGTATTCGTCGGATATCCCGGATACTGATAATTGAAGTCGGATAACGACCGTTTGAGTAAGATTACCAGCGGTCTCGGTGCAATCGATCGATTTTACCTCGGGCGGTGAATTCGGCAATTGCCCGCTCTCTAGTTCGCTTTGCCGTTGCATCTGCCCTGAGCAAGAGAGGTAACGCCGGCTCCCAGGCGGCTTTCGCAAGTGCAGGGTAATAGTGTCGCAAAAATCGGGAACTTCCGAGTCTGGCACGCCGCCGAAAAGGGACGGGCAGAGCATGTCCGCTCTGCCCCGCTAGTTCAGACGTCAACGTGTTCTGCTATTGCGAGCGCGTCGTCTACCTCAATTCCGAGATATCGAACGGTGCTCTCGATTTTGGTGTGACCCAGTAAGAGTTGCACTGCTCGCAAGTTACCGGTGCGCCGGTAGATAAGGGTCGCCTTGGTTCGACGCAGTGAATGCGTCCCGAACAGATGCGGGTCCAGCCCTATACCGGCAAGCCAATCGGACAACAGGCACGCGGACTGCCGAGTGGTTAGGCTGCAATTTGGTCCTCGCCGGCCGGTGAACAGATATTCGCCCGGCTTCTTGCCGGTCGCCCTCAGATGGTCATCGATAGCTTGGCGCGTCATCTCAGTCAGTTCGAATTTGACCGGCCGTCTCGTCTTCCTCTGCCGGACGCTTGCACGGTCGGCTGCATAGCCGTTCGGCGCGACGTCGTCGACCTTGAGCGCCACGACGTCGCAACCCCGAAGTTTGCTGTCGATGGCTACGTTGAAAAGAGCCAGATCACGGATCCGGCCCTCGACATGGAGCTTCGTCCGGATGGACCACACGTGCTTCGGGCGGAGCGGCGGCTTTGCGCCGACGATCTTTCCCTTATTCCAAGGGACGTGCCTTGAGACGCTCTCGATTGTGTTTAAGACGTCAGTCATGGTGACCTCCTCGGTTAACGAGGGGCCATTCTCAATCTGGTAACTTTTGAAAGAACGTCGGCTTTCAGACGATTGAGGACGTACTCGGGTCCAATTCGACAGACCAGAAGTCGCATTTTGACCCATAGCGGTCATAGAGGGTGGTCACCTCCGTAGGCCGGCGATGGCGATGCGCGAGCCTGAAGTGGGATTGGTTGACGTACAAGACCGAGGCGGCTCACGAGGCTATCCGGCGCGCAAGGGGCTTCGTCTCCGGCCTTGGTGGTCGGGATTGCCCGATACGCGCTGTGCGACGGTCCGCCTGTGCCGCGCACACGGTCTCCGCCATGGGACTCCAGGTGAACCAAGTTGGGAATGCGCGCACATCAGCCGGCGCACCGTCAAGATGGATGAGGTTCTTGCGCGTGGCGTCCAGCAAGGTCAAGCGGCCGAGCCAGACCTGATAAAAGGTCATGATGTTGGCGGTTACGATCATATCCACGTCGAACCTCGGATGCTTCAGGCAGACCGAGATATCGTTGGGATCGACAACCAGCCAATAGGTGCGCTGCGGTGCACCGCGAAATTCGAACTGGATGACGCGACGGCGTGAAAAGCGATCCACGGCGACCCGCCGGCGCATCCACCACAGGAGAATGATCGGATCAAGCTCGCTCGGTCGTGGAGGACCGAACGCCCAGCGCGCTCCCCACTCGCCTAGTAGATCGATGAGCCGCTGGAGCTCGCGTCCAGCCGGTGTCAGACGATATTCGCACGGCTTACCGCGCGATGCGCTCCGCCGTTCCAATACGCCCGTTTGCTCCAGCCGCCGCAGCCGCTCGGTAAGCAGCGTGCGCGACATGTGAGGAAGACCGCGCTCGAGTTCGTTGAAGTGTTTTACGTCCGCGAGAAGCTCACGGATGATGAGGACGGTCCAGCGATCGGCAAGAATCTCCGCTGCGCGTGCCACCGGGCAATATTGGCCATACAGGTGCATGTCGCAAAGTAGCACAAGGGGTGCACGCCAACTAGTGCAGTTTTTGGACTAGCTACCGGAGCGGTGCGGGTGATCAATTCAGTCGCCACTGTAGATCCCAACAGGAGGCCTTCATGTCCAGCGACGAACACAAGAGGCGAGACGTTTTGCAGGCGCTCACCGTGTTGCCATTGATAGCCTTGGCGATGCAGCCGGGGCAAGCGGTCGCGCAGACGGGCGGCAGCCCGGTAAAGGTCGATACCAAGGGCCTCGTTGCCAAAATCAAATTCGAGGCGCCGCTCGGCGGCTTCCTCACCGAGATCAACGGAAAGTACAAGCTCCGGGTTACCGAGCTCACGCTTGCTCCCGGGGGGCAAGTGGGCGAGCATAATCATGTCGGGCCAGGCATCCGGCAGGTGACGTCCGGCTACATGACTTATGTCCTGCCGAATGAGACGATCGTCTACGGACCGGGCGACTTCTTCTTCGAGACGGGCGATGTCAATCACACCGTCTTCAACAAAACCGATGCGCCAATGGTGCATGTGCTGTTCGAGATATTGCCCGTCGACCACAGCGGACCGTCGTTGATTCCAGTCAAGCATCATTGACGTCGGACTTGGGCGGAAACGGCTCGCTTGCTTGGAACTCCATGACACCGTATCGGTCCTCCGTTCGGTCTGAAGGAGGTCGCAGGCCGCTTTCCTGGGAGCCACCCGTGCTACCAGGTCGGCTTGTGGCCCAAATGCGAAGTGCCGACTTCATCGGGCAATGTCCGAGTTCGAGGGCAAAGCAGAAAACATTTGCTCGCACTCAGTTCTTCTCAGTTTGACCCAAAGCGGACGTTGCGGTGAACAGGTTTACCGGACTGGGCGTATCGGACCGCCTCGCGAAACTTCATCAGATCGGAGCTCGATCATCGCCTGTCGAGCGACGGTCGCGCGGTCTTGCAGCCGGACTTCCGATCACACGATCGTGCAGCGTTATGCACGGAAGCGAATCTCATGTTGGTTTTGCAGGATCGCCGCCCTAGAATTGCGGGGATCCCGGGACAAGTGAAATGCAGTTTGTTTGCGACGCGCCGAACGGTAAGGCCTGGTTCCGTATCGAGACAGAAGGTGAGGCGGCGCATGAGTCTCGCCTGATGGGCCACACGGTCGAGAAATATTTTTGCCGCGAGCGGGAGAAGGCCGTCCAGTCATGGCGTCCCGAACGACCCGATGCGATCGAGCGCGACATCGGTCTCAAGGCCCATATACAGCGAGAGATGCCGCTTTTCCTCACGTTGCGCGACGGGGATGGCAATGCACTGAGTACAGCGATGCTGCCGCCGGGTGGCAAGGATCGCGGCGATTTCCGCATCATCATCGTTGCCGCATCCAATGCCGATCCTTACCCTCAGCAAGGCGCAGCCATCGCGGCGCTGGGAGCGCATTTCGGTCTCACACTCGATCGCGACCGCTGCTTTCCCTACCGCCGCTGACGATGAGCTGGAAAATTGCCGCCGCCGCTGCGTGATCCTGTCCGCTTCTGGCCCTTAGCCGAAGATCACATTGGCCGTCGGCACGTCGGCTCGTAGGGGGAGACCGGACGTAGCTAAGCGCGACCTTCAACGCCGGCTTTTGACCCGATGCAGACCTTCTAGACAGAGCCGCTTCTATGTTCGCTGTGTCGGCTCAAGTGTACCAAGTGCTTCTGGATCTTACTCAACCGGCATTCTCAATTGGCCGATTCTGCATTGGTAAGCCCAGCTGACCGATGATTCATTCCAATCCGAAGCGCGGCTAGAGCGGGGTCTTCCTTGCATCATTCGATCTGCTTGCGAACCTTTGGTTGTAGGTCTAGCGTTACGGGCCGTGAGGCGGATCTTTACGCTGGGCGATGTGCCCTCTCATGCGATCGCGTGTCGCAGAAAGAAGGTGATCATGCAGCAAGCGGAGGAGCCGGTTTCGACGGCTGGCGTTCGAGCGCCGATGAGGCCCATGCGCGATTTAGCGCGCCACTTCTGATCGCAACAACTTCGGTGCGCCTGATTTTGTAGCGCATGTTGCGTATCCGTTCACGGTCCCTGATTAGCTAACGGTCCAGAACGAACGCGCCGAATTGCGTTTTTCCTTGCGATCGGAAAAGGACAAATCGGGTGCGACAGAATGCGAGACTAGCGTGACTTCTCAGTGGCAGTATCAGGTTAGGTTCGATGTAAACGATTCCGCTACGGCGGAATCGGTACGCCGAAAACTTCGTGTTCCGGCACTGGCGCCGCTGTTCGATATCATCGCCGAGCATCGCGCTGCGCTGAAATGCCAGTTCGACGCCTTTGCGGAGTATGTCGCCGCAGCAGAAGAGCACGGCGTCGAAAATTATCCGCTCTACCAGTGGACGAAGGCGACGATCGAGAATCCGGCGAAGAAGGAAAAGTATTTGAGATCATTTACAGTCTACGTGGACGACCGGGAAGTCTATGCCGAGGAGATTGCTCACGCGCTGGAGGCGGACTTGCAACCGCTCGCCACTAGCGGGCTCATCACGCGAATATCCAAGTACGATACCAATCCCGCCAACAATCCTCAGCCGCCGCAGCGCCCCCGCGAGCGGAGCTAGTCCATCCGCGAGAGCGAGCTGAATGCCCGCTCCTGGCACGTTTGAGACATGCCGACCGTATTGAGCAATGTCCACTTTCAGGGGTAACCCGGAAGACATTTGCTCACATTGAGTTCTTCTCAGTTTGACCCCGACTCGGACATTGGGGTCACTGGTTTTGGCCGAATTGTTTGTGCCGCGCCCCGGCCAATATGAGGTCTTTTGGATGGGCGTTGGATCGTGTAGTCTTCTTTAGAGCTGCTCTTCGAGACGGGACGTGCCGACGTCTCCGTTCGAGGCGAAGGGGCAGCGGGGAATGCCGTCGGCGGGCATCGCACTCTCAATAAAAACCGACAGTCCTTTTGTGCCGGTCTCTCACCGAGCACTCGTCGTGCGCACGGGCACGCGAAATGCTTACTTTGACCGCAACGAGGGGGCGCCATGAAACCAAAATAGAATCTTGCCGGGGCTTGTGTCCGAGGGAGGATCCAAATGACTACGGTGCGACAGCTGCTTGATCAGAAGGGCAGAAACATTTGGTCTATTCACCCAGATGCTACCGTCTTCGATGCCATCGCGAAAATGGCTGAAAAAGACATTGGATCGTTGGTAGTGATGGAAGGCGACGAGTTCGTTGGCATCATCACCGAAAGGCACTATGCGCGGAATGTTATTCTCAAAGGTAAAACGTCTCCCGCAACGCACGTGCGGGACATCATGGAAAGACACGTCGTCATTGCACGGCCGGAACAATCCGTTGACCAATGTATGGCCCTCATGAGTGAGAAGCGCGTGCGCCATCTGCCGGTGTTTGAGGGAAAAAACGCCAATTGGCATTGTTTCAATCGGCGATCTTGTCAAAAGCACAATCGGTGATCAGAAGTTCATGATTGATCAGCTCGAACACTACATCCGCGGTGAACGGGCCATTGTGGACGGCTGAATACAGTCCCGAACGACCTCAGCGCTCGGAAGCATTACAGCCGAACATCACCGCGCCGCCGGTGCCGTTTGTGCTGGCCGACGAGGTGAACGAATGAGGCGGGCACTTCCGTTGTTGGCACTTTTGAGACATGCCCACCCGCACTGAAAGTGTCTGCTTTCAAGGGTAGACCGGAAGTGACTGCCGTATGGTCAGAATGACGAGGTTGACCCGCAACGACATCCGGCGGAACCCAACCCACTGCTTGCGGCAGCTCTCACCCTTTACGCTTAGGGGAAGCCGCTCTCAGGAGCAGGGCTTCTAAATGTGCTACCTCCGCGCGCTTGATAATCTCCCATTCCAAGCTGGGTAATACGGGAGCCGAGCGGGCAACATCAGGCCGCCTCGGCTGTTCTGGGGCGCTTGGCCGAAGGTGACGCCTTTCCAATCGGTCGAGGCGCGTCGTCCGGGATGGCAAAGACACATGTGGCATATCCGACATCGATGCCAATTGTGATCTCCTCTGGAGTGGTCGGCCGATCGATTGCAGCAGCACATACAAGAAAAGCCATTCGAACTCTTGATGACCCGGTCCCGTGTCGGAGCGAGAGTGAGGGCGCCGCGTCACGACGAGATCCGCAGCCCTCGCATGGCCTGATTTCGGAGGCAACCATGCCTACGGCGAAACTCCATGCATTAACAATCCTTGGCGCGCTCGATGAGGCCCGGTCTGAGCTTGTCGGCAAGGCCGTAGTTCTCACTGATGGAAAGGCCGGGACAGTAGAGAACGTTTGGCTTGACGAGTTGCACGGCCTACGAATTTCGATCAGGGGCCACGATGGAAAGTGGCCCGTCTCAACGATCAAATTCGCGCAGACCGGCTGAAACGGCTAAGGCCGAAAGACTGTCTCGAACAGGCTTCGATCGGACCGACGGTTTCGTCATCAGCGATCCCGCGCGAGAGAGATGGCGGAGCTGTATCCCTCCATCAGCAAGCACTCGACACCAGGGGCTCGGGGAAGGGAAATAGCTCAGCGAGCGCGTGCATCCGCACGCGAGTTTTAAAATGGGTTTTCGGTATACCCGGAAGATGAGGCATGCGGGCGTGTATTGAGACCAACAGAACGACGGCAGTCGGCGGCGCTGGCCAGAGGTCACGAGAAATCCTGCCTCAAAGTGGCTGCGATCTGTTCCAGCGCCCAATCGACCTGATCGCTGGAGATAACTAGCGGCGGGGCGATGCGAATCGTGTGCCCATGTGTGTCCTTGGCGAGGATGCCCCGGGCCTGCAGGGCCTGACAGTAGCGACGTGCACCGCCTGCTTCCGGGTGAAGCTCGACGGCCAGCATCAGCCCGCGTCCGCGCACTTCCCGGATCGTGTTGCTGCGGATGCTGCTCAGGCCATCGAGAAAGCGGGTGCCCTGGGCGGCTGCGTTCTCGATCATCCCCTCCTCGACCAGCACGCGCAGCGCGGCCCGAGCCACCGCACAGGCCAGCGGATTGCCGCCGAAGGTCGAACCGTGCTGGCCAGGTTTCAGGGTGCCGAGCACCGCGTTGTTCGAAAGCACGGCCGACACTGGGTAAAAGCCGCCGGACAACGCCTTGCCGAGCAGCGTGACATCCGCCTCGATGCCCTCGTGCTGTTCCGCGAGCAGCTTGCCGGTGCGGCCGAGCCCGGTCTGGATCTCGTCCAGAATCAGCATCACGTCGTGCGCAGTGCAGAGTTCGCGCACTACTGAAAAGTAACCTGACGATGGGATGACGACGCCCGCTTCTCCCTGGATCGGTTCGACCAAAAAGGCGACCGTGTTGGGCGTGATTGCCTCTTTCAGCGCCGTGGCATCGCCGAAGGCGATGATCTTGAAGCCCGCCGCGAACGGTCCGAAATGGTCACGTGCCGCCGGGTCGGTGCTGAAGCCGATGATGCCAAGGGTGCGGCCGTGAAAATTATCGGCGCAGACGATGATCTCGGCCTGCCCGTCCGGAACCCCCTTCACCTCATAGCCCCATTTGCGCACCGACTTGATCGCACTCTCCACCGCTTCGGCGCCGCTGTTCATCGGCAGCACCTTGTGGGAGCCGGTCAGCGCCGCGATCTCTTCGTAGAAGAGCGCCAGCTGGTCGTTGTGAAAGGCGCGCGACGTCAGCGTCAGCCGGCCGGCCTGCTCCACCATCGCGGCCAAGATCTTCGGATGGCAGTGGCCCTGATTCACTGCGGAATAGGCGGAGAGGCAATCGAGGTAGCGATGGCCCTGCGTATCCCAAACAAAGACACCCTCGCCGCGCGACAGAACGACGCCGAGCGGTTCGTAGTTCCGGGCGCCAAAGCGCGCTTCCCTCGCAATAAAATCAGTGACCGATGGATCCATGTTTCGTCACTCCAGTTGGAGCGAACTGCAGGCATGGGCTATCGCCATTTTCCAGCCTGCGAATGCCCGATGATCATCAAGTTACCACAGACATTTTGCTTGCGGACGCATTGGGTGACGGCCATTTGGGGCCTGCCCAAGGGCGGTCGGCGCCCCAGTTCTCCTCGCGCTGCATGATCCCTCCGGCGAGACAGCCTGTCTAGGTGTATACCGACGACTTCCGCTCAACCCCCATAAACAGACATCGTTGCCGTCTGCCGGCATGTCTCAAAGGTGCCAAAAGCCGAAATACAGTACCGAGGCGGCAATCAATCTTGAAACGTTTGTGTGTACCGAAAACTTAAACACGGGCGTAGTGGTGATGAAGTCCGCCCAGCATGGCACGTGAACTGATCACACCGGTTCGCTGAACCGGGCGAGAAACCGGCGCATCCTTGTTCAAGGATCGATGCGTCCTGACGCTATTGTAATAGTCGGTGTAGGATTTCAGGACCCGACACAAATGCATCTCGCCCAAGACAATGACGTGGTCCACACATTCACGCCGGATCGATCCGATCAGCCGCTCGGCAACGCCGTTCTGCCAAGGCGAGGCTGGTGCGGTGGGCTTGTCCCGGATGCCCATGGCGCGCAATCGGCGCGTGACGACGCTGCCATAGATCCGGTCGCGATCGCGGATGAGGTAGTGCGGGGCCTCATCCCAAGGAAATGCCTCCGTGATCTGACGTACAACCCATTCGGCCGTCGGATTTGCTGTGACGTTGATCCAGACGAGGTCTCTGCGGTCGAGCCGGACGATGACGAAGCCATAGAGCAGGTCGAAACCAACAGTCGGAACAACGAACAGGTCCATCGCGGCAATGTCTGCCGCGTGGTTATGCAAGAAGGTCCGCCATCCCTGGCTGGGCGGCCCCCGCCGTTTGACCATGTACTTGGCGACGCTCGACTGCGCGACCTCAAACCCGAGCTTGAGCAGTTCGCCGTGAATGCGTGGCGCGCCCCAAAGCGGATTTTCGAGGCTCATCCGCCGGATCAACGCGCGCAGTTCCATCTCGACCTGCGGTCGCCCTCCCACTGGGCGCGACTTCCAACGCCAGTAGCAACGAAAGCCGGCCCTGTGCCAACGCGCGAGCCTCAGGCTGGATGATCGTGAGAACCTGCAGGATCGATGGAAACCAGCGATACAGCTGGATAAAGAACCAGCGATCATGGTTCGTGAGCCGGACGCGACCATGCAGCCTACGCCTCAAGACAATCAACTGATGTCGAAGCACCGCGTTCTCGGCTTCAAGCCGCAACTTCGACTTGAATGGCGAGGCCAGGACGGCAAGAACGAAACAGAACAGCCCGATCATTCCGCCAGCTTAGGCGATTCCATCACGTCATCAACTCGGATAAGGTTTTCGGTACACACAGGCCCTAACGAGAGCCAAGGTTATGAAACTAACCTATACGGATTCACGGGATGGAAGGGTGATTATTGGGTTCACCGATAAGTGCGGTAAACACGAAATCGCTCTAAGCACAGCAGAGACGGCAGACCTTATCGGTGCGTTGAGGACCTCGTTAGAGGAGGCGATTGGAAGTCCGGCCGCAGACAGCATGGCCCTTCCCGGCATTGAACGAGTGCGGATCGTTGAGACTGCGGAAGAAGTGGTTTTCCGCGTTTATATGAATGATCGCATTTCCCATGATTATCCGGTTCCGAGAGGGACCGTTCTTGCGGATGAGCTTCGGATGCTGGCAGACCGGATGGAGGCGCGCAATTCGGCAAAGGCCACACATCCATCGTCCGATGCCCAAAAGGGCAAACTGAATTAGCGGATGGCGCGTACTCACAAATCGCGACCGTTCTGCAATCTCTAAGTGATGTCTGCTTAGCTCCCACGAGCGGCGGAAAAGCGGAAATCGCGGCAGGTCCGGCCAGGGTCAAAAAGCTGATGTCAGGCGAACGACCGCTTATGGCGAAAGCGGCCGTCCGCGAAATGGGCGGATTGTAAAAGCCTGCTTGGAAAGACGAGCCTGAAATGGTTGCAGCGGGAGTAAATTGCCGTCCGTCTTGCTCCGTTCAATCGCCGCGGAATTGCGGGCGGCGCTTGGCGACGAAGGCCGGTGTACGCATCATGCACAGCTTTACGTCTCGGGTCTGCCAGTCGGTCATTTTTCATTTCCTTCATTGCAAGACTGGGCGCAGTCTTCGCGCCAGCTTACGTTCGCTTCCAATAATCAAAGCCACCTGTTCGGGCGGATGATTTTGACTGAAGCCGTCCCATACCAGTGTGTCGAGAAAGTCGTTCACGGGCACGCAGGACAACTGGCAGACTTCACTTTCCGGCGTGCCGTCATCGAATCGTTCTTCCAACTCATAGCCACAATCCATGGCGTAACGATCCAGCAGAAAATACTGGGCGACTAGCTGCGCGGCCGTCTCAATGGGCAACAGGTCTTCCGGCAGGTTGATGTCGGCATCGCTGTTCTTGCCCTGCATCAGGTAGTCGAGGATCATGTCCACCGGCAGATAGCTGCTGCCGCTGCCTGCATTTTCTTCGAAGAATTCCGGCCCAAGGAAATCGAACACGTCGATGGCGCGCTGGGCGAGCAGCATGACGTAGGCGTTAATGTCGAATCCCTTGCCTTCGCGGTATTGGGACAACAGGAATTCAGTCCATTCGTTGTTGTCGGCGCTGTGATAGCCATCCAGCAACGAATACATGACATCAAGCGCCGTTTGGGTCTTCAATTCAGAAAACTTGGGGCAATCGCGCTCCGGCGATTTGCGCAAATCTGCGTAACTCATCTTAATTTCCTTCCAGAACAAAACGGGACTGGTGTTCACTACACCATTTTGGGTTAACCGCACCATGCAGCGCATCTGAAATTCCCCCGGACAGAAGGGCACTAGTCCATCGGAAATTGTCGCATCCGTCCGCCTTGGCGCGGTCATTGTTCGTTGTCCTTTCGCTTCGCCACGATCTGCGCGGCCAGTTCAGGTGCACTTGGTCGGAGGGAGATTGTGCACTTCGCAAACGGTAGCGTTCCGATTAGGAGATTTGGACGATGGTTCAATCAAAGGAAAGCGTAGGTGAGTAGAAGGCGGCTATGGAACACACACCGAGCTGCTTCTTGCGTTTTGGGCCTCGATAGGTTTTAAGCCCAGTGACTTCATGACCATAGGCATGAACGAGAAGCGAGCTGCGTGGCTCTGCTGCGTTTTAAACAGAGTGACGCACTCCGCGTAGCTCATGCGCTTTTGAATTGTTCTGAGCCTCCACAACGGAATCCATCATGGCCAAGATGACCAAGAATCAGTTGATTGATGCAATTGCGGACGGAACGCAGGTTTCCAAGGGAGACGTAAAGGCCGTCATCGAGCAGATGGCGACGGTAGGCTATAAGGAGCTGAATGAATCCGGCGAGTTCGTCATTCCCGGCTTCGTCAAAATGTCGGTCGTGAACAAGCCTGCTACGGAAGCCCGCAGCGGTGTAAATCCTTTCACGAAAGAGCCTATGGAGTTCGCGGCCAAGCCAGCCAGCAAGTCGGTCAAGGCGTCACCCCTGAAGGTTGCTAAAGACGCTGTTTGAGGCGGGCGGGTTGGTTGAGGCGTATTCGTTCGTCTGAACTGTGGGTAATTCCATCACACCCTAGACAGACACCTCCGCCCGCACACTATGCGCCCCGAGACGGATTCTCTGGAGGGCCTAGGAGGACAGTCTCGCAAAGGCCATGCGGTGTAATGCCCGCGTGGCCTTCTGTTTTTTATTTATTTTCGATTGTCTGACCGTAAAAATACGGGCTCTGTTCGTTCTCCGTGAACAGACAGTGATTTTAGGCCGCCTTCGTCGGAGCGGCTAGGCTTGGAGATTGTTGCTATCCACCCGAATTCTGGGGGAGCCGGTCGCCATGTCCCGTGAAGATTTTTCGGGGATCAGCCGGCATATGCCTTGTCGAGGTTGGCGATGGCGATTTTTTTCATCTTCATCATGGTCTGCGCGATCGGCCTTTTGCGATCGGGATCGCTCAGGTAACGGCCGAGGGCCGTGGGCACAACCTGCCAGCGCAAGCCGCCGAGCGGCTTAGCAATTCTCGCAAATCAGGTTGGCTTCTTGATCTTTGGACGCACGCCATCGATTGACGGGAGACCAAGGGCCTCACGAAGATAAGATAGCGAACCGCTGCCGAAATCTGGCAGGCTAAGCAGCGCAGCGTCGGAAACTTCACGCACGTCCCCAATCGTCTTCAAGCCCGCGGCATGGAGTGTTTTCCGTATCCTGGTGGTAAATCGGACGTTCTCGACGGGGGTGTCGTCTGGAAGCTCTGGGGCCGGATAAAGCATCGGTCCCGCCGCTGCTTCCCGCCTGAGACGTTCTTCCCGCAGCCGCTCCCGGTTTTCATGAAATGCCGTCTGAGCGCTTTCATGCTCTGCGATGGCTTCTTCCGCCTCGCGGCTTCTAAGAGTTTTCCGCTCAGCAGCCGAGAGGCCGGCATCGCTGCTTTTCTCGCCGCTCATTTTCGCTTCGCCTTCAGCATTTCGCTCCAGCCGGCGCGTAATCGATAGGTAATGCAGCAGCCAACCTCTGACGGTTTGGTAAGGGTCAGTGCTGCCGCTAGAGAATTTGTATTTGTCTTTTATCTGCATCGCGAACGCTGCGGCTTGTTCGTCCGTTTCTCTCAGATCCTTCGGAAGCGAGCGCCATTCCCGAATAATCTCGTGCCTGGCATTCACCTGGTTCATTTTTGTGCCCTCAACTTCAACCCCAGTTTGACAAAGCCGGCGTCTTTATTCCGTTACACGAGCGATCTTTTGCTTTAAATGGTGTGTCTCGTGATCGCGGCGGAGCTGGCTTAGCGAAGTCTCATTGAGTTGAAGCATTACCTCGCTGAGTTGCGTGGTTTCCGGATACCCGGCGGCAAAACCCTGTCCGTAAATTTTTCGCAGCGTGCGGACAAGGGTGTTTCCGTATTTCCCGCTAATTTCGCCATCCTTGTTGCGGTGCCGATTGTCGAGACCTGCCTTGCTCATGCTGCTCTCCATTGTGCTCACAGCCGAGAGCATCCTCCCGCCGGGACCGAATCGCAACTAAACTACGCTCGCGGAATCATGTCTTATGCGCGCCATCGGGAGGATGAGGGTGGGGCAACCGGTTCACACGCGAGCGGTTCTCTAAATTAAATTGAGGGCCGCCTAGCTCGACAATATTCAGCGATCCCGCAATCTACAGCAAAGATCATGTCGAACAGGAGAATCTTGCTGCCGCGTATGAGACTAAGCTGTGGCTAACAGCTACCAGTGGGACATCGTATTCGAGGACGGCAACTTCTATAAGAAGGGCATCGGTGGCCTAGGCCTCTACATATCACCCTCCTGTGATATGGTTCTAGCCTGGTTTTGCACTGGAAAGAATAGCGAGGTGACCATGGCGCGCTCTGGTGCGTTCGCGAAGTAGCAAGCCCGGCGGCGAGATCCTGAACCTCCACATAAGCGACCCACTCGCGTCGATCCGGCCGTAGGAACTGTGGCGCCGTGGCGCGCCGAAAAAGGTGCTGCTTGCTGCGGTGCAGGAGTCCGTTGCTGGCGCAAAGCGGACATTCGCCAAAACCGTGAAGTCAGCTAGTTGCCATGACGGACGTTGGCTCACTGTTGCGCGCTCAGACGATGAAACTACGATAGAAACCAAATGGAGACCGCAATGGCTATCTCGGGTGCCATCTTAGTGGTCGCAGGAAGCGCGATTGTACTCGTGTGCGCTATCTTTTGGGCTTGGTCTGCTTACCGGCAGAAGGGATTGAGCCCAGACGAGGGGGATCATCCACCCGAGGTCCCAACACCGTAATACATCCTGCGCCAACGTGAAGCGCTATCGGGGCAGGATGTTGGGTCAGAAAATAGTTTTTGAAAGCGGGCAAGTTCTTAGTCGCGCATCGATAGGGATATCCCAAGCTTTGCTGCCATGACAGTCGTCGCACTGGGAGTCCGCTTCAACGCTTTTGCGATCTTGGCGACGCCTGACTTTGCCTTTGCCATGGTCTTCATTGTTCGAACATCGTCCTTTGTCCACGCGCGGCGAACTACTTTCTTAGCTTTTGCCATTCTTTCTCCGAATCGTACGGGGGGCGGAGCCGGGCTTCTATCATGACCGTCTACGTTGGCGATAATGAACAAGACTACATTGCGAGAATGTGAATGCGACTTCGCCACGTGAAATTCAAATGTGTGAATTAGATTACTGTTTCGGCCGGAAAAAACGGGCATGTAACCTCGCGTTTCGAGGGGACATTCCAGCATGGATGACCGATTTTATAGGGATAGAGCGCGCGTCCTGCGGGATATTGCGGATGAGGCGGACCCGTTGATTAAGCAACGGCTTTTGCGTCTTGCGAACAATTACGACGATATGGTCACAACAAAGACGATACGTAATAACGCGGAAGAACGGCCTGAGCTAGGTCGTGACGTAAATTAGCCGATACCCGGGGGGCGTTCGATTGGTTTAGGGGCTTCGACCGGTGGGTGGTAAAAACGACGCATCTGCAAAATGGGTGAAATCAAGTATCCGACACCGACCGCGCTTCCAGACACAGTAGTGACCCAAGCATTGCATTTCGCGGTCGAGAATTGATCGGCCCGTTCGGGCTTTCAGAGCCGCCAAAAGGGAAGAAGTCGTACACGCGGTGCTTTCGATGCGTGGCATGTAGCGGCGGGTTCTGCAAACATCGATGGCGAAGCCGTGTGCCCGCTAAAGATAGGACGACAGATTTTTCAAATCTGCAAAACGAGCTGAAAGGGCGACCTACCAAGATCGTGCTGGTTGTCTTTGATTTGCTCCATCGCAAATAGCTCATCGCGGCATTTGCGGTTGAGCCGCAGTTGCTTGCCGAAATTGAACTTCGGGCTCAGTGGGCGGAGGGCGTTGCGGCATCCGTTCTTCAAAGGGACCGGAGAGGAGGCGTAACCGCAATGCCACATCGACGCGGATTCCGTTCCTTTGTGGTCAGTATCGTACAGACGCAACCGGAATGAAGGGTAGGCTTCGCGTGTGTGGGGGCAATGCAGCGGCGGCGGTTGCGGACTCGTCGAGGAACCTCCAAGCCTCGAACGAGTCCGCTGGCGCCGCTTTTCGACTGATTCCGCGTATCGACTGAGCCACCAAGCGCTCGGTCAATCCAGCATGGTGGCGCGCGCGCCGCCGCTATTGGCGCAAACCGGACATTCGGCCGGACCCGAACGTCTCAGAAGGGCCAATGACAGACATCGCCCATCATTCGACCACGTTATCAGCGCGCAATAGTATTGATGTCAGAACTTCAATACCTGTCATTTTCGCGGTCTTCAGAGTCACCATTGCTGAGAATTTGTTGCATGGCAGTGGTGGACACCCTTAGCGCTCAAGCAATGTCCGTGTTTCTCAAAGTTTGAGCACACAATGCTTAAGCAATAGGCGAGCGTCTAATATGCTTGGCTTCGTTATGCGGCGACGCGGCCTTCGCCGCCCAACAGTCGAAGTGACATGACGCACAAGTTTGACTGTTCCGATGAACTGCGATGGGATGAAGGTGCGCGTAAAATGCACGTTCAAACCAGGAGAGATCCGATGTGCGCGGGTGACGACAAGAACTGCCCGGAATTCGAATTGCACCACCGCAAGTTCAAGGAAACGCTCGATCGGGAACGCCGGTCGTTCTTGAAGTCCAGCTTCGCCGCGGCCGGGGGCGCGGCGGCGATGACTGCGGGCGGCATTTCTCTGGTGACGCCGCAGATGGCGGCTGCCGCCGAGAGGAACCAACCAGCGAAGCGGTCCTATCACCATTTGCCGGCGAATGCCGACACAGTGCATTGGGGCTATTTCAGCAAGAAGTTGAAACCGCAGGTCGAGATCGATTCCGGCGACTTCATCACCATTGAGGCATTAACCCACCATGCCAACGACGACGCCGAGCGCATGGTGAAGGGCGATCCCGGCGCCGAAAGCGTGTTCCTGTGGACCAAGGAGAAGAAGGGCGTAAACCGACGCGGCGCCGGACCGATGGATGCCTCGCTGTTCGGGCGTGGTGCCGGCGAGGGCCTTGGCGTGCACATCTGCACCGGCCCGGTCTACGTGCGCGGCGCCCAGGAGGGCGACGTGATCGAGTTGCGCATTATCGACGTCACACCGCGGCCCTGCGCCAACCCGCAATATCCCGGAAAGGCTTTCGGCAGCAACGCGGCCGCATGGTGGGGCTTTCACTATAAGGACCTGCTCACCGAGCCTAAACCGCGCGAAGTAGTCACGATCTATGAGGTCGATGCCACTGGTGAACGCAACTGGGCGAAAGCCGTGTATAATTTCAGGTGGACCCCGCAAACCGACCCGTCCGGCGTCGTGCACAAAACCATCGACTATCCCGGCGTTCCAGTCGATCACTCCACGGTCAAGGAGAACCACGGCATCCTGAAGAATGTGCGCATTCCGATACGCCCGCATTTCGGCGTAATCGGCTTAGCGCCCAAGGAAGCCGATATCGTCGACTCGATTCCGCCGAGCTATACAGGCGGCAACATCGATAACTGGCGGATCGGCAAGGGCGCCACGATGTATTATCCGGTTGCGGTCGAAGGCGGCCTGTTATCGGTTGGCGACTCGCACGCTTCGCAGGGAGATTCCGAACTGTGCGGTACGGCAATCGAATGCTCGCTGAACGGCACCTTCCAGATCATTCTGCACAAGAAAGCCGATCTCGCTGGTACGGCACTCGAAGCTCTCGATTATCCGATGCTGGAAACCAGGGACGAATGGCTGGTGCACGGCTTCAGCTTCGCCAATTACCTCTCCGAATTAGGGGACAAGGCGCAGTCGGACATTTACTCAAAATCGTCGGTTGACCTTGCTTTGCGCGATGCGTTCCGCAAGATGCGCAAATTTCTGATGACGACCAAGAAGCTGACCGAGGATGAGGCGATCTCTTTGATTACGATTGGCGTCGACTTCGGCATCACCCAGGTGGTGGATGGAAATTGGGGCGTCCACGCAGTCATCAGGAAGGATATCTTCGCCGGCGGCGAGACCTGATCCGTAACACCGACGCGGTCGGCTTCGGCGGGAGCTGGTCGCGTCGCGCTGCATTCGGGGCAACCGCGCTGAGGTCCGTCGCGGGTCAATCGCGTCGTTCTGGCTGTGCGCCGATGACTTCCGGTCTACCCCGATGAACAGACATTCTCAGTGTCCGCCGGCATGTCTCAAAGGTGCCAATTCCAGACCTTGGCACTTGCAGACGAGAAAGTCTCAAAGGCGATTATCCTGAAATCACGCCTTGGGGCCAGGGTAGAAGCACGATCTTACCGCCGAGGCCGCCGAGATCGATGCGGGTGTGGACCTCGCGCGCGGCCGCGAGAGGAAGACGGTCGATGACGACGGGATGGATGGCGCGGTCGCGCAGCAAGTCGAACAATGTGGCCATGTCGGCCTTAAAATCTTCCGGGTACGCCGATCGGCGTGTGGTGATGTTGTAGAACACGGCGTGACGGCCGCCAAACAGACCGCTCAATGCGTTCCACAGTTTGAGCCGCGCCAAACCGAGTGCCGCTGACGCCAAGCCTGCGCCGCCAACTGCCATTGTCTGGGCACCGTAGCCGACGAGTAGGCCGCCGGGTACGAGGCAAGCGAAGGACCGCGCGAAATGCGCGCCGCCAATCGCATCGAAGGCTGCATCGACGCCGACCCCGCCCGCACGCCCTGCGGTGAGCCCGCGCACAGCCGCGACGAAGTCGCCGGCGCGATAGTCGATCGCCGTTGCGCCGAAGCGCTCTACCACAGCCATGTTGGTCGCCGAGCAAGTGCCAATCGCCTTCAGGCCGAGATGGCGCGCCAGATCGAGTAGCGCCGTGCCGACCGTGCCAGAGGCACCAATTACGAGGATAGTTGCTCCGCGCGGTAGGCGACCGTATCGGGTGAGCATTTGGTAGGCGGTGAGATAGGCCAGCGGGATGCACACGGCTTCGGCGGGATCGACGCCATCGGGGACCGGCACGAGAAAGCGCGCGGGGCGGATCGCATACTGTGCGTACCCACCGACGACACAGAGATCAGCAACCAACTGTCCGGTGAGCTGGGCAGGCACGCCGGGTCCGGCCTCTTCGACGACGCCGACAAGGTCGTAACCCGGGGTGAACGGCAGTGGCCCCTTGAAGTCTGGGTAACGGCCGCGCCGGATAAAGGTATCGGTGAAGCCGGTGCCGGCAGCGAGCACCTTGATGCGGACCTCGCCATGGCCGGGCTGGGGAATTGTCGGCTGTTCCGCCAGTTCTAGGACCTCGGGGCCGCCGAACCGAGCGATACGAATGTATTGCCACGCCATGCGTCGAATATAGCGACGGGTTCACCGCTTGTCGAACGTACATGTCCTTCATGGGTCACAAGCGGCGGTGGAGGCGAGCATGGACCGGCGTCCGGTCTGCCACTGACAGCCGACATGATAACGGTTTAAACGTTGTTCTGCTTGGGGCTAGAGGACGTCGCTATGAGTTGGCGCCGGTGGCTTCATGCGTTCACACTCGACCAGAGGCGCCAGGCGCCGCCCTAACTGCTGAGCCGCGGTCTTCTGGCGGCCATCGGCGCATGGCTGCTCTTTCGCGCAATCCGCGGTGAGCCGCACCGTCACGATGCTTGTCCGTGGGACTTGTGGCGGGTCTCGTACCGTGCCCGCCTCACGTTGTTCGCGATGGTCTACGCCCTGGCAAACGGTGTCCCAGCGGCCGGCGTTGCCTTCGCCGCCGCGATGCTGCTGGGCGTCGCCCTGACGCTCTGCGTCGTTGCGTTGCTGACGATCTTCGCACGCGAACGGCGCGTGCGCAGCTGGACCCGGCATGGCGGGACCCTAGCCCATCTGCCCCGTCTCCTGGAAAGTGCCACCCTGTTGCTGATCGGTCTCGCGCCGTTCGTTTGGTTGTCTGACCGCGAAGGATATGCCTTCGTGTCAGCGCCGACACTGAAAACGCTGCACTTTGAGGACAAGGACCGACAAGAACGCCATGGCGGTGAAGAGGCCGTTGTTTTTCCGCCCTTTCGACCCATGGTGGTTGGCACTTACCCCAAAGGGGAGTAGTTTCGCCGGACGGTCGTCAGGACGAGATCTTGATCTCCTCATCGTGCCGCCGGGCGCCCAAGGCGTTGCCGATCGTCGTCCCGACCAGAATAGGGTCACGATTCTGCTGAGGGAGGAGCGAATGATGCAATCCGGGCAATTCTGGATCATCACTGCGGCCGCGACATTGCTGCTCAGCGCAACCGCAGCGCATGCGGATACGACGTCCGTTAAGGCGTGGCAGGTTGTGCGCGTCGCGAAGACCGGTGCGCACTGCGTCGACGACAAGAACTGCATGAACCGCATGCACCCGGCCATCAAGCCGGTGAGTCGCGCCAACCCCAGTCAGCATATCGTCTTTGAAACGCGCGACGCCTTCGACTCCGACTTCAACCTCGGCTCCAAGCCCGAGGATGTGTCGGCGGCCGATCTCAATCTCGTCCATCCGCTGACCGGCCCGGTCTTCATCGAGGGTGCCCAGCGCGGCGACGTACTGGCGGTGACACTCCTCGACGTACAGCCGGACGACTACGGTTACACCGTGATCGTCCCGGGCTTTGGTTTCCTGCGCGATCGCTTCACCAAGCCGTTCATCGCCAATTGGAAACTCAACCGCAAGGAGGCGGTCTCCGACCAGATCCCGGGCGTCGTCATCCCCTTTAACGGATTTATGGGCACGGTCGGGGTGCTGCCGGGCCAGCCCGAGGTGGCCACGATCCTCACGCGCGAGGCGGCGCTGCAGAGCGCGGGCGGCGTCGTGCTGACTCCGCAGCCGCTCGGTGCGCTGCCGAGCGATGTCTGCGGTCAGAACGGAAGCAGCAAGAATGAGTGCCTGCGCACCATTCCGCCGCGCGAGAACGGTGGCAACATGGACATCAAGCAGATGGTGGTGGGCACGACGCTGCTGCTGCCCTGCTTCGTGGACGGGTGCGGGTTGTTCGTCGGCGACGTCCATTTCGCGCAAGGCGATGGCGAGGTCTCCGGCACGGCGATCGAGATGGGGGCGACGGTCACGCTGGTCACCGAGATCCGCAAAGCGCAAGCCGCGAAGGTCAAAGTCCCGCACTTCGAAGGCGGCGATCAGCTCATCCGGTTGGCGCCGACCGAGTTCTACGCCACCACCGGCTTCCCGCTGAAAGCCAAGGGCCAGATCCCGCCTTACCATACCTACCTCGACAGCCAGAGAATCGGCCCGCTCGAGAACCTCTCGGAGGATCTGATGCTGGCGGCGCGCAACGCCCTGATCGAGCTGATCGACTGGATGGTTGGCGAGAAGGGCCTCACGCCGGAGCAGGCATATGTCGTGGCGAGCGTGGCCGCCGACCTGCGTATCGGCAATGTCGTCGACGTGCCGAACTACGCAGTCTCCGCCATCCTGCCGACCACCATATTCCGCAAGTAGTAGCGTGTGGCATAAGACCGAAGGTCCTGAGGTTGGCGGGAGGCCGAGCCGCCGGGAATTCCTCCGAACGGCGGGGGCCGGCGCCGCAGCCATGTTCCTTTGTGGCCACGCACCCTATGGCCAGTGGGGCGTCTACCGCCGGCGCCACCTGCTGATCCTGACTTCGCGCGCCGATCCTCCTTCGTTCGAGCTCGGCAAGCGGGTAGCTGAGGTCCTCGCGGATCGCTTGCCGAGCAGCAAGGCTCAGGTGAGCAGGGCGCCGCACAAGGAGCGCATCGCCAGTCTGATCAGCTCGCAGCAGTTGGACGTCGCGCTGATGCGGCGCAACGATGCGGCAGCCCTTCGACAAGGGAAGCTCCCCTTCGCCGAGCACGGACCAGTCAAGCTGTTCACCGTCGTCGGCATCGGAGAGTATTTGTTCGTCTGCCGCGACGACTTTGCAGCACGCCATGCCTGGTTGATCGCCGAAGCGTTGGACAAGAGCCGCAGCGCCCTTCCCGAATTGCTGCTGCCGAGCGGTTCGTCCTCCGAGCCACCCGACTCGCGCATCCCGCTGCATCCTGGCGCTCTAGGTTATTTCACGGGCGCGCCCATGCCGGGCCTCGAGCCACATGCCCATGAAGATCACACCCACGAGGTTGATGTCCCGCAATGAGCCGCGGCCCTAAGCTGGAGGCCGCCCAGACCTCTGCTTCTTCATCATTGCGAGCCTCGTCGCGCCCTCGCAGCATTTCAGAAAAGGGTCAGAACCGGGCGTCCTCACCTGCCTGGCTTCACGTCCGTTTTAGCCCCGAGACCGGCCGTCAGCGGCTCCAGCAGCCAAGTCGGCTACGGCCTGGACCGGACGTGAGCCCTTAATTTGGTGGTATGATCGAAGTGTCGACATGCTCCTGATCAGCCCGTCGAGTTGCAAGCTGAGGCACCATGATCCGTCTTTTGCTGTTCGTGTTCCTTTCGATTGTTTTCGAAGGCGTGGCCCTTGCGGAATCGGGTCCCGTGTTCTCGGACAGCGGTCCTGACGCGGAGGCATATGGGGCTCTGAAGGGATATCCGGTACCACCCTTCGAATACCCGCCGGGGTCCCGGCAGGACTTTTTGGTTGGTACGCATAGTCATTTCGACAAGCTGCACTCGATGCGCGCCGTTCAAAAACCGGCGATGCCGTCGGTTTTGAAGCGAGCTGCCGAGGAGATCGTTCCAGTCTACCATTACGACGGTCGGCAAAAGACGATCGGCGATTATCTCGATACGCACCCGGTGACGGGCCTGCTGATCGCGCGCGGTGATACGATCCTGTTCGAATACTATCGCTATGCCCGTAGCGATCGGGATCGTTTGCTCTCGAACTCCATGGCTAAGACGATCACGGGACTGCTAGTCGGCATCGCGATCTCTGAAGGAGCAATTCGCTCGATCGACGATACGGCGGCCACCTATGTCCCGGAATTGGAGGGCACAGCGTACGGCGCTACCCCGTTGCGCGCTCTGCTTCGAATGTCGTCGGGTGTAGCTTTTCTAGAGAGAACGTATCAGCCAGACGAGGACATTTTCCGATTGCACATGGCGTTGCTGGGGAATGATGCGGTGGGTGTGATCCCCGCCCTTCGCCAATTCAGTACGCGCGACGCGCCACCGAATACACGCTTCGCCTACGCCAGTTCGGAGACGGAAGTGCTTGGCCTCGTTGTCAGCCGCGCGGTGCACATGCCGCTTGCCGATTATCTGGCGACGCGGATCTGGCAGAAGCTTGGTGCCGAGTCCGATGCCGCTTGGGCTATCGATTCCACGGGGCAGGAAGTGGCTTACTGCTGCTTCATCGCCACACTACGCGACTGGGCACGCCTGGGATTGATGTTGGCAAATGACGGTGGCTGGAACGGTCAGCAGATTGTTCCGAGGCAGTGGCTTCTCGATGCAACGGTGGCGCCACGGGACAGTTATCTACGCAACACGATTGCCCAGTCCTGGGGCTACGGCTATCAGGTCTGGTTGTTACCGGGTGAGCGGCGGATGTTTCTTCTCCTGGGCATCCATGGACAGGGTCTCTTCGTCGATCCCGAGTCGAAGCTGATCATGGTGCAGACGGCGGTTCGCAAGGTGCCGATCGGGGACCCCAAATCGCCCGAAGCGATGGCCTTGTGGTATGCGGTTGTGGCGCAGTTCGGACATCGTTAGTCCCAGTGGCAACTTTGTCCGCTTCGGAGCAGAAGCGGACTTTCGGAGATGGCCGTAGGCACGCACCCTTAGGGTCAATCGCGTCGTTCCGACGGGGCGTCAATCACTTCCGCTCTACCACGATAAGCAGTCGTTTTCTGAAGCTGTCGGCATGTCTCAAAGGTGCCAACCGCGGACATCTGAAGCCCCGGGCAATTCCCGCCATTCTACGCTCACGATAATGAGTGGGGCAGACGAGGCATCGTAACTAGGTAAGTTGCTCTCTTGGACATTGTCGACCACCACGCGCTGAGTCGCTCATGCTGGTTGAAAAGTGCACTTCCCTCGGGAACCTGGGTGAAGTAACCGATCGTCGGCGCCAGATGGATATCAGCAAGCGACAAGCCGTCTCCGCTCAGGAACTGGCCGCCACTTGCGAGTTGCTCCAACGAACCAAGGACCTTTGGAGCGGCATCCAAGCCGTGTCGGATTTCCAACTCCTCCGAGGGCAGCCCCATGCGTGGCCTGAAAGCGCCATGAGAGAATACCTGCCGGACCAACGGCCAGTACGCGTAATTGTCAACGATCGATAAGATTTGGTTGCACCGGGCTCTCTCTCTTGCCTGCGCTGGCTGGAGGTGCGGACCGTCAATTGCCTCGTCGGCATATCGTGTGATCGCGTTCGTTTCATAGATGACGAGTTCGCCGTGAACTAGGGTCGGAACGCGTTTGAATGGGTTCATTTCGAGATAGTACGCAGGTACAACCTCGCTGAATGGGTTGACTTCGACCCACTTGTACTCGACGCCTTTCTCGTGAAGAGCCAACCGCGCAATCCAAGAATAGACGCTGTACTGAAATCCGTGCAGTTCAACCGCCATCTCACCGCCCCTCGCCTCGAAGAGGCCGACGTTGCTGATTTTTCCGTCGCGGCGCAAGGCCGTCTCGACTTGGCCAACAGGTCACGTGCTGTCTTTGCGGCGACGTTCGCGGCGCGACCGGTATACATCAGACAGCTGCCGACTTGTCGCGGCGCTCATTTCGACAGGGTCGGGCCAAAAGGCGAACATCTCTTGTTTGGTCAGTATAGTGAGAGTCGGAGCCTGAGCTTCGTAGACCGGGTGTAAGGGGTTAATTGATGAAGAGCATCTCGGCGGACATGATACCCGAGCACTTCTGGCAAATTAGGTTCGATCAAAACCACGATCCGAACACGCCGACGCTGCCAAGCATTTCCGAAAGCCCGAACTGCCAGAATTTCGCGTACGCTCTGCTCAAGCACTTCGGATTTGAAATATTTCCATTTCGGTCAAGTAACCTATGGGAGGACAGCAGCGAGACCTATGTGGTGTCAGACGAGTTGAGGCCACTCGACCTTTTGCTTTTCAATCGGACCCAAAATCCTTGGGGAGCGCATGTCGCACTTCCCGGTGAGGACAATGCTATTCATCTGAGCAAAAAGAAGTCAGAACCGGTGATCTGGCCGTTGGCCCGATTCCTCGAGCTTGCTGAGTATCAAACCTTCATCGGGGCAAAGCGGCTCCGAAAAATTGGCGTTTGCCCATAGTCGAAGAGCGCTAATTCGCCTTGTCCGCTTCGGGTCATTAGCGCCGGTTTGGCCGTGTGCCGATCACTTCCGATCTACCCCGACAAGCGGACAATTTTCAGAACCGGTCGGCAGGTCGCAAAGGGCCATGAACGACTTTGTGTACGCCCCATGGATCATGTTATCAATTTTGAATGGATAAGAGTTTTAGAATAAGACGAGCTTCTCAAGATGATGCCGGTGAAGTCGCCCGGATTCATATCGAAGCCACTCGCGCAGCCTACCGGGATATCTATACAGTCGAGTACCTCAACGGCCTTTCTGTTGAAGACCGTGCTTACCGCTGGGTTGAAAAGGATAAGGGTCATCTGGCCATTGGCCGCCCGTTCGGTGTGTTCGTGGCATTCGACGACGACGTGATGATTGGTTTTGCGGACGTCGGACCAACTGATGAGAATGGTGTTGCGGAGCTTTACGCGATTTACCTAGATCCCGATTATATTGGGAAAGGCGCAGGAAAGGCTCTCTTGGAGGCGTGCGCTGACTACGCTGCCAGCAATGGTTTTAAAGCCATGACCGCAACCGTATTAAGCAGAAATTCTTTGGCACGCGCATTTTATGAGCGCACAGGTGCGCGAGCGGTAACAGAGACCGAAAGATTGATAGAAACAGGCGGGACCAAGGAAACGGTCATTTCTTATCTTTGGGCAAATTTGCGCTAATGGAAAAAGGCTGTGGTCCTCTCTGGCATTTTGCAATTGAACGCCTCCAGCTCGAGCGCAACGGCACCGCCGGCTCCGATCGCGCCTTTAATCGAAGCCGGTGCTTTCAGATTGAGAGCCCGTCCGACCTGCTTAGTTGTCGAGGCTCCGATCGTGAAGCTGACGCTCATGCCCGATTGCGCTTGATCGGAGCCGCACATCGAGATGCCGTGCCATCACGGCAATTCATGCGTCACTTGCTTTGGTCCAAGCGTTACTGCTCAACTGGTGTGCCGGCCGGGACATGAGCGCCCGACGCGGTCCACCGGTCGTAGGTCTGGAACTTCACGCCGAGCATGTCGTAAGAGACTCGCAGGTAACCGTCGCTGCCGCGCAGCACCGCGGCCGGCATAATCGTCTGCACTTCCTGCGCCATCACGCCTACATAGGACTTGTTGCCGCCGTTGTAGGTGAAGCGATAAAAGCCGAGGCCATTTTCGAGGTGGCCAATAAGGAAGATGTCGTGCTTGAGCATCATGTCGGATCGCCGGACGACACGCCTGGTGGTCCGCCGTGCAACACCTCGCACACCGGCTACCGGTGCGACAACGGCCGCTCCAACAGGTCGGGCGACGCAGCCGGCGCGGTACACACCGGCGGCACAATAGACAACAGCATTTGCCTCAGGTGTCTCGACAGCCATGGTTGCGGAGAAGGCGGCAATGCCGAGCGCGGCGGTTAGGAGCGAGCGCATCATTTTCTCCTTCTTTCAATTGTTGGGAGGGAGATTTCCCTCAAAGAATAAGATCAGTTTTTCGTCCGGCGAGCAATCGTTCTTCGGGCAACACCTGCGGCGCCTTAATTCACACAACCACCACCGCATCGCAGCCTAGCCAAGGGAGGGTGGGCTCCGCCGCCTCCATTAGTTGGGGCCAACGCCTGGTCGATCAAAGTTTTGTCGGCTGCTAGGCGTGCGGATCGGTGGATGTCCGTTTCGGGTCAATCGCGTCGGTTTGGCGGTTGGCCGACACTTCCGATACTCCCCGATTAGCGGACATTCCCAGGGCCGGTCGGCATGTCTCAGGGGCCACTAGCGGACATCCCGACCAACTCAATCAACCTCTGCCCGGCACGGTAACTTTGCAGTGATCCGGAAAGGCTTGCCGTCCGAATTTGAATAGTCGCAAGCCCTCAGTTCGAGCATAGTGGCTTCCCGGGTCCCGCGACCTTGGACGGGAGGGCAAGGCTACGCGACTTTCAAGCCCTTCGGCGTTGGCTCCATAACAAGGAGACGATTATGCGCAAATTTTCACTACAAAAAGCAGTGCACGGCGCGACGGCGGCAGTGATGGTCACAATCGCTGGATTTGGTGCGGCCCAAGCTCAAACTTTGACCCCGGAGGAAGCGCAGTCGATCGCCACCGACGCATACATCTACTTCTATCCGCTCATTTCAATGGATATCACGCGCAAGCAATCCACGAATATCGAACCGGGAAAAGAGTTTGCCAAAGGCCCGATGAATACGTTTGTGAACGTCCCGGCGTTTCCGCCTGGCGACTTGAAGATAGTAGTTCGGGTAAATTTCGATACGCTTTATTCCGTTGCGTGGCTCGATCTCACCAAGGAGCCGCTGGTCGTTTCCGCGCCCGACACGGATGGCCGGTTTTATCTCCTGCCGATGCTCGACATGTGGACGGATGTCTTCGCGTCGCCGGGCTGGCGGACTACGGGGACCAAAGCAGGAAATTTCGTCATCGTTCCATCGGGCTGGCGGCCTGACCTGCGCGAAAAGATTGTCGAGGAATTCAAGCTTCCGAAGGACACGCAGCGCATTGACGCACCCACGCCCTATGTGTGGGTTATCGGCCGCACCAAGACCGACGGCCCGCCGGATTATCCTGCCGTTCACAAGATCCAGGCGGGCTACAAGGTCACGCCGCTGTCCGAATGGGGCAAGGCGCCAAAGCCAGTCGAAGTGAAGATTGATCCGTCGATCGACATGAAGACGCCGCCGAAAACCCAAGCAGACACCATGACGGGCGAAAAATATTTCGCCTATGCCGCTGAACTTACGAAGCTGCATCCGCCGCACCTCACCGATCAGCCAATTCTCGCGCAGATGAAACGCATCGGCATCGAACCCGGCAAAGGCTTCGACTTTGCAAAGGCCGATCCGGTGGTGAAAAAGGCGGTCGAGGATGCACCGGCACACGCGCAGAGGCTGATGGAATGGAAATTGCCGACGCTGGCCCGCGTCGCCAATCATTGGTCGATGAATACCGATACCATGGGCGTTTACGGAAGCTATTATCTGAAGCGCGCCATCGTTACTCAACAAGGCCTCGGCGCAAATCTACCGGAGGACGCGATCTATCCGCTCAATCTCGGCGATGAAGCGGGGCGGCCGCTGGATGGCGCAAACAAGTACATCATCAATTTCGAGAAAGGTGCAGCGCCGCCGGTCAATGCTTTTTGGTCGATCACGCTCTACGACGCCGATGGCTTCCAGGTACCCAACACCATGAACCGCTTCGCGGTGTCGAGCTGGATGCCGTTCAAATACAATCCGGACGGATCGCTGTCGCTGTATTTTCAGAACGATAACCCAGGTAAAGACAAGGAGGCCAATTGGCTCCCGGCACCCAAGGGAGCATTCAATCTGACGATGCGGCTTTACGGCCCGAAATCCGAAGCGCTGACGGGCCGATGGAATCCGCCACCCGTAACTAAGACCCAGGGACTTCCGAGTCTGACTGCCCAGTGAGCGGACAAGACCTTGTGCCGGCCCCACACGTAAATGGTCCATGTCGCGTCGCCTCCATTTCAGACGGCGCGACATGCGAGCGGCGCCAGCGTCCGAGGCGGACTAAGGCGAAGTCCGCTTAGGGTCTTGGCCGTGTAAAAACGTCCTAGCTGAAGCATAGACGCGGCGCGAGCTTGGCGACGTGGCGGGACGCAGTCATTTTGCCGAGTTTGGCGGGTTTTTCGATATGACCGCGCTCCTGATACGGATATGAGCGGTCTTGGGCGGCGGTTCTTCGCGGGCAGACGAACGCATGTCTATGCCCTCATCGCCGTCATGAGCGGTCTGATACCGATGATGTTCATGACGCGCGTGAGATTGTAAGCCAGCACATGAAGTGCCATCTCGGCGGCAACCCGTGGCAGCGTCTTCATCAGGAAGTGGGTTGCTCCCATCCGAGCCTTGATGGTGCCGAAGGGATGCTCGACCGTCTCGCGCCGCTGGCGCATCTTCTCCGGATGCTCGTCGAGTCGCCGCTGAACGGCTTCGAGAAGGTGTTCATGCTCCCATCGGGTGATTCTCCGCTCCTTGCCGGTGGTGCAGCTCTGCTTGATGGCGCAGCGCTGGCAGGCGTTGGTCGAGTAGCGGCGCAGGATCAATCCGTTTTCTTCGGTCGTGAAGGAGTAGGCGAGCCGCTCTCCCGCCGGACAAATGTAAACATCCTCCTCGACGACGTAGCGGAAGTCCTGCTTGCCGAAGCGCCCTTCCGTCTTTGAGTTCGAGGTCATCGGCTTTGGCAGCGTGACCGTGATGCCAGCTTCCTCGCATGCCAAGATTTGTGCGCTGCTGAAGTAGCCGCGATCGGCGACGACATCGAGGCTCGTGGCTTCCAGCGTCGTTTTCGTCTCCTTGGCCACGTTGGCGAGCTGCGACCGGTCGGTGCCGACGTTGGTCACCTCGTGCGTGACGATCAGATGATGCTTGGTGTCGACCGCGACCTGGACGTTGTAACCTACGACGCCAGAGCCTCGGCCGCTCGTCGCCATCGAACGGGAATCAGGATCGGTCAACGATATCTGCTGGTCAGGTGTGGCGATCATTCGCGCCTCCAGTGCATGAAGGCGCTGCATCTCCTCTTTCAGCCTCGCGATCTTCTCCCTCAACCGGGTCGCCTTGGTTGTGCGCGCCAGCGACGGCTCCTGCCGATCCGCGCTGTCCAGTTGGTGCAGATAGCGAGCGACGCTCTCCTCGATCTGCGCCAGGCGCCGCTCCATCTTGGCGCGCGTGAAGTTCTTGTCTCGGTTGTTCACCGCCTTGAACTTGCTGCCATCGATCGCAACGCTGGCTTCCTCCGCGAACAGGCCCATAGCGCGGCAGAGCGCAACGAACCGAGCGCAGACCCGCCGGATGGCACGGCCGTTATCCTTGCGGAAATCCGCAATTGTCTTGTGATCGGGAACTAGGCGGCCGGTGAGCCACATTACCTCAACGTTGCGTCCGGCCTCACGCTCGAGCCGGCGGCTCGACTGAACCCGGTTGAGGTAGCCGTAGATGTAGAGCTTCAGCAGTACCGATGGATGATACGAAGGCCGGCCGGTTGCCTCGGGATCGACCCCGCCAAATCCAAGCTCTGCCAGATCGAATTCGTCGACAAAGACGTCGATAACGCGAACTGGATTGTCCTCGCCGATCCAGTCTTCCACGCATTCAGGAAACAGCGTGCTCTGCCCACGATCCGCACCCTCAATGAAGCGCTTCATCCGACCCCCCGCAAATCGTGCGGGATTCATATCGCGCGAATCACATCAAGCGCAGCGTTTTCACACAGCCAGGGTCAATTCCGGAACCTCAGCGCCGCTCTGAACGATGTCCGGTTCACCCCCGATAAACCGACATCGTTAGCACCGCTCGTTAGGTCCGAAAGGTGTTCGTCTCGCCATCCGATCCTGCGGCGCAGTGGACCGGAGCGCACAAGGGGCCGGCATTCTTCGCTTACTCCGACAACTATCTCGTCGACGTGAAGTTCGGCGTCATCGTCGACGTTGAGGCGTCCCGCGCCATTCGCCAGGCCGAGGTTGGCGCCGCAAGGACCATGATCGAACGGACAGAAGAGCGCTTCGGCCTCAAGCCGGAACGGCTTGTTGGGGATACCGCTTACGGGGCAGCTCCGATGCTGAACTGGCTGGTCGAGGAGAAAGGCATCGCGCCACATATTCCTGTATTCGACAAATCGAAGCGGGATGACGGCACCTTCTCGCGTGGCGACTTTCGATATGACCCGGCCAGCGACGTCTACCATTGTCCGGGCGGAAAGCAGCTGGGAACGAGCGGCACGGTACACGAGGGCAAGACGCTTCTGTATCGCGCCAGCAAGCTCGACTGCGATATATGTCCACTCAAACCCCAGTGCTGCCCCAAGGAACCATCACGCAAGATCCCGCGCGATATCCATGAACATGCCCGAGACGTTGCCCGTTCGCTCGCTGGCACAGAGGGCTTTGAGCAGTCGCGACGTGAGCGCAAGAAGATCGAGATGCGGTTCGCACACCTGAAGCGCATCCTAAAGCTCGGCCGGCTTCGACTGCGTGGTCCACGAGGTGCCCAGGATGATTTTGTTCTGGCCGCTATTGCTCAGAACCTGCGGCGACTCGCAATCCTGGTCGCGCGGCCGCCACCCACTCAGGCCCTGTGCATCGCGTAGCGTTGGAGTTGCGTACAGGGCGTCAGGGCTGGCGGATCAAAGCCGGCCGCTCATAGCGAAGGGGCTGACCGTCCATCGGCAGCCGCCGACTTTTGCAACAAAATCTGCCAAAAACGGAAGCAGCCTTCTCACTCGATCACCTCGTCGGCGAGCGCGAGAAGCGTCGGCGGGATCGTGAGGCTGAGCGCCGTTCGCTGGGAGTCCTTACGGGCTTGCTCCGCGGATTCCAGCGCTTCACGAGCCAAAAAACGTGTTTCGCCCCACGGGGTGGGGTAAACTGGCCATCTCATTCTGGTGCGACGGCTTGGTCCGCGAGCGGCTCGACCGACGGCGCACGGCTAACGTAGCGGCCGACGTGGCGGCGACTATGGCCAGTGGATGAGTGCGCCCAAGTGCGTGTGAATGGCATGGATATCTCTGCCTGGCTGCGCAGCCTCGGCCTGGAACGCTACGAGCAGGCATTCTGGGAAAACGCGATCGATGAGGCAATCCTGCCCAAGCTGACCGCCGAGGACCTCAGAGACCTCGGCGTGACGGCGGTCGGCCATCGCCATATTCTCCGCGATGCGATTTCAGTTCGGCGTCAACCACCTTGCCCATTGTCCCTCATTGTTCCTGTTGGCAGGATCCGTGGAGTGGTTGTCATTGCTGACATGGGTCCGAGATGAGATGAGATGAGATGAGATAAGGAGGTGGCGATGGCTAAGCCGCGTGTGGTAGTGGTCGCGATGCCCTGCAACGAGGTCGTTGACGTGGGTGGCATCCTCGACATCTTCTATGCCGTCAACGAGCATGCCAGCCATACCGGTGCATCCGAGGCGGGCTACGCCGTCGAGGTGGTGTCGCCGGTCGAGACTGTCTGTGCCTGGCCGGGGCTGCGGATCGTCGTCGATCGGTCGTACCGCGCCGTCCGTGGTCCCGTCGACACTCTGATCGTCACCGGGGTCGACGGGCCCGACGACGCGAGGCGCGACCCGGAGCTCGTGCGCTGGCTGGCGCGCATGGCACCGCGGACCCGGCGAGTGGTCGGGCTCTGTACGGGATCGTTCGTCCTGGCTGAGGCGGGGCTCCTGGAGGGCCGCAGTGCGACGACGCACTGGGCCTTTTGCGGCGACCTGGCGCGGCGCTTTCCTGGCGTCAGGGTCCAGCCGGATCCCATCTACGTTCGGGACGGCAGTGTCTACACATCAGCCGGCGCCACGGCGGGCATAGATCTCGTGCTGGCGCTGGTGGAGGAGGACTTTGGCCGTCGCGTGGCCCTGGCAGTGGCCCAGTGGATGGTCATCTTCCTCAAGCGGCCGGGAGGCCAGGCGCAGTTCAGCGTCCAGCTCTCCACGCAGATTGCTGATCGCCAGCCGCTCCGCGACATGCAGGCTTGGGTCTTCGACCATCCCGGCGCCGACCTCTCCGTGGAAGCGCTCGCGCGCCGGGTGAACATGAGCCCGCGCAACTTCTTCCGCGTGTTCGTGCGCGAGGTGGGCATGACGCCGGGGTGTTTCGTGGAGCGCGTGCGCGTGGAGGCGGCCCGGCGGCTCCTTGAGGAGACATCGCGCGGCGTTCCGGACGTCGCGACCACGTGCGGGTTCGGGAGCCAGGAAACGATGCGCGTGGCCTTTCGGCGAACGCTGGACGTGAGCCCGAAGGGCTACCGGAGCCGCTTCAGCACGACGGCCGCGTCGTAGGAGATTCTCAAAGGAAAACAAAGATGATCAAGCAATGCGCGCTCGACGACTTCCGCTCCACGCTTCGTGGCGACATCCTGCTTCCCCAGGACGCCGACTACGACGCTACCCGTCGGATCTTCAACGCCATGATCGACCGGCGGCCAACCCTGATCGCTCGCTGTGCGAGCGCGGCCGATGTGGTCGCCTGCATCGGGTTTGCGCGGGCGGAGGCGCTCGAGATCTCCGTGCGGGGCGGTGGGCACAACGTGTCCGGCAAAGCGGTGTGCGACGGCGGGCTGATGATCGATCTCTCGCGGATGAAGGGCTGCCGCGTCGATCCCGTGAGACGGAGGGCCCGCGCTGAGGCGGGCTTGACCCTCGAAGACCTCGACCGCGACTGTCAGGCTTTCGGCCTAGCCACGCCCACCGGCATTGTCTCCCCAACCGGGATCGCCGGTCTGACCCTGGGCGGCGGCATCGGGTGGCTCGGAGGCAAGCACGGTCTGTCGTGCGACAATCTCGAATCCGTCGACATCGTGACCGCCGACGGCCGCCTGCTGGTCGCCGCCCCCACCGAACATCCCGACCTCTTCTGGGCGGTGCGCGGCGGGGGTGCCAACCTCGGCGTGGTCACTTCCTTCGAGTACCGCCTTCACGAGGTTGGACCCGTGGTGGGCGGCGGAATAGCATGGCCGCTTGCCCGCGCCAAGCACGTGCTGCCCTTCTACGACGAGTTCGCGCGCGCCTGCCCGGACGAGCTGAGCCTCAACGCCGGGTTCTTCACCGTGGAAGACGGTACCAAGGTGGTCGGCGTCAATGTCGCGTGGATCGGTCCGCTAGACGTCGGTGAGCGGCTGCTCAAGCCGCTGCGGTCACTTGACAGTCCGGTCGCCGACGGCATCGCCCCCATGGGCTTCGTGGATCTGCAGCGGGGCGGTGATGGCGCGTTTCCACGCGGTCGCCGGCATTACTGGAAGGCGAGTTTCCTCCGCCGTCTCGAGCAGGGCGCGATCGACGTGCTGGTCGAGTTTACGGCCACCTGCCCCTCGCCGTACACACAGGTCGGTCTCCAGCAGATGCACGGGCAGGCGGCGCGGGTGTCCCCGACAGAGACGGCGTTCGCGCATCGTCACGACCAGTGGGACTGTCTCTTGCTGACGCAGTGGGACGATTCCGCCGACGACGAGCGTAACATTCGCTGGACGCGCGAGCTGCACGCTGCACTGCGGCCGTGGGTGGAGGACGCGGTGTACGTGAACAACCTCGGTGACGACGAGGTCGACCGCGTTCGCTCCGCCTACGGCGCGAACTTCGACCGGCTCGTGGCCGTCAAGGCGAAGTACGACCCGGACAACTTCTTCAGGGGCAACCAGAACGTCGCGGAACATCGCATCTGATGCACGAGAAGCACGCATTGGCCTACAACATAGCAGTCCAGTCCTTCCTGGCAACGCACCGTCAGGCGACCTGAGGCACGACTCATGGCCAAGGTCGAGCGCGTGCTGATTGTCGGTGGCGGACTGGCAGGCTTGGCGCTGATGATCGCCCTGCGTCAGCGGGGGCTGTCGGCCGCCATCGTCGAGCGGGGGAGCGACCGGACAGCGCCCGGCACCGGTCTGTACCTCATCGGTAGCGCAACGCGCGCCCTGCAGGCTCTGGGAGTCGCCGACGACGCTGCACGCGACGGCTGCGTCATCCGCACGCAACGCTTGTTCAACCATCGAGGCACGCGCCTCGCCTCGATCGACGCCGGAGCATTCTGGGAGCCATGCGGCCCATGTATCGGGATCGCGCGCAGCGATCTGCACAAGCTGCTCACGAAACAGGCGGCAGGCTCGCACATTCGACTCGGCGTGACGGTTCAATCGCTTCGGCAGCATGAGGATCACGTCCGGGTTCAGCTGAGCGACGGCTCCTGCGAAACCTACGACCTCGTCGTGGGCGCGGACGGCATCCGGTCGTCCATTCGGCAATTGGAGTACGGAGAATCAGGCGTCGAGTTTCGCGGCCAGGTGGGATGGCGTTTCATTGTTCGTCGGCCGCCGGGTCTCGAAGGCTGGACGGTGTTTCTTGGCCCGCAGTCCGCATTCTTGATGCTGCCAATCGGCAATGAACTGGCATACTGCTACGCGGACAAGGCCAGTGCCCGGTCCATCCATGATCCTGCGCAAAGGAGCATCGAAAGACTCCGTGAAAATTTCGCCGCCTTCGCCAGTCCGATTCCCGAGGTTCTTGCCCGGCTCGAGCCAGCCGACCCGATCCATTTCTCGGCCATCGAGGAGGTCGCGCATCCATGCTATGGCCAAGGACGCGTCGTGCTGATCGGCGATGCAGCCCATGCGATGTCGCCCAACATGGCGTGCGGCGCGGCGATGGCCTTCGAGGATGCACTGGTCCTGGCTGAGATTGTTTCGCGCGCGGGCGCCGCATCGGAAGTCGTCCCCGAGTTCGTCCGCAGGCGATCAGCGCGTGTGGGGTGGGTGCACCAACAGACCGATCGCCGAGACCATCTGCGCAGTCTTCCTCCGACGATGCGCGACGTGTTCGTGCGCCTGCTGTCGGGCCGGCTTTACAGGGCCAACTATCGGCCGCTGCTGGCTCTTCCATAACCCATGAGATGCCTCCTCCCGCGAAGGAAGCGCAAGATCTCACCCGAGCGCCGTGCAGCCTACCTGATTGGTCCGAAATCTTTGCACCTGGACACTTCGCCCCCTGATGGTTTTTCTTCTGATGCAGGTCACTATCACCTAGCGGCGGCGTATCTACGCCTGCCGAACACACGGAATGGAATCGTGGAGATTGCGGCAACGATCATGCGAAACCCCAAGACATCCTTATCGAGCCTGGCTAAGTCAGCGAGATTCCGTGGTCGGTCGTCCCGCAAATATTCGTGGGTTAGGGCGCTATGCTATTCAGATGGCAAGAATCGACTGGATTAGAGTGCTATAGCGTAGACGTAGTGCCCATCATCCGTCGGGCGTGGGCCGCCCGAAGAGATTTGAACTCCTCACCTCCGGATTCGTAGGCTGGTGCCCGTGTCAGAGGTTCGGACCGTCTTGGTCTGCGACTTCTGCTCCGGGTCATTCGCGTCGTTTGACCGGACCACGGTGACTTCCGGTCTTCCACCGTGAACGGACATTCTCAGAATAGGCGGGCATGTCTCAAAGGTGCCAATAGGCGACATGCGCGCTTGCATTTCTTACGACGAGGCGAGCGCCACTGAGAAGGCTATAAGCAAATGCCCCGGACAATGCCGAGGCTTTGAAGATTCGATTTTCTGTTGTCGATTAGGCGACTGCGACAAACGGGTTGTTCTCCTTCGTTCGAGGATAGTTGCGTACTCATTCTCCTCGAATAGGTCGGCGCTGATGAGGATGACCGGCTCGGACGAGGCAGGCATCGCAATCGAAAAACGACGCGCCTGTCTATTATATTACATGGTTTTGTTACATCTCGTTACGGCAGTTGCGGCCTTCTTAGGCACGATCATAAAGAGATGGCATCACAAACAGATGGCGCACGTTTTATGGCAGCCGCGCTGTCTTGTAGTCGCCTCGCGACTGCACCATGTTGGGGTCGTCGATAAGACGCGTAGGACTTATCGACATCACGGTAGGCGACGCGCCTCGGCGCATCGTAACGTTCCGCCACGCGACGCTGCGCGTCGCAACACATCGCTACGCAACGCTTGAGCCGCTGGGGAAGCCCGGCGGCTCGCGCGCGTTTAGCGCGGACGCTTCCCTCAATCGCCTGTGGCTCCGAGACGCCTACCGCAGCCAGCCGGAGGCTGAAACCGAGGAGATCTGACAACGAGGGCGCGAGCTAGTCCCGCGCCGCCGGATCCGCCGGTTCACGCCGGCGGGCCTTACTTCGGTGAGTGCAAATCACCTTGAAGCCAGCGTCCAAGGCCCTTGGACTTCGTGGGGTCTTCAAACGCGGCAAAGCTCGTAAGTACCTGGTTGCAGACAGCGCATTCAAACGTTTGCAAGTCGACGCCCCGGGTGCGTGCTGGCTCGATGCTAACGAGCATCATCTGGGCCTTGCACTTCGGACAGGCAGGGCGCTCAATTGCAGCGAATGGAATGACGGACGAGAGGCGTTGAGATTGGGGCATGATGCTTCCCTCGAACAGGCGGGAGCGCAACACTCTCTGTCACCGGTAATGCCCAGGAGGCGGAGCGGTGATTGTCAGAGTATACGCTCCAGGGATCTCAAACGCGAGCTAATTCGGCCGACGCGCGCGGGCGTGGCCATAACCCAAACCCTTATCGCGTCGGTCTATGGAAGATGGGCGCTGGCAGATTAATGCGCTCCTGCAGTCCTCGCTTGTAGGGGGCCGGACAAACCACCATATGTTAGTCTCACCCCCGTCTGAGGACCATTCTCATGGTTGTTGCTGGCGGCGATTACGTCCATTTCGTTGTGGAGTACGGCGGCAAAATCGAAAAGTGCCGGGTAACGGAGACTGCCCTTCTGAACAGAGAGCGTATGAGCAGAAAGGACGCAGGCTATGCACAGCTCATCGCTATCTTTGTAAGGCACCGAGCCGAGATCGAACATCTCGCTCTCGCGAAGTTGCAGCGGGAGGGGCACTCTGACCGCGGTGTTGTAGTGACCACTGAGGATCTGAACCCTTGATGCAGGTTGGCTGTTCGACGCCCTCACTTGCGCAAGCGACAACGTGGCCATTAGCTGTTGAGCGGCGACGCCTCAACAGCGCGTGTGATGGTCGTAACACATGACCAGCCCTGCTGCGCAACAGACACGTCGTTCTCCTCGCTAGTTAGCGTCGACGCGTTGCATCCGGTCAAGTCGATAGGCCGAGGAAAGTCCGTTCCGAGTCAATCGCGTTGCTTTGATGAGGTCCGAGCCACTTCTGGTCCAGCTCGATAATCGGACATCTTTAGAACCAGTCGGCATGTCTCAAACGTGCCACAAGCGGAAATCCGCACTCGGCCGATGGCCGAAATAGCCACTCGACAAATCAAAGCAGGCCATTGCAACGATCGTTGGAACTTAGCGACTTGAGTCCCGTTCAGCTTTGTTACTCTTTCGAAAGGAATGCCTAATGGCCAACAACAAAAACCCGAATGAGAAGCAGCCCGGCGAGAACCCAGAAGGTAAGTACCACTTCAATCCTGGCAATATGGCGGGAAAAGAGCCCGGAGATGCTGAGCAGACTGCGGAAAACCGTGGCGAGCCGCATGACAAAGAAAAACCCGCCGATTAGACTGACATCGCCAGGCCGCTTCGGCAGGTCCGAAAAGTGCCAATTGCAGCCTTAAAGCTCACAGATTATCGCCTGGATTGCCTGGGCTGGCGCAGGAAATCAGCGCCGTTTACATACGCGTGGACTCGATCGAGGTGGCCCTGAAAAACAGTAGCTTGCAGATCCATCCGGCCGAGGATGCCGGATATCTTGCGGCCGTTGCCGTCGCGAAAGACAACCTGGTGCACGGCCTCGAAGTCTTTGCAGACACAGCGGACGGAAGCGCGGCCCGTGGCGGACCGGTCGACGTGCGCGACTCCAAATCGGGTTCTGCAAGAAGTACCGGGCTCGTTCCGGCAGGGGCACCAAGAAGCGTCGCTACCCGTTCAGTCCCTTGACAGCGGGCCTGCTGCAACGCTCGGACATAGCTGGAAAGCATCAATCTTCAACAGCCGCGGCAGATACCCTTTAGCTTAGCAGTGGTTCGGGCGTCTTCCGCGATGAAGGGGTCCTTGTAGGGCGGCCGCGACGCGTCGCTTTCGACCGCAGCAGGCTTTTGTATTCTCGGAGGAGACGCCGCATCGTAGCAGGCAAGTCGCCCGCTCGTGCTTTCGATCGTGCGGCATTCCGGTCCAGCGGCGAGAGCGCCTTGCGCGCATGCGCAGAGCGTCAATACGGCGAGCGTTATTTTCATCCGATTTCCTTTGCGGGTGGTATCACCCAGCCTATAGCCGCCATTAGAACAGGCCGTATCCGCGAAGCGCAGGCCGCGCCAGCAATTGGCCAATCAGCGCCACCGAATCGTGCAGCCCTGCGGGAGCGCGCTTTTGCGCACGCTCGAACGCGTCAGTCCAACGTATCGCCCTACGTCGACGCTTTCGTTGCTATTTCTTCTTGCCGGACGCGAAACCCGGTTGCCCTCCCGCGGCCTTTTGGCTTGGGGCCGCAGCTATTGTCTTGATCTTCTCTTTCTTGGGCTTCTTGGCTTCCCGATTTCCTTTTTGCTCGCCCTTGGCCATGTCGATCTCCTTTGGGTTGATGATGACGCCGTCATTGCACGCCGAATTTCACAATGTCGCGTAGCGTGTCGCAACTCTTATCGCGCCGTCGATTTCTTCGGCCAGTTCGACTTCCCCGATCTCATGCAGACGGGAAACCATGATCGATGCCTGGGTCGCAGCCATGGAGAACGGTTCGCCCGTTTCATAGCTGAATTTGATGCGCCAGATTCCCCCGTGGTTGCGATGCGGCTCGATCAGCAACACCGGAAGATTGGGTAACCCATTCTCAAGCAGGAGTTTCGATAGCGTAGGCATCACCTCGCCCTTTCAAAGTCTAGCCGACGCCCGAAAGGACATGGCGCCAAGCCTGCATTCATCTCGCGCTGTGGGATCCAGGGCTTGAACCGGGAAGTTCGTTCAGCGCGACCTGAAGACTCGCATTGCGCAACTGTGCGCCCATTGTCCACAAATAGCCATGCATTAGTTGATGCAGCGCCTCGCTGCCGCCGCTCAGCCTCTTGGCGAAATGACTTCCTCTCCACGGATGGCGCGATCCAGCGCATCGACCAGCGTCTGAATCTCGATGAACTGTTGCGTGCCCGCTCGGCTTTATCCCGGTCGAAAGGAGCGGCCAGCACCTTCGCATGCGCGTCCCTGTCCTCGATCATGCGCTCACGGGCTTTCTTCAGCGTTTCAAGTCGCTCGCTCATTCAGGCTCCCTGACCTTTCAACGGACGAATTGGCGCCGGGCAGGCGGCGGTCAACTTTTCATCGCCTGCATCAGCGCCGAAATCTTGATGGTCGCGAAATTGGAGAAGGTGTCCGACACCGCGTATGGCAGAATGATCTGGTCGTTGTGCCGCATCGCTCCGCAGGTATAGACGACGTTGGGGACGTATCCCTCGCGCTCCGATGGCTCGGGCCGCAGCAACGGCTCGCGCGAGCGGGTCAACACCTTCGAGGGGTCGTTCTTGTCGAGCAACGCCGCCCCGATCGAGTATTTGCGCACCGGGCCGACGCCATGCGTCAGCAGCAGCCAGCCTTCATCGAGCTCGATAGGCGATCCGCAATTGCCGATCTGAACGAACTCCCAGGGAAATTCCGGTTTCAGAATGGCCTGACCGCCGCCCCATGTGTACAGGTCGTCGGAATAGATCAGGTAGAGGTTCTCATTGTCCTGTCTCGCGATCATGGCGTATCTGCCGCCGATCTTGCGCGGAAACAGCGCCATGCCCTTGTTGCGTGCCGCGGCGCCCCTCAAGGGCGCCAACCGGAACGACATGAAATCGCGGGTCTCAATCAATTCGGAACGGATCGCTCGCCCGCTATAGGCGGTATAGGTCGCGTAGTAGGTTTTTCGGCCGCCATCGCTGAATTCGACAAAGCGGGCGTCCTCAATGCCGTTCGATTGGGAGGCGGTGACCGGAAAGATGACGCGCTCGCTGAGGTCTTCCTCGGGCTTGAAGACCAATTCGACATGGTCGCCGTCCGGTCCGGATACGCGATGGCAAATCCGGGGACTCGAGGCAAGGCGCGCCGTCGGATCAACGGTCACGCTGCCGTCGGCTGCGAATGTGCCGGATCGAAACGTCAGTGACGATACATGCCCTTCGCCGATGGCGCGGAGGCTGAGGATGAAGCGCAGGCCGCCTTTCGGCGCGTCCGATTGATCGGGGTGCGGCACTATGCTGGGGTTGAACAAGGCAGAGGCTTCGAACGAATACTCATTGAGAAAATAGGCGCCAATGAGCTGGCGCTGGATCTTCGAGAAGATTCCATGCGTGGCGAAAGCGTCCTCCATTTCTTCTGCGCGGGCCTCAAACCTCTCCAGCAGGTTCCGGTGTCGGCCCAGGAAATTTTCAAGAACGTCCGCGAGCTGGGAGGCAACGGCTTCGGAGTCGAGGGCAAGAACCCGGTCGACGATATGATTTGCACGCGTCTTGTCGGTCGGGTTGAGATCGCGAGGTTCAGTCGCCGGCTTGAACGGGCGCACGATCACCCGCGCGGGATCGGGACGCAAATAAAGCGCCTGCCGGTTCAGGAAGATGGCCTGTGACACGGTGTCCTCGATCGCTTGAGCAGGAGGCAAAATTCAGGCACCCACGGCGCGGAGTGCCGTGGGTTTGGTCAGGCCGGCGTTGACGCGCGCAAGCTGGCGAATCTCCGCAAGCCCAAGCAGATAGCACACCACCGACTCGCCGCCGCGATTTTCATTGGCGCGATCGGGGTGCAGTCCATCGCGGCAACTGCCGGTGTGCAGATCGACCAGCGCCACCGACAGGTCGTTGCTGCCGAGAAACCAGGTGAACGCGCGGGTCGCAACCGCTTTCCACTCAGCATCGCCGTCCGCCCGCCATGCCGTGAGGCAGGCAGCGATCGTCGCCGTCGCTTCCACGGGCTGCTGATCGAAGGCGCGGGGGAATTGCCGCAATTCGCCGAAGCCGGCGGTGCCGACGGGGCGGAAATGCCCTGCCGGCGTCGTTTGTCGCGTCATCAGCCAGCGCAGAGACCTCAATCCGGCCTCCATATATTCAGGCGTTTGCGTCGCCGCGCCTGTTATCAGCAGAGCCTGCGGCAGGCGGGCGTTGTCGTAAGCCAACCCTTCCTCGAACCACACCCAGTCCGGTGTTTCGACCGACGCCAAACAAGACATCAACCTGTCGGCAAGAGAATGCCGGATCTCCTGGGCGTGGAGATCATCCGGAGCCACGGCGCAATAAGCGTCCAAACCCAGCAGGGTGAACGCCCACGCCCGGGGTGAGCGAAAGGTCTCCACGGTCGACAGAGCCTCGGCGAACAAGGCGGCAGCCCACTGGCGCCGCGACGGGCTTGCGTCGCTGCGCGCGGTTTCGCCCAGAGCCCAAAGCGTTCGCGCGTGACTGTCTTCGGACCCGCTGGCTTCGAGCCAGGTTCGATTGAAGCCCATGAAGTTGCGAAACCGCCGGGAATCAGGATTCCATGCATGCTGCACGAAAGCAGCGAAGCGGGCCGTCAACGCTTCCGAGAGGGGTTGCTCGCCCGGATTATTGAGAGCGCAGGCCAAAAGCATCGCGCGGGCGTTGTCATCGACGCAGTAACCGTGCGAGCGATCGGGCACCGAATGCACGGCGTGCTGGAACAGGCCGGTATCGTCGCACATCGACAGAAAATGGCCGATTTGCATATCAGGCGCCGCAGGGCTGCGCGGCTCCGGCGATGCCGCATTTGAGGACGCGATGACCTTGAGCCAGTGACCCTGAGACGCACTCTCGAAAACCGACATGTAGTGCTCGGCGGTGCGTTCCCACGTCATGGTCCGGCTGACCGCATAGGCGCGCCGGCACATCGCCTGCCGGCGAACGTCATCGGTGAGTAATTCCGCGATTTCCAGGCCGATCGTGTCCGCATCGCCGAACGGCACCAGGACGCCGCGTCCATTGGCCAACAGTTCGCGCGCGTGCCAGTAAGGCGTCGAGACGACGGGCTTCCCCAGCCCGAAGCTGTAGGCCAACGTCCCCGACGTCATCTGCGCCTCGTTGAGGTAGGGCGTGACATAGACGTCGCACATCGAGATGAATTCGAGCAGCGTGGGCAGATCGACGAACCGGTCGAGGAACACAACATGGTCTTCGACGCCAAGTTCGCGCACCCGCCTTATCAGTCTGTTGCGATACGCCTCGCCCTGGTCTCGAACCAGATTTGGATGCGTTGCGCCGAGCACGACATACACCGCATCAGCGCGACGCTTCAGAATCGATGGCATGGCTTCGATCATGACTTCGATGCCCTTGTTGGGCGACAGCAGGCCGAATGTCAGGATGACCGGCTTGCCGTCAAATCCGAGCCTGACCTTCGCCGCATCGGGCTCGACAAAGGCGGCGTCGGGAATGCCGTGGGCTATGACCTCGATCTTGTCGTCCGGCACCTGATAGACGCTGCGCAGCAGTTCGCGGCCCTTGTTGGCCATCACCACTACCTTCGACGACGCATCGACGATGCGTTCCATGACCGCGCGTTGGGTGGCGGTCGGATTGGCCAGCACGGTGTGGAACGTCGTCACGACCGGCGCGGTGAGGCGCGACATCAGTTCGAGAATGTGGCCGCCGGCCTCGCCGCCGAAAATTCCGAATTCGTGCTGCAGACACACCGCGTCGAACCGGCCGGCATTCAGGAAGTCTGCTGCATGGATGTATTCCTCGATCTTGTCGGCCTGGATCTGAAAAGCGACTGCCTTGGGATAATCATAGGTTTGGCCATTATCGGTCATCGCCACGATGCAGGTCTCCAGATTCGGGCGTGACGTCGATATCGCCTGCTGCAGGTCGGTCGTGAAGGTTGCGATGCCGCAGCGGCGGGGTAGCGAATTGCCGATTACGGCGATGCGGCGAAGCGGTGTCATGCTTGTACCTCGACAGTCTCGCCTGATTTCTGCGAATGGCCGGCGGACATGCTGGCAGATTTGTTCAGCTCTCCGGCGTCCTCCAGTAGGGCGGCAACGGGATCAGGTCCCGGATAAGCCATCAGGCCGCTCATGCCGTCCGCGCCAACCTCGATGCCGGTTCGATCGCCCTCGATGAAGACGGCGTCACCAACCGACATGCTCGTCAACCCGATCCGCGCCCGACCCTCGATCACAAGGATCCAGGTTTCCCGATCGGCATTGAGCGCCCAATTCGAATTCGCCGGCAGGTCGATCCGCTCAATGACGAAATGACGGCTTGTGATCAAAGCTGTTCGAGCCGCGGTGAGGCGTCGTGAACCGGATTGGCTCTGAACCGGCCCGGCGTCGGAAACAGCGACGGCGCGTTCTTCATGCAGTTCGCGCTGCCTGCCATAGTCAAACAGACGGAATGTCGTGTCGCTGCGCTGCTGAATCTCGGCGAGCACGATACCGGCGCCAATGGCGTGGATCGTGCCGGCGGGGACGAAGATGATGTCGCCTTTCGCGACGGGACGCCATTGCGTGAGATGGGCAATCGAGCCGTCCCTGATCGCTGCGCGCAATGCCTGTGGCGCGAGCCGCCGCTTCAGTCCCAGCGCAACCCGCGCACCTGGAACTGCTGCGAGAATGTACCAGGCTTCAGTCTTGCCGTTCGGCAAGCCTATTGAGCGGGCAAATCCATCGTCCGGATGAACCTGAATCGACAAGGGCTCGCTGGTGAACAGTAGCTTGAGCAGCAGGGCCGGGATAGGTGCATGCTTATGCGTGCGCTGAAACCACAACTCTCCAACCGGGTCACCGGCAACGTCGATGCTGCTCCATGGATGGAGATCGCCAACCCCCCACGGTTTGCGCGCAACCTGCACGGCGGCATGCTCAATGGCCATAGATATTTCCTCACCCGTAACGGCATGTCGAGGCGACATGCCGTTGGTCGATACCGTCCATATGATTGGCGTGGCTAAGACGTCGCGACGGGATGTGCGCCGTTATCGCGGTCCCATCGGGCTAAATGATCACATGGGCACTCCGGCGTCAGATAGCAACCTTGCCAGGTCGATTAGTGTTTGGTGGCCCAGGACGGACGAACGCCAGTCCAGGCGGGAAGCGAATTCCATTCGGCCCACCGCATCCGGCGCTCCTCATCGCCGACCCTGATAAAGACAAAGGCGGCATCATCCTTGCCGGTTTTCGAATCAACAAACATTGCCGGAACGCCGTACGCGTCTCTGATGATCGCCGTATTTGCCATTCCGACTCCTGCTTTCTGTTAAGCGCTCGGATTCCCATTGCCGGCATGTCACTTGAGGCGAACTACCACTGAAGAATCACGGCGGCAGCGATCAGCAGCGCAAAAAAGATCGGCAACAGCACCGGAGGCACCAGCCAATCACGAAGGTCGAACTTGAGGGTATCTGACATGTGACCGCCTTTTTGGTTGAGGCGGGAGCGCAACGCTCTCAGTCACCGATAATAGCCCGGGGCGCGCGGTGATATTTCAGATATAGCGACTATCTGCCGAATAGCGAGGAGAATCGCAATTTGTTTTGGGGCAGGACCTGCCGTGCGGTTTTGGGGGCACGACAGCGCGCTGGAAGCGTCATTCTTCACTGACGAGGGCGCACTGAGGCGAATTCAACCAGAAGCCCGCCCCAACGAGCCCGGTATCCTGAACGCGTTCGATTGCAACCGTGATGTGATATGCAGCGGCGGCTGCGAAGTTTACTGACTGGAGACAAGAACGTGCTGTACAGCATCCGACCAACAGTCTACCGTTCAGCTACCGGGTGGCCGTTGCTCCACCTTGAAGCTGTCCATGAAGCGGCGACGTCCGACGTCGCTGCTGGTCGTCGTAGCGGCAGCTAGAGTGCCATCGGAAGGCGCAATCTCTTAAGCTAGATGCTTTTCCAAGCGCGGATGCAAGCGGCGTCTGTGGCTGCGAACGCGCTTTTGTGCGCAACAAAGGAGACCATCATGAGAATACCCGCAATCTTGCAGGGTGAGGCCCGGACGCGCTTCCTCCAAGGTATCGCTTTCGGCGCTGTCGCGGCGATGACGATCGGATTTATCTGGGGCGGCTGGGTCACCGGCGGCACTGCCAGAACTATGAGCGCAATGGCAGAAAGCAGCGGTCGGATGTCTATCTTGGTGCCGATGTGCGTCGCGCAGTTCACTGCGGCTGACGGCGCCGTCGCCAAGTTTAAGGCGGCGGGCTCATATTCAAGGGACAACGTTATCGGCGAATTCGTGAAGACCGTTGCCTCCACGAGTATGGACTATTCCTTCGCCAAAGCGTGCGCAGCCGGCGTGGAAGCCGAACTCTCAAGGACGGCCACAAAGAGCTGAGCGGTCGGTCGCCAAGATTAGGGATCCAGCGAATGAGCGGTCACAGGTTCGGACGGCCTTCCTATTCTGTATATTGCTTGTTAGCAGTCATCCTGTTTGGCTGTTATGTGGTGCTTAATGGCTTTCAGGACGACAACTCCGCAACGATGGCACCGAATCTGACATTCAATCGCTGACGCCTCAACACACCGAGAGGCGCCTCGATCGTTCCACTGACCGTTGTTCGCCACCAGAGAAAGCCTACCGTACTCAGAGAAGGCTAAGGACAACCCATTTCCTTAACTTCCTTGCCATTCTTTCTACCTGTCCATGCGATCCATCCGGCAAACGCAGGTCCGTAATTGGAGGTCATCATGGATGACGCATTCTCGTTCTTAATCTCGGTAGGTATCATTGCCTTTGGAATTTGGATTGCCGCTGGCACGATCGGCACTGGCTCCCCTTTGGTTTGGACGCTCCTGGGACTACTAACCGTAATTGTGGGTTCGATCAGCCTTTATCTGGCAACTCGAGATGTCAGAATCGCGTAGCTGAAATGAAGATTCTGAAATGCGATGAGACCAACCGACGCATAAGCGAGCTGAGGCGGCTTGCTCCTGACCCCGACGGTCAGGTCTCGTTCAATCCCGCTTTCCGCATGCCCTACAGGAATCGCTCCATCAACTCCGGAGTCCGGTAGGGCACGCTTTCCCTGATCCAATCGATCGAGAGCTGCGGCTGCTGGCTTGCGAGCCCTGCTGCCCGCTCCGGGGCACTAAGGGAATGGAATTAGCAGTCAAACATCGTGGGCTGAGCCCTTGCGCCACAGTGTTACAAGCCTATGTGGAGAGCGGCTGCACTCGCTCATTGCGACTGCCAATCCAGAAACAATCACAAAGCCATGGAGGATCGCATGAAGTTCCGTCCGCTCCACGATCGCGTTGTGGTCAAGCGCATCGACGCCGAAGACAAAACCGCAGGTGGCATCATCATTCCGGACAGTGCCAAGGAAAAGCCCTCGCAGGGCGAAGTCACCGCCGTCGGCCCGGGCGGCCGCGACGAAGCCGGCAAGCTGATCCCGATCGACCTCAAAGCGGGTGACCGCGTGCTGTTCGGCAAATGACCGAGGTCAAGATCGACGGTGAAGAGCTCCTGATCATGAAAGAGTCCGACATCATGGGCGTTCTCACTGACGTTCCCGCCGCCAAAAAGAAGGCCGCTTAAGCGCTTTAGTCCGTTCCCTCGTCCTGAGGAGCCGGCGCAGCCGGCGTCTCGAAGGAAGAGGCCTGCAATCCAAATCTCATCCCTCAGGAATCCGCCCAGGTGCGCGGACCTTGGGATATGGGAATACGGAGATCATTATGTCAGCCAAGGAAGTCAAATTCGGCGTTGATGCCCGCGACAGGATGCTGCGCGGCGTCGAAATTCTCAACAACGCGGTGAAGGTCACGCTCGGCCCGAAGGGCCGCAACGTCGTGCTCGACAAGTCGTTCGGCGCTCCCCGCATCACCAAGGACGGCGTCACCGTCGCCAAGGAAATCGAGCTCGACGACAAGTTCGAGAACATGGGCGCGCAGATGGTGCGCGAAGTCGCCTCCAAGGCGGCAGACGCTGCCGGCGACGGCACCACCACCGCGACCGTGCTGGCCGCGGCCATAGTGCGCGAAGGCGCCAAGGCGGTTGCCGCCGGCATGAACCCGATGGATCTGAAGCGCGGTATCGATCTCGCGGTGGAAGCCGTGGTCGCCGACCTAGAGAAGAACTCCAAGAAGGTCACCTCGAACGACGAGATCTCGCAGGTTGGCACCATCTCCGCCAACGGTGACGCCGAGATCGGCAAGTTTCTGGCCGATGCCATGAAGAAGGTTGGCAACGAGGGCGTCATCACGGTTGAGGAAGCCAAGTCGCTTGAGACCGAACTTGAAGTCGTCGAAGGCATGCAGTTCGACCGCGGCTATATCTCGCCCTACTTCGTCACCAACGCCGACAAGATGCGCGTTGAAATGGATGATGTCTATCTTCTCGTCTACGAGAAGAAGCTCTCCAGCCTGAACGAACTGCTTCCGCTTCTGGAAGCTATCGTGCAGACCGGTAAGCCGCTGGTCATCATCGCCGAAGACGTCGAAGGCGAAGCGCTTGCCACCTTGGTCGTCAACCGTCTGCGTGGCGGTCTGAAGGTCGCGGCCGTCAAGGCTCCGGGCTTCGGCGATCGCCGCAAGGCCATGCTGCAGGACATCGCGGTTCTGACCGGTGGTCAGGCGATCTCGGAAGATCTCGGCATCAAGCTCGAGAACGTCACGCTGCAGATGCTCGGCCGCGCCAAGAAGGTGATGATCGACAAGGAAAACACCACGATCGTCAACGGCGCCGGCAAGAAGGCCGACATCGAGGCGCGCGTGCAGCAGATCAAGGCGCAGATCGAGGAAACCACCTCGGACTACGACCGCGAAAAGCTGCAGGAGCGTCTGGCCAAGCTCGCGGGCGGCGTCGCCGTGATCCGCGTCGGCGGCGCGACCGAAGTCGAGGTGAGGGAGCGTAAGGATCGCGTGGATGACGCGATGCATGCGACCCGTGCGGCGGTTGAAGAAGGCATCGTGCCGGGCGGCGGCGTCGCCTTGCTGCGTGCCTCCCTGCATCTCAAGGGGCTGCGCACCAAGAACGACGACCAGAAGACCGGCGTCGAGATCGTGCGCAAGGCGCTATCGGCGCCAGCACGCCAGATCGCGGTCAACGCGGGCGAAGACGGCTCCGTGATCGTCGGTAAGATCCTGGAGAAGGACCAGTACTCCTACGGTTTCGACTCGCAGACCGGCGAATATGTCAACCTGATCTCCAAGGGCATCATCGACCCGACCAAGGTGGTTCGCGTGGCGATCCAGAACGCGGCTTCCGTTGCGGCGCTGCTGATCACCACCGAAGCCATGGTGGCCGAAGTGCCGAAGAAGAACGCAGGCGCCGGCATGACTGCGGGTGGCGGCGGCATGGGCGGCATGGGTGGTATGGATTTCTAAGTCCAACGTTCGGCGCGTGCTTTTCATGAGAGAATTCTCACCTGGTGCGGCAGGGTTTGGCTGATGCTCTTTTTTGGAGATGAGAGAGGCCGATCTTAATTTCATGTCTCCTAACTTTGGATGGTGAGGAGCCAATTAGGTTTGGACGACTATCGTCCCACTTGGAGGACTCAGTTGTGCGTAAAGATAAATCAATGTCGCTTTGGACGCCTGAGACACTAGACGAAAAAGCCAAGGAAGACGCTGAGAACGACAACTACAATCCACCGCATGGATGGTGGCCCGGCCGATACAGCGTGGGTACCGAAGCCCGCGACAGGTACGATCGAGCTTTCAACCTCCATCATAGCGACAAGGACGAGTACTAGGCCGGCTCAGTTGGCGGCCCTTTCATTTGATAACGTCTGGCGGAGGCGCAGGCCCTGAGCGTTTCGAATATTCGGTCCTATCCTGGTTAGGACACTTAATATTTTCAAATAGCAGGAACGATTGATCTTGGGAGTTCTTGGTCCTCAGCAATCGGTGATCCTATCGCCGAGAGCCAAGCCCACTGACCGGTCGACATTTTGCCCCAATGCCCGGCGGAAGGCTTCAAGCGGCCTCAGATGCCACCCGCACAGAGGCCGCTTGCCTTGGTCGAGGCGAAGGTGCTCACGGGCGCGAAAATGACTTGACGAACCGTCTGAGGAAGATCGCCAGCAGCCTATCCCATGACTAGCGGATCAGGTTGTGCTGGAGCCGTCACCGGCTTGTCCTTGCTGGTCCCAGCGAATGAAGGACCAGGCCCTTTCGTGAAGATAGTAGAGGATCATTTTCGTGATCGCCTCCGCGCCGGCGATCGAGCCTCCCACCTTGATGCTACCGGTGAAGACGAAACTCAACACGAAGGTGTCGACGCTACCGGTGACCCTCCAACTGACAGCCTTGACGATCGAGCGGGAATGGGAATCTCGCACCAGAATGAACATCAGTTCCTCTCGCTTCCCTTGCGCCCGCAATGCTCGTGCTCGCGCGATGCGGTGTCGTCGATGCTGAAAAGCTTGCGCCCAAGGACGACAAGGTGGTGGTGAACTGCGAGTTCTGCTCCTCGGTCTACGAATTCACGCCGCAGGAAGCGGGCGTAGAATAGGGGGCGCAACGCCAGGCGTGAAGGTGATCGCCGCACCGGGCCGGAGGTTAGCTCAACGACGCGTGGACCTTGTTGGCGGCATCATAGATTTCGATCTGCAGCATCGGATAAGCCGACTTCAATTTCCGCGCCGATGCTTCGGCAGCCTCGACGGTGTCAAACTCTGACTTGAAATGGCCGTCGACAACCGTCACGAAGCCCTCGGTCGGAGGCCGGTCGGCGCGCATTGCCCTTCTCGGCTTCGCTTCGTCAAGCGAGAGAACTCGTTCTTTCATCGTCATCGTTGGTCCTTTCGAAATTGTCGCGATAGTTTGGTTTGATCTGGCCTGGATCACGCGAAGCGGCTGACGATCCTGCCAGATACCGTCACTGCCTCGCTTGGCCGATCCGGCTCAGCCTGATAAACTCCGGCGGCAAGGGCAGGCGTACAAGGCCGCCTAGGTCCAGTGCCTCGCCGCTTTCCGTGATATCCGAGAACAGCACCTCGACATAGGGATGCTGGCGGTTGAGTGCGGCGCCGCGTTGGTATTTCGCGTTAACGATCCGCTCGATCGCCGCAAGATTGCGCTTGCCCAACGCGTTGTACTGATCGCGGAACAGACTCTGTCGTCCTCCCCGGTGCTCGACGGATTCGACCCAGACGTCCATCACCTTGCGGCCTATGAACGCTTCGACCCGTTCAGTTCCGTGCCATGCGAGAAGCCGTAGCCCGTCCATGTTGTGCGGGCCGTCATCGATGCCGAATTTTGTAAGTGACAAGTTTTTACGTGACATGGGGGATCCTCCTGTTGCCGACGTTGGTTCACCTCGGCAGTCCGTCGGGGACTGCGCCTCCCTCATCGTCCCATCGCGACAGAGCCGCTGCGCGCGATTTCGCGTCGCGATGCGCATCCTCCGTCGAAGCCCTTTCGCGGTCGGCATGATTCTTATGCTTGTGCAGAAAGCGGGCGATCTGCCCGCGAAGCGCCGCCGTCTCCAATAATTCTCCGACCGATGCGGCGGTGTAGAAAATCTCACGTTGCATGGTCTTCGGCAGCGCGCTCCATTGCATGATGATGGCTGCGCCGAGACATCGCAAGACGTGCTCCTCTTCGGCCGCAAGGGCCAGGCCGCGAGCGGGATTCTGTTCCGCTGCGTTCACGGCGCTGTCGTAGTTATCAGATAGTCCCTGCTCGCTATCGGCGAGCGCTGAGTGGCGATCCCTTAGTTTCTGAAAGTTGTCGCTTTCGCCCTGACCGCTCGAACGCTTGATCAGTTCGCCGTATGCGGCTGCCTTTTCGCGGTGCTGTTGAGATCTAAACATGCCGCGTCCTTTCGTTGGAAGTCTCCGCGCGTTCCGACCAATCCCGATGGTTGACGAGGACGGAATTACATGTGGGGATCAAAGGGTCGAATAACGAGCTCCAGTGACAAATCACCACGTCATCAATCGCTGGGTAAAATAGCCATTCCTGACAGATCGTAGCAGTTCAAACGAATGCAGGTTACGATTTGGCTTCCGCAATGCCCGAATAGGGGCTTATGCCGCCGCCGAAGTCAGTGAAGCCATCGGCACGTCGAATGTGTAGACGAACCCGGTTCGCTCATACGTGAGCTGCACGTCGCCCCGGAGTTTCCCGCCGAGCGTGTCGATCAGCCGTGTCCCGAAGCTGCGCTTTTCGGGCAGACGAACTGCGGCACCATTCCTCTCGGTCCATGTGAGGTGCAGGCGCTGCGCCTGTTGATCCAGCGCCTGGCAGATGTCGACGCGCCCTTCCGGGACCGACAGGGCGCCAAACTTCGTGGTGTTGGTGCAAAGCTCGTTGAGCGTCATTGCGATGGCGATGACGGCACCCGACGTCATCCGGATATCGGGCCCCGAAATCGAGAATTTCGGCTCGGCGGGATTGTCGAAGGCTTCGGTGGCGCTGCGAACGATCGTGGCAAGGTTCGCGCTGCTCCATCTTGCCTGCAGAAGAAGATCGTGCGCCCGCCCGAGCGCGAGCAGCCGGCCCTCGATGGCGTGCTGCGCGTGCTTGGCGTCGGGCAACTCGCGCAGGCTCTGCGAGACGATGGCGCCGACGGTTGCGAGCGTATTCTTGATGCAGTGATGCAGCTCCTCGAGGATCAGCTTCTGTAGCTTGTCGGCCGCCTTGCGCTCCCTGGCGTCGATGCCGGCCGTAGCCAGCAAACTCTGTGCATTGATCTCGGGCTGCGCGAGCAGAAGCCGCAGGCTGACATTTTCTGCCGCCAGTTCGTCCTGGTATGGGGATGCGCTGCTTGCGGGACGCGGTTCCGTCCGGCGATCGCCTTCAGACATCGTTGATCGTATCATCATGAGTTGTGGTACCGCACTGATCTTCAGTGGCTGATTGGTGCGCAATCACGCGATTTGAGCCGTATTCGGCGTGGGGAGGAAGATCTGGTGCGGCAGGTTCAATTGCCCCGATACCACGATGATCCTGATGGTCGGCCAACGCTCATGCACGGCATGCGCAAGTCCCACACCGTCCATTTGCCAGGCATCTGGATATCGGTGCAGATCAGCGCGACGTCGGATCGGGAATCCAGAATGGCGACGGCTTCGGCGGCATCCAGTGCCTCGAGTGGCGTGTAAGGACGCTCGCGGGGAATGACGGTCGACTTGGATAGTTGTTCATCTGGGTCAAGTATCTTGCGGTCCGTATGATCCCCGCTGGCTCAACAATGACACCAAAAGCTCGCCGCCAACGGACTAGGCCTCCGTCATACGTCCGGTGCGTCGCGCTTGCCCGCAGAGCAGTTCGTGAAGCTCGGTGGCATTTCGAAGGACGAGTGCTTTGTGAAGCGCCTCGGTGCGCTCTTCCCCCGGGGACATCTCGCGAGCCTCGTCCAGGGCGATCACCGCCTTGGCGTCCAGATCGTGGGCAAGTGCCGATTGGGATTGTTTAATCGCAGATAGCCCGTCCTGCGGTGAAACCGCGTTACGCTCGATCACCATTGAATAACCATCGCAGCGGCGACGAGCAGCACAAGAAAGATCGGCATCAATACCGGGGATACCAGCCACTCACGAAGATTGAATGCGGGGAATTTTGGCATATGACCGCCTTTGGGTTTAGGCGGGAGCGCAAAGCTCTCAGTCACCGATAATAGCCGGGGGCCGCGCGATGATATCGATCATATAGTGATCATCGGCCGAATAGCGAGAAGAATCGCAGTTTGTTTTCTGCGCAGGACCTGACAAGCCTTGTAATGCGACACGACGTAGCCACTTCAGAGAGAGCGCAATCGTATTGCTTCTGCATTTCCTTTGCGGCAGCGTGAAGCTTAGCCACGCCAAATCTTGTCAACGACATTGACCAACCGCACATCGCTTCGATGTGCGTCAGCGGTCGGGACAAGCCATGGCCTTGAGTATGCTTCGGTGCAGCTTGTGCGAAAGCCGGCACGCGCGTGGTTCGCCGGCAAGACCTTGATCGGTGCAAATCAATGATTGAGTTTCCAAATCATAGCCGTTCATATGATCAAACCCGGCGAGCCGTGCGGTTCTGGGGGCATGACAGCGCGCTGGAAGCGTCATTCTTCATAGACGAGGGCGCATTGAGGCGAATTCAACCAAATGCCCGCCCCGATGAGTCCGGTATGCTGAATGCATTCGATTGCAACCGTGATGTGATATGCGCGGCGGCTGCGAAGGTTTACGTCCGTGGAAGCCGGGGGTCTTACGATCTGATCGCCGCAAATTTTTGAAACGAACACTTTTGATCTTAGCTACCACCTAAGGATGCGCCCTGGGCGATGGTACAGCCTTTATGGGTAAGGGATCTTGGCGAGCGTCTCTGGAGGTGGGCTACGGAATTGAGCGGCCTTGCGTCGGAGAGCCCGACATTTGCGATCGCCCGGCACAATCGCCGGGCTTTCGCATGAGAGAGCGCCGCCAACTGAGGCGGCCTCAAGGGCTTTGTTCTACTTCCCTAACTGGACCAGCAACTAACCGATAGGTTGGCACCCATGCCGTGTTCCAGCTTTCCATGGTCACACTGCACACGGAGCATTCAAAACTGCTGATTTGGCGGGCCGGAGCCACCCTCTCTCGGCGCTCATAAACCGCTCCGCACTGACAGGATCGGTTGTGTGCTTCTGACATGCCACTTTATGCGCCACTAATCCAAGACAGGTCACTCACGTTTTCAAACTAGGCCATTGAGGTCGGAAACAGGCCAGTATCGATCTTACGGTGAATCACATCTATCACCCACTCGGCGAGAGCAACAGCAAACTTCCAACGGCGCTGAGGGCCAAGGGCGGCGATCAGCTGAGTCGTTGCCGGATAGGCAAGCATATGAGCGCAAGATCGTGGAGCGCTTCGGAGGACAAAAAGAATTCGAGTTCATCATTCCGCCAGCTAATCCGCCGGAGGGGACAAAGTCTTCTCCTGCGCCCTACAAACCACTTCACTCAACGAATGAGGCCGCCAACTGAGGCGGCCTGACAACGTCTTACGTGGGCGACCTAAGGCCGGGCGATGTGAGCCAGTCATTCATGTGGGAAGCGGCCTCGAGATGCCTGATCTTTCGCTCTAGTTTGGATCGGAGCAAACCAGGTGGCAAACGCGATCCTGCGACTTCTAGGCGCTTCTTCGCGGCCTCAATTTGCTCTTTCAATGTATGGGGCTGGCAGCGGCGTCGCTGCATGCGCAACTCCCTTATGGCGGGAGCGCAACTGTCTCTCAGTCACCGATAGCTACAGTGAACGGAGCGGTGATGAAGAAAAGGTAACCGTTCTATCGGCGAGTGTAAGCGCACTAATCTACAAAACGAGGAATAATTAAGATACTCTCGGCCGGGGAGTTCCCTCAGTCCCAAGGGCGGGACACGGAAAGGGTTTGCCCGGGTCCCTGACGACCCGGAACAGCATCCATCCCTCTAGCACCGCTCGGGATGCTGCCCGACCTCTAATCACGCAGCGGCTCAACGGCACATGAACTTCGTCAATTTTCAAAGCAGGCCACTAGTATTTTCAAACTAGGCCACTGAGGCAGGCCAGTGCCGCCCGGCCTATGGGAACGCATCGGAAGCTTAGGCCATTCAGGAACGTGATGCGGCTGGTCCGGGCGGAGTCCGCTCCGGGTCAAACAACGGACCTAGACGCGCCCGAAAAGGAAGTCCGCTGTGCCCTCATAAACGGGCATCCTCAGCCTGAACGCTCGGGTCCGAAAAGGGTTCAAAAGCCGATATCGGCCAAAGCTGGTGCTACGTCCGTTGAGCTCACAGAAGCGGACTGCGCCGAAACCCTCCCACGGGTCCGCGGGCCAAGAGGCGACATGCCGGATTCAAATTGCCTGCAGGGTCGCGTTCTCTCGCGATGCGGCCGCCGCATCACGCATGACGCCGGACACGGTGCTGTATGCCACCACCCAGGCGGACTTCGCCGCTGGCGTCCAAGCCTCTTTCAACCCCTGCTCCAGTGTCCATAGCAAGGCTGCACCAACCGTTTCGTAATGCCGATCCTCGACGCCATACCGAATATGGTTCCGCCCGAGGATCTCTAGCGTCGGTATCAACGACGGCAAGTCATCGACACTGTTGATCACGGCACTCAATGCCTGGACGAGCTTCCGGCGCTGCTCTTTCATATCTGCATGCTTGAACAATCGCTGCAGCGATGGATCGAGCGTAAACAGTCTCTCATAGAACAAACCAGCCGCGATATCGCTGATCGGAATCACCTTTGCCCAGGTCGTCTTGAGAAGTTCTTTAGTTTCAGGAGACATGGCAGCACTTTCCTATCCGTTTGAATAATCTGGTCGGAACACTGCAAATATGTGCTGGGCCAACGCGCCAAGGTTCGATACCGGCACAATGATTTGTTGAGATCAGTACGTTCTCTTATTGCAAACGGCCCCGAAAGGAGCAGCGGGTCGCAGTTCACCTTCAGACCCACAGCAACGGTCAGACTGACCTGGCCCGGCTCTATCAGGCCTGCTGCGGATTGCTGTCCCGTGACGGCGTTGAAATTATCGTGGACGGTGTTCCCAGCTAACTCGGGTAAAATTGGACGCGAATGTCTTGCCTTGGGTCAAACTCGGAATCGACGCGCTCTATCGTCCATCCTGAAACGCTCCGGGCCGATGTCCGAATGTCCCGAAAAGTGCCAAGAGCGTAAATCTCGTAATTCTTACCCATCACCCATAACCACTGTAGTTTTGACAAAGGTCACGCGCTCAGCGGATGATTTGCTTGTTGGTGGTTTGCATTGGTCGTGAGAACAGCATGATCGGCCCTGAGGGAGGCTGCAATGTCTAGAATGCTCGTGGCGCTGTCGATCGCGTCAATTGTCTTTTGCGGTGCGATTTTCGGATTCTTCTATGCTTGGGTCTGCTCGACGATGTGGGGGCTCGATCAGGCGGACCCCCGTGTCGCAATCGCTGCCATGCAGGCGGTGAATGCCTCCGTGCGCAACGCAATCTGGCCCTTGATGTCCATCTCGCCATCCTTGGAGAGGCGCCAAGCCGCCAGCCCGAAATAGGTTGTCAGAATCAGACCAGTCGCGATCGGAACGGCAAACGATATCCGGCTCACGGTGATACCCCGCCAACGCAACTCATTCCGATTAGGCGCAGCATTTTTTAGTGATTCGAAAAGTGCAGATGCACCGACCTACAGCGGGTTTTCCCCAGCGCTTGATAACATCAGCCGCGAAGCAGCCTCGCGCCGCAAACAAATGCCTCAGCGGCCGGGACGCCTGAGCCACCTCGATCGAGCACCCCAAGAGGAGGATAAAATCGCAGAAGAACGCACGGTTCTGCTTGACCGTGGCTCCTCATTGACGTGAGAATCTCCATCGCTTTCAGAGGTTACAGGAGCAACCTTGGACATTGTTCTCGCGCTTCAGTTGGTCACGACGATCGTCGTCGCGTTGTTTGTGGCATACAACGTTTTTCATTACGTACTTTTTCTCTTGGTGACTCACCTGAAGGACGCGAGCAAGATCGGCCACGAATTGAATCAATTCGAGCAACGCCAACTGATCGAGTGGACACCGCGGCCGAGCGACTTCCTCAAGCACGACGACGAGAAGCGTACATACGATGACGTGTTCGGCGCGTATCGCGACGAGCAAGCGAACTACAGCACGTGCGTTTTTCCCCGCATAGCGTTTTCGCGTCCCTACGAAGCCGAATACGTTCTTTTGAAGCCGAAGGAAGGGATGCGGGTGTTGGATCTCGGGTGCGGATCTGGCGCGGCGGCATACTACCTCGCCAGCCGACGAGACATCGAAATTGTGTGCGTGACTAATTCATCCGTACAGGCGGACATCTGCCGGCGGAAATTTGCAAAACTCGGTGGGCGCGGACAGGTCATCATCACCGACTTCGACAGCCTCGATCTCCCGAGTGAGAGTTTTGACGCCATCTATGCGCTCGAATCGATCGGCTATACCAAAAACTTGGACGCTTGGCTGGTGCGCTGCTGGCGGATGCTCAAGCCGGGAGGAAGCCTGTTGATCCGCTCACCGGGGTCGTTGGATCATTGTCGGCGTAGGGAGGATTACCTGAGCGTCACCGTCTTCTTCGAAAACTGGCGCTACAATTTTGTCGGCGCCAATCTTCTCGTCTACAAGATGCGCCGACTCGGCTTCAACCCGATCCGCTATCGCCGACTGCCATTCTGGGCTTGGGGCCTCACGTGGAACTTCATTCAACACTTGGTGTTGTGGAAGTATCGGCTAAAGATGCGAACATTCGTGGAGTTGGAGCGGATCATTTGGCGCACTTCGAAGGTTTTTGTCTTCGGCAACCCGTACAACACGGTACTGGCTACCAAGCCCGCGGCAGCATCTTGCTCCCGGCAGACTCTTTCACCCTCAGAAGCATTGGGAGGCGTTGCCGAGACTGATCGCTAAAGCGACCCGCCGTTCATTCCGGCCCCGCCATGCAGGCGGATTCTTCTACGAGCTTGTGAAGTACGTCACACGCAGGCTGCAATCGCCAGTCGATGATCCCAATCTGGCTGCGTTCTCCAAAGAATCCGACAAAGAAGGCGCTTCTATCGATTTCAGATCCGGACGCCTGGAAAAGAATATGGGTATCTGACCCGGGCCCCAACCATAATCCCTGATGGGCTCGAGGGCAACGAATGGTCTTCCCCGAAACTGTGAACAAGCAGTGCCGATGCCCGCATCACAATCAAACATAACGTCGAGCACACCGCTAGGAGCGACTCTCGCGCCGGGTGGAGTTACCTTTCGCACTTGGGCGCCAAAAGCTCTGGAGGTGTACATCGCCTTAAAACAAACGACTGGAACCGTGCCCGCTGCTTTCCCCAAAAATCCCGGCGATCTACTCGTGAAAGACGGCCAAGATTTCTGGGCCGGCTTCGTACCCGGACTTAAGGACGGGGATCTTTATCGCTTTTACGTCGTCGGAACGGGGAGCGAGGGCTTCAAGCGTGATCCGTATGCGCGCGAGCTAGAGTTCAACGGGTATCCCGATTGCAACTGCATCGTGCGCGACCCGGGCACGTACCCTTGGCACGACGCCGGGTTCCGTCCGCCGGCTTTCAGCGACCTGATCATCTACCAGTTTCATATTGGCGTGTTCTTTGCGCAGGACCCCGCGGGCACCGATATCCGGCGTCATCGCATCTGCAAAATTCTCGATGTGGTGGACCGCGTCGAATATTTCACGGATCTCGGCGTCAACGCCGTGATGCCGCTGCCGTTTCAGGAATATCAGGGCGAGAACAGCCTCGGCTACAACGGCACGGACCTGTTTTCGCCTGAAATGGATTACGCGGTGCCGGCCGCGGAACTCGCCCCGTATGTGGTGCGCGTGAATCGATTGCTGGCGGCAAAGGGATTCGCCTCACTCACTGCGGCCCAACTCACCGGGCAGATCAATCAGTTCAAGGCGTTCATCGATCTCTGCCATCTCTATGGAATAGCCGTGATCGCGGACGTGGTTTACAACCACGCGGGCGGCGGCTTCGACGATCAGAGCATCAAATTCTTCGATCGACAGCCTTACTCGACGGACAACAACAGCCTTTATTTCACGGACAAGGATCACGCGGGCGGACGCGTCTTCGCGTATTGGAGACAGGAGGTGAGGCAATTCCTGATCGACAATGGCAAGTTGTTGCTACAGGAGTATCACGTCGACGGGCTTCGTTACGATCAGGTCACCGTGATCGCGGAAAGCGGCGGCTGGTATTTCGCCCAGGACCTCACGAACACGCTGCGCTACGTCAAGCCGGAAGCCGTGCAGATCGCCGAATACTGGGACAACGACGCCGGTAACCGTTGGAAAGGCATTGCCGTCCCGCCGTACGGAATGGGCTTCGATATGGGCTACAGTGACGCGCTGCGAGACACCTTGCGCGACCTGATCGCTCAAACCACTGGCGGCCGCAATGCCCGAGTCAATCTCGACAAGCTGCGCGATGCCCTTTACATGACTTACAAAGACTCCTCGCGCTGGACTGTCTTCCAGTGCATCGAGAACCACGACCTGCTCGACTTCAATCACACCGGCCGAGACCGTCAGCCCCGCATCGCCGCGCTCGCTGATCCCACCAACGCACGTTCCTGGTACGCGCGCAGCCGGGCCAAGGTCGCCACGGGTCTTCTCCTGACGGCGCCGGGGGTCCCGATGATCTTCATGGGGCAGGAATTTCTGGAGGACAAATACTGGACGGACTGGCCGGGGCGGCCGGAATTGTTGATCTGGTGGGACGGTCTCGAAGGCAAAGACAAGCACATGTCGGATCAGCATCGCTTCACGCGCGACCTCATGTGGCTCCGGCGAAAGCATCCGGCGCTGCGCGGCGAAGGCATAAATGTGTTCCATGTGCACAACGATACCCGTGTCATCGCTATTCATCGCTGGTTGCCGGGGGTTGGCCGCGACGTAGTCGTGGTCGCGAGCCTGAACGAGAGCACGTTTTACAATCACGGCTATCGCCTCGGCTTTCCTGGCGGTGGCCACTGGAACGAGGTGTTCAACAGCGACATTTACGATCAGTGGTTCAATCCGAACGCGCAGGGCAATCCCGGCGGCATCACGGCCGACGGACCGGGATGGGACGGTCTGCCGACCTCTGCGGAAATCACACTGCCGGCAAACAGTGTTCTGGTGTTCGCGCGAGACGGGGGAGATTTCTGACCGAGGTATCGCTCAGCATGGATAGAATGCGATTCAGGGCCGTACTATCGCGGTCTGTGATGTCCTTGTTCAGCTCATGCTCCTGATCACGGTCGCGATCCTTCTCGCGCTCCGCTGCAAGTGTGACGGCAGCTTTCCAGCTCCGGTCATGCTCACGAGGTGCTGGTCATGAAGAAGATCATATCGTGAAAATCCGTAAAGCCGTGGATCAACGGTTGTCGCTCGGAACGGAGCTTGTCCATCCATTTTTCGCGTCGCTCCTTGCTCAGCAGCTTGCAAAACACGGAGCAGGCGGCGAAGCCATTGCCATATTGGCAGATGCGATTGCACAGACCGAGCGAACTGGTGAGGGCTGGTGGCAACCCCAAAATGTACCGGATGATGGGCGACCTTTGCAAAATGGCAGGCTCGAGTAGTAGGAAGATAGAAGAATACTTTCAGCTTGCGATCGAGCGAGCACAGCTAAGACATGCAAAGTCGCATGAGCTGCGGGCTTGCACTAGTTAGCTTATCTCTGGCTCGACCAGGGCAAGCGCAACGACGCCCGCGACCTCCTCGAGCCCACATACAGCTGGTTCACTGAAGGCTTCGACACGCCGGGACTCAAGCAGGCGAAGGCACTGATCGATAACTTGCAATGAGGATGCATGTCCGGTCGTGGCAGATATTGTTGCAAAAGTCTTTTTGGGGTGACGAACGAAAATTTTCAGGACGCTGACGCGTGTTGCACGTGGCCACGTAAGGGACCACGTCGTTCCTCGTAAAAACGACCACGGACCTGCGTAGCGGCGTGATGGCGCCTCGCATCGTTAACAGCTCTCTGAAAATCACCTTTCGCGAGATTTTCGGGGTCGTTCGATTTTCGACTTTTGCAACAAAATCGGCACTTAGCAGACACCGGCCTCTTGCCGAATGCCCGCTTTGCGCCGGAAGCGGTCGTCCCGACACCGACGCAATTGACCGTGCGCCCCAAGGGCGCGAGCTACCAGTGAGGGAGGGTCTCACCCGGATAATTGTCGATTGGTCCGGAAGCTGGCAGGCGGCTCGGCCGGGTAACTGGCTGGGGCGGAGCCCTGCGACGAAGGCGGCCTTGGGCTGCTGAGCGATTCGATGGGCCGTAACAAAGTGAAGCCCGAGCAGGCCTCGAAAGTTCGAATGCGGATGCCGACCCTCCGGTCATTTGGGGAAGGCCGCACGCGTGGGGAAGTAATCGACACACGCACCCACGCGATCCGCCGGGGTAGTGGGCACGGCACGTCGGAAGGGTGGTTCGCAGTTACAGGGGGAGACCCGTCGCGGACGAGGTAGCGGCCTCAGCATCGCAATAGGCGGTGGTCACGGCGGGAGTCGGACGGGGCAATAGGAGCGTTGATGCCGGGAAATGCCGGTGGAGCAAAGGGCCCCGACTTCTGGTGCGCTTTTGAAGATGGTGAGGTGAAGGTGATTGGTGATGAGCCTGACAACGCCTGATAAGATCCGGAACCTTCAGAGAAAGCTCTACTGCAAGGCGAAGGCGGAGCCCACTTTCCGCTTCTATCTGCTCTACGACAAGATCTGTCGCGAGGACATCCTGCTCCACGCCTATCGTCTCGCTCGCGTCAATGCGGGTGCAGCGGGTGTAGATGGGATGACGTTTTCTCGCATCGAGGAGCAGGGCCTGGAAGCATGGTTGGCGGGCTTGCGCGCGGAACTGGTCTCGAAGACGTACCGACCTGATCCGGTGCGGCGGGTGATGATCCCCAAAGCGAACGGTGGCGAGCGTCCGCTCGGCATTCCAACCATTCGTGATCGTGTGATTCAGACTGCCGCCAAGATCGTGATCGAACCCATCTTCGAGGCTGACTTCGAGGACAATGCCTACGGCTACCGGCCCGCTCGCGGGGCGGTGGACGCGGTCAAGGAAGTGCACCGGCATTTATGCCGGGGCTACGCTGACGTAGTTGATGCTGATTTGTCCAAGTTCTTCGATACGATCCCGCATTCCGAGCTGACAAAGTCAGTAGCCCGGCGTGTCGTGGATCGAAACGTCCTGCGCCTCATCAAGATGTGGCTGAGGGCGCCGATCGAGGAACGGGACGCGGACGACACCCGGCACATGAGTGGTGGCAAGCGAAACACGCGCGGCACACCGCAAGGCGGCGTCGCAAGTCCATTGCTGGCCAACATCTACATGAACCGGTTCCTGAAGCATTGGCGTTTGACTGGCTGCGGCGACACGTTCCAGGCTCACGTCGTCTCCTATGCCGACGACTTCGTTATCCTCAGCCGCGGTCGCGCGGCGGAGGCATTAGCGTGGACGAAGGCGGTGATGACCAAGCTCGGGTTGACGATCAACGAGGCGAAAACTTCGCTGAGAAGCGCCCGACAGGAACGCTTCGACTTCCTCGGCTACTCGTTCGGCGCCCATTGGTTTGAGGCGAACGGGAAGTGGTATCTGGGTGTAAGCCCGTCCAAGAAGAGTGTGCAACGGTTCAAGACAAGAGTCGGCGATCTGCTGGTGCCGAGCAACACCGATCCATGGCCGGAAGTACGTGACAAGCTGAACAGATCACTGCGCGGCTGGTCCAACTACTTTGGCTACGGCTCGCGGGGCAAGGCATACCGTAGCGTCGATCAATACGTCTTTGAACGATTGCGCAGGTTCCTCGCGCGAAGGCACAAGGTGCAAGGGCGCGGCAATCGCCGATTTACATTCGATGTCATTCATCGAGAACTCGGCGTTGTGTGCCTCCAACGCCTGCCCCGAGCGGCCCCGTCGTGTGCCTTGCGGTGAAGCCAGTCGGAAAGCCGGATGCCGGAAATCGGCTCGTCCGGTTTGATGAGCGGGGATGGGAAACGGGGCGATGGCCAAAGGCCCCCAAGCTACCGCGCCCATCCTCGACTCTACCAATTGCGACATAGTGCTTTCTTGTCTCACGTTGCTTTGTCCGCTTCAATCATACGGTGCTGGGTATCGCCCACGCACGCCATCAGCACTGCTCGCTATCGCCGATGAGGTGATCGATGAAGCCGCGAGACTTCGTTGCTGGGCTAATGATTGCGTCTGCGATGCGGCATGCTGTGGCGCATCAGCCGAAAAAGACGAAACGCATCACACTGGTAGCCTCCGTGACCAAGGTCAGCAATATGAGGGCTGACAAGACTTGGCTTTACCGCGCTTTTTCGAGGAGTTGAACCGGCAATAAGCAGAACCGAAGCAGATGGTCTCACAACACCAGGAGAGTCATATGCAATCGAGAGCGCTCGTCCTGAAATACCTCGTCCTCGTATCAGTAGCAGCCATGTTCTTCGTCGCGAGTCCGTCACTCGCGCAACAGAAAGGCGCATCCTCTTCTGAGATGCAAACAAGAGAGGTGCAAGTTAATGGCCTTACATTGCATTACATTGAACTCGGGCAAGGAACTCCAGTGGTGTTGGTGCATGGCACACTGGAGGATTACCGCACGTGGGATGGACAGCTTGAGGCATTGTCGAAGGGATATCGACTAATCTCGTACAGTCGTCGGTATCACTATCCAAATCAATGGCCCAAAGATTCAACAGATTTTTCTGTCACCATACATGCGAGAGACCTGGCTGCCTTCATCAAGGCACTTAATCTAACCCCGGTTCATCTCGTTGGTCATTCGTATGGGGCGTTTATTGCGTTCCTGGTCGCACGAGATCACCCGGAAGCCATTCGCAGTCTGACGCTGGGCGAACCGCCCATAATGCCGTTACTAAAAACTACTCCTGAAGGAGATGCTCTTCTTACCGCCGCTATCACGAGATCAATCGCTACGAGCGAAGCATTCAAGCAGGGGAATGACGAAGAAGGAGTGCGTCGATTTGTGAATGGCGTGTTGGGCGAAGGTTCGTACGAGAAACTCCCACCTTCCGTTCTGAAGCGCCTCATGGATAATGCCCAAGAACTAAAAGGCGCGGCCTCATCGCGAAACCTCCACCCACCCACCACATGCGAGGATGTGCAGAAAGTGAAAGCGCCAACATTGCTCATCGACGGTGAGCGCAGTCCTAAGATGTTCCGTCTCATCAACGACAGACTGGAGCACTGCTTACCGAGCGTAGAACGTGCAACGATTCCGGCGGCATCTCATCAGATGGAGGTTGAGAACCCCCAAGCCTTCAATGAAACGGTGCTTGCATTCATTGCAAAGCACTGAACTGCTGCGGTGCGTGAGTCTGCTGTTGGCCCTTTTGAGACATGCCGAAGCTTGGTATGGATGTCGGCTTTCAGGGCGAAAGCGGAAGTCGCTCGGACATTGCCGATTGTCGCGAATGGCCCAACTCGGACAGAGAGGGCAGCGCCAGTCCGTGAACCGGCATTGGCAGCGAGCTGTGGCCCGAGACGCTCCCCGAAACAGCCGAAGCGCTGGACGCCTACTCCCCTACATATTCGAGACTTTACCAACCGCCACGGAAGTGACGTCGATAGCCCCATCCGCCACGCCAACCCGGACCAGCATACGCATATACAGGAGGTGCCACATAGACGCGCGGTGCCGCATAGACCGGATATTCATCAATCACCGCTGGCGGCGGCGCTACGATGACGGGCCGGCGAACCACGACAACGGGAGCCGTCTCCTCGACAACGACAGGTGGCGGCGTCCGGTACTCGTACGTGTGAGTCTCCCGCCGATAGCTCGGAACTTCGCTATAGGGCGTTACTCCGTTGGCCATTGCCGGCGAGGCAAGAGCTAGTGCACCTGCCGCACCCAAGAGCGCTTTACGCATGGACGTTGCTCCGTTTTTTGATTCCTTGTTTGTTGCCCTGGAAGCAAACGCGAGAACCCGTTGTTAGGTTCATGAACGCGTGTTCAGCGCGCAAGCGCGCGGGCATATCCGCACCCGAGCGCCGCTTATCACTTACGGCCCGGATATTCGAGCGCGATCTACAACCCTCATAGAATCGAAGTTCTTCGATGACTTCCGTTGATGGCACTTTTCCGAAGTCACGAGCGGCTGCAGCAATGTCCGCTGTTGAGGGAAAAGCGCGAGGGCAGGGAGCTATTCGACTTCCGCTGATGGCCCCCTAGCGGACGTTCCGGAGACGCCGGACAATGCACCTTGTGAGGCATAAGAAACGACCAAAAAACAACAGTCTTGCTCAAAGCAGAAGGCTGCTCAGGAATGGGATTCCATTTTCTTCAGAATGTGGCCTGATTGATCGCCGGAAACAGTCTAGCGGAGGCTGCCATGAAAGCATTCGATCGCGTACTGACGACGTTCGGTATTCTTCTTCTGCTTTCCATTCGTGCTGATGCGCACGATCCGTCGATGCCGCATCACGAATGGTTCAACAAGCAGGAAATGAACCCGGCTGCACAGCGTCGGCTCGGTCTTCCCTACAAGTCTTGCTGCAACAACGGCGACGTATTCAAGACCCGCTTCCGGGTTGGTGAAGATCGCTCAGACCAGTGGCAATACCTGAAAGATGGCGAGTGGAAAATCATTCCACCCGACATAATAAAGGAAAGTGATACGCCTGATCGTACCCCCGTCCTGTTCATCAACAGATCGACGGGACAGGAGCTGTGCTTCTTCGTACCGCAAGGAGGCCTCTGATGAGTGGCCTGGATCCGATACCATTCAAACCACGACTGCCGCTTCTGCGGAGGAAAGCTCACTCTCCTCAAAACGATCGTGGAATCTGAAAGCGGAGTTGTCACCCATATGTTTGAATGCCGGCGGTGCGGAGAGCGCACTTGGAGGGAATAAGGCCGCCCAGTTGGCGGCCTCTTTCATTGTTCATCTTCAGTTTCCCGGCGAAGGCGGCCAGCCGCCTGTCGTCGTTCAGCGCGAACCAGACGGCATCCTTTTTCGTGGTCTCCAACCCTTCAAAGAGGAGGAGTAAGGCCGCCTCAGTTGGCAGCTGCCTTCCGTCAGCTGTTGGCCCGAAACCGAAGTCAGGTTTGGCTCTTTGATTGTCGGCTTATCGGGGCAAACCGGAAGCAGCCGAACAATCTTCCGAACGGCGCTTTTTGACCCGCAACGGGCATCAATGGGCCTAGACTCGATGCGGCTCGATTGGGTCAACAGGATTGCTCTCAGCGGCGCATCATCCAGTTTTTCGCGCCAGCACAATGCTCGTCCCGGCCGGCGCGGCGCCGTATTGAATCTCAATGTCAGCGAAACCAGCTTCGTCGAGCCAACTGCGGTGCTCGCGCTCGGTGCCGACGTTACGCACAACGGGCGCGGGATAGTCGGGAAACACGCCGGGCATTGCCTGCAGGTTGCCAATGTAGCGGTTCATCACGCGGAAGAGGGCGCGGATGGCCTCTTGATTCGTGGTGATCGAGTACAGATTGCACATGGTGATCTTTGCGCGGCTGGTTCAGCTTAAGCTTGCGGCCACCGGCGTCACACGATGGCATCCAACGCCTACGCCCTCAGTCGGCCTCGTTTGTTGCTTTACTCGTGGCTTGGACCGCCAATCTAAAGGCGGCGTCAAACATGCCCGTGTACTGCGTCGCGTTAACGTTGGAAATGTGGGCAGAATCTCGAAAGTTGGACTGCCCGTTCCTGACGAGATAGCAATGACTCTTTTCACAGACTAGCGGCAATGGATCAGCTGCGATCAGCCGCGGGTTGCCCTTGTACTTTTGCAAGATTTTGGTGATCTCGGTGCGGAGGTTGCTCATCGTCAGGACGAGGTCGGCTTCGACCTTCCATTCGTCTAGTGCCCGGTCAGCCCGAGCCTGGTTTTCCATCCACCGCTGGGGGACATCGAAGCCAATGCTTAGCAGGGGCATGATCAGAATGACGGTCTTGTCCGAACTAAGTAATCGGTCCACCAAGGCAGAAATCTCGATAGCACTTCGCCAGTTACTTCCGATAACGACTATGCTCGGTTGAGCGTGACCTAGCACGAAATCCATCGTGCTTCGGTTAAACTCGCGGCACGGCTGTTGATCACCGGAGTTCAGTGCAGGATCGTCAATGAATGCCCTGCAGGCACTTTGCGTCGCGATCAGCCCATGTATTCCGTTTCGCAGCGCGGCCGACGAGATCGGTTCAAGGTACTGGTTGGCGAACGAGTCTCCCCACAGGATTGCGGTGGGGTGTCCGGCGACGCCTTCACTTCCAAAGCTGCAGTACGTCTCAGCAGCCCTCTTGACGGAGTTCGAGTTCCTAAAGCATTCGTCTCGTAGCGTACCGTTCCTTCTCGCCTCCTCAGCGGCCAGCAGATATTCAGGCAACCTCCTCGGAAACCCATTGTTCAGGAAAGCCGTTGCAGTGAATGCGAGCAACGAGCAGAACACGATGCTGGCACTCGACACCAGACGGCGCTCCGTCCAAAAATCGCGGCGTTTTCTGACGGGTTGCTCAACGAGATAGTAAGAGGCCGCGCCGAGCAGGACTGACGCGGCCACCATCAGCATCTTTTCCCTGGCATTCACGTCATAGCCGCGGAAAGAGAGCCAGCTCAGCGCAACGACCCAGATCGGCCAGTGCCAAAGATAGATCGAATAGGACCAATCGCCGATACGCTGGATGAACGGCAGCCCAAGCAAGCCGCGTCCATCGGCCTGATGGCGGGCTGCAACGATCAATGCAGCCCCGAGGATTGGCAACAGCGTGAGCGGTCCCGGCCAGTGCGTCTCAGGGAGTGGATAAATGATGCAGGCTGCAACAAGGACCCAGCCCCCGATCGCCACTGCGGGCGCTGTCAGCCACGGAATATCAGGGGTATTCTCCCTACGCCGCTGAAACTCGGACACCGCGATCAATCCACCGGCCAATGGTTCCCATGCTCGCGCTCGCAACGAGAAGAACGCCGAGCCCATCATGTCGCTATGACTCTGCCAGAGGCACCACGCCAAAGAGACAAACCCAACGGCCAAAAATGCGCCCATCATCACGTTGGATCGAGACTTCGAAGGCAGGGCGCGCCGCCATATCAGGGCCGCCACCAAGGGCATCCAGATATAGAATTGCCACTCAATTGCGAGCGACCAAGTATGCAGTAGGGGCTTGGTCTGAGCGGCCATTGCGAAGTAGCCGTTATCAGCATCGAAGGCGAAATTGGAGAGGGCTACCAAGGCGTAGCATGCCTGCCTCAGGTGTCTCAGATATTCGCCGGGCAGCGTGACGAACCATCCAACAATGGCAGATGTAATCACAACAACCGCCAGCGCCGGATAAATTCGCCGCATGCGCATCATGCCGAACGACCAGAGCGAGAACCGCCCCGCAGCCAACTCGGCCAACACCTTGCCCGTCATCAGGTAGCCAGTGATCACGAGGAAGACGTCTACGCCGACGAATCCACCGGCAAATCCTGGTATCTTCAGGTGATAGCCCAGCACAGCCAGCACCGAGAGCGCCCGGAGGGCGTTGATGTCTAGCCGAAAGGTCCCCCCACCTGAGTGCTTGTTTGTCGCAGTGGAGCGTGTATCAGCGCGCAACGGCTGTTGCGCGTCAGCAATGGAATAATACAACAGGGTTCCCCAACCCACTTTCAACCGGGCAAATTCCGGCACTCCGCTATTAGCTGAGGCTAACGGGGTTGTCTTTCAGAAAACTGCTACCGTCCGTCCGTATTTTTACGGGTTGGTTTTTTGCTTATCGCTCTCCCGGCCACCAGGTGGACGGCGGGTTCAACGCTGAAATTTTGGTCGGTCGCAAGGCTACGATGAGGCCGCGCCTGTACGAATATCCGCGAACCTCCGAACAATCCTTGCACCGCAGGTATCGCTCCAGCTCGTGAATGGGCGTTGTTTTCGGTCAGCGCACGATGTCCAGCGCAACAGCCTGATGCGTGCCGCAGCCGCGATGAGGTCCGCGGCGTCAGCCGAGAGGTCGGCTTTGCCTGAAATGGAAATTATTCAGAGTGAACCTGCGGGCCACGGCGCGCGCCTGGCCCTCGCATGTCTCCAGCGCGATCTTCTGGGCAAGCATGACGTCTCCGATCGGCAGAGCGCCGATCGGCATGAAACACAGCCCCTCCTGCAGGCGACCTCTTTTGTCGATCTCGCACACATTCACCGAGGCCCCGGCGTGGATCCTGTACCGCTTTCCGCTGTCGCTTCCGATGACCTCGAAGTAGCCCTTCCTGGCGAACTGCTCTCGCTGCGCCGGCGACAGCCACTCTCGCAAGAGCCGCAGCGAGCGGCCCTCCGGCGTGCCTTCGGCGCCGTGCCTGATGAAGAGGGCTCGCGTCGCGCTTGTGCGGGAGCGGCCGCCCGGCGTCCACAGTCGAAAGCCGAACATGGCCGGGCCGGTTACCCGCCGACCAGCCTGGCGAAGAAGACAGTTTCTTCCGCAGTGGGGTCGAACGATCGTAGGTGCGAGGTCTGGCCCGGACCCGTCCTAACTGCCGCTGTGAAGCCGGCATTGGTGAGCTCATAGAACCGCTGCTCCGCCTTCGCCAGTTCTTGTGCGTCATCCGAACTGAAGGGGTGACGGCGGTCGCCGCTGCGGTCCATCACGATCTGAATCGGCATGATCGTCCTCCTGGGATTGCTGGTGGCAAGGACCTGCTCCAGTATCCGACCGACCTCACGGACTTTCAAGAAGAACATTCCATCGCAATCGCCGTCGTCTGCCGATCGCAGCAAGCGCAATCAGGCTGGCAGACACTCGGGGCAGGTGTCGCCGAGCGAGTCCAGGACGTCCCGAACTTCAGCAATGGCCTCCTTCAGAGGAATGCCTGGCGATTGATCCTCACGAGCAATAGCGATGCCGCGCTCCCGGGCGTGCGGATCGACACGGTCCTGCATCCAACCATGCTCCTCGCATTCGCGGATTGCACTGGCTCCTGCAGCACCGAGATCGCCCAGCCCCGCAGAGTCCGGATCGTGGGCCGCCTTTCTTTGAACATCAGCATCGCGAGCGCTCCTGCCAGACGAATCGGATCGCACCGTCTTCCGTTCGGCTGCTAACACAGAGCGGAGGTAAGAGAATACGAGGTCTGGTGCCTGTTCGAATGCAGGTTCCACATTCGGAGTGATCATTTTCGCGTTAGTTGGATTGATCGTGGTGGATCACGTCAGCGGGTCGATTCTTCCCAATGAGCTTTATTGTGTGGTCGGAGCTGGCTCTTCGATAGCTGAGCCGGGTCGGACGGAAGCAAACTCGTGGAGCGCCAACAATGGCTGCAGCGCCTATAGACCAGAGTGCGCAACTAGCTGGACGTACCATCCGCCGGCAAAGCGCTGCATACATGGTACACTGTGGGAAGCCATTCAGTCCAAGCTGAAGAACCTTTAAGCAAGCTCGGCCCAGCCAATATGAGCCACGTGCGCGGGAGAATTAAGGGATATTGTCTTCCCTCAGTCCTCCAATGCTATAGGGCCGATTGAGAAAGAACTCCCGATTGCCGAGAGCTGTCTCCGCGTACTGATCGATAGCGACAACGATTGCCTGGACGTGCTGGTAACACCAGCCTTCTCGCGGCGCCAAATGCCGGACCTCCGCGAGCGCGTTGATCCATGGTGGGTTCTCAGCTTTTGGGTCGTACCACCTCAGTTCTTGCATCTCACCACCTCCGACCACCGAGAACTTTTCCCTTGGTTGGACCAGGCTGGCATTTCTTCAGTTCATCCCGCTGAATACAAAGGTCGCGGATCTTGGCCAGCATTCGATCGAGCAGCGCTTCTGCTGACGCCGTGGCAATACCTGCTCTTTCGAGTTGAAGGATTTCCTTCCTCTGGCGTGAGACCTGACCCCTCATGTGTTCAATCTCAGACCTGACGAATTCGATGTCGGGCATGTTCGGCTCAGCGGCTTCAAGGGAGAATACATAAGAACATAACGGGAACATCGAGTCAAAGCCGGCGTGCGGCTAATTCCGTCTCGCTTACTGTCGGAACCACGCCCGGCGGATCGTCTTGAATCCAAGCCAACCCTATTTCGGAGTTCTGCGTAGAATGGCCCCGCGTGCCAATTGGAAAGGCTTCCTGCGTTTGTCCCTCGTCACCTGTCCGGTCGCGCTGTACCCTGCCACCTCGGAGAGCGAGAAGATCTCGTTCAATCAGCTCAACCGGAGCACCGGTCACCGCATCAGGTACCTAAAGGTCGACGCCGACACTGGCGAGGAGGTCGCCAACGAGGACATCGTCAAGGGTTATGCGCTCGATAAGGACACCTTCATCGAGGTGACGAAGGAGGAGTTGGAGAACGTCGCGCTGGAATCGACTCGCACCATCGAAATCGACGAGTTCGTTGACCGCGATGAGATCGATCCCCGCTACCTGATCCGTCCCTACTACCTGCGTCCCGACGGCAAGGTCGGTCACGACGCCTTCGCGGTGATCCGAGAGACCACCGCGAGATGGACAAGGTCGCGATCGGCCGCGTGGTGCTGACCAACCGCGAGCACATCATCGCGCTCGAGCCGCTCGACAAGGGGCTCGTCGGCACGCTGCTGCGCTACCCCTACGAAGTCCGTTCGGAGGAGGAGTATTTCGACGAGATTCAGGACGTCAAAGTCACCAAGGACATGCTCGACCTCGCGAAGCACATCGTCGACCAGAAGTCGGGACGGTTCGAGCCCGAGAAGTTCGAGGACCAGTACGAAACCGCACTGATCGACCTCATCAACCAGAAGCGCGCCGGCAAACCGATCACTCCGAAAGAGAAGCCTGCCGCCAGTAACGTCGTCGACCTGATGGAGGCGTTGCGTCGGAGCATCGGTAAGGAGGCCGCGCCGGCGAAGCCCGGCAAAAAGCCGCGCAAGGCGGAGAGCGGCCAGAAGGAAATGCTAATGCCGATCAAAGGCAAGAAGGTAAAGGAAGTGCCTGCGAAAAAAGCGGCGGCCAGGCCGCAGCGCAAGTCAGCCTAGGAGAGTGGTCGGCGGATGTCCGCTTTCGAGTTAACTTCGGACCAAGCCAGACATCCCTTGAGGTCCGAAAAGGGGCCAGGTGCGGACATCCACCATTATTCGGCGCAGTCGTTACGACCGTCCGTCAACACTATCCGATACTCACCTCTTTCCGTAATCCGTGAAAACGTAGTCGCGGTTCTGCACCACCGAGTGGCATGAGAACCCGCACTTCGCGTCATTTTCCTGCGGCGGATTGTCCGCTGCAGTGGCGGGCTTAAACGTATCGGACGCCGCGTCATAGTTGAACTCGGCCCATCCCCATCCGCCGCTGTCCGCGAACCTCTTGCTGTCCTTCACCATGAAACCAGCGTCAAGCTGGGTACCTGGCACCGTTGGCTGACCGGGATACGTCTCTTGTATTTTCGGGTTCCAATGAATTTTCGCCATCTTGGCGCCGTCTGGGAAAGGCTTGCCATTGCCGGGTACGCCTTCCTTATAGGCGTCGATCATTACCGGATTTCCCACGATCACAGCGATCTTGCCTCCGCTCTCGCTCATCGCGATCACTGGCCAGTCCTCGTATCCCCTAAACTCAGAGAACCCGAGGCCATTCGGTACTTGCACAGTGTATTTGTCCTGCGCGGAAATTGCGACACCAGCCGCCAAAACGGCGATCGATACCGAAATGCTGAGACTGATCAGCGTGTTTTTTTTCATTGTCGCATCTCCTAACCCCGTTGTTGGAAATTGCGTCGTCGCATTGTTTCTCCGAGGCTTAGGGCTGCGCCGCCCGTTGCTCACGAAGAACATGATTACAGCATGGATTTGCGCGTTACGAAATGGGGTCCGGTGCCATGGTGCACATCAGTATTTCTGAACTGTCCACGATGTGTCAAAAGCGGAAGGGTCAGTGACATAGTCTTGATGCTGGGCCGTGCCGCATCACATGTCTTTTTGTTACTCGGCTCGCCCGGTTCTCGACCAGGAGAGCCCTGTCGAGTCGTCCTGTAACCCGGCGATCGTCCCGCAATCTGAACTCATCCAGAGGCAATTAAAATGACTACGCAATCGTCACATGCTAGCCCGATCCTGGTGACCGGCGCGGGTGGCGCTGTCGGCTCCATCGGCCGCAATCTCACCGAAATGCTGCTCGCCAAACAGCGCAAGGTGCGCGCCCTGGTGCGCCGCGAGGATGAACGCGCTGAGGCCTTGCGCCAGCTCGGCGCCGAGGTCATGCAAGGCGACCTGACTGACCTCACCGCGATGCACCGCGCGATCGAAGGTTGCGCGAGTGTCTATTTCGGCATGTCGGTTTCGGCCGATTACCTGACGGCCACGGTCAACACCGCCGCCGTGGCGCGCCATCACGGCGTCGAAGCGTTCGTGAACATGTCTCAGATGACCGTTACGCAGATGAGCATCACCGAGAGCACCGACAGCCCGCAGCACAAGCTGCACTGGCTGGCTGAACAGGCTTTGTCCTGGTCGGGCCTCCCGGTCGTCACCATGCGGCCCACGGTCTTCCTCGAAGGGTTCTTCCGCCTTTTCGCTGCCCCGAGCGTGCGGGACGCCGACGAACTGGCGTTGCCAATGGGCGACGGCAAAACCTCACCGATTTCGGCTGTGGACGTGGCGCGCGCCGTATCGGTCGTCCTCGAGGATCCCACGCCGCACATCGGCCAGATCTACAATCTGACCGGCTTTGAATCGGCAGATCTGGAGCACTACGCGCGCGTGTTCTCCGAGGCGCTGGGTCGGACCATCCACTATCGCGACGTGCCACTCTCCGACTGGAGCGAAAAGCTTCTGGGGGCTGGCGTGCCCGCGCACATCGTCAAGCACCTTTCCGTGATGACGGAGCTGAACAAGCAGGGCCGCTACGACCGTATGACGGACGACCTGTTCAAGCTCACCGGCCAGAAGCCGATCAGCATGTACGACTTCATCAAGTTGCATGCCGCTGAATTCACGCGGGGTGGAACCGCGGCTTGAGCGGGCCATTCGACGGGGCCTTTTACTTTTACGAGGCGTTTATCTCAGGCCGTGGCACTGCCGCGAACGAGCGTCAGCATTTCGGGAAGTCCGAGGTTGCGGCGTGCATGGTGGCGGGCCTTGTCAAGGGCGAGGGGTTCGCCGTGGATGCGAGCGTAATGGAGGCCAATGCTAATCGCTATCACGGCAAAGCGCCGGACGAGCTGGACTGGACCGATGCGCAACGTCAGAAGCGTGCCGTGGCCGAGTATCTAGCTGGACTTGAGGCGGAGGCCCAGGACCAGGAAGATAAGGATAACCGTAGTGAGCCGCCGAAGGTGATCTCGCCTTCCGATCCGTCCTCGGCCTGGACGGCCAAGGCTAACAAGCGCGTGCAGTTCGGGTATGGGCTCAACTATCTTATTGACGTCGAGCACGCAGTCAGTGTCGACGTCGAACCAACGCCCGCGCGCACCTATGACGAGGTCGAGTCCACAAAGACAATGCTCGATCGAACCGAGCGTCGCTTTAGTTTGAAGCCGAAGCGCCTTGCTGCTGACACTGCTTATGGAACGGGCCGCTTTCTCGGCTGGCTGGTTGGCCGTGGGATTGCTCCACATATTCCAGTTCGCGACGCAAGCGAGCGCGATGACGGCACCTTTTCACGCATCGACTTCCGTTGGGACAAACGGCGCGGCATCTACATTTGTCCAAACGACAAAGTGCTGCACACCACCGGCATCGTGCACGACGGCAGCATGGTCCGCTACCGTGCCTCCAAACTCGACTGCGATGCGTGTGCGCTGAAGATGCGATGCTGTCCGAATATGGCTGCCCGACAGGTACCTCGTGACATTAATGAAGATGCCCGCGATCTGGCGCGACGGCTGATGGGGACCAAGCGCTTCCTCAAATCGCGGGATGAACGCAAGCGCGTTGAGATGCGCTTTGCTCATCTCAAGACCCACCACGGGTTCGAACGCATGCGGCTCAGAGGTCTCTCCGGCGCCCGCGACGAGTTTCACCTCGCCGCCATCGTGCAGAACCTCAAGACGATGGCGCTCCATCTACTCGGCCCGCCAACAGGTCAGGTGCGCGCGTCGATTGCGTCAGTGGAATGGCAATCCGGGCGAGGTGTTCGCCGACCAGGCCGTGACGCCAGCCGGAAAGACGCCAAAACCCCTTTTCCCAATAGCAAGCCAATCGCCACGGGGCCTCTTTCGACAGCATCCGTCATTCGCGTCGGCTTGGCGATCTCCGCCTTACGTCGGCTTTGCATCAGTGAGCGGACGTTCCATCGTGAGGTTCGCTAGAAGCTGATCTTCGGCTATTTGAGCCGTTCGCGAGGGGCGACCAACCGAAGATGATGGAGGAGAATGTTACCGTTGCCGCACCTTCGCTCCTTAAGAATCGGCGTTCGGCTCGTCAAGAGCGGCGGCGAGGCAGACCGTCGTCAGATAGCCCAAGTCGGCTTGGCGTGCAGCTCACCCAGAGCCCCGGATTCCTACGGAGCCGCCTTCCGCGGAGGCGGCCATGAAGCTCGCCGTCGCAGCCCATGGCCTGGAGCGCCAGAAATGGATCTGTCTCGCCATGGCGTGGCGAGAGCTCGCCCGCGGACGACCGGAACGACATCCCGATAGCGCCAACGCGGAGGCGGCCTAGCCGCAATCGGGCGGGCATTCCGGGCAGGTGTCGCCGATCGAATCCAGCATGTCCTTGACCGCGGCGGCAGCCTCGTCCTGAGAGATGCTAAACGGAGGATCCTGACGGGCGATAGTCAACGCGCGCTCACGAGCGTGGGGATCAGCGCGGTCCTGCATCCAGCCGTGCTCCTCGCACTCGCGTATGGCACCGGCCTCCTGTAGCACCGAGATTGCCCAGCCTCGCAGAGTCCTGATCGCAGGCCGCCTTTCCTTGACCATCAGCATCGAGAGCTCTCCTGCCAAGACGAATCCGGTCGGACCGTCTTCCGTTCCGGCTGCTAACACAGAGCAGGGATTCGAAAATGCGGGTCTAAAGATTATCCCGGATGCTGACGGAGCGAAGAGGCCACGCGCGATCTTGTCTCTAACGTCTGCTGTCCAAGTTGGAGCGGACCAAGATTTGCAAATCTGGAACCGCCGCTTGTGACCCTGGCTGTGTGAAAACGCCGTGCCGCTGTTATGATTCTCCCGTGATTCTAGGGGGGATCGATGAGGCGCTTCGTTGAGGAGGCCGATCGTGGGCAATGGACGCTACTGCCCGAGTGCCTCGATGATTTCATTGACGAGGGCAACCCCGTCCGCGTGATCGACGTGTTTGTCGGTGCGCTCGATTTGGCTGAGATGAGCTTTGAAGGAGTGGAGCCGGCGGCGACTGGTCGGCCCTCGTACCATCCCTCGGTTCTGCTTAAGCTTTACATTTACGGCTACCTAAACCGGGTGCAGTCGAGCCGCCGGCTCGAACGAGAAGCCGGACGCAATGTCGAGGTGATGTGGCTGCTGGGCCGGCTCGCTCCCGATCACAAGACGATCGCGGACTTCCGGAAGGATAACGGCTTGGCGCTGCGCAAGGTCTGTGCGCGCTTCGTCGAACTTTGCCGCGAAATGGGCCTTCTCGCGACGGCGAGCGTCGCCATCGATGGCAGCAAGTTCAAAGCCGTGAACAACCGGGATAAGAACTTCACACGGGCGAAAGTGGAGCGGCGGCGTGCCCAGCTGGAGGAGAGCGTCGCGCGCTATTTGAGCCAACTTGATACCGCCGATCGACAGGAACCGAGCGAGGCGCTGGCGGCGAAGGTGACAAGGCTCACCGAGAAACTGACGAAGCTGAAGAAAGAAATGGGCAAGCTTGCCGTCTACGAGAAGCAGATGCTCGCGTCGCCCGACCAGCAAATCTCTCTGACCGATCCCGACAGCCGATCGATGGCGACGAGCGGCCGCGGTTCCGGCGTCGTCGGCTACAATGTGCAGGTCGCCGTGGATACCAAGCACCACCTGATTGTGACGCATGAGGTAACGAACAACGGTTCAGATCGGGCACAACTTGCCAATATGGGCAAGCAGGCGAAGGCTGTTCTACAGACCGAGACGCTCGAGGCCGTTGCCGATCGCGGCTACTTCAGCAGCGCGGAGATCCTCGCCTGCCACGAGGCCGGCATCACAGTAACTCTGCCCAAGCCGCAGACGTCTGGCGCCAAATCGGATGGACGCTTCGGCAAGCAGGACTTTGTCTATTTGCCGGAGGAGGACGCCTATCGCTGTCCGGCTGGAGAGCAACTGCCATATCGTTTTACGAGCGAGGAAGATGGCAAGCGGATAAGGCGTTACTGGACCAGCGCCTGCCAAAATTGTTCGCTCAAGTCTCAGTGCACGACAGGGCCAGAACGGCGGATTCCACGATGGGAGCATGAGGCCCTGCTCGATGCCGTGCAGCAGCGCCTTGATGCGAACCCGCTCGCCATGCGCCAGCGTCGCGAGACGGTCGAGCATCCGTTCGGCACGATGAAGGCCCGCATGGGGGCGACACACTTCCTCACCAAAACGCTTCCAAAAGCAGCCGCCGAGATGGCTCTCTCGGTCCTGGCCTATAATCTGACACGGGTCATGAACATCGTCGGAGCCAAGCCGCTGATGGCTGCGATCGCAGCCTGAGACTGAACCGATCCTGGCCTCTCATCGACTTCCTGGAAGGGCGTTTTTACACGGCCAAGACCCATTTCGGACATGGCCATAGCCGGACATCGGCGCAGATATCTGCTATATTACCAATTCGATTTCCCCGAGGCTCCGCCAGACGCATGGCCTCATAGGATTGCCCCCGACTATGTCGAAGATGTTGGCTGACTGTGAAGTACTTTACATCCCGTGTTCTTGGCCCGGGCTAAGATGGCGGAAGGCTTCTTACTTTGAAGGAGGCATCCGATGCTCGCGACAATCAAATGGAACTCCCGATATAACGCTCGCGAATGGGTGATGATGGCTGGGGCGCTCGTCGTCCAACTCAGCGCACTGAATGCATTACGAGAGAAGGGTGAACGCAAACCAGGGCGGCCCCTCTGGAAACAGTTTGACGACACCCATCATTGGGACTCAACCGCGGAGGAATGGGTCCCCAACGATGATCAGTGATCGTACAACCTGTTATGCGTTCCGCAGGCCGGATTCCGAGACTTCAGGATGATCCCCCTCGCTAACAGGCCCGTCGAGCCTTGCGGTCGCGTACAAGTAGCTGGATCGGGATGTGAGTTTGTGCCGGCCGCTTGATTTGATAGTGATCAAGCGATTGCTTCTGGCCGTTTGCCTCCGCTTCTGGATGGCCGATCCTGGCACTTAGCGGCCATCTGCCGATGGCGAATGATCCGCTTTGCGCCAAAAGCGCAAATTCCCGACAAATCCGTTACGTAACAGCCATCGCGGCCATTGATCTCGCGACCTACTGCATCTTTCATTGCCATCAGAGAACGTCGTCTTCAAGCCAACGGTTGTTGCTACTTGGGTTTGAACCTAATCGAGCTAAGCAGCGCAGCGGCCGCGATCATCACCAGGATGCCAGCGAGACTGAGCGCGACCTGCATCGGAAGTCCATCCGAGATGTCGACCAGCCCTATGTGGCTGGCGAGCGCCAGCAGAACGCCGAAGCAATAGATCGCCAGCGAGTTCTCGCCACAGCGGATCGCGCCGCGCATCACCGGCGTCGTCAGCCCTCGCCAATTCCGAGGTACGAGCCATACCGCCAAAATTGCAAGTGCAAAAAAATGCAGCAATCGCAAAGGATCGAGATTCGATTTGTCCACTAGGTAAACCAGCTTCGCCAGCGCTTGTGGGACCAGCGCTTCCGGTGGTTTGAGGCTCCAACTCAATGCGATGATCAGGCTAACAGCCAGATAGAGAACGGCAAGCACCAGTGCCGTGCGCGAGGTCACCCACGGCCAAAACCCCTCGCCCGCGATAACGCACCACGCGCCAAGCACAACCAGCAACTGCCAAGCCAGCGGATTGAAGAACCAGACATTGTTGTGCCATGTCGGCACGGTCCAGCCGAAGACCTGCACCAGCGCATAAAGCAGCAGCGAGGCACTGAGTGTCAGGTTCGGCACTCGCAGCAGTAGCCACAGCAGCGGCGCGAACAAAAGATGATAAACCACGAAGAGCGGCAAGACGTCGGTGTTGACGGGACGGTATTGCAGGATCGCCGCGTGCGCGAGCGTTGCGCCGGGATATTCCAACAGAATGCGCGTATTGCTCTCGTCGGCAAAACGTCCGGCGCCTGCGAGGTAAACCATCACGGCGCAAGCGACAGTGAGCAGCAGAAATGCGGCGTAAATGTCCCAGCTTCGCCACAGCGTACGGCTGATCACGCCGGCCCAGCCGTCGCGCGAACATGCCTTGCCGTAGGCCAGCGCGCAGGTCACACCCGAGACGAATATGAACACTTCCGCGGTATCGCTGAAGCCGTAATTCCGCAGCGTCAGCCAGCTTCCGATGTTGTTGGGGACATGGTCAAGAAAGATGCACCAGAGCGCAATGCCGCGGCAAGCATCGATGCGCAGGTCCCGGCCGGGCCCTTTCAGATCCGGCAGCGCGCCCACCAGTGGCTTCGCAGGTGTCGCGAGCAGCTCGGGTTCGAGGTGCAGATGCCGACCGCGCAACACCTTGGCATTGCGTTCGATCTCCGCCAGCGTCCGCCGGATGTCAGTGTTCGGCGCGGCCCTGCCACGATCCTTGTCGAGGTCGAACGGCGCGTCACTATCCGGGCGCCATCGCATCGGCTCCCGAGAAGCGGCCAGATCGATCGAACTGATCGTTACCATCTCGACGGAGCTGTGGGGCGCTGGCGCAGGCACCATCATCATGGTGGCGACGGGCCGAAAGGACGGAAATGACAAGCCTTCCATCGACTCTTCGTCGGTAATAACCTCATATGGGCCAGCCGGTAACAGCCGTTCGACGCTCGCGATCCGGAACGGGTGCTTGAACACCACCGTTTCACGTCGCGATCGGGTCACCGTCATGATCATCCTCGCACGTTGGCGACGAGGCGCCGCCGCAGCGGATAACAGCTGGCATACAGAGACGATGTCGCGGGCGCTGAACGCTCATTGAGCCGGCGCTATTCAGCACTGCGGGCGAAAGCGCTTCCACTGCAAACTGAAACCGGAAACTCCGCTTCAGAGCCCTGCGCGTCCGGGTTAATACTTATCGAATATTGGTTACCGTCCCGACAGCCAATGCTCCAAGTATCGACCCCAGATTCGGTGCCGCCTTGATACATGGTCCGAACAACACCACCACAAGCCTTCTTTCTATTTTTCAGAACGGAGGTCCAGAAAGCGAGATGCCTAGCCTGATCCAGTGCAAGTATCCTCGTCGCCCTTTTGTTAGCGGCGTGGGCCGTTTTGAAAGGCTCGGAAGCTACGGCCTTGGATGGCATGGCCGTTGATCCAGTGGCATCCGCCTTTCTAAAATGCAGATCAGCAAACCAGGGAACCAGCCATATGACGGCGAAGCTCGCGGCAGCCACCAAAAAGAGAATAGGCGATCGCTTCATCATGTCTCTCCCTCCCGGAGATCGAGACATTGGCGGCCATCGCGGCGTCGCGAGGCCCGCAGAAACCTGACGAATTAAGGACTTCGCGAATAGCGCCAATAGAGCTGCAATCCGCTGCGTGCTGGGCTCGAAACTTCGATGAGTAGCTCATCGAAGGTGTCGCACCACCGGCAAGAGGTTTCAGGCAGCGGCACTTACGTGTCGCGAAAGATGAAGGTGGGACTGACTGGCTACTTTTCGAACCGTGTCAGCTCGGCTCGATCCGTTGCGGCGAGTAGCGGACCGAGATGCGTAACCTGGCATCCACCAGCTGGATGTCAAATTCGGTCATACGCGACTTGATCGAAAAGCAGAGGCTGGTCCGATCAGCGGCAAAGTCAATTCACGAATTATGAACGCGTGAAGGTTTAACACAACCGCTGGCTAACTAACGGAAGTGCAGGCTGCGGTGTCGGCGTCGCTGATCTCGATCCATCGGGTTTATCAGCGATACAGCGCGCCCTCGTTAGCGTCGCACAAACTAATTACATCAATTTGCCCGTCGCGCTGAGCGAGAAGGAACATCTGCTTCTGGCCCTCTTCGGACTTCACAGGCTTGGCTGACGATGTCCGCGATTGAGGGCAAAGCCGACCTCTCGGCTGAGCAACCAGACTTCTGAGTTTGATCCGAAGGAGACGTTAGCGAGTGCGGACGCGACGTCTTGCAATTCGCGAGCTTTGTCGCGCGAGGTTCGCTCCGTCCTGTCACGGAAGGCCCTGCCTCTGACAGGAACACTGCCGGAATTCACTGCCTTCTGTAGATTCCGATTAGCTCCAAGGACTCTAGTATGCGCCTTATTCCATATCCGCTAAGCTGGAGCAAAATGCGGTAGTTTTCATCGCGTCCCCATAGGGACAGTTTTATGCCGACAACGCTTCGAGAGATGGCGCTCACAGTCGATCTTGTGGCACGCACCACGCGCGTGGTCGAGGATGCAGGCCCGAGCCCCGGCGCGGTCTACATGACCGATGAAGATTACGACGCGGCCATAGGCAACGTTCTCGCACACGCACCACCTAGTGATGTCTGGCTCTTTGGCTATGGCTCGCTTCTCTGGAAGCCGCTATGTGAATTTAGCGAAAGCCGGATAGCTACAGTTCGGGGATGGCATCGGGCGTTTTGCTATCGGGTGGCCCGCTTTCGCGGCACCCGCGATAAGCCGGGATTGATGCTCGCGCTTGATCGCGGCGGCAGGTGCAAAGGCATGATCTTTAAGCTCCCTCCCGATCAGGTCTCGGCGAGCCTGAATGCGCTATTTCGGCGCGAGATGATGGTTAAACCAGCAGCGAACATACCGCGTTGGGTGACAGCTGAAACGGATGAAGGTCCGGTCCGGGCTCTCAGTATTGTGGTAAACCGCGACAGCCCGCACTACTCTGGGAAATTGCCGTTAGAAGAGGCCGCTGACATTCTGGCATCCGCCGTGGGACACTGGGGCTCCTGCGCAGAATACCTCAGAGAAACTGTGTTCCGATTAGAGGAACTGGGCATTCACGACGAATCGCTATGGCAACTCCAGGCGCTAGTGGCGGAAAGATTGCAATTCACTCTAAGCTCCGAAAATTCGAACTAAGCCGGGTTGCCGTGCCGCTTTGGATGACGGTTGCCAACTGCACCGCTTTTCAAGATATCTCGGATAGACGTAAGGGGCTGAAGCCTCTTTCAGTTTAGGCCAACGTCGCCTATCGGCACCCTTTCGGAAGTGGTGGTCCCGATACGTGATGTCCGCAGTTGGGGGAAGACCGGAAGTGGTCAGCGGTGGAGCAAACCGACGCGATTGACCGTGCGCCCCAAGGGCGCGAGCTACCAGTGAGGGAGGGTCTCACCCGGATAATTGTCGATTGGTCCGGAAGCTGGCAGGCGGCTCGGCCGGGTAACTGGCTGGGGCGGAGCCCTGCGACGAAGGCGGCCTTGGGCTGCTGAGCGATTCGATGGGCCGTAACAAAGTGAAGCCCGAGCAGGCCTCGAAAGTTCGAATGCGGATGCCGACCCTCCGGTCATTTGGGGAAGGCCGCACGCGTGGGGAAGTAATCGACACACGCACCCACGCGATCCGCCGGGGTAGTGGGCACGGCACGTCGGAAGGGTGGTTCGCAGTTACAGGGGGAGACCCGTCGCGGACGAGGTAGCGGCCTCAGCATCGCAATAGGCGGTGGTCACGGCGGGAGTCGGACGGGGCAATAGGAGCGTTGATGCCGGGAAATGCCGGTGGAGCAAAGGGCCCCGACTTCTGGTGCGCTTTTGAAGATGGTGAGGTGAAGGTGATTGGTGATGAGCCTGACAACGCCTGATAAGATCCGGAACCTTCAGAGAAAGCTCTACTGCAAGGCGAAGGCGGAGCCCACTTTCCGCTTCTATCTGCTCTACGACAAGATCTGTCGCGAGGACATCCTGCTCCACGCCTATCGTCTCGCTCGCGTCAATGCGGGTGCAGCGGGTGTAGATGGGATGACGTTTTCTCGCATCGAGGAGCAGGGCCTGGAAGCATGGTTGGCGGGCTTGCGCGCGGAACTGGTCTCGAAGACGTACCGACCTGATCCGGTGCGGCGGGTGATGATCCCCAAAGCGAACGGTGGCGAGCGTCCGCTCGGCATTCCAACCATTCGTGATCGTGTGATTCAGACTGCCGCCAAGATCGTGATCGAACCCATCTTCGAGGCTGACTTCGAGGACAATGCCTACGGCTACCGGCCCGCTCGCGGGGCGGTGGACGCGGTCAAGGAAGTGCACCGGCATTTATGCCGGGGCTACGCTGACGTAGTTGATGCTGATTTGTCCAAGTTCTTCGATACGATCCCGCATTCCGAGCTGACAAAGTCAGTAGCCCGGCGTGTCGTGGATCGAAACGTCCTGCGCCTCATCAAGATGTGGCTGAGGGCGCCGATCGAGGAACGGGACGCGGACGACACCCGGCACATGAGTGGTGGCAAGCGAAACACGCGCGGCACACCGCAAGGCGGCGTCGCAAGTCCATTGCTGGCCAACATCTACATGAACCGGTTCCTGAAGCATTGGCGTTTGACTGGCTGCGGCGACACGTTCCAGGCTCACGTCGTCTCCTATGCCGACGACTTCGTTATCCTCAGCCGCGGTCGCGCGGCGGAGGCATTAGCGTGGACGAAGGCGGTGATGACCAAGCTCGGGTTGACGATCAACGAGGCGAAAACTTCGCTGAGAAGCGCCCGACAGGAACGCTTCGACTTCCTCGGCTACTCGTTCGGCGCCCATTGGTTTGAGGCGAACGGGAAGTGGTATCTGGGTGTAAGCCCGTCCAAGAAGAGTGTGCAACGGTTCAAGACAAGAGTCGGCGATCTGCTGGTGCCGAGCAACACCGATCCATGGCCGGAAGTACGTGACAAGCTGAACAGATCACTGCGCGGCTGGTCCAACTACTTTGGCTACGGCTCGCGGGGCAAGGCATACCGTAGCGTCGATCAATACGTCTTTGAACGATTGCGCAGGTTCCTCGCGCGAAGGCACAAGGTGCAAGGGCGCGGCAATCGCCGATTTACATTCGATGTCATTCATCGAGAACTCGGCGTTGTGTGCCTCCAACGCCTGCCCCGAGCGGCCCCGTCGTGTGCCTTGCGGTGAAGCCAGTCGGAAAGCCGGATGCCGGAAATCGGCTCGTCCGGTTTGATGAGCGGGGATGGGAAACGGGGCGATGGCCAAAGGCCCCCAAGCTACCGCGCCCATCCTCGACTCTACCCTAAGCGACATCACCCCTCTGGCACCCCAGCCATGCGCATGCCCTGATAGACGCGCTCGCGCCCAGCAAGGAAATTCGGATTGTCACTAAGTACGTTGACGCGCAGGCGGCGGATAGTGAAGCTTGGATCGAGCGCAAGTCCCGCTTCTGCTTCGGCCCGCGCCTCATTCAGCGCGCCGACGAGCGCCAAGGCAGCGGCGAGTTGGAAATGCGCGAGGGCGTGATTTCGGTTGGCATTGAGAGCGCGGCGCAGCCAGGCGACCGCATCGGCATCGGCGCCGAGGTTCAACTTGGCGAAGCCGACCCACATCATCCACCGAAAGACGTTGGTATCGCGCGGAGAGAGGCGCAGCGCCTCGAGAATATGGGCCTCGGTTTCCGCGCCGCGACCCATAAAATACTTGGCGTCACCGATCCAACCATGAGCGCTGGCTAGATTTCGATCCAGCAGCAACGCCTGCTCACATTCGGCAATGCCTTGCGCCGCGCGGTTAGTTGCGATTTGGACGACGCCCAGAAGCATGTGGGCCTGTGCGTGCTGTGGTGCCATGGACAGCACTTTAGTCAATACTGTTTCGGCCGCTTCGAGGCGCGCGGCGCGGTCATCGGTCAAAAAGGCGGAGCCGCTCAGGGCATCAACCTGCGCCAGCCCGACCAGCGCCTCAATGTTTCCGGGATCGAGCGCTAGGGCCCGTTCGAAAAAGCCGCGCGCTTGCGCCATGTATCCGTGGGTAGGCCCCTTATTCAGCCAAGCCCTTCCCTGGAAATACAAATCCATCGCATCGGGATGTAGTAAGCGTTCCGATCGCCGCGCCTCAGCCTCAATGAGCTGGGTATCTAGCGTGTTGGCGAGCCGCGCTACAATTTCGTCCTGCATCTCGAACAGATCGGCGACGGGCTTATCGAACCGCTCGGCCCATAGGTGATTGCCGGTTTCGGCGTCGACTAGCTGCACGTTCACGCGAAGCCGGCTGCCGCCACGCTGTACCGACCCTTCAAGGACGTAACGAACGTTTAAATCGTGACCGATCTGTTTGAGATCAACCGCCTTGCCTTTGTAGGTAAATGCGGTGTGTCGGCCAATGACAAAAGAGCCGCTGATGCGCGACAAGTCGGTGGTCAGGCTCTCGGTCACACCATCGACGAAGTAATCTTGCTCGGGATCAGCGCTACGGTTGGTGAACGGCAGCACAACGATGGAAAGATGAGGCGGCGAAGGCGGGTGCGGCTTGGTACCATCAGCCTGTGTCGCCGGGCTACGTCCATCCCGGACCGCCGCATAGGCTCGGACCGGGCGGGTGAGATTTTTGAGGTTCTGCTCGCCCAGATCAATGAACTCGACCGCGACCTTGCCTCGAACGTGATCGTAGACAGACGACGAGATGCAGATGCCGCCGGGCTCTGCGATGCCCTCAAGCCGCGCTGCAGTGTTAACGTCGTCTCCAAAGATGTCGTGCGGCTCGACGATGACGTCACCGATGTTAACGCCCACGCGGAAAGCAATACGCCTGTCTTCCGCCTCAGCGGTTGTAAGCTCCTTGATGCGGGTCTGGAACTGCACAGCAGCGCGGACCGCTTCGACCGCGCTTGGAAACTCCGCCAAGAACCCGTCGCCTGTATTCTTGACGATGCGGCCGCCGTGTTCGGAGATCGCGGGCGTGACACTGTCCGCGAGGAGCGCGGTCAGTTTGGCGTGGGTCGCCTCTTCGTCATTGTGCATCAACCGCGAGTAGCCAGCCACGTCGGCGGCCAATATCGCCGACAACCTCCGCTCAACCCGGACTGGCTGCTCCTGCACCATGGCCTGCAATCCAACCCTAGACGTGATTTTGTACAACGGGTCACATGGGATGCCCATAGGGGCCGATGTCGCATATTGGCCCGAAAGCGAAGCCCGGTCTGGCCCTTTAATTGTCGGCTTATCGGGACAAACCGGAAGAAGCCCAACGATCTTTCGAACGGCGCCTTTTGACCCGTTTCGGACATGGGCATTGCCGGACATCGGCCCGCAATTCTGCTATATAAGCATTCAATGTCCCCGACCCCGGGGGTGCACCTTGAGCGGCGAGTACGTAGAGCGGCGACTGGCGGCTATTCTGGCGGCGGATGTCGCGGGCTCTTGCCGCTTGATAGGGATCGACGAAGAAGGCACGCTGGCGCAACTGAAAGCTCTTAGAAAGACGCTTTTTGATCCCAAAATCAGTGAGCATCGCGGGCGCATCGTCAAGAATACGGGGGACGGCGCGCTCATCGAGTTCGGCAGCGTCGTAGATGCCGTACGCTGCGCCGTCGAAATTCAGCGCGGCATGGCCGAACGAAATACTGACGTGCCACAGGACAAGCGGATCGAATTTCGCATCGGCATTCACGTCGGTGATATTATCATCGCAGACGATGATATCTTTGGTGATGGGGTCAATATTGCGGTGCGTCTCGAAGGGATCGCAGAACCGGGCGGTTTCAGCATTTCGGACGACGCTCACCGGCAAGTTCGTGGCAAGGTAGATATCACCTTTGAGGCTATAGGTTCGCAACCCCTGAAGAATATCGCCGAACCGATGCGGGTCTGGCGCGTGCGCATGGGCCCAAGCTCTTCGCCGGCAACGGTAACAAAACCGCCGACCGAGACTGCGCAGCCGCTTGCTCTCGCCGACAAACCCTCCATCGCAGTGCTGCCGTTTGAGAACATGAGCCGCGATCCGGAACAGGAATATTTCGCCGACGGCATGGTCGAGGACATCATTACCGGACTGTCGCGGTCCAAATCGCTTTTCGTCATCGCGCGACACTCCACCTTTACTTACAAAGGCAAAGCCATCGATATCAAGCAGGTCGGGCGTGACCTTGGCGTTCGCTATGTGCTGGAGGGCAGTGTGCGCAAGGCTGGCAATCGCGTTCGAATTACCGGGCAGCTGATCAATGCTGCAACAGGAGCGCATCTTTGGGCGGACCGGTTCGACAGCCAGCTTGAAGATATTTTCGATCTGCAGGATCGGGTGACGAACAGCGTGATCGGCGCAATCTCCCCTCAGCTTGAACGCGCCGAAATCGAGCGCTCCCAGCGCAAACCGACCGAAAGCCTTCAGGCCTACGACTATTACCTTCGCGCGCTCGCTTGCTATTATAAGTTCACCGGAGACGCGAACGTTGAAGCACTCAAGCTCACCAAAATAGCCAGCGGCCTCGATCCCGAATTCGCCGCGGCATACGCGCTCGGCGCTATTTGCTATGTACCAAGGAAAAGTTTCGGCTGGAGAATCGATGCTGCTGCCCACGGAACAGCTGAAGCCCGGCGGCTCGCAAGGCGGGCGATCGAACTCGATAAGGACGATCCAACGGTGCTTGCAATGGCCGGATTTGCGCTCGCTTACGTAGTGGGTGAGGTCGAGGAGGGCGCAGCCCTTGTCTCGCGAGCGACAAGTCTAAACCCAAATCTGGCTATCGCACGAAATTGGAGGGGGTGGGCCCACCTTTGGCTCGGTGACGTAGATGCTGCGATCGAGCAATTGCAGGCCGCCTTGCGTTTGAGCCCGCTGGATCCACAGATCTTCACTATCCAGACCGGGCTGGCCTTTGCTCATTTTTTCGCCGGCCACATCGCAGACGCCACATCATGGGCAACAACTGCTTTCCGGCAGCAACGAACTTTTTTTACCGCACAATTTATTCTGGCGGCATGCCATGCGATGTCTGGACGGGTTGAGGAAGCACAAGAGGACTGTGCGCGCTTAATGCAACTGTACCCGACCCTAAGCATTTCCAAAATCAGGGACAGGACCCCATTCCGCAGGACGGAAGATATCGAAAGATTGGCGCAAGCTTTCCGGATCGCGGGGATGCCGGAATGACCGCTATTGGCCCTTTTCGGACCTGACAGGCCGGACTGACGAGGTCCGTCTATGGGGGCAAAGCAGACCTTACCGATGCCGTCGCCGAATTCCGAAAATGACCCTGGCTGTGTGAAAACGCCGTGCCGCTGTTATGATTCTCCCGTGGTTCTAGGGGGATCGATGAGGCGCTTCGTTGAGGAGGCCGATCGTGGGCAATGGACGCTACTGCCCGAGTGCCTCGATGATTTCATTGACGAGAGCAACCCCGTCCGCGTGATCGACGTGTTTGTCGGTGCGCTCGATTTGGCGGAGATGAGCTTTGAAGGAGTGGAGCCGGCGGCGACTGATCGGCCCTCGTACCATCCCTCGGTTCTGCTTAAGCTTTACATTTACGGCTATCTGAACCGGGTGCAGTCGAGCCGCCGGCTCGAACGAGAAGCCGGACGCAATGTCGAGGTGATGTGGCTGCTGGGTCGGCTCGCTCCTGATCACAAGACGATCCCGGACTTCCGGAAGGATAACGGCTTGGCGCTTCGCAAGGTCTGTACGCGCTTCGTCGAACTCTGCCGCGAAATGGGGCTTCTTGCGACGGCGAACGTCGCCATCGATGACAGCAAGTTCAAGGCCGTGAATAATCGGGACAGGAACTTCACAAAGGCGAAGGTGCAACGGCGGCGTGCTCAGCTTGAGGAGAGCGTCGCTCGCTATCTGAGCCAGCTTGACCCTTCCGGTCGCCAGTTCGCGGTTGAGTTCGCCCAGCGCCTTCAGCATGGCGAAACCCTCCCGGGTACCGAGTTCGAAGCGGGGCAATCTGGATACGCAGGGGCGGGCGAAGGTCGAACGCGCCGTGGCCGCAGCTATGCGTGGATCAGGCATCTCGTACGATCTGATCTATGCGAACGATCTCACTCCCGAGCGGCTTAAGGAGTTCGAACGCGGGACATGAAGTGTGGGGCACCTGCGCGACCTTCGCTGTCACCGCCTCGGTCCTGGCGAACCTTGCCGGGCATCCTGCTCGTATTGTCCAGGACGGGCCGGACCATGTCGTAGCGGTTGCGGATCGCTGGCTGTTCGATGCGCGGCGAGATGCCCCGTAACAGCCGAATCCGTGATTTCGGACCTTTTCCAAATTTTGGTTGGTGGTTCTGATAGCTTCCGCAGGCCCGCCCCGCGATGTGCATAAGCCACTGAAAAGACGTCGGAAAAACGTGTTTGCCGGAGGCTTATCTGGCTAGTGCGTTGCGGGTGGATGAAATAACCATTGGTGTCGGATGAATTGTCAAAGAGGATTTGCCAACGTGCAAACCCGATGGCGGTAGGTTGGTGCGTTGTTAGCGGTTGACGGGCTCTGCCAGACTTTACTGTGCACGCATCGACCTATTCTGAGGGTCAGGTAGTTTGGGATTTGGAGGTTGCCGTGAAGAAGGCGGTTACAAAGCGGAGGGACAAGGAGTCCCCCAGGCCAAAGCTGAATGTCGGCTTGGCCAACGTGCTCGCTCAGTCGGAAACTGTGTCCAGGGCGTTCGGCCCTAGGTTGGGTTTCATCTTGGTGCTGGCCACCGTTCTAGCGGCGGCCGCGGTCAGTGCAACGAGCTTGTTCCTGTTGGCAAAGGGTGTAGGGCACGTCCTAGGATGAGTGTGAACCACATAGCCTGATAGGTTGTATGGGTGATTTGCTGCAGATCATGGACTAACCGATGGCAAAGCCGAAAGACGTGAACCTCCGGGACTTTTTGACGAACAGCAATCTGGCTGCCCCAAAAAGTCCTCCATGGATTCACAGCACGGCCTCAAGCCGGCTGATTCCGATCCTAAAGGAAGAAAAGCTTCTCGCCGTCAAATGCAACGTCTTCAAGGGCGAAAAGCTCTGTTATCTGTTCGTCGGCCGCGCTGCCTATAAGGGCAGGGACGCGCTGAACCCCGAACCGTGGCAGCTACCGTCCGTGTTCGTCATGAGGTTCAACACCCCGCCACCACTGAAACGGATTCATCCCTTCGACAGAGGGGCTTTCGACAGGGGGCGGATGCCCGACTACCTGACGACGTTCAAATTGGATGATTTTAATGTCGGCACCGACCAGGACCAATCGGAAGGCTGATTTCTCTCTATTTCGAAACACCGCGGCGGTACGTCGACCGGGACGCAAACGACCAAAAGAAGCTAAAAGACGAGCATTTGCTTACCATGAGCCATGCAAAGGTGCTGGCGGTGGCGAAACTGTACAAGGAGGGCTCGACCAAAAACTACGACGACCGGGCGGCGGCTATCGAGCTTCAAGTCGAAGAGGACATTCCACTGAAGAAGGAAAACCTGCTGGGTGTCGTCGTTCCGGAAGAATACATGCGTACGCCTGGCGTCAGGGAATCCCTGAAAGACCTGACGAAAGTGGTTGAGACCTATCGGTTGCTGCCACTGAGCATCAGCCAACATTACGGCCTGATCTATGATTGCGTGGAGCAGGTCTACAAGCGGGCAGGCATCAACCTTTGACCCCCGACGCTATGTCAGTCTCCGCTGCAATTCGACTGTCGCCGGTCGACTCTATTGGCGTGTCCGTCTTCTTGGCCGGCAATTCGATGTACCTTCCTGAAATGGACGCTGACTTCAATATCAGCCGCTTCCTGCACTTCGAGAACGAAGACGGTTACGAGCTGACATCCCTGATTCCCGACGCCTACCGACAGCAGATGTTCCGCATCGGAGATCCTGCACCCATTATCTTCTGGGTAGACCAAGCGCCCTACATCGTGGAAGGCGACGCGGAGAAAGCGAAGCTGGATGAAATCTTCGGCATCAGGGCGCGGACGCATCCCGTTCTGAAAGACCTCGGCGGGATGCTGCACGACGCACGCACGGGAGTTTTCAAGCGCCAGCAGGAGGAGTGGCTCGCCAAGGAACTGGAGGTGTCTTACGGCGACGTGTTCCTGGAGCCGCCAAGCCGGACCAAGTATTGGATACACCGCTACAGGGTTGCCCTCGAAAACGCCCGCCAGCTCACACAACCGCCGCATCCGATCGATGTGCGCCTGCGAAGGGCGTCCACGGAATGGCTGGAGAAGTTCGCCACCAAGGCTGAGCTGCCGATGATAGCATCACTGCTGGGTGAGGCCTCGCAAGGCATTTACTCGGTTCGCCAAATCACTGAAATCATGTTCGCCTATCTCAGCAACAAGCTGTCGACCGCGCGTTCCGCCGAAATTAACAAAATCGCCGCTGACGAGACCATCGGGGCTCTGTTCGCTCACGGCATGTATGAGTTCTACATTGAGAACGGCTGGCCCAACGCGCCGTTCAACTACGCCAAGCTGGACTTCGTTGAAGTGATGAAGCAGCGGTTGGCACAGGGGAAGGAAAGCGGGACGTGGGAGGTGGCTCGTCAGCTCTCGAAGGTCCTATTTGGCGACAGGGACGCCCCGACTGAAGTGGATGATGTGGCGCTCATGTACATCAGGCCGATCCTCGGCACCTATAAGAGCCTGCTGGGTGAGGCAGAGAGTAGGTACGCCTACAACGGCATGAAGTTTACCAGTGAGGGGCTGCTGGACCACTCAAGGGCAATAGTCGACTGCTTCGACCGCATTCAGGAACTGGGCTGTATCATGAATGGCGATGACCGCAAGAACGGCTCGATGATGGATGGCCGCTTCCAAGTCGATCAGGATCAGGTCAAATGGTATCGGGAATACTTGGAAAGCTGAGGCGGCCTCAGTGGCAGGGTACAGAGAGTAGATCTCGCACGTGCGCCTCACGCGCCGCGCCACAGAATGTCGCAGGGTAACGTAGGGTAACATAGAGTGCGATCGCCGGAGACATCTCGCGCCCCCATGCGCCGCGCTGCACCGACGGACAAAACATCGAAAAAATGGCCGTCCGAGCATTGCTAGGCAAGAGAAAACCCCGCCGTCTCCGGCGGGGTTTCATGTTCTTTTTGGAGGTAGCTACCTTTTGGCCGGGTAGAAAATTCTTCCAATGGATATCCAAGGTTACCTAAGTGGACACGAAAACACGCTGGATGGGCAACTTGGGCTGATCGCGTCGGCGCACTGTCATCCGGGCCTTGCACCGCTTCCTTGTGGCTGAGGGCCTCGCCTCCGAAGATCCAACGACCCAGCTTGCCCCTATGCGCCGGCGGCGACGCATTCCCACGGCACTGTCGGTCGAAGAAGTCGGGCGACTCCTAGACACGGCACATCAGGCGGCGAACTGCGCATCCGGGGGCTGTACAAGCAGGCGAGTTACGCGCGCAGGGCCGCATTGCTGGAAACGCTCTACGCCTCGGGAATGCGAATCAGCGAGGCCGTCCGCCTTCCTGCCCAGGCGGCACTCACCAAGTCCGCGCATCTGTTGATTAGGGATAGGGACGACAAGGAGCGCATCGTACCGCTGCATAAGACCGCGCTCGAAGCAATCGGCCTTTGGCGGCGGCTGGCCAATGAATACGGTACGAAGTCCGGCACCTGGCTCTTCCACTCAGTTCGCGACGGAAAAAAGCATCTGACATCACGAGCGGCAGAATTCGAAGTCAAGGAGGCCGCCATCGTCGCCGGCCTGAACAGGCCCGATCTCGTCACACCACGGGTTCTTCGGCACGCGTTCGCCACACACATGCTTGCCAACGGAGCCGACATGCGCGTGGTGCAGACGCTCTTGGGGCATGCCGATCTCGAGACCACCGAGATCTACACCCATGTCCAGCTGTAATGCAGGGATCGGGCTCTAGAATCTGAAGGGGGATTCGCCGGAGCGGGAGCAGGGCACGGTTAAGTGCGCGACGAAACCCCGCGCCGCAGCACTCAACATGCGAGGCGACCGCCAGCGACTTCAACGAGCGGGAGACGAGGGCGTTTCCGCGGGGAAGTGGCACGATCCGCGAAAGCCGTACCTTATGTGCGCGCTGTGGGCCCGGTGCTAGGGCGTCCGCACCTTGATGCCGCCAAGAGCGTTGGCGGTTTTCGCGAAATCCTGGTCGAAGCTGATGAAGGCCTCACAGCCTTCCGCCTTGGCCAGATGCAGGCCATCTGCAAAGTCCATGCCTTGCCTTATCCAGCCCAGCGCCTTCGCTGCGGCGGTAGCATCTTCCAGACTCACGCGCGGCAGCCCCGCGAAATCGGAGAGGGCCTTGGCGCACTGGGCAGCGGAAAACCCATAGACGCTGCGCAGCGCCCACTCGGTCTCCAACAGCACTGTGGTGCAGACGAAGACGTCATTGTTGTCGATCAGCCTGCGTGCCGGGGCAGCCTGTCCGGGATCGTCGCCCACCAGATAGCGGACGATGAGATTAGTATCGATTGCGAGCATTCCGCCGTTTCGCCTCGGCGGCGATCCCCGCCTCCATATCTGCGACTGACCTTGCCGACCCCTTATAGGGTAGGGAACCAAACACGTCTTTCGGCCGGGTGGGCGCAAAGGCGGGCTTCGCCTTCAGCAACACGCCCTCGGGGGTATCCTCCACCACCAGTTGGGTTCCCGCAGGCCAGTGCCGCTGTTCCCGGATCGCCTTGGGCAATATCACCTGGCCCTTGGTCGAGACGGTGGTGGTCAGTTTCTGCTTGGCGGACATGGCGGCTTCATTTGGTAAGACGAAAGTAAGATAGGCCGAATTCGACCGGATGGCAAGACTGCGGGAATATACCGGACAACCTTTATTCGGACTCATCGGGAGCGGGACGAACCGCCGTGGCCCGATGCGGTGCGAAAGTGGGCCCGCCGATACGAAGCAGACTCAAATAGAGCTCGAATGACTCAGATCCAACCGGAAACGACAACGGCACCCGGCACGATTACCGGTCGGTTCGCATAAGGTTTCTTATGCGAAATTCATCAGGATGCCGCCGCTGCAAAATGCAAAAAAGACCCCCATCGGTTTTTGCACAATTTGCGTAAGCGGGATTCTACCGAATTGTCTCAATAAGTGTGCAGGAGGATGAGGGAATCGAGTCGTTCTTTCCTTGAGGTCTGACGACGCTTGGGAGCGGGCGCAGAGTCAGATCGTGCGAATCCGAGTCAGGTCTGTTGCGAACCGATACCGGCAGAAGCGTGGTCAATTTTTCGACCAGTACTAATACGGCAAGAACACTTTTGGTATTTGGGGCGGCGCTTGGCTTACGTTGTCGACGTGCCCGTATTGAGCAAATTGGAAACGGCGGTGACAAGCTGCGCGGGCGCGAACGGCTTTTGCAGTAGGATGCTGTTGGGGACTCCTTGCGACGCCCATTCGTCCGCAGCCGCTCCCGTCATGTAGACGACCGGAATGGCAGGGACTTTTTCCCTAATCTGCCTTGCGACCTCCCAACCGCTTAAGCTGCCCTTCAAGCTAACGTCGGTGACGAGCGCCTTGTAGTTTTTGCGCCCGCTCTTGAACAAGGTCAGGGCTTCTTCCGCTGAGGAGAGAATATCGGTTTCAAAACCGCCTTCGCTGAGCGCATCTTCAACTATGCCCTGCACCGGATACTCGTCCTCGATGACGAGAATTAGAGGCAACTCGGCCACGATTTTCCCCGGCGCGCTTGAGAACCATCAATGTATGTATGTGTCGGGGTGCCCTTGGTTCAAAAGAGCGGACATAACTAGGGCGGAGGGCAATCGTGCGCGGTTGGCCTGCGCTCTAAGCGGTGATCTTTCAGATCAGCCCCAAGAGTATGAAAGCCCCGATCTCGATCAGGACTGCGGTTCCTAGGGTGGCGACGGCAAGAAAGGCGTCAATTGGCGAAAGGTGCATGGCTCGCCTCGCAGTTTTGCGAGCCCCGAGACCCATTGACTAAATACACCTAGGCGAAAAAGGTTGCGGTTCCGAAGGCGCTATCAACCATCTGCGTTTTGCTCGGGAGAGGATGGAATTCCCGCGCCAACGGGGACAGTCCCAACAAGGCCACGCGGTGTAACGCCCACATGGCCTTTGTCGTCTCAAATGAGAAGCGAGTGCCTGATCTGTCGCAGCATCGACAAGTCGGCTGATAGGCGCAACGCCGACCAAGCGGAGTATATTCGCTTGGCGGCGTTGGTAGTGCTCTGGCCGGGTCTTTAAATCCTGGCACCACCAGCATTGTCTGATTGAGGTGACAGCAAGGTAAAGATTGCATCGCGTCCGTAGTTGTACGGGGTGGCGCTCACCAAATCGCCGGTGGCTCGACAGTGAGAAGGTGGGATATAGCGGCACCGAGTTGCGCGGTCGCGAACGGCTTTCGCAGCAGGACGCTATGGGGCACGCCCTGCACGGGCCATTCGTTCCCGGCCACTGCGGTCGTGTAGATAATGGGAAAGGCCGGATCGATCATTCTGGCCTGTCGCGCAACCTCCCACCCGCTGACCGGGCCGGCGAGCCTGATGTCGGCTGTCTAACGTAGGCCGCGGTCCAGTAGGTGATGACGCGAAAAAATCCTGAAAGCTGGAGATTGGCGACGACGATCATCATGCCAAGCAGCAGCGCGATGGTATTGAAGTCGACCGCTCGATACGCTTCGTCGAGCGACAATACGCCGGTGGTGACCATCAAACTGCCGCCCAGCAGGGCCGCCCCGGCCCGGTCGATCCGGTATACCGGTATCTTGCCGAGGGCCATGACGGCGTAGGTTGCAAGAAAGATCAACCATGCAGCAACACTCGTTGTTTCAGGCATCCAGTTCATTCTGCCCATCAAGCCTCGCGTAGCGCTAACGACAAGCTGTAAGCCATGTCTCAAATGGGTCAAACGTGAGGCTTTCGCGATGTCTGCAGGACCTCCGCGTTCCCCCCAGATAGCGACCGAAAAGAGACACGGCAGCAGGTCCGAAAAGTGCCACCTTGCGGATTTTCGTGCCGCACAGGTAGGCGATTGACGCCGCCTAAATCGTGGACCGGCGCCTGGTTCTACCTTGCGACTAAGCCGCTTGCGCTTTCTTTGTAGCCGTGGGTTTGGTCCTCTTCGCCTTCACCAGAGCGGCGTGATCGGCGCTTGTCTGATCGGCATAGGCCGTCGCGAAGGATGCGATCGCGTCATCGAGCGCGTCGCTCTTGCCACTGTAGCCAGCGATCGCGGCCGGATCGCCAGAGCGCGCATGGGCACGCGCGAGCGTTCGACCGCATAGCTGGGCATAGTCGGAGAGTGCCTCGCCTTCGCTGATTTCGCTGACGGTGCCAAGCCTGCGGTTTTTCAGCGTCCGAACATAGAACTGACGGCCGGTCTCATTGTCCTGCGTAGCACCCAGGAAGATGTCGCTGGCGGCCTGCATCATCTGCTGGCCCTCCACAACCCGACGGCCTTGATTTCCTTTGTAGGCAGGCTTGCCGCCGAGCCGTTCCAATACCGATCGCTGCGCTTGTTTGACCTGCAAGAACAAGGGCTCGTTGTCGTCGGTCATGAACAATGCCACGCAGCAGAATGTGCCGACGGATCCGACGCCCACCGCCTTGAAGGCGAGATCCTTCATTGTGAAACGGTCGAGCAACCGCTGCCGATCAGGATTGAGGCCTTTACGATAGGCAGCGAACACGCGCTCGACACCAAGCCGGTGTCGCGGGTCGGCCTTAGGATCGAGATGGAAAATGGTAGGGGGTTTATCGACGATCTTCGGATTATCGCCGCTGACCAGATGCGGGAAATTATCGTCCTTCGCCAAGCCCCTGCCACGCGCCTTAGCAATTACGCCAGCGAGCTGGCGCCGCAGATCATTATTGCCGATCTGCTTGATCTCCTGTTCGAGGTCGATCCGGCTGTGCCAGATCTCCAGCGGCGACAGCTTGGCAAGTGCGGAAATGTGCGACCGATAAGCCTTGACCGTCGCAGCCGCGACCACGCGGGCCTGTTTCTTGCTTGTGCCCGAGGCCGATGCTGCTACCGCTACGCTCGCCGCGAGGCGCTTCAGATCGACGGTGAAATCGACGCCAGGCAGCGTCTCATCAAAATCGTTCACGTCGAACAGGATATTGTCCTCGGGAGTAACGAAGGCGCCGAAGTTCATCAGGTGGCTGTCGCCGCCTGCCTGCACCGGTATTCCGGCCACTGGCTGGGCGGCCAAGTCTGTCGCCATCACCGCCGCGGCGCCGCGCAGGAAGGCGAACGGGTTAAGCGTCATGCGCGCGTAACGCTCCGGCACAAGCTCCGGAACGCGATCCGGATCGCTCTCGGCGAGAATTGCAACGGCATTGCGCGACATCGATCCCTTAAGGTCGGCATGTGCTTCTCGCGGCGTCTCGCGTCGGAGCGCTTTGCCCACTTGGAACCGTTCGCTACGCGAACCCAAAGTGACCGTCATCTGGAAGTGCTCCAATGAAGGACAAACGGTATCTGAAGCCGCCTAGTTGTTCGCAAGCCGCAAGCGTGGCTGTGCGGGACGCCGGTCCGGCCTTGGACTCCCAGGAAGCGGAAGGCAGCGCGCCTTTGTATCTCGTGCGCAGCCACAGTCGTCACACCCGCCCTCGACCCTCGGCCGAGTTCAGTCGATACGTTTCCTTTTCCCAATCTAGATCTTCGTGCTCGCCGTCTTGTCGAGCGCGCCGCGCAATCCCTTGGCAAACTTTCCTCCCTGTTTGGTCCAACCACCGCTTGCCGAGCCCCTGCGTGAGAGCTCGCTGATCATCTATTTCGGTACTGCGCAGCGGTTAATGTTTCTCCATTGCGTTAAGCGGGCGATCTATCTGGCCTGCCTGCTACGGTTCCGACCGATCATCATGACGACCATGGCCGCAGTCCTACGCTGCATGACGGCCATAGTGTCCGACTTGCGTTCCACGGAAGCGACGGGGGCTCGAACGGGGGTGTCGTAGCGTTCATGGCGAGGAGCCCCAGCACGAAGAGAGTCGCGCTAGTTCCGACTTATCCTAAGCGCCTCTTCGGAAGGACTTGGACAGCCTCTAGCGCGCAGCGAACTCATGAGAGCATCGACGCGATGGTCTGTATGTGGTCAGCTCCCGCCGCTACAAGCTCTGCGTAACTGGTGCGACCCTGCGCCGCCGCTATTAATATGCATTCAGCGAGATAGGCTTTCGCGGACACGTTGCAGAACTCTGCAGGCACCCTCAACATTACCTCCTCAAGAGCGATCCGCATTAGTGCAACAACTTCAACATCGAATTGCGGCATGTGGCTCTCCGTTTTCCAACTCAGGATGCCCAGGTCCTGGAGACTTAGGTCGCATCTGACGGTCTGCTTGGGCTGACGTTTGTGATCCAGAAGCCCCTCTGATGCACTTTGTCGACCGGACTGGTTGAAGCCTTGGGCGAGCACGCGGCAAAATCAACTCAATTGAGCGATAGGATTTGTGAAATTTAGGTAAGGACTACATGGGCGATGTGACGGTCTCTCGTCAAAGATCGACGTTTCACTCCGTTCTTAGGCCAATCGAGTCGTAATTGGAGATCGATTGCGTCCGATCGAGCCACGTCCTCGGGATATTCCAGCTCATGAAGAGAGCTCTGAGTCAAGCAAGCGTGGCTGCGCCAAAGCCGGTTACAATTCTAGTCGGGCAAGTCTCATTCACACACAACCATTCCTATGGCCCACAGTATGGGCGTTTCCGGACCTTGACTTTGAACTGCAAAGCTCTGAGCCTTTCTTGGTCGCGGCCCGCTCTGCCCACTGTCTGATGGTCGCGCCATTTTTGGAGGCGCCTATGCAACAAGTGATCGAAGGCTACACGGCAGCAGCCTCCGAACTTATCGGTACTCAGTATGAGCACATATCTTCCGGGGTTACCCCTGAAAGCGGACATTGCTCAATGCAGTCAGCATATCTCAAGGGTGCTAACAACGAACGTGCAGCGCTATTTATCTGATCATTTCCGTGGGTGCGTAATTCTTGATCTTGCACATTTGCCCGATGCACCGAGTAGTGAAGACCTGTTGCCGGCCTGCTATTTTTCCCTCTGCGCAACTGGAGAAGCAAGATGGGTCACCATCGGGAAGCGCAGATCTAGAGAGCCGATCGCCCTGGGCCGGCCGAGACAAAATCGGTGAGCCACACTTTGTGGCACGCGCTAAAGCGCGTACGAGCAAACCCACCGGCAACGGTGACGACTGTGAGGAGGCGCACACCGCAGCCAAAACGCAAGCCCAAGTTCGTCGACTATTGACGGATGCGCTAGACGCGGTGCAAAGATTCTGGGTGAAACGTTGCTTCTCCTGCCGGCCAGGCGATGGTCACTAGCTCACCAATATCAACAACTAAACCGACCGGACTTTCGCTATTCAGTCGGACACGTTCTCCTATCTTCAGGGGTATGCGACGGCTCGCGCCTGATCTCTTCTCCAAAAGAAAGCTGACAACCGGCAGCGCAACCGCGACAAGAACGACAATCCGTGCCCAGTTGATTGGTTGCTCGTAACCGTCCGCCATGCTTGTTGGATCAATCAAGTCGCCACTCCTTCTTTGCCTATGCCGCGAGGGTCGCGAAACCGGGAAATTCGGGCGTACTGGCCGCCTTATCGCGCTCGCCTTTGATTTCTGGAGCGAGCGTGACCTGCGCGGAGTGAATTTGGGCCAGGTCGGCCCAACGCATGTCTTTGTAATTAAAGCCGCGCGCGAGCGTGGGCTTGACGACCATGAAGTAGGGCGAAATGTCGAAATCGCGTGGCGCATAAAAAGACGAGTGACGGATCTCGGCGACTTCGCGCCGCCCTGTCTGGCCCTCCACGCGCTTGATCTCGGGCAGGATCGGATAACGCACGGCGTCGAAAGCTTGCGCAATCAGCGAAGAACAGATGATGCGGCTGGTATCGCCGGAACCGAGCGCGATCGTTCGGCGACGCCAACGCTGCGTTACCGGACTTGGCAATAGATACCGCATCAGGTCGATGACGTTCTTGAAGTCGTAGCCGAGACCAATGCGTTCGGAAGCGTAGCGGCAGACCGTCTCGCAGTCCGCTTGGGTGAGGCCCACCGGCCGGCAGATGCGGGTTCGACAATGCAGATATTTCGACAGCGGCGCCGACACGACTCCTTCATCGATATTGGCTTCGATCAGGACGTGGGGTTCGCCCTCGGTTTCTGCACCGGCGATCGGCCCGACGTACAACGCCGAATGCGACCAAGCCGATTGAGTGAGATATTTGATGCTGCCCGAGATACGACCTTTGCCCTCGACCAGCAAGACATCGCCGGGTCGAAGGGTCTCGCGTAAAGCCGTCAAATCGTTTGGAGCGGACGGCTCACAGCTGACTGGCGGCTGCAGCCGGGCGATCAAGCGTCCGACATTGCCGAACAACGAGCCCATGTCGTCCCTCACCTTGGTGTTCTCTTATGGCAGTGCGGAGCAGCTCACGTGCCGTCCACTACCAGGTTCCTCACCAAGCGTAATCGTGAGAGGTGGACCGGACAACTGAACAGAGGTTGATCCGTATGTAACCTTTTGCAGAGTAGGGCATACCTAAGTTTGACCGGCCGTGTCGCCAATAAGAGTGATGGGAATGGTGCACCTCGTTCAGCTGGCGACATCCCTCATCGTTGATCGCGCTCCAAAAAGGCCTAGCAAGTGATGAAAGTTCAATCCTTCTGCGGAGCTTTGCAGGGTCGAAGGATGACTCCACCTCAACGCTGGGCATTCTCGTCTTCTGGCCCACCGCGTCATTTCGCTGCTGCGCAGTAATCTCGCCGGTTTAGGACCAAAGCGGATATCAACCTCGTTGCGTGACACCACCAGAGTTATGAGTACATGGCCTCGAAGCCGGTCCGTCCAGTCCTCAGATGAAGCCGGTGCGGGGACCCTGCGGTTGACTCGGCCGACGCCTCCGGCTTCAGTTCCTCCTATCCTCCTTGGTCGGCGTTTCGCGCGAGTTTCAGATATTCGTCGGCGACACAGCCACGCCACGCTGTCAATGGGACTGATCGGCTTCTCCTCCTGCTCGCTCCACTCCTCGGCTTGCTTGCGGTACCTATCTGCGGCGTGCGCTGCGTTGGTCGAGGCGATCGACTTGGCGCCGACCTTCGTTGATTGGTTTGGCGGGAAGCCAGCAGGTCATACTCTCGAAGGACAGTCGCTGACGCCCTGGCTGCGGGGACGGGAGCCGGTGCAATGGCGGAAAGTCGTCGTCTCGGAACACGACTATGCGATGCAAGAGGCACGTCGCGCTCAACCGATTAGCCGCAGCCGGTTGTTCATGGCGACGGTCGTTGGAAATATGTCCACGCGCCAGGCTTTCGGCCGATGCTGTTTGATCTGGTGACCGATCCGTCTGTATTCGCAGATCGCGGTGCCTATCTTGCGAGCATGAGCGCAGGAGCATGCGCGAGGCTTTGTTGGAATGGACGCTGACCGATCACAATCGAATTACGACACCTAATACCCGTCGAGGCCTATAGTTCGACTGTTCAGAGCCGATTGGCCGACGCGCACCAGCCAACGGAAAAATCCATCACGTCCGCCACAAGATCCTCCGAACGCTCGTCCCCAATACTTCGAAGTTCATTTTTGAAATCAGTCAGCGCTGCGAAAATGTCATCGCGGTCAACGCCCGATGATATCAATTCGGCAATCAGTTCGCGAATGTAGAGCGCGTCCTTGCCCGCCCTCACAGCTTCTCGTATCGGAGCCAAGATCCATGTCATGAACTACTCCTAAGTCCGTCAAATTTTGATGGCAAGTTCGCTTTTGGGCCGATATCATTGAAAAAGTCGAAAGATGAGCAACTCGGAAAGCCTCGCCAAAGTGATTCCATTAGCTATCTTTTTGAGCTACGAGCCACTTCAGGCGCTGGTACGAGAGCTCCGGTCGCTGTTGTGTGGATCGATGTGGATCCCTCGCATCGTCGCAAGCCAAACGCACCAGCGCGCTTAAGAGTTTCGTTGGCCATCCTGAAGAAACTTTTCAACAACATCGGCGCAATGCGGACGTTCGCGGAAGAGCTGTGTCAGCTAAGTGCCAACGGGCAACATCATTCGATCAGTTTGCTAGGCCCTAAGAGAAGCGATTTGGCACGTACCGTGTAATCCCTTCGGTTCGTCTAGCACGCGCAACGGTACCTGCAGTAAGTTGCATTGCCGCGCCTATAGGCCATTAGTCCGAAGCGGAGATTTGGGCGATGGTTCAATCAAAGGAAAGCGTAGGTGAGTAGAAGCCAGGTATGGAACACGCCGAGCTGCTCCTTGCGTTTTACGCCTCGATGGGTTTTAAGCCCGGTGACTTCATGACCATAGGCATGAACGAGAAGCGAGCTGCGTGGCTTTGTCGCGCTTTAGATAGAGTGACGCACTCCGCGTAGCTCATGCGCTTTAAATTGTTCTGAGCCTCCGCAAAGGAATCCATCATGGCCAAGATGACCAAGAACCAGTTGATTGATGCAATTGCAGACGGAACACAGGTTTCCAAGGGAGACGTAAGGGCCGTCATCGAGCAGATGGCGATTGTAGGCTATAAGGAGCTGAATGAATCTGGCGAGTTCGTCATTCCCGGTTTCGTCAAAATGTCGGTCGTGAACAAGCCTGCTACTGAAGCCCGCAGCGGTGTAAATCCTTTTACGAAAGAGCCTATGGAGTTCGCGGCCAAGCCAGCCAGCAAGTCGGTCAAGGCGTCAGCCCTGAAGGTTGCTAAAGACGCTGTTTGAAGCGGGCGGGTTGGTCGAGGCGTTCATCTGAACTGTGGGTAATTCCATCACACCCTGGACAGACACCTCCACCCGCACACTATGCGCCCCGAGACGGCCTCTCTGGAGGGCCTAGGGGGACAGTCTCGCAAAGGCCATGCGGTGTAATGCCCGCGTGGCCTTTGTTTTTATTAATTTATGATCGTCTGACCGCAAAAACACGGACTCTGTTCCGTTCTCCGTGAACAGATAGTGACTTTAGGTCGCCTTCGTCGGAGCGGTTAGGCTTGGAGATTGTTGCTATCCACCCGAATTCTGGGGAAGCCGGTCGGCACCTCCCGTGAAGATTTTTCGGGGATCAGCCGGCATATGCCTTGTCGAGGTTGGCGATGGCGATTTTTTTCATCTTCATCATGGTCTGCGCGATCAGCCTTTTGCGATCGGGATCGCTCAGGTAACGGCACAACCTGCCAGCACAAGCCGCCGAGCGGCTCTCGCAAATCAGGTTGGCTTTTTGATCTTTGGACGCACGCCATCGATTGACGGGAGACCAAGGGCCTCACGAAGATAAGATAGCGAACCGCTGCCGAAATCTGGCAGGCTAAGCAGCGCAGCGTCGGAAACGTCACGCACGTCCCCAATCGTCTTCAAGCCCGCGGCATGAAGTGTTTTCCGTATCCTGGTGGTAAATCGGACGTTCTCGACGGGGGTGTCGTCTGGAAGCTCTGGGGCCGGATAAAGCATCGGCCCCGCCGCTGCTTCCCGCCTGAGACGTTCTTCCCGCAGCCGCTCCCGATTTTCATGAAATGCCTTCTGAGCGCTTTCATGCTCCGCGATGGCCTCTTCTGCCTCGCGGCTTCTGAGAGTTTTCCGCTCAGCAGCCGAGAGGCCGGCATCGCTGCTTTTCTCGCCGCTCATTTTCGCTTCGCCTTCAGCATTTCGCTCCAGCCGGCGCGTAATCGATAGGTAATGCAGCAGCCAACCCCTGACGGTTTGGTAAGGGTCAGTGCTGCCGCTAGAGAATTTGTATTTGTCCGTCCAGAGCGTCGCGCCGGCGAACGTGACCTCGCCGATCCGGATGACGTCGTGCTGCAGCACATGGATGTTCGTGCCGGCGGCCGTCGCCTTGGCCTTCTCGACGGTCCGGTCGATATCGCAGCCGTACGCCTCGTGATTGCCGGGAACGTAGATGACAGGCCGGTCCTGCAAGCGCTCGTGTAGCCATTTCACCCCGCGCTCCATGCGCGGGATCAAGTCGCCGGCGACCACCAGGACGTCGAATTGCGGACGCGCGTCGCCGGACGGCAGGTCCCAGCCGTGGGTCAGTTCGACATGCAGATCTGACAGGATCCACAACAACACGGTCAGTCCTCGTTATTCGTCGTTTAGAGCTGTGCGTTTCGCAGTACCTCGATGAACTTGCTTTCCTGGCAGACTCTCGATCTCGTCGACCATCCGCGCCTACCGCATGGTGACCTTGATCATTCGACTGGCGTCCACCAGAAGGAATCCTCGCAGATCGCCCACTCGCGACTGGCGTCGATCCACATGATCTCTCCGGTCGCCTGAACTTGGTCGTTCTCGTTGATTCCCATCAAAACGGTCGCCGGGCTGTAGAACTTCGTCGTCGTCCGGATAGCGGAGCAGGTCGACGCCGAGCCGGGCGCGCCGCAGCGTCCGCTGGGGGATATCCGGATCGATCTCGTCCGGATATCCCGGGCGCCAGCCGGTGCGGCACCGATCGGCGAAGGCCTCGATCTTGAGGCGTACGGTCTCAGCATGAACGATCGTCGGCACTACGCGCGCAAGGATCTGCCACGTCGTCTCCGCGCCGGCGATGTCGGTCCGGAACCGGAATTTTCTGTCCCGGTCGAACACCGTCACGTCGCCGTCGGCCCGCACGTAGACCGAGCGGGGACGCTCGCCTTCCTCGATGATCGTGATGACCTTCATACGCGGAGCCTCGCTCTCTCCGGAATCCTCGCCCGTCCGTGTGCGTTCGTTTCGTCGTCAAGAGGCTGTGCGTTTACCAGCGCCTCTACGAATTCGTCGGGCAGCTCCTCGATCCCGAGCGCGACTTGCACCTCGATCGAGCCGCAGCGCGGGCATTCATGGCGCTTCGGGTCGTAGACGAACTCGCCTTCCTGGCCGCAGGCGCGGCAAGATGCTCACATCACCTTTCGAAACCCAGCAACAATGGCCTGCGATCAATTTGCATCGTTGTGTCCGTCTGACTTACAATTTGTTTTCTACGCTGCCCATCTCACCCGCCCGTAAGAGCCCGGCGCGTCTTCTATAATCGTGAGCTTGCCACCGCCAGGTTCACGCGCAGGAACGCGGCCCGAGTCGAGTTGCGTTACCCATTCGTCCCAGACCGGCCACCACGACCCTTGATGAGACGTCGCGCCGGCGAACCATTCGTCTGTGCTGGCGAATAGATTTCTTACTCCACGCAACGCATATGCAACAGGAGCCCGCCAAGGCAATGATAACACTGACTTGAGAACGATTTCCTAAACCGTATATCCGAAGCCGGCATCCGCCAGGGAACTCTCAGACGAGATCCGCTCAATATCGTTCTAGTGCCGGCGAATTCAGTGCGTCTTGAGAACAGTCAGTTCTCCGCGGTCGGCTTTCGCTTTCGCGGCCAGCAATATCTCGCGTGCGGCCTTAATGACTGGCGGTTCAAGCGCTTCGATGCGAGCAGCTACCGCTGGATCTAGGATTCCCTTGCGACCATATCGTCGACGAACGTCGCCGGCGTGCCCCAAAATTCTATCGCGGGTCCGCTGTGCGATTGCCTCGTTGTCGAGAAGGTCGGCAAAAAAATGTCTCGTCGAGTACAGCGAGACATCTGCGCGCGCGATTTTCAGAATTTTTTTCACGTATTGCCATGACTTCGAGAGCGGTTGTGACCAACGCACGCTGCCGTCCTTTCGGACATACTCTTCCCATTCCGGAAAGAGACGCTTCTCCCCTCGGTCAATGAGTTCTTGCATGCGATCGAGCAAACCGAGTTCGATCACGAGCGGGGGAATTGGAACCACTCGACCAGCGGCGTTGGTTTTCAAGCGTCGCAAATCCTCAAGGGCAACGCGACCACCTCTCGCATCGAAATCTCGGAGATCGAAATAACAAAACTGCCCGTCCGACACAATTTGCGAGCATTCCAGTTGACCGACTTCACCCGGACGCATTCCGGTAAAAATGCAGATCAGAAATCCCCAATAGATGTGAGATTGAACAAAATAGTTGCCCGGTTGCCAGATGTGCAATCGATTGCGGCAGCCGGTGAACAGCGGAAGTCTAAGAAGGGCGAGAAGCTCTGTATCCTCGAAGGCGTCGCGTGGCAGGCTGGCCATATTTAAGGGATCGATGCATTCGAATGTCGGCCTTTGACCGGCATAAAGACGTTCCGCGATGGCCCAGTCGATGAACTTGTACAGGCCGCCCCAATACCTCGATTTGATGTTCTTTTCGGTGAGTCGGGTTAGTTTGGACCAGCCGTGCTGCTTGGCGTAATTGAGGCGATCGATAAGTCTCCTTCCCTGCTTACCGGGAATATTCTTAGTCTTCGGGATATCTGGCAGTGCTTCGTCCAGCCGCTTCCAGTCGGTGGCCGTAATTTCCTTGAAGAAGGGGTCTCCGAAGAAATCGACGGCGAATTGAACCACTGCCTGGGCTTCGTTCCGCCCCCGGGTCCTGTGCTGGCGCTTGCGGTCGGCAGGCTTCATGAATTCTGCCAGCGCCTCGGACATGCGCTTCCCTGCAAGTCCGGCTGTCTCGGCATCAGCTCTGGTCTCGGGCGCCGCGGACTGCAATTGCTGGGGCTCCGCGCGGGGAGTGGGCACGGATGTGAAGCGCTTGGCCACCTCGTCCTGAACAATCCGCTCGATCAGCGCGACAGGATCAAGGGGAGCCAGACCAGGGGAGGTCGGGACCGGCAATATTGCGGCCTGATCGAGGCTCTGAGCTTGCTCCTCCGCCCGCCCGTCGGCCCGGCCGGCTTCATAGGAGCGACGGACGGCGCGCTCGGCAATTTGGGCCTCGGCCGCTTTATTCTGATCGACGAAGTCGACCCAGCGGTTGGCAAATCCTGGAAACTGCCGCCCGAGCAGATAGCCTCGCTCCTGCGCCCGGGCGATATAGCTCCTGACCTGGTGCTCGAACGCTAGGCGTTCGGCCAGTCGCCTCTCGCTCCCGGGAACGCCATCTCCGACATAGACGCCCAGGCGGTGGTGCAGAATATTGCCCAGTGCCTCAAGGTCGGCGGCCTGGACGACCTCCACCACCCATTCGAGATTATCCACGAGCCTTCTCCGCGCCTCCTTGAAATCAGCCGTCCTAAGGCTGACACGGAGGAGGGGGCGGCCATAGATTGCGGCAGCGCGTTTCCCCAGCCTTATTTGGATACAGTACCGGCCGTCGGGACGACGGCTGAGATAGGAGGGACGAGCCACGCGTGTGCCTTCCTGGAAGGCGCGGGCGAAGGTGATACATCAGATAGAGATGTATCACCGTCGGACTCGCACCTCCGTTCCGGTCAAGATGCTGAAATTACAGAAGATTTGCGGCATTTGGAGATGTGGTAGCGAGTCCCTCCCCCGCTACCATGGCTGCCGGGAAAATAATTTCCGGGGAAATAAGCACGGATATCGATGTGCCAACCGGCTCCCTCCATCCGACGTTCGACTTAGTAGCTGCTGACATCTACGTCTTCACGGGATGGGAAGCAAACAGAGTTCTGAAGACGGGTCCTGATGCTCCCATGACGCTCAAGGAAGCTTAGGTGGTGGTGTTCACGGATGCCATCTCGGTAGCAACCCTGATGGCTGAGTACCGTCGAGAAAATCTCGTCATATACAAGATCGGTAGGCGGTACTTCACAACGTGGCGCGAGTTGAACGAGATGTTGAGTCCTCATGCTTTGATGCGGACAGAACAGCGTCAGACTGCTTCCTTCGACCAATCGACTTCGATTGAATAGGTCATTGCTGAGACGCTCGCGGCAAATATTCTGATGGGGCGTCGGCGTTTGTTCACGAGCGACCGGAGACGCTCTAGGCTTTCGCGCGGAAAGCGAGGGCCTAGAATTATCGAAATCAATTCGGAATCCAGAAAGCGCATTTCACTTTCGTTCTGTTTGACGATGCGCTCTTCCTCTTCGTAGGCCCATTCTTTGGACTTGGTCAAAAACGAGCGTTGTTCGAACGACAGCCATGCGCGAGTAAATTCGTCGCTCCCAACCTTAGCATTCAATTGATCCATGATCTCGCTGACCAGAATAATGGGGCGTTGGGTCGAGTACTTCACCGAACGCATATAGCGAAAGCCGCTGTCCGCGCTCGGCTGTGTAACAAAGTGATAGGCGATGCCTTTATAGCCGTTGGCATAATGGCTCCATTGAAGTTCTGAAGAGATGCGTCGTGAAAATGAACCGACGTGGCAACGTTCGTTGCGGAAAACCAGAAGCGAGAGCAGCTTATCCAGCAGTTTTGCCTGAAGCTCGGGGGTCTGAAAGCGCGGATCGTCTATTTTGGTTATTGAACTTAATTCTTCGCCAAACTTCAGCTCTGACAGAGCGCCGCCCGGTGCCCATGCGCGCTTCATAAAGGATGCTAGATCGGCGGGAGTCGTATCATTTACAATAACGGGGTTCGCTTCGAATGGGTCATTCAGGGACGAAGCGATTGACAGGGGCATGACACTGTTCAAGACGGTATTTTCGAGATGCCGCCACGAGTCCTCGCTTCGCAAGCCGACAAAACGGTAGATTGAACTTTTCGCTTGCGGAAAGAGCCCGGTATTAGAGGCTGCGAAAAGTGCGGCAGTGGTTGAGTCGTGAAAGTCAGATGGAAAGCTTGCCATTATTTCGACCGTCGTGGGGTGCTTCAGCTGGACTTAGTCGGCCGCCCGAGAGCGGGATCGCGCTCAGCGATACAACGGTTTTTCATTTTCGAATGATTGATCTGACCGAGTGTACCGCGAACTAGTCCTGCCGTCATCGTGCACGAAGAAAGAGTATATCCCGTATTCGTTCGTTTGCTTCAGATGGATGCCGTATCGGACGTCAGCGTGTGATGAAAGGCGAAACACGCCAATTTGCTGGTCTTCGTAGTCGTGAACTTGCGAGCCTGACTGTTCGGCTACCCTGCGCGCGAGATAATAGATATCAACAGCGCTCCTAAGAGACGCTGTGAATGTCCGGTCTTTCAGTTCTTGCATGCAACGCTGAAAGCTCTTCTCGTCATGATCCGGGAAAACAGGTCGCGGCGAGCCACCGTCTTGTATCCGTGCAAGGATCAAGAATTTTGAGATATCGAGATAGGCATCGGAAAGTTCGCCTTCTTCACCCCAGACTGGCTCACCGCTGTACGGGACAAAATGCTTCGTGCCGATTTTGTCGAAGTCTTCATAGACGGGGTATTTGTGTGTGAGTGCAGTTAGGTCAGCTTGAATGCGCGCTTTGTCGGCTTTCAGAAGCTCGCGCTCTTGAGCTTTTGCTTTCCGGTACAGCGCAATCATTCTGTCAGGGTTATCGCGGGAAATGACGTTAGCCAGCTCTCGTTGCAGCACCTCAAGGTATCGGTCGTTGGCGTTGTTTGCCGCTGAGGCCCTTCGTCCGGCTGTACTTGCCATTGAACCAAGCGCGGACTTTTGGGATTGACGGCCAAGGTAAATGCCAGCGACGAATACACCGGCGGCAATGATTAAGACTGAAAAATCCATATTTCTCAGACATGTGGAAGAACAAGTTGTCAGGCTAGGCAACGTTCTCATTCCGTTCTACACAAGTCAAGGTTACTGAAACGGCGACTCGGGGCTTAGAGGATGAAAGGACCGTGCAAGCTTTGCGGTAAGACGGGGGAATTACAACAGAGCCACGTCCTGCCTTCGTTCGCCTTCAAGTGGATGAAGCAAGCTGGGCACATAAGGAGATCCGGCTTGCCGAACCGTCGGTCCCAAGATGGAGAAAAAAGGGAATGGCTATGTTGGGACTGCGAGCAGCTATTCAGCTCGTATGAAACGCCGTTCGCAACGAAGATTTTTCACCCATACGACCTCGACCGATCAATTAAGGTCCGCCACGGCGAGTGGATGTTGAAATTTTGCGCCTCTGTTGCATGGCGGTCTCTTTCTGCTTTGCAAGAAGATGGCAAATTCCAGCGTTTGACCGAGCAACAAGCGGCCTTGGGCGAAAAGGCGCTTGAGACTTGGTCGCGCTTTCTTTTGGGCCGTTATAAGCATACAGGCGACTTCGAGCTGCACGTACTTACGTTCGGCGAAATCGAAAGCGCGTCCTTCTCGATGACTACGCCGAACATCAATCGATATCTTGCGCGCGCAATAGATATGGACTTAGCAGCAAATAGTTCGACGTGCTTCAGCTACTCCAAACTCGGTCCGTTTGCGGTCTTTGGTTTCGTGCAATCGCATCCCGGACAGTGGAAGGGGACGAGAATCCCTAACGGTGCGGGCTGGTTTCAGCCTCGCAGCGTCACTGTGCCAAAGCAGCTTTGGGACTATTTGAACGACAGAGCCCTGCACATCAAACATGTCCTGGAATCAATATCCCCCGCGCAGCAACAAAAGATTGTCGAGACGTTGCGAGCGAACCCCGAACGCTTTTTGCAGTCGGGCCTATTCCGCGCGATGCAACGGGATGTCGAGATGTTCGGTCGGAAGGCGTTCGGTAGTGTTGCCAACGCGCAAGACAATATTGAAAAGCTTGATTAGCTGTCTCCCAATTAGCAAAACCGGTTATGTTGTTCTTAGCAACCTATCCCTTTAGCGCAGAGCTTGAACCACCAATGAGTTGGCTTCAATTCATCGACAGCATGTTTGGCCGGTTGGCTTGGCCATTGGTCGTGCTCATTCTAGCTTTCATGTTGCGTAAGCAGCTCGCGGCACTAACAGATAGGGTTCTTGAACTGAGCTTCGGAGGAGCAACGGTCAAGTTTGGGGACTTGATAGCGAAAGGCACCGAGATAGTCGACGAAGCTCCAGAGGAGCCGGTGAGGGTAAAGGAACAGGCGGAGGCGCTGCAGGAGCATCTCTCTCGAATGCAAGAAGAACGGGAGATTGATGCGCGTGAGGTCTGGGAACGGTACGAAGCGTCTCTAGAAGGACTTCTTAAGCGTCGGGCTGCTCTGCATATCCACGATACAGGGGCTCGAAACGTGTTCATAGCGTTCGAAGAGGTGGAGGATACGTTGACCAGGGCAGGCGCTGCCTTGGGCGTTAAAGCAAGAGGAGCGCCACTAATGCAGATGCTATTGCGTCGCGAATTGGTGACGAATGAGCTTGTCGAGTTGTACAACAGCCTTCGCAACGCTCGGAATGCAATTGCACACGGTGAATCAAATTTGCCGAACGAAGGGGAAGCGATGGAATTTGGGCGACAAGCTACCTTTTTGCTCGCTAGATTGATGATAGTGATTGATAAGATTGTAAGTGAAGGTCGTGCGAGAGGTGAGGAGAAAGATGGTCCCGAGTAAATGAACTAGCATGCGAGTACACAGGCAGTTTGGTACTGACGAGGGTGGTGGCTTCAACGCTGCTACTAAGGCCTATAAGAGTGATCCTTCGCTTGAGAACTACGTCGCTTTGCGCAGGCAACACCCAAGCGCTGAGATCGAAGTCGCTGTTACAGGAGGCATAGACCAGGCGTTCTATATCCAGCCTGTCGTAGAGCGCTTTGGCATAGATATAGACTTGGTGCTGGGCGCCTTGGATGCAGATGCTCAGAAGATAAGCCAATTGTCCCTTCTGCTTATGGAGAAGATGATTGCAGCAAAGCGCTTGTCTCGCAGAGGCCAAACGCAACTGATCAGACGCGGGGCAGCGGTGCCCGATAAGCTCATCGACTGGCTCATCAGCATATCGCTAGATGCGCTGAGCTGGAACGATCATCTATATATACCGCGAGACCTCATTGTCCTGGTTCGCGAGAGAATTGGAGGGGCAAACTTCGAGTATGAGCGAGCATCAAGGGCGCATCAGCAAAAGCACAATGCTGCAATAATCGCTGGTCAGCTCAAAGCACAAGGTATCCGGCCAACCTTCAAGCTTGTTGGCAAAGCGCTGAACGTGGCACCGAGCACCGTGAAGCGGTAGTTTAAGTCGGGAGAATTTGAACGCGAAACAGACGCTTGGGCAAATCTCTGCGACAGCGATGGGAAATTCCTCCCGCTTCCGGGGCTGCGTAAGGACGTTGCAACCAAAAAATAATGCGCAACGGGGTGTCGCCGTTCACTGTTGAATTGGGTTTTAGGAACTGCGACACGGATGTCAAAATGCGAAGACGGAACAGATTGAAGATTCGAGGGCCCTGGTTGTTTGAGGCGGAGGCCGAAGGGCCATTGGCACTGGCCGTGCTGTTCGCACTGGGGTTGGCTATTATCATTGCCAAGGGACGGGAGGCTTTCTGAGAAGGCCCCGCATTAGGTGGCCCGATAAGTCTTTGAAAACAAATGCTCAAATTGGGTGGGGAGCCGTCCGTAGCGCCCCCCGCTACTAATTCTGCCCTTTTGCCGAAGCTGTCAGGATCGCGAGAGGTACCGTGGCAGCTCGCGCTCGAACTCGGGAAAGTAACGGGAGATCACGGTAATGTCGAAACGCCGCAGGATCGATCCTTGAGGTTCGCGATCAAGCAGGAATTGGAATGCTGTCTCGATGCAGCGCTCGGGCGTGTGCGCGCCCTTCGTTAGTCGTTCGCAAGTCTCTCTTGCCATCGTGACGTGATGGCGAGTCTCGCCGTTTCCCACACCGAAGATGACCTCGAATTCAAGTGGATCGCCGTCGCCGGTTCGCTCGACCTTGATCACAGCCTGCTCTCACCGTCGGTCGTTGTATCGATTCATGCTAACACGGCACGCGGTTCAAAGAAAGTTGCGAAGGCTCGCCGCAAGTTTCATTTAACGCCTCTGCGAACGGATGATAGTGGAGCCGAGCGCACGCTTCCTGATGGAACTGCGACCGAACGGAAGATCACGTTGGGAGCCACGTCTTGGGGAGCCATGTCGGATTTTCCATGTCGGATTTTCCATGTGGGATTTTCGGTGGCGAGGCGATCGATCGTCGGCGATTTCCCGGCATTTGGGATGACTTCCTTATCCGCGGTGGGCTCGAGTGGAACTGCTGGCGCGGCAGATTGTTGGCCCACGATTGCCGCGAGCGTCTGAGCGCTCTCACAGAAACTGACGGCGGGCTAAACGTGCCAGCGTCTGACGTCAAAACCGCGGTGAGGCGATGACAAAAGACTATGGAAGCGCACATGGCTCCTGGAAATTTGGCTCGTAGAAATTTGGCTCGTGGAAATTTGCTTTTCAGCCGGCGCCGGGCGTCGATGATAGGCGGGACGACCGTCTTCGCGATCACGGTGATCGCGAATATCGCGCAGGCAACAGTAAATTCTCCGGGCAAGGCTTCCTTCATGGGCAGGCCGGCGACATTGATCGATCGGGTTGCTGGTACTGAAGATAATGGTGGGCCCGGCGATTTCGCCGATCTCGCCGAAAAAGTTCAACCGGCCGTGATTGGGGTGCGTTCCAAAGCGACTGCGACGCGCAAATTTGGTGCGCCTGAACAGCGCGCTCCGAAACGGGAGATTCCAGGGGCGGATCCGGATGCGTCTGGTCGAGGGAAGGCACCGGAAACACTCGAACTGATCAGTGCTGGATCAGGCTTCTTCATCTCTCCGGACGGTTATGCCGTGACCAGCAGTCACGTCGTGGAAGACAACGACACGGCCGAGATCCGAACCCGCGACAACCAGGCCTATTCGGCAAGAGTCATAGGAAGGGACTCGTGGAGTGATATCGCCTTGATCAAGGTCGACGGACGCACCGACTTCAGCTACGTGAAGCTCTCTGACCAGCCGCCGCGCGTGGGTGATTGGGTGCTTACCGCCGGGAATCCGCTTGCGATGGGAGGCACCGTGACGGCCGGTATTGTTTCAGCGCGCGAGCGCGACATCGAGGTTGGTTCAGCGAAGGATTTCATCCAAATCGATGCGGCAATCAACAGCGGCGATGCTGGCGGTCCGAGCTTCAATGCCCGAGGCGATGTCATCGGTGTCAACAGCATGATCTTTTCGCCCTCCCAAGGCTCCGTGGGCGTTGCTTTTGCGGTCCCGGCCGATACGGTCAAGGCAGTGATACCGCAGCTAAAGGAGAAGGGCGCGGTCACGCGCGGATGGATCGGGACTAAAGTTCAATCGGTCACTCCTGAACTTGCCGACGGCCTCGGACTGAGCAATCTCCACGGTGCGATCGTGGTAACGCTTCAAGACAATGGTCCCGCTGCGAAAGCCGGATTGCGAAGCGGAGACGTGATCACCTCGGTGGGTGGTGAGTCAGTCAAGAACGCCAACGAGCTAACCAGGAAAGTCGGTGCGATGGCGCCGGGCTCTTCGACCCAGCTCACGGTGCTTCGGCAAGGAAAAGAGAGCTCGTTGAGCGTGACCTTGGGTCAGCAGCCGAATGAACCCAATGCGTCCGCGGCAAGCCCAAGGGAAAATCCAAGGGAAAATCCAAGGGAAAATCCAAGATAGCTGGCGTTCGGAGCAGTTCGCGAAATCTCGACCCGCGAGAAGTTCGAAGGAGCCGGACGCATACACGTCGGAAGAATCAAGGTGGAGCGTCTTGATGTGTGACTACAGCCTGCATGCCATCCAATCGCGTCCCGCAAGAGCGGGGGACGTGCTGCTAACGGGCGAATTCCCCAATACGGTGACACGCGGGTTCTCCGCGATCGGAGAGCCAGGAATTGCCGTGTGCCTCTCGCCGGGTACCGAACTTGCTTTCAGCGAGGACGTTGTATGCGATCACCCGTTCGCGAAGCTCTTCCCGCAAATGCGGTTTGGGAGCATTGGGGCGCGGCTGGCGCGTTTCCGGCAAATCAATCGGGGAACCAATTCGCACCATGACGGACTGGAATTTGCGAACGGCAAGATCGTGCTTCTCACAAAGCTGCGTCCCGGTCAGAGGGCAACGGTGCTGCAGCTTCCTGCACAGCGCGAGATCGACAGGAAGCCGTTGACGGCGGAGCAGAACCGGCGCTCGTCAGTTCGGGGGCTGTCCTAGTTAGAATTGCGGCTGTCGCCGTCGGCAGATTGAAGTCCGGAGCGGTGTCGATGTCGATATCCATCGGCACGCGCCGGAAGCGTGCGGTTCGGCAATGCGCAGGCGATCGCTCGTTGCGGCGACTTCGATTGTCAAAAAGGATTTGCGATCGCGGCGAAGGGCGGCGCTACAGCAGGCCCATAGCTGGTCTGCGCGATGATGGAGTAGTGCCGCTGATTTGCCCGACGTGCCAAGTGATCGCGGAATCGCTCAAGGTATCATGCCAGCGACCATTGCTACTTTGCATGGGGTTGTGTTCCATATTTCGTAGTTGAGAGCCCGGCCTCCTGCCGCATTGATCTCAACGGCAATGGAATCGAGCTGACCAGTGGCTGGCCGTCACATGACGTAGGGAGGATAGGCCAGGTCCAGGCCCGCGACGAGCTTGCCCAGTTCGCTCAACAGACCGAGCGACGCCGGGGCCGCACCTCGATGGCAATCCCCACCGTGGCGACCGCGATCACGGTGCCTCATCAGACGATGCGGGCGCATAGCGAAGCTCCCAAGGCTATCAGGAGGACCCCGGTGAGTCTGTTGAACCAATCCAGCGCGGCTTTCTGCAAGCTCCGAAACATGGTGTTCGTGCTGAGGGTGAGGAAGAGATACCAGGATGCACTGCCGAGCATCACACCGATGGGCGTCGCCAGCGCGCGTTCCATGATCAGCGGTTGGCCGGTTTCCAGCGCGGGCGCGACACCCAGGTACGGCAGTATCGTCATCGGGTTGGCGGCGGCGATCAACAGGGTCGATGTATAGGCCGAAAGCAAATCTGCGCATGTCGGATCTCCGCATGTCGAGCCGTGCGCTGCGTCCGTGGACACGAGAATGGTTCTGAGGCCTATCAAGACCAGCACGATCCCTCCCGTTATGCGCAGCGGCGTGTGCAGGGCGAGCGTCATCTGCGTCAACACGGTCCCGCTCACCACGGCCAGGCAACTGAACATCCCGTGGGCCGTTGCCGCACCCATGCCGCTCGCAACTCCCATCCGGATTCCGAATGCCAGCGTCCGCTGCACGCACATCAAGCCAATCGGGCCGAACGGGATAGCGACGAACAGGCCCAGCGCCGCCGCCGGCAGCAAGTGCGCGATGAACGGCGTCATTTCCAGAACGGCTTGGCTGCTTCGGTCATGGCCTCTTGCCGCGTCTTGCCGATGTCCTTGAGAAAGTGGTCATCGAGCTCCGCCAGGGCTCGTCGCTGCCGCGACCGCTCCGAACACTGGGCACACCAGCTCAAGAACCGTGTTCCCCATCCAAGTCGACATGTCTCAGCGCCGTCGTGATGGCCGGGCGCTGCGGCCGCTTTCCGACTCGTGAGCGAATTGACGCCTGCGATTGCAAAAATCATCGGATGCTTCATGTGAAACTCCCGTTCGATTTCGATAGATCAGCTTGCAGCAGCGTGAATAGGTCGAGCTGCGACCCGCGGCGGTGAATTGCTTCACAACTCACGCGCTCGTGTCTCCAAGTTGTGAGTTCGCGATTCTGCAAGCCGGCGGATGTCCGCTTTAATGCGATTTGCGGTGATGCTTGATCTGCGATTTGGAAAGTGCGTGCGGGTGCGAAATGGAACGCGCCCGCCCTGCATCAACCCGTCGACCTTTTCAACGGCCCGACACTAGAAAGCGAAGCGGTATGACGGAAGGTCCAATCTGCGGATAATCAATCAGTCCAATTCAGGCGGCGCCTCAGGACTGTATTTGTCGGATTGATTGACCTGAGCGCGTCGCTCACGCCGCTTTCGAGCGTCGAGACGCGCGCTCATCGAAGCATCTGCGCAGCCGCCTCAGCCCTTCGGCAATCCGCGCCGTATCGATCGCCCCATATCCCAGCATGATGCCGGCCTGAGGCTCTCCCTCCAGCGGGAAGGATCGAATGGCAACGCCGAGATCGAAGGCTCGTGATGCAATCGCATCGATATCATCAACCGACGCTGTTCGCGCGTAGGCGGCGATATGCAGCCCGGTGGTCGACGGAACAAGATCGAGGTATTCGCCGAAGTTCCTCTTGATCCCCGCGGTCAGCATCTGATGCCGTTCGCTATAGATGCGGCTCACCTTGCGAATGTGACGCGCAAACGCGCCCTCGTCGATGAACTGCGCCAGCGCGCTCTGCGCCATTGTCGCTGTGTGCCAATCGGTGACAAACTTCGCCTTGTACGCCGCCTCTCGCAGCGACGGCGGCACGACCATGAAGGCCAGCCGGAGAGTCGGCAGCAACGTCTTGGAAAACGTGCCGACATACACAACGCGACCGGTCGTATCGAGGGTCTGAAGCGGCTCGAGCGGACGTCCGCCGAAGCGAAACTCGCTGTCATAGTCGTCCTCAACGACAACCGCGTTGTGGCGCTCGGCCCAGGCAAGCAGTGCACGCCGACGCGGCAGGCTCATGGCCATGCCGAGGGGAAACTGATGCGAGGGCGTCACGTAGACCACCCTGGCCTCGGCCGGCAGCGCCTCCACGACCAGACCTTCGCTGTCGACCGGCACACCGATCACGCGCGCGCCCAGCGCCTTGAACAAGTCCTTTGGAGGCCGATAGCCCGGTTTCTCCACCGCAACGACATCGCCGGGCTCGAGAAGCACGCGTGCGACGATGTCGAGGGCCTGTTGGGTGCCATTCGTCACGATGACGTCGTCGGGCGATCCGGAAACGCTTCGTGAGATGCCGATGTGGCGAGCGATCGCCGCGCGCAGGTCCCAATTGCCCGCAGATTTCTCGTAGACGCCTGCCACCATTTCGTGCGAGTGCAGCGCACGGGCGACAACCCGTCGCCAGGTTTGGTGCGGAAAGAGCGAAGCGTCTGGAATCCCGGCTCTGAAGTCGAAACGCGCCGCGCGGTCAAAGCCGCTCGGAAGCGGTATCGTCTCCCACACTCCACGCACCCGAATTGCGCGGGCTGTCGATCGCCTTGTTTTCGACGCCGGACGTCTTGCCTCAAGCTGATGGCTGACGAACGTCCCGGAGCCCGCATGGGATGTCGCGAACCCTTCCGCAACAAGGCTTTCATAAGCAATCGCCACCGTCGATCGTGCAACCGTCAGCGCGGCGGCTAGTTCTCGCGTGGGAGACAGCCGCTCTCCAGGCCGAAGACGCCCATCCAGAATTGCCTGCCGGATCTGACGGTAGATTTCTCCGCTGAGGTCACTTCGACCAACAAGACTGACATGAAAGGCCACAGTCCTGAGCCCTCTTTCCTTCGCATTGGACCGGCAACCCTACATAAGGGTGTACGTTCCATCATACCGGTCTGCAGGTTCCTTCACGGACTGTCAGAGCCGCGCGGCGGGTGAAGCGCCGTTCTAGGAAACCGGGCAATCTCATAGAATTGGAACCCGTGTCCTCGCACGGCGTTCCCCACCGCGGGCGCGGTGATCGGTCTCGATCGGCTGCAAGGTGCGACGCGGTCTCGGATCCGAGTGTCTGGACGTATGCGACCGCTGATGGCGTGTGGCGCGAACGTCTGAATGCATGTTTCGTCGATTAACTCAGTATAAGAGTCGCGATGACAAAATTTCCCATGACGGCTGCGGGCTACGCTGCCCTTGCAGATGAACTGAGGCACCGCATCCGCGTCGAGCGGCCCGATCTTGTTCAGCGAATTCAGCAGGCGATCGCCGACGATCCAAATCTGGTTGAGAATTCGGAATATCAGGTTGCGCTTGCAGAACAAAGTGTCAACGACACTCGAATTGCCGAGTTGGAAGACAAGCTCGCGCGTGCAGATATCGTCGACGTATCCAAGCTTTCCGGCAATACCATCAAGTTTGGCGCCACGGTGACGCTGATTGATGAGGACACCAGCGAGGAGCGGGTCTGGCAGCTCGTCGGCGAACCGGAAGCCGACGCGAGCAAGGGGAAGATTTCGATAACTTCACCGATCGCCAGGGCGTTAATCGGAAAGAGCAAAGGGGAAATCGTTGCCGTCGAGACGCCAGGCGGCCGCAAGGCGTTCAGGGTCCGACAAGTGGAGTGGTTTGAGGCAAAGCGAAAAAGGCGCGAGCAGGTGTGAAACGGCGGCTCGATCTTCGGGTCGGGCACAGTATCGCATCGGATTGTTATCGCGATCGTCACGCACGCGCCTGGTTCGGGCTGCTAGCCTTTGAACGATGCAGCAACTCGGTAACTTCCTGATCCGAAGTCTGGCCGAAATTCCTGTAGTGCATGCCGACCGCAAAGAACGGATCGGGGGTCTTGAGGCAAATGATCTCGTCTGCCTCCGCACTCAGCTCGTCAAGCGAATCGCGTGGCGCAACCGGCACCGCAAGAACGAGGCGGCCCGGCTTCGCCCTTGCGAGCGCTCTCAGCACGGCTTTCACGCTTCCGCCGGTGGCGATGCCGTCATCGACGACGATGATCGTACGGCCGGCAATCTCTGGCGGTGGATCACCGTCGCGGTAAAGGCGCCGTTGACGCTCGATTTCGGCAAGCTGGCGGGCAGTCTCGGCTTCCAGGTAGGCCGCGCCCGGCTGGATCTCGCGAACGATGTCCTGATTGAGCACGACCTGCGGATGGGCGCCATCGACCACCGCACCGAGCCCGAGTTCCTCATGACCCGGCGCGCCGATCTTGCGCACGAGCGCGACGTCGAGCGTGGCGTGCAGCGCTTGCGCAATCTCGAATCCAACAGGAACGCCGCCGCGCGGCAGCGCAAGCACGACCGCGTCCCTGTCCCTGAACTTCATGAGCGCCGACGCCAGCCGGCGTCCGGCGTCTCGCCGGTCGGCGAAAACCGTATCGGCGTCGATCACCTCTTCGGAGAGGGGCGACGCCAGGAATTGGCGGAACCAGCGCGTGGCATATTGCGTCACCTGCTCGAGCGCGCCGGGTTCTTCGAACAGATGCGTCGCCTTCGGCACGATCACGAGGTCCTTCTCGCAAGAGAGCTCCGCAAAAGCCGAACGGTTGAGCGGAATCACCGCTAGGTCGGCTCCACCAACGATCAGCAGCGTTGGCGCCCTGACGGCATGCAGCGCATGGCCGGCCAAATCCGGGCGACCGCCGCGCGAAACCACCGCAGCGACGTTTTGCCGGTCGGCAGCCGCGACCAGCGCGGCCGCTGCACCGGTGCTTGCGCCGAAATAGCCAATCGGAAACTTCGCGAGCTCTGGCCTGTTGCGGGTCCAGTCCGCGGCGTCTGCAAGCCGTGATGCCAACAGCGGGATATCGAATACGTTGCCGCGGTCCCGCTCCTCCTCCGGGCTGAGGAGATCAAGCAGCAGCGTTGCAAACCCGGCCTCACGGAGGGCCGCTGCGACCTGGTTGTTGCGTGGGCTTAGACGGCCGCTACCGCTGCCGTGCGCAAAAATGACGATGCCGGCCGCATCGTGAGGCACGCCCAAAATGCCCGCAAGGTGGTGCGGACCGACCAGGACTTCGCTGAGCTGTTCTCGTGCACTCGCCATGATCAGAACCCAAAGGGATAGGTCTCGGCCGCGCCCGCTACGGCTCGTGTCGCAAGCGGTGTCACCGCCTTGGTATCTTCGAACCAGACGAACGCGTCGAACTGTTCGGGCAACACCGCCTCGAAGTAGTGGCTGAGGAGTTCCGTCTCGGGTCGATAGATGACGCCAATGGCTCGCTCGAGTCTGGGGCCGGTCAACCTGTCGCGCAGCTCGCTTCGGCCGGGCGGCCGCAAATCGGTCAGTGATCGCGCCAGACCTGTGCGGCGGAACAGGTATTCATAGCTGTCCTCGCGTGCCGGCCGAACCGACTTGATCTCCATCTCGCCGCCCCAATCGGAGGCCGCAGCCACCGTGCCGCGATCCGTGCCGAACCCGATCAAGACAGCCTCGTCGCCGTAGGCGTTGCGGACAAGCTCGCCGATATTGAATTCGCCGCCCCAACCCATCGAAGTTGCCGCGGCGTTGCCGATGTGGGAGTTGTGGGCCCAGACCACCGCCTTCGCCTGCGGGCCGCGTTCCTGCATCACATATTGCAGCGTGTCGAACATGTGACGGTCGCGCAGGTTCCACGACTCGGTCGAGCCGCGATACATGATGCGGTAATACTGCTCGGCGGCGCGCACGATCCGCGCATTCTGCGCGGCATTGAAGAAGGCCGCGCCGCCGTCGTTATACGAAAGCCGGTGCGACAGAAGCTCGCGCAATTGAGCCACCACCTCGTCTTCGCAACTGTCGCGGCCGGACAGCACGGCGCGTCCGTAACCGGCGGGGTCTGCCTGCCACGGCGTCAGGCAGGAATAGCGTTCACGCGCCGCGCGGGCGCGTTCCGGGTCGATGCCTTCGAGATACGCGATGACAGCGGCAATGGAGCTGTTGAGGCTGTAGACGTCGAGCCCCCGGAACTCGACTCTCTGGTCCGCAGCGCATGCGTCGTTGTGGAAGCGCAGATAATCGATGAATTGCTTCACTTCGATATTGCGCCACATCCAGGTCGGAAAACGTTCGAACGGCCGCTCCTTGGGCGGCCCGGATGGCAGTTGCCGCACGAGGTGATCGAGCACTACTGAGTCCGGCCAATCGGCTTCGACCGCGACGATGTTGAAGCCGTGGTGCTCGATCAACTGGCGGGTGATGGCGGCACGTGCCCGATAGAATTCTGAGGTGCCATGTGTCGCTTCGCCGAGCATCACGATTTTAGCAGGGCCGAATCGATCGAAAAAGGACGTGAAATCGTCCTGCTCCGGAGCCGGGAGATGCTCGCCTGCTTCGTGCAGGAGATCGATCAACTCGCGATTGGTCCTCTCGCGAGTTTGTTCGGCTTCCGGTGAAAGGGCCATGCGCCGGGTTCCCTACATGGTCGCTGCGCTTGTCCAGCATCGGCATACCGACGCGCGGCTTGCAGGGATCGTCCTGAGCGCACGCGGGAAACGCCGATCAGCGTGCCTTGTTGAGGCAACTCAAGCGCCGGTCCGACGTTCCTTCGTATCGGCGGAATCGACCGGCAAGGCGTGTGGTTGCACCCCGGAGGACCGAGCGAGCCCGCCGTTGCGACCCTTTCATGAGCACGGGAGTCTGCATATGGTGTTCAAGTTGACGAGTCCTGCATTCGACGACGACCAGCCGATTCCGGCCAAATACACTTGCGACGGCCAGAATGTGTCTCCGCCGCTTCAATGGTCGGATCCCCCGCCGGGTACGAAGAGCTTCGCCCTTATCGTTGAGGACCCGGATGCACCGTCCGGCACGTTTCGGCATTGGGGCATCTACAACATCATGGGCGAGCGGACGATGCTGCCGGAAGCCATCGGTCACGGGCCAAAGACGGAGCGTCTCGGCAAAGGCGTCAACGATTTCGGCGAACTAGGCTATGGCGGGCCGGCGCCGCCCAAGGGTCATGGTACGCATCACTATCACTTCAAGCTGGCGGCTTTGGATGTCGACGAGCTATCGCGTTCGCCCAGCATGCCGATAGTCGACATCTGGAAAGCCGTCGAGAAGCACGCGATCGGCCAGGCTGAACTCGTCGGGACGTACCGCAGGTAGTGGCGACGCGTTGCATGGAACGAGCGGGTCTCGGGGTGCGCCTGTGGCATGCCCGCTCCCGCTCGGCACCTTGTTCCTTCTGTTTGCATCATGCCTCAGCCGGTGACCGCGCCCGCATGTTGCCCGCCCGGCCGCGAGATCCCATGCAGCGCGGTAGCGGCGCCGTCACCCGGCTTGGAAACCGCGATATCGCCGAGCGCAATGATACCGACCAGCCGCTTGTTTCGAGTGAGCACCGGCAACCGCCGCACCTGGATATCGGCCATGTTGCGAGTGACTTCGTCGATATCCTGGTCTTCGAAGCAGTATTTGACATCTGTTGTCATGAAGTCGCCACCGGCAACAGCCCGATATTGAGCGTCGCCATCGCCTCGGCTGCATCCCTGATGCTGTCTTGCGGAGTGCAGAGCTGCACGGTCGTGGTCATGGCATCGCAAACTTTCATCTGGAGCCTCCTCTTGCCTGATAGGCGGCCAACGAAATTTGCAAGCGGACGTTCCCCATATCGACCGGAAATCCAGGTGTGGAACATCGCGGGTACGAGTGTGTTCAACGTTTGGACCAGAGCAAAGCGGAGCGGATGACGATGGTGGGACGGCTGAACGGCAAATCATCAATCGTGACAGGTGCGGCGACGGGAATCGGCGAAGCTATCGCCCATAAATTTGCGCGAGAAGGTGCGAAAGTCATTGTTGCCGGACTGCCCGCCGATCCGGTGGAGGACGTCGTCCATGCCATCCGGGCGCGCGGCGGCGTGGCCGAACCCTTTCTTGGCGATGTTGCGGACGAGGTGGATGCGCAAGCCTGCATCGCCCTGGCGATCGATGCATTCGGCAGGCTCGACATCCTGATCAACAACGCCGGCGTGTTTCCCGAAATTGCCGAATGCCAGGATCACTCGGTCGAGATGTTCGACTACATCGTGCGTAACAATATCCGTTCGGCATTCCTGATGACGAAGTTTGCGCTGCCACATCTGAAGCGCTCGCGGGGTGTTGTGATTTCGACGGGATCAGAGGCCGGCGAAATGGGTGAGCCAACGGCGGCGCCCTACGGTGGTTCGAAGGGCTTCCTTCACGCTTTCATGCGCGGCGTGGCCTACGAACAGGGCAAGCACGGCGTGCGCGCCCTCTGTGTGTGCCCTGGCCCTATCGATACGGCTTGGACGCACAAGGAAACCGGGCCGATGAACGAGCAGATGGAGAAGCAGACTCTTGCCGGTACTGTGCTCGGTCGGCGCGGTACCCCGGAGGAGATGGCCAATGTCTTTGCGTTCGCTGCGTCGGATGAGGCGAGCTTCGTAACGGGGGCGCTGATATTTGCTGACGGCGGCACCACGATTGCGAAGGGCGGCCCGGGGGAGATGGTGCAGAGCTTTGTGAGGGAGCAACCCAAGCCGACGCTCGATCTCAGGCACTCGCACGACGGCCTCAAGGGCAAGCCTGTCGAGAACCGCATGCACTAGATGAAGCTGCGAGCAGAATGCCGGTCGCGATCGAGTCGCTGCTGGTCAGGGCACCGGTACGGCCCGGCCCTTTCTGCCCGATTGCATCCCCTGGCTGAGGCGATCATCCGCGTGCTCGCTGACCGCATCCGTCGGCGGAAATATGCTGTCATATATTGCGCGGGCCTCTTGAATTAAGCGAGCCCGCTCAAGCTCCGGCTTCGGAACAAGTCGAATGACTTCGCCCATGCAGGGTCCCCGTCGGAAGGCATCATTGGTTTGCAGGTAGTTATGTTATAACGTAACATACGGTGGATTAGCGTCCTGTCAAGTCGCGTTTGGTCCGGTCGGCAGGCATCGGGATGCAACACGCCGGTCGCCGGACGACGCCGAAAACGACTGACGCTTCGCCGTCGCATCTATGCGTTGGTAGGCTGGATGCGCCGATGGCGTCGAGCTGATCGAAGAGGCTAGCGCCGCAATGCCGTCTCGGGGATGGCCCTGCGAACCACCTCGCGCATCGCAAAGCTCGAGTGGATGCGCGCCACTCCGGGCATCCGTGAAAGATGTTGCTTGTGGATGCGCTCGAAGTCCGCGATGTCGCGTGCGATGACCTGCAAGTGATAATCGTCGCTGCCCGACATCAAGTGACAGGACACGACATCCGGACAGCGGGCGATCGCCGCTTCGAATGCGGCCAGGTAATCCTCGCTCTGTTTTTCCAGCGTGATGGTGACGACAACGGTCGTGACGAGCCCGAGCGCAGTCGGCTCGAGATCGGCGCGATAGCCCCTGATAATCCCACCTTCCTCGAGTTGGCGGATGCGGCGCGCGCAGGCTGTCGGCGATAGTCCGACCTTTTCGGCGAGCTCGATCTGGCTCGCCCGGGCGTCGGCGAGGAGCTCGCTCAGAATCCGATAATCAATGCGATCCAGTTCATTCACGCGATAAGTCACTAATTTATGGCGTCAACATGCACAATATATGCGCAAATGGCTCCCAGCAAGCCGCAATTCGCCGAGAAGCGCTACCGACTCAGCAGTACTTTTATCTGCAGGCAGATGGCCTCGAATGCAGGAGCAAGCCCATGCGGATCGGTGTGCCCACGGAAATCAAGGTCGAGGAATATCGCGTTGGTCTGACGCCGGCTTCGGTGCGGGAGTATGTGACGCGGGGACACGAGGTGATCGTCGAGCGGGGCGCCGGGATCGGCATTGGCGCAAGCGATGACGTCTACCGTTCGGCCGGCGCTGCAATCGTGGATACGGCCGCGGAAATTTTCGCGACCGCTGATATGGTGGTCAAGGTCAAGGAGCCGCAGCCGAGCGAATGGCGCCAGCTTCGCGACAATCAGATCCTCTTCACCTATTTGCACCTTGCGCCGGACGCGGCGCAGACCAAGGGGCTTCTGGCATCCGGCTGCACTGCGATCGCTTACGAGACGGTGACCGACGCCCATGGAGGGCTTCCCTTGCTTGCGCCGATGAGCGAAGTGGCGGGACGGTTGGCGATCGAGGCTGCGGGCGCTGCCCTGCGGAAATCGGCGGACGGAATGGGTAAGCTGATCGGCGGGGTGCCCGGCGTGGCGCCGAGCAGGATGGCGGTGATCGGCGGTGGCGTGGTCGGCACGCATGCCGCGCGGATGGCCGCAGGGCTCGGCGCCGACATCGTTATCCTGGACCGCTCGCTGCCGCGCCTTCGTGTTCTTGACGAGATGTTCCAGGGGCGCGTGCGCACACGCTATGCAACGCTGGAAGCGATCGAAGAGGAGGTCATTGCGGCCGACGTCGTCATCGGCGCCGTGCTGGTGCCGGGCGCCAGTGCGCCGAAGCTCGTCTCGCGCGCGCATCTCGGCCGCATGAAATACCGTGCCGTACTGGTCGACGTTGCGATCGACCAGGGCGGCTGCTTCGAGACGTCGCGGCCGACGACCCATCAGGCGCCGACCTATCTCGTCGACGAGATCGTGCACTATTGCGTCGCCAACATGCCGGGCGCGGTGCCGGTGACGTCGAGCCATGCGCTCAACAATGCCACGCTGCCGTTCGGCCTTGCGCTGGCTGAAAAGGGCATCCGCGCGCTGATCGAGGATCCGCATCTGCGGGCCGGACTCAACGTGCACCGCGGACAGATCACCAATCGCGCGGTCGCCGACAGCCAGAATTTGCCTGCAGCGGCACCCGAAATGATTTTGGCGGCGTGACGCTGGCCGCCCGCTGGGGGTCGCAAGGTGACGGTGGCGTGACGCCATGGCCGGATTTTGCGGCCCTCACCCAGCAGCCGAGGTTCGAAGCGATCTGAGTCCCGAAATGGCGCGGGGTCGTGGGGGCGCTATGCGTCGGTCGCGCGGCCACACCCTTGAATCGGCTTTGCAATTCGATCGGGCTTCCATCATATAGGCGCCTGATTTCCGCCGCGCGCGCCATTTGGCGACTAATAAGCTCAGGGAGAAAGTCTCGTGGCATATTCGAATACCCAACTCTTCATCAACGGCAAATGGCGTCCGAGCCAGTCGGGCAGGACCATCGCCGTGCTCAACCCGGCAACGGAGGAGACGATCGGCACCGTTGCACATGCCGATCGTGCCGATCTTGATGAGGCGCTGGAAGCCGCCGCCAAGGGTTTTAAGGTCTGGCGCGCGGTGGCGCCGTTCGACCGTTGCAAGATCATGCGCAAGGCGGCCGCGATTATGCGCGAGCGCAATGACGAGATCGCGCCGCTGTTGACGATGGAGCAGGGCAAGACGCTGGCCGAGGCGAAAATCGAAGCGATGGCGGCGGCCGACATCATCGAGTGGTTCGCCGAGGAAGCCAAGCGCGCCTATGGAAGGGTGATCCCGGCCCGTGGTCCTGGCATTTACCAGATCGCAGTCAAGGAGCCGGTTGGCCCGGTTGCGGCCTTTTCGCCCTGGAATTTCCCGATCAACCAGGTCGTTCGCAAGCTCTCCGCGGCTCTCGCAGCCGGCTGCTCCATTATCGTCAAAGCGCCCGAGGAAACCCCGGCATCTCCGGCGCAACTGATCAAGGCGTTCGCCGACGCGGGCGTGCCCGATGGCGTCATCAACCTGGTCTTCGGCGTGCCTTCGGAGATTTCGGAATATCTCATTCCGCATCCGGTGATCCGCAAGATTTCCTTCACCGGATCGACCGTCGTGGGCAAGCAGCTCTCCGCATTGGCGGGCTTGCACATGAAGCGCGCCACCATGGAGTTGGGCGGCCACGCACCGGCAATCGTGTTCAAGGATGCGGACGTCACGTCGGCGGCGAAGATTCTGGCGGCAGCGAAGTACCGCAACGCCGGCCAGGTCTGCATTTCGCCGACCCGCATGTTGGTGCAGGACGATGTATTCCGTGAATTCGTCGACAAATTCGTCGAAGGCGCCAAGTCGATGAAGGTCGGCAATGGTCTCGATCCTGACTCGAAGATGGGGTCGCTCGCCAATCCGCGCCGCGTCACCGCCATCGAGGGCATGGTGCAGGATGCGGTCGGCAAGGGCGCCAAGCTCGAGACCGGCGGTCACCGCGTCGGCAACAAGGGCTACTTCTTCGAGCCGACGGTCGTCAGCGACGTGCCGAAGGATGCGCGCGCCATGAACGAGGAGCCGTTCGGGCCGCTGGCGCTGATCTCGCGGTTCTCGACCTTCGACGAGGTGGCCGAAGAGGCCAACCGCTTGCCGTTCGGTCTCGCATCCTACGCCTTCACCAGCTCGACCAAGACGGCGACCGCGATCGGCGCGGCGATCGAAGCCGGCATGGTCTCGATCAACAGTTTTGGTCTGGCCCTGCCCGAAGTGCCGTTCGGCGGCGTCAAGGATTCCGGCTACGGTTCGGAGGGCGGCACCGAGGCGATGGAGGGTTATTTCAATACCAAGTTCATCACCCAGACCGGGGTGTGAACCAGGTGGCGAAGCCAGCCCGGCTTGCTTCGCTCATGATATGGCCCGACGCTCCACCCAGCGTCGGGCTAATTTTTTACGATCCACGCGAGCAGCAGGATGACGAGCACGATCAGGCCCGCCGACAGGCTCTTCCAGAACACCAGCGGGTCGCGCTCGTAGAGCGAGCGCCGTGACGTGACGGCAGGTTTCGCCCACATCGCGCCGTTTTCGAGCTCGTGCGAGAATTCGATGACGTCGCCGTAGCGTTGCGCACGATCGACGTTGAGCGCCTTGCCGACTACCGCGTCCAGCCAGGCCGGCAGATCAGGGCGATAGCGCGAGAGGTAGGTTGGCTTGCCGAAGCGAGGCCGCGAGAACGGTTCGATTTCGCCGTAGGGATAGGCCGCAGTGAACATCCGGTACACGGTGACGCCGAGCGCATAGAGATCGGAAAATTCGTCGCCGGGCCGCCCGCCGAACAACTCCGGCGCCATGTAGCTCGGCGTGCCCGGGATATCCTCGGCCGGGAAGTCCTCGAGCAACGGCACGCGCGCGACGCCAAGGTCGACCAGCCGCAACCCGCCGGCCTTCAACAGGATAACGTTGTCGGGCTTGATGTCGCGATGGATGATGCCGGCACGATGCAGGGTGGCAACCGCGCGCGCCAGCTTGGTCGCGATGCCGATGCCTTCGGCCAGCGAAAGCTGCGGCGAACGATTGAGGCGCTGCTCCAGCGTTTCGCCCTCGTAGAGCGGCATCACCGAATAGAGACGAGTCTGCCGTTCGGCAGGCAGTTCGATGATCTCTCCGATCCACAGGCTACGCACGCGGGCCGCGACCCATGCCTCGCGGACGAAGGCGAGGCGATAGGAACCCTCACTGGCAACGCGCGGATGTGGAAACTTCAGCACGACCTCGCGGCCCTGCCGCTTGTCAATCGCCTTGAAGAGTCGGCTGTAGCGGCCGTCCGATAATATTTCGCCGAGCGTGAAATCATCGATCACGTCGCCCGTCTCAGGCAAATCCAGGATTGGAAGCGTCGCGATCGAATGGGTGAGCTCGTCCCTGTCGGCGGGTGGCAGGTCGACGACATCGAGCACCAACGCGGTCATGTTGTCGGTGGAGCCGGCACCCAGCGCCGCGTCGACGAGTGCGCGAGCGGATTCTTCCGGCGAGGTGCGCTCGCTCAATAGTAGCTGCAGGCGGTGATCGGCGAGTACGCCGTGGACGCCGTCGCTGCAGATCATAAGCCTGTCGTGTTGCCGCAACCCGACGGTGGCGTAGTCGAAGCGGGCAAAATCCTCGAAGCCGATGGCGCGGTTGAGCAGGTGAGCGAGATCACCGCGTCCGGCGATGTGGTCGGTGGTCAGCCGCTCCAGCCGCCCCTCGCTCAGGCGATAGGCGCGGGTATCGCCGATGTGAATGATGTGGCAAACCCGTCGCGACAGGATGATCGACGAGAAGGCGCAACTCATGCCGCTGAGGCGAGGATCGGTGCGGCCTTGCGTATAGATCCAACTATTGGCGGCTTCCAGCGAGCGCGACGCCCGGCGGCGTACGCCGAGCGTCTCGGGGAGAGAATAATAGGCGTCGATGAAGCAACGAACCGCAAGCTCGGCGGCCTCGCGTCCGCCTTTGTATCCGCCGACACCGTCAGCGACGGCGGCGACGATGTCGCGGTTGCTTACCCCAGATCGGCCGAGACAGGTCCCGACATAATCCTCATTGGCGGAGCGCTTGCCGGTCTCGCTGACGAAGCCGACACGAACCCCGAGATTCCGCTGCGAACCGATTGTCACCCGCGCGACCTGTCAATTTAGCAGCGCGCCGTCAGACCCGCGCTCCCGATGCGGCGCCCCATGTGGTGCGCCAGCGCACCTTGACCATGGCAAGTCCGAGGAAACCAAGCAACGCCAGCAGGCCGAAAAACAGGAAGCCTGCGCCGAAGCCGCCGGTCATGCCCTTGGCGACGCCGAGGGCCTTGGCAAGGAAGAAGCCGCCGATGCCTCCGGCGCAACCCACCATGCCGGTCATCAGGCCGATCTCCTGCCGGAAGCGGAGCGGAATAAGCTGGAACACTGCGCCATTGCCCATGCCGAGCGCGAGGACTCCGATCGAGAATAGCAGCACCGACATCCAGGCGATCCGCGGCATTTCGGTGAGCGCCCAACCCGCAGCCGCTGGCGCGGCCGGCCCCTCCGGCATGAAGGCGATGACGAGATACGCCGCCACGACGACGCCAAAGAACATCGACAGTGAGCGGATGCCGCCGATGCGGTCGGCGATCAGGCCGCCGACGGGGCGGAAACCCGAACCGAAAGCGACGATCAAGGAAACCAGCAGGCCCGCCGCGACGCCTGATACGTGATATTGCACCGTGAAATACAGTGGCAACGCATTGGCCAGTCCGACGAAGCCGCCGAAGGTGATGAAGTAGAAGAACATGAACCAGCGGCTGTCGGGGTCGCGCAGCAGCGTACCATAGGCCTTCAGCGAAATCGGTTTGCGCTCTCCGGGCGCGTCCTTGGCGGCATAGGCGTAGTAGGCGAGGATCAGCACCATCGGAACGAGCAGCACGCCGAACACGGCTTGCCAGCCCCAAAGCTCGGCAATCGTCGGCGCGAACATCGTGTCGAGTACGACACCCATGTTGCCGGCGCCGGCGATCCCCATCACCACGCCCTGATATTGCGGCGGATACCAGCGGCTCGCCTGCGGCAGTGCCACTGCGAAGGAAGCGCCGCCGATGCCGAGCGCGAGACCGAAGATTTCGACCGACAGCTTGCTCGGGAGCCCGAAATAGCAAACCCAGGACGTCGCGGCGATGACGACGAGTTGCGCGACAATTCCGGTCCGTTTGGCGCCGAACAGATCGGCGAGAATGCCCATCGGCACGCGCAGCAATGCGCCGGCCAGAACCGGGATGGCGACGAGCGTGAACTTCTCGTCGACGGCCAGGTTCATGTCATGCACGATGTAGACGATCAACGGACCGAGCGCGACCCAAGCCATGAAGCTTATGTCGAAATAGAGAAAGGCGGCGAGTAGCGTGGGCCAGTGGCCGGCCTTCTTGAATTCAGCAAACTTCATCGAGCAGCCTCGAACAGCGGCCTGTGATACCGCGCGGGCCGCGCGGTGATCTCGGCACAAAGAGACGGAATTTGGGAAGCGAGTCGGCTCGTCGTTGAGACGTACTCTAGGTCTCAGCGTCAGCAAATCACGTGCCAGACAAAGAAGCGCGCCACTTAGCGTGTATTTGCAGTACCTTGCCGGGTGCGCCCAAACTGCCGCGAATGCGGCCGCTGCTCCGTTTGTTGGCAAAACCAGCCGCCCGAACGTGCAGTGTGGTGTTTTATTATGCTGTGCGAAGTATTAACGGAAAAGCTTTCCTGAAAGCCGCCAGTCCGGTGCCGTGCTATTTCCACGGGCACATTGCCATCGAGTCACGGTGAAGTATTCGCGTTGTGCACAATGGATAGCCCTTGCGGGTGATTTTTTGGGCATCCATGCACGCGAAGGTGCAGCCAGTTCCCGATTTATCGGCTGAAGCGCTGTGTTGCGCCCGAAGAATTACGGGTTCGGCGTTGGCACGTCTCTTGAATATGCAAGATATCGATCGTCATAGTCGACGATACTCTGCCCGCCGATGGGCGCTCCTCAATCATCAACAATTCTCGCCAATCGACGATGCAGAGTTGCGTCGCCGAGCGGGGCCATCGGAACCTGAATTAGAAGGCAGAGCATGCTCGACAAAGTAAACAAGCCGAAGTTGGTGGTGATCGGCAACGGCATGGCCGGCATCCGCACGGTGGAATTGCTGCTGGACCGTGCGCCCCATCTCTATGACATCACCGTGTTCGGCTCCGAGCCATACGGCAACTACAACCGAATTCTGCTGTCGCCCGTGCTTGCCGGCGAGAAGACCGTCGACGACATCATGCTCAACACGGAGCAGTGGTACGAGGACAACGGGATCACGCTGCGCAAGGGCGAAATGATCGAGATGATCGATCGGCGTACCTGCGAAGTCGTGACGAGAGAGGGCGCGCGCGTACCCTATGATCGCCTGCTGATCGCCACCGGCTCGAACCCGATCATGTTGCCGCTTCCGGGCAAGGATCTCCGGGGCGTCATCGGCTTTCGCGATATCCAGGACGTCGAGCACATGGTCCAGGCCTCGACGAGCTTCAAGAACGCCGTCGTGATCGGCGGCGGTCTGCTCGGCCTCGAGGCGGCCAACGGCCTGATGAAGCGCGGCATGAACGTCACCGTCGTGCATCTGCTCGACACGCTGATGGAGCGCCAGCTCGATCAGGTCGCGGGCGGATTGCTGCGCAAGTCGCTGGAAGAGCGCGGCATGGTGTTCAAGATGCCGGCGCAAACGGAGGCGATTCTCGGCGAGGATCGCGTAACCGGTGTGCGCTTCGCCGACGGCGAAGAGATCCCTGCTGATCTGGTCGTGATGGCGGTCGGCATCCGCCCGAATGTCGAGCTGGCGCGCAAGGCGGGCCTCTATTGCGAGCGCGGCATCGTGGTCTCCGACACCATGCAGACCTACGACGGCCGAATCTACGCCGTCGGCGAATGCGTGCAGCACCGGCGCCAGACCTACGGGCTCGTGGCTCCCTTGTTCGACCAAGCCAAGGTCTGCGCCAACCACCTCGCCATGAAGGGATTCGCCACCTATGACGGGTCGGTGGTTTCGACCAAGCTGAAGGTGACCGGGATCGACCTGTTCTCCGCCGGCGACTTCGCGCCGGGTGCGGACAAGGAAGAGATCGTCATGCAGGACGCCTCCCGCGGCGTCTACAAGCGCATCATCCTGCGCGACAAGAAGATCGTCGGCGCCGTGCTCTATGGCGATACCATCGACGGCCCGTGGTACTTCCAGCATCTGCGCGACGGCACTGACGTTTCGCAGATGCGCGAGCGGCTGGTGTTCGGCGCCGCCAATCTCGGCGACGGTGGCCATAGCGGCAAGAACTCGGTCGCCGCCATGAGCGATGATACGGAAATCTGCGGATGCAACGGCGTCTGCAAGGGAACGATCGTCAAGGCAATCAGCGAAAAGAAACTCTTCACGATCGACGACGTGCGTGCCCACACCAAGGCGTCGTCGTCGTGCGGCTCCTGTACCGGCCTGGTCGAGCAGGTTCTCGCTTTCACGCTCGGCGGCGACTATTCGGCGGCGCCGAAGGTCAAGCCGATGTGCGCGTGCACCGATCACAGCCACGATGACGCGCGCCGCGTCATCGTCGAGAATGGATTGAAGACCATCCCCGATGTCATGAAGTTCATGGACTGGAAGACGCCGAACGGGTGCCACTCCTGCCGGCCTGCCCTGAACTATTATCTGCTCGCCACCTGGCCCGGCGAGTATCGCGACGATCAGCAGTCGCGCTACATCAACGAGCGCGTTCACGCCAATATCCAGAAGGACGGAACGTACTCTGTCGTGCCGCGGATGTGGGGCGGCGTCACGACGCCGGATGAATTGCGCGCCATCGCCGACGTCGCGGACAAGTTCAAGATTCCGACCGTCAAGGTGACCGGCGGACAGCGCATCGATCTTCTGGGCGTGAAGAAGGAGGACCTGCCCGCCGTCTGGGCCGATCTTAACAATGCAGGCATGGTGTCGGGTCATGCCTATGCCAAGGGATTGCGCACGGTGAAGACCTGTGTCGGATCGGAATGGTGCCGTTTCGGCACGCAGGATTCGACCGGCCTCGGTATCAAGCTCGAGAAGTTCATGTGGGGCTCGTGGACGCCGGCCAAGGTGAAACTCGCGGTCTCCGGTTGTCCGCGCAACTGCGCGGAAGCGACTTGCAAGGACGTCGGCGTCGTCTGCGTCGATTCCGGATTCGAGATCCATTTCGCAGGCGCTGCCGGTCTTCACATCAAGGGAACCGAATTCCTGGCCAAGGCAGCGACGGAGGAGGAGACGCTCGAAATCATTGCTGCGCTGACTCAGCTTTATCGCGAACAGGGCTGGTATCTGGAGCGCATGTACAAGTGGTGCGATCGGGTCGGCCTCGATGCGATCCGCAAGCAGGTGGTCGACGATGTCGCCAACCGCAAGGCGCTGTTCAGCCGCTTCGCCCATTCGCAGCAATTCTCGCAGAGCGATCCCTGGGCGGCGCGCGCCCAGCGCGGCGTCGACCGTAACGAATTCACCCCGCTGGCGGAGCTCGAACTCGCATGACCAAATGGATCGAAATCGGGGCGTTGAACGACATTCCCGTTCTCGGCTCGCGCGTGGTGAGGACGGCCTCGGGAGACATTGCGGTATTCCGGACCAGCGAGGACGAGGTGTTCGCGCTCGACGACCGCTGTCCGCACAAGGGCGGACCGTTGTCGCAAGGCATCGTCCACAACAAGCGCGTCACCTGTCCGCTGCACAATTTCGTCATCGAGCTCAGAAGCGGCATGGCGGTCGCGCCCGACGAGGGATGCACGCGCGCGCATCCGACCAAGGTGGAGAACGGCATGGTCTGGCTTAGCGTCCAAACGGCAGCGGTTGTGCCCGCCGAGTGAGGGTGATCGCCCGTGGCAGTGAAGACAACCTGTCCGTATTGCGGGGTCGGCTGCGGCGTTGTCGCTGACAGAGGTCCCGCCGGCGCCGTGACCGTCCGGGGCGATCCGCTTCATCCCGCCAATTTCGGGCGGCTGTGCGCGAAAGGCTCGGCGCTCGCCGAGACCATCGGCCTCGAGGGGCGGCTGCTCGCGCCTGTGGTCAACGGACAGGAAACGAACTGGGATACGGCGCTCGACCATGTCGCGGAGGCATTTGGCAGAATCATCCGCGAGCATGGACCGGATTCGGTCGCCTTCTATGTCTCCGGCCAGATTCTCACCGAAGACTATTACGTCATCAACAAGCTCGCCAAGGGCTTCATCGGCACTGCGAACATCGACACCAACTCGCGGCTGTGCATGGCCTCGAGCGTGGCAGGCCACAAGCGTGCGTTCGGCAGCGACACCGTTCCGGGTTGCTATGCGGACCTCGAAACCGCCGATCTCCTGGTCCTCGTCGGCTCCAATGCCGCCTGGTGCCATCCGATCCTCTACCAGCGCATGGTGGCGGCCAAGGCCAGCAACCCCGCGTGCCGCATCGTCGTGATCGACCCGCGGCGGACCGCGACATGTGACGGCGCCGATCTGCACCTGCCGCTTCGCTCGGGCAGCGACTCCGTGCTGTTCAACGGGTTGCTCGCGCATCTTGCATCGCGCAATGCCATCGATCGCGCCTTCGTGGATGGCTTCACCACTGGCGCCGAAGCCGCGCTGCGGCAGGTCGCCGGCCAGACGGTCGCACAGACGGCCGACATCTGTGGGCTGGGCGAGGGCGCAGTGGCGTTGTTCTTCGACTGGTTTGCCAAAACCGAGCGGGTGGTCACGCTCTATTCGCAAGGTATCAACCAGTCGAGCAGTGGCGTTGACAAGGTCAACTCGATCATCAATTGTCATTTGTTGACCGGCCGCATCGGGCGGCCCGGTATGGGGCCGTTCTCGCTGACTGGACAACCCAACGCCATGGGCGGCCGGGAAGTCGGCGGGCTGGCCAACCAGCTCGCCGCCCATATGGAGATCGAGAACCCGCAGCACCGCGACATCGTTCAACGCTTCTGGCAATCGCCTGTGATCGCGGACAAGCAGGGCCTCAAGGCCATCGACATGTTCGACGCGATTGCCGATCGGCGCATCAAGGCGGTCTGGATCATGTCCACCAATCCGCTGGTCAGCCTGCCGGATGCCGATCGCGTGCGCCGCGCGCTCGAGGCATGCGAGCTCGTCGTCGTGTCCGATTGCATGCGGCATACCGACACCACGCGTCACGCTCACGTATTGCTGCCGGCGCTCACCTGGGGCGAAAAGGACGGCACCGTCACCAATTCCGAACGCCGCATTTCCCGGCAGCGACCGTTCTTGCCGGCGCCCGGCGCTGCAAGAGCCGATTGGCGGACCGTCTGCGACGTCGCCCGGCGCATGGGCTTTTCGGGGTTCGACTATCCGAGTGCTGCGGCGATCTTCCGCGAGCACGCCGGGCTTTCGAGTTTCGAGAATAACGGGACGCGCGATTTCGATCTGTCCGCCCTGAACACGCTCGACGACCGCGCTTACGATGCGCTTACTCCGATCCAATGGCCTGTGACGCGCGAATATCCGACCGGCACGCCGCGGATGTTCGAAACGCGCGAATTCTTTACTGCCGACCGCAAAGCCCGTTTCGTGCCGGTGACGCCGCGTGCTGCCGTGAACGCGACCAGCCGCGACTATCCGCTGGTGCTCAATACCGGGCGGGTCCGCGATCAATGGCACACCATGACGCGGACCGGGAAATCGCCGCGGCTGCTGGCGCACATCTTCGAGCCCTGTGCGGAATTCCACCCCGACGACGCACGCGCAGCCGGCGTGGAGAATGGCGGGCTTGCGCGGCTGACCAGCCCGTGGGGCGAGATGGTGGCGCGCGTCGTCGTTGCCGCCGAGCAGCGGCGCGGCTGCGTGTTCGTGCCGATGCACTGGAATGGTGAGTATGCCGGCGACGGCCGGGTCAACGCGCTGGTCAATCCGGCGACCGATCCGATCTCCGGACAGCCGGAGTCCAAACACACGCCGGTCAAGGCGGCGGCTTACTTGCCGAAATGGCATGCTTTCATCCTCAGCCGCCGGGAGATCGAGCATCCCGAAGCGGGTTACTGGGTCGGCGGCCTTTCAGGGACGTGCTGGCGGATGGAGCTCGCTGGCGACGAGCGGCCGCCGAGCTGGCGCGATTGGGCGCGGGCGCAACTCCGCGTCGGGCACGACATCGAGTGGATCGCCTATCGCGATCCGAAGGTTGGCCGCTTCCGCTACGCCGCTGTTCGCGACGGCCGGCTGGAGGGTTGCGTGTTCATCGCACCCGATCACAGGCTGGTTTCGCGGTCGTGGCTCTCCGGCCTGTTCGCGGAACAGGAGTTGTCACCGAGTGCGCGGATGTCGTTGCTGACGGGACAGCCGCTCGATGCCGCTCAAGACGTCGGACCCATCGTCTGCTCGTGCTTCGGCGTGGGGCAGCATCAGATATCCGCCGAAATCCAGAAAGGTGCGGCCAGCGTCGACGACGTTGGCCGGCGCCTGAAGGCCGGCACCAATTGCGGCGCCTGCAAGCCGGAGATCGGGAAGCTTTTGCGCGGCGCGGCCGTGCGCGACCCGCATCCGGCATGAAACCGGCCGCACCCGCCGCTAATTCTTGATCGCGTAGAGCGGCGTTCGCAGCGTTAGCTGATACGATGGCTTCGGCGTCCAGGCGATCTGCGCGGTAATGCCGAACAGTCGGTTGTCGTCGTCGTCCATACGGTCGAGGTCGAACCGCACGATCGGCTGGGTGAACGCGGCAAACGGCGTCAGGTTCAGGAGCTGCGCGCCGCCGAAGTGCTGCACGCCGAAGCGGCCGGTAAGCTTCCAGTTGTTGTCCCACTGATAATAGCCGCCGACATAGCCCATGATATCGGGGCTGACGCGGGCGAGCGGGGTATCGACGAAGACTCTGGCGTATTGCGCGCCAGCGAGCAGCCCGCGCGTTTCATCCGCGTTCAGCGCGTAGTCCGCCTCGAGGATGGTGTTGTAGGCCGTCGTGGCCAGCGGCGCGTCGGAAATCGATCGCGTCGCGTTGGCTTGGATGGTGATGGTCGGAAACGTTCCGCCGTTCTGCTGATAGATGTCGGCCTGAAATCCGACGGTAAAGGCGTAGATCGAGAACGTCGTCCAGGGATCGGTACCCGCCTGCGAGGTGGCTCCGCTGACCCCGCCATACACCGAGAGCCAATCGTTGACATCGACGGTCAAGGGCAGGTCGACCGAGACGCTCTGGCTGGACGGCGAGGTCCGGGTTCGGAGCGAGGAAAGGTTCGCCAGCCTCGATAACAACGGAGGCGCGCTGAATCCGATCGAGAGCGAGCCGGCAGGCAGCGTCGAGTAGATGGTTCTCATATCGAGGTAGAAGTTCGGCAGGGCCGGCTTGGTTGTGGCCGCATCTTCCTCATCGTCGTCTTTGTCTTTTCCGAGGGCCAGACCTGAAAGGCAGAACGACACCAGCACGCCGAGCGCCAGGCTTCTGACGGATCGCGCTGGCGCGAACCTCAGCCGCCGAGGTGCAGTGGACTTGGTAATACTGGTGCTCAATCGACGCCGCCTTTGACTGGCCCACATGACCATTTGGCCGCGGCGAATACAAGCAGCGGTCGCCGCGCGGGCCCTCGATCTTGCGGCAGGTGTGGCGCGTTTGCGCCGCGTGGACAAAACCGAGGTCAAGGGATTCTGGGGCCCGGGGCAGGGCAAAGGCGTCATGTGTCGGTGACGAGTTCGCCGGATCTTTCCGTCATTTCGAAGAAATTCCGTTGGACTTCCCGATGATGGAGAACATCACGGCCGCTATGATGCCGGACAGCAGAGATGCCAGGAGAACGCCGAGGCGGACCTGCGCGAGGACGACTTCGTCGTCGAACGCGAGCGTTCCGATGAAGAGGCTCATGGTGAAACCGATGCCGGTCAGGATGGCCGTGGCATAGAATTTCGTCGTCGTGGCCCCGTCCGGCATCGCAGCGAGGCCCAGCCTGACGGCGAGCAGAGAGGCGCCGAAGACGCCGATCTGCTTGCCGATGAACAGCCCCGCGATGATCCCAAGTGGTATCGGCCCTGTCAGCTTTTCCAAGGTCAGCCCATGAAACGATACGCCTGCATTGGCGAAGGCAAAGAGCGGCACGATGGCGAAACTGACCCACGGCTTGAGTGCATGTTCGGTGTCCTCGAGCAGGCTGTGGCCATTATGCCGGGTCAGCGGCATCGCGAAGCCGACAGCGACACCGGCAAGTGTCGCATGCACGCCGGATTTGAGCACGCAGACCCAGGTGAAAAGGCCGGCGATCAAATAGAATGCGGGCCTTCGCACATCGAGCAGGTTGAGGACCACAAGCGCAGCGATGCCGAGTGCGCCGAGCCCCAGCGCCAGAACCGAAAGGTCGGCAGCATAGAACATCGCGATGACGATGATAGCCATGAGGTCGTCGATGATCGCGAGGGCCAACAGAAAAGTCTTTAGCGAGGCCGGTACCTTGCGTCCCAGCATGGCGCAGACGCCGAGCGCAAAGGCGATGTCGGTGGCTGCCGGTATGGCCCAGCCGCGCAACGCCTCGGCATCGCCCCAGTTGATCGCGGCAAAAATGGCGGCCGGCGTGACAAATCCGCCGAACGCGGCGATCACGGGCAATGCCGCTTTCTTCGGGCTCGCCAGCGCACCCTCGATCGCCTCGCGTTTGATCTCGAGGCCGACCAGCAGAAAGAACACCGCCATCAAGCCGTCGTTGATCCAGTGTTCGAGCGTCTTGCTCAGTCCGATCGATGCGATCCGCACCTCGCCGGTCGTATGCAACAGCGCCTGATACTCCGGCCCGAGTGGTGAGTTAGCGACGATGAGCGCTGCGGCTGCGGCGATGCCAAGCGCGATACCGCCATAAAGGTCGGTATTGTCGGCAATGTGAGGCGCGGCCGTCGGAGCCTTGGCCGTCGGAATCTTGGCCGTCGGAGTCTTGGCCGTCATGAACCAGCCTTGCCGGCCTTCTCGATGGCAACGGACAGCGCGAGCTTGGTTTCCGCCACAATGTCCTCGACCAGTTCTTCCCGGCTGACATGGGCAGCCTGGCCGGTGAGCAATCCCTGTTCGGCGAGCATGACCACGCCGTGTAGTGAGGCCCAGACCTTGAGCGCGCTCCGCTCGCGCAACAGTTCTACAGCGGGCGCCTCCAGCGCCTCTACCAGGAGCTCGAAGGTCTCCATTGCGGCACTATGCAGCTCGCTGCCTTTCGGCGCGCATGCCATGGTTCGAGACGCGAACATCAGGCGATAGATGCCGTTGCGGCGCAGGCCGAAATCAAGCGTGAGCTGCGCGAAACGCGACAGCTTCGACTGCTTCGACGGCTTTTCAAGCGCCGCACGCATCATGGCGCTGAACTGGCGAAACGCTTCGGCCGTCACGGCCGTCAGCAGCGTCTCGCGATCGGCGAAATGCTTGTAGGGCGCCGGCTGCGAGACGCCGAGTTTCTTGGCCAGCGCGCTGATGCTGATCGCTTCGGGACCACCTAGTTCCACTTCATGCAACGCGGCTTGAACCAGGGCATCACGAAGATCCCCATGGTGGTAGGCATTCAGCGCTTTACGTGCGGGTCGAGGTGACATTCAGTTCCATGATCTATAACTTTTGCCTTGACAGCACAACGGCAACGCGAATGTAATACGATATAACTTCGCGGTGCTGCGGCGGATCTGTGCCGCTGCGCCGACGAAAGGCCGCGCGAGACAATGCGCGCCACAAAGAGGGGAACGCTGCGATGGCTGCAAAGCTGAAGATCCGCGTCGACCAGGACAAATGCCAGGGACACGCGCGCTGTAAATCACTGGCCCCCGAACTGTTCGAGCTCGACGAATTCGGCAACGCGCACGAAACAGGCGACGGTTCTGTGCCTGCGGGCCTGGAAGACAAGGCCTGGCTCGCCCAGAGTAACTGTCCGGAAATTGCCATCGAGGTGACCGAAGAATAATCCGGTCGCGGATCTTTCATCCATTACGATCTGAACTAACCAAGCAGAGGAATTGCTCCGATGTCCGATTCCGCCAGGATCATGCCCGAGCATCCGCCAGTCACCGACTGGATCAACGATTTCGACCATACCGACCCGGTGTGGACGGAAGATCCGTTTCCGATCTGGGAAGAGCTGCGCGCGGCTTCGCCGGTCGTTCATACCGACCGGTTTCTCGGCTGCTACATGCCGACCACGTACCAGGCGGTGAAGGAAATCGCCTACGACACCGAGCACTTTTCGTCCCGACGCGTGATCGTGCGCGACGTTCGCCCGGAGATTACGGCCCGCGCGCCGCCGATCACCTCCGACCCGCCCGAGCACAAGCCGGCCAAGCAGATTCTGCTGCCGCCTTTCACCCCGGACGCGATGAAGAAGCTGGAGCCGCGGGTCCGCGCGATCTGCAACGAGCTGATCGACGAGTTCATTGCCGACGGCAAATGCGACGCCGCCGCCCGCTACACCAAGCACATTCCGGTGCGCGCCATCGCGCACATGCTCGGGATTCCCGAGAAGGACGGCGACCTCTTCATCAAATGGATTCACGGCATCCTTGAACTCGGCATCAAGGACGACAACGCGCTGATGGAGGCGGTGAAGGAGATGACTGGCTATTTCGCCGGCCAGATCGAGCAACGCAAGAAGAATCCGACCGACGATCTGATCTCGACCCTGATGAAGGCGAAAGACAAGGATGGAAATCCGTTGGCTGACGAACACGTGCTGGGTTCGCTGCGGCTGCTGTTGATCGCCGGCATCGACACCACCTGGAGCGCGATCGGGTCCTCGCTGTGGCATCTGGCCAAGACGCCCGCGGACCGCGAGCGCCTCGTCAAGGAGCCGGAGCTGATGCCGCTCGCAGTTGAGGAATTGCTGCGCGCCTACTCACCGGTGACGATGGCACGTGAGGTGATGAAGGAGACGACGGTCAGCGGCTGCCCGGTCAGGCCCGGCAACATGGTGCTGCTGTCGTTCCCGGCCGCCAACCGCGATCCCGCCATGTTCCCCGATGCCGACAAGGTGGTCATCGACCGCAAGGAGAACCGCCACGCCGCGTTTGGCCTCGGTATTCATCGCTGCGTCGGCTCCAACCTCGCTCGCATGGAAATGACGGTTGCGATCGAGGAATGGCTGAAGCGGATTCCGGATTTCAGGCTCGACCCGGCCGGCAAGGTTACATGGTCGGAAGGCACCGTTCGCGGCCCGCGTCAGTTGCCCCTGCTGTTCGGGAAGGCGAGCTGAGTGCGATACGGGCGTGGCTTCACCTCTCCCGCTTGCGGGGGAGGTCGGATCGCATCATCGGTGCGATCCGGGTGGGGGCTCTCTCCATACGAACGGTGCGACTCGCGGCGCCACCCCTCCGGCTCTTCGATCCAATGCGCTGCTGGCACTTGACCTCGATCTTCGCGTCGCTGAACGGCGGCATCAATAAGAAACAAGAGGCGGAGAGATACACCGCCGGCAGCAGACGGGAGGTCGTGATGAGCCGTATCTTTGGTGCAGTCTGCCAGAACGGATATGTCGTCCGCGATATCCGAGCCGCCATGGATCATTGGGTCAATGTGATTGGCGTCGGGCCCTGGTACTATATCGACAAAGTCAAGACCGATTACTTCCGCCACCGCGGCCAGGACTCCGCCATGGAGATGAGCGTAGCGCTCGCCAATTCCGGCGATGTCCAGATCGAGCTGATCCAGCAGCGCAACGACGCGCCCTCGATGTACAAAGAGTTTCTCGATTCCGGTCGCGAGGGCTTGCAGCATATGTCGTACTGGACCCGCGAATATCAGGCCCTCTACGACCGCGCTCTGTCGCTTGGCTATAAAGTGGGACACGAGGGCCAGATCGGCGGCGAAAAAGGCCGCTTCGCGTATTTCGATACCCAAGCCCATCCCGGCACCGTGGTGGAGATTTCAGACATCAGCGGAAGCAAGGGAAGTTTCTTCGAGCACATCCGCCGGGTTGCCGCCGATTGGGACGGCTCCGATCCGATCCGCGAAGTGGGTGGCCGCTGAGCGATGCGCGATCCGGCAACCGTGAAGTAACCACCGTGAAGTAACCAGAGCGCGGAAGCGTCCGCCAATAAGAACGGCAAGCGCAAGGAGAGGCGAATGGCCAGACTTCCCCTGATCGATCCGGCGACAACCAGCGGCGATGTGCGTGCGTCGTTTGACAGGATGCCGGTCGTATTGAACATCTTCCGCATGATGGCGCATGCCGAGGCCAATTTCATTCCGGCGATGCGGTTCGCCAATTCGATCCTGCACCGCCAGAAGCTCAGCCACGTCAATCGCGAATTGCTGATTCTTCAGGTCGCGCAATGGGAGCACGGCGAATATGAGTGGCGGCAGCATGTTCCGATCGCGCTCGGCGTCGGCGTTACCCAGCGGCAGATCGACTGCATCGAACAGGGCAAATACGAGGACGCCGCCTTCAATGCCGCCGAACAGGCGCTGCTGGCGTTCGGCCGCGAAGTGATCGAGAACGTGCGCGTCGCTGAACCGGTCTTTGCCGCCATGCGCAGGCATTTCAGCGAGCAGGAGATCGTCGAATCGATCCTTGCGATCGGCTTCTACATGACGATGGCGCGGCTGACGGAAGCGACCGAGGTTGATCTCGACCCCGCCGCTGGTATGACCGTCTTCGAGGGCGGCCAGAAGCGAACGGGCTGACATTGACCACGCCCCCGGTTGCAGCGATCATCGGCCGGGTCCAACGATGGCGTGGAGCGAAGGCAATGACAGGTGAGCCCGGTTCGAGCGGTCCGCGACCACTAGGCGAAATCGCCAGCTATCACGCCCACATCTACTACGATCCGGCGACCACGCGGGCGGAGGCCGAGCAACTGCGCACGTGGATCGGCGAGCGCTTTTCGGTCACGCTCGGACGGTGGCACGACGTCAAGGTCGGCCCGCACGATCAGGCCATGTACCAGGTCGCCTTCGCCCGCGAGATATTCCCCGAACTGGTCCCTTGGCTGATGCTCAACCATGGCAATCTGAGCGTTCTGGTCCATCCGAATACGACCAACCCGCGCCGCGATCATCTGGCCGATCCGATCTGGATCGGGCCGGCGCTGGCCGTACATGGCGATAAGCTGCCAGAGGACGCCGAGATGGAAGAGGCGCCGGCACCGAATACCAATCCAATTCTCCGGCCTTGAGCGCGGCTCTGCTGGCGAAAACCCCGGCTCGTTTACCAATACGAGGCTTGAACCTGTGAATTCGGCCGGTCATGATAGCCGTGAGCGATTGTCTCGATTATGCCTTACTTTGGTTTGCATTATGGTGGGACTTATTCGGTGAATCCCTTAGGAATCATTCGATTCAGAAGCGCCGATCCGGGGACGAATGGATAGAGCCAAGACCAGCGCAGCCGGGCTTGCGTCAAGCCGCGGTACCCGATTGCTCCGTGAGATGGCATTCGGGACGGCGGCGCTCGCCATGGCATTGGGGTTGGCCGCCTGGGTGACCGATTTCGACGTGGTCGGCTTGATCAAGCCCGCATCCGCGAATGTCGGCAGCACATCCTCGTTCGACGAGCGCTTCGGCACCGCCTCGGTGCGGCGTTCGCTGACCATCAACTATCCCTGGCGTGCCGCCGCCCGCCCCCAGCGCGCGGACTTCGATGCGGAGTTCGCCTACATCGAAATCCTGTTGGGCGGACAATCGCGCGAGGAGCAATCGCGCGAGGAGAACGTGCAGCCTCCGCCGCCGGCCCCGACCGTCGAAGCGGCCATCCCGCTCCCGAGGTCCCGGCCGGTCATGGCCAACCTTCAGTCGGCGAGAAGCGATCCGCCGCCGGTCTCGTCCGACAACCGCACCATGTTCGAGAAGCTTGCCGATCTGGTGCCGATGCGCTTCTCGCTGGCCTCGTTGACGCCGGGGGATGGGCTGCTCAGCGAGCGCAAGGATCTGGGGGCGCTAGGCTATGACAGTCAGACCGCCGTCTACGACATTTCGGCCCGCGCCGTTTATCTGCCGAGCGGCACCAAGCTCGAGGCACACTCAGGGCTGGGCAACCTGATGGACAATCCGGCACATGTCGACCAGCGCATGGTCGGCGCGACCCCGCCGAACGTTTACGATTTGAAGCCGCGCGAGAAACTGTTTCACGGCGTCGCGGCGCTGCGTATGACCCCGATCGGCGAAAACGAAATGCACGGGCGAACGGGCCTGCTCGTGCACAGCTACCTGCTCGGGCCGAACGGTGATTCCAACGGCTGCGTCTCGATCAAGGACTACGACAGGTTCCTGCAGGCCTACCGGAACGGCGAGGTCAAGCGGCTCGTCGTCGTGCCGAGTCTGCGCGAAGGCCTCACCGCGTCGCGGCGTTCGCCATCTCCGTCATGACCGCAGTTGCGGGCGATACCGCCGATTCCGACACCCCGCTGCGGGCGCTCTTCAAGATCAGCCTGAACGGCAAAACGGTGTCGATCGCCACCGTCGGCCAGGCCTATCGCTTCATCACCAATCTCTCCTCGATCGAATGGATCGAATTCCGCGCGCTGCATGCCGAAGCCGTGCAAGCACTGCAGGGCGCCGCTGATAACGCGATGCTGACCGTGCAGGCGACCGACGCCTTGCGTGCGCTGTTCGTCCGCGCGAAGCTGTTGTGAAGGCGCCGGCCTGTCAGTGGAAGCCCCCACGGTTGGGTCTCATGGATGCTTGAGAAAATACGTCCCAAGAAAAAAACGTCCCAAGGAAAAAATGCCCGCATGCCCTTAAGTCACGCCGAAATTGAAGACGATCGCCTGATCCGGGAATTGTTGCAGAACTGGTCGATCTGGCGCGATGCCGGAGACTGGGAGCGTTTCCGCACGGTCTGGCATCCGGACGGCCGCATGATGGCGACCTGGACGCAGGGCACCGGTGACGAGTTCATCGAAATCAGCAAGCAGGCCTGGGCCAAGGGCGTCAGCATCCTGCATTTTCTCGGCGGCATCTCGGTTGACCTCGCAGGCGCCCGAGCGATTGCGCAGACCAAAATGACGATCTCGCAGCGTGCCGAGGTCGAGGGCGTGCTGTGCGACGTGCTCTGCACCGGGCGATTCTACGACTTCCTCGAAAAGCGGGAGGGACGCTGGGGCATCGTGCTGCGCCAGCCGATCTATGAGAAGGACCGCATGGACCCCGTCACGCCGGGTACGGCGCCGGTGCTGGACAAGGCTCTCCTCGAGCAATTCCCGCCGGGCTACCGCCATCTCGCCTATTTGCAGACCCGCATCGGCTACACGGTCAAGCGCGACATGCCCGGCCTCAAGGGACCCGAGGTCGAGGCCTTGTATGCGCGCGGCGCGGCGTGGCTGCAGGGCAGGCCGCTTAGCTGATCTCCTTGCGCACCGTCGCTGCCGCGTCGCACATCGCCTTCAATTTCCCAAACGCGACATGGCGCGGCATGTATTTCATGCCGCAATCGGGCGCGATGACCAGCCGGTCGGCGGCGACGTGCTTGAGGCCGTTGCGGATGCGGCCGGCCACCACATCGGCGGCTTCGATCTCGGGATTGCCGAGGTCGAGCACGCCGAGCATGATCTTCTTCGACGATAAATCCTTGAGCACGCCGAGATCGAGCTTCGGCTGCGCCGCCTCGATCGAAATCTGCTCGGCACTGGTGTCGGCAAGTTCAGCAAGGAAGGAATAGCCGGCCGGCTTGGTTGAGCCGGGGACGACCGCGGCATAGCCGAAGCACAGATGCACCACGGTCGGCACGGTAATACCTTGCAGGGCGCGGTTGATCGCCTTGACGGCGTAGCGGCGGGCAAGGTCCGGGTTGTTGCGCACCCAGGGTTCGTCGAGCTGGATCACGTCAGCGCCGGCTTTTTGCAAATCGAGCGCTTCGGCGTTGACGGCTTCGGCAAATGCCATCGCCAGCTCCTCGTCGTCCTTGTAGTACTCGTTCTTCGCCTGCTGGCTCATCGTGAACGGGCCGGGCAGGGTGATCTTGGCCGCGCGATCGGTATTCTGGCGCAGAAATTCCATGTCGTGCAGCTCGACCGGGCCGCGGCGTTTTACCGGACCGACCACACGCGGTACCGGCGTTTCGTGTCCGCTGCGCGAGGTGATCATCGCCGGATTTTCGTCATCGATGCCTTCAAGCGCGGTGGCGAAGCGATTCGAATAGCTCTCGCGGCGGATTTCGCCGTCGGTCACGATGTCGATGCCGGCGCGCTCCATGTCCCTGATCGCAACGATGGTGGCGTCGTCCTGCGCTTCTTCCAGGTGCTCCGCAGGCAGCCGCCACATCGCGTGCAGGCGCGTGCGCGGCACCACCTTTGACAACATCGCGCGATCGACCAGCCATTCCGGCTGCGGGTAGCTGCCAACGACGGTGGTCGGCAGAAGATGTTTCGGCAGGTTCATCATCGTCTCCGTGCTCTTGTTGTTATGCCTCTCGTTTCAAGCCGCACGTGTCGCAGCCGCCGCAACCTCGTCTTTCACAGGATTGCGCAGCACGCCGATGCCGGATACCTCGACCTCGACCACGTCGCCATCCTTCATCCACAGCGGCGGCGTGCGGTAGGCGCCGACGCCGCCGGTGGTGCCGGTGACGATGACGTCGCCCGGAACCAGTTCGGTGAAGGTCGAGCAGTAGGCGATCAGGGCAGGGACGTCGAACACGAGGTCCGAGATCGGCGCGGCCTGCACTTCGACGCCGTTGAGGCGGGTCGCAATGGCCTGCTTGCTGATATCAGGGATTTCGTCTGTGGTGACCATCCACGGTCCGAATGCGCCGGTGCCGACAAAATTCTTTCCCGGCGCGAATTGCGAGGTGTGGCGCTGCCAGTCGCGGATGCTGCCGTCATTGTAGCAGGCATAGCCCGCAACATGTGCGAGCGCCTCTTCCCGCGAAATCCGGCGGCCGGCCTTGCCGATGATGACGGCCATCTCGCCCTCGTAATCGAAACGTTCGGATTCCAGCGGCCGGATCATCGGCTGGCCGCCACCGACCTGGCTATTGGCGAAACGGGTGAAGATCATCGGATGCGGCGGCGTGGGATGGCCGCTTTCGGCAAGGTGCGTGGCGTAGTTGACGCCGATGCAGAAGATCTTGTCCGGGTCGGGCACGGTCGGCAGCAACTCGATTTCCGCCAATGCGTAATCGGGACGCTCACCCTGCAGCGCTTTCAGTTCGTCGAGCAATCCGTTGGCGAGCAGCGACTTCAGGGTTGGATAGGCCTTAAGCCGTTTTCCGGCATCGATAATGCCTGCGTTCGTGACCAGGCCGTAGGTTGCCGTCTGACCTGCCTTGAAACTCGCGATCCTCATGTTGTGACACTCTCTTCGATGTTGGAAAGGTAGGGCTGAATGGGCAGCACGATCTTGCCCGACCGGATCGGGACGCAGTCGGGCGGAAAGTCCTGGTGGAAGAGCGCGCCAGCTTCCTCTGCTCGGTCGAGAAAGCGCTCAAGGTGATCCATGGCGCCGCCAGGCAGATCGTGCAGCGCCATCAGGCTCCACGGCTGCGAGCGGCACAGGTCGAGGGCTCGGTCGACCCAGCCATCGGGATCGTCCCAGTCGCGCGGGATCGCGTTCCAGAGCACGCAGCTATGCCTGTTGCGGATGAGGTAGTCGACCACGGAGGGCTTCAACAGCCGCCGATCGAGATTGCCGCCGCCGCCGAACGGCCTGAACCAGCGCTCTGCATGGGCGAGGTTGCCGATTGCATCTTGCGTCCGGCCGATCTCGCTTTGTGCCGCGTTCGGATCGCGTTGCTGCCCGAGCGGCACGGTGTGCGTAAAGGTATGATTGCCGATCCAGTGGCCTTCTTCATGCGCGCGTGCGGCCAGCCCGCGACGTTCGCCATCGCCGAGCTTTTTGCCGATCACGAAGAACGTCGTCTTGATGCCGCGTTCGCGTAAGATATCGAGCACGCGCGGCGTGACGCCAGGCTCGGGACCATTGTCGAATGTCAGCGTCAGGTCGAACACGTTCACACTCCGTCAGGTCGCAGGCTGCAGGGCAGCGGGCGCGACTTCGCCCGCGGAGTCTTGCCCGGCGCGTGTGCCGGTCTGCCAGATCGCGGCCTTGCGCTCGATCCATTTGATGGCGGCGTTGAAGGCGATCGCCATCGCCAGCACCAGCAACACGCCGGCAAACACATGCGGGCTATCGAGAATGGTGCGGTAGCGCGAGATCAGATAGCCGATGCCCGCGGACGAGATCAGCATTTCCGACACCACCACACCGACGATCACAAGCGCGCCGCCGACGCGCAGTCCTGACAGCACGGTCGGGATCGCCGCTGGAATGATGACGCGAACCAGCCGCTGGCTCAGCGTCGCGCCCATGCTGCGGGCGGCCAGCAGCAACTGCGGATCGATGGTCTGTATGCCTGCGGCCGTCGCCAGCATCGTCGGCAGAAAGCCATAGATCGAAGCGAATGCGATCTTGGATTCCGAGCCGATGCCGAGCCAGACCGTGAAGACGGGATAGAGGATGACCAGCGGCACCGCATAGAGGCTCGAGACCATCGGCATGATCAGGATGCGCGGCCGCGGCAGGCTGCCGACGATGGCGCCGAGCAAGATGCCGCCGCCGCAGGCGAACGCCATCGAGATCGCGACCTCGTAGAGCGTGACGGCAAGGGCGTGGCCGTATTCGCCAGCCTCGTTCCATCCGGCCGCGAGCGTCGAGGACAGCGACGGCAGAAACAGTTCCGGAATGAAGCCGGCACGCGGCAGGATCTCCCACAGCACAATGAGGCCGATCACGATCAATCTGCGAAGTGTTGCCGCGCTCATGCCAGCCTCACGCCGATTTGCGAATGTGCCGCCAGATGCGGTCGCGCAGACTGCCGAAGGCGTCGCCGCTCAGCATCTCATAGGTGCGTGGGCGGGGCAGCGAGACCTGCAGATGATCGACGATGCGGCCAGGGCGCGGCGACATCACGATCACCTCGTCGGCGAGATAGACCGCTTCCGTCAGGCTATGGGTCACGAATACCACCGTCTTGCCGGTCGCCGCCCAGATCCGCAGCAGCTCGTCGCCCATGGTCATGCGGGTCTGTTCGTCGAGCGCCGCGAACGGCTCGTCCATCAGCAGCACCGGCGGATCCTGCACCAGGCCGCGCGCAATCGAGACGCGCTGCTTCATCCCGCCCGAGAGCTCATGCGGATGGCGCTTGCCGAAGCCCTCGAGGCCCACAAGCTTCAGGGCGTCCTGCGCTCTAACGCGTCGATCGCTTTTTGTGACGCCGCGCAGCGCCAGCGGAAACTCGACATTTTCTTCCGCCGTCAGCCAGGGGAACAGGCTGGCTTCCTGAAACACCACGCCGACCCGGTTCGGATCGGGCTCGGGGATCGGCGCGCCGCTGATGGTGATGGTGCCGGAGGTCTGCTGGCGCAGGCCGGCCATCATCATCAGAAGCGTCGACTTGCCGCAGCCGCTCGGGCCGACCAGCACCACGAAGCGGCCGGGCCTGACGTCGAGCGAGACGTCCTCCAGCGCGACGACGTCCTGCGTCGTGGTCTTGAAGATTTGCCCGACATTACGGACTTCGATCGCGCCGGCCGGCTTCAGCGGGGTTATGTTCGCCAATGGCTGCATCGTGTTTCCACCCATCTGACCAGTTCATTGAAGGCAATCGCGATGACGGCGATCATCACCACGCCGGCCAGCAATTGCTTCATCTGGAAGTTCTCGCCCCAAGTCGCAATCTGGTGCCCGATGCCGTCGCGCGAGGCGTACATTTCGGCGAGAATGACGCCGGTGAGGTTGAAGATCATCGAGATCCGCAGCGCTTCCAGCAGGACGGGAAGCATGCTCGGCAGGTAGACGCGGAACGCGGTCTGAACAGGTGTCGCGCCATAGGAGCGGGCGACCGTCAAATGCTCGACCTTGACCGACTCCACCGCCGTCGTGGTCGACATGATCACGATGAAGATCGTCGAGAAGAAACCGAAGCCCACCTTCTGCGAAAAGCCGACCCCGAACACCAGGATGAACATCGGCAGGAAGATCGACTTTGGAATGCTGAAGGCGAAGAACAGCAGCGGCTTTGCCACCTCGGCAAAATAGCGGTTCTCCGCGATCAGGAAGCCGATCAGCGCGCCGACGGGAACGGCGAGGGCGAAGGCGGTCACCACCTCGGTTGCGGTCACCGCGAGATCCTTGCGCACGCTCGCGCGCTGCAAGAGCTCGCCAAGTGTTGACAGCGTATCGGAGGCGGAGGGAAGCAGGCGCGGATTGACGATGCCGGTCCGCGACATGATTTCCCACATCGCAAACAGCGCCACCACAATGGCAACCCGCGCCGCCTTTACCGCTAGCCCGCTTTGCATCGCGCGTGTCTCAGAACTTGGTCGGAACCGGCTTGAACTGCGTCGAGATAATTTCCGAGGCCGGCCCAAGGTCCTTCATGCCGCCCGCCTTGGCCATGTCGAGCGCGAGCTGGAGCTGTTCCGGAATCTTCGGACCATCCATGCTGCCGTCGGTTTCCAGCTTCATGATCGTGTTATCATATTCCAGCGCCGCGATCTCGGCGGGAATTTCATAGAGCTCGGTGATCAGCTTGACGGAGGCGTCCTTGTTGGCGCGCATGTACATCAGTGCGCCATAGAGTGCGTTCAGCGTCTTCTGTACGAGTTGCGGCTTGTCCTGCACGTATTTGTCGAGCGCGATCCAGCCGGCGGCGAGGTTCGGCGGCACTTCCTTGGAGAAGTCGAGGATGGTGCGCGCTTCGCCTGATTTGGAGATCTGGAAGCTCAGCGGAGAATAGACGACGGCCGCGTCGACATTGCCGGCGAGCAGGTTCGGAACCAGGCCGCCGCCGCCGACGGGAACGCGGGTGAATTCGATTTTCTTGTCCTGCTGGGTCCACAACGCCAGCAGGTCGGAGCCGGAGCCTGCGGAGGTGATGGCGACCTTCTTGCCGTTCAGGTCCTTCACCCCAAGCGTCGATTTCGAAAGCGTCATCAACTGCCAGCCGTAATAGCCCGTGGCTGCGCTCGCGAGCACCTTGGAGTTCACGCCCTTCTTGCGCCCGGCCGATACCAGCGAAGTGGCGTCGAGAATGACGTCGGCGGCGCCCGCCGCCATCGCCTCAAAGGTCTCGGCGCCGCCGCGATAGATCGTGAGTTCGGCCGTGATGCCTTCCTTCTGGAACAGCTTTTGGCGCACAGCGGTTTCCGCGATCGTCGTGGGCCAGTAGGTTTTCGTCGGAAGCCCGATGCGGACGGTATCGGCAGCTTGCGCCATGCCTGATGCGCCAAGCACGGTGGCGGTCGCAATCGTTGCCAGTATTTGGCGTCGCGTGATTCTCATGGTGACGTTTCCCTTTGCTTTTCTTGATTTGATTTGTTCTTTGAACCGTCGATCAGGCGGGGTCGCCACCTCCGAACGGTTTCGGTGTCGCGAGCTCGACGAGATGCATGGTCGTCATGAAATGCTTCGAGAGCGCCGCGACCGCGGCATCGGCATCGCGCTTCAGCACGGCATGCACGATTGCCGCGTGTTCGGCCTCGACGTCGCGTGTGTGTTCGGTGTTGCGCCGGATCGCAAGCCTTCGATAGCGTTCGCTCTGCTCGTGCAGGACGTCGCGAAAACCGAGCAACCATTGCGAGCCGCAGGCGTTCACCAGCGTGCGGTGAAAGACTCTGTGCCGCACCACCCACTCCTCGTAGTGATGGGTCGGATCGTCGGGGTAGGTGTAGGGCACGGCGCAGAGCGCCGCGAAAGATTTCTCCACCGAGGCAAGCCATGCCGCATCGCCACGCTCGATCGAACGGCGCAACGCCAGCCCTTCGATATCGACGCGGGTCTGTGTCACGTCCCTGAGGTCGGCTGATGATACCGGGCTGACACGAAAGCCGCGCTGGTCGGACGCCTGCACCAACCCGTCCGCGACCAGCCGCGACAGCGCCTCGCGCACCGCGGCGAGGCTGACCGAAAACTGTTTGGCGAGACCGGCGATATGGAGCTTCTGGCCGGGTAGCAGCCGGGTCGAGAGAATATCCGCGCGCAGCCGTTCCTGAACGGCGGAGGTCAGGCTTCGCGGCCGTTCGTCGTCAAGGCGCTCGCCAAAACTCAACCCGATACTGCTCATGGCGGGCAGCTTGGCGAGAGTAGGTAGGATCGTCAATCGAAAATCGATTTTCCGCCTAAACCACTGCCTATGCTTGATTTCCTTTCTCGCCAACTCGGCTTCAAGCCGACGAGCCCAAATATTTCTCGATGAGCCGGATCAAAAATCGTCGTGACAACCTCCTTGCACTTGCTTAGATAATTCGCATGCGAAATAAATTGACCTCATCGATATGAGCCCGCGTCGCGAGCACCGGCTCGTGTTCCTGCTCAACGTCGCGCAGCGCCGGCTGCAGCGCTGGATGGCGGCGCGGTCCCCGCGCAGCGGCGTGACCGCCGCGCAGTCCGGCCTGCTCTTCGTCCTGGGCCAGCGCGACGGCGCCCTGATGGGCGAGGCGGGTGCGGCGCTCGATCTTGGACCACCTGGCATCAGCGGATTGGTGGACCGGATGACGGCGGCGAATCTGATCGAGCGGCGGGCCGATCCGGATGACGGGCGTGCGTGGCGTCTCTGGCTGACGCCGGCCGGCCGCGCGGCGATGGCGCAGTCGAAAGCCGGGCTCGCCGAGGTCAACGCGCGGCTCACGGAAGGGTTTACCGACGCCGAGATCGATGTCGTTGCGCGCTGGCTTACCACCATGCAGAGCAGATTTCCCAAAGGAGAAGACGAATGACCGAGCACATCAAGATCGAGAAGAGCGACGGGATTTTGAGCCTGACGATGGCTCGCCCCGACAAGAAGAACGCGCTGACGAACGCGATGTACGGCGCGCTTGCGGACGCGATCGAGGCCGCCGAGACGGATTCATCCGTCCGCGTGCTGCTGATCCGCGGCGAGGGCGACATGTTCACCGCCGGCAACGACGTTGGCGAGTTTGCGGCCATTGCAACCGGCACACTTCAGGGCGAGCGCCATGTCGGCCGCTTCCTGCAGGCGCTTGCACATTCGAGCCGCCCGCTGGTCGCAGCCGTTCAGGGCCGCGCCGTCGGCATCGGCACCACGATGCTCTTGCACTGCGATCTGGTCGTGTTGGCCGAGAATGCGCTGTTGTCGACCCCGTTCGTTAACCTGGCGCTGGTGCCGGAAGCAGCTTCCAGCCTGCTGATGCCGCTTCGCATCGGCTATGCCCGCGCCTTCGAGATGTTCGCGCTCGGTGAGGCGGTCGATGCCAAATCCGCATTCGCCTGGGGACTTGCCAGCCGCGTGGTGCCGCTCGACAAGCTCGATGCGGAAGCGAAGGCTTTCGCGTCGCGGTTGGCGAAACAGCCGGCAGGCGCCGTCAGCACGACCAAACGGCTGATGCGCAACCCGGAACTCCTGATGGCGCAGATCAAGGCCGAGAGCGAGCAGTTCGCGGCTCGCTTGAAGACGATGGAGGCGCGTGAGGCTTTCGTTGCGTTCGCCGAGCGCCGGCCGCCGGACTTTTCGAAACTGGCAAGCTAGCCGGCACCGGCCGCATTGAAGATGGTTTTTCTCGCCTGCGACGGCGAGGCAATTGACCGCCCGTGGCGGCCCAGCTACCTCTTTGGGCCGCCCGCGGGGGAAACAAATGAACAAGAACAATGACACTTCCGAATTCGACTACGTCATCGTCGGCGCCGGATCGGCCGGATGCGTGCTCGCCAATCGATTGACGGCCGACGGCAAGTACTCCGTCCTGTTGCTGGAGGCCGGGCCGAAGGACACCAATCTCTGGATCCATGTGCCGCTCGGCTACGGCAGGCTGTTCAAGGAAAAATCCGTCAACTGGATGTACCAAACCGAGCCCGAACCGGAATTGAACGGGAGGCAGGTGTTCCAGCCGCGCGGCAAAGTGCTCGGCGGCTCCAGTTCCATCAACGGCCTGCTCTATGTGCGGGGCCAGCATGAGGATTACGATCGATGGCGGCAGCGCGGCAATGCCGGCTGGGGCTATGACGACGTACTGCCCTATTTCAGGAAGGCCGAGAACCAGCAGCGCGGCGCCGACAAATATCACGGCGCCGGCGGCCCGCTGCCGGTATCCGACTGGCGGCATCATGATCCCCTGTCGGAAGCGTTTGTCGTCGCCGCGGCTGAGGCCGGCATTCCGACCAATCCCGATTTCAACGGTGCCACGCAGGAGGGCGCGGGATTTTTCCAGACGACGACAAGGCGTGGGCGCCGGGCCAGCACTGCGTTCTCCTACCTTCGTCCGGCCAGGAAGCGGCCTAACCTTCACATCGAGACTTCGGCGCTGGCGCAGCGCATCCTGTTCGAAGGCCGCCGCGCCAAGGCGGTCGAGTACAAGCAGGAAGGCCGCGTGCGCACTGCACGGGCGCGCAAGGAAATTCTGGTCTCCAGCGGCGCATACAACTCGCCGCAACTGCTGCAGCTATCCGGCGTCGGGCCGGCGGATCTGTTGAAGCAGCACGGCATCGAGATCGTGCTCGATGCGCCCGGCGTCGGCAATGATCTGCAGGACCACATGCAGGTCCGCCTGATCACCCGCTGTGCGCAAAAGTGTACGCTCAACGATGTCGTTAATAACCCGATCCGCAAGATGATGGCGGGCATTCAGTACGCAGCCCTGCGCAAGGGGCCGCTGACGATCGCGGCCGGCACGTCAGGCGCTTTCTTCAAGACCAGCCCACGGCTGGCGTCGCCCGACATTCAGATTCACTTTCTGCCGTTCTCGACCGACAAGATGGGCGAGAAGCTGCATGCGCTTTCCGGGTTCACCGCCTCCGTCTGCCAGTTGCGCCCGGAGAGCCGCGGCTCGCTGCGTATCAGGAGCGCCGATCCTTCCCAACCGCCGGAAATCCGCATCAATTACCTCGCCACCGAAACCGATCGCCGCGCTTTCATCGACGGCATCCGCATCCTGCGCAAGATTCTCGCAGCCCCCGCGCTGAAGGCTTACGCGGTCTCAGAAGTCGATCCGGGTTCGAAGGTGCAGAGCGACGACGAACTGCTGGATTTCTGCCGCCGCACCGGCAGCACGGTCTATCACCCGACCTCGACCTGCCGGATGGGCAGCGATGCGCTCGCGGTCGTCGACCAGCGCTTGCGCGTGCGCGGCATCGAAGGCCTTCGCGTGGTCGACGCCTCGATCATGCCGGACCTGATGTCCGGCAATACCAACGCGCCGACGATTATGATCGCCGAGAAGGCGTCCGACATGATTCTGGAGGACGCGCGGTAGGCAACGGCGCCAGCGGCAAGCACTGCCGTCATCATCCGCCAACGGGTCGCGCGAACGCGCGCCCGATGACAGGCTCCGGCGGATGATCCAGTACGCCGTGACGTCTCGGCTCTTACCTCCGCTGGCGGTTGCCCGCCTTCGCGGGCATGACGACGATGTCGCGCATCATCCCTTCCACCCCCGCACCCGCTCGAGCATCTGCTCGACATGGGCGATCGGCGTTTCCGGCTGGATGCCGTGGCCGAGGTTGAAGATCAGCCGTCCTTGCGCGTAGTTCGCTAGCACGTCGTCGACAGCGCGGTCGAGTGCGGCGCCGCCTGCGATCAACGCCAGCGGATCGAGATTGCCCTGCACGGCGACGCGGTTCTGCACGCGCTCGCGGATCATGGAAGGTTCGGCCGCCCAGTCGATGCTGACCGCGTTGACGCCCGTTGCCTCCACATAGGCCGGCAGCAGCGCGCCGGCGCCGCGGGGAAAGCCGATGATCTTGGCATCCGGCACTTGCGCGCGCACGCCGACAACGATGCGCTTCGCGGGCTCGATCGACCAGCGCTCGAATTCGCGCGGCGGTAGCACGCCGGCCCAGGTGTCGAAGATCTGCAAGCAGTCGGCGCCGGCCTCGAGCTGGCCGAGCAGATACTGGATCGAATTCTCCACCAGCACGTCGATGATTTCAGCGAACGCCTCGGGATGACGGTAGGCCATCATCCGCGCCGGCGCCTGGTCCGGCGTGCCCTGTCCTGCAACCATGTAGGTTGCGACCGTCCAGGGCGCGCCGCAGAAGCCGATCAGCGCGATCTCAGGTGCAAGCTCGCGCTTCACGCGACGTAACGCTTCATAGACCGGCTCCAGCTTGCCGAAATCGGCATGGCGCGCGAGCGCCGCCACATGCTCGGGGGTATCCAGCGGATCAAGCCGCGGACCTTCGCCGGCCTCGAAGCGCACGGAGCGGCCGAGTGCGTAGGCGATGACGAGAATGTCGGAAAAAATGATCGCCGCATCGAAGTTGAAACGGCGGATCGGCTGCAGCGTTACCTCAGCGGCATATTCCGGCGTGAAGCACAAATCGAGGAAACTCCCCGCCTTGGCGCGCAGCTCGCGATACTCCGGCAGATAGCGGCCGGCCTGTCGCATCATCCACACCGGCGGCACCTTCTGCCTGTGGCCGGAGAGCACTTCGACGAAAGGTTTCACGACGGATTTCTGAGACAAAACGTGGATTCCTGCGGGCGCGGCTGGTGCGCCTCTGATACACACAGGTTCCCTCGAGGCCAAGGACGGATAGCGAGGGCGAACGTGGAACCGGCGTAAAACGGGGCCGTTATCTCACTCATGGAGGTTCCTATGGCCCAGAAGTTCAATCCTGCTGCGCATGACAAGCACGCCGACGATCCCCGCGAAGCGCTGAAGGCCGACCGGGAAACCCATGAAAAACTCGAGGCCGGACTGGTCGACACGTTTCCGGCTTCCGATCCCGTGAGTGCTGCGCAACCGGCGCCATCGAAAGCCGATCACGAACATGAGAATCCATCGCTGTGGCACAAGGTTCGCGCCGCCTTCCGCTAATGCAAATGGCGTGAATCGTTTCGCGTGGCAAACGGTCTTCCCAAGGGGAGGCCGTTTCTGTTTGTACTTCAATAATGCGGCGGCGGCTCGTTCGCCGGGCCGGGCAAGTTGCTTTCGGCTTCCCGCAGGCGCTCCTTCAGTTCAGCCAATTGGCGCGTCAAGGAATCGATCTGGTGCCACTGTGCGGTAATCGTGTGATTCAGCACCTCGATCGTCTCATCCTGGAACGTCGCCCGTATTTCCAGTGCGTCGAGGCGCTCGCTCAGTGCGGTGACGTCATTCGTGCGCGCCATCGTTCCCTCGTCGCTGCCGCAGGCCGTGGCCCAGCGCCACGCGTTCATCGAACACGAAGCATTCGCCGCGCCAGCGGCTCTCATTCTCCGGTACGCCTTCGAGATAGCGGAGGATGCCGCCCTTGAGATGATAGACCTCGTCAAATCCGTGCGCCAGCAGATAGGCGCTGGCCTTCTCGCATCGGATACCGCCGGTGCAGAACATCGCAATCTTCTTGTGCTTCGCCGGATCGAGTTTCTGTGAGGCGAATTCCTTGAACTGCCCAAAGCTCTTGATGCCGGGGTCGACGGCGCCTTCGAACGTGCCCATCGCCACTTCGAACGCATTGCGGGTGTCGATCACCAGCGTGTCGGGCGCTGCGATCAGTTCGTTCCAGTCCGACGGCTCGACATAGGTGCCGACCTGGCGCGTCGGATCGACCGCCGTATCTCCGAGCGTAACGATTTCCTTCTTCAGCCGGACCTTCAGCCGCCGAAACGGCATCTCGGAAGCGGTCGAAAACTTGAGTTCGAGATTGCCGAGCCGCCCGCCGAAAAGCGCGCCGTGCTGCAATTCGCCGACGAACGCGTCGATGCTCGCATCGTCGCCCGCAACCGTGCCGTTGATGCCCTCATGCGCCAGCAGAACGCTGCCCTTCAGCCCAAGGCCTGCAGCAAACGAGCGCAGCGGTTCGCGCAACTCCCGGAAGTCCGGCAGCGCGGCGAATTGATAGAAGGCGGCGACCTTGAGCGGCATGGCGATCGTTTATCAGGCGGGCCTCGCAGGGGAAACCCCGTCGTCGTCCCTGCCTAGTGCGCAATCGCGCACAGGCGCAGGGACCCATAACCACCAGTCGTCGGAATGGCAGAAGGCGTCTACCGCACTGCCCATAGGACACAGCGTATGGGCCCCTGCGTTCGCAGGGGCGACGGAGATCGTGACTTTTCTTGGCATGCCAGCCATTGCCCTGCCGGGGATGAATATGCCAAAGAACCGTCTGTAAACCCGCCCGATGCTTCCGCGGGATGCTCAAGAAACGCTGAAAAGAAAGCACTCGCGATGAGGAATTTCCATTTCGCCGGCCGCTCCACGGTCCATGCCCAGAACGCGATGGTGGCAACGTCGCATCCGGAGGCCGCATTGGTCGCAATCGACGTGATGAGGGCGGGCGGCACGGCGGCGGACGCCGCGGTCGCGGCTTGCGCGCTGCTCGGTGTCATCGAGCCGCAATCGACCGGTATCGGGGGCGATTGCTTCGCGCTGATCCAACCCAGGGGCGAGGGCAAGATTGTCGCCTATAATGGCTCCGGTCGCGCGCCGATGGCGGCCAAGGCCGAATGGTACCTCGAACGCAAGATCCATTCGGTACCGCTGACCTCGGCGCATGCGGTGAGCATCCCCGGCGCGATCGACGCCTGGGAGACGATCCTGCGCGACCACGGCAAGATGGGACTCGATACGCTTCTGCAGCCCGCGATCAAGGCTGCCGAGGAAGGCTACGTCGTCGCGCCCCGTATTGCTTTCGACTGGAAGAACCAGTTCGAGAAGCTGAAGAACGGCACCAACACCGAGCGCTATCTGCTGCCGCACGGCAAGCCGGCGGTTGCCGGCGACGTGATCCGCCAGCCCGAACTGGGCAAGACCCTGCGTGCGATCGCCAAGAACGGCCGCGACGCGTTTTATACCGGCGAGATCGCCGAGGACATGGTCGAGACCTTGCGCGGCATCGGTGGCCTGCACACGCTGGAAGATTTCGCCGCACATTCGACCGAGACGACGTCACCGATCGGCACGATGTACAAGGGCCACGATGTCTGGCAGTGCCCGCCGAACGGCCCGGGCATCACCATGCTGGTGATGCTGAACATCCTCTCCCGCTTCGACCTGACCAAGTTTGCGCCGCTCAGCGTCGAGCGTTTCCATCTGGAGGCGGAAGCCGCGCGCATCGCTTACATGATGCGAGAGCAGTACGTCGCCGATCCGCAGCATGTTCATGTCGATGTCGCCGGAATCCTCGCCAAGGAGTTCGCCGAGGAGCACATCAAGAACATCCGGATGGACCGGCTGCTCGAATTGCCGAACGTCGCGCCACCGATGAATCCATCGACCGTCTACATCACGGTGGTCGACAAGGACCGCAACGTCTGCTCGTTCATCAATTCGATCGCGCATTCCTTCGGCTCGGCGATCGTTTCCAATAAGACCGGCATCCTCCTGCAGAACCGCGCCGGCGGTTTCCGGATTCAGCCCGGCCATCCCAACTGCATCGCGCCGGGCAAGCGCCCGCTGCACACCATCATTCCGTCGCTCGCGACCAAGAACGGTCGCGCGATAATGCCGTTCGGCGTGATGGGCGGCCAGTATCAGCCGGTGGGACAGACCCACGTGCTGACCAATATCCTGGACTATGGCTGCGATGTGCAGGAAGCCATCGATATGCCGCGCGGCCTGCACTACGAAGGCGCCTACCAGCTCGAGGACAGCGTGCCGGCCGAGATCGTCGAGGGCCTGAAGAAGATCGGCCACAAGACCACCAGCGTGGTCGGTCCGCTCGGCGGCGGCCAGGCGATCTGGATCGACTGGGACAAGGGTACGCTGACCGGAGGTTCCGATCCCCGCAAGGACGGTTGCGCGCTGGGCTACTGAGCGTCTAGAAGCTCGGTCTCTCCAGAAAGAGGTTCAACAGATGCGCTTCTCGCGACGCACGATCTTCCGAACCGCATTTGCCGCCATGGCAGCCGCGGTTTCAACGCCCGCTGCCATCAGGATGGCAGCGGCCCAGACCGCAGGAAAACCCATGACCACAGCTACAGGCTTGCAGATCATTGACAGCAAGGTCGGCACCGGCGCCTCGCCCAAGACCGGCCAGACCTGCGTCATGCATTACACCGGCTGGCTCTACGAGAACGGCCAGAAGGGCAAGAAGTTCGATTCCTCCGTCGACCGTAACGAGCCGTTCGAGTTCAAGATCGGCCAGCGCCAGGTGATCGCCGGCTGGGACGAAGGCGTCGCATCGATGAACGTCGGCGGCAAGCGCACGCTGATCATTCCGCCCGCGCTCGGTTACGGCGCGCGCGGCGCCGGCGGCGTCATTCCGCCGAATGCGACGCTGATGTTCGACGTCGAATTGCTGGCGGTGAAGTAGCCGCACACTGAACGAGGGAGCGCATCGTGAAGGTCTCGATCCTCGACGACTATTTCGACACGCTGCGCACCCTCGATTGTTTCAGCAAGCTGGCGGGACACGACGTCACGATCTGGAACGATCACGTCCAGGATGTCGATGCGCTGGTGGAGCGCCTGCGCGATACCGAGGCGCTCGTGTTAATCCGCGAGCGCACGCAGATCCGGACACCGCTGCTGGAACGCTTGCCGAAACTGAAGCTGATCAGCCAGCGCAGCGTCTACCCGCATATCGACATCGACACCTGCACCCGGCTCGGCATCGTCGTGTCGTCGAGCCAGCATGCCGATACGCCGTCCTATGCGACCGCCGAATTCACCTGGGGCCTGATCCTGGCGGCGATGCGCGCCATTCCGCAGCAGATGGCAGCGCTCAAGGCCGGCAAATGGCAGATCGGCGTCGGCCACACGCTGCGTGGCAAGACGCTCGGCATTTATGGCTATGGGCGGATCGGTGCCGTCGTCGCGGGCTACGGCAAGGCGTTCGGCATGAACGTGCTGGTATGGGCGCGCGAACCGGCCATGGCGAAGGCCCGCGCCGACGGATACGAGACTGCCGCGAGCAAGGCTGATTTCTTCGAACGATGCGACGTCCTTTCGCTGCACATGCGGCTCGTCGATGCCACGCGCGGCATCGTGAAAGCAGAAGATCTGGCGCGCATGAAGCCGTCGGCGCTTCTGGTCAACACCAGTCGTGCGCCGCTGATCGAGCCGAACGCGCTGGTCAACGCGCTGCGCGCCGGAAGACCTGGCATGGCGGCGGTGGACGTCTACGAAAAAGAGCCGCTTCGCGACGTTAACGATCCGCTCCTGAACATGGACAACGTGGTCTGCACGCCGCATCTCGGCTACGTCTCGCGCGACGAATACGAAATCCAGTTCACGGATATCTTCGATCAAATCGTTGCCTATGCCGCCGGAACACCGACGAATGTTGTCAATCCGGATGTGATGTCCAGACGGCGTTGAATAGGCGGGGTGCGCCCGGCCATGACGAAAACCGGGACGCCCATGCGCCGCCGGCTCCCTTAATCTTCTGGTTTGCAACCCCGGTTTTCGATACCGTTGGGGACAAACGATATTTCGAGAAGGCGCCCAATGACCGGCACGCATGACCACACCCATTCGCACCACTCCCACGATCATGACGAGCGCTGGAAGCATGACGGCGTCCGCGTGATTCCCGGCAATCAGCTCGATCCCAACACGCCCTCGACCGCGGGCATGGACCGCAAGGCCGCGATCAATTTCGCCCGCGTCGGCGCGCAGAAATTGTGGGCGGGCACGGTGACGATCCGGCCCGATGCCAAGACCGGCGCGCATCACCACGGCCATCTCGAAAGCATCATCTATGTCGTGAAGGGCAAGGCGCGGATGCGCTGGGGCGAACATCTGCAGTTCACCGCCGAGGCCGGCCCCGGCGATTTCATCTTCGTGCCGCCCTACGTGCCGCATCAGGAGATCAATGCCAGCCGCGACGAGGTGCTGGAATGCGTGCTGGTGCGCTCTGACGGCGAGGCGGTGGCGATCAATCTCGACATCGAGCCGGTGGAAAAGCCGGAGACCGTGCTGTGGGTCGATCCGGTGCACCGCGATCCCGCCGAGAAGAAGTGACGATTGCAACGTTACCTGGCATCGCAGCCGCTTGAGAGAATCCCATGACGCTTGTTCGCTACGAGAGCACGGGCCACGTCGCCACCATCACGATGGATCGTAGATCCTCGCACAACGCGCTCAACAACGCCTTGTGCGACGAACTGCGGCAGGCCTGGCAGCGTTTTCACGACAGCGACGATCGCGTGGCGGTGCTCGCCTCGTCCGAGGACGCCTATTTCTCGGTCGGCGCCGACGTGAAGGATCTCCCCGTCAACATGTGGCACGCGGTGCCCGGCTTGGGCGTTGAGCTGGACAAGCCGGTCATTGCCGCGACCTCGGGATGGGTCGTCGGCGGCGCCTTCGTGCTGGTGCAGATGGCCGACATGTGCGTGGCCTCGGAGACGACGCGCTTCATCTACCCCGAGGGCAAGATCGGCACCACCGCTGGCGGCGTCTCCTCGGTGATGGCGCGCATGCCGCACAAGATCGCCATGGAATTCCTCCTGGTCGGTGAGGAAATGTCGGCGGAGCGGGCCTATCAGATTGGCTTCGTCAACAAGGTCGCGCCGAAGGGACAGCATGTCGCACTCGCCCAGGAGATGGCCGCAAAAATCGCCGCCAACGCGCCGCTGGTGGTTCGGGCCCTGAAGAAGCTCGCCCGCGATGCGATACCGAAGGGGCCCCTGGAGACGGTCGCCGAGGTGCGCCGGCTGCTCGACGTCGTGCGCGACAGCGACGACCTCAAGGAAGGCGTCAAGGCGTTCGCGGAAAAGCGCAAGCCTGACTTCAAGGGCAGGTAGCGGCTATCCGCCGGCAGGTTCCAGTGACCGTGCGCCAACTCGCCGCCAGAAAAATAATTTGAAACGGGATGTCGGACTTGTCTCCGTCCGTTCGTCCTAGGTCCGAACCCGCGAAAGGAGCCCATCATGGCCAAAATGATCTTCGTCAATCTGCCTGTCAGCGATCTCGCCCGCTCGACCGCCTTCTACCAGGCGATCGGCGGCGAAAAGAATCCGCAATTTTGCGATGATACGGCGTCCTGCATGGTGTTTTCCGAGACCATCTACGTCATGCTGCTGACGCACGACAAATACCGCCAGTTCACCCCAAAGAAGATCGCCGACGCCAAGACCACCAGCCAGGTTCTGATCTGCCTTTCCGCCGACAACCGTGAGGCGGTGGACGATATGGTCAGCAAGGCGCAAGGCGCAGGCGGCGGCGCCGACCCGGGCCCGAAACAGGATTACGGCTTCATGTATGGCCGCAGCTTCGAAGATCCCGACGGCCACCATTGGGAAGTGATGTGGATGGATGTCGCGGCCGCAACCGCTGCGCAATCCGCCACGGCCGCCGCCTGATATGAACGCAGGGTGGGCAAAGCGATAGCGTGCCCACCATTACGTTCGCGATCCACCGAGAGATGGTGGGCACAGCGCTATGGCGCCTTTGCCCACCCTATTTGCGCGTACGCTGGAGCCATCAACGCAGCAACCAGGCCAACTGCGGATAGCGAACAAAAGCAGTTACTGAAATTCATTTGAAGCCGATCAATCTATCCCGACATCGCACCGGGTTGCACGCGTTTCGATGTGGCAGAATTATCACTCGCGCGGCTTACTCGCCCGCAGGTTAGTGATTGCGAAAACGCGTTCGATGCGATGGACATAAAAATCCGGAGCCATCACACTGAATTTCGCCGCAATTTCAGTTCGCTCCAGATTCCGCCCCAGATCGTCCGTGAAGCCAGCGACCCGATCATTTTCTGTTCTGTCCGATTCGATGATGCGCACGGGCATCACCGCGGGACTTCTTTTTGTTCTCGCGCACTTTGCGATGCTGATCGGCGTCACCGCCCCGGAAAAATTCTATTTCGACGAGGTGCATTACGTCCCGGCGGCGCGGCAGATGCTTGAGCCGACGATGCGAGAGCCGATGCTCAATCCGATGCATCCACCGCTCGCCAAGCAGTTCATCGCCCTGTCGATCCATTCATTAGGCGACGGACCGCTGGGCTGGCGATATCCGGCCGTGCTGTTCGGATCGCTCGCCGTTGTTGCGGTGTATCTGTGCGGCCTGGCGCTGTTCGCCGCCCAGAGCCCGGCGATTGCGGCGAGCCTGCTCGCCTTTTTCAATCAGATGCTGTTCTTGCAATCGCGGATCGCGATGCTGGATATTTTTGCGCTCGCTTTCGGCCTGTTCGCCATCGCGGCATTCATGCATGGCTTTCGAAGAGAGCGGCCGCATCTGTGGTTCGCGCTTGCCGGGATCGGCTTTGGCCTATCGGCCGGCTGCAAATGGAGCGGGCTGTTCGCGCTCGCAGTCTGCATCGGAATCGTCGCCGTGATCCGCTTGATGCAAAGCTGGCGCACTCACTTCGCGGATGCCGGGCCGGAGGATTGGTACCGGCCCGATCGCTGGCCCGGTTTCAAGGCCTGGCATTTCGCTGTCTGCTTCGCAGTAATTCCGGCCGTCGTTTATCTTGCCACCTTCATTCCGCTCTACGGATTGTCAGTTTCGGATATTCTGCAGGCGCAACGGCGCATCTTCAACGATAACACGACGAGTGCGATTGCAGGCCACACCTATATGAGTTCATGGCCGTCCTGGCCGTTCCTGGTGCGCCCGGTCTGGTATCTTTTTGACAAGGTCGACGAAGACCATATCGCCGCCGTGGTCTTCCTCGGCAACCCGCTGATCCTGTGGCCGGCGCTGATTGCGGTCGCGATCTGCCTGCGCGACTGGATCGTGACGCGGCGGGCCGACGCCTTCCTGATACTGGCGTTCTATTTCGGCCCATACCTCGCATGGGCATTGCTGCCGCGAACGCTCGGCTTCATCTATTACTATCTGCCGGCGGCGACCACGGCGAGCCTTGCGCTGGTGTATGCCTTGAAGCGCGTCAGCATGCCCGGTTGGGTGCTATGGGCCTACGTTGCAATCGGCTTTGCCGGCTTTGCCGCAATGTTGCCGATATCGGCCGCGTTCATAGGTACCTCGATGGCGACGTTCAGCCGCCTGATGATCTTCCAGAACTGGATTTGAGGCGCCACTCGCGCTGTTTAGCCAATGGAAAATCCGCCTGCCGCGGGCGGCAGGCGGATCGGCTTTCAAAACCTCACTTTTCAAAAACTCACTTGGAGGCGGTCTTGCTATCCATGTTGACGACCTGAACGCGGCGGTTGGTGGGGTCCATCGGCGCATTCGCGTCCTTCGGCTTGGTCTCGCCGTAACCGACCGTCACGAGATTGGAACCGGCGATGCCGTACTTCTCGGTCAGGTACTTCTTGATCGTATCGGCACGTCGCTCGGAAAGATCCTGGTTGTAGGCCTCGCTGCCGATCGCGTCGGTATGACCGGCGACCACAAAGGTCGAACCCTTCAGGCTCGAATCGGAGAGCGCCTTGCCGAGTTCCTGCACAGCGGAAACCGAGTTCTTGCTGATGTCGGCCGAATTGTAGTCGAACTGAATTTCGAGATCGATCTTCGGTTTGCTCGCGGCAAGTTCCGCGATTTCCTGGCGCTCGCCGAGCGACAGCGACCGGGTCTTGCGGTTGCGTAGGGTGTCGACGAAGCCGACTTCCTTGGCCTTTGCGGCAGCATCCACCGGCTGCTGCGGGCCGGTCGAAAGGCCGCGGGTGGCGCCCGGCTTCGGCTTCAGAGCGTCCAGGATCTTGTCGGCCGAGACGGTGTCGCCGGCGACGGCCAGCCCCGCCGTCATCGACAGCGCGGCGCCGATAGTCATGATCGAGAGAAAGGCGGGTCATTGTCGTAATCCTCACTGTTAACGCCTGCAAACTGGCGTGCATGACGTTTTGATGGTGCGACGATAGGACGGGTTCAAAGCAGGCAATGTGATTCAAATCACATTGGTAAAGGCTGCCTGATGTCGAAGTCGAGGCCGGTGACCCCGGAGGTCGCGGCGCTAGCTGCGCCGTCGTGACTGAACGGTCCAAGCAGGTGGCAACGACGCTTCGCCGGACAACGGTCCGCTCCGTCACTTCTCGCCGCTGACTTCGGAAAAGAAAAAAGCGGCTCGTCGCGCCAGTGCCGATCTGTGGACAACAAATCGGCCAGATGCGCGTCTAGCAGAACTACTCGCAAAAAATCTGAAGAAGAATTCGTTCGGGGCAACCAAACGGGCGGGCCGGGTGTTACAGTCAGTCAAACGTCAGCGTGAGTATCTGGGTCATCGCACCAGCGCATCGGAGCCAGCCGGTTCCGGAAGTTCAATGCCAACACTGATCGGCGCGGCGATGATCGCCGCTGCAATCTTGCTGTCGACGCTGCTCAACGCGCTCGGCAGTCGCTATGTCGGGTTTGAAAGCCCGACGGAGGAGAGCGCGTGGCTGGTCGATCGCCTCACTGGCCATGTCTACAAATGCCATGCGCCGCAGCCCGGCCGCGCCTCCTGCGAGGCCGAGATCGCAACCGGCAGCGTCGGAGATCGGCAGAAGCAGTGAGGTGATTTCGCGCCGCGAGGCGGCGGTCAGGGAACCCGGGACTCCCCACACGCGCGAATCCCGCTACATTGCCGTGCGATGCCCCGCACGACTAAGCCCCATCTCCTGACCAAGCTGGAAGCCCGGCGAATCTGGCTGCACGCTCAACGGCTCGACACCAGCGAACCGTTCGGCGCCGGACCGCAAGCGGTCGCGGCCGCGGTGGACCATCTCGGCTATGTCCAGATCGACACCATCCACGTCATCGAGCGCTGCCATCACCACATTCTCTATAGCCGCATCCCGGCTTACGCCCGCGCCGACCTGCGCCAGGCGCAGAGCGTCGACAAGAGCGTGTTCGAATACTGGACCCACGCCCTGTCCTATGTGCCGGCGAAGGATTTTCGCTTCTTCGTTCCGGCGATGCGAGAGCATCGGCGCGAAGGCCACCCATGGTTTGCCTCCGTCAAGCCGGCGGACACCCGCAAGGTGATGCGGCTGTTGCGGCGCGACGGCGCGCTCACCATCCGCGACATCGAGGATGACATCCTGACCGAGAAAGAGCATCTGTGGCAGAGCCGAAAACCCTCGAAGCGGGCGCTGCAGCTTGCCTTCTACACCGGCGAGGTGACGATCTCCGAACGCACCGGCATGCTCAAGACCTATGAGCTGATGACGCGGCATTTCGGTTGGGACAAGCCGCCAAAGCCGGCTCCCTCAGCGGAAATCACCGCGTACCTGCTCGACCGCGCGCTTCGCTCGCAAGGCGTCGTCAGCCTGGATTCCGTCTGCCATCTCGACGCGCCGAGCAAGCCGGCGGTGCGGCGCCTGATCGAGGCGCGGGTGCGGCGCAAGGAACTGGTGCCGGTCGCGCTCGAAGGCGCAGGCAAGCAGGAGCACTGGGCCCGGCCGGAAGTGCTGGAGGCGAATGGGACGGCGGATGCAAGCGATGGCCCGGTGCACATTCTTTCGCCGTTCGACCCACTGATCATCCAGCGCAAGCGCACCGAGCTGTTCTTTGACTACGGCCACCGCTTCGAGGCCTATGTGCCGAAGGAGAAGCGCCTGTTCGGCTATTTCGCGCTGCCGGTGCTGGTCGGCGAAGACATCGTCGCCGCCATCGATCTCAAAACCGACCGCCAGAACAAGAAACTCCTGTTGCAGAAATGGAGCTGGGTCGGCAAGGGCGCGGTGAGGGCGGCGCGCAAGGACTACAAGCGGCGCATCGAGGAAGAGCTGGATCGCTTCGAGCGGTTTCAGTTGGCGGAGTAGCGTTTGCGTTCGGGAACCCGACTCCGCCTCATCGGTTAGTTCCATGTGCCACAGCCCGGGAGGGCGACATGGGCAAGGACAAATCGGTTCTGGAGAAATTCACCGACACGGTGAAGGAGATTGCGAACACCGCGACGGAAGCTGCCAGCCGGGCGCTGAAAGCCGACGAGCCGGGGTTGAAGGCCGACGAACGCGCGGCGGCCTACGTGCCGCTTGCTGCCGATGGTCTCGTGTCCGATCCGCTGATGGTGCCGCCGATCGCAGCCGCGCCCGCACGGCGGAAGCGCACAACGAAACAACGGCGCCGCGCGCCGGCGGCCAGGGCGAGGAAAGCCGGAACGGCCAAGTCTCGAACGGCCAAGTCTCGAGCTGCGAAAGCCCGAGCTGCGAAGGCTGGAGCCGCCAAGACTCGAACCGCACAGGCGCGGAGCGCCAAGAAGACAACGAAGAGGTCGGCCGCAAGGAAATCGAGCAGCCAGAAATCAAGGCCGGCGAGCAAGACCGCGAGTAGCGCGAAGGCCACCGCAAAGAAGTCTCGCAAGAAAGCTCGACGTGCCTGATGCACGGGTGACGGGCGAGGCCATGGCCGGTGGAGGAGTGTTCCAGTTCGGCGTTCGGCGCGAGGACTTCTGAGTTCCGCTGTGCCGGGCTAAGGAGCTGGCTGGTCCGGAGGAAGCAATTACCTCTTAACCTCATCCGTCTTCACGAATTCATGATCTATGACGAATATTGACATTCGTCAGTCGCCATTCGATACTCGTCATCGGTTTCCGCGATGGAGAGTTCGATGTTCGCCCGGTCCATTTTCTCTAGCTATTACAGGCTCTTGACGGGAGCTTTTTTGGCGCTTGCGGTGTTCGTGCTGGCTGGTTGCAATGAAAAAGCGACTGAGGCGGCCGCTCCCGGGCGCCCGGTTCTGGTTGCCACCGTGCACTATGCGGCCGAGACGCCGGAACGCAGTTTCGTTGGCACCATCCGTCCCCGGATCGAGACCGACATGGGCTTCCGCGTCCCCGGCAAGGTCGCCCGGCGTCTGGTCGAGGTCGGCCAGACCGTAGATGTCGGCCAGCCACTCGCCACCCTCGATGAGGTCGATCTGAAGCTGCAGGCCGAACAGGCCGAGGCCGAATTCCGCGCCGCTACTGGCGTGCTGGCACAGGCTGGCGCCGCCGAGCAGCGCGCCAAGGATCTGCGTGCCAAGGGCTGGACCACCGACGCCCAGATGGATCAGAGCCGCGCCGCCGCCGATGAAGCGCGGGCGCGCCTCAATCGCGCCGAGCGGCAGGTCGAACTCACCAAGAACTCGCTGTCCTATGCAACGCTGGTCGCCGATACCCGCGGCGTGGTCACCGCGACCTTGATCGACCCCGGCCAGGTCGTCGCCGCCGGCCAGACCGCGGTCCGCGTCGCCCGCTTTGCCGAGAAGGAGGCCGTGGTCGCGATTCCCGAGACGCTGGTCGGCCGCGCCAAGTCCGGCACCGCCACCGTGACGCTATGGTCGGATTCGGAAAAGAAATATGCCGCGAAGCTGCGCGAGATCGCGCCTTCCGCAGACCCCGCTACGCGGACCTATCTGGCCAAATTCTCGCTGCCGGATGCCGACGACAAAGTCTCGCTTGGCATGACCGCCACCCTGACGCTGGCCGATGGGGCCAGTGAGCGCGTGGCAAAACTGCCGCTGTCGGCGCTGTTCAGCCAGGGCAGCAATCCCTCGCTCTATATCGTCGACGATTCCGGCGCGATCGCACTGAAGCCGGTCGTCGTGAAATCCTACGAGAGCAATGCCGTCGTGATTTCAGGCGGCGTCAACGAAGGCGCCAAGGTGGTTGCGCTCGGCGTGCAGAAGCTCGATCCGGCCCAGAAGGTCCGGGTGGTCTCGTCGCTGTCGTTCTAGCCCCGTCAATTAACCCCGCGCCGTCATTGCGAGGAGCGAACGCTCGCAATGACGGTGGAAGTGCAAACGTATTTCGAAGTTGGAGAGTGACATGAAGCGCTTCAATCTTTCGGGCTGGGCGGTGAGCCATCCGACCCTGATCCTGTTCCTGATGATCGTGCTCGGCGTCGCCGGCTTCTTCTCCTACCAGCGGCTCGGCCGCGCCGAGGACCCGTTCTTCACCGTGAAGGTGGTGAACGTTTCCGCGATCTGGCCGGGCGCAACCGCGCAGGAAATGCAGACCCAGGTGGCCGACCCCATCGAAAAGAAGCTGCAGGAATTGCCGTTCTTCGAGAAGGTGCAGACCTATTCCAAGCCGTCGTTCACGGCGCTGCAGGTGACCTTCAAGGATTCGACGCCGCCGAAGGACGTGCCCTATCTGTTCTATCTGTTGCGCAAGAAGCTCGCCGACGTGCAGGGCCAGTTGCCCGCGGGTCTGCTCGGGCCGAACGTCAACGACGAATTTTCCGACGTCGATTCCATTCTCTACATGATGACCGGCGACGGCGCCGACTACGCGCAATTGAAGAAGGCCGCTGAAGGCATGCGTCAGCGCCTGTTGAAGGTTTCCGGCGTCACCAAGGTCAATCTCTACGGCACCCAGGACGAGCGCATTTTCGTCGAATTCTCCCACGCCAAGCTCGCAACGCTCGGCATCACGCCGCAGGCGCTATTCGATTCGCTCGCCAAGCAGAACAACGTCACGCCCGCCGGCACGGTGGAAACTTCCTCGCAGCGCGTGCCGCTGCGCGTCACCGGCGCACTCGATGGCGCCAAGGCAGTCGCGGAAACCCCGGTCGAAAGCAACGGCCGCGTGTTCCGGCTCGGCGACATCGCGACCGTCACCCACGGCTTCGTCGACCCTCCGACCTTCGTCGCCCGTCAGGAAGGCAAGCCCGCGATCGGCATCGGCGTCGTCACCACCAAGGGCGCCAACATCCTCGAGCTTGGCAAGGAGGTCGAGAAGGCGACTAACGGTTTCATGAAGGCGGTGCCGCAGGGCATCGAGGTCGAGCAGATCGCCGACCAGCCAAAGGTGGTCGAGCGCGCCGTCGGCGAGTTCGTTCATTCCTTCATCGAGGCGCTGGCGATCGTGCTGTTCGTGTCGTTCGTCGCGCTCGGCTGGCGCACGGGTATCGTGGTCGCCATGTCGGTGCCGCTGGTGCTCGCGATCGTGTTCATCGTCATGAACGCGATGTCGATCGACCTGCACCGCATCACGCTCGGCGCGCTGATCATCGCGCTCGGCCTGTTGGTCGACGACGCCATCATCGCGGTGGAGATGATGGTGGTAAAAATGGAACAGGGCTGGGACCGCGTCCGCGCGGCGTCCTTTGCCTGGGAATCAACTGCGTTTCCGATGCTCACGGGGACGCTGGTCACGGCCGCTGGCTTCCTCCCCATCGGCTTTGCCAATTCGGCGGTCGGCGAATATGCCGGCGGCATCTTCTGGATCGTGGCGATCTCGCTGGTCGCGTCCTGGTTCGTGGCGGTGATCTTCACGCCTTATCTCGGCGTCAAGCTGCTGCCTAACATCGCCGTGCACCACAACCACGATCCGCACGCGATCTACGAGACGCGGATGTATCGGGGCCTGCGCGCCGTGGTGCAGTGGTGCGTCGACCACCGTATCAAGGTGGTGGCAGCGACGGTCGGCGTGTTCGCGCTGTCGATCGTGGGCTTTGGCAACGTGCAGCAGCAGTTCTTCCCGCTGTCGGAGCGGCCCGAGCTGTTCCTGCAACTGCGCCTGCCGGAAGGCACCGCCTTCAACGTCACCGAGAAGTCCGTCAAGAAGGCCGAAGCGCTCTTGAAGGACGACAAGGATATCGCGACCTACACCGCCTATGTCGGTCAGGGTTCGCCGCGCTTCTGGCTCGGCCTCAATCCGCAACTGCCCAACGAGGCCTTTGCAGAGATCGTGATCGTCTCCAAGGACGTCGAGGCCCGCGAGCGGATCAAGGCGCGGCTGGAGAAGGCGGTCGCCGAGGGCGACCTGTCCGAAGCGCGCGTGCGCATCGATCGCTTCAATTTCGGCCCGCCGGTCGGTTTCCCGGTCCAGTTCCGCGTGATCGGCCCCGACCCCAACACCGTGCGCGACATTGCCTACAAGGTCCGCGATGTCATGAAGCAAAATCCCAATGTCACGGAGCCGCAGCTCGACTGGAACGAGCAGTCGCCTTACCTGAAGCTCGTGGTCGATCAGGACCGGGCCAGGGCGCTCGGCCTCACCCCGCAGGACGTCTCGCAGGCGCTTGCGATGCTGATCTCGGGCGCGCCGGTCACCACCATTCGCGACGGCATCGAGAAGGTCGGCGTGGTCGCGCGCGCGGTGCCGTCCGAGCGGCTCGACCTCGGCCGCGTCGGCGATCTCACCGTGACCTCGCGCAACGGCGTCGCCGTGCCGCTGCAGCAGATTGCCAGGATCGAATATTCCCATGAGGAGCCGATCATGTGGCGGCGCAACCGCGATATGGCGATCACGGTGCGGACCGACGTCGTCGACGGCGTGCAGGCGCCCGACGTCACCAACCAGATCTGGCCGAAGCTGAAGGAAATCCGCGATCATCTCGAACCGGCCTACCGGATCGAGCCGGGCGGCGCGTTCGAGGAATCCGAAAAGGGCAACGCCTCGATCGCCCTGCTGTTTCCGCTGATGGCGCTGGTGATGCTTACTCTGCTGATGATCCAGTTGCAGAGCTTCTCGCGTCTGATCCTGGTGTTCCTGACCGCGCCGCTCGGCATCGTCGGCGCCTCGCTCGGCCTCAATATTGCCAACCAGCCGTTCGGCTTCGTGGCGCTGCTCGGACTGATCGCGCTGGCCGGTATGATCATGCGCAACGCGGTGATTCTGGTCGATCAGATCGAGGCCGACGTTTCCCAAGGCCTGACGCGGAAGGAAGCCATCGTCGAGGCCACCGTCCGGCGGGCTCGCCCGGTGATCCTGACGGCGCTGGCGGCGATCCTGGCCATGATCCCGCTGTCCCGCTCCGCCTTCTGGGGGCCGATGGCGATCACCATCATGGGCGGCTTGTTTGTTGCAACCTTCCTGACCTTGCTGTACCTGCCGGGCCTTTACGCCCTGTGGTTCAGGAAGAGCCTGGAAGAAAGCGGTCAGGCCGAGCAGCCCGATCTTGCAGCGCAACATCAGGCCAAGGAGCACCCCAAGGGTCCGCACGCAATTCCGCTTGCCGACGCCGCAGAATAATTGAACATTGAGAGCTGACATGACGCTGATTTCGGAGCACATCGAGACTGACACCCGCGAGAAGATCCTCGTGGTGGCGGAGCGTCTGTTCAGGCAGATCGGCTATCAGAAGACGACGGTCGCCGACATCGCCAAGGAATTGCGGATGAGCCCCGCCAACGTCTATCGCTTCTTCGATTCGAAGAAGGCGATTCACGAGGGCGTGGCGCGGACCCTGATGGGCGAGGTCGAGGTCGAGGCGCAACGGATCGCGTCGATGCCCGGACCGGCGGCAGTCCGTCTGCGCGACATGATGAAGACCATCAATCGCATGAACACCGAGCGCTATGTCGGCGATTCCAAGCTGCATGAGATGGTCGAGATCGCGATGCAGGAGGACTGGGGCGTCTGCGTCGCTCACATGGAGATGATTGCCCGGACCATCGGCCAGGTGATCGGGCAGGGCGCCGCCTCCGGCGAGTTCGAGGTTGCCGATTTGCAGCTCGCCTCGCTTTGCGCCTGCACCGCGATGATGCGGTTCTTCCACCCGCAGATGATCGCGCAATGCGCCACCAAGCCCGGCCCGACGATCGACGAAATGATCGATTTCGTGATTGCGGGGCTGTCGCCACGTGCCAAGGCGAATTGAGCTCTCCGCCACTTGACTCCACCGTCATTGCGAGCGAAGCGACTTGTCCGCCGTAGCTTTAGCAAAGGCGGAAGCAATCCATCGCGCCGCGTGCCGTGACATGGATTGCTTCGTCGCAAGCGCTCCCTAGCGCAAACGCTTCGCGTTTGTCGCAGGTAATGACGAAGAAGGACGAGCCGGAATGGACGCCAAGAGCCCAAAAGACCTGCACTACTACGAGCCGAAGAACGGGCACGGCCTCAAGCACGACCCCTTCAACGCCATCATCGCCCCGCGCCCGATCGGGTGGATTTCCTCGCGCGATGGCAAGGGCAACGTCAATCTGGCGCCTTACAGCTTCTTCAACGCCTTCTGCTATCACCCGCCGATTATCGGCTTTTCCTCCACCAACTGGAAAGACAGCGCGGGCAATATCCAGGAGACCGGCGAGTTCGTCTGGAATCTAGCCACGATGGATCTGGCGAAGCAGATGAACGCGACGGCGGCCCACGTTGCCGCTGATGTCGACGAGTTCAAGCTCGCAGGCCTTACGGCCGCGTCCTGCAAGCTCGTCAACGTGCCCCGGGTGGCGGAAAGCCCCGTTGCCTTCGAATGCAAGCTGACGCAGATCATCCAATTGCAGGGCAAGGACGGCGAAAAGGCACAGGCCTGGCTGACGCTCGGCGAAGTCGTCGCCGTCCACATCGACAAGGCCTTCATCAAGGACGGCGTCTACCAGACCGGCCTCGCCCATCCGATCGTCCGCGCCGGCCGCCGCGGCGACTATTTCGAGATCAAGCCGGAAAACATGTTCGAGATGATCCGGCCGGATTAAGCGAATGTAATCCGGATGCAGCCTACGAGTCGTGCGCATGCGCGCCCCACGGCAAACGCGGAACTCCGACGCGCCGAAATGCTTATCGTCGGTATTTCGGAGATTGCCGATGATCCGCTCTTTTGCCGGGCTGACCGTGCTCGCCTGCCTTGTCCACCCGGCCTTCGCAGGCCTCGATGCGGCGGCGGTCAACAACGCGGAGTTCAGGGGCAAGCCGCCGGCCAACGGCAAGATCGATCCCATTGTCGTCAAGGCCCAGGTGCTGCTCGACCGCGCTAATTTCTCGCCGGGCGAGGTCGACGGCGAGCTCGGCGAGAACGCCCAGAAAGCCTTGCGGGCGTTCGCCGAAGCCAAAGGCCTCATCGTCAACAAGCAGCCGCTGACCCCCGAGGTCTGGAGCGCTTTGATCGCGAGCAGCGCGGATGCCATCGTCGTCGACTACAAGGTCGCAGCGGCAGACGTGAAGGGGCCGTTCCTAAAGAAGCTCCCCGCCAGGATGGAAAAAATGAAAGGGCTGAAGGCGCTCAATTACACCAGCCCGCGCGAGGCCATCGCCGAGAAATTTCACATGAGCGAGGCGCTGCTCGCGGCCCTCAACCCCGGCAAGAAATTCGACCAGGCCGACCAGACGATCTCGGTAATCAATGTGATGGCGAAAGAGACGAAACCAATTGCAACCCGTGTCGAGGTCGACAAGAGCGCCCAGACCGTCAAGGCGTTCGCGAATTCCGACCTGATCGCCTTCTTTCCCGCAACCGTCGGAAGCGAAGAAAAGCCGACCCCGAGCGGCGTGCTTAAGGTGACCTCGATCGATGCCCGCCCGTACTACCGCTACAACCCGGATTATAAGTTCAAGGAAGTCAGATCCAGGCGCACCTTCACGATCAAGCCCGGGCCGAACAACCCCGTCGGAACGCAGTGGATCGGACTGTCCGCGGAAGGCTACGGCATTCACGGCACGGCAAACCCGTCGAAAATAAGCAAGGCGGAATCTCACGGCTGCGTGCGTCTCACCAATTGGGACGCCGACAAGTTGGCAAAACTCCTGAAGAAGGGCACCGAGGTCGCGTTCATCGAGCGGCAGGCGGCGAACCGGAAGTGATTTCTCTCAGGCGCAATGCCACCGGATCATTCGTCCGTGGCAAACGCGTCGTAAACCAGCTTCTTGAACGCGGGTGTGATGCGTGCACGTTCGTTCTGGGTCTGCTCCAGCAGGATGTAGATCATGTCCAGCTTCGGGTCGACACCGAAATAGGTGCCGCTGCCGCTATCCCATTTGAGTTCGCCGATCGACCCTGGCGGCGGCGGCTTGGCATTTCCCGGATCGGTGCGCACGGCAAAACCATAGCCGTAGCCGAAGCCATCTCCGGGAAAGTAGTAATAGTCCCGCGCGACGCCGGAGCCGGGCCCGATATGGTCTGACGTCATCGACTTGAATGCGGCCGGGCTAAGGTAGCGTTTGCCATCGAGTTGCCCCCCGTTGAGGATCATCTGGGCAAAACGGGCATAGTCGTTCAGTGTCGAGACCAGCCCGCCGCCGCCGGATTCCCATTCCGGATGGGCGCGGCGTGCAGTCTCCGCAAGTTTCAGGATGGTATCGCTTGGCAGCGGCTCCGCCATCCGCGCGCGTTCGTCGGCACTTTCCAGCACGAATTTCGTGCTGGTCATGCCGAGCGGATCGAGGATGTGCTGCTTTTCAAACTGATAGAGTGTCTGTCCGGATACGATCTCGATGATGCGTCCGAGGACGTCGGTTGAATGTCCGTAACGCCAAAGCGTGCCGGGTTGTCGTGCCAGGGGCAATCTGGCGATGCGATCGGCAAACACCTTGTTGGTGTAACGCCCATCGAAAAGGCCCGATTCCGAATAGGCCTTCATGATCAGCTTGCCGCCGATGTAATCGTACGTGATGCCCGACGTATGGCGCAGCAGATCCATGATGGTCACCGGCCGATCTGCCGGGACAAGCGTCAAGACGTTCTTGCCGTCAATAGTGTCGGAACCGACAAGTACCTTCGCGTCAGCAAACGCCGGAATGAATTTGGAGGCGGGATCGGCGGGCGAGAGCTTGCCTGCGTCGATCAACATCATCGCCGCGACGCTGGTGATTGGCTTCGTCATCGAATGAAGCGCAAAGATCGTATCTGATGTCATCGGAGCCTTGGTATCGACATCCTGAACGCCGAAACATTTCAGATAGACCGGTCTGCCGTGTTGCTGAATCAATACGACGGCGCCCGGCAACCGCCTCGTTGCAACTTCGTTGTTGAAAAATTCAGTGATACGTTCGAGCTTGCTCGGCGATGGCGCGGGGGCCGCTTGGTTGGCTGCTGCCATGTCCGTCCAGATTGCCAGTGACAAGGCCGCAGCAAGAAGTCGTTTGCCGCGAGATCCAGCGGTGCAATGCAACATCTGCCGGGTCGGCGTCTTCATTTTGATTTGCCCCGCGGGCCGACTGATTTGCCGGAGAATTCGACCAACTGTCGAATGACTAGCATGTCGCGCACCTTGTCGCCACGTGGGCAATTGCCCCAAGCGCGATGATGGCAGAGCCTTCCGACAGACATGCGTTGGACGAGGTGATGCCATTTTCGGCTGCAAGCTTGAGCAGGGGGCTGAATCGAAAAGCAGCTCTCGCAACCGGGCACGGACCGGACTAACCTCAGGTTGCCAGGCCGGATCAACGGCCGGCGAACAGATTGGGAGGATGCGATGACACGCCAGGAGCGGCGCGATCCAGAACAGCAGCGCGATCCAGAAGTGACGATTTCACGACGAACGCTTGTCCAGGGTTTGGCGGTATGCGCCGGTGCTACCGTCGCGGGGGCCGGCAGCGCATTGGCCCAGACCGGTCCTGTGGCGCCTCCGTCAACAGTCACCAGCCCGCCGCGCGATTTCAGTCCGCGCGGTGCCCCCACCACCTATTTCTGGGACCCCGACATCATCGCCGTCGATCCATCCTTCAACAATCTCGCCCAGCCCAATACGGCGATCAAGCGCCTCTACACCGGTCTGTTGTGGGCCGAAGGCCCCGCCTGGAGCGCGCAGGGGCGCTATCTCCTGTGGAGCGACATTCCCAATAACAGGCAGATGCGATGGTCGGAGGATGACGGTCATGTCAGCGTCTTCCGTACGCCGTCCAACAACAGTAACGGCAACTCATTCGATTTCCAGGGACGACAGCTTTCCTGCGAGCATCTCACCCGGCGCGTCGTGCGCTATGAGCATGACGGCACCGCAACCGTGCTCGCTGACTCCTATAACGGCAAGAAGCTGAACTCGCCGAACGATGTCGTCGCGCATCCGGACGGCAGCTACTGGTTCACCGATCCGCCCTATGGTGGCATGCTCTATGAGGGTGAGCCTGACGTCGCGGGCGGGCCGAGCAATGCTGCCGGCAAGCTCAATCCGCGGATCGGCCAGCCGGCAGGCTTCGTGCCGGGCAAGCGCGAACTGCCGACCAACTGCTATCGCATCGATCCGTCTGGTCGTGTTGACCTCGTCGTGACCGAGGAACAGGTGCCCGATCCCAATGGCCTCTGCTTCTCGCCTGACTACAAAAAACTGTATGTCGCCTCTACCGGCAAGGGGCCGGGCGACACCGGTCCGGGCGGCAAGGGCGACATGTTCGTGTTCGACGTCGGCACCGACAACAAGCTGACCAACCACAAGCGGTTCAGCGATTTCATGGTCGACGGCGTGAAGTGCGGACCGGACGGCGTGCGCTGTGACGTCAACGGCAATGTCTGGTGCTCCAGCAATGCCGGCCGCGCCGTCGGCTACAGCGGCGTGACGGTATGGTCCCCGGAGGGCAAGCTGATCGGCCGCATCCGTTTGCCCGAAGTGTGCGGCAACATCTGCTTCGGCGGCCCCAAGCGCAACCGCCTGTTCATGGCCGCGAGCCAATCGCTCTACGCCGTGTATACGGCAACGCAAGGCGCGGGGCCGGGCTAGCTTGGTTTTGCCTCGCCGCTGCTCATTCCGGGATGCGCCCCCTTGGGCGCAGGCCCGGAATCCATCGGACCGCAGCTACTGCTGCAGAATGGATTCCGGGCTCTCGCTTCGCGAGCCCCGGAATGACGAGTGGGCGATTCACTAAAATTCGTCATAAATTGGCAACCGCCAACCAACCGCTCCGGCAAAAGTTGGGCACGCTTAAACTGAGCGTTTATTGCGAACGGTCCACCCTTCTTCGCAAGAAGGAAGGCTCGTTCACCAATGCCGATATTCAAATATTTTACCGTCGTAGGATCGACACTGCTCGTACTGCTGTTTGTTTCGAACGCTTACCTCACCGACGACGAAAGCAATTTGCGCTTCGATGGATCGCTGTACGGGAGCGCGCTTTACGCACCTCGCGTGGCAGAAACCCAGGCGACCACGGAGCTTCGCTTTACCCGCGATGTCACGCCTGCCGTTCGCGTCAAGGAAGTATTTGCCGTGTTCGTCCCCAATGAGCGACGCCGCAACAAGCGTGATTCATAACACCGGTGTGCCCGCGGTTGAGGCCGGTGGGCACTCCCGAGCGGCATCCGTTTGGCAACGTTGCCGGTCTCTAAACGCCGGATAATGCAGGCATTTTGGAACGGGCCCGGGCCTCCGCCGTTATCTCCAAGTTCAGTTTCGCTTCATTTCCCGATGCGAAGCGTCTCCGAAACCCGTGCTTTTCAGCTAGGATGAGCCCATGTTTGGTATAGGTGAGGCGAGACGTCGCGCCCTGATCATGAGGAGGTCGCCATGAGCTTCCGCCGCGATTTCATCAGCAAACCGATCTTCGCTTTCGCGCGCGGCGCGATGCCCGCGATGTCCGATACCGAGCGCGAAGCGCTGGAGGCGGGCGATGTCTGGTGGGACGCCGATCTCTTCACCGGCAATCCGGACTGGTCGAAATTGCTGGCTGTCGCGCCGGCGACGCTGACTGAAGAAGAAAAGGCCTTTCTCAACGGTCCCGTCGACGAGCTTTGCGCCATGCTCGACGAGTGGAAGATCAATTGGGAATGGCGTGATCTTCCGCCGGAGGTATGGTCCTTCATCAAGCGCCACAAGTTCTTCGGCATGATCATTCCGAAGGAGTTTGGCGGACTCGGCTTCTCACCTTATGCGCATTCGGAAGTGGTGCGAAAGCTTTCGTCGCGCTCGCTGACCGCCGCCGTCACCGTCATGGTGCCGAATTCGCTCGGCCCCGGCGAGTTGTTGATGCGCTTCGGTACCAAGGAGCAGCAGGATAGATGGCTGCCGCGGCTCGCCGAAGGCGCCGACATTCCTTGCTTCGGCCTGACCAGCCCTGAAGCCGGCTCGGACGCGGCCTCGATGGTCGACACCGGCATTATCTGCAAGGGCAGTTTCGAGGGCCGGGAAGTCATCGGCCTGCGGCTGAACTGGCACAAGCGCTACATCACGCTGGGGCCGGTCTCGACACTGCTCGGTCTCGCTTTCAAGGCCTATGATCCCGATCATCTCGTGGGCCAGCAGGAAGAACTCGGTATTACCGTAGCCCTGATCCCGACCCATCTGCCCGGCGTCGAGATCGGCCGCCGCCATCTGCCGGCGATGCAGATGTTCCAGAACGGTCCGAACTGGGGTCGCGATGTCTTCATCCCGATGGACTACATCATCGGGGGGCAGGAGCGGCTGGGCCAGGGCTGGAAGATGCTGATGACCGCGCTGGCTGCTGGCCGCGGCATCTCGCTGCCGTCGCTGTCCGCCGCGGGGGCGGCGTTTGCGGCACGCACCACCGGCGCCTATGCCCGTATCCGCGAGCAGTTCGGCATCTCCATCGGCAAGTTTGAAGGCATCGAGGAGCCGCTCGCGCGCATCGCCGGCACCGCCTATCTGCTCGATGCCGCGCGGCGGCTGACCTGCGCGGCGCTCAACCAGGGACACCATCCCGCCGTCATCTCCGGCATCATGAAGCTGCACGCCACCGAGCGGATGCGGATCGTGATCGACGACGCCATGGATATCCATGGCGGTAAGGCCGTGATCGACGGGCCGCAGAACTATATGGGCAGCCTCTATCGCGCGGTGCCGGTCGGCATCACCGTTGAAGGCGCCAATATCCTCACGCGAAATCTCATCGTGTTCGGGCAAGGTGCGATCCGCGCTCATCCATTCCTGCTCGACGAAATGAATGCGCTGGGTGAAGCCGATCGGCCTAAGGGCTTGGACGCCTTCGACAAGGCGTTCTGGAGTCATGTCGGCCACAGCTTCAGGACCATGTTCCGTGCCTGGGGCCGAAGCTGGACCTTCGGCCTGTTTGCGCCGGCACCCGATGCCGGCGAGGCAACGCGATTCTATCGCCAGCTCTCGCGCTATTCCGCAGGCTTCGCGCTGTGCTCCGACATGGCGCTGTTGACGCTTGGCGGCGCACTCAAACGCAAGGAAATGCTCTCGGCCCGGTTCGGCGACATTCTGTCCGAACTGTATCTGCTGTCCGCCGCGCTGAAACGCTGGCAGGACGAGGGGCGGCAGAAGGAAGATTTCGCCGCGCTCGAATGGTGCATGGCGACCGGCTTCAAGACCATCGAGAACCGCTTTGCGGAAATTCTGGCCAATCTGCCGAACCGGTTCGTGGCGGTGATCCTGAAATTCCTGATCCAGCCGTTCGGTGCGCGCGTGCTCGGCCCCTCCGACCGCATCGTGCATCAATGCGCGCAGCTCGTGCTGGAGCCATCGGCTGCGCGCGACCGGCTCACCTCCGATCTGTCAGCCGTCGATGATGATGGCGGCATCGCCCGACTGGAGAAGGCGTTCCGGCTGGTGGCGGCTGCGGACGACGTCGCAAAGCAGATGCGCGCCGCGCGGCTGCATGACTGGAGAGAGGCGGTGAAAAAGGGTGTCATCACTCAGGCCCAGGGCGAGAAGCTGCAGGCGGCACATGAAGCCGTTGCCAAGGTGATCGAAGTCGACGATTTCGCGCCCGAGGCGTTGTCGCCGATTTACAGCAAGGGGGCCGACGTGCATCAGTTCTTCCAGGAACTGGGTGAACAGAGGGCGGCAAGCTGATGGCGCGACCGGTCTTTATCGTCGACGGCAGCCGGACGCCGTTCTTGAAAGCGCGCTCCGGCCCCGGGCCCTTCACGCCGGTCGATCTCGCCGTGCAATGCGGCCGGCCGCTTCTGGCGCGGCAGCCATTCGCACCGACCGCCTTTGATCAGGTCATTCTCGGCTGCGTCAACGTCATCGCCGACGAGATGAATCCGGCCCGTGTCGCCGCGCTGCGGCTCGGCATGGGCGAGAAGATGGTCGCCTTCACCGTGCAAATCAATTGCGGCTCCGGCATGCAGTCGATCGACACCGGTTATCGTTACATCCGCGAGGGCGTCTCCGACCTGATCCTAGCAGGCGGCGCCGAAGCGCTGAGCCATGCCCCGCTGGTCTGGCCGCAACAGGGCGTGCGCTGGTTCGCAGGGCTTGCAGGAGCAAAAGGCATCGGCGCGAAAGCCATGGCTGCGCTGAAAGTGAAGCCCGGCTATTTCAAACCGATTATTGGGCTTGAGCGCGGCCTGACCGATCCCATCACCGAACTCAATATGGGTCAGACCGCCGAAGTGGTCGGCCATCTCTTTGGCATCACCCGCGCGCAATCGGATGCCTATGCCGCCGAAAGTCACAAGCGACTCGCAAAGGCGCAATCGCAGGGCTGGCTCAAAGATGAAGTAGAGACCGCATTCGCGCGCGACGGAAAGTTCTACGATCACGACGATGGCGTGCGGCCGGACTCGACACCGGAGAGCTTGGCAAAGCTGAAGCCGGTGTTTGAGCGTCCCTGGGGTAAGGTCACCGCCGGCAATTCCTCGCAGATCACCGATGGCGCGTCCTGGGTGATCCTGGCTTCCGAAGAGGCCGTTGCCAAGCACGGTCTGACGCCGAAGGCGGTCATCCTCGACAGCCAGTGGTCGGCGCTCGATCCCGGCATCATGGGCCTGGGGCCGGTGCTGTCGGCGACGGAGCTTCTCAAGCGCAACAAGCTGACGCTTTCGGATATCGAGAGCTGGGAATTGAACGAGGCGTTTGCGACGCAGGTGCTGGGCTGCCTCGCCGCCTGGAACGACGAAAAATTCTGCAAGGAGATTCTCGGCCTCGACGGCGCGGCGGGCGAGCTCGATCAGACGAAGTTGAACGTCGATGGCGGCGCGATCAGCCTCGGCCATCCCGTAGGCTGCAGCGGCAATCGCATCGTGCTGCATTTGGTCAACGCCATGAAGCGATTGGGCACCAGGCGCGGCATCGCCACCGAATGTATCGGCGGCGGGCAGGGCGGCGCGATGTTGATAGAGACGGTGTGAGCATGGATAGCCAGATCATGAACGTTCTCGGCGATCGCGTGCTCGAACTCGGGCCGGAGCCTGACGCTGAGCGCCCGTACAAGAATTTCAGGCTGACCCGCGATGGCGACGGCGTCGCCTGGCTCTTGTTCGATCGCGAAGGCACCAGCGCCAACACGCTTTCCGCCGATCTGATCGAGGAACTCAGCAAGGTGTTGTCCGAGCTGGAAACCGCGCGGCCGACCGGTCTCGTCATCCGCTCCGCCAAAAAATCCGGCTTCATCGCCGGCGCCGACGTCAACGCCTTTCGCGGCGCCACCGATGTGGCGGCAGTCGAGGCTGAGATCGGCCGCGCGCATGCCGTGATCGATCGGCTCGAAGCCTTGCGCGTTCCGAGCGTGGCCGTGATCCACGGCTTTTGCCTCGGCGGCGGCCTCGAAGTGGCGCTGGCCTGTCAGATGCGGATCGCGATCGAGGACGCGCGGTTTGGCTTCCCCGAGGTGATGCTCGGCCTGCACCCCGGTCTCGGCGGCACCGTACGTTTCACGCAGCTTGTCAATCCGATGCAGGCGATGCCGCTGATGCTGACCGGCAAGACCATCGATGCCCGCCGCGCAAAATCGCTCGGGCTGGTCGATGCCGTGACGCAGGAGCGGCATGTCTTGAATGCCGTGAAGGATGCCGTGTCCGGCCGCTTGAACCGCGCGAAGCCCGGGTTTCTCAACTCCGTTCTCAGCCTCGGCCCGATCAAGGGCTTTCTCGCCTCGCGCATGCGCCGCGAGGCCGGCAAGGCGGCGCGCGAGGAGCATTATCCCGCGCCCTATGCGCTGATCGATCTCTGGGAAAGGCACGGCGGCGACCGGCGGGCGATGCTGAATGCGGAGAAAGCGTCTTTCGCCAGATTGATGGTGACGCCGACCGCGCAAAACCTGATCCGCGTGTTCTTCCTGCGCGAGCAGATGAAGAAGCTCGCGGGATCCGGCAACAGGATCGAGCATGTTCACGTCATCGGCGCCGGCGCCATGGGTGGCGACATCGCCGCCTGGTGCGCCGGCCAGGATTTGCGGGTGACGCTCGCTGACATGAAGCCGGAGCCGATTGCAGGCGCGATCAAGCGCGCTGCCGATCTCTACGGCAAGATCCTGCGCAAGCGAACTGCCGTGCGCGATGCGCTGGACCGGCTGATGCCGGACATGCAGGCCGAGGGCGTCCGCAACGCCGATCTCATCATCGAGGCGGTGCCGGAAAAGCTGGAGCTGAAGCAGAAGGTCTATGCCGACCTCGAACCGAAGATGAAGCCCGGCGCGATTCTTGCTACCAACACGTCGAGCATCCCGCTGCAGGACCTGCGCACCACGCTGCAAAAACCCGAGCGGCTTCTCGGGCTACACTTCTTCAATCCGGTCTCGCGGCTGCAACTCGTCGAAGTCGTCAGCCATGACGGCACCGATGCGCAACTCCTGAAGGAGGCGCTCGCCTTCGTCGGCGCCATCGACCGGTTGCCGCTGCCCGTAAAATCGTCGCCCGGCTTCCTCGTCAACCGCGCGCTGACGCCCTACATGCTGGAAGCGATGCTGATGCTGGACGAGAAGATCGACAAGACGGTCATCGACGCCGCCGCGAAAAAATTCGGCATGCCGATGGGCCCGATCGAACTCGCCGACCAGGTCGGCCTCGACATCTGTCTCGACGTCGGCGACATGCTGCGCTCGAAGTTCGGTGACGCGCTTCCGCCGACGCCGGCCTGGTTGCGTGAGAAGGTTGCCAGAGGCGAACTCGGCCGTAAGGCGGGCAAGGGCTTTTACACCTGGAAGGGCGACAAGGCCGATACCTCATCAGGCCTGCCCGCGACATCGGAACCCTCGGCGGAAATGATCGACAGGCTGATCCTGCCGATGTCGAATGTCTGTGTCTCCTGCTTGCGCGAAGGCATCGTCGACGATGCCGACGCGGTCGACGGCGCCGTCATCTTCGGCACCGGCTACGCGCCGTTCCGCGGCGGTCCCCTGAACTATGCGCGAACCCGAGGGATAGAGAACGTGGTCTCGACGCTGCGGGCGCTTACGGAAAAATTCGGCGGAAGATTTGCGCCGGATGCTGGTTGGGAGAATTTCAAGTGAACGAACCCCGTCTGCACGCGCCGGTCTCGACCGAGAGCGAGACCCGCGGTGATCTCTGCATTCGCACGCTGGCGATGCCGGCCGACACCAACGCCAATGGCGACATCTTCGGCGGCTGGCTCTTGAGCCAGATGGATATCGGCGGCGGCGTTTTCGCTTCCAAGATCGCGAAATCGCGCACGGTGACGGTCGCGATCGAGGCGATGAATTTCCGCAAGGCCGTCTATGTCGGCGACCTCGTTTCGGTCTACGCCAATCTGGTGCGGGTCGGGCGCACCTCGATCACGGTGCATCTCGAAGCCTGGGTCGTGCGCCGCAAGGAGTTGCAACAGATCCTGGTGACCGACGGCAACTTCACCTACGTCTCGATCGACGACAACGGCCGTCCGCAGCCGGTCAGTCCGGACGGCGTGATCAAGACCTAAATCTTACGGGCAGGGACGCTCGTAGCCGTCACGGCCGATGAAGGTGCCGCGGCGCGGGTCATAAGTCTGCGAGCGCATGCAGCGCGGCGTGTCGTCGTAATACCGGGGCGGCGGGGGTGCGTATTGCGCCTGGACGCCGCAATAGCGCGGCGAAACTTCCTGCCACCCGCCGGGCTGCTCCACGTAGCAACCGCCCTGATAGTAGCGATAGCCGCCGGGCCGCGGCTCGCCCTGGGCGCCGATCGCAGCACCCGTCGTCGCCCCGACGATCGCGCCAACCGCCGCACCGCGGCCGCCGCCGAGCGCGCCGCCGACAATCGCGCCCGCCGCGCCGCCGAACAGTGCGCCGCCGAGCGTGCTTTCCTGCGCCGCCGCCTCCTGGAGCGGCGCGCAAGCCGCAAGGGCGACCAGCATCGAGAGCGCGAATTTCGGTATCATGTCAGTTCTCCGGCCATTTGAACGATTCGCTAGCGTGTTCCGAGCCAGCTTTGGCATAGGTTGGCCTTGCGGCGCAACGGCGGAAGCAGGAACAATTGCCCGTCCAACCCGTTGTAGGCCCGGAATAAATCGAGGCTGGGCCATGTCGGACACCTACATCATCGAAGTCGGCTCGCAGCCGGCCGGGATTATCGTGCGCGCTCCCGGCGGCTATCAGTTCTTCGCCGCCTCGCACCGTTTCAACCGGTTGGAAGGACAGATATTTCGCAACGCGCGCGAGGCCGAGCGTGCGGCCTACCATCTTGTCAGCGGGATGACGCTGGCGGCATAACCGCCAGCGCCAGTCTTCCGGCGGTCAGAGCTTGGTGGCCGACCGCGACAGCAGCTTCCAGTCCGAGCCCTGTTTCTGCCAGTTCATCAGGATGTGCAGGTTCTGCGGCGTCTTCTTGCCGTCGGTGAACTCCTGCTCGCCGACGAAGTTGAAGCGCACGATGGCCGCCGGGCCGACGACACGGATCGTGGGGTTCTTGTATTCAAGCGAGGTCCATTTGTATTTCGCATTCTTGACTCCCGCCAGCAGTGCTGCCTTGTCGTCGACAGATCCGCTGGAGTGGCTGTAGCTGAGTTCTTCCGCGCAGAGCGGGGCGATCCCCTCGGCATTGCCGGCCGCCTGCGCTGCACGGAAGGCTTCGACGTTCTTCGCGATGGCATCCTCGTCCGCGCCGGCAAAAGCGGGGACCACGCTCATGAGCCCAACCCCAAGCCCAAGTGCGAGTACGGGCAAGGCGAGCTGACGGCGATCGATCTTCATGGTTTCCTCCATTCGTTTCTGGTTGTGATCACAGTGTCGCCGCCACAAATTGCTTTGTCGAGCGGCCGCACGCATGGTGCTCGCATGGCTTCGGGCGCGGTTGCCTTAACCAGGATTCGTTGTTTCGCCCTGCCAAACGCCTTTGCGGCCTATCTACCTCGTTGACCGCGCTCCTAATCAGCCGCACCATAACGGCATCTTTGTGCCCAAGTCTGTTCTTCAGGGGTGCTGCCATGGCCGGATTGTCCCACCGTCAGACTGAAATCCTCAACATCGCCCGCGCCTTTGGCCGGGTGATGGTGGAAGACCTCGCCAAGCGTTTCGAGGTTTCGGCGCAGACCATCCGAAAAGACCTCAACGACCTCTGCGACCAGCGCTCGCTGACGCGCATCCATGGCGGCGCCATTATCGCCTCCGGCGTGGAGAACCTCGCCTATGAGGCGCGGCGCTTCGTGGCGGCAGAGGAAAAGCGGGCGATCGGCGTGGCCGCTGCATCACGGATTCCGAACGGCTGCTCGCTGTTCATCAACATTGGCACCACGACGGAAGAAGTCGCGAGCGCGCTGACCTCGCATGAGGACCTACTCGTCATCACCAACAACCTCAACGTCGCGATGCTTTTGTACCGGCATCCGCGCATCGAGGTGATCGTGGCGGGCGGCGCGGTGCGCCGTGCCGACGGCGCGGTGATCGGCTCGACCGCGATCAGCCTGATCGGCCAGTTCAAGGTCGACTACGCCATCATCGGGGCGTCTGCGATCGACGAGGAGGGCGCGCTCCTGGACTTCGACTATCGCGAGGTGCAGGCGGCGCAAGCGATCATCGCCAACGCCCGCAGCGTCATGCTGGTCGCGGATTCCACAAAACTCCGCCGCAGCGCGCCGGTGCGCATCGCCCATCTCAGCCAGATCCAGACCTTTGTGACTGACGCGCCGTTGCCGGCAGGTCTTGCCAGTATCTGCAGCCACCGCGGCATCGAGGTGGTCCAGGCGATGGAGAAGCCGGCGGCGGATATCGACGATCCTGCTACTGAGCCTGCCGCGGCCACGACCGCCGCGCCTATCCGCTTGCGCTAGTTTCTGGCCGCGGCGCGTCGTCGCCGCTGTTTTTCACGATTGCCGCACCCGATCATGCTGCACCATTGCCGGCGCTGACTCTTGCTCGTGTCGAGGTAATAGACATCGCAATCAGCGGCAGCGCATTTTCGGATTCTCGTGCGCTCCTCATCGACCAGTAAAGATTCGATCGCCAGCGCGCAGGCATGCAGCGGAATTTCGGGTGTCCGCGGCGAACACCAGCGGTATCTGACCAATCCTCCCGACCGCGAACCGACCAGCGCTCGGGCAGCGTGGGCGGCCTTGATCGCGGCAGCGAGGGCGTCCAGGTCCGGCTGCCGCGTCGGCCGTCCCGAGACTTTCCCTGCCAGGATGTCGTGAAGGTGCTCGCGAAGCCTGCGCGCGCCTTTCACGATGCGATCGGGCGCCGGACCACGCAGCCGCAGCAGCGGCTTAACAATCGGTGGCTCGATAAGTCCAGCCAATTCAGCGAACCGTACCAGGTCATGGTAAGTCGCGAGATTTTCGATCGGCTCGTCAGAGGGCCGCTCATCCAGCGTATTCACGAAATCGAGAGCTGGATGTCCGCCACTCCATTCGAAACCATTGCCGCGGTTGTTCATCTCGTCCTTGTTCGGTGGCTCGTTCTGGCGTAACCATTAAAATGCTCTATTCGGGTTATCATTCCTGCGACCTTGATGGAAGTAGATCATGTCCGAGTTGGCCGCCGATCGGCGCGTGCCCGGGAATTACGTTCGCGGGGCTCTCTACGGACTCGCGGCCGTAAGCATCTGGTCGGGTTGGATTGTTGTGGCTCGGCTCGGGCTAAAGACGAGCCTTACGCCGTGGGACATCGCGGCGCTTCGTTTCGGCGTGGCCGGCGTGCTCCTGCTGCCTTATGTGCTGCAGAAGGGTCTCGCGTTCGAACGCTTGGGGTTGATCGGATTGGCGGCAATCGTGCTTGGCGGTGGCGCTCCCGTGCTGCTCGCCAACACCGGTCTGCTGTTCGCCCCTGCGGCCCATGCCGGTGCCCTGTTTCCCGGAGTGATGCCGCTGGCGGTTGCTATTTTGGCTGCGGCCTTCCTGCACGAAGCGTTCATGGGCGCGAAAAAGATCGGCTTCGCGCTGATCATGATGGGTGTCGCCGGCATCGCATGGAGCACGGCCGGGGCGATCGATCCGAAGCAGACAATGGGACACGCGCTGTTCATCGCCTCCGCGTTTGCGTGGGCCTGCTACACGGTGGCGATGCGGCGGGCGCGGCTTGATGGATTGCATGCTGCAGGCATCGCCGCGGTCGGTGCCTCGATGCTCTATGTCCCCGTCTACGTTCTTGCGGAGGGCACAAGCCTTGGCAGGGCATCTTTGGGTGACGTTGCTCTTCAGGCATTTGTGCAGGGCGTTCTGACGGCGATTGTTTCGCTGGTTTTTTACGGACGCGCGGTCAGCTTGCTCGGCGCTTCAAGCGGGGCCGCCTTTGCCTCACTATCCCCCGTGATGACGGCGGTGATGGCCATACCGATTCTCGGGGAATGGCCGGTGACGCTGGACTGGATCGCTATCGCCTCGATCTCGGCCGGTGTTTACGTCGTGAGCGGCGGACCGCTGCCGGGCCGGGCCTACTCGGATTCTGCGTAGGCAGCATCTGCAGCCACCGCGGCATCGAGGTGGATTCCGGCGGCGAGCCGGCTTCGACCGTGGTCCGGCTGAAGTAGCGGGCGATTATCCGGGCGAGCCGAGCAGCGATCTCGTCTTCAGGAATTCCCGACACTTGGCGAGGCCGGGCCAAACGACAAGAGAAGCCTGCGCATGGGGTAAGAAAGCCTGGTGCAGATTCAGCAACTCCGCATGCATTCCCGGGTAAGGGCCCGGTCCCGGACGCAGGATCGCATCCAGCGCGCCACTTAAGAGGTCTGCGACATCGTCGGTCGAGGTTATCAGAACATAGTCCGGCGACCGTTCTGTGTTCGCAAGTTTCGCCAACAGGCCATCCGGGTCGTCCGTCAAGTTCGGAGAGACACCAAGCCGCAACGCCTTGGTCGGCAATGTGCGGGCGACAGCATCCGCAGCCGCCGACATGCGCTCGAAGGCATCGCTGATGGTGGGCAGCATGGCCTCGCCGTGGCCGGTGAGCGTGAGGCCACGGGGCATGCGCTGAAACAGCGGAACTCCCAGGATCTGCTCCAGATGCTTGATCTGCTGGCTGACGGCGCCCGGCGTTACCGAAAGCTCCTGCGCAGCCAGTTTGAAGCTGAGATGACGACCGGCAGCCTCGAAGGCTCGCAGTCCGTTGAGCGGAGGCAGTCTGTAGCTCACCAGGATTCCATCCATAGGCGTTAGGCGCGCGCAGATTAGAAAATCTGACTCAACTGTCCAGGAAAAATGGTTTGTGCGCGACGAGTGCACCGGTGCACGAGATGATGTTTCGAGAACAGGAGAGACCTAATGCACATCCGACGCATCAATGCCGAAACAGTCACCGTGCCGACGACTGGCTACAGCCAGGCGCTAGAGGTCAGCGGTCACACCCGTCTGCTTTTTGTAAGTGGCCAGATTCCGCTGGGCATCGACGGCACTGTGCCTGAGGGCTTTGAAGCGCAGTGCAGGCTTGCGTGGCGAAATGTCGAGGCTCAGCTCAAGGCAGCCGGCATGACCCTCGACAATCTGGTCATGCACCGGACCTACCTTGCCGACCGGCGCTACGCCCTCGTCAATCGCTCCGTGCGAAACGAGGTACTTGGTGGACGGGAAACAGCGCTGACGGTGGTTATCGCTGGTATCTTCGACGAGGCGTGGCTTCTCGAAGTCGAGGCCGTGGCCGCGGGCTGATACCGAAACCCAATGCGCCGCGGCCTGTGCGGCCAAACCTGAACTTACCCTCAAGTAGGAAGCCCGGTTCCCCGCTTTCGACTTGCTTTCGTTTTTCTTTGTGATTAACTCCCATCCGAAAGCAAAATCGCCGAAGCGAAGAGGCGATCGCCGGGGAAGCGTTTCGTTGGATCGGATATTCGACCTCGCCATCATCGGAGGCGGCATCAATGGCTGCGGCATCGCGCGCGATGCGGCGGGCCGAGGTAATTCCGTTTTCCTGTGTGAAATGAACGACTTGGCGAGTGGAACGTCGTCCTGGTCGACCAAGCTGGTGCATGGCGGGCTGCGCTATCTCGAATATTACGAGTTCCGCCTGGTCCGCGAGGCGCTGATCGAGCGCGAAATCCTTTGGCAGATCGCGCCTCACATTATCAGACCTTTGCGTTTCGTTTTGCCGCACCACGCTGGCTTGCGGCCGGCCTGGCTGCTCAGGTTAGGGTTGTTCCTGTACGACCACATCGGCGGCCGTCATCTCCTGCCGCCGACGCGTTCGGTCGATCTCCTCCATGACGAGGTGGGCAAACCCTTGATCGCCAACCGCTACAGAAGAGGCTTCGAATATTCCGATTGCTTCGTCGATGACGCGCGCCTTGTCGTGCTCACCGCACGCGACGCGGCCGATCGCGGCGCCGAAATCCACACCCGCTCGCGCGCTGTCGAGATCCGGCAGCTGGATGGCATCTGGCACGTGACCGTCGAGAAAGCCATCAGCGGCGAGCGCTCGACCATCCAGGCGCGCGCGCTGGTCAATGCCGGCGGCCCATGGGTCGAGCAGGTGCTGTCGTCGGGCTCAGGCGTCAACGCGCGGGCAAAGGTGCGGCTGGTGCAGGGCTCCCACATCGTGGTGCGCAAGCTCTATGAGCACGACCGCGCCTACATCTTCCAGAATGCCGACGGCCGCATCATCTTCGTCATCCCCTACCAGGACGACTTTACGCTGATCGGCACCACTGATCGGGACTACGACGGCGACCCGGCCAAGGTGAAAGCCAGCCCTGAGGAGATTCAATATCTCTGCGCCTCCGCCAGCGAGTATCTGAAGAAGCCGGTGCTGCCCGCGGATGTGGTCTGGACTTATTCCGGCGTCCGCCCGCTCTATGATGACGGCGCCAGCGAGGCCAAGGCCGCGACCCGCGATTACGTGTTCGAACTCGATACGCCCGGCGGTGCGCCGCTGTTGTCGATCTATGGCGGCAAGATCACGACCTATCGGCGGCTCGCCGAGGAAGCACTGGAACGGCTTTCGCCATATTTGAGCAGCGACAAAGCGAAAGAGGGCTGGACAGGCAACGCGCCGCTGCCTGGCGGCAACATGGATGTTTCGGCGGTCGCTGCGCTGACGGCGGAACTGACGCGGAAGTATCCGTTCCTCACCTCGGCGCATGCCAACCGGCTCGCGCATGCCTATGGCACGCGCGCGACAAAATTGCTCGGCCATGCGAAATCATTGGCTGATCTAGGCCAAGCGTTTGGCGCTACCTTGACCGAAAGCGAGGTCCGGTACCTGATTTCGACCGAGTGGGCTTGCAGCGCCGAAGACGTGGTGTGGCGAAGGTCTAAACTCGGCTTGCGGCTGTCGGCCGATGAAATCGCCGTGCTGGACGAATGGATCAAGGCCAACAGCGCCTCCGGTGAACGTGCCTTGCGCGAAGCGGGAGGGCGGGCATGAGCGTCACCCTCGAACACGTCACGCGAACCGTGGACGGCATGGCGACCATTCGCGACGTCTCGCTGACGCTGGAGCGCGGCACGCTGAGCGTGCTGCTCGGGCCGACGTTGTCGGGCAAGACCTCGATCATGCGGCTGCTCGCCGGTCTCGACAAGCCGTCAACCGGTCGCGTGCTGGTCGACGGCAACGACGTCACCGGCGCCGATGTGCGGCAACGCTCGGTTGCGATGGTCTATCAGCAGTTCATCAATTATCCGTCGCTGACGGTGTACGAGAACATCGCCTCGCCGCTACGCGTGCAGGGCAGGCCCCGCGAGGAGATCGACCGGCGCGTGCAGGAGGCCGCGAAACTCTTGCGGCTCGAGCCCTATCTAAAGCGCACGCCGCTGCAGCTTTCCGGCGGCCAGCAGCAGCGAACGGCGATCGCGCGTGCGCTGGTCAAGGGCGCCGACCTCGTGCTGCTCGATGAGCCGCTCGCCAATCTCGATTACAAGCTCCGCGAGGAGCTGCGCACCGAACTGCCGCGTATCTTCGAGGCGTCGGGCGCGATCTTCGTCTATGCCACGACTGAGCCCTCGGAGGCGCTGCTGCTCGGCGGCAACACGGTGTGCATGTGGGAAGGTCAGGTCCTTCAGGCCGGCAATACATCGCAAGTCTATCGCCGTCCCGATACGCTGCGGGTCGCACAGGTATTTTCAGATCCTCCGCTCAACATCGTCGGTATCGAGAAGAAGAACGGGCAGGTCGCATATGCCGGTGGTATCCAGGCGCCGGCCGCCGGGCTCTATGCGCAGCTTTCCGACGGCCCCTATCGCGTCGGCTTCCGCGCCCACCAGCTCGAAGTGGCGAACGGCATCGCCGGCCGCCACGCGTTTCATGCCACCGTCACCGTGACCGAGATCACCGGCTCGGAAAGTTTCGTGCATCTCAGCCGCGACGCTTCCAACTGGGTTGCCGTGCTGCCGGGCGTGCATGAATATGAGCCCGGCCAGACGCTCGATGCCGTGCTCGATCCCGACAATGTCTTCGTGTTCGACGCCGCCGATCGCCTGGTCGCAGCGCCAGCCCTAGCGTTTTCAAGCGAAATGCGTAGCGTTTCGCATGGAGAAAACGCATCAAAAGCCAACAGCATGTGAGGGAGATGCGATATGGCACGCATTGACCTCGTCGATCTCGCGCATTCCTACGGCGGCAATGACGCTGCGCCCGAATCCTTTGCGTTGAAGCCGGTGACCATGACCTGGCGGCAGGGCGGGGCCTACGCGCTGCTCGGCCCCTCCGGCTGCGGCAAGACCACGCTGCTCAACCTGATTTCCGGCATCGTCACGCCGTCGCGCGGAAAAATCCTGTTCGACGGCGCCGATATCACGCCGCTGTCAACCCAGAAGCGCAATATCGCGCAGGTGTTCCAGTTCCCGGTGATCTACGACACCATGACGGTCGGGCAGAACCTCGCATTCCCGCTGCAGAACCGCGGCGTGCCGAAGGCAGAGGTCGACGCGCGGGTGAGGCAGATCGCCGATCTCCTCGATCTGACGTTCTATCTCGACCGCAAGGCGACGCGCCTGACCGCGGATGCCAAGCAGAAGATTTCGCTCGGCCGCGGCCTGGTCCGTTCCGATGTCGCAGCGGTGCTGTTCGACGAGCCGCTGACGGTGATCGATCCCGAATTAAAGTGGCAGTTGCGCTCGAAGTTGAAAGCGCTGCATCGCGAACTCGATCTCACAATGATCTACGTCACCCATGACCAGACCGAGGCGCTGACTTTTGCCGATACGGTGGTGGTCATGCATGACGGCCGCGTGGTGCAGAGCGGCACGCCGGCCGAACTGTTTGACAAGCCCGCGCATACATTCGTGGGTTACTTTATCGGCTCGCCCGGCATGAACATCGTGCCGGCTGTCGTGAGCGGGCATGAGGCCCGCATCGACGGCCACATCATCGGCCTGCACCGCAATTACGGCGTGCTGCCGGCGAGCGCGAAGATTGAAATCGGCGTGCGGCCGGAATTCGTCAATATCGCCGCTCCCGCGTCCGGCCTGCTATCGGCCGCGATCGAACGGATCGACGATCTCGGTCGCGCCCGCTTCGCCCGCGTTCGCATCGGCGACGCCAAGTTTGCCGCGCGCGTGCCGCCGGGATTCTCCGTGCCCGACAACATGGTCGGGCTGGTGTTCGATCCCGCTCATGTTCACGTCTATGCCGACAGCCGTCTGGTCGAGGGGGTTGCCTGATGGACAAGATCGTCAACCAGAAAGCCTGGTTCCTGGTGCTGCCGGTATTCGCGGTGGTCGCGTTCTCCGCGATTCTGCCGCTGATGACGGTGGTGAACTATTCGATGCAGGACACGTTCGGCAACAACCAGTTCTTCTGGAACGGCGTCGGCTGGTTCAAGGAGCTGCTCGATCCCTCGACCGATCTCGGCGGCCGCTTCCTGGCCTCGCTTGGCCGCAATCTGTTGTTCTCGGCCATCATCCTGGCGATCGAAGTGCCGCTCGGCATCGTGGTGGCGCTGTCGATGCCGCGCGAGGGCTGGACCGTTGCCGTATGTCTTGTGATCCTCGCTTTGCCGCTGCTGATTCCGTGGAACGTGGTCGGCACGATCTGGCAGATTTTCGGCCGGCCCGATATCGGCCTGCTCGGCTATACGCTCAACAGCCTCGGCTTCGACTACAATTACGTCTCCAACGAGTTCGATGCCTGGGCGACCGTCATCGTGATGGACGTGTGGCACTGGACCAGTCTCGTCGCCCTGCTGTGCTATGCCGGGCTGAAGTCGATCCCGGACGCGTATTACCAGGCGGCTCAGATCGACGGCGCCTCGCGCTGGGCGGTGTTCAAGGCGATCCAATTGCCGAAGATGAACCGCGTGCTGCTGATCGCCGTGCTGCTGCGCTTCATGGACAGTTTTATGATCTACACCGAGCCGTTCGTCGTGACCGGCGGCGGTCCGGGCAACTCGACCACCTTCGTTTCGATCGAATTGGTCAAGATCGCGCTCGGGCAATTCGACCTCGGCAAGGCTGCCGCTCTCTCGCTCGTCTACAATTTGATCATCCTGATCGTGTGCTGGGTATTCTACACCGTCATGACCAATGCCGGGGCCGAACGTCCCGCCAAGCAGGGAGGCGCGTGATGCATTCGATTCCCGGCCGCCGACTCATCATCTCGCTGTTTTTGATCTTCCTGCTGTTGCCGATCTACTGGCTCGTCAACATGAGCTTCAAGACCAATGCCGAGATCGTCACCACGATGACGCTGTGGCCGCACCAGCCGACGCTGGAAAACTACAAACGCATCTTCACCGATGAGAGCTGGTATTCCGGCTACATCAACTCGCTGACCTACGTGATCATCAACACTGTGATCTCGATCGCGGTGGCGCTGCCGGCCGCCTACGGCTTCTCGCGCTACCGCTTCCTCGGCGACAAGCATCTGTTCTTCTGGCTGTTGTCGAACCGCATGGCGCCGGCCGCGGTGTTCGCGCTGCCGTTCTTCAATCTCTACTCGGCGATCAACCTGTTCGATACGCCATGGGCGGTCGCGCTGGCGCACTGCATCTTCAATGTGCCGCTGGCGGTCTGGATTCTCGAAGGCTTCGTCTCGGGCGTGCCGCGCGAGATCGACGAGACCGCATTCCTCGACGGCTATTCGTTCCCGCGTTTCTTCGTCAAGATCCTGGTGCCGCTGATCGCGAGCGGCATCGGCGTCGCCGCGTTCTTCTGCTTCATGTTCTCCTGGGTCGAATTGCTGCTGGCGCGTACCTTGACGTCGGTCAACGCCAAGCCGATCTCCGCGATCATGACCCGCACGGTCTCAGCCGCGGGCATGGATTGGGGGCTACTGGCGGCAGCCGGCGTGCTCACCATCATCCCCGGTGCCTTGGTGATCTGGTTCGTCCGCAACTACATCGCGCGCGGTTTTGCGCTGGGCAGGGTGTAGCCATGGAAAACATCGCATGGATGGCCTGGACGCTGCCGACCGCGATCTTCTTCGTGATGCTGGCGCTGACGCTCGGCGTGATGACATGGCTTGGGATTGCGTATCCCGAAGCCGAGCGCGTCGGCATCCTGCGCATTCCGACCACGCGCGGCGACCGGCTTTTCATTTCGCTGGTGCTTGCCGCCGTCATCCATCTGTTGTGGATCGCCTTTGTCGGCACCGATCCGCTTCTGACGCTGCCGATCGGGGAGGGCGTTGAGATTTCGAGCCTGTGGCTCGCAACCCTGATTTCGCTCGTTTCGGCCGTTGCGATCTTTCGCACGGTCTGAAACGGCGGAAAAAGACAGATCCGGGATCAACCCGGGCCTGAATATGTGTTTGTCGCTGCAACCGGAGGATCCAACATGCGACGCTTGAGAGGAAGGAATGGTCCCTTGACCAAGGAGAGCTTTCTGACGATGACCAGCGCGGCTGCGCTGATCGCCGCATCCGTGACCATTGCCGCACCTGCGCGTGCGGATGACGCCGTCAATCAAAGGTGGATCGACAGCGAATTCCAGCCCTCGACGCTGTCGAAGGCGGACCAGATGAAGGAGTTGCAATGGTTCGCCAAGGCCGCCGAGCCCTTCAAGGGCATGGAAATCAACGTCGTGTCGGAAACGATCACGACGCATGAATATGAATCGCGGACGCTGGCGAAAGCCTTCACCGAGATCACCGGGATCAAGGTCAAGCACGACCTGATCCAGGAGGGCGACGTCGTCGAAAAGCTGCAGACCCAGATGCAGTCCGGCAAGAACGTCTATGACGGCTGGATCAATGATAGCGACCTGATCGGCACCCACGTCCGCTACGGCCAGACCGTGATCCTGTCGGACTACATGACGGGCGAGGGCAAGGACGTCACCAACCCGCAACTCGACGTCAACGACTTCATCGGCAAATCCTTCACCACGGGCCCGGACGGCAAGCTCTATCAGCTTCCCGACCAGCAGTTCGCGAACCTGTATTGGTTCCGTTACGACTGGTTCTCCAATCCGGAATACAAGGCCAAGTTCAAGGCCAAGTATGGCTACGAGCTCGGCGTTCCCGTGAACTGGTCGGCCTATGAGGACATCGCCGAGTTCTTCACCAACGACATCAAGGAGATCAACGGCGTCAAGGTCTATGGCCACATGGACTATGGCAAGAAGGATCCCTCGCTCGGCTGGCGTTTCACCGACGCGTGGCTGTCGATGGCCGGCAACGGCGACAAGGGCATCCCGAACGGTAAGCCGGTCGACGAATGGGGCATCCGCATGGAAGGCTGCCGTCCGGTGGGTTCTTCCGTCGAGCGCGGCGGTGACACCAACGGTCCGGCGGCGGTCTATTCGATCACCAAGTATCTCGACTGGATGAAGAAGTATGCCCCGCCGCAGGCGCAAGGCATGACCTTCTCCGAATCGGGACCGGTGCCGGCACAAGGTGCGATCGCCCAGCAGATCTTCTGGTACACTGCCTTCACCGCCGACATGGTGAAGCCCGGTATTGCGGTCGTGAACGCGGACGGCACGCCGAAGTGGCGCATGGCGCCGTCGCCGCACGGCTCGTACTGGAAAGAGGGCATGAAGCTCGGCTACCAGGACGCCGGCTCCGCGACGCTGCTGAAGTCGACCCCGCCCGATCGCCGCAAGGCGGCCTGGCTCTATCTGCAGTTCATCAACTCCAAGACGGTCAGCCTGAAGAAAAGCCATGTCGGCCTCACCTTCGTGCGTGAATCCGACATCTGGGACAAGTCGTTCACCGAGCGCGCGCCGAAGCTCGGCGGCCTGATCGAGTTCTACCGCTCGCCCGCGCGCGTGCAGTGGACCCCGACCGGCAACAACGTGCCTGACTATCCGAAGCTCGCGCAATTGTGGTGGCAGAACATCGGCGATGCATCGTCCGGTGCAAAGACGCCGCAAGCTGCGATGGATGCGCTGGCCGCAGCGCAGGACTCGGTGCTCGAGCGTCTCGAGAAGAGTGGCGTGCAGAAGGAGTGCGGGCCGAAGCTGAACAAGAAGGAGACGGCCGAGTTCTGGTTCGCCAAGGCCGAGAAAGACAAGACCATCGCGCCGCAGCGCAAGCTGGCGAACGAGAAGCCGAAGGGCGAGACCGTCGACTACGACGCGCTGATCAAGTCGTGGCCGGCCACGCCCCCGAAGCGGGCGGAGGCGAAGTGACATCGTAGATGTCATGGCCGGGCTTGACCCGGCCATCCACAAACAAAACCAAAGGCCGGGAGCGATCCCGGCCTTTTTTCTTTCGGCCGTCATTGCGAGGAGCGAAGCGAAGCAATCCATCTCGCTGCAAGCGGAGACGTGGATTGCTTCGCGGAGCCTGTCATCCGGCGGCGCTTTGCGCCGACCGGGTGGCTCGCAATGACGGGGAGAGGGCGTCGCGTCTCTCACTCCGCCGCTTGCGCCGCTGCCAACGTCGGATAATCAGTGTATCCCTTCGCGCCTCCGCCGTAGAACGTCGCCTTGTCCCACTCATTCAGCGGCGCGCCCTGCTTCAGCCGCTCGACCAGGTCAGGGTTCGAGATGAACGGCTTGCCGAAGGCGATCAGGTCGGCGGCGCCGGCTTCGAGCACTTTCGTCGCGAGGTCGAAGTCATAGCCGTTGTTGGCGACGTAGGCTCCGCCAAAGCGCTTGCGCAAGGACGCGTAATCGAACGGAGCGATATCGCGCGGGCCGCCGGTCGCGCCTTCGATGACGTGGATGTAGCTCAGCTTCAGCGCGCTGAGCCCATCCACGATATGATCGAACAGCGGCTGCGGATTGGAATCGGACACGTCGTTGGCCGGCGTTACCGGCGAGATGCGGATGCCGGTGCGCTCGGGGCCTGCGATCGCGGCCACCGCCTGCGACACTTCCAGCATCAGCTTTGCGCGGTTCTCGATTCCTCCGCCGTAAGCATCCGTGCGCTTGTTGGTGCCGTCCTTGGCGAATTGGTCGAGCAGGTAGCCGTTGGCGCCGTGGATCTCGACGCCGTCAAAACCGGCGGCCATCGCGTTCTCGGTGCCGCGCTTGAAGTCGTCGATGATCCCTGGAATTTCCGACAGCTCCAGCGCGCGCGGTTCGGAGATTTCGGTGAAGGTGCCGCCCACAAATGTCTTGCCCTTGGCGCGGATCGCCGAAGGCGCAACCGGCTTGCCGCCGTCGGGCTGCAGCATGGTGTGCGAGATGCGGCCGACATGCCAGATCTGGATGAAGATGCGCCCGCCCTTTTCGTGCACGCGGTCGGTGACCTTGCGCCAGCCTTCGACCTGCTCCTTCGAATAGATGCCGGGCGTGTCCTGATAGCCCTGGCCCTGCTGCGAAACCTGGCTCGCTTCGGTGATGAGAAGTCCTGCGGAAGCGCGCTGGCCGTAATAGTCGACCGCAAGCGGGCTCGGCACCATGCCGGGCGGCACCGCGCGGTTGCGGGTCAGCGGCGCCATCACGAGGCGGTTGGGGAGCGTAATCGGGCCAAGCTTGAAGGGCTCGAACAGTTTGGTCTGGCTCATGTCGGAGATGTCCGGATGGATGATGATAAAGAAGAGTTGGGCATTGCCGGCAATTCTCGCAATCCCCGAGCCATTCGACGTGCGCAGACGAGCTGCGCACGGTACCGGCCGCGCCGGTGTCGAGCAGTAGCGTTTGCGTGCCGCCGTAGGATAATTGTTTCGAAACCGGCATCGGCGCAGCATAGGCAACCTCTCTACGGGTGCCGGATCACATTGGTTCAGGCTTCCTTCATCAAGCTCTGGTGTGCGGCAAATCCCATGCGCCTGTTCTCCAATTCCGCGATCAGCCCTGCGGAATCGACTTGCAGCAGCTCGAACGTCAGGCATTCGCAACCGATGGCGCGGAGCACCTGACTAGCGGCTTTATGGGCGCTATTGCTGAAGCTCTGGTGGTCCATCTGAATTTCCAGGCGGGACTTTCGGTTGCACACCGCTTTCGCGACCGATTGCAGGCGGATGAAGATCTCGTCCCGGTAGTTCTGGGTGCTTTCGAAAGCGGCCCTGGGATCGACGATTTTCGTCCGGACGACATAGACGAGGTTGACGGCAAAGCGATCGGCGGACACCGCGCCTTGCGTGAACCGAAACACTTCGGAGCGCAAATCGATCCGCGCCAATTGGCGGCTGCCGGCGCGGATCCGATGCCGGCCGGGCATCAGGGCCTTTTCAAAACGCCCGTTCCGGTAGAGCAGCACGGTTTCGAACTGCTGCACGCAGACCCGATCGAAGCCGAGCAGCGCCATCACCCCTTTTCTGAACAGGGTCGAAATCCAGGTCCATGCGCCGGCGATTAGAACGATTACAATCAAAGAAAAAACGATAGAGCCCAGAAGTTCACCCACTTTTATCCTTCCCTGCCGTGTTTTTATCTCGTTGGCCGATACCGCGATATCAGCTCTTCTCTTGGCTCTTCCTGCGTCGAAAATAAGTCATTCTATCTGAAGTAGAACGGTTAATCGAAAAAAGCTTGGCTCTCCCCGCCATTTGGATTTCCGATCGGCGCATCATGACGACCGATGGCCCGGCCTTCCCCGTCGTCCCTGCGAACGCAGGGACCCATAGCCACCGCTCTTGTTTTGTCGGCGGGATAGCGGCTCCGGCTTCATTTCCCAGTTCGCATTTGTGGTTATGGGTCCCTGCGTTCGCAGGGACGACACACTGAAGACGACACACTGAATATGCCTCCGCATTCTCGCGACGCATTGCGCCCGAGGTTTTGCTCTCAACCTCCCGCCATCAATGAGAGGGCGCAGGGAAGACCGGGTGCTTGCTGCACCCGCGATCTCGTGTGCAATTGCGCATAGCAAAAGCGCACACGAGCATACAGGTACAGCGGGAGCATCCCGGCCTTCCCTGCGCAATGGCTTTACGGCTTACTTCGTGCTCTTCCTCGGAGAACGGCTCTTTTGCCTCCGTCGCCGGCGGGATACCCCCCGCCAACTTAACGCCAGCACCGCGGCGCCCGAACCACACGACTTCGCTGTACGCTTCCTGCGCGTACGTCTAGCGCCTTCCGCGTCCATCGCATCTCACCGCACGTTCGTGACGATCGCGAGCGCCCCTCAATGGGTGAGAGGGGCGCAGTTATGCAGATGATTTGCCCGTGATGTTAAGCGGAATATTTTTGATTCCTGGGCTTGACGTGATTTCTGATAATCAGAAGTGATTTGCCCCGTCGCGTTGCTTTGCCGCAGTCGCATTGAAGTTTCGCTTGGGGCGCGCCGCAAATCAGTTCGCGGTTCGTAGGGTGGGCAAAGGCGCAAAGCGCCGTGCCCACCATCGTGCAACGCGATCGGTGATGGGATGGTGGGCACGGCGCTGCGCGCCTTTGCCCACCCTACGAATCTGCGAATCGCGAACGTACCGGATGGCGATTGCGTCCCGCGCGCTGCGGGCTACGATAGGGCCAACATCGCGCGACGAGAGGTTCACGATGGCCATCAACACGGACAAGCTCGATGACACCGCACTGGCACTGCTCTATTTGACCCTGCATGACGGCGACCGGGCATGGAAGGGGTTTGCCTGGAGTGTGCTCGGCCGCCTGCACGAAAAAGGCATGATCCACGATCCCGTCGGCAAGGTGAAGTCGGTGGTCTTCACGCATGAGGGGCTGGAGCGGGCGAAGCGACTGTTCAAGGAATTGTTCGAGGAATAGCGCGGCGTCGCGTAGGATGGGTATCGCTTCGCGAAACCCATCGCTATCCCAGCGCCGTCCCGACGACCCGGTTCAACCATCAAACAACGTGAGTTGCGCGGCGCTCTCTAGCTATGCGCGGGAATGTCGGCCCCATCCGTCCCATACTGCCGGATCTTGTTGCGCATGGTGCGCACCGAAAGTCCGAGTAGGCGCGCGGCATGGGTGCGGTTGCCGTGGCAACTCGCCAGCGTCTGCAGCACGAGCTCGCGCTCGATCGCCTCGACCGTCGAGCCGATCAGCATAGGTATGATTTCGTGGGGTGAGGGTTGAGAATCCGACAGCGGAATCTCGGGCACGGGGACACAGTCCACGCCAAGGTAAAGGTCATTATACTCGCGGGGCATCTACACCTCCCGATCGACGCTTGCTCCGGAACGCGGAGCAGAAACATCAGGAATCACTTCCCCCAGCCGCGGGAAGCGTGGGCGCGAATGGTTAACGGAAGGTTAATAGCCACGTGTCTGCATCAGTAGACCATGTGGAGAGGAGATGTAGCCCGCATGAGCGCAGCGATATGCGGGACTGATTCCCGGATGTCGCTACGCTCATCCGGGCTGCGGTTGCAACTCGCTACCGCGCCCGCTCCTTCGCCCGTTCTTCGGCTGTCACTGCTTCTGCAGGCTTACTCGACCGGACCATCAGAAACGTCCCGGAGTCCGCCGTCCCCGGCACCTTCCAGCGCCCGTCGATTTCCGTCGCCTCGGCATTGACGACGCCCTCATAGGACACGGCGCCATAACCGTGGCCGGGCGGCTCGTAACGCTTGATGAACGAGACGGCACTGCCGGATCGATGACCGGCAATCGACGCGTTATGGGTGCTGATCGGGCAGCCGGGCACCGTGCAGGGTTCGGTCACGTTTCCCGTGAGCGCGCCACCGGATTCGATGAGCGTCGCCAGAAACGTGACCATTCCAACGTGCCGCTGAACATAGGTGCCGTCCCAGATACCGGTCAGACTGTCGGTCATTGCGGCCTGGACGCGTGCGCAGTCCTCATAACACCCGATTGCTCTCCTTCACCTTTTCCGCATCCAGATAGAGATCGCTCCCCATCTCCTTGAACTTGGCGCTCATCGCTGCCATCCCATCCTCAATCGTCCCACTCACCGACATGCCCACGCTCGCCGGATCATTCAGCGTTGCCGCATAGTCCCGCACGTCCTGCGTGATCTTCATCGAGCAGAACTTCGGGCCGCACATCGAGCAGAAGTGGGCGACCTTGTGGGCTTCCTTCGGCAGCGTCTCGTCGTGAAAACTCTTTGCCGTATCGGGATCGAGGCCGAGGTTGAACTGGTCGGTCCAACGGAAGTCGAAACGGGCGCGGGAGAGCGCGTCGTCGCGCAGTTGCGCGGCGGGGTGGCCCTTGGCCAAGTCAGAGGCGTGGGCGGCGATCTTGTAGGTGATGACGCCGGTTTTGACGTCGTTGCGGTCGGGGAGACCCAGATGCTCCTTCGGCGTGACGTAGCAGAGCATGGCGCAGCCGAACCAGCCGATCATGGCGGCGCCAATGCCTGAGGTGATGTGGTCGTAGCCCGGCGCGATGTCGGTGGTCAGCGGCCCAAGCGTATAGAACGGGGCTTCGCCGCATTCCTTGAGCTGCTTGTCCATGTTGATCTTGATCTTGTGCATCGGCACGTGGCCGGGGCCTTCGATCATCACCTGGCAGCCCTTGTCCCACGCGATCTTCGTCAGTTCGCCGAGCGTCTCGAGCTCCGCGAATTGCGCGCGGTCGTTGGCGTCGGCGATCGAACCGGGACGCAGGCCGTCGCCGAGCGAGAACGAAACGTCATACTTGCGCATGAGGTCGCAGATCTCGTCGAAATGCGTGTAGAGGAAGCTTTCCTTGTGATGCGCCAGGCACCACTTCGCCATGATCGACCCGCCGCGCGACACGATGCCGGTGACGCGGTTGGCGGTGAGGTGGATGTAGGGCAGGCGCACGCCGGCGTGGATGGTAAAATAGTCGACGCCCTGTTCGCACTGCTCGATCAGCGTGTCCTTGTAAAGCTCCCAGGTCAGCTTGACTGGATCGCCCTCGCACTTCTCCAGCGCCTGGTAGATCGGCACGGTGCCGATCGGCACAGGCGAGTTGCGCAAGATCCATTCCCGCGTCGTGTGGATGTTGCGCCCCGTGGAGAGGTCCATCACGGTGTCGGCGCCCCAGCGGATCGCCCACACCATCTTGTCGACTTCCTCTTCCACCGAGGAGGTGACAGCGGAGTTGCCGATATTGGCGTTGATCTTGGTCAGGAAGTTGCGGCCGATGATCATCGGCTCGAGTTCGGCGTGGTTGATGTTGGATGGGATAATGGCGCGGCCGCGCGCGATCTCGGAGCGGACGAATTCCGGCGTGATGAAGGCGGGCACCGACGCGCCAAAGCTTTCGCCGTCGGCTAGGGCTGCTTCCGCGCGCTCGAGCTGCTTTTTGCGGCCGAGGTTTTCGCGCTCGGCGACGTAGATCATCTCCTTGGTGATGATGCCGGCGCGGGCGAACTCGAGCTGGGTGATCTTGTGGCCGTCGAGGCCGCGGATCGGCTTGTGATGCGCCGTGAAGGCCTTTGCGGCGTGCGAGGCGCCAACATTGCCGTTATCTTCCGGCCTGATCGCGCGGCCCTCATATTCCTCGACGCCGCCGCGCTCCTTCACCCAGGCGAGGCGGTTGCGGGGGAGACCGGCGTTGACGTCGATCACGACGGAGGGGTCGGTATAGGGGCCGGAGGTGTCGTAGACCGGCAGGTTCGGTTCGCCCGCGGCTTCCGAGAGGATGATTTCGCGCAAAGGCACGCGCAGGTCGGACGCGGCGTCCGGCGTAGAAAAGATTTTTCGCGACGAGGGCAGGGGCCCGGTGGTGACGGCGGGCAGCGTGGTGTCGGGGTTGGAGCGAATGTTCATTTCGTATCCTCCGTTATCTTGTTGTCATTCCGGACGGCCCGACCTTCGGATTCATCCGGTAGCGAATGTGTGGCGCGAGCCCCCACCCGTCGCGCGCTGACGCGCGCGCCACCCTCCCCCGCAAGCGGGAGAGGGTAACGAGAACTCGCGGCGCTCTCGGACGTAAATCGGAGAAAGTGACCAAGGGATCGCTGCGCCCCTCTCCCGCTTGCGGGGAGGGCCGGGGTGGGGGTGCCTCCGCGAGCGATGAAGTATCCGTTGTCACCAGATGTTTCTTCCGTCATTGCGAGCGCAGCGAAGCAATCCATCGCACCGCAAGCGGAGATGTGGATTGCTTCGTCGCTGCGCTCCTCGCAATGACGGCTGTGGCTGTTTCGCAAACTCATCACGCCGCCTCCGCGCTTTGGCCGAGCCACTGCCGCACCCGCGCGTCGGGGTCGGCGTTCTGGGTGACGTCGCTGACGACGGCGATCGAGTCGGCGCCGGCGGCGTAGATTTCGGCTGATTGTTCGAACTTGATGCCGCCGATCGCGACCAGCGGGATGTTGCCGATGCGCTTTTTCCATTCGGTGATCTTTGGAATTCCCTGAGGCGCAAAACGCATCGATTTCAGCGTGGTCGGGAAAATCGGACCGAGCGCGATGTAGTCCGGTTTGGCGGCAAGCGCGGTCGCCAACTCCTCGTCGTCGTGGGTGGAGATGCCGAGCGTCAGCCCTGCTTTGCGGATTTCGTTGAGGTCGGCGTCGACCAGATCTTCCTGGCCGAGATGCAGGTGCTTTGCGCCGGCGACGATCGCTGCGCGCCAATAATCGTTGACCACGAGTTTGGCATCGGTGCCCTTGATGACCTCCAGCGCGTCGGTCACGATCTGCAGCGCTCCGGCGTCGTCGAGGTTTTTGGCGCGCAACTGGATGGTGCCGGCGCCGAGCAGCGCCAGCCGCGCCACCCAGGCGACGCTGTCGACCACGGGGTAAAATCGATCAGGATACGGCATGCCAGAACGGTGTCCCGATCACAGGGGTGGAGGGCGAGGCGAAGTCGCGGGCTTCCATCAGGCCGGCTTCGTAAGCGGCGCGGCCGGCTTCGACGCCTGATCGAAACGCGTTCGCCATCGCGACGGGATCGGCAGCTTTTGCCACCGCGGTGTTGAGCAGCACGGCATCGTAGCCGAGTTCGAGGGCGTGGGCGGCATGCGACGGGGCGCCGATGCCGGCATCGACCACCAGCGTCACGTCAGGCAGCCGCTCGCGCATCAGTTTTAGCGCATCGCGGTTGGTGATCCCCTTCGCGCTGCCGATCGGCGCGGCCCAGGGCATCACCACCTTGCACCCCGTTTCGACCAGCCGCATCGCCACCGAAAGATCCTCGGTGCAATAGGGGAACACCTCAAAGCCGTCCTTGATCAGGATTCCGGCGGCTTCGACCAAGCCGACCACGTCGGGCTGCAGCGTGTCGTTGTCGGCGATCACTTCGAGCTTGATCCAGGGCGTACCGAACAATTCGCGCGCCAGCTTTGCGGTGGTCACCGCCTCGCGCACGCTGCGGCAGCCGGCGGTGTTCGGCAGCACGGTGACATCGAGCTCGCGGATTAGCGACCAGAACGCATCGCCGGTCTTGCCGCCGGCAGCCTCGCGCCGCAGCGACACCGTGACGATGTTGGCGCCGGAGGCGCGGATCGCCTCCTGCATGATCGCCGGCGAGGGATAGAGCGCCGTGCCGATCAGCAGGCGGGAGGAGAAGGTTTTGCCGTAGAAGTTCAGCATGGTGTCGCAACTTTCAATTCGTCGTCCCTGCGAACGCAGGGACCCCTAGCGTGAGCGCAATGGCGCTCATCGCGGCCGCGTGATCTCTCTTGTGGCGCCATGGCAGATACCGTCGTTCAGCACGAAGGCCGGTGGTTATGGGTCCCTGCGTTCGCAGGGATGACGTGGGGAGAGTGCGCGCGTTCATCCTCACCCTCCCTGTCGTGGCGTGATGATCTCGATTTCGTCGCCCGCCTTCAGCGCGGTCTCCGCCCAGAGGCTTTTCGGCAGCACGTCGTAATTCACGGCGATCGCGAAATGCGTGCCTTCGTATTCGAGCTCGGAGAGCAGGGCGTCGACGCGCTCCGAAGCGATCTCGCGCTGTTCGCCGTTGATGGTCACACGCATCGCATCACCTCGTTGTCGATCTGGCCGCGCTGCACGTAGGCGAGCGTCAGCTCTGCCAGCGCCGGCGCCACCAGAAAACCGTGGCGGTAAAGGCCGTTGACCGCGATCTTGTTCTTGCGAACCGTGATCCGCGGCAGGTTGTCGGGGAAGGCGGGGCGCAAGCCCGAACCGAATTCGACGATGCGCGCTTCGGCAAAGGCCGGATGCACGGCATAGGCCGCGCCGAGCAGCTCCAGCGCCGAGCGCACGCTGACGCCGGTGTCCTCGGCCTCGATCGAGGTCGCGCCCAGCATGAATTTGCCGTCGCCGCGCGGGATGACGTAGAGCGGCCAGCGCGGATGGATCAACCGCACCGGGCGCGACAGCTCGACTTCGCTCGTCTCGATGATGATCATCTCGCCCTTGACGCCGCGCAGCTCCTTTTGCTCGTCGCGCGCGGAAAGCCCGCGGCAGTCGATCACGATGCCGTCGAGATCTTCCGCACTGATGTCGCAATCGAACTTGATCGTGCCGCCGGCGGCTTCGATGCGCGCATGCAACTCGGGCAGCACCTTGCGCGGCTCGACATGGCCCTCCTCGGCATAGAACAGGCCGTCGCGAAAACGGCCGTCCAGCGAGGGTTCGAGCTCGCCGACGCCGCTTGCGTCGAGCCTGACATGGCCGTTGGTGAGTTTGGCAAAACGCTCGAAATCGGCGCGGTCGCGCGGATGCGCCACCACCAGCGATCCGTTGAACGGGGTATTAGGAAAGAGCTCGCGCCACAAATCGAGCGAGCGGAAGCCGAGCCGGCCGATCACGGGCTCGGACGTCTCTGCCTCGCAATAAGGCGCCAGCATGCCGCCGGCCCAGTGGCTGGTGGAAAGCGTCATAGCGGCGTCACTGCGCTCGTACAGAGTGACGGCGTGGCCGGCCTGTGCGAACAGCAGCGCCTGCCATGCGCCGGCAATGCCCGCGCCGATGATGGAGACGGGGGAATCCCCCCGCAGATCTGACTTCTGGTACATCCCTGTCCCTTCGCCGGTATGACCCGGATCAGGTTCAAAGGGTCACCGCGGTCCCAGACCTCTACTTTGAAGAAGTAGAACTGCCCAAGCTTGCGGTATCTCAGCTCCTCGTCGGAGCACCCCTCGGAACAGGGCTAATGTAGGCAGATGTGCCCGCGTGTCAACGCGGCTTTGCAGGAACTTGCAATGCTGCCGTGTCCCGGACGCAGCGCAGCGCCCTTTAGCGGTGCGCTGCTGAGCCGGGGCCCAGGACGGCTAGTATTGGGTCCCGGTTCTGCGGAGCAGCGCAAACGCGCTGCACCGCGCCCGGGACACGAGATTTAGCTACTTTGTCGCCTGCAGCGCGTTCGCGTCAGCCGGCGTTCCGACCGGCGCGGCGACGATTTTCGGCGTCGCACCGCTCGCCAGCACGGGCGCGATCTGCAGCGGCTTCTCCTGCCGCTGGCGCTTTGCGGCGTAATAATAGCCGCTCGCATAGTAACGCACGGCGCGGCCGTGATCGCCGCCCGCGGCGCGATAGGCGCCGGCGAGATATTTGATGCCCCAGGCGAGATTGGTGTCGGGATCGCGCAGCCCCGCGGCGTCGCCGGTGTAGCCGAGGCCGCGCGCGGTCGGCAGCTTGATCTGCATCAACCCGATGGTGCCGCCGCGTCCGACCAGGTTCGGATGATACTTGCTCTCGCGCACGATCACCCGGTGCACCAGCGCTTCCGGCACGTTGTTGGCGGCGGCGTGGGCGGCGACCATGCTTTGATATTGCGCGCGGCTCTGCGCCATTGCCGAGGGTGAAACCAGGAGCGCTGCCATGGCGGAAAGCCAGACAAACTTCAGAAAACTTTTCATAAAAATTGATCTCGGCGGATGGACGCGTGAACGAGTGGCGCTTTCGATTAGTTCCACTGGCGGGCCAAGATGTGGCGAAAAACGGACGGCATTACGGCGAGATGTCTGCGGGCGATGCATGTGTTAACGAGCACGTCCAGCGTGACGCTTACGTTGTGCGTGCGATGCATTGCATCGAGCGACGTGAATCTGCGTCATGCGGACGCGCAAGGAATGTCGTGCAAAAGACGCAGTCAAGGTGTAAAGAAGACGCCGGGACAAAACCAATTCATTCCGACAGCAAACCTGTCCATTCAACGATATTTAAAAAGCGAGACGTCGTTACGACGTCCGAAGTCTAGGGAGATGCTCCATGGCTCGACTCGACTCCAGCTATCTGCCTCGCGGAAATCCCTGTGCCCAGTGCGGCAAGCCGATCGCGAGACCGGATTGGGTCGAAAGCAGCCCGGGTCGCGCGTCCTTCCTCTGGTTCTGCCGCGCCTGCGACTATCGCTTCGAGGCGATCGCGATTTACGAGGACGCGGATCCCGACGCGCTCGCGGCCTGATCGGCTCAATTAATCTGCAATCGTTAGGCGGCCGGTCGCCGGCTGCGCTGCAGCACCGGCAGTTCTATCCGGACCAGCAGTCCGTGCGGCTGCCGGTCGTGCAGCGACAGCGCGCCGCCATGCGCCAGCACCACAGCATTGGCGATCGACAGCCCCAATCCGAAACCTGCGGCCTCGTCCATGTTGCGGGCGTCGTCGCCGCGCACGAACGGCTCCAGCACATCCTTCTTGCGTACATCCGAAATGCCGGGGCCGTCGTCCTCGACTTCGATGATCGCCAAGTCCGGTGGCAAGTTCGGCGACAAATCCGGTGACATGCGCAGGCGGACGGTCGCCTCGGTGCCGAAGCGGACGGCATTCTCGACCAGATTGGTGATGCTGCGATGCAGATCGTCGGGCCGCACGGTCGCCATCGCATGCGCGGGGCCGTCATAGGCGACCTTGTGCCCGATGTCGGCAAACTGGTCGGTGACGAGCTGCAGCGTGCTGGCAATATCGACCAGCGTCATCGCTTCCACCCCGCGGTCGTTGCGCAGGAACGACAGCACGGATTCCAGCATCGAGCGCATCTGGTCGAGATCGCCGAGCATGCGTTGGCGATGCGTGTGGTCTTCGATGAATTCTGCGCGCAACCGCATCCGCGTGATCGGCGTTCGCAAATCATGGCTGATGGCGGCGAGCATTTTGGTGCGGTCGTCGAGCAGGCCGGTAATGCGCTGGCGCATCCGGTTGAGCGCCTTCGCCAGGAAGCGGATTTCTTCCGGGCCGCGTTCGGGAAGCGGCGCCTCGGTGCCGTTCAGGCTGAAACTTTCGGCCGCCTTCGCAAACGACGACAGCGGCGCGGTTAGCGCCCGCGCCGCCTACAGCCCGAGCATCGACCACCGCCTCTTCCTCGGCACTGTTGATCGACACCAGAGCTGACGTTCCCTCGCCGCGCCTTGCAACCATCCTTTGTCGAATAGGAAAGGATGGTTGTCTCATTTGTCGAGGGCGGAACCGGTAACGCACTGCAGCGTTGGTTCTATACAGATGTGTGGAGGGTTCGATGGCAAGCGATGTCATGGCCAAGCCGCATCAGTTGATCGCGAGCGACCGCGTCGAGGGGACCGCGGTGCGCCGGCCGAACGGGGACATGATCGGCCACATCGAACGGCTGATGATCGACAAGGTCACCGGTAAAGTATCGTATGCAATCCTGAGTTTCGGCGGGTTTCTGGGCCTCGGAGCCAATCTGCTGCCGCTGCCCTGGGGACGGCTTCGCTACAACACGAAGTTCGAAGCCTACGAACTCGACATCGACGATGAAGAGTTGAGGCGCGCGCCGTCATTCCGTGCGGACAAGGATTTCGACTGGGGCGATCGCGCAAAGGAAGCCGAGCTGCATCGCTATTACCGTATGCCGCCTTACTGGGGCGGCTTCTGATGCAGTCGGATCGGCGTGTTTCATGCGAAAACGCGTGGAACACTTGTTGAAGTGCCGGGTTTTCCTCGAAGCGTTTCTGAACTGAGGAGAACGGATATGTTAACGAAAACTGCCGTTGCCGGCCTCGCGGCGTCCGCGTTGCTGGCGAGTGTAGCGTTTGCGCAGCAAAGTCCTTCGGCAACGACTGACAGCGCCAAGACCGCCGCACCTGCGGCTGCAATCGATACCTCGTCGTTCAAGGGTACCTGGCGGGCTTCGAAGCTGGTCGGCCTGAACGTGTACAACGATAGCAACGAAAGCCTCGGCTCGATCAATGATCTGCTGACCGACAAGAGCGGCGATATCAAAGCAGCCGTGATCGGTGTCGGCGGCTTCCTCGGCGTCGGCGAGCACCTGGTTGCGGTGCCCATCGACAAGGTGAAGTTCGTTGATGAGCCGGTTGCCTACACCGGCACCGCGGGTGCGCCCGCTACAGGTGGCGCACGGACAGGCGCAGGCGGAGGCACTGGCACGACGGGTGCTGCGACGGCGCCTGCCGCGCCGAAGAAGAATCCGTGGTATCCGGATCACGCTGTGTTCAGCGCGACGAAGGATCAGCTAAAGGCGATGCCGGAGTTCAAGTACTCGACCGAATGAGGCCGCGGTCTTAAACACCAGGCTCCCTCAAAATGGCTGGACGGCATCACGCCGCCCGGCCATTTGAGTTTGGAAATGCCCGTTCGCGCAATGGTGCAGCGCATCCTATCTGCGCGGATTTCCCGATGATAGGTTGTATCGTGGCAGGAGCATCTGCCTCCTGTCTTGCATGATCCTGCGTCAACGGGAGGACGACATGGCGGACAGCGTCTACAAGGTCATCGAGCTGATCGGCACCAGCAGCGAATCCTGGGAGAAGGCCGCCGCTGGCGCGGTCAGCCGCGCCGGAGAAACCCTGCGGGATCTTCGTGTTGCCGAAGTGGTCCAGCTTGACTTGCAGCTTGACGCCCAAGGCAAGGTCGAAGCCTATCGCGCCAAGCTGAAGGTCTCATTCAAGTTCGAGGGCTCGTAGTCGGCAGTTTCGTAGGGTGGGCAAAGGCGCTTGCGCCGTGCCCACCCTCTATCCAGGATTGTTGCCTTAAGTGGTGGGCACGCTTGCGCTTTGCCCACTCTACGATCTTTGCGCACCCTACAATTTGCAACATCACAGCGCCGACAGCGCGCTGACGTAGACATTGATGGCGCCTTCCGCTTCGGCGATCACGCGCAGCATTTTGGAATCGAAGGCGATGCCGGCGAGCCGCAGCTTGCTGATCTCGGCCGAGACCCGCAGGCCGTTCTCGTTCTTCTGAAGATCGGCGATCGCTGCTGCAATCTTCTTCTGCGCGTTGCCGGCGAACGGCTTGAGGTCGACGACAGCCTTGTCCGCCAGCGTTTTCTGCAAATGCGGGATGGCCGCGCGCGCCGCGGCGCCCAACAGCCCGAAGGCAGCCTCCGACTCGACGGCGAGTTCGATGTCGGTCAGCCGCAGCGTCTGCTCGGGCTGATCGAGCACCGGCTTGCCCCAGATATGCACATTGGCCTCGCCGCCGAGGCCCAAGAAGCTCTTCTTTTCCGTGGCGCTGACCAGAAGCGAGATCAGCAGGCGGTCGCCGGAAGCGGCCACGGTGGCGCGCTTGACCGTGACGTCGACCGCGCCCGACCCGTCTTCAGGAAAAGTCTTCCCGGCGAACTGCGCCTCCACGATCTTGTTGATCTCGGTGAACGGCATGTCGATGGGCACGCCGATCGCGACCCGTCCCGGCGTCGGTGGCACCATCGCGATCGTAGCGGGGAACGGGCAGGACGGCTTGGTTTCGCTCGGTGTGATCCTGGTTTCCGCCTCGATGCCGAGCATCAGTGTCAGGTTCGAAGCATCGACGCGCGGCTGCGCGGCAACCGCCCGGGTGGGGCGCAATTCCAGCCACAGCGCCGGCATCGTCGAACCGGCTGTCGTGCCCTGCAGCGGAATAGAACGGCAGGCCTTGGCCCACTGCACCCGCGCGTTCCGTTCGAAAGTCGGATCGTTGCGCATGCGCGCCTGCACCAGCGCGATTTGCTCGGCGACATTCTGGTCGATCAACGGCTTCACCTGCGCGGGCACGTTGACGCGTGCGCCGGCCACGCTGAGGCTGGTGTCGCCGAGATTGACCTGCGCTGCGAGATTAGGCTCGATGCGCCAGTTCGCGGCGATCTGTGGTCGCGCTGATATGACGACGTTGCCCTTGATCTCGGCGCTGGCGTTGAGGTTCTTGATATTCACGCTGCCGATCTGCTTGGAGACGTTGCCGCCGAGCAGGCTTCCGAGTGCTTCGCCAACCGCACCCGTCGCCTTCGCCGACAGCGAGCCGGTTACGTTCAGTGTGCCCGTCAACGGCGTCGCCAGCGACAGCACGTCCTGCGCGCCGGTCGCTACGATCGGCCCGCGCGACGCGGTCCAGCCGATGTCGGCGTTTTGCAGGATCTGCGAAATCGGATTGTCGGCCTTGCCGGCGAAATTGCGCGGCGCGCCGCGATCGGCGGCATCGCGGATCGCCGACAGCGCAACCGCAATCGGCGCCATCACCGTGGATGCGCGCGCCGCCGGCGGCAGCGGCGACAATTCGGCGAGCGCGGGCGCGCTGTTCGTGGCGCGAGGCGTGACGAAGTCCATCACCTTCAGGCTGACCACAAACGACATGACGAGGACCGCAAGCGCGATCGCAATGGTCTTGACCCGCATCGGCAGGTGCATCGTGCCCCCGGACCCCAATGAATCGCCCCACAACGTTTTACAGGGGTGGCGAGGGGGACGCCACTGCACATTGCCGCGACCTTAGGTCAACGCAAAACGGCCTCGGCGAACGCCAGGGCCGCTTCTCGCATTAAGAAAAGCTAATGCCTCAACGGATGGTCCGGCCGAGATCGGCGCGGCGATCCGTCATCGGCAGCACGATCACCTTGGTTCCGACGCTGACCCGGGAATAGAGATCAATGACGTCTTCGTTGGTGAGGCGGAGGCAGCCTGAAGAAACGCGGGTGCCGATCGTCTCCGGCGCGTTGGTGCCGTGGATGCGATAGATGGTGCCGCCGAGATACATCGCGCGGGCGCCGAGCGGATTACCCGGGCCGCCGGTCATGTGGCGCGGCAAATAGGGTTGGCGGGCGATCATTTGCGGGGGCGGGGTCCAGGCTGGCCATTCGGCCTTGCGGGTGATGGTCTGGGTGCCCGACCAGGTGAAGCCGTCGCGGCCGATGCCGATGCCGTAGCGCATCGCCTGGCCGTTGCCGAGCACGAGGTAGAGATAGGTGTTCGGAGTATCGATGATGATCGTGCCCGGCGCCTCGCGAGTGTAGTAGTTCACGACCTGGCGGCGCAGGCGGGCCGGCAGCTCGAAGCGCTCTTCTTCCTCAGGCGCAGCGGCAACCGGCGGCGGGGCCGCTTCGATCTGGGGCAGGAAGAACGGAAACAGCGGCAGCGGAGCCGCAGTGGCGGGCGTGGAAAATGCGGTGGCGCCAATCGCCAGCGCGCCAAAGGCGGCGGCCGCGAAGCGGCTCAGTATCAATGAATTGGACATGATCGTCCCCCTGTTTGTCGCACCAGTTCGGCGCGTCGTTGGGGAAACCTCTACCGATGAACCGTTTCAGGACATTTGCACGAAATCGCCAAAATGGTTTCGTGGCGTTAGGGAATTGTTTCGTTAAGGTTTCGTTGACGGGCCGTGGGCGTGACGGGCGCAATCTGCTCGTGTAGGTCGGGCTTCAAAGGGTTCAAATCGGAACTCTTGGGATTTGGCGCCGTTGGCGTCGCAGTCCAAAGACAAGCGAGACCGCCATGACGAGACCGCTTTTATTTGGCGCCATTGGCGTGTTGCTCCTATCCGTTCCTGCCAACCCGGCATTGGCAGCACGTGATTCCCAATCCGGGGAGGTGCGCCCAGTTTTATCCGAACGCAAACTGCCAGAACTATGGGCGGGGTAATCCCTACACGAGCTATGGCTGGCGACGAGCGGGACATCGTCACTACTGGAGCCATCGTTATCATCGCCGCCATTGGCGCTGACGCCAACCAGCGGGACGAGCGCGGCGCAGGCAAATCTAATCAGGTCTGGTAGGCGCGCATACGCGGCGTATGGCAACTGTAGCAACGCCGGCGGCGGCGAGCACCTGCCGCGGTCGGCGATGGTGCCGTTGTCACTCGAGCGTTCCGTGTGACATGCCGTCGGCTGCAACAGCGTAGGAGCGTTTCCTAAGTCAGCGGTGCTGCCGCAGCTTCAAGCAAACTGGACTTCTCGTCAGTCTGGGGAGCCTTGTGCTACAGTTGCTCCATCCGCTCAACCGCAGCGAGATTTTCAATTTCTAAAGCCTTTTTGAAGCATTTCCATAGGAGCCGAACATGCGAAAGCTATTTCTCGCGTCCATCATCGCCATGCTGATCAGTTCCGCCCATGCGCAGGGTATCACGCGGGATGAACTTAAGAGAGCAGATTTGACTGGAAAGGACATGGACGTCATCGTCACCATCGTCACTGTCCCGCCCGGAGAAAATCTTCCGAAACATATCCATCCGGGCGAAGAAGTCGTTTACGTACTCGATGGCGCGATGCTTGAGCTATCGGATGGAAGCCAGAGGCAATTTCCCGCTGGAGCAGCCACGATCAATGTTCGTAACGTACCTCATGCCGGCTTCAAGGTTGCAGGCGACAAGGCGCTGAAGATGCTGACCGTTCACATTGTGGATAAAGGAAAGCCTGTCACAGAAGTTGTGAAATGACGAAGTTTTCAAGAACGTCCTAAAAGAACTTCCCGCTGCCGCTTCGCGGCGTCGAGCCACCCTCTCTCCACAACAAGAGAGGGTGGATCGAATGAGTGTCAGCTCATTCGAGACGGGTGATCTCTGGAGGCAACCCCTTCATCCGGCGCCATAGTCGATGCAAAGCATCGGCGTTCTAAGAGACGGCGCCTATGCCACCTTCTCCCATCCCTGGGAGCCCAAAGGGCGCGTGTAACCAATGCCGCCACCCGCCTCTGGAAGCCACTGATCTGTCTGAATGCTTCCCGCCGCTCTGATCCTTCAGGCAGCCGTTGCGCGGCTTCCCACAAGTTCACCAGCAACCGCGCCATATCGATCAATTCATTAAATTCCGGCATTCCAACGGTGCGTTGGCTCAATGTTAGGTCCTCTTGATACGAACGGACTAATATGAGGGAGGATCGCGGCTTGATGGCGCGCGGTCAGTAAGGGAAGAGAGTAATGTACAACTCGCCTTATTGATGCAGTTGCCGCGCGGAAGTACTGGCGCAGCAAAAGGTGCTCTTCTCCACGCACGCGGCGTAACATCGATCTCCAGCTTTTACTCATGTTGAAAACGAGGATCGGTCAGCATTTGCGGCATCCCTGCGTCATGTAGTCGTCATATTAGGGCCGGTGCGTTCTAGGGCTATACGCTGATAAATCGCTTGGCTTCTACCTTTACAGCCGAGGCCAAGGCGAGCTGGGTTCTCTCGCTCTCATGCGCCAGATCGTCCCAATAGGAGGCGATCAGCTTCCGCGGCGATGACTTCAACCGGATCAATAAGCGCAGCGAGTTGGATTGGTCGGGACGTTGGTGATGGACGAGGTTATCGTCCTGCCATGGGCGCATGACGTGCTTTGCAATGCGCAGCCGCTCGGCACAAGGCTGGACCGGCTGCGCACCATTGCGGGCACAGGAACGGACATGAAAGCCGCGAGTTGATCGCTGAATGGCAGAAGTCGATCCTGACAGGGCTATTCGGCTATGAGAAACATCGTGAACGAGACCGGTGAGATCGTCGCCAAGGCAACGCATGACGGCACGTTGGTCGGCGGGCACCACCGCATCGCGGTGGCGGCTAGCCTCGGTCAAAAGCTGCTTTGGCAAGACAGCGGCGAACCTGTGAGCCTTGATGCCTTCTTCAGGCATCCGCATCCGAGTAGTTCTCAGGCGGCACATAGCTTGAGGCGCCCGCTGACGTAGCGCCAACAGGACCAGCCCTCACGGAGTATGACGAGGAGCACATCATCACGTACATGCGCATGCTTGATGCTGATCAACAAGCGACGCCTGCCTTTGCCTGTAACTTTCGACCATGGCAGGCGTAGCCTTCTCGGCTAGCGCCTTGATGGTGTGGAACGGATTGTTAGGGTCGCTTGGGGTCTCGGTCGTGGCAAAGGAGGTGATACAGGCCCCGCGAAGGCAACGGGCTTGGCCACGGGAGGCTGTGGCTGCACGACTGCCGCGTCGTTCACGGGACTGCTGTGGCGGCCTACAATGTAAGCCCCTAGCGCCGTGACAACCAGTAGAACGAGTAGCGTTTTTGCCCGCATACTCGCGCCACTACCGTTAGCCGGTCTTTCGAGCATTCATGGCCCGCTCAACCTCGTCGGCTAGTTGATCCAGATGCCGCGCAAGCCGGTCGAACATCTCGCGCTTCGCTTTGTCGATAGCCAAGTCCCTGACAAGCGCGCATTCGGCCGCGTCTTTGCGCAGCTTCTCCAAATGGGTTTGATAATCCTTCATTGTCTACTGCCTGTCTTAATTTTCCGTGACGGTGGCACGGAGAACAGGAGGCTGACCTAACAAATGTTAGGTCGTGGCCGACATTCGAGAAGGGAAAGAAAGGAAGAGCGCCGCAATACGTCCGGCGCCGGCAAATCTAATCGAAGGGGGAAAGCCCACCTAACCAATCAAGCCTGGCCAGCGCGCATTCGCGGTATGTCGGCTTGGCCGGTGGCAAGGACCGCACGGCGGTCAGCGACCGCGTGGTGGAATTGTTCGAGCGCGAGCCCAATCACCGAGAGGTCGCCGTCCTCGACTGCGCCGTCGTCATAGCAATCGAGCGCGTGACGCAATATGCCGTCGGCTGTGTTCTGCATCTCCGCCAGCTCTTCCGGCGTTTCCGCCTTGCGTACCCTAGAAATCAGGTCGAGCAGTTCGTCGCGATGGCCTACGTACACTTCGCGCTCGTCCCTGTTCCAGTAGTGCTTGAACCAGGCGCCGGCCGAGCCCAAGCCCGACAGGATCAGGATCGCGAACCAGATGTAGTCGGTGTATTTTTCGAGGAACGTTCGCTCGTTGCCGTCGATATAGGCGGCTGCGCCAGCATGCGCCGGTAGTGCGGCGTCCTTTTCGGTATCCGGCTTCTCGATCTGCGAGGCGGTAGGCAATTCACGCGCGAGCTGCTGGCGGTTGGTGAAGAGCTGGCGGGCGAAGGCGGCGACCGCCGTATCCGACAATGACTTCGGCGCGATGATCAGATGGTTGACGGCAACGGTGTCGACCTTGTCTTCCGGCCGCTGCGGCGAAGAGCCGAAGATGCTGGCGGGAATTTCCTCGGATTCGTAGATCGGGTTTTTCTTGGCGATCGCGTCGGAAACCTCGATCGGCAGGAATTTCGGCTCGCCGCGGGCAGCAGCCGTTGCAGCGATCGCGTCCACGGTGATCTTGCTCTTGAGCGGGCCTACCGCCATGAAGGCGTCGACCGACTGATCTTTCGCCATTTCGCCGAGCTGATTGGTGGCGAACTGGCTGATCGTGACCCTATCGGGATTGATGCCGGACTCCTTTAGAATACTGCGCAACAGCGCGACATTGGCCTGCGTCCGCCCGATCACGCCGACGCGGTGGCCGGCCAGTTCATCGAGACTCTTGATCTTGGGCGTGGGCTGCTTCTTCGAACCCTTGGCGGGAAGGCCGGAGGGCGCCCACAGCACGACGACATTCTTGCGCAGGATGGCAACCGACTCGGCATTCGTCGGCAGGTTCAGGTCGCCGCGGGCGACGGCGAGATCGGCCTTGCCGTCCGTGAACAGGGCGATGCTCTCCACCGCCCCTTCCGTCGTGATCGGCGTCAGTCGCACCGAGCTGCCCTCGCGCGCAAAGGTCTGCGCCATCAACTGGATCAGCTTCTGGTCGTCGCTGCCGGCCGGGCCGACCGCAATCCGCAGCGTCGTCGGCCGCAGCACGTAATACAACGTGCCCGCGGCGACGCCGAACGCGAGCATGCCGGCGGCAAGGATCAGAAGCGCATAGCTCTTTCGCTTCCGCCGGCGGCGGGATCGCGCAGAATTGTCGTTGTGGTCTGTCATCTCGCTGTCACGTTACACGAAAATGCGTGGAGGGGGCTTAAAAACATCCTTACATATCGATGACGTCATACGCTTGAAATATCCATGGCTGAACGTCGGATTTGAGAATCATTAATCTCGGGTCCGGGACATGAAGATATTGATTGCGACCGATGCGTGGCATCCGCAGGTGAACGGTGTCGTCCGCACGCTGACGTCGCTGGCGCGCAGCGCCGCTGCGCTCGATGCCGATATCAGCTTCCTCACCCCGGACGGGTTTCCTTCCCTCGGCGTGCCGACCTATCCCGGCTTACGCGTCGCGCTGCCGAACCGGCGCGAGATCGCGCGACGGATCGAAGAGGCGGCGCCCGACGCGATCCATATCGCAACCGAGGGGCCGATCGGCTGGATGGTGCGCGCCTATTGCCGGCGCCGCAAGCTTTCGTTCACCACGTCCTATACGACGCGCTTTCCCGAATATATCGCCGTCCGCACCGGGCTGCCGGCCGCCGTCGGCTATGCGGTGCTGCGGCAGTTTCATGCCGCGTCTTCCACGGTCATGGTCGCCACCGACTCGCTGCGGCAGGAACTTACTGGGCGGGGCTTTCGGAAACTCGGCTTCTGGACGCGCGGCGTCGACACCGAATTGTTCAACCCGCATAATCCAGCGACGCTCGATCTGCCGCGGCCGATCTTCATGACGATGGGCCGCGTCGCGGTGGAGAAGAATCTCGATGCGTTTCTGTCGCTCGACCTGCCGGGATCGAAAGTGGTTGTCGGCGACGGACCGCAGAAGGCGCAGCTCGCGCAAAAATACCCTGACGCAATTTTCCTCGGTGAGAAGAAGGGCGCGGAGTTGACCGCGCATCTGGCCGCCGCCGACGTCTTCGTATTTCCGAGCCTTACCGACACGTTCGGCGTCGTGCAGCTTGAGGCATTGGCCTGCGGCACCCCGGTCGCGGCATTCCCGGTCACCGGGCCAAAGGACGTCATTGCCGATCATCCGATCGGCGCGCTCGACACCGATCTGCGCAGCGCGTGCTTGCGCGCGCTGCCGATGTCGCGCGAGGCCTGCCGGAATTTTGCGCTGGCGCGCTCTTGGGAAAACAGCGCGCGGCAGTTCCTCGGCAATCTGACCGCGCTGCAGCCGAGTCGCGTGTTGCGACCGGTGCGCCGGGCGCCTGCCGCGAGCGCCGTGCAGGGCTGAACCGAAAAGTTCGACCATCAACGCAAGTCATACGCGTGAGACGAGAAGGCAGAACCAACCATGGCAGACATCATCAAGCTTGACGGTACCAGATCCCTGGATTTCGACCGCGAAACGGTCGAGCAGGCCTACGATCGCTGGGCGCCGGTTTACGACCTCGTGTTCGGGGGCGTGTTCAGCAAGGGCCGCAAGGCGGCGATCCAGGCGACCAACAAGATCGGCGGCCGCGTGCTCGAGGTCGGCGTCGGCACCGGCATTTCGCTGCCGCTATACGCGCCGCATCTGCGCATCTTCGGCACCGACATTTCGGAAGCGATGCTGCAGAAGGCGAAGAAGCGCGTCGATGAACTCGGCCTGAAGAACGTCGAGGGCCTTGCCGTCATGGACGCCGAGAATCTCGAATTCCCCGACGATTGCTTCGACGTGGTGATGGCGCAGTATGTGGTCACTGCCGTGCCGAACCCCGAAAAAGCACTCGACGAATTCGCCCGCGTGCTGCGGCCGGGCGGCGAACTCATCATCCTCACCCGCGTCAGCGCCGATGCCGGCATGCGCCGCTTCATCGAGCAGCGGCTGCAGCCGGTGGTGCGTCCGCTCGGCTTCCGCACCGCCGAATTCGCCTGGTCGCGCTATGCGCAATGGCTGGCGGGCGCGCGCGGCATGGAGCTGGCGGAGCGCCGCCTGGTGCCGCCGCTCGGTCACTTCTCGCTGGTGCGCTTTCGGAAAATCGACGTCGCCGCGGCTGCCTGACGTGCCCTGATCTCCGTTGCGCCATCGCGCCGCTGCGAACTGTCACATGTCATTATCATGATGTCACATGCCGGACATCGAATCTCAGTAGACCCGATCCCATCGCAATTTGGGGGAGAACATGATCAAGAACTTTCTGCAGGAACTGCGTACCCAGCGCTGGGACGACCATCGCTACTATCACCACAGCCGCATCAACCAGTCGCTGCACTTCGTCAGCGCGGCGAGCTTCCTGTTCGCCTACGCGATGCTGTTCTTCGATCCCGTGGTTTCGGCGCTGGTCGGCTGGCTGGTCTCGATGACGACGCGGCAGGCCGGCCACTTCTTCTTCGAGCCGCGCGGCTACGACCACGTCAACCAGGCAACCCACGAGCACAAGGAAGAGATCAAGGTCGGCTACAATCTGCAGCGCAAGGTCGTGCTGATGACGATCTGGGCGCTGTCGCCGCTGGTCTTGTATCTCGACCCGACCTTGTTCGGCCTGTTCACGCCCTGGACGTCGCCTGCGGACTTCATGCGGCAGGTCGCCAAGATCTGGCTTGCGGTCGGCATCGGCGGGCTGTTGTTCCGCACTGTCCATCTGTTTTTCATCCGCGACGTCGAGACCGGTCTGGTCTGGATGACCAAGATCCTCACCGACCCCTTCAGCGACCTGAAGCTGTACTACAAGGCGCCGCTGGCTCTCATGAAGGGCGAGCTGATCGATCCGGGTCTGGAGAAGCACGTCAAGCACGCGTGATTGTCGCGGCTTGATCCAGCGAGGCGTCATGGCCGGGCTTGTCCCGGCCATCCACGTTCTTGGGCACCAGCAATCTGCAATGTCAGTAGCAAGAAAGACGTGGATGGCCGGGACAAGCCCGGCCATGACGAAAGAGTCGATTGATATGCTACGAACTCTCAGCCCGTCATTGCGAGCGAAGCGACTCGTCCGCCGTAGCTTTAGCGAAGGCGGAAGCAATCCATCTCTCCGCGCGGGGATACATGGATTGCTTCGTCGCGGAGCCTGTCATCGGGCGGCGCTTCGCGCCGACCCGTTGGCTCCTCGCAATGACGAGAGTGGTCAAGATCAGGCGATGATGGCAGACGGAAGCGCGTTCCTAGCGCCGAAGCCTCTTGGCGAGCATCTCCCGCAGAATCCGCCGCTTGATATCCTTGTTCGTCAGCGAGCCATCATGCCACCACCAGCCGTCGCGCTTCATCTTCTCGCTGGCCGCGATAAATCGGTCGACCACCTCAGCGAAATCCGCATCCGTGTAGTTGAGGCTGAAGATCAGCCGGCCGGTGCCGACCCAGCTCAGCGCCAGCCCTTCGGCGCGCAGGTAGTATTGCAGCATCCAGTTGTAGCGGGACGGCTCGGTATATTGCACCGTCCAGATCGAGGAGATGTTGCTGACGCGGACCGGCAGATCCTGCGCGGCCAGCCGCTCGTTCAGCGCCTTGGCGCGGCCGTTCCAGGTCTCGTCGAGCCCCTGGTAGACGGCATTGAAATTCGGGCTGGCGAGGCGGCTGAGGAATTCGTCCATCGCCGTCATCACGTAAGGGTGCGAATTGAAGGTGCCGCGGGCAAAGCAGACGTCGGCGGGGCGATCGTCGCGGAAGCGCCGCATCAAGTCCTTGGCGCCGCAGACCACGCCGACCGGCAAGCCGCCGGCGAGGCTCTTGCCGTAGGTGACCATATCGGCGCGCACGCCGAAATATTCCTGGGCGCCGCCGGCGGCGAGGCGGAAGCCGACAAAGACTTCGTCGAAGATCAAGACGATGCCGCGTTGGGTGCAAACCTCGCGCAATTTCTTCAGCCAGTCGGTATAGGCCGCGCGGTCGAACGCGCCTTTTCGCGAACTGTCGACGAGTGCGGAATCGCCCGGCGCGTTGGCGTTCGGATGCAGCGCCTGCAAGGGATTGACCAGCACGCAGGCGATGTCCTTGCGCGTGCGCAGCACATGCAGCGTGCGCTCCGACATGTCGGCGAGCGTATAGGTCTCGTGCGGCGAAACCGGATTGCCGACGCCGGGCTGCACGTCGCCCCACCAGCCGTGATAGGCGCCGGCAAAGCGAACCAGATGCGAGCGTTTGGTGTGATAGCGCGCCAGTCGCACCGCCTGCATGACGGCCTCGGTGCCGGACATGTGGAACGAGACTTCGTCGAGGCCGGAAATCTCGCACAGCCGGCGGACGTTGTCGGTGATGACGGGGTGATAGGGGCCGAGCACAGGACCCAGCGCGCGGGCGCGCTTTTCGGCTTCCGTGATGCACTCCTTGTAGAAGTCGTTGCCGAAAATGTTGACGCCGTAGGAGCCGGTCAGGTCGTAGAAGATGTTGCCGTCGACATCGGTGACGGTGACGCCGGCGGAAGACTGCATGAAGGCGCCGGTGCCGAGATTTTCGCGCACCAGCCGGCTGTACTGGAACGGGACGCGGTAGGTTTCCGTAAACTGCAGGTCGGAGATGTGCGTCGCGGCCTCGGCCGTCATCTGCCGGCCCTTGGCGTAGCGCTCCTCATAGAGGCAGGCGAGCCGGAAGAAGGCGTCCTGCCGCTGCATGGCGACATCGCTGGGCGCGCCGTCGGAAGCGAAGAAATTATCGATATCGAATTCGTAATGCGGCACCAGCCGCGCGACCATCTTGGACATTTTGGAATGCCCGGTCAGCGAGCGGTGCTTTGCGCGCGACAGCGCCAGCCGCGCCTGCAATTTGGGGAACACTGCCGCGGCGCCAGCAACCGCAGCGGCGGACAGCGAAAGAATCGGAAGGGACGAATCCATGCCTGAAGCGCTAGCCAATCCTGCTGACAGATTGATGACAATCCGGCGCCTGATCGCCCGCTTCACCCAACAGGAGGACCTCAATTTCCTTCTGACCAACCGCATCCCGCGGGCGGCGCTGACCCGCTTCATGGGCTGGTTCAGCAAGATCGAAAATCCGCTCGTGCGCGATTTCTCGATTGGCTGCTGGCGGCTGTTTTCCGATCTTGATCTGTCGGAAGCCAAGAAAACCGAATTCAAGAGCCTGCACGATTGCTTTACGCGCGAGCTGCGCCCGGGGCTGCGGCCGGCGGATCCCGACCCGCACGTCGTCGTCAGCCCGTCCGACGGCATCATCGGCGCGTTCGGCAAGATCGCCGATACCGAGCTGTTTCAGATCAAGGGCGCGCCTTACTCGCTGATCGACCTGCTCGGCGATCCCGCGCTGGTCGAGCAGCATCGCAACGGCCGCTTCCTGACGCTCAGGCTGACGTCGAGCATGTATCACCGCTTTCACGCGCCGTATGACGCCACGATCAAGAGGGTGACATTTATCCACGGCGATGTCTGGAACGTCAATCCGATCGCGCTGAAACGGGTCGAGCGTCTGTTCTGCAAGAACGAGCGCGCCGTGCTGCAGGCGCGGTTGCCATCGGGCGAGGCGCTGACGCTGGTACCGGTTGCAGCCATTCTCGTCGCCAGCATCCGCCTGCATTTCCTCGATGTCACACTCAACGCGCAGAGCAGGGGACCGGTGGACTTCGCCTGCCTTGCGCGGGTCAAGAAAGGCGACGAGCTCGGCTGGTTCGAGCACGGCTCGACCATCATCGTGCTGGCGCCGGAGAATTTCGAATTTTGCGACAACGTCGCGGAGGGCGGGCGCATCCGCGCCGGCGAACGACTGTTGCGAAAGCCGCAGGTTTAAGCTCGATTCTCGGAACTATTGTCTCTATATGCTCGCGGTCGCAGTTGCGAAAAAGCGGGAAGAGATAGATGGCGAGAGCGCCTGTCATGGCGGCAGGAGGAATCGTGTTGCGGCAGGCGGAGCCGCCGCTGATCGCCGTGGTGCGCCTGCGCAAGCGCAATGAATGGGTCTTGCCGAAGGGCAAGCTCGACGACGGCGAGACGCCGCGCGCCGCTGCCGAACGCGAGGTGATGGAAGAAACCGGGCACGACGTTGCCGTGCATGAATTTCTGGGTACGCTGGCCTATGAATCGCGCGGCGGCGCCAAGGTGGTGCATTACTGGCGCATGGAGGCGGGTGATCTGCCCACGCGCACACCGATGCGCGACGTGAAGGCGGTGGACTGGCTGCCGCTCGCCGACGCCGTCAAACGGCTGTCGCGCGGCTATGAGCGCGCGTTTCTGGAAAATGTCGGGCCGATCGCAATGGCAGCGGCGAATGGTGTGGAAGGCGTAGCGTTGCCGATGTCGGTGCACCCTGTCGAGGTGCCCCAAGCCCAGCGTGTGGGCTTTCTTCAAAATCTGCTTCGGTTATTCCGCTAACTAGTGTCCCGGGCGCGATGCAGCACGCCGGCGCTGCGTCGCAGAACCGGGACCCACATTGCGCGGCTGGGAATGATAGGCCCCAGCTCTGCGGGGCACCGCTGCGTGGCGCACCGCGTCAGGGAATGACGAGAGTGGTTGGCGATTGTACTCAGCTCACGCGTTTCCAGGTCTGGCCGCCGCAGAACATGCCTCCGAAGGCGCAGCCCTGGACGCGCAGTGAGCTGGTGCCCTTCAGCGCGATCGTCGAGTCGTAGTTGCGGCCGCTGTCGGGATCATGAATCCGGCCGGTCCACTTGCTGCCCTGCGGCTTCATGTTGATCAGGATCCTTTCCCCGGTGTTGACGGAATAGCCGCACAGGTTGGCGCCGCATTGCTCGATGCGCACGTTGCCCTTGTTCTCTTCCGTCGCCCAGACGCCGATCGGCGAGTCGGCAGCGGGCGCTGCGGCCTCGGCCGGTTGCGGTGCAGGCGCGGCGGCGGCCGGGGCGGGCGGCGGAGGCGGAGCGGGCGGTGCTTCGGTTTGTGCCGGCGTCGCGGCCGCGACGGTGGTTTGAGCGGGCGCAGGCGTTGCAGTTGGTGCCGCGGGAGCCGCAGGCTGCGGCGCGGCGGCCTGGGCGGGTGCAGGAGCGGGTGCCGCGGGTTTGGCCGGCGCGGTCGCGACGACCTCATCGTCGTCCTTGCTCTTCGAGCCCAAGCCCTTGAGGTCGATGTTGCCGAGCGTGCCGTTATAGCCGGGCGCGGTAATCTTGATGCAGGAAATGGCGTTGCAGCTGCGCGGCGATTCGACACGAATGCGCTCGCCGTTGATCTGGAGGGTAATGCCGCCCGCATGCGCCGAGGTGGTGGCCATCAACAATGCGGCGAGGACGTACAGCTTCTTCATGAGAGCCTCCTGAGCGGCCTGTGAGCGGGTGGCGGTGAATGTGGCCGGACCCTACGCGGGCACAGGGATAAGCTCTGTGATGCAGGTCACGAAGCATCAGGCAGCGCCGAAGCGGCTCGGTGATTCAAATCACATCCGGTCAAGGTTCCCCGCGACTAGTTTTCCGCATCGCTCGCGGGAGGCTTCGATGAAACAGCTTTGTTTTCTCGCCGTGCTGATGCTGCTTGGTTCTTCAGCCCATGCCGGCGCGATTTCATTCAAGATCGGCAGCCATCGGGTGCACATCGAATCCTCCAGGCATTGCCGTTCGACGTCCTGTGCCTCGATGTCGGTCTCCAGAAGCCTCAACTGGCGCCACAAACGCGACCGCCATGAAGAGGACCGCGACCGGGCCATGCCGGCGAAGCCTGCACCACAGACGGTTTCGCCGCCTGTGCCGCCATCGGAGCCGCCCAAGGCCATCGCCGCGCCCCCGCCGGCCGTCTACACCCCGGCCGCATCGATGACGCAAATCGTCGCGGCGCCACTGCCGCCTGCGCCCCCGCCGGCTCAGCAGGTTTCGATTCCATTGCCGCTGCCGCCTGCGAAACCGGCCGAAACTGTCCAGCCTGCGCTACAGGCTGAACGCGTCTCGCGTCAGGCCGAGGATGAACCTTCGGATTCGCCGATCGGCGACTGGCAAACCGAGGGCAAGGGAAGGGTGCGGATCGGAAAATGCGGCAGTGCGCTGTGCGGCTATGTGCTCAATTCATCCTCGAACGAGAAGGGTGAGGCGATTCTGATCAACATGAAGCCGAAGACGGAAAGGCAATGGACCGGCGGCGTCTACAGCCAGGACAGCGGCGAGACGTATTACGGCACGATGTCGATGAAGAGGGTCGATACGCTTCGCGTCGAGGCCTGCGCGTTTCTCCGCTTCTACTGCTCCCGTAACAATTGGAGCCGCATCATGCGCCGCGCTGACAGCCTGGTGATGGTGTCCGAGCCGCGCTCATGAATGGCTCGCGAAAACGCCCGGTGACTTGGCCACCGGGCGTTCGGATCCATTGACTGGACGGGAAGTCTAGAACACGCCAAGCACAATCGCGGCGACGAAGGCGAATGAAACATACGCGGCTACAACGCCAAGTCTGCTGACGAGAGGACTTACGAAATCCATTGGGAAGGCTCCCTGGGTTCACGTCTGCCCGCACCTAACACTTAAGGTTAGCAAAACGTTCCCGGCCCAAAAAGTCAGCGCCGCTGTCCATCCAGGGCTCTCGACGGCCGGAAGCCCCGGCAACGTGGTAAAAAAATCGTTAAATCAACATGTTGAAGAGTCTTTAAATAAATTGGTTGAACGTGCGCGGGATGACGCGCGGAGTTCGTTTGTATCTCGTCGGCTCCTTCGTCCTCGTCTCGCTAGCGGGTTGTGGCCGCGGATTTTTTCAGTCCGCCGAGCGCGAACCGTGGCGTACCGAGGCTGAGATCGCTTGCCTGAAGTCCGGCGCGGTCAAAGAGAGCCCGGAGCTCGTCCGGATCGATCCGATCTCCGGTCCCGGCGTGTGCGGCGCGGAATATCCGCTGAAAGTGGCGGCGCTCGGCGAAAACAACACCTCTTTCGGCTTTGCCGACGAAAGCCTGCGGCCGCCCACCAATATCGGTAATCAGCCGCGCTGGCCGATCGCGCGCGCCCCGGCAGCGGCTCCGTCCCAAGGAAACTATTCCGGAAACTATTCCGGGAACTCTTCTGGGAGCTATTCTGGAAACTATCCGGATCCGGCGCCGCGCCAGCCGAACTATGCTGCGTCGTCGAACGGTCCGATCTCGCTCTCTGCACCGGGTGTTGCCTCGCAGCAGGATGATATCGATCTGCCGCCCGAAGGCGTGCCGACGCCACACGGCGGCGGCTATGCGGCGCCACCGTCCTATCCACCGCGGGACCGTTATACCGCGCCGTCTCCTGCGCGGTATCCGCCGCCATCCTATCCGCCATCGCCGGCCGCGCCGCGGCTCGGGCCTCCGCAAGGCAATTCCGTCAGCGCCTTCGGTCAGGTCTCGATGAAGCCGGCGGCGACGCTGGCGTGTCCGATCGTCTCCGCGCTCGACCGCTGGCTCACCGATTCCGTGCAGCCGGCGGCGATGCGCTGGTTCGGCGTGCGCGTCGTCGAGATCAAGCAGATCTCGGCCTATTCCTGCCGCGGCATGAACGGCAATCCGCATGCGCATATTTCCGAGCACGCGTTCGGCAACGCGCTCGACATCGCAGCCTTCACGCTCGCCGACGGCAGGCGCATCACGGTCAAGGGCGGCTGGCGCGGCGTGCCGGAAGAGCAGGGCTTTCTGCGCGACGTGCAGGCGGCCGCCTGCCAGCAGTTCAACACCGTGCTGGCGCCGGGCTCCAACTCCCACCACGAGGATCACATTCACGTCGACCTGATGCGCCGTCCCTCGCGCCGCACCATCTGTCAACCCGCCGCAGTATCGGGCGAGCAGGTCGCCGCGCGCGCCCAGCGTAACCCTTACGCGTCACGCGATCCGTATTCGACGGGATCGCTCGGAGCCAAGAAATCGATCTCGCGCTGGTTCAGGGGCAACAGCAAGGTCAATGAGGAAGACGAGTACGAGGATCATTAGAATTCGTCGCGTGCAGGAGCGATTTTCCGCTCTGGCTTCGATGGACGAAGACGGACGCGGCTAGCTAGACAATACGAATATCCGTCAATCGAAAATCGTTTCCCTTGCAAAGCAAGGGAACATTCATTTCCTTTGCCAGGGCGTATGAGAAGCAGTCTCCGTAGTTCAATGCTGCAGCATGGCCGGTGCCTTTTCCGAACCGTACGTGGGCTGAGCGGGCCGCACGCGCCTGTTCCTGCGTTACCGGTTCGATCCGGATTCCCGCCGCTTCAATGAAGTCATCCAGCCATCGCTCCGCCTTGTCCGGAGCGACCTTCTTCAGTCCGCGCAGCACAATCGAAGTCTCTACGACGTTGGCGGACGACATGATTGGATCATCGTCGGTAGCGATGCATCGAGCATAATGCGAGGCTTCATCTTCCTGCCGGAAGATCGCAACGATTGCAGAGCTATCAATGACGATCACGTTGGCAGGCCGTTTTCGTCGTATCCAAGAATCTCTTCAGGGCTTCGTCCACTGTCGGGTAAGGCCGCATATCGGCTGCCTATCTTCATCAGCCGTGCGGCGACATTGTCGGTGTTGCGCCGTCGACGCTCGCGAGCCAAACGTTCACGCAACGCCACGGTTACAGCCGATGTAAGGTTCTCGCCCGTGAGCTGAGCCAATTCGGTAGCCAGCTTATGTGCTTCATCGTTCTTGATGTTCAGGTGCATAGCCGCCGCCTCATGCTGATGGTAGAAATATATGGAAATTCTACCATTAGCGCAAGGGGCCCGCGAAATCTACGGCATGGATGGGAAAGTGCTGCCGAATGTCGGCAAGATTTTCCGGTGCGGTGCCCCTTCCGAGAAAGAAGACGCCAGCCTTATCAATCGTTTCCACGCTGGCATGGTGATTGCTTTCCCCTGAAACTACCAAGGGAAAGGTGTATCCGTGATTACGAGTACAGCCAATGCCGGGAGCTATTTGCGCCTCGCGCAAGCATCTCCATCGAGGACGACATTGACGCCGGCAGATGCGTTGCCTGTGGCTGGTGCAGAAGCAAGCACGGCAGCAGGAAATGCGAAGCCAGGAATTCCAGTTTCAGCCGTCAAGGCGCTCGACATCTCGGGACTGAAGATCATCTCGGTCCAGGACAACCCCGAGCTTCGCGACCTGATGGCGACGAGTTGGCTAAGGATGCAAGCCGCTAACTCGACCATTGCAACTGACGTGCCCGATAATGCCCCGCAAAACATCTATGCGACCGTCAAGGTCAACGGCAAGGTCGTTGCGACCCTCTACAACGGCGGCCCCTCGGCGATGACGAACGAGGCCGCAGGAAAGGTTGGAGATCTGCAAGATCCTCCCGGCTTGAATGGCGGTCCCGATTTGGCGCAATGGCGTGCGGAGCGTATCGCAAAGGCTGTGGGCGGCACGGTCGAGAAGGCGTCCACCGCGATCGCGCAATCTGCATGGAAACCACGTCAGACGACGTCGACAGACCATACCCGCGCGCAACTGGATGCGGCCTTCGAAGCAATGATGGCGGAACGACAGACGGCCATCGCGCAGCGGTCTGCGGGCTATTCAACTCCCCACGAATCCTCCGGCGGTTATACGGACTTCAATGCCTGAGGCTCCTCAATCCGTCATAAATGAGCGCATGCCCAAATTACCCAGCCAGCCGCTCCAGCAGATCCTGCACGACGCCCTTCAGCAGATCGAGTTTGTATCCTGTCATCGGCAACGGCTTTGCACCTGACGTCGCTCGTTCTGCGGCAACGGCAATCGCTGCTACATTGGCCCGCTTCCCCTGCACCGCTGCTTCCGCAGCCGCAAGCCGCAGCGGCACCGGGGCGATGCCGCCGGCGGCCAGGCGGACGAACTGGAAGGCGCCGTCCTTTACCACGGCGCGGGCGCAGACTTCGACCAGCGGCCATTCGGCATGGGTGCGGCTGATCGCGCGCTTGTAGAGCGCGCGCTCGCCTTGCAGCGGCGAGGGAAGTGCGACGCTCCTAATCATCTCGCCCGGCTGCAGCGCGTTGTCGGCGGTACCGTTGGAGCCGTCGCCGAGGAGGTCTCCCATTGTCAGGGAGCTCCGCTGGTCGGTCATCACTTTCGCATCATACGCAAGCAGTGCCGCGGCCATGGTCGAGGGATGCGGCGCCACGCAGGGGCCGAGGTCGAACGCGACGTGGTAGAGATGATTGCCGGACCGCGCGGGACAATCCGGTCCGCCCTTCCTGAGACAGGCGATGTGCGGATTGCGAAAATACCAGCAGCGCGAACGTTGCGCGAGATTGCCGCCGAGGGTGGCGAAGTGACGGACCTGCGGCGTCGCCAAGCCTTGCGCGGATGCGGCGATGCCCGGATACGCCGCGGCGAGGCGTGCATCGGCCGCGATGGCGGCAATGGTGGTGAAGGCGCCGAGGCGCACACTGCCATCGGTGTCCCAATGCATCCCGATCATGTCGGGTGCGGCGGCAATATCGATCAACGGCCCCGTCGAGACGCCGCTGCGGCGCCGCTCGGAGAGGTCGGTGCCGGCGGCGCGGAATTCGCCGGCTTGCGTGGCGGTCAGGGCTGTCGGTGTCATGCGGCGGCCCTCCCTTTGAGCGCGGCGACGAGACGGTCGGGGCGGATCGGCAGTTCGGTCAGCCGAACGCCGGTCGCGTGGTGAATGGCATTGGCGACCGCGGGCGAGGTCGGCACGGTTGCGACCTCGCCGATGCCGACACTGCCGCCGAGCACATGATCGAATCCGCGCTGGTCGAAATGCACGTCGATGATGGGCGTGTCCGCGATCCCGGGAATACGATAGTCCTCCATGCCGCCGCTAAGCACGTCGCCGGTGCGGGAGTCGACCTCGCGGGCTTCATAGAGCGCGTAGCCGATGCCTTGAATGACGGCGCCAGTGGCCTGGCTTCGCGCCAGCGCCGGCGCCACGATCTTGCCGACCGCGATGCCGGTATGAACGTTGACGACGCTGACATGGCCGAGCCAGGTATCGATTTCGACTTCGACAACCTGCACCGAGCTCGGCACGCCGGCACCGATCGCAAGATTGGAAAAGCGCCGCATCATCCAGCCGAAGATCCACCCCATGAAGCCGGCCTGCTTGAGCGGCGACTGGATGCCCGGCGCCATCTGCCTGGAGTCTTCCGGCCGCACACCTGATGCGGAGAGGTCGGGCGAGGCCGCCAGCATTTCGCGCCATGGCGCGTTGGAGCCGGGGACCGGTCGCCGTTTTGCGTTCTGCTGGATCGCGGCTTTCAACTGCTCGATGGCGAGCAGCATCGGTGGGATCACCGAAGCCGTGACCCGGCTGCCTCCCGAGCCCGGCCCTTCCGGCAGCTTTGAATCGCCGATCCGGACCTCGACCTCATGCGGCTCCAGCCCGAACTCGCGTGCGAGCGTATTGGCGATCACGGTGCGGGTGCCGGTGCCGATATCCTGCGTCGCCGTACTCGCGATCAGGCGTCCGCCCTTCACGGCTACTTCGACCTTCGAGCCAGGCTGCCACAGATAGAGCCAGTAGCCGGTGGCGACGCCGACGCCGCGGCGATAACGGCCGCTTTGCGCGGCGACCGGCTTCCGGTTGCGCCAGACGTCAAGGTTTGAGGCCCAATCGTACAGCCGCTGACGGTTAGGATCGGGATCCCAGCGTTTGCGCAGCGCAATCGGATCAATATTCATGCGCACCGCCGCTTCATCGATCGCCTGCTCCAGCGCAAACGCCATCGGCGGCCCGCCGGGGCCGCGGAAGGGAGCGCCGGCCGGCAAATTGCTGATGACGTCGAAATCGGCGAGCTCCTTTCCTTCCGCCGGATAAATCAGGCGCGCCAGTGCCGCGATGGTTGAATTGGTTGCAGCTCCTGTATCGGCATAAGCGGCGAACGAGAGCGCTTTCAATTCGCCCTGGTCGGACGGCAGCAGCGCGATCTTCATCTCCGCGGCCGGTCGATAGCCGGTGACCGAAAGCTCTTCGTGCCGATCGTAGGCGACGCGCACCGGCGCCTTGGCCTCGCGCGCCAGTTCGATCGCGGTGGTGGTTTCCACGCCAAGCGCAGCCTTCGAACCAAAGCCGCCGCCGACATGGTCGGCAATCACGCGCACCTTGTCGCGGTCGAGCTTGTAGCGCTTGGCGATCAGCTCCATGAGGTGAAATACCGCCTGCGTCGAGACATGCACGGTGAGTCGATCGCCGTCGAAACGCGCGACCGCCGCATGCGGCTCGAGGCAGGCATGCTGTTGCGTGCCGGTGCGGAAGGTGCCCTCCACCAGCAGCGGGTTGTTCGCGGAGCGCGCGCTGTCGATCCAGCTTCGCACCTTCTTCGGCTTCTTGGAGAACGCCGCCGAGGGACCGCGGATGTTGCCTTTCCAGGAAGCCGGCGCACCGCCGCCTTCGGAGACGTTGCCGGCCTTCTTGCGCGTGGATTTTTCGAACACGACGGGCGCATCGGCCCTGCGCGCTTCATCGAGCCCGATCACCGACGGCAGGCGTTCGCTTACGAGCTTGATGGCAGCGATGGCGGCCAGCGCCGTCTTGCGATCTCTGGCCGCGATCGCCGCGATCGGGTCGCCGACGAAGCGGACGATGCGGTCGTCGCCGAGCAGCGAGATCGCTGCGCTTATACCCGGCATGGCGCGCACGGCGGTGAGATCGAGCTCACCGATGCGCGCATGCGCGAACGGCGAGCGCAGGATTACGCCTTCGAGCTGGCCGTCATGATGGATGTCGACGGTATACTTCGCCGACCCCGTCACCTTGTCGTGCGCTTCCATACGCGGCGGAACGAACTCCTCGCCGTCGAAGCGGCCGGCGCAGGCATCCGCCACGGCACGAAAGATTCCGTCATAGGCGCCGCAGCGGCAGAGATGCCCCGACAGGGCCGCGCCGATTTCCTCGCGCGAGGGCGGCGCCGTTCCCTTGGCCGCACGCCAGGAATCATGAAACGCCGCGGCCTCGACGATGAAGCCCGGCGTGCAGAAGCCGCATTGCAGGGCGTCGTGCGCCATGAAGGCCTTCTGTACCGGGTGAAGTTTTTCCGCGCCGATGCCTTCGACCGTGGTCACGTTTCTATCCGCGGCGGTGCGCGCCGGCATCAGGCAACTCACGGCGGGCTCACCGTCGACCAGCACGGTGCAGGCGCCGCAGACGCCGGCCCCGCAGACAAGCTTGGTGCCGGTGAGGTCGAGCGCGTCGCGCACGACGTCGACCAGCAGCGCATCGGGATCGTCGGGGAGGGAAGCGAGCTTGCCGTTGATCGTCATGGTGCTCATCTGCGATCTCCAGGTTTGCGGGCGGATTTCTTGACTGGCTTCTGCTTGGCCGTGCGCGGTTTCGCCGGGCCGAGGGCGCCGGCGATCAGCGTGCGCAGCATGATTTCCAGATCCTTCAGGAAGGCATCGGCCGGCTGCATCGCGGGGTAGGCGGATTTGGTGCCGTTGACCGCCATCTCCACGCATCGCGCAAGCTCGCGCGGCGTCATGCCGGCGTGGAGAACGAGGCCCTGCTTGCGGCAAACGCGTGTGATCGTCGCGGCGAGCTGATCCGCATAGGCGGCTGCATATTTCTGATAGAGGTCGCGCGCCTGCAGGAGATGTTCGGAGAACAATTCCTCGACATGCGGCGAGCCGTCGAGCGAAGCGGCCAATTGCCCGAGCTTAGCGGAGACCGATGCGACGAGAATATCGGCGAGGCTGCCGCCTTGCTTCTCGGCGGCGCCGGCCGCGGCGATTTCGGCGGCGAGCGCTTCCTCATGCAGCCGTTCGATGACGGCGCGAAACAGCGCTTCCTTGGATTTGAAATGATGGTAGAGCGCCTGCCGCGTCAGCCCGGCGGCGTCCGCCGCCTGTTCGATTGAGGAGCGCCGAAAACCGTGCCGGCGAAACACCAGCATCGCGGCATCGAGAATGCGGGTACGGGCGCTCATTTGACGATTTTGACAAAAATAGGAGAAGTGTCAAATGACGAGATCGCGAACGGGGATCGGTACCGCGACGGCCAGCGTGATGTCACTGATAGGATGGCACTTTATGGGTCCGGCAGTCGTACGGTCCCCTTATGGATCTCATTCCAGCCTCGCCGAAGAGCAGCCGTCGATTGCAGTTTTGGTTTCCGGGGGATTTGTTTCTTCCCGGTTCCTTACCAATCTCCGCTGCGCCGTCGGTCGCTTTCGGATGGTCTTTCGGGCATTGGTCCAGCAATCGATCTCTTGTCGTTACGGGCTCCACCATGCGCGCGTAATCACGCGTCGCGCGCCACTACAACTGTCGCGCGTTCATTTAGATCAATACCAATTCTAATTTCGGTTTGATGATCGCCAGTCGAACCCGTTTGGAGAAATACTAATTCTAAACGCGTGATTGACGCGCCGTGTATCCTTCGCGCACTTCATCGCTGTGGTCACGCTTGTTACTGGTCCCGCGCAAAGCGATGAGGACTGGAAATGATTGCAAGTTTGAAGACCGCGGGATGGCTCGGCGCCGCGCTGCCGATGCTCGCCGCGATGATCGATGTGACGCCGGCGGAAGCGCAATCGTCCGCGCGAGAATTGCCGGCCGTCGTGGTCGACCAGCCCTCACGTCCGCCGGCCGCGCGCTCGCGTCCCGCGCCGAGACGGCAAGCCGTGTCCGCGGCGAGCCGTCGCACCGCCCAGCGGGGGTCGGTGACTTCAGATGCCGCAGCGGCCGCAGGCGCACGCGCGGAAACGGGGACTGGTCCGGTGCGCGGCTATCTCGCCAACCAGAGCGGCACCGGCACCAAGACCGACACGCCGCTGCGTGAAACGCCGCAATCGATCACGGTGGTCACTGCGGACCGCGTCACCGACCAGGGCGCGCTCACGGTGCAGGAATCGCTGCGCTACGTGCCCGGCGTGTTCGCCGACGCCTATGGCCCAGATTCGCGCGGCGACTATCCGCGCGTTCGTGGCCAGGATCCCAACATCTATCTCGATGGCACCCGCATGGTGAACACCTTCACCTTCAACGAATGGCGGCCCGAACCCTACACGCTCTCGCGCATCGAGGTGCTGCGCGGGCCAGCGTCAGTGCTGTATGGCGACACCTCGACGGCCGGCCTGTTAAACCTGATCTCGAAGCGCCCGCAGGCGGAAAGCTTCAACGAGATCGGCGTGCAATATGGCAGCTTCAACCGCAAGCAGGTGCAGCTCGACTCGACGGGCAAGCTGACCAAGGACGGCGAGTGGCTGTACCGCTTCATCGGCGTGCTCCGCGACAGCAATACGCAGAGCGATTTCGTCAAGGACGACCGCATCGTGCTGGCCCCGTCGCTGACCTGGCGGCCGACGAACAACACCAACTGGACCGTGCTCGGCACCTATCAGAAGGACAAGACCGGTTCGTCCACGGCGTTCCTGCCGCATGAGGGCACGTTGTATCCCGGCCCCAATGGATTGATTCCGGTGCGGCGTTTCGCCGGCGAGCCGGGCTTCGACAAATACCAGACCGAGACAGGCGCGATCTCGAGCCTGTTCGAGCACAGCTTTGGCGATGGGCTGAAGATACGCCAGAACATGCGCTATGCCCATGTCGAGGGTATCTACCGGTCGACGTGGCCGGATTTGAATTTCGTTGATCCGAGCAATCCGGATTTCCCGTTTCTCGATTCCAGCAGACGCACCGTGGCACGCAGCGTATGGAGTCGCGAGACGGTCAAGGATAGCCTGACGTCGGACAGCAATGCCGAGTTGAAATTGCTCACCGGGCCGGTTGCGCACAAGCTGCTGTTCGGCGTCGACTACCGCGAGCTCAGGGAGCGCGCGCAATCCGGCTTCGCCACCGACCCCACGCCATTCGATCTCTACGCTCCGGTTTACAGCGGCGTGACCGCTCCGGCGATGTCGCCCGAGCCGGATCTGCGGCAAACCCAACTCGGGCTTTATGCGCAGGACCAGATGCGGCTAGGGCCATGGCTGGCCATCGTCGGACTGCGCCAGGACTACGTCACCAGCGACGTCGTGGGATCGCCGGTGGAAAACACCAAGGCAACCACCGGCCGCGCCGGGCTGATGTATGAGCTGCCGTTCGGCCTGACGCCGTATGTCTCCTACGCGCAGTCGTTCAATCCGAACTTCGGCAGCGGCGTATGTGTCGGTGTTTGCGTAGCCTCGCGCGGTGAGCAAGTGGAGCTCGGCTTCAAGTACAATCCGTTCGCAGGTACTGCTATCAATGGCGCTGTCTTCGACACCACCGAGAAGAACCGGCTGGCAAGCGATCCCGCTGGCTCTCCGTTCTCGGTCCAGACCGGCAAGATCCGGATTCGCGGCGCCGAACTCGAGGTGATCAGCCGCGTGACGCCAGACCTCGATCTGATCGGCGCCTATTCCTACCTCGATGCCCGGGTGGAAAGCGGGGACAATATCGGCAAGCGGGTCGAAACCGTTCCCGATCATCAGGCCTCGCTATGGGCAAAATACCGTCTCACCGCACTCGGCCTGCCGGGCCTGACTGTCGGCGGCGGCGTGCGCTACATCGGCGAGTCCTGGGACGGCAAAGACATCATCCGCACGCCCGATTACACGCTGTTCGACGCGATGATCCGCTACGAAACCGGGCCATGGCGGTTTCAGGTCAACGCCAGCAACCTTGCCGACAAGCGCCATGTCACGACCTGCCTGGCGCGCGGCGACTGCTTTTTCGGCATCGGCCGCACCGTGCTGGGAAGCGCGACGTACAAGTTCTAAGGCATGAACCTGAAAGGGGAGGCCGGTCTTACCCCGGCTTCGCCCGATAGGTCGCCAGAAACATCCGTGTTGCGCTGTCGACCACGCGCGCGATGCGCTCCGCCGACGGCGCCGGCTCGGCCTGAAACACGAACGGCAGAAACAGCGTCGCCTGGCACATCTGCAGGAACTGCGCGGCGGCGAGGCCGCAATCGTCGATCGCAAGATCGTTCGACCGGACATGCGACTGCAGATACTCAGAGAGGCGCCTGATCGTCTTTGCCAGGACGTTCTCGTAGAACTGGCGTCCGACCTCCGGCATCCGTTCGGCGATTGCCATTACCGTGCGGATCGACGAACCGCCGCCCGGCCGGCAGATCGAACCGATATAGGTTCGGCCGAATTCGCTCAGCGTGGTTTCGACATCGCGTTTGGGATCGAGATTGTATTCAATCTTGCTTTTTTCGAGCGCTTCGTCCTCGACGATGGCCTCGAACAGCCGGTTCTTGTCGGCGAAGTAAACGTAAAGCGTGCCTTTGGAGACGCCAGCCGACCGCGCGATCTCGTTCATGCTGGCCCCATCAAAGCCCAGATCCATGAACACCTGCCGCGCGCCGTCCAAAATCTGGCGGCGCTTCGAACTCTCCTCCTCGCCTAACGGATGAAGCGTGTTTGCTGTGGATGCAATCATTGGTTTATCTTCTCGCGAAGGAATTCAACCCGGGATATAGTGGGAAGTCTCTTCTCGCTTTATGGTCGGTATGGTAGCAATCTAACTTGACCGAACCGTTCGGTCAATGATATTTTGGATTAAGGACATCAATGCGGCCGGTTTCGTGGCCTCATGCATCGCGACATTTTGAAATGGGGAGGCCTCGTTAATGGCCGCAGCGAGAGACCAGGCCGCACGCGTCGTTCGCGCCGAACCGGACGGGGCTCAGGACGAAGCCGCGCCTGACGCCGGCCCTCAGTTCGCCGATCAGTTGCGGACTCACGTCGCGGACGAAGCCAGGCGTCGTCCCGCGGAGCCGCCCGGCGCTCCCGCAGCTGAAAAGCCAGCCGCGGCGTCCGTCGATGCACCGGCGGCGAAACCGGGCAAGCGCAAGTTCGTCATGATCGGCGCGCTCGGCTTGCTCGCGCTGGCCGCGATCGGTTACGCCGTCTACTTCGTCCTGGTCGGGCGCTTCTATGTCTCGACGGACGACGCTTACGTTCGCGCCAACAACACCACGCTGGGCGCCCGGGTATCGGGCCATGTCGCGGCTATCCTGCCCCGCGACAACTCGCTCGTTCGCGCCGGCGACGTGATCTTCAGGATCGACGATGGCGACTATAGCATCGCGGTGGAAGCCGCGCGCAGCAAGATCGCGACCCAGCAGGCGACCATCGACCGCATCGGCCGTCAGGTCACGGCGCTGGAAAGCGCCGTCGAGCAGACCAGGGCGCAGCTCGCTTCCGCGGAAGCGGCGATGAAGCGTGCCGGTCTCGACTTCGATCGCCAGCAGACGTTGAGCACCAAGGGCTTTGCCTCACGCGCCGCCTTTGAGGTTTCCGAAGCCAGTCGGGACCAGAGCCTCGCCGCGGTGAAATCGGCGCAGGCCGCCTATGACGCCGCGCGCGACAATGTCGAGGTGACGAAGGCGCAGCAGGCCGAGGCCCGCGCGCAGCTTGCGGAGTTGCAGACCCAGCTTGCCAAGGCGGAGCGCGACCTTGCATTCACCTCGGTGCGCGCGCCCGTCGACGGCACCTTCTCCAATCGCCTCGTCAATGCCGGCGATTTCATCCAGGCCGGGCAGCGGCTCGCCAATGTGGTGCCGCTCAACGACGTCTTCATCGACGCCAACTACAAGGAAACCCAGCTCAAGCGCATCCGTCCCGGCCAGCCGGTGAAGATCTCGGTCGACGCCTACGGTCACCGCAAGTTCGCCGGCGTCGTCGACAGCATTTCACCGGCGGCGGGATCGGTGTTCACCTTGCTGCCACCGGACAACGCCACCGGCAATTTCACCAAGATCGTACAGCGGCTGCCGGTTCGTATTCGCGTGCCGAAGGAAGTCGCGAAGCAGAACCTGCTGCGCGCCGGCATGTCGGTCTACACCACCGTCGACACCCGTGAGGGCGCAGCCGACGCCGACAGCGAGGCCGACCTCGATGCGCCCGGGATGGTTCAACCGCAGTAATTATTCTTGAAGCCCCCGGGCGAAAGCCCGGCGCCTGTGCCGAGCTGATCATGGCCGACGCCACCACCGCATCGCCCTCGCTGATGAACACAGCAGCCGACGAGCGCATCCCCCCGCGACGGCTGTTTGCGTTTCTCTTCATGGTGTTCGGGATGTTCATGTCGATCCTGGACATCCAGGTCGTCTCGGCGTCGCTGCAGCAGATACAAGCCGGCCTTTCGGCCAGTTCCAGCGAAGTGTCGTGGGTGCAGACCTCGTACCTGATCGCCGAGGTGATCGCGATCCCGCTGTCCGGCTTCCTGTCGCGTGCGTTCGGCACACGTCTTCTGTTTGCGATTTCCGCTTCCGGCTTCACCGTCGCAAGCTTGTTCTGCGGTTTTGCCTCGACCATCGAGCAGATGATCGTGTGGCGCGCGATCCAGGGATTTTTGGGCGCGGGCATGATCCCGACCGTGTTCGCATCCGCCTATACGGTGTTCCCGCGTTCGAAAATCCATATCGTCGCTCCGATCATCGGCCTGGTCGCGACACTGGCGCCGACGATCGGGCCGACGGTCGGCGGTTTCATTACAGACACGATGTCGTGGCACTGGCTGTTCTTCATCAACATCGTTCCCGGCATCGCCATCACCCTCGGCGTGTGGGCGCTATGCGATTTTGACAAGCCGAATTTCGCGCTGCTCGAGCATTTCGACTGGTGGGGCCTGCTGTTCATGGCCGGCTTCCTCGGCACGCTCGAATATGTGCTGGAAGAGGGGCCGCAGTCGCAATGGCTGGAAGACACGTCGGTCGCGGTCTGCGCCGCGATCTGTGCGATCTCGGCGATCGCGTTCTTCTGGCGCGTGCTCAGCGTGCGAGAGCCGATTGTCGACCTCAGGACCTTCACCGACCGCAATTTCAGCCTCTGCTGCCTGATCTCGTTCTGCGTCGGCGTCGGCCTTTACGGCCTCACCTATATGTATCCGCGTTACCTCGCCGAAGTGCGCGGCTACAGCCCGATGATGATCGGTGAGACCATGTTCGTCTCTGGTATCGCCATGTTCCTCACCGCCCCGATCGTGGGGCGGCTGATGGCGAAATACGACGTGCGCTACCTGATCGCGATCGGTCTGGTGCTGTTCGCGCTCGGCTCGTACCAGATGACCTGGATGACGAAAGAGTATGATTTCTACGAATTGCTGCTGCCGCAGATTTTGCGTGGAGCCGGCTTGATGCTGGTGATCGTGCCGACCAACACGATCGCGCTCGGCACGCTGGCGCCGGAGCGGGTGAAGAACGCCTCGGGCCTGTTCAACCTGACGCGCAATCTCGGCGGCGCGGTGGGCTTGGCCGTCATCAACCAGGTGCTGAACGAGCGCACCGACCTGCACATCTCGCGGCTCCACGACCGCGTCACCTGGGGCAACGCCGCCGCGGTCGATACCCTCAACATGTTCACCCAGCGCCTGCAGGGCATGGGCGATTCCGCGCTGATGGCGATGAAGCAATTGTCGCAGATCGTGCACCGCCAGGCCGTGGTGATGGGCTATGGCGACGCCTTCTTCATGCTGGCCGTGTTCTATTTCGTCCTGAGCCTGCTGGTGATGGTTCTGAACAAGCCTTCTGCAGCGGCGCTTGGCGGCGACGCGCATTAAAAGGCGGTGTGACAACGCCGTTCACGCTCATGTCATGTTGCAAATCACCCGCGATGCATTTATAAGCTGCGCATTGTCGCTCGAACCGGGGAGATTTGCATGATTTCGATGTATTCGCAGATCGCGCCCTCCTGTCCGATGCTCGCGCTGGTTTTTCGGTCGCGTCGCTGAGCGCGATCTCCGCCGGCCCTGATCGGGCCTCACGCCCGATCTTTCCAAACTTCCCAACGACTTAACGACAGTTTTCAACGACGCATGCGTTCGGCCCAAGGCTGCCCGCGCGTCAAACCAGATGGAGCCGGCTTGCGCCTTTCGCGCAGCCGGATGACGCCATGACCGTTCAAACAGACAAACGTTCCGCGGCGATACGCGTGGTGATCCCGTTTGTGTTCCGCCACTGGCTGCAACAGCCCGGCCGCGCCGCCGTCGTAACCGGCGGCTTGCTGGGAGCAACCGCCGCCGACCTGTTCATGCCTATCTTCTCCGGCCGGCTGGTCGATGCGCTGACGCTGGGCGCCTCCGACCCGGGCGCGCGCCAGGCTGCGTTCGCAGCCTTCGGCGGGATCGTCGCGCTCGGATTGATGTCGATGATCCTGCGCCTGACCGGCCTGCAGGCGATCGTGCCGTTCACGCTCACGACCATGTCAGATGTGTCGCGCGACGCTTTCGCGCGCGTGCAGCGCTTCTCGACCGACTGGCACGCCAACTCGTTTGCCGGCTCCACCGTGCGCAAGATCACGCGCGGCATGTGGGCGCTCGACCTGCTCAACGACACCATCTTGATGGCGCTGCTGCCGTCGCTCCTCGTGCTGGTCGGCTCGATGATCCTGCTCGGGCTGCACTGGCCGGTGTTAGGTGCGGTCATCGCGGTCGGCACGGTTATCTATGTCTCGATGACGATGGCGTTCTCGGTGAACTACATCGCACCGGCTGCGCGCGTCTCCAACGCCTGGGACACCAAGGTCGGCGGGACGCTGGCGGACGCATTGACCTGCAACGCGGTAGTAAAATCCTTCGGCGCGGAAGCGCGCGAGGATGCGCGGCTGGCCGGCGTTGTCGGACGCTGGCGCACGCGCGTGCGTCGGACGTGGTACCGCTATAACTACACCTCGACGGCGCAACTTGCGGTGCTGTTGTGCTTTCGCGGCTCCGTGATCGGCGGGGCGATCTTGTTGTGGATCGCCGGCCGCGCCACGCCGGGCGACGTCACCTATGTGCTGACCAGCTACTACATCATTCATGCTTATCTGCGTGACGTCGGCATGCACATCAACAACCTGCAGCGCTCGGTCAACGACATGGAGGAGCTGGTCGCGATTCACGACGAGCCGATCGGCATTGCCGATGCGCCGGATGCCAAGCCGATCGACATCCAGGGTGGCCGCATCATGTTCGACGATGTGACGTTCCATTACGGCGGCCACCGCGCGCCGCTGTATGACGGACTGTCGGTGGAGATCCGCGCCGGCGAACGGGTCGGCCTGGTCGGCCGCTCCGGCTCCGGCAAGACCACTTTCGTCAAGCTGGTGCAACGGCTCTACGATATTGGCGGCGGGAAAATACTGATCGACGGTCAGGATGTCGCGAAAGCCACGCAGCAATCGCTGCGCAGCCAGATCGCGATCGTGCAGCAGGAACCGATCCTGTTTCACCGCACGCTGGCGGAGAACATCGCCTATGGCCGGCCGGGCGCCAGCATGGCGGCGATCGAGCAGGCGGCGCGGCTCGCCAACGCGCATGACTTCATCCTGCGGCTGCCGAAAGGCTATGGCACGCTGGTCGGCGAGCGCGGCGTCAAGCTGTCGGGCGGCGAACGGCAGCGCGTCGCGCTGGCACGCGCGTTTCTCGCGGACGCGCCGGTGCTGATCCTGGACGAGGCAACCTCGAGCCTTGATTCGGAGTCAGAGGGCCTGATCCAGCAGGCGATGGAGCGGCTGATGAAAGGGCGGACCTCGATCGTGATCGCGCACCGGCTGTCGACGGTGCGCAGCCTCGACCGCATCCTGGTGTTCGACCGCGGCGAGATCGTCGAGCAGGGCACGCATGCGGCGCTGACGGCGCGCCCCGGCGGCCTCTATCGCGGGCTGTTCGAGTTGCAGGCCACCGAGTTCAGCCGCATTTCGGCGGCGGAGTGAGAGCCACATTGTTGCGAACCCGATCGATGTCGGAATATGTTTTCCGGCATCGAGAGGGGCTCGCGCGATGCGCTGGTTTCGATCAGGACGCCGCGAGTTGAGGCGGCTCGCGATCTCGCTGCGGCAGTGAGGGCGCCGGCTTGGCCCGCGTGCGCGTCGAAATGGCGACCGTCACCACGACGGCAGCAGCGAATAGCAGGATCTGCAGCGTGATGGTCTCGCCGTTGAAGAACGCCGCGAGCGCAAAGGTGACGAAGGGTTGCAGCAACTGGATCTGCGAAACCCGCGCGATGCCGCCCATCGCTAGCCCCGCATTCCACGCAAAGAAGCCGATCCATTGCGAGAACAATGCGACATAGAGCAGCCCGAGCCAGGGTTTCAGGGCGATCTGGGTGATATCGGCGGGCATGGTCAGCACGGCTGCCGGGATCGACAGCGGCAGCGCAATCACCAGAATCCAGCTTATGACCTCCCAGCCCGGCATTTGCGAGGTGAGCCGGCCGGAGAATGCGTAGCCGATCGCGGCGACGGCGACCGATGCGAACAGGAATAAATCACCGGCGACCAGCGCGCCGCCGCCTTGCCGCAATGCGAATGCGATCACCAGCGCGGCCCCGGCCACGGAAGCGATCCAGAACAGCGGCCGCGGCCGCTCATGGGTGATCGCGACGGCGACCAGCGCGGTGGCGATCGGCAGTACGCCCAGCACCACGCCGCCATGCGAGGCGTCGACCCTCTGCATGCCCATCGACATCAACAGCGGAAACAGGATCGCGACGCAAAGCATCGCAATGATCAGTTGCGGCCACAGCGCGCGGGGCGGCAGCGGTCGGCGTAACACGAGAAGGAGCACCAGCGAGCACAGCCCGGCGATCGCGGTGCGCAGCGCGGTCAGTGCAATCGGATCAATTTCCGCAACCGCGATCCGCGTCGCCGGCAGCGTGCCGCCGAAGATCGCCATGCCGATGAAGCCCAGCAACAGGCCGAGGCGCTCGCGCGAAGCAGGGGAGCTCATGACGCGATTGGTTAGCCGCTTTGCAGGTCAGCGTACAGCAATCTACTCGGAGCACATGGCGGCTATGCGCGCCTATCTCGGAGCAATGCTGCTCCACACCAATCCGACCCCGGATAGAAACAGCAGAGCCAGCACGACGTCGTAGAAGTTTCGGTCATTCAGGGCGTGATAGGTGCGCATGCCAAGACGGGCGCCGATCAGCGTGCCGGGCAGCGCCAGCATCGCCAGCCAGAACACGTCCAGTTTGACGAAACCGCTGGCGATCTGCAGGCAGAGCGCGGCGCCGAGCACGCTGCCATTGAAGATCTGGAAAACGCCGCGGCGTTGGTCCTTGGTCCAGCCGCGGATACTCGCCCACAAGGTCGGCAGCGGGCCCGACAGGCCGGCGAGGCCGCCGAGGATGCCGCCGGCAAACCCGATAGCTGCGTCTGCCGGCCGGCCGCCGAAGCGGAAGGCCATCGGCTTGCGGATGAAATAGAGTGCGGTGGGAAATACCAGCAGCATCACGCCGACGCTGAGCTTGAAGTTTTGCGGGTCGGCGCGCGCGACCAGTAGCGCCCCGATCGGCATGCCGACAAGACCGCCGGCCACGAACGGCCACGCCAGCTTGAAGTCGAGAACTTTCCACATCGACGGCAGCGTCGAGATCTGCGCGCTCACCGAGCAGATCAGGACCAGCGGCACGGCAATGGCCGGCGGCAAGATGTAGAGCCAGATCCCCAGCGCCATCAGCGCCGTGCCGAAACCGGCAAGTCCGGAGACAAAACCGCCGGCGAGCGCACCGGCGAGCAGGATGGCGTAGGTGGCTAATTCCACTCTTCTCTTTCCCTCTCATCATTCCGGGGCGGTGCGCAGCATCGAACTATGGTGCGCAATCGCGCACCTGAGGTCTGGTCCTTCGGACCATGCCGGAATGACGACGTTTGAATTTAAGCCGACGTTTACACGAGGCGACGGGCAGGTACTATCGCAATCGACGCCTTCAACAATAACCTAGTGGAAACGTCCCAATGAGCTCGACTTTTTCGAAAACCTTCCTCGTCTGTCACGGCGCGTGGTCCGCGGGTTGGGCCTGGAAGAAGATGCATCCGCTGATGCAGGCCGCCGGGCATCGCCTGATCACGCCAACCTACAGCGGTCTCGGCGAGCGCGCGCATCTGGCTCATCCGGGCATCGATCTCAATTCGCATATCGAAGACGTACTTGCCGTCATCAGGTATGAAGACCTGCGCGACTTCGTGCTGATCGGCCACAGCTACGGCGGCATGGTCGCGACCGGCGTCGCCGACCGGGCGCGCGACAAGGTCAAGCAGCTCATTTATATCGACGCTTTCGTGCCACAGGACGGCCAGTCGCTGCTCGATTTGAACGAGACGGGGCGGGCGCGAATGCAGGAGCTTTCGAAGAGCGGTGACGGCTGGCGCGTGCCGCCAAACCCGACGCCGCCAGATACGTCGCCTGCGGACGTCGAATGGCTCAGCGCGCGCCGCGTCGACATGCCGATCAAGTGTTTCGAGACCAAGCTCAAGCTGCAGGGCGGCGCGCTGACGCTGCCACGCAGCTATATCTACGCCACCCGCATCACGCCTGCCGATACTTTTGGACCGTTCGCCAAAATGACAAAGGGCGATCCCGCCTGGAGCTATTACGAGATCGACGCCAGCCATTCGCCGAATGTCACCGCGCCGGAGGCATTGATGGCGCTGCTGCAGAAGATCGTGGCGTAGGCCCGTTACCCCATCTACGGGATGTCGCAGGCGGATTGACTCTCCGCCACGCGCCCAACAAGCTGGCAAACCGGTGGTCGACATCGATCGCGGAGGGCAGGCCATGGCGGCCAGAACGACTTCAGTCATCGAGACGTGGTCAACCGGTCTGGTCGAGCCGGAACGGCGCCTGGACTATTGGATCGGCGCCGTCTGCGAATGTTTTCTCGAAATGGATATCACGACGCCGGTGCGGTCGGGCTTCGACTGCTCCGTTCAGCGCGGGCAACTCGACACGATCGGCATCAACCGCGTCGAGGGCTCGGCGCAGCACGTCTACCGCAGGAAAGCCAGCCTCGCGCGCAGTGCATCGAATTACTATTACCTGCTGTGCAAGACCGACAATGACTGGACCGCCATGCAGAACGGCCACGCGTCGCGCCTGCAGCCCGGTGATCTCGTGCTGCTGGACTCCCGGCGCTGCTATGAGTTCAACTTTCCGGTAACTTCAAACACGCTGTCGCTGGAACTGCCGATCGCGTGGGTCGAATCCTGGATCACCGATCCGGAGCGGCGCATCGGGCAGCGCATTGACGGGCGCGCCGGCTGGGGCGCGGCGCTCAGCGCGTTTGCTTGCCAGTTGACACCGCAACTGGCGATCGAGCGGCCCCTTCCTGCCCAGGTTCTGACCGACCAGCTCGGATCGCTGCTGGCGCTTGCGTTCGGAAGCCAGATTCCGGCCGCGCCCTCCGAGCAGCGCGATGCGGCGAAGCTGTTGGACCAGATCGGCCGGGCCATCCGACTGCGCTACGCCGAACCCGGTTTGACGGCTGCGACCATCGCCGCACATCTGCGTGTCTCGGAACGAACCCTGCATCGCTGTCTCAACAAAGCGGGCCTGACGTTCAGCGGACTGCTCAACGATTGCCGCATGACGGCGGCGCGCAGGATGCTGAGCGAGCCGCGCTTCGATCGCATCAGCGTCGGCGGAATCGGGCTGCGGGTCGGCTTTTCCGATCCGTCCCACTTCATCCGGCAAAGCCGCAGATACCTCGGCATGACGCCGGGCGCCTTCCGGCAGCAGCGCTAGAGGCCTGGCGCAATCAGGCGATGACGGTGGCCGAATCCGGCCATCAGGGAATAGCCGTCGCCATCAATGTCTGATTTCCAGGAAATCAGGGGGAAACGGAATGTCAGACATCTATGTTCTTGTTCACGGCGCGTGGCATACCGGCGCCGAGATGGAAGCGGTGGCCGGACATCTTCGCAAGAGCGGCCACGTCGTGCATTGCCCGACGGTCGCCGGCAACGACAAGGATGACGATCGCGAGAAAACAGGACTCGAGCAGGCGATCTCGTCCGTTGTCGCTTACATCGAGGCGAACAATCTCCGCGATGTCAGGCTGGTCGGCCACTCCTACGGCGGGATGGTGATCTCCGGCGTTGCCGACCGTCTAACTGACAGGATCAAGCGCCTTGTCTACGTCAACGCCTTTGTCCCGCTGGATGGGCAGTGCCTCAACGACATGGTGCCGCCGCACTATGTCGGCCTGTTCGATGCCGTGGCCGCTGCCAACAACAACGCGGTGATGCTGCCGTTCGAAATCTGGCGCGATGCCTTCATCAACGACGCCGATCTCGAACTGGCGAAATCCGCCTACGCCAAACTCAATCTGCATCCGTATAAGACGTTCACCGACAAGATCGCGCTAAAGCGTCCCCTGGCAGAGCTGCCGGTCGGCAAGTCCTATGTCAATTGCAGGCAGGACATTGCCCTGCCGCACGGCCTGCCATGGCATCCGCGCTTGTCGGAGCGGCTCGGCCTGTTCCGGCTGGTCGAATGCGACGGCAGTCATGAGATGTTCTTCAGCAACCCGGCGCGGCTGGCGCAGGCGATCGGGGAGGCGGGGCGCGATTGAGATTGTTTGCGCGACGTCAAAAATGGCGAGGGGCCCGGCGTGTTCGCGCCGAACCCCTCATTCATAACATATCAGCCAGCCTGTAAGCCGGGTTCTGTAGGGCACCATTCTTTCGAATGATACGTGACGGCCATTCCTCTGGGACCATGTTCGCACATGGCCTCGAGCAACCTACCCGGACGGCGAGCCTGACATCGCCCTGCGGCGTTATCGCTTTCGCGAACAGCCCGCGTTGCCGTCCCTATTCGGTTTTGCTCCCGGTGGGGTTTGCCATGCCGTTTCCGTTGCCGGAGACGCGGTGCGCTCTTACCGCACCTTTTCACCCTTACCCTCCGAAGCCCGAAGGCGAAGGAGGGCGGTTCGTTCTCTGTGGCACTTTCCCTAGGGTTACCCCCGCCGGACGTTATCCGGCACCGCATGTCGATGGAGCCCGGACTTTCCTCCCCCGCAGCCTTTCGACCGTAGCGGGAGCGGCCGTCCGGCCGACTGATGCCTTACGAATGGGGATTCCGGCGCGCCGCGTCAAGGAAAAGCGATGGTTAATCGGGTTCCATATGCGCGATTTTGACAGAAGCGGCATGGCGGCATTTGATGCTGGGCTGATCGATTTTGAGGATCGGTAGCGGAGGCGCGATGAACATTCCTGCCGGTCTTGGCGAAGCGCTGCTGCACAGCGCCTCCGACGCAATTATCGCGACCGATTGCGAGGGTCGCATCACGTTCTGGAATCCCGGCGCGGAGCGGATCTTTGGATTCCCGGCTGCAGAAGCCGCCGGCCAGTCGCTCGACCTGATCATCCCTGAGAATTTGCGCGCGCGGCACTGGGCGGGCTTTCGACACACGATGGCGACGGGAACGAGCCGCTACGGCCACGGCGACCTGTTGTCCGTGCCAGGGTTGACCAAGGATGGTCGGCGGATCTCGGTCGAGTTCACCATTGTGTTGCTGCGAGACGGGTCGCAGGAGGTCGCAGGCACGGTGGCGGTGATGCGCGACGTGACGAAGCGCTTTGAGGAAGTCAGGGAGCTGAAGCGGCGGCTCGCCGAGGCCGGCGGTCGTTCCTAAAATACTTCCTTGCCTGCGCAGATTCCGGCGGCCCGGCTTCGGCCCAAAATAATTATTATGGCGATGTCGTTTTCCGATGGGCCCGTTCGACTGGGTGTCGGCGATCCAGCCGATCAAGAGGAGTATCAAGATGCAGTATTTGTTGATGATCTATCGGAGCGAGGCCGAGCTTGGAAAAATGGACGCCGCGGCGCGCAAGCAGATGACGGCGGAATACGGGGCGTTCACCCAATCCATCATCCAGAGCGGCCATTTCAAGGCCGGCGATGGCTTGCAGCCGTCAACGACGGCAACCACCGTGCGGGTCCGCGACGGCAAGGTCATGACGACGGACGGTCCGTTCGCAGAGACGCGCGAACAGCTCGGCGGCTATTATCTGGTCGAAGCTAAGGATCTCGACACCGCACTTGGCATCGCCGCCAGGATTCCCGGCGCCAAGACGGGGTCGATCGAGGTCAGGCCGATCATGATTTATGACTGACGGCAGATGACGCCTATCGAAATCGAAAAAATCTTTCGCGACGAGGCGGGGCGGGCGCTGTCTACGCTGATCCGCCTCGTCGGCGATTTCGATCTGGCCGAGGATGCCTTGCAGGATGCGTTTGCGGTGGCGCTGGAACGCTGGCCCGCCGCCGGCCTGCCGTCCAATCCACGTGCGTGGCTGGTGAATGCCGGTCGCAACAAGGCGGTGGATCGCGTCAGGCGCAACATCGCGTTCCGCGGCAAGCAGCAGGAATCGACGCATGAGTTGCTGCTGAATGCGTCCGAGCCGTGCGAGCCATCCGACGGCGGGGTCGTCGACGACGACATGCTGCGGCTGATCTTTACTTGCTGCCATCCGTCCTTTGCTATCGAAGTGCAGGTCGCGCTGACGCTCAAAACGATATGCGGCCTCACCACGGCCGAGGTCGCGCGCGCATTTCTGGCCAGCGAGGAAGCGATGGCGCAGCGTCTGCTGCGTGCCAAGCAGAAGATTCGCCTCGCCGGCATTCCCTATGAGGTTCCGGAACGCGAGGCGCTGGAGCCGCGCCTGCGCGGCGTGCTCGCCGTGATCTATCTCGTCTTCACCGAAGGCTATGCCGCCACCTCCGGCGCGGATCTGATGCGGCCGGATCTGGCGCGCGAGGCGATCCGGCTGGCGAGGTTGCTCGATGCGCTGATGCCAGCGCGTGGCGAGATCAAGGGGTTGCTCGCCCTGATGCTGTTGCACGATGCCCGCCGCGCCGGCCGCGAGACCGCCGGCGGCGACATCGTGCTGCTGGAAGAGCAGGACCGCAGCCTGTGGGACCAGCGCCAGATCGCCGAGGGCTTGGTGCTGGTGGAGGATGCGTTGCGGATACCGGGGCGGCCGCAATCCTACGCGGTGCAGGCGGCGATCGCCGCATTGCATGCGCGGGCGCCGAGCTATGAAGATACCGATTGGCCGCAGATCGCCGGGCTATATGAAGTGCTACTGCGGATCAGCCCGTCGCCGGTGATTGAACTCAACCACGCCGCTGCCATCGCGATGGTCGACGGCCCGGCACGCGCGCTCGATCTGGTCGATGCGCTGGAAGCGCGGGGCGGACTGAAGGGTTATGAACTGCTGCCGGCCGTGCGCGCCGATTTGCTGCGCCGGCTGGACCGGCGCGATGCTGCGCGCGAAGCCTATCTGGCCGCGACCGCGGCAACGCAGCTTGAGCCGCTGCGGCGATTTTATGCGCGGCGGATCGCTGAGATGGGGTGAGACGGACGGAGATCATTCCGTCATTGCAATGACGGAAAAAGCTACCTCGCCGCCACCGTCGTCATCGCCTCCGCCGGCAGGCTCGCCAACAGCGCATGCAGCGTGCTCATGGTCGAGTGATCGGCGATGCCGTCAACGCGTGCGGGGCGGAAATGGCGCTGGAACGCGGTGACCACTTCCATGGTCGGACCGTCGAACTTGCCGTGGGTCGGGATGTTGTAACCGTACTTGGCGAGCGCCGCCTGCATGTTGGCGACGCCGTCTGAGATGCTGCCGAGCTTGAGCGTTTCGCCGCGCACGATCGGCGCCGGCTGCACCCAATGGCCGACGCCGGAATTCGCCAGCAAGTGCCACGGGAATTTTTCGCCGGGATCTTTCTTGCGCGCCGGCGCGACGTCTGAATGTGCGAGCACGCGATGCGCCGGTATCTTGCGGCGGAGCATGATGCCGCGGCACAGCGCGATCACGGCGGCGATCTGGCGCGATGGGAAATCCGGATAGCCCCAGTCGTGGCCGCTGTTGATGATCTCGACGCCGATCGAGCAGGAATTGATGTCTTCCTCGCCGGCCCAGGAGGATACGCCGGCGTGCCAGGCGCGCTTGGCTTCCGGCACGCTCTGCACGATGCGGCCGTCCTCCAGCACGATGTAATGGGCTGAAACGTCGGTGCCGGGGGTGCAGAGCTGGGCGATCGCGCCTTCCACATCCGGCATGCCGGTGTAGTGCAGCAGGATCATGTCGGCGACGCGGCCGTTGTTGCGGTCGCCATAGTTCGGCGACGGGATGACGTCGGATGCGATCGAGGAATCCGGGGTGAAGGTCTTCATGTCGGCGTTGGCCCTGGGAACGGGAAGGGCGCGTTGACGCCTCGAATCAATACCAGCAGGTGTGAACGAACCAGAAGCCATTTTTTAAACCCAAACCGGGCGGCAGAGCGGCAACATCGTGTTCAAACGGCAATAATCGTTTACTATTCATTTACCGCGTATCCGCGCAATGCGGCGGCCGAGTTCCCTCTCGTATTTTGACCGGGTGTGGGCGGGGCGCATCACCCTTGTTCGGTGTCTCGAAAGCGCGGAAAACCCGCGGCCGACCATCAACGCTTTCTTAACGCTAAGTGCCGTTACTAAGTGGTGAATAGCCGAACCGGGTTGGGGACGGCCGAGGCCCTCTTTCACGCTCGAAATTGCCATGGCAACCCAGCAAATTCCGTCTGGAAATGAGGGGTCGCGGGGCCGGGCGAGAGGCGGCAATCCCACCTGTTCGCGGCCATTTGGCCGGAAAAGCCCGGCGAAGCGCAGAGATTTGAGGCGCAATGGGCCCGTTCGCGTCCAGTTTTCGTACCACAGACTGGAAAACGCCAGAGGACGGCGCATGACCCCGGCTGCGCCGCGTCACATCTCGGTGCTCGGCCGCGAGGCGGTCGAGATGCTCGATCCCAGGGACGGCGGGGTCTATGTCGACGCGACCTTCGGCGCCGGCGGGTACAGCCGCGCCATTCTCGACACCCCGGGAACACAGGTCATCGGCATCGACCGCGACCGGTCGGCGGTTGCCGGCGGGTTCGACCTGGTCGAGCAGTCCGGCGGTCGGCTGACCCTGGTCGAGGACCGATTCTCCAACCTGGCCGAAATCTGCGCGGCGCAAGGTGTGCCTGCGGTGGACGGCGTCGTGATGGACGTCGGGGTTTCCTCGATGCAACTCGATCAGGCCGAGCGCGGCTTCTCGTTCAGGCTCGGCGGCCCGCTCGACATGCGGATGGGTCACGACGGGCCGACGGCGGCCGATGTGGTGGCGAAGGCCTCCGAGAGCGATCTCGCCAACATCATCTATATCTTCGGCGAAGAGCGCCATTCCCGCGCGGTGGCGCGCGCCATCGTGGCGGCGCGGAAAGAGGCGCCGATTACGACCACCCAACAACTGGCCGATATCGTCGGCAAGGTGGTGCGCTCAAAGCCGAACGAGATTCACCCGGCGACGCGCACGTTCCAGGCCTTGCGGATCTTCGTCAACGCCGAACTCGACGAACTGCATCTCGCGCTGGCAGCGGCGGAGCGCGTATTGAAGCCCGGCGGGCGCTTGGTGGTCGTCTCGTTCCATTCGCTGGAAGACCGCATCGTCAAGGATTTCCTCAACGCGCGCGGCAAGGCCGGCGGCGGTTCGCGGCATTTGCCCGAAGTGGCGCAGGCGGCGCCGAGTTTTCAGATTCTGACGAAGCGTCCGGTTACCCCCGGTGAAGCCGAGCTTGCCGCCAATCCGCGCGCGCGTTCGGCAAAACTGCGCGCTGCCGAGCGCACCGCGGCGCCGGCGCATGCAGCAGGCCGCCTGCCGGCGTGGCCTACGCTGGCCGACGTGATGAGGGGAGGCTGATCATGCGGATCATCCACTTTCTCGTCATCGGCGTGCTGGTGTTCGCAGCCGCCTATGTCTACCGGATCAAGATGGAATCGACCGCGCGCGTCGAGCGTGTGCTGCGGCTGAACGCCGAGATACGCGAGCAGCGCGATGCGATTGCGGCGTTGCGCGCGGAATGGGCCAAGCTCGATGCGCCGCTGCGGCTACAGGGGCTTGCCGAGCGCCATCTCAGCCTGAAGCCGCTGGTCGCCACGCAGTATGACCAACTGAAGAATTTGCCGGAACGACCGCCGGCTTTTGCGCGGCCGGGTGCGCCCGATCCGATCGGCGCGATGATCAACACGATCGAGGCTGCCGCCGAGGCGCCGCCCACAACCGGCTCCGTGCCCGCACCGGGAGATCAGCAATGACCGGCCGCGCGCTTGCCAACTCCAGGAGGCCCGCGGAACCGTGGCGGCGTCGGCTGATCCGCAGCCTGCTCTATGGGCGCAACGTCGACCGCGCCGTCAAGGCGCGGGCGCGGGTGGGCCTTGCGATCCTGCTGTTTGCGGCAATCTATGCGGTGCTGGCCGGACGTCTGGTGATGTTCGCCGTCGGCGCCGACAGCCACGGCGGCCGCCGCGCCGCCTCGCAGGACGCGATTGCAACCGCGCGGCCCGACATCGTCGATCGTAACGGCGAGGTGCTGGCGACCGACGTCAAGGCGCCGAGCCTGTTCGGCGAGCCCAGGCGCATCATCGACAAGGATGAGGCGATCGAACTCTTGACCGCGGCGCTGCCGGACCTCGACACCGCGGAGGCGCGCACGCGCCTGTCGTCGCGCAAGGGATTTGTGTGGCTGAAGCGCGAGATCACGCCAAAACAGCAGCACGACATTCACAAGCTCGGCATTCCCGGCATCGGCTTCCTGCGCGAGAACAAGCGCGTCTATCCGACCGGCGCCGCGGTCGCGCATCTGATCGGCCTCGTCAACATCGACAACGCGGGCATCGCCGGGATGGAGAAGTGGCTGGACAACAACGGTCTGGCCGACCTGCACCGCGCCGGCTTCGCCACCGATCGGCTGCAAAAGCCGGTGGAACTGTCGATCGACCTGCGCGTCGAGCACGCGCTGCGCGACGAATTGTTGAAGGCGAAAGAGAAGTACAAGGCCAAGGCAGCTTCCGGCCTCGTCTCCAATGTCAGGACCGGCGAGATCGTAGCCCTGGTGTCGCTGCCGGATTTCGATCCGAACAATCCGAAAGAGGCGCACGACCCCGAGCGCATCAACCGCCTGACCACGGGCGTGTTCGAAATGGGCTCGACCTTCAAGGCGCTGACGCTGGCGATGGCGCTGGATTCCGGCAAGGCCAACCTCAACACGCTCTATGACGGGCGTGGCACGCTGAAGTTCGGCAAGTTCACCATTCACGACACCCATCCGGTCGGCCGCGCGATCACGCTGTCGGAAGTGTTCACCTTCTCCTCCAACGTCGGCGCGGCCAAGATCGCGCTGGCGCAAGGCGTGGAAGCCCACAAGGCCTTCCTGAAAAAGCTCGGCCAGATGGACCGGCTGCGCACCGAGCTGCCGGAAAGCGCTTCGCCAATCGTGCCGAAGCGCTGGACCGAGCTCAACACCATCACGGCTTCGTTCGGCCATGGCATCGCGGTGGCGCCGCTGCAGGCGGTGATGGGCATCAATGCCTGCATCAATGGCGGTCTTTTGATTCCCCCGACCTTCCTCAAGCGGTCGGAAGAGGAGGCGCGGGCCATCGCCAAGAAGGTGCTCCGAACCGAAACCTCCGAGAAGATGCGCTACCTGATGCGGCTGAACGCCGAGATCGGAACCGCCAAGAAGGCCGACGTGAAGGGCTACTATATCGGCGGCAAGACCGGCACCTCGGAAAAGGTGGTCAATGGCCGCTATTCCAAGAAACAGGTGCTCAATTCCTTCACCGCGATCATCCCGGCTGACAATCCGCAGTATCAGTTGCTGGTCATGCTGGACGAGCCGAAGGCGCTGCCGGAAACCCATGGCTTCATCACCTCGGGCTGGAACGCGGTGCCGACCGGCGGCAAGGTGATTGCCCGCATCGGCCCGCTGCTGGGTGTTGAGCCGCGCTTCGATCTGCCGCCGTCCGACCGCCTTATTCTTGCAGCATCGAAGACAACCCAGTAAGGCGTAGGAGGAGCATGATCCGGAAAAGTGGAGACCGGTTTTCCCTCGCGACAAACGCGAAGCGTTTGCGCGGAGATCATGCTCCCAAAATAGAGATAGATCATGATCCAAATCGGATCATGATCCACGCGCGCCAAACTGCGCCGGGCCGGACTGGAACAAGATGAAACTTCGCGACCTCTTCAGCGATGACGCTGCGATCGAGCCGCAGGCGGAAGCTGTCGATGTGAAAGGCCTTAGCGTCGACAGCCGCGCGGTGAAGCCCGGTGATCTGTTCTTCGCGCTCGCGGGGACCAAAACCGACGGCTCGCGCTTCATTTATTCCGCGGTCAAGGCGGGTGCGGTTGCGGTAGCCGGCGAGCGTGTCTCTTCGGACGCCCGCGTTCCCTTCGTCGTCACGCCGAACCCGCGCCGCGCGCTGGCGCTGGCGGCGGCGAGATTTTATCCGCGTCAGCCCGCGACCATCGCGGCGGTGACCGGGACCAGCGGCAAGACCTCGGTCGCGGCGTTCACGCGCCAGATCTGGGAACGGCTCGGGCACGCCTCCGCCAGCATCGGTACCATCGGTCTGGTGTCGCAAAAGCGCACGGTTTACGGCTCGCTGACGACGCCGGACCCGATTGCGCTGCACAGGCAACTCGACGAGATTGCGGGCGACGGCGTGACGCATCTGGCTTTCGAAGCCTCCTCGCACGGGCTCGACCAGTTCCGGCTCGATGGCGTGCGCATCGTCGCCGGCGGCTTCACCAATCTTTCGCGCGATCATATGGATTACCATCCGGATGAGGCGCACTACCTTGCGGCCAAGCTGCGACTGTTCCGCGATCTCATCGCGCCCGATGGCGCGGCCGTGATTTCGGCCGATCATGATTGTTCGCAGCAAGTGATCGAGGCGGCGCAGGCGCGGCGCTTGCGGATCATCGCCGTCGGCGGCAACGCAGATGGCGCGGGCGAAGGCATCCGCCTCGTTGGCGTCACCGTCGATGGATTCGCGCAAGATCTCGCGCTCGAACACCGCGGGCGCAACTACACCGTCAAACTGCCGCTGGTCGGCGAATTCCAGATCGAGAATGCACTGGTCGCCGCAGGACTCGCGATCGGCACCGGCAGCGAGCCGGCCGCGGTGTTCGAGGCGCTCGAGCATCTCGAAGGCGCCAAGGGCCGGCTGGAGCGGGTCGGCGAGCACAATGGCGCGCCGATCTTCGTCGATTACGCGCACAAGCCGGATGCGCTGGCCAAGGCGCTGCAGGCGCTGCGGCCTTACGCGAAGCGCAAGCTCGTCGTCATCTTCGGCGCAGGCGGCGACCGCGACGCCGGCAAGCGTCCCATCATGGGCGCGATCGCGGCCGATAACGCCGACCAGGTCATCGTTACCGACGACAATCCGCGTAGCGAAAATCCGGCTGCAATCCGCGCCGCCATTCTGGCGGCGGCGAAGGGCGCAACAGATATCGGCGATCGCGCGGAAGCGATCCGGGCAGGGATCGCGGCGCTACAGCCTGGCGACGCATTGCTGATCGCTGGCAAGGGGCACGAGACCGGCCAGATCGTCGGCGACAAGGTTTTGCCGTTCAGCGATCACGAGGCGGTGGCGGCCGCGCTCGCAGCGAGGGTGGAATGAGCGCGACGCCATTGTGGACGATTGCCGAGGTTGCGCGCGCGCTGGGGCTGTCAGGCGAGTACCCCGACACGCCGATTGATTTCGTCACGCAGGACAGCCGGCTGGTGAAGCCCGGAAGCCTGTTCGTGGCGTTGAGCGGCATCCCGAGCGGCGGCTTCATCTCCAGTTTTGCCAGCGCGCGCGACGGCTGGGAATTCGCCGACAAGGCCGAGGCGGCCGGCGCGGTGGCGATGATCGTCCCGCACGCCATCGACGGCGTCCGCGTTCCGCAGTTGATCGTCAAGGATACGCTGATCGATGGCCTGTGGGCGCTGGCGCGCGCCGCGCGGGCGCGCTTTGCCGGCCCGGTGATCGGGCTCACCGGCAGCGCGGGCAAGACCAGCACCAAGGAATTCCTCGCCGCCTATCCGAATGCCTACGCGAGCCCGAGCAGCTTCAACAATTTTTGGGGCGTGCCGCTGACGCTGTGCAATGCCAGCCCGCGAGCGAGCGTGTGGGTGGTCGAGATGGGCATGAACCAGACCGGCGAGATCGCGCGGTTGAGCGAGCTGACAAAACCAACGGTCGCGCTGGTGGTGAACGTGCAGCCCGTGCATCTGGAAAAGCTCGGCAGCCTGGAGGCGATCCGGCGCGAGAAGGTGAGCATCGCGCAGGGCCTGCCGAAAGATGGCGTGCTGGTGTTGCCTGACGATGTCGTGGCTCAGGAATGGAACGGCAAGGTCGTTCGCTTCGGCGAAGGTTCGGATATTCACGCATTGAGGCATACGCCGGAAGGCGAGAGCTGGAATGTCGCCGCGCAGGTGAACGGCAGCCGGATCGAATTCGGCCTGACGCCCGGTGCGCCGCATCGTCTGCAGAACGCGTTGGCCGCGCTGGCGTCGATCCATGCCGCGGGGCTCAATCCGGCGGCGCTGGCGAAGGAACTCGGCAATGTCGGCATCATGACCGGCCGTGGCGTGGAGCAGACGGCCCACGGCGTGACCGTGATCGACGACAGTTTCAACGGCAACCCGGCCAGCATGGTGGCCGCGCTCGGCAGCCTGAGGGCGCGGCCGGTGAAATCAGGCCGGCGTATTGCCATTCTCGGCGACATGCTGGAATTGGGCGCCGACGCGCCGGCCTATCACGAGAAACTCGCGAAAGACCTGACGGGAATCGACGGCATCTACTGCGTCGGTCCGTTGATGCGCCATCTATACGACCTCGTACCGGCAGGACGGACGCTCGGCTGGCACGAAGACCCGACGACGCTCGATCCCCAACAAATCGCCGCATTGCTGCGGGACGGCGACGTGGTGGTGGTCAAGGGCAGCAAAAAAATGTTCTGGGTGAACAAGTTTGTGCCCAGGCTGCTGGCCGCCTTGCAGGCAAAGGCGTAAGCTGGTCGCACCCGGCGGCCCGTTGCTTCCGCGAGAGGCGATTCGTCAATACCCCATGCATGACCAAGATTTGCTTGGTTTGAGGATGAAAACGATTATCAAGGCGTTCCCGGAACGAACGCGTTCCCGGAGCGCTTGCCGCCAAAGGCGGCGCAACCAAGCCGCGTGATAGGGCCTACCTGAATGTTTTACTGGCTGATCGAGCTTTCCAATACTGTTCCCGGTTTTGGCATCTTCCGCGGCTTCTTCAACGTGTTTCGCTACATCACCTTCCGCACCGGCGGGGCGATGGTGACGGGCGCGCTGTTCGTGTTCCTGTTCGGGCCCTGGATCATCGATCACTTGCGGCTCAGGCAGGGCAAGGGCCAACCGATCCGCACCGACGGCCCGCAGTCGCATCTGATCTCCAAGAAGGGCACGCCGACGATGGGCGGGCTGATGATCCTGTCAGGCCTCGTGGTGGCGACGCTGTTGTGGGCCAATCCGCTCAACCCCTATGTCTGGATCGTGCTCGCGGTGACGCTCGGCTTCGGCTTCGTCGGATTTTACGACGACTATCTGAAGGTGACCAAACAGAGCCACAGCGGCTTTGCCGGCAAGCTGCGGCTTTTGATCGAAGCGGTGATCGCGCTCGCGGCCTGCTACGCGCTGGTGCGGCTCGGCCGCGATGCGACGTCGACCTCGCTCGCGGTACCCTTCCTGAAGGACGTCGTGATCAATTTCGGCTGGTTCTTCGTGATCTTCGGCGCCTTCGTCATCGTCGGCGCCGGCAACGCGGTGAACCTGACCGACGGTCTCGACGGGCTTGCGATCGTGCCCGTCATGATCGCCGCCGCCAGTTTCGGTATGATCTCGTATCTGACCGGCAACGCGGTGTTCTCCGACTATCTGCAGATCCGCTACGTCGCCGGGACCGGTGAGCTCGCGGTGCTGTGCGGCGCGGTGCTTGGCGCCGGCCTCGGCTTCCTATGGTTCAACGCACCGCCGGCCTCGATCTTCATGGGCGATACCGGCTCGCTCGCGCTCGGTGGCATGCTCGGCGCCACTGCGGTCGCGGTGAAGCACGAGATCGTGCTCGCCGTGATCGGTGGCTTGTTCGTGCTGGAAGCCGTCTCCGTGATCGTGCAGGTGGCCTCGTTCAAGCTGACCGGAAAACGCGTGTTCCGGATGGCGCCGCTGCATCACCATTTCGAGCAGAAGGGCTGGACCGAGCCGCAGATCGTGATCCGGTTCTGGATCATCTCGGTGATGCTGGCGCTGGCCGGCCTCTCCACGCTGAAGCTGCGGTGATCGCTTGATTCCCATCACATCCTTTGCCGGCAAAACGGTCGCCGTGTTCGGCCTCGGCGGTTCGGGCCTGGCGAGCTGCCACGCGCTGAAGGCCGGCGGCGCGGAAGTGATTGCGGGCGATGACAGCGCCGACAATGTCGCCAAGGCGGCGCAGGCCGGTTTCACCACGGCCGATCTGCGCACCGTATCGTGGTCGAATTTCTCGGCCCTGGTCCTCACCCCCGGCGCGCCGCTGACGCATCCGGCGCCGCATTGGTCCGTGCTGATGGCGCGGCAGGCTGGCATTGAGGTGATCGGCGACATCGAACTGTTTTGCCGGGAGCGCCGCCGTCACGCGCCAGAGGCGCCCTTCGTCGCCATCACCGGCACCAATGGCAAGTCCACCACGACGGCCCTGATCGCGCATCTGATGAAGGTCGCCGGCTACGACACCCAGATGGGCGGCAATATCGGCACCGCGATCCTCTCGCTGGAGCCGCCGCGGATGGGACGCGTGCACGTCGTCGAGATGTCGTCTTATCAGATCGACCTCGCGCCCTCGCTCGATCCCTCCGTCGGCATTCTGCTCAATGTCAGCGAAGACCATATCGATCGCCACGGCACGCTCGAAAATTACGCCGCCGTGAAGGCGCGGCTGGTTGCCGGCGTGCAGCCGCAGGGCACCTCCATCGTCGGCGTCGACGACATTTGGTGCCGCAACATTGCCGACCGTCTAGATCAGGCGGGAAAGCGCGTGGTGCGGATCTCCGTGAAGAATCCCTTGCCCGACGGCGTCTATGTCGAGCGCGAAACCATCGTGCAGGTCTCCGGCGGCGCGCGCAACGAGATCGCAAGGCTGGGCGGCATCGGTTCGCTACGCGGCCTGCACAACGCGCAGAATGCGGCATGCGCTTCGGCCTGCGCGCTCGCGATGGGCATCTCCATCGATACCCTGCAAAACGGTCTGCGCAGCTTTCCGGGGCTGGCGCACCGCATGGAGCAGGTCGGCCGCCGTGGCAACGTGCTGTTCGTCAACGACTCCAAGGGCACCAATGCCGACGCCGCCGCGCATGCGCTATCGTCCTTCGCCGACATCTTCTGGATCGCCGGCGGCAAGCCGAAGCAGGGCGGCATCACCGGGTTGACCGAATACTTTCCGCGCATCCGAAAAGCCTATCTGATCGGCGAAGCCGCGCAGGAGTTTGCGGGCACGCTGGGCGAGCGGGTGCCGCACGAGATTTCGGAGACGCTCGATGTGGCAGTGGCCAACGCCGCACGCGACGCCGAAGCGTCCGGGCTCGTCGATCCCGTGGTGCTGTTGTCACCGGCCTGCGCCTCGTTCGACCAGTACCGCAATTTCGAAATCCGCGGCGCCAAGTTTCGCGATCTGGTGACGGCGATGCCTGGCGTGCAGCCGGTGGTGTGATAATGCGGATCCGTAGGATGGGTAGAGTGTAGCGAAACCCATCGCTGCGGCACTGGATTGATGGGTTTCGCTTCGCTCTACCCATCCTACATCCTGCTTATTTCGAGGGCGTCGCAAATGGCAATTCATGCTCCCTCACGCAACCATATTCGTTTCGCGTTTGCGGTGCTCGCGGCGACTCTAGCGTCTCTTGAGGTCGTAGATGCGGATTCGCCGGGTTCCGACGCAGTGTCTTTAAGCGAGTCGTCGATTACGTGGAGCACGGTCAAATACGCGACCTCTGCGGAGAGCGGATTCGTCAGCGGGTCGCTCGACAAGAAAACCATCGTCGATCGCACGTTCAAGACCTACGTGCTCGAGAATCGTTATCTGAAGGTAACGCTGTTGCCTGAATTTGGCGGACGGATTCTTTCGATCATCTACAAGCCGACCGGCCATGAACAACTTTATCGCACCGAAGTAGGCGTGCCTTACGGGATGAAGGCCGGCAACTTCTATTACGACTGGCTGATGGTGTATGGCGGCATCTTCCCCACATTTCCCGATCCCGAGCACGGCAAGACGTGGCTGAAGCCGTGGCAGTTCAAGGTCGTGAAGGAGAGTGCCGGCGAAGTGACGGTATCGATGTCGTTCAAGGATGACTTTGCCTATTCGGCGGCACCGACGCAATTCCTCAAGGAGGCGACGGGTATCGAAGCGACTTACTACGTCACGCTGAAAGCGGACCGCGCCGCGCTTGACGCGCGCGTGGTGCTGAAAAATCCGCAACGCCAGGCGATCGATTACGAGTACTGGACGTGCACGACGCTCGCGCCGGGATCGGACCCGAAGAATCCCAAGACGACCGGCGGCGCAGAAATCATCGCGCCGATCCAGGCCTACAGCACGCCGGCCTGGTCGGCCAATCTGTCTGAAGGTGATGAGAGCTTTGGTCCAGGCAAGAGCCGTTTCGAAAAACTGCGCTACTTCAAGAACTGGCCGACAATGGGCATCGCGTACGCGGCGCCCGATATGCAGGGTGGAAACTTCTGGGGTGTGATCAATCACGACAACGAGGAGGGGATCATCCGCATCGCCGACAATACGGTCACGCGGGGACTGAAGATGTGGACGTGGGGATTTCCGTCGTTCACGAAGGAAGCCGACGCGCGCAAGGACCCGAGCGAAGCGCGGCCTTACGTCGAATTATGGGCCGGTGTGTCGGACCAGTTTTTCCACCGCGCCAAGCTTCCCGCGCAGGGCGAAATGTCTGTTACGGAGACCTACAGCCCGATCGTCGGCATGAGCAACGTCACACACGCGAACGAGAATATCCTGATCAATTTCTCGGCCGCGGCTTCTGAAGTGAATCTTCAGTTCTTTAGCATCGAGCCGGCCACGCCGTTGCGCATAACGTTGAAGCGCGGCGATGCGATGTTGTTCAACGACGCCGTGACAGCCGACCCGAACAACGGAAATCGCATTTCCGCGCCGCTTCCTGCCGGCAGCAGCGGCGATCAGGTGCGGCTGACGATCACGACCACAGACGGGCGAGAACTGATCGCCGCCGAGACGAGGACAAGGTGAAACCTTGCCGGCCGCAATCGTGTCCCGGACGCGTTGCGGCATGTAATGCCGCTACGCAGAGCCGGGACCCACAACGCTTGGCCCCGGCCTGGCAGCGCACCGCTTTGCGCTGCGCTGCATCCGGGGCACGAGATCCCGCTCAAATCATCTGCAATTCATTAACCCCCCATAAACCATCCTGCGCCACCAATGGGCGTTACCTCTGCCATTTTGGGGACGCCCATGCTCGCCCGTGACCAACGCACCCCGTTTTCGGACTGGTGGTGGACCGTGGATAAGCTGCTGCTTGGCGCGATCTTGGCGCTGATGTTGGGCGGCGTCATCCTGTCGCTGGCGGCGAGTCCGCCGGTGGCGACGCGGATCGGGCTTGATCCGTTCCACTTCTTCAGCCGGCACATGCTGTTCCTGCTGCCGTCCCTCCTGGTGCTGATTGGGGTATCGTTCCTGTCGCCCAGGCAGGTCCGCCGTCTTGCGCTATTGGTGTTCGTGGTGAGCGTTCTCTTGATCGTCGCGACGCTCGTCTTCGGTGCGGAGGTGAAGGGATCGCGGCGCTGGATCACGCTGCTCGGCGTCAACATCCAGGCTTCCGAATCCGCCAAGCCTGCCTTCGTCGTTATGGCGGCTTGGCTATTTGCGGAATCGACCAAGCGGCCGGAAATGCCGGCGACCTCGATGGCGATGGTGCTGCTGCTGACGCTGGTGTCGCTGTTGGTGATGGAGCCGGATTTCGGCCAGACCATGCTGATTCTGATGGTGTGGGGCGCGCTGTTCTTCATCGCAGGCATGCGGATGATCTGGGTGGCCGGCCTAGCTGGCGTCGCGATGGCCGGGTTGTTCAGCGCCTATCTGTTGGTTCCGCACGTCGCGGGCCGCATCAGGCGCTTCCTGAATCCGGCCTCCGGCGACACCTTCCAGGTCGACATGGCAATGGAAGCTTTCTGGAACGGCGGCTGGTTCGGGCTCGGCCCCGGCGAAGGCATCGCCAAGCGCAGCCTGCCGGACAGCCATACCGATTTCGTGTTCGCGGTGGCGGCGGAAGAATTCGGCATCATCCTGTGCCTGGCGCTGGTTGGGCTGTTCGCCTTCGTCGTAATCCGCACGTTGACGCGCGCCTATGCCAGCGAGGACATGTTCTCGCGCTTTGCGGCATCGGGACTTGCGATCCTGTTCGGCATGCAGGCTGCCATCAACATGGCGGTCAATCTGCAACTGATCCCCGCCAAGGGCATGACGTTGCCCTTCATCTCCTATGGCGGTTCGTCGATCATTTCACTGGCCTATGGCGTCGGCATGATGCTGGCGCTGACGCGGCAGCGCCCGCGCACCGAAGTGGAATCGATGAACGCGGCCGGCGTGGCGCGCGGCTACGCCTGAGGGCGTGACTAGCGCCGCGGCGTCGGCTATTTGAAGCCATGGACAACACGCCCCTCATTCTGCTGGCTGCCGGCGGCACCGGCGGCCATTTGTTTCCCGCTGAAGCGCTCGGGGTTGAGCTCATCAAGCGGGGCTTGCGCGTGCGGCTTGCGACCGATGCCCGCGCGTTGCGCTATAGCGGGCTCTTTACCCGCGACAATATCGACGTGGTGCCGAGCGAGACCGTGCGCGGCCGTAATCCGTTGTCGCTGGCGCGCACCATTATCATGCTCGGCTATGGAACGGGCGTAGCGCTCAACCTGGTGCGGCGGCTGAAGCCCGCGGCCGTGGTCGGCTTCGGTGGCTATCCGACGCTGCCGCCCTTGATCGCGGCACGGCTGCTCGGCGTGCCCGGCATCATTCATGATGCCAACGCCGTGCTCGGCCGCGCCAACCGTTTTCTCTCCAGGCGCGTCAATGCGATCGCGACCTCGCTGCCCGGCGTGCTCGATCGTGATCCCTCGCTCGCGGGAAAGACCACGACGGTCGGCACGCCGATGCGCCCGGCGATCCTTGCCGCCGCCGCGCAGCCGTTTGCGTCTCCGGAACCGAACGGGCCGCTGCGCTTGCTGGTGGTCGGCGGCAGCCAGGGCGCGCGGGTGATGAGCGACATCGTGCCGGGCGCGATCGAACGGCTCGAACCGGTGCTGTGGAGCCGCATCGCCCTGACGCAGCAGGTGCGCGAGGAAGACATGGCGCGGGTGCGGGCGATCTACGACCGGCTCAAGATCAAGGCCGAACTTGCGCCGTTCTTTACCGATCTGCCGGCGCGGCTGGCGTCCAGCCATCTCGTGGTCTCGCGCTCCGGCGCCGGCACCGTGGCGGAACTCGCCGCGATCGGCCGGCCCTCGATTTTGGTGCCATTGCCCGGGGCGATCGACCAGGACCAGTTCGCCAATGCCGGCGTATTGGCGAAGGTGGACGGCGCTTTGCGGATTCCGCAAGGAGAATTCACCCCCGACCGGCTGGCCGCCGAAATCTCTGCCTTTGCCGCCGAGCCCGCCCGGCTGGCCGCGATGGCCGCCGCTGCCCGCCAGGTCGGCCGGCTCGATGCCGCGGAACGGCTGGCCGATCTGGTCATGAAAACGGCCGGAATTTGACGTCCACGATGGCCCAAAAAGCGCTTGTCATGCCCCGCGAAAGCGGGGCATCCAGTATGCCGCGGCGCCTGATTTGAGCCTTGGCTCTGGAATACTGGCTCTTAGGAATACTGGCTTCGCGGAATACTGGATCGCCCCTGTGCGCAATTGCGCACATGGCGGGCGATGACGGCCAAGGACAAACCCATGAGACTGCCGCGCGAGATCGGACCCATTCACTTCGTCGGGATCGGCGGCATCGGCATGAGCGGCATCGCCGAAGTGCTCGTCAATCTCGGCTACATCGTGCAGGGCTCGGACGCTTCCGAAAGCGGCAATGTCGCGCGGCTGCGGGAGAAGGGCGTCAAGGTCTCGGTCGGCCACAAGGCCGAGAATGTCGACGGCGCCGACGTGGTCGTGGTCTCGACCGCGATCAAGCGCGACAATCCCGAACTGATGGCGGCTCGCGCGCAGCGCATCCCGGTGGTGCGTCGCGCCGAAATGCTGGCCGAACTGATGCGGCTGAAAAGCTGCGTCGCGATTGCCGGCACCCATGGCAAGACCACGACGACATCGATGGTCGCGGCGCTGCTCGATGGCGGCAATCTCGACCCGACCGTCATCAATGGCGGCATCATCAACGCCTATGGCACCAATGCGCGGCTGGGAGCGGGCGACTGGATGGTGGTGGAAGCCGACGAGAGCGACGGCACGTTTTTGAAACTGCCGACCGACGTGGCCATCGTCACCAATGTCGATCCTGAGCATCTCGATCATTTCAAGACCTTCGAGGCGATCCAGGACGCGTTCCGCAATTTCGTCGAGAACGTGCCGTTCTACGGCTTTGCGGTGATGTGCATCGATCACGCGGTGGTGCAGAGCATCGTCGGCCGGATCGAGGATCGCCGCATCATCACCTACGGCGAAAACCCGCAGGCCGATGCGCGGCTGATGGACCTGACGCCGATCGCCGGCGGATCGAAGTTCAAGGTTGCGATCCGCAACCGCAAGACGGAGGCCACGCACGAGATAACGGACATAGCGTTGCCGATGCCGGGCCGGCACAATGCGTCGAATGCGACCGCGGCGATTGCGGTGGCGCACGAACTCGGCATCTCCGACGAAGCGATCCGCAAGGCAATCGCGGCATTCGGCGGCGTCAAGCGGCGCTTCACCCGCACCGGCGAGTGGAACGGCGTCACCGTGATCGACGACTATGGCCATCACCCCGTCGAGATCGCTGCAGTGTTGAAGGCTGCGCGTGACTCCTATAGCGGCAAGATCATCGCCGTGGTGCAGCCACACCGCTTCACCCGCCTGCAGTCGCTGTTCGAGGAGTTCTGCACCTGCTTCAACGACGCCGATGCGGTCATCGTCGCCGAGGTCTATCCGGCAGGTGAGGCGCCGATCGAAGGCATCGACCGCGACCACTTTGTGCTCGGCCTGCGCGCGCATGGCCACCGTGAAGTGGTCCCGCTGCCGAGTTCGACGGAACTCGCAAAAGTCGTCCGCGGCATCGCCAACCCCGGCGACCTCGTGGTCTGCTTAGGGGCCGGCAACATCACGCAATGGGCCTACGCACTGCCGGGCGAATTGAAGGCGTTGGGGTGATGATGATTACTGTCGCTGCGGAGGTTGAAGGGGCGCGTAGCTACGAGGGCCGGCGTGTGCGGCTAACCCTCTCCCGCAAGGGGAGAGGGAACCCTACCGCTGGTGCGTCCCTGACTGAGCCAATCGATGTAGCTTTTCCTGCGTGTGAGGTGAGCACGCTGGTCAGGCTCCCTCCCCCCTTGCGGGGTCCGAGGCGAGCGAAGCTCGCTCTCGAGGTTGGGGAGAGGGGTAAGCCCCGGGCGTTGGTGCAAGCCGAAACGCGATACGCTCTCAAATCATGTTGCGAGACGGTTGGCGCGGCATGACCTTCCCCGACATCACGTCCGATCTGAAAGCCGCGATGCCGCAATTGCGCGGCCGGCTGTTGGCGAACCAGTCGCTCGCCGAGTTGACCTGGTTTCGCGTCGGCGGGCCGGCGCAGGTGTTGTTCACGCCGGCGGACGAAGACGATCTCGCGTATTTCTTAAAGCTGCTTCCGAAGGAGTTGCCGGTCTATGTGGTCGGCGTCGGCTCCAATTTGATCGTGCGCGACGGCGGTATGCCGGGCGTGGTGATCCGGCTGTCGCCGCGGGCGTTTGGCGAGACCAGGGCCGAGGGCGATATCGTGAGCGCGGGCACGGCTGCGCTCGACAAGCGCGTGGCGGAAACGGCGGCGGCGGCCGGCATCGGCGGCATGGAATTCTTCTTCGGCATTCCGGGCAGCATCGGCGGCGCGTTGCGGATGAATGCCGGCGCCAATGGAAGCGAGACCAAGGACGTGCTGGTCGAGGCGACCGGCATCGGCCGCGACGGCACGAAGCATGTCTTCTCCAATGCCGACATGAAGTTCGTCTATCGCAACAGTGGCGTCGATCCCTCAGTCATTTTCACCTCCGCGCGCTTTCGCGGGCAGATCACGGACGCCGAAACCATCCGCGCCCGGATGAACGAGGTGCAGACCCATCGCGAAACCGCGCAGCCGATTCGCGAAAAGACCGGTGGCTCCACCTTCAAGAATCCGCCCGGCAACAGCGCGTGGAAACTGATCGACGCCGCCGGCTGCCGCGGGCTTCGCGTCGGCGGGGCGCAGGTCTCGGAAATGCACTGCAATTTCCTCATCAACACCGGCAACGCCACCGGGCATGATATTGAAACGCTGGGCGAAACCGTGCGCGAGCGGGTTAAAGCGAATTCTGGAATCGAGCTGCACTGGGAAATCAAGCGGATCGGGATTTCCGCATAGATTGCGGGGTTCGATGCTTCGCATCGCCCCGGAATGACGGATAGGTAAAGGCTGATGCGAACGACCATTCTCTTTGGCGGCACCAATAAAGAGCGGCTGGTTTCGGTGGCGACCGCGCAGGCGCTGCACCGCGCGTTGCCGGAAGCCGATCTCTGGTTCTGGCATGTGGTAGACACCGTTCACGAGGTCAGTTCAAAGGCGCTGCTCGAGCATTCGCGTCCCTTCGAGGATGAATTCAAGCCGGGCAATCGCGGCATCGCGCTGGAAGCGGCGCTCGACAAGGCGAAGGCGGAAGAACGTGTGCTGGTGCTCGGGCTGCACGGCGGCCGTGCCGAGAACGGCGAACTGCAGGCGATGTGCGAAATGCGCGCCATTCCCTTCACCGGATCCGGCTCGGCGTCTTCGAACCTCGCTTTTGACAAGGTCGCAGCGAAACGGTTTGCGGCGATTGCCGGTGTCGCGGCTCCGGCCGGCGTAGCCCTGGAAAACCTTGACGCAGCGTTTGCCGAACATGGCAGGCTGATCGCAAAGCCGGCGCGCGACGGTTCGAGCTACGGCCTGATTTTCGTCAACGCCAAGCAGGACCTGGTCGCGGTCCGCAACGCCGCTAGAATCGAAGAATATCTGATCGAGCCCTTCATCGCGGGCGTCGAAGCAACTTGCGGCGTGCTGGAGCAGTCGGATGGTACGTTGATGTCGCTGCCGCCGATCGAGATTGTCCCGGGGGAGGGCACCTTCGACTACACGGCCAAGTATCTGCTCAAATCGACTCAGGAGATCTGCCCGGGGCGCTTTTCTCCTGACATCACTGCGCAACTGCAGGATCAGGCGCTGCGGGCGCACAAAGCGCTCTCCTGCAGCGGCTATTCCCGGACCGATTTCATCGTCTCGGCGAACGGGCCGGTTTACCTCGAAACCAATACCTTGCCGGGGCTGACTGCGGCCTCGCTCTACCCGAAGGCGCTCAAGGCCCAGGGGATCGAGTTTCCGGATTTCCTGCGTGACCAGATCGCCTTGGCCGAACGACGCAGCCGGGGGCGGGCGTGACCGGCCGGACGGCCCGTTAACAGCCCGTTAACCCGGAACTAACCTCGCCACGAGAAATGTTGCTAAAATCCTAAGAATTGTCCGGCAAACCACTCAAAAGACGGGTCAAAGCGCATCACCAGCCCCCCGTTTTTACACTTTGTTTACCAGGAAGAACGAAGGTTAACGCTGGCGGCGCATGTGGCGCTTGGCTGCCGGGGTGCGCTGTTCCGACTTCAGGTCAGCACTTAAGTCCGGCACAGCCGAGACGTCATCTGGGCCAGGACCCGTAAAAAAGCTTGCGGGAACAACACTTGGACAGGCTCGTGCAATGGATGGTGCAGGACGCCTCACGCGGTCGGTGAGATCGGTGGGGCCCCAGGCTGACCTGAAAGCAGCCGCTATTGGAGCGGTCGTGCTGCTACGTGAGCGGCTGGGCCGTCGCGCCCGCGTCCCGGCGAAGCCCACGATCGATCGCGAGCGGCCGAATCGCCTGGTCCGTCTAGTTGAGCGTTATCTGCCGAATCGTCTCGGCGTTACCCTGACCGTGCTGATGCTGCTCGGCAGCGCCGGTCTTGGGATCGTCAAGGGCGGTCATGTTGACGAATTCATGGTTGCGCTCGGCGATACCCGCAACGCGCTGGCCAATTCAGCCGGGTTCCGCATCACTGAGGTTGCCATCAACGGCCGCAAGCAGTTGAGCCAGGACGAAGTGCTCGCAATCGGCGGCGTCAATGGCCGCTCCTCGCTGCTGTTCCTCGATGCCGCCACCCTGCGCGACAAGCTCAAGGCGAATCCGTGGATCGCGGACGCGACCATCCTGAAGCTTTATCCCGGCCAGTTGCAGATCGACATCGTCGAGCGCACGGCGTTCGCGCTGTGGCAGCAGGACGGCCGGCTGTCCGTGATCTCCGAGGACGGCGCGGTGCTGGAGCCCTATGTGTCGCGCCGCTTCGTGACGCTGCCGCTGGTGGTGGGCAAGGGCGCCGATGTCAGGGCCCGTGATTTCCTCGCGCTGCTCGACCGCTATCCGCAGGTCCGCTCGGTGACCAAGGCTGCAATCCTGGTCGGCGAGCGGCGCTGGAATTTGCGGCTGAAGGACGGCCTCGACATTCGCCTGCCGGAGAACGACGTCGGCAACGCGCTTGCCATGTTGAGCAAGCTCGACAAGGAGGACAGGCTGTTCTCGCGCGACATCGTCGCAGTCGACATGCGCCTGCCGGACCGGCTGACGGTGCAATTGTCGGAAGACGCGGCCAAGGCCCGCGAAGAACTGTTCAAGGACAAGAAGACCAAGAAGAAGGCCGGTGATTCAGCATGACCGGCCTCGATCGCAACCAGACCCCGAAGACACGTCCCGTCGACCACAAGCGGACGGCGCTGGTGGCTTCGCTCGATGTCGGCACCAGCAAGATCGCCTGCATGATCGCGCGGCTGAAGCCGTCGCCGCCGAGCGACGCGCTGCGCGGCCGTACCCATGCGGTGGAACTGATCGGCTACAGCCAGATCCAGTCGCGCGGCGTCAAGGCGGGCGCCGTGGTCGATCTCGCCGAATGCGAGCAGGCGGTGCGGCAGGCGGTGGCGCTGGCCGAGCGCATGGCCAAGGTCCGCGTTGAATCAATATTGCTGTCGGTTTCCGGCGGCCGGCTGCAGGGGCAGCTTGTCGAGGCGGCCGCTGACATCAGAGGCGGCGCGGTTACCGCTGATGACGTCACCCGGGTGACCTCCACCGGCATGCGCCATGCCACCGGCGAGGGCCGCACGGTGCTGCATGCGCTCCCCGTCGGCTACGCGCTGGACGGCGTCAAGGGCATCCGCGACCCCCGCGGCATGGTTGCGCGGCAGTTCGGCGTCGACATGCAAGTCGTTACGGCGGACGCCACCGTCGCCCGCAACCTGATGCTGGTGGTCGAGCGCTGCCACCTCAATGTCGAGGCCATGGCGGCGAGTCCTTATGTCGCAGGCCTGTCCGTGTTGACCGACGACGAGGCCGATCTCGGCGCCGCCGTGGTCGAAATGGGGGCCGGATCGACCACGATTGCGACCTATTCCGGCGGCCGCTTCGTGCACGCGAGCGGATTTGCGCTCGGCGGGCAGCACGTGACAATGGATCTTGCACGCGGCGTCGGCGCATGCATTGCGGATGCCGAGCGAATCAAGACGTTATATGGCACCGTGCTGACCGGCGGGTCCGACGCGCGCGAGCTGATGTCTGTACCGACTGCGGGCGAGGAACACGATGCGCCGCAGATCGTCTCGCGCGCCACGATTGCCAACATCGTCCGGCATCGCGCGGAGGAGATTTTTGAAATGGTCCGGGACCGGCTCGCGGATTCCCCCTTTGCGGCAGAGCCGAGGGCGCGGGTTGTGTTGAGTGGCGGGGCTTCTCAGCTTACCGGCACCGTCGAACTCGCCACGCGCATTCTCAACCGGCCGGTCCGGATCGGCCGCCCGCTCGGTTTCGGCCGGCTGCCCAACGAGGCCAAGAGCGCCTCGTTCGCGGTTCCCACCGGCCTCCTGGTCTATCCGCAATACGCTCATCTTGAACACGTCGAACCGCGGCATACGCGGCAGCTCAAGACAGGGACAGACGGCTATTTTGGCAAGGTCGGACGATGGCTTCGCGAGGGCTTCTGATGACCGGTCCTGTGACCAAACGATTTTCACCAAATCCCGCGGCCGCCGGCCGGGGCGAACCAACGCGCGCGTCGTAAGAGAGGCAACCATGGCACTCAATCTGACCCCCCCTGACATCAGTGAGCTGAAACCGCGGATTACCGTCTTCGGCGTCGGTGGAGCAGGCGGCAATGCCGTCAACAACATGATCACTGCCGGGTTGCAGGGGGTCGATTTCGTCGTCGCCAACACCGACGCGCAGGCGCTGACCATGTCGAAGGCCCAGCGCATCGTGCAGATGGGCACCCAGGTGACGCAGGGCCTCGGTGCGGGGTCCCAGCCTGATGTCGGCGCGGCGGCGGCGCAGGAAGTGATCGACGAGCTGCGCGACCATCTCTCGGGCGCCAACATGGTGTTCGTCACCGCCGGCATGGGCGGCGGCACCGGCACCGGCGCCGCTCCGGTGATTGCCAAGACCGCGCGCGACATGGGCATCCTCACGGTCGGCGTCGTCACCAAGCCGTTCCACTTCGAAGGCCAGCGCCGCATGCGCACCGCCGAGTCCGGCATCGCCGAGCTGCACAAGGTGGTCGATACGCTGCTGATCATCCCGAACCAGAACCTGTTCCGGGTCGCCAACGAAAAGACCACCTTCGCCGACGCCTTCGCGATGGCCGACCAGGTGCTCTATTCGGGCGTCGCCTGCATCACTGATCTCATGGTGAAGGAAGGCCTGATCAATCTCGACTTCGCCGACGTAAGGGCGGTGATGAGGGAAATGGGCAAGGCGATGATGGGCACCGGCGAGGCGACCGGCGAGAAGCGCGCGCTGACCGCGGCCGAAGCCGCGATCGCCAACCCGCTGATCGATGATTCCTCGATGAAGGGGGCGCGCGGCCTGTTGATCTCGATCACCGGCGGCAAGGACCTCACTTTGTTCGAAGTCGACGAAGCCGCGACGCGGATTCGCGAGGAAGTCGACCAGGACGCCAACATCATCGTCGGCGCCACCTTCGACGAATCGCTCGACGGCATCATCCGCGTCTCCGTAGTCGCCACCGGCATCGACCAGTCGCAGATTGCGCGCAACGCGGGCACCGCCGTCGCTGCCACCACCACCGCAACCACCGCCTCTGCCACGCCGTCTTCGCCGGACAACCGGCTGGCCGAACTGACCGCTCGCCTGCGCGCCGACAATGCGCGCCTGGCCGAACGCGCCCAGAAGCTCGAGCCGGCGGCTGCGCCGCACGCGGTTGCTCCGGCACCTGCCGCTACGCCGGCGCAGCGCGGCAACGTCGAGCGCGCGGCGCTTGCCGCGATCGCTGCGGCGGTTGAGACGCCGCAACAGGCCCCGATCCAGCCAGCCTCCTATGGCGACGTCACGGTTCGCCCGATCGCGCAAAAGCCGACGCTGTTCCCGGATCACAAGGAGGCCGCCCGCGTCGAGCCGGAGGCGCCGGCGCCCGAAACCTTCATCCCGCAGGCGGCCGAACGTCCGCCGGCCCGCACGCCGCGGATGCCGAAGTTCGAGGACCTCCCGATGCCCGCCCAAGCCGAGATACGGCACGCCCGCGGCGAGCCTGAGGAGGAGCATCCGCAGAAGACGCGGCTGTCGCTGTTGCAGCGGCTCGCCAATGTCGGCCTCGGCCGCCGCGACGAAGAGACCGAGCCGCCGATCGCGGCACGTGCCTCCGGCCCGTCGATGGCGCCGCTGCCCGAACGCAAGCCGCAGCGCACTGTCGCCCAGCAAACGGCGAATCACGAGCCGGTATCGGAGTATGCAAAGCGCTCGGCACCGCAGGGTCTGGATGTCCATGGCCGCCCAGCACCTGTTGCACCGGCGCCACAGGGTGACGACCATCTTGATATCCCGGCCTTCCTCCGACGCCAGGCCAACTGAGCTTTTGTTACAATCGAGGTGATCCAAGGGGCCCCGGCTGGAACAGTCGGGGCCCTTCTCTTGGGCTTGGTGCCGGGGTTCAGCGGCCTAGCCAACCAACTGATTTTAAATCATTAATTATTCATTTCGTGACCAAACACCGAAGCTCGAACAGCGTCTGGCCGTGTCGGAGTTTGGTTAACCCTTGGCGCGAATGCGGCAGAGATAGGGTAACAATCCGTAAAGAAGCGTGAGTTGTGCGCCTTAGGGCAATGTCTATGGTCTGCCGTGACTTGGGGATTCCTAGAACGCGAATCGGCGCTAGCGCGCGGTTCCCGTCTTTGGGTTAAGTCGGGTAGTGGGCAGTTATCGATGAAATTCAGCCGCCAAACCACGCTTCGGTCGCAAGCCACCGTAACGGGCGTTGGCGTTCATTCCGGATTACCTGTCAGCCTGACGCTTGGACCTGCTCCTGTGGATGCGGGTTTTGTTTTTGTCCGTACCGGCCTGGATGAGGCCGATCGCGAGGTCCGCGCAGTAGCCACCTCCGTAACCGCCACCGATCTTGCTACCGTTCTTGGCGACCGCGAAGGTCCGCTGGTTTCCACCGCCGAACATGTCCTTGCTGCCCTGCGCGGCATGGGTGTCGACAACGCCATCATCGAAGTCGACGGCCCCGAAGTTCCGATCATGGACGGCAGCGCGGCGGCTTTCGTTGCCGCTATCGACCAAGCCGGTATCGTCACCCAGTCGGCCTCCCGCCGCTTCATTCAGGTGCTCAAGCCGGTGCAGGTCGCGATCGGCGACAGTTTTGGCGAGTTGCGCCCGCATGGCAACGGGTTCCGCGTCGAGGTCGAGATCGACTTCGACAACGCCATGATCGGTTGCCAGAAATATTCTATCGATTTAAGCCCCGAAAGCTTCCGCCGCGAGATTTCCCGCGCCCGGACCTTTGGCTTCATGAACAACGTCGCACGGCTCTGGGGCGCCGGTTATGCGCGTGGCGCCTCGTTTGAGAATACGGTGGTGTTCGACGAAACCCGCCTACTCAACACCGAAGGGCTGCGCTTCAGCGACGAGTGCGCCCGCCACAAGGCGCTGGATGCGGTCGGTGATTTGACCCTGGCTGGTCTGCCGCTGCTCGGCGCCTACCGTTCGGTACGTGGCGGTCACAAGCTGAACCACGCCGTGCTGACCGCCCTGTTGGCCGATCGCAGCGCCTGGCGGGTGGTCGAGGCCGAACCGGCACGCCGTCCCCGCGCCCATGTCGAGGCCGGCGCGGGCATGGTGGGCGGCATGATCGCCCCCGCCTATGGTCCCGACGTTTCCTGACTTTCGTCTTTGCAAAACCTCCGAATTTTGAGCTGTTTTGCGCCGCTCGGGCGAGTTTTGCGTAGTAACCACAGTGGTAACGTGGGCGTTCAGCCGCCTTAATCCGGGCGAATTGGCTGCGTATTCGGTTGGTCGAGGACCATTTTTCGGCTAGAGAAGCCCGCGGTAGCACCACAAGGCGCAACGCGTATTGGGCTCAAGAAATTTGGGGCACGGGGAATATGGCATCCATGACCGCGGTTCATGGACGGGCGGGCTCAGTCATCAACCGCATCAAAGGCGTCAGGTCACAGATTCCATGTCGGCACAGCGTATGACGCTCGAACCAGGCAAATCACTCGGGCGCCTCAGCCTTGCTCGCGCCGCACGGTCGTTGCGGCTGGCGGCTGGCCTGATTGCGCTCGCCATTCCCTTGAGCGGCTGCGGCACCGGTGCGCTGTGGGACAAGTTCACCGCCAAGGACGACACCTTCAACGAAGAGCCGGCGGACAAGCTCTACAATGAGGGCTTGTACCTGATGAACCAGCGCAAGGATCTGAAGGGGGCATCGAAGAAATTCGAGGAGGTCGATCGCCAGCATCCTTATTCCGACTGGGCGCGCAAATCGCTCTTGATGTCGGCCTACTCCTTTTACAATGCCGGCGATTACGATAGCTGCATCGGCGCAGCGACGCGTTACGTCACACTGCATCCCGGCAGCGCCGATGCGGCTTACGCGCAATATCTGATCGCGGCCTCGCATTATGACCAGATCCCGGACATATCTCGCGACCAGGGCCGCACTGAAAAGGCGATTGCGGCGCTGGAAGAGGTGATTCGCAAATATCCGACCTCGGAATACGCCAACTCCGCCAAGGCCAAGCTCGAAGGCGCGCGCGACCAGCTCGCCGGCAAGGAAATGGACGTCGGCCGCTATTACATGGAACGGCGCGACTACACCGCCGCCATCAACCGCTTCAAGACCGTGGTCACCCGCTACCAGACCACGCGGCATGTTGAGGAAGCGCTGGCGCGACTCACCGAGGCCTATATGGCGATCGGCATCGTCGGCGAGGCGCAGACGGCGGCAGCCGTACTTGGGCACAATTTTCCTGACAGCCGCTGGTACAAGGACGCCTATAATCTTGTAAAGTCGGGCGGGCTCGAGCCGAGCGAGAACAAGGGTTCCTATATTTCCAGGGCCTTCAAGAAGTTGGGTCTCGGGTAGTGGAGCGGATTTGACATTCGCTCGATACTTGCCGCGACTTCGTGAAGCGAATGTCAAATCCGTAAAGCTCCACTACCAGCTTTATATTTGCTAGTGGTCCTTTTGATTCTAACATTCGCAAAGTGGCTCCCCGAGCGGGGAGCGAATGTTAGAACTGGACCACTAGGAATTGACTTCGCATGCTGGCGCGTCTGTCGATCCGTGACATCGTCCTGATCGAACGGCTCGATATCGAATTCTCCCGTGGCCTCGCGGTGCTGACCGGCGAAACCGGCGCGGGCAAATCCATCCTGCTCGATGCCTTCGCGCTGGCGCTCGGCGGCCGCGGTGATGCGGGCCTGGTTCGCCATGGCGCGGAGCAGGGCCAGGTGACCGCCACCTTCGACGTTCCCAAAGGCCATCCCGCGACAAAGATCCTTTCCGAGAACGGCCTCGACGACGCGAGTTCTCAAGATGCTTGCGAAATGATTCTTCGCCGCGTGCAGCTCGCCGACGGCCGCACCCGCGCCTTCATCAACGACCAATCGATCAGCGTGCAGACCCTAAAGGCGGTCGGCGCGGCGCTGGTCGAAATTCACGGCCAGCATGACGAGCGCGCGCTGGTCGACGCCTCGACGCACCGGCAGTTGCTCGATGCCTTTGCCGGGCTCGAGAAAGAAGTCGCCGCGCTGGAGACGCTGTGGGAGGCGCGGCGCACCGCCCACCAGGCACTCGATGAGCATCGCGCCAGCATGGAACGCGCCGCGCGCGAGGCGGATTATTTGCGCCACGCCGCCGACGAGCTCAAGGCGCTGAAGCCGAAGGACGGCGAGGAGACCGCACTCGCCGAACGCCGCACCACCATGATGCAGGGCGAGAAGATCGCCAGCGACCTGCGTGAGGCGCAGGAGGCGGTCGGCGGCCAAAACTCGCCGGTGCCGGCGCTGGCAGCGGCCGTGCGCCGCCTCGAGCGCCGCGCCGCCAATTCGCCGGCGCTGGTCGAGCCGGCGGTGAAGGCGATCGACATCGCAATCAATGCGCTGGAGGAGGCCGACCAGCATCTCAGCGCCGCGCTGGTTGCGGCCGATTTCGATCCGGCCGAGCTGGAGCGGATCGAGGAGCGGCTGTTTGCGCTGCGCGCTGCCTCGCGCAAATATTCCACACCGGTCGATGGGCTCGCAGCACTGGCTGCCAAATTCGTCTCCGATGTCGCACTGATCGACGCCGGCGCCGATCGGTTAAAGAAGCTGGAAGCGGCGGCTGCCGAGGCCGACCAGCGCTACGGCGCGGCGGCGGCGAAGCTGTCGGCGGCCCGAGCTAAGTCCGCCGAAAAACTCAACAAGGCCGTCAACGCCGAACTCGCGCCGCTGAAACTCGAGCGCGCGAAATTCATGACGCAGGTCGACACCGATGCGAAGTCACCGGGGCCGCAGGGCATCGACCGCGTCGAGTTCTGGGTCCAGACCAATCCGGGGACAAAGCCGGGACCGTTGATGAAGGTCGCCTCCGGCGGCGAGCTGTCGCGGTTCCTGCTGGCGCTCAAGGTGGTGCTGTCCGATCGCGGCTCGGCGCCCACGCTGGTGTTCGACGAAATCGATACCGGCGTCGGCGGCGCGGTGGCGGATGCGATCGGCGCGCGGTTGTCGCGGCTCGCCGGCCAGGTCCAGGTGATGGCGGTGACGCACGCGCCGCAGGTTGCCGCAAGGGCGAACCAGCATCTTTTGATTTCCAAGGACGCGCTCGACAAGGGCAAGCGCGTCGCCACCCGCGTCAACGCGCTCGCCGCCGACCACCGCCGCGAGGAAATCGCCCGCATGCTGGCGGGGGCGGAGATCACAGCCGAGGCGAGGGCGGCGGCGGAACGACTGTTGCGCGCCGCGACGGCGTAATCTGCTCGTGTCCCGGATGCGGTGCAGCGTGAAACGCTGCGCCGCAGAGCCGGGACCTACCGTGCGGATGGACTCCGGATCAGCAGCGCACCGTCCGCACGATTCTGCGCATCGCCGAGCGCGCTGCAGCATCGGGGAACGATGTCCGCCACCGCCTTTTCTCCGAGCGACGTTCGTCGTATTCAACCTACATGGCCAAGACAGCGAAAACAAAGACCCCCACCGACGTCGGAAAACTCACCAAGGCGCAGGCCAAGGTCGAGCACATGCGGCTGGCGCTGGAGCTCGAAGAGCACGACAAGCGCTATTACCAGGAAGATGCGCCCAGCATCAGCGATGCCGAATACGACGCCCTGCGGCAGCGCTTCAATGCGATCGAGAAGCGGTTTCCCGAACTCGTTACAGCGGAATCGCCATCGCAAAAGATCGGCGCGACGCCGTCGGGCCGCTTCAGGAAGGTCCGCCATGCGGTGCCGATGCTGTCGCTCGACAACGCCTTTGCCGAACAGGACGTGCTCGACTTCGTCGGCCGCATCACGCGTTTCCTGAAGCTGCCGGATGACAAGATCAACTTTTCCGCCGAGCCGAAGATCGATGGGCTGTCGATGTCGCTGCGCTATGAGGGTGGCGAACTCGTTACCGCAGCTACCCGTGGCGACGGCGCGGAAGGCGAGGACGTCACCGCCAACATCCGCACGCTCGAAGACGTGCCGCAGAAGCTGAAAGGCCGCAACGTTCCTGACATATGCGAGGTGCGCGGCGAGGTCTACATGACCAAGAAGGCGTTCCTTGCGCTGAACGAGCGCCAGAAGGCCGCAGGCGATACCATTTTTGCAAACCCGCGCAATTCGGCTGCAGGCTCGCTGCGTCAGAAGGACCCGAGCATTACGGCCTCGCGCCCGCTTGGCTTCTTCGCCTATTCCTGGGGCCAGATGAGCGCGATGCCCGAAAAGACTCAAACCGACATGATCCACTGGTTCGAGCGCTGCGGCTTCAAGACCAATCCGCTGACAAAACTCTGTCACTCCGTCGAGCACTTGATCGCGTTCCATCACGAGATCGAGGAGCAGCGCGGCGAGCTCGACTACGACATCGACGGCGTCGTCTACAAGATCGACCGTATCGATTGGCAGGAGCGGCTCGGCTTCGTCTCGCGCACGCCGCGCTGGGCCGTCGCGCACAAATTCCCGGCCGAGCGGGCCATGACGGTGCTGCGCGACATCGAGATCCAGGTCGGGCGCACCGGCTCGTTCACGCCAGTCGGCAAGCTCGAGCCGGTCGGTGTCGGCGGCGTCATCGTGCAAAACGTCACGCTGCACAATGAGGACTACATCAAGGGTATCGGCAACAAGGGCGAAGTGCTGCGCGAGGGCCGTGACATCAGGCTCGGCGACACCGTCGTGATCCAGCGCGCCGGCGATGTGATCCCGCAGGTGGTCGATGTCGTCATCGACAAGCGGCCGAGAGGCGCCAGGGAATTTCACTTCCCGAAGAAGTGCCCGTGCCCGCTGCATACCGACGTGGTGCGCGAGGAGACGGCAACTGGCGAGGAAGGCTCGCGCGCCCGCTGTACCGGCGAGTTCGCCTGTCCGTTCCAGAAGATCGAGCATCTGAAACTGTTCGTGTCGCGCCGGGCGTTCGATATCGACGGGCTCGGGGAGAAGCAGCTCCAGTACTTCTTCGACCGCGAATGGGTGCGGGAGCCGGCCGACATCTTCACGCTGCCGAAACGTAACGCCAGGCTGAAGCTCGAGGAGATCGAGGGCTACGGTGAAACCTCGGTGCGCAACCTGTTCGCCGCGATCGAGAACCGCCGCCGCATTTCGTTGGAGCGCTTCATCTACGCCCTCGGCATGCGCCATGTCGGCGAGACAACCGCGCTGGCACTGGCGCGCGGCTACGGTTCCTGGGATGCATTCCACGATGCCTGCCTCAAGGTCGCCAAGGGCGACGAGGACACCATCGCCGAGATGGATGCGCTCGACCAGATCGGCGACACCGTGATCAAGAGCGTCGCCGCCTATTTCGGCGAAAGCCATAACCGCGGCATCGTCGAGCGGCTGGTCAAGGAGCTCAGCGAGATCATTGACGCCGAAAAGCCCAAGAGCAATTCGGCCGTCGCCGGCAAGACCGTGGTGTTCACCGGCTCGCTGGAAAAGATGACGCGGGACGAAGCCAAGGCCACCGCCGAGCGGCTGGGCGCCAAGGCCGCCGGTTCGGTGTCGAAGAAAACGGACTACGTCGTTGCGGGGCCGGGCGCGGGTTCAAAACTCGCGGAAGCCAAGAAGCACGACGTGCCGGTGCTGACGGAAGATGAGTGGCTGAAGCTGATCGGGGAGTGAGAGGTTCTCCTCCCACCGTCATTGCGAGGAGCGACGCGACGAAGCAATCCATCTCTCAGCTTGTCGCGCTATGGATTGCTTCGCTTCGCTCGCAATGACGGGGTTAGGCCGCCGTTCGCGGCATTGGTACACAGGGGCCACCGCTCCCGGATGTCGCTCCGCTTATCCGGGCTATGGCATTGCCGAATCCGCCGAGCAGTTCCTCGCAAGTGTTCGGCCGTCAGTCGAATTCGAGGCGTCTAGCTTTCTCCCAAGGCCGGAAGGGCGACACTACGCGGCCCTTGCGATCAATGCGTCCCCACTGTCCGCCCTCGTACCAGCTATGCTCGCCGTCGCCGGCAATCGTGCAGGCTGTGCAGACGACGGCAACCCCATCCTCGAATGGATAGGCTCCGTCATACGTTGCCGGTATCACGAGATTGAGTTTGCGGTCGATGTACCCGATCTTGCCTCCGACCCGCGACCGCGCGAGACCATCCTTGAAATAGTCCGGGCCGTTGTCCATGAATTCAACCGGCATCGGGATGACGCCTCGTCGAACGTAGAACCATTGGCCTTTTCGTGTGTCAGTCCGATCCATCAACAAGACGGAAGCCAGCCCATCACGGTCATATCGAAGTCGAGCCAAATAGGATGGCTTCAAGCGCGGCCGCCCGTCGGCGCCGGTTGCCGCGCATTGCTTGAAAATGCGCTCGGGCTCCCAGCAATCGAAGACCACTGGCGCAACCGTGCCTTGATCCATTGCCATGACCGGTTTTGACGAGAGTGTGAGCAGGGCGCTCAGCGCAAGAATCTTGAGAAAATCAGGCATGATGCATGCGTTTGTTCCAGCCGTCATTGCGAGCGTAGCGAAGCAATCCATTGCGGCGTAACAAAGTATGGATTGATTTCCTTTGTGCGGCCAGGTGGATTGCTTCGCTTCGCTCGCAATGACGGGGCCGGCCACTTCGCGCATCTCACAACATCCGCGATTCTTCCTCCTCCGCCTTCTTTACCAACTCCTCGCCGACCACGACACTTCGCCGCGGCACGATGAAGAACATCACCGAGATGCAGGCAATCGACAGTGCGAAGATCGCCGCCGTCAGCGGCAGCGTGGTCGTGGAGTGGCCGCCGAGATAGGCGCCGAATTGCGAGACCAGCGCGCCGATGCCCTGTTGCAGAAAACCCATCGCGCCGGAGGCGGTGCCGGCGGCCTCGGGACGCGCGCTGATGGCGCCGGCCGCGGCGTTGTTCATGACGAAGGCGTTCGCGACCATCACGATCATCTGGGTGCCGAACAGCCAGAGCGGCGCCTGGTTGATCCCGGCAACGCTCAAGACGAGGTTCAAGAGGGCGCCGCCGAATTGCACCGCGAGCCCGAACCAGATCAGCTTCTCCAGCGAATGCCGCGGCGCGAAACGGACGCAGAACACATTGCCGATCAGATAGGCAAATCCCGTCGTCGCGAACCACGCGCCATATTCCGCCGTGGTTCGGCCCATCTGCGTCACCACGATGTAAGGTCCGCCGCCGGCGAACATGAAAATAATCTGGGAAGCCAGCACCTGGCACAGCACATAGCCGATGAAGGCGCGGTTGCGGATCAGCTTGCCGACGTCGCCGCGGAAGCTGCTGCTCTCGCTGCGTTCGCCGCGCGTCTCGGGCAGCGCCAGCGCGATCAGGACCGCGACGCTGAGCGAAGCCGCCGTGATGAAATAGAAGATGGCGCGCCAGCCGAACGCGGTCTCCAGGAGGCCGCCGACCAGCGCGCTGAGCATCTGCGCCATCATCATGACGGCAATCACGAGGCTGATCATCGAGCTGATGCGGTCGCGGCTGTAGAGATCGCGGATGATGGCGCGGCTCACCACCATGCCGGTCGCGCCGCCGAGTGCCTGCAGGAAGCGCGCGGCAATCAGTTGCGGCAGCGTCTGCGCCAGCGAGCAGCCGACGCTCGCCGCCACCATGAGCGCAAGGCCCGCGAGCAGCACCGGCCGGCGTCCGAACTTGTCCGACAGCGGTCCCATGATGAGCTGCGAGCAGGCGATGCCGACCATGTAGAGCGACACCGTCATCTGCGCGACGGAGATGTCGCCGCCGAACGTCGTCGCCAGCACGGGCAGCGCCGGCACCAGCATGTAGAGCGAGATCGGCGCGACGCCGGTCATCGCCACCAGCATCAGCAGCATGATCTTCGAGATCGCGGCAGCGTTCGCCGCCGCGTCGGGCGGCTTGCCCACGACGCCGTGCATTCAGTTCAGATCCTGTTTTGGTTGAAACGGACTGTAGCGCGGTGGCTGATGGCGAATACGGTAGATTCGGCATGCGGCCATGCCGAATTGGGGAGGCGGTACGAGCCTGGGCCGCTGGATTCTACTTTGCATGGGGTTGTTTTCGCGATTTTGTGTCCGGCGCGCGCCGTATCGCTATAGGGGGCGGGCAACGGCGTACCGGATCCTCCGCCGTCGCCGGGGCGGCTGGTGGAAAGTAGGATGGGTATCGCTGCGCTCCACCCATCCTACGGCTGCATGAGGCACAGTGACTAAATCGGCAGCAGCGCTGCCGTCGCTTCGTCCAGCCACAGCTTCGTGGTGTTGTCGTCAAGGTGCGGGCGCACCGCGCGGTTGACGCGCTCGTGGTAGTCGTTGAGCCATTTCAGTTCGGTTGCGCTCAGCATGTTCACATCGATCAGGCGGCGGTCGATCGGCGCCAGCGTCAGCGTCTCGAACGCGTTCACCGGCTTCTCGGCGCCGGGTATATCGGTGCCGATGACGAGTTCGAGATTCTCGATCCGGATGCCGTAGGCGTCGGTCTTGTAGTAGCCAGGCTCGTTGGAGAGGATCATGCCGCGCTTCAAGGGCGTGGTGCCGAGTTTCGAGATGCGCGCCGGGCCTTCGTGCACCGAGAGATAGCTGCCGACGCCGTGGCCGGTGCCGTGCTCGAAATCGAGGCCGGCCTGCCACAAAAATTGCCGCGCAAAGGAGTCGATCTGCGCGCCGGTGGTGCCGTCCGGAAACACCGCGCGTGCAATCGCGATGTGCCCACGCAGCACGCGGGTGAAACGATCGCGCATTTCGTCGGTGGGATTGCCGATTGCGATGGTGCGGGTGACGTCGGTGGTGCCGTCCTCATATTGCGCGCCGGAATCGATCAGCAGCAGGTCGCCAGGCGAAATTCGCCGGTTGCTCTTGCGGGTGACGCGGTAATGCACGATGGCGCCGTTCGGCCCGGTGCCGGCGATAGTCGGAAACGAAACATCCTTCAGCGCGCAGGTCTGGCGGCGGAACGTTTCCAAGGCCTCGACGGTATCGATCTCCGTCAACGCGCCCGACGGCGCCTCGCGGTCGATCCAGGCGAGGAAGCGCGCCAGCGCCACCGCGTCGCGCTGGTGCGCGGTCCGCGTGCCCTCGATCTCGGTGATATTCTTCACCGCCTTCAACAGGCTCACCGGATCGTTGCCGCGTACCGGTTTTCCGCCGGCGCCTGCGATCAGCCGGCTCAGCGCGTCCGCGGCGGTGGCGGCATCAAGCGCAATCGCGGCCCCGCTGCGCGCAAGCTCAGTCAGATCAGGCACCAGCGCGTCGGGCTCCCGCACATCAGCGGATTGTTCGAGATGGTCGCGCGTCAGGTTGGACAGCTTGCGATGGTCGATGAAGATGGTGGGGCGGCCGTCCTTCGGCACCAGCGCGTAGGACAAAGGCAGCGGCGTGTGCGAGACGTCGGCGCCGCGGATGTTGAAGGTCCAGGCCACCGCGTGGCTGTCCGACAGCACCAGCGCGTCGACGCCGAGCTTGTTGATCTCCAGCCGGATGCGCTTGAGTTTTTCGGCTTCGATCTCGCCGGAAAACTGCACGCCGTGAGTGGTGACGCGGCCGAGCGGCGGGGCCGGGCGCTCGGTCCAGATCGAATCCAGCGGGTTGGTTTCGACCGCAATCAGTTCAGCGCCCGCCTTGGTGCAGGCGGCGGCCAGACGCTCGGCTGCCGCCGACGTGTGCAGCCACGGGTCGAAACCGAGCCGGTCGCCGGCCGCAAGGTGCTTGGTCAGCCACTGCTCCGGCGGCGGATCGGCCAGCGGCTCGATTTGCCAGGCGTTGCGGTCGACCTGCTTGGCGGCCTGCAGCGTATAACGGCCATCGACGAAAACCGCGGCATCGCGCGTCAGAACGATCGCCATGCCTGCCGAACCAGTGAAGCCGCTCAGCCAGGCCAGCCGTTCTTCGGCGGCCGGGACATATTCGTTCTGTTGCTGATCGGCGCGCGGAACCACGAATCCCGTCAGCTTCCGCCGCGCCAGCTCCTCGCGGAAGCGCGCCAGCCGCGCGGTCAGCGCCACGCCGCCTTCGGGTTCTTCGAATGTCTGGAAATGGGCTTCGAACATTGCCTGGTCACTTTAGGGTTGGGTGGAGCGGTCCGCAATGCGGCAGTCTCCGCCACAATTTGGCATAATCTGTGCTTCAATATGTCGGTCCGCGCTAGTCGGACGGAGCGGATTGCGGTGTAGCCGCTCAGCTCAGGATACCGGGAGAAGCTCCAGGAGTGTTTCAACTCAACGAAGAGGGGATACACCATGCCTGCTTTCACGTTTGAGAAGATTTCACCGCCGGAACGTCGCGGCCCCGTGCCGCCCGTCGCCAACAAGAAGCAGCGCGGCGTCATCGTCCAGATCCTCGACCGGTTCGCGGAAGCACGCGTCAAGCGGTCGTTGAAGAAAGAGAAGGGCGCGGTCGCCCGCAAGGGGCCAAGATCAGCCGATTAGAATTTCAGTTCACCTTGCGCAGCAGGAGGCTGCTCCAGCCTTCGATGCGCAGATGCCGCACGGGAACCAGCCCACGGGCGCGATAGGCGGCGATGACGGCGGGCGCTTGATGCGTCAGCAGCCCTGAGAGAATGACCAGCGCGCCGGGCGCCAGATGCCGCGCCATCGGCCCTGCCAATTGCCGCAGCGGATTGGCCAGAATATTCGCCAGCACCAGATCGAACGGCGCGGCTTGCGCAAATTGCGGCGCCGAGAAGCCGGTGGCGCGGACCGCCCGCACCAGATGTCCCGATACGTTCAGCCGCGCATTGTCGCGCGCGACCTGCACCGAGGGCGGATCGATATCGCTGGCCAGTATCTTGTCGTGCAGCGCTTTCGCCGCCGCAATCGCCAGCACGCCGGTGCCGGTGCCAAGATCGAGCACGCGGCGCGGGCGCCAGGCTTTCAGGACATGATCGAACAACAGAAGGCAGCCGCGCGTGGTGCCGTGATGGCCGGTGCCGAAGGCCAGCGCCGCCTCGATCTCGATGCCGAGCTTGTTGGGCGAGATCCTATCGCGGTCATGCTGGCCGTGGACCACAAAGCGTCCGGCCGGCACGGGAACAAGGTCTTCGAGGCTGGCCTTGACCCAATCCTTGGCCTCGACCGTATCGAAGGCGATGCCGGCTGCGATTTCCGCGCCGGCCGCATTGGCCACGAGTTCGCGGACCAGCAGCTGATCAGGCGGCTCGCCAAAATGTACCGTGACGTCCCATCGGCCATCCGGCCGTTCGAACGCGGCGATTGCGGCCTGGCCCTCAAAGAAAACTTCGGTCAGGGCGTCGACGACGCCCTTGGCTGTGTGCTCGTCGCCGACGGCAAAATGAACGCGATGTGTGGGGGCGAGAGAAGTCATTGAAGAACCTAGGAGAAAGTGGGGAGCGATTGGGAGTGGGCGTTTCGTTCAAATTTGAGCAAATTTCATGTCGGGCCACTCGGAACAGTTGCATGCTTCCACCGCCTATCCACAGCCGAGCGGGGAAGTTGCCAACCCGTTATCGACGGAAGCATACCGATGTCTTCCACAGCCGTGCCGCGGGTTATCAACAGGTAATCCACAGGCTTCTCCCGTCGTTGCCCACCGGCTTTACCCCATATTGTCCACTGCGTTCTGCCTATCCGAACAGGGCGCGGTGATCGCCCAGGATCACCTTCGCGGCGTTGTGGCCGGGGGCGCCGGTGACGCCGCCGCCAGGATGCGCGCCCGAGCCGCAATGGTAGAGGCCCTTCAGCGGCCCGCGATAATCGGCATGGCCCAGCATCGGCCGTGCCGAGAACAATTGATTGAGCGTTAGCGCCCCATGAAAGATGTCGCCGCCGAGCAGGCCGAACTGGCGCTCGAGATCGAGCGGCGACAGCACCTGACGGCCGATCACGCTTGCCCCAAAGCCCGGCGCGAACTTGTCCACCGTCGCGATCATGAGGTCGGCGACCTCCTCGCGGTGATCGTCCCATGACTTTCCATCCGGCAATTCCGGCGCGACGTGCTGGCAGAACAGGCTCGCGACATGCCGGCCCTCCGGCGCAAGAGAGTCGTCGAGCGTCGAGGGGATCAGTATTTCCACCACCGGCTCGCGGCTCCAGCCATGGCTGCGCGCGTCCTGCCAGGCGCGATCCATGTAACCGAGGCTGGGTGCGAGAATGATGCCGGCAGTGAGGTGATCGCCGGCGCCGGGCAGGGCGGTGAAGGAAGGCAGCGCGTTCAGCGCGACATTCATCCGGAACGTGCCGGACGCGTTGCGCCAGCGCGCGATGCGTTCGAGGAATTCCGGCGCCAGCGCCCCCGACGGCACGAGCCGCGTATACAGCAATTTCGGATTGACGCCGGAGACGACGTATTTGGCACGGATGGTCTCGCCATTGTCGAGCACGACGCCTGCGGCGCGCCCGCCCTCGACGATCACCTCGCGCACGCCGGCGTTCGTTTCGATCTCGGCGCCGTAGCCGCGGGCCGCGCGCGCCATGGCTTGCGTGATCGCGCCCATGCCGCCGATGGCGTGGCCCCATACACCCTTCTTGCCGTTCACCTCGCCGAACGCATGGTGCAGCATCACATAGGCGGAGCCGGCGGCGTAGGGGCTGGCGTAATTGCCGACGATGGCGTCGAAGCCGAACAGCGCCTTCACCAGGTCGCTCTCGAAGCGCTCGTCCAGCATTTCGCCGGCCGAGCGCGTGAACAGGTCGAGCAGGCTGCGCTGCTGTTCGAGCGAGAGCTTGCGCAGGATGCCGGCCGTGCCGACTGCGTTGAAGGCCTCGCGGATCGCGCCGATCCCAAAACCCTCGACGATGTTCGGCGGCGCGCGCAGCACGAATTGCCGGAGCACGTCGGAGATGGCTTCCAGTTCGCGCGAGAAGGCCTCAATCGTGACGGCATCGCGCTCGCTGAGTTTTGCCACCGATTGCCGGGTGCGGCCCTCGCCGGTCAGGAGATAGCTGCCGTCGGGGGCGGGCAGAAAATTCTGCGCGCGGCGCTCGACGATGCGCAGGCCGAGTTCGGCGAGTTTCAGGTCGGCGATGATCTGCGGGTTGAGCAGGCTGACGGTATAGGCGGCCACCGAATTGCGGAAACCGGGATGGAATTCCTCGGTCACCGCGGCGCCGCCGACCGTCTTGCGGCGTTCGACCACTTTCACGCGCAGGCCGGCCATCGCGAGATAGGCCGCGCAGGTGAGGCCGTTATGCCCCGCACCGATGATGACGATTTCGGTTTCGCTCATGTCCGCTTCAAGAAGGTTTGATTATTTTGAACCCGTCATTCCGGGATTGTCCGAAGGACAAGACCCGGAATCGCGAGGTTCCACAATGTGCAATTGCACATTGGGGTTCGATGCCTTGCATCGCCCCCGGAACGACATCTCATCCCGCATTGCCCGTCATGTTGCCATATGCTCTATCTGCGCTTCTGGCACAACCTGCCGGAATGCTCGCCGCCGGCTCCCGCCGGGTTCAAGCCGGAGCTTTCATGATTTCTGAGCCGTCTGCCTCGCGAAACCGGCTGGTGCTGGCCGTCTATACCGCTGCGATCTTCGTCAGTGCGTTGTTGTTGTTTTCGGTGCAACCCCTGTTCACCAAGATGGTGCTGCCGCGGCTCGGCGGCTCGCCGGCGGTTTGGTCGGTGGCGATGGTATTCTTCCAGTCGCTGCTGCTCGGCGGCTATGCCTATGCGCATTTTTTGATGCAGGCGCGCAATCGCACGATTCCCGTGGCGGTTCATCTTGCGCTGCTCGCAGTTGCGATGCTGACGATGCCGCTGTCGATCGCGAGCGGGTGGGGCGATCCGCCGAATTCAGGCTATGCGCTCTGGCTGCTCGGCTTGTTTGCGGTTTCGATCGGCCTGCCGTTCTTCGCGCTCGCGGCCAACAACCCGCTGCTGCAGGCCTGGTTCGTCCGCACCGGCCACCCCAACGGTCCCGACCCGTACTTCCTCTACGCTTCCTCGAATGTCGGCAGTTTCCTGGCGCTGTTGTCCTATCCGGTGCTGCTGGAGCCGATGTTCACCCTGCGCATGCAGAACCTGATCTGGACCGGCGGCTATGGCCTCTTGATCGTTCTGATTGCCATCTGCGGGGTGTTGCTGCTGCGCTCGCCAGTGAGGGCGGCGGAACGGAACTTGGCGCCCGACGATAGCGACGTGCGGGCGCCGTCATGGATTTTGCGCGCCCGCTGGATATTCCTCGCGGCCGTGCCGTCGGGGCTGCTGATCGCAGTAACGGCCCATATTTCCACCGACGTCGCCGCAGCGCCGCTATTGTGGGTGCTGCCGTTGTCGCTCTACCTCCTGACCTGGGTGCTCGTCTTCCAGTCGCGCCCGCTATTGCCACACAAATGGATGTTGCTGGCGCAGCCGCTGGCGATCGCCGGCATCGTGGTGCTGCTCGCGTTCGGCGGCGAACAGAATCTGCTGCTGACGCTCGGCGGGCACCAGTTCTGCTTTTTCGTGATTGCGATGGCTTGCCACGGCGAACTGGCGCGCACGCGCCCGGCGGCGAAATATCTCACCGGCTTCTATGTCGCGCTATCGTTCGGCGGCATGGTCGGCGGCCTCTTTGCCGGCCTGATCGCGCCGTTCACCTTCTCATGGGTTGCGGAGTACCCGATCCTGCTGGCGCTCGCGGCGCTGTGCCGGCCGACCGGCGGCGAACGGCTGCCGCGCTGGAGCGCCTGGTACTGGCCGTTTCTTGCGGTGCTGGCGGTGGCGTTGATAGCGCCGGCCTGGTCGACGGGCAAAACGTTCAACTGGTTCGAAGGTCATCGCGTCTGGGTGATCGGCGCAGTCGGAGTGCTGGCGGCGTTGCTGGCGCTGGCGCTCAACGCCAACCGCTGGAAGATCTTTGCGACCGTCGTGGTGGCGCTGGTATTGCTGCGCGCCTATCCTTCCGACGACGGGCGGGTCGAGACGGTGCGCAGCTTCTTCGGCGTCCACAAGATCGTGGTGACGCCGAACGGCCAGTATCACGTGCTGATGCACGGCACCACGATCCACGGCGCCGAGAAATTCAAGAACGACGACGGCACGCCGGTCACCGGCCAGCCGGAGCCGATCACCTACTACTACAGGGACGGCGGCATCGGCCAGGCGATCACGGCGATCCGGGAACGCAAGGGCGCGCCGCTGCGCGTGGCCGTGATCGGGCTCGGCTCCGGCACGCTGGCCTGCGCCTCGGAGCCCGGCGAGGAATGGAAATTCTTCGAGATCGACCAGACGATGGTCGATACCGCGCGCGACCCGAAATATTTTACCTATATCCAGGTCTGCGAACCGAACATGCAGCCCGTGATCGGCGATGCGCGGCTCACCTTCGCGCGCGAGCCCGACGGCGTCTATGACCTGATCATCGTCGACGCCTATTCGTCGGATGCGATCCCGGTTCACCTGGCGACCGAAGAGGCGATGGAAATCTACAAGTCCAAGCTGGCGCCGCAGGGGGCGGTCGTGATGCACGTCTCCAACCGGCATCTGGAGCTGTCGAGCGTGGTCGTCGGCATCGCCGATGCCAACGACTTGAAGAGCTGGGTCTACAGCGAGGATTCCGGGCGCGACAGTGAATACATCTTCTCGACCTCGGTCGTGGTCTCGGCGAGGGAAGAGACTGACGTCGGCAAGCTGGCATCGTCGGAGCAATGGGCGCTGACGGAAGCCAGAGAAAACCAGCGGGTCTGGACCGACGATTATTCCAATGTGCCAGGCGCGGTATGGCGGCGGCTTAGAAAAGGCGAGGAATAGGCGAGTTGCAGCCGGGCAGGGTGCGCCTATGTTCATGGTCTGCCCTGAACCGATGGAGCGACGATGGCCAATTTCACTCCCGTATCGGCCGCAATCGGCGGCGCCCTGATCGGGCTTTCCGCCGTGCTGCTGATGTTGTCAACCGGCCGGATCGCCGGGATCAGCGGCATCTTCAGCGGCCTGTTGAATTTGCGCGGCGAGGACAAGGGCTGGCGTATCGCCTTCGTCGCCGGGCTCATTCTGGCGCCCATCCTCGCCGGCCTGATCGGTTACGGAATGGCGCAACCCAAGCTGCCATCGAGCTGGGCCGTCATTGTCGTGGCGGGCCTGCTGGTCGGCTTCGGTACGCGTCTCGGTGGCGGCTGCACCTCCGGTCACGGTATCTGCGGCATAGGGCGGCTGTCGCCGCGCTCCATCGCCGCCACGGTCGTCTTCATGGTGACGGCGGTCATCACCGTCGCGATCACCCGTCACGTACTGTGAGGTCAGGCCATGTGGATCATTGCTCCTCTGATTTGCGGCCTGATCTTCGGCGCGGGCCTGTTGATTTCGGGCATGGTGCAGCCGACCAAAGTCCTCGGCTTCCTCGATATCTTCGGCGCGTGGGATCCGAGTCTCGCGGTGGTGATGGCCGCGGCGCTGGCTGTGTCGATACCCGGCTTCATGCTGGCTGACGGCCGTGCGCGGCCGTGGTTTACCGGGCAATATTTTCGGCCGGGCAAATCGGGAATCGATCTGCCGCTGGTTGCAGGCGCCGGGCTGTTTGGAATCGGCTGGGGCCTCGTTGGGTTGTGCCCGGGGCCGGCGCTGGAAAGCCTGGCGACGTTGTCGCCCGGAATCATCGTCTTCGTCGCCGCAATGGCCGCAGGGATGATTGCTCACGACGCTTGGCAACAGTCACGGCTGACCGCGCAACGCGACCGGCAGCTTGCGAGCGCGACGGACGGCTGAGAGATCGCTGCGGCCGTACATCCTGCGACCGCAGTGAAGTCGCCGGCTAATCCTGATAGCTGAACAGCCCGCGCTGCTGATAGTAAGGCCGCGGCTGATAGTAGCCTTGGGGCGCGGGCGCATAGCCGCGGTTGTCGTAATATTGCTGTTGCTGCTGATAGGCCTGGGTGTCGTAGACGCGGCGGCCGGGCGCGGGATATCGCGCTTCGTTGGAAGAACCATCGGCCGGATAGATATAGCCGTCGTCGGCCCGCGCCACGGGTGCGACGCGCTGCTGCGGCGTGATCACGACGGGGTCGCCGGCTGCGGAGTCGTATTGCTGTTCATATTGCGGCTGCGGGGCGCGGCGCGCGACGGCCGTATTGCCGCGACGCGGATTGCGCGCCAGCGCCACCTGGGATGAGCCGGTCAATGTCACCGTGGTGTTGAGAACGCCTTCCTGCTTCACCAGATCCCACAGCTTCGCGGCATTCTCGCGCGACAGCCGTACGCAGCCATGCGAGGCCGGGCTGCCGAGACGGCTCACTGAATCGGTACCGTGGATGGCATGGCCGATCTTGGTGAAAAAGATCGAGTGCGGCATCGGTGCCTCGTCGAATTCCTTGGAGTAATGATCCTCTTCCATCCGGAAAGCGCGGAAACTGCCGTTCGGTGTTTCATAGGAGGGAAGACCCGAAGACACCGGCCAGCGGTACCGCTCGACGCCGTCGACGGCGACGGTCATCTGCTGGTTGTCCTTGTCGACTGTTATGGCGATCTTGGCGTGGGCGGTGCCCGAGGCGAACAGCGTCAGGGCGGTGACGGCAATGAGGAAGGAACGCATTTTACCTTTGGCCTCCAGGCCCCTGATGAAGCGCCGGCTCTCCGTCCCCGGCATCCAATATGCCCGGAAACCGGCACTGGTTCCAGTGGCCTGCGTCCGCAATCGTTAACGCGTCCCGCGGCGCAAACAAGGCGTCACGGCGGCGCAATCGGCGGCAAAGTGCTGACATTTTCGCGAGCGGCCGCGCGCTGCGCGTCTTGTCATCGACAGAGTTGCAGGCCGTCATTCCGGGATGGTCCGTTAGGACCAGACCCGGAATCTCGAGATTCCCGGTTCGGCTCTGCGAGCCGCCCCGGAATGACGTTGCGTGTCAATTCTTGAGCCGGTACCCGGTCCTGAAGATCCACCACACCAGCACCATGCAGATGGCGAGGAAGGCGAGCGTCATGCCGAGGCTCAAGGCCACACTGACGTCGGCGATCTCGTAAAAGCTCCAGCGGAAGCCCGAGATAAGGTAGACGACCGGATTGAGCAGCGTGATGGTGCGCCAGCCCGACGGCAGCATGTCGACCGAGTAGAAGCTGCCGCCGAGAAAGGTCAGCGGCGTCACCACCAGCATCGGGATCATCTGCAGCTTCTCGAACCCGTCGGCCCAGATGCCGATGATGAAGCCGAACAGGCTAAACGTCACCGCCGTCAGCACCAGGAAGGCGAGCATCCACAGGGGATGTTGGATGTGCAGCGGCACGAACAGCGCGGCGGTCGCCATGATGATCAAGCCGAGGATGATGGATTTGGTCGCGGCCGCGCCGACATAGCCGATCACGATTTCGATATAGGAAACTGGCGCCGACAATATCTCGTAGATGGTGCCGACGAACTTCGGAAAATAAATTCCGAACGAGGCGTTGGCGATGCTCTGGGTCAGTACCGACAGCATGACGAGGCCCGGCACGATGAAAGTGCCGTAGCTGACGCCCTCGACCTCGGTGATGCGCGAGCCGATCGCGGCGCCGAACACCACGAAATAAAGCGAGGTGGAAACCACGGGCGAGACGATGCTCTGCAGCAGCGTGCGCCAGGTGCGCGCCATTTCGAACAGATAGATGGCGCGGATCGCACGGTAATTCATGGCGCCCTCACCAGGCTGACGAAGATGTCTTCCAGCGAAGACTGAGTGGTATCGAGGTCGGAGATATGGATGCCGGCATTGCGGAGGTCGCTCAGCAGGCTGGTAATCCCGGTGCGCTCGCCCTTGGTGTCGTAGTCATAGGTCAACAGCCGGCCATCCTCGGACAGGTGAAGTTTGTAGGGCGCGAGGGCGGGCGGAATGGCGTCAACTTTCTGCTGCAGGTGCAACGTCAATTGCTTCTTGCCGAGCTTCTGCATCAGCCCGGCCTTGTCCTCGACCAGGATGATCTCGCCCTTGTTGATGACGCCGATGCGGTCGGCCATCTCCTCGGCTTCCTGGATGTAATGCGTGGTCAGGATGATGGTGACGCCGGAGGCCTGCAAGCCGCGCACGACGTCCCACATGCCCTTGCGCAATTCGACGTCGACGCCCGCGGTCGGCTCGTCCAGGAACAGGATCTGCGGCTCGTGCGACAGCGCTTTTGCGATCATCACGCGGCGCTTCATGCCGCCGGAGAGCGTGATGATCTTGGAATCCTTCTTGTCCCACAGCGACAGGTCCTTCAGCACCTTTTCGATATGCGCCGGGTTCTTCGGTTTGCCGAACAGGCCGCGGCTAAAGCTGACAGTCGCCCAAACGGTTTCAAACGAATCCGTGTGCAGTTCCTGCGGCACCAGGCCGATCAGCGACCGCGCCGCGCGATAGTCGCCATTGATGTCATGCCCGCCGACGGTGACGCGACCCTCGCTTAGGTTGGCAATGCCGCAGATGATGCTGATCAGCGTGGTCTTGCCCGCGCCGTTCGGCCCGAGCAGCGCGAAGATCTCGCCGCGCTTGATGTCCAGATTGATCTTGTTCAGCGCCTTGAAACCGGAGCCGTAGGTCTTTGAGAGATTGGAAACGGATATGATGGGAGGTTGCGCGAGCATGACAGTCTGAGACGCGATCTAGCCAACGACAAAGCGGCGCGTCGGCCGGGTCGAGGCGGGAGAGGGGTGGGAACCGGGAGATAGGAACGCTTTGCCACTTATGCAATCGCGCGGGGAAAAATTATCGCCCCTACACCCGCTCCACAAAACTATCGACCACCTTCTTCTCGCCGGCCTTTTCAAATGCGATCGTCAGTTTGTTGCCGTCGATCTTCACCACGTGGCCATAGCCGAACTTCTGGTGGAAGACGCGATCGTCGAGCGAGAATTCTGAAACCGTGCCGGTGGATTTCGCGACCAACTCGCCTTCGATCACGATCGGGCCGCGCTTGTTGCGCGAGAAACCGCCTGAAAATGACGAGTGGCTTTCCTCAAACCCGCCGCGGGCCTGACCGCTGCGGCCGCCCTGACTGCGGTTGCGATTGGCCTGCGCGCGCTGCCAGCCTGGCGTCGTGTAGCTGGAGCCGAAGGATTCGACATTGTCGAAGCGCGAGGGGCCGTAGCCGCCGGCGCCGCCCCAGCCGGAGCCGCCTTTCGACTCGGTGATCTCCACATTGGCCGACGGCAGTTCGTCGAGGAAGCGCGACGGGATCGTGGTCGACCAGGTGCCGTGGATGCGGCGGTTGGTGGCGAAATAGAGTTTGGCGCGGCGGCGCGCGCGCGTCAGCCCGACATGGGCGAGGCGGCGCTCTTCCTCCAGGCCGGCACGGCCTTGTTCGTCGAGCGTGCGCTGGCTCGGAAACAGGCCTTCCTCCCAGCCGGGCAGGAACACGTTGTCGAATTCGAGCCCCTTGGCCGAATGCAGCGTCATCAACGACACCGCCTCGTCGCTGGCATCGCCGTCGCGGTCCATCACCAGCGAGATATGCTCGAGGAATCCTTGCAGGTTCTCGAACTCCTCCATCGAGCGCACCAGTTCTTTCAAGTTGTCGAGCCGGCCGGCGGCATCGGCCGAGCGGTCCTTCTGCCACATTTCGGTATAGCCGCTCTCGTCGAGCACGATTTCGGCCAATTCCGTATGCGCGGTGACCTCGCGCTGGGCGCGCCAGCGGTCGAATTGCAAAATGAGGTCACGCAGGGCGCCGCGCGCCTTCGGCTTCAATTCGTCGGTTTCGACCACCGCTCGTGCCGCCTCGAACAGCGGCATGCGCCGCTTGCGGGCGTGATCATGCAGCAACTGAACGGTGGCGTCGCCAAGCCCGCGCTTTGGGACATTGACGATGCGCTCGAAGGCGAGATCGTCGGCGGGCGAATTGATCACGCGCAGATACGCCAGCGCGTCGCGGATTTCGGCGCGCTCGTAGAACCGCGGACCGCCGATCACGCGATAGGGCAGGCCGAGGGTAACAAAACGATCTTCGAACTCGCGCATCTGGAACGAGGCCCTCACCAGTATCGCGACCTCGTTGAGGTTTTCGCCGGCGCGCTGCAACTCCTCGATCTCCTCGCCGATGGCGCGGGCTTCCTCTTCCGAATCCCGGGAGCCTGTGACGGTGACCTTCTCGCCGTCGACATCCTCGGTGCGCAGCGTCTTGCCGAGCCGGCCTTCGTTGTGCGCGATCAGATGCGAAGCGGCGGCAAGGATGTGGCCGGTGGAGCGGTAATTGCGTTCAAGGCGGATGACTTTTGCGCCGGGAAAATCGTGCTCGAAGCGCAGGATGTTGTCGACCTCCGCGCCGCGCCAGCCATAGATCGACTGGTCGTCGTCGCCGACGCAGCAGATGTTTTTGGGGGGTGAGGAGGCAGTGGGAGTCGCAGTCTCCGTCATTCCGGGATGCGCTGAAAGCGCAGACCCGGAATCTCGAAGTGAGTCCTCATCATCTCCAGATTCTTCGATGTGCGATTGCACATCGGAGTTCGCATCTTCGATGCGCCCCGGAATGACGTGGGGGGCGATGTTCCCCGGGATGATCGCCGACAGCGGTGCGCCCGGGCGCGACGGTGCCTGCGACAAGAGCCGCAGCCACAGATACTGCGCGACGTTGGTGTCCTGATATTCGTCGACCAGAATGAACTTGAAGCGGTTCTGGTATTGCCTGAGCACATCAGGGTTTTCGCGAAACAGCCGGATGTTCTCGAGAAGCAGATCGCCGAAATCGGCGGCGTTGAGGATTTTCAGCCGCTCCTGATAGCTGGCGTAGAGCTTGCCGCCCTTGCCGTTGCCGAACATCGCGGCTTCCCCCGACGGCACCTGGCTGGGCGCCAGCCCGCGGTTCTTCCAGCCGTCGATCAGCCCCGCCAGCATGCGCGCCGGCCAGCGCTTGTCGTCGATGTTCTCGGCCTGCAGGAGCTGCTTGAGCAGGCGGACCTGATCGTCGACGTCGAGCACGGTGAAATTGGATTTGAGCTGCACCAGCTCGGCGTGGATGCGCAGGATGCGCCCGCCGATCGAGTGGAAGGTGCCAAGCCACGGCATGCCTTCGACGGCCTGGCCGAGCATCTGGCCGAGGCGGAGCTTCATCTCGCGCGCGGCCTTGTTGGTGAAAGTTACCGAGAGGATTTCATGCGGCCGCGCGCGGCCCTGGCTCAGGATATGGGCGATGCGCGTGGTCAGCACGCGGGTCTTGCCGGTGCCGGCGCCCGCCAGCACCAGAACCGGCCCATCCAGCGTCTCGACAGCCTCGCGCTGCTCCGGATTGAGCCCGTTGAGATATTGCGGGCCGGTGGCGGCCCGCGCACGCGCGGCGATGCCGCCAGCCGCCGGCTGGTGCTCGGGGACGCCGTGATGGGGCAGTTTGCTCGGCTCGGTCATTTCTCGAATCGTCTTGGCCCCACGATGGCACCGTGAGGCAGCAAAGGGGAGCCTTCATAGCAGGGATCAAGGGCGATATAGGGCCTGTCCGGCCGTTTTGACAGGTTTTATCCGGTCGCGGTTGCCGGCCTGATTTCGCGGCTTTGCGGCGATTTTGTTCCGCCCGAAACGTCAAATTTCGCGCTTTTGCCGCCCGGAACCATCGTTCCCAGCCCGGATTGGTCCCACAGGCGATGTGCGACGCCTCAATCCGCCGCCATCGAAGGAGCAATGGGCAATAGAGGTCGTGACATGCTGAGTTGGGTCGTTACGTTCCTGATCATCGCGCTGATCGCGGGTGTTCTTGGCTTCGGCGGTATCGCCGGCGCTTCGGTCGAAATCGCCAAGGCGATCTTCTTTATCGCCGTAATTCTGTTCCTGATCTCGGCCGTGGTCGGACTGGTGCGCGGACGAAGCAACGTCTAGCCAGCCGGCACGGCTGCGCAAAAATTGACGGCGACGGCCAAGGCGGGCCGTCGCCGCAGGGGCTCTCCCGATTCCGTCAGCGTTTGACGATGACGATTTCCAGGTACTCGCTCGGCAGCACCATCGTGCCGTCCTCGGCGCGGTTCATCGACGCGATCAGCGTCAGGATGTCGTCGGCGAGGCGGCGCTGGTTGGTTTCATCAAGTGCGGCAAAGGCTTTCAGCGTCGGGCCGTAGTAATTCCTGAACACGTCGAGAAAATGCAGCGGCGAGCGATAGCGGAACATGAAGTGACGCTTCTCGGCCTTGATAGAAGCGGCCGATGTTCCGAACATCTCGGTGATGCGCGCCTGGGTGCCCCACAGCGCGGGCGATTTCGCGCCCGCCGGCGGCGGCAGGTATTTGCCGAGCGTCTTGAACAATTGCCCGATGAAGCCCTCCGGCGTCCAGTTGGCGAGACCGATCTTGCCGCCGCTCTTGCATACCCGCAAAAGTTCAGATGCCGCGCGGTCCTGGTCCGGCGTGAACATCACGCCGAAGGTAGACAGCACCGCGTCGAAGGTCGCGTCGACGAAGTCCAGCGCTTCTGCGTCCGCTTCCTTGAATTCGACTGATAGGCCTTCGGCTGCGGCACGCGACCGGCCGCGGTCGAGCAGGCTCGGCACATAATCGGTCGAAACGACGTCGCACCAGCGGCGCGCCGCGGCAAGCGTCGCGTTGCCGTTACCGGCGGCGACGTCGAGCACCTTCTGGCCGGCCCGGAGGTCGAGCGCCTCGCACAGCTCTTCGCCGACGATCTGCAGCGTGGTGCCGACGACGGCGTAGTCGCCGGACGACCAAGCGCCGTGTTGCTTGGTTTTCAGGGCGGAAAGATCGATCTGGCCGGGTTGCAGGGTTTGAGCGGCGGCGGATGTAGCCATGTTCTACTCCTTTGGGCGGGGGTGAATTTGCCGATTTCAGCGTGCTGCCGGCTTAGACTTCGGGCCCGCCGGATGCCTATCCAGTTCGCGACATGGCTATCCGGAACGTGAACCTTTCCGCTGTTCCCAGGACTCAACCACCAGGGCCTTCGGAGTTGCGGATGATTGCTGGCCAGACCGCTTTACCGGCGACATCGGTGCTGCCGCGCGGCGTCAGGCGCGCGCTGGACGCCATGCGTGGCAATGTCGGCCGCAGTTGGCGGCTGACGGAGCTTGCCGCGATCGGCGGCGTATCCGGCAGAACCCTGCAGCGGCAGTTCCTTAGCTTTGTCGGCAAGACCCCGCGTGCCGCGCTTCGCGAGATCGGGCTCGAACGCGCCCGTCGCGAGCTGTTGCAGGGTACGCCTGATCTCAAGATCATGGACGTGGCGCTGCGCTGCGGCTTTCCGCATTTCGGGCGGTTTTCAATCGAGTATCGCCGCCGCTATGGCGAAACGCCGTCGCAGACGCTGAAGCGGCAGGAGGTGCTCACCGACGCGCTCGGTGCGACGCCCTCGCTGTTCTCGCCGGCGCGGGACCGGCCGGCGGTTGCGTTGGGCCCGATCGAGGCGGCAACGGAAAATCTGGTCGTCGCGGCTGACATCGCCAATGATCTCGTCACCGCATTGACCCGGGCCGGGATCGCGGTCGCGGCGCGCTCGATGGCCGCGCCCTATCATTTGGGCGGTGCCATCAGGGGATCGGGTACGCAGACACACCTGACGATCAGGCTGATCGACACCGAAACCGGCTGCCAGCTCTGGGCGCATCGCGCCGATGGCGTCCTGCGCGGCGAAACGTCAACGACGGAACATCTCGCAGCCAGGATCGCGGCGGCGCTGCAGCCATGCTTGCGGCTGGCCGAAATCGATCGCGCGCTGCGCAAGCCGACGAATTGCCTCGGTGCCCAGGATCTGGCGCTACGGGCGATGCCGGGCGTTCTCTCGCTCGACGCCAATGGCAATGCCCGCGCGCTGGAATTGCTCGATCGCGCGATGGATCAGGACCCAAACCATCCGCTTGCCATCGCGCTGGCGGCCTGGGCGCATGTCCAGCGCGTGGTCTATCACTTCACCCATGCGCCGCTGCAAGAGCGCGCCCGAAGTCTCGAACTGGCGCATAAGGCAAGGGCGCTGCGCGGCGATGCGACTGTGCTGGCGATCCTCGGCAACGCGCTGTCGCTGCTCAATGAGTTCGATGTCGCCGATCTCGTCACGCGCAAGGCGCTTGCGATGGACGGCGGATCCGCCTGGGCTTGGAGCCGCAGCGGGTGGATCGATGTCTACAAGGGCGATCCGCAATCGGCGGTCGAGCGCTTCAAGATCGCGCTTGATCTCGCGCCCCACGATCCCCTGGCCTTCAACAGCATGGTCGGGATCGGCTGTGCGCTTTTCACCGCCGGTCAATACGCCGAAGGCGCGGTTTGGCAGGAGCGCGCATTGGTCGAACATCCCTCGGCGAGCTGGGTGCATCGAACGCTGTGCCCGGCCTATGTGCTCGCCGGACAGGCGCCCCAGGCCCGCCGCAGCCTTGGCGCGCTGCGCCAGCACTACCCCGATCTCACGGTAACGGAAGTCCAGCGCGGCATGCCGCCGCTGCCGCCAAGCCAGTGCGATCTGGTCCTCGGCGCGCTGCAGGAGGCCGGACTGCCGGTCTGAATGGGCCGCTATCTCTCAGGCATCGCGACCTTGCGGCCGATCCCGTCGGGCCGCGGCACGGCGGCATGCGAATCCGTCACCGCCCGGATGCGCGCGCGAATGTCGGGCGGGAAGGGCGCAACCTTCCGCTGCTGCATGTCCATATGCAGCGTCATGTTTTCCGAAGTCGCGGAAAGCCAGCCTTCGGTCGCGTGGCGCAATTCCTCGAACGTGTGCAACCGCTTCTCGTCGGCACCCAACAGATAAACTGAAATCTGAACGGGATCGCCGAGGTGAATTTCTCTGACGTAGCGCACGTGAGCTTCGGCGGTGAAGGTCGAGCAGTGACGCTCCTTCATGTAGGCCGGCCCGATCCCGAGCTGCAGCCACATTTCGTCGATGGCCCGATCCATCATCACGTTGTAATAGGCCATGTTGAGATGGCCGTTATAGTCGATCCATTGCGGCTCGATCTGCATCACCGAGGACAGAAACGGGGCCGGCGGCAGCGGTATATCTTTCAGTTTTTCCCCGGCGGCGGCAGCGGTCGTCATCATCCATCCCTTTGTCGTTTCGCTATCTTGACCCCATTTATATCCTTTGCCACGGTCCGCTCAAATTCGGGAGGAATTGGCGTGGCGACGACGATATCGGGTAGTATGAAGCGGCCGGAACCGCAGGCTTTGGCAAGCGCCGTGGAGGCGCTGGCGGCGCGGTTCGGCAACCGGCTGATCACCTCGCAGGCGGTGCGCGAACAGCATGCCCATACCACCACCTGGCTGCCGACCCAGCCGCCCGACGCGGTGGTGATGGCGCAGGAAACCGCCGACATCCAGGACGTGGTGCGGATCTGCGCTAAACACGGCGTGCCCGTGATCGCTTTCGGAACCGGCACCTCGCTGGAAGGCCAGGTCAATGCGCCGGCCGGCGGCATCTGCATCGATCTGCGCGACATGAACCGGATTCTTGAAGTTCATGCGGAGGATCTGGACTGCGTGATCCAGCCCGGCGTCACCCGCAAGGCGCTGAACGAGCACCTGCGCGACCAGGGATTGTTCTTTCCGATCGATCCGGGCGCCGATGCTTCGCTCGGCGGCATGACCGCGACGCGGGCGTCCGGCACCAATGCGGTGCGCTACGGCACCATGCGCGAGAACGTGCTGGCGCTGAAAGTGGTGCGCGGCGACGGCGAGATCATCACGACGGGCACGCGGGCGAAGAAATCCGCGGCTGGCTACGACCTGACGCATCTGTTCGTCGGCGCCGAGGGTACGCTTGGCATCATCTCTGAGCTCACCATCAAGCTCCGCGGCATTCCCGAGACGATCGCGGCCGCTGCCTGCTCGTTCGAGACGGTGCGCGGCGCCTGCCAGGCCACGATCCTGGCCATCCAGACGGGCATTCCGTTGGCGCGGATCGAGCTGCTCAACGCCGAGCAGGTGCGCGCCTGCAACGCCTATTCCAAGCTGACCCTGCCGGAGACGCCGCTGCTGCTATTGGAATTCCACGGCAGCGAGGTCGAGGTCGCCGAACAGTCCAGGAATTTCGGCGAAATCGCCAAGGAATGCGGCGGCGGGGATTTCACCTGGACGACCAAGCCCGAGGACCGCACAAAACTTTGGCAGGCGCGGCATGACGCCTATTGGTCGGTCAAGGCGCTGCGGCCCGGCGCGGGCGTGGTGGCGACCGACGTCTGCGTGCCGATTTCACGGCTTGCGGATTGCGTTACCGAGACCGAGGAGGACCTGAAACGGCTGAACCTGCTGTCGCCGATCGTCGGCCATGTCGGCGACGGCAACTTCCACTGTTCGCTGGTTTGCGACGTCGACAACAAGGAAGAAATGGCGCGCGGCGAGGAGTTCATGCATCGCCTGGTCGAACGCGCGCAGTCGATGGGCGGCACCTGCACCGGCGAGCACGGCATCGGGCAGGGCAAGCAGAAATACCTCAAGGCCGAGCTCGGCCCCGAGGCGATCGACGCCATGCGCGCGCTGAAGCAGGCGCTCGATCCGCAGAACATTTTCAATCCCGGCAAGATCATGCCTGTGGGGTAGGACCTGGAGTCGTTACCACGCTGGCCCAAAGCGGTCTCAGGTCGCTAGAGTCAGAACACATCGATAGTCGGGAACCGAGCATCCCCTGTGATGCAATCCCAAAGGTAGATTGCAAGACCGATGTCGCCGGTCCAAAGCGAATACCGACCGCGGCCAGCAACCATCTGAGCGCCGCGATACTGGACGATGGCAGTCATGGCGAACTGGCGCGCGCGGTCGAGCCAAATGGGGTCATTTGTACGTCGGTACAGCTTGAGGAATGCGTAGCCATTTCCACCCGTACCGTGGCAAAGGTTCGAGCCCTTTGTTAGCGGTCCGGCGGCCCAGGCAAAGCGCCCGCCATCCAGCAGGAGCGCGTCAAATTGTGACGTAGTGAAAGGCGCGTCAGCAAAAGTCGTCACCATTCCCGGCGCACCGTGACAGTGCTGACATATGAAAAGCCGCTTCTCGCGCTTGCTTCTCGGGCCCCATGTTGTTCCAACTTCGTACTGCCACGCATTCGCTTCAAGCGCCTTCGGCACAAATTCGGCTACGTGCGCTTGCTGCGCCGCCGTCAACCAATCCCATCCGAGCAATAACGGGATAACGTTGCCGGCGAAGCCGTGAACGGGCCCGAGAAAGCGATCTTTGGCACCGTAAAGATCCTGCGTCCAAAGTGGACCTTGCGGCGTGTCCTCCAGTTCGGCCAACAGCCGCGCTGCCTGCACTTCGAAGAGGCCGCGCCATCGCGATTCCTCCGTCATCTCGCCCATGTGGATTGCGGCTACCATCGATCCGGGCATACCCCACATGAGTTCTCGGATTGGCAGTCCATTATTTGCTTCGGCGCGCCCATAAACCAGGTCGGCGAGGCTCGATGTTGGCTCAAGGCGCATTGCGAGAAGTGCCGCACCCATGTCGCCGCGAAGCAGCGAGCCATGCTTCTCATAATCGGTCGGCGAACTGGCTTCGTGGTCAATGATTGTCCGTTCAATCAGCTTTGGCAGCACAGAGCGAAAGTCTCCCGCGACGCGGGTAGCCCCTATGCGATGTAAGTAATCTAGTGCCCAAATGACCCCTGCCGCGCCCTTGTAGAAGCTGGGGTCGCCATCTCCCACCCCGTCGTCACTCGGGTGAGCCGGCCAGAAGATGTCGGGATTGAAATGGGCGATCGCATCGGCCGCAATTTCTTCAATCGTGACCCGAACAGCCGATTCATTCCAGTCGTCCTGGGCAAGCGGACGATGACGTCCGGGGGTAATCATGGCGTAGGGGCTCCTGGGCGGTGTCCATCTGTACTTCAGATGATGCAAGTAGGGATCGCACGATTGAACGAAAACTATCTAAAAGCGTGCCGCGCAGCAAACCAACTGCCCACCCGAAATAGTTCGACGCGGCGCAGCAATGATGCGTCAATGTCCGCCTCTGGCAAGCGGACATCAGGCGGACGCTGATCCAAGCGCCCGATCTATGAGTTCACGAACCAGGCGCTCCGAGGCCTGCATTGAAACCGCCGGTGGCGGACGAAGGCTTGCGACGACGTTATTCAATCAAAGATTGTACATTGTGGCGGCCGTCGCAGTTTGGTTCCAAACATAGCCTCGTTTCAACACGGCGCCGCCAGACTTAAACATTGTCGCGCCCGAACTGACCTCTTCAGCTTGTTCCCGCAACATGTGTTGCGTGTGTCGTGCGTGATGAGGTGCGTTAATGCGTTTTATTTCCTGGGGGATCGTTGCCGCGTGTGGCTTTTTACTGGCAGGTTCGACGGCGAAGGCTGCCGAAATCCGTATTCCGGACCTGCCGTCGCCTCACTACAACTGGACCGGATTCTATGCGGGCGTTTACGGCGGCGGTGCGTATGCGGCGTGGGCCGCCGATTACTGCCGAAACGGTGCGTGCCGCCATGCGGAGGGACAGGCGAGCGGCTTCGCCGTCGGCGTTTACGGCGGCTACAATTATCAATTCGCCAGCCGCTTTTTCATCGGCGCCGAATTCGATTGGGGCAAGTCCACTTCGTCACAGGACGAACTCGTCTTTGGCGACAGTGCGTTGCTATCGAGATTCGGCGCGTTCGGCTCCGCTCGCCTGCGCGCCGGCTACGCGTTCGACCGCCTGCTGGCCTTTGGTGCGGTCGGTGTCGGCGTGGCCAGCATCAGCAACGGATATCGCTATACGGTTCAGAGAGGGTGTGACACGCTGGAGCAGGCGATCTGGGACGAGCAGGTCAAGGCAGGGCTGATAGCAGGCGTGGGCATCGAGTATGCTTTCACCAAGCATCTGGTCGCGCGCGGTGAATATCTCTATGCCGATTACGGCAGCGCCACGCTGTCCAGCCGGGACCGCACCCGGGCTGAATTCCGCAACGAGATGCACTTCGTGCGCGTGGGCGCCAGTTATCGGTTCTGATGCTTCGCTCAGGATGGTCCGGCGGCGTTGGCTGCCGGATCATCATGTCGCGATTCTCCATCCGTCTTATCGTGCGCGCGGCGCGGTGATCGCCTTGCGGGTTGCTGCGAGTGGCGCGGTGTCGTCGAACTCGAGATCTTCGCCAACCCGCCTCAATCCGAGGTCGCGCCACAGCGCCGCGAGATCGGGCGTCACCGGCTTCGGCCCCATCTCGTTGTGAAGCCGGGTCAGCACGTCGACGCCGACGGCTTTGTCGGCGGTTGCAAGGATGCGCTCGATCGGCCAGTCCTGTTCGTGATTGCCGCCGGCGGCGAGCACGCCGCGCATCGCGTCCTGCAGGCCGAGGCGATTATTGGTGGCCTTGCGGATTTCGATATCGGCGAGCAGGCAGAACATCGCGCCGCCCCAATATTTCCGCCCCCAGGTGCCGGTGTTGTCGAGGCCTTGGTCGCCGGCCTGCGGCAGGCCCTTCGGCATGTCGCGCATCATCGCCTGCCAGATTTCCCGCGCGCTGAGGTCTCCGGCCTGCACCCGCGCGACCGGCTCGACATAGACCGCCAATCCTTCCGAGAGCCACGCGTAGCGGTCGGGCATGTCGGGCAGGGCGGTATGCACCATCTCGTGCACCATCACCCAGTCGCGGCGCAGCACATCCTCGCTTGAATCGCGGCCGAGCGGAATGCGAATGGCGGCGCCGCGATAGCCCCACGTCGTGCCGCCGCGAATGCGGCCTCCATCGACGGGCACCAAGAGCAGCCGGAGCGAGTTGACGGGAAATCGCCCGTAATAGGTCGTCACGGCCCGAGCCGACATCCTGATCCAGTCGAGCAGTTTTTCCCTGGGCAGCATGAAGTCGCCCGGGGCGAACGCGGCATGGATGATGCCGCCGGGCACTTCGATATCGGTTTTGGGCAGCCGGTCGAAAGCGTCGTAGGGCATCCGGTCGCGCATATATTCCGATTGCGCATCGGCGCGGAACGAAATGGCGCTTGCCAGCATCGCGGTGATGACGGCGGCGGCAACGATCCAGCGAAAGGCGCTGGCGACCTTCATCTCAGCACGGTCTGGACCGCAACCGACCGGTCGTGGCCCGGGCGTTGCGCAATGAACGAGGCGGCCTGTTCGTGGAGATCGCCGAGCATGGCGGCGAGCAAGGCTTCGCCCTTGGCCGGCGTCGCCCGTGTCGGATCGCCATAGCTGCCGGAGCGGCTGTAGTTTGGCGAATACGGATCCGACGGCGTCAGTGCGCCCGGCGTCTCCTGGTTCAGGGCGGGGCTGGCTTCGGCGCGCGTCATATCGACCAGATGCGGTGCCAGCGCCAGCATCAGCGACGTTTCCAGTTCATCCGCATGGCTGCCATGGCTCTGTTCGGCCAATTGCCTCGCCACGCGCGGATAGCGCGGACCCTCATGGATCCACAGATGCCTGATCCGCTCGCTGTCGAGGCGCGCCAGTGCGCGATCGACCGGGGCTAACGTGCTGATCCCGGTATTGAGCACCAGCAGCTTTGGAATTCCGCCGGCGAGAATTTGCCCCGCAATCTCGCGCACCAGCGCCTCGAAGGTTGAAATCGACAGGCTGCTGCTGCCGGCATATTCGACGAAGGCGGGATAATGGCCGTACGTCAGCGTCGGCCAGATCAGCGCGTCGATCTTTTCCGCCATCTTGGCCGCGAGCCATTCGGCCTGGATGCGGTCGGTGTTGAGCGGGAGGTGGAAGCCGTGCTGCTTGGCGGCGGCGCCGATTGGCAATATCGCCACCGCGCCACTACCGATGCGCCGCGCGACTTCGTCCCAGTGCATGCGCTCGATGAAGTGGCGATCGGTGTCTATTCCCATTCGCCGAGCGCTCCCCTTCATGAGCCGACGGAAACATCCGTCAAAAGTCCCGCCGTGATCCAGCCGCGCAGATAGCCGGCGCCGCGGCCTGCCGCGCCGTCGGGGTCGTCATAGGTCGCGAGCATTTCGCAGAGCACGCCGAACGGAATGCCGTTCGCGGCCTCATCCCACATCATCGCCTCTTCCGTCGAAAGCTCGCGGAACATCGGCGTGACGTCCTGACGCCAGACCAGAAGATGCGCCGGCTGCTCCAGTGCGGTCGCATCCGGCGGCGTTTCGTCGTTCTTGAGCGCGAGCCAGATCGCAGCCGCATTGGTTGCAAGATCGAGCCTGAAGACACTGGGATGCGGCTGAAACCTCAGGCCCGACCATGTTTCGGGCGCAAAGCGTGCCATGTCGGTCAGTTCGACCACCTTGCTTTCCGCCGCGTCGAAGGCGTCGTTGAGCGCCTTTTCCAGCGCGGCCAGATCCGACAGTACGGGATGGTCCGAGTAAGGCTTCGCCGATTTCAAAAACTCCGGCAGGCCTTGCGAGAACCAACGCAGGTTCGGATGCGCGGACGGGCGCGCCTTGACATAAGCGTACCCCATCTCGTCGAACATTTCGTCGCCGAGATAAAGGTGCAGCAGTTCGTGGTCGTTGCGCATTGCCTCGACCAGCCGCGAACCGTAGGCATGGCGATAGACCCCGAATAGCGTTTCGCGCTTCTCGCGCGGGCTGTCGAGGATTTCAGCCAGCACCGTATCGTCGCCATCAAGGATGCCGCGCTGAAACTCGGCTTGCTGTCGCGCAAAATCGCTCATTCCGCCTGCGTGCACCTCGGCAAGATTTTTTCGGCCATCTCACGGGTCCTGACAACCTCAAGCAGCAATTCGTCGAGCGGCGGGATGTTGTCGTCGCGCTCGATCATGGTCGAGACCCGGCCAAAACGCTTCAACGCCGCGGCATAGAGATCCCAGACATCCTCGCACACCGGATGGTCGTGGGTGTCGATGATATGGGTGCCCATGTGGCTGTGGCCGGCCATGTGAAACTGCACCACGCGATCCGCCGGAATGCCGTTGAGGAAAGTCATGGGATCGTAGCCGTGGTTGAAGGCGCTGACATAGACATTGTTGACGTCGAACAGGAGCCAGCATCCGGAGCGGCGCGACAACTCGGAGAGGAATTCCCATTCCGTCATCTCGGAATTGCTGAACTGCACGTAGGTCGAGACGTTCTCGAGCACGATGGCGCGGCCGAGAAAATCCTGCACCAGTTGGACACGGCTGACGACGTGATCGAGCGCTTCCCTGGTGTAGGGGATCGGCAGCAGGTCATGCAGGTTCTTGCCGTGCACGCCGGTCCAGCACAGATGGTCCGATACCCATTTCGGCTCGACGCGCCGGGCAAGATCCTTCAGAGCCTGCAGATATTCGAAGTTCGGCGGGGCGGTTGAGGCGATCGACATCGACACGCCATGCATGACCACGGGGTAGCGTTCGCATATCCGGTCCAGCGTGCGCAGCGGCTGGCCGCCGGGCAGCATATAGTTTTCGCTGATCACCTCGAACCAGTCGATCGGCGGATTGCCGCTCAGGATTTCGTCGTAGTGCTGGTGGCGCAAGCCGAGGCCGAAGCCGAGGAACGGCGGCTTGGCCGATGTCACCGGGCGGTCTGCAAGCGCAGCCGCCGAAGTATCTGGCAATCTGCTTGCGACGTTCATCTCGTCTCCGCTCGAACGGCGCCGCAAACGGCGGCGTGTCCCAAACTGCACCGTCAACCTAGCATGGATGCGAGGCCCGGCCTACACCGGGCCTCGATTGGACCGCGACTTAAGACGGCATATACTTGCCCTTGGCGGCGTCGCACTTTTCCTTGGTCATGGCCGAGAAGCCCTGCCCCTTGCAGGCGTTCTGGCCCTTGCAGGCATTGCTGGCACCCTTGCAAGCGCTCTGGCCCTTGCAGGCATTGGCGCCGACGCACTTACCTTCGCCGGCGGCATAGGCCACGGTCGACACGGTGGCGCCGGCCAGGAACAGGGTGGCTGCAGCGGCAGCGAGGGTGGCGCCGGATTTCGAGGTCATCTTCATTTGTATCCTCCAAAGGAAGTGTGAGGGTGCATCGCCCGCAAGCCGCTACAGTTCCGGCCGACAAACTGCACCCGGAGATAGCTACGTGGCGGGTCTGGATTTAGTTACACGCGAGGCCGATTTTAATTCAGCCGCAGGGTCGAAACAACGAGGGCCCGGCAAGCGCTGGGCCCTCGTTGCACCTGATCAGAACGATCAACCCTTGACGAACTTGGCTCCCAAGGCGGCGCAAGCCTTCTCGGAGGTCGCCGAGAAGCCTTGGCCCTTGCAGGCGTTCTGGCCCTTGCAGGCGTTGGCCGCGCCCTTGCAGGCGCTCTGGCCCTTGCAGGCATTGCCGGCCATGCACTTGCCCGCGGCGGCGTTCGCAGGCGTCGATACCGTCGACACCACCGAACCGGCGAGGAACAGGGTGGCGGCGGCAGCGGCGAGCGTCGCGCCGGACTTCGAATTCAACTTCATGACGATCTCCTCGATGATTGTTTGAAGACAAAAAATGACGCCATGAGACCTGTTGATCGTTCGATCACAGACCCGCTGACGCAGGGAGGGACGGATGGCAATCAGATCGCGGTGGCTTGCCGGAGGACGTCAGGTCTCCGTGATTTGAGTGCTCATCCGAAACCAGCTACGGGGGATGGGGCGATTTGGTTACAGAGTTTCAAAAGAAAATTTTCTTTTTTGAGGTTGGACATCCCGTCCATGTCTAACCCCGGCGGCTTGAGAGTATTTCATTTGCGTGCAGCAGTGATCTCCGCAAGCGCGCGCCGCGCAGAAAGCGCGGCGCTTCAAGGGATTAGCGCAAGCATCGGCGGTCGTTTGCGTTGCACAACGAAATTCGATCCAGCTACCCCCGCACAGGCTTCAGCTTCGCCATCTGCGTGACCGTGGCCCGCAACTCCTCGGCGCTGAAGGACGGAAACGAGCAGATGCGGTTGCTGCAGGCGAACGCCGCCGGTTCGCCGGGATCGGGATATTCGACGTCGGGGTTGGGCAGCTTGCCCTCGCGCAGATCGAGCCACTCCAGTCGCTTGTAGCGGGCCGGCAGCGCGCGAGCCAGCACATGCAGGTTTTTCGCGCGGGCGTCGTCCTTGTGTCCGACGATTGTCACGTGGGTGGGCTCGACCGCGAGTTCTTCGTCGGCGAGCAGAACGCCGGGCAGGGGACGCATCATCCCGGCCGAAGCGCTGGCGAGATAGCTCATCGCATGCGTGGCCTCTTCGCGATAGGCCTCGTTGCCGAAGTAGCGGTTGAGCAGGTTCATGAAGCGGGCGACCGCGACCTGATCGTCGATCAGCTTGGTGGGCTTGGCGAGCACACCGGTTTTGCCTTCCGCCGTCTTCGAGGTCACGAAGCCGCCGGCCTCATCATGGAAGGTCGCGACGAATTCGCCGGCCTTGGCGGCTCTGGTGAGCCAGTCGCGATTTCCCGTGGCGGCATAGAGATCGAGAAAGGCATGGCCCATCGCCAGCGTGTCGCCGATGAATGGCCCGCCGCGATCCTTCTCGCCATGACGGAAGCCGCCATCGGGGAGCGCGCGGTTGTCGATCACCCATTTCGCCGCGCGTTCTGCGGTCGCCAGCATCTTCGGATCGTTGGTGACGTTGTAGTAGGCCGAAAGCCCCGAGATCGCCCAGCCGTTTTCGCGCGCATACAGATTCTTGTCGATGCGCGGCATGCCAAGCTTGCGTCGCTCGCCGTCCGATAGCGCGTAGTATGTGTGCCCATCGGTGTCGTGATCGAGATCGGCATCCTGGCTGACATAGAACGCGCCGTTCGGGCTCTTGAGAAACTCGGCGAGATAGCGTTCGATGTTGCGTGCGGCGGCAAGATATTTCGGATCCTTCCACAGCGCATAGGCCTGGCTGTATTGCCGGAGATATTGCGCCTGGAACGACATGATCTTTTCGAAATGCGCCTGCGTCCAGGAGCCCGCTTCGGAATACTGGTACACGCCGCCCCAGACCGGATCGATCAGCGCGATGGCGGCATCGAGCGTCTGCTGGGCGCGCTTGGCCGCCATGGCGTCGCCGGACTCGGCGCGGGTGATCGCAAGGTCCATGCTGTCGGCGTCGATGTATTTCTGGTTCTCGCCCCAGCCGCCGAGTTTTTCCTCATAGGATTCATCGACATTCGTCGTCAGCGCAGCGCGCTGTTCCTTGTCGAGGAAGGCGGAGGTCGATGGCTTCACCTCAAAGGCTTCGCCGACTGACGGTCCGGGCGAGGGATCGTCGATGATCGCCTTGAGCAGCGCCTGCATCCGCTCGGGCTCGATATATCCCCTGATCTTGGCGATCTCGGTGCCGTCGGGGCCGAACACGATGGTCGCCGGCCAGCCCCAGTCGCCATAGCGGCTCGACAGATCGGGGTTGGCGTCCTGATCGACCCGCACCGGAAGATATTTCGCGGCGAGCAATTCCCTGACCTCGGGATTGGCATAGGTCGTCTTCTCCATGACGTGGCACCAGTGGCACCACACCGCCTCGAGATCGAGAATGACGAAACGCTGTTCGGCCTGCGCGCGCGCGAACAGATCGTCGCTCCAGTCGCTCCATTTGGGCCCGTCCGAAGCAAACGACGGCGATGCCGCTAGCGCGGCAAGTGCGAAGGCGGCAATGCGGACGAATTTCATGGTAGCTCCCGGAAGCGTGGCGTTTTCTCCAGCTACGCAGCCAGCGAGATCAGGGCTCAAGCATTGGCCGATGTCACGGGATTGTGAGTGTCAGGTTGAAGCTTTGGGCTGACCGCTGGCATTCAGCAGCAGCCGATCCAGTGAAGCCGCGCCCGGGCCGGCAATCGCAAGCCACATGAAGCCGGCGAAGTAGGCAGCTTCCTCAAAACCGAGCAGCGTCTCCAGCGAGTCGACATCGCCCCATTTCGCCGACTGGATGGCGACGACCATGACCACCGCCAGCATCGCGGCCGGGATTCGCGCGAACAGGCCGAGGATCAGCATCGCACCGCCGAAGAATTCGACACCCGCCACAAAGGGGGTGAGGATGTTGGGAAACGGAATGCCCCAGCCGATAAAGTTTTCGGTGACCTGCGCCAGATGATTGAGCTTGCCCCAGCCGGCCAGCATGAAGGTGTAACCGACGATGAGCCGCATGATCAGGGGGCCGGCCCAGGAAAAATGCGAGGCGATCTGCGCGGGCAGCAGGATGAGCAGATTGACGACGGAATACATGCGAACCCCCTTCAAGTATTTTTGGCGCCGCGAAGCCGCGACCTGCGGCTACGTCGCGGCCGCGGTGGCCGCAGTCTGGTCCTGACAGGAATTTCGTTGGCGCCGGCCCGCTTGTTACGGGGCCTTAGCCGAAATTTTGCAAGGCGGGGAAAGTCTCCAGCAGCCAAATGCTGACGTTGGTGACGGCGCCGGTCAGGAAGCCGATGCCGGTGATCACCATCAGGATCCCCATGGCATGCTCGACCTTGGCGAGGTGTCGCTTCATCCGCGCAAACAGCGAGGAGAACTGCTCGATCATGAAGGCTGCCAGCAGGAACGGGATTCCGAGCCCGGCGGAATAGACCGCGAGCAGGCCCGCGCCCTTGGTCACGGTGGCCTCGGCGGCCGCAATCGACAGGATCGCCGCCAGAATGGGGCCGATGCAGGGGGTCCAGCCGAAGGCGAAGGCGAGCCCCATGGCATAGGCGCCCCAGAGGCCGACCGGTTTCGGCATCGGCATCCGCCCCTCGCGCATCAACAGTCCGATCCGGGTCAGGCCGAGGAAGTGCAGGCCCATGATGATGATCACGATGCCGGCCACGATCGAGAGCTCCGCCGACCAGGCGCGGATCAGGCCGCCGATCAGCGAGGCGCTGGCGCCAAGCGCCACGAAGACGGTGGAAAAGCCGAGCACGAACATCAGCGCCGAAGCCATCACCGCGCGCTTTGATGCCTGCGTCGTCTCGGCATTGGCGACCTGCTCGATGGTCGCGCCGGTGAGATAGATCAGATAGGGCGGCACCAGCGGCAGCACGCAGGGGGACAGAAAGCTGACGAGACCGGCAATCAGGGCCGCCGGGATGGAAACATCGTGCATTGCATGACCTTCGAGAATTGCCGCAAGGCATAGCGCCGTCTTCGCTTGTACGGAACAGGCAATCGATAAGTTTCGTCGTCATTACGGCTCAACTGCGGTCACAGAGCCGTGTCCGGGGCGCCGAAATTGCCTCGCTGGCGAAACAGACGCTGGTATGGTCCCGTATTGCGGTAATCAGACCATCATCGGGACCCCTGTATGCGCCTCGGCATCCGCACCGCCATTTCCGCCCTCGTGCTGACGTCGATCGTCGTCAGTGCCGTCGGCGTGCATCTTTTGTGGTGGCGCACCGCCCATCAGGTCAGCCAGACGCTGGCCAACACCATCAACGACCAGATCGTATCCGCGGTCGGCGACGAACTGCAGTCGGTCACGACCGAGGCGCGCTCCTCCATGATGGCGGTGCGAACGCTGCTGGCCGAAAAAGTGTTCGACCCGCGCGACGCCCGAAAACGCGAGATCGTTTTCCGCTCGCAGTTGCTGTCGCAACCGACGATCTCCTGGGTGGCATTTGGATGGCCGGACGGCTCGTTCTTTGCCGGGCACAAGCTCGGCGACAACGTCATCGAAATGCTCGAAATCACGCCCGACCGAAATTTGCGCATCAATCGCTACGAATTCGTCGGTAACGATCTTCGGCTTAAGGCGAGCTGGTTCGAAGACACCGACTATTCCGTGCTCGAGCAGGAATGGTTTCGGGTCGCCAAGGAGACCAACGACGAACACTGGTCGACGCTGACGACGCATCCGCGCGGGGAGCGGCTGGCGGCGGCCTTTTCTGCCCCGATCGAAATCGATCAGAAACCGGCCGGCGTCGTTGCGATCATCATTGAGCTGACACGCGTCTCGAATTTTCTGTCGCAGCTCACGGTCGGCAAGTCCGCGGGCGCCTTCATTCTCGAGCGGGACGGCAAGGTGGTGGCTTCGCCCGATCCTGATGCCAGCGAACTGGTGGCGCTGAAGACCGATCATCCGCTGTTTCCGGTCGCCGTCGAAGCGATCCGGAATGCGGGCAGCGCCTACGAACCCGGCGAGGGCCAGCCGTTCAACACGACGGTGACGCGGGACGGCAAGGCCTATCAGGCCGTGATTACGCCAATATCGTTTCCGGGCTGGTCGCTGGTGACGGTGGTGCCGGAATCGGAATTTCTCGGACCGGTTCAGATGACGATCCGAAACCTGCTGATCGGGCTTGCGGTGCTGATCGTTTTTGCCGGGCTATTGTCGGCATGGCTCGCCCAGCGCCTGATCGCAGCTCCCCTGATCAAGGTGGTGAACGAGATCAGGCATGTGGAGCGTTTCGACCTCGACAAGGTGCAGCGGCATCCGTCGCGGCTGGCCGAGATCGGAAACCTGTCGGGCGCGATCGGCGACATGGCGCAAGGGCTTGCCGCTTTCGGAAAATACATTCCGGCCGACCTGGTCAAACGGCTGATCAGCGACGGCAGCGGCGCGCGGCTTGGCGGCGCGGTGCGGCCGATGAGCGTGATGTTCATCGATCTGGCCGGCTTCACCGGCATATCGGAGCGGCTCGGCGACCGCATCATCCCGCTGCTGTCGCGCTATTTCGATTGCGTCTCGGCGCAGATTCAAAACCAGAACGGCACCATCGACAAATTCATCGGCGACGCCGTGATGGCGTTCTGGGGTGCGCCGTCGCCCAATCCCGATCATGCCGTCGATTGCTGCCGGGCGGCCTTGGCGTGCCGGCGCGCGGTGGAGGAGGCAGGTCTCGTCGACGACTACGGTCGGCCGGTCAGGATCCGCATCGGCATCAATTCCGGCGACATGCTGGTCGGCAATATCGGATCGGAGGTGCGGCTGAACTACACCGTGATCGGCGATGCCGTGAATATTGCGAGCCGGCTGGAGAGCATCAACAAGGCGTACGGCTCCACGATCATCATCGGCCCCGAAACGCGCCGGCTTGCGGGAAAAAGCATCGTGGTTCGCGAACTCGACCGGCTGGCGGTCTATGGCCGTGTGGGCGGTTTGCAGATCTATGAATTGCTTGATATGGCCGGCGATATCGGTGCACCCGCCTGGGTGGCTTCGTACGAGGCCGGCCTTGCCGCCTGGCGGGCGCGGGATTTCTCGGCTGCAATCGGCGCGTTCGAGAAGGTGCTGGAAATCCGCGAGCACGATGCAGCGTCGGCGACGATGATTGAGCGCTGCAGGCAGCAGCTCGAAAATCCGGCCGGCGAAGATTGGGACGACACGACGGTGGCGCGGACCAAGTAGCCCGACGCGGCTTTGCCGCCTTGCCTACGAGGGCGGTTTGGCCATAGAGAAGTGCCGGCCTTGACGCTGCATTCGCCAGCGATCGATAGGGAAGCCGTTCCGCGTTGAAAGTGCTGTTGACCCATACGCCGCAGTCGCGCGCCCAGTACTACGGCGACCGTAGTCTTGCCGGGCTGCAGGCCGTCGCGCAGGTGAAGTTGCATGAAGCAAGCGACGCGCTCGACGCGGCTGGCCTGATCGAGGCCGCCCGCGATGTCGATATCATCGTGGCCGACCGGCTCACCGCGGGTCCGGGCGAGATATTTTTGAAGCTGCCAATGCTGCGCGCCTTCGTTCGTTGCGCGGTCGACATCCGCAACGTCGACGTCGAAGCCGCTTCGGCCGCCGGCGTTCTGGTCACACGGGCGGGACCCGGTTTCATTCAATCGGTCGCCGAACTCGCGCTCGGCTTCATGGTCGATCTGTCGCGCGGGGTTTCACGTGCGACCGCCGACTACCATGCCGGGCGCAAGCCGGAGGTCATCATGGGCCGGCAACTGGCCGGTAGCCGCCTCGGCATCATCGGTTATGGCAGCATCGGCCGTTACCTGGCTGATATCGCCAAGGTGTTGGGCATGGAGATCATGGTCGCCGATCCCTTTGCGACCGTCAGCGATGCCGCGATCCGGCATGTGCCGCTCGACGAACTGCTGGCGCGCTCTGACTATGTCGTCTGCCTCGCGGTCGCCAATGAGCAAACCGAAAACCTGATCGGGCAGGCGGCGCTGGCGCGCATGCAGCCGCACGCCTTCTTCATCAACCTGTCGCGCGGCAATCTCGTCGACGAGGCGGCGTTGTCAGCGGCGCTCCGCGAGAAGCGCATCGCCGGCGCCGCGATGGATGTCGGCCGCGCGCTGGACCAGATGCCGTCGCCGGAGATCGCAAGCCTGCCGAACGTCATCGCAACCCCACATGTCGGCGGCCTGACGCCGCCGGCGATCGAGAGCCAGTCGCTGGAAACGGTGCGGCAGGTGGAAGCCATCATTGCCGGCGAGGTGCCTGCCGGCGCGGTCAATACGGATTGTTGGAGGCGACGCCCCTGATGCCGCGATGATCGCAATGCTCGGCCGTGCGGGCGGCCGATCTTAGCCGGCCGGCCGCAGATCCACCGATTTCAACCGAAACGATGAGCGCAACGCACCGGCTGGTAGATTTCCTGACTGTTATCTGCGCCGCGCTCGCGGTCGCGATAGGAGCACAGTTTGTTAACAAGTTGAGCAAAGTCCGATCCGGTATGCATGGCGTCGCTGAATGTCTCCAGCGCATGAAGTGTCTTGAACGACCAGATTGTGCGATACAACCCGCTGTGCTTTTCGCTAGTTGCTGAAACTGCATAGGTGCCGCGGTAGCTGACGTCATCTGGCTCATATTGTACAATTTTCGTCTCATTGACGATCAGCCAGTTTTTAAACTCTTCGTGCTTGTCGAATGGAACGTCGTAACCCCATTCAATCACAAGCGCGCCCAGCAGGGTGCTGTCCGCGAGGAGCTGTGTAATCTCTGCCTGGTTCGCATCATGCTTGAGGAGATCGCAGAAAGGGAAATAGCCTCCCGATCGCACCTCCGGCTCGATTGGCTTAACGGTTGGAGTGGTTAGCCGGTTGCCTGCGATAAGGTCGGCAACGAGCCGTGTCGGATCGACGTTGCTCATTTCAGTCCTCCTCAATCTGTTACGTTCAACTCAATCAAGCCCTGGTCATGCAAATTCTTGATACCAATTGTGAGATGGCGATCGGCCTCGCGCTCGGACATCTGATCCGCTACGCTTTTTCGATACCTTTGCGCAACGTGGTCGGGACTGCTGCCATCGCAAAGCTCAAATATGAGCCAAGCATTGAGGTTCAGCATGAAGAGTTTCGGCGGATTAGGCCGAAACACCACGCAACTCTTCATCTCTTCAACGGGGCGGACCCGGAGGTTTGGGGTGTGGCTGTAGCAGCCATTCGGGGAGGACACGCAAGTCGACTCCATGGTTGAGCGTTCGGTCAAATGGATCCGGCGCGTCCCACGCGCCATGAAATGCGTAAGCAGTAGAACGGCATCCACCGTGAGACCCTTGGCTCGATGAGCAGCTAGGGCACGTCTCCTTAACCCGGCCTGCTCTCAACTCGCGGTACAGCGGATGTTCCCACGTCTCCATAAAGGAGACATTCTTGATATTTCCGTAGTCAACGTACTCCCGGAGATAAGCGCATCCTATCGAGTCCCCGAAGGCATTGACCGCGGCCATTTGCCAGCACGAGTTGCCGTCATTTGGATGCCATGACTGCATCAGTTTCATGCCGGCAGGCAATCGCAGTGCGTCGAGCGCCGCATGCATTTCGTCGAGCGACAGGGAAAATTCGTTCCAGCGGTATTTAAAGCGACCAAGCGGATAAGGCCGCAAAACGCCGGCCGTCTTCACGCCGAGCCGGTGAGCAAGGTCAATGTAGCCTTGCAGGTCATCGACATTCTTGCGGTTAAGGATGGTGAGCAGTTGCGTTTCAATCCCTGCTTCCACCAAGTATGTGACTGCTTCACAGGCGCGCGCATGGCTGCCCTGCGTGCCGGTGAAGTAGTCGTGCACCTTGGCATGTGGGCTAAGAATATCGACGAGCACGATCGCAACGCCGATCTCCTTGAGTCTGGCGGCGACATCGCGCGTTATGAGTGTGCCGTTGGTCCGAATCTCAGTGAAGAAGCGGTTCGATGCGGAAGCGAGGAAGGGCAGGAAGTCCGGCCGATGAAATGGTTCGCCTCCTTCAATGTAGAGATAAACCACGCCCAACTCGGCAATTTCATCAAGGAAGCGACTCCACTCCTCACTGTTCAACTCGGACGACGCCTTCTCCGATGAACAATCGGCATAGCAATGTTGGCAGCAGAGATTGCAGGTCTCGGTGTAGCAAATTGTAAGCTTGAGCGGCTTCTGAAGCGCAAAGGGATTTTGTATGGGGCCCATGACGGTTGACCCTGCTTCTGCGCTGCGATCCGATCGCGTCGTGGGCCTATCTCGCGCAAGATTGTAATGCTAAGCTGGCATAAGATATTCAAATTGGCAAGCCTTAAGCCTGCAGTCATTCATATGCAATGCCCTGGTTGCGGTCGTTCGAATCCGGAAACAGCGCGCTTCTGCTCCCAATGTGGCGCGAGGCTGCATCTGGTCTGCGAGGCCTGTAGCTTCGAAAGCCCAGCTGGGTCTCGATTTTGTGGCCAGTGTGGTGCGCCACTTTCAGATCCCTTGGATGCTCAGCGCCTGGATCATCCCACATCAACAGGGCCGTCTGGCGCGACGAGCCATGATCAGCGCCCCGAGCGACGGCAGGTCACCGCGCTTTTCATTGACATGATCGGGTCGACCGATCTGTCGGTTCAACTCGATGAGGAGGAGTTCAGAGATATCATCTTCAGCTATCGGGACACCTGCGCAAACGCGGTACGACGCTTTGATGGCACCATCATTCGCTATGTCGGAGATGGGCTTCTTGTATGTTTCGGTTTTCCTGTAGCGCACGAGGATGATCCAGTTAGAGCCGTGCGCGCAGCCCTGTCGCTTCTGAACGACATGCGTCAACTTAATAGCCGGGAATCGTCGTCCAAGCCGCTGATCCACCTGCGCATGGGTATGCATACGGGCATTGTTATTGCCGGTGATTTGCGATCATCGGGAACGTTCGAGACAATGGGTATCCTCGGCGATACCCCCAACATCGCGTCCCGACTGCAACAAATCGCACCTCCGGATACCTTGGTAATTTCCGAAACGACCGCTCGGCTCGTCGGCAACCTGTTCGAACTTCAAGGCCTGGGACAGCACCTAATCCGCGGTACACAGGAAGCAACTAACCTTTACCAGGTTGTCGCTGAAAAGTTGGATTTCGGTCGTGATACGCTGCGCGCTGTCCACCCGATGGTTGGGCGCAGTCACGAGCTTGCCCTTCTGCAGGACCGTTTTGCTCAGACCATCGATGGAGAGGGACAACTAGTCCTCATTGCGGCTGAAGCTGGTGCGGGCAAGACACGCTTGGTACGCGAGTTCAAGGAAGCGCTTGCAGGCACGAAAGTATCGTCCGTCACCTGCTATTGCTCAGCGTACAATCAGTCGAGCGCGCTGTATCCAATTATTGAGTTGATCCGCCGCGCGCTGAGCTTGGATAGTATCGGAACCATCGAGGACAAGCTTGCGAGTATTGAAAAGGCCTTTGCCGGATTGGACTCCGTTACCCCCGCGGCCGCTGAGCTGATAGCTGAACTTCTCGAACTGCCAGTGTCGTCACCGATGCACGAATTGGCCCCTTCACAGCGTCGCGAGCTCTTGCTTGAGGTCCTCACACACTGGTTGCTTAGACAATCTGAACAGCTACCAGTCCTATTTATTGTTGAAGATCTTCATTGGGCTGATGCTTCGACAAGCAGCCTGCTCGCCCGGCTAATTCAGCGAATTTCGGCTCGGCAGGTAATGGCAATTTTCACGTTCCGACCGGAATTTAAGGCTGAGTGGATGCTGGAAGCGCAGGGGACGCGCCTCGGCCTCCGCCACCTCTCTCCGATCGAGGCTCGAACATTGGTCAAGCAAATCGTCGGGGCCGCGACCATCCCGACCGATGTGATCGAGCTGATCGTTACAAAGACGGGTGGCATACCGCTCTTCATCGAGGAGCTGACCAAGACGGTGGTTGAGGGCAATGTGTCCGCGAGCAGCGAGGATGATCTGCGACTTGCATCTGCCGTGGACAGCATTCCCTCGACGCTGAGGGGGTCACTGGCTGCCCGGCTGGATCGTCTTAAGGTCGCGAAACCGCTGGCGCAAATTGCTGCAACATTTGGCCGTGTTTTTGATGGGGAAGTTCTAAGTGCGATCACCGGCGAGAGCGAGGCGGAACTTCGCCATCGACTGGCTGAGCTCCTGCGCGAGGATTTCCTGCAGCAGCACGGAATACTCGGCCAAGCCAAGTATTCGTTCCGGCATGCGCTCATTCAAGACGCCGCATACGACTCGCTACTGAAAAGCGAGCGTCAGGCACTACATCGCAAGATTGCGGAGGTTCTGTCGAGCCGGTTTCCAGCCGTGGTCGCGGCGACGCCTGAAGTCGTTGCTCAGCATTACGCAGCCGCGAACCTCATTGAACCCGCCATATTGCATTGGGAAGCAGCGGGAAAAAAGGCTGCGGAGCGCTCGGCGAACGTGGAAGCCGCCAGTCACTTTGCGAGCGCACTGGCTGCACTGCGGCGCCTTCCTGATACAGTCGAGCGCGCGCGTCGCGAGCTCTCGCTGGAGATTGATCGGGGATCGCAGCTTCTCGCCACGAAGGGTAATGCTGCACCCGAGGTCGAAACGGTTTTCTCTCGCGCTTGCGAACTGAGCGAGCGGCTCGGGGAGCATCGCATGCTCTTTCGAGCCCTCTACGGACTCATGATGTTCTGCATCGTTCGAGGTCAGCTTGAGAAGGCGAAGACGCTGGGCGTGCGTCTGGTTGAACAAGCAGAACTGGCAAATGACCGCGATCTTCTGCTGCAGGCAAAGCGGCCGCTTGGGCTCACTCTTTTCTATCTTGGTCAATTCGCAGTTGCAAAAGCAACTCTTGAGGAGGCGCTCCGGCTCTATGATCCGGACCGGCACCATCATCACCGGTTTGAGTATGGTTCGGATCCTGCTGTTTTAGCCCAATGCAATCTCGCGTGGACTGAGTGGTTTTTGGGCTTGGCAGACAGTGCCGTGGTGGACAGTGCTCAGGCGATCGATAGAGCCGTTCAACTCGATCATCCCCACAGTCTTGGGTTTGCGTTGAGCTTCGAAGCTTCGATTCGACAGGCGCGAGGCGAGCCAGTCGAGGCCCTCGAAGCCGCCGAGCGAGCCATCAATGTCGGGCGTAAATATCGCTTTCCATATTGGAGTGCATGGGGCCAAATGCTGCGGGGCTGGGCCGTCGGCAAACTCGGCGACTTGCGAGAAGGCGCTGCAGAGATCGAGCAGGGTCTTGCGGACTATCGTGCAACGGGCGCAGAGCTCATGCGGCCATATGGCCTGATGCTGCTCGCCGAGACTGTTGCGGCAGACGGCGATGCGCAGCATGCACTTCATCTGCTCGATGAAGTCGTCGTGACCATATCGACGAACAAGACATTATTCTGCGAACCAGAATTACACAGACTCCGAGGCGAGCTGATTCTTGCTGGAAACCGCGGAAGTTCGAAGGCTCTCGATCTTATCCGAAGAGCCGCAGACCTCGCGCACGAAATGGGTGCCCAGGCGCTGGAATTGCGGGCGATACTCAGCTTGGCGTCGGCTACACAGGGCGATGAACGCGCCGCTATCTTGGAGAGGTTAAGCCGGCTCTACGGGCAAATGGCCGAAGGATTTGGCACGGCAGATATGATTTCGGCGGCTCGCCTGCTAAGTCTGACAACGGGACAGAATACGAACGCCTGATCCTGGGCCTCGAAGAACAGTACTCCGCACAGTCATTGATCGCCTCTGGCTCAGGCGACGAAAGATGAAATAGCCATTGGGCATCTTTCGGACATAGCCTTCGATAACAAGATCAACCACTTCCATTGCTCCAACAGAAATTCCCAATGCGTCTTCCCTTCTTCTACGGCTGGCTGATCGTTGTGGTGACGTTCGTCACCATGGCGATTGGCGTCAATGCGCGCACCGCCTTCTCGCTGTTCTTTCCGCCGATCATTGGCGAGTTCGGATGGGATCGCGGCGTCACCGCGGGCGCGTTTTCGTTCGGCTTCGTGGTTTCCGGCGGCGTCAGCCCGCTGATCGGCCGCATGATGGATCGGCTCGGGCCGCGTGCGGTGATGGAGCTCGGCGTTGCGCTGATGGGCAGCGGGCTCTTGCTGGCGCCGCTGACGACGCAGCCCTGGCATCTCTATCTCACCATCGGCGTGCTGGTCGGCGCGGGCAGCGTGTGCCTCGGCTATTCCGGCCAATCGCTGTTTCTGCCGAACTGGTTCATTCGCCGCCGCGGGCTCGCCATGGGGCTCGCCTTTGCCGGCGTCGGCATCGGCTCGGTAACGCTGCTACCGTGGGTGCAGCACATGATCGAGCAGACCGGCTGGCGCACTGCCTGCACCGCGATGGGTATTCTGGTGCTCGCCGTGCTTGCGCCGATCAACCTTCTGCTGCGAAAACGGCCCGAGGATATCGGGCTGTTGCCGGATGGCGACGCGGCGCCGTCGGCGACATCGGCTGCGCCTCGCTCGAACATTGTCGATCCCGTCTGGGCAGCCACCGACTGGACGCTGCGCCGCGCGCTGCGTACCGCGCGATTCTGGTGGATTTCGCTCGGCTATTTCGGTGGCCTGTATGTCTGGTACGCGGTGCAGGTGCACCAGACCAAATACCTGCTCGACATCGGCTTCAGCGCCAACGTGGCGGTATGGGCGCTCGGCGTCGTCAGCCTGCTCGGCATACCGGGCCAGATCTGGCTCGGGCATCTTTCCGACCGGATCGGGCGCGAATGGATCTGGGCCATTAGCTGTGCCGGCTTTGCGATCTGCTTCGCGGCGCTGATCGCCTTGAAGTTCGCGCCGGTACTGCCTTTGGTCTATCTCATGATCTTCACGCAAGGCGCGCTCGGCTATGGCCTGACCTCGATCATGGGCGCGGTGGTGCTGGAGATCTTTCAGGGCAAGCAATACGGCAGCATCTTCGGCACCATCATGCTGGCGGCGCTGGCCGGAGGCGCGGCGGGCCCATGGGTGACCGGGCTGCTGTACGACCTTTCAGGCAGCTATACGCTCGCCTTCGCGCTCGGCATCGCCGTCAGCATCCTGTCGGTAGTGGCGATCTGGCAGGCATCGCCGGGCAAGGTGAGGGCGGTCGCGGGACAAATGCACAAGATGCCGTTCAAGGACGACACGGGTTAGCCGCAACTGGAGGCACGGCTCATTGCAGGCGCGGTTCAACGTCGAACGTTTTGCGCAGCACTTCCGCACCGTCCCTGGTCACGCGATACGTCGCAGTGTAGCGGCCGGCCGGCCACGCTGCCTCCGTGCGCTTCTTTCCCGCGATGATGAGGAATTGCGCCTTGTCCCGGTCGAGCGCGGGAGGGCTGTTGGCCGCGACGGAAGCGCCGCCCGGTCCGTGCACCGTGAGGGATTGCAGGTCGCCGGCCTGCAAGCCGATGGCCCTCACATAAGCGACGAGCGCATCCGAACCCGACGTGACGGGCTGCCTGCCGATTTCGCCGGACTCGACCAACTCCATGGTCGGGGCGATGCCGGCAAAGCCGTAATCGATGATTTCGCGGGGCCGGTATTGCATCTGTTCGCCAAGCGAAGCGGCCCAGATCGACCGGCCGCCGCCGCAGGAATTCTCGGGCGCACCATAGGCAAAGGGATCCACGATCTTTCCGCGATGCCTTACCGTGAAATGAAGGTGAAAAAATTCGGTGTCGCCGGATAGTCCGACTAGGCCGATCGGCTGCCCCGTCGTCACTTGATCGCCGACCTTGATCCGAACGCTGCCTTTGGCCATGTGGCAATATTGCGTGCGCCAGCCGCCCTCGTGTTCGATGACCGCGCCGTTGCCGCATTCCTTTCCGGCGATGGCGGCCTTGCCCGCGGTCCTGATCGAGACGTCGTCCATATCGTTTCGCGTCCCGATGACGCGTCCCGGCGCCGCGGCGAGCACCTCTATCCCCTGTCTTTGTATTTCCAGGTTCGCAATCCTGACGTCGGTGCCGTCGTGACCGTCATAGCTGCGCCCGCCGCAGCGATAGTCACGGGCCTTGTCCGACGCGTCGTGATCGACATAGTTTTGAAAGAAGCAGGTCAGGCCCGGCTGACATTTGACAGGCAGCACGAGCGAGATGACTTCCTCGGCCTTGGCGCCGAGCGTGGTGGCAAAACACAGCGAAATCAGGATCAGGTATTTCAGGTGCGGCCATCCGGATGCTGCGAAGCGGCGCACAGCTTGGCGCGCGGAATGTGTCGAATATCTGGTTTCGGCGTTCGCGAGCATTCGCGAAAGGCAGCGATTGCGACGCGTCGCGCGAGAAAGATATTTTCGTCTCATGCCGATGAAATTCCCATCGCCCGTTGCAGGTCGCCGATGGCGCGAAAAAAGCTGTCGGGCGGCGTGGTCTCGGGATCGATCAGGCGGTGCAGGCGAAAACCATCCTCCAGCGCCAGCACCAGGGCGCCCGCCCAGGTCGGATTGAGAATGGTCGTCCTGCCGCTGTTCCTGGCCGTGGTCTCGATGATGTCGGTGACCAGCTTTCGCCGGGCGCGCAGCCGTTTGGCAAGTTCGGGCCGGCGCTTTTCGGCACGCGCCACGAACAGGATCATTTCCATGTGCAGCAGGGGCGAGCGGCCGAGCGGATCCTGCTGGCTTCTATTCATGGTCCTCAGCGCATCGATGAAGTCGGCAAGGTTCCTGTGCCGCTCGAGCAGATCGCGGATACGCCCGATCGATTGCTCGACGTGATCCTCGAGCATGGCGATGATCAGTTCGTCCTTGCTCTTGAAGTTCGAATAGAATGCCCCGCGCGTGAAGCCGGCCGCCGCCGCAATCGCCTCGATGCTGGCGCCGCCAATCCCCTGTTCCTCGAACACGCGCGCCGCCGCCTCGAACAGCTTTTCGCGGGTGTCGTCCCTTGTGGGTCTGGTTCGCACTCTTGACATCTGTCCAGTTTAGGCGAGAATGCAACTCAATACAATAATGTATCGAATTTCGACCAGTCGGCCCGGGGCAAGACGCGCTGAATGGCGCACAGCCAGCAGGAGGTCACCATGAACGAGCATGTTCAGGCTGCCAGTAGCGCGCCGTTGTTCAATCCGCTGGCTCCGGAATTCATTCGCAACCCCTATCCGCATTACGAGCGGATGCGCACCACCGATCCCGTGCATCTGACGCCGCTAGGGATGTATGTCGCAAGCCGTCATGCCGAGGTCAGCCTCGTCATGCGCGACAAGCGGTTCGGCAAGGATTATGTCGAGCGCACCGTCCGCCGCTACGGCCCCAAGATCATGGACGAGCCGGTGTTCCGCAGCATGAGCCACTGGATGCTGCAGCAGGATCCGCCGGACCACACCCGTTTGCGCGGCCTGGTGGTGAAGGCCTTTACCGCGCGCCGGGTCGAGGACATGCGCCCGCGCATCCAGCAGGTCGTCGACGAGACGCTGGATCGCGTCATCCCGCAGGGGCAGATGGACCTGATCGAGGATTTCGCGTTCCGCCTGCCGGTCACCATCATCTGCGACATGCTCGGGATCCCTGAGGACCATCGCGAGGCGTTTTATACCGGTTCACGCGACGGCGGACGCCTGCTCGATCCGGTGCCGCTGTCGCCGGAGGAGATCAAGCAGGGCAACGCCAGCAACGCGCTGGCCACGATGTATTTCCAGCAACTGTTCGATCTCAGGCGCAAAAGCCCGGGCGACGACCTGATCACCCAACTGGTGCAGGCCGAGGAAGACGGCAGCAAGCTTACCAATGAGGAACTGACCGCCAATATCATCCTGCTGTTCGGAGCCGGCCACGAGACCACCGTCAACCTGATCGGCAACGGCTTGCTGGCACTGCACCGCAATCCAGACCAGCTCGCGCTGCTCAAGGCGAGGCCCGAGCTCATCACCAACGCCATCGAGGAATTCCTGCGCTACGATTCCTCGGTGCAGTTGACCGGGCGGGTGGCGCTGGAGGATATCGACGATCTCGGCGGAAAACGCATTCCGAAGGGCGAGAGCGTGCTGTGCCTGCTCGGCTCGGCCAACCACGACCCGGCGGTCTATCCTGATAACCCGGAGCGGCTGGATATCACCCGGCCCAACGTGAAGCCGCTATCGTTCGGCGGCGGCATCCACTTCTGCCTCGGGGCCCAGTTGGCGCGGATCGAGGCCGAGATCGCGATCTCGACCCTGTTGCGTCGGCTACCGGACCTGCGGCTCGATGACGCTGTCAATGCGGAATGGCGGCCGACCTTCGTGTTGCGCGGCCTGAAGCGCCTGCCGGCGAGTTGGTAAGGCTCTGACAACTCCCATGGCCGCCGGTTTTGAGCCCCAGGTTCGGTGGGCACAGCCTGGCGAGGCTGTTGTCAGTATGCCGCTGTGACTTCGCCATACTTCTCTCTATATTCCGGGCAGCTCCGGGGCAGGGTTCCGGCATGGCGCGCGGCCTGCGCCGGGGCGGTTCAAGGGGAAGCACCGTGCAGACGACACTGCTCGGCCTGGCAATCGCCTTCATCGTTGCGCTGATTGCCGCGCTGGTCGGGCCGTATTTTATCGACTGGAACCAGTTCCGGCCGCAGTTCGAGGCTGAGGCGAGCCGGATCATTGGCGCGCCGGTGCGCGTCGGCGGCAAGCTCGACGCGCGCCTATTGCCGGCGCCGTCGCTGCAATTGCACTCGGTCGTGGTCGGCGGCGTCAACGATCTCGGCAAGGTTCGCGCCGACAAGCTCGACGTGGAATTCAGCCTGGGCTCGCTGATGCGCGGCGAGGTGCGCGCCACCGAGTTGACGATCAACCGCATGTCGCTCGATCTCGGCCTCGATACCAGAGGACGGATCGACTGGCCGGCATCGACCGGAACGTTCAATCTGGGTTCACTGGCGATCGATCGGGTCAATCTGACCGGCCGCATCGCCCTGCATGATGCGCTCAGCCGCTCTACGCTCGAACTGAACGACATCGCTTTCAGCGGCGACGTGCGTTCGCTGGCCGGTTCGATCCGCGGCGACGGCAATTTCATGCTGTCGGGCACGCGCTATCCGTTTCGGGTCTCCTCGGGGCAGGGTCCCGAGGGCAACGGCACCCGCGTTCATCTCAATATCGACCCGGGCCAGCGTTCGCTCGCCATCGATCTCGACGGCCTGCTGAACTTCGATTCCCGCGCGCCGCGGTTTGAAGGCGCGATAACGCTCGTCGCTCCTCCCGGCCAGAAGGGCAAGGGCAACGATCCACCGTGGCGTATCGCGGCGAAGGTCAAGTCCGATTATTCGGCGGCACGGCTGGAACAGGTTGAAGTGACTTATGGCGCCGAGGAGCGCGCCCTGAAGCTTGCGGGCGGCGGCGACATCCGTTTCGGCGCTACGCCGCTGTTGCGTGCGGCGCTGTCGGCACGTCAGCTCGATGCCGACAGGTTCGTTGCCAAGGAAAATGGCAACTCGACTGAGCCGGCTCGCGCGCTGCCGGCGCTGCAGGCGCTCAGCTCCGTCATTCCGCATCTGCCGATCCCAGCGCAAATCGAGCTCGCCTCCGAGCAGGTCATGCTTGGCGGGCGCCCCTTGCAGGACATCGCTGCCGAGCTCGAAGGCGATGCCAAGTCCTGGCGAGTCCACAGGCTGGAGTTCCGCGCGCCTGGCGCGACCAGGGTTTCGCTCGCCGAGGCCGGCGCGAAGACCGCTGTACCGGACCGCTTCAAGGCCGCGCTCAGCGTCGAATCCTCCGATCCCGACGCGCTCTTGACCTGGCTGCAGGGCCGCGGCGACACCGCTTATCGCAGCCAGAAGCCGCTTCGCCTGCGCGGCGACATCACCGTGTCGCCCGAAGGCTTTGCCATCGACACCATGAAGGCCGACATCGATGGCGGCACGGTGGAGGGACGGGTGGTGGTGTCGCACCGGCAAGCCGTTCACGGCTCCAGGATCGATGCCGACCTGAAAGCGGCGCGTCTTGATCTGGATGCCGCCACGGCCTTTGCGCGGTCGCTTGTAGGGCCGCAAGACGAGTGGCCGGACGAGGGGAAGCTCTCGCTCGATATCGGCCGCGCCACCTCCGCCGGCCAGGAGCTATCCCCGCTGCTCGCCAGGCTGGCTTACTCGCCGGCAAAGATATCGCTCGAGCAGTTGAAGATCGGCGAGCTTGAAAACGTGACGCTGGACGGCGCCGGCAATTTCGACCGCGTCAACGCGACCGGATGGTTCGCGCTCAATTCGAGCGCTGCCTCGCTCGGCCGGCTGACCAGCCTGATCGTTCCCTTTTCACCGCCGCTGGCCGCGCGGCTCAGTGCGATGGGGACGAGCCCGGGTCCGGCGCGCCTGAAACTGGCGCTTGACCTCACCAAAAATGCCGGGCCGTCCGATCGCGTCCAGGCGCGCGCCACGGCCGAACTCGACTCGCCACTGCTCAAGGGCACCAGTACGATCACCGCCAGACCCGCCGTCGCGGCGATCCAGGGCATCGATCTGGCCGCGCTCCAGCGCAGCGAGGTCTGGATCGATTCGAAATTGTCGTCGGAGCAAGGACGCACCTTGCTGGCATTGCTCGGCTTCGATCGCGCCATCACGGCGGGCGATGGTCCCGCGCAATTCGAGAGCACCGCGACGGGTGCGTGGGGTGCGCCGTTGCGGCTCAAGGCCAAGATCTCGGGAACAGGACTCGACGCCGAAGCGGAAGGCTCCGCCGAACCATGGGCGCCGGAGGCAAAGGCAGTTCTCGGCCTGAAAGTTCGCAGCGCCGATTTCGCCCCGCTGCTCGATCTCAAACCGGCGGATACGCTGGCGCAGAACATCGGCCTGTCCTCGCGCGTGCAGCTTGCGGGCAATCGGCTGACCTTCGACGATCTCGACAGCAGCGTCGGCGGCTCGCGCCTGCGCGGCCGCGTGGCGGTGACGCTCGGCGAGGAAAAGGAGTTCGAGGGTGAGATCGGCGCCGACCAGCTCGCGCTGACGCCGGCCCTTGCCCTGGCGTTCGGTGCCGCCGGACACGATGCCACCGAGCCGCTCGGCCCCGGGCTTGCGAAGGGTTGGCGCGGCAGCATCGCGTTTCAGGCGTTGCGCGGCCTGCTTCCGGGCGGAAGCGAATTGCAGCCGGTGAGCGGGGTGATCAAGAGCGACGGCAAGTCGCTGACCTTCGATGCCATCAAAGGCAAGATCGGCGGCGGCGATGTCACGGCCACGATCGATGCAAGGCCGGGCGCGCACGGAATTGCCTTGAACGCGAGCGTCCAGCTTTCCGGTGTCGACGGCGCGGCGCTGCGCTATCGCAATCTCGCGATGCCTGCCGGCCGCGCGTCGATGCAGGTGACACTGACGACCCAGGGCCGCAGCGCCTCGGCGCTGGCGGGCGCGCTGTCCGGCAGCGGAACGCTGACGCTGGACGCGGCCAGGATATCAGGCCTCGATCCGCGCGCTTTCGAGGTGGCGGTGCGCGCCAATGACAACGGGCAGGCCAAGGACGACGTTCGATTGAAGCAGATCGTCGAATCCGCTCTTCCGGCCGGCGCGCTTGCGGTGCCTTCGGCGCAAATCCCGTTCACCATCAGGGACGGCCGGCTTCGCGTCGGGGCGACGACGCTGGACGGCAATGGCGTGCGGGCCATCGTCTCCGGCGGATACGATATCGCCGCCGATCAGGCCGATATCCGCGCCGCCCTTTCGCTGACGATGACGACCGGGCGTCCGGAGATTCAACTGCTTGCCGTGGGGACGCCCGATGCGCTGAGCCGCAGCGTCGACGTTGCCCCGTTGTCTTCGTGGCTGGCGGTGCGTGCGATCGATCACGAAACGCGAAGGCTCGATGCCATCGAGCGCGGCGAGCCGCCGCCGCCGTCGCCGCCACCAATCGTGCTGCCTACGGAGGGGCAGTTGCCGATTCCGGAGGTGGTGCCGAGCGCGCCGGTCGTCGCGCCAAAGGGGCGCGATCCACGGCGACCTCCGGCGAAGAAGACGACCGCGCCGCGTCCGCCCGTCGTGAACGCGCCGCCGGCGCCTGTCGCAGGCCAGCCGCAGGTTGCGCCGCTGCCGCCGCCGATCGACGTCAGGCCCGCGCCCGGCGCCGCCAAGCCGAAGCCGCGTCCGCCACTTGCGCTGACGCCGCAGTTCGCCAATCCGCCGCCGCGCTCCAATTAGCCGAGCGCGATCTCCCGGCCGATCCCGATCGCCCGCAAAAATGCCTCGTCGTGGCTGACGGCGATCAGCGCGCCGTCGAATCCTTTTAGTGCACTCTCCAGTTCCTCGATCGAGGCGAGATCGAGATGGTTGGTCGGCTCGTCCAGCAGCAGGAGCAAAGGCGGCTGCGGTCGCGCGAATACGCAGGCCAAACCCGCGCGCAGCCGCTCGCCGCCGCTCAGCGTCGCCGCGATCTGCAGCGCTGCCTTGTTACGGAACGCAAACCGCGCCAGGGCGGCGTGCGCCGCGTTGGCCGAGAGTTCCGGATTGAGGCGCCGCAGATTGTCGAGAATGCTTAAGCCGGGATCGAGCAGGCCGACATGCTGATCGAGCACGGCAATACGGTCGGTGAGGCGGCTGATATCGCCGCCCGCCGGTTTCAACTCACCGGTGAGCAGGCGGAACAAGGTGGTCTTGCCAGAACCGTTGGCGCCGCGGATGGCGATCCGCTCGGGTCCGCGAACCCCGAACGACAGCGGTCCGAACAGATGACGCTCGCCAAAGCCCATCACAACGTCCTTCAAGGCGACGAGTTCGCGGCCGCCGGGCAGATGGGTGCGCGGTAGATCGATCGAAAGCGGCGTCAGGATCTCGACGTGCGCCTTGGCGATTTCCAGCGCCTCGGTGCGCTCGCCGAGCAGGCGGCTGGCGAGCCCGCTTTCGCGCGCGGCGCTGTTCTCGGCGCGCTCCTTCTCGCGGTCCATGAACATCTTGTCCTCGATGCCCTTGGCGCGCCAGGCGCGGCCGGCCTTGTCGCGGCGCGCCTTCTTTTCCCGCGCCTTCTGCACTGCGCGCTCGGTATTGCGTAAGGCATCCGAGGCGCGGTCGAGGTCATCGGCGGCGCGGGCCCGCGCCGCCTCACGCGCCTTGGCAAATTCCGGCCACGCGCCGCCGAACAGGGTGACGCCCACCGGCGTCAGTTCGACGATGCGGTCGACGCGTTCAAGCAGCGTGCGGTCGTGGCTGGCGACGAGGACGCCGCCCTGCCAGCGTTCGAGCATCTGCGCCACGGCCTGCCTTCCGTCAGTATCGAGATTGTTGGTCGGCTCGTCCAACAGCAGCAGATCCGGTGCCTCGATCAAAAGCCGCGCCAGCGCCACCCGCGTTCGCTCGCCGCCGCTCAAGGAGACGATCGGGCGATCGAGCGGCAGCGACGGCAGCCCGGCCTCGACCAGCGCCGCCTGTATTCGCGCTTCCAGCGTCCAATCCGCTTCCGTCGCGTCATCAAGCGATCCTTCGCCGCGTTCGAGCCGGCGCAGGCGGGCGAGGCCGCCGGCGACGCCGAGCGCCTCGTCGGTCGTTAGCCGTTCGTCAGTCAGTTGTGCGAGCATGCCGATCGAGCCGATGCGTTGCAGCGATCCGCCGGCAGGTTCGATCTCGCCCGCAACCAGGCGCAGCAATGAGGATTTGCCGCAGCCGTTGCGGCCGACAAGGCCAGTGCGCTCGCGCCCTATGGCGAGCGTCAATCCGTCGAACAGCGGGCGTCCGTCAGGCGTGGCGAGGCAAATGGAATCCAGAACGAGAAAGGCAGGCATGGAGAGCTTCCGAAAATGGACTGGGGTCGCGAGGCGCGGTCAGCTTTGCGATGTCCATTTCTCTCTCCAGGGGGTCTCTACGCTTCTTCAGCCGTTTTCGCCGGGTTCCGTCCGTCGCTTTTGCGCGGACTGCAACGACCGTCGATTAGATACGCATTGCCGTCATTCGTCCAGCTAGAGCGTTTTCAAGCGAAGTGGACACCGGTTGCGTCAAGAAAACGCGTCAAAACAAGAATCTAGAGCCCGGTTCTGATTCAATCAGAACCGAAAAGGCTCTAGGCAGGGTGCAAACGGTTTGCGCGCGGCTTGGCGGGAATACTTCATTCGCGGCGGGGTCTCTACTTCCGGCTGGAACATAGATGCGCTCACGCAGGAAACCCGGAGGTTTGCATGATGAAGTCGGCAATCAAGTTCGCTACGCTGGCGTTGTTTTCAATGGCTATGATCGCATCGCCGCCATCCGTTCCGGCCTTTGCCGCAGGAGGCGGCGGTGATCCGCCTTCGGCCAGCCCGCCGCCGCCAGACACCAGATCCGCTCCCAAATCAACCTCGAAGTCGAAGAAGAAGGCCCCCAAACAGTCGAGCGCCGACGATGATGCGTTTCGGCAGGGGTATCGTGCCGCGCATGCGACGATCTATGAGCGCAACGACTTCGCTGGGGCCATCGAGCAGCTAAAGGCGCTCGGCCGTGACGATAACGCTGATGTTGCCAATCTGATCGGTTATTCCTATCGCAAGCTCGGCGACTACCGGCTGTCGCAGGCTTGGTACGAGCGCGCGTTGAAGGCGGATCCGAACCACGTGCTGACCTGGCAGTATTACGGCCTGTGGCAGGTCGAGCAGGGCAATCGCGATCAGGCGTCGTATCATCTGACGCGGATCGCGGCGATTTGCGGCACGGCTTGTGAGGAGTATCGATCGCTGGCCGCGGCGCTCGAAAAGCCGCCCGGCACCGGACTCGTTTATTGAGCTTATGACCTAACAGGGCGGGTGCGTTGCGACGCGCTCGCCTGATCGAGGCTCACGCCTGCGGCCGCGGTGCGTCCGGCGCGGCGGCCGGCATGGCGCGGGTACGGAAATAGTCGAGCACGAAAAGCCGGATCGCCGAGGACAGGTTGCCCTGCTGGCGATTGCTGTCGATCTCGCCGACCAGTTCGGACAGCGTCATGTTCCGCAGACCCGAGATTTCCTTCATCCCGTTCCAGAAAGCTTCTTCGAGGCTGACGCTGGTCTTGTGACCGGCAACGACGATCGAGCGTTTGACGACGGGCGACTTCATGATGCCTCTCCGTCCTCGAGCTTGTGCTGGTCCAGAAGATCGCCGGCGCGATCCTTGCGACGTTCATCGAGCGTGCGTTCGGCCTTGGTTCGGCCAAAGCGTGCGCGGTTGGTATCGGCTTGCTTTGCCGATTGTTCCCGTTCGATGCGCTTCTTGAATCGCTTCAGATTGATCACGTCTCCCATGCTCGCCTCCATCATCCGGCGACTCGAAGACATGATGATTCATGGGGCGGAAAAACGTCGCGTCGTGCGCAAGCAAATTTGATGGTCATTCGGAATCCCCGTCTACCGGCTCTGATAGCATCAAAAAATACATTTCGCTCTGCGAAAAATCGAATAATTCCTGCTCCTACCATGCGTCAACACAACGGCGATAGATGATCCACCTCATTCTTCAGTATCGTCCATAGTTTATATCTCTCATCCGTAGTTTCCCGGGGCCCAAGCGGCGATCAGCCCGGGTGTGTCATTTTGTCCGGCTGCATCAGGCGTTCGAATTCGGCGGCGTCCACAAACCCGAGGCGCAGAGCTTCTTCTTTCAATGTCGTTCCGCGCGTGTGCGCCGATTTGGCGACCTTCGCCGCGTTGTCGTATCCGATCCTGGGGGCCAGTGCAGTGACCAGCATCAGCGAGCGCTCCATCAATTCGCGGATTCGCTTTTTGTCGGCGCGGATGCCCACCACGCAATGTTCGGTGAACGAGCGTGCCGCGTCCGACAGCAGTTGAATGGAATGCATCATACAATATGCCAATACGGGTTTGTAAACATTCAATTCGAAATGCCCCTGGCTGCCGGCGACGGTGACGGCGGTCTGGTTGCCGAACACCTGACAGCAGACCATGGTCATCGCTTCGCACTGAGTCGGGTTGACCTTGCCGGGCATGATCGACGAGCCCGGTTCGTTTTCCGGCAGGATCAATTCTCCGAGACCGGAACGCGGGCCCGAACCCAACAGGCGAATGTCATTGGCGATCTTGAACAGGCCGGTCGCCGCCGAATTGATCGCGCCATGCACCAGCACATAGGCGTCGTTGCAAGCCAGCGCCTCGAACTTGTTGGGTGCGCTGGTGAACGGCAGCCTTGTGATTTTCGCGACATGCTTGGCGAACAGCTTTGCAAATTTCGGCTTCGAGTTGAGACCGGTTCCAACCGCGGTGCCGCCTTGCGCCAACGGGAACAGTTCCTTCACCGCGGCTCGCAGCCGCGCGATCCCGCTCTCGACCTGCGCGGCGTAGCCCGAAAATTCCTGCCCCAGCGTCAATGGCGTTGCGTCCTGGGTGTGGGTTCTCCCGATCTTGACGATTTTGGCGAACGCCTTTTCCTTCTTGCGCAATTCGCGATGCAACTCGTCGAGCGCCGGAATCAGGTCGGCGACGATGCGTCCGGCGGCAGCGATATGCATCGCCGTCGGGAATGAATCGTTCGACGACTGACTCATGTTGACGTGGTCGTTGGGATGAACCGGTTTCTTGGCGCCGAGTTCGCCGCCCAGCATCTGGTTGGCGCGGTTGGCGATCACCTCGTTGAGATTCATGTTGGTCTGGGTGCCCGAGCCGGTCTGCCAGACGACCAGCGGGAAGTGATCGTCGAGCTTGCCTTCGATCACCTCGCGTGCGGCGCGGATGATGGCGCTGGCTCTGCGCGCATCGAGCAGTCCGAGCTCCCGGTTGGTTTGGGCGGCGGCGAGCTTGACGATACCGAGCGCATGGACGATCGCGATCGGCATACGGTCCTGGCCGATCTTGAAATTCTGTCGCGAGCGCTCGGTTTGCGCGCCCCAATAGCGGTCAGCGGGAACGTCGATCGGACCGAAGCTGTCGGTCTCGCTACGGGTAGATTTGTTTCCGGATGTTTTTGCTCGAGCCATGCGTATGTCCGTTGCGCCGTGAAAGGGCGGAACGCGTACACTACAGCGTAGCGGATTTTCTCGCGCTTAGATTATTTCTTGCGGAAACGATCCAGTCGCACCACTTCAGCGCCTTCGCTCGTCTTTGCCGGCTCGTCCTCGATTTCCGCTGCGGGCTCCGGCGCGGCGACGGGCAGGGCGGACGGCGCGGAAACCGCCGGCACCTTCGCCGCGGGCGCCTCTGGCACCGTTTCCGACGGCTCGAATTGCAGGCCGAACTGTACCGACGGATCGAGGAAGCTCTTGATCGCCGCGAACGGCACCACCAGCCGCTCGGGGATGCCGCCGAACGACAGGCCGACCTCGAAACGATCCTCCGTCACCACCAGATCCCAGAACTGATGCTGCAGGATGATCGTCATCTCTTCCGGATATTGCGCCAACAGCCGCGGCGACAGCTTCACGCCGTCGGCGGTGGACAGGAAGGTGATGAAGAAATGATGCTCGCCGGGCAGGCCGTGTTCGGCCGCGTCAGCCAGCACGCGGCGCAGCACTCCGCGCAGCGCGTCGCGCGCCAGCACGTCATAACGGATGTGATCGGTCGCCATGGTCGTCCTGTCAGGTTTTATGGCCGCCGGTCCCCCGACTCGCCCCTTTGCCCCCATGCTACCCCGGCGGGAGCCGCAGGTCAGCAGGCGCGACGGATCGAATTTGCAGCAACGGCTCCCGTCGGCCGGAAATGAAAAGAATTAAGTGGAGGCTTCTGTTGCCAGGTGCCTCCGAACCCCGCCTAGCGGAGCTTAACCCGCTAGGACTTTAGATCGGTCTTTCAAACTGCGTTACGCAGCCTGAGCAACCGGAGCATAGTTGTCGTTTGCAACTATTGCATAGCCCGATAACGGCGGAACAATACCGGGAAAAAACTCGTCCTTTACGCCCTCGTCGATCCTGGTTCGCCCCCGCCGAAACCCACCACGGGAGGGGTGGGCTTGGGTGGAGGCGCCGGGTACTGCCCCCGGGTCCGAATGGTTTATTGCGACGGTCATTTATTTCCATAGCCGGCGAACCGGCACCTCCAATATAGGGTGCAGGTACGGAGAAAAACAGGGCCAAAGGCGCTGAACAGGAAGGGAACATGGACCCCAACTTTCGGTTTGCTGTCGCTCAGTTGCGGTTTCGCCACGGATTCGACGATTCCAAAAGGTGCGTCCACGTCCATTGCACGAATTATGCGCAGTTCACCGCCATCCCCAGCGCTCGACCCGCGGTCGTAACGCGATCGGCAATTCACTCGCGTGTGTTGCAGGCTCCGACCGCAAAAGTTGCGAACTGCGCGCCCTTCATGGGGTTTGATGGCGGCTTTGGCCGCTCCGTTTACCGTCGGCTCTGGAGTGTTTGGGTTTTGCTGGCGTTGTCTGAGGAAAGTCGCTAGGCAGTTTCCGGGACAAGTATCCAGGTTATCCAAGCAAACGGGCGAGAAGCCTGTCTTGGGGAGGAGAGATATCCATGAATGCTACGCCGGGCCATGCGCCGGTCAAATCCATCATGCCGAAATGGGTTCGCAACCCGCAGGAGTTTGTCGGCGGAATTGCCCTGATGGCGATTGCCGTGTTCGCCCTCTGGGCGTCCAGCGACCTGCAGGGCATGCGCGGATTTTCGTTCGGCGCCGGCACCGCGCCGCGGATGTTCGGATTTTTGCTGCTGGGACTAGGCGCCCTCATTACCGTCGTCGGCGTTGTCACCGAAGGTCCCCATCTCGCGAAATACCATTGGCGGGGACCGTTTTTCGTGACGATCGCAATTTTGACGTTTGCCTTCACGATCAGACCCATGGGAATGATCTTTGCCGCCATGGCCGCCTTCTTGATCGCGGCATGCGGGTCACCGGAAACCCGGTGGAAGGAGACGCTGATCGTTGCCGTCTGCCTGACGGCGTTTTGCAGCCTGCTGTTTCCATATGCGCTCGGACTGCCGTTGCAGCTCCTGCCGACTTTCATGATTCGGTGAGGGTGCGATGGGAGATATCTTCTCAAATCTTGGACTCGGCTTCGGCGTCGTTTTCCAGTTCGTGCAGTGGACACCCGCATTCCTTGGCGGAATTTCCATTCCGATCCCGGTCAATATTCTGCTGTGCCTGATCGGCGCACTGGTCGGTACGCTGGTTGGCGTGCTGCCCGGCATTGGCACCATCGCTACGGTGGCCATGCTGCTGCCGATCACCTTTGGCCTGCCCCCGGTAGGCGCACTGATCATGCTGGCCGGCATCTATTACGGTGCGCAATATGGCGGCTCGACCACGTCGATCCTGGTCAATATTCCAGGTGAGGCCGGCTCGGTGGTCACTGCGCTTGACGGCTTCCAGATGGCGAAGAGAGGCCGCGCCGGCCCGGCGCTCGCGATCGCCGCGATCGGATCGTTCTTCGCCGGCTGTGTCGCGACCGTGCTGATTGCCCTGCTGGGCGCGCCGCTCACCAAGATTGCGCTGGCGTTCGGTCCTGCAGAATACTTCTCGCTGATGGTGCTCGGCCTGATCTTCGCGGTTGTGCTCGCGAAAGGCTCGGTGCTGAAGGCGATCGCGATGATCGTGATGGGCCTGCTGCTTTCGATGGTCGGGTCCGACATCGAGACCGGCGCGTCCCGCATGGCCTTCAACATTCCCGAACTGGCTGACGGTCTTGGTTTTGCTACGCTGGCGATGGGACTGTTCGGCTTTGCAGAAATCATTCGCAATCTCGATGCCGGCGGCGAAACCGATCGCAAGCTGGTCCAGGAGAAGGTGTCGGGACTGATGCCGACGCGGAGGGATCTCAAGGAGACGACCCCTGCGATCCTGCGCGGCACCGTGCTCGGATCGATTCTCGGCATTCTGCCGGGCGGCGGCGCCGTGATCGCATCCTTCGCGGCATACACGCTCGAGAAGAAGGTCGCGAAAGATCCTTCGAAGTTTGGTCATGGTGAAATCCGGGGCGTCGCAGCCCCCGAGAGTGCCAACAATGCCGCCGCCCAGACCTCCTTCATCCCGTTGCTCACGCTCGGCATCCCGCCCAATGCCGTCATGGCGCTGATGGTCGGCGCAATGACGATTCACGGCATCGTGCCCGGTCCCCAGGTGATGCAGAAGCAGCCGGACCTGGTGTGGGGCATGATTGCCTCGATGTGGGTCGGCAACCTGATGCTGCTGATCATCAACCTGCCTTTGGTGGGCATATGGGTCCGGCTGTTGCGCGTGCCGTACCGGTTGATGTTCCCGTCGATCGTGGTTTTCTGCTGTATCGGCATCTACTCCGTGAACAACGCGCCAACCGACGTCATGATCGCTGGTGCGTTCGGATTGGTCGGCTACTGGCTGATCAAGCACGATTTCGAGCCGGCCCCGTTGCTGCTCGGGATGGTGCTCGGGCCGCTGATGGAAGAAAACCTGCGCCGCGCACTCCTGATTTCGCGCGGCGACTGGTCCGTCTTCCTGACGCGACCATTGTCGGCGGTATTGATGGCGATTGCAGCCGCGTTGCTCATCCTTGCGGTGCTGCCGTCACTGCGCAAGAAGCGCGATGAGGTGTTCGTGGAATCGGAGAACTGACCTGCGTCGGTGCGCCGCAGCCCGAAGGCTGGTCGATTTCGGGCATAATTTTCTATGCCATGGAAAATGCCGGCCGGCGGGCTCGGCATTGCAACGGATCCGGGAGATCAAAATGAATTGGTACGGTCGCTCGCTTGCGGGCGGTTTTCTGGCAGTGCTTGCGGGGCTGGGCTTGTCTTCGCAGGTCCAGGCTCAGACTTATCCGACGCGCAACATCACCATGATCGTGCCGTTTGCGGCGGGTGGTCCGACGGACGTCATCGCGCGCATCGTCACCGGCCATATGGCGCAGACGCTCGGTCAAACCATCATCATCGAAAACGTGGTCGGCGCCGGCGGCACCACCGCCACCACCCGCGCCGCGCGCGCCGCCAATGACGGCTATACGCTGATCACGGGGCATATGGGCACGCATGCGGCTTCTGTGCCGCTTTATCCCAAGCTCGCCTATCACCCGGAAAAGGACTTCGAGCCGGTCGGACTGCTCGCCGGCACGCCGATCCTGATCCTGGCGCGCAAGGATTTTGCGCCAAAGGACCTCAAGGAATTCATCGCCTACGTCAAGGCGAACGAGTCCAAGGTCAACGCGGCGCATGCCGGCGTTGGCTCGGTCTCGAACGTATCGTGCGAACTGCTGAATTCGGTTCTGGGCGTCAAGCCGATCGGCGTTCCCTTCAACGGCACCGGTCCTGCGATGAACGCGCTGGTGGCCGGTCAGGTCGACTACATGTGCGACCAGATCGTCAATGCCGTGCCGCAGATCAACGGCGGCACCATCAAGGCCTACGCCGTGGCGACACCCGAGCGTAACCCGTCCTTGCCGAATGTTCCCACCACCGCCGAGGCCGGCCTGCCGGCCTTCCAGGCCCAGGCATGGAACGCGATCTTCGCGCCCAAGGGAACGCCCCCGGATGTCGTCGCCAAGTTGAACGCCGCGATCGTCAAGGCGCTCGACGACGAGAATGTACGCAAGCGCCTGCTCGAACTCGGCAGCGTCATACCGCCTGCCGCCGATCGTACGCCGGCGGCGCTGGGAACGCTGGTAAAGAGCGAAATCGCGAAGTGGACACCGGTGGTCAAGCCGGTGAATTAATCCCCTGTAATCAGACGGATAGGCGAGGGGCGGAACGCGGGTTCCGCCCCTTGTCGTTTGTTCGGAAAGGGATCATTTTTCCGGGTATAATCGGGGTGCAAAGCCGAATCGGCGTGTCGATCGGATGTTCCGGCCGCTAAATTCGCCGTTCCGACAAAGGCCTGAAGCACAACCCATGAACCAGTACCACGACCTGCTCGAACGTATCCTCAGCGACGGCGCGAAGAAGCACGACCGCACCGGCACCGGCACGCTGTCGATCTTCGGTCATCAGATGCGGTTCAATCTCTCGGCCGGCTTTCCGATGCTGACCACCAAGCGGCTGCCGCTGAAGGCGATCGTGCATGAATTGCTCTGGTTCCTGGCCGGCGACACCAACATCAAATATCTCAGGGATCACGGCGTTTCGATCTGGGATGAATGGGCCGACGCCAACGGCGATCTCGGCCCGGTCTACGGATCGCAATGGCGCTCGTGGCCGGCGCCCGACGGGCACAGCATCGACCAGATTTCCAACGTCATCGACATGATCAGACGTAACCCGGATTCACGGCGGCTGATCGTGACCGCCTGGAATCCGGCCGACGTCGACAAGATGGCGCTGCCGCCCTGTCACTGCCTGTTTCAGTTCTACGTTGCGAACGGCAAGCTCTCCTGTCAGCTCTATCAGCGCTCAGCCGACGTGTTCCTCGGCGTGCCCTTCAACATCGCATCCTATTCGTTGCTGACGATGATGGTGGCGCAGGTGACCGGACTGAAGCCCGGTGACTTCGTGCACTCCCTGGGTGATGCGCATCTCTACTCCAACCACCTCGAGCAGGCACGTCTGCAACTGACGCGGCCGACGCGGCCGTTGCCGGTCATGAAGATCAATCCTGACGTGAAGGATATCTTCGCGTTCCGCTACGAGGATTTCGCGCTCGAAGGCTACGATCCGCACCCGCACATCAAGGCCGAAGTGGCTGTATGACCAGCGGTGTGAGCATCTGATGTCGCTGACGATCCGCCGCGCGCGCCCGGGCGAAGCAGGACTTGTCCTGTCCTTCGTTCGCGAACTCGCCGAATACGAAAAGCTGCTGCACGAAGTGGAAGCGACCGAGGCCGGTATCAATGCGGCGCTGTTCGGCGCCAATCCGCGCCTGTTCTGCGAGATCGCCGAGTGGGACGGAGAGCCGACCGGCTTCGCGGTCTGGTTCGTGAATTTTTCAACCTTCAGCGGTCGCTCCGGCATCTATCTGGAAGATCTGTTCGTCCGCCCGGCGCTGCGCGGTAAGGGAATCGGCAAGGCGCTGCTGGTGCATCTCGCGAGGGAATGCGTGGCGAACGGCTGGTCGCGCTTGCAGTGGGCGGTGCTCGACTGGAACACGCCGTCGATTGAATTCTATAAGTCGCTCGGCGCGGTCTTGATGGACGACTGGACGGTGTGCCGGGTCGGCGGTCCGGCGCTGCGCGCGTTAGCGCAAGGGGAGCGGTGATGGAAATCGTTCTTATCGTCGCTGTCGCCGAGAACGGCGTGATCGGAGCCAGGGGGGCCATTCCGTGGCGGCTAAAATCCGACATGGCGCGCTTCAAGGCGCTGAGCTCGGGTAAACCTGTCGTCATGGGCCGGAAGACCTTCGTCTCGATCGGCCGGCCGCTCCCCGGACGGACCAATATTGTCGTCACCCGCGACGCTGGTTTTCGCGCCGATGGCGTGGTGGTTACCCATTCGTTCAGCGACGCGAAGGCGATCGCCACCGGCGATGCACTGCGACGTTTCGCCACTGAGATCGCCGTGATCGGCGGCGCGGAAATCTACGCGCAATGGATGGACAGCGCCGATCGCCTGGAGATTACCGAAGTGCACACCCGGCCCGACGGCGATACGCGTTTCCCGGCAGTCGATGCAACCGCATGGGAAGAGGCGGCGCGCGTACGGAATCCGGCCGGTCCGGACGATAGCGCCGATTTCTCCTATGTGACATTTCGTCGGCGCCGACAGGGTTAACCTCGCTAACCAATGTTTACATTGACAATTGTGGCGTCAGGCATAGCTGCTTCGTGCAGGAAGCTTGCGTTGTAAGGGACCTAGCCGTCCCCTATAAAGCCGGGCTGATAGGCGAGGCTGGGCATCCTGCCCAAAACAGGCGGACCCGGGCCCTCGCGGAGGAGAGTTTGCATGCCGTGGAAGAATCAGGGTGGGGGTCCATGGGGCCCGGGTCCGAAGGGACCGTGGGGTTCGGGTCCGCAGTCGGGCGGGCCGAGGCCACCTGATCTTGAGGATCTGCTGCGGCGCGGCCAGGACAAGCTGCAACAGCTTCTGCCGGGCGGCCATTTCAGCGGCATGGGCATCGCGCTGGTGCTGGCCGGTGCGCTGGTGATCTGGGGATTGTCCGGATTCTTCCGCGTGCAGTCGGAAGAACTCGGTGTCGTCTTGCGCTTCGGCAAGCATGTGCGCACCGTGGAACCCGGGCTGAACTATCATCTGCCTTATCCGATCGAAACCGTGCTGCTGCCGAAGGCGCTGCGCGTCTCCACCATTTCGATCGGCATGAGCCTGATCGACGACCCGGCGCGGCGCGGCCGCACCATGCGGGACGTGCCGGAAGAAAGCCTGATGCTGACGGGCGACGAGAACATCGTCGACGTCGACTTCACGGTGCTGTGGCGGATCAAGCCCAACGGCGTGGGCAATTTCCTCTTCAACATCCAGAATCCCGAAGGCACCGTGAAGGCGGTGGCCGAAAGCGCGATGCGCGAGGTGATCGGGCGTTCGCAGATCCAGCCGATCCTCACCGGCGCCCGCAATCTGACCGAGCAGGCCGTCCACGAGCTGATGCAGAAGACGCTGGATACGTACGGATCCGGCGTTCAGATCACGCAGGTGCAGATGCAGAAGGTCGACCCGCCCGCGCAAGTGATCGACTCGTTCCGCGACGTGCAGGCCGCGCGCGCCGACTTCGAGCGGCTGCAGAACGAGGCGCAGACCTATGCCAACCGCGTCATCCCCGACGCCCGCGGCCGCGCTGCGCAGATCCTGCAGGTTGCCGAAGGTTACAGGGAACAGGCGATCGCCGAGGCCAAGGGCCAGAGCGCGCGCTTCATGAAGGTGTACGAGGAATACAACAAGGCCAAGGACGTGACGCGGCAGCGAATTTACCTGGAGACGATGGAGCGGATTCTCGGCGGCTCCGAGAAGCTGGTCTATGACGGCGGCAATTCCGCACAGAGCATCGTGCCTTATCTGCCGCTCAGTGAGTTGACGCCGCGCCGTCCGGCGCCGACGGCCGGTCAGCAGCAGCAGGGGGGCACGCGATGAGGTCTCCGGTTACGGGTATTGTCACCCTGATCCTGCTGTTCGCCCTGGTGATCGTGGGCTACAGCTCGATCTTCACTGTGTCGCAGACCGAGCAGGCGCTCGTGGTCCGGCTCGGCCGGCCGGTCGACGTCGTGTCCGAGCCGGGTCTGAACTTCAAGGCGCCGTTCATCGACACCGTCATCAGCATCGACAAGCGCATCCTCGATCTGGAAAATCCATCGCAGGAAGTCATTGCTTCCGACCAGAAACGGCTCGTCGTCGACGCCTTCGCCCGCTACCGGATCAAGAACCCGCTGCGCTTCTATCAGAGCATCGGCTCGATCCAGGCCGCCAACATCCAGCTCACCACGCTGCTGAACGCGGCGCTGCGCCGCGTGCTGGGCGAGGTCAACTTCATTACCGTGGTGCGCGACGAACGGGAAACGTTGATGACGCGGATTCGGGATCAACTCGACAGAGAGGCTGACCAATACGGCATCCAACTGGTCGACGTGCGTATCCGTCGCGCTGATCTGCCCGAGGCCAACAGCCAGGCGGTCTATCAGCGCATGCAGACCGAGCGGCAGCGCGAGGCGGCGGAGTTCCGCGCCCAGGGCGGCCAGAAGTCGCAGGAGATCCGCTCTAAGGCCGATCGCGAGGCCACCGTCATCGTCGCGGAGGCCAATTCGACCGCCGAGCAGACGCGCGGCGTGGGCGACGCCGAACGCAACCGGCTGTTCGCCGAGGCCTATGGCAGGGATGCGGAGTTCTTCGCCTTCTATCGTTCGATGTCGGCCTATGAGACCGGGCTGCGCTCCAACGATACCCGTTTCCTGCTGCGGCCCGATTCCGAGTTCTTCCGCTTCTTCGCCAATCCGTCGGGCCACCCGCCGGCGGCCGCCGCTGCCGCGGCGCCGAAGCCTTAAACGGCCGGCCCGCACAATACGCACGTTACGGCGAAGCGGGGGGCCGCTTCGCCGGCACAAAAGCAAAAGGCGCTTGAATAGCGGGGGGATGCCATCCGATGAGGTCCATTGCGTTCGCCGACTTCCTCATCGGTGTGGGCATCCTCTTTGTGCTTGAAGGCCTGATGTTCGCAGCCAGCCCGGCCTGGATGCGCCGGGCGATGAAAAGCGCATTGGCGACGCCGGACAATATCCTGCGGATCGTCGGCATCGTCTCGGCGATCATCGGCCTGCTTCTGATCTGGTTCGTACGGCGGTAAGGTTCTTCCGGCATTCCGGGATGGTCCGAAGGACCAGTCCTCAGATGCGCAATTTCGCATCGGGAATCTCGAGATTCTCGGATGTGGAAATGCACATCTTAGTTCGCTTCGCGCCCCGGAATGACGGTAATCAACGGCCGCAACTAGCTCTGGCGCCAACGAAATCGTGAGCCGAGATCCGCCCGTTTTTCGCTGGAATGTCAGGCGCAGATGCTTGCGTCCAAGACCCGTTCGGGCGCACTGTGGGCCCAAATTTGAGCCTTTGGAGACGAGCCGACATGACCGGTGCCAGACCCGCCTTGAAAAGCCGCCTGCGCCTGATGGGGATTGCGATCTCGCTCGGTGCCGCCAGCATACTGGCTTCAGTGCCCGCCAGCGCGCGCGGGCCGGACGGTATCGCCGACATTGCCGAGAAGGTGATCGATTCCGTCGTCAATATTTCGACCTCGCAGAGCGTGGAAGCCAAGGGCGGCAGGGATACGATGCCGCAATTGCCGCCGGGCTCACCGTTCGAGGAGTTTTTTGACGACTTCTTCAAGAACCGGCGCGGCGGCCTGCCCAAGGGCGGCGACAAGAGCGGCGAAATGCAGCCGCCGCGCAAGACCAATTCGCTCGGCTCCGGTTTCATCGTCGATGCTGCCGGGGTCGTCGTCACCAACAATCACGTCATCGCGGATGCCGACGAGATCAACTTGATCATGAACGATGGCACCAAGATCAAGGCCGAACTGGTCGGCGTCGACAAGAAGACCGACATTGCGGTCTTGAAGTTCAAGCCGGTGAAGCCGGTGACCGCGGTGAAGTTCGGCGATTCCGACAAGCTGCGGCTCGGCGAATGGGTGATTGCGATCGGCAATCCGTTCAGCCTCGGCGGCTCGGTCACGGCCGGCATCGTGTCGGCGCGCAACCGCGACATCAGCCAGGGGCCGTACGACAGCTACATCCAGACCGATGCCTCCATCAACCGCGGCAATTCCGGCGGGCCGCTGTTCAACCTCGAAGGCGAAGTGGTCGGCGTCAACACGCTGATCATCTCGCCGACCGGCGGTTCGATCGGCCTCGGCTTCGCGGTGCCGTCGAAGACGGTGGCCGCCGTAGTTGATCAGCTCCGGCAGTTCGGCGAACTGCGCCGCGGCTGGCTCGGCGTGCGGATCCAGCAGGTCACCGAGGAGATCGCCGAAAGCCTCAACATCAAGCCCGCCCGCGGCGCGCTGGTCGCCGGCATTGACGACAAGGGGCCGGCCAAGCCTGCCGGCATTGAGCCCGGCGATGTCGTCGTCAAGTTCGACGGCAAGGAGGTCAAGGACCCGAAGGATCTCTCCCGCGTCGTCGCCGATACCGCCGTCGGCAAGGAAGTCGACGTGGTCATCATCCGCAAGGGCAACGAGGAAACCCGCAAGGTTACGCTCGGCCGCCTTGAGGATACCGAAAAGGTGCAGCAGGCCGCCGCCAAGACCAAGGAAGACCCTGTCGAGAAGCCGGTGACGCAAAAGGCGCTCGGCCTCGATCTTGCCGCGCTGAGCAAGGACCTGCGGACGAAGTACAAGATCAAGGAGAGCGTGAAGGGCGTCATCATCACCGGTGTCGACGGCTCCTCCGACGCCGCCGACAAGCGGCTCTCCGCCGGCGACGTCATCGTCGAGGTGGCGCAGGAAGCGGTCGCCAGCGCCGCCGACATCAAAAAGCGCGTCGATCAGCTCAAGAAGGACGGCAAGAAATCGGTGCTGCTGCTGGTGTCGAACGGCGAGGGCGAATTGCGGTTCGTGGCGCTCGGCGTGCAGTGATAGATCACGTAGCGGTTGACCCGAAAAACACTGTCGTCCCTGCGCACGCAGGGACCCATAACCACCAGCGCGGATTGTATCAAAGGCAACTGGCCCCATCGCATCATGGACGGGCCGCGGCGTATGGGTCCCTGCGTGCGCAGGGACGACGCAAGAGTTCTTATCCCCCCACAAACTCCTCGCGCCGATATCCCTGTGCATAGAGCAGCGCAGTGAGGTCGCCGTAGTCGATCCGCGCGGCGGCAGCGGCGGCCACCGCCGGCTTGGCGTGATAGGCGACCCCTAACCCCGCCGCCTGGATCATGCCGAGGTCATTGGCGCCGTCGCCGATCACCAGCGTGTCGATCTCGTCGAGATCGAAGGATTCGCGAAGCTCGATGAGCGTAGCCAATTTGGCGGCGCGGCCGAGGATTGGCTCGGCAACCTCGCCGCTGAATTTGCCGTCCCGCACCTTCAACTCGTTGGCGCGGTTTTCCTGGAAACCGATCTTGGCCGCGACCGCATGGGTGAACAGCGTGAAGCCGCCGGAGATCAGGCAGGTCCAGGCGCCGTTGGCGCGCATGGTGGAAACCAACTCACGGCCTCCCGGTGTCGGCGTGATGCGCTTTGCCAGGACTTCGTCGACCACGCCGACGGGCAGGTCCTTCAGGAGCGCGACACGCTCGCGCAGCGCCGGCTCGAATTCGATCTCGCCGCGCATCGCGCGCTCGGTGATGCCTGCGACATGCGCCTTCAGCCCGGCGAAGTCAGCCAGCTCGTCGATGCATTCCTGGCCGATCATGGTGGAGTCCATGTCGGCGAGAAAAAGCTTCTTGCGCCTGAACGCGGCAGGCTGCACGACGATGTCGATCGGCAGGTCACCGCGCGCCTGTTGCAGGCGGGTCTCGATCGCTTTGATCTCGTCCGGGCTCTTGACCTGGCTGTCGAAGGGAATGTCGACTGCCACTTCGTCGAACAGCCATTGCGCCGTTCCCGGCGACGGGAGAACGGCCAGCGCGCCGTCGACGACGGTGGTGTCGAGCGCGGGGTTGGCCGGATTGCAGATCAGGGTGGCGACCAGGGACATGCAGACGTATCAGCTAGATTTGAGCAAGGCCGTGCTTATCGCAGGGCCGACCGCCAGCGGCAAGTCGGCCCTGGCGCTCGAATTGGCCCAAAAGACCGGCGGCGTCGTCATCAACACCGATTCGATGCAGGTCTACCGCGATCTCTGCATCATCACGGCACGGCCGACGCCGGAGGAGGAGGCGCGCGTGCCGCACCGGCTCTACGGCCATGTCGACGCATCGGTCAATTTCTCGGCCGGAGCGTGGGTGACGGATGCGGGAAAGGTGCTCGCAGAGGCGCGCGCGGAAAAGCGGCTGCCAATCTTCGTCGGCGGGTCCGGCCTTTATTTCAAGGCATTGACGCGCGGTCTCTCCGCGGTGCCGCCGATCCCCGCCGAGGTTCGCGATGCCGTTCGGGCGCGGCTGGAACGCGACGGCGTTGAAGCGCTGCACACTGAGCTGACGCGGCGCGATCCCGTCTCCGCCGAGCGCCTGAAGCCGCGCGACCGCACCCGGATTGCCCGCGCCCTGGAAGTCGTGGAAGCCACCGGCCGCGCACTGCCGGACTGGCATCGCGAGGGCCTGCCGCCGCTGCTGCCTCGGAGCGAGTTCTCGGCGCTGTTCCTTGCGCCTGAGCGCGAAAAGCTTTACGCGCGGATCGATGCGCGATTCGGCGCGATGCTGGCCGCGGGCGCGCTGGACGAGGTCGCAGCGCTTGCCGGGCGAAAGCTCGATCCCCTGCTGCCGGCGATGAAGGCCCATGGCGTGCCGGCGCTGATCCGGCACCTCAGGGGAGAAATCACGCGCGAGGAGGCCGCCGAAATCGGCCGCGCCGACACCCGCCATTATGCAAAACGGCAGTTCACGTGGTTCAGGCATCAACTGCCGGAGTTCGAATGGGTGACGCCGGAGGCGGCGGGTCTGGTCCTTCGGACCATCCCGGAATGACGTCGGCTTAACGGCCTCGCATGGCTGCACGCATAAAATTCCCCCTCGCCGAATGCCCGGAACACCGCTACAATGCCTAAATCGCGCCGAGAGCGTCCGTCCCTTGACTTCCGGGGGCCGAACGGTATAACCCGCGCAACCTTTGGGAAGTCCGGGCCGCAAAATGCGTAACATTATTACCAAACTGCTTATCGTCGTCGTACCCAGGCACACCGCCGGGGATGGCTAGCGGCCATCCAAATTCAGGCGGTGTGCATGGGGCCTCTCGGGCCCTTTTTTATTTCCCAAAACAGACAACCGAAAGAAGCCGCGCCGACAAGCGCATCCGGAGCAGACCATGACCGACAAGAGCAACGACCCCAATCAGATGACCGGCGCCGCGATGATCGTGCGCGCGCTCATCGATCACGGTGTCCAGCACATCTTCGGCTATCCCGGCGGCGCGGTGCTTCCGATCTATGACGAGATTTTCCAGCAGAGCGACGTTGAGCACATCCTGGTGCGGCACGAGCAGGGCGCCGGCCATGCGGCGGAGGGCTACGCGCGCTCGACTGGCAAGCCGGGCGTGGTGCTGGTGACGTCAGGCCCAGGCGCCACCAACATGGTGACGCCGCTGACGGATGCGCTGATGGATTCGATCCCGCTGGTGTGCATCACCGGCCAGGTGCCGACGCACCTGATCGGCAACGACGCGTTCCAGGAATGCGACACCGTCGGCATCACCCGTCCCTGCACCAAGCACAACTGGCTGGTGCGCGACGTCAACGATCTGGCCAAGGTGCTGCACGAGGCGTTCTACGTTGCGACCACGGGCCGTCCCGGACCCGTCGTGGTCGACGTGCCCAAGGACGTGCAGTTTGCGGTCGGCACCTATCATCCGCCGCGCAAATCCGACGTGCATGTGTCCTATACCCCGCGGGTGAAAGGCGATGCGGCACAGATCCGAAAAGCGGTGGCGCTGTTGGCTGCCGCAAAGCGCCCGGTGATCTATTCCGGCGGCGGCGTCATCAATTCCGGACCCGAGGCGTCGAAGCTGTTGCGCGAGTTGGTCGAGGTCACTGGCTTTCCGATCACCTCGACACTGATGGGCCTCGGCGCCTATCCGGCAACCGGCAAGAACTGGCTCGGCATGCTCGGCATGCACGGCACCTACGAGGCCAACATGGCGATGCATGGTTGTGACGTCATGCTGTGCGTCGGCGCGCGCTTCGACGACCGCATCACCGGCCGGACCGACGCATTCTCGCCAGGCTCGAAGAAGATCCACGTTGATATAGATCCGTCCTCGATCAACAAGAACATCCGCGTCGACGTGCCGATCATCGGCGACGCCGGCAATGTGCTCGGCGACCTGCTGCAGGTGTTCAGGGCGGAGGCGAAGAAGCCTGACATCAAGAGCTGGTGGCAGGAGATCGCCACCTGGCGCGCGCGCAATTCGCTCGCTTACAAGAAGAGCAACGACGTCATCCTGCCGCAATACGCCATTCAGAAGCTGTTCGAGGCGACGCGCGGCCATGACACCTACATCACCACCGAAGTCGGCCAGCATCAGATGTGGGCGGCGCAGTTCTTCGGTTTTGAGGAGCCGCATCGCTGGATGACGTCGGGCGGTCTCGGCACCATGGGCTACGGCCTGCCGGCAGCGCTCGGCGTGCAGGTTGCGCACCCTGACAGCCTCGTGATCGACATTGCCGGCGACGCCTCGGTGCAGATGACGATGCAGGAGATGTCGACGGCGGTTCAGTTTGAACTGCCGATCAAGATCTTCATCCTGAACAACCAGTACATGGGCATGGTGCGGCAGTGGCAGCAGCTCCTGCATGGCAACCGGCTGTCGCATTCTTACTCCGAGGCGCTGCCGGATTTCGTCAAGCTCGCCGATGCGTTCGGCTGCGTCGGCATCCAGGCGATCAAGCCCGGCGATCTCGACGGTGCGCTCAAGGAGATGATCAAGGTCAAGCGTCCGGTGCTGTTCGATTGCCGCGTCGCCGCGCTGGAAAACTGCTTCCCGATGATTCCGTCCGGCAAGGCGCACAACGAAATGCTGCTGCCGGCGGAAGCAACCGATGAAGCCACCGCCGCGGCGTTCGCCGGCGGCAAGGCGCTGGTGTGAGAATGCGAGACAAGGGTTCGCTGTGAGGACGCGAGACAAAAATTCCGCTGTCATCGCCCGGCGAAAGCGCGAAGCGCGTCTTCACGCAGAAGTCCGGGCGATCCAGTACGCCGGAACGTCTCCGCTAATCTCGGGCGCCTCTGGAATACTGGATCCCCGCCTTCGCGGGGATGACGAGCCTATGAGAGGATCGAGAAGTGTTTGACCTCAGAGAGCTCGAACGCGCGCACGAGATTGTGGGGCAGGCGGTGCCGCCGACGCCGGCTCATGCCTGGCCGCTGCTCGGCGACCGGCTCGGCACCACGATTGTTGTCAAGCACGAGAACCATACCCCGACTAGCGCTTTCAAGGTGCGCGGCGGGCTGATCTACCTTGAACGCCTGAAGCGTGAACGGCCCAACACGCCCGGGATCATTTCGGCGACGCGCGGCAATCATGGACAGAGTCTCGCGTTTGCGGCGAGCCGTCACGGCGTGCCGGTGACGATCTATGTCCCGCACGGCAATTCGGTCGAGCAAAATCGCGCGATACGCGGATTTGGCGCCGAGCTTGTCGAGCACGGCGAGGATTTTCAGGCGGCGCGCGAGGAAGCCTATCGTCGCGCGGAGATCAATGGGCTGGAAATCGTGCCGGCCTTCCATCCCGATCTCGTCCTGGGTGTTGCGACCTATGCGCTCGAACTATTGCGAAAGGCGCCGGATCTCGACGTTCTCTATGTTCCGATCGGGCAGGGCTCCGGCATTTGCGGCTGCATCCTGGCGCGCGATCTGCTGGGTTTGAAGACGGAAATCGTTGGCGTGCAATCGACCGAAGCGCCCTCTTATGCGCTCTCGTTCGTGGCCGGCGGCGTCGTAACGACCGAAACCAGCAACACGCGCGCCGATGGCGTAGCGACACGCATTCCCGATGCCGACGCGGTCGCGATCATCTGCAAGGGCGCTTCCCGCGTCGTGCAGGTCACGGACGATGAAATCGCCTCGGCGATGCGGGCTTACTGGACCGATACGCACAATCTTGCGGAAGGCGCCGGCGCGGCTGCACTCGCGGCAGCCCTGCAGGAGAAGAAGAAACTTCAAGGTAAGCGCGTTGGCCTTGTTTTGAGCGGTGGCAACATCGATTTTGACCGATTTCACCACTGGGTCGGGCCGGATGCCGCTGCCGCAGATCAGCGGGCGATGACGTGACAAAGAAGGAATCCGAGGGGACGACAATGAATCAGCCCGCATCCGCCTACTTTCTGGAAGAGCGCCACGATCCCAACGAGACGCATACGCTCTCGGTGCTGGTGCAGAACGAGCCCGGCGTGCTCGCGCGCGTGATCGGCCTGTTTTCGGGGCGCGGTTACAACATCGACAGTCTCACCGTCTCCGAAACCGAGAGCCACAAGCATCTCTCGCGCATCACCATCGTCACGACGGGTACACCGACGGTGATCGAGCAGATCAAGCACCAGCTCGACCGCATGATCCCGGTCTACCGCGTCGTCGACATGACGATTACCGGCCGCTCGATCGAGCGGGAACTCGCGATGGTGAAGGTGCGTGGCCGCGGCGACAGCCGGGTCGAGGCGTTGCGGCTGGCGGACGCGTTCCGTGCCCGCGTGATCGACGCCACGACCGAGAGTTTTGTGTTCGAGATCACAGGCAATTCATCCAAGATCAGTGAATTTATCGACCTGATGCGCCCGCTCGGCCTTGTCGAGGTGTCGCGCACTGGCGTTGCCGCGATCGGGCGTGGGCCTGAGGGGATGTGAACATGCTGGCGCGGGACTGGTATTACACTCAAAGGCGGCGGCTCGGGCTCGATTCGGCGGTCGCCTCGATCTACGACCGGCATGACAACAGCGACGATCGCGCGCGGGCCGCGCTCACCATGCTCGGCGTGCAGCGCGGCTGGCGCGTGGCCGATATCGGTTGCGGCAACGGTGTACTGGCCTGCGAAGCGGCGTTGATGGGGGCCGAGGTCGATGCAATAGATATTTCGCCGGCGATGCTGGCGCTCGCCAATATCCAGGCCCGCGACCGCAAGGTTGCGATCCGCACCCAGCCGGCAGGCTTGCTGAGCTTTGCCTACCAGCCCAATTCCTACGACCTGATCGTCAGCGAATTCACGCTGCACCATCTGCCTGACTTCTGGAAGGCGGTGGCGCTGGCAAGGATCTATGCCGCGCTGAAGCCCGGCGCGAATTTCTACCTGCGCGACATCGTATTCGTCAGCATGCCCGACGGCACCGAGCGCGATGTCGAGCAGTGGGCCGATTTCACCATCAAGAACCACGATTTCCAGCGCGACGGCGTGGTCACCCATATGCGCGACGAGTACTCGACCTTCGGCTGGGTGATCGAGCGCATGCTGACCGATATCGGCTTCACGCTGGAATCGGTCGACTACCACGCGCCGCTGCACGGCACCTATATCCTGCGCAAACCAAAGCCGGATCAACAGAGCTAGAAAAAATGAAACCGGCCGATGTTTGCATCGCCGTATTGGTGGCGGTGATCTGGGGGCTTGCTTTTGTGGCCAGCCGGATCGCGCTCGACGAGTTTTCGCCGGAATTGATGACGACGCTGCGCTTTTCCATTGCGGCCTTGCCCTGCCTGTTCGTGGCGCGGCCCAAGGTTTCCTGGACGGTGCTGGTCGCGATCAGCTTCACCCTGTTCCTCGGCCAGTTTCTCGCCCAGGCCTTTGCCATTGCGCTCGGCGTTCCGGTCGGTCTCTCCAGCGTGATCGTGCAGAGTCAGGCGCTGTTCACGATCGGCTTTGCCGCGCTGTTGTTTCGCGAGCGGCCGGGCGCGGGGCAGACAGTCGGCATTGCCATCGCCACCGCAGGCCTGCTGATGATCTGCGGCACCGTCGGCTACGATTTCAGCGTCAGCGCCTTCGCGATATTGATGATCTCGCCGCTCAGCTTCGCGGCCGGCAACCTGCTGCTGCGGCATGCGCAGGGCGTGCCGATGTTCGACCTGTTCGCGTGGCTGTGTCTGGTCGCGGCTGTTCCGCTGTTTGCGCTGACGCTGGTCAGCAATGGCCCGCAGCCGACCTGGTATGCGCTGACCCACATGTCGCTGAGCGGCTTGCTGTGCATGATTGGCCTCGGCGGCGTCTCCACCAGCATCGCCTACTGGCTGTGGGGCCGGCTGCTGCGGGATTACCCGGCGGCGCAAGTGGTGCCGTTCGCGCTGTTGGTGCCGTTCGTCGGTTCCGCTGCATCGAGCGTCGTGTTCGGCGAAACCTTTGGGCCGCTACGGCTTGGCGGCATGGTCACCGTGGTCGGCGGCATCGCCGTCATGTTGCTCTCCAAACCTACCAAGGCTTCAGAAAAACAAGTTCTGCCAAAGATCGCATGAGGCCCCCATGTCGCAATCCCTGCTGATCGCCTTCATCATGTTCGCCACCGTGATGTTCTTCACGCCGGGGCCGAACAACATCATGCTGCTGTCGTCGGGGCTCACCTACGGCTTCCGTCCGACCATCCCCCACATCATGGGAATCACGGTCGGTTTTGCCTTCATGGTCGGCGCCGTCGGTCTCGGGCTCGGGACCATCTTCATCGCCTATCCGGTGCTGCAGACCATCCTGAAATATACCGGCGTGGCCTACCTGATCTATCTGGCCTGGGCGATTGCGATGTCCGAGCCGCCGTCCGCGGATCAGGACAGCCGGGGTCGTCCGATGACGTTCTGGGGCGCGGCGATGTTCCAGTGGGTCAACGCCAAGGGCTGGGTCATGGTGATCGGCACCATCACCGCCTATGCGGCGATCGCCGCCTATCCCTGGAATATCGCGATCCAGGTCGGCTTAAGCCTGCTCCTGGGCATCCTGTCCTGCACGGCCTGGGCCCTGTTCGGCACCGCCCTACGGCCGATCCTGACCTCCCGCCGGGCGGTGCGCGCCTTCAACATCGTGATGGCAGTGCTGCTCCTGGCCTCGCTCTACCCGGTCTTCATGGACGCATGATGCCGCACCGGGCCATGCATAAACGGGTTTCCCCTTCGAGGGAAAATGCTCTAGACAACGCCGGAAATTCGCGGGCGACCGGCGGTCCCACCTGTCCAAATGCCTGATTAACCGGCCCTTTTTGGCCATCGATTGAGGAAACGACCATGCGTGTTTATTACGATCGCGACGCCGACCTGAACCTGATCAAGGGCAAAAAGATCGTCATCGTCGGCTATGGCAGTCAGGGCCACGCCCATGCGCTGAACCTGAAGGACTCCGGCGTCAAGGAGGTGGCGATTGCGCTGCGCAAGGGCTCGGCCTCGGCCAAGAAGGCGGAAGCCGCCGGCTTCAAGGTGATGGAAGTCGCCGAGGCCGCGAAATGGGCCGACCTCGTGATGATGTTGACCCCGGACGAACTGCAGGGCGACATCTACCGCGAGCACCTGCACGACAACATGAAGAAGGGTGCGGCGCTGGTATTCGCGCACGGCCTCAACGTCCATTTCAACCTGCTCGATCCCCGCGCCGACCTCGACGTGCTGATGATCGCCCCGAAGGGCCCCGGCCATACCGTGCGCTCGGAATATCAGCGCGGCGGCGGCGTGCCCTGCCTGATCGCGATCGCCAAGGACGTCTCCGGCAATGCCCATGACCTGGGCTTGAGCTGTGCCTCGGCGATCGGCGGCGGCCGCGCGGGCATCATCGAGACCACCTTCAAGGAAGAGTGCGAGACCGATCTGTTCGGTGAGCAGGTGGTGCTCTGCGGCGGCCTGGTCGAACTGATCAAGGGCGGCTACGAGACGCTGGTCGAAGCCGGCTACGCGCCCGAGATGGCTTATTTCGAGTGCCTGCACGAGGTGAAGCTGATCGTCGACCTGATCTATGAAGGGGGCATCGCCAACATGAACTACTCGATCTCCAACACCGCCGAGTACGGCGAATACGTCACCGGCCCGCGTATCGTCACCGACGAGACCAAGAAGGAGATGAAGCGGGTGCTCAACGACATCCAGTCCGGCAAGTTCGCCCGCGACTGGATGCTGGAGAACAAGGTCAACCAGACCTCGTTCAAAGCGACCCGCGCCAAGCTCGCCCAGCACCCGATCGAGGAAGTCGGCGCCAAGCTCCGCGACATGATGCCGTGGATCAAGAAGGGCGCGCTGGTCGACAAGACGAAGAACTGACGGTGTCGTTCCCCGGATGCAGCGCAGCACGCTAGTGATGCGCTGCTGGTCCGGGGTCCATCGAAGCGGTCCCGGCTCTGCGGCGCATCGCACCGGACGATGCTTCGCATCGCCGGGAGCGCGCTGCAACGCGTCCGGGACACGAGAGCATTCAGTGGCCGGTTCGATGCATTACCGGCATACCAATTTTTAAGCCTTGCTCGGTATATCCGGCGAGATCGCACAAGCGTTCTCGCCGTTTCCTCGAAGGGTTGCTGCTTCAAGCACATTCTTCAACCCGCCGCTCGAAGCGCGCCAGCCGAGCCGAAACGAAGAACTGACGCCTAATGCACATTCTTGGGCAGGGAGCAGTTCAACAATTACATTAGCGACGGAAAGATCAGCGTTTACCGAGTCAAAGCTCGGTTGCCTAATGTGCATTCTCGTTCGTCAAACGAGAATCCAAGTTCGCCCCGATCCAGGCTCGGTGCCGTGACGACGGCGCCGCTCAATTCGTCCGGATGATTGGTTCTTTCTCGATCTTGTTGTGCAACTGCCAGAAGCGGACGGTGCGCTGGGCCGTCTCCATCGACAGCTTGCGGAAATCGCGCTGCGCGATCTCCAGCGTCTGCTCGCTGATCGGATGCGCCGGGCGGTTGCGCAGGATCGACTCGACCGTCGGCCAGTTCAGTCGTGCTGAGCGGCAGGGAATCAGGATTAGGTCGGCGCGCGGCCCTTCCATCAGCTTCGCTGTCATCTCGACCGGCATGTCGTTGAGGACGGCAAGTGCGACCGTCACTTCGTCGAACTTGTTCGACTCCGCGAATTTGTACACCGCCGCGTCGTCGAGCTCGTTCAGCCCCTTCATCAGCTTCACGAGTTCCTCGGCGACTCCGAAACTCCGGCTCGGTGGCGGGGCCTCGCGGGCGACCTCGTTCAGGACCCGCTTGATCTCTTCCTGGAGCGCGGGCGGCGCGATGGCCAGAAGCCGGGTGCGAACGGTCTCCTTGGCGCGGCGCAGCAGGTCCGCAATGAACTTTGCCGGGAAATCGGCGCGAAGGCCGAGGATTTCGACCAGTTCGTCGTCGGCGCCGGCGCGGGCGACGATGGTGGAATAGCCCTGGTCGGAAAACTTGGCGCCGGCATTGTTGGCGAGCTTGCGGATCACCTGGCCTTCGCCGCGGTCGACGATGACGTCGGTCACGGCCGCGGGCAGTTCGGCGCGGCCGGAAATGGCGAGCAGGTGATCCTGTCCCTTGCTGCTGGCGATCTCGACCAGCACGTCGGTGCCGAGCCGGCTGGAATGGGCCAGTACGTTGCCGGCGACCTCGATCTCGTCATCCCAGGCGAGATGCTGGATGACTTCGAACGGAGCGTAGTCGAGCGGCGCCAGCCGCTTGGAAAGCTCGGCCTTCGCCCGCGTCTCGACGCGCGCGATCAGGAGGCAGAGCACGTCGTCGAAGACCTTGACCTGGTCGTCGCTGAGGCGTTCTCCGTCATGGAGGAAGAGATCGGTGACCTGCCGCAGGGTCTCCACCCGCTTGGCGGATGAACCGCCTCTGACGGCATCTTCAAGTTCGGCAATGATCGAGTGCGCCGGCTGTTGCACCATTGTGGGCAGCCTGTCTGTTGTTGAAGGGTTCGCGCCCACAATGGCCGGCCGAGCCTTACACCCGCGTTAAAGGCGGGGACCCGGTAGAACACAGGTCGACTGCATTGGAATCGGGCAATGCATCGGCCGCGGTTGTTGTGGACAGGCGCATGTCGAAGCAGGCCGCGCATTGCAAATTTTGCGTTCTGAATTGCTTTACCAATCCGATCGGGACGTATGCCGTGATTTCGCGCGATAAATCGCCGATGTCGAACCGGATCGGCCATCTGCCGCGGCTTCCGGTACCCCGGTCCGGCTGCTATCCTCACCAAACCGTTCCCGGAAAAACTCGAATAGCAATCTGCCGAACAAGACGCCGTCAAGGCTGGCTGCACTCCGCGGAGGAAGCCCACGGAGCCGGCGCTTAAGCATTCCTTCACGACGAACTTCATTAGACCTCTTACAAGGGCTTAGGTCATGAGATCTGTTGTCATCACCGGCGCGTCCACCGGCATCGGCTGGGCCAGTGCGAAGCTCTTGCTCGACCGCGGCTTCCGCGTGTTCGGCAGCGTGCGCAAGCAGGCTGATGCCGACCGTCTCAAGGGTGAGTTCGGGGCGAACTTCACGCCGCTGATCTTCGATGTCACCGATGAAGCCGCGGTGCTGGCGGCTGCGCGCGAGGTCCGCACCGCGCTCGATGGCGAAACGCTCGCCGGCCTCGTCAACAATGCCGGCATTGCGGTCGCAGGTCCCGTGCTCGAACTCGCGGCGGGCGAATTCCGTCGCCAGATGGAGGTCAATTTCATCGGCCCGATCATTGCGACCCAGGCATTCGGGCCGCTGCTCGGCTCCGATCCGGCCCTGAATGGGCCGAAGGGGCGGATCGTGATGATCTCCTCGGTCGCCGGCAAGAACGGCAATCCGCTGACCTCGGCCTATTCCGCCTCCAAGCACGCCATCGAGGGGCTGTCGGAGAGCTTGCGCCGCGAACTGATGTTGTTCGGGATCGACGTCATCATCATTGCGCCGGGGGTGGTCAAAACGCCGATCTGGAGCAAGGCCGAGGAGGTCGATATCTCCGCCTACAAAAACTCGCCGTATTTCCCGGCGCTGGAGAAAATCCGCGCCTTCATGCTGCAACTCGGCGCGAACGGATTGCCGGCCGAGCAGATCGCCGAGAAGGTGTTCGAGGCATTGACGCGGCCCAATCCCAAGGTGCGCTACGTCATCGCGCCGGATCCGATGCGCCAGTTCATGGCGGCGGTGTTGCCCAAGCGCACCCTCGACCGGATCATCGCCAAGCGCCTCGGGCTGACGCCGCAAAGATGAGCAAAGGCACCGGCCACCAGTGACGACGGGAAAAAGCAGAGCCGAGCTGACGCAGATCGCCGACGCGGCGCTTCGCAGCCAACCGGGATGCGAAACGGCGTCCGTCCCCGCCGTGCGTGCGCTTCCCAACATCCGCGAAGGGCGGAACTGGGAAATCCCCAACGTCGTTCTCGGCGACAGCCTGATCAGCGACGTCGACCGGGCCGTCCTGTCAGTGCACCGCCGTCTCGGACGGAAGTTTTACCTGAAGGACGACTAGCCCGCCCGTGCCGGCGCCTGGGCACGCGGCGCCATCGCGATCATCCGCAGCGCGAACACGGCCACGAGCGGAATCAGGAACAGCGCGTAGAGCGGCATGTCGGGAATCCGCTTGCCGAACGACACCATGAACTGGAACAGCAGATAGTAGCCGCCCACGAGATGCAGCCGGCGCCAGGCGCGTGCGCCGATCGCAGCGGCCGTGCGGTCGAACGAGGTCGCGGCCATCGCGACAATGAAGGCATAGCCAATGCCACCGAAGATATAGGACGCGATCGAGGTCGCCGCCGCATAGCCTATCGAGTCCATCACGGCGAAGCAGGCAATTGCGGCCGCATGGATGGCGTGCGAGGCCGCAAAGGTGACGCCGAGATAGCGGCGATTGCGGCGCAGCCACCGCGTCGAGGCGTTCGGCCATAACAGCGCCAGCGCGGCGGCTGCGAAAGCAAGGCAGAACAGCACCAGCGAGCTGCGTGCGGTGAAGCGGATCACCATGCGCACGCCGTCGACTTCGAACCCGCGCATGCCGGCGATCCCGATGCTCATGGCCAGCAGCGTCAACGCGAGCAGGGCGAACAGCCGCCAGCCTTCGAACCATTTTTGATGTGTCGGCATGTTCGTCCCCTTTTGTCTAAGCCGTCATTGCGACCCGTTGGCTCGCAATGGCGTGGATGGCAATGTAATCACCAGTTACATGCACTCTGCGGATCGGGTCAATCCGTGTAATCGGTGCTTACATTCACGACCGGGTGATGGTAGGAGAGGGCATGCGTCCGTCAGCCAAGCCTTCCGTCGCAAAATCCCCCACCACCAAGTCGCGCCGCCGCGTTGCGCGAGCGGCCCCGCCAAAACCCTACCATCACGGCGACCTGCGGCGCGTCCTGATCGAAGCCGCGCTGCAACTGATCGGCGAGGGCGGGGCGGAGGCGGTCAGCGTCCGGGAGGCCGCCCGCCGTTCCGGCGTATCGCCAGGCGCGCCGTTCCGGCATTTTCCGAGCCGCGATGCCCTGATCCAGGCGGTGGCGGAAGAGGCGCAGCGGCGGTTCCGGGCCGAGATCGAGGCGGCGCTTGCCGCGGCACCAGCCAGCGATCCGCTCGGCCGCTTTCGCTGCCTCGGGCTCGCGTATCTGCGCTGGGCTATGCGCAACCCGACCCATTTCGAAATCATTTCGAGCCGCCGCCTGTTCGATCACGACCAGTCGGCCGCCATCGCCAGCGATAACGCCGAACTGATCGCGCTGACCGAGCAAACGCTGGCCGAAGCCTTTGCGGCGGGTCAGCTCCGCAGCGCCGACCTCAAGCAGGTGCAGATCGCCGGCCGGGCGCTGGTCTATGGTTTTGCCCGGATGAATATCGACGGCCATTTCACGCGCTGGGGCGTGGCCGGCCCCGAGGCCGAGCGGACCGCCGAGGCAATACTGGATCTTTTCATCGAGGGGATAGCCAGCCGGCCACGGCCGGCCTGATCATGGCGCTCAACGGCCGTACGACTACCGGCAAACGTCCGACCGAGGGCAAATTCATTGCCTGTTCATGACGATTCCACTACGTTTTTGTGACACGGCTCAGGTTCCGGATGGGTCGTGCGTCTCCTGGTCGTCGCCAGCCAAGGCTATGTATTGCGCCGGGTCATGTTGCGTTCCCCCATGGCGCCCGCGCCAAATCCAGGGCCCTCCGCCACCACCCTTGCTGCCGGGCTTGCCGCGATCGGTTTCTGGCGGCTTTCGGCCGTTGCTGCACCGCACATATCGGCGCTGGCGCTCCTGCTGCACACCGAAAGCGATTTCGGCGGCCGCATGGGTTTTGCCCTGGCCTGGGGCATCCTGAACTTCCTTTTTGTCGCGCTGCTACGGCGTCCGGCGCTATCGGGCGCGCTGTCGCTCACGCTGGTCGTGCTGCTGGTGCTGCTGTCGCGGCTCAAGCACGACGTCGTGCAGATGACCGCGAACTTCGTCGACCTGATGGTGATCGACCGCGACACCGCGGCGTATCTGTTCACGATCTTTCCGAACTTGCGCTGGAGCGTGGTCGGCGCATCCCTTGTCATCCTGCCGCTGATGTACGCGCTGTGGTGGCTCGACCCGTTCCGCATCCGCCGCCTGCCGGCCACTGCTGGCCTGCTGGCCTGTCTCGCAAGCCTGGCCGGTTATTCCGTCGTCTGGCCCGATGAAGCCTGGCGCGGCTATTACGACGATGGCTATCTCTCCAAATTCGCCCGCTCGGGCGTGACCGCGGTTTCCGATTTCGTCAATTACGGCTTCATGGAATCGGAAGCCGTGACCGCCGAGCGGCTGAAGGTGCCGCTGGTCGATTCCTGTCATGTGGCCGGTCGCCGTCCGCACATCATCATGATCCATGACGAGTCGAGCTTCGACATCCGCCAGGCCGCCGGCGTCAAGGTGCCGCCGGGCTATGGCAGCCATTTCAAGTCCTTTGACGGCCGCGAGCGCAAGTTCATGGCGGAGAGCAGCGGTGGCGCAAGCTGGATGGCCGAGTACAACGTGCTCGCCGGCCTGTCGTCGCGGTCGTTCGGCCGCTTCTCCTATTTCGTCACCCGCATCGCCTCGGGCCGGGTCGAACGCGGATTGCCGCTGGCGCTGCGCCGCTGCGGCTACAACACCATCTCGCTCTATCCGGCCTACGGCGCCTTCATGGGCGCGCGTGGCTTCCAGACCTCCACCGGCATCCAGCACTTCTATGACGCGCGCGCGCTCGGCGCCAAGGGCATCGAACCCGACAGCTTCTTCTACGACAAGGCCGTGAACCTGATCGCCGAGCAGCCGGCCAACACGCCGCTGTTCACCTTCGTCTATCTCGCTGCCAACCATTTCCCCTGGGAAACCAAATTCCGCCCCGACCTGCTGCCGTCCTGGCGCGCCCCCGGCAACGAGCCTGTGGTCGACGAATATCTGCGCCGCCAGACATTGAGCGCCGGGGATTATGCGGCGTTTGTCGCCAGCCTGAAAAAGAAATTCCCGGCGCAGCCATTCCTGATCGTCCGCTACGGCGACCATCAGCCGGAGTTTTCCTCGAACCTGCTGGATCCCGGTCTGGATGAAGCCAGGGTCGCCCGCAAGTTCGATACCCACGACCCGCGCTACTTCACCACCTATTACGCGATCGACGCCGTCAACTTCGAGCCGGTGAAGAGTTCCGCGATCATGGACACGATCGACGCGCCCTATCTGCCGCTGGTGATCCAGGAGGCCGCCGGCATTCCGCTCGACCCCTCGTTCGAGGAGCAAAAGAACATCATGCTCCGCTGCAAGGGGGTATTCTATGCCTGCAAGGATGGCGCCGAGGCGCGCAGGTTCAACCGGTTATTGATCGACGCAGGTTTCATCAAGGGGCTCTGAGGAGCGATATGTCTGCTGCCGTCGCCGAATCCGGAATGAGCGAAACCGCCGTCGCGAAAGCGCGCGGCGTCCGGTTCTTTGCCGCGGCTGGCCTGATCGTTGCCGTCCATCTGGCGGGGCTGGCGGTCCTGCTCACCACCGAATACGGACCGTTCGCGATCACGCTCTCGGTGCTGGCGTGGGTGTTCGTGAACTGCTTCCTGCTGGTCGTGCTGCAGCGGCCCGGCGTCTGTGCGGCGCTGGCGCTGGCCATCATCGTGATCCTGATCGCGCTGTCGCACTTCAAGTTCGGAATTCTGCAGCTAACGCTGACGTTCCTCGACTTCCTGATCATCGACCGCGATACGTTTTCGTTCCTTCTCTCGGTGTTCCCACGCTTGCAGTTGCAGTTGGCCTTGGCAGGCCTCGTTGCGGTTCCGCTGTTGTGGCTGGTCTGGCATTTCGATCCCTTCCGCGTGCGCCGCCGCTTTGCCTTGACGGGGCTGGCTGTGACGACAGCATTGATCTCGGCGATGTCGGTAGTCTGGCCCGAGCAGGCTTGGGAGCCGTTCCAAGGGGTCAATCATGTTTCCAGTTTGGCGCGCTCGGGCGTGGTGGCGGTGTCGCGGCTGGCTTCGACGGGATGGATCGAGGTCGATCCGCCGACGAATGGCCCGCTTCGCCTTGCGGGAGCGCACGCTGCCGGCCCGCCCATGCTGCCGCCCGCCGAGACCTGCGACGCCACGGCAAAGCCACCGCACATCATCATGCTGCTCGACGAGTCGAGCTTCGACATCTCGGCCGCGCCTGGCATCAAAGTGCCGCAAGGGTACTCCGATTACTTCAAGTCCATCGACGGCAAGCAACGGACCATGATCGCGGAGGCAACCGGCGGCCCGACGTGGTACACTGAATTCAACGTCCTGACCGGCATGTCGGCGCGGTCGTTCGGCGATCTGAAGTTTTATGTCACAAGGATCACCGCGAACCGTGTTGCGCGCGGGTTACCGCAAGCGCTTAAGCGTTGCGGATACAAGACCTTCTCGCTCTATCCGACCTATGGCAACTTCCTCGGCGCGCGCGCATTCCAGAAGGGTGCTGGCGTCGGCCACTTCATCGACATGGCGGATATGGGCGTCGCCCAGGATATGCAGCCCGACAAGTTCTACTTCGATCAGGCCTTGAAGGTGTTTGCGCGGGAGCAGCCGCAGCACGCGCCGGTCTTCATGTTCGTCTACCTCACGGCCAACCATTTTCCCTGGACCGACGTCTATCGGCCCGATCTGACACCGCCGGACTGGACGCCACCGGGAAACACGGCGGAGACCGACGAATATATTCGTCGCCAGGTCATGACGCAGAACGACTACCGCGAATTCATCGCTGCCCTTAAGCGCGACTATCCGGATCAGTCGTTTCTGGTGTTGCGTTTCGGCGATCACCAGCCGGCTATCTCGCAAAAGCTGCTTGAGCCCGGCATCGATCAGAAATTGCTGGCGAAACGCTTGATGGCAGCCGATCCGCGCTACTTCTCAACCTATTACGCGATTGACGGCATCAACTATCGGCCGGACGACCTCTCGTCGGCGCTTGATACGCTCGATGCGGCCTACATTCCGCTCGTGATCCAGGAAGCCGCCGGCGTCCCGCTCGATCCGTCGTTCGAGGAGCAGAAGAAGATCATGCTTCGCTGCAACGGCGTGTTCTATGCCTGCCGAAAGGGCGCGGAAGCGAGACGATTTAATCGACTCCTGATCGACGCCGGGATGATCAAGGGACTGTAACTCTCCGCTCGCCATGGCCGCGCATGACGACGGGGTTACTTCCTCCCCACCTTCTCCCACAGCCACTGCGCTACCGCATCCGGCGAGCTCGCCGCGTCGTTGCCGGATGCGCGCAGATTCGCTTCGCGCATGGTGGCGATGTCGATCTTGCCGAGCAGCTCGGTCAGCGACTTGCGCAAGGCCTCGTCATTGGTGCGCTTTGGCGCGAGCAGCACGATCGCATCATAGGGCGGGATTGCGTGCCTGGGATCGCCGAGCGTCACCAGATCGTATTTCGCGATCAGCCCGTCGCTGGTGTAGCCGGCGATGACGTCGACTTCGCCGGAGGCGACCGCCGCATACATGAAGTCCGGCTGCATCTGACGTTGGCCGCGGAACGACAGGCCGTAGGCCCTGCGTAGCGCGGCCCATTCGGGGCGCGAGAAGAATTCATAGTCGCCGGCGATCGACATGTTCGCCGCGCGCGAGGCGAGATCGGCGACGGTGCGGATACCCAACTGCTCGGCGCGTTTGCGCGGCATCACCAGCGCATAGGCGTTCTCGAAACCGAGTTCGCCGAGCAGTGTGATGTTCTGCTTCGCTAGTATCGTCTTCAGCTCGGCCACGAGCTCCTGACGCGGCTTGATGTCGGTGCGGTGAAACTGGTTGGCCCACAGCGTGCCGGAATAGTCGATGTAGAAGTCTATATCATCAGCCGCCAGCGCTTCGAAGATCACGTTGGAGCCGAGACCTTCGCGCTTCGTTGCCAAGAGGCCGGCCGCCTTCAGCCGCTGCGCCATCAAGGCAGACAGGACATACTGCTCGGCAAAAGTCTTGGCGCCGATGATGTAGTTCGTCTGCGGCCGCACCAGGTTAGGCGCCAGCGTAGCAACGACGAGCGCCGCAATGCCGACGCTGCCCAGTGTCGCGCGAAAACGGCTGCGGTTGCGCAAGCCGTTTTCGATCAGCGCCAGCAGTTGATCGACCAGCAGCGCCAGCACGGCGGCGGCAATGCAGCCGAACAGCACGAACACCCAGTTCTGGGTCTGCAGCCCTGCAAAGATGTAATTGCCGAGGCTGGTCTGGCCGATCGGCGTTGACAGCGTCGCGGTGCCGATCACCCAGACCGCCGCGGTGCGGATGCCTGCCATCATCACCGGCAGCGCCAGCGGCAGTTCCACCGTGAACAGCGATTGCCGCGGCGTCATGCCGACGCCCTGCGCCGCTTCCAGGATCGCGGCATCGACACCTTGCAGGCCAGTGATGGTGTTGCGCAGCACCGGCAGCATCGAATAAAGCGCCAGCGCCAGCACCGCGGGCAAAAATCCGAACGCGGAAAAACCGACGCCGAACCATGACAGCGACAACGCCGCGAGCGCCAGGAGCAGCGGATAGAACAGCGCCAGCAATGCCAGCCCCGGCACGGTCTGCACGATGCTGGCAAGCCCAAGCAGCGCGCCGCGCATCACCGGCCGATGGCGTGCGATGATCGCGAGCGGCAGGCTGACGAGTAACCCCAGCGCCAGCGCGGCGACGCTGACGCGGACGTGATTGCCGAGATAGTCGGGCAGGTGGCCCAATGCCTCGCCCCAGCGTGGATCGGCGAAGATGCTCATGCCGCACCCTCGCGAGGCAGCAGGGCGCCGAGCCGCTCGGCTTGCCGCCGCGGCGTGCGCAGGAGTTCGCCGACGTAAGCGTCGTCGGATTTGGAAAGCTCGGCCGGCGTGCCCTGCGCCAACAGCCGCCCGTCGCACATGATCGCGATGCGGTCGGCGAGCAGGATCGCTTCCGTCATGTCATGGGTGATCATGACGGTGGTCAGGTCGAGTTTCTTGTGCAACTCGCGAAAATCGTCGCCGAGCGCGTCGCGGGTCAAGGGGTCGAGCGCCCCGAATGGCTCGTCCATCAGCATGATGCGCGGACGTGCGGCGAGCGCCCGCGCCACGCCGACGCGCTGGCGCTGGCCGCCGGAGAGTTCATGCGGCAGCCGGTCGCGATATGGCGTGCGGTCGAGCCTGACAAGGTCGAGCAATTCATCCACCCGCACGGAAATCTCGGCGGGCCGCGTGCCAAGCAGCCTTGGCGTGATGCCGATATTGCCGGCGACGGTCAGATGCGGAAACAGCCCGCCGCTCTGAAAGACATAGCCGATCCGCCGCCGCAACAGGATCGGATCGACGTTGCGGACGTCCTCGCCTTCGACCGTGATGGTGCCGGAGTCAGCCTCGATCAGGCGGTTGGCGAGCCGCAATAGCGTGGTCTTGCCCGAGCCGGAGCCGCCGACTATGGCAAGGAATTCACCCTCGGCGACGTTAAGCGAGACGTCATCGACGGCCACCACGCGGCCGGCGTCGAACGTCTTGCCGACATGCGCATAGGCGATCAGTGGCGTGGCGGGCATTCGGCGCGGTCCCAACCTTGGCGGTTCCTGAAGGGTATAGTGATAGCCGATAAATGGCCCGGTCGCGAATGTGGGACTTCAAGTCCCCCGTTGTTGTGAAGCAATTGGTTCGAGATGGTCCACGGATTTTCAGCGATACGGGTTCAGTCAGCGGGAGAACACATTCTTCAACTGCACCAGGAATGTTACCAGCCATGCGCACGCATACATGCCGGCGAGACCAAGCGCCGTCCTGCGATCAATCAAAGACAGGCCGGTCCACCACCATATCCGGTAGAGCCATAGTCCTGCCGTGCCTATACCAAGCAAGCAGACCAGCATCTTGAGAAAGGACGAGTTCGCAACACCTAAAGCGCCAAACAAAAGCGTTGCCGGAACGAGAAACATGGTGCAGGCGGATATCAAAGTCTCGTTCATGGCTCCCCAAGACATCTACGAATCGCAGGCTACATCTGCAGTTTGCAGCAACCTTTACCCTTCTGGAAGGCATGCTGGGCGACTGATATCTGGCTTGCGCTGCTCACGTTCGACGGCCGCGTTGCAGCGCCGCGTTGAACTTATCCTTTGTAACGGCTAAGGCATCCGTCCAAATCTTTGGGGAAGAAAACATGGCGGATACCGCACAGCCAACGGCGGTCGCGCTTGGCGATGCGACAGTGGCGTTCCGCGTCGCCGGCGACCGTGTCTATACAGCCGTGGAGAAGGCCAATCTGTCCGTCGCGGATGGCGAGTTTGTCGCCATCGTCGGCCCGACGGGCTGCGGAAAATCGACGCTGCTCAATGTCGCGGCAGGGCTCCTGAAGCCGGCGGCGGGATCGGTAAAAATCTTCGACCAGCCGCTGACGGGGTTGAATCGCGATGCCGGCTATCTCTTCCAGGCCGATGCGCTGTTTCCCTGGAAGACCGCACTCGACAACGTCGCCATCGGGCTCGAGATCAAGGGCGCGCCGCGCGAGCAGGCGTTGCAGCGCGCGCAAGGCTGGCTCACATCGGTCGGCCTCGGCGCCTTCGGTAACCGCTATCCGCACATGCTGTCCGGCGGCCAGCGCAAGCGCGTCGGCCTCGCGCAGGTTTTGATCCGCGATCCCAAGATACTCTTGATGGATGAGCCGTTCGGTCCGCTCGACGCCCAGACAAGGCAGATCATGGGTAATCTGCTGCTCGAATTATGGAACGCCGACCGCAAGGCGGTGCTGTTTGTGACCCATGATCTCGAAGAGGCGATCGCGCTGGCCGATCGCGTCGTGATCATGTCGGCAGGGCCAAGCGCGCGCATCATCGGCGACTGGCGGGTAAAACTGCCGCGGCCGCGCGATATTTCGGAAGTCCGCATGGAGAAGGACTTTCACGAACTGCACCGGGAGATCTGGAGCGTGTTGAAGGACGAAGTGATGAAGGGCTACGTGCAATCCACGCGAAGTGCGGAGGCAGGCTGATGTCCCGCTCGACGCTGCTCCTGTTGCAATTGCTGGTCGCCGTCGTAGCCCTGGCGGTGTGGCAGTTCCTGACTACCGTGCCGGTGTTCGGAAAAATCCTGCTGCCGCCGTTTTTCTTTTCCAACCCGATCGATGTCGGCAGCCAGATCATCAAATGGTTTTCGTCAGGCGTGATCTGGAAGCACCTGATCATCACGCTGTGGGAATCGATTCTCGCCTTCGTGATCGGCTCAATCAGTGGCGTGCTGGTCGGCTTCTGGTTCGCGCGCCAGCCGCGCGTCGCCGCGGTGTTCGATCCCTATGTGAAAATGATCAACGCGCTGCCGCGCGTGGTGCTGGCGCCGATCTTCACGCTGTGGCTGGGGCTCGGCATCTGGTCCAAGGTGGCGCTCGGCGTTACGCTGGTGTTCTTTATCGTGTTCTTCAACGTCTATCAGGGCGTCAAGGAAGTCTCGAACACCGTGCTCGACAATGGCCGCATGCTCGGCATGAACGAGCGGCAGTTGATGCGGCACGTCTACTGGCCCTCGGCGCTGTCGTGGATGTTCTCCTCGCTGCACACGTCGGTGGGTTTTGCGGTGGTCGGCGCCGTGGTCGGCGAATATCTGGGCTCGGCCGCCGGTCTCGGCTACCTGATCCAGCAAGCCGAAGGCGTGTTCGACGTCGCCGGCGTCTTCGCCGGCATGTTCGTGCTGTCGGCTTTCGTCATATTGATCGATATGGGCGTGACGCTGGTCGAACGGCGGCTTCTGGTATGGCGGCCAGCGGCGGCGGAGGGCAGGGGGTAAGCATTCCGGCCTCTCCACCGTCATTGCGAAGAGCGTAGCGACGAAGCAATCCATGGCTCCGCGTGTGGCGGCATGGATTGCTTCGCGGAGCCTGTCATCGGGCGCGCATTCGCGCGACCCGTTGGCTCGCAATGACGGAGATGGTTCGAAGTGCGTCTTCTCAAGCCCCAGCCGCTGCTCTATCTTGCCGCCAACGAATGGAGGAACTCATGAAGAAACTGTTCGGCCGGCTGGCCGCTACGCTGCTGGCACTGACGCTGACCTCGGGATTTGCCGCAGTGCAAAGCAAGGTCACCATCGCCATCGGCGGCGGCGCCTGCCTGTGCTATCTGCCGACCGTGCTCGCCAAACAGCTCGGCGAATATGAAAAGGCGGGCGTGGCGGTCGAGCTGGTCGACCTCAAGGGCGGCTCGGACGCGCTGAAAGCCGTGCTCGGCGGCAGCGCCGACGTGGTCTCGGGCTATTTCGACCATTGCGTCAACCTGGCCGCCAAGAAGCAGGAGCTGCAGTCCTTCGTGATCTACGACCGCTATCCCGGCCTGGTGCTGGTCGTGTCGCCCGCGCACACCAGCGAGATCAAATCGATCAAGGATCTGGCCGGCAAGAAGGTCGGCGTCAGCGCGCCGGGCTCCTCGACCGACTTCTTCTTAAAATATCTGTTGAAGAAGAACGGCCTCGACCCGACCAGCGCCGCGGTGATCGGCGTCGGCTTAGGGGCCACCGCGGTGGCGGCGATGCAGCAGGGCCAGATCGATGCCGCCGTGATGCTCGATCCCTCCGTCACCGTTTTGCAGGGCAGCCATCCGGATTTGAAGATACTGGCCGACACCCGCACGCAAAAGGACACGCTGGCCGTGTTCGGCGGCGAGTATCCGGGCGGTGCGCTCTACACCACGGCGGCCTGGATCAACTCGCACGAGAAGGAAGTGCAGGCGCTGACCAACGCGATCGTCAACACGCTCAACTGGATCCATTCGCATTCGCCGGAAGAGATCATGGCGAAGATGCCGGAGGGAATGGTCGGCAAGGACAAGGCGCTCTATCTCGCCGCGCTGAAGAACACGATCCCGATGTACTCGCAAACCGGTTTGATGGACCCGAAGGGCGCCGACGCAGTGCTCGCCGTCTTCAGCGAAGGCTCGCCCGAGGTGGCGAAAGCCAATATCGACGTGACCAAGACGTATACCAACAAATATGTCGAGCAGGCCAAGAAGACCACGGGCGCCAATCCGAAGTGAGGGGATAGGATCGACGTGAAATCGGGCGATGTGAAGCTATGAGTGGCACGAGGCCTCCGGCCATTCATCGCGTCAGCACGCTCGATCTTGTGGTCGAAACGTGGGCGTGGCCGTTTGCGGAAGCGCGGCGCGCGGACATCGATGCGCATTTTTCCGAGAAGCAGCGCGAAAGGCCTACACTGTGGAACGGCCGCGTTCTGCTCGGGCGCAACCCGGTGTTTTCCGGCGACCGTTTGAGCGCCAGCTATTTCGAAACCGACTTCGCCAGTTTTCTGGCCTGGCGCGACTGGGGCTTTCCCGACGCGAGCGTGTTCAACGGTTTCGGCATGGGCGCGCTACTCTGCGCCGACGGCGCCCTTGTGCTCGGCGAGATGGGTCCGCACACGGCGAATGCCGGGCGCATCTATTTTCCGTCAGGCACGCCGGACCTCGACGATATCAGGGACGGGACGGTCGATATCTCCGGCAGCGTCACGCGCGAGCTAGAGGAAGAGACCGGCCTTGCCCCCGGCGAATACGACAGCGAGCCGCATTGGCATTGCTTCCACACCGGGCCTGCGCTCGCGATGATCCGCGTTCTGCGCGTCGATATGCCGGGCGACGCGCTGCGCGAGCGGATCGAGCGCAATCTTGCCTCGCAGCGTCAGCCGGAACTGTCGGCCATTCACGTCGTGCGCAGCGCGCGCGATCTGAATTCGGCAATGCCGCGTTTTGTCACGGCGTTCATCGAGGCGCAGCTCGCTTCCCGGCCGTGACGCGCGCAATGCGCTTGACATCTGGTCGCGCTACCAATGTGATAGGCGCCAACCAAGAACAAGAAAATGCAGTGCACAAAAAATAATCCAGGGAGGATTCCATGCCGGGGCGCAAAACTGCACGCCTTCTCGTCGGGCTGTCTGCCGCAATCGCGGTGCTGGGGATGGCGGTTTCCGCCGAGGCTCAGGAAAAGAAAATCAAGATCGGCGTCATCTACGATCTGACTGGCCCGCTCGCCGGCGGCGGTTCGGAGCTGCAATATATCGGCGCCAAGATCATGCTCGACCAGTACGTCAAGACCGGCGTCGAGGGTTACAAGGTCGAAGCGGTTTATGCCGACGCCCAGAGCAAGCCCGACGTCGCCATCAACGAGGCAGTGCGGCTGATCGAGCAGGAAAAGGTCGACATGCTGCTCGGCTTCTACTCGTCGGCGCAATGCGTGCCGGTGGCCGGGCGCGTCGAGCAGCTCAAGAAGTTCATGTGGATCACCACCTGCATTTCTTCCGCCGTGCTCGACAACAAGAACTTCAAATACGTATTCCGGCCGCAAGCCTCCGGCGACCAGTTCGGCCTGATGACGATGGATTTCATCGCGCAGAATTCCAAGGCCAAGCTCGGCAAGGAGCCGAAGGATCTGCGCGTTGCCATCATCCACGAGGACGGCGCCTACGGCGTCGACGTCTCCAAGGGCAACGAGGCCGGCGCCAAGAAGGCCGGCTTCAACATCGTGTTGAAGGAAGGCTATTCCGCCACGGCGCCGGATCTTTCTTCGTTGGTGACGAAACTGAAGCGCGCCCGGCCCGACGTGGTCTTCCACACCGGCTACAACCCCGACATCACCTTGTTCGGCCGCCAGGCGCGCGAGCAGGGCCTGAAATTCGCTGCTCTGGTCGGCCACGGCGCAGGCTATGGCGTCTACGAAAAGCTGAAGGAAGGTCTGGGCTCCGACGTCAACTACGTCTTCAACACCGATCCGATCTCGATCTGGCTCGCCAACCAGAAATCGATGGATCCGAAGCTGCCGCCGGTCATCAAGATGGTCGGCGAGGAGTTCGACAAGGCCAAGCCGGGTGTCGCGATTCGCTCCGCGCATGTCGGCATGGCGGCGTCCAACACCTATCTGTTCCTGACCGAGGTGTTGCCGCGCGCCATCAAGAAATATGGCGGGGTCGATCCCGATGCGTTGCGCAAGGCCGCGCTCGAGACCGATATTCCCGAAGGCGGCACCATGCTGGGCTTCGGCGTCAAGTTCCACGGCGAGGGCGCCCAGATGGCCGGCCAGAACGAACGCTCGTTCCCCGTTGTTATCCAGTATGTTGACGATAAGTCGTATGTGGTGTGGCCGAAGAGCCAGGCGCAGCGCGAGGCCGTGCTGCCGCTACCGAAGGGAACCACGTTCAGCAACCAGTAAGAGCCGGGCAAACGGCTAAGCGGAGGTTCTGGAGTGCTGACGGTAGACGGATTGGTGAAACGCTTCGGCGGCTTCACCGCTGTTAGCAACGTGTCGTTCCGGGTCGAGCAGGGCGAGATTCTCGGCCTGATCGGGCCGAACGGCTCCGGCAAGAGCACGATCTTCAACATGCTGTCGGGCACGCTGATCCCGACGGCAGGATCGATTGTGTTCAACGGAACGGAGATCGCGGGCAAGGCGCCGCACCGCATCATCAACGGCGGCATTGGCCGCACCTTCCAGATCCCACGGCCGTTTCACCGGCTCACGATATTCGAGAATGTGGCGCTCGCAGGCTATTACGGTCAGGGCAGCCACAGCCGCGCCCGCGCGGACGAGGCCGCCGAACGCGCGCTGGCCATGGTCGGCCTGCCGACCAACCGCCACGCCGGCGTCGATGGCTTGGGTGCCGCCGGCCTGAAAAAACTCGAACTCGCCAAGGCGCTCGCCACCGGGCCGAAACTTCTGCTCGCCGACGAAAGCCTCGGCGGGCTCGACGAGCACGAGATGGATCAGGCCGCCGACATGCTGCGCAAGATCCGCGACGAGCTCGGCATCACCATCATCTGGGTCGAGCATATCATGGGCGTGTTGATGCGGGTGGTCGACCGCGTGATGGTGCTCGATCACGGCGAGAAGATTTCGGAAGGCCTGCCGAGCGCGGTGGCGAGCGATCCAAGGGTGATCGAGGTCTATCTCGGGACGGATGCGGATTCGAGCCAGGCTGCGGCGGCGGAAGCGCGCCGGCGGGCAGGGGTGTAAGTATGCTCGAACTCAGATCGCTCGACGCGGGTTACGGCAGCTTCCAGGCATTGTTCGGCATCAATCTCGAGGTCAGGGCGGGCGAGGCTGTCGGCGTGATCGGCCCGAACGGCGCCGGCAAGACCACGCTGATGCGCGTGATCTCGGGCTTGATCCGCCCCACGGAAGGTTCGATCACGATGGAAGGCCGCGACGTCGTCGCGACGCCGGCGCATCGAATCGTCGATCTCGGCATTGCCCACGTGCCGGAGAACCGCCGGCTGTTTCCGCGGCTCACCGTCGACGACAATCTGAAGATGGGCGCCTACATGCCCGGCGCGCGCGCCAAATATGCCGAGCGGCTCGAATTCGTGTTCGATCTGTTCCCGCGCATGAAGGAACGGCGCAGCCAGATGGCCGGCACGATGTCGGGCGGCGAGCAGCAGATGTGCGCGATCGGCCGCGCGCTGATGTCGGATCCGAAATTGCTCCTGCTCGACGAGCCTTCGGCGGGGCTCGCGCCGGTGGTGGTGCAGCAGGTGTTCGAGCTGGTGAAGCGAATTCGCTCTGGCGGGCTGACGGTTCTGATCGTCGAGCAGAACGTACAGCAGGTGCTGAAGGTGGTCGATCGCGCGTACCTGCTGGAGGCCGGCACCATCCGAGCGTCCGGCACGTCGGAAGAGATGATGAAGACCGATACGATCAAGCAGGCATATTTGGGCGTTTAGGGCAAAGTGAGCATGCAGGCATTCCTCGAGACCTTCGACATCTACCTGCTGGAAGCCGTGGTCAACGGCATCCTGCTCGGCGGCGTGCTGGCGCTCTTGGCGCTCGGGCTCAATCTGATCTTCGGCGTCATCGACGTCACCTGGATCTGCTACGCCGAGCTGGTCATGATCGGGATGTACGGCATGTACTACATGGTCCAGGTGTTCGGCCTGCCGTATTGGGTCGCAGCGCCGATCGCGATCCTGCTGGTCGCAGCCCTTGGCGCGCTCCTGCATTACATCGTCATCGCGCCGCTGCTCACCGCGCCGCCGATCAACCAGTTGCTCGCGACCGGCGGCGTGCTGTTCATCCTGCAGAGCTTCGCCACGGTCGCGTTCGGCATCGACTTCCGCAACCTCGGTATTCGCCTGCCGGTGCTGGCGATCGGCGACATGCATTTCAGCTATTCGCGGCTGCTCGCCTTCGTCGCCGCCTTGCTCGGCATGCTGGCGATCTACTTCTTCATGAAGCGCACCTATACCGGCACGGCGATCCGCGCCGTTGCGCAGGACCGCCAGATCATGTCGCTGATGGGGGTCGATACCAAGCGTATCTATCTCATCACCTCGGCGATCGGCGGCGCGCTCGCCGGCCTCGCCGCCTGCCTGCTGGTGCTGCAGTATGACGTGCATCCGTTCGTCGGGCTGTCGTTTGGGCCGATCACGTTCTTGATCTGCGTGCTCGGCGGGCTCGGCAATTTCGTCGGCGGTTTCATTGCGGCGTTCGTGTTCGCCCAGATCATTTCGCTGGGCGGCCTGTACTCCGACCTCGAATGGGGTTACGTGCTGGCCTTTGCCTTCTTCATCGTCATGATGTTCATCCGGCCCGCGGGCCTTTTGGCGAGGCGCTCGTGAATTCCCGCTACACCGCCTGGGCCGTTGGACTAGCTGCGCTGATCGCGCTGCCCTTCGTCTATCGTGAGCCTTATCACCTGCACATCCTGGTGCTGATCCTGATCTGGTCGTTCGCCTACACTTCGTGGTCGATCATGGGCCGCTTCGGGCTGGTGTCGCTGGGCCATGGCGGCTTCATGGGCGTCGGCGCCTATGTCACGGCGCTGTTGTGGAACCACCTCGACATCACGCCCTGGATCGGCATTCCGCTCAGCATGGTGGCGGCGGGCTTGCTGGCGCTGGTGGTCGCCTATCCCTGCTTCCGCTTCCGCATCACCGGGCACTATTTCGTGCTGGTGACGCTGGCGCTGTCCGGCATCGTGCTGCAGGTCATCACCGCGACGCGTGATTACACCGGCGGTTCGCTCGGCTACACGCCGAACCGCGCGCCCAGCGGCCGGGGGCTGCTGGCGCTGCAGTTCGACGACAAGACGACGTGGTATCTGATCGCGCTCGGCGTCTGGGTGGTGGGCCTTCTGATCTGGCGCTGGGTCGACCGCAGCATGAGCCGCTACGCCATGGAGGCGATCTCGGAGGACGAGGACGCGGCGGCTGCGGCCGGTGTCAACGTGACAGCCGAAAAGCTCAAGATCACGCTGATCTCTGCCTTGATGACCGCGCTCGCCGGCGCGCTGTACTGCCAATACCAGATGTTCATCTCGCCGGACACGGTTAGCGGCATTGCGGTGTCGCTGCAGATGGTGTTCGCCGTCATCGTCGGCGGGCTCTATGTCTCGCTCGGGCCGACGATCGGCGCCATCATCACCATCCTGCTCGCGGAAGGGCTGCGGATCGGCTTCGGTACCAAGGCGGTCGGCTGGGACAACCTGGTCTACGGCGTTTTGCTGGTGGTCTTCATCATCTTCCTGCCCAAGGGCATTCTGGGTAGCGTCCTCGACAAGCTGAAGGCGCAACCGAAAAAGCCCAAGACCACATGAGCAAGAAGCCGCAGCCATCGCTGGCAGATGAACTAAAACCCTATGTCGCCCCGTTCCGCTACGACAGCTCGGGCGAATTTCACCTCAAGTCGCACAAGACCAATGAGAAGGGCGGTCTCGACAAGGAGGGGGCGACCAGGATCATCGAGGCCAATCGTAAGCGACTGAACGATTTCCAGGAAAAACTCTACGCCCAGGACCGCTGGTCGCTGCTGCTGATCTTCCAGGGTATGGATGCCGCCGGCAAGGACAGTGCGATCAAGAGCGTGTTCGAGGGCGTCAACCCGCAGGGCTGCGAGGTCACTTCGTTCAAGCAGCCGTCGACCAAGGAACTCGACCACGATTTCCTCTGGCGCAGCATGATCGCGCTGCCGGAGCGCGGCCGGATCGGTATCTTCAATCGCTCTTATTATGAAGAATGCCTGGTGGTGCGGGTGCACCAGGAAATTCTCGGCAGGCAGAAGTTGCCGCCGCAACTCGTCACCAAAAACATCTGGAAGGAGCGCTTCGAAGACATCTCTTCGATGGAGCGCTACCTGGCGCGCAACGGCACCGTGATCCTGAAGTTTTTCCTGAATGTATCGAAGGAAGAACAGCGCGAACGCTTCCTCGAACGGCTGGAAGAGCCCGCCAAGAACTGGAAGTTTTCGACGGCCGATATCGGCGAGCGCGCGCTGTGGGCGAAATACCAGGCCGCCTACCAGGATATGATCCGCCACACCGCCTCGCAGGCGGCGCCCTGGATCGTCGTCCCCGCCGACCACAAATGGTTCGCCCGCGTGGTGATCGGCTCGACGATCGTTAGCGCGCTCGACAGACTCGATCTGCATTTTCCAAAGGTCGACAAGACCGACCGCAGCGAATTCGCCAAAGTGCGCGAGGCGCTGCTGAATGAGGGGAACGCGAAGTAGGGTGGGCAAAGGCGCACTTGCGCCGTGCCCACCAATGGTGCCGAGTGAGGTGAGCACGCTGGTCAGGCTCCCTCCCCCCTTGCGGGGGAGGGTTGGGGAGAGGGGTAAGCCCCGGGCGAGATGGTCGATGAGCACATCGGCTTTTCAATTTCGGTCGCTCGTTGTGGCATTCACACTGGGAGAGCACGTCGTGTGGCACCCCTCTCCCTAACCCTCCCCCGCAAGGGGGGAGGGAACCCTGCCGCCGGTGCGTCCCTCACTCACGAGATGCGATGGTTTCGCTAGGCTCTGTGTCCTTCCCGCCACCGGGTCTCGCCTTGCGACCCCGATGGCAGGCTCCGGCGAATCCAGCGCGCTGCGGCCGGCTCGAATGCGGGTGAGGTAGTATCAGCCAAGTGCGGACAGATGGCGAAGCGCCCGCAGTTCCTTTGCAGCCGCTTGCATGAGCGGCCTTGCCTGCTCATCCTCGCGGCCAACGATGATGCCGGAAACATAGGCGCGGGCGCGCCGGTCTTGTGGTGGCGCCTTGAGCGCGGCTTCTGCCGCCATCTTTCGGTCCGCAATGAAGTCGTTGAGCGAGCCCAGAGCATCCTGGATCTTCTTCGTGTGTTTCGATAGACGCGCGAGCGCCTTTCGATCGCGCTTGCTGCGGAAAAGGCTTTCGAAGAACTCGGCCGCATATCTCAGCTTCTTCATCCTGATCCGGAATTTGTGCCGCTCGGGTGCCGTCATCTTCTGCAATTTTCCCGCGTCCTTGTGTGCCCTTCTCAGCCGCCGATTCAGCAGCTCTGCGGCGAACTGGCCAAGTTTGCTGTTGGCGACGTCCGTCTGGCCGGGCTGCGCCTCGATCCACTCGAGCACATCGACGAGCAGCGCGCGGCATCGCGGCAAATCGACAGCCCTTCTGGCCTGCGCGAGCGCCTCAGCGCGTTTCTCGGCAAACTGCTTCGCGATGGCTTTGCCACCCCGTTGCGGCGTGATTTCGCGGGCGACGGGACCAATCTTCTCCTCCAGGAAGACATCGAGTTCGCGCGCGCGAGCAAGTTCGTTTGTCAGCCACCTGAGCTCTGTCTTGATCTCCTCGGTTTTCGTCTGCGGCAATGCGTTCGAAAACAGCGAGATGGCCGCACGCAGGCGGCGCAAGCCCACGCGCATCTGATGCACGCCTTCCGGATCAAGCTGGCGGACGGCGTCGACATTTCCGGAAAAATGGCGAAGCGCGGAGCGGGCGATGACCTTAAAGCCCTCGATGACGGTCATTCGCTTCCCAAGTTCGATTGGCTCGGCAAAAACAGCTTGAGCGCGCTTGCCGTCGACGAGATCGTAGCCCTCGTCAGCCTTCGCCCTCAAACAAAGCTCAGCCGCAAGCTTTCGCTCCAGCGCCTTCGCGACGCGAAACAGATCGCTTGGTGGACCGCTTTTCAGTTCAAGTTCAACCTCCTCGATGCGGCTTGTGTGGCCAGCCGCGACAAGCCTGCCGCGATCGATGGCAAGTTCCAGTTCGCTCCGTTTGGTGTGGACCGGCATGGTGATGCGATGCACCGAGGTCTCGAAGATCGGCTTCAACTTGCGGCGCAGCTTCTTCGAGGCAAACCGCTGAAGCGGCGTGCCGTTCACCTCGGCGAGATCGGGGGTACGGCCTGCTATTTCGGTTTCCCACTCGCCACGGCCGAACTGCGCGCCGGACGTCTGCTTGATTGTTTGTATGTGCTTGCCGTCCGCCTGCCTGACTCGGAGCAGAAGTCCGCGCCGCTTCAGCTTGTGTTTTCGCGTGTCGAAATAGGTCGACAGCAGATCGTTCTCCGAGCGCTTGCCGATTTTGCAGCCGGGCACCGTCAATCTGGGATTGGATCCGAGATTGCGCTTAGGCATACGGAACTTGATTTCGGTCTCAACGCCCATCGGCTGATCACGCTGAGCTATGGGCTGGTAACGCCGAAGGGTGTTTTCTGCTCCCGGGTCGTTCTGCCGACTTTCCTCGGCCGTTAGGTCACCCTTTCTGACCCTCTTTTGGCATTGCGGCGGGCGGCAATTCTCGTCTAGAACAGCCCGGAACGCCGTCCCGGCAACGAACCGTCAATGGTTTTGGCCGAGACTTGAGCGTCCTTAAGGGTCTGGCAATGCTGATTCGCAGCGAAAGGTACGGAGTTCGGGGTGGAGCGGCCAAGGCTGCCCCTGCGATTCCGGCTGCGTCCGCGCCCACCCTGCTTCTTGGCGGGCTTCTGCTTCTTATCGGCCCCTGAGGGCCGTCTGGGCGTTTGCGCCTGGGCACTCAGGGGTTTTGAGCGAGATCACCAGACCCTTCAGCGTCCATGAGAGATGGCGCTACGACCCCAAAAGGAATTCAGCATATGACACCAGCGAATAAGTCCGAGAAGGACCGCGTCGTTATTTTCGACACCACCTTGCGCGATGGCGAGCAGTGCCCGGGCGCGACCATGACGTTCGAGGAAAAGCTCGAGGTCGCCGAAATGCTCGACGACATGGGTGTCGACGTCATCGAGGCGGGTTTCCCGATCACGTCGGAAGGCGATTTTCAGGCGGTCAGCGAGATTGCCCGCCGCTCCAAGAACGCCGTGATCGCCGGCCTGTCGCGCGCGCATCCCAAGGACATCGACCGCTGCGCCGAAGCGGTGAAGTTCGCAAAGCGCGGCCGCGTCCACACCGTGATCGCGACCTCGCCGCTACATATGCGCGTCAAGCTGAACATGACACCGGAGCAGGTGATCGAAACCTCGATCGCCAACGTCACCCGCGCCCGCAACCATATCGACGACGTCGAATGGTCGGCCGAGGACGGCACCCGCAGCGAGATGGATTTCCTCTGCCGCATCGTGGAGGCCGTCATCAAGGCCGGCGCCACCACGGTGAACATTCCCGATACCGTCGGCTACACCGTGCCGGAGGAATACACCCACTTCATGAAGACGCTGATCGAGCGGGTGCCGAACTCCGACAAGGCGATTTTCTCCGTCCACTGCCATAACGATCTCGGCATGGCGGTAGCGAACTCGCTGGCCGGCATCGCCGGCGGCGCGCGCCAGGTCGAATGCACAGTCAACGGCATCGGCGAACGGGCGGGCAACGCTGCGCTCGAAGAGATCGTGATGGCGATCAACGTGCGCAACGACAAGTTTCCGTGGTGGAATAAGATCGACACCACGCAGTTGACGCGCGCCTCGAAGCTGGTATCGGCGGCGACCTCGTTCCCGGTGCAGTACAACAAGGCGATCGTCGGCCGTAACGCGTTCGCGCACGAAAGCGGCATCCACCAGGACGGCGTGCTGAAGGACGCCTCTACCTACGAGATCATGCGGCCCGAGATGGTCGGCCTGAAGCAGTCGTCGCTGGTGCTGGGCAAGCATTCCGGGCGTCATGCGTTCATCCACAAGCTGGAAGAGATGGGCTACAAGCTCGGCCCGAACCAGCTCGAAGATGCCTTTGCGCGGATGAAGGCGCTGGCCGACCGCAAGAAGGACATCTACGACGAGGACATCGAGGCGCTGGTCGACGAGGAAATGGCGGCCTCGCACGATCGCATCAAGCTCACCTCGCTGACGGTGATCGCCGGCACCCACGGCCCGCAGCGCGCCACCATGAAGCTCGACGTCGAAGGCCAGACCAGGATCGAGGAAGCCGAAGGCAACGGCCCGGTCGATGCCGTCTTCAATTGCATCAAGCGGCTGGTGCCGCATGAAGCGAAACTGGAGCTGTATCAGGTTCACGCCGTGACCGAAGGCACCGACGCGCAGGCCGAAGTGACGGTGCGTCTCTCCCATGAGGGGCGCTCGATGAGCGCCCGTGCAGCGGATCCGGATACGCTGGTCGCCTCGGCAAAGGCCTATCTCGGCGCGCTCAACAAGATCGTCATGAAGCGCCAGCGCGACATGCCGGCAGCGGCGGTGGCAGGCTGAGGCCACGCCGGTGGTGGGGTGGGCAAAGGCGCTCTTCGCGCCGTGCCCACCATCCATCATCGAGCGCGCTTCCTGATGGTGGGCACGCTTTCGCTTTGCCCACCCTACGAAACTTCCAAGCAAAACGCGGCTCGTTGGTGTCGCGTTTTTTTTGGCGTCTACAAGGCGCACAAGCGCCGACCATTGCCCGCGGGAACCCCGCCCGGTGAATGACGGGCATACGAACCGGCCGCGGCTGCCTGGAACCTCCCAGCCTTGGGCCCTGCGAAATATATGCCGCTACGGGTGCAGGCGCGTAACATTTGCGGCCTCCAAACCGTAACTCATCCCGATCAACCAGGAGAATACCATGCTGACCCGCCGATCCGTTCTTGGAGCCGTGCTCGCCGCCGGAACACTCGCCGCTTCGCCGGCGTTCGCCGATAACGCGCATGCCTTCGATGCCAAGGCGTTCGCCGCCGCCCAGAAGGCCGGCAAGCCAATTCTGATTGCGGTTCATGCGCCGTGGTGCCCGACTTGCAAAGCGCAGGCCCCGATCCTGAGTGATCTGAGGAACGATCCAAGGTTTAAGGATCTCGTCTATTTCGTGATCGATTTCGATAGCCAGAAGGACCTGCTCAATCGGTTCGGCGTCCGTGCGCAATCGACGCTGATTGCCTTCAAGGGCGACAAGGAAGCGGCCCGCTCGGTCGGCGATACCAAGCGGGACTCGATCTTCGCCATGGTCGGAAAAACCGTCTGACTTCGTCGTCGAGCGTGCCGGCAAAGGTGACCTGGAAATGGGGAAGCTGCGATGACGATCGGCAGTGCGGTTCTGGCGTTTCTCGCAGGAATCCTTTCGATCCTTTCACCTTGCGTGCTCCCGATACTTCCAATCGTGCTGGCTTCCGCGGCATCGAGCCATCGTCAGGGACCTTTGGCGCTTGCTGCCGGGTTGTGCCTCTCGTTTGCCGGCATCGGATTATTTCTGGCGACGGCCGGTCACTCGATCGGATTGGATGCCGACCGGCTACGCTATGTCGCGGCGATGCTGATCATGCTTGTCGGCATCGTGCTTGTTGCTCCGCGGCTACAGGCGCAGATCGCGGTTGCAGCGGGCCCGATCGGAAATTGGGCCGACAGCAGGCTGGCAACGAGCCGCGCAAGCGGTGTGGCCGGACAGTTTTGGATCGGGGTCCTGCTGGGCGCCGTATGGAGCCCTTGCGTAGGGCCGACGCTTGGCGCAGCGTCGTTGCTGGCCGCCCAGGGCAAGGATCTTGGTCAGGTGGCACTGACAATGCTCGCGTTTGGCATCGGCGCGGCGTTGCCATTGCTGGGGTTGGGATGGCTTTCCCGGGAAACGATGGCGCGCTGGCGCGGCCGATTGCTGGCCGCGGGTAGCGGAATGAAATCTGCGCTCGGTCTTTTGCTGCTCGTCGCAGGCATGCTCGTCATCTCGGGAGCGGACAAGGCGCTCGAAGCATTCCTGGTCGATGTTTCGCCGGAATGGCTGACTAATTTGACCACGCGGTTCTAGACCTGTCGGCGAGTTGCATACAAAGGGTGGTGCCGGTTACCTGAAATTGGAAACCCAGTTAGGAGAAGTCCGATGAGACTCATTGTCGCTTTCTTGACACTCCTGTTTGTAACACCCGCTTTCGCGGATGACGGTATCATTACGAAGTCGAGCAACTATTCGGTGAACGATACGATTTCCCGATTTGCGGCGGCGGTCAAATCAAGGGAAGGCGCAGGTTTCATTGTGTTCACCGAGATCGACCACGCCGCTGCGGGAAAGAAGTTCGGCATCGATATGCGCCCGCGCACGGTACTCATCTTCGGCAATCCGGAACTCGGCACGCCGGTAATGGCGAAGACGCCATTGCTGGCGATCGACAATCCTCCGAAGGCGCTTGTTTGGGAGGATGACCAGGGCAAGGTATGGCTGTCTTATAATTCAGCCGACTATCTGTATAAGACAATCTATCCGCGGCATGGACTGGAGACCCCACCCAACTACGCGGCGTTTGCGAAGGTTTTGAACGACATCACGGACGAGGCGACGAAATAGAAGGTCCTGCGATCTGCAAAACGCTTTGCGTCCTACGCAAGCGGAATGTCAATTACACGTCTGCGACCAATTGGCACGACGGCAAATCACTTCTGATTTTCAGAAATCGTGTCAAGCCCGGAATCAAAAATATTTCGCTTAACGCGAGAGGCAAATCAGTCGCATAACTCCGCCCGTCTCACCCGATGGAGGGGCGGCTCGCGATCGTCACGAACGTGCGGTGAGGTGCGATGGACGCGGAAGGCGCGCTGGACGTGCGCGCAGGAAGCGGCGAAGTCTGTGGTTCGGGCGCCGCGGTGCTGGCGTTAAGTCTGCGGGAATTATCCCGTCGGCGACGGAGGCAAAAGAGCCGTTCTCCGGGAGCACGAAGTAAGCCGTAAAGCCATTGCGCAGGGAAGGCCGGGATGCTCCCGCTGTACCTGTATGCTCGTGTGCGCTTTTGCTATGCGCAATTGCACACGAGACCGCGGGTGCGGCCAGCACCCGGTCTTCCCTGCGCCCTCTGTTTGGAGAGGGCGGGAAGTGAAGAGCAAACCTCGGGCGCATCGTGCCGCGCGGACTATCCCCATCTCCGTCGTCCCTGCGGACGCAGGGACCCATACGCCGCGGCGGATGTTGTCTTGCGCGGATGGTCGACGACTTTCCCTCAACGATCAGCAGCGGTGGCTATGGGTCCCTGCGTTCGCAGGGACGACGAGTGGCCGATTTTGCAACGCAGCAAATCCCGGCGGTAGGCCCCTGCTAACGGGCAATGGCAATTCGGCAGGCTTGTCTGTATTGATGCAACTGGCATGCAAGCAGCGGAACGTCTCATTCGCGTTCGGCAAAAAAGTCTGGGAGGATACATGCGCAAACTGATTTTGGCTGCGGCATCGATCGCGGCATTGACTCTGGTCGGACCGGCCGCGGCGCAGTCGCCGATCGTGATCAAATTCAGCCACGTGGTGGCGACCAACACGCCGAAGGGGCTCGCGGCGGAGAAATTCAAGGAACTGGCCGAGAAATACACCGACGGCAAGGTCAAGGTCGAAGTCTATCCGAACTCGCAGCTCTACAAGGACAAGGAAGAGCTGGAGGCGCTGCAGCTCGGCGCGGTGCAGATGCTGGCGCCCTCGAACGCCAAATTCGGCCCCATCGGCGTCAAGGAATTCGAGGTGTTCGATCTTCCCTACATCCTGCCCGACCTCGCCACGGTGCGTAAGGTCACCGACGGCCCGCTGGGCACCAGGCTACTCAAGCTGCTCGAGCCGAAGGGCATGATCGGTCTCGCCTACTGGGACAACGGCTTCAAGCAGATGAGCGCCAACAAGAAGCTCATTTCGCCGGCCGACTATCGCGGCCTGAAATTCCGCATCCAGTCCTCGAAGGTCCTGGAAGCTCAGTTCCGTGGCCTCGGCGTGGTCCCGCAGGTGATGGCGTTCTCGGAAGTCTATCAGGCGCTGCAGACGGGCGTAGTCGACGGACAGGAGAACACCTGGTCGAACATCTATACCCAGAAGATGCACGAGGTGCAGAAATACATCACCAACACCAATCACGGCTATATCGGCTACATCGTGGTTGTGAACAAGAAGTTCTGGGATGGCCTGCCTGCCGACGTCCGTGCCCAGTGCGAGAAGGCGATGAAGGAAGCCACTGCCTACGGCAACGGCCAGTCGCAAAAGGAAAACGACGACGCGCTCGCCGAGATCGTCAAGACCGGCAAGAGCGAGATCATCAAGCTGACGCCGGAACAGGACTCGGCCATGCGCAAGGCGATGGAGTCAGTCTACAAAGACGTCGCCGGTCGTGTCGGCCAGGGGCTGATCGACGAGTTCATGAAGGAAGCCAAGGGCGCAACCAACTGAGACGACGTTGTCGGGCTTCCGTGCCAAGGCACGGAAGCCCTTGTATGTTGGGGGCTCGGCAACACACAGCCGCGAAGGAAGGTGAGGCGTCAAGCCTGACCTGAAGGGGGGACATTGATACTGCTTCGCATCCTCGACCGGCTTGAGGAGATATTGATCGCGACGCTGATGGCGCTCGCGACCTTGATCATCTTCCTCGCCGTCTGCCACCGCTATCTGCTCGGCGTCCCCTTCCTGTTTCCGATCCTGTTCCCGATCAACCTGTCCTGGGCGCAGGAACTCTGCATCTACATGTTCGTGTGGGTCGCCAAGTTCGGCGCCGCCTATGGCGTCCGCACCGGCATCCATGTCGGCGTCGACGTCGTGGTCAACCAGATCAAATCGCCCTGGAGGAACGCGATCGTGCTGTTCGGACTGCTTTGCGGGGCCTTCTTCACCGCCGTCATCGGCACCATGGGCGCGCATTTCGTCTACGGGCTTTACTACACCGATCAGGTGTCGCCCGACCTCGAGATCCCGAGCTGGTTCGTCTATCTCTGCATTCCGCTCGGCTCCTATCTGATGTGCTTCCGCTTCCTGCAGGTCGCGTATCGCTACTTCTTCACGGGCGAACTTCCCCACCATGACCATGCTCATGTCGAGGGCGTCGACGTCGACGCGCCCGGTGCCGGCGTCGCGGAGGTGACGCGATGACCTCCTTCATCATCTTCGGACTGCTGATCCTGCTGATGCTGACCGGCATGCCGATCTCGATCGCGCTCGGTCTCACCGTGCTCACGTTCATTTATACGATGACGAATGTGCCGACCGAATCGGTGGCGCTAAAGCTGTTCACCGGCATCGACAATTTCGAGATCATGGCGATCCCGTTCTTCATTCTCGCCGGCAACTTCCTGACCCATGGCGGCGTCGCCAGACGCATGATCAATTTCGCGACCACCATGGTCGGGCACTGGTATGGCGGCCTGGGGCTTGCCGGCGTGATGGCTTGCGCGCTGTTCGCCGCGGTGTCCGGCTCGTCGCCCGCGACTGTGATCGCGATCGGCGCGATCATGTTGCCGGCGATGGTGAAGCAGGGATTCCCCAAGCGCTTCGGTGCCGGCGTCATCACCACCTCCGGCGCGCTCGGCATCCTGATCCCGCCGTCGATCGTGATGGTGATTTATTGCGTGGCCACCGGCGGCAGCATCGCGCTCGATCCCGCCGGCCAGCGGGTATCGTCGGCTTCCGTGGGCCAGATGTTCATGGCTGGCGTCGTCCCCGGCGTGATGCTGGCGACGCTGCTTGGATTGACCACCTTCTACCGCGCCTGGAGGAACGATTATCCGCGGCTGCAGCGCGCGAGCTGGAGCGAACGCTTCGCGGCGTTCCGCAAATGCATGTGGGGATTGCTGCTGATCGTGATCGTGCTCGGCGGCATCTACGCCGGCATTTTCACGCCGACGGAGGCGGCCGCGATCAGCGCGGTCTACGCCTTCGTCATTGCGGTGTTCGTTTATCGCGACATGTCGCTGAAGGATGTGCCGAAGGTGCTGCTCGGCTCTGCCAATATGAGCGCGATGATCCTCTACATCATCACCAATGCGGTGCTGTTCTCGTTCCTGATGGCGAATGAAAACATTCCGCAGCACATCGCAAACTGGATCACCTCGGTCGGCGTCAACTGGATTATCTTCCTGTTGATCGTCAACGTGCTGCTGCTGCTCGCCGGCAACTTCATGGAGCCGTCCTCGATCGTGCTGATCATGGCGCCGATCCTGTTTCCGGTGGCGGTCAAGCTCGGTATCCATCCGGTGCATTTGGGCATCCTGATGGTCGTCAATATGGAGGTCGGCATGTGCCATCCGCCGGTCGGGCTCAACCTCTACGTCGCCTCCGGCATCGCCAAGATGGGCATCACCGAGCTGACGATCGCGGTGTGGCCATGGCTTTTGACCATGCTGATCTTCCTCGGCGTCGTCACTTACGTGCCGGAGCTCTCGTTGTGGCTGCCGCGTGCGTTGGGGATGCTCTAGCAATATCGCATTGCGGTGGATCAAACGGTGTCACATTACATCTTGGTAAGGGAAGCCTCCCTTGCCAATCCTTAAGTTGAACGCCGACTGGCGCAGGATCATCTTCATGCAACCTTTCAAGGAGGTTCGCATGAGGAAATTCACCATCGCCGCCGTCGCGGTTCTTGCCATCGCCGGCTCGACCGCCGTCTATGCCCAGCACCGCCATTGGGGCTACGGCCATATGCGAATGAGCCCGGAGGATCGGGCGGCGTATGCCGATGCGCGGATCGCGGCCGTCCATGCCGGTCTCAAATTGACGGCCGACCAGGAAAAGCTGTGGCCGCCGATCGAGGCCGCGGTCCGGGAGCTCGCCAAGCTCAGGATCGATCGCGCCAATGCGCGGATGCGGGACGATTCCAGCCAGCAGGGGCCGGATGATCCGGTGACGCGGCTGCGCGAGCGCGCCGAGACCATGTCGGCAACGGCTACCGCGATGAAGAAGATCGCGGACGCGGCCGACCCGCTCTACAAGACGCTGGATGACAGCCAGAAACGCCGGCTTGCCGTCCTGACCCGTATGGACCGGGGCAGGGAAGGCTGGCGGCACCGCGAGCACTGGCGCATGGACCGCGACTTCGATCGCCATCGCGACTATGACCGGAACAGGTATGAGCGGGACGGCGGCCCGGACCGGGGTGGCCCCGAACGGCTCTGAGGCGCCCCTGATCGGCGCCCGATCCGAACACGGGCAAAAGCCGCTGAAATCCAGCGGCTTTTCGCCGTTCCGGCTCTCAGCCAAAGCCCGGGAAAACTCCGCCCAGTTTGCTGGACATCCCGGGATCGCTTTGCTAAACGACGCCCTCTCGCGAAGGCTTGCCGGACTTAAAACATCCGGGCGCATAGCTCAGTTGGTAGAGCAGCTGACTCTTAATCAGCGGGTCCCAGGTTCGAGCCCTGGTGCGCCCACCAAGCCTCGCAAGGACTTAGCCAGAGAAACCGTTTGAGAAGGCCGAATTAAAACAGTTTTTCAAACGGTGTTTTTTCGACCGGTCGAGCAGTCCGCTCTCTACAATGTGATCGGGATAGGAGCACACGGGCCGCCGCGAGGTCGATCATTCCAGGCCCGCGGGGCGACAAGGTGAAAGTGTCTTTCATCGCCGAACTCGCTTTGCGATGACCACCAAACGGTTCAGACTTGGCCCTATCAAGGCTGAAACAGGGGTTCGATTCCCCTAAGGGGCGCCAAGCTGCGATATCCTGCGATGATCCGCGATATTGTACGATGCAGGCCGGATCGGGCCCCTAGTTCGTCGTCAATGGCGAGCGAGTAGAAATACAGCGCGAAATATTCGGCTGCTGGCCTGACCTAAGCATTGATCAGTGAGGCGATAGTCTCCCGGACCCAGTGCTGGCCGCTGTGCCCGTGACTGCGCTCGTGCCATACCATCCCGACCGCGAACCCTTCCACGGGGAACGGACAGTCCATCACCTTGAGCTTGTCGGCACGGTCACGTACTAGCCGTTCCGGAACCAGGGCCACGAAATCCGAGCCGGACACGATTTCAGGAACGAACAAGAATGAAGCCGCGGACAGCACTGCATTGCGCCTGTGTCCGAGAGCAGCCAACGCGCTATCGACTGGTGTCACGAAACTGCCGTCGCCAAGCGAAACGACCACATGCTCCAGTTTGGCAAATTCTTCGACCGTGATTCCATCTCGTAGTCGTGGATGCTTCCGGCGGCCGATCAGCACGTAGCGCTCGTCGAACAAGTGCCTCGTACGAAGACCAGGCGGCGCCACTTGTGGCGTCATGAGCACCAGGTCGACATCACCGCGTGCCATCTGCGCCTCCAACTGCGGCATGTCCAGATTGCGCAGGGCTACGCGAACTCCGGGCGCCCGCGTCCTGAGTTCCACGACGAGCGGTTTCACCACCGCTGCCTGCAAATAGTCTGTGCAGGCGATGGTGACGGTTAGCTTGGCTTTGACAGGGTCGAAGTTTCTGTGCGTGGCAAGGGTTGCGCGCACCTGGTCGAGGGCTTGGCGCAATGGGTCGAGCAGTTCGATTGCCTTGGCGGTCGGGGTCATCCCTCGCTGTGCAGGGATTAACAGCAGGTCATCGAACTCATGCCTGAGACGGTTTAGCTGAGCGCTGACCGCTGGTTGACTCAGATGCAGGCGGACGGCCGCCTTGGTCACGTTCTGCTCTACCAGCAACGTCTCCAGAGTGACCAACAGATTCAGGTCAAGGCGCTTGCTATCCATTGGATGGATAGTAGCCGAACACTTCCACGATTTCAAATATAGCTCTGAGCGGCCGATACTTCGTGGCTTAGGGCAGATGGTCGCCACGCTCATGCTTTGCCAGCTTGGTGGAAGGAGATCGCGCGGAAACCGCCTAGCTCTCAAACCAGGAGAAGCAGATGATCCAAGCCGATACCTCCAAACCCCTGATCACTGTTGTCGGCGCCTCGAGCAAGCAAGGCCGAAGTGTCGCCGAGGCCTTGCTCGACAGCGGGCGCTACCGGGTGCGCGCCCTGACCCGGCGACGCGATAGCCGGCCCGCGCAAATCCTGGCGCAGAAGGGTGCCGAAGTCGTGGTCGCGCCGCTTCAACCCGGCATGCAGGCCGAGCTGACCGCGGCCATGCGCGGTTCGGCGGGGGCGTTCTTGATGACTCCGCCCATCGTCAAGGTACCGCCCGCCGAACTTGAGTTTACCCTCGGCAAGGAATTGGCCGATGCGGCGCTCGCCGCTGGCGTCGAGCACGTGGTTTTCAGCGGGCTTGAAAATGTCGAAGCGCGCACCGGCGGCACCAAGTGGGCGCCGCACTTTACTGATAAGGCGAAGGTGGCAGACTATATTCGCAGCCTGCCCATTCGCAGCTCGTTCGTGTACCTAGCGTTCTTCTACACCAACTTCCTTGAATATTATGTGCCGCAGCGCGGGGACGACGGCATAACGTTTGCCATATACTTGCCGCCGCACATCCCCATGCCGTTCTGTGATCCGCTCACCGCGGCCGGGCCGGCGGTGCGCGAGATTTTCGACCACCCGACGCAATATGCCGGCAAGACCTTGCCGGTCATCGGCGAGTTTCTCTCGGCCCAGGACATGGTAGACACGTTTGTGCGCGTCACCGGGCAGCGGGCACGTTATGCCTCCGCTTACTCGCGCGAAGATCTGCTGCGCCACTTTCCGAGTTTTGCGACCGACGAGCATCTCGTGCGCGAGTTGGTGGGGATGGTGGAGTATGCCGTCGAGTATGGCTATTACGCCCCGGAGCGCGACCTGACATGGAGCCGGAAAATCGATCCGCATGCATTGACCTGGGAGCAATTCCTGAAGCGCAGTAGTTGGCAAGGCGACTGGCTGTCGTATGGCGCGGCGCCTGAGCCCGACCGCGCCCAGCTTGCACCCACGTGACAGCGGCGACACTGCGTCGTCGACGCGGGAGGGCGCCACGGCACCGCGGCGCCATCAGCCGCGACTCTGTCATCGAACTCATCGTCCCTTAGACGACCCAACTTGGCACTGACGACCGCTGGCTGGCCAGGCAGGCCAGCGGCGCCTTTGTCATGATCTGCTCCACCAAGAACGCCGCCGGTGCGACCAGAAGATTGAGGATGAGGCGCTTGCTATCCATCAGATGGATGGTAGCCAAAAATTTTTGCGATTTGAAATATGGCTCGGAGCAACGGAAATTTCACCGGCCCGCAACGCCAAAAAAAAGCGCGAGTGAAGCACATGGCGCTCCTGCAGGAGGAGACAACGCGATGCCCCCGATTCCAGATCGGCCGCGATCATCAAGTGATGCTCGCAACAAGACAACCCCGGACCGTTGAACCCACATCGGTCGCTGCCATCGTCTTGCGAGACTAACGCAACCCGGCGGGGCCGTCTCGCGGCTGCCTGCACAAAACGCAAGTGTGGCCTCTCTCTCTTCCAAACGAACCATCAGGAGCATTCATCCATGTCCACCCTCGTCATTATCGGCAGCGCACAGGCCAAGCCCGGCAAGGCCGACGAGGTGCGCCCGATCCTCAAGTCGTTGCTGCTCCCCACGCTCGCCGAAGAAGGCTGCCTTCGCTACGAGATGAACGAAGCCGAGGACGGGCAGAGTTGGGTCTTCACCGAGTTATGGGAAAGCCGCGCCCTTTGGGAACGGCACATGGAGTCGGCGCAGGTGGCGCGCTTCAGGGCGGTGGCGGGCGAGATGACGGAGTACTGGCAAATCTTCAAGGGCCATCTGGTGCGCCCGGGTAGTTGAGCCTGCGCCGCCAGCCAACACGATCGAGCCACACGAAGCGACCCTGCGCCCTCCTATCGACCGTCACCACATACGCCGGAGCCAGTCATGCCAGCCACCAGCCTCTTTCACATCGCCATCAAGACCGGCAAACCCGAAGCGACCAAGCGCTTTTACGAACAGGTTTTCGGCATGGCCGAGTCGCCACGGCCGCCTTTCGAGTTTCCGGGCTACTGGATGCAGCTCAACACGCCATACGGCGGCTCGATCTTCCACATCTACACCGGCTCGGCGGCTCTCGGCAACGACGGGCGCATACCGACGGGCAGCGGAGCCATCGATCACATCGCGCTGTCGGCCTACGGATTTGGCGAGACGCGCGAGCGCTGTCGGATCCTGGGCATTCCCTACCGCGAGCGGTCCGTGCCCGGTTTCCCGCTTTGGCAACTCTTCTCCTACGACCCGAACGGCATCCAGTTCGAGTTGAACTTTCACTCCGCCTTCGAAGAGCGTCAGGGGGTGGCCGTGGATCCAAACAATTTCCTCAAGGCGGGGCTCGAGTGGTTCGATCCCGAGGCCTACCGGCAGTTCGAGACGGCGTGACTAGTCGCTCAATACACGGACCGTGACGAAGCCAACCACGAATAGACGCACCACTGGCTGCGTTGGGTTCGATCTAAACAAGAAGCACTTGCCGGTGACGGCAGAGTTCAAGAAGGGAGGGGACGCGGATGAATGCGAGATCAAGGTTATTGCGCGCGATCGCAAGCGGGATGTTGCGGGGCTTGTCGGGTGTCGTCGCGCTTGGTGCCGCAACGGCTGCGTTGGCGCAAGCGGACAAGCCGCTGACGATCGGTGTGATCGAGTTGTTTCCCAATCCTCACTTCGCCCATGCGCGCAAGGGGATCGAGGATTTCGCGAGAAAGCACAACGCCAATGTGATCATCCAGAACGCGAACCTGGACGCGACCAAGGAAGCGCAGTTCATCCAGACCTCCATCACCCGCAAGGTCGACGCGATCCTTGTGTCGGCGGTCTCGCCGACCGGCTCGTTGGCGGCATTGCGTTTCGCCAAATCCGCCGGCATTCCGGTCATCTGCTACACTACCTGCGTCAACGCCCCGGAGGACAAGGAGCTGGCGCAAGCCTTCGTCAAGAGCGACAATACGATCCTCGGCGTCACGACGGGCAAGCAAGCCGCGGCCTACATCAGGGACGAACTGGGCGGCAAGGCGAAGATCCTGATGCTGACTTGCGAGTCCTATGACGTCTGCAAGGAGCGGCGCAAAGGACTGAACGAGCAACTCGCCGGCCTGGACGTCAAGATCCTGGCGGAGCAGGAGGGCTTCGTGGTCGACAAGGCCCGCCCGATCGCGGATTCGATGCTGGCCGCAAATCCGGACGCCAATGTCTTCATTGCCGAGAACGAGGACGGGATCATCGCAGCGGCGCAAGCAATCAAGGCCAAAGGTCTGGCTGGCAAGATTGCCGTGTTTGGCATCGATATCAATACCCAGGTTGCGAAACTGATCGCGTCGTCCGACGGCATCGTCCACTGGACCACCGGGCAGGACCCGCGCTGCTTGGGCGCGCGTGGTCTGGAGGCCGCCATTAATGCCGCTCGCAAGCGACCGGTAGGTGACTTCTACCAGTTGTGTCCTTCCCCGACATTCAGCAAGGGCGGTGCGGCCGCGGCACTGAAGTATATCGCCGACAACCGGTGAGCCCCCGCGGACGCCGGTCGCAGGATGTGTCCGGCCGCGAGACGACGATCGATCCGCGCGTCTTCCCCGCAGCACAGGCAAAAATGGGAGGGAGGAGATGTCGAGCGTGGTCAAGACCAGCGCGGTCACGTCGATCTCGACGCGCACGCCACTTGCATTCCGAGCGGAAACGTCGTTGGCCGTCGGCGCGATCGAATCGGCGGGGCTGAGGAAGTCCTACCCCGGCGTGCAAGCCCTGAAGGGCGTGAACTTCGCCGTGGCGGCGGGCGAGGTGCGGGCGCTGCTCGGCAAGAACGGCGCCGGCAAGTCCACGCTGGTCAAGATCCTCTCCGGAGCCGAAGCGCCCGACGCTGGCACGCTCAAGATCGGCGGACGCCGGATCGACATCTTCGCGCCCGGGCACGCCAATGCCCGGGGAATTGCCACGGTACATCAAGAACTGAGTCTGGTGCCGGAATTGAGCGTCGCCGAAAACATCCTGCTCGGTCGCTGGCGCAGCCACCGGCGCGGGTGGTTCATCGACCAACCGGCCGTGCATCGCGAGGCCGCTGCCGTGCTGGCCGAATTCGGTGCGCAAATCGACCCCGCGGCCAAGGTGCGCAAGCTGTCGATCGCCCAGCAGCAACTTGTGGAAATCGCGCGCGGCCTGTCGTTCAAGCCCAGGGTTTTGATCCTGGACGAACCGACCAGTTCGTTACCGGCCTCGGAAGTCGAAATCCTGCTGCGGACCATCGGCGTGTTGTCGGATCGAGGCGTGGCGGTGGTGTATGTCTCGCATCGCATGGACGAGATTCAGCGGATCGCGCACAGCGTCACCGTACTGCGCGACGGACGCCACATCGATACCCTGCCGATTGCAGCTGCTCCCACAGCCGAGATCGTGAGGCTCATGACGGGTGAAGCGAGCGGCGCGACGCCTCGCAAGCGTGCGCAGCGGCCGCCAGGCGATATTGCCCTCAAGGTGCGCGGACTCACCACCGTCACCAAGCTTGGGGGACTGAGCTTCGAGGTCCGCCAGGGCGAGATTGTCGGTCTGGCGGGACTGCTTGGCTCCGGCCGAACCGAGTTGTTGCGCGCCGTCTATGGCCTCGACCCGGTCGCCACAGGCCGGATCGAGATCTTCGGCAAGGGAGCGGCGGACCGATCTCCGCGCGCCATGATCCGGCGGGGAGTCGGTCTGGCGCCGGAGGATCGCAAGAAGGAAGGTCTCGTGCTCGACATGAGCATCTCCGAGAACCTTGTTCTGTCGTCGATGCAGAAAATCGTGCACGGGGTGGCGCTGCTGTCGTACCGCAGGCAGTCGCAGCTGTCGCAGCGAGCCGCCTCGCGCATGTCGGTCAAGCTGGCGAGTCTCCTGGACCCGGTTCGCACCTTGTCCGGCGGCAATCAGCAGAAGGTCGTCCTCGGCAAGTGCTTGAACGCCGACGTGAAGGTGCTCCTGTTGGACGAGCCGACCCGCGGCGTCGATATCGAAGCCAAACACCAGATTTACGAGCTTCTCGAACAGTTGGCGGCACAGGGGACAGCGGTGCTCGTCGCTTCCTCCGAAATGGAAGAGCTGATGTTGCTCTGCGACCGTTTGCTGCTCATGAAGGACGGCAAGATCGTTGGCGAGCGCAGCGTCGCGCAAACCGATCTGGCCGACGTGATGGCTGTCGTGATGGGCACGACCCGCACTGATTCCCGACGAGTTGGCAGATGAACATGACCACCGAAACCACGACCACAAGCGACCGTGCTGGTGAGCTCGCGGTCTGCGGGCTGGGGAATGCGCAAGACAACGCTAAGAAGCGAGTGACTATTTCAGCAGGTCTGGTCTCGCCCTCGTTCGCGACGCGGGTAGATGCTATCAGTCATGGCCCTTAGGAATGTCAACGAGACGATTGACAGCTCGGTATTCGATCGTCGGCGCGAAGTGCCCCAGTATCGCCCGCCTAACTTAGATGACTGGGCAAAGCGTAAGTCAGTCAACCTTGCGAACGTCAGGCAGTCCGTGCGCACTGATGATCCAAATATAGGCGCGCCTGATTGAAATCGCGATTGCTGGCGCGGGCGGAGCTCGAACCTGCAACCAGACCGTTATGAGCGGGAGGACAATGGTCGGCTTCGTTGATTCTTCTACATTTTCATTCGAGTTCGGTTGCGTTCGCTGCGGTTTGTTCAAATCGTTTTTGGTGCGAAACTGGTGCGGTCCGCAGTCCCGCCTCGGATGTGTGAATCTTGGGGTGGGCGAACAATGCGTGGTGTAGGAAGCCTTCGCTATCGCGCGAGAGACGCAAGTCGCCTGCGCAAGCTAAGCCTCTTCTGTTTCTGAGCCAAAGCGGTCATTGCTCGGCCAATAGTGCTCTCCAGGCAATTACTCCCGCTCAACCCAATTACTCGAACGACGCTACTTTGTATTGGAAACCTTTGTCTTACGCACGACTTCGAGAAACGCGCGGATGATCCGGCTGGTTTCGCGTTTCCGCAAGATCACAACATGCGCATAGGTGAAGATTCCCGCATTACTGATTGGGATGAGGCGCAGAGAAGAGTCTGGAACGAACTCGGCTTCGGAGACGTAGCTTATGCCCAACCCGCGAATGACGGCTTCGCGGATCGCCTCGCGGCTTCCGATCTCCATGACGATGCGCGGCTTGATCTTTGCCTTAGCGAGCGCTTGCTCGAACGCGCGTCGCGTCGTAGAGCCGGTCTCACGGATAATTAGTGGTTCGCCTTCGAGTTCGGAGATCTTGACGCTCTTCTGCTTCGCCAGCGGATGATCGGTGCGCACAAAGACGCCGACTGGATGGCGTCTATATGGAAGAGTGAGAAGACGATCGTCCTCATCAATGTGCGCTAGCACCGCGATGTCGCTCTTGTAGTCAAGAAGATCATCGAGGACCTCGTGCGAGTTGCCGAGCTTCACGGCGAGTTCGATCCCCGGATAGGCGCGATTGAAGGCCGCAAGCATCTCGGTGACGTGATAGGGGCCGACCGCGCCAATCGAAAGCCGACCGGTCTTGAGCTCGCGCGACTGCTCCAGGAATGCGACCGCTTCTTCTTCCTCGGCAAACAGGCGCGACGTAATCGCCAGTAGTTGCCGTCCCGTGTCGGTCAACTCGCGGCGGCGGCCCTTCTTGATGAAGAGCTCGACGCCGTACTCCTCCTCCAGCGCGCCGACCTGGGCTGTCAGCGTCGGCTGCGTGATGTGAACTGCATCCGACGCGGCATTGAAGCCGCCTGCAGTCGCCACAGCATGGAAGGAGCGAATCTGGGTATATCGCATAGAACAAATCTATCTATTTCTCTGAAAAAATCAATTTGTCGATGTAACAGCGTTCAGCAATGGTCCGGACCACAACGAGCGCTCACGAGAAGCGCGGAAGTAGCAGCGCTTCAGGCGCGATCAAGGGTGGAACGTTATGCGGTGGGCCTACTGGAATCCCGTAAAAGTTCGCTTCGGCGCAGGGACATTCGATGAAGTCGGAGGTCTGATCGGCAAGCGCCGCTATGCCCTCGTGACCTATAATCAACCGATTTTCAACGACCTGGCGGCGCGCCTTACAAAGGTCGCGGGCGAGCCGGTTGCCGTCATCGACAATATCGAGACCAACCCGGACTGCGCCGATCTGGTGAATTCCTGCCGTGTCTTCGGCGCTGCAATGCAAGCGCCTGAAGTCATCGTTGCCCTCGGTGGCGGCTCGATGATGGATGCGGCCAAGGTGCTGGCTGCAAGCAAGGGCGACTTCGAGAATGTCCGCCGCCATCTTACCGAGAAGGTCCCGCTGGACACGTCGGCGATCGTGCCGATCATTGCGGTGCCGACTACTTCCGGAACAGGCAGCGAAGTCACCCATTGGGCAACCGTGTGGGACTCGGCCAACGGCAGCAAGTATTCGCTGGCGCATCCGTTGCTCTATCCCGAAGCCGCCGTGCTCGATCCGCAGCTTATCCTTGGGGCGCCGCGAGGGCTGACCCTGGCGACCGGTCTCGACTCCCTGTCACATGCGCTCGAGAGCATCTGGAACGTCAACGCCAACTCGGTCTCGGCCGGCTTCGCGGTCGAGGCCGCGCGCGAGATCATCGAAACGCTGCCGGGCCTGCTCGACAATCTCGGCGATATCGATCTGCGCACCCGTCAGGCGCGCGGCAGCCTGCTCGCCGGCTTCGCTTTCTCGCAGACCAAGACGGCTTTGGCCCACAACATCTCCTACGACATTACGCTGAAGATCGGACTGATCCACGGCATCGCCTGTTCGTTCTCGCTGCCGATCGTGATGGGGTGGGCAATAGGCAACAGCCCCGACTGCGACGCCGCACTGCGCCGCATCTTTGGCCCGGACCTCAGCGAAGGTGTCCGCAAGCTGCGGTCTTTCCTCGAGGGGATCGGCGTCAAGACTGATCCTGCCGCCTACGGCGTTTCGCCGGCGGAATGGACACGCCTGGTCGAGAAGGCGCTGGAAGGCGAGCGCGGCAGGAATTTCATTGGAAGGCAGACGGTCAAGGCAGCGTAGTGAAACAGACCTAGAGGCGAACGCGCCCATCACAAACCACCGGCAATGGTCAAAAAGACCAACGGAATCACAGGAGGAAAACATGAACATCACGCGTCGGAAAATGCTCGTCGGGTCCGTTGCTGTGGCCGGCGCCTTGGTCGCCATGCCGAATGTGTTGCGTGCAGAGGGTGTGATCCGCGTCGGTCTCATTCCATCAGAAGATTCTCGCGCGATGCTGGCGTCGAGCCAGCAGCTGCTCGATGCGCTCGAAAAGAATCTCGGCATGAAGGTGCAGGGGTTCGTTGCCGCCGACTACAACGGCGTCATCGAGGCGATGCGCGCCGGTCACATCGAGGTGGCCTATCTCGGCCCGTTCTCCTATGTGCTCGGCGCCTCCGTGGCCAACATCGAGGCGTTTGCTACCGCCGAGACACAAAAGTCCGGACGTACTTTCTATCACAGCCAGATCATCACACGGAAAGACAGTGGCATCAAGGACATCAACGATCTGAAGGGCAGGACCTTCGCGTTCGTCGATCCGTCTTCGACTTCCGGCCATCTCTTCCCCAAGGCCGGCCTGCTCAAGCTCGGAATCGACCCGGAGAAGTTCTTTGGCCGCGTTCTTTTCACCGGCTCGCACGATGCCAACGCACTGGCGGTCGCCAACAAGCGTGTCGACGCGGCCACCATCGCTGACCGCATCTTCGACGCCGCAGTGCAGAAGAATCTCGTCAAGCGCGAGGACATCCACGTCGTGTGGAGTTCTGACCCGATCCCGGAATCGCCGACGGTGTGGCGCAAGAATCTGACACCGGAACTGAAGGCAAAGATCAAGACCGCGTTCTTTAACATCAAGGACATCACCTGGGCCGACCAGGGCAAGCTCAACCGCTTCGTCGAAACCAACGATGCGGCCTACGATGTGATTCGGGATACCGCAAAGGCGCTCAATCTCGATCTGAAAAAGATGAAATGAGCCCGCTGCGCTGACCCGCCGTAACCACCCTCCGGCATAGGACTGCTCAGATGATCAAGATCGCAGGTTTGAAGAAATCTTACGGCGGGAAGCCGGTGCTCCAGGGCATCGACCTCGAAGTCAAGTCAGGCGAATTCCTCGTCGTGCTGGGGCCGAGCGGCGCCGGAAAATCCACCATGCTCCGTTGCATCAACGGCCTCACGCCGCCGGACGCCGGCCAGATCGTCATCGACGGCACGATCTTCGACTCCAAACGCGCGGCCGGCGGACGCTTGCGCCCGGTCGCGATGATCTTCCAGCACCACAACCTGGTAAAGCGACTCACCGTACTCAAGAACATCCTGGTCGGTCGCATGGCCGGGATGTCGTCGATCCTCTCGGCGCTTCAAATCTTCCCGACGAAGGACGTCGAGATCGCAATGGAATGTCTTCAGCGCGTCGAGCTGACACACAAGGCAATGGCGCGCGCCGACCAGCTCTCCGGCGGCGAGCAGCAGCGCATCGGCATTGCCCGTGCGCTGGCCCAACGCCCGGCGGTCATCCTGTGCGACGAGCCGGTGGCCAGCCTCGACCCGAAAACCTCGCGTGTCGTGCTCGGCTATCTCAAGGCGATCTGCAAGGAAGAAGGCATCGCCGTCATCTGCAATCTGCATCAGGTCGACTACGCAGTCGAATTTGGCGAGCGCATCGTTGGTCTCTCGGGAGGCAAAGTGGTGTTCGACGATACGCCGGACCACCTCACTGTCGACGTCGTGCACCAGATCTATCCGGGATTGGAAGATCCGGGCGTCGCCCGCGTGTTGCGGCCGAATGCCGGCCCACGCCTGGTGTCGAATTCGCTCGATCCCATCGCCCTTGCGGCATCCGCCTGAGCAGGAGACGACCATGTCCAGCTACCAACTCGTTCTTCGTCCGCCTCAGGGCCGCTTCGGCTGGTGGGGCACCGGCGTCCTCGGTCTGGTGATCGTGGGCTTCCTGTATTGGGCTGCAGTCGGATCGCAGATCAACGCGGCCAATCTCTGGAACGGCATCCCTTATATGTGGGACTTTCTGGTCCGCATGATGCCGCCGAATCTGGAGTTCATTGAGAAGCTCTGGCGGCCCGCGCTGGAAAGCCTGCAGGTCGCGATCTGGGGAACGTTGCTCGGCGTGGCGATCTCGCTGCCGATCAGCTTTTTTGCGGCTCGCAACCTTTCACCGCATCCGGCGATTTATCACTTCACCCGCCAAGTGCTGAACTGCATGCGCGGCATCAACGAGATTATCCTGGCGCTGATCTTCGTCGCCGCCATCGGCCTCGGCCCGTTCGCCGGCGTGCTCGCTCTCGCCATCCACGGCGCGGGTATGCTCGGCAAGTTCTTTGCCGAAGCCATGGAAGACATCGACGAAGGTCCGCTCGAAGCGTTCCGCTCGGCCGCCGCCGGCCCGTTCAAGACCTTCTTCTTCGGCGTGCTGCCGCAAGTGCTGCCGGCCTGGCTCGGTACCATCTTCTACCGTCTCGAGACCAACGTGCGCCAATCCACCGTGCTCGGCATGGTCGGCGCGGGCGGCATCGGTTTCGAACTCGTGTCCTCGATGAAGCTGTTCCAATATCAGGACACGGCGACCTGCATCCTGGTCATCCTTGCGATGGTGTTGGTCACCGACCTCCTTTCCTCCCGCGTCCGCTCGATGATCCGCTGACGCAACTCGGCCGGCACCGAACATTGCCGGCCACTTTATCCGCCTCTCGGTATTGCCGGGAAAAAGACACCCCTTAGAGCGTCACCGCGTGGCGCAACACTGGAAAGGATGAGCCATGCTCACACGTACTCCCGCTTCCGTGACGACGAATGGCCGCAGCTATCGCGTCCCCAATACCCCGACCGTCGTCATTTGTATCGACGGTTCCGAGCCCGGCTATATCGAGCGCGCTATCGAGAAGGGACTCTGCCCCAACCTCGAACGGATACTGAAGACCGGCACGAACACGCTCGCGCTGTCGGTGATCCCGAGCTTCACAAACCCGAACAACCTGTCGATCATCACCGGCCGACCGCCGGCCGTGCACGGCATCGCCGGCAACTTCTTCTATGACCGCGAGGTAAAGCAGGAAGTAATGATGAACGACGCCCGCTTCCTGCGCGCACCCACGATCCTCGCCGAGTTCCAGAAGGCCGGCAGCAAGGTCGCCATGGTGACCGCGAAGGACAAGTTGCGCACGCTGCTGGGGAAGGGCCTCGACTTCCAAAAGGGGACCGCCATCGCGTTCTCGTCGGAGAAGGCCGACAAGGCCAACATGGCCGAAAACGGCATCGAAAACGTGCTCGAATTCGTCGGTATGAATTTGCCGGAAGTCTATTCGGCCGATCTGTCGGAGTTCGTCTTCGCGGCCGGCGTCAAGCTGCTCAAGACCTTCCGGCCGGACGTGATGTATCTTTCGACCACGGACTACGTGCAGCACAAGGCGGCGCCGGGTTCTGCGATCGCCGACAGCTTCTACAAGATGTTCGACCGCTACGTCGGAGGGCTCGATGCGCTGGGCTGCGTGCTGGTGATGACCGCCGATCACGGCATGAACGACAAACATCTGCCAAACGGCGAGCCGGACGTCATCTACCTGCAGGAGATCCTTGACGGGAAATTCGGTGCCGGGATGACGCGCGTGATTCTGCCGATCACAGACCCGTACGTCGCGCATCATGGTGCGCTCGGCTCATTCGCGACTGTCTACGTCGATAACGACAAGCGGCAAGCCGTGCTCGATCACATCAAGACTATCGCGGGGGTCGAGGTTGCGATCCCGGCGGAAGAGGCGTGCAAGCGGTTCGAGCTTCCGGCCGACCGTATTGGCGACGTCGTCGTGCTGTCGTCGAAACACAAGGTTCTCGGCACCTCCGCCGCCAAGCACGATCTGTCGGGACTAACTGAGCCGCTGCGTTCGCACGGCGGTCTCACGGAGCAGACCGTGCCGATGATCGCGAATCGAAAGATCGTGGTTCCTGCCGGCCGTACGCTGCGCAATTTCGACGTCTTCGACGTCGCGTTGAATCTCGTAGCCTGAGGATCGATGCCATGAACGTGCCTTTCAGTTACGCGGCAAAGCGAGAGTCGTTGCGCATTGCCGGCAAACACGTCACGACCGACGATGTGATCGAGGTCCGCAATCCCTACGACGGGTCGCTCGTCGGCACCGTGCCGGCAGCGCGCCCCGAACACGTGCGCGAAGCGTTTGGCAAGGCGAAAGCGTTCAAGCCAAAACTGTCGCGCTTCGAGCGTCAGCAAATTCTGCAGAAGGCTGCTGAACTGCTGCGCGGTCGGCGCGCATCCTTCGCGCGTATCATATCCGCGGAGTCCGGCCTCTGCTGGAAGGACGCGATCTACGAGTCGACGCGCGCCTACGACGTCTGGTCGTTCGCCGCACAACTCGCGGTCAAGGACGACGGCGAGTCCTATGCCTGCGACATCTCGCCGAACGGCAAGGCGCGCCGTATCCACACGCTGCGGACCCCGTTGCTGGGCGTCATCTCGGCGATCACGCCATTCAATCATCCGCTCAACATGGTGAGCCACAAGCTCGCGCCTGCGATCGCAACGAACAACCGGGTCGTTCTCAAACCGACTGAGCTGACTCCGCTGACCGCACTTGCACTCGCGGACGTGCTCTACGAAGCGGGACTGCCGCCTGAGATGCTCTCCGTGGTCACGGGTAATCCGTCCACGATGGGCGATGCGATGATCACGGATCCGGACGCAGACCTGGTTACTTTCACGGGCTCCGTTCGGGTCGGCAAGCACATCGCCCGCACCGCAGGCTACAAGCGTATCGTGCTCGAACTCGGCGGCAACGATCCGCTGATCGTCATGGAGGACGCCGACCTCGACAAGGCGGCCGAGCTGGCAGTGCAGGGCGCGACGAAGAATTCGGGCCAGCGCTGCACAGCCGTGAAGCGCATTCTCGTCGTCGAGAAGATCGCCGATGAATTCTCGAAATGCGTGCTCGAAAAGGCCAGGAAGCTGAAATGCGGTGACCCGGCCGATCCGGAAACCGATATTGGCACGGTCATCAATGAACGATCCGCTGTTCTGTTCGAGAACCGTGTCAATGACGCGGTGACGAAGGGCGCCGAGCTGCTTCACGGCAACGATCGCCAGGGCGCCCTCTATGCCCCAACCGTCGTCGACCGCGTGCCGTACAATTGCGAACTCGTGCATGAGGAGACGTTTGGACCAGTGATCCCGATGATTCGCTGTCCGAACGACATCGCAGAGGTGATCCGCATTTCCAATTCGACAGCCTACGGGCTGTCTTCCGGAGTTTGCACAAATCGCCTCGATTACATTACGCGCTTCATCAACGAACTTGAGGTCGGCACCGTGAACGTGTGGGAGGTGCCGGGCTATCGCACCGAGATGTCGCCGTTCGGCGGCATCAAGGACTCCGGGCAGGGCTACAAGGAGGGAGTTGTGGAGGCCATGAAAGGGTTCACCAACGTCCGGACGTACTCGCTGCCCTGGCAGGGTTAAGTTGTTGCGGAGCCGCTCATGCTTTTTTTGAGAGACTTGGCTCAACCCCCGATTGAAGGAGGTCGGGGCAATTCAGTTGTAGGTAAGGATTTTGCCTGCAATCGCGCCGAAGAGCCCGTTGTCGGGCAGGCCCATGGGCGTTTTTCAAATTGCGCGATCATTGAATAGTGCCCCTGATTTGCCCGACGTGTCAAAATGTTCTCGCGGGATTGCAAGCATCCATGCCCGCGACCACCATGCTACTTTGCATGGGGTTGTTTTCGATATTTTGGTTGGGACCGCGAACCACGTCGGCCTTGCGGCTGTCTTTCCCGTTGATGATCGCAGGATGGCTTGCCGAGCCGTAGAAGGCTGGTGGGCCCGGCAGGACTCGAACCTGCAACCAGACCGTTATGAGCGGCGGGATAACGATCGGCTTCGTTGTTTTTGCTGCGGTTTCGGTTGCGTTTGATCGCGTCTGCATTTCGTTCAGGCTGTTTCTGGTGCGAAACTAGTGTCCTCAATCAGAAGTATAGCGGACTCCAAATCGACTCGATGATAGCGGACCTTCACTGGGGCTCGACGATGTGGAACGCGCCGAGTTGACGTCGCTGGCATCGCGCCGGAGCACGGCGCAGGGCTTGGCGCTGCGGGCTCAGATCATCCTGGCATGTGCTGAGGGCGAGCAGAGCAAGGTCGTAGCGGCCCGCCTGGGTATTGACCCCGACACGGTCAGCAAGTGGCGTCAGCGCTTCGCCGAACGTCGGCTTGAAGGTCTTCGGGACGAGCCGCGATCGGGGACACCGCGCACGATCGAGGATGCCCGCATCGAGGCGATGATCGTTCGCACCCTTGAGACGAAGCCCCCCGATGCCACCCACTGGAGTTCGCGCGGCATGGCGCGGGCTAGCGGGCTGTCAGTCTCGACCGTACAGCGGATATGGCGCGCGTTCGGCCTGCAACCGCACCGGTTGGAGACCTTCAAGCTCTCGACCGACCCCGATTTCGTGGCCAAGGTTCGTGACGTCGTCGGCCTCTACGTGGCCCCGCCCGAGCGCGCCATCGTGCTGTGTGTCGATGAGAAGTCGCAGATTCAGGCGCTGGACCGCAGCCAGCCCATGCGACCTGGCCAGCCGGCGCGCCGTAGTCACGACTACAAACGTCACGGCACCACATCGCTGTTTGCTGCCCTCGACATCGCAACCGGTCGGGTCATCGGCAAGTGTTACGGGCGCCATCGCGCCAAAGAGTTCCGCAAATTTCTCGACGAGATCGAAGCCGCCGTACCCGACGGTCTGGACGTTCATCTCGTCATGGACAATTACGCAACCCACAAGACGCCGCTGATCCGCAACTGGCTGGCCAAGAGGCCGCGCTGGCACGTCCATTTGACGCCAACCAGTTCATCCTGGCTCAATCAGGTCGAACGTTTCTTTGCACTCATCACCGAGCGCAAGATCCGGCGCGGCATCTATCGCAGTGTGGCTGCACTACGCGCCGAGATCATGTCCTTTATCGAACACCATAACAACAACCCAAAGCCGTTCCGATGGACAAAATCAGCCGACGATATTCTCAGATCAGTCGAACGCTTCTGCGCTTACAATCTGCCAACCAGCGCTTAAAATGCCACGGACTTTTGGTTCAGGACACTAGTGCGGTCCAGAAATGCGGCCTTGGCGAGCAGGCAACGGGCTTGGTCAGGGACCTGCCGAGCCGGTGTGTCCCGCTTACCGTAACAACCGATTCTTCAATTCGGGCAGGGTTGTGCCCAGCAGCTCCTCAACGCACAGTTTTGCTCACGGTGAGTTCTTCGCATCCTGGCCCCTTTGAGACATGCCGACGGGCTCAGAAAACGTCTGCTTATCGGGGTAGACCGGAAGTGATTGACGCACGGTCGGAACGACGCGAATGACCCGAACCGGAAATTGTTGCCTCGCGAAACCCGCACTGCGTCGGGATGTCCTGTTACCAAAAGTGCGGGACATCAAGAGCCAAAGGTTAAGCTATGTCATCCGTGGCTAGAGTCTGCCGCGCGGCTTTCTCTTGTGCGATAATTCCTTCGAGCCGCGAGATGTTTTCCAGCAGGCGCTGGCTGGTCAGGACGAGAAAGTAATAGCCGAATTGCGGATTTTGAAAGTAGATTTCGAGCAGCCTTTCATAAGTTATGGTCAGGACTTGTCCGTCTTCTATGCATTCGACGGTCGCGGTTCGCCGTTTATTGGGAGTAAGGAAGCCAAGTTCGCCCATGAGACGTCCCGGCGGAATTTCGACGCTGATCTCCGTGACCAGGAACTTTCCAGTGACCGTCAGGAACATCTCGGTGGCCGCATCATCTTTCTTGAACAATTTATCGCCGCTGCGATATTTGCGCTCGGTCATGAACGGTTTGAGCCATTCCAATGAGGTATCGCCCTCCGTCGCGATGCGTGCCCTCTTGATCAGATTGAGCATCTGGCGGAGGCGAATTGCATTGATCGGCAGCAACAGCAGATACAGGATAAAAGTTCCGACGTTTCCGGAGAGCGCGCCAAAGGCGACGAAGAATGTGCAGCCGGCTATGTTCGCGACGCGCAGCGGCACCATTGTATGCATCAGCAAGGTAGCGACAAGAAAGATGGCGCCAACCAGGGCGAACATATTGGCAAGCGTGATGTTGGCCAGCACAATTTCCAGCAGCCGGTTGAATAGTGCGTCGTAGGTGATGTTGTTGGGATCGAGACCCATCTGAACCAGAATCTTTGCGATCCTGAGATTGTCCGCCGCCGCATCAAGAATGCGGTCTAGTATCGTTGAAGAATCTGCACTGCTGGACTCCATCGGATCATCCTCCGCGCAAAGCCGTCGGTATTCGTCGGATATCCCGGATACTGATAATTGAAGTCGGATAACGACCGTTTGAGTAAGATTACCAGCGGTCTCGGTGCAATCGATCGATTTTACCTCGGGCGGTGAATTCGGCAATTGCCCGCTCTCTAGTTCGCTTTGCCGTCGCATCTGCCCTGAGCTGAAGAGAGGTAACGCCGGCTCCCAGGCGGCTTTCGCAAGTGCAGGGCAATAGTGTCGCAAAAATCGGGAACTTCCGAGTCTGGCCCTCAGCCGAGCAACACTTAGGCCGTTGTCACGTCGGTTGTCTGCGGTAGATCGGACATCGATCCGCGCTGGCCTCCCCGCCGCATATGACCCACGCAAGGGACTGGGCTCGACATGTCCTGTCATTCATCGCCGACGTCGATTGAATTGCTGACCGTTTGACCGTTGAGTGTCTGGTTTGTCTGCCGACCGCCCATTTATCGGCGCGCAGTCCTTTGGAGGTTCATGCCTTCCATACAGCGCGTTGTCCATGTGCTCACTTGAACTGCGCACGATGCTCGGTTGGAGCCCGTGCAAGTTGAAGCCTAAGGCTGCCAGGAGCGGACAAACTGAATGATGTGAAACGGCGCACATTTGGTGCGAGCGGATTGGACTAAGATTATTGCTGGAAGTCGTGGTGCGATTGTCCCTGTTTTCTAGGGAGCTTGCCATGAACAAACTGTCCTTGATCGCGCAGGTCGCAGCTGCGTTCGAAATGGCAAATGCAACAACCAGGAAGCTTCCCAATTGCATTAGCCCGGAATTGCCGGAACCAAGGAGCAATGTCGCGCTCTGAAGGTTCGCTCTTAGAGGAAAACCGATGAGAGCTCATGTAGATCAGCAATTGGATCGGGTGCGACATGGATTGCCCGAGCTGCGGCAGAGTCAACCCAGAGGGTAAGAAAGTCTGCGGCGACTGCGGCGCGCCGCTATTCGTGCGCTGCCCTGCGTGCGGAGCCGACAACCCGTCGGGTAAAAGGTTCTGCGGCGACTGCGGCGCAGCGCTTACGCCGACGGAAGCCGCGCGAGTATCGGCAGCGGCTCGACCGGCGACGTCCACCGTGGTGCGGGTCACGGAGCCATCGACCTTGTCATCCGCGCCAAAATCTTCCGCCGAGCGCCGCCAACTCACAGTGATGTTCTGCGACCTCGTCGGCTCGACGGCGCTTGCGATCATGCTCGACCCGGAAGATCTACGGGAGGTCATCGCCGAGTACCGCGATGGTGTGGCGGCCATCGTCCGCAAGTACGGGGGCACGATCAGCCGCTACATCGGCGATGGCATGCTGATCCTGTTCGGTCATCCTTCAGCGCGTGAGGATGATCCCGAGAGCGCAGTGCGCGCCGCGCTTGAGATCGCCGCGGCCCGGCACGCGCCGAGCGCCCCACCGGATCTCGAGCTGCGGGTGCGGCTCGGGCTCGCGACTGGTCTGGTTATCGTGGGGGACCTCATCGGCAGTGAGGCCGCCGAGCCGCAGGCGGTGCTCGGCGAAACGCCGAACCTGGCCGCCCGACTGCAAGCGCTCGCCGAGCCCGACGGGGTGGTAATCGCCGAGGACACGCGGCGGCTCATCGGCGGGCTCTTTGATTACGAGGATCTCGGCGCGGTGATGCTGAAGGGCTTCGCCGCCCCGGTGCGCGCCTGGCGGGTGCTGCGTGAGGGAACGGCGGAAAGCCGCTTCGAGGCGTTCCACGCGGCAGAGCTCACGCCATTGGTTGGGCGCGAGGAGGAGCTTGAGCTGCTGGTACAGCATTGGCAGCGTGCCAGGACGGGCACTGGCCAGGTAGTGTTGCTGGCGGGGGAGCCGGGGATTGGCAAATCGCGCCTCGTCGCGGCTCTCCAGGAGCGCATCGGGGACGAGCCGCACACTCGCTTGCGATATTTCTGCGCACCGCATCATCAGGATAGCGCGCTGTATCCCTTCATTGCTCAGCTGCAGCGAACCGTCGATTTCGAGCGTGAGGACACGCCGGAGCACAGGTTCAGCAAGCTGCGGGCGGTGCTATCCCCAGCATTGCCGCCCGACGAGGACATAGCAATCCTTGCCGAGCTGCTATCGATCCCGACCAGCGAGCGATATCTGCTGATTGCCCTTACGCCCCAGCGAAAGAAAGAGAAGACCTTTGACGCCCTGTTTCGGCAGCTTGAAGGTCTGGCCCGGCGACACCCAGTCATGATGGTCTTCGAGGACGCGCAATGGATCGATCCGAGCTCGCGCGAGTTGCTGGACCGGACCATCGATCGGGTGGCGACCCTGCCGGTGCTGTCGCTGATCACCTTCCGCCCCGAGTTTCAGTCTGTATGGACCAGAAAGTCACACGTCAGCACGATGGTTCTGAACCGCCTTGATCAGAACGCTGGCGCCGCGCTGATCCGGAGCATGACAGGCGACCGGGGACTGCCGCCCGAGCTCGTCACTGAGATCGCCGAGCGAACGGACGGTGTGCCGCTGTTCGTCGAGGAACTGACCAAGGCTGTGCTCGAAGCGGGTGCCACCGGGGTCGAGCGCGCCGTCTCCACTGCACCGCTCCCGCGGCTCGCAGTGCCGCCCACCTTGCACGCTTCGCTGATGGCGAGGCTCGACCGTATTGGCCCGGTCGCCAAGGAGGTCGCGCAACTCGGCGCGGCCATCGGCCGGGAGTTCTCCTACGATCTGCTCGCCGCCGCCGCGCGCCGGAGCGAGAGCGAGCTGCGATCGGCGCTAGACCGGCTGACAGGTGCCGGGTTGGTGTTTCGGCGCGGCGAACCACCCGATGCCCACTTCCTCTTTAAACACGCATTGGTGCAGGACGCGGCATACGGCACGCTGCTGCGCGGCCAGCGTCGCGAGTTGCACGGCCGTATCGCTGGCGCACTGGAGGCGAAGCTCGCGACAACGGCAGAAGCACAACCCGAGATCCTCGCGCACCACTTTGGAAATGCCGGTCTGATCGAGAAGGCGGTTTCCTATTGGCAGGAGGCCGGCGAACGTTCCAAGGCGCGCTCAGCCACGGCAGAAGCGATCAGACAGATGCGGAAGGCGCTCGATCTATTGTCCGATCTACCGGACACCGCCGAGAGCCGCCGCACCGAACTCCAACTGCAACTCGCAATCGGCGGCGCACTGATCGCCGCAAGGGGCCATGCGGCCGAAGAGACCGGAAAGTCCTACGCGCGGGCGCGTCGTCTCTGCGAGCTTCTGAACGACACGCCGAACCTGCTCAAGGCGTTGTGGGGCGAGTTCGTTCATCACCACGTGCGCGCCGAGACGAAACTGTCGCATCGCGCCGCCGAAGAACTGCTTGAGTTGGCCGGACGACAAAACGACAGGGCCGCCCGGGTGGCCGGTCATCGGGCGGTCGGCGATAGTTGGCTCCATCGCGGAGAGTTGCGCCTGGCGCGCGCGCACCTCGAGCAGGGGCTTGCACTTTACGATCCCACGCAGCATCGATCTCTGACGCTTCTGTTCGCCGAGAACGCCCGGGTGGCGATGCTCTCCTTCCTGTCGCTGACACTCGGGCTTTTGGGCTTCGCCGATCAGGCCCGGGCGCGGAGCAGGGAGGCCCTGGCAGAGGCGCGCGAGCTGTCGCATCCCATCAGCCTCGCATTCGCGTTAAGCGTCGCCTGCCGGCTGCATTTCGTGCTCGACGATCCACGGACCGTGCGCCTGCTCGCGGATGAGCTCATCGCGCTTACTACCGAGCAGGGCTTTGCCTTCTTTCTCGCGATGGGAACGGCATATCGCGGCTGGACCTTGGTCGAGGCCGGCGAACCAGACGCCGGGATGGATCTGCTGCGGCTCGGGATCAAGGGATTCCAAGCATCCGGCGCGGCGTGGACTCTTCCGTTCTACCTCGCGCAGCTTGCCACGGCGCACGTGAAGACCGGAACGCCCGAAGACGGGCTCGGCCGACTATCTGAGGCTTTGTCTCTAACCGAGAAATCGGGCGTGCGGTGGTTCGAGGCCGAACTGCGATGCCGGCGAGGCCAGCTGTTGCGGACCATTCACCAGGACGCTGAGGCCGAGGCGGAGGCCGACTTTCTCCGCGCGATCGCGATCGCGCGCCAGCAGGAGGCGAAGCTCTGGGAACTCCGCTCCGCCATCAGCCTCGCCCGACTCTGGTGCGACCAGGACAGGCGCAATGAAGCACGCTGTCTCCTCGCGCAGGTCTACGGATGGTTCACCGAGGGCTTCGACACATCAGACTTCAAGAAGGCGAAGGCCTTACTCGACAAATTAGACGCATAGAAGTCCGTGCAATCGTCATTGCCAGACCTGAATTCTGACTGCCTTGAAGCAGACTAGCCGATGTGGCGGAGGAGGGGACTTGATTACTGCGGAGAACGACTCCGAGTTTGGCCCGTAGATGAAGTGGCGGCACGTTGCATTGAGGTCCGCTCATGGACGTGTAGCGGAGTAGGTTTGCTCACGGTGAGTTCTTCGCATTTTGCCCCTTTTCTGAAGTGCTGCGAGGGCGCGACGAGGCTCGCAATTGATGAAGAAGCAGAGGTCTGGGCGGCCTCCAGCTTAGGGCCGCGGCTCATTGCGGGACATCAACCTCGTGGGTGCGATCCTCATGGGCATGTGGCTCGAGGCCCGGCATGGGCGCGCCCGTGAAATAACCTAGAGCGCCAGGATGCAGCGGGATGCGCGAGTCGGGTGGCTCGGCGGACGAACCGCTCGGCAGCAGCAATTCGGGAAGGGCGCTGCGGCTCTTGTCCAACGCTTCGGCGATCAACCAGGCATGGCGTGCTGCAAAGTCATCGCGGCAGACGAACAAATACTCTCCGATGCCGACGACGGTGAACAGCTTGACTGGTCCGTGCTCGGCGAAGGGGGGCCTCCCTTGTCGAAGGGCTGCCGCATCGTCGCGCCGCATCAGCGCGACGTCCAACTGCTGCGAACTCATCAGACTGGCGATGCGCTCCTTGTGCGGCGCCCTGCTCACCTGAGCCTTGCTGCTCGGCAAGCGATCCGCGAGGACCTCAGCTACCCGCTTGCCGAGCTCGAACGAGGGAGGATCGGCGCGCGAAGTCAGGATCAGCAGGTGACGCCGGCGGTAGACGCCCCACTGGCCATAGGGTGCGTGGCCACAAAGGAACATGGCTGCGGCGCCGGCCACCGCCGTTCGGAGGAATTCCCGGCGGCTCGGCCTCCCGCCAACCTCAGGACCTTCGATCTTATGCCACACGCTACTACTTGCGGAATATGGTGGTCGGCAGGATGGCGGAGACTGCGTAGTTCGGCACGTCGACGACATTGCCGATACGCAGGTCGGCGGCCACGCTCGCCACGACATATGCCTGCTCCGGCGTGAGGCCCTTCTCGCTAACCATCCAGTCGATCAGCTCGATCAGGGCGTTGCGCGCCGCCAGCATCAGATCCTCCGAGAGGTTCTCGAGCGGGCCGATTTTCTGGCTGTCGAGGTAGGTATGGTAAGGCGGGATCTGGCCCTTGGCTTTCAGCGGGAAGCCGGTGGTGGCGTAGAACTCGGTCGGCGCCAACCGGATAAGCTGATCGCCGCCTTCGAAGTGCGGGACTTTGACTTTCGCGGCTTGCGCTTTGCGGATCTCGGTGACCAGCGTGACCGTCGCCCCCATCTCGATCGCCGTGCCGGAGACCTCGCCATCGCCTTGCGCGAAATGGACGTCGCCGACGAACAACCCGCACCCGTCCACGAAGCAGGGCAGCAGCAGCGTCGTGCCCACCACCATCTGCTTGATGTCCATGTTGCCACCGTTCTCGCGCGGCGGAATGGTGCGCAGGCACTCATTCTTGCTGCTTCCGTTCTGACCGCAGACATCGCTCGGCAGCGCACCGAGCGGCTGCGGAGTCAGCACGACGCCGCCCGCGCTCTGCAGCGCCGCCTCGCGCGTGAGGATCGTGGCCACCTCGGGCTGGCCCGGCAGCACCCCGACCGTGCCCATAAATCCGTTAAAGGGGATGACGACGCCCGGGATCTGGTCGGAGACCGCCTCCTTGCGGTTGAGTTTCCAATTGGCGATGAAAGGCTTGGTGAAGCGATCGCGCAGGAAACCGAAGCCCGGGACGATCACGGTGTAACCGTAGTCGTCCGGCTGTACGTCGAGGAGTGTCACCGCCAGTACGTCGCCGCGCTGGGCACCCTCGATGAAGACCGGGCCGGTCAGCGGATGGACGAGATTGAGATCGGCCGCCGACACATCCTCGGGCTTGGAGCCGAGGTTGAAGTCGGAGTCGAAGGCGTCGCGCGTTTCAAAGACGATATGCTGACTGGGGTTGGCGCGACTCACCGGCTTGATGGCCGGGTGCATGCGGTTCATGCAGTTCTTGTCGTCGACGCAGTGCGCACCGGTCTTCGCGACGCGCACAACCTGCCACGCCTTAACGGACGTCGTATCCGCATGCGCTGCGGTTGCGCTGAGCAGCAATGTCGCGGCCGCAGTGATGATCCAGAATTGCCCGGATTGCATCATTCGCTCCTCCCTCAGCAGAATCGTGACCCTATTCTGGTCGGGACGACGATCGGCAACGCCTTGGGCGCCCGGCGGCACGATGAGGAGATCAAGATCTCGTCCTGACGACCGTCCGGCGAAACTACTCCCCTTTGGGGTAAGTGCCAACCACCATGGGTCGAAAGGGCGGAAAAACAACGGCCTCTTCACCGCCATGGCGTTCTTGTCGGTCCAGCATTTCCTCGTCCTCAAAGTGCAGCGTTTTCAGTGTCGGCGCTGACACGAAGGCATATCCTTTGCGGTCAGACAACCAAACGAACGGCGCGAGACCGATCAGCAACAGGGCGACGCCGGTGGCACCTTCCAGGAGACGGGGGCAGATGGGCTAGGGTTGCGCCATGCCGGGTCCAGCTTCGCACGCGCCATTCGCGTGCGAAGATTGTCAGCAACGCCAACAACGCAGGGCGTCAGGGCGACGCCCAGCAGCATCGCCGCGGCGAAAGCAACGCCGGCCGGTGGGACACTGTTTGCCAGGGCGTAGACCATCGCGAACAACGTGAGGCGGGCACGATACGAGACCCGCCACAAGTCCCACGGACAAGCATCGTGACGGTGTGGCTCACCGCGGATTGCGCGAAAAAGCAGCCATGCGCCGATGGCCGCCAGAAGACCGCGGCTCAGCAGTTCGAGGGCGGGGGCGCCCGGCGCCTCTGGTCGAGTGTGAACGCATGAAGCCACCGGCGCCAACTCATAGCGACGTCCGCTTCTGGCCTTTGAGACATGCCGACCGGCCCTGACGATGTCCGTTCACCGGGGTACACCGGAAATCTTCGTCAGACGGTGAAAACGACGCTTTTGACCCATTGCAGACCTCATCATTCGATCAAATTTTAGCGTTTGGCTGGTTCTGTCGTTGACGCGTTCGGTCTATCCTTGGACGCGATCACAGAGCTATGTTTAAGGCGCGCCTATCTTGGTTGATTGGTTTGCGAGGAAGGTTGGATGCCCTCTCCAGACATAACTGCAAAGTTCGCACTGTACACTGGGCTGCTATCACCATTTGTCGCGATGATGATCCCGAATTCTAGATGGTTGTTCCGTGGCTTTCTGGTCGCAGCCGCACTCGTTGGCGCGGCGGTTTGGATCATCGGAGAGGCCGCCGATGCAGAGGCCTCTAAACTAACGGAAAATCTCGATGTCCAGCTTGGGTACGCGATAAATTTTTGGACAGTGATTCTTGGCGGATCGTTGTTCGCTGCAAGCTTTGCTGTGAAGGCGGCTTGGTTTCATCTCCGCAAAAGAAAACAAGCCGCCCCAAGACCGCGGTGCTTGCACTGCTGGTCACGATCGTAACCACGTTCCTTTTTACCACAGGAAAACGTCACGCCGGTTTGTTCGTCCTGACGACGGTCCTGAGCGGCGCCTTTCTCAATACCCTGCTCAAGCTTGCGTTTGCGCGAGTGCGCCCCGATCTCGTCGCTCCACTCACTCCGGTCTCTACGCTGAGCTTTCTGAGCGGGCACGCAGCGATTTCGGCTGTCTGCTATCTGACGCTCGGCTTGATGCTCACTCAGACGCAAGCTTCCCGCTCAGTTCGCATTCATCTTATAATGACCGCGGCGATCCTGGCCCTGTTGGTCGGAGTCAGCCGCATATATCTCGGAGTTCATTTTCCGAGCGATGTGCTGGCGGGGTGGTGCTTCGGCACTTCGTGGGCGCTAATTTGCCAGATGCTCATGTCGTATTTTCAGCGCACCGAAAGGATCGAGCAGCCGAGTAACTAGTCCGCGTTGCGCCGCTCAATTGAATTTCAGACATAATTAAAAGCCGTGCCCCATGCGCCGGGGTCACGCTCTGGCGGCGGAAAGAGCGGCAATTTTGCTCACCCGCACCGGCACCTTTGAGACATGCCCGCTTATCCTGAGAATGTCCGTTCACCGGGGTAGACCGGAAGTCGCCGTGGTCTGGCCAAACCGACGGGAATGAACCCAAAGCAGAACGTTCTCCCGTCACCGTCAGTGCCCATCTGAATATCGGTTTTCTGCGCCAGCGCACGTAGGCAGTCACTTTCGTGACGAAAGCGGTGCACCGTACATGCTGTACCGTTACTTTTCGTCGCACCCGAATTTGAGCACGTTGCCTCAATAGCGTCTGAGGCAGTACCTTGCGCTGAGCCCGGGAATAGTGATGCACGGCTTCTGTGTGCCTGGGGGCGGCCTGATGGTCTCAGGCCTTACATGCTTTAATACGGGACCCCCTGGCGCACTCATGGCAAAACACCGAATCTATACCACGAGCTTCGCAAGCATTTACCCACTTTACGTTGCGAAAGCAGAGAAAAAAGGACGCACAAAAACAGAGGTCGATCAGGTCCTCTCTTGGTTGACAGGCTATCAGCAGAAGGAGCTAGAAGCTCAACTGGAAAAGCAGACTGACTTTGAAACATTCTTTGCAAAGGCCCCTAAAATCAATCCTTCGCGAGCCTTGATTAAAGGCGTAGTTTGCGGTGTCCGAGTGGAGGATATCAAAGAACCAACTATGCGAGAAATTCGTTACTTAGATAAACTAATCGATGAACTGGCCCAGGGAAAAACAATGGATAAAATTCTGCGAAAAAAATGATCCTGAGCGACCAACCTCCGTCCACTTGGCTCGGCGACGTTGCGCGAGTTGGCCGGTGCACCGCCCATTCTTTAACTAAGCCTCGGCGTTCAAAGCTTGAGCTCGCACCGATATTTACGTGCGGCTCGACCATGCTTAGCTCGCGGTCGTCCCGACGATCTTTCAACCTATCCGTTGCGCATTTCATGCGCCTGCATCGCACGCTGCCCCCAGCTGCATATGATCTACATGGCGTCATGCGGAGGTGGGTGTTTACTTCAGGTTCGGTTTGTATGGTTTTCGCTTCTGGCCCATCAGCGAAGTGGCGACCCGCCTCATTGAGGTCCGCTCAGTGAGGCATGGCGGACTAGATTTGCTTACCTTGAGTTCTTCGCATTTTGACCAAGAGCCGACATGGAGCAAACCGCGCACTGACCTCCGCACGCAGCCATGATAAAAACTCTGACGGCGGGGGTGAAGCGGGCAAAAGAAGTTTTCTCATGAATTGTACGGTTATACGCGTGAGCAGCAAAAAGGCCCGGCACACATTACGTTGCCGAGCCATTCCTTTTGCCTCGAAGATAGAGCTTACTTCTTCTTAGTCGTCGTGGAAGAACCGGTCGTTGTCTGATGGCCCGGCGCGTATTCAGAGGCACCCGGTCCGGCAGATTTTGCTCCGGTCTTCTTGGAGGCCTTCATCTTGTGGCCCGGTGTATATTCCGAAGCGCCCGGACCCGTGGACGGCTTGCCGGTTTCCTGTGCTTTCTGCATCTGCTGGCCGGGAGCGCTCTTCGTGGTCGCCGACTGCGCGAACGCAGACGAAGCGAACAGTATGGTGCCGGCGACGATCAAGAATTTCTTTAACACGTGATTTCTCCTCCATTGGTGGATGAGCGCAGTCAACGTTTCAAGAACTCCACACGTTCCAGTAAAAGGGGAATAGTTTCCTGAACAGCCGTTCAGATAGGCGTCGAAGCCATATGCGAGAACCGGTTGGGCGCGCCGGCGCGATGGTCCGCGACAAGTAATGATTGCCGTCGCCAGTCATCCACGCCATCGCGGCGGTCGTATCGAGCCTGGATGGAGCGGCAGTAGCGACAAAGACGTGATTGACTAGCGCGCCCAACTTCCGATGTTGGCACCTTTGAGACATGCCGAAGCTTGGTAGGGATGTCGGCTTTCAGGGTGAAAGCGGAAATCGCCCGGACATCGCCAAACTGTCGCGGATGACTCGAAGCGGACGTGGTTGGGGTACGGGCCGACTGTCATCTTTTGATCATTTCGCACGTCAGATTTCTGGCCTAGGCTTGTGACGAGCGGCGAGCAACATAGGGGCCACGGGTTGAACGAAGTTGATTTCGAAATACTTGTGGGATTGCCGGCATCGGGACCGGTTGCGGTAACGTTTCCGGCGAGCAATCTGGGCTTTAGCGAGGGCCTCGTCATAAGGTTTCGACCTACATCAACCGAGGCGTGGACCGGAAATTTTCAATGCGGCGAGAATGATCACACCGCTGTCTACATCCACCCTGATGGAAAGAGGCTCATCGTGATCGCGGGCGGATCGGACTATCTTGTCGATCCGCGCACGAAGGAACTCATGGGACAAACGACGGACAATATATCCTTTTCGTGTGAGGTGCCCGAGCTAGAGATCATCGTGTTTGGAGATCACATTCGGTTTTGGGCGGAGGGCAAAGACGGAAGGAGATGGACCACGCCGCGATTATCTTGGGACGGCTTTGCCGGGATATGCGTCACAGGAGATATACTGATTGGGAAGTGGTACTCAGCAATAGACGAGAAGTGGCACGAGTTCAGGATGGACTTAGCATCTGGCGAAGTAGCGGACCCGACATTCGAAGCCGATTTCCGTCGAGTAAAGCGCGTAAGCGAATAATGAGCTTCCTCTCCGGGTGAACGCACGCGCGTCTCGTGGATGAACTGTTGTTGGCAGACATGGCGACCGACCCTGACGATGTCCGTTTCCAGGGGAAGACCGGAAGTAGTCGGCCGACGACCAAAATAACGCGATTGACCCTAAGGCGACCTAGGCAGCGCGCTTCCGAGCGCGCCTAGATGCGAACCTCAGATGTGAGGAGCGGGGCAACTGATCGTGTTGACGGCAGGCGGCAGTACTCGGGTTGTCGCCTGACGACACCGCTACTATTTAAGGTGGGTGAATACTTGCTTCGGCGCGCGGCTTTGGAATCTGGAGCCTCGTTGATGCATCATGGTCTGATCCCTGGCAGTGCTGCTATCGCCATACTCGCGACGCTCATCGCCCAAGGCACAACACACCGTGCGGACGCTGCATCACTAGCAGAGGTGCGGCAGAATGGTATCCTACGCCTCTGCGCCAACCCATCCGCACTCCCTTATTCGAACCTCACCGATAGAGGCGGTCTTGCCGGGTTCAAAGTCGAACTCGCGGAGGTGTTGGCGCACGAGATGGGATTTGAGCTCGGTGTGACCTGGGTTCGAAATGCCGGGGATATTAAGAACTCGGATTGCGATGTCTTGATGGGCGTCGTCGCCTCCGCAGCAAGCTACGATCGGGAGGGACTTACCGGGCCGCTGACAACGCATCTACCTCTTCGCTTTTCGAGACCTTACGCAGACAGCGGTGTTGTCCTCGTCATTTCATCTCGATCTTCGGTTCGTCGGCTTGAGGATTTGCACGGTCAGAAGATTGGCGTCATGGTTGGCACCGTCGAGCACGAGTGGCTGGCCAAAAACGGCTTCCGCGTTTCGGTCTTCGCCTCTCAAGAAGACATAATTGCCGCGATCGAGACAGGCGAAATCGAAGTCGGCGCCACCAACCCCGTGATTGTCGGCTGGTATCGGCACGAACACCCCAGCACGGCAGTAAGGATACCCGACGGATACGAGCCAGAACCGGCACTGCGCTGGAGTGTTTCAGTCGGGCTTCGCCGAGCGGACGATGCGCTGCTTGGAGCCGTGGATGCTGCGGTGTCACGAGTTGTCGAGCAGCGGATACCAGCGCAGATCTACGCGAAGTATGGCATTACTTATCTACCCCCTTCCGGCGCAGGTCTCCAGTAAGGGATGCAAAGCCTGGTGCGACTGACACTACGCTCACTGCTCTATCCTCACGGTGCAAGCAAGGCTAGATGCATGAATGTTAAGGCGTCTGCTCACGGACAGGAAGTCGCACTGTGCTACTGAACAGTTCTTCCGCTTATGGCCCAACTCTGACCTAGCCAGATGTCCGCTTTTGTGCTGCTTTTGGGGGAAGAAGCGGTCTACAAGGCGAGAATGGTATGACTTCTCAGTGGCAGTATCAGGTTAGGTTCGATGTGAACGATTCTGCTACGGCGGAATCGGTACGCCGAAAACTCCGTGTTCCGGCACTGGCGCCGCTGTTCGATACCCTCGCCAAGCATCGAGCTGCGCCGAAATGCCAGTTCGACGCCTTTGCGGAGTATGTCGCCGCAGCAGAAGAGCACGGCGTCGAAAACTATCCGCTCTACCAGTGGACGAAGGCGACGATCGAGAATCCGGCGAAGAAGGAAAAGTATTTGAAGTCCTTTACCCTCTACGTAGACGACCGGGAGGTCTATGCCAAGGAGATTGCTGACGCGCTGGAAACGGACTTGGAGCCGCTCGCCACTAGCGGGCTCATCACGCGAATATCTAAGTACGATACCAATCCCGCCAACAATCCTCAGCCGCCGCAGGGCCCCCGTGAGCGGAGCTAGCCCATTCGCGAGGCCGAATGTCCGCTCCTGATGCTGTGGACGGCTCCTCCATCGGCACGCAAGTGCCACGGATTCGGGAGCTGCTAGGGCTCCCACAATCTGAAGGAGCTATCCATGCAGATGATCACGACAATTGGACTGGACATCGCCAAGTCGGTTTTTCAGGTTCACGGCATTGACGCCGCTGGACAGGTGGTGATCCGCCGTCAGTTGAAGCGCCGTTTCGTGCTGTCCTTCTTTGAGAAGTTGCCGTCATGCCTGGTTGGGATTGAGGCTTGCACGTCATCCCATTATTGGTCCCGCGAGCTGCAGGCGTTGGGGCATACGGTGCGGTTGATGCCTCCGGCCTACGTGAAGCCCTACGTCAAGCGGCAGAAGAACGACAGCACCGACGCGGAGGCAATTTGCGAGGCGGTTACGAGGCCCAACATGCGGTTCGTGCCGACCAAGACGGTCGAGCAACAGAGCTGTCTAATGCTTCATCGGGCGCGCCATCTCTTCATCCGCCAGCAGACGGCTGTCATCAACTCAATCCGCGCCTATCTGGCCGAGTTTGGGATTGTCGCCCCAGTCGGGCGCAGGGGTGTCGAGCAACTCCTGGAAGTCGTCGCCGATACAGCCGATGATCGACTGCCCGAGGTCGCCCGCGCGTGTCTTGCTGCTCTCGGCAGTCAATTGCGTGCACTGAAGGCCCAGATCCTGGAGTTCGATCGACGCATCATCGCCTGGCATCGATCAAGCGCGACGAGCAAACGGCTGGACGCGATCCCCGGTGTCGGGCCGGCGCTGGCGACAGCTCTGGTCGCCAGCATTGCGGATCCCAAGGCTTTCCGATCGGGACGAGACTTCTCGGCCTGGGTTGGACTTGTGCCGAAGCAGAACTCGAGCGGTGGCAAGGACAAGCTTGGCAGCATCAGCAAGCAAGGCGACCGCTATTTGCGCAGCCTGTTCACGGCTGGCGCGCTCGCCGTAATCCGCTATGCCAAGATCCATGGCACCGGGCATCGGCCCTGGCTTACAGGAGTGCTGGCGCGGCGACCAACCAAGGTTGCCGCCATCGCGCTCGCCAACAAGCTCGCCAGGATGGCTTGGGCGATGATGGCCAGGAACGAGCGCTACCGGGAACCGGCAGCGCTGGCGGCCTAAACGGGATCGTGACGGACATTTCCGGCGCGTTGTAACGGTTGGGAGGGCGAACAGCACGTAATGCAGTGCCGGTCGATCCGGCGATCAGGACACCCCACTAGGGCCATGGCATTTTCGAATGCGTGCTTTTGACCGGGACCTGATCCGCGGAGGGCATTATGGCCAGCGGTCATGTGAACCGCGCAAACAGGCCGAACACATGGCTGCTCCGACCAATGCTGCAACGTGAAGATTCTTCTTGCCAACCTGGAGCCGTCCACACATGGCCCAAAGCTGAGACGTACAACGTGTGCTCTTGCGTCCCATCAGTGGGATAAAGCGGGCGCGTTTTGCTCAATGTGAGTTCTTCGCTGCTTGACCCCTAGCAGAAATCAGCGGCCACCGATGCTATAAGGCTGGTCAGGAGCTGGGAGGGCCTTGCAATGGTTGATCTCCACCATTGGCAACTCGACGGCAGCGCGCCGGAGCTTTACGAAAAATACCTGGTGCCAGCGATTACGGCAAAATGGGCAAACGACCTCGTAGGCCGAGCGCAGCCTCGTGCCGGAGAAAGCGTTCTCGACATAGCCTGCGGAACCGGGATTGTTGCCCGCATCGCAAGTCGGCGGGTGCGCCCGGGGCACGTCACCGGCTTGGACCTGAACAAGGGGATGTTGGCAGTCGCACGGAGTGTTTCGAGCGAGGGGGCGCCAATCGATTGGATCGAAGGCAGTGCGCTGGATTTGCCGTTTGAGTCAGGAGCATTTGACGTGGTCCTTTGCCAATTGGGCCTGCAATTCTTTCCAGATCAGGAGCGAGCTCTCAATGAAATGCGCCGCGTGCTGTCGCCGATAGGCCGTCTCGCGCTAAGCGTCTATAGCCCGATAGAGCGAACCCCCGGTGCGAACGCGTTCGTATCGGCTCTCGATCGTGTCCTCGGGCCGGGTGCTTCGCAGATCAAACGCGGCGAGCATGCTTTCAAACTGCCAAAGGAGCTTCGAGACCTGTTGACCGGCGCGGGATTTGCCAATGTCGAGGTCTACACCGTCGTTCAGCAAATCGCATTTCCTTCGGTTCTCGACTATGTGAGCTTCCAGCTTCTTGCGACGCCTATGGCGGCTCTGTTGAGTGATCGTACCACGGATGATCGAGAGGCCGCCATCGAGACGATCGCGTCGGAAACCGCAAGGCTTTCTGATCCGACGATGCTGGAAGACGGCCGGTTCTCCTTCCCGCAGGAGGCATATGTGGCTACAGCCACCCCTTCAAGCTGATCACGTCGGCTTATGGCCCCAAGCCGACCAACTTCGTCGCTTGCGGCTGGTCTGGTATTGAGGGCAGTCCCGACTTCGCATCAGCGATCCTTCGACCGCAGCTTGTGACCCTGGCTGTGTGAAAACGCCGTGCCGCTGTTATGATTCTCCCGTGATTCTAGGGGGGATCGATGAGGCGCTTCGTTGAGGAGGCCGATCGTGGGCAATGGACGCTACTGCCCGAGTGCCTCGATGATTTCATTGACGAGGGCAACCCCGTCCGCGTCATCGACGTGTTTGTCGGTGCGCTCGATTTGGCGGAGATGAGCTTTGAAGGAGTGGAGCCGGCGGCGACTGGTCGGCCCTCGTACCATCCCTCGGTTCTGCTTAAGCTTTACATTTACGGCTACCTAAACCGGGTGCAGTCGAGCCGCCGGCTCGAACGAGAAGCCGGACGCAATGTCGAGGTGATGTGGCTGCTGGGCCGGCTCGCTCCCGATCACAAGACGATCGCGGACTTCCGGAAGGATAACGGCTTGGCGCTGCGCAAGGTCTGTGCGCGCTTCGTCGAACTTTGCCGCGAAATGGGGCTTCTTGCGACGGCGAGCGTCGCCATCGATGGCAGCAAGTTCAAGGCCGTGAACAACCGGGACAGGAACTTCACAAAGGCGAAGGTGCAACGGCGGCGTGCCCAGCTGGAGGAGAGCGTCGCGCGCTATCTGAGCCAACTTGACACCGCCGATCGACAGGAGCCGAGCGAGGCGCTGGCCGCAAAGGTAACAAGGCTCACCGAGAAGCTGACGAAGCTGAAGGAGGAAATGGGCAAGCTTGCGGTTTACGAGAAGCAGATGCTGGATTCGCCAGACCAGCAAATCTCCCTGACCGATCCGGACAGCCGCTCGATGGCGACGAGCGGCCGCGGTTCCGGCGTCGTCGGCTACAACGTGCAGGTCGCCGTGGATACCAAGCACCACCTGATTGTGACGCATGAGGTAACGAACAACGGTTCAGATCGGGCACAACTTGCCAATATGGGCAAGCAGGCGAAGGCTGTTCTACAAACCGAGACGCTCGAGGCCGTTGCCGATCGCGGCTACTTCAGCAGCGCGGAGATCCTCGCCTGCCACGAGGCCGGCATCACAGTAACTCTGCCCAAGCCGCAGACGTCGGGCGCCAAATCGGATGGACGCTTCGGCAAGCAGGACTTTGTCCATTTGCCGGAGGAGGACGCCTATCGCTGTCCGGCTGGAGAGCAACTGCCATATCGTTTTACGAGCGAGGAAGATGGCAAGCGGATAAGGCGTTACTGGACCAGCGCCTGCCAAAATTGTTCGCTCAAGTCTCAGTGCACGACAGGGCCAGAACGGCGGATTCCACGATGGGAGCATGAGGCCCTGCTCGATGCCGTGCAGCAGCGCCTTGATGCGAACCCGCTCGCCATGCGCCAGCGTCGCGAGACGGTCGAGCATCCGTTCGGCACGATGAAGGCCCGCATGGGGGCGACACACTTCCTCACCAAAACGCTTCCAAAAGTAGCCGCCGAGATGGCTCTCTCGGTCCTGGCCTATAATCTGACACGGGTCATGAACATCGTTGGAGCCAAGCCGCTGATGGCTGCGATCGCAGCCTGAGACTGAACCGATCCTGGCCTCTCATCGACTTCCTGGAAGGGCGTTTTTACACGGCCCATCTCGGACGTGGGGCTTAGTCCGACATCAGCGCATTTTTCTGCTAAACTGGTACTCGATTTTCCCGGGCCGAGGGTGCGTCTTGAGCGACGAGCGCGTGGAACGGAGACTGGCGGCGGTGCTGGCGGCGGATGTCGCGGGTTATAGTCGGCTGATGGGGACCGACGAAGAAGGCACGCTGACCCGGCTAAAGGCTGTCAGGAAGGCCATCCTTGACCCCGCGATAGCCTCCTACCGAGGCCGCGTCGTCAAGACGACCGGCGACGGCATGTTGATCGAGTTTGCCAGCGCCGTCGATGCGGTGCGCAATGCGGTTGAAGTCCAGCGCAGCATGGCCGAGCAGAATGCCACCGTGCCTCAGGATCAAAGGATCGAATTCCGCATCGGTATCCATGTCGGTGACATCATTTTTGATGACAACGACATTTTCGGCGACGGGGTCAACATTACTGCCCGCCTTGAAGGCATCGCCGAACCGGGCGGGGTCTGCATGTCCGATGATGCCTATCGGCAGGTTCGGGGCAAGGTCGAGATTGCCTGTGATGATATGGGACCGCAGTCCCTCAAGAATATTGCTGAGCCTATGCGAGCGTGGCGAGTTCGGCTGACTGGGCAAAACCCCGCCGCAGTAAGATCAGGTTTGGCTGCGAGCCAGCCTCGGGCGCTCCCGCTCCCCGACAAGCCGTCCATCGCTGTCTTGCCGTTCCAAAACATGTCCGGCGATCCCGAACAGGAGTATTTTGCCGATGGAATTGCTGAAGACATAATCACCGCCCTCTCGCGGTTCAAAGCGTTGTTTGTCATCGCCAGGAATTCAAGCTTCACCTACAAGGGGCGCGCGGTCGACGTGAAGCAGATCGGTCGCGAACTTGGGGGGTCGTGCCGCCTTTTGCTACGTCTGGGCCAAGACCAGTGGCTGGTTTTCAGACACAGCGAACGAGATTGCCGAAGTGACGAGGCTCGCCCAGCGGGCGGTTGAGTTGGGCAATGATGACGCGATCGCGCTCACCACCGGCGGGTATGCATTAGCATTTGTTGTTCGGGATCTTGAGCTAGGCGCCGCCTTAATCGACCGCGCGCTTGTGCTCAATTCCAATTCGGCCGGGGCATGGAATTGGGGCGGCTGGGTAAAAAATTGGCTCGGCGAGCCGGAACCGGCGATCGAGCGCTTCGCGCGTGCCATGCGCCTGAGCCCACTTGATCCGCGGGTGACAGCAATGCGAGCCGGGACCGCATATGCCCATTTCCTCCTGGGCCGCTATGACGAAGCGGCATCGTGGGCGGCAATGGCATTGCAGGACAATCCGGACCATCAAACTGGATTACGTATCTCCGCCGCAAGCAACGCAATGGCCGGACGACCGGAGCAAGCACATAAGGCAATGGCTCGGCTGCGGCAACTCAATCCCGCGCTACGTATTTCCAATCTCAAAGACGTGCTCCCCCTATTCGGCGTGCCGAAGACCTCTCGCGATTGGAAGAAGGATTGCGACAAGCCGGACTGCCCGAATGACCAAAAGCAGCCAGGCTCGACCGTTTGCAACGAAGTGATCGAAAGAATGCGACGTCCGGTGTTGGCCCTGAGCTGAAGAAGCTCGAAGTCTCCCGCACGTCCGCTGTGACGGCTAGACCGGACCTCTCATCGCACCGCTTCCTACCGCCGCTTGTGACCCAACTCGGAAGTCGCCGGAGCGTGAGGTCTTGCTTACGACGGGGCGTGAATGACATAATCGGAAGCCAACCGTTCTCTGATGACATCGGGAGGAAGCCATGCTCGCATTCGGACGAGTCTTGTTGGTGGCGCTGTTGGCGATGGCTCCAACTCAGGTGTTCGCAGGTCCCGAGGAGGAAGCGGACGCTTTGTTTGCCCGCTGGAAAGCTGCTTACGACGCCAACGATAATGTCGCCGTCGCTAAGCTGCATGCGACCGACGCGATCCTACATGGCACCAGGAGCAGAGATCTAACGTTGGGGCGTGAGGCAATTGCGCAATACTTTACCGTGGTAGTCGGCACCGGCAACAAGGTCGAGTTCGTGGAGAAGCAGCTGAGGGTGATCAATCCCACAACCATACTGGCAGTCGGCTTCAACGATTTCATGCGCAACCGCGAGGGCAAACTCGTGCCAGAGCCAGCACGCTTCACAATGGTTCTTGTCAAAGAGGGTAACGACTGGGTCATAGCCCATCATCACTCGTCATTGCGCCCACCGCCTAAGCAGTGAAGTTCGGCTCTTGGCCCCGAGCCGAAGAGGCACGAGATGCCGCGTAGGTCTGCTGCCACGGGTAGATCGGACTTGCCTACTCATAACCCCGACCGCCGCTGCTGATCCGAACCTGACGTCGGCCGCTCGCCGATCAATGTCACAGCCTAGGCTGCAAGAACGCACCGATGCGCTCGATCGCTGCACGTGCTTCTGGCAGGATGCGCGCGAACATATGCCAGACGTGGAACATGCGCGGCCACAACTCGAGTTCGACATCGCAGCCGGCTGCTCGCAAGCGCTCGGCCATTCGCACCGCATCATCGCGCAGTGCCTCATCGCTGGCGGCAAGAACCAGAGTCGACGGCAGGCCCACCGGATCGCCATAGAGTGGAGAGGCATAGGGCGAGCGCGGATCCGTATTGCCGAGATAAAGCTCAACCGCCTTCGGCATCAGCTCTACCGGCACCATCGGATCGGAAGAACCGTAATCGGTGAGCGATTGGCCCGTCAGGGCGAGATCGGTCCACGGCGAGACCACGACGGCAGCGGCCGGCAAGGATGATCCCTCATCGCGCAAACGCATCATGCTCGCCAGCGCAAGCCCGCCGCCGGAAGACTCCCCGACAAACGCCACGTGACGCGGTTCGGCGCGCTGCGAGATGAGCCATTGATAGGCGGCCGTCACATCCTCGACCGCCGCTGGAAACGAATGCTCGGGCGCAAGCCGGTAGTCGATGCATAACACCCGCGCGCCGGTCACGTCGGCGATGCGCCAGTTAAAATCGCGAAACAGTGCCGGAAAGCCGAGCAGATAGGCGCCACCGGGAAGGTGGACGACGTATCGGTTTGGAAGCGAGCGGGGCGTCGCGATCCGCTCGGCTTTGACGCCGCCGGCGTCAACTACAACCAGCTCGGTCCCGCGCGGTACGCGCGGCACGAGCTGCGCGAAGCGGGCCACCTGTCGACGGGCATCCTCGATCTGAATGTCCGATTGCAACCGTGGCCGCATGAACCAAGGCAGACAGAAGCGGACAAGCTAGGCGCGCAAACTCATTTGCTCAAGCCAACAAAGTGGACGCGTAGCCGGAGGCGATTTGTGACAGTCCCTGCGTCGTAGCCCGAAACGGGAGGCTCGCGTCAGATAGCGCGCGGGGCCTGTTTCCGAACCTTGCACGCCGGCGTTGCAGTTAGCCGGCAATTCGCTGCTGCCGTCTACCCGACGATCTGGAACGCGTCAGCCGCACGCAACGCGGTGCCGTCCTCCCAGTGGCGTCCGATCAGCATCATCCCAACAGGGAGCCCCGCCGACATGCCTGCAGGAACCGTGGCCGCAGGATGGCCAGTGACGTCGAACGGGCAAGTGTTGGAAATCATCTCGAGTGCCCGCGCAACGTAGTCCTCGCGGCTCGCGTCCGGGGCCGGGAGTAGCGTGGCCTTCAAAGGTAACGTCGGCATGAGCAGGAGATCGACGCCTTTGAGTTGCTCATCGTAGGCGGCGCGGAGCACGCGCGCGAGGTTTTGGGCCTTCGCGTAGTAGCGGCCCTGATAATTGTCCTGCATGTACTGGCCGAGCAGGACGACGAGTTTGACGGTCCCCGAAAGGTCGTTGGCGCGCACCCGCCGGCTCCGGCCGTAGAAGTCCAGCAGCGAAGTCGTGTAGTGCCCTTTCCAGTTGGTTCCCATGCTGTTGCCCGCGACCATCAGCGCCGTGGCGCCCTCGACGGCGATAGCGTTCCAAATATGGATGCCATCGCGGTGGAGAGGGATCGATACCTCGCTCACGGCTCCCCCCGCTCGCGTCAAGCGCTGTGCCGCCTCGCGTACCATGGTGTCGACATCGGGCTCGGAATTGGGCCAGCCAAACCCCTCCTTAACGATCCCGATCCGCAGGCCGCGGGCGTCTCCGGTGAGCTGCTTGCCATACGCTTCCGTGCGCAGTCCCGCCGGTTGGCGCGGGTCGAGGCCATCGGCGCCGGCGAGCACCTCGAGAAGCCGGGCGGCATCGCCGGCGGTACGGGCAATGGGTCCGGTATGATCAAGTGTTAATTCAATCGGGAAGATACCTGTGTAGGGCACAAGCCCGTGGGTGGGCTTGTGGCCAACCGCTCCGCAGAAAGAGCTGGGAATTCGGATCGACCTCCCTGGTCGCCCCCGATGGCCATGTCGCACTCGCCGGCGACGACGAGCGCCGCGCTGCCGCTGGAGGAGCCTCCGGCAGATCGCTTCGGATCGTGCGGATTGAGTACGGGCCCAGTGTCGGAGGTATGGCTACCGCCCGAGAAGCAAAGATGCTCGCACACGGCCTTGCCGACGACCTCCCCACCGGCGTCGAGGATGCGGGTCACAATGGTCGCGTCCACGTCAGGGACGTAACCCTCCAGCACGTTGGAACCGTTCATCATCGGGATTCCGGCAACGCACACATTGTCTTTGATGGCGATTTTCTTGCCCGCGAGAGGCCCCGAAGTTGCGCCTTTGATCGAGCACCTCCAGTACCAAGCGTTGAGTCGATTGTCCGAGGCACCTGGACGGAACCCCGCGTCCCGCGGGTACTTCACCGCCAATGTCGGCTCCGCGAACTGGTCCAATCGACGGTACGACGCGAGCACACCGTCCATGAGGTTGCGGAACGACGTCAGATCGTCGCGGCTGAGAGCCAAGTTGTAAGATTTGGCGATGCGCTCCAATTCAGGCAGCGGTGGCTTGCGCAGAATCCGCGGCGCCGTCGCGGTCGGGGGTGGCGGTTGCGTACCCGCCTCGGCGGCCGCACGAACGGGCGTTGTCGCCGCGGCGACAACGGTTGCTGCTGCGCCGGCCGCGCCGGCATGAAGGAACCGACGACGCGAATAGTCTGGCGAGGCTCTCATAGCACATCCTCCCTCGACCAATGGGCTGACTTCTCAAATCCACCGCTCGCCCTAAAGTGTCGGGGCCGTCTGGTGGTCGGTAGCCGCGACGGTCGCCAAGCGGGGCCGCCGACGCTGCGGCCGGCGTGCCAAGCTGCAACATCACAATGAACTCTTGCATCCGGACAGGGCTGAGGCGCAGCAGCCGCATGAGGTCGGAACGTGAGGCGGCCGAGCAGATCGGTAACTAAGGCCTCTACTGGATGCCTCCAGCATCCTCGCGCGGACTGCGGAGCGACGCGCCGTCCAGCAGGCAGATTATCGTGCAGCCACCGGCGATCTTCAAGAGCTTGCATCTTTCCCGGTCTGCGCTCGTCAGCCACGTCGCGGGCACCTCGACCTTCGCGACACACGCACAGTCGAGCCACGCGCGCGATGTCCAGGCGTCTTTGACGCCGACGGGCTCTCAGAATGTCTGCTTATTGGGGTAGACCGGAAGTGATCGGCAGAGGGCCAAACCGTCGCTTCTGACCCAAAGCGGTCTTGGAGCGTGGTCACCTCCGTCGGGCGGCGATGGCGCTATGCAAGAAGCCTTAAGGTGGGTTGCTTGACGGACAAGACTGAGGCGGCTCACGAGGCTATCCGGGGCGCGAGGGCCTTCGTCTCCGACCTTGGTCGTCGAGATTGCCCGATACGCGTTATACGACGGTCCGCTACTGCCGCGCGCACCGTCTCTGCCATGGGACTCCAGGTGAACCAGGTTGGGAAGGCGCGGATATCAGCCGGCGCACCGTCAAGATAAACGAGGTTTTTGCGCACGGCGTCCGGCAAGGACAAGTGGCCGAGCCAGACCTGGTAAAAGCTCTTGATGTTGGCGGTTACGATCACATCCACGTCGAACTTGGGATGCTTCAGGCAAACCGAGATGTCGCTGGGATCGATAACTAGCCAGTAGGTGCGCTGCGGTGCGCCGCGAAATTCGAACTGGATGACGCGACGGCGTGAAAAACGATCCACAGCGACCCGCCGGCGCATCCACCACAGGAGAATGATCGGATCAAGCTCGCTCGGTCGCGGAGGACCGAAGGCCCAGCGCGCTCCCCACTCGCCGAATAGATCGATGATCCGCTGGAGCTCGCGTCCAGCCGGTGTCAGACGATATTCGGACGGCTTACCGCGCGATGCACCCAGCCGTTCCAGTACGCCTGTTTGCTCGAGCCGCCGCAGCCGTTCGGTAAGCAGCGTGCGCGACATGTGAGGAAGACCGCGCTCGAGTTCGTTGAAGTGTTTTACGTCCGCGAGAAGCTCACGGATGATGAGCACGGTCCAGCGATCGGCAATAATCTCGGCGGCGCGTGCTACCGGGCAATATTGGCCATACAGGTGCATGTCGCAAAGTAGCACAGAGCGTGCCCGCGCAGTAGTACGGTTTTTGGACTAGCCCCCGGAGCGGAGTGCGTGATTAGTTCGGTCGCCACTGTCGATCCCAACAGGAGGTCCTTATGCCCAGCGACGAACACAAGAGGCGAGACGTTTTGCAGGCGCTCGCGACGTTGCCGTTGATGGCCTTGGCCATGCAACCGGGCGAAGCGATAGCGCAAACCCCAGGCAACGCGGTAAAAGTCGATACCAAAGGCCTGGTTGCCAAAATCAAATTCGAGGCGCCGCTCGGCGGCTTCCTCACCGAGATCAACGGAAAGTACAAGCTACGGGTTACGGAGCTCACGCTTGCTCCCGGGGGTCAGGTGGGCGAGCATAACCATGTCGGGCCTGGCATCCGGCAGGTGACGTCCGGCTACATGACTTATGTCCTGCCTAATGAGACAATCGTCTACGGACCGGGCGACTTCTTCTTCGAGACGGGCGACGTCAATCACACTGTCTTCAATAAGACCGACGCGCCGATGGTGCATGTGCTGTTCGAGATATTGCCCGTTGACCACAGCGGGCCGTCGTTGATTCCAGTCAAGCACCATTGACGGCGAATCGGTCCTCCGTTCCGTCTGAGGGTAGTCGCAGGCCGCTTTCCCCGGACTCATCCGTGTGGCAAGCGAAACACGCGCGGCACACCGCAAGGCGGCGTCGCAAGTCCATTGCTGGCCAACATCTACATGAGGCGATCAACTTCAATACGGCGTTTGCTGATTGCGCGCCCGAGCCCGTCCGAGGGGCTAGGGTCCTCCTACGCTCTGGAACCATTTGTGAGAGTGCCCGGTTAGTTTGTGGGACCGATGGAGGACCATCGCCATGAGATATCCCGCTGTGATTGCGATAGCTGCCTTTGTCACTGCTGCTGGGCTGGCAGTCTATTCTGTCGACTCATTGCCATCCGTGAAGCAGTCCACGCCGGCCACTACCCAATTGGCGGTCCGGTTAGCTGAGGCCGTGGATCCGTTTTTGCCGCGGTCCGGTAGCTAAAGCCGGCGCAACGCAAAACGCATTGGCGGCGCTGCCTTAGCCATGGCGGGCATCGTGTTGCTGACATCCACCGCGCAAAATTGAATTGGCTGTCAGCGCCCACCTAAAAGCTTTCTGCAGCCCGAAACGAAATTAATTTGAGCTAGATCGCGTCATCCATGCGGTGAGCACAGCGGTGGACAGGCAGCCGAGATGGCGGAGCCGCTTTCCGCCGGCTTTCGATACCGAATTTTTCCCAACAACCGTTGCCATGCCCAAACCGGTAAGGAGTTGCCGCCGGTGACGCGGTGAAAAGGGACATCATTGCTGCCAATTCTATTCGATTTCCGGATTTCCTGCTCTGCAGGAATGAACCGGCCCCAAGGATGGCGATTAAGATCATGGGAATTTGAGCGTCCACCCAAACTGGGCGCAACTCATGCTTATGGTGGGTGGAGAGTAGTAGGACAGATATCGGTGAAGAACGCTATCGAGCGCATCGTGGATGCCTACGTGCGGTTAAACGACCGACAAGCGCTAGAGGATTTGATCGCGCATCGCCGAAAGCTCGCGGCCGATCTTGCAGGACGGTGGAATTACAACATCAGCGTGCCTCTTGGACAAATCGATGATGAGATCGCGGTGATTGAAGCCGGGCTTGAAAGGTTAGAGGCGGTCACACTGAGCGAATGAGAGGGAAAGCAGTAAGGTCAAGCCGCCGCCTCATCCTCTGTGTTAGCGCCGTGAAGCCGCAAAGCAGGCCTGTGAGATGGATCCTGGATTTCCAGTAATCTACGGTACTGCGGCGGAGCAATGGGCTTCGCAGTGGGTTCCTGCTATCGTAACCGAAAGAGGCGGATACGATCCGACTCCTCACCTTCGATACCGATCTGCCTGATGCTGGTTGACAGTCTGATGCGGCGTCGCAGTTAGTTTGTGGGAATTACGAATGTCTGTAAGCTGCCCTCACGGGAATGGCCGCTTCTGGCGGCGCAAAGCGGCCATTCGGCGGGATCAGCACGTCGCAGAAGGGCCATGTGTGGACGGCTCCAGGTTGGCAAGAAGAATCTTCACGTTGCAGCATTGGTCGGAGCAGCCATGTGTTCGGCCTGTTTGCGCGGTTCACATGACCGCTGGCCATAATGCCCTCCGCGGATCAGGTCCCGGTCAAAAGCACGCATTCGAAAATGCCATGGCCCTAGTGGGGTGTCCTGATCGCCGGATCGACCGGCACTGCATTACGTGCTGTTCGCCCTCCCAACCGTTACAACGCGCCGGAAATGTCCGTCACGATCCCGTTTAGGCCGCCAGCGCTGCCGGTTCCCGGTAGCGCTCGTTCCTGGCCATCATCGCCCAAGCCATCCTGGCGAGCTTGTTGGCGAGCGCGATGGCGGCAACCTTGGTTGGTCGCCGCGCCAGCACTCCTGTAAGCCAGGGCCGATGCCCGGTGCCATGGATCTTGGCATAGCGGATTACGGCGAGCGCGCCAGCCGTGAACAGGCTGCGCAAATAGCGGTCGCCTTGCTTGCTGATGCTGCCAAGCTTGTCCTTGCCACCGCTCGAGTTCTGCTTCGGCACAAGTCCAACCCAGGCCGAGAAGTCTCGTCCCGATCGGAAAGCCTTGGGATCCGCAATGCTGGCGACCAGAGCTGTCGCCAGCGCCGGCCCGACACCGGGGATCGCGTCCAGCCGTTTGCTCGTCGCGCTTGATCGATGCCAGGCGATGATGCGTCGATCGAACTCCAGGATCTGGGCCTTCAGTGCACGCAATTGACTGCCGAGAGCAGCAAGACACGCGCGGGCGACCTCGGGCAGTCGATCATCGGCTGTATCGGCGACGACTTCCAGGAGTTGCTCGACACCCCTGCGCCCGACTGGGGCGACAATCCCAAACTCGGCCAGATAGGCGCGGATTGAGTTGATGACAGCCGTCTGCTGGCGGATGAAGAGATGGCGCGCCCGATGAAGCATTAGACAGCTCTGTTGCTCGACCGTCTTGGTCGGCACGAACCGCATGTTGGGCCTCGTAACCGCCTCGCAAATTGCCTCCGCGTCGGTGCTGTCGTTCTTCTGCCGCTTGACGTAGGGCTTCACGTAGGCCGGAGGCATCAACCGCACCGTATGCCCCAACGCCTGCAGCTCGCGGGACCAATAATGGGATGACGTGCAAGCCTCAATCCCAACCAGGCATGACGGCAACTTCTCAAAGAAGGACAGCACGAAACGGCGCTTCAACTGACGGCGGATCACCACCTGTCCAGCGGCGTCAATGCCGTGAACCTGAAAAACCGACTTGGCGATGTCCAGTCCAATTGTCGTGATCATCTGCATGGATAGCTCCTTCAGATTGTGGGAGCCCTAGCAGCTCCCGAATCCGTGGCACTTGCGTGCCGATGGAGGAGCCGTCCACAGCATCAAAAGCGGAAGTGAGGTGTCAACGGGGCGATTGTTGCATGCCGAGTCGGTCTGTTGCGAAACCGAAAAACGCACTACTGATTGGCGCGCTGGGCCAGCGCGGTTAAACCCTGCCAAGCCCGTTGACAGTGAGGGGCCATAAATAAGTATCGCCCAGCGCAGGCGGACGCCCGTGAGGCGGCTCACTCGTTTTCACCACCACGGTCGCGGAAATCCTTACAGCCGAAGGTAAAGACTCAGGAGACTGGGGGCGCGTATTCTGTACTCGAATCAGTCGTGCAGCCCTCCACTGGGCCCGAGCCGCATCGGCACAGCCGCGAAGACGAAGGTTTTTATATTCTTGAAGGTCAGTACGAGTTTCGCGTGGGGACTCAGGTTATCAAGGCCGGGCCGGGTGACTTCCTATTCGCGCCGCGGAATGTTCCGCACACCTACAAGAACGTAGGTACCACGCCGTCGCGTCATCTGACAATCATCTCGCCTGGCGGCCTCGAATCATTCTTCGAAGAGCGAGCAGCGCTTCAGAAGGAGACACCGCCATCTCATCCCGAATACCTAGCAAGATACAAGGCTCTTCAGGAAAAGTACGGGCTGGAGTACAGCACGGAATGGCAGTTCTCGCCGCGACCACGATAAGGCATAACTCGCTGCTGCAGCCGACGCACTGAAGTGGGCGGTTGAGCGTAACGTTATACAGTCGCTGCGGTAATGAGTCCCACTCCCTAGTCCCAGGCCATAAACGGCCCTCAGGCGGCGAATCATGGATGCTTTAGCGCGCAAACCGGCCGTGGAAATCAGCGAGGACGAGCTATCAAAGCTATCCGTCGGCGTTGGCGAGTTAGAGCAGATGCCGGAATTGCCGGATGGCGATCGGTCGCCTTTTCGGGACATGACATTCATTCTCTAAGGCGAGCAGTGGGATATCGTCGAGCGCGCGATCGCTAGGGCGACTAAGCCGCGCGCTCCGGACAATCCCAATCGATCACCGCAAGGCAATGCGCTCGCCGCGATCTGCGCCGAATATTTAGGGAGCATAAATCGAGATTGATTGTTCGCGGGCGAGGCGCAGCCTTGCAACAAAACAGTGCAAAGCTAAACCACGATTTTCACCTCTTGCCGCTTTCGTGTTGAGCGGGAACCCTTGAGTCTCGACCCAAGCTCAAGGCCAAGAGCATGCGCAATGTCCTCGGGCGTGCCTCTGATGGTGCGTTTCCGAATTGTCCGCCCGCGCAACTCCTTCGGGACTATGACGCGGCGTCCCCACGCTTTCTGCAGGGCTTCCGCACACGCCGCTAGATCACCGGCGAGCGTCACATGCGGGTGCTTTGGGGGACTCGGCGGGGTAAAACCCTCCCCATTAAATACCGTGCCGTCACATTTCACCTGCCAACGACACCCGTAGGAACCGCACCAGCAGGTGTAAGCGCACTCGCTGGGGTACCTAATGGTAACGGAGCCGCATTTTTCCACGTTCTCAACCATTTATCGCTCCTGTCTGAAAGTTCTCGTGCAATAAAAAGGGAGATCGGAAGTGTCCCTCTTGGTATCACAAGCAGCGGTCTAGACATTTGGACTCTGCCGGTTTCGCGCGAAGACAAATGAGTAAATCACACAGCCATGGGACAGGCTAAGGAAATCCGAGCCGCGCCGATCGCGAAGAAGGATGCAGACGCGCTGATCATTCGGCTGCACTACAGCCATAAGACGGTCAATAACGGCCTCCGCGCAATTCCGAAAGCCGCGCAGCTCTCGATCGCTCTGCGGATGATCAAAAAGCATTATCCGCACATCGAATGGGTGATCTCGTTCGCCGATGGATGCCAGTGCGGCGACGGGACGATCTATCGCGCGGCCGGCTTTGTGCTCACCGGGATCAAGTTGAATAAAAGCTTATTGCGATTGCCCGATGGTTCAGTTACGCACAAGATGACGCAAGTAACCGGAAAGAACCGCGCGGCGCATTTCGCCAAAACCGGCGGTTCATGGGCGGGCCAGGGTATGCCGCTCGACGGCTACCAGATGCGATATATCTATTTTCTCAATTCCGAGGCGCGCGCGGCTCGCTTGCAAAGAAATCCCATATGCGGAGATCGAGCGGCGCGGCGCCGGCATGTATCGCGGAATTGCGCGTGGCAAGCAGGCGATGGCCGATCACCAATCGGCACAGCGGCGCGGCAGCGGCGACCGCCACGCTCCATTTTGACCAACGACAGCTTGCAGGCGCCCCGCTGCCGCGACCGCACGACGCTCACTTGGCATCGCCAAATTCAACGCCCGAGATGCGCTCATCATCAGCCAGAATCGCCCGACGAGATCGGGCCGTATTCTTCGAGAAGATCTCCTCAACTTCGAGACGCATGTTGCCGTGGCATTCGCACGCTGCCGCGGCGAGCCGCGACCGGTCGATCTCGATCCTGCCTCGTTGCTCAGACCTGATCGCTCCGCGCGCTCGCAGATTGCGCATCAGGAGCGTCACTGTCGTTCGTCGCACACCGAGCATTTGCGACAGCGCCTCTTGGGTGAGCGGGAGGACGTCGTCGTCAATGCAGTCGCGAATGTGGAGCAGCCAGCGCGCCATCCGGGCTTGCACCTGATGCAGCGCATTGCAGGCTCCACTCCGCTGAAGCTGTACCTGCATCGCCTTGACGTGACACTGGATCATGTGCCGGATCGCAGGGCTCCGGTTAAATGCGGCGTGAAATCGCGGCGCCGGGATTCGCGAGGCAGTGCCCGCCGCACGGACGATGGCGGTAAGGGCCGAAGTTGACGGTCCAAACACGGAAAGCGTACCTAATGCTCCCTCGCGCCCGACTACCGCCGTAGCTACCGTGTGACCGTCTGCCATGTCGATCATCAGCGAGATGGCACCGCTATGGGGGAACAAGACATAGTCGACCTGGTCGCCCTCTCGCGAGATCACTGCGTCCTGATGGAGCGCGACCACGTCCAGCTCGGGCGCGAGCAGATCCACGTCAACTTGCGGTAGCGCTGCCAGAAGGCGGTTACCAATGCCGCCGGGAGGCGTCACTGCGCCGAACCCGCGGTGAGGCATCCGCGGCTCGCTCCATCTGGAGCGTCGTGAAAAAGCGGTCTTAACAAATGCCTAGCTCTGCTTTCTTTCTCTACGCGCATCGAGACCCAACTCACTTAGAGACGCTTTCACCCTCAAAAACGAATTCCAAAAACCTCTGCGCGAGAAGGGTTTTCCTGCTCGCGGCGTCGTGGGGTTAGACGCAAATAGCTGCCGGACAAAATCCGCATGGGTAACACCGTTAGACGTTCGGAAACGCTGGTTCCAATTCCCGATGCACGGCAAACAAGCGACGTCGAACGTGCTAATCCAACGTCCCGATTTATGAGCACGCGCCCCGGTTCTTTGCTTTCGATTGATTGGCGAGGATGCGGAGTTTTTCGATCAGGGCGGCGGTCAGCAGCGTGGGGTGGCCGTACTGAGCGATGGCGTGAATGAGCGCACGCCGGGTATACGCGCCCGGCTCGGTTTCGAGGGTGCGCGCGGCGCGCACCGCATCAAAAACGGTCGCGGCCTTTTCGACGCGGTACTGACCGCGCCCGACAAAGACCGACGCAGTGAAGTGATCGGCGGCCCGGATTGCATCGATGGCGCCGCTGGTCAACTTCCGCGCAAAGCCTCAGCCGTGCCTGACGCCAGAGGCCGGCCGGATTAATCTCTGAGGCGTAACGTCCTGGATAAAATCTCTTAGTGCCTCGGTATCGAACGGCTTGCGTAGTATCCTTAAATTTGGGCCAGCTGCTTTTGCCGCATCGCTGTAGCCCGTCGTAAGGGCCACCGGCAAATTGGGATACCGCGACCGGATTTCTCTCGCGAGACCGACGCCGTCGATGGTCCCGGGCATGACGATATCGCTGAAGACGAGATCGATCTTGGTTCCGGCTTCGAGCAGTTTTAGCGCCGCTTCGGCCGAATCTCGATAGATAGTCTCATAACCCAGGTGCTCGAACAGCGAGGACGTCACTTCCGCAACCTCCGCGCTGTCGTCGACAACGAGAACCGTCTGCCGCTGTGAATATAGTGCTTTTGCAGCGGAGTTGTCTTTGCTGGTGATTTGCTCGTCCGCACAATAGGGCAAATAGAGTGTAATCGTTGTTCCTTGTCCCACCTTGCTGTCGGCCGTCACCGTTCCGCCGGCCTGGTGTGCAAAACCATAGACCTGCGACAAACCGAGCCCGGTTCCTTTGCCGACCTCCTTGGTTGTGAAGAATGGATCGAACATTCGGGACAGAAGATTTGGCGGAATACCAGTGCCCGTATCGCTAAACGCTATCGCAAAGAAGACTCCCCCAGGGCGACTATCGCCGATTTCATGGTCTGCTGTCACCTCGTTGACGGATAGCGTGAACGTACCGCCGTTCGACATTGCGTCGCGGGCATTAACGGAGATATTGACAATCGCTAGTTCTAGTTCGGCGAGGTCAACCTTAACCGGCCAAACGTCCTCACCAATATGTTCGTTGTACACGATATTCCCGCGCAGCGAACTTTCAATCATGGTCCGCATGTTTTTTATAGAAGCATTCAAATCAACGACGGTCGGGCTAAGATGCTGATGACGAGAGAATGTCAGCAATTGGCGCGTGAGACTTTCTCCACGTTTGGCCGCGGTCTGTATGGCTTCGATCGCTTTTGGCAATTTCGGATCAAGTAGGCGTGCAAAGATCTGAGCGCTACCTCCAATGATCATCAGTAGATTATTGAAGTCGTGCGCAATCCCGCCAGTCAGTTTACCGATCGCCTCCATTTTCTGCGACATCGCGAGCTGTTCGCGCGCCTGGACCAGTTTCTCCTCCGCGTCGCGTCGCTCGGTTGCGTCCCGGAGTATACTGATAAAGCCGATCAGATTTCCTGCGTTATCACAACTCGAAAAGACCGAGCCGGTGATGAAGAACGGCGTGCCATTTTTTCTGATACGCCAACCCTCAACGTCGTGCTTGCCTGTTTGGATTGCCAACTCTAATGCACGGTTTGGAGAGCCAGCACGGCGCTCATCCGGTCGGTAAAATATTCCAAAATGCTTGCCGATAATTTCTTCCGGACCATACCCCATGATTTTTTGTGCGGAGCTATTCCAACTTGTAACATGCCCTTCTTTATCGAGCGCAAAAATTGCATAGTCGACAACACCTTCGATCAGCGTCTGGAAGTGACGCCTAATGCTGTCGAGCGCCACATTTTTCCGATCAATCCGACTGTTCAATTGCTCCTGCACCGAAAGCAAATTGGCTTCGATGCTTTGGCGTGTCGCAATTGCTGCAGCTAAAGCAAGGGGCGCCACTGATACGCTGATCGAAAGCACGAGCAACGATAACAGGGCTCCGTTCAAATCCGTTTTCGGAAATGGATCGTTGCCCACCGAGAAACCCCACACGGCCATTCCGAAGAAAAGGAGCGCGGATGTAGCGACATTGCATCGCTTGCCGCGCAAACCAGCCCACATCAACGGTAGCAAAACCAGAAAGCCAAGAAGGCTCCGATACGGCAGCAGCACGTTGAGGTCATCGCTTATGAGGTCGCTGCCGATGAGCGGGCTGTAAGCCACGATTCCGATGATGCTCACGAGAATGGAGACCGCGACCGATTCCAACAGATGCCATTTGGAAGACCTACGCAAAGGCATTGTCGCCCAAAGCACGATGACCGGAGCAATCACCAAGGTTCCAGCCGCGTCTGCAAGCCACCAGGTTAACCACGTGACGAAAGAATCGGAAAGAATTAGCTTATTGGCGAGAATGAATCCTGCAACGACGATGGTTGAACTAATTATCGTGGTCGGTGCAAAGGAAATGATTGCAAACTTTGCGACAGTAAGGGGGGTGCCAAGCGTCTGGCGACCGTTAGACCAGCGATTGATCAGCCATGTTCCGGCAACCGCAGCGAGGAGCGTACCGAGCCCGACGGAGCCAAACTCCAAGACTGATTGGCTGGCCAGGAGGTGAGAAACGGACCCCACTAAAATCGCGGGCCAAATGCGATAGCCGCGCAGCAGGACCAGCGCGAGCGCGAACCCGGTTGGTGGCCACAACGGTGTCGCGGCCGGACCAATCGCAGGCAGTAAACGTGCCGACTCGGCAAAGCCAATGTAAATCGCGGCGACTATTAAAATCTCGACCAAGTAAGTTGCGGCACTCCGAGCGCTGCCAAATTCGAAAATCTTGGCTAGACCAAACCTTGTCCTTTCCATCACGAGCCTTTGCGGTGGGACCTAAAAAATGCGGTGGGGACCGTCCAATGTTACCCGAAAGAGAGCAGTCGCATTTCCATTACGTCAACGAACCCGTCAAACACGCAATGCAGATTTGACCAAAGCATGGCCGCACGATGGTGTGTGGAGGGCCCGCCGGGCAAGTTTCGGAACTCGTGGCCTCGGACAACACCATTGACCTATGCGGCCGCGCCTGGGTGAGCGAGATCATCAGCAAGGATCAGCTTTCGCTGTCGATCTAATGACAGCTTTGGGTCCAGCAACAGACCTAGACGCGCCCTAAAACGAAGTCCGCGGTGCCCTTAATGAACGGACATCGTTAGCCTGAACGCTGAGGTCCAAAAAAGGGCCAACAGCGGAAATTGGCTCTCGGCTCGGCCGAATGAGTCTTAATTCAAGCCAGCGGCCCTCCAAATATCCTCCTGATGACTTCCTCGCCATGAGATACAAAGCACCGGCCATGGCTAATCACAATGCGCTCCGGTCGCCAAGAGTGGATTTTTCGCTGCTGAAGTAACAGCGGCCGCCGCATGCCAAAGAATATTTGGCCCTGGGGATGGTACATCCCGCTGAGCTTTGTCGGCGTTCGCCAAGGTTCGGGCAGTTTATCCAACTCGATACTGATAATCGTGTCCGTGAGAACCAGCGTCTCCGACTTCTTGTGAAAGAAAATGAACTCTTTGAAGTACCGGCCCCCATTCTTCTGGCGGATTAAAGTCTAAGTCTCGTGCAAACGTGACATCGATGTGCCGGGCGCGCGCTCTTTGGCGTACACGCGGTGAAGCCATGGGATCGCATCAGGAAACACTTTCGACCATTCCCCGATATGAGCGTAGTGAAACTGGTTGGGTGACACCAGATGTCGGATTGTCCCCATCCGCTGCAGCTCGCTTGCTAGCCCCTCATCAAATTTGATCGGTGAGTGCAGGAACAGGTCACCACTCGAAAGGCGCACCACCGTCATCCGTGTAGTGAAAGGCAGCGGTAACGTGACGCCACCTACGGTCAAGTGTTCGAATGGCCCATCGACTATTCCGATGTCCGGCCCCATCGGCTTAAATACGTTTATTGGTTCGTAGAGAGAGGCGCCCACGGTTTATTTTCCCGTTAGCTTCCTGCACAGAGTATGTCTGATCAGGGGAGGTCTGCAACGGGTCAGAAGTCGAGGTCGCCCCAAGCCCCCTCCGCGACCGCCGAGGACCAGAGGGGGACGTCCGCAATGGAGTGCTCCGATGTTTAACCCACAAAATGCGCGCCAGGAATTCGAAGCAATCTTGCGCGGCAAAGACCTACATGAGCGTGACCTTAACCTGGTCGACGGCTGTGAGGCGTTTTTCGATTTCTACCGGGACCATAGGCCAAGCGGACGTGTATTTGAGCAACATGAAGACGCAGATATGCTTCTTTTCCAATGGGGGGACCTTCGATTGGGGAACGGGTGAGCAGTTTACCTTCAGCCTGACGCGGCAAATCATCGTGTACGAGGACGCTGAGGACGACGACATTTGGCAACTGAGTCTCACGTTCGAGTTCGAAGCGGACGATGATCTCAGGTCGTTAGATAATGGCGACAAATGGTGTCACTCCTTATCGGAGCTACCAGAATTTCGAGAATACGTGCGGCGATCCACCGCATTCACAGCCTGTGCTGAACATCAAGTCCGGCGGACCGTGCTTGAATACGGAATCGCAGGCTGATGTCCGCGCTGGGCCTTGGCCGTGTAAAAACGCCCTTCCAGGAAGTCGATGAGAGGCCAGGATCGGTTCAGTCTCAGGCTGCGATCGCAGCCATCAGCGGCTTGGCTCCGACGATGTTCATGACCCGTGTCAGATTATAGGCCAGGACCGAGAGAGCCATCTCGGCGGCTACTTTTGGAAGCGTTTTGGTGAGGAAGTGTGTCGCCCCCATGCGGGCCTTCATCGTGCCGAACGGATGCTCGACCGTCTCGCGACGCTGGCGCATGGCGAGCGGGTTCGCATCAAGGCGCTGCTGCACGGCATCGAGCAGGGCCTCATGCTCCCATCGTGGAATCCGCCGTTCTGGCCCTGTCGTGCACTGAGACTTGAGCGAACAATTTTGGCAGGCGCTGGTCCAGTAACGCCTTATCCGCTTGCCATCTTCCTCGCTCGTAAAACGATATGGCAGTTGCTCTCCAGCCGGACAGCGATAGGCGTCCTCCTCCGGCAAATGGACAAAGTCCTGCTTGCCGAAGCGTCCATCCGATTTGGCGCCAGAAGTCTGCGGCTTGGGCAGAGTTACTGTGATGCCGGCCTCGTGGCAGGCGAGGATCTCCGCGCTGCTGAAGTAGCCGCGATCGGCAACGGCCTCGAGCGTCTCGGTCTGTAGAACAGCCTTCGCCTGCTTGCCCATATTGGCAAGTTGTGCCCGATCTGAACCGTTGTTCGTTACCTCATGCGTCACAATCAGGTGGTGCTTGGTATCCACGGCGACCTGCACGTTGTAGCCGACGACGCCGGAACCGCGGCCGCTCGTCGCCATCGAGCGGCTGTCCGGATCGGTCAGGGAGATTTGCTGGTCTGGCGAATCCAGCATCTGCTTCTCGTAAACCGCAAGCTTGCCCATTTCCTCCTTCAGCTTCGTCAGCTTCTCGGTGAGCCTTGTTACCTTTGCGGCCAGCGCCTCGCTCGGCTCCTGTCGATCGGCGGTATCAAGTTGGCTCAGATAGCGCGCGACGCTCTCCTCCAGCTGGGCACGCCGCCGTTGCACCTTCGCCTTTGTGAAGTTCCTGTCCCGGTTGTTCACGGCCTTGAACTTGCTGCCATCGATGGCGACGCTCGCCGTCGCAAGAAGCCCCATTTCGCGGCAAAGTTCGACGAAGCGCGCACAGACCTTGCGCAGCGCCAAGCCGTTATCCTTCCGGAAGTCCGCGATCGTCTTGTGATCGGGAGCGAGCCGGCCCAGCAGCCACATCACCTCGACATTGCGTCCGGCTTCTCGTTCGAGCCGGCGGCTCGACTGCACCCGGTTTAGGTAGCCGTAAATGTAAAGCTTAAGCAGAACCGAGGGATGGTACGAGGGCCGACCAGTCGCCGCCGGCTCCACTCCTTCAAAGCTCATCTCCGCCAAATCGAGCGCATCGACAAACACGTCGATGACGCGGACGGGGTTGCCCTCGTCAATGAAATCATCGAGGCACCCGGGCAGTAGCGTCCATTGCCCACGATCGGCCTCCTCAACGAAGCGCCTCATCGATCCCCCTAGAATCACGGGAGAATCATAACAGCGGCACGGCGTTTTCACACAGCCAGGGTCACTAGGAGACATTGCCCCCACATTCAGCCGTGTCGCGAGGGAAAACCGGTGCCCACCCCGCTATCCAAGTGCGGGGCAGGATTTTCCGAATATGCGCTAAAGCCGATCGCCATCGCGGTTTGGCTAGTTGTTTGCGCATCTTTTCGGAAGTCCGGTGTCCACTTTTCCGGATCATGCGTCAGGCGATAGCGGCATAGAGACCGCTCTCGAACTTGGCGAACAGCTTCAGGACCTGATCGTCGGCGAACGGCAGGAGCTGCGTCATGATCGTGCCGGTCACACGCTTGTTCGGATCAACCCAGAAGTAGGTGTTGAACAGCCCGGCCCAGGCAAGGCTACCGCGCTGCGTCCGGCGGGGCCGGGTTCGGTGTTGATGTCGAACGACAGTCCCCATTTCTGGGTCATGCCGGGGAACAGGTTCGCATCGTTCGAGCTCTCCGGGCGCACTGTCTTCAACGTGGTCACGTTGAGATCCCCGATATGGTTCTGCCGCATGAGCGCCACGGTCTCGGGCTTCAGCACCTGCGCGCCGTTGAACGTGCCTTCGTGCAACAGCATCTGCAGAAACGCCATGTAGTTCCGCGGCGTGCTGAAGAGAGCACCGCCGCCCATGAAGAATTCGGGCCGCTGCGGCATTTCGAAGGCCATCGGCTTGAGCGAGCCGTCGCCTTGGCGGCTGAACATCGGCGCAACACGGGCCTTCTGCGAGGAGCTGATCAAAAAGCCGGTATCCGTCATGCCGAGCGGCGCAAAGATCTTCTCCTTGAAATAGACCTCCAATGACTGGCCGCTCACGGCCTCAACCGCCTTGCCTACCCAGTCTATATTGATGCCGTATTCCCAGCGATCGCCGGGATCGAACATCAGCGGCGCGTTGAAGGCGGCATTCTTGCATTGGCCGATGAAAGGAGTTCCCGTGACCTTCTCAAACTGCGCCATCGGCTCACTCCAGATACTGTAGGTGAAGCCTGCAGTGTGAGTGAGGAGGTGGCGCAGCGTGATCGCTCGCTTGGCGGGGCGAAGCTTCGGTGCGCCGTTGGCGTCGAATCCTTCGAGCACCTTGGGTTGCTCAAGTTGTGGAAGCAGCTTGCCCATCGGCTGATCGAGCTCCAGCTTGCCCTGCTCGACCAGTTGCATGCAGGCCGCGCCCGTGATCGCCTTGGTCATCGACGCGATCCAGAACACGCTGTCCGCAGTGATCGAGGGCCCAAACGAGCCCACGTAGACGATGCCCTTGTCGTTTGCCGCAATGGCGACGAGGCCGGGCACAGTCCGCGCGTTGACGGCCTGCCGCAGCGCCTGATCGACATCCCCAAGCGCGGGGCTCAGGGCTGGATCGGAGGCGGCGGCCTCTGCACGCCCAACGGTGATTTTTGCTATCGATGATGCCGCCGCCAGTAACGTCATGGCTTTCAGAATGGTTCGACGGTCTGGATTGCTGTATAGTATTGTTTCCTCCTTGGCCGTTGATGCTTTGATTGGCTACTAGAGGTAGTTGGTTGGCTACCAACAGCGCGAGACTAGGATTCGGCACAATGGTCCGCAACCACAATTCGCTTGCCGCCAGCGATGCCGACTGAACCAAACCTGGCGCCGCGGCGCCGAGGACGGGGGCATCCTCCCATTTCGAATCTGGCCAACAATGTACGGCGCGCGTCCGCGCGCTCACGGCGAAAGAGGGCTCAGGGAATGTCAGCTGCTTTGCCCTGTCCATTGCGTCGCACGCAGAATGGAATGAGCATATGAGCTTCGGTCGCAACGGGTACGCCACTTGCACCGGCATTCCCTACGCGATGCTTTCACTGACGTCGGCTTTGGGTCAAAATGCGACTTGGCGAGGACGGCAGCTCTTGGCACTTTTCGGACCTGCTGTGATGGCCCGATGATGTCTGCTCCTGAGGGTCGCACGGACATTCCTGTCACGAGGGCCAACTTCCGAAAATTGACTCATAGCGGTCATCCACGGCAATGGAGGCGCGCAATTACATTGGTTGCGGACGAAGATTGACAGGCGCCTGCGCACACCGCCGACATTGCCGCTAACGGTCGTCACGCATATCTCTCACGAGGTCTCGTCGTGTCGCGAACTCTTGAAGGATTGGAGATGACCATGAGCAACGAGTCCCGCCGCTTGGCCGGCATTCTGCTGATCGTCCTGCCGACCGTCATGTATGGTGGCGTACGCATCCTTTCTCTTCTGATCGGCGACCCGAAGTACTTGGACAACCCGTTGCGCCAGGATTTGTGGCGCGCGGGCCATGCACATGCGGGCGTTTGGCTCATCTTGGCGCTCGTGGCTCTGCGCTACGTGGATGAGGCCAACCTCTCAAATGCGATGAAGTGGATTGTGCGAGGTTCGATCCCCATCGCCGCAACCCTGGTGCCGGCTGCCTTTTCCTATCCGTCCTGTCGCCTGACGCTAAGGTCCCGAACGGGCTCATCTATCTGGCCTATGTTGGCGCAGTGGTGCTGGCAGTCGGCGTGTTCGTTCTCGGCATTGGCCTCGTCAGGCGTCCGGCACAACGATCTTGAGGTTCGCCGGCGTCGACTGATCCGCCGGTACAGAGGAAAACAGCGCCCTGTTGGCGCTGTTCCTCACTCAAGGAACGAAAGTTTAGTCGTTTGTTCGGCTAAGGGGACTAAACTCACCATCACGGGAAGTGTACCCATCACGCCGATCTGGAGGACCATCCCAGATCGTTATAACAGGCATCCGTGATGCGGTGTGGCCCGGCCTAGTGGCGAACCTGGCAGCATGTTCACGTTGGACGGAGAACGCGTATGCTATACAGCTACGTAGTAAAAAGATTAGTTCGGCAAAGCTTTGAGAACGTCAACAACCACAACTATGATGAGCTGCTCAAGGCGGTTGCACCAAATGTTCATCACCGTTTTGCCGGCGCCCATTCCATTGGTGGCGAGCGTCACGACAAAGAGGCGATGTGCCGTTGGCTAGGGCGCGTCGGCCGCGTCTTGCCGAACCTTCACATCAAGGTCAACGATATCTGGGTGAAGGGCGGGCCGTGGCACACCACGGTGTTCGTGCAGTGGGATGCGACGGCTACACTGTTGAATGGCGACCCCTCATACTTCAACCGCGGTTTTCATGTTATTACTATGCGATGGGGCAAAGTCTATTCGCTCGACGTATTTGAGGATTCCCAAGAGGTGGCGCGCGGGCTCGCCATTCAAGCCGAATCCGGCCTGAAAGAGGCCATTGCCGAACAAATCGTTAGCTAACTTGGGGCGGTTCGACTTAAGCGTGCGCGCTGGCTAATACGTGGTCCACTCGCCAAACGGCGCTTCTTTGAATGAGGAATTGAACTATATCCGGCGTGAACCGCTTATCCGCAGCGACGGGTGTCGAATGAGGAGCCGTTTGCTGCAGTGTATGAGTCCGGAAGTGGCACTTTCCGGACCTTCCGAAGCGGCCTGACTATGTCAGTTCATCGCGCCAAAGCCGATTTCGCAACTGCGCACGCCGAGGTCCGAGAGTGACCCCTTTGCGACATCAGCCGCGCGGGAATTTAGGAACGGCTAAAGCACTATGTATTCGTCGGAATGGCGCAGCCGGTCACTTGGGATATTGCGAGGGCCGATTATCTGTATTCCGTTGCATATTTGCTGGCGATCTCGTTGACCTGCTCCCGCGTCAGCTGCTTTGGCGGGACCCCGGGCGGATTGCAGGTGTCGCGGAAAAAGCCATCCAAGCCAGCAGGCGCCATGATCCAGAGCAGGAGCAATTCGTGATCGGGATTGGCGAACCCATGCCAAGCATTCCTGGGAATGAATATCGTTCCGCCCTTCTCGAAAGGGTGTCGTGTATCGTTCAATGTGAAAATTCCGCTGCCTTCCAGAACGTAGAAGGCTTCGTCCATCAGCAAGTGTCGGTGGATCGGAATACCCGCACCGACAGTCACCTGCTGAGTCCCCAAGGCAAGACTGTCCGAGCCCGTGGTAGGGCCGACCTTGATGAAGATATTGCCGACGTCGCGAAAATGAACGAGATGTTCGCCTTCGGCGGGGCCAAGTACATATCCTTGTGACGCCGCGGACTGAGCCTGGGTCATGCTGTTCCTCCGATCCGATGGATACTACTTGAATGGTATCATTCAGCACCTCATGCATCCAACGGCCTCCAACGTCGGTTCTTGGCACTTTTGCGAAGTGCCAATCGGCACGGAGAGTGTCTGCTTATCGGGGTAGACCGGAAGTGGTCGGCCTAAATTTTTGGGTCGCTGATTTCACGACATATTGGTCGACTTCTCTCCCGTAAAGGCGCACCGTTCCTGTGACGCTTGAACTGAAGCGTCACAACGTTTGCGTAAACTCATCTAACCACACTCAAGGCGGCCTAACATGCGCGCCCCAGACCCCGTCGTAACGTTTATTGTAGTTCTCGTAATCGGCCTTGCCGCTGGCTTTCTATTCGACCGGCTTGCGGGGCCGTCATGGCTTGCTCGTCATTCTCCGGATCAACCCGCGGCATCGTCACAAGCGCATTGGTGGGTACGGCTGGCGCGTTGATTGGCTATCACATCGCGGTGCTTCTCGCGCTCGGCGGCCGGATAGTGACGTCGGTAATTGCAGCGGCGCTCGGGGCGACTGTGGTGCTGTTCGGTTGGCGGATGGCGAAATAATAAAAATATTTCTGCTCGTGGCCACTTTCGAGACATGCCGAGCGCGCCGCACTGCAGCATTTCGCTCCCGCAAACCGACCGTCCCCTCGCGCCTTTTGATGATCAGGGCTATTCTTTCTCTCCGATCGTGGTTTCGGCGAAGCGCGTGAATGGCAAGAAATGAGCCGCACAGCTTTCGTTGGTGATCAAATGGCGCACAGCGGCCAAAAGGGCTTCGGCATGACCAAGCACGGCCGATCGGGGCACGCGACCCGATCGCCGCGTTTCCGCTTCCTGCAGAAGCTCGAAGCACAAAAGAACGATCGCAGGGACCGCTCTCGGATCAAGGACCCGAAACAGTCCGTCGAAGAGCTATTCCATCCCCGGAAGCCAACATGAACCTGACGAACTAGCTAAGTCCGGGTCTACGTCGGTTGCTGGAGGAAAAACGGACTACGTTTGCGCTGTTAGAGACTTCCGAGTCTGACCCAAAAGGAGACTGACGCGAGCGGGATCCCTAGGTGCGACGTGGAGTCAGGGCCAAGGCCCCAGGAACTAAGGTTTCACACGCCAGTTGCTTGAAGAGAAGCTAAGGGAGAACTCCCATGGACATGACCGACGCCTCTGCGATGACCGAAGCTTCCGGGCTGACGAGCGACCAGGAGCGGATCGAGCACGCTTCCGAGGCCATACGTGACATGACTGACGACATGACGGGCAATTCCGCACCGCTTGCGCCAAGGTCGCGATCGCTTACCGAACCCCTGGCCGATCACTTGCGCCGGATGACGCTTGCGGCTCCCCTACACTCGTTGGTGATAGCTTTCTTGCTCGGCACGTTTGTAGGTCGACGATACTGAACTGCGCGGTAGTAAGTCACGCGATCCCGCGGGGAGGGTAGCTTCTGGCGGATTGTGTTGAAGAAGTCCGCGAACTGGCAATTTGGGATCGGACAATGCGACCGGCGCACGGGTGCTTGATTGTGCCTAAGCGGGCTGGAGCGCAGGGATCGGGATCAGCTTTGCGAGTTTCCGGCCGAGCTGGCAGAACCAGCGATAAGCGAGGTTCAGGTGCACCTCCTCGCACAACTGCCGTTCGGAACGAATGCCGTATCTTGCACGACGGTTGCCAGAACTTTTCGTCTCCCGCCGGACACCCCGCCTTCTTCCTGCGGCGCACACAATTCTCCGCGGGCGCCACTTCGATTGACGAATTTGCCACGCCCATCAGTCGAGCGATTTCTCGAGCTTTTGTGCCGCCCGAAAGTCATCCATGTGATGTAGGTTCGGGCCGTATGCGGCCTCCTTCGTCAGGAGGTGATAGATCCTTCCTACCACGATCTGGAGGTGCCTCATCCGTCCGACGGGCATCGCCCGAGCCCGGCAAAGGGCTCGGACAGCATGGGCTCGGAAATAGTGAAAAGCGTCCGACATGCGGATCCAACGTCCGTCGGGGATTTTGGTTCTTCCAGCCGCCCCTCCAGGAACCCCTCGGAGATCACCTGGTTGAAAAGGCATGACAAGAATTCTCTACGAAAGCGCCAACGGTGACGTCTGGCGGCTGGTCCGTGATCCGCAATCGGGTGTCGCGATGGTGGAGCACAAGCCCAATGCCAGCTCCGGGGGACGTGCGTCCCTGATCGAAATCGGAAAATTCCTTCGAGCTGGCGCCAACGGTCCCGAACACCAGGCTCTACTCCAGTTGATTGGCACCCTGGTCAACGACTGACGAGCGTCAGGAAGGACGACTGGCCGCCGACTGCATTGGCGGTCTGCGCGCGATGGTCGAGTTCGACACCATGCGATCGAGGATTTCGATGCCGTGACGCGGGCGTGGTTTCTATTCGTACTCGCGATGGACAGTCTGTGCCGCACCATCGGCACCTCGGACATGTACGCATTCGTGTTGACGCGCCCGGTGATCGGCAAGATGGCGTTTATTCAAGAGCTTGTTCAACGCGAGCGGTCGGCGTTACCGCCGGCTCCGGCGGCGGGGTAGGGGGGACAGTCGCCCAGGTGACGTTCCCTTGAAACAAAGCCGGTCTAATCGCATTGTAGCACCATCACCAGCAATGGTCAGCCAAAGACGCGGGTGGAGATAGTGTGTGCTCCCGATATGATACAGGAGGTGCGCATGTGCGATTTGTGCCGCGAGCTGGACTATAAGATCGAAGCGTGTCGGAGATTAGAAAACTCAACCGATGACAAGCTAACGCGCGAAGCTCTCGCTGACCTCATCAGGGAATACGAGGAAGACAAAGCCAGGCTCCATCCACACCAGGCGGAGGAGGCATGGCGAAGTTAAGTTGCTTCGCAGTGTTCAATCGTGCGCAAGCCTTATGCTCGACCGATTGAGCGGCGAGTTGCAAAAGATGGCTCCGCGCTAACTCACCGGCACGCCGTCCGTAATGTCAGTATTGAACGTAGCGGATGGCCGGTAGAGTCCCTTCGCTTCAGACACGGGCCTGGATCGAGCGGCATACAAAGACTTTGGATCGCTAAAGCTGCGGGAGTTCAAGGGCCACTCCGAACAAGGGCGGCTGCTTTTTACGCCTGGTGGGTGACGGGAACCAAAGCATGGATAGCGCTTTTACTGGACAGCGTACAGCCGCCCTTGCGCGTTGCAGGGGATGCGTCCGGGATTGTTCATGAACAAGGTCAAGGATAAGAGACTAGCCCGGGCGGCGGCAAGCCTTCGGCGTGCTCCGGTGCTGGAAGGTAAGCCCTTTCCGCTTGGAGCCACCTGGGATGGCCTTGGCGTTAACTTCGCACTGTTTTCGGCTCATGCCACCAAGGTCGAGCTCTGCCTCTTCGATGACAGCGGAAAGAAAGAGATCGAACGCATCGAGCTGCCCGAATACACCGATGAAGTCTGGCACGGTTATATACCGACCGCACGTCCGGGTACAGTCTACGCCTACCGGGTCCACGGCCCTTACGAGCCAGATGCGGGACACCGTTTCAATCCCAACAAGCTCGTGATTGATCCTTATGCTAAGCAGCTTGTGGGCGCGCTGCGTTGGGGACCAGAATTATTCGGCTATGAGCTCGGTCACTCGGACAAGGACAAGTCCTTCGATTCACGCGACAGCGCGCATCTTATGCAAAAATGCCGCGTGATAGACGCCGCCTTCACCTGGGGCCGTGCGGCAAAGCCCGAGGTGTCCTGGGACCGCACCATCTTTTACGAGATGCACGTCAAAGGTTTTACCCGAAGCCATCCGCTTGTACCAGAAGGCGACCGCGGTACCTTCGCCGGACTTTGCCATCCGCATATCCCTCCTTATCTTCGCGCGCTTGGGATCACGAGCGCTGAATTTCTACCCATCCATGCATTTGTGGACGATAGTTATCTTACGGAGAAGGGCCTGCGTAACTATTGGGGCTATAACTCGCTTGCATTTTTCGCGCCCGAGCCGCGCTATCTCAAGACGCTTTTTGCGAATGAGTTCAAGGAAGCCGTCAACCAGTTCCACGCCCATGGTATCGAGGTGATTCTCGACGTCGTCTATAATCATACTGCCGAAGGGAACGAACTCGGGCCAACGCTTTCCTTCAAGGGCATCGATAATGCGAGCTATTATCGCCTGCTTCCGGACCAGAAGCGCTACTACATCAATGATACCGGTACCGGCAATACCGTAAACTTGTCGCACCCGCGCGTGCTCCAGATGGTCGCGGACAGCCTTCGCTACTGGGCGACCGAAATGCGCGTGGATGGTTTCCGCTTCGACCTTGCGACCATTCTTGCGAGGGAGCCCTACGGTTTCGATGAAGGCGGCGGCTTTCTGGATGCCTGTCGGCAGGATCCGATCCTTTCGTCTGTCAAGCTGATCGCCGAGCCTTGGGATGTAGGCCCGGGCGGCTATCAGGTCGGCCGATTTCCCCCGGGATGGGCGGAATGGAATGATAAATTCAGGGATGACGTGCGGCGCTTTTGGAAAGGGGATGAAGGCATGACACCCGAATTTGCGCGGCGCATCACCGCATCGGGCGACCTCTTCAACAAGCGTGGCCGCAGGCCATGGTCGTCCGTCAATTTCGTTACGGCGCATGACGGCTTCACACTGTACGACGTCGTTTCCTACAATGATAAACACAACGAGGCCAATGGCGAAGACAACCGCGACGGACACTCGGACAATCATTCGTGGAATCACGGCGCTGAAGGGCCGACTGATGATCCAGAGATCATCGAGCTTCGCGAGCAGCAAAAGCGCAATCTCCTAGCGACGACGCTGCTGTCGCACGGGACGCCTATGATTCTCGCGGGTGACGAGTTTGGCCATACCCAGGGCGGCAACAACAACGCCTATGCTCAGGACAATGACACGACATGGCTCAACTGGATCGGTATCTCGGCCGAAGGTCGCGCGTTGCGGGAATTCGTCCGCAAGCTAATCGCGACACGGCAGGCCTTTCCCATCCTGCATCGCTCAAGGTTCGTCATCGGCAACGTCAATGAAGAACTAGACGTGAAGGACGTAAGCTGGCTCGCTCCGAACGGCCTGGAGATGACAACGGCGGATTGGGACAATCCGGCCACGCGATGTTTCGGTATGCTGCTTGACGGAAGGGCCCAGGACACTGGCGTCAAACGGCAAGGCTCGGATGCGACGCTGCTGCTTATTTATAACGCGCATCATGATTTCGTCGAATTCGTCTTGCCCGAAGTGCCGCAGGGCCGCGCCTGGGCCGGGCTCATTGATACGCATGTACCGGATGTGACGGTGACGGTTTATCCTTTTGGCCATCGCTTAAAGGCCGCTGGTCGATCAATGCTGGCGCTCGGCCTCGCGACGGAAGAGACCATGACGCGACGGCTCCGCCAGGGTCTTGGTGCCATCATGGATATTGCCGAATTTCCACTTCCGGTCTAGGCCACGCCTCCTTCTTCGAGAACGCGCAGGACGCCTTGCAATGGCACGGAAATCCAAGCCGGCCGGTAGGAAAGCTCGTATTCGACCTCATAGAGCGCTTTTTCGAGCAGAAAGAAATTCAACATCGCTTTCGTATCCTCGGCGCGGTCAGGCCACAGAACCGAGGCGCCTATCGCTTCCTGATAAGCGCTCAGAAAGCCATCGGTGGACTGTTGGCGCCATGCGAATAAGGCTCGCGACGTCAGGGTGTTGAGCTTTTCTGACTTCTGCCTCTGCTGCCTCGAGGCCATGGCGGCGTAGTCCAGTGAGCGCAAAACACCTGCGACGTCGCGCGCAGCAGGAGCCTTGCGCCTCCGGTCGGCCAAGGGTCGGCTGGGCTCGCCCTCGAAGTCTATGATGACTGCGTCCTCATTGGCTACAAGCACCTGGCCCAAATGCAAATCGCCGTGATGGCGTATCTTGCAGCGGCCAAGCGAAGGACGGATAAGGTTAGCTGCGTAATCATACAGTCGGGGTTTGACCCGCAACAAGCGCTCCATGAGGGGGCGGTCGTTCACATCCAGCGGCGATTCCTCCAACCTCTTGAATATACGAGCAGCGCGCTCCATAACGTCGCCGATCCAGAAATCGAGATCGCCTTCGTCGATCGCCTCAGGCTTGAACGCCCCTATGTCATCGCGGCTCGCCAATGAGCGATGCATCTCCGCGACACGGCATCCCAGACGCCGCACCCACTGGAGATAATCCCGCCGTGCGGTGATCGCTTTGTCGCGTTCTTCAGAGCCTTTCCCCATAGAGTCAAGGTAAATGCTGAGGCGCTCAGCCGACCAGGTCCAGGCATCACCGCGGTTCGGCACAAATGCGTGGACGATACCAAGGGCATAACTCGCCGAAGCATGAGCAGCCTCGAGGTGGCCAAGCAGCGCGGGCGTATACGCAAAGTTCGCGGCCTCGGTCAGAAAGTGTCCCATCTCGATTTCGGAGTTTTCGCCAGGCTCGATTTGGCGGTACAGCTTCACGACATAGTCCTGATCAACCAGCGCCGTACTGTTAGATTGTTCGCCTTGAATTGCGCGGATCCGGGATGGAGTATTCGGTGGTTGGCTCCCGAGTTTGCTCGTGGGCTTGAAGTCTAGCCGCCAACCCGAGCCGGCGATGGAGGCCTCCCGTCGAAGGTGCTCAAGGATTCGTCGGATGAAAGCCGGGTCAGCAGCGACGTCGCACAGCAATCCTTCACGCTTACCCTGGTGCAAACGGGCCACGATGGATTTATCCAGTTCGGGAGCCGCATCAACGGACCAGTCGACCCGTAAGGGCAGGAGATAGCGCGCGTGATGGTTGGTTTCGATGATGGCGAAAGTGGTTGAGTCCGTGGTGAAAGGAAGGCGTGCAATGATCTTTGGCTTAATTCGCGTTTCAGAGTTACCAGGGAACCACCGGGCTTTGGCGAGATAGGCCGGAAGAAAATGTCTTTCGAGAGCTGCGGTCACCTCTCTGTTCGCAACCCATGAGGAACCTTCCGGTATGTCCAAGAACGCTAGTTTTTCACCGGCGGTTCCCATGTTCGTTAACCCAAGCATCGGAAAATAAGCACGGGATCGTGTATGGGATCGATCCAAAGCCGCATCCCGCCATAGGCGACGGGCGAGGTCGGACCGGATTTGAGGTTTTCGAGCGCGGTCACGGGCTTCAAGTCGCCATGGCCTGGCCGCACTTGCACATCACCGAGCGGGAGCCAGAATTCCCGGAAACCACCCGTTAACGCGATGACGGTCACGACTACGTTTGTCTGATCGGCGGAATGTTTGACGTAGGCTATGACCGAGTTGTCCTCCACGGGCAGAAACCGGATCGCGGAGGTCTGTTGCAGTGCCGGGTTTTCGCGTCGGATACGATTGATCTGGGCGATATAAGGCTTGATGTTTCCGGGCTTGTCCCAATCGCGGGATTTCAATTCGTATTTTTCGGAATTGAGATACTCCTCGCGGCCGGGTATCGGCTCATGCTCGAGGAGTTCAAAACCGTTATAGATGCCGTAGTTGCTTGATAACGTTGCGGCCAGCGCAAGCCGCGTCTTGAACGTCCATGGCTCGCCGCGCTGAAGATGGAACGGCAGGATGTCGGGCGTGCTAACAAAGAAATTAGGACGATAAAATTCGCGCTCGGGGTAACCCGCGAGCTCGTTCACATATTGCTCGATCTCCCATCTTTCCGTGCGCCACGTGAAGTACGTGTAAGACTGCGTGAAGCCGAGCTTGGCAAGCCCCTTCATGACTTTGGGCCTGGTGAATGCCTCCGAAAGGAACAGCACGTCAGGATCGCGCGCTTGTACTTCCTTGATCAGCCATTCCCAAAAGCGAAACGGCTTCGTGTGTGGGTTGTCGACACGAAAGATTTTGACGCCTTGCGAGACCCAGAACAGGATGACATCGCGCAACGCTCGGTATAACCCCTCAGCATCGTCTGATTCGAAATCAACATTCACGATGTCTTCGTATTTCTTTGGGGGGTTCTCCGCGTATTTCATCGAGCCGTCTGGACGGCGTTTGAACCACTCCGGATGCTGCTTGAGCCAGGGGTGATCCGGTGAACATTGAATAGCGAAGTCGAGCGCGACCTCCATGCCGGCGGCAGCGCATGCCGCAACAAACCGACGAAATTCATCCAGGCTTCCAAGCTGCGGGTGGATGGCATCATGTCCACCCTCATGTGAGCCAATCGCGTAAAAGCTGCCCGGATCACCGTCGACCGCCCTGAGAGCATTGTTGCGTCCCTTGCGGTTCGTGCGTCCAATCGGGTGGATGGGCGTCAAATACACGACATCGAAGCCCATGGCCTGGATGTCAGGAAGACGATCAATGCAGTCGTTCCACGTGCCGTGCTGTCCCGGGTGAGGACTCTGGCTGCGCGGCACCATCTCGTACCAGGAGCTGTAGCGAGCCTGGGGCCTATCCACCATGAGTGTAAGCGGCTTCGATCGGGTGAGATCCGTACGCTCTTGCCCTTCAGCCATCGCCTTTCTGAGGTCATCGGAGAGCAGGACCTCGCACTTGCCCGACTGTAAGAAGGCTTCGCATGTACGTGCAATCTTCACTGTAGCTTCCTGACCGCCGCTCACGGCGCGGGTAAGCAGGGAAGCTCCCTCCATGGCGTCAAGCTCGGTCGCCACATTGGCTTTCCGTTTTTGCTCAAAGCCATGTCGCCACGTCGCGAATTCGTCAGTCCACGCCTCAATCGCGTAGCTGTAGAGGCCGGTCTTCTCAGGCACCAAGGATCCCACCCAGCGGTCATTGCCATGGTGAATCATGGCGGTCCGCTGCCAATCGGATTCGGGCTCGCGGCGCCATATCAAGTCGGCGGCAACGACATCGTGGCCGTGGCGATAGATATCTGCCCAGACCTCGACGGCCTCGCCCACGATCCGTTTGACCGCAAAGCGGCCACAGTCAATTGAGGGGAAGATCTCCTCGATATGAAAAGCCTGTTTTACAGGAGCGCTCATGGCATGATGGGGACGCAGCAGCACAGAGACTTATGTACGAATGCCGGATGTGCCGGATTGGTTCCTGAGTGCTGCCGGCGCCTCGGGAAGGAACTGTTTGGGGATCACGCGGTTAGACTTCCGGACCATTTATCTTGGTCTTCGGCGACGCATTGATGCTACCAAGAGGCACTCGAATATTTCGAGTTGCCGCTACGAATCAGTGCTTATCCTCTTGCCACCACTCGTTCGAAACGGACTGGTTGCTAAACGTGCCGCGGCCAAAAGTGCGCGGCTGCGCGCACTAACGAGGAATGTCATCATGAGCCCGAATACGGAGCCAATCGGCATGAAAAAGGACCCGGATGACGCGCAGGCATAGTATCGACGAACAAGCCGACAACGCGCCTTGGGTTAAGGCTCTCGCGAAGGTGCAGCTGATGGCGGCGGGGAGGCGTACTGCTACCAGCACGTCCAGGTCATCGCGGTGGCCATCGACCAGTACGCGGAGAAGGCGCTGGGCAATCGCGAGTACTTCCTCAACAAACCCTACAGCATTAGTGGGGGCAGGAAGGATCACGTCCCCTGATTGTTCGAGATTCAGGGAAATAAGCAAAAATGCCCGCTCGCCCTCCAGCATGGCGCTCCGATCACACCGCCGCAACTCCGGTAAGCACGACAGTCCCTATTCGCCGGGGCAACTGGCGATGGGCGGCCGGAGGCGAGCCCCGCAGGCCATTGCTGAAAGCTAGGACCGCGGCCCAAGCTTATTAGTTTTTACGGATGGCTTAAGCCAAAGTCCGCATTTGGCACTTTTCGGACATGCCGCGATTTCCGAGTTGAGTCTGTTTTCGGGGGTAAAGCGGAAGTTGGATCTCGAGCCTGCCAAGGGCAGCTTTTGGCGCAAACCGGACATTCGGCCCGACCCGCTCCGCACGCGCATCAAAGAATGCACGTTGGCGTCATTCGAGCAGCCGCTGGCGTCTCGTCCATCCGGATGCGATAGGGCGCGACGCCCGTGGTCCGGTCGGGCGGATCAGCCCTAACCGGATCTCGGCTTTCACCTAGTCGTGAGTTGGGTCCGCTGCCTGCGCGGGTCTACATCAAGGGCGGGTTGATCGAGACGGTCTCTCGCGCCACGAGCGCCAGAAGGACCTGAGTCGACAGTGCCAGTGCCCGACGGGGCCAGCGCCGACAGTGCCAGCGTCCTAGCGGCCAGAGAAAGCGAGCATCAACCTCCGCGCCCCACGCGGCGCAAGCGCTTGCGCCGCGAGTTGGGCGCGGTTGGTTAGTTATAGGCCGTTTTCGTCTGATGATCCTGTAAGCCTTCGCGAGCATCTTGCGCGGTGGTGCGACGTGAATGTCATCGCCACGCGCTCGCCTGCTGTGGGTTCTGTCATGAGCGAAAGCATCTCATCGGTATTGCTCGATGCGCATTGCGCAAGAAGGCAAGGTCTCAATGCCATCGCCCAGCGACAACGCGCTCGGCTTGGCGAGGTCGTCGCCCTCGCTCGCGCCAACTCGCCCTATTATCGCGAACTCTATCAGGGTCTACCGGAGCGGATTGAGAGTTCGTCCGTGCTCCCGGTGGCTAATAAGCAAGAGCTAATGCGTCATTTTGACGACTGGGTCACCGATCGCGAAGTTAGTTTCGCGGCAGTGCGAGGGTTCGTCGATAACCCTGAGCTGATCGGGCAACGTCTCCTTGGCAAGTATTCCGTGGCAACCACTTCGGGCAGCACCGGGACACCTGGAATATTTCTGTTGGACACACACAATTGGACGGTCACTCTCGCTTTTTCGCTGCGCATGATGATGGGCTGGCTTCACGCCAGCGACATGTTTCGTCTCCTCGTCCGCGGCGGCCGCGCGGCGTCGGTGCTGGCGATGGGCGGCCATTACATCGGCGCAACCAGCTTTGCTGCAATCCGCACAAAACGGTCGGCCCGACGATTACGGGCGCTTCCGGCGCAGGCGCCGTTGCGCAATCTGGTCGCCGAACTCAATCGGTACCGCCCGGCTCTGCTCATCGGATACGCCAGCGTCATGGCACTATTGGCCGCCGAGCAGGATGCCGGTCGCCTGCATATTCAGCCGGTGCTGGTTCTTCCGACTTCGGAAGGGCTTTCGCAGGACGGATACGACCGGATCGCAAGGGCATTCCACGCCAAGGTCCGGACCGTTTACGTCGCGACGGAATGCCTGTTCATGGCCATCGGCTGTGAACACGGTTGGTATCATATCAACAGCGATTGGGTGATTCTCGAACCCGTCGATGCGAGCTATCGGCCGGTTCCGCAAGGCGAGGAGTCGCATACGGTCCTCGTGAGCAACCTCGCCAATCGCGTGCAGCCGATCCTCCGCTACGATCTAGGCGACCGCATCCTGCGACGACCTGATCCTTGTCCTTGCGGCAACCCGCTTCCGGCGATCCGCGTGCGGGGCCGCACTGCCGACATCCTCACCTTCCCAGCCGAACGCGGAGAGAAAGTCGCAGTGCCACCGCTCGCGCTTGAGATCGATCATGTACCCGGTGTGGAGTTGTTTCAGATAGTGCAGACTGCGCCAACACAATTGCGCGTTCGCCTACATCCCGCAGCCGACGCAGACCCAAACCGGGTTTGGCGGGCGGTGCATTCCGAATTGACCAAGCTGTTGAATGAGCATGGGCTTGGTCACGTGTCTGTTGAGTTGGCGGCCGAACCGCCAGTTCCATCTTCCGCCGGAAAGTGCCGCACCGTCATCCCATTGGTTTCGAGCGCTTGAAGACTGATGAGAGCTTAGGCGGATCGCGCTGCTGCTAAGTGGCCCTAACGAGAGCCAAGGTTATGAAACTAACCTATACGGATTCACGGGATGGAAGGGTGATTATTGGGTTCACCGATGAGCGCGGTGAACACGAAATCGCTCTAAGCACAGTAGAGACGGCAGACCTTATCGGTGCGTTGAGGACCTCGTTAGAGGAGGCGATTGGAAGTCCGGCCGCAGACAGCATGGCCCTTCCCAGCATTGAACGAGTGCAGATCGTTGAGACTGCGGAAGAAATGGTTTTCCGCGTTTATATGAATGATCGCATTTCCCATGATTATCCGGTTCCGAAAGGGACCGTTCTTGCGGATGAGCTTCGGATGCTGGCTGACCGGATGGAGGCGCGCAATTCGGCAAAGGCCACGCATCCATCGCCCGATGCCCAAAAGGGCAAACTGAATTAGCGGATGGCGCATGCTCACAATCGCGACCCTTCTGCAATTTCTAAGTGGTGTCTGCTTAGCTCCCACGAGCGGCGGAAAAGCGGAAATCGCGAGAGGTCCGGCCCCTGACGGCCATTCTCTCAGCCCAATAACACGACCATGTCATGACGACCACAAGCGCTGTCTTCGGCTCGATATCATTTACATACGCTCCACCTTTTATTTCGGGCGCTCCTCAACGCAAAGCGACCCCCACGAGAGACGGCGTCACTTCGGCGCGCATTCCGGGGTTACTACGTCCGAGTGCGATAGGTCAGTCCGAGCAACACGGAAGTTTGACCGCAAAGCGCGGACGCTCAGAACAGCGCGTAATTCGACAGCTCGATCGTGACGGCGTTGAAATCTCGGTCGAGCGTGCCGTCCGGATGGATCCTGAACACGCTGCGACGGCTGGGATATTTCAGTCCGTTGACGTCGACATCGTCGAATATGAAGTGCGCGGCGGGCGTGTCCGCCCATACATCAACCGTATAGTCGTGGCGGCGGAATAACCCATCCGAGCCGAAGTAGAACCGCTGTTCCCTTGTGTGGCTGTGGACGCCTTCCGGGAATCGCACGGCTACGCCACGAAGCGTCTCACCCTCATTCTCGATCGGAGCAACGTCGTGCGCTTCATAGCCCGGCTCGCCGAACACTAACGGCGTCGCATGGTAGGTCCACATGGCATAGCCGTTGAAGTAGGCGAGGTTCAGCGGATCCCATTTCCCGTCGAAGCTGCGATCGAATGCCTCGCGTCCATCGTCGCGAGCGCCGATAATCGAGCCATCTCCGACGGTGATCTCCACATGCAGGGGCGTCCAGGTCATCGTCCAATCCGGTTCGCCAAAAGGGGGTAACCTGTGTCCGCTGGCGGTGGAATTCGCTCGTCGCGCGTGCGCCGCGGCACCGGGATCAAAGGCGCGCCTTTCAGCTCCCAGAGCTTGCCGCCGGTCAGGATGGTCGATGCTATACCCTTGAACTTGACCCAGCGGTCGTGCCCACCATGCGCTTCCAGTGCTACTTTCAACAATGGGTGCAATGCGTCGCTCATCGCGCTTTTCCTCAGGTGAGATTCACGAAGGACCGTCTAATGTGCCTTAATGCTGGATGGTACGTCGTACATAATACCCTCGCGGGATGCAAAGTACTCTCCGGATTGCGACCGAAGGCCTGTTCGGCCTGGCGCGAATCCGAAAGTACGCGTGGACTTGGATGACTGACTGCCCAGAGACGACTCGCTCGATGCAAGGGGCTTTCAGGTGAACTCCTACCGTCAGACGGAAATGAGCGCATAGGGCAACCCTGAAGGCTTCTGCACGCCCATGGCGACGTTGTACACTCGCGCTCCGGCGGGCGTGCGGCCCTCATACTTCCCGCGATGCGCATGACCATGCACGACGGCGCATACTTTGAAGCGGTCAATGGTCTCTGCAAGGCGCGAGCACCCGAGGAAGGGATAAATTTCGAGAGGTTCACCCTCTACCGTGTCGACAATCGGAGCATAGTGAAGGACCACGACGGCGCGCCGGCTGTTCACCGTGCGCATGATGTTCTCCAGCCGCATCGCTTCATTCATCGCTTCGGCAACAAACGTCTTGATCGCCGGCTCGCCGAAAGAGCTCAGCATTCGTGGACCAAATCCGCCGGCAAAGCCTTTCACACCAATAAATGCCACGCCATTAACTTCGGCTGCCTGGCCATCGAGCAGGTGTACGCCCGCGTCACAAAGGATTCGTTTCACCTCGTCGGCATGTCCCGACTCGTAATCGTGATTCCCAAGGACGCCGATTACTGGGATAGAGCAGGCACGCAGCTCTTTAGCGAGGATTTCCGCCTGTGCCGGAGTTCCGGTATCGGTGAGGTCGCCGCAAAGGACCAGGGCACCGGCACTCTTCGAGATTGCTTGAAACAATTCACGAAGCGAGCCCGACTGCCCATCCTTCACATGAAGATCTCCGATGCTTGCAAATGTGAATGAACTTGCATCATCGTTCATTGCCGCACTCGTCTTCGACGTTCAGGAAGCCCCATTTCTCGGTCGCACTTCGGTAATCGGAGCCGGAAAGCAACCGACCGCGGCAGAGTTTCGTCGCCGGTGGCGGATCTTCCCGCTGCCGACTCAATCGTTCAAGAAGATCGTCAAGCAGCCAATCCGGAATGGCATCTCGCTCGCTCGGATAGATCCAACGATACGTGAGTAGATGACAAAGCAGTATCTCCCAATGTGGGTTCATGTACATGATCAGGCGCTGCCAATCGATTGCCTCTCGCTGCTTAAGAATGAGATGGACGATATCGACGCCATCATGACGGTTCCGCTTCTGGATGAACGCCTTGGACCAGATCAGCTCGGTGGGGTTGATCACAGGCACGCAATGCCCGAGCACTTGAGCCTGTGCTGCATACTGAAACCACTCTTCCTGAACCGGCACGGCGCCATTGCTGGAACCAAAGATGACGTCAACGAAATCGCGGCCGCGGTGAACTTTTCCCAGCCAACTCTCATCCGCCGATACCCGATTGTTCCGCTGCAGGTGAGAGAGCAGGCGGGGGAATTCCGCGGCAGTTGTAAAAATGTCCAAGTCCTTTGTCGGGCGCCGTGCGTGGGTATAAAGATTTACGGCGTACCCGCCTCCGATCATGAACGGAAGATCCGATTCGAGGAGATCCCTCAGGACATTTGAATAGAACTGCTCCCTTTGGGTAAGAGACGCGAGCTTGAACGCATCGACATCTGTCGAACGTTCCGTACCCGGCGCTGAGCGATCTCGCGCGAGCACTGATCACTCCATTTGTTCCTGAATATTAATCGGCGCGCATCGTGGAAGTTCCCTTGAGTTCCGAATTGAACGACTCGGCGCGAACGGCCGCGGCGGCAGCAGAAGGCGTGCGCGATCAAGACTATCGAGGCGTAACCGCAATGCCGCACCGACGCGGATTCCGTTCTATGTGGTCAGTATCGTACAGACGCAACTGGAATGAAGGGTAGGCTTCGCGTGTGTAGGGCAATGCAGCGGCGGTTGCGGACTCGTCGAGGAGCCTCCAAGCCTCGAACGAGTCCGCTCGCGCCGCTCTTCGACTAATTGCGCGTATCGACTGCGCCAAGCCATCAAACATTGGCTAGGAAGTTAGACGTTCTTCGGTCTATTTTTCTTGCGCTTATCGTATACTGAACGACCGGTATTGGCGCAAAGCGGACATTCGCCAAAACCGTGAAGTCAGCTAGTTGCCATGACGGACGTTGGCTCACTGTTGCGCGCTCAGACGATGAAGCTACGATAGAAACCAAAGGGAGACCGCAATGGCTATCTCGGGTGCCATCTTAGTGGTCGCAGGAAGCGCGATTGTACTCGTGTGCGCTATCTTTTGGGCTTGGTCTGCTTACCGGCAGAAGGGATTGAGCCCAGACGAGGGGGATCATCCACCCGAGGTCCCAACACCGTAATACATCCTGCGCCAACGTGAAGCGCTATCGGGGCAGGATGTTGGGTCAGAAAATAGTTTTTGAAAGCGGGCAAGTTCTTAGTCGCGCATCGATAGGGATATCCCAAGCTTTGCTGCCATGACAGTCGTCGCACTGGGAGTCCGCTTCAACGCTTTTGCGATCTTGGCGACGCCTGACTTTGCCTTTGCCATGGTCTTCATTGTTCGAACATCGTCCTTTGTCCACGCGCGGCGAACTACTTTCTTAGCTTTTGCCATTCTTTCTCCGAATCGTACGGGGGGCGGAGCCGGGCTTCTATCATGACCGTCTACGTTGGCGATAATGAACAAGACTACATTGCGAGAATGTGAATGCGACTTCGCCACGTGAAATTCAAATGTGTGAACTAGATTACTGTTTCGGCCGGAAAAAACGGGCATGTAACCTCGCGTTTCGAGGGGACATTCCAGCATGGATGACCGATTTTATAGGGATAGAGCGCGCGTCCTGCGGGATATTGCGGATGAGGCGGACCCGTTGATTAAGCAACGGCTTTTGCGTCTTGCGAACAATTACGACGATATGGTCACAACAAAGACGATACGTAATAACGCGGAAGAACGGCCTGAGCTAGGTCGTGACGTAAATTAGCCGATACCCGGGGGGCGTTCGATTGGTTTAGGGGCTTCGACCGGTGGGTGGTAAAAACGACGCATCTGCAAATGGGTGAAATCAAGTATCCGACACCGACCGCGCTTCCAGACACAGTAGTGACCCAAGCATTGCATTTCGCGGTCGAGAATTGATCGGCCCGTTCGGGCTTTCAGAGCCGCCAAAAGGGAAGAAGTCGTACACGCGGTGCTTTCGATGCGTGGCATGTAGCGGCGGGTTCTGCAAACATCGATGGCGAAGCCGTGTGCCCGCTAAAGATAGGACGACAGATTTTTCAAATCTGCAAAACGAGCTGAAAGGGCGACCTACCAAGATCGTGCTGGTTGTCTTTGATTTGCTCCATCGCAAATAGCTCATCGCGGCATTTGCGGTTGAGCCGCAGTTGCTTGCCGAAATTGAACTTCGGGCTCAGTGGGCGGAGGGCGTTGCGGCATCCGTTCTTCAAAGGGACCGGAGAGGAGGCGTAACCGCAATGCCACATCGACGCGGATTCCGTTCCTTTGTGGTCAGTATCGTACATACGCAACCGGAATGAAGGGTAGGCTTCGCGTGTGTGGGGGCAATGCAGCGGCGGCGGTTGCGGACTCGTCGAGGAACCTTCAAGCCTCGACGAGTCCGCTGGCGCCGCTTTTCGACTGATTCCGCGTATCGACTGAGCCACCAAGCGCTCGGTCAATCCAGCATGATGGCGCGCGCGCCGCCGCTATTGGCGCAAAGCGGTCATTCCTTGGATACCGCGACGGGATATTTTGATACCGCGTTTCGTTTTTTCGGCAACGGACTTGCTCGTGAGCTAGAGCTGCTGCCCATAGCGCAAGGTATGCAGAGTTATCTCCGGCGGGCAGTTTAAGCGGACCGGCAGAAGGCTCGTGCCAGCGCCCACCGAGGTATATCCGACCATGGCGCCATGGTGCCATGGTCCAGCGCCCATGAATCTAGGTAATGCTGCCTCCAGCTTGATCGGAATTCCACCGGGTAGGCAAAGCTGGCCTCCGTGGGTGTGTCCGCATAACATGAGATCGAATCTGGCGCTCATCGCTCGATCGTAAACTTCCGGCGTGTGCGCCAACAAAATCGAAAAGGCATCTGAAGGAATTTGCAACGCGGCTTTCTCAATGTCGTCTGCCCGATAGAAATGCGGATCGTCAACGCCGGCCAGGAAAATACGTTGTCCATCACGAACAATCGGTTCGCACTCGTTGAACAGCATGCAGATTCCCATGGCGTCCATTGAAGGGGCCATACGGATGCTGTCGTGGTTACCAAGCACCCCATAAACTGGCCCCTTCAATTGGGCCTGCAGTTCATCGATGATTTCTAGACTTTTTTCGAATGGACCATATGTCTTGCCGCGATAGTCGCCGGTTAAGACGCAAATGTCGTATTGAAGGCCGCCGACCACGCTAACCAGATGCCGCATCGCGCCTACACTTATGTCGGCATGCAGATCGCTGATGTGAAGGATAGTGAAATTGTCAAATGCCGGGGGAAGATTGGCGAAAGCCACGCTATGTTGTTTGACAACGACGTGGTCAGCGTTTCGACGCGCACGGCCATAAAGTCCAGTCAGCTTCAGCGCAGTTCTGACAATCCACGGCGCTGCGTACCAGTTTTCAAGATTAAAGAAGATCAGTCCCTGTCCAAACAGCTGGGCCTCATGCTCGACTTCGATTTTCAGTCGCCGCTCAACATGTTCTGAGCCAATTCGCTCGATCAGGTCTTGCAGAGATGTTCCGGTCGCAACGTTCGAAGTAGGATCCAAATTCTAGTCTCTCCGGTTGGGAGGCCGTTCCAAACAAAAGCATGAATGGCATGATAGGTCCATTGTAGTCGGGCCTCAGGCGGCGCGCCATTTCAGGCCATGGTTAGATTGAGGCAGGCTAATTGGAAGTGGTCGGTTAGCCGGCAAACTCTGCCCATGTCCGTTTTACCCACAGTAGCAGACCTAGCAGAGCGCTGGTTCGACATCCGCTAAGGGCCTTGAACGGACATCTCGTCATTCATTCGATTACCTCGTGCGGGCAAGGAGTGCCTGCGGCACGGTAATGCCGAGCGCCTTAGCGGTCTTGAGGTTTATCAGCTCGACTTTCGCCGTCAGCAACTCCAGCCGCTTCGATCCGAGTTCGACATTCAACGAGGTCACACCCGTGAGATTGCCTGATTTTTTGCGTTCCAAGCCGTGCTAAAGTGTACCTGCAACTTCCGCATGAAGGAGAGTGCCATGAGCGTCGCTAACTCCAAGAGCTCCCTCAACGTCCGCGATCAAGTCAGCAAGGATGAATGGGATGCGCGCGTCAACCTCGCTGCAGCCTACCGCCTCGTCGCGCTATACGGGTGGGATGATCTCGTCTTTACCCACATCTCCGCTCGCGTGCCGGGACCCGAGCACCATTTCCTCATCAATCCATACGGGTGGATGTTCGAGGAGATCACCGCGTCTTCGCTCGTGAAAATTGATCTTGAGGGCCGCAAGGTGATGCCCTCGGAATATGACATCAATCCCGCCGGCTTTACCATTCACAGCGCAGTGCACGCTGCGCGCCAGGACGCATTATGCGTGATGCACACTCATACGCCCAATGGCGTCGCGGTATCCGCGCAGAAGAACGGCCTGCTGCCGATCTCGCAACAGTCGATGTTCGTCCTTTCTTCACTCTCCTATCACGACTACGAGGGCCTCGCGCTCAACGAGGATGAAAAACCGCGCCTCGTGCGCGATCTCGGCGACAAGAACTTCCTAATGCTGCGCAATCACGGCCTGCTCACCGCGGCCGCCTCGATCGCCGACGCATTCGCATTCATGTACACTTTTGAAGCGAGCTGCATGATTCAGGTCCGCGCGCAATCCGGTGGCAGCGAGCTGATCCCCATCCCCAAACCCATTCTCGACGGCATTCAAATGGCTCGGAATAAGGTCACTCGGGGGGTCGGCCCCGGCGCACTCGCCTGGCCAGCACTGCTTCGCAAGTTGGAGCGGTTGGATCCGTCATTTCGGGACTAGCTAATTGCGACTAGCTTGCCCGCTCGGCAGATTCCAGTGTCCTTGTGCAAGAGCAGGCCGACTCTCCGCGCCTGATGCCCTGGGTAGGCTGCCTGCCCGCCCGGCTTCAAACAGTTGAGCCAACGGCCAAGGGTGCACTAAATTGAATCACGAGGTCCGTTCCGGGTCAAAATGCGAAGAACTCAACGTGAGCAAATCTAGTCGGCCATGCCCCACTAAGCGGACGTCAATCAGGCGCGCCGCCACTTCGCGGATGGGCCAACAACGGACATTCCTCATCTGGCTCTGGCTCGCGAGAGCTATCGATAGTTGGCCGAGTCTGGCTTGGCTGCTCGCACGTATCGACCTCAACACCTCAGTCTTCGCCAAGTTCTCCGATATGATGTTGGGCATAGAGCTCGGGGCCGATTTTCGTGACGAGATCGACCTGGGTTTCCAGAAAGTCGATGTGCTCTTCCTCATCGTGCATCAGGGTCTCAAACAGGCTTCGTGTCCCGTAATCTTTGACCGAATGGCAATGCGTCGCGGCTTCAGCGTAGAGGGAGTGCGCTGACAACTCGGCCTTCAAGTCGCTATCGAGCACAGCCTTCACGGTTTTCCCGATATGAAGGGACTCCAGCGTCTGCATATTGGGAAATCCATCGAGGAAGATGATGCGTTCGATGAGCTTGTCAGAATGCTGCATCTCTTCAATGGATTCCTTGCGCCATGTCTTGGCGAGCTCTTTGTAGCCCCAATTGTCGAGCAGACGGTAATGCAGCCAGTACTGGTTCACCGCGGTGAGTTCGTGGCGCAGCGCTTTGTTGAGGTATTCGATAACGTCTTTATCGCTCTTCATACTCTGCTCCTTTCGCGGGTGCGACTTTGAGTGATTTATCCACGCTCTAGCTTACCACACACGGCAGGCTCAAAAATCGGGAAAGCGGACGCGGCCGCCTCGCACCGGCTCGCCGTTCAGCGGGATCCCTGCTTTCGCAGGGAAAAGTATCGACTACAAACGGCGCAGGAAAAAACAGGAGAGTTCTGTCCATGATCGAGGGATCAGCGCAGTCACACTGTGCACCCGCGAAATGCGACGAGCTGTCCGGTTCTACCGCGCGCTAGGGTTCGAGGTCCTGCATGGCGGCGAGGAGTCATCATTCACAAGCTTTCGAGCGGGACGAGCTATCTCAACCTCATCGCCCAACCTACCGAGCGGCGCTGGTCCTGGTGGGGCGGGTAATCTTCTACGTCGCCGATGTTGACGCACTTTACGACCGTGCGCTCGTACGGGATTGCAGCCAGCTACCGTGCCCCGCGACGCCGAATGGAGTGAGCGCTTCTTCCACCTCGTCGACCCCGACGGCCACGAACTCAGTTTCGCTCGGCCTTTGCACCCGGATTCCGTCCAATAGCAGCCCAAAGCGAACCGCCATTCCAAGAGGCGCCGGGAGGGCGTATGGTGCTCCGATTTTCCGCTGACCCTGGGAGGCAATCATGCAGTTCAGGACAATCGGACTAATGTTGCTCGGCGCATTGGCGCTTCCCGCCTCCGGGACCGCACAAACCACCCCTGCTCAACCGGCAATTACACGAACGGTGGTCGCCGCAACCAAACTGGCGACCGTCACGGACGTGCCGCTCTATTTCAAAGCGATGAGCGTCACCCTTCAACCGGACGCGATGAGCGCCATCTCGGCGGCCGACGGCATCCTCTACCAGATGTCAGGTACGACCCAGGTCGCGCTCGATGGTGGGGCCAAAAGGCTCAACCCCGGTGAGGGGGTGTTTATCGCCCGCGGAAAGATCGCGGCGCTAAGGGCAGGCGCCAACGGGCCATCTACTTTCCTCCACTTCTTGCTCGCTGCCGCCGCAGACCTGGATCGGCCTGCCGAAGCGGCACCTGCGGCCGTGACAGAATTATATCGCTCAGCGAACCCAATTCCCGACCTGAAGCCAGGTAGTTATGATCTCAATCTCACGCGAGTCATATTTCCGGCGGGGATGCCCTCCAACCCGCCACACCATCGGTCGGGCGCGGCGCTATACTTTATCGTCTCTGGCACCGGGGCCAACACGGTCGATGGCAAGACGGAAGCAAGGGGACCGGGTTCCTTGATCTATGAACCGTACGCCCTCGTGCACCAATGGGGAAACCCAGGCAACGAGCCGTTGATATTCCTGGCCTTCAACATCAATCCGGAAGGTATGGCAGCCGTGCTTCCGAGCTCGCCTGCAAAGAATTAATAGCGACTTTGTTCAGGAAGTTGGGGGGCTTGCTGAGACAGAAGGGCCGTCACCCTGACATCAGCTTCGGCTGGGGCTATGCTACGGTCTCTCTGAGCACCGAGAAAATCAAAGGATGGCAACGAACGGTCGCACCGTCACCGTGTTCGGCGGAACCGGCTTTCTCGGCCGCCGCATCGTTCGGCATCTGCGCTCTCGCGGATTTCCCGTTCGGATCGCGTCAATGCATCCGGATCAGGGGCACAGGCTGTTTAGTCGTGATGATCCGCAACTTCAATCCGTAGGGGCCAACATTCACGACGAGCGATCAGTCGCGGATGCGCTTGCCGGCGCCTGCGGCGTTGTAGATGCGGTAAGGCTTTACGTCGAGCACGGACAGGGGACTTGTCATCCGTTCACATCGATTCTGCCCAACGGGTAGCGGCTCAAGCGCACCGTACCGGAGTCGATCGGCTCATTCACATCTCAGGAATCGGCGCCGATGCCGTTTCGCAATCACGGTACATCCGAAAGCGCGGCGAAGGCGAACTGACGGTCCGGGCCGCGTTCGTCGAGACACTTTTCATCCGCCCGGCCGTGATGTTCGGACCGGATGACGCGTTTCTCACGACCATCCTCAAGCTCCTCCGCCACCTTCCAGTCTATCCGATGTTCGGCCGCGGCGTGACCAGATTGCTGCCGGCCTATGTGGAAGAAGTGGCGGAGGCGATTGCTCGGGTCATGCAGCGAGCAGAGACGCCTTCAACGACTTCGAGTTCGGCGGCCCTCGCGTCTACACTTACGAGGAGTTTCTCAGAGCCGTTGCGCACCAGGCTGGACTTGCGCCCCGACCGATTCAAATCCCGCTTGCCGTTTGGCATGCACTTGCGTGGGCGTCCGAAATGTTGCCGAGTCCGCTCCTCAGGCGCAATCAACTGGAACTGATGCAGATCGACACCCTGTCTTCGCCGAAGATGCCCGGATTTGGTGAACTTGGGATTTCGCCGCACTCGGTCGAGACCACACTCTAGGAGATGCTGTCAAATTGCGGATGAGGAGGCTCCTCGGTCAATCCGCTTCAACGGATGACGGTGTCACGCGCTACATCCGCCGGCATTCCGCATTGGGCCTTGGCCGTGTAAAAACGCCCTTCCAGGAAGTCGATGAGAGGCCAGGATCGGTTCAGTCTCAGGCTGCGATCGCAGCCATCAGCGGCTTGGCTCCAACGATGTTCATGACCCGTGTCAGATTATAGGCCAGGACCGAGAGAGCCATCTCGGCGGCTACTTTTGGAAGCGTTTTGGTGAGGAAGTGTGTCGCCCCCATGCGGGCCTTCATCGTGCCGAACGGATGCTCGACCGTCTCGCGACGCTGGCGCATGGCGAGCGGGTTCGCATCAAGGCGCTGCTGCACGGCATCGAGCAGGGCCTCATGCTCCCATCGTGGAATCCGCCGTTCTGGCCCTGTCGTGCACTGAGACTTGAGCGAACAATTTTGGCAGGCGCTGGTCCAGTAACGCCTTATCCGCTTGCCATCTTCCTCGCTCGTAAAACGATATGGCAGTTGCTCTCCAGCCGGACAGCGATAGGCGTCCTCCTCCGGCAAATAGACAAAGTCCTGCTTGCCGAAGCGTCCATCCGATTTGGCGCCAGACGTCTGCGGCTTGGGCAGAGTTACTGTGATGCCGGCCTCGTGGCAGGCGAGGATCTCCGCGCTGCTGAAGTAGCCGCGATCGGCAACGGCCTCGAGCGTCTCGGTTTGTAGAACAGCCTTCGCCTGCTTGCCCATATTGGCAAGTTGTGCCCGATCTGAACCGTTGTTCGTTACCTCATGCGTCACAATCAGGTGGTGCTTGGTATCCACGGCGACCTGCACGTTGTAGCCGACGACGCCGGAACCGCGGCCGCTCGTCGCCATCGAGCGACTGTCCGGATCGGTCAGGGAGATTTGCTGGTCTGGCGAATCCAGCATCTGCTTCTCGTAAACCGCAAGCTTGCCCATTTCCTCCTTCAGCTTCGTCAGCTTCTCGGTGAGCCTTGTTACCTTTGCGGCCAGCGCCTCGCTCGGCTCCTGTCGATCGGCGGTATCAAGTTGGCTCAGATAGCGCGCGACGCTCTCCTCCAGCTGGGCACGCCGCCGTTGCACCTTCGCCTTTGTGAAGTTCCTGTCCCGGTTGTTCACGGCCTTGAACTTGCTGCCATCGATGGCGACGCTCGCCGTCGCAAGAAGCCCCATTTCGCGGCAAAGTTCGACGAAGCGCGCACAGACCTTGCGCAGCGCCAAGCCGTTATCCTTCCGGAAGTCCGCGATCGTCTTGTGATCGGGAGCGAGCCGGCCCAGCAGCCACATCACCTCGACATTGCGTCCGGCTTCTCGTTCGAGCCGGCGGCTCGACTGCACCCGGTTTAGGTAGCCGTAAATGTAAAGCTTAAGCAGAACCGAGGGATGGTACGAGGGCCGACCAGTCGCCGCCGGCTCCACTCCTTCAAAGCTCATCTCCGCCAAATCGAGCGCATCGACAAACACGTCGATGACGCGGACGGGGTTGCCCTCGTCAATGAAATCATCGAGGCACTCGGGCAGTAGCGTCCATTGCCCACGATCGGCCTCCTCAACGAAGCGCCTCATCGATCCCCCTAGAATCACGGGAGAATCATAACAGCGGCACGGCGTTTTCACACAGCCAGGGTCAAACTCTGAAGTCCGAATGCTCAACAAGGAGGTCGGCTTTGCTCTCAACAACGGACATAAGCCAAGCCTGTCAGGTCCGAAAAGTGCCACAAACCGACATCCGATCAAATCAACCCGACCACGATCTGCCATAAGTGCCGAACTCGGGAGACCCAATTCGCTGGGGAGGAGGGTGATGCGTTTGGCAGCATCGGTGCGTTAATCGCACGGCTCCCCAACCCGCCGTCGGCGAGTGAGGCCATAGCGTTGGCGTCGGCGGCAACCTGAGCTGGGATTGCGCTCTGACGAGGGCTAATGCGCCAAGAGAACGGGGCGCGCCGAAGCGTTCTTAAGGATGTGGCGCGTGGCCCCGCCCAGAAGCATCTCGCGCAGGCGGCTATGGGAATAGGCGCCTATGATCAGCAGGCCGGCTTCATGCTCTGCCCCCGCCGCGAGGAGCGTATCGCCCACCGAGCGCAATTCCGGTGCAACCACCTGCCCGGTCGCACCGATGCCATGACAGCGCAAATAGGCAAGCACCTCCGCCTGCGAGGCTTGGCGATTGCTGGCGTCCCGATCAACGCTTATGACCTGCACTGATTTGGCGAGTTGCATGAACGGTATGGCAGCCGAGACCGCGTGCCAGCATTCCGGGCTCTCGTCCCAGGCGATCATCACGCTGTCGGTCAGATCACTCTGCGGGCGAGCCGGCGCCAACAGCACGGGACGACGGGTCTGCAGCAGCGATTGCTCGGCAATTGCCATGAGCGATTCCATCACGGTGGCGCTTGCGGCGACCATTAGGTCGAAGGCAGCGGCCCGTTGCACCGCGATTTCCACATACGATCCCTCGGCTTCGCGCCAGGATGCTGCGAGCGGGCTGCCGGGCTCGTCGCTCGCCGATAGCATCGGGATGCCGACTACCGCGCAGGCCTGCGCGAAAACCTCATGCGCATCCCGCGCAGTTCGCTCCCGTTCCTCGGCGTGCCAGTTCATAACTCCCGGAATCACCCCAAAGTTCCGGAGACCAGCAGGTGCCGGTTGCCGACTTGGTCGTCGATGTCCGGTGTGGGGTCAAAAGCGCCGCTGACCGAACGTCTGGTTCCGGCGCAAAGCGGCCGTTCGTTGCTTGCGACCGATAAGGTCAGCCTGAATATCTGCATCGACTCTTGGAGGACGCGGGCTATGGCAACCGTGATGTCTGCTTCTAGGGAAAAAGCGAACCTGGTTAGGCCGTCTGAATGTCGCCTTGTGGCCAAACTGGAAGTGGCTATCACGCAGTGCGATGTCTGCTGTTGAGGCAAAACCAGGCGCAGTCTCAGTCGTCGTCTCGGCCATTGGCCGGCTTATGTCATAACATCTGATTTGCGTATTGCGGCAAGTGTGAGTAAGAGACAATTTGCGGTACCGCGCGCCGGAAATAAAGCCGACTCCGGGACGCGTGAGGCGGGACGTCTTTGATCGGGAGCCCGTTCCGTCTAGGATCGTTGCATCGTACCGCGAAACATCGCTTCGTTTGTCGTAAGCCCCTCGCAGAATTGTAAACGAAGGTCCTAGAATATTTGCCGAGCCTTTCAGTCCATTAATGGGCGGAAAATTGGAAGTGTCCGCGGCGGCTCTCTGCCTAGTCGGACCTTCCGGACCATCGTGCAGCAAGCCGCGAGTAGATATCCGCCGCGTCGCGAATGCGTTGAACCGAACAATATTCATCTGTTTGATGAGCCTTCGCTGCTTCGCCTGGGCCTAAGATGACGGTCGGAGGATTGCCGAAGGCGGGGGTCAAGGCTGAAGCGTCCGTAAAATAGGGCGCCGTTCGGGGTTCGGAGCCGGCGTCTTCACCAGTGACACCACGGACGATCTCGTACACGTCCTCTATCCAAGGCGAGGACGGATCGGTCCAGACAGCGCCGACGTCGACCGTGGGCTCCAGCGAAATGTCGTCTCCAAGCTCCGCCTTCAAATGCTCCTGAATGCGTGAGTGATCCAGTCCTGGAATGCTACGGATATCGATACCGATTTCCGCGCGATCGGGCACAGAATTGACATTGAGGCCGGCGTGAACGGTGCCGACATTGAGCGTCGGCGATCCCAGATAAGGATGTGGCGCTACGTTGAACTGAAAAGTTTCCAGAGCCGTGAGCACGCGCGCGGCTTTGTAGGCGGCGTTGACGCCGAGATGAGGCATCGATCCATGGGCGGTGATGCCCTTGAGGATCAATCGGAGCCAGAGCGCGCCCTTGTGTCCGACCAGGGCTGCATTTGAGGTGGGCTCCGCCACGACGATTGCGCCCGCACGTCCGAGATTACCAGCGCGCGCGAGATGGAATGCGCCCTCGCAGCCGATTTCTTCTCCCGCGGTGATAACGAGAAGCGCGCCGCTGGTGCCTTCTAACTGCTCGGTCATGTTACCGATGGCCGCGACGAAAGCTGCTACGCCGCATTTCATATCCGTCGAGCCGCGGCCATACATCTTCCCGTCAATGATCTCGCCGGCAAACGCATCGACGGTCCATGGCGCATTTCCAAGCGGAACCGTATCGACATGACCGGTGAAGCACAGCGGAGGCTTGCTGCCGACCCCGCCAATTCTTGCGATCAAATTTGCGCGGTCTGGAGCGAAGGTATGGAGCGAGGTTTCCAATCCAGCGCCAGCAAGGATTCTTTCCAAGTGACGAATGCAACTTAGCTCATTACCTGGCGGGTTGATTGTATTGAAGGCAATGAGTTCGCGTGAAAGTTCGATGGGATCAATCGGCATGGTTACGTCACAGGCCTCCGCTTGATGCGATTGTACCATCAACGCCTCTGCACGCCAGACTCCGCCGGTGTATCCGTTCAAGTACGGTTCAAGGTGCGTGTCGTGGAGCAGAGGGTTCCCGCATTGTCACCGGCCCACCTTACGGGGTGAGTCATGATGCTGCTTGGAGGGCGCGCGCAGGCCTCAACCCATGATTGGTCGGTTCACCAAGTGGGCTTTTTATAGACGGGAAATCGCGCCTGGTCGGGAGTTGACCCTAGCGAATGCGAATGTTCCAGTTTCCCACGGTTTGCGTCGATGGCTGTCCGTGCCTCTTCCAAAATACACAGTGCAGGCCTCTTGCTGTTCCGCCAAAAGGACAAGGACGTTCAAGTCTTGCTCGGGCACCCGGGCGGTCCGTTTTGGAGCCGTAAGGATCAGGGTGCCTGGACCATTCCGAAAGGCCTGATCGCACCTGGCGAGTCCACGCGTTCGGCTGCGCAGCGTGAGTTCGAAGAAGAGACCGGGCATTGTCCGGCCGGCCAAGCCATTCCGCTTGGCAGTGCTAAACTACCAGGTGGCAAGGTCGTGCACGTGTGGGCAATTCAAGATGACTGGGACCCAGAAGGCCCCAAAGCAAGCAAAGCGGATCATCATGGCGGCTCCTCGTTGTCTTAAGTGCACGGCTTAACATTGGCGCCGGGAATATCGTTCCTTTGCTCTGCTCGGATCCAAGCTCCCGCCGGTTCACGTTGGCCGGCCTTATCTTCCGATCGAGCTGATCACGGCAGCCGCGCCAAGCGCAAGCCGTCAAGTCAGTTAAAACCTTGCACGCCTTACTCGGAACGACTTCTGCATGATGCGTTATCGTGGATGCAGCCAGCAAACATGGAGGCAACGGGACATGGACAATCGGATCATTGCCGGTGTTGTCGCGGCCGTTATCGTTGTTCTTGGGCTGATAGGTTGGACTGGCGGCTGGTTCGGGGGTGAGACACCGGCGCCAACGACGCCACCAGCCGGGCAACAACCACCGAAGTAAGATCACGGATATTGCGGATCGCCCGGCCGGTTGCCGGGCTTTTCGTTTTCGGAGTGAAACGGCCCCAGCGCCTCGGGGAAGAAACGCTGGGGCCGATGAGGGTGAATGTGCACCCCGGGGCAATAGATAGAGGCGCGCCGCCACCCCAAAAAACGACCCCGGCGCCGCGCGCGCTGGGGCCGTAAAGTTTCCTTCATAGCAAACTGCTTAATTTTCCCGACCGGGCTTTGTTCCCGGTTAGTGGCTCAATTAGAAAGCCCCCATTGGCTGCGGCCAATGCGGTTCATTCCAGAACCTCATACGCAAACGCGACGCCCTCGGGGTCGTTTTCCTCAAACCATTTTTTCCGCGGCATCCACATTGGCGAACACCTTGATGTGCTCAAGGTCGCCGACCTGCTTGCTGGTGTTGACGTAGAGAAAAACGGCCATTGATCCCTCTTCAGCTTACGCTTGCCCCAATCGTGACTTTTGCGATCGGGATTAATGACCCGTTCGACGTGACGGTTCATCGCCCGCATGACGCCGATCCGGGCCAACATCGTGGGGCCGCCTCTCTCTGCAACGAGGATCAGCGCCTCCATGGCGGCTTGCCATTCCGGCGCCGAGTGCTCGGCCTTCGGCAGCTCCATGATGTAGCTGGCAGCATCCCGCAAGGTGAGGAGCCGGCGGCCATTCGGAAGCGGTATAGGATCGATCCTCACACGAGGCGGACCAGGGCACGGAAAAGACTTTTTCAAAATGGGGGCGGGGCCGCCACGAGGGCGCGGGGCGGCCCCTAATCGCGCAGTGCGCAGCGGGGCTATCGCCATCTCTGCGCGACCCGCGGCCACGCTAGACCTGTTTTGATCGGCCGCAATGAAACTCGAGCGTTAAGCTTGATGTTCGCTGCGGGGGTTAATTCTGGAACCTTCATAGCACGCTTATTGCTTTGGCCTGCTTGCGGGCACTCTGGAAGTCTGGCCTGACGTCGGCGCCCCTTGCCGCAAACCTGACAGACGAACTGAGGTTCGATATCAGAGAGCCGCACATGATCAGGCCAGCGGTCGGCGGGCAGGCGAGTGAAGTGGCTGCAATGGTAGTCACTGCAGGACGACGCCGAACACGCCGGACTCGCGCATCTCGCCGAGAGTAATCTTCTGTTCCCGCTGCATCGCACACCATTAGCAGGAGAGTGGCGCCTGGTGGAAAACTGTTCGGATCGCATAAATGCCTGAATATCGGCATCGACAAGTCAAGATTTGAGCTGTCAACTCCAATGGTCGCGGGTTGGAATTTGGGGAACGATCCATGACCACTTTGCAAGCCATAGCATTTGGAGCCATGCTCGCGTGGACGCCATCGCTCATCATCCTGGCGGTTTCGCTATGGGATGTTCGCGAGCTTGAGGGAATGGAATAGCCGGGCATCCTGCATCAGTTCGCGAAGTGCGAACAGCTCACCGGCGCGACGATTGCTGGACGGGTCGGCTCTTGGCCGGGCCCTGCGGCCTCCGCTGATCGTACCATCTCTCTGAGTTTCTGAATTTCAGCCATGCGGTTGTGAAGATCGGTCGAGATTTGGAGAAGGCTGTGCATACGCACTTCAAATGGCTGTTCCATGTTGCACCTCTTACGCCCACACAACGCCGATTACGCCAACACAACACCGGCCCCACCACGCTATTCCTTCTCGTTCGCGACAGTCTGTGTTCATATGTCTGGAAAGGGCGCCCCCAGCAGGATCTTCTGTTCGCGGCAAGTGCCAAATTCTGCCAAGAATCGAACCCAGCTTGAATTAGCCATTTTAGGGGATGACCCTCAGTGGTGAGGAGCCCGGCGTGTGTCGTCCGGGAACGTCGCGCGCCGAGCCGCCTAATTGGAAGACGGTCGGGATCACGTTATTCGCTCTACGCGCCCCCGCTGGCAGTCCTGGATAGCATCGACGCGAGCGCGCCGGGCCGCTCATGTTCGGGCAGGGAAGGGCGGCTACTGGGGTTGGTCGAAGCCCAAGCGGGAATTCGATGAGGCTGTCCCACTCAAGAAACCGTAGACCCGCTGACCGGCGCAGTTATTAAGCACAATCGCTGGCTCGTGCGCACGGCCATTGTACGACGGCTCCTCGCCTGAGCCAGTGCTCGAGCCCCTGCCAGGTCGCGCCTCCGGGCCTCTCTCTACCACAAGCCGGTAGATTGACACTCCTCTGCCTTCGAGCGGCCGCGACTCGCTCTGCATCTGCCGGCGCAATCACGCGCTCGATGGGAGATGCCGATGTCATGCGACGAGCTACAATGCTAGCGCTACCTCTCATCACGTCGCAGGAAGCAAGGTAGACGGCATTAGCGCACTGACCACGGCCATGCCAATGGCGATTGCGGTTTATTGGCTTGCGGCCGGGCCGGGGTTGGCGACGGCTTTTGCGCCTGGGCGACATTGGCCGACTGCCGCGGACGCGGCAGTGGTACCTTGGGCATTACCCTTGGCTCTTCGGGGCTCACCTTTGGCTCTTCAGGCATCACCTTTGGCTCTGAAGCGTTGGCGATGACGCGGGCGAGTTGTTCCTCGCTTGCGTTGAGCCGCTCGGTGAGCGTCTGGCTTTCGCGCGCCATCTGGATCTGGGTCGCTTTGATCTGCTCGATGATACTGTTGTTGCGTGCCATTTCTTCCTGGCTAGCCTTGAGTTGGCTCGCGACATTTTCATTGTCGCGGACCAATTGTTCTTGCCTCACATTGAGCTGTTCGACCGCTTGCCTCAAGGCAGCGAGATCGCGCGTCATCGGTTGGAGTTGCTGCGCCAAGTCGGAAGACAGGGCGACGGCAGTCGGCGCGGCGTCTTTAGGCACGACGGCTCCTGGGGCGGCCTGTGTCAGAGGTGCTGGGTCCGAGGGGGCTATCATCGCTGTATGAGCGGAGGACGACCACCACCAAGCAGCGCCACCAATGGATGCTGCCACCAGAGAGCCGACGAAAACCACATAGCGCCGACTCGCCGATCGATGACTCGTTGCCCGCGGGGGGCGAGACGTCTTCATGGTGGTCGGCGGGGCCGAAGGACTCACTCCCGCTTCGCTTAGCAGGTTCGAAAGACAGCTCTCGATCTGCCCTTCCGCGAACTTGTTGTCCAGCGAAACCATTTGGTGCTCCGTGTCAAATGCAATGGCACCCGCCTGAGAGCGATCCGCGCATCTGCGCTACGACGAACTAACATTCGACGGGACGGTTTTGAGCCTACGAAGCTTCCCGTGGATGAGCATGCAACTGCACGTCACGTCGTCATTTTTACCAACTGACCCCAGACTGTACCGGCGTTTTTAACGCAACCGAGAAGGCGGAACTATGTTCACGGCCGGAGAACTACGGAAGGAGCCCTGACCCTTCAAATGCAGGCGCCAGCGGCGCGCAGCCTTTTCGGGATCGGCGTAGGGCGCGATCCGCAATAGATCGAAGGCGAGCGCGAGGTAATCCAAACATGGCGCGCGGCGGACGCCGCCGCGATTGAGTTCTTGAATGTCACCACAATGGCCGGCCTGTGCGCCCTTATAGAGCAGCCGTAACCCACATGTCGACGGGCATCAGTGGCCAGAGGACTTGGTGAGCGGGGGCATAATGCGCTCGTGGCAACACCTGCTGCTCGAGAACATCTCCGAAGCGCTCAGGCAGGGGAGCCTACTCTGATGCTGCGTTACGATCTCGAATGCGCGAATAGGATCCGATCAATCGCGGTGAGACATCCCCGCGGGCAGTAATGCGTAGAGCCGTCGCTGTCCCCCAGCGGCGGCTTTTTAGCGCTTGCCGGTTCAGGCTGGCTTGCCACTTATCGACGTTCAGCTAACCTCGGTGCAGCGGGGTGTCCGATGAATTGGCGATCTGGGGCAAGGAAGGCAAGCTTATGGATCCTTGGGTCTCTTGGCGTCGGTACATTGATTGCAAAAGCTATTGAAAAATGGGCGGGCCGAAGCGGATATCTCAACGACCCTTCAAAGGGTCTTCAGTGGGCGCTCGCAGAAGCCGCTGCAATCACGGAATACTGGTTTTTCTATCCAGCTTTGACTTTCTTGATCGGATTGGCAATCGGCCTCTGGGCTGATGCGTTGTTGCGTAGTAGAGATGCCGAAAGGGAAGCGGAGCTTGCACTGCTTGGATACGACCTGAGGGAATTTTCAGGCTTCATTGTGGACCGGGCTGGCCAGATCAACCAACGGTGGCCGACGTGCATAAGTGACCGCATGCCCGACCTGCAAGCCTTACTGAATCGGGCGCAGGGCGCTGGGCTACCCGCTCCTCCGCCAGAGGTCATGCGGCTAAGTGACGATGGCGAGCACCTTGCCCGTTACCTCCAGCACGTGGGCACGTTTCTAATCAACAATCAGTTTGCGGAAGCGAAGAACGCTGCCCTTCATTGGAATGCAGAGATCGAAAGATATGCTGCAAGCCGTTTGGGCGGCGTTTGATGGCCTGATGGAACGATAGGGCGCCGCAGAGCCCAAACCGCAAGGGTTCCATTGCTGCTTGGAACCCCGCGCAAGGTTGGCAATTGAGCTTTTATGAAGATGGCCTAAGCAATCCGCCATCAGGCAGTCACCGCAGAGCGCGCGGCGGCGAACGTGGCTGATGAGTTTGTGGCTGATCAAATGAAATCTTTGGCCCAGGCCTTCAGAGCTCAGGCCGAAGTCATGAAGAAGAACAAAAAGAACAAGAAAAAGAAGAAATGAGTTTCTCGATAAAGGCGAAGTGCAAGGACGGCGAAATCCTGCATCGGAGGAAGACCCCTGAGGCTGCGCTGAAGAAGGCTCGCGAAATGTCGCAAACTGGGTGCTACGACATTCACATCACCACGCCGGAAGGAAGAGACTACCATTCGTCAGAGTTTGCAGACCTACCTCGCACGCCCGTTGCGCGGCGACCATCTCACCCGTCCCGGATCGGAGGGCGAATCCGCTGAACCGATTGCGACCAAGAATGCCGCCCGGTCTCATGGCCGGGCTTTTTCTTGCAGCGCGCCTTCGACTTCGCCCAGGGCCCGGCCCTGCACAACTGCTTATTCCTCGAGCCGCGCCATTTCCGTCGCGCAACGCTGCTACGGCGCCGGGCCAGTGAAATTGAAGAGCAGCAGAGCGGTTCCAAGAAAAATCGCCGCCACGAGCAAGTTCCCCGCCAGCCGTTTCCCGCCGCCCAAACAGACGATAATCAGGATCGTGCAGCCGATTATGACCCAGACCATTTGAAGGCCCACAAAATTGTGCAACCCGGGATGCTATCCTGCGGGACATGCTCGCGGCACGTCAAGCGGACTTTGAGAACAAAGCACGAAGCGCCGTGTACGATCCGTGTATCATCGACAAGGCGGGACTAAACGGAAAAGCCTGAAACTAAAGAGTTTTCTTCAAGACAAGATGAGACACGGAAAGCGAAGGAACAGAACGCGTAAAGCGTTGAAAACTTTGGCGATCCCAGCAGGAATTCGAACCTGCAACCCACGGAGTAGAAATCCGCTACTCTGGTTTTGAAAGAATCGCCCGACCACCGGTTGACCACCGATACCCCATGAACAAACAGCGATAAAAGTGGTCAAGCTCGGTCAAACGCCATTGTTATTCAGGGACGCAAGGGGCGCGCCCTCGGTCAGATTGCGACTTGAATCGAATGTCGGTATCGGTGGTTGCGCCTCCAGGATTTGAATTCAGCCTTTTCGGATTCGAAGAGTCGCTATGCTGCCCGCGGCGCCGAGCAACTATGCTCTCCGGCCTGCGAGTGCATTCAGGCTGCACGCCGAATTCCGTGGTCATCCTCACCCAGATCGCCTGGTTTCACTTGAAGCCCGCGAGTTACACGCCGGCTTGCGCCCCGGCCGAGCCAATCTCGCAAAGCGGGGTCTTCCGTGAGCGTTTTAGCGATAGCGGAGAACACAGCGGTGCTGATCGCTTGCTGCTGGCTGCGCAGGTGGTCCCCAAGTAGTTTGTGGCGAGTAACGTAGCCGGCATTCACGCCTGGAATTGAATGGTTCATTAGGAGTTTCGCGTCGAATTCCGAGACCCCAGCAGCCGTTGCAATGGTGCGGAATGTTTGACGAAGATCGTTACCCCACTTCGAGAGGGTATCGCGATCTTCCTTTGTTTCAGCAAGATGCCCCGACTCACTGTCGCCGGGAAAAACCCATTTCTGCGCCTGCAACGGATACATTTGCCTGCCGAAGCGGATTGCCCGGATGAGACACTGAATCATTTCGTGGGAGAGGGGGATGTCGAAAGCTCGCTTCTTGCCACCCTTCGGCTTTTCGATGTGCAGAGTTCGGCGGCGAAAATCGATGTGACTTAGCTTTACTTGCTGTAACGCGGTAGTCCGAGAACCACAGAGCAGCGTGAGCAGATGAAATTCACGGCGGACCGGATTTTCGAGGGCAGCCAACTCCCGGAACCATTCGGTCAAGTCGCTGACGCCCATACCGGTATCTCGGCGCTTCTCCTCATTCCAGTCGACGGCGTCTGCTGGATTGTCGCGGGGCAGTGATCTGTTGGTCTTGCGAGCATGATTGTAAACTGCGCGCAGCGTTCGCATACAGCCATTCGCAATATAGGGACCGTTCTCCTTCGTAATATCGTCGTGCTTCTTGGCAACGCGAGGAGGGTCCATCGCGAGTTCGCCTAATGAAGTATCAAGCCAGACCGCAAAGAGACGTTCTACGTGGTCGCGATAACCACTTATAGTCTTTCACTGCGGCCCTTCCGGATCAGGTGGGCTTCCAGAAATCGCTGCCACGCTTGCCTAAGGGTAACCGTCGCGACGTCCGTATTCGTCTCGTTCCCAACCTTGCCAGGGTCGGTGTCTCCGTCTTGCTTTGCCGTCTTCGGGTGCTGTCCCCTGCTGATCTGAGCCAGATATTCCTTCGATCGCGCGCGCCGCTCGGGTCGTCAACTCGCGCGTGTCGCCGATAGATATCTGATCGAAGACGCCCGCTTACCTCCCTGCCGAAGATCGCCTTGGACGGCGAAGGTTCTTTTCCTCTTCCCAACGACCACGAAGAAGCCCTTCTCGGTGTCGCGGGCTAGATACCAGCCGTCCTTCGGGGTGGGTAACTGAGCGATGCTCTTATCACTCAGGGGAACGCGAATGTCGTTCATTGGAGTGAGCCAGTCGACTAAAACGGTTTTCAAACGGTTTTGGCGAACCGGGATGTTTGGATGTTTGGGTTCGACCTACAGCGAAGCTATCCGACAAAACCCCATAAAACAAAGAACTTCTGAAGGGTCGTCGTAGCGACGAGCAGATTCAGAAATCGCAGCGAAGCGTTCGTTTTGAACTCTTAATCAGCGGGTCCCAGGTTCGAGCCCTGGTGCGCCCACCAAGCCTTTCAAAGGCCTGGAGACCTCTCGCGCGACGGCCATTCAAGACCCTGCTTGACGTTCGCTCATTGGTGGGGCCGATGCCGCCAAACCAATCCATAGTAGATCACTTGAGCAAGCAGCGCGGCAATGAAGCCGGCCGGGTAGCCGATCCAGATGCCGTCCAGCCCGATCCAGCGGGAGAGCAGATACGCGATGGGCAGTTGGACCAGCCAGATCGCGGCAATCGTAATGCCCGCCGGCCACACCACCACGCCGGTCGATCGCATGACGCCCGCGAGGACGTTGCCGATTCCGAACAACAGATAGCTCCAGAGCGCGATCAGCAGGGCGCGGCTGGCGATCGACAGCGTATCGGGATCGGTTATGAACCACGAAAGGACAATCTGCGGGAACAGGCAGATGACGCAGATCACCGGCGCGCCAATCAGAACGTTCAGCACCGTCGCAATCCGCGTGATCGCTCCGAGCCGGTCGGCTCGTCGCGCACCGATCGCCTGCGCCGCAAACGTCGTGGCGGCAAGCGCGACACCCTGCATCGGCGCAAGCAGATATCCGACCACCTGGTTGACGGCGCCGTAAGCGGCCGTCGCGCTCGATCCGAAAGCGTTAACGAGAAAGACCACTGCCACTTCGGACAACGAGGCCATCGCCATCTGGACACCGGCGGGAACACCGATGGCCAAGAACGAGCGGGCGATCGCCGGGTCGATCCGAACTCGGCGCAACATCTCCCGGTCGAACGCCATTGGATGTCGCCGGACCGCAAGGTAGGCCATGAGGGCCGGAAGCGATATCGCGCAGGCCACGAGATTGGCCCACGGGGCGCTCGTCACCGCAAGCTTCGGCAGCCCGGACCACCCCTCGATCAGGGCCGGCGTCAGTAGCAGGCTGATGGCGATGCACAAGGCCGTCGCCAGGAACGGCGTCCGTGCATCGCTGGTGCCGCGCAGAAGATAGGTGTAGGCGAAAAATAATGTCATGATCGGTAAGGAGACGAACGTCACGCGCGCGTAGGCAACGGCAGGCGATAGAATATCCGGCGGCGTTGCCATCACGGCCAGCAGTTCGGGAGCGAAGCGATAGCCGACTGCCGCGATGGCAATGCTGACCAAGGCGCAGACGCACAGGGTGGTTCCGGTCACGCTCTTGATCTGCTGCGTATCGCCCGCGCCATAGGCGCGACCGACGAGAACGATGCCGCCGGTGATGACGCCGATCAAAAACGAGACCAGCAGAAGGAAGATCGGAAAGAATATCGAGGCCACGGCCAGTGCCCATGGGCCGAGAAGCTGTCCGAAATAGATCGCCGTGATGGTGCCGGAGAACAATTGAAGCACGGCATTTGCCGTCTGGGGCACGACGAACCACGCCATTGCCCGCCACAACTGTTTTTCGTCGAATTGATGAAGTTGCGGCGGGGGCGCCGGCTCCCGGGCTGACGCCGGCGGCACCGGCGCTTCATGGGTGGTGCCGCTGGGATCGGCGGGAGCGCGATGCCGGCGCACGCGCGATGGCGGGTTCTGCAGATTCACGGCGGGCTCACCGGGTTCGGCGGATCGATCGTGTCGATCGGCGCCGTCCGATAGGGTGGCTCAGCGCCTGCAGCGCCCGACCATAGCGCGGCCAACCGTTGCCCGGGATCGGCAGCGACCGCCGTCAGCAGGCTCACGAGGTCATCCGCGAGTTGACTGATCGCTGCTGCATCGAAGCGTCGACGACCGAAGATAAGCCGCAACTTTATCCGCGCGCCGGGCGCTGCGACCAGGCATAGCGGAAAGTGAACGCCCTCCTCGAAGCTCGCTATGGCACCGACTCGCAATTCGGTCGCCGATAGAGCCGCCTGGTCCGCAAGCGTTGGTCCAACCGGATAATTCTCGAAGACAATCACCGACTCGAACAGCGCCTTGTCGGTCGGAGCGCCGCTCCAGCGTCGGATGTCGATCAACGAGCAGCCGTCATGGCTCTGCTCCTCGGCTTGTTGGGCCTGCAGATCCACGAGCCAATCCGTCACCCGTGCCGTCGGGTCCAGTCGTACGCGGCGCGGCAGCGTGTTGATGCACAACCCGATCATCCGCTCGACGCCTGGGAGCTCGCCGGGGCGGCCTGCGGTGGTCATCCCGAAGATCACGTCGCCATCCGCTGTGTGGCGCCCTAGTGCCAAGGCCCATGCCCCCTGAATGAGCGTGTTCATTGTCAGCCGCTGTGCCTGCGCCAGCGCCTGCAGTTGCGCGGTTAGCTGCTCCGAGAGAGACGCACGATGCTCGCCCGTCGCATCGGGCGATGCGTCGGATTCTCCCGCCGGCAGATCGAGCCGGTGCGGCGCGACCAGGCCCGCCAGGCGGTTGCGCCAGAACGCTTCGCTGGCGGTTCGATCCGCCGCAGCAAGCCATGCCAGGTAATCGCGATAAGGTCGCGCCGGCGGTAAGGCCATCGGTCGACGCTGCCGCGCAGACTGATAGAACGCCAAGAGCTCGCGCAGCATGATCGGGATCGACCACCCGTCCAATAGCAGGTGGTGAAAGCTTAGGATCATACTGTGGCGCACACGCGAGTGACGCAGCAGACAGACCCGCAGCAGCATGCCAGAGGCAAGATCGAAACCTTGCGCCCGGTCCTCCGCGAGCAGGTTCTGCAGGCGACGCTCGGCGACCTGCGCATCGAGCCCCGACCAGTCGTCGGCGCGCCACGGCAGCTTGGCATCCCGTCGCACCACCTGCAGCGGTGCTTCCTCGACGTCGTCAGCGATGGCGACGCGCATTGCGGCATGCCGGATCGTCAATTCCCGCCACGCCGCTTCCAGCGCCGCTCGGTCGAGATCCCCCTCAAGCGTCAGGCACAATTGCTCATGGTCGGCGACACTGCTCGGTGACCGGCGTGCATGCGAGAGCATGACGTGCTGCATGGGAGCCAGCGGCCAAATGTCTTCGAGATCCGGATAGCGCTGCTGCAAAGCGGAGAGACGGGTCTCGTCAAGCTGAGCCGAAGCAAAGTCGGAAGGCGTATAGCCGCCGATACCACGGGTCGTGCAATGGCGGATCACGCCGCGCAGCGCCGCCACGAAGCATTCCGCCAGGTCGACGATCGAAGCTCGATCGTGCGCGGCAGGCCACCACCGCCACTGGATCTGCAGCGTGCCGCCCTTTACCAGCGCCACGACCTCGATCAGATGATCCCTGCAGCGATTCGGCGCGATCGTCAGCCCGGAACTTTCAGCCGGCAAGCGCCATCCGGAATCGGGCCCCTCATCAAAACGGCCCAGATAATTGAAACTTATCTTGGCGCGTGGCAGCGACCGCAATGCTTCGGCGGTCTGCTCATTGAGGTAGCGCAACAGGCCCCAGCCGATGCCGCCATGCGGCACGGCGCGCAGATGCTCCTTGATGCACCGGAGTGCTGCGCCGGCCGCGGGCCCGCCGGCCATGACCTGTTCGAGGTCCAGCCGCCCGGCATCGAGTCTGACAGGAAACATGGTGGTGAACCAGCCGACGGTCCGCGACAGGTCGACTGCGGCGAACAAATCCTCGCGACCGTGACCCTCGAGATCGACGAGCGTGGCCGTTTCGGTTTCTCCGCGCGCGGCGCGCCAGCCGGCCAGGGCGACGGACAACGCGGTGAGGAGCGCATCGTTGATCCGGCTGTGATAGGCCTGCGGCACGGCGGTCAGCAGCGCCTGCGTCTCCTCGGTCGTGAGCAGAAGCGTCAGCCCCTCCGTTTGACCGTAGGTGGCGTTGCGCAGATCAACGGCGTGGTCGATCGGCAGTTCCGGCGCCTCGTGGCAAGCGGCGTTCCAGAAATCAAGTTCGCTCGAGACCGCAACATCCTCGGCATGGTTCAGAAGTCGTGTCGCCCAGCTCTTGAATGATGTGGTCTTGTCTGGAAGCTCGACGGTCTCGCTGCGTTCGAGTTGGCCGTAGCCTGCGATCAAGTCTTCGATCAGGATCCGCCAGGACACGCCGTCCACGACAAGGTGGTGGATGGCCAACAGGAGGCGGCCCGGCGTATCGGCGCCGAAGTCGAACCATCCGGCCGCAACCAGACGACCGGCCGCCGGATCGAGGCTCTGCTGCAACGTCGTCGCGGCAATCTCCATCTGTTCGATCCGCGCATCAGGCATGAGCTCAGCCACGTCGAAATGCGCAACCGCGATGGGCGCCACCTCGTCCACAGCCAGATATTCCTGCTGCCAACCCGCCGGGCCGCGAACAAATCGGCTGCGGAGTGCATCATGATGGATCAAAAGGGATGCGAGTGCGCGTTCGAGACGAGCATGTCGGATATAGGCAGGGACTTCCAGCAGCACCGCCTGGTTGAAATGTTCGATCGGCCCGGGCTGCTCAAAGAACCAGCACTGGATCGGCGTCAGCGGCGCTGCGCCGCTGGTGACGTCCACCTCGGTTGCTGCCGCCGGCTGCTCGGCGACGTGGGCCAGCGTTGCCACCGTCTGGTATTGGAAAATCTGCCTCGGAGTAATCGCCACGCCCGCGGCTCGCGCTCGCGATACCACTTGAATGGACTGGATCGAGTCGCCGCCGAGTTCGAAGAAGTTTTCGTTGATGCCGACGCGTTCGAGGCCGAGGACTTCGGCGAACAGTCCGGCGAGCACGGTCTCGACCGGATTGCGTGGCGGCTGGTGGTCTGCTTCGCGGTGGCGGTCGGGGGCCGGCAGGGCGTTGCGGTCGAGCTTGCCGTTGGGGGTGAGCGGTAGCTGGTCGAGTTTCACCAGGACGGCCGGCACCATGTAGTCGGGCAGCCTGTGCTGGAGCTGGCGGCGCAGCTCGCCGAGTCCACTCTGGGTCGATACGATCCACCATGTCTGCGTCTTCTCCGTGCTGTTTCGGCTTGCGGCGTTCCTTGGCAAGAACCGGAGGTTCAGTCAGGTGGTCCTGTTGCATCAGGGTCAGCGGCCCGAGCCGCGGCTGCGCATCATCGCCGACCTGTTGCGCCGGGCGCACGGCATCGCGCTGGTGTTGCTCCCGCTCCAAGGGCACTGGCTTCCACGCCTCGCGCGCCTCACGACGCCAGACACAATCATCTACTATCTGACCGATATGCCGCCGGAGGCGTTCGCCCAAGCGGTAATAAGGAAAGAGCGCGGCCGAACGCGCCTCCTGCTCACTCATGGGCCTCGAGCGGCGCTCCAGGTCGAAACGATCTCCGGCTCGCAGAGCTTTGCCCGTCGGCTCGGAGCGACGCGCATTGTGCTCGACTACCCGTCGCCGGATAGCGTGCGCATCCGATCAGCCGGCGTGGACGAGGCCATCACGCCGCTCTGTCCGCTTGAGGACTGGGTATTCTGGCCTCTGCTTGGCGTAGCACAGCAGCAGGCCGCAGCGCTCGATGATTTCGCACACAGATGAGGGAGAAATCGTCAATCATGCAGCAACAGACGCAAGCCCTCGTCGATGAGTGGGCTCACACATTCAACTCAGGCAAGGTCGCCGATCTGGCCCGCCTCTACACCCCGGACGCCCGGATCGTGCCGCCCGGACGATCGACCGTCGTCGGCGCGGAGGCGATCTGCGCGTTCTTCGCCGATATCCGTGCGCAAGGCTTTCGCGACTATGTCGTCGATCTTGGTGACGTGTTCGCGAAGGATGCCTCTCTGGTCGCGTAGGGCCGCTGGGCACTTCGGGGACTCGGCGGCGGCGGTCCTTACAAGGGCAACTATTCGCGCGCGAACGCACGGGCTGGCTTATCGCCGTTCATATGTGGAACTGATTCAGCTCCGATTTGAGAAATGGGGCGAACCTGCACATCAGGAATGCGGGAGATGCCAAGATGACTTTGGTACGGTGCGGATTGTGGCCGGGAGATCAGCGGACAGGCGACGGCCTGTCCCGAATGCGGCAGGCCTTTGCAGGAACGAAGTTCCGCGGCGAGCGGTGCGTGGGCAGGACGGCCGCCGTACTTCTATGAATACAAGTCACAGACAATTCTGCTCGGTCTGCCGCTCATCCACGTCATGCTCGGCCCGACGTGGCTTGTCGGCTTCAGGCCTGCCCGCGGCATCATTGCGGTGGGTAATATCGCGGTCGGTTTCGCCGCATTTGGTGGGGTGGCGATGGGCTTGGTGGCGTTCGGCGGCATCAGCCTCGGCATCGTGTGCGTTGGTGGAATGGCGCTGGCGCTGGGCCTCGGGGCCGGCGGAATCGCCACGGGATATTGGGCCGTCGGCGGGATTGCGATCGGCGTCTACGCGCTCGGGGGCCTCGGGATTGGCGCTCACACCCTGCAGAACGATCCCAATTTGCTTCGCATCCTCGGCGCCCCGCCCAGTAGTTCTCGATGACGCGCGATAGGGCGCCAATGTCTTTGCGATGCGGCCTAGCCGTTTTGCGTGATGAGCCGGCCTACTCTGCGATTGAAGGCTGAAGGGAGTTGGGTCATTGGGGCTCAATACCCGCCTGCTTGATGATGCGCGACCATTTGGCAGTTTCTGCCCGAAGGAAGGCATCGAGCGCCGCCGGCGTGGCCTGCTCCTGCTCGACCGGCGTCATGCTCAGCTCGGCGAAGCGGTTGACCAGCGGCGGATCCTTGAGCGCCTTTTGCAAGGCAGCGACCAGCGCATCCACGATGGGCTTGGGCGTGTTGCGCGGCGCATACATTCCGTACCAGGTGGTAACGTCGAACGCCGGTAGACCGGCCTCTGCCGAGGTCGGCACGTTCGGCAGGGTCGCCGCCCGCTTCTTGCTGGTAATCGCGTAGCCAGGAATGGTACCGGCCTGGATATGCGGCGTCGGCCCGGTTGCAGGATCGCAATAGACGTCGATGTGACCGGCGATGATGTCGTTGAGCGCCGGTCCGCCGCCCTTGTAATAGATCGGAGTGAGCTTTGCGTCGATCGCGTTCATGAACATCAGCCCGCAAAGATGCGAGGCGGAGCCGAGGCCCACATTGCCGTAGGTGACCTTGTCGCCTTGGGCACGCACATAGGCGACAAGTTCCTTCAGGTCCTTTGCTGGAAAATTCGCTCGCGCCACCAGAAGCATCGGAACATCAGTGACGAGACCGATCGGCGCGAAATCGCCAATCGGATCGAACGGCAGCTTGGCATAGAGCGCCGGTGCGGTGGCCTGGCCGACATGCATCAGCAGCAGCGTGTATCCGTCCGGCGCTGCCTTGGCAACGCGATTGGTGCCGAGCGTGCCGCCGGCGCCCACGACGTTCTCGATGACAATCGACTGCTTCAGCGTCGCGCTCATCGATGTTCCAAGCAGTCGCGCAATCACGTCGCCGGGTCCGCCGGCCGAGAACGGAACGACAAGGGTGATCGGCCGGTTCGGGTATTCCTGTGCGAAAGCCGGCGGCGCTTGCAACGACAACATTAGCGGCAACAGCAAAATCGTTTTGAAGAACTTCATTGCAATTCCCTATCTGCCGTCCGTCTCTCGAGAAGCGTTGGCCGGGTCCGGCTATTCCTCCGCCACTGCTTTTTCCTTTGGAGCGGATGATTGCTCGATCATGCTGAGCGCGGCCACCGCTGCCGCCTTGACGTGGTCGACGCAACACTGCTCGGCGAGATCCGGATCGCCATTCTGGATCGCGCGCCAGATCGCGGTGACCTCGCGCAAGCTCTTGTTGATACGTTTCGGATGCGACATCGAAGTAATTCGCAGCAGCGTAATGCGGTCGTGCAGCGGTCTGAGCATTCGCTCGATGAAGGCGTTCTGGCAGCCGCCAATCATTGCCGCATAAAAATCCGTCTTGGCTTCCAGGGCGGCGGTCAAGTCGCCCTCGGCGAATGCCGCCTTCAGCCGCGCCAGCGCTTCCCCGATTCTGCGTACCACGTCCGGATCGCGGAGACGGGCGCATTCACGGCCGGCAAATCCTTCGAGCACGGCGCGCGCCGCGTATAACTGCTTTGCTTCCTCGAGACTGATGGTGCTGACCACCGGACCGCGGTGAGGGACCGTCCTGACGAGACCATCCGCCTCCAACACCCGGAGCGCCTCGCGGATGGACGGCCGGCTCACGCCCATCATTTCGCAAAGCTCCCGTTCGACCAGGCGCTGGCCCGGCTTCAGCCTTCCCGACATGATCGCTTCGCGCAGCTTTTGCGCGACCATCGAGCGAACGGTCGGAACGTCCTCGATTCGAAGCGTGAATTGCAATTCACCGCGTTTGTTCATCGTCTACCGCCCTGGTACCGGCATTGGTTCAATAGCGATTTACGGGCAGAATCATCATCTCCGCAATCGGACGTTTGTGCTCATGCGGCGGCCCAGCCTCCATCGATCGGCAGGGTCGCGCCGGTGATGTCCTGTCCAGCCGGGCTGGAGAGGAAGACAACCATCGCTCCGACGCTTTCCATGCCGACGAACCGTCCGCTCGGCTGGCGCGCCGCCAGATAGTCCCGCGTCGTCTCGTCAACGGCCCGGCCTTCATCGTTGCAATCGATGCAATCTTTCGTTGGATCGCCGGCGTTGGCAGGGTGCCTGGGCTGATCGCGTTGCAGGTGATTCCGCTCGTTGCCGTCTCGATCGCGACGGCCCGGGTCATGCCGAGGATGGCGGTCTTGGTCGTCACGTAGTCGATGCGATCGGCAACGGCGCGGGTCGAGTAGATCGAGGCCATATTGATGATGCGGCCCCAATTGCGTGCCTTCATCGCAGGTAATGCCAGACGGATCAGGTGAAACGGCGCCGACAGATTGACGGCCAGCGCTTCGTCCCATCGCTCCGGTGCGAAATTCTCAACCGGCGCGAAATGCCGGACCACGGCGTTGTTCACCAGGATGTCGATTGCGCCGAGCCCGAGCAAATCGGCCATCATGGCTTCGATGGATGCGCGCTGCGACAGGTCCGCGGCAACGCTCGTCACCTCGACATCAAGGCGAGACCGCAGCTGGTCTGCCGTCGCTTTCGGTTCGACCAGATCATGAAGGATGATGTTGGCGCCCGCACTGGCAAGGCTTTCCGCCACGGCAAGTCCCAGTCCTGCCGTCGCGCCGGTCACGAGTGCCCGCTTTCCCTTCAGCATCGCGGTTGCGGCTCCGGTCACTTCTTCTGATCCAGCTCGGCGAAGACTTCCCGCGCATTGCGAAAGGCATCGACGCCAGCGGGCACGCCGCAATAGATTGCGACCTGCATGAACACTTCGCGTATTTCCTCGCGGGTGGCGCCGTTGGTCAGCGCGCCCCGAACGTGGGTCTTGAGCTCGTGCGGGCGATTGAGCGCGCACAGCATTGCGAGGTTGAGGAAACTGCGGGTCTTGTGCGAAAGGCCGTCACGGCCCCACACATAACCCCAGCAGTATTCCGTCGTGAGGTCCTGCATCGGACGATTGAAGTCATCGGCCGTCGCAATGGCTTTGTCGACGAATTCATCACCGAGAACGCTTTTGCGAATTTTCAGTCCGCGGTCGTAGATTGCTTTGTCCATGACGATTTCCAGATCATTACGGTTTGGGTGGGCTAGTTCTTGGGCCAGAACGGCTGGGCCAAGGCAAGTTGCGGCGGGAAGACGGTGACGGGTACGCCGGACTGCCACTGCACGATGGTCATGCCGGCGCCGACACGACGGCCCTTTTCGTCGAACTTGATCTCGCCGAGCGGATAATATTTCGAGGGGCCGCCATCCATGGAGCGTAACGCGTCGGCGACCGCGATCCGGTCGGCCTTGCCGGCTTTCTCCAGCGCGTCCTTGATGATCCACATGTCGCCGTAGGTGGAGATCGCGTTCTGCGTCATCCACGGTTCCTTGTAGCGGGATTTGAGCTCGGCGATCAGCGCCTCGTGGCCCTTGGCGCCCCAGCTCGCGACGCAGGTGAGCACGCCCTGCAGCAGGTCCGGGCTGACGGTCTGCAGCATGTCGGGCTCGGCGATGGCGATGCCGAACGAAATGGTCGGGATCTTGCCTTGTCCCAGGCCAAACTCGTTCATCTTCTCGAGCAGCAGTTTTGCGTCGGAAATCACGGTCGGCAGGAAGAAGAGCAGGTCGGGCCGGGCCGCTCGAACCTTTTGAACCAGCGAGGTGGCGTCGGCGAGCGGCGGGGTGAAGGTTTCGTCGACGATCAGTTGCAGCCCATTTTCGGCGAGCAGGCCTTCCCGCATCGACTTCGCCGAGGCGACCGATGCACCGGTGTTGTCGGTGACGATCGCAACCGTCTTGGGCTTCTTGCCGGAAGCGGCCTCCGCAAGCTTCACGATTTGCGGCAGGGCTTGCTTGGCCTGAGAGCCGGCGGTCGCGGACGTCTGGAAGACGTATTTGAAGCCGCGATCGGTGATCAGATCGGAGTAGGAGAGGGTGAGGACCGGCAGATTGGCGCGCTCCGTCACTTCGGTGACCGCGAGCGTAAACGAACTCAGGTAAGCGCCGCTCGCCGCCACCAGATCTGGCTCCTGCGCGACCATGCGCTGCGCCGCGTTCTTCGCCTTTTCCGTGGTGTCGCCGGAATCGAGCACGACAAGCTTGAGCTTGGCGCCGCCGAGCGACTTCACGCCGCCCTGCGCATTGATGTGATCCACGGCCATCTCGGCCCCATGGCGCATCACGAGTCCCGGCCGTGCATAGAGGCCGGAGACCGGCACCAGCAATCCAACTTTCACTTCCGATGGTGCTTGCGCCCACGCACGGGGCGCCACTAGTCCGATCGAGGCGCCGGCAAGCAGCGTTCGTCGCGTAATCTTGCTCATGACAATGACTCCTTGAAAATCTCGGAGAGGCTTGTTCAGATCAGGAAGACTTCTTCGGCCAGAAAGGCGCGGCCTGCGCGAGATCGGGCGGATAGACGGTGACGGGCACACCCGACTGCCACTGCACGACCACGACGCCGGCGCCGACCCGACGGCCCTTTTCGTCGAACTTCAACTGGCCGCCGGGGTAGTGTTTCGAGGGGCCGCCATCCATTGTCCGGAACGCGTCCGCAACCGCGCGCCGATCGGCCTTGGCGGCCTTCTCGAGCGCCAGCTTCATCAGCCACATGTCGCCATAGGTTGAGATGACGTTCTGCGTCATCCAGGGCTCCTTGTACTTGGCCTTGAGCTCGGCGATCAGGTCCTCATGGCCCTTCGAACCCCAGTTCGCGACGACCGTCATGATGCCCTGGACGACTTCGGGGCTGACGCTTTGCAGCATGTCGGGTTCGGCGATCGTGATCGAGAACGAGACGGTGGGAATCTTGCCCTGGCCCAGTCCGAACTCGTTGATCTTCTCGAGACCGAGTTTGGCGTCGGATACCGCATTGGGCATGAAGAGCAGCAGGTCGGGACGGGCCGACCTGACCTTCTGGATCAGCGGCGTGGCGTCGGAAAGCGGCGGCGTCCAGACTTCCTCCAGGATCAACTGAAGGCCTTCCTGCGCGAATATCTTCTCCTTCAGCGCCTTCGCGGTCGCAACTGACGTCGCCGTATTGTCCATCAGCATCGCGACCTTCTTCGGACGCTTGCCCGATGCGTTCTCGGCGAGCTTCATCAGCTCGGGTAGGCCGAGTTCCGACTGCCGGCTCGCGGGTGCCGCGGTCTGGAAGATGTATTTGAAGCCACGCTCGGTGAGCAGATCCGAATAAGAGAGCGTGAGCATCGGCAGTTCGGCGCGCTCGGTGACTTCGGTCACCGCCAGCGTGAAGGAACTGAGATACGATCCGGTCGCGGCGACCAGATCGGTCTCCTGCGCCACCATGCGCTGCGCGGCGTTCTTGGCTTTCTCGGTGGTATCGCCGCAATCGATCACGACCAGCTTGAGCTTGGCGCCGCCGAGCGACTTGATGCCGCCCTGTGCATTGATGTGCTCGACGCCCATCTCCGCGCCCATGCGCATGACTTGGCCGGGGCGGGTATAGATGCCGGAAAGCGGCACGATCAGGCCGACCTTGACCTCGGCCGGCGCTTGCGCCCGCGCGATCGTCGATAGTCCCATGGCGGCCGCGCCGGAAAGCACGGTGCGGCGCGTGAGCGACTTTTTGGACGCCTTGTTGGCTTCTCTTTGCTGGCTCATTTTTCCTCCCAATGGCTTGTTGATCGTTTCTTGTCACATGCCGAGATAGGCCTTGCGTACGCGGTCATCCGCTCTCAAGGTTTCGTTGTTGCCTTCGAGCGCGACGCGGCCGGCTTCGAGGACGTAGCCGTGATCGGCAGATTCCAGTGCTTCCGCCACGCGCTGTTCGACCAGCAGGATTGTCAGCTTCGACTGCCGGCGAATCTCGATCAGCCGTTCGAAAATGAAATCGGCCACCGTGGGCGCGAGCCCCATCGAAGGTTCATCCAGCATCAGAAGCTTTGGCGAAGACGCCAATCCCCGGCCGACCGCCAGCATCTGCTGCTGTCCGCCTGACAACGTTCCCGCGAACTGGTCGCGGCGCTCGGCGAGCACGGGCAGCCATTCGAAGATGCGCTCGATGTTGCGCTTCCAGTCGCGGTGGCCGGCTTCGGTCATCGCGCCCATCTCGAGATTCTCCATCACGGTGAGCGAGGGAAAAACCTGGCGGCCTTCGGGAACATGGGCGATGCCGAGATGGGGCCGTCGCGCGGGATGAACCGACAACAGGTCGGTCCCCTCGAACGTGATCGTACCGGCGCTTGGCCGTACGATTCCGGAGATCGTCTTGAACAGCGTGGTCTTGCCGGCGCCGTTCGGGCCGACAATGGCGACGAACTGACCCTGTTCAACCTTGATCGAGACGCCATTCAGAACTGGAATTGCCGAGTAGCCGGCCGTCAGCCCTTCAATGTGGAGCATGGGCCACCCATTTCTTGCCGAGATAGGCCTCGATGACGCGGCTGTCGCGCGTGACGGCTTCCGGCTCGCCCTCCACAATGACGGCGCCATGGTCGAGAACGAGGAAACTGTCGACCAGGCGGACCATGGCCTGCATCGTGTGCTCGATGATCGCGATCGTCATGCCGTCGCGGGCGAGACGCTGGATCACCGCCACGACCTCGTTGGCTTCGTCATGCCCGAGGCCCGCCAGTGTTTCGTCGAGCAACAGGATTTGAGGCTGTCCGGCGAGCGCGCGGGCCAATTCCATCAACCGCAGCTCCTTGGTCGTGAGCTCGCCGGCAATGCGGTCGGCAATGTCGGACAGACCGACACGCGCGATCGCCTCGGTCGCCAGCCGCCTCGCTTCGGCGTCCGTCCTGGCGCGGACATAGGCGCCCACCACGACATTGTCCGAGATCGACATACGCAAGAACGGACGCATGATCTGGAAGGTCCGGCCGATACCGACCTCGCAGAGCTCGTGCGGCTTGCGGCCTGACATGTCGCGCCCGTCGAGGAGAATCTCGCCGGTGCCGGGTCGCAGGAATCCGTTCAGCAGGTTGAACAGTGTGGTCTTTCCGGCGCCGTTCGGACCGATGATTCCAAGGATCTCGTTGCGCCGCAGTTTGAAGCTGACGTTCTGGACGGCTTTCAGCCCGCCAAAGGAGCGCGACAGGTTGCGGACTTCGAGCACCACTTCGCCCGCGCCCCTGGATCGTTCCGGACGGGACGGATTGGCCATGGCGGCAGCAGGCTGAACTGGCGCGCTCGGGGTCGCTACAGCAGCTGAGATCACTCGCTTCCGCAGGAAATCGCGTAGTTTCCAGAACAATCCTTCTGGCGCGACCAGGATGACGGATATGATCGCAAGGCCGAAGATCACGCCTTGAATGCCGGGAAAGCGCGAGCCCGCCTCGGCGTTGAGCGTTTCGGCAAGCGGAATCAGGATCACGGAGCCGATCACCGGTCCCCAGACCGTTCCGACCCCACCGAACATGGCGACCGTCAGCGCCTGCGCTGATACCAGCATGCCGAACACCGATTGCGGGGTCACCACCAGCAGCACGACGGCATAGAACCCGCCGATCGCCCCGGCAATCGCTCCGCTCAGGGCGATGGCGCGCAGCTTCCAGGCCAGCGTGTTGATGCCGGCTGCTTCGGCCGCGGCTTCGTTCTGCTTGATCGCCAGCAGCGCCATGCCGAACCGCGATTTCTCGATGAGCCGCGTGAGCAGGATCGTCCCGAGCATCATGGCGAGCGCCAGCAACGTGTAGAGACGGGGATCGGCAAATTGCATGTAGGCGATCGGATTGTCGCGCTTGATCGGCAACGTGACTTCCTGGAAGCCGAGCCATTCGAACACGTAGAGAATGGCGAGCGGATAGGCGAGCATCGCCAGCGCGAAGTAGTGTCCCGACAGCCGGAATGTCGGAAATCCGATCAGGAACCCGGCGATGCCGCCGAGCATGGCTGCAATCGGGATCAGCACCCACGGCGAAAGATCGAAATAGATCTGACCGAGCGCAGTGGTGTAGGCGCCAATTCCGAAGAACGCGGCGTGGCCGAACGAGATCAGGCCGGTGTAGCCGCTGAGCAGATTCCACGACAGGCCGAACACCGCCCACACCGGCACGAGTGTCATCACCAGTTGGTAGTACGAATTGGTGACGCTCAACGACAGCACGCCATAGAGCGCGGTGAAGGCCAGAATGGGGAGGAGCGATCGCAGGTTTTGCATCATCACGTCCTCTCGACCATGCGTCCGAAGAAGCCTTGCGGACGGAAGAAGATGATCAGGAGGAAGACGACGAAGATCGCGGCGTTCTGCAGTTGCGTCGGCAGCACCAGCGTCGACATCTGCTGCACCAAGCCGATGGTCATGCCGCCCCAGAAGGCGCCGATGATGCTGCCCATGCCGCCGAGCACGACGCCGGCATACATGACGATGACGTATTCGACGCCGACAAAGGGATGAAAGGGATAATTGGTGGCGAGTAGGCCACCGGCAATCGCGGTAATGCCGGTGCCGAGCGCGAAGGCAACGCGGTGCGCGCGATCGACGTCGATCCCCATATAGGTTGCCGCCGTCGGATTGTCGGCTGCGGCCCGCAGCGACTTTCCGAGCCGAGATCGCGTGATCAATAGGGTCAGCAGCATCATCGTTACCAGCGAGACCACGGCATCGATGCCGCGCGCCTTGTTGACGAAGACACTGATGTCATTGAACAGCGGCCCGAGCTCCCAGGCCGAGCTCGATAGCGGCGTGCGGATCGATGCCAGCACCGAACCGAACACGATCAGGCCGCCGTTCTGCAGGATCAGCGCGATCCCAAGCGTCAGAATGAGCTGGGCGTAGTGACCTTCACCCTCGAGGGAGGTGGTGCGCGTGCCCGATACGCGCGAAATCAGGACGAGATGAATCGCGTAACCGAACACCGCGAGCACTGGACCGGCAAGGAGAATCGCCACGAACGGCCCAAAGGCGTTGCCGAACGTGGCCTGCACGCCGAGCGCGGTGAAGAAATAAAACGCCGCATACATGCCGAGCATCATGAAATCGCCCTGGGCGAAGTTGATGACCCGCATGACGCCGAAAATCAGGCCGAGCCCGACACACATCAGGCCATAGACCGCACCGATCAGAAGTCCGGCGGTCAAGGCCTGCAGAAAGCCTTCCAGCGCTGCGGTCACCGCTCACCTCTCATCACAGGGGAGTAGGTTTGCCCTGGCCTTGCTGCCGGCATCGTCGGCTCTGGTTTGTTCATTGCATCCCCATTTTCTTGTTCTCAATCGTCATGATGCTGGCCGGAGCAGCCGCTCCGCTGGTTCAAGCCGGCACTGCTTGGCGATGACGCCGCTGTCTGGGAGCCGTTCGCAGCTGTCGACAAGCTCCTCCAGACCGCGTGCGCGATTGCCACCGATGGCGTCAGCGGCGGCCTGCCGAAAGCGGGTGCGGATTTCGCGCGATGTGGCCGCTATGACATTGTCGAGGCGTTGCCGGATCGTCTTTCCATTACGCAGGCCGATGGAGACTTCAGCGCCCTGCTGCGCCGGGAAGGCGGCCGTGAAACTGGAATCGCGTTGCAGATCGGTGCGCTCGACCAGACGCAGGATTCTGGGATCAGTGATCTCTGCGTAATTGTTCTCTTCGATGGCGCCGCGGGCAAGTACCGCGGCGACGCTGAAGGGAATGCTCATCTTGGCTTGCAGCGCATTCCGGTAAGGCCCCCGGGAATCGCAGCCGGGATAGCGCGACGCGGCTTCGGGAACGAGGATCGAAACCGCCTCGATCTCTTCCGGATTCTTAAGCTCACGAGCCGCTCGCAACGCTGCCTGCGCGGCGGTTTGCGCAAAATTGCAGGCAGGCACCGGTTTGTTGTAGACCGCCATGATTTCCGGCTCCGAGCCTGCAAACAACCGAATGCCGGCAGGCGCGGCTTGGCGTCGGTAGGCCGCAAACAGTCCAGCTTCGCCTTCGAGGATGGTTTCCGAGGCACAGGCGCCGGCTTCCGCCAGTTCAATCGCCGTGATGGCGTTGCGGGCGGCAAAGCCCGGATGGAAATACATCTCCGAGCCGCCGGCATGCGGCCACTCGTTCAGGCCGGACGATGTATTGGCGGCAATCGAGACCGCGCTCGTCGCAGCATCTTCGGTGAGACCCAGCGCGCGGCTTCCCGCGAGGGCTGCTCCCAGCGGTGCGACCAGGCCGGTCGGCCGATAGAGGCGTGCCAGATCGGCGTTGAAGAGGGCGCGCCCGATCTGCGCGCCGGCCTCATAGCCGACGATCGCAGCGGCGAGCAGGGCGACGCCAGACACCAGCGTTCGTTCCGACAGGGCGAGCAACGTCGGCCAGATCACCACGCCATGGTGGCATATGCTGGCAGCGTGCATGTCTTCGCGCACCAAGCCATGGCCGAGCGTCGCGTTGGCAAAGGCGGCGTCGCCCGGCGTCGCAAGTTTGCTTGTCCCGATGATGGTTGCACCGTTCTCGGTGTGGCGTGCGATGCCGATCGCCTGACGGCCCCACGGATGATGACGCGCCTCGAATGCGCAGGAAAGAAAGTCCAGAAGGCAAATCTTGGCCTTGGCGACGACGCTTTCCTCGAATCGGATGAAATCGACGGCGAGCGAAGCGCGGGCCAGTTGCCGCGCCAGAGGTGTCTCGTTCGATCCGCCCGACCCGATCGTCATTGCAATCGTTCCTCGCTCGGCTTTGCCGGATCCTAGCCGCGCATCTCCACACCGGCCCACTCTTCAAGGACCTTCGCGATCGACGTGAAATCGGACGACGCGCCATATTTGGCGTTGGTGATGGCAAGCATCTGCCGAACCACGGATCCGCACACCATCGGCACGCCCATGGCCTCGGCCTCATCGATGCAAAGCCGCACGTCCTTGTAAGATAGGCCGGTGGTAAAACCGAAATCGAACGTGCCGGGAAGCACGGCGCGCGGGAACTTGTCTTCGGATGCGCTGTTACGGCCGCTGCTGGCGTTGATGATGTCGATCAGCACCTTGGCGTCGACACCGCCCTTGACGCCCATCGCAACCGCTTCCGACGTGATCACCAGGGCCGCCGCCGCCATCAGATTATTGGCGAGCTTTGCGGTCTGCGCCGTGCCCGGCTTGTCGCCGGTATAAAACAGCTTTCCGAAGTGTTTTAAGATCGGCTGCACCGTCTCGTAGGTGTCCTTGGGACATGACACCATGACCGCAAGGGTGCCGTTCACCGCGCCCTTGATGCCGCCGCTGACCGGAGCATCCACCAGCGTCAGGTTTCTGGGTTTGAATCCTTCTGCGATCAGCTTGGCCGCACCGGGGCCACTGGTGGACAGGTCGATCACGATGCGGGCGCGGTTTCCCGCGATGATTCCGTCAGGCCCCAGCGCGACGGCCTTGACGATGTCGGGGGTCGGCAGGCTCGCCAGCACGATATCTGCCGATGAGGCAACCTCGGCAGGCGATTTTGCAAGGCGCGCCCCGCGCTCGACGAGCGGCTTGGTGGCCTCGCTCTGCGTGTCGTAGACGCACAGGGCGTAGCCGGCATCCATCAGTCGCCCGGCCATCGGCCCGCCCATGCGGCCCGTTCCCACGAAGCCGATCGTCTCTCCCGCCATCGTCTCGCTCCCTGTCGCACCGCCTTAGGGCGGGTGTTGATTGTTCTTGTTGCGGCAGGGCTCACCGGCCGCGTTTCGCCGAATGTCCGGATTGTCAGTCAATCTGTCAAGCATAAGATTCCTATCGACACGCCACGGTGCGCCGGAATAGGGTCGGAAAAACGAGTCCGAGGAATTCGCTCCGTGCGGCAAGATGAAGCGCAAGGCGCCAGCACAACGCTCGCCGATTTCGTTGCCAGCATCGCGTGGACGGATGTCGCGGCGCCAAGTCACGAGGCGAAGCGCTCGATCCTGAATTTCTTCGCGACCGCGCTAGGGTCGGCGAATGATCCTGCCGTTATCGGCGCGGTGCGGACGCTATTGCCATTCAGCGGTGCCGCGACATCCGCGGTGATCGGTCGTCCGGAACGACTCGATGCGATGGGCGCGGCGTTCGTCAACGCCATTTCGGCCAATCTGCTCGATTTCGACGATACCCATCTCGATACAATCATTCATCCAGCGGCGCCGGTCGCAGCGCCCGTGCTGGCGTTGGCGCAAGCGCGAGGGTTTTCGGGGCAAGCCGTTCTCACCGCATTCATTCTCGGCGTGGAAGTCGAATGCCGCGTCGGCAACGCGGTATCCCCGGGACATTATGCGCGTGGCTGGCATATCACATCGACCTGCGGGGTGTTTGGCGCCGCCGCAGCCTGTGCCTGGCTGCTCGGGCTCTCGGCGGGCCAGATCGCAGATGCGATCGGAATTGCGGCCAGTCAGTCCGCGGGGATTGTCGAAAATCTTCCGACCGCGGCCAAGAATGTCAGTGTCGGCAATGCGGCGCGCAATGGCCTGTTCGCGGCGTTGCTCGCGGCTGAGGGCTATTCCGCTTCGCCGCGGGCCATTGAAGGGCGGCTCGGCTGGGCTCGCGCCATGGGAGACGAACCCGATGTTGGGCGTCTGACGGCCGGTCTCGGCAAGACTTGGGAGATCGCGAAGAACACCTACAAGCCCTATCCGGCGGGAATCGTATTCCATGCCGTGATCGATGCCTGCTTCAAGTTGCGGGCAGAATTGCACCGGCGTGTCGATGATATCGGCTTCATCACGGTGCAGGGCTCTGCGCTCCTGCTGGCGCGCGGCGACCGTCCGGTTCGCAACGAACGAGACGCACGCGTCAGCATTCACCATTGCGCCGCCTGCGCGCTCTTGCTGGGTGCCGCTGGTGTCGCCGAGTTCTCGGACGCGATCGTATTTCGGCCCGACATCGCGGCCTCGCGTCAAAAGGTAGCAGCGGTGCTTGACGCTTCGCTTCCGGATGGCGCCGCGCGCGTCACGATCCAACTGACGTCCGGAGAGACGTTCAGCGAGGTTGTGATGGCTGCAAAGGGAAGTCTTGCCGACCCGTTGTCGGATGGCGACATCGAAGCGAAGTTGCGCGATTGCGCGCGGCTGGGTCGAAGCGATTGGGATATCGATCGCATTATCGACGACGTTTGGCGTCTCGACACGCTTGCCGACGTCTCGAGCCTGATGAGGACTCATGGCTGATCCGCGCTGCTTGAAAAACCGTACTCAGACAATGGAAGGAACCGATGATGACTGAGTTGTTCGACAAGGGATTGAAGGTCCGCAAGGAAGTGCTTGGCGAAGAGTACGTCAACAAATCTATCGCAGGCGCCGACGAATTCACCCGGACAATGGCGGAGTGGTCGACCGAGTTTTGCTGGGGGGCGTTGTGGACGCGGCCCGGACTCGACCGCCGCACCCGCAGTATCGTCAATCTGGCTATGCTGGGAGCGCTAAACCGGCCCCATGAACTGAAGCTGCACGTCAAGGGAGCGCTGAAGAACGGCCTCACCAAGGACGAGATCAAGGAAATTCTGCTTCAGGTCGCCGTGTATTGCGGCATCCCCTCGGGCATCGATGCGTTCCGAAACGCGCGGGAAGCGTTCAACGAAGTTGAAACGAAATCCTGACCATGGCCGAGCAGGAATACGAACTCTTTGCCATCCGCTATGCTACTCGCGATGCGCAGCGGAGTGAGCATTTCATCGGTGGCGATCCGCATGATGGGCCAATGCCAATGGACTATTTCATGTGGGTGGCGAGGGGCGGACGTCGTACCTTCGTCATCGATACCGGATTCAACGCGGAGGTATCGAAGAAGCGAAACAGGACGTTCCTGCGCTGCCCGGTGGAGACGCTCGGCGCGTTCGGCATCAATGCGACCGAGGTCGAGGATGTCATCCTGACACATTTGCACTACGACCATGTCGGTAATTTCGACCGCTTCCCCAACGCGCGATTCCATCTGCAGGAGCGCGAACTGACGTACGCCACGGGACGCTTTATGCAATATCCGAGGTTATCGCATTCATTCGAGGTCGATGACATCTGCGGGATTGTACGGCTGAACTATGCGCGGCGCGTCTTGTTCTATGATGGCGATGCCGAGCTCGCTCCCGGTCTTACGGTACACGCAGCCGGCGGCCATTCCGCCGGGCTTCAATTCGTTCGGGTCAAGACCCGCCGAGGATTTGTCGTGCTCGCCTCCGATGTCAGCCATTTTTACGAGAACATGGCTGCCGAACGTCCGTTTACGACCGCGCTCCATATCGGCGAAATGCTGGAGGGCTTCGACCGCCTGCTGGCACTTGCGCCGGACGAAAGCCATATCGTTCCGGGGCACGATCCGCTCGTGATGAAGCTTTATCCGTCCCCGAGCCCGCAGCTTGAGGGCGTCGCCGTGCGGCTTGATGTGCCGCCATCAGCCGCCGCGCCCGTTCGCGCCGACTTTCTTTCGCGGCATTAGGCTGGCATCGACCGATGGCTCAGCCTTGCGACTGTCAAGGAGCGCTCAGCCGTTCGGGGGCAGCGGCCATGCGACTTGAAGCCGCCAAGACAGAATGGAACCAACGGGTTCGTCAGGCGTCGAATCCCTGCCTCTGGCACCTACACCCCCCTAAAATTCAAGCCGGAGGAAAATCTACCACTTGGGTTGGCGATCCTGATGCGCGCACCACTTGGCGCCAGGACCGTTTGCGACCGAAGGAGGAGCAAATGAGCGATCGCATATCCGAGCGGAGGACGCCCACCGCGGCCGAACGGGAAGCTCGAAAGGTTTTCAGAGACGCGGACGCCAAAGTAGCACTTTCCGAGTATCAACGCGCCCAACAGGCGCTCCATGCAAACCGGGAGCGATTGAAAGCAGAGCGACTGGCCCGCGAGGCGGCCTCGGATCAGAAGGCCAAGACTTGATCGGAGAGGACATCGCCCCGCAGCGAGGGCCCTGTTCTCGAACGCGCCCTACGGGGCTCGTTGGGGCAACAATGTCAATGCTTTGGTTGCTAAACGGAATTCGCCGATCGCCGGCCACGAGGTGATGGCGACGCAAGCGTCATCGCTCGGTGCCCGCTCCGAGTTGAGCTATGGTCAGAGGCCGGACGTCAGCTCCGCCGCTTTTTAGTCGCAGCGGCGCTCCTTGCGCTTGATCATGCGGCCATCGTCTCTTTCAACTGTGGTGGTCACTGTACGACAGCGTCGTCCTGGACCGATGGTGACACCGCCTGGGCCGACACCTACTGTGGTGTCGGAGTTGTACCGTCGACGATGGTCCCTATCGTAATCGTAGTCGCGGTCCCGCCCGACCTGGACATCGACGCCTTGGGCCTTAACCGGAGTGACAAGCGGAGCAGTCGTCAGCACCGCTGCGGCAGCCGCCACCGTAATAGCGATTTTCATCATGTGACAGTTCCTTCCTCTTTGTAATTGAAGAGAACGGGCCGGGGCGCGGAGTGTTCCACCGAGGCAGCCGAGCGCGTGTTGGCGATGGCGCGGCGGATGCTCTTCACATCGCGGCGGCGCTCCTGGGTGCGTGTCGAGACGGTCAAGTCGTTCGAGGAGCCGATGGGAGTTGCCGTCGAGCGGCGTATCGGTGCGCTCAAGCCGGGCTACTACACGCGGATCGGCGCGGCGGTGCGCCATGCCGCTGCCGAGCTCGCCCGTCAACCCCAGCGTAAGAAGCTGCTGTTGGTGCTGACCGATGGAAAGCCCAACGACGTCGACCATTATGAAGGCCGCTTTGCGGTCGAAGACACCCGCCAGGCCGTGCGGGAGGCCCGACGTTCCGGAGTTGCGGTGTTCGGCGTCACGGTCGACGCAAACGCCCAGTCCTACTTTCCCACCTTGTTCGGGCGCGGCGGCTACGCCATCGTCGGCAACATCAGCCGATTGCCGGCGGCGCTTCCATCGATCTACCGGCAGCTTGCCCGTTAATGCTCGACCACCTATTTCAGACTTCCGCAGCGGGCTGCCGCAGGCGGTCAAAGGACGGCGCGCACCGAGCGCCGTGAAGCCTCGAGTGACAACGGCCGCGGGCGATCAAAGTACAAAGCGATGTAGGGCTGCCGAAGTCTCGCAATCCCTTGTCACTTATTCAGACGCGCAGCTCATTGCGGACGGGAGGCAGGACGGCTGCTGGATGGACCGGCTCTTGGCCGCGCTTTGCCGCCTCCGCTGACCGCACCATTTCTCTGAGTTTCTGAACCTCAGCCATTCGGTTGTGAAGATCGGTCGAGATTTGCAGAAGACGATGTGTCCGTACTTCAGCCGGCTGTTTCATGTTGTACCCCTACCCCACACACAACTGACAGTATCAGGAAAATATCAGGCTATTCTTTCTTGGTCGTGACAGTCTGCATTCAGGTTCACATAAGGCGGAAAATACCTCGAAGAACGTTTCTCGTCGCCTCCGGACAAGAAACCCGCCGCTGCTCTGTCAAAAAAGCCGCCGGTATCAAAATACTTGTCCGGCGGCATCCTCATCCTAAACTGAACCGATTAAATCCCCAGCGGCACCTAAACAGCAGAAGCCGTACCAGTCGCCGGTGTTCACAGCACAACTACGGAGCCCGATACTGGATGCCGCTTTGCCATATCTCGCTAGCAAGGATTCGTGCTCGGACGGGCGCGAAAGAGACGACCCAGCCCTACTCAGATCGTCCTTTCCAGACGGCAGGCGAACGCTGACTGGCCGGCCCGAGTAGCATGTTAACACGACCACGACTGTCGCGCGATCGCCGGCATGAACGGCACGCCCCGCTAATGGCGGAGGCCGAATTAGGCGTCAGCGTGAAGCCGAATGAGCGGCTTCAATGCCCCAGGGCGGACTGCAGGGCCGTATGCGACGCAATAGCAGCCGACGGGGCGCCGGAGCGGAGGCCTTCACGAATGACCATGGCATAATGCGGTCTATGTGGCATTACGCCCCGGCATTAGTAGCAGGATGGGTGCGCAGGACGCTGGCCGCTTGCTTCGCTGTACTACTCGTGCTGCCGACCGATTGCTGCGGCTAATCCTAAGCCTGCGAGGCAGCGATCTTTTCAAAGGAAAGAGCAAGCCGGCGACTGCCGCTCGCAACCGAATTAGCTCTTCATATTGTGCTCTTAGATCATTACTTTGACAAAGTAATTCTATGTCGCGGCTGCGCTTTGGCATAACTCAACCCCTACACAACTAAAAACAAATGCACCAATAACTAAACAAAATTCTGGCTACAGCGTTGGTTCCGCAACCGGAACCAGTTGTGAACATTTTGGCCGCGATTTTACTTTACAAAACGCTCACTACGCTTTTTACCCCACTTTAATCCGAAAGCAAGCGTTGGTTTATTATTCAAATAACGGAGAAATAACGGAAGCCTGTGCATGAGAAATGATGATGGAGTTAGTCATGAAACGAATCGATCTCGAACGGATGAGTACCGACGACCTTTGGTCGCTGCATGTTGAAGTCACTCAATTGTTGCAGCAAAGAATCCAGGCGGAAAAACTGCAGTTGGAAGAGCGTCTGAAGCTGCTGGAAGCCCCAGTGTCAGGGCGCAGGGCCTACCCTGCGGTACCCCCGAAATATCGCAATCCTGATCAGCCGACCGAGACTTGGGCCGGACGTGGCAAGCAGCCGCTTTGGCTGGTAGCGCAATTGCGCTCGGGGAGGCGTATCGAGGATTTCAGAATTAAGAAGGCGGTCAATCGACGATAAGCCGCCGCCCGATAAAGTTAACTCTAAAGCCTAATGCAAACGCAACGCCTTCTGGGTTGTACCGTTCGAACCACGCTTTCGCTACCTCCGCGTTTGCGAACAGCTTGAGATGTAACTTGTTCCCCGACAGCGGCTTGCGAGTGTCGACGTAGATCCACACTGTCATTGGATTATATCCAGTTCGCGTTTGAAGCTGCGACAGATCACAAACAACACGGGATTCAGACTGCCGGCTGCAAACCCTGCCGAAGCCGCCGATCAGTTGTGCTTGCATGGGGGCACATGGACGGTCAGGCGTCGCGTAAAAAACTTTGAGGCTCATCCGCTGGCGGGTGACCAGCCAATATCTTCCCTACTTTGTCTACCAGTGGATAGACGTTGTCTACCAGTGGATAGACGTTGCCAATGTTTAGCATATGATCGCAGCGGGAGTTTGCTCATCTGCAGATCGCAGCGCCCGCAACTTGCGAGCGACGCATCTCGCCAATGTGATTTTCCGTTCGCGCTGCATTGCACACACACACCGTCACGGGGAAAAGCACAATCACGAGGAAAGTCGCACCAAGTGGGCCAACTGTTCGCACCGCATAAATGCCTTGATATCGGCATCGGCACGTCAAGATTTGAGCTGTCAACTACAATTTAATTACGAGCAGTTAGGTTCGTGAGTGGGGAATTGGGAGCGATCCATGACCACTTTGCAAGCCGTAGCATTTGGAGCCACGCTCGCGTGGATGCCATCTCTCATCATCCTGGCAGTTTCGCTATGGAATGTTCCCGAGCTCGATGGAATGGAATAGTCGGGCAGTTGTCGAATACCGGGCACTGGCCCTCTATCGAATCATAGAACTCCTCATTACAATCGATAGTCGTTTCGACTCATGATTGTGGGGGCGCGTCATGAACAGCGAATGGGAATCTATGACGATCGATGAGCTGTTTAAGCTCCGCGAGCTGATGCAAGATGTCCTCAGCTTGAAGTTGAAGGCCAAAAAGGCCGAGCTCGAGCGTAGATTGCAGATTCTCAATCAGCCGTCGAGCGATGTAGGGCCGACGAAGTCTCACAATCCCTAGTCGCTTGTTCAGACGCGCAGCTCATTGGATGCGATGAGGCATAGCCTTTAATTTTCGAAAGCGATGCCGAGCAATTCGCCATTCCGCCAAACTAGGCGGCACCTTCGGATAGTCTCAAAATTGTCGAAGGTCAGCTCGAAGGTGCTCGGCAGTACCGATAGATTGTGTGTCCGAAGTTTTGCGCCACAGTCCGAGATGTCAATGACCTTGCAGCCGCGCGCGCCGGGCTGCCCCTTGAAGAACAGCAGCGCGCCTCTCCCGATACCTGCCCTGCAAACTGCTCGTCGATCGTTGCGAGGACTCGGCATCATTCTCCATCCTCATCGTACTCGATGAATTTCTTGTATTGCCAATGGCGGCCGTCATGTCGGCGCCACACGCGTCCGTGTACGAGACGGCCGGTGATGGATCGCCTGGGAAAGATCACGGTCCAAAGATGCCAGAATTCCGCGCTTGCTGGCTTTAAGCTTTGCATTTCAGGAGGGTCAATTGCGGTGAACATGGAGCCGTCTCCGCGCAGTTTCGTTAGCGGCCTCATACGCTAGCGAAGTCGCCGAGCGAGCGGGCGAAACTGACTGTAAGCCGCCCGACGGCTTCGTCACGTTGAGCCGGACGGGGGCAATTGTCCGGCGTCGTGTACGCTATCCGCACGAAGATCGAGAGCAACAGAATTCGCTCGTTAAGCTTGATATGGGCGGTAAGAGTTAAATCGGGAACAGCGGCGATTGGGGATCCGGATCATTGCGCAGCTTTCGTTCGCCATCGCTTCCGTAATGTTCATTCTGGGCTGAAGCAAACCTCTTTTCGAGAACGCTCGCAAAATCGCTTCAGTTGCAAACAACACGCGATTCGTATTGTCTGGTTGCGGGATTCAGGACCTGACGCTGCGAGCATTGGGAGCGGCCAACGGGTGGCACCTGCATCGGCGGCGAAATGGATGGCGGTGTCATTTCACAGACCGACAAGGGGCAGGCGGGCGGAATATCGGTGCTGGTTGTGCATCGCGGTAGCAAGCGACCCTCAACGCATTGGCAAACGCATCTGGCCTGAGCGGCGAGGGTGAAAAAAGAGCTCGCGACAACGAGCAAAGTTAGCCGGATTCCTGTCATTGATCCCTCTTTTCTTCGCGTCTATCCAACTTTCGCGCATGCCGGCGGTTCAACGTACGCAAGACGCTAACGCGAGCCAGCAGCGTGGGTCCGTCTACTTCGACCACCGGTATTGGAGCCTCCATCGAGGCCTGATCGATCTCCTTCGGGCCTCCGATCAGGAGGGTCAACGAGCCGATGCAGGCTCTCTGATCACCAAAGCGACCTCCCCAAAAGTTGAAAGGGCCACTTAATTCGGGCGGGATGCCCGGCCCCTCCGTGGGAACGAAGAACGGTCAACAACCAAGAAATGCCGAACGCGCGCTGAAAGAATGTCTAATGCATCAAATCTGACGTGGTTCGAGGGCGGGTTCTATGTCTAGTCGAACTGGAGCGAAAACCGGTGGCATACCAAGGGGGAGTCGGATTTGTTGGCGTCGAGCCCTGCCAACTCGGACGACTTTACTCTCCTCTCGAGCCACTTGCGTCGTCGTTGGTTGGACGACCGAGGCATCTTACGTTCTAGTGCGAGCGGATGCTGTCGCCGGCTGGTGTACTCTGCTCACCTATTCAATCCGATCCGCTTCGCCGTGTATCCCCGGTTCGCAATCGCTCGCCACCATGGTTGGTGGTCGACGTACCAGCGCACTGTCTTGTAGATTCCAGTTTCGAAATCCTCTTCCGCACGCCATCCTAATTCTCGCTCGAGCTTGGAGGCATCAATTGCATAGCGGCGATCGTGCCCAGGGCGGTCGGGAACAAAATTTATAAGATTTCGGTGGGAGCCGCTCGGGTTCGGGCTGATCTCGTCGAGCAGGTCGCAGATTCGTTCGACCACGTATAGATTGGTGCGCTCGTTACGGCCACCGACGTTGTAGGTCTCGCCTATACTTCCCCGCTCCAGGACCAGATTTAACGCCTTGGCGTGATCCTCGACATAGAGCCAATCGCGGATGTTCTTTCCGTCGCCATATACGGGCAGGGACTCGCCCGCCAATCCCCTGATGATCATGTGCGGGATTAGTTTTTCCGGGAAATGGTAGGGTCCATAGTTGTTCGAGCAGTTTGTGACCAGCGTCGGAAGTTCGTACGTGTGATGCCACGCGCGTACCAGATGGTCGGAGGATGCCTTGCTGGCGGAGTAAGGAGAGTTCGGCGCGTAGGCCGTTGTCTCCATGAAGAACCCCTCGTCCCCAAGTGAGCCGAACACCTCATCCGTAGAGATGTGCAAAAAGCGGAATCGTTTGCGCTTTTCGCCCGAGAGCGAGCGCCAGTGGCGCAAAGCTTCCTGCAAGATTGTGAAGGTACCGACTACGTTGGTCTGAATGAATTCGGCGGGCCCATCGATCGATCGATCAACATGACTCTCGGCGGCGAGATTCATCACTGCATCTGGCTGATACTTCTCGAACAGGCGACGGAGGCCAAGCCCATCGCAAATGCACTGTTTCTCAAAGAAGTAATTCATGTTTCCGGCCGTGCCGGGTAGCGATTCAAGGTTCGCCGCGTAAGTCAGCTTATCAATATTAACGACCTTTGCGTGGGTGCCTTGCAGCAGATGCCGTACGACGGCGGATCCGATGAATCCTGCGCCTCCCGTAACGAAGATTGTCCAGCCTCCAAACCGCATGATCAGTTTGCCCCTATGTCCCGAATCTACCGTTTGAAGGAAGCGGCTACAGATTTCAGATATTCGCCATAGCTGCTTTTGGCAGTCCTCTCGGCCAAAGCCTCAAAAGCTTCGAGCGAGATGTAGCCCTGCCGCAGCGCGATTTCTTCCGGGCATGCAATGCGCAGGCCCTGGCGTTGCTCGAGGACCTGGACGAAGTTGCTGGCCTCTACGAGAGAGGAATGCGTCCCGGTGTCGAGCCACGCAAAGCCACGACCTAGCGCCTGCACATAGAGATCGCCGCGTTCCATATAAGTCTTGTTGACGTCGGTGATCTCGAGCTCGCCGCGCGCCGATGGCTTGAGCCCGGCAGCAATCTTCAGAACGTCATTGTCGTAAAAATATAGTCCTGTGACGGCCAAGTTTGACTTTGGCTGCTTCGGCTTTTCCTCGATGGAGAGCGCGCGGCCGCTGCCATCGAGTTCAATGACGCCATATTGCTCGGGTGTCTTGACGACATAACCGAAGACGGTCGCGCCCTTCCTACGGGCAGTCGCATTCAAGAGCAGCTCAGCCAGGCCGTTGCCATAGAAGATGTTGTCGCCAAGCACCAGCGCAACCGGATCATTGCCGACGAAATCGCGACCGACGATAAAGGCATCCGCTATCCCTCGCGGAGACGCCTGTGTAAGGTAGGAAAAACGCACCCCGATCTGTGAGCCGTCACCCAAAAGGCGCTCGAATAGCGGCTTGTCCTGGGGGGTAGAGATGATCAGGATGTCCTGGATTCCGCCCAGCATGAGGGTCGAGAGCGGATAGTAGATCATCGGCTTGTCGAAGACCGGAAGCAGTTGTTTCGAAACAACTGTCGTCACCGGATAGAGGCGTGAACCCGTGCCTCCGGCGAGAATAATGCCCTTCATAGGCCCCTCACACATTCAATTAACTGAATTATATTAAATATAACACATTTAATGTAGCATATTAAATGGTGCTTGTTAGATAAAGTTGGTATTTGGCTAACGCGAAATGTTGCTCGGTCGGACAAGATGAACGTTATTGCGACAGCGCTTCCCGAAGTCCTAATCCTGGAGCCGAGGCTGTTTGGCGACCAACGCGGTTTCTTCCTAGAAACCTACCAATTGCCGCGCTATGCAGAGCACGGCATTAGCCTTCCATTTGTGCAGGACAACATGTCCCGCTCCGGCCATGGAGTGTTGCGTGGGCTACACCTGCAAAACCCCTTCACCCAAGGTAAGCTCGTTACCGCATTGCGCGGCCGGGTTCTGGATGTGGCGGTGGATGTGCGGGTTGGGAGCCCGCGTTTCGGACGCCACGTTGCCGTAGAATTAAGCGAGGAGAACCGACGGCAATTGTGGGTTCCTCGTGGCTTCGCACATGGCTTTGTCGTCCTATCTGAGACCGCAGACTTCTTCTACAAGTGTGACGATCTTTACAGCCCCAAGGATGAAGTCTCCATCCGCTGGAACGACCCCGCGATCGGTATAAATTGGGGTATTGAAGCTCCCTCGCTTTCAGCCAAAGATGCCGATGCCCCGCTACTGAAAGACGTCAAGAATCTGCCGATGTATGGGCAAACCTGATGCGGATCTTGTTGACGGGAGTGAGCGGCCAGGTCGGCGGCGCATTGCGCCCCTTGTTAACTGGCCAAGGCACAATTATAGCGCCTTCGTCTTCCGAATTTGATCTGTCGAAACCGGAAACGTTAACGGACCGGCTCGAGCATTTCAGACCCGATCTCATCGTAAATCCGGCCGCCTATACCGCCGTTGATCGCGCCGAGGAACAGCGCGAGCTTGCGTTCCTCGTTAATGCCAAAGGGCCCGAGGTCATCGCGCAATGGGCGGCCAAGCACCGCGTGCCGCTCGTTCACTTCTCAACAGACTACGTTTTTGACGGCTCCGGTGATGCGCCGCGTCGCGAGGACAGCCCCACGGGCCCAATCTCGGTCTATGGCGCGAGCAAGCTTGCAGGGGACATGGCAATCATGGCGGCCGGTGGACCGCATCTGATCGCGCGCACGTCTTGGGTATACGCCGCCAAGGGTACCAATTTCCTCCGTACCATCGCGCGCCTGGCCTGCGAGCGCAAGGAGCTGCGCGTCGTCGCAGATCAAATCGGAGCGCCAACGACGGCTCGCGCGATTGGTAACGCGGTTGCCGACATCGTGCTGCCGAACCTCGCGAACCTGAACGATCTGCTCGCGCGGAAAGGTGGCGTGGTCAATCTCGTTTGTGCTGGGGAAACTAGCTGGCACGAATTTGCAAGCGCTATTGTCGAAGGTCTGAGATACCGCGGCGTTAAACTCGAAGTCGAAACCGTTGTTCCAATCGCAACTGCCGATTTTCCGACGAAGGCCAAACGGCCAAGCAATTCGCGCCTCGACCTGTCTCGCCTCAAGAACGAGTTCGGTGTGGTAATGCCGAATTGGCGAGATGCATTGGCGCCGGAACTTGACGGTTTCGTTGGAGCAGATGACGTTTCAACCTCTCGATAAACGGCGCGTCAGGCCCGGCCTGCCTTTATCTTGGATCGTACAGGCAGTTCGAATACGAGGCCAAGTCGAGCGTCCCGCCATTACACTTTCCCGATGCGGTGATTGCCAACGAGCCCGAAGAAATGCCGCAGCGTATCGGCTCGTGGCAAGGTCAATGTTACGTTTCTTCGGCTATCAGTCTGATATTCTGTTCCAAGCTCCTTCCTGTAATTTCCGTAGTCAAGAATCGCAACCGCGAGGAGGGGCCAACGTGCAAGAGGGAAACGGGACTGTAGCAATAGCCTTCTAAACTGAAGCTGTGGAATGAACCGTTTGCGAAGTTCAACAGGGACGTCAACGTCAAAAAATTCTGCCAGGGCGATTAGCTGTTTTGCGATGGCGTTTCGTGCCAGGCGGCCCGGAGCAAATGACATCAGGCGGTTCCAGTCTATTCCTTGCGCCGCGTTAGCCAAGTCTCTCAGTTCGACCAGATGTCGCACATCTACTTCGCCGACCCAGTAATCATGATCCTGAAATTGGTCGTGAATGATTAGCATGAAGGCTTGAAAGGTCGGTGTCGGAAGATAAGCGGCCCCGTGGCCAACCGAAACGGGCATGCAATGTTCAAGCAATTTTCCAGAAGAACGATAGAAATAATCTGGACCTGGCGCTGCTTGATGTAGGTCTATCATACCGACGTCGCGCGGTCGCTTTAGGTCCGTGTATTGCTTTCTGCTCTCCGGCGGGGTTCGAAAATGGGCCTGATAATCGAGGTCGGAGAGCGCGCGCAGGGCCGTCTCCATCTGATCGGGCTCGACCAATATGTCGAGATCAGCCATGATTCGGGTTGCGCGGCGTTCAGGAGCAGATGTTGCGAGGATTGCTGAGCCCTTTAGCAGCACCGGTATCACGTCCCGTTCATTAAGCGCCGCGACCGCCTCTTCCAATTGAGCCCTCAAGAGGTCGTTCCGAAGCGCGTTTCGCCGGTAGATTTCCCGAACGAAAGCCTTAACATCCTCGGGAACTGACCGATCAGGTCGATCAACCAGATCGATCAAGGAGGGGGTAGTTAGCGTATTGTTGGCTAGTTCCAACACGGCCACCCAATCCAGGTTGCTGGGCGCTTCGCCTCCGAGACATTGGCAGAGCTTGACCAGGGTGCTGTTAGGAAAAGCCATGACGAAGACCTCTCAGCTTACGTCCTGCGTCAGCAGCCTCCGCATAGGTCAGCTCAAATAATCCGGCCCCACCGATTATTTTCTTTAGCGCTGCAAACCCCGCTAGAGATAGTTTGCCGTTGGCAGCGAAAGACCCGTTGATCACTCGCTGCATGGATTCGATTTGTCCAAGGGGCGTCAGTTCTGCCGACGTCCCGTCAACTCTCTTGAGAAAGATAATCCACTCGACCTGAAAGCTTCCCTTATGCACATCTGCTACAGGTAGATACCGGACGCGTATGCCGTCTGTGCGGTCATGGGCAGTGGCATGACTTAAATCGTCGCGAGCTTTCGAAATCGCCTCCCAAGTGCCCGGCTTAATGGTGGGCGCAAAAAGAAGCCCTTGCGCAAGACCGTTTGGAGAAATCATAACGACGTCATCACCGCAATATCGGTACTCGTCACTGACTAACTGAAGCGCGAGGGTCGATTTACCGGTGCCCGGCTGCCCGCATAAGAGCAGCCCTTTATCGCCAAACACCAGCGAAGCAGCATGCAGAGCGAAATCAGGCTGATCCTGTAGAATGATGCGCTCAGTGAGGTCGGCCTTGATCGCAGGAGCCAAACTCGTGATGGGACATCGAGTGATGCTCTTTCTGCAGTTGCGGAAGAGAACCTCGTCCCCGACTTCTACAACTTCGATTGTGATATCCGCTTGATCGCGTCCCGGGTTCAAGTCGCAAAAGAGCGGTTCAAGAGACTTGATCAATGCTTCGTTGGAAGCTCTGATGCTGATTGCTCGCTGCGCTAATCGGGTCTGGAGCGCGCTGGCAAATGGCAGCCTCCATTCCACTTCTACAAGTTCCAAATCAAGCCATTGTTGCAGGGCTTGACTCAGAACATTGCGCGCCTGCTCGCGGCCGAGCCCAAGTTCGCTTAGTTCATCAGCGATCGTTTCGAGTTTATTCTGGTCAAGAAGTTTGCACCACAGGAAAGCGCTGATCTGATTTAGCTCATAGACCTGCTGGTTTTTCTCGCTGAACAGGACCGGTCGATCATCAATCAACGCGAACGACGCGTCTGCGGCTGGACGCAGTTGAATCGGGCTTTCAGGCCCGAGTTCCGTCAGATCTGGGCCGAATATCACGCCGGGCTCCACAAGGGTGCGTCAAAATAATCTTCACGATGAAGTTGACATTATTTAAGCCGAAAATTTAAATCGAGTAAATTAGAAGTAGAGCGGGAACTTGACGCGGTCCGCTCAAATCAAGATGGAGCCCAAGCCATGAACAAGAATACTGATGGGCCAGTCCTCAACGCGGAGCTTGAACTCGATGCTGACAGGCGGAAGTTTCTGGCGGCATGCGGCAGATTTGCCGTTGTGACGCCTCCCGCCGTGACCCTGTTACTGTCAACTTCACTGAATTCCGATGCGATTGCACGCTCCGGCAGCGGTGGGGAAGGTGGAAGACCGCGTCACCGCCCCGATCTGCCCAACTGGCTTGAGCGGCTTCTTGACTGGTTGTTCTAGGCGCTCCGATCGATCCAGACCAAGCTGCTGAACGCACGCTTCTCGACAACCCGTGAGTTGAGGTAGCCGCGATATACTGATGACGTTCCGCGGCTCGCCAGCGCTTGCTTAAACGCGTAACAAGCCACTTCAGTCAGGAGGCCGCCAAACGTGTGCACGCCGTTTCACCAAATTCTGGTGTGATGGCAACGGACGGCAGCACTGGCATTCGAAATAGAGCCAACCCTCGGACTGGAAGAAACGGATTTTGCGCCGACGACCAGTGCAAGGCTCAAGCGGTCTCTTATCTCGATGATTGTTACATTTGGGCGGTGATCATCGCCGGCGCTGCGGCGGCAACCGTTTTCCTGAGCGCGCAATTGCATCTGGTGTCAGCGATTCAAGGGGGCGCAGCGCAATTGCTAGTTACGTCTGACCTTTTGTTTTCATGTCCCCGACAGGACTTCCATAGTCGGCGCTATGCTTCAGCGAGCCTGCTGGAAGGAAACGCTGTTGCCCGCAACGAGGACGACGTCCAACACCTCCACCTATTGGGGCCTGCTGCCTCTCCGCCATTTATCGTCTTCACCGCCACCACGGAGCGCGCTTGAGCCGCCACCGCCGCGAGAGCCGCCCGAACTTCCGCCTTTCGAGGCATTAGCTCCTGAACCACCACCGCCACCACCGCCACCACTGCCACCACCACCTCCGCCGCCGAGGGAGGCGTGATTGCCGTCTCCGTGCCTCGCTTGTTCCTCACGCGGGCTCTTGTTGTCGGAGACTTTCTTGTCGCCGGGTGGGTCGGGATCATTGTCGAAAAAGGAATGTTCCGGCCGGCCGTGATTGCCAGAATGGCCAGACCGGGCAATCGCCGTTGATGTTAGTGAGGTGGAGAGAAGTAAAGTCATAGCCGGCGGAGTTACAGCGGCGAATCTCCCGCAAGAAATCAGAAATTTCCGGCGATCCTCGATCTCGATGTCGTTCGGCATGGCGCAATTCCCACTCAATTAATTCAGAGCATATTAAATCATAATCCTAAAGCATACAATTTAAATGTGCGGTACCGATTTGCCACCCGCGGGTGGAACGGCGCGAGCAAGTTGCAATTGGAGGTATTTTTATACCTAAGAAGACTGGGCAGAAAACGCTGCTTGATTACAAGAAACTTCCGTCCCGTCCATGGCCCTTCAATAACAGGCTTAATTGCAGGCAGAGAGGCGGTACTGCTGAATTAACGTTCAGCGGTAGGGTTAAACGTGAGCGCTGATCGACACGTAATTCGCGATTCGGTAAGGCTCACACTTCCTTAAGGAGTTTGCCCGTGACAGTAGAATCGCGTCCATCGTTAGAAAAACTGAGGGCGGCAGCTATTATTACGCACGCGCTCGCCGTTCAGATGACCGAATTGCTGAAGTTGCGAGAAGCGGTCCAAAGGGCCGAACAGGCAACGGCGGTCAAGAGGCCCGCACGAAGTCAGCGCGGAAATCAGCCTTTTTCCAGATCGGTAGCTTGGCGGTCCGATTCAATTTCACTGGAACATTTTCACCAAACGCGCATTCGAAGCGGCACAAAGAAAACAAAAGCTCTCCCTGGCAGATTATTCATGCAATCGCAGTGGCGATGAAAAAGATTGCGGTCGCTTTCTGGCGGCCGGGCTGTTCTCAAATGATCGCAAATACCCGCCCAAGCTTGTGGAGGCGCGCCAAAGCCAATAAAAATGTGGGGTTTTTTGAGTAATTTTATTGGGGTGAGGATGCGTATTGCTGGAGCAACTCTTCTTATCCTCGGTTTCGTACTATGTTTTGCTATAGACGACTGGGAGTTCATCGGCTTATTTCCTATGGTTATCGGCCTCATACTCCTAGCCATCGCAGAGAGGAAGGCATCAGCTCTCGCGTTGGCGCAAGCCGCATCGCGCGCGCAGATGGAAAAGCAGGCGCCGCGTCCCTCCCAGAAGCAATTGCCGACAGCAGACACAATTGAGGTGAGCTCAGAGGTGCTGCAACTGCTCGAAAAATTAAATCGAAGCTCAAAGCCTCGATGAATGCACTGTCGAACGGGGGAGCGTGCGTGTCTGTCCAGCTGATAGAGCGAAGTGAGTAAGCGAGATCACGGCTGCGGCATCAATTGATGCTCATCCTTGATGGTCATCACATCATCGCGGAAATCGCTATCGGCCTATGCGAAGCGGGTCTTGTTTGCTAAGGGGCCGCCCGCAAGGCATGGGTCGCTGCGAGGCCATCACGATTTTCGGTCACGACAAACTGCGATGCATGGGCGGGGCAGGCGACATCGAGCAGAATAATTTGATCACCCCTGGAAGTGCCGCATGAGGGAGAGCGCAAATCGGAGGGGATCAAAGAGCGGTGGTGGCAAGGGATTGCGAAATGAAGGACAAGCAGTTGCGGTACCGCGAAACTACCGGTGCGATCGTCATTGATACTTTTGGGCGTTACCTGTTTCAATTGCGCGACAATGTTGACGGCATCACCAACCCGGGCAAGATTGGTCTATTTGGTGGTCACCGCGAGGGCGACGAAACTTTCTTGGAATGCATGGTTCGCGAGCTACACGAGGAGATCGGATATTTTGTCCCAGCGGATCGCTTTGAGCATCTTGGAAGCTTTGAGGGTGCGGACATCGACAGCGAGGGAGGAACGATCCACGGATATCTTTTCGTCGTGCGCGATATTCCAGTGGATGCGCTGGCCATCACCGAAGGATCTCTCCTTATCGTAGAACCGGTGGAGCTTGCCGAGATAGAGCCCAGGCTTGTACCGACTACTCGTCTTGCATTGAAAGCTTACCTGAATACTTGACGGAACACTTTGGTGTGTTTTTGAGCCGCCTCTCTAACCATGGCGACCGGCAGCGACCAACAAAATTGCGGAAAGCGGGAAGCGTCCCTCTTCGCGCCACGGTAGCCCGAATTTGGGCGGCTTCATTGTGGCCTTGATGCACCAGTCAGGCAAAACCTTCTCTTTATGAAGTCGAATCTTTTTGACTGATCAGAAGAAGCGGCCTTCGCTTATTGCCATGTTTGATGCCGTAATCGCATTTCTGTTGGTTCTAGGTCTCGGAATTTTCGTGGCCCACGGCATCGACTCATTACGGTCGTAACTCTCCTAAGTCCGTTCCGTCTAACTGAAATCCCGCGCCGCAATCAGGAGCGTATAAATAGCTTGAGTACGAAGCTTCGACTTTCTTTGTAGGAGTATTGGAAATGGAGACATTCTTCAAAGTCGTTGGCTGGACTACTGCCGCAGTTCTGGGTGCTGCGGTCTGGAACGTATTTCCTGAATACCGAACAATCATAAGTAGCATTTTAATCGCACTATTTATCTGCTACGTGTTCTCTGTGCTTGTGGGGGTAACGGTTAGGCGGCTCATCGGCGATGAATTGCTGGAGCTTCGTCTTCAAACCAATGCAACTGCCGACCGCCTCGAGCTCATAGACCGTAAGGTAACCGCAGTTTTAAGGGATGCACTTGAGCAGCGCCAAGCGCGAACTCAAACACTGCCTTTCCGACCGATCGTGTCAGCGCGTACTCCTGAGGCGGTCCGGCCGCGGGATTCAATTGGCTCAGTTCGCAATTAGATCACGGAAACGGTCAATCAATGAGTATATCGCGAGCCGCTTGGTCAGCACTGACGCCGGGACGCAACAGTCTGGACGATACAAGCAATATGAAGGCGGGTAACGTAAATTGCGGGCTTGGCGGAGGGGCGGGCGGGTCCTTGGATAGGCGCCCTGCAGCCGGCGGCACGGTGGGCCCAGCGGGTAAAGTGTCAGAAGTCAAATGCTAGACCATCGCCAGGACGCCGCCGCTTAACCACCACTCCGTTTGTTATTGACAGCTTACTCGCCGACGATAAGCTCGAGCGGGCGAGTTCCTTTTTTAAGCCAAATACATTGACATATCTTTTAATGATGCATCGATTGAGGGTAACGACCCATGATTGAAGAGAGTTTTGTTCGATTACGAACGCATCGCAATAACGTGCAGCGCTACCGGCAATTGCTGAAGACGATGCTAACGGACGCTGAGCGCCAGTTTATTGAACGTCGTCTGTTAGAAGAAGAGTCGGCCATCGAGTCCTTGGCCACTCTTCAAGGGAGACCCGGTGTGCGGGGCTGGGAATTGCCCAAGCACTGAGGCCCGTTCTCAATCATGTTTTGAGGTCGATTCGTCGAGTTGGAACGGCGTGTATTGGTGGTCTAAGACAAGTGTACGGCGATAGCTTCATCGTCGGGCGCCTGCCAGCTTTTGCCGCGCGAGACCGGGGCAATTCCCCCGGGGCGATCCCGGGGGTCCCGCCGCATGGCCGCCGCATTTTCCGCGTTTCTACTTGGTTGTTAATCAGGGAAGCCGGTCGGGAGGGGGAATGAAATTTCTGAACCTCTGGCACGAAGCGCGGGCCAATGTTCTCCGCAAGCGATACGAAGATTTGAAACCGCGGATTGATGCGGCAGATCCTGCTGCAAAATCGGCGTGCTTTGGTGTTGTAAAGTCGAGTTTCGAGTTTCTACGTAGGCGCTACGCGAGCGCCTCCAGCGCAGAACGAAGGGAAGTTTTGAAGCACGCTTCAAAAACTATACATCAACTATCGGATGCAGGCGATTGGCCGCGCGCGCTGGGACTAACCATTATCATGTTCAATCTGGAAGCGTGTTACTTGCCGGGCGATGACGCGGCTGTCTTGAAGGGGGCCACCGATGCCTTGTTAAAAGAGGCCTGCACATATCCTGAACCCCGGCCCTTAAGAGAGGCGGGTTGAAAGATTTTCGAGTTGCAGAACGTTGAATTGAATACTGCCGGGGTAGGGGCCTCGGCGGCCCGTCTGCATCCCCCTGGGGTGATTTCTGTTGACGCTGCATTCAATTGGCGATCAAGATTGACCATCCGTGATCGCGATGCAAAATTCTCCGCTTTTTAATAGACAGTTTCTAAGGGCATAGGAAAATTGGAGCAGCCGGAACGCAAAATCTTCACGCTCGATATCAATGGAACGCCGACGCTTGCTCTTCAGGCGCAAGACATCGAGTTTGCACGCGGTATGTGCGCGGTGCCAGAGTTCCGTTTGGATTTGCATGGGATCAGCTCGGACGGCGTCCCCGTTTGCCCAGTGGATTCTGTGTTCGGGCTTCGGCCGGCTACAGAGAAAGAGGTAGCCGCCTTCGAGCGTGCTGTTGGATTGGCGCCGGCTGCAGATGATTTCACGTTTGTTATGCTGATTGAGGTAGACAGAGTGGAGGTTGTGGCAATTACCCGCCAGGCTAACGACGCTGCTTAGACTTCCTTTCGCCGAGTCGGGCGAATTGCTCGGCGTAGGTGGCGTAAAGCTACTGCCTCGTCGGTTACGGAGTTACTCTTGTCCTGAGTGAAGGTTGCGAACCCCTCATCTCAAGACAGGACGCCATGCTGCGCTATCCTCTTGGCTGTGCGCCGGCCACAGCGTCCTACCGCGCGAGCGGTTTAATCCTTTGGTTCGGCGGCGGCGTAGGGCACGGCAGGCCGCCGAATCCTGCCGCCAGACCCGTGTAGCACAGGTTATGAACCTAGCTGGCGCTTTGGCAGCATCAACTGGACCGCGGCGCCAGGATTGCCGCATCCGCTGGGCCTGGTCCGGCGCAACGATTGGTTGGACCAGATTCTTTGCCCATGGCAGCAGTGGGCGCGTCACGGCTTGACGTAGGTCCAGCCCTGCTCCTGCAGTTCCATCACACGCACCACGCCCGACTTCACGACCTTTGCTTCCGAGATCAGCGGGATCTCCTTGCCCTCGTTCCTGCCCATGTTTTCGCGGGTATTGCTGCAGGCCTCGAAGGAAATCGAAGGCTGGCTTTCCGAGAGCGCCTTGATCCTCGCTTTGACCGGCGAAGTGTCGTCGCGCAGCATATGCAGGCCGGGACCGAACGTGACGATGTCGATATTCACCTTCTCGCCGAGGTCATGATAATACTGAGCTACGTTGCTCGCATTGTTAAGCGCCAGATTCATCATCGCCGGCTCGTTGCTGTTCACCTGCAGAATAAGGCGGTGCGGCTTCGTGGCATCCTGAGTGGGCGTCATTTTGGTAACGGCCGTGAGCTTGGTCGCCTGCGTAGACTGCTTCTTGTTCACCTGCGCTTCCGACGGCGGTGCGACCAAGAGCAGTGCTGCAATTGCCGCGGTGGCTCCAGCCATTTTTCCAAGTCTTGTCATGTGAGTTCCTTCCTGTCCCATGACCATTAGTTGCGTGGCCTGGCAACGGCATGTGGCCATTTGCATGCCGTCGCCAGCTTCTCGCGGACAGTCTTCAGGCCGCCAAGCAAGAAATGTCCCTCGGACGCCACACCTATTCGCGAGGAAAGGCGCACAGCGAATTCCCCCTCATCGGGGAGCGACTGTAACATGCGCACCACGTCGCCCCTGGGCGCGGCGCCAACTCCGAATGATGGGCGGGCAGCGGGAAGCTGCACTGGGAGATCGTCATTGACGCGGTAGGAGATCAGGTATTCCTCGGCGCTGCGCGAGACCCCAGGTCCCGTGATCACGAGTTCGGTCCGACCGCCGCGGCAGTGGATCGAGAGCTGCATCGTGGCGCTATCAGAGCCGCCGCGAGACGACGTGGTCGCCACAACGACCGGTGAATAGTCCACGGGCGAGGTGGTCTCGCTGACAAGCCAGTTGTCAGTGTCTGCCGCGGCCGCCTGTGTGATATTGCGCGGCATTGTTTCCAAACATTCCTGCCGCGCGGTAAGCTCCACATTAGAGCACGCGCGAAGATGCGCCATTGCTTCGCTGGCACCTTGCGCGAAAGTCATGCTGTATGCTGCGTCTAACAGCACAGCGAGCGGGAGCGCGGCTCTCTTCACGGCCGCGCCTGTGCACTGCGCGCCGCGCGATCCAGCCATTCCTGCGCGGCCGAGAAGCGGTCTAGCCCGGGGACGGTTGCGGCGAGATTGATCGACTTCCATTTCGGATCGAATCCCGGGGCCTGCAGCCGGTCGATCCGCGAGAACAGATGATCCACGAAACGGGCGACACGCGGGTAACGGTTCGATCGCCGCGACCAGTTGAACGCAACCAAGGCGGTCGGCACCGCGATCGTTGAGATGCGTTCGCCCTGCTTGATCAAATTGGGATATTCGCTCGCCTCAAGCGTTGCCGGCAAGTAGTAATCCTCGAACTTGCTGTCGAAATTGACGGACAGAAATTTATAGCCTTCGTCCCAGCGTCTGCGCACAAAAGCGTCAACCGGCTTCGAGGTGATGAAGAGGACGGCGGCAATCTCGCCTTTGCGCATCTGCTCCAGCGCGATCGGGTGCGGAATGAAGGTCTTTTCGACATTGATGCCTAGACGGCTGAAGATGAGCGGTCCTGAATAGGCAGCGGCCGTGCCCTGGGTGTTGAAATTCACTTTCTTGCCGGCGAGGTCTTGCAAGGTTGTGATTTCAGGTCGCACGAAAATATGCAGCTCCGACGGGAATAGGTTGAGGAGATAGGTTATGCGGCTTCGGATCTGCGGTATCTGGATTTTGTACTCTTCGAGCGCGTCGGAATTGATGATCGCTGTGTCGACGCCACGCAGGTAGAGCAGCGAATTCACATTTTCGGTGGCGCCCCGGGTGACGATCGGCAGAACATGTAGATTCGGACCGTCATCGACGATTCGGGCCATCTCTGCCGCTAGGCGAATGGGCGCGCCTTCCAGCAAACCGCCGGCGAGGCCGACAGTCCAGGCGTTGATCTTTTCTCTTTGGTCATGCGCAGAGGCGCGGCTGATGACTGGCGCTTCGCTCTTGGTCGGCTGCGCGTACACGTCAACCGATTGAAGCATCCAGGTAGCAGGCGCCATCGCCGCGAGGAGCAAAAACAACCATGGTTTCGGCAGCGTGTTCATCTCTATCTCCACTTGTCCTTGTGCGGGTCTGATCCCCTCACTCACGCAATGCGTCGAGTCGCTCCTTTGCCTCTCGAATGCCGCCGCTGTGCGCCTTCGCGTAGAGTTCGCGTGCTTTCGCCGACTCGCCACGCGTTCCATAGGTGCCCCATGCGGACAAAACGACAGGATCATATGTCTGTGCGAGCATGAAACTTGCATGGGCGTCGCCGCTCTCGACGGCGCGCTCGAGTACGATACGCGCCGCGCCGATATTGCCTTGACTGAGCAGCGCACTGGCGCGCGCGATCAATCGTGCTGCCTCTGCCTTGTCCTGCGCATCGAAGGCCATCGGCTGTTTCGCTACGGCCGCGTCTGCAGTCTGCGTCGCCCGGACGATCGGGTTGATCGGACTGTCTTGCGTGCGCCCGAGGGGCTCGCGCTGGTCCGCGGGGCGCCGCGCGGGCGTAAGATCGCGTGCCATTGCTCCGATCTTGTTGCGCTCCTGCTGCAGCGATTGCCGCAGTTCCGCGATGGTGCGCTCCGACGCTTGTCTTTGTCGCGCGACGGCATCCTCCGCCGTTTTCGATCGCACAGATTGAGTCTTTATCTCGCGACGCGTTCCATCAAGCTCGCTCGCGAGTGTTGCGGCACGCGCCTGCGCCTCGTCGAGCGCGCGGCGTTGCTGCTCGGCGCTCGCCGTCATCGCCTGGCGCGCCGCGCCGACCTCCTGGATGAGGCCGCCGATCTTCTCTTGCTCCTGCCGCAGGGAGCCTTGCAATTTCGCAATGGTAACCTCTGCCGCCTGTTTCTGCTGCAAGGCTTCATCGATCGCTCTTTGCGCTTGCGCGGCCTGCATCTCGATCTCGCGCCGCGCTCCAGCAAGCTCGCCCGCGAGTGCTGAGGCACGCGCCTGTGTCTCCTCGAGCGCGCGGCGTTGCTGTTCGGCGGCTGCCGTCATCGCCTGGCGCGCAGCGTCGAACTCCTGGGTGAGCGCAGCCGTCTTCGCTTGCTCCTGCCGTAGGGACTCTCTCAGTTCTTCGATAGTCGCTTCCGCCGGCTGTCTTTGTTGCGTGTCCTCACTCTCCGCCGCTTGCGACTGCGCGACCCGTGTCTCGATCTCGCGACGCGTTTCAGCGAGCTCGCTCACGAGTGCCGCAGCGCGCGCCTGAGTTTCCTCGAGCGCGCCGCGTTGTTGCTCGGTGGCTGCTGTCAATGCCTGGCGCGCGGCGTCGACCTCCTGGGTGAGAGCGGCAGTTTTGCTTTGCTCCTGCTGCAGGGATTCTCGCAATTCGGCAGCGGCGACCTCGGCCGCCCGCTTCTGCCGCACGGCTTCATCAATAGCCGTTTGTGACTGCACGGCCTGCGTTTCGATATCGTGCTGCGCTCCAGCAAGCTGGCTCCAGAGTGTTGCTGCACGCACCTGTGCTTCGTCGAACGCGCGGCGTTGTTGTTCGGCTGTTGCCTTCATCGCCTGGCGCGCAGCGTCGACCTCCTTGGTGAGAGCGGCCGTCTTCTTTTGCTCTTGCCGCACGGATTCCTGCAGCCCGGCAGTGATGGCTTCCGCGGCCCGCTTCTGCTGTACAGCTTCATCGACCGCCTTTTGCCACTGTGCGGCCTGCGTTTCGATCTCGCGCCGTGTCTTGGTAAGGTTGGTCTCGAGTGCCGCGGCACGCGCCTGCGCCTCGTCGAGCGCGTGGCGTTGCTCGGCGCTTGCCGTCACCGCCTGGCGCGTTTCGTCGATCTCCTGGGTGAGGGCGGCCGTCTTCTTTTGCTCCTGCCGCAGGGCTTCTCGCAATTCGGAAGCGGTGGCCTCGGCCGTCTGCCTGTGCTGCACCGCTTCATCGACGGCTTTCTGCAATTGCATGGCTTGCGCATCGATTTCGCGGCGGGCTCCCAAAAGCTCGTCTGCGAGTGCCGTGGCGCCGGCTTGCTCCTGTTGAAGGGACCGCCGCAGTTCCTCCGCCCTGACTTCCGCCGCTTGGCGGCGTCGCGCTGCCTCGTCAAGCGACTTGCTCGACAATGTTACCGCCGTCTCAAGGTCGATACGGATTTGAGCCAGTTCACTCGTCAAGGCGGCAGTTCTTGCGCGTTCTTTGTCCAGAGACTGCTGCAAATCCGCCGTTGCAGCTTCCGCCGCCCAGCTCAGCGGAGCTTCCTCGCCCGACTTGCTCGACGAATTCACCTTGATACCGAGATCGGCAATGTCTCGCAGATAAAAGTGTCTCGCCGCAAAGATGACCATCTCCGTGCGGAAATGCACGCCGATCAACGCAGATGCAACCAGAGTTGCGGCGATCAACGAAGCGATAAACCATCGACGTACGCGATCGTTCTGGAGCGGGCCGTTCGACTGATCGTCTTCCTGATACTGAGGCTCCGCTATTGGAGACCAATGTGTCGGCGTGATCCTGATCGGTCTTCCGTTTTTCCAGACCCATTCCTTCGTCTCAGACGACCAATGCGCGACGTCATAAGCCGATTGATCGTCCTCGACCCAGATTTCCTGTCCGTCCCTCGGAGCGGTTTCAATGGGCTGGCGCAAATGTTACGCCTTTTCAGATGGTGTTATGGGCCACTTCACAATTTACTTCGCAAGTACGTGCTAAACTCAATGTGCGTTTTATAATATTAAATATAAATTAAATCAAATTAATAATGCCGGGCGGCTTTTTTGGGTTCCGGCCGCTCTCGCCGCGTGTGGTTTTTTCAAGGATCACGCACAGGCTGAACAGGCCAATACCCAAGCGGCGCCACATTCGAACGGCTGAAACTGATTGAGCCTCAGGTTTTGTTGACTAGAGCATCTGGTACGGCATCGACCCGGCGGATGGAGCGCAGTTTTCAAGGCGGGCGCGATGAAACTGCCTCATAAGGGTGGGCGGTCGCATTAGATGCCTTGATTGGTGAGCATCGGCTATTTGCTCATGGACCGGGATCGTCCGCACGGAAGCGATTTTGCGCCGAACGTTCGCATTCGTGATAATTTGGTTGTGACGACTCAGCGTCCACCTCGACCAACCATCCTGGAGGAGCCGGAAGATGTTCCAACGATTTCTAAAGGCGCGCAGCGTTGTGAATTTCAAGGCGCGATCGGCCAGCCGAGATACCGAAACGGATCGTGCCCGCGCTACATCCATTTTTCGGTCGATAGAGGATGCGCTGGAAGGCGCAAAGGTAGAACAAGCTGGCCTAAAATCACGTATTGATGACGCGTTAGCGCGATCAGCAGTAACCTTGGGCAATGATTCCGATGAGTATCTGACGCGCGATCCCGAGGATAACCATTATCAGAATTTGCTAGGCAGCGAGATAGCGGAAGGGCAGAGGCGGTTAAATGAGCTGGAAGCGACTATCAGGCATATCCAGTTCTTGAAGACGGCGCTCATCACAAGGTTCCCTGACTTCGACCTTGGACACAACACCTCCCACGCAAAAGATAGTGGAGTGACCTAGAAATGGTCCGATGAGAACGACGCGGTCCGGAATGCGCCGCCTTCAAATGTGACGTAAGCACCCGGTCCAGAAACAGGGTACAATCAGGAGCCGGTACAATAAATTGGCCATGCCCTGCCATATCGAGAGCTACCGCTAAGTCGCCGTCGCGGATCGCATTAGCGGTCTCGTCGGGTAATCAAATTAGGCGCCCATTTGTGATAACGAGGCATGGCGTGGTTGCAGATCCGCGCGACTTGTACCCATACTAGATTCTATTCAGTCGGCTGCAACGAACTTACGTGTGTCGCACTTGATGTCTGTCCTGGCGGAACAATCAAGATGGCTTCCGGCCCGGCTACGCGAACCAAAAGTCACCTGCGCTGAGATTCACGACGCCGGCGACGGTGAGGTCGTTATCTCCATCAAGGTGAACGATGGTGTTTCCACCGATCGCTTCAATACTCAAATCGCCAATGTCATGGATGCCCTCTGCTGCCAAAGCTGTAAGGTCGATCTTGTCTTGCCCCTTTTCGAAATCGGCCGTGTCATGCCCGTTCTCAGCGGCAAAGACGAACGTATCCGCGCCGGATCCGCCAAACATAGCGTCGTTTCCGATGCCGCTTGTGAGCGTGTCGCTGCCATCGCCCCCATCGAGAACGTTTCCTGACCCACCAAAGACGGTGAGTTGATCATTGCCCGCGCCGCCACTGAGGAAGCTTGATCCTATTGAGCCTGACACAACGGTTGCCGTCAGGACATCGTTTCCGGCGCCGCCATCCAGACGATTCTCGGCAATAGAATCGTCTGTAACCACAGGATCGGGGGTTGCCGAAAGGAATGCGGTAAGCTGGTCATCTCCGGAACCGCCATTCAGGATATTCGCGACATTGTAGAGATCCAGCCCGAGATCCGGCCCGCCGTGAGCTACAGCGTCGAGATGTGCCGTGAGGCTGTCTCTTCCATCGCCGCCCTCGAGTTGATTGAGTGCGCGAACAAATCCGCCAAGCGCGGTGGAGTTCGCAGTCAGGTTGTCATTGCCTTTCCCGCCATCGAGGTAATTCGTGACATCCGTGACGGTGTTCTCCCCGTCGGTGGAATGAGTCGCATCGAGGGTGTCGTTGCCATCATCGCCCCAAAGCTGGTTGATACCAATCGGCCTGCCGCTATTGGAGTCTGTCAGGTTGAAGGCATGCAGCACGTCGTTGCCCCGACCACCGTGAAGCTCATTTGTAACCGACTCGGTGAAATTGGATCGCCCCTCAGCAGACGCGTCCAGGACATCGTTGCCGTTGCCACCGAACAATACGTTGCTGGCTGTGCCGCGGAGCGCAGAGAATTCCGTTTCGGCATGAGCTGTGATGTGGTCATTGCCCCAGCCGCCGTCGACGGTGTTCATCGCGATACTGGTTCCGATAACGTTACGGCCATCAGCAACGGCATGAATGGTATCATTGCCGCATCCGCCGATCACGTCGGTTCTGACGGTCACAATTCCAAAGGCAGGAAGCGTCACATTTGCCGTGGCATTGATCGTGTCGTTTCCGCTGCCGCCATCGAGTAGCACATCTGCGATTGGCTCCGTGCTCTGGGGCGTGCTCCCACCCTGAAGGGTGACGGTCGCATCGAGGTCATCGTCGCCTGTTCCGCCGAACTGAATGGCAAGGCCGCGCACAGGCGCATCGCTTTGGAGCGGGACAACAACGGTGGTGGTCAGCGTGTCGTTGCCGCTACCTCCGATCAATGCTGTGCGGTTGAATGCACTGCTTAAAAGGTCATTGCCTGCAAGGCCCAGGACAACATCGCCGTCAGCTTGTGCATCTAGGGCATCGTCGTCTCCGGTGCCAATGATCAAACTGTTGATGGGATAAATAAGGGAGAGCCAATCAAAGGCAGAATCCGCAGAAGACTCAGTCCCCATTAATTGCTGAACGGCCCGGCTTTTTGTTGAATTGGCATTCGTCATCTTTTCCTCCATGGCACCCAGACAACGACATCGACCAAAATCCAGCGCTGAAATCGTATTAACTGAAACATACTAGGTCGATTTAATTTGGTTGGCGATGAGATAATTAAATTAAAAGTTGCATCGTGTCCAATCACATTTAATTTGTGAATGTGAGAGCAGCCGGGCGGCAATGAGCGCGGACGCGATTACGATTGCGGCGGGGCGTGCATCACCGCCGGCCGCGTGTTTCGCCATGAAATGGTTCCTTATTCTCGGTGGGGAACCCTTGCTGGGCGGAAATGACATCTAATGACATCGCAGACTTCAATGGACTGTCGTGCAGGAACATGGACGACGCCCCAGCGCTATGCGTCTCTCATGCGTTTGACGGGAGACGGTTTGCGCGACTTCAGCTCCAGCTTCGCGGTCCGCCCAGGGCAGGTGGAAATGATCGGTGACAAAATCAGAGGCTACTTTTCCAGCAGACAATCGACCCGACCGCGCCTGTGCGTCATTGAACATTGTCACTCGCTGATCGCTCCTGCTGAAATTGAAGAACAGCCGACGATCTTGTTGCCAAACTCAGGGCTCTCAGAACACCGCGCGCAGCATCCGCCGTGCTGAATCGCATTGCATAGCGCGAAAGTTCCCAAGCTTCGATAAGTTTTGAAGACAAGCCGGCGGACGATATGCCCATCTGACGAGAGTGAGGGACGAACCCCCGACGAACTTGGCAGCGAAACTGAAGAAGAATCTGAAGCTGGAAGCTAAGTCGACGAGCTGCTGCACTAAATTCCGGCGCGGGAACTTTGACGGGACAATTGAGAAATCACCTTGGGTGGGCCGACATGTCGTCCCAAAAAAGCCTCCGCCGACGGCGACCTCCTCCGTCGGAATGTATGGTTGGCGACGACGGGACCACACAACACGGTAACGTTGGTCGGTACAACGGTTGCTCAATAGAAAACCGCTGCGTGCACGGATGCGGCGCTTAAGGAAACACGATGGCCACCTACGACAACATCCCTCTCAGCTGGAACGACCCGTTGTTAAGCGGGGTTACGAGTTCGAGTTCGGTCACGCTCCGAGATGGCGGGACGCTTTCATATAAAAGTATTGTCGACAACAGCGGCAATCCGTCCGTAACAACCGTAGGCGCCGGCTCGTTCACCATCGACCACGTCCGTATTGATTCAAGGGAAGGTATACGCCTTGCGGGTGACGGGGATGTCACCATCAGTAATTCGTACATTGAAACGGCCGGAATAGCAGACGATCATGCCGATGGAATTCAAGCCTATGCCCCTGGCAGCACCGGGAATGTGACCATCACAAATACGACAATTGTGAACCCCGACAACACCGCTGTTGGAATGTTCATTGCAGATGATTACAGTGGGACATTTACTTTCGATAACGTGGTGTTTCAGAGTGGTCCGTTTGGCTTGCGTATTGCCGCGGATGCGAACGATATCACCGTCTCCCTCAAAGACGTGTATTTTGTGGGACCATTTATGTTTGACGACTTTCTCTTTGAGGAAGTCAATGCGGACATACACATCACTCGCTGGGAAAATGTACGCTCCGCGACCATCGTGAATGGTGAACTCGTTCCGGGCGAACTTATCCCGCCCCCTTGGCCGGTGGAAGGCGGCGGCAGCTCGCCGACGTCGACGACGATCGACGACTTTTCGAACGACAGCGGCGCGGCCGGTGACGGCATCACCAACGACAGCACGCTGACCCTGACCGGCAGCGCGGCCGCGAACAGCACCGTGAAGGTGTTCGACGGTACGACCCAGATCGGGACCACCACGACCAACAGCAGTGGCGCGTGGAGCTACACGACCGCTGCGTTGTCGAACGGCAATCATAGCCTCAAGGCCACGGCCACCACCACGTCGGGCACCAGTTCGACGTCATCGGTGCTTGCCGTGAAAATTGACACGGTGGCGCCCACGGCCCCGACGATGGCGACGCCCACCAACAACGCCAACGGCGGCCTGAACCTGACCGGCACCGCGGAAGCGAACAGCGTCGTGAAGGTGTTCGACGGCACGGCCCAGATCGGGACCGCGACGGCCAACGGCAGTGGCGTGTGGAACTACACCACCGGTGCCCTTGCGGCCGGTTCGCACAGCCTCACCGCAAGGGCGACGGATGCGGCAGGCAACACCGGCGCGGCGTCTGCCGTGGTCACGGCCAGCACCGGCACCTCGGCACCCCCGGCCACGCCGGCGACCCCGACCATCGCGTCGTTCTCGAACGACACCGGAGCGGCCGGCGATGGCATCACCAGCGACAATACCCTCCAGCTCAAGGGCACCGCGGCCGCCAACAGCACCGTCAAGATTTACGATGGCTCGACCCAGATCGGCACGACGACCGCCAGTTCGACCGGGAGCTGGGACTACATCACCTCGGTCCTGACCAACGCCAAGCATGTGCTGACCGCGACCGCGACCACCTCGAGCGGCCAGACCAGTGCCGCATCCGGTGCGGTGACCGTGACGGTGGATACGCTGGCGCCGACTGCCCCGGCCCTGAGCAGCAACGCCATCGTCAATACCAATCAGGTCAAGCTGTCGGGGACCGCCGAGGCCAACAGCACGGTCACGGTCTACGACGGCACCACGGTCGTCGGAACGGGGACGACAAACTCGACCGGAGCCTGGAGCGTCACGACGAACGCCTTGTCGACCGGCACGCACGCGCTGACGGTCAAGGCTGCCGACGCGGCCGGCAATGTCAGCGCCGCCTCGCAGTCGGTCAGCAGCGTGATCGGTGGGACGTCGCCAACGCCAACTCCGGGTGAGCTAGTCGAATCGGCTGGTGTGACAAGTCTCGTTGAGAGCGGCGGCAAATATTACCTCAACAGCAGCAGCGGATCCGGCCCCACGTTGAAGTATGGCGGTGCGGATTTTGTGGACGGGCAAGATGGCACCTGGACGCCGATCGGTGCGGAGAAGACGGCGACGGGCTATCAGGTTGCCTGGAAGGAGGCGAGCACCGGTCAGTACACGGCCTGGAACACCGACAACAACGGCAACTACGTTTCCCATGTCAGCGCCCTGACCGGCTCCGTGTCGGGCGGCTCCGTGTCGGGCACGAACTATGGCCTTAAATTGCTCGAGACGAGCTTCCATCAGGATCTCAATGGTGACGGACAGGTCGGTGCTTCCAGTGCACCTGCGCCGACTTCGTCCGTCGAATTGACCACCATGTACAAGAACTGGAGCGATATCGTCACGATCAAAGGCGTCGCCGATGCCAACAGTCAGATCAAGCTGTATGATGGCAACGCATCACTGGGAACGGTGAATACGGCTGCCGACGGCACTTGGTCCTTCAAGACATCGTCCGCCGTATCCGACACGGTGCACACGTATACTGCCAAGCAGATCGATAGCACCGGTCAGGTTGTTGGTACTTCGGGCAATGCGATCCTCGGCTCGACAGGGAGCAATACACTGACGAGCAGCTCCGGCGACGATGTCTTCGTTGGGAATGGAGGCGCTGACACGTTCGTATTTGCGCCGAACTTCGGGAACGACGTCGTCAAGGATTTCGGTACATATGGACGGTCCCACGATGTGGTTCAGTTCAGCAAGAGCGTCTTCGACAGTTTCGCGAGCGTTCTCGCCCATGCAACGCAGGTAGGCCAAGACGTCGTCATTTCGGCTGATGCGGACAACTCGGTGACGTTAAAGAACACCAAGCTGGGCGCCATCAATAGTCATGACTTCCACTTCTCGTAGTAGCTCAGCCTGAAAGCGTTCGGATGCGCTCAGCCAAATTTATGAGCGCATCCGAAATATCGGCATAAGCGTTGGTCGTGCGAAGGATCGCCGGAGAAGCAGCAAACGCTGGCTCGCAAACCGCTAGCAGGCATTGATGATCTCCGATGAGCCAGCTAGCGACGGCAACCTAACGCGTTGTTTGTATGAACCTCTCGAACGTTGGCGCCACGGCCAGCAGGTATCAACCTGCCCAGCCGCTAGCCGCCTAATACCTGACTGAAATGACCGCACCCGCTCGATAGCGCCAGCAAGGTCCGTAATGCGCAGGTCCAGGATACCAGCCGGACCCGAAAAACGGCACGGTCAGGGGGGTAGCACCCCGGACCCCTTCTACTAGCTCGCACCGAGCATGGCGAGGTCCGACTGAACGCGGCGGTCTTGCGTACCAGCGGTGCGCGCTAACATCCGCTCCAGCCATCGAAGTCGGCTGAACGGCCCTATCTGCTGCTTCTATTGAGCTCGTGGAAATAGCCAGACATGCGGTCAACGAGACCGACAAAATGAGAATTCGAGGCGCAGTCGACATTACGGTCCCTCTTGTTGATGTGTCCCGAGACTATCCTCAAGCTCCAGCTTGGCCCAGCCCGATCAACAGGGGAAGGTCCCGCCCCGGTATCCCCAACTCCCACGGGATTCTATCCTGAGGCTCGAACTGCCGTGGACTGTTCCCGCTAGGTCCCCTGCCAAGTGCGTTGGCGGGAGCTGATCGGCCACCGTAGCATCCGACCAGATTATCGTCCGGCTTCTGTCGGCGGCCCCTCATTACAACGCATAAACTTCACGGAAACATTGAACCTACTTCCCGCCACCGTCGTCTAATCTTCTCGGGAATTCCAGCTTTCCTGATGCAAGGGGGGCTTCTATGGGTGACGATCTTACAAGCAACGCCTACAATAGAACTCTTCAGGATTCGCTCAAAACAATAAAGCAGGCTAACGAGCAGCTTCACGTTGTGACCAAGGCTAACGCAACACCGGCAGCCCTCACATCATGCATGGAACTTTACGGGATATTGCTTGGGGAAGTCACAGGTATTCGCAGCAACTTAGTGACCTACCTCGAGTGCACGCGTGCAGCGGGCCAAAATTCCTACGCAATAAAATGCGTTAACCGCGACCGGCTTCAAGAGGTCTCGTCGTTGTGATTATCGTCGTCTGCAAGGTTAACGCTTTTGTCTATTACAAAGTCTTCCAACTTCCGTCCGGCGCTTAAGGCGGCGACCAGCCATCTCGGCTGCTTTCCGCGCCCAGACCACTTTTGCGAGGGCTGAGAGGGGTTCCAGTATTTTGGCTGAACTTTTGGATATTTGCGTCGCGGACGGTTGGCAGGCGCGCCCTCAATGTCGCGCATCTCTACGCGGCTCAATTGCGCCAGCCGCCGCTCCAATTGAAGTTTTTCTGTCGTGATTTTTTCGGACAGGAGTTTGGTGAGCTGCTCATGCAAGAGCCAAAGCTCGTCAAAATCCATTGTCTCCAAGTCTGTCCTGCGCATCGCGGGTCCGTTAAGGCTAACAGATTGCGGTCTTTCCGGAAGCATCCAATCCTCGAAATATCGCTGGCGATGACGCCAAATACGTGCGAAGTTTGAATCGATAGGTTTAGGTTTTTAAACATTATTTGATTGTAAATTTAATAATTTAATTCAGTTAAAAGCAAGGGCGTATTTAGGGTTTTGAGCAGAGCGGGTGGGCGTCGGAAAGGGAGCGTGACACGCTGCTATGAAATGATTGGGGTAGGGTCGTTGCTGTAGAGTTTTTGTGTAGGTGCCCAAATGGATTTTCAGATGGATTCTATCGGTTCATCCCTTTCTCGCCTTCAAGATGCGGTTGGCCGCTGCATGGTACCGTCCGCCGCATCGAGTGATGTTAGCCAACTTAGACACCAGATTGAGCTTCGGCAGCGTGTCCTGAAGGATATCGAAGTCATAAGATGCCGGCTGTCGCTTTTCTTTCGCCACAGAGGCAAGGGGCCGCGCAGGAAAGCACAGCGCCGGCGGGGCCGATCGAGCCTTGACGCACGCCAGGACCATGGCTGGCGAGTTCCTCGTCTTTGACTGCAGCTTTTTGATCGGTGCAGTTCAAAGGGCCGCCCAGGCTGGGAATTTCGCGCGGCTAGATTTCTGTGTAAAGCAATCGCGAAGAACGCCAGAATAATCCATTTTCCCGTGGAACCCTTGTAATCCCCCTTGATTGTTATTCGGGGGTGTGACATCGCATTATGTTCTAAGGGGAAATCAAGAGCGACGGCATGGCTCCGAAGAAGATCGATTTAGAGTCCTGGTCTCTGGATGAGCTTTGGGCGCTTCACGGAGAGATCAGCGGGATTTTGTCAGCGCGGATCAGGGCCGAAAAAGGCGAACTTGAGAAGCGCTTGGCGGTGCTTAGTCGCGGCACAATTGTCGGTGATGATTCGGGGAATTTGCAACCGGACCGCAAGCCTCGCCGCAAGTATCCCCGGGTATTGCCAAAGTATCGGAATCCTCAAACCTCCGAAACCTGGTCGGGTCGCGGCAAGCGGCCGAGGTGGCTGGTTGCAGCAGTCAAGTCGGGACGCAAGATCGAAGAGTTCCGGATTGGCGAGGCTGGCACGAAGGCCCGTCAGCGAGCGTGAGCTGATCGACGGGGTATTGTATTATTAACCACAAAATTAATGGGTTGGAGGCGCGGCTGGCGAACTGAGATAACTTGCCGTCAGGCATTATGGATGCGCGGCAGAGGCAAGCGGTGACCAATCGGGATTGGACAGAAATCGAGAATGAGCTGAATGGGCTGGTGCCCGGCCTTCCACAAGGCGAAAAGAGGACGTCGCGCACTCAAAGCGTTCGCCAAACGATCCAAACGGACGAACAGGCGCTTCTGGCGCACATAGCTGACGCTCTGGTCCAAGAGAAACAATACTGACGTGTAATTCCCGGGCTTGAGTTGGCGCTACGCCGGCCATGTTGACTTGCAAGGTGCCGCCTCATTGAGCGCGCCTTGAATCAGTTCGGATCAATCTGCTCGACCGTCAGGCCAATTCTAGCGCCTAGTAGGCGTTGCGACCGCGCAGCACCTCAATCGGTGTCCGGACCAGGATAGCCAGATCCAATCGAGCGCTCCAGTTGTCGATGTACCAAAGGTCGTACTCAACCCGCCGTTCAATGGAGGCGGCGGTGGGTGTGGGTCCTCGACACCCGTGTATCTGCGCCCAACCCGTCAACCCGGGCTTCACGCGCCGCCGAAAGGCATAATTGCGGACAACCTTGTCAAACTGGCCGTCTTGAGAGATGGCGTGCGGCCGCGGCCCGACAAGTGACATGCTTCCGTAGAGCACATTGATGAGCTGCGGTAACTCATCGATGCTCGTCCGGCGCAGCCATTTTCCAACGCGAGTCACACGGCTATCGACCGGCCGCGCCTGGATGACCGATGGCCCGTCCTCCAGCACGCGCATGGTGCGGAACTTGTAGATTGAGAAACTCCGACCGTTGAAGCCACAGCGTTGCTGCCTGAAAAGGACCGGACCAGACGAGTCCAGCTTGATCGCTAATACAACTACAGCAAGCAGCGGCGACAGAATAACCAGGGCAAGTCCGGCGCCGACCAAATCCGTAAACCGCTTGATGGCTCGCTCAAGGAATGTAAGTGGCCCTCGCTGGATTTCCACGCATACGGTGCTGCCAAGGTCCCGCGTGGGTCGCCTGAACATCTCCGAAAGCGCGCCGACGGGTACAAAGGAGACAGGAGTCGGCAGAACCCGCAGTTCGGCGACAAATGCACGCAATTCCGACCACTGGTTCGGATCTGCTTCAACGATGATTTCCTCGACGTTTGAGCCGCGAGCATTTTCAATTACGCGAGCGCTAAGCCGCTTGCGGTGATCAGAACCGAAGCGAGGCGAAGGCAGCCTGAAATGCTTGGTCACACAAAATCCGAGCATGTTCAGCGTTGGCAAAAGTCCCACATCACTAGACTGTGGTTGATCCGAAATCAGGATGATATTGCCGCCGGCGAATTTTCTTTTGCTGAGGCCTGTCATGAGCAAGCTCTTGATGAGAGCTCGTCCGACAACGAGTAATGCAAGACTGGTAAAGGCAAAGGCCATTCCGGCGCCGCGCGGATATTCGTCACTAACGTTGAGCGAGCCGGCCGCAGCGGCTAGAACGATAAATGCGAATAGCAAGGCGCCGCAAACGGCGCGAACCTGACTGCGCAGGACCAGTAGTTCACTTGGATTGTACATACCTTGAATTTTTAACAACGATACGAACATCGCTGATACGACGATGGCCGAGCCAATGGCGTTTGCGAAGCCGGCCGCGGCCCAACTAGTGCAGAGCCGATACAAGAAGACTGAAATGATGCTTGCGAGAACGATGGTGCCGAGATCGGTACAAATCGCGACCAACTCGATGGACCTATATCGGATTGGCCATTTTCGCTGTGCGCCCGAGGGAGGGCTGTACAGTTCGAGGGCTATCTCCTCGTGGAGGCCGGCTGCAACCTGTCGGTTAATAAAGTTCATGCCAGAACCAGACTGTTCGAGGCTTTCTGCAATAAGTTTAATCTATTATTAACGCTTTAAATAAATCAAGCCAAAAACCGCGTTCAATTAAATGAGTCGAGTTATTTTTTGGGGCGCCGATTATAGCGGCGCCGGTTTCTCGTGCGGGAATGATCCGTGCAGCAACTCGTAGTGGAGCGCCGCATCGCCCGCCGGTGATGATGATCATCATCCTCGCGGAATCGATCTGCCCAATACTGGTCGCCCTCCGGGCAGCGTCGGTTGTCGGCGGGTCAAGTCGTTATGCAGCGTGGCTGCGCGGATGTTGCGCCGCTATGGCGCGAGTAGGCCAACCTGATACGAAGAGTAGTTCCCTTGGCGGAAGCCGTGCCGGCGCGGTCACTTGCGACCCGCACCGACACTCAGATCTTGGCCGCATCAGGCCGCGTGTTCCGGTTGTTCAACCGGGAACTCAACTATCATGGGGTGGTGGTCGTAATCGGTGGCGGCGTTGTGATGATTGTTGTCGTTCCGGTGCCCGAAGCAGCAGCCTTGAGCGCATAGAAGTTGGTTGCGTAGATGATCGGGTCGTTTACGGTCGCCAGGATGGTTCGCAGGAAGACCAGGAACTTGGTGGTTTCCACGCTAACCGAGTTAGATGTGTAAATGACGTCCTTGTTCCGCATAGCAAAGGACTGGGCTAGGAAATAGCCGGACGGATCCCGCAGATTCACGTGAAAAATGATCGGAATGATCTCGCCCTGAAACGGTCTGACGTCGACACCTATCTCTTTGGCAATCGCCCGCGTTTCACCGCGGTATAAATACACCGACGCTGGATCGGCTTGAGAGTCATTCAGTCCGCCTTGTTTTCCGATCGCCTCGGCCAATGACAGGCGCCAGGCGTCGAACTTGAATAGGCCTTGGGTCCCGCCGGCGCCAAACCCGACGAAGGTCTGCGGCATATTGAACAGGTAGATGACATCGTTGGGGAGTACATAAATGTCATTGGCGGGCTCATACATGAGCGCGCCAAACGGCACGCTCGCACGATGTCCCATCCGTTTGAGTGAGACCCAGGTGTCGTAGCCTTGCGCAGATGGGCCGCCCGCGCGTGCGATTGCATCGAGGACGCGTTCGCCAGAGGGACTGGCTGGAAAACGGCCGGCGGTACGCACGTCCCCTAGGACGGTGATCAAAGAAGTGTTCTGCGTCGCGAGGTTGACGACGACTTGCGGTTCAAGGGCGCGAGCCTTGAGTTTGTCCGTGATCTCCTTGCTAATCTCGAAGGGCGTGCGGCCCTTGGCCCGAATAGAGCCTGCGTATGGAACCGCGATATTGCCTTGTTCGTCGACCGCTTGGTTGGGAATGGTGACAAAATTGCCGGCGCGAACGCCCGCATCGGAAGTGAAGAGACCGCCGGCTGCGGCCTCAAAAATCGTGACACTGACAATGTCGCCGATTCCGAAGCGAAATGCCTTCGGCGGCGTTTGCGCGGCAAACGCGGTGGATAGCCTGGGTATGTGTTGGCCAAGAATGTTGACCACTTCCGGGGTCAGCTTGACCAGCGCGTAGGGGAGCGCGGCCGGCTCGCTGCCTTCCTTCGCTCTCTGGACGTCCGCGCCCAACGGGCCGCTACCGGGCGTGATGATACATCCCGCACAGAATAGGGTCAGGATGCCGACCGCGATTGTCGCGCCAATTTGCAGCGTGCGGATCAGAGCCGTTCCCCCAACTATCAACTGAGACCAATCGCCGGGCACGTTGGCACCGTCGCGCGAATCGAACCAGCCTGTTCGCGTATCTATCTGAAAAGCAGTCCCCGTGTGTTGCGCGGCTGCAACAGTTGCGGCCGGCGCTAACAACTAATTATCACCGAGATAGAATAACAAATCCCTGCTTAGCCGGAGTTGGACAGGCCGTAGCGGGCGCAGTGGTCGTCGCTGTAGTAGTCGCGCAGATAGCTGTCGTAGCGAGCCATTGCCTTGATGTCGGTCTTGTTGAGGACAGTGCCGATCAGGCTGTCGTGGATGGTAGGCGCGGTGTGCAGGGCATGCTTGACGACGTCGATCTTCGTCTGTCCCCATTCGACAACCAGGATAAAGTGGTCGACGAGCTGTGTGGTGGCGCGAACATCAACCAATGGAGTCAGGGGCGGAAGATCGACGATGACGTAGTCATAGCTCGCGCGTAGTCGGTCGAAGAGCTTGTGCATCGAGTCAGTTGAAAGGAGTTCGCTGCTATGCAGCAGGTCACTCCGCCGAACGGCCGGCAAGAATGCCAGGTTCGTTGTTGGATCCCGCCAGACTGTCTCTTCTATCGACCGGCTGCCATTGGTGACCTCGATTATGCCGGCGACTGCATTTGGGGCTAGACTGGAGGACAGCGAGGGATTCCTCAGGTCGCAATCGACGATGATGACGCTCTTTCCACCATGCCCAATGAGCTGCGCCAGCGAAGCTGCAATTGTTGTCTTGCCCTCATTGGGCAGAGCCGAGGTGATGCCAATAACCTGATTTGAGGTCTTGGTCGCATTGAGGTCAATTGCCAGCTTGATCGAGCGTATCGCCTCGGCGAACCTCGACAGCGGCCTGTCAACGACGGCACGGTGGATAGCCGAATCCCTCGCAATGGTCCGCTGGCCCGAATCCCCTTCAGTCGAACGCGATTTGGCTCTGCGCATCGGCGAATGCGGCACGACGAGCTCCGGCACCAACGCGAGGCATGGCAGTCCCAGTTCGGCTTCGATCTGGGCGGAGGTGCGAAAGACCCGATCCATTAGCTCTCGGAACAAGCCCAACATGACCCCGAAGCCGATGCCGCCAATCAAGCCCAGCGCCATGACGACCTTGCTTTTCGGCTTGCTCTTGCTCTGCGGCGGTAAGGCAGGCTGGATCACCCTCGTCTCGGAGATGGGAAAACTCTCCTGTTGCTTGGAGCCGATGTAGCGCTGCTGGAACATGTCAGACAGGCTGCGCAAACCCTTCGCACGGTTTTCCAGTTCCCTTATGGTCAGTTCAGCTGCATTCGTTGTGCGGGATTGGACCACCGCCTCGGCGAGCTGTTTCTCAATCTGTACCTGTCGCTGCTTGGCAACTTCGACGTCATTTCGAGTATTTTCGGCAAGCCTCCTGACCTCGTCGAAAATCGAAGAGCGCAGGTCACGCATACGATTGCGGAGAGTGAGAACGGCCTGATGGCTAGGTCCGAATCTGGCCGAATACTCGTTTTCGCGCCTCGTCAGTTCAAGATACTGTTGCCGGAGGCCATTTATAATCGGATTACTGCTGACGTCGGAGCCAACTGCGTCCAGGGTACCCATCGAAGACGAATTTGCCGGGTTGGTGCGCAAGATGGCTTCATACTGACTCAACCTCGCCGATGCTTCGGTGAGCTGAGCCCGAATGGCCATTAGTCGATTATTGAGCTCTGTGACCTGCTGCTCGTCGATCGACTTTCCTTCCGGGGAAACGATGTTGTTCTGAGACTTATATTGGTTAACTTCCCGTTCGGCGTTGAGCGCCTGGTCGCCAAGATCGCGCAGCCTGTCCTGAAGCCAAGTCGTTGCACTTCGATTGGCTTCGAATTTCGCGTTCAACTGCTCCGTGATGTATGCCTTTGCTACCGCATTCGCGATTTGCGCGGCCCGTTCGGCGTTACTCGAATTGAAGCTGATCTCCAGTATGCTGCTCATGCCGACCCGCTTTGCTGAGAGTCGGTCCTGGAACGCCGCGATAACGGCATCCGATAGCCTTTCCGGAACACCGGCCTTGGATTGATCCGGCGGAGTCGAGTTCCCTGTTGGTGTCCCGCGCCATAACGAGGATAGCGACGGTCCGGAACCGCTGAAATCAGGGTCATTGACGAGGTTGAGCTGCGTGATCACTGAAGTTGCTAGCGCGCTCGATTTGAGCACCTGGATCTGGGTCTCGATCTGGTTGAGATCGAAGGCTGGCTCCGAAAGTATCGACTGCTGCTGAACGAACTGTGCCCTGGGGTTTGCCAGAAGGACTTGCACATGCGCGGTATAGGTCGGTGGGGTGATCCGCAGGTAGATTACGCAGGATGTTAATGCGAATACCGCGGTAAGGATGATCACGAGATATTGGCGTCGCAATAGACCCAGCGCGAGATTGACAAGCTCCGCCACACCGCCAGATCCGGCATCGTCGCTGGGCGCCGGACCGGTCTGAGGACTGCGGCTCTTCTCGGCGTTTAACATGTTAGTTTGAAGCATTGTGGTGCTCGCTGCGCCGCCTGTGATCTCGCCGCCCGGCGGCCGCACCAGTAATCGTGTGGGCCGGACGCCGGTTGAAGCCACCGGCCGAGGATTTGAAGCATTTAAATATAACAGGAAAGAAATCTGCTGTCCAAATTAAATGGTGGTAGTTAATGTGACGCTTCCAATGCGCTGTGGCTCAAAGGCATGGACCAAGGAGGTGAGGCGGATTGAATTTCGGGCGGCGTGACCATCCGTCGCGGATCTGAAGTACCATCCATGAACATGGCCGGCGCTGCTTGGGACAAGCTAGGCTCCGGCGCAAGATGCCCGGCACGGTTGCGGGATAGCCGTTGTTCGGGGGAGTATGGCGGTTCAATCGCGTGAGCGATTAGGGGGGTTGCGAGAATTCGATTTTTTCCGGGAATGTGGTTGTTTTGACCGGGCGAGCAGCCTCTCAAGTTCTTCTCGCAGGCGGAGAATTTCCTCGTAACGAACCGTCAGATCATCCTTCATGTGCGGCCTATCGCGCTTTGGCATGTGCTGCAACTTAGCGAGAGCCCAATCGCCTGCAACAAAACTCCTTGATTAAGCTTGATAGACGCTCAGGAAGTTAATTCTGGACCGTCGCTCGCGGCTACTTATCTTGCGGTGGTAAATGGATCCATCGTTCAGAATGGCGCTCCGCCGCCGCTACATTGAATCAGCCCGATCGCGTTTCCTATAAACGATACCCTCATTTAATTTTTAGAATCGAATTGACGGCGCTATTAAATACAGATTAATGTATTATTATTCTGTCGGGTTGCCATGCTGCTGATGCAAAATGCTTTCCGATCCTCCTTTACGATTTAGCCTCGGACACAGGCACCTATCTGCGGCGGCTCGAGGCTGTTTGCGACCGACGCTTCAATTCGATCAGCTACGGCGCTGACCCAATCATCAGGCCAGAATTGGCAGCATAGGAGTCACGACAATGGAAGCGGAACTCTTTACGGACGGCATCGGTGAAATCACCGTGGGCGGCTCGATCGTACGTGTGGACCTGTTCAGTCTTTCACCGACGGAACGGGACGCCAACAACGCTCCGAAGCGGGTATTCCGTCAAAGACTGATCTTCTCGGTGGAGTCGTTCGCGAACTCGGTCGAGGTGATGCAGAAGGCACTTCAGGGCCTGGTCGATGCTGGCGCAGTTCGGCGCACCGAACCGTCACATGCTGGTTCACCTACGGGCCAACCTACTCCGAATAGCCCACGGTCTCCGAATGTCTCAAGCAATTTCCGCTGAAACCGATAGTGCTGGCGCGTTGGAAGTGGCGTCGCAGGACGCGTGTCCACAAACCGCACTAGACTGCCTCGCCAGGGTGGCCACTCACCACGGCATCGATCTGCCGGCCGAGCGCCTGCGGCATGGCTATGCGGTCGACGGCACTCCGACGTCAGTGGACCTCCTGCTGCGGATGGCGAAGGAGGCGGGCCTGCGCGCGCAGGCTGCGCAGCTCGATTGGGGCGTTCTCTTCCGAATGGGGCAGGCATATCCGGTTATGCTCCGTCTCTCGAACGGTAATTGGGTCGTCGTTCTTCGCGCTGCGGAGCTGTCCGATGGCACCGCGGCGGTCGTTGTTTTTGACCCGCTTGCCGAGCGTCAGAATGAGCCGCTCGTCGTCGGCCAAGAGCAATTTTGCGCGCGATGGCGGGGGGATGCCATTCTGATAAAACGTGAAAACATATTGTCGGATGGCCGGAAGAAATTCGGGCTTCGCTGGTTCGTCCCCGACCTGATGCGTCAGTGGCGGCTGTTCACCGATGTCGCCATTTGTGCCGTGCTGCTTTACGCGCTCGGTCTCGCGCTCCCCATCTTCTTTCAGCTCGTCATCGACAAAGTCCTGGTGCATGAGAGCTTCACCACGCTTTATGTGCTGGCGGCCGGCGCCGCCGCTGCGCTGGCTTTCGATGCGATATTCGGTTTCCTGCGGCGCTACCTGCTGCTCTATGCGACGAACAAGGTCGACATCCGCATAGCGACCAAGACATTCGGCCATCTGCTGGGCCTGCCTGTAACCTTCTTCGAGCACATTTCGGCCGGCGTTCTCGTGAAGCATATGCAGCAGGCTGGGCGAATTCGTGAATTCCTGACGGGGCGGCTCTTCCTGACAACGCTCGACGCGTTGTCGCTATTGGTGTTCATCCCGGTACTGGCGCTCTACAGCTTGAAGCTGACCTCTGTCGTTCTGGCCTTCACCGCTCTCAGCGGTCTCGTTGTTGCCTTGTTGATGGGGCCATTCCGCCGGCGACTTTATGACTTGTACCAAGCGGAGGGTGCGCGGCAGGCGCTGCTGGTCGAGACCGTACACGGCATGCGCACCGTGAAGTCACTGGCCATGGAGCCATTGCAGGGCAAGACTTGGGACGACCGCTGTGCACAAGCTGTGTCTATGCGTTTCGGAGTCGAGAAGATTTCAGCGACCGCCCAGGCAGTCACCGGATTTCTCGAGAAGATGATGACGCTGGGGATCATTGGCCTGGGTGCGCTCGACGTCTTTAGCGGCGAACTGACTATCGGCGCACTGGTAGCCTTCAATATGCTGGCGGGGCGGGTTTCTGGGCCGCTGGTTCAAATGGTCACCATGGTTCACGAATATCAGGAAGTCGCTTTGGCCGTTAGAATGCTAGGCGAGGTGATGAACCAAAAGCCGGAAAGGGACGGCAACCGCGACGGGTTGCGGCCGGATCTAACCGGGAAAATTGAGTTCGAAAACGTCTCCTTTCGGTACGGTGCCGAAGGTGCGCCGGCGCTGAATGACGTGTCGTTCTCGATTGCGCCTGGCTCGGTATTCGGAATAGTCGGCCGAAGTGGTTCAGGCAAGACAACGCTCACGCGCCTGATTGCTGGAATGTATCCGGTGCAGCAGGGCTTGCTGCGGATCGACGGCTACGATTCCCGGGAGCTTGAGCTCGAGCATCTGCGCCGAAATCTCGGCGTAGTTCTGCAGGATAGTTTTCTGTTTCGAGGTACGGTTCGAGACAACATCGCCTGCGTGAAGCGCGATGCGACGTTTGCCGAAGTAGTACGGGCCGCGCAGCTCGCCGGCGCCGACGAATTCATCGAGCGCTTGCCGCGTGGCTTCGATACGATGATTGAAGAGAACGGTTCAAACCTGTCGGGCGGTCAGAAGCAACGTCTCGCGATCGCCCGGGCACTCATCACCGATCCCCGTATTCTCATTCTCGATGAGGCGACCAGTGCGCTGGATTCCGAGAGCGAGATGATCATCCGCCGCAACTTGCGGCGGATCGCCGAGGGACGAACCGTTATTATCGTGTCGCATCGGCTGTCGATGCTCGCGGACGCCAACGAAATCCTGGTGATCGACCGTGGTCAGATCGTTGACGTGGATCGTCACGATCATTTGCTTTCGAAGTGCACTATCTACCGACATCTCTGGAACCAGCAGACGAAGCAAATCGCATGAGCACGGAGAAACCGCGAGCCGTTGCGAAAGCGGATAAGTTGCCGCAGCCCCGAAAGGCTGAGCGGCGCCGGGGAAGGCTGTTCAGGGCCTCCAGACAACCGCGCGTGATTGCCGAATTCCAGTCCGATGCGATCGAGGTAGAGCAACGATCGCCACCGAGATTCGCTCGCCTCACGCTCTATTGTATCCTTGCACTGATTGTAGCTGCGGTTGCCTGGGCCACGGTGTCACAGGTCGACATGATTGTAACGGCCCAGGGCAAGCTGGTCACCATGCGTCCCAACCTCGTGGTGCAGCCGCTTGAGACCTCGGTTATCCGCGAGATCCATGTCAAGGCCGGTGATCGGGTAAACCGCGGCGACCTGCTGGCGACGCTCGATCCGACATTCTCGCAGGCGGATCACGACCAGTTGCGAAACAGGGTTGCTGCTTTCGATGCATCGATTGCTCGTCTGAAAGCTGAGTTGGCTGGATCCGATTATGTCGTGGCCGATTTCGGCGATGCCGATTCTGTCCTGCAGCACAAGATGTTCCTCCAAAGGAAGTCGGCGCGCGAAGCGCAGATGCAGAATTTCGATGCGCAGATTGCTTCCGCTCAGGCCAATTTGAAGACAGCGCAGAACGAAGAAGCGGTCCTGGGGCAGCGGCTTGATAACATGCGGTCGATCGAGTCAATGCGCAGCACGTTAATGGACAAGGAAGTCGGATCGAAGCTGAATTTCCTGCTTTCCCGCGATGCCCGCCTCGACGTCGAAAGCAATCTGGCTCGTGTTCGCGGCAATATCGCCGATTACACCCACCGGGTCGACAAAGCACGAGCCGATCAGAAAGTGTTCGCCGAGGATTTCCGCCGCACGGCGTACCAGGACCTGGTCGAGGCGCTGACCAAGCGAGACAGCGCATCGGAAGAGTTAAAGAAGGTCGAGCTGCGCAGACAACTGATCGTACTCAGGGCCCCGGCAGACGCTATCGTGCTGGAGATTGCCAGCCGTACGATCGGTTCGGTCGTGCGCGAGGCGGAAACGCTTTTCGTGCTCGTCCCGCGAGATGTACCGCTTCAGGCGGAGGTCAACGTCGAGGGCAGGGATGTCGGGCAGATATCAATCGGTCAGCCGGTGCGGATCAAGTTCGAGCCTTTCCCCTTCCAGAAATACGGGACGGGAACAGGAACGGTCCGCGTCATCAGCCAGGATTCATTTGCGCCAGATCCTAAAGCCGAAGCTGCGCGTCGCACGACAGTTCCCTATTACCGCGTACTGATCGATTTGTCCGACGTGCAACTTCGGCTGCCCTCCGCCCGTACGCACCTGATCCCCGGCATGGCCGTTACGGCCGAAATGAAAGTCGGGCAACGGAGCGTGATCTCTTACTTCCTCTATCCATTGCTACGTGGATTGGACGAAAGTATCCGCGAATATTGAAGCAATCATAGCATGGCAGTCATTTCATGAAGATGGGTTCAAAAGTTGGCGTTCGACTGGTTGCAGGTGGGGCTCCGAGTGAGCCGTCACGAACTCGAACTTGGTGAACTATGCGGCGAGAGGTCTCCGGCCGTGCTGGTTGCGCGAGCGCGGTTGCTGGTCGCAAACCCACCATTTCGATAAGCGCCTGCTGCGGCGTCGCGAGCCGGAGTTAAGACAGGAAGAAGGAATCGAGGACAGCTCATGCAAGATAGTCGTGTTGGAATAGGCGTTGTTGGATACGGCTACTGGGGGCCGAATCTTGTACGCAACTTCGTCGGCAATCCGTCCGCTCGCCTCGTCGGCGTCGCGGATTTTGATCCGGAGAAGCGCGCAGCGAGCGAGCGTCTCTATCCGGGAGTAGCTACCACTGGTTGCTACGAGGACCTGCTCAAGAATCCGAGCATCGATGCGATCGCCATCGCTACTCCAGTGCGAACACACTACGAATTGGCACTTGCAGCTCTCAAGGCCGGCAAGCACGTTCTGGTGGAGAAGCCTTTGGCACCAAGCGCGGAAATGGTGCGCCGACTAATCGATGAGGCTGATCGGCGTGGGCTGACGCTGATGGTCGACCACACGTTTCTCTACACGCCGGCAGTTCAGAAGATACGCGAGCTCGTGCAAAAGGACGAACTGGGCGACATCTATTACTACGACAGTACGCGCTCAAGCCTTGGGCTGTTCCAAAGCGATGTCAATGTCATTTGGGACCTCGCGGTCCATGATTTGTCGATCATTCAATACATTCTGAATGAGGATCCTGTAGCTGTCTCGGCGACGGGGTCGTGCCATGTGACCGGCACACCGGAGAACATGGCCCATATCACGCTGTTCTTTGATAGCAAATGCGTGGCTCATGTAAGCGTTAACTGGCTCTCCCCCATCAAGGTTCGTCAAACCTTTGTAGGCGGCAGCAAGAAGATGATCGTCTATGACGATCTCGAGCCGAGCGAAAAGATCAAGGTCTATGACAAGGGCATTACCCTCAGCGGTTCGTCCGAGAATGCCCATCAATTCCGGATCGGATATCGTGCCGGTGACATGTGGGCGCCTCATATCTCCGCGAAGGAGGCATTGCAGACCGAGATCGAGCATTTTATCGATTGCGTGCGTACAGGATCGCCGCCAATCTCCGGCGGCATGTCGGGCCTGCGTGTGGTCGAAATTCTTGAGGCGGCATCACGTTCGATAGCCGACCAGGGCCGTCCCGTTCCGCTGACGGGAAGGCGAAGCCCAGTAAGGCCGGTCAGAGCGATGGCCTGATACATGAGCGACCTCGATCAGCCCGATCCGTCAAGCGTTGCGCCAGGTTCGCAACGCTCGGTGCACCGTTCGATCGCTTTTTCCGCGATCGAACGGTACGGCAATCTTGTGCTGTTCTTGGTCACTATTGCCGTGCTGGCACGTCTGCTGACGCCCGCTGAGTTCGGTATCTATGCGGTCGTCAATGCTGTGACGGCAGTCGTTGCCGCGTCCTTCCAGGAGTTCGGAGGTGCCAATTACCTGATTCAGAAGCGCGAGTTGTCGCGCGCCAGTGTGCAGACTGCTTTTACGGTCACATTTGGAATTTCGGCACTTGTCGGGCTGGCGCTGCTCGCACTTTCGGGCGTTCTGTCACATTTGTTCGAGCAGGAAAGTTTGCAGAAAGGGATCGCGGTCTCGGCGCTGAGCTTTTTGCTTGTACCATTCTCTGGAACGATTACCGGTCTGTTTCGCCGCGATATGGAGTTTGGAAAGCTCGCCATTTGCAATCTTGGATCGGGCGCCGTTGGGGCCGCGGTATCTATCGCACTAGCAATGTTGAGCTTTGGCTTTATGGCCCCGGTCTGGGGCGGCGTAGCGGGCAACGTGGTCTTGACTATCATGTTGCTGAGGCAGCATCGCGATCTCGGCGCGTTCAGGCCTTCAGTTGCACTGTTCCGCGATGTCGTGGGCTTCGGCCTGTATTCCAGCGGCGTAAGCGTCATCAACGTGCTGTACAACCTGTCGCCGCAGCTCTTCTTGGCGAAGATTCTCGACTTTACTTCTGTCGGCTTGTACAGCCGTGCCACGAGTATAACTCAGATTTTCGACAAGCTCGTTGTGCAGGTTTTGAATCCCATCATTATGCCCGCCCTTGTCTCGAGGAGCAAAGATGCATCGAATTTGAGGGTTGCCTATCTTGACGCGGTTGAGCTGCTCTCGGTTGTACAATGGCCCTTTCTGCTCTTCATCGCGATCATGGCGCATCCGATCATTCTGATCTTGCTCGGTCAGAACTGGCTGGAAATCGTGCCACTGGTTCGCCTGCTCTGCGTCGCGAATTTGGCCCTGTTCGCAGCCTGTTTGACCTATCCTACACTGGTGGCTACCGGAAGCGTGCGCGATGCGCTAACTTCGTCATTGATCTCCCTGCCGCCCTCGCTTCTCGTCGTTCTGTGTGCCGCTTTCTTTGGGGCCCAGGCCGTGGCAGCATCAGCATTGTTGACCCTGCCGTTCCAGGCTGCGGTGGCTTTGTATTTCATCGGGCGACGGCTTACCATTAAGCCAAAACACCTTTCTTGTGCGTTGCTCAAGAGCGCCGTGGTGACGGTTATGACCGCTTCAGGCGTCATGGTCTGCGCGGCGCTCATCGAGGCGAGGATCGTACCGTCCTTCGTGGGCCTGATCGCTGCGGGCGGTGTCGCGGCCCTCTGCTGGTGGTTAGGGCTGACGGTTACCGGACATCCCTTGCTGCATCATCTTCATCGAGCGGCAGGTGGGTTGGTCGTGAGTGCGCCGTGGCTTAGGCTGCGGCGTCTATGAGACTGTTGCAAGGTTGTTGAAGAGCTTGGAGATAGCAGATGCCCATCGCGAAGGACGTGCAGCTCGGTCGCGACGTCCGAATATTCCATCCGGATCTCGTTAATCTCTATGGCTGCTCGGTCGGAGACGACACGAGGGTAGGAACTTTCGTGGAAATTCAGATCGGCGCAAAAATCGGCGCGCGCTGCAAGATATCTTCGCACAGCTTCATCTGTGAAGGCGTGACCATCGAGGACGAGGTTTTCATCGGGCATGGCGTGATGTTCACCAACGACAAATACCCGAGGGCGACCACAGCGGACGGCAAGCTGCAGGGACCAGCAGACTGGAAGGTGGAACGAACTCATGTCGGCCGCGGGGCATCCATTGGCTCCAACGCCACCATTCTTTGCGGTATCACGATCGGCGCCGGGGCCATCGTGGGCGCCGGCTCGGTGGTGACAAGGGACGTTCCACCACAGGCTATTGTTGCTGGCGTACCCGCGCAGGTTCGAGAACCGCGCCACGTTGCAATGGAATCCGCGGACCGTTAATCAAGGATTAAATTCAACCTAAATTCCCCTGCGCGGCTATTTTCATTGCCTCGTTTATATGATTTAATTTTGCCGAAAATAATGGTTTAAATGAATTTAATGGATCGGGCTCGCCCGGCGAGGATAACCACTTGATACCTTTTCTGGATCTGAAGGCTCAATATCGCCAAATCAAGCCACAGGTTGATGCCGCGGTTTTGCGGGTCATCGACAGCGCTCAATTTGTTCTGGGACCGGACGTCACCGCCTTTGAGGATCGCTTTGCGGCTTATTGCAACGTTGATCACTGCCGCGCGGTCAATAGCGGAACCTCGGCGTTGCATCTTGCGCTGCTCGCGGCCAACGTTGGGCCGGGCGATGAGGTGATCACGGTGTCGATGACGTTCGTCGCTACGACAGCAGCCATCCTGTACAGCGGCGCCAAGCCGGTCTTCGTCGACGTCGACCCTGTCTCCTGGACAATGAACCCGGAATTGATTGAAGCCGCGATCACGCCCCGAACGAAGGCGATCCTGCCCGTGCACTTGCACGGACTGATGGCGGACATGGATCCGATCATGGAGATCGCCCGCCGCCGTGGGCTTGTCGTCATCGAGGACGCGGCGCAGGCTCATGGTGCAGAATACAAGGGTCGGCGCGCCGGATCCATCGGCGATCTCGGCTGCTTCAGCTTCTATCCGGGCAAGAATCTTGGAGCGTACGGCGAGGGTGGAGCGGTCGTTACCAACAGCCCGGACCTCGCTCGACGAATTTCGCTGCTCCGTGATTGGGGCCAGGAATCCAAATACAATCACGTTGTCGCCGGCTACAATTTCCGCATGGACGGCATTCAGGGCGCCGTGCTGAACGTCAAGATGGACCACCTCGAATCCTGGACCGAGGGGCGCCGGACAGTGGCCATGCAATATGACTCTGTGTTGGAGAAGCTTCCGTTCGAACGTCCCCGAGCGCCGACCCACAGCCGGCACGTCTACCATGTGTATGCGGTGAGGCTGCCTCGGCGCGACGAGACGCTGAAGGTGCTGCAGGAAGGCGGGATTGGCGTGGGCATTCACTATCCCGTTCCGGTTCATCTGCAGAAGGCCTACGCGAATCTAGGCTATCGCGCAGGCGATTATCCCGTCACTGAGCGGCTGGCGAACGAATTCCTCTCGCTACCGATCTATCCGGAACTTCGGCCGGATCAGGTTGCAGAGGTCGTGGCTCAGCTACAGAGGGCGGCAGTCGTCGAGGCTGCCTAAGGCATCCCGGTCGAAGCGAACGTCATGCACGTCTGCTTGCCGAGACCAAACAATAGGAGGGCATCTTGGCTGATCTGAAGGGTAGGCGCATTCTGGTTACGGGCGGGGCCGGCTTTATCGGTTCGCATATCATCGACCTGCTGTGCAACGAAGGCTGCGCCGAAATCGTTGCGCTCGATAACATGGTGCGAGGGCGGCCGGAAAACCTTCGGCGCGCCGTCTCGCGCGGGCCCGTGCGTCTGGTTCACGGTGATATCCGCGACCGTGAGCTCATGGCAGGGCTGGTGCAGGCGGCGGACATCGTCTTTCATCAAGCAGCACTTCGCATCACCCACTGTGCGGCCGAGCCGCGCCTTGCCATGGAAGTCATGGTCGATGCAACCTTCGATCTCCTGGAACTGTGCGTCGAGCACAATGTCGAAAAAGTCATCGCTGCGTCCTCGGCATCGGTGTACGGCATGGCGGAGGAGTTCCCGACGACGGAGCGCCAGAATTCCTACGACAACCGTACCCTTTATGGGGCGGCCAAGGCCTTCAACGAAGGGCTGTTGCGCACGTTTAATGAAATGCACGGGCTCGATTACGTCGCCTTCCGTTATTTCAACGTCTATGGCGACCGCATGGACATCCATGGCCGCTATACCGAGGTCTTGATCCGCTGGATGGAGCGCCTGGAAGCCGGCCTGCCCCCGATCATCTTCGGCGATGGTCAGCAAACCATGGATTTCGTCCATGTTCGCGATGTTGCTCGCGCAAATGTTATGGGAGCGAAGGCGAAGCTTACCGACCAGGTGTTCAATGTCGCGAGCGGGACCGAAACCAGCCTGCTTCAGCTTGCTGGGACTCTTGCATCAGTGATGGGTCACCGTGGCCTGACGCCGGAATTCGCGCCGGAGCGATCGGTCAATCCGGTGCCGCGCCGGCTGGCCTCGACAGGGAAGGCGGAGCGCCTGCTGGGCTTCCGCTCGAGTGTGCCGCTCGAACAGGGGCTTGGCGATCTTGTGAAATGGTGGCGAGCCGAACGCGGATCGCTCGTGGCAACCCACCAGAGGGAGACGGTGGCTTCGTGATATCGAAAGCACTGCCGCTGCTCGCGGATGAGGAGGCAAACGCCTCCAGTGCGGCGGTGCTGTCGGGATGGGTGTCGCAAGGTTCGCAGGTGGATTTCGCAACGCTGTCAGTGCAACGTTTGCCCGCACCGCACCCGCGCAAGGTCCCATGGTGAGGCTGAAGCAGTGCCTTGAGGTTGACCGAAGCTATGGCAGCCTCAAAGACGCACTCAAGTTTAATCCACTTCGACCTGGCTAGTCATGATTTCGATCGTCGTCCCAGCCCACAACGAGAGTTCCGTGATTGCACGGACCTTGAATCCATGGGTCACCAACTCGGCTTCGGGCGAAATCGGCGTGGTCGTCGTTTGTAACGGGTGTGTAGATGACACCGCGAACGTCGCCCGGCGCTTCGGTCCAACCGTCCATGTTGTCGAATCGGATATCGCAAGCAAAACAGACGCCCTGAACTTGGGAGATCAAATTTCAGGCGTGTTTCCGCGGATCTACGCTGACGCCGATATTGTTATTACCGTCGATGCTATTCGAGCTCTGGCAAGACGCCTGGGGCAAGGCGACGTTTTGGCGGTAGCACCCACACCCCATATCAATCTGACGGGCTGTTCCTGGCTCGTTCGCAAATATTACGGAATTCGGTCACGGCTGCCATCTTCGCGCGAGGGGATTGGTGGGTCCGGCGTCTACGCCTTATCCGAGGCGGGGCGTAGGCGATTTGGACAGTTTCCCCACGTCATTGCTGACGATACCTATGTTCGCCTTCAGTTCAAACCAGAAGAGCGAGAGACGCTGCCATACGCGAGGTCCACGGTATTCCCCCCACGTACTGTGCTGCAACTGATCGCAGTCAGAACTCGTGCCTATAGGGGAACATCCGAGCTCGCCCGGCGCTTTCCAGAGCTGCGCGTGAACAGAGGGGAAGGCAATAATCGGACGCTTATTGCATTGTTCAAAAAACCTCATTTGTGGCCCGGATTGTTAATTTATTGTGCTGTCAACATTGCCGCCCGGTGCAGGGCGACCGTAGATTTGCGAAGTGGAGTTCATCGCTGGCAACGCGACGAGACTTCCCGCACAGCACTATCGGCAGATTCACTTAAATGAACGCGTAAATGAGTACGCCAGCTCGGTGTTTGATCGGGCTGATGAAATCGGCCGCGCCTTTACTACAGAGAAATATCTTGATTTTAAATAATCCGACCTTTATTTTGAATATTGAATTTAAACTAAATAAATTAAATGCAGGGATCCGCGGGCACGAGCCGAAATCCGACCCGCCGGGGCCCGTGCGAGTCTCGCAGCGTTTTAGGAGGCCAGCCGATGTTTCGGAGCACGGTCTTTCACCGCAAGAGGTTGCGGAACAACAGCACGCCACAGTCGCGCAGCGTTCGCACAAGATTGCTGGCGGTCTCTTCGGGCGGAGGGCATTGGGTGCAGCTATTGCGTATCAAACGCGCTTTCGAGAATTGCGAAGTCACGTTCGTCACTGTCCATGAGTCATATCGCGCGCAGGTGCCAGGCCATAAATTCTACCTGGTCAATGATGCCAACCGCTGGACTAAGATCGCGCTATTGAAGGCTGCGGGCAGGTTGGCTTGGATCGTTTGGAATGAAAAACCCGATATCGTGGTTTCGACCGGTGCGGCTCCGGGATACCTAGCGCTGCGGTTCGGACGAATGATGGGTGCGCGCACCATCTGGCTCGACAGCATCGCCAACGTCGAACGGCTTTCGATGTCTGGAGACAGAATTGGTCGTTGCGCTGACCTCTGGTTGACCCAGTGGCCTCACCTGGCGCGACCTAATGGACCCCATTACACAGGCTCGGTGCTATGATTTTCGCGACAGTCGGAACGCAGGGGCAGTTTGACCGTTTGATCCGAACAATCGACGAGTGGGCCGGCGCGCACGGAAGAACGGATGTCTTTGCGCAGACGGGCCCATCAGACTACCATTCCAAACATATCCGCGCAGAGCGGTTTATCGATCCGACCGAATTCCGGAAACGCGTCGAAGCGGCAAGCCTTGTGATTTCCCATGCCGGAATGGGCTCTATTATTACTGCTCTCGAGCTTGGAAAGCGGATCATAGTCATGCCTCGTCGGGCGAGTCTGGGCGAACACCGCAACGACCACCAACTCGCAACCGCAAAGCGCTTCGCTGAACAAGGCTGCATCATGGTTGCTTTCACCGAACATGAATTGGTCGATAAGCTGGATCAACACCAGATCTCCGACGAGCCCGAGCGGCTCAGCGCGCTAGCGTCGCCACGCCTCATATCTACAATTCGGACATTTATTGAGACCGGCCGCATTCGTTTCGAGAATAGAGACATTTCGTCGTAGGCCAGAGTCAGGTAAAACGTTGATACCCCGTAGACGAGAGGCGCTGGCTTCATGATCCCGATCGCAAAACCGTGTCTCGACGAGACTGAAGCCGATGCCGCGCGCGAGGTCACTCTCTCCGGCTGGATATCGCAAGGGCCGCAGGTGGCGGCCTTCGAGCGCGAATTCGCCGCAATGGTTGGCGCGCCTCACGCAGTTGCGGTGTCAAACTGCACTACTGCGCTGCACCTCGCACTGCTTGCCTTGGGCGTCGGGCCCGGCGACGAGGTGATCACCGCGAGCCACTCCTTCATCGCAAGCGCCAACAGCATCCGCTACTGCGGCGCGACCCCGATCTTCGTCGATATCGATCCAGCCACCTACAATCTGGATCCGGAGCGCGTGGCCGAGGCCATTACCGAACGCACCCGTGCGATCCTGGCCGTTCACCAGATGGGCATGCCGTGCGATCTGACCTCACTTGTCGCATTGGCAAATCGCCATGGTGTTGCCCTGATCGAGGACGCCGCCTGCGCAATCGGCAGCCAGATCAACGTCCATGGCGATTGGGAGTTCATCGGGAAGCCGCACGGAGCGATGGCTTGCTTCTCCTTCCACCCTCGCAAGGTCATCACGACCGGGGAGGGCGGCATGTTGACGACGTCCGATCCCGATCAGGACCGCAAGCTCAGGCTCTGGCGTCAGCATGCAATGGACGTGCCCGACACGGTGCGGCACGGCTCACCGCAAGTCATCTTCGAAAACTACCTGTTTGTCGGCTTCAACTATCGGATGACGGACATGCAGGCTGCCATTGGGCGAAAACAGCTCGAACGGCTTCCTGATCTGATCGCGCGTCGGCGCGCACTCGCGGCCCGCTACAGTGAACTCCTGGGCAATTTGGAGGGATTGATCCTGCCGCACGAACCGGAGTGGGCCCGATCCAACTGGCAGAGCTACTGCGTGCGCCTGCCGGACCGGGTCGATCAGAGAACGCTGATGCAGAACCTTCTTGATCAAGGCATTGCCACCCGACGCGGGATCATGTGCGCGCACCGCGAGGCGCCCTATGCAAGCGGCGAGCAGCGCCACGATTTGCGTCAATCCGAACTCGCGCAGGATCGCGCGATCTTGCTTCCGATCTACGCACAAATGGCCGAGGGGGATCAAGTGCGTGTCGCGGATGCGCTCAAGCGAGAGCTGACGCGATTCAGCTGAGATGAGGAGCGGACACCATAGCCGACGTGCGCTGGCAGTCTTGGCTTGGCATCGACTAACCGTTGGATGCACGCGAGTGGCGAGGCGATCGGGAGCTAGTACACGTCTTCCGAGCAGCGGTGATTGGAAATATGGTGACAATTTGCATCACAGCGGATGCGGCCGTCGATGCAGTCGAGTCTTCCGCGGAGAAATCTGACATTCAAGAGCGGAGGCGTTCCGCAGCGCCTTCGAGTTGTACCGATGGGCCGAGATTAAGGGACTAAGATATGCAGGCCGAAAGAGGATATCGAATAGACAGTGACCCGACAGCGCGGCTTCGAGTTCTTGTTGTCCTGGCCAGCTATGGGACTGCGAACGACCGCTATTTATTGCAGCTTATTCAAGAATACCGATCGATGTCGTTTCATGTAGATTTGGTGATCCTCTCCAATCTAAAAAAACAGCTTGCTCCCGACATCGAGGTTTTGGTTGGCCTTCCAAACAGGAACCCCTGGTCACTCCCTTTTCTTCACAAGAAAGTCTTTGCAGATCGGATCGAACAATATGATTTGTTCGTCTATTCCGAAGATGACATGCTTATCACTGAGAACAACCTACAATCATTCTTGGAAGTAACTGCTGTTTTACGAGAAGATGAAATTGCAGGGTTTCTTCGCATTGAACACGGCTCGAGAGGCAACGTAAACTACCCTGAAGTACACGGCCATTTTCACTGGGATCCGACATCCGTTAGGTCGCGGGGAGGATATACGCTTGCCAATTTTACCAACGAACATGCAGCTTTTTATGTGCTCACGCAAAGCCAACTCAGAAAGTGCATAAGATCAGGTGGCTTTTTGGTCGACCCCCACGAGGGGAAATATGACCTGCCGTGCTCTGCTGCAACCGATCCGTATACCCAATGTGGCTTTGAAAAATTAATTCCAATCTCACATTTGGACAATTTCACCATCCACCACCTCTCTAACAAGTACATAGGCAAGATGGGTGTGGACGGGCCCGAATTGGACCGACAGATCGGTACGCTGTTGCACATGGGCAAAGCCGGTTGCAAGCCTACCGCCCTATTCACCACCGAAACTAAATTGTGGCGGGGGATGTACTCAAAAGACTATTACGAACCCGCCGATGAAGACGTCATATCTATGATTTCGCAAAGGTCGCGGAGTGTACTCTCGATTGGGTGTGGATGGGGCGAAAGCGAATGCAGGCTTGCAGAGAAAGGCTTGCGGGTGGTCGCTGTACCGTTGGACCCGATAATATGCCGCCGCGCGGCGGCGAGTGGCGTTGAAATGGTGTTTGGTGATTTCCGAACAGCCAAAACACAGCTCGAAGCAGAGAAATTTGACTGCATACTATATTTGAACGTGCTCCACTTAGTTCGTAACCCTATCGAGGTGCTTTCGTTGTTTAGAGATAATTTATCTTCTAAGTCGGAAGTGCTTATCCAGACGCCAAATATGCTAAGCGTTCCAGCAATTCGGAGCAGCATTCGTCTGGTATCGCGATTGCAGAATTTGCCGCATTATGACGTAGCCGGTGTACATTTCAGTTTTATAAGGAAAGTTCGAAGCTGGTGTTATCGCTCTGGATTGAGGGTAGACGCGACAAGGGGAGTCTTTCGCCAGGGGCCTGAGATGTTTCGCAACCGGACCTACGGGTCTAATGCGCTATGTATGGCGCGCGAATTTATTACCGTGGCCCAGAAGAGGTAGTCGATTGCGACTAGTGGTAGTCAATCTGAGCGCATCCGGCTTCTCCAGATGTCGAGCTCCGCAGCCGGACAGTCCTGATCAAGGCGGTAATGAATTTGGGACTTCGGATGTTCGATTGGTGAGATGCGTGAGTTGCCGGCGCTCGGCTGTGGCTGGTGATGGCGGTGGAGGGCAGATGAAAGTACTCGTTTATCCACATACAATGGAACTCGGCGGCTCCCAGCTCAACGCCATCGAGCTGGGCGCAGCGGTCGCCAATCGCGGGCACGAGGTAATTATTATCAGCGAGGATGGACCGCTGGTGGAGCTTGTGCACAAGCTGGGTCTCGAGCATATCCGGATAGATCCACGTGTGCGACGCCGGCCTTCGGTACATGCGGCTGTGCAGTTGGTGCGGTTGGCCTCGGAGCGGCGCATTGATGTTGTGCATGGCCACGAATGGCCGCCTGCATTGGAAGCGTTCGGTGGACCGCGGCTGCGGCTCGGCGTGCCCGTGGTGTTCACCGTGATGGGCATGGCGGTCGCGCCGTTCCTGCCGCGTACGGTTCCTCTCGTCGTTGGAACCGCCGAAATCCGCCGCCGGTGCCTTGCCGCCGGCTACACTTTCGCGACGCTGATCGAGCCACCGGTCGACGTTCGGGCAAATGCGCCGATGAGCGGCCCGAATGGTTTCCATGCTGAGTTCGGATTGGATTCGACGGTTCCACTTGTCGTTGTCGTCTGCCGGCTCGTTCCTGAGTTGAAGCTGGAGGGCTTGCTCACCGCGTGCGATGTGGTCGGCCGGCTGGCCGCGGGCGGAGCATCGCTGCAGCTAGCTGTGGTCGGTGATGGACCGGCTCGCCAGCAGGTAGAAGAGCGGGCGGCGATGGCGAACACCGCCGCCGGCCGCCGGGTGGTGGTGCTGACTGGAGCGAAGAACGACCCGCGGCCGGCCTACGCTGCAGCCGACGTGATGCTTGGTATGGGCGGCTCGGCGTTGCGCGGGTTGGCGTTTGGAAAACCGCTGGTCGTGCAGGGCGAGGGGGGGTTCTGGCAACTGCTCACCCCCCAGTCTGCGCCGACGTTCCTAGACCAGGGCTGGTATGGGTTGGCCGACGACGTTCCGGGCGGTGCGGGGCGGCTGGCGGCCATCCTCGCCAAGCTGCTCGCTGACCCTGGGCTGCGCCTGACCCTTGGGAGGTTCGGGCGTCAGCTCGTAGTCGAGCGGTTCAGCCTCGAGCGAGCCGCCGCTGTCCAGGAAGAGGTCTACTTGGCAGCGCTCGATCCAGCGCGCAGTCGTCGCCCAGTCGCAACGGCTGCTGAAGTGGCTAGATGCGGTGCTGGACTGCTGCAATACAAGATCCGGCGCAAGTGGCAGCGTTTGTGCGGCACAGTCGCCCTTGACGACTTCAACAGTGTGGAGGAGCAGCGCCGGGCGGCAGCCCGGGCATTGGACCATAGGACCACGAAGGTAGACGAACCTACGCCGCTACCCCACCGCCCAGCATCCGGCTGTGGCTGAGGAGATAGCTGCCGACGAGACGCCCCTAATGTCGAGGCGCCGGACGTGGAACCCTGCGGTTGATCTGTGCGCACTGGACACTCTACTGACGCGTCACAATTATGAGTATTGCCGATGACATACTACGACCACGTACGAACCGAAATTCGAGCTCTGTTGCCTAAAAGTCCGTCGAGTATTCTCGATATCGGCGCTGGTGCTGGCTCTACTCTGAGGTGGCTCAAGGAGATGTTCCCAAATGCGAAGACAACGGGTGTGGAAATAAACTCGACCTTATACGATCAATTGAGAAAAAATGCAGACGTAGCGATCATTGGTGATGTGGATGCCTGTTTTCCCCAACTTCAGAGTTATGACCTAATTCTTTGTCTGGACGTGCTCGAGCATTTTGTTGACTCGACCAGCACGTTGAGAAAATTATCGACCCGATTGAAGGCGGGTGGTAGCGTTATTGTCTCAGTTCCTAACATTGCCCACCTCAGTATCTCGATCCCACTTTTGCTGCAGCGTCGATTTTCCTATAGCGACGCGGGAATATTGGACAGCACGCATCTAAGGTTCTTCGTCGAGCAAACTGCGGTCGAACTTGTTAATTCCGCCGACCTTCGTGTTACCAAGGGGGTTGTTACCGGACTAGACGGGCCTAGATCCAATTTGTTGGATCGCCTGTCCTTTGGTCTGTTGCGACACCATTTGGCAAAGCAATATGTCATGCGTGGCGAATTGGTTCACGGTGGGGTTGTCCAAGAAAAGGTTCGATGGATGGTGCATCGATAGTTCGATGCCCAAAACGGACGCGTAGTACTGGAGATGCGGGCGCCGTGCTCGACATGATCAACGACGATACCAGAGCTGGATTGGAAGTATGTTCCAGAAATTCCCCCACCTAAGTTACTGTTGATTCAATCATCTACGTCGTAAGGTTGCGATGCTCAAACATCCACATGCCGCTGCCGAGGAGGAAGATGAACAAGACGTAAGGAGCATTCCACAGGTGGACCGTGCACATGGCGATGCCTAGTCCACAAAGCGTGATAATGAGACCCTTTCGGCATTGGGCGACTTGGAATGAAACGTTCCTTAGCCGCCCGAGACCAAAGCAAACCGAAAGAAAACTGGCGGCCATGAACAGAAATCCGGGGATACCGTAGCGGACCGCACAGACGAGCCAGAAATTGTCGATGCTGCCCCCCATCCACGATGGACGCTCCCATTCATTGAAGCCAGTCCCAAAGATCGGGTGATTCATAACCGACGCCGTCCCGTAGTGCCATATGTGCATGCGCATGTACGAATTGTCAGCGCTGAACGTCAGATACGAAATAAACACCTCCACAGCGCTACGTTGTGATAGTGCTGCCACGGCAAAATAAGCAGTTAATACCAAAGCGGCTAATATTGTCCAACGTCTCGCCACGCTCGCCGTGATCTTGTCCCAAACGATCAACATAGCCTGGACGACAACCGATAGGATGGCGCCTGACGAGAGGGAGCAAAATGCCGTGATTGCCACAAGACCTGAGGCTAATCGCCCCCCTCGTCGCGTAGCAGCGCCGAATGCATAGAAGCTCAACGCGAATGCGCTTGAACTAACGATACCAAATAGAATGGGATGTTCGAAGGTAACCTGAGCTCGACTAAGCCCGAGGCGTGACTCGTTAGGAGCGAATTCGTGAACGGAAAATATCTTACTGGACATTTCAATCAAGATTGGCGAGCCGGTGACGTTCTCGTATGCCGCGAACGGCAGAAGGAAGAGGACCATTAGCGTCAGGCACCTCACCATGCGCTGGAAAGCAAAGACATCTCGAACGTATCGCCTTGCGAAAAGGAATGTTCCAAAAGTCTCTATGACGAAAATCCCTCCTGATTGCAGTCCTTCGTCAATGCCGTGCAGGTTCACAAATACCACCGCGCCCCATGTGGCCGTCAAAAGCATGAAAATGTCCGCCAGCCGTATGCGCCCCATTGATTGAGATAGCCACGCTATCAAGCACGGAATGAAGGTGGCTATCAGCAGTAGCCGGTAGGGCGACAGGCGCAATGATCCGAGGTGGAACAGGATCGGTAGGGCCAACGAGAAAACGAAGATAGGGATGAGCGGGGAGACCTTGATCCGCGTTGACGGTGCTGCCGCGACTCGTCCGGCCGCGAAAGGCAGAGTACCAGCCTCACGAGAAGCTTTTACTGTGCTTGCCACCCGGTCTCCATCCGCTGTGTGAATGCCCGCCTCGGTCAACGCTGCACTCCCTGTGCAGGTACGACCCACCCTCTCCAACGAGCAAGACTTTGTAAATCACATAGCTCGACGTCGCTACTCATCACCCAATTGACCCGCTCTTAACCCTAGCGCCGAACCGGGGCAATCGCATCCGGCCGCCATCATCGGCCTTAGAAGTTCTAGGCTCGATTTATGCGTTGGCTCCATCGAATTGCCGCCGAGCCCGGCGGTCCCTCCTGCAAATGCGCCATTATCCTAGAACCCTCCCATCCATCAGAATGCTCCCGCTTTGATATCTCCCGGGCGCGGGTTTCACAATGACTACCCGCATGAGTAGCAAATCCAAAATCGCAGAGCCGAAAGCTGAATTGAGTGTTTCGGATATGGGCCGTCCTGTGGAAATCTGTGCCTCTAAACGGCGCTACCGATACCGCCAGCGCATCAACTGGCGATAGAGTCCCAGCTTTGTGCTGATCTTCCAGGGAAGGCCCCGCATGGCATCCGGATCAAGCAAGTGCTGGCGCATGTATTCCGCATCCATGTTGTTCGTTAGACAAAGGCGGGAATAGAGAAAGGATTCGAATCCGCGATGATACCCGAGCTGGATCGTAAAGAGGTGCGTGTAGCCAGCCCTCAGAGCCGCGTCCCAAACACGTCGGGAAAAGCGCCCGTATGGGAAGGCGAAAAGAGTAACTTGTTGCCCGAGACGATCCTCCAGGATCGACTTCGATACCGTAAGCTCGCGATCAAGTTCGCCATCGGATGCGGTGGTCAAATCGACGTGGGCCAGGCCATGTGAGCCAATCGCAACGCCACCCCTGCCAAGTTCCTCAATCATCTCCCATCTCATACGCCCCGGCGACCCCACAAAATCTACCGGGATGAAGGACATGAAACCCGGTATCCGACCGGTCTTCACGTAACGAGCATAGACATGGGTGTAATCCGAAAGAAATCCATCGTCGAAGGTGAGCAGGACTGCACCAGTGTGGCTGGCTTTCGGATCGGAGCAATGCTTCAGAAAATTCGACGGCGAGACCAGGCGATCCTCGCAAAGCGCGAGATGCTGATCAAACATCTTGTGCGTCAGGCACCATGCATTCGGAGGCGAGGCCTCTGCCAGCTCGTGGTAGTTCAGTACAATCATAGAGTTTGTATCAGATCTGAGACACGCTGGCCCCAGGTCCGCCAATTCAGCCGGGCCTCGAACGCGTCGCGGCTCGATTTTCTCAAGCGCGCCAGCCGGTCCGGATTTGCAAAGGTCTCGGAGATGACCGTCGCGTAGTCCGTCGTCGTCGCATTCAGCGGCAACAACATGCCCGTTTCCCCGTCGCGGATAGCGGAGGGAACGCCACCAGTGGCTGGCGCAATGCTCGGTACGCCATGGGCCGCTGCTTCGCAGAACACGATGCCGTAGCAATCTGCCCGGGTCGGCAACAGAAAGAAATCAGCATCGCGATAGAGTTGATCCATTCGGTTGCGCTGTTCACGATTATTCTTGTCGAGGTAAGGGATGATCGTCACGCCATCCTGAGCGATAGGCGTGGGTGGAGTGCATCCGCAGATCACGAGTTCTGCCTCTACACCCCTGTTCTTCAATTCAGAAAGGGTCTCGATCGCGATGTCAGCGCCCTTCTCCTTCCAGTTGACACCGATGAGGAGCAGCCGGCACGGACCGGGCTTCCGATATCCAAGCACAGGTTCACGGTCCGGCGGATCCTCAAGATTGGCACCCCAAGAAATAACATGCACCCGCTGAGGGTCAGCACCGTAGTCCTGAATGGCAGATTTGGCAGCCCATTCTGATGGGTAGAGAAGCAAATCCGCCCGCGCGATTGTGTCGCGTTCTACGCGTTCCATGGCCTCCCGAGCGGCGCGTGACAGGTTTCGGCAGTTGGGATGATAGTTGTCAGCAAGTCGAAAGGTTGCATCAGACGCATAGACAAGGGGGATGTCATCGGGCACGTTCCAGGCGAAGATGGATCCGGCTGGTGCGAAAACGATGTCGGGTGAAGCGGCGCGGATCCTGCGTGCCGCGTCCGCTGAGTACTGTGCAACTACGGGTCCTGCGTAGAAGGGGGATAGGTGCCGCATTCGAAATGTACGGCGAAGTTTGGAATAGGCCTTGTACAGAGGAAGGGCCGGCGCTCTCAGGGGGCCAATTTGGACCACCTCGTTGCCCTCGTTTGCGAGCGATTTCCACATGTGAAACGGGGTGCCCGACCAGAACTTGACGTCGCTCGCGTCGCCAATGGTGGCGAATGCAATCCGCCGCGCTCTCTGATTGTTGGGTAAATCAGACAACGATCTGGAGCAGGTGGAGGGGGTGGTTCGCCCCTCGATAGTTGTGGCCGAGCTCAATTTGATCAACAGACACTTCTGAAAAAAATGGATTACATCGGCGACAACGCCGACGCCTGCTCGTGCGTCTTTAAATATTTTCAACTGTATCTTACACTTGAAGGTGAGGGCTGGCAAGCTCGAGCAGCCTCATCCCAAGGGTCCTGAGCTGGGGTGAGCGGCGGTTTTAGAGTTGTGAAAGTCTGATCCCGTTGACTCGGAACCACTGCCATGATCATCATTCTCGCTTCGGCTGGTAACCAAACTTCGGGCGCTTCTTGACCATTCGCGGTTATCGAAAACGCGCGAGAGCTTAGCGTGGCGCGTCCTTAGCGGGAGGTGAGCTGCTCATCGTCTGCAGCGCGCCGATTACGGACGAAGTGCTGAGGTTCCGGCGTCGCTTCATGCCCCCTCACATGGGGTGCAGGCGCTCGCCGGCTGACTGTTTCGTGACCGCAAGATACTCTCAGGCGGACTATCTCCTTGGCCGCAAAGGCCAGCCCGCCGACCCTACGTCGGGTTCGAGATCGGGCGATCGCGGATGCCGATGACTCCGATCGATGTCGACGCCGGGCGATTCGCTTCACCAGCTTGCTCGCCCATAGCAAGCGTGCTCGGCCTTTGGTGGGAGTCGTCATCTGCCGATACAGGGTTCGGATCGTGACGTCTGGCTCATCCGTGACGTAGTGGCGCCGACCAACCGGACGGGGAGCATGACGGGCGAAGCTGCAGCGGCCGCACCAGCTGACTATCTGCTTTGTCAAGGCTCGCAAGAGATTCTCAAAGCCGTTGTCCGTGAGTTCCTAGCTTGGTAAGATTACCTACAGGTGCCCGTCATGAATTGATCAAACAATGCGACCGATTCCGTTTTCATTGAGGCGCTTGTGGACGCGAGCGATTTTGCGCAGCGTGCATTACGGCGACCGCTATCAGCAGCTCGATATGCTGTACCGGATAGCGGATCCCTGGGATCTCGATAACCCACGAGAACGTATCCGTTTTGAGCAAACAAATCGACTGATCCAGCGCGAATTTGGCAAGGTTGCCAGCCTCCTTGAAGTTGGTTGTGGCGAAGGTCATCAATCACAGTATTTGGCCAAGGTTTGCGATCGGCTTCACGGTTGTGATGTGAGTCCCCGCGCTGTTGAAAGGGCTCGCAAACGTTGCGAAACGAGTACTTTCTCGGTAGGAACCCTCAGCGATCTTGTCGCCAGTGGCGCGCATCAATACGACCTTTTGGTTGCCTGCGAAGTTCTATATTATATGAAAGATATTCCTGCCGCGATCCAGATTATGTCGCGTCTAAGTAAGTCTTTTCTCATAACCTATTATCAAATGCATCAGGAGCAGCTCGACAAAATAGTGATCCCTCTAAAGCCGGTCGGCCGTGAGATTATTGGCGACGGCGACAATGTTTGGACAGCTGTTTGGTGGCACAATAATTAGCCCCGCCATAACTGATTAACCGAGGTGAATTTGATCCCAGTCGTGATCGGCCTTGGAAAAAAACCAATCGTTCCTTAGATTAATTATCTTGTTACGCAGCAACTCGTCGGAAGTGACTACGGTCGGGGCCAGCGTTCGGGAATTGAAGAAGCCGTTTTTGCGCAAGAGCGATTCGAGTTCCGGCAGGGAGGTTGCGCATTCGACTGAAGAAACTTCGTGTCCGAAGTACTCAACCGCGTGGACTATCATGTCGCTGAAAACCGCAAGATCGAGGCGATCTGCAAACAAGTCTACGATTATGCCGTGCCGCAGCTCTTCAGAAATTGCACGGCGCAGCACGGAATATCCAACGACCGCCCCATCGCGACGGGCGAGAAAGACGTGGTATTGCAGCTGTGGGCAATTCACGAAGCGCCAGTTCAGAAACCGGCTGTTCCGCGGGCAGATTGCCGGATAGCTGGCCGCCGTCCTCTGCCACAAGTTATCGATCTCAGGTCCGAAACTCTTGACCTCCACCATGGAGACGATCGGCAGTGTGCGTCTAACGCCGCGGTCACGAAAGCTTAGCCACCGGTTTGCCAACAGTGCGAACAGGCGGTGGAAGGCGAAGTCTTCGCAAGCCCACCTGACAGCCTTCCTCAGGCGTCTACGATGAGCGGTGCGCTGAACTAGGTAGCGCTGCACATCATCCGCGCGAAGTCGGGTCCAGCGCGAAAACTGGCGTGTTGGACCCAACGTGATCGCTCCGCCGCGCTCGGCCATGTGGCGGGTCGCCGGCGCCATAGTCAAAGTGAGGAGTAATGGCGAATCGTTCACGACAGCCTGGTGCAGCAAATGACCGAGCCCGCGACCACGATAGGCGGGCAGGATCATGACATCCACGATCCACCCTGCGGAATAAATCTTCCCGGCCACCTGCGCGTCCGTCGCCTGAACGGCGATCTGGCCCACGATTTCGTCGCCATTGAGCGCGATCCAAACTGGTACAAGGTCGTTTCCGTCGGAACGGAATGGGTTTTCAACGAACTGCCAGCACCAGCGATCCGGTCCCTTGAACGGGGCCAATTCCTGATAGGCAATGCGAATGAAACGTTCAATGGCGGCCCGGTCCTCGATCCGCGCGCGTCGAATGCAAATGCTCATTCTCGGACTGGCCCGATGACGTCGATCGTGCGACCACTTAGGCGCCGCTTGAGGGCCGCGGCCAAAGGTAACCAGGCATACGCACCAGACATCTTAAGAAAGAATTCAAGGTCCCCGTCATCTGGATCAACCGAAACTCGTCCACGTACAAACGAGCCGGCGCCAGGCTCAACCGGTTCTGGCACAATGGTAAACACGTGCTTGAAGCCTTCTTGCCGGCAAATCTCAACAATATTCGCATCATGATCGCCGTACGGAAAGGCGAACAGTGTCACTGAACCGCCCGTGAGCTCGGAGAGCGCGGCGCGCGACCCTTCAATTTCATCTCGAGCTTGGCCGGGCGCAATACGTGTCAAGCGCGGGTGGCTGACGCTGTGAGCTCCGATCGCAACAAGCGGGCCCCGCAACTGCTTCAAACATGCACCGTCAATGACGACCTCGGTACGGTCTACGTTACCCTCCATGGCCCAGTCTGGATTGCGCCCAAGGACACCGGACGGTACGAAGATGGTGCACGGGAAATCGTGCAATGCGAGCTCAGGGAGCGCGTTATCAATCACGCTAGTGAACGCATCGTCGAACGTTATGGCCACGGAGTAGCGTGCAGGATCCGTCTTGTCGCACCAATCGGCTGGCACTACCTGCGCATATTGCGCCAGTATCGCCATTTGACGAGCAAAGTTGGGACGCTTGTTCAACGGCACGCTGTGATAATAGAGAATTATCATTGTATTTGGCGTCCTGCGGCCGAAGGCTTGTCCTAAGCCGCGCACGACCCGCACGGCAGCGAAGTACGCGCCACTAACGAGAATTTTAACATACCTCTTCATGTTCACGCGGCACCTGGTCAGCGTTTGTGGGCCTTGAGTATCCGGTCCGGTCTGCCGACCTCACCCGAAATGCCTGCCAGTAAGCCTCGAAAGCCGGCCATCATATTTTTAAACGCGCCTACAGCACCGAATGAGCAGGCATGGACGATCTGCATGAGGACAGTCCAAGGCAGCCATGCTGGATACCGATCTCTGACAAAAAGGATACGGTTCCGGAATTCGAGATAGACAGCAAGAACTGACAATTTCGCGCGGCTCCCGGACGTTCCGATCGTCGTGCCGCCCTTGTGAGGCACCACCGAACTGTGCGCGTAACCTATCTCGCCCAGATGTTTCGCACGACAGCCCCATTCCAGATCTTCGAAATACAGGAAATAGCGTTCGTCCATCAGGCCTATCTGCTCGATAAGATTGCGTGTTACGTAACAGGATGCTCCAGATGGCGCAATCAAGCGAGCCTCAACATCATCTGGATTAGGCGCAGGCGTGATCGGAGCGTGATAATCGATCGCCAAAGTCTTTGCCGCGAGCTTCCGCCAGGCCAGGCCACGAGAATGCACGCAGTCCGGATTCGTCGTTAACGTGGTACAACTCCCAACCATCCCCTTGCCACAGCGCGCGGAGTAGGCGACAAGTTCGGCGAGGGCTGAAGGTGTAGGTTCGGTATCAGGGTTGAGGATCCAAGTGCCTTGCCAGCCGGGAATCTGTAACAGTGGCCGCAGCCAAGCATTGATGGCCCCGGCATAGCCGAGATTGTCAACCATCTCCGCCACGTACACGCGGCTGCCGAGCGAGCCGTCGGTATTAACCAAACGGAAAAGGTGGCGTCGCAGCATCAGGGGCGAATCGATCGGAAGCTCGGGTTCCGAGATGGCCTGGCAGGGCCCACCGTTTGCGACAAGGAGCTTGACTAGCGAGTCCATGGCCACAGGGCCACCGTTTTCAGCAATGAAGACCTCGAATGTCGGCTCACGCCGTGCCCTGGCAAGGGCCCGTAGGCAATCGGCAACGTCACCTGCGTTACGGAAGCCGACCACCACGACCACGACTTGAGTTTGAAAACTCATGTTTCTAAGATACCGAATGCAATCGCCAATCTCAAGGAGGGGCGGCCCCGTCAGGGACGATAATGTGGTTGCCGAGGCATATTCTCCGCATGATAAATGCAGCCCCTCCCGGTATTTGGCGCCAAGGTGACACGCAACGGCGCGAAGTAGGCTTGATCGAGCGTCCGCCCAAGTTGCGTGCCATGGAAGGAGTGACCATGAATCGACGTCAGCTCTTAGAGAGCCTGACGAGTGCTGTCGTTGCTACACTCGCTCCGGCCATCTCGATGGCCCAGCAAAACGACCGTGCCGGTGTCGGCACGTTTTCCAGTACGATCGATCCTGGCTTACAGCGTCGAGTCGAGGTGACTGGCGCGATAGCACCCAAGGTTCGCGTGGTGGCGACAACGGCACAGTTGTCCGCCGCATTGAAGGCCGCGGTCGACGACGAGACAATCGTGCTCCAGTCCGGCGACTACGGCCACTACACCATCTCCGGACGCAACTTCGGCAGCTATGTAACGCTCCGTTCGGAGCAGCCCAAGGGCGCGGTGTTCCAGTCATTGTCGGTGCTGAACTCCAGTCGGCTGCGCATTGACGGGGTTCGCGTCAGCAGCCCCAGTAATGGGTCACAGGGTTCGAAGGTAACCAACATTGAGAACAGTCAGCACATAGACTTTCTCAATTGCGAGACGCATGGTCTCATGGACGACGATTATAGCGGACACTACGGTCTGTTTGTCCTGAATTGCCAAGATATTGTAATTCGTAAGAATTACGTTCACGATGTTCACAACGGCATCGCCCTTTTCAGCACGACTCGACTTACGGTAGCAGAAAACCAGGTTGACTATATCGGCACCGATGGGTTCAAGTTCGCTGGCCTCACGGACTTTCTGATCGAGAACAATGTGTCGGGTGGCCGGTATTTCCCTGCACCCGATGACCATTGTGATTTTATCCAGGGTCAGGGGTCTTCGACGAATGGCGTCCTGCGCGGGAATGTGCACTTGCCGATCACGGCGGGAGCGGCCACATGTCAGGGGGTCTTCGTGGCGGACGGGTTGTACGACAACATCGTTATCGAGCAGAACATCGTTTGTACCGGGATGGCCAACGGCATCGTGATCGATGGCGGACCGACGACCAAAAACATCGTTCGCAACAACACGCTGATAAATGCCCCCCGCTTGGTACATGACGGAACCTTTATCAGAATTGTCGGAGCCGGCACGGATTCGAAGAACATAGTGTGTGGTACTACTGGCTCGATCACAGCAAACGGCATCACTGCGCAACACACCAAACCCGGCGGAGCGGCCTATTACGACAGACTGTTCACCAATGCTCGTAGAGGCCTCGGAATCACACTGCAGGACCTGCGACCTATCGCGGGCAGCGCCGCTGATTTCGGTTCCGGTATGGGCGCCGAGCAGCGCTTGTATCAACTGCTCAATCCATAGCGGCTCCGGACTACGGGCTTTCTCACGGGCTGCCCGCCAAGGCGAGTGGGCAATGTTGCATTTTTAGCACAGTGCAAGATAAAATAGTCCAGCCGAAAGAGAGCAATGCAATTCAGGCACCTTCACGCCGATTCCTGCCGCATTGCCGGGTAAACTTAGGGTTAGGGCGTTGGGGGACAAACTAAGTCAGCAAAACTTCCGGCAGCGGTCGTTTCCGCCGCTCGCCTGCCATCCTACCATAAGGGCGCAATTTTGCGGCGGGTATAGGGAGGGTTCGTCTTGTCGAGGGTTTCCCCGGGACGACCGCCGCGGTGTCTTCCATGTTTAACGGGCCTTCGCCAGACGTTTCAACTTCAGGCATGCCGCCAGAGCTGTTGCGGTCGCGCTTGGTGCAATGGCGAGGGCCGCGTGCTGTACGAGTTGCTGAACGCAGAGGCCAGAAGGCCGCGCGCAACGTTGGTCCGTTGCTGACATCGCGCGGTTGCTCACAAAATATCCGGGTGGCATAGCGCCGCAAGTACCGGGATCACTTGAAGGTGGAGTTGTGTGCCTTCGATAAGCCTGATGAGGACAAGCCGGCGCGCGAGGCGGTGCACGAATCCCCCGACGAACTTGACCGCGAAACTGAAGCTGAAGACGAAGCCGACGAACTGCTGCATTAAATACCACGTTTAAAATAAACGATAACGAACATTTAAAAACGACCGAAAAAGAATGCTAGCGATATACATCAATAATTCGAACTTTGAGGATAATGAAGAAATCACCTTGGGTGCGCCGTCATGTCGTCCCAAAAAAGCCTCCGACGATCGAGTACGTCTTTTGAAGACGGCGACCTAGTCCGGTCGCAAGCAACGTGGGCGACGACGGTGACGGTAATGTTGATTGGGATAGCGTTATGTTGATTGGGATAGCGTTCGCTCATCGAAATCACTGCGCGCGTGGATGAGGCGCGAAAGGGACACAAGGGACAACGATGGCCACCTACGACAGCATCCCTCTCAGCTGGAACGACCCGTTGTTAAGCGGGGTTACGAGTTCGAGTTCGGTCACGCTCCGAGATGGCGGGACGCTTTCATATAAAAGTATTGTCGACAACAGCGGCAATCCGTCCGTAACAACCGTAGGCGCCGGCTCGTTCACCATCGACCACGTCCGTATTGATTCAAGGGAAGGTATACGCCTTGCGGGTGACGGGGATGTCACCATCAGTAATTCGTACATTGAAACGGCCGGAATAGCAGACGATCATGCCGATGGAATTCAAGCCTATGCCCCTGGCAGCACCGGGAATGTGACCATCACAAATACGACAATTGTGAACCCCGACAACACCGCTGTTGGAATGTTCATTGCAGATGATTACAGTGGGACATTTACTTTCGATAACGTGGTGTTTCAGAGTGGTCCGTTTGGCTTGCGTATTGCCGCGGATGCGAACGATATCACCGTCTCCCTCAAAGACGTGTATTTTGTGGGACCATTTATGTTTGACGACTTTCTCTTTGAGGAAGTCAATGCGGACATACACATCACTCGCTGGGAAAATGTACGCTCCGCGACCATCGTGAATGGTGAGCTCGTTCCGGGCGAACTTATCCCGCCCCCTTGGCCGGTGGAAGGCGGCGGCAGCTCGCCGACGTCGACGACGATCGACGACTTTTCGAACGACAGCGGCGCGGCCGGTGACGGCATCACCAACGACAGCACGCTGACCCTGACCGGCAGCGCGGCCGCGAACAGCACCGTGAAGGTGTTCGACGGTACGACCCAGATCGGGACCACCACGACCAACAGCAGTGGCGCGTGGAGCTACACGACCGCTGCGTTGTCGAACGGCAATCATAGCCTCAAGGCCACGGCCACCACCACGTCGGGCACCAGTTCGACGTCATCGGTGCTTGCCGTGAAAATTGACACGGTGGCGCCCACGGCCCCGACGATGGCGACGCCCACCAACAACGCCAACGGCGGCCTGAACCTGACCGGCACCGCGGAAGCGAACAGCGTCGTGAAGGTGTTCGACGGCACGGCCCAGATCGGGACCGCGACGGCCAACGGCAGTGGCGTGTGGAACTACACCACCGGTGCCCTTGCGGCCGGTTCGCACAGCCTCACCGCAAGGGCGACGGATGCGGCAGGCAACACCGGCGCGGCGTCTGCCGTGGTCACGGCCAGCACCGGCACCTCGGCACCCCCGGCCACGCCGGCGACCCCGACCATCGCGTCGTTCTCGAACGACACCGGAGCGGCCGGCGATGGCATCACCAGCGACAATACCCTCCAGCTCAAGGGCACCGCGGCCGCCAACAGCACCGTCAAGATTTACGATGGCTCGACCCAGATCGGCACGACGACCGCCAGTTCGACCGGGAGCTGGGACTACATCACCTCGGTCCTGACCAACGCCAAGCATGTGCTGACCGCGACCGCGACCACCTCGAGCGGCCAGACCAGTGCCGCATCCGGTGCGGTGACCGTGACGGTGGATACGCTGGCGCCGACTGCCCCGGCCCTGAGCAGCAACGCCATCGTCAATACCAATCAGGTCAAGCTGTCGGGGACCGCCGAGGCCAACAGCACGGTCACGGTCTACGACGGCACCACGGTCGTCGGAACGGGGACGACAAACTCGACCGGAGCCTGGAGCGTCACGACGAACGCCTTGTCGACCGGCACGCACGCGCTGACGGTCAAGGCTGCCGACGCGGCCGGCAATGTCAGCGCCGCCTCGCAGTCGGTCAGCAGCGTGATCGGTGCAACGGCGCCACCGTCGACCACGACAACCATCGAGTCAGACGGGTCGATCAAGCTAGTTCTGGTTGGCGATAACTACCGACTCGACGGCGCTAGCGGCTCGGGTCCCTCGCTAAAGTTTGGCGGTGCGGATTTTGTGGACGGGCAATTTGGCGCCTGGGCGCCGATCGGTGCTGAGAAGACGGCGACGGGCTATCAGGTGGCCTGGAAGGATGCCAGCACCGGTCTGTACACGGCCTGGAACACCGACAACAACGGCAACTACGTTTCCAATGTCAGCGGCTTGACCGGCCACGTGTCGGGTACGAACTATGCCCTTAAGTCGCTCGAGACGAGCCTCCATCAGGATCTCAATGGCGATGGGCAGATCGGGCTGGTAACGACAGCGGTCGAGACGCAAGGCTCAACTGCTCTTACCCATGCTGCCGATCATTATTTCCTTTATGACAGCGGTGGATCGGGCCCCTCGCTGAAGTATGGCGGTGCGGATTTTGTGGACGGGCAATTTGGCGCCTGGGCGCCGATCGGTGCGGAGAAGACGGCGACGGGCTATCAGGTGACCTGGAAGGAGGCCAGCACCGGTCTGTACACGGCCTGGAACACCGACAACAACGGCAACTACGTTTCCAATGTCAGCGGCTTGACCGGCCACGTGTCGGGTACGAACTATGCCCTTAAGTCGCTCGAGACGAGCCTCCATCAGGATCTCAACGGTGACGGGCAGATCGGGCTGGTAACGACAGCGGTCGAGACGCAAGGCTCAACTGATCTCACCCATGCTGGTGATCATTATTTCCTCTATGACAGCGGTGGATCGGGCCCCTCGCTGAAGTATGGCGGTGCGGATTTTGTGGACGGGCAATTTGGCGCCTGGGCGCCGATCGGCGCTGAGAAGACGGCGACGGGCTATCAGGTGGCCTGGAAGGATGCCGGCACCGGTCTGTACACGGCCTGGAACACCGACAATAACGGCAACTACGTTTCCAATGTCAGCGGCCTGACCGGCCACGTGTCGGGTACGAACTATGCCCTTAAGTCGCTCGAGACGAGCCTCCATCAGGATCTCAACGGTGACGGCCAGATCGGTGCTTCCGGTGCGGCAGGACCCCTTTCGGCCGTCGCCTTGACCACCATGTACAAGAACTGGAGCGACATCGTCACCATCAAAGGCGTCGCCGATGCCAACAGTCAGATCAAGCTGTACGATGGCAACACGTCAATTGGAAAAGTTACGGCGGCGGCCGATGGTACCTGGTCCTTCCAGACATCGTCGGCCGTGTCCGACACGTTACACACCTATACTGCCAAGCAGATCGATAGCGCTGGTCAGGTCGTTGGTACTTCAGGCAGCGCGATTCTTGGCTCGACAGGCAGCAATACGCTGAAGAGCACCTCAGGTAATGATATCCTGGTTGGCGGCGGCCAGTCCGACACTTTCGCGTTTGCCGCAAATTTCGGCCGTGACGTCATTAAGGATTTCACGGCCAGTGGAAGCGCGCAGGACACGATCCAGTTCAGCAAGACGGTGTTCGACAGCTTTGCGAGCGTTCTCTCGCACGCGAGCCAAGTTGGTCAGGATATCGTCATTTCTAGCGGAAGCGATACACTCACACTGAAGAATACCAAGCTGAGTTCGCTGAGTAGTCAGGACTTCCACTTCGCCTGAGCAAGGTTTGTAAAAGGGAGTTGGTATAAATCTGCCTTGGGGATATCACCTCAATAAGGGCATGGTTCAAGGGGCAAGTACCATGACTGATGTCGCACGGCGGGCGGAAATCCTCCCGTCTGAGAAGTTAGACGAGATAGACGTATCGAATTGGGCGGTATTTGTCGCCGCCTTGGGGATTCTGGCGAAACGTGCGCGCTCGCGCTTGCGCATTTCAGAGTTGATTGGATCGGCAGAGCGTTTGGTCGAAGCCATTCGACAGCGCCTATTCCCGCGATGGCGCTCGACGCGGGACTACGATGAACCGCGATCTGAGATGAAGGCCTTCTTGGGGTCTTGCCGGCGGATTTTTTGGGGCCTGGCAATGTTCAGTGGCCTGAGCAATCTTTTGATGCTCACGGGCTCATTCTTCATGCTCCAGGTCTATGACCGGGTGCTACCCGGACGGAGCATACCGACATTGGTAGCGCTCTTGCTCCTTGCCACAGTGCTCTACGTCTTTCAGGGTGGCCTGGATCTGGTCCGAAATCGAATAAGCGCGCGCATTGGTCGCTTCTTCGACGAAACGCTGGGGGCGCGAGTCTTCGATTCGATGGTTCGTCTTCCGCTGAAGACCCGGGGCGACGGTGACGGCATGCAGCCTCTTCGGGATCTTGATCAGGTCCGAAGCTTTCTTTCGGGAGGCGGACCAACTGCGCTGTTTGACCTGCCCTGGATGCCCGTTTATCTCGGCATCTGCTTCCTTTTTCATTTCTGGATCGGCGTGACCGCCCTGATCGGTGGGCTGTTGCTGGTCTCCATAACAGTATTGACTGAAACGCGAACGCGCGGCCCGGCAAAGGCATCTGCGCAGTTGGCAGTTTCACGTAGTGCGCTTGCTGCGGAGGGGCGACGAAACGCCGAAGTTCTGCAGGCCATGGGCATGAGGCGGCAGGCTGCGCAACGTTGGCAGGCCACGAATACCAAGTACCTTGCCGCACACGAGAGAACGAGCGATGTGGCGAGCGGGCTCGGTGGGCTGTCCAAGGTGTTTCGTTCATTTCTCCAGTCGCTAGTCCTTGCCGTTGGCGCGGTCCTTGTCATCAATCAGGAATCTACGGCCGGCATCATCATTGCTGGATCGATCCTGACGGCGAGGGCACTTGCCCCGGTAGAGACGGCGATCGCCAACTGGAAAGGTTTCGTCGCCGCGCGTCAGTCCGGACAACGGCTGGATCAGCTGCTTGAACTTCTGCCCAAGGAGAAGGAGCCGCTCGCGCTGCCGGCGCCGACCGAAACGTTCGTGGTGGAGCAGCTTTATGTCGCGGCGCCGGATTCAGACAAGCTGATCCTTAATGATGTTTCGTTCCATCTGCGAAAGGGCGAAGCCGTCGGAATCATCGGGCCGAGCGGTGCCGGCAAGTCGACGTTGGCCCGTGCGCTTGTTGGTGTCTGGCCACGGCTTCGTGGCAAGATCAAGCTCGACAACGCTGCGCTGGATCAATGGTCCTCGGAAGCATTGGGTAAACATATCGGCTATCTGCCGCAGGATATCGAACTGTTCGAGGGCAGCATCGCCGTTAATATTGCGCGATTCGATCTAAAAGCCACCCCGGACGCCGTCCTGGAAGCGGCGCGAATTGCAGGCGTGCATGATCTCATCCTTTCATTCCCGGAAGGCTATAGTACCCAGGTTGGTGAGGGCGGAATGTCCTTGTCCGCTGGCCAGCGACAGCGGATCGGGCTTGCGCGTGCCTTCTACGGCAACCCCTTCCTGGTTGTGCTTGATGAGCCGACCTCAAATCTCGATGCAGAGGGGGAGGCAGCGCTAACCGAGGCAATCGTCAACGTGCGTAACCGCGGGGGCATTGTCGTAGTGGTTGCCCATCGTCCAAAAGCGCTTGAAGCCGTCGATCACGTATTGGTGGTGGGCGATGGAAGAGTGCAGTCGTTTGGTCCGAAAGAGGAGGTTCTCAGGACCGTGCTACGGACACCCGTCCCGCTCAAGGTGGTGGCGGATAGCCAGGGAGGCGGCAGATGGACAGTGCGGTAACCCCGGCGCTGCACTCGATTCAGCGATACATGGTTGTCGGGATCATCATGACGACTTTCGTGACGTTTGGAATCGGCGGCTGGGCAGCAACTTCGCAGTTGTCAGGCGCGGTGATCGGACAAGGCGTCGTCGTCGTCGATTCGAGCGTGAAGAAAGTTCAGCACGGCACCGGCGGTATTGTCGGCGAACTGCGGGTGCGGGACGGAGACAAGGTTAGTGCGGGTGACATATTAATTCGTCTTGATGAAACTCAGACGCTGGCTAGCGCGACGATCGTCACCAAGAACCTCGACGAACTGCTCGCTCGCCAGGCTCGCCTTGAAGCAGAACGGGACAGCGTCGACGAGATCGCATTTCCGAAGGCGCTGCTGGAAAGGATGAAAGACAGCCGTTCCGAAGCCGGGCGCGCCATCGCTGCCGAACGGGCGTTATTTGACCTTCGCGGCCAGGCCCGGAACGGGCAGAAGTCGCAGCTCAAGGAGCGACGAGCGCAGCTACAGGACGAAATCAAGGGCTATACAGGACAAGCCGAGGCCAAGCAGAAGGAAGTCAATTTCATCCTTGGAGAACTGGAAGGAGTTCGCGGCCTCTGGCAGAAGAATCTCGTGCCGATCGCTCGGCTCAACGCGCTGGAGCGCGACAGCGCTCGTCTGGAGGGCGAGCGTAGTCAACTGGCCGGGATGATCGCGCAGGCAAAGGGTAAAATTGCCGAGGTCGAACTTCAGATCATTCAAATCGATCAGGATTTGCGAACCGAGGTGGGCAAGGATTTGATAGAAACCCGCTCAAAGCTGTCCGAACTTGCTGAACGCAAGATCGCTGCCGTGGACCAGCTCAATCGCATCGACATTCGAGCACCCCAGTCCGGCCGAGTTCATCAGCTTGCGGTCCATACTGTCGGAGGCGTGATCGCCCCGGGCGAGCAGATCATGCTCATCGTGCCGGATGCCGACGCCCTCGCAGTTGAGGTCAAGATTGCTCCCCGAGAAATTGATCAGGTCTATGTTGGTCAATCGGCAACGCTTCGGTTTGCGGCCTTCAATCAGAAGACAACCCCCGAGATAGATGGGGAAGTCGCCGTGGTCTCAGCAGACCTCACACAGGAACAGCGGACCGGCGCGAGCTATTACACGGCTCGGGTTCTGCTCAAGCCCGAGGAACTGGCAAAGCTCGGATCGGCCAAGGTGGTGCCAGGCATGCCGGTCGAGGTCTTTATCAAGACGCCGTCGAGAACCGCGCTGTCCTATCTGCTCAAGCCCTTGCAGGATCAGGCGCAGCACGCGTTGAAGGAACGCTGAACGTTCCGTCCAACTGAATCTCGTCACTAACCAACCGGGTAACGGCAGTGTTCTCGATGACGACGCAGGTGAGCCGTCCTGTTGCGTAGGCTCCCGTGTCGATATTGATCCGGTTCAGCCGCAGATCGGGCTCGTTCACCGGTGTATGGCCGTGCACTACGAAGCGTTCGAACGGCTGTTCCCAGTTGAGAAAATCGTCACGGATCCAGAGCAGATCATCCTCGGTCTGCTCGTGGATTGGAACGCCGGGGCGAACGCCGGCATGGACGAAGAGAAAGCCGCCACAGCTAAACGTCAATTCGAGCGCTTGCAGAAAATCGAGATGCTCTCTCGGAAGAGTTTCCGCGAACTCGGTCGCCAGCATGGTCTGTTCGTTTCGATCAGGATTGATGCTCGGTTTAAGACCGTAAGACAGCAGGGTTTCGAGACCGCCGTACTGTCGCCATTCGTCCAAGCTTCGTGGATCGGTAAGGAAACGCGGCAAGAATGTTTCATGGTTTCCGCGAAGGAAGATTGCTTGGTGGGACTGCTGCCATCGTAGCAGCAGATCGAGCACACTTCGCGAGTCGGGTCCCCTGTCGATATAGTCACCGACGAAGACGGTAATTGGGCGGGGGACCGGACGTTGTTCGCAATCGGCATCGATTGCGGCCAACAGCCTCTGCAGAAGATCGGAGCGGCCGTGCACGTCGCCCACTGCATATATTCGAATACCTTCGGGGAGTGCCGCATGCGTTTGGCTGCCCTGGCCAAGCGTGCCGGTCGAGAGGTTAGCCTTCGACATGGATTGCGCGCGTCGCGAACCCCAAGCTCGATCCGCCGACGCCGCTCTAAGGTGGCGAATGTACGAGCGCCACAACTCCCACCTCCGAATACGTGTCGGTTCGGAGCTGCGGGGCAGAGGCGGTTTTGACCTCTCGTCGAGCGGAGCGGTCAGCACGTCCTTCTGTCGTGCCGTTTGCTCGCATTCGAGCTGTTCGATATCCAAATCAGCCGTCACGTGATCGCTTTGATCATTTGCAAAGTAGCGTCCACTAAGCACATCCATTCGCCTGTGATGAAACGTCATCGCTGCGATTGAAACGAGTAGAACCACTTCCATGCCAATAATGACAAGGAGTCCTTCGAGCATAAAATAAACTAACTCTTATTTTAAAGATCAATATAATATTTTTAAATTTAGCTTGCTGGGGAATTGGATGCAATATAATATCTTATATTAAATTTGAGGTATTTAACGTGGTTCGCTGGTTGTTCGACCAGGTCACTTGGGATGGGCAAGCTCTTCTGGTGCCTGCAACAACAGATCCCGGCCAAGTAGTATGCACGGTGCCGCGCAACACGATCCATATGCTGCGCTTGTATTCCGACGCGATCGGTCGCGAAATACATCTGGAGCGGCAGAGGATCGCCGAGAAGCTCGCGCCGTTTTTGGCTGCGAAGTTGTCGCAGGCCCCTAACGTCGAAGCGGTGGAGTTATTTCCTTGGGAAGTCCGGGATTGACGAGAAAGCGTTCCTGAGTGGAAGACTGCTCGCGTTAGGAAAACCTGGGCCGATTGGGATATGCAGGAAGCGGGATTGCTTTCATAGGACGCCGGGCGCGACACCGGCAACTTCGCAATTCCCATGAGATGTCAGAACGGGCAGTTAGGTCGAGACCCCATTCATCTTCGACCTACCTTGAATTCGCGATGATAGTTGGGCAGATTGACGCATATGCAAACCCGGTTCCGTTGTCCGACCTGCAGCCGAATCCCGAGCCAGTAACACGCGGAGAGCGCGGAAGCCCAATGGACTCAAGGTTTGATCATCGAATAACCGAAGACCAGGCTGACGAATGGTTGGCGCTCTGCCGGCGCTTTTTTCAACTTCTTGCAGCTCGCAAGAAGCGACAGTTCAATCGAAGAGTGTCGATCGCGGACCTACTTTCCGAACGCCATGACAACGCTGCGGCTTGTGGGTTCGGAGAGGGCACGACAATGTATGATAATGTGCTCGTTCTGAGTGAGGTCACCGTTGGACGAAATACTTGGATCGGCCCGGGCTGCATTCTGGATGGATCGGGTGGGAGTCTTGAGATCGGCGATTGGTGCTCCATTTCCGCCGGTGTTCAGATCTACACACACAACACCGTGAATCGCTCTACCTCGCTTGGAGCGGAGCCGGTCGACTACGCGCCGACAAGGATCGGTCACGGGGTCTACATCGGTCCAAATGCCATCATTCAGATGGGGGTCACGGTAGGTGACAGAGCGGTGATCGGCGCAAACTCGCTGGTCAATCGGGATATCCCACCAGGAGCTAAGGCGTTCGGGTCTCCTGCACGACTTTACGACATTGAAGCGTCTCGGCCGAAATCCGCACGGCCCGACGAGTAAACTAAATCCTCAACGTTTGGCAGCAATCCGTCGATCTGACGTGCCGTCCCGCATCGAGGCGTCCATCGGAGCCGGGCGAACGAGGGCTTAGTCCAAGTCGCCGAAGCTCCGGTGAAGGAAGCAAAATCTCCTTGTCAGGCCACAAGTTGCGGACGGAACAGAACGTCGACGCCATAACTCGTGGAGTTGTAGCTATTCGTTGGGAAAAGGGCACCTGATCCATAAGCGTACACGCCGTTTCCTCCACTCGTGGCGGAGGATGGTGCAGTCAGCGGTCCGTTGGTAACCGCCGAGTTAAACAGGCCGGGATCGGCGGCGTAGTTTCCTGACGTGTGATAGGACGCAACATACGTTGTCCCGGCCGTGATCGTCACCGGTGTGGCGAAGTCCACCTGCTGCCAGCCGCTCGCCGTCTCGTTGGTAAAGGTGGCGGTTGCAAGCAGGGTACCGGTGCTGGTCCAGAGATGCGCGACATGGGTGCCGGTGTTCGACGCGCCCTTGTAGAAGCGCAGCCCTGTGACATCTCCGGTACTGGACGCCTGGAATTTGAGCCCGAGCTCGACTGAGTTCGGGTCATTGACTGATACCAAGCTCGGTGTCGGATTGGAGCTGAACAGGCTTACGATGCTCGCAGATGCCGCGTTGACGGTCAAAGAAGCCGTTGCGTTGGCCGTCCCGCCGCGGCCGTCCGAGATGGCATATGTAAACGACGCCGGTCCCGTATAGCCGGAGTTGGGCGTGAACACTACCGTGTTGTTTTGGGCGTTGAAGCTTGCGGTGCCGTTGACACCGCTACCTGCGCCCGTGATCGTCAAGGTATCGCCGTCCGGATCAGTGTCGTTGGCAAGCAAGCTCGACGCTGCCACGGAAAGTGGGGTGTTCTGAGTAACATTGAAGCCGGAATCATTCGACGCAACGGGTGCCTGGTTAGTTCCGCTGCTTGCGGGGCTGAAGATCACGTCGACCCAGTAGTTGGCTGCACCATAGGTGCTCGTGGGGAACAGATTGCCGGTCCCGTAGACGTAGACGCCGTTGTTGCTGGCAGGCGCCGTGAGCGGTCCATTCACGCGCGCGGTAGTGAAGTAGTTGCCAGTAGCTGCGTAATGGCCGTTGCTGTGATAGCTGGCCACGTAAGTAGTCCCGGCGTCGATTGCTACCGGGTTACTGAACGTCACGGTCTGCCAGCCGCTCGCCGTTTCATTTGTGAATGTTGCGGTTGCGAGCAGAGTGCCCGTGCTGCTCCACAACGAGCCGGTATGGGTACCGGTATCGTTGGCTCCCTTATAGTATTTGATCCCCGTGATGGTGCCTGCCGAGGATGAGGTGAACCGCACGCCGAGATTAACCTGCGCCGTATCGGGGTCCGATAGTATCGCCGGCGTGTCCGAACTTGAGAACAGGCTCACGGTGAGCGGCGTCACCACGATGTTGAAGGTCTCATTGGTGGTGAGGCCGCCAGCGTCGGTAACTGAAACCCGCACACCGACCGTGCCGGTCGAGGTAGGTGTTCCGCTGAACGTCCGTGTCACTCCGTCAAACGTCAGCCATGCGGGGAGTGCTGACCCGTCGAGGGCAGTCGCGGCGTAGGTCAACGTGTCGCCGCTATCGACATCGGCGAACGTGCCGGCAGGTAACGTCAGGGAGAAGGTCGAGCCGACGGTCGTGTTCTGATCACCGGTCTGGACCGCAAGCACCGGCGCATCATTTGCGCCATGAATAGTAACCGTAAGTGTCGTCGACGAAGTGGCACCGGCGGCATCGCGCATGGTGTAGTTGAAGACCTCCGTCAGCGTGTTGGTCGATAGCCGCAACGCCTGCACGGCTGAGGCGGTCTCATTGACGGTGTAGGTGTACACGCCCGAAGCATTGAGCACGAGACTGCCATACGCACCGGCGAGTGCCGTGCCGAGCGTACCCGCAGTCGCGCCGAAGCTCACGGCTGACACAGTCTTGGTGTCGCCCGCATTCTCATCGGTGTCGTTGGTCAGCACATTGCCGGTGGCGACCGAGCCGCCGGTGGCGTTGTTGGTACCGCCTCTTTCGGTGGCGTCGCCGGTATCGGCTACCGCCGTCGGTGGCGTATTCGGCGTCGACATCACAACAATATTGAAGGTCTCACTGGTGGTGAGGCCGCCAGCATCGGTAACTGAAACCCGCACACCGACCGTGCCAGTCGAGGTGGGTGTTCCACTGAACGACCGTGTCGCTCCGTTAAACGTCAGCCATGCGGGGAGCGCTGCCCCGTCGAGGGCAGTCGCGGCGTAGGTCAACGTGTCGCCGCTATCGACGTCGGTGAACGTGCCGGCGGGGAGCGTCAGGGAGAAGGCCGAGCCGACGCTCGCGGATTGATCGCTGGTCTGGACCGCAAGCACCGGGGCGTCGTTTGCGCCATGAATGGTAACCGTAAGCGTCGCCGATGACGTGGCGCCGGCGGCATCGCGCATGGTGTAGTTGAAGACCTCGGTCAGCGTGTTGGTCGATAGCCGCAACGCCTGCACGGCGGAGGCGGTCTCATTGACGGTGTAGGTGTACGCGCCCGAAGCATTGAGCACGAGACTGCCATACGCACCGGCGAGTGCCGTGCCGAGCGTGCCCGCGGTCGCGCCGAAGCTCACGGCTGACACGGTCTTGGTGTCGCCGGCATCCGGATCAGTGTCGTTAGCCAGCACACTGCCCGTGGCGGCGGAGCCGCCGGTACCATTGTTGGGGCCGCCTTTTTCGGTGGCGTCGCCGCTATCGGCCACCGCCGTCGGCGCGATGTTGCTGGCGCCGCTCGGCGAAAACACGACATCGACCCAATAATTTGCGGCGCCATAGGTATTGGTCGGGAAGATGCCGGTCGTGCTGGTGCCGCCATATGAATACACCCCGTTGCCGCCGGCGATCGTCGTGGTGGAGGGGGCAGTCAAGGGGCCGTTCGTGACGGCCGTTGTGAAGTAATTGTTGGTCGCCACATAGGCGCCGGTCGTGTGGTAGGAGGCAACGTAGGTGGTATTGGCGGCGATGGAAACCGCGGACGACAGATTCACCGTCTGCCAGCCGGAGGCTGCCGTGTTGGTAAAGGTCGCGCTGGCAAGAAGGGTGCCTGTCGAGGTCCAGAGATCAACGACGTCGGCGCCAGTGTCGCTGGCGCTGCGATAGAACTTCAGCGCCGTAATCTGACCGGCCACGGAGGAGGTGAACTTCACCCCGACCTCGAGCTGTTGCCCGTCATTAAGGCTGGTCTGTGCCGGTATATTTGACGCGCTGAACAGGCTTACCGGAGCCGCTCCGGGTGGTGCTACCGTGAAGCTAACCTGCGCCGTAGCGGTCCCGCCGCGTCCGTCCGAAATCGTGTAGCTGAAGCTAGCCGGACCGGTATAGCCGGAATCGGGCGTGAATGTGATGGTATTGTTCTGCGGATTGGGCTGGGTATTAAGCACGACGGTGCCGTGCGTTGGTGCGCTCACCCCGATGACACTCAATGCATCGCCATCGGGATCGCTGTCGTTGTTGATCAGGGACGATGCTGCGATTGTCGCAGCCAAATTCTGTGCGATAGTTGGCCCGACGTCGTTCGCGGCCACCGGTACGCCATTGACGGTGGACGGATTGAACATCACGTCAACCCAGTAATTCTCTCCCGAATACGTATTTGTCGGGAACGCTCGGTTGCTGCTGTAGACATACACGCCGTTGCCATTGGCGAAAGCGGTCAGTGGACCGCTTGTCACATTGCTCGTGAAATAGTCAGGGCTGACGGAGTAATGGCCCACATTCGTGTGATAGGAAGCGACATAAGTGGTGTTCGGCGTCAGTGTGACCGGATTGGAGAAGGTCACGCTCTGCCAGCCGGATGCGGTTTCGTTTGTGAAGGTAGCGGTCGCCAGCAAGGTACCTGTACTGGACCAAAGTTCGCCTGTGTGGGTGCCCGTATCCTGGCTACCCTTGTAGAAGCGGATCCCGCTTACAGTACCGGCCACGGAACTTTGAAACTTCACGCCTAGCTCGACCGCGCTTGCATCCGTGACGTTGACGATAGCAGGAGTTGCCGAGCCCGAGAAAAGCGTAATGTAAGATGGAGCAGAGACGACTACGGTGCGACCTGCTGAAGGCGTTTCCAGATTGATGGAATCGTCGACCGCGCGGCTCTTGATCGTGTAGGTCCCGGCAACCTGCGGCGACCATGTATAGGTCCAATTCTCGTCGCCGATTGCATTATACCAGGTTACTCCACCGTCAGTCGAAACCTCGACGGCGCCGATCACGCCACCACCAAGGTCCGATGCCGTACCGGAAATTGTGACCACGCTTTGCGCGCTAAAGCTTGCTATCGGATTGATGGTGGAGGTTGGAGCGGTGGTATCGGTTGAGGCGGTCGTGGGGACCAGCCCCGACTGAAGCGTTCCCGGCTGGATGCCCATGTCGGCCAGAAGGTTGACCATGGCCTGTTGGACGCGCGGGTCGCTGGGAGTTGGTTGCAGGTCGTGATTGTCGCTCAGGCCCCACGACCAGTAGACCGTTCCGGCGCCGAAGACCAATGCGCCGCTCGGCGCGCGATAGAGGGTTAGATTATGTGTCGAGACGCCAGCTCCGACTGTGTTGCCGTAGTCGAGTAGATAGGTACTGACTGGGAGCGTTGTCGAGGAGAGCCGGACCAGGCCGGCCGGATCGAACCCGTTGTCGGGCGCTTCATCCCACTCATAGCCGAGATAGTTCTTCGTCAGCGTCGCCGTCTGCCCCTGCTGAAGATTGGCGACGCTGGTATTGCGCCAAAAGCGCAGATTGGCGTCGTCGTAGGGAATGGTGATTGCCTTCAGGGCGTCGGGTTGGGTGACGCCGACATCATCGACCTGGAACAACTGTCCGATCAAGGCATTTTCCGGAATACCTCCGCCGGTCGCCGGCGGGCTGAAGCGCGGATCACGAAACGTTCCGGTCCACTGGTTTGTCGGATCAATCGACGAATTTGCCCAGGTCTCTTTATAGGAGATCAATGTGCGGTAGGCTGTGCCGTCGCTACTTATGCTGTTGCCCCAGCGCGTGCGCCAATACATCTCGTTGCCGCTCCAGAACGACAAATTCACGCCGGCATCGCGTGCCGCCTGGACGTTGTCGCGTTGCTGCCCCGACCAGTATTCGTCGTGGCCAACGTCGAGATACATTTTGTGGTTAAGGAGCAAGCTGCCGTAACGGTCAGTATCGACGCCTGCCATGTAGGAGACATCGTAACCGTTCTGCTCCAGCCAGTAGATCGCCGAGTACTCGGCCCCGAACAAATAATCTTGTGGACCGGCGGCCTGACCAATTCCGCCACGGGTGGCAATCGGACGGTTGTAACTCACCGCGTACGCGCGTCCTGCGCCTTGACCCGTTGCTGGACCGTTGCCGCCATAGAAATTTGCTCCGCCCCAGCCATTATAGGCCTGCCACGTCGTGTCCGACGTTTGGAAAATGATGTCGCTGGTGCTGCTGTCATCCCTCACGATGAATGGGATATGATTTTCGCCGAAGGTTCCATCCTGGCGCACGAGCTTCGCAATGTAGACGCCGGACACTGCATCCGCCGGAATGTCCCAGGATGCGGAAACAGACCAATTGCCGGCATCGACTAGGCCCGTGGTCGCGTCGCGCAGCGGCGCAGGCTGATTTTGTACGCCCGTGTGCTGGATCGTGGTGACCAATCGAGCGCCCATGCCGCCGTAGTATCCGAGGCGATAGATCTCGATCCGGTAGTTCGATGAGTTCGTGTTGATCTTGAAGTCAACTCTGTTGCCATTATCGACGCTGATGTCGGTAGCAAAGCCTTCGATATTCGAACTGCCAGCGCCGTCGATATCCCACACGCTTTGTGGAGTTCCTTGCTTCTGATTCTCGAGAACGATCGCGTTTGTGGACGCTGCCGCGGCGGCCGCGACAACGTTGGGCGATGCCGTTGTGGTCGCACTCGAAGCTGTTGCAGTCGTAACCGAACCCGACAGAACTCCGCCTTGGCCGCTCCCAGGCCCTGGATCGGCCTGGCCTCCTACCAACGCCCAATCTTTGATTGGAGCAACATTCTGTAAAGACATCTCCGCGCTGACTGAGGCTCCCATGATCCCGGCTTGGCCGGTTAACAGGAAATCTGCTCCGCCTGACACTCGGCTGTCATTCACTTGGCCGCTCAAACGCACATGCGCCGCGTGCGCCGCTATCTGGTCGAGCACCTGTGTTGGAGCAAGGAAGTAGCCGCAACCACAAATGGCGGCAGCCGCCGGAGGGGGCGCAGATGAGCCAATGATAGTTGGGGCCAACGGCGCGGAAGGGACCCTGCCTAGGAGCACAACGGGATCTGACATTGCTGGCTCGGCTGCCGCAGGGGCTGGCACTCGAACTTCCGCTGTCAACCCTGCGAAGCGAGCCTCGGCGATTTCAGTGAATGTCGACGCGACGGCACCTAAGCCGATCATGCCCGGACCTTCCCACCATTTCCGCGCGGCGAGAAGCGACTCGCTATCAGTGTCCAAATCGGGTGCGCGGGCATTTCCTCGCAGGACAGTGCGTGGCCAAGTCCGCAGTCCGAGAGCAATACGGCCCAAACCGGAATCTTCGTAGAAGGACCTCATGATATCCTCGCGCGAGAAAGGGGAATACGTATGAGAGGCTGCAGCCGTGATGACTGGGCGGATACAGGAGCGACAGCTTCAATGGACGGCCCACTCGTGGATCGCTGGACCGCGATGCTGCGCTGGGTAGTGACCACAAGCGAGCACGCATGCTGGTTCGACAAGTCACAGCGTTCGATCTGCCGCTCGGCCATGGTCGCGTCGCTATCCGCAATAGTTGCTAAGACCATGGCCGCACCGGCAACGTTTAATTTCCATTGAATTTAAATGAAATATTAATCCTTTAAAGATATTTAATATCAAATTTTATCCCGTGTCGAGCAGCAAAGTTTTGGCGATGATCAAATGTCGGTCTAAGCCGACCCAATCGGCAAATAACTTTGGTTTTCCAGCAGATTGGTCCGGGAAGGACGTTTGGCCTGTTATAACCATTCTGATTGTTTTTTATTGAGGTTATCAACCTGAGATTTAATATGGGGTGGAGCTCGCCCCCGGCCATCCTCGCCGCAGGCGTCTCGCGCGCCAGCAAGCATTGAGCTCCAGCTAACGGAGGGACACGCCGATATTGTTGGTGTGATCAGGATAATGCCACGGTGGAAAAGGGTCGCTCAGATTGCGCCAGCTCTCCGGATCGAAGCCAAACTCCGAATGGGCAAGGCAGGCATCGAGCGAGGCCCGGATGTGCCCTTCGTCCATGCCTGAACCGATGAACACGAGTTCCTGGCGACGGTCGCCCCAAGTGCCATCCCACCGGCTGTTGAGATGTTCTTGAAATTGAGGATGGCTTGGCCAGCTCGGCTTCGGGACCGTCGCCCACCAAAAGCCCATGGGCTCGCACCGACGTTGTATCCCGGCAACGGAGAGAAGGCCCACCCAATCCGGACGCGTAGCAAGCCAGAAATGTCCTTTGGCGCGTATGACACCCGGCCAGGGCTCGTTGAGAAAAGACAAGAGTCTGGCGGGATCGAAGGGACGTCTTTCCCTGTAAACGAAACTGGATATGCCGTACTCCTCTGTCTCCGGCACATGAGAACCGGGGCTATATAGTTCCCTGTACCAGAGCGGATGTGTCGCAGCCTTCGCTTCATCGAAAAGGCCGGTGTTCAGAATCGCCTCGAGAGGAATCTTGCCGAAGTCAGTCTCGACCTGGCGTGCCTGGGGATTGAGCGCGGTGATTACCTTGCGAATTTCCGCACGCGTCGCCTCCATCGCTTCTGACGCTTTGTTGATCACCACCACATCAGCAAACTCGATCTGCTCAACCAAAAGATCGACGAGCGTCCGCTGGTCGTACGTATCGCGCAACTCGCCACGGTCGCGCAGCAGATCGCGACTGCTATAGTTGGCGAGCAGGCTCAAGGCATCCACGACGGTGACCATCGTGTCTAGTCTCGCAACATCGGAAAGGGAGACACCGGCCTCGTCGCGAAACGAGAACGTTGCCGCAATGGGAAGGGGTTCAGCAATCCCAGTTCCTTCGATCAGTAGATAATCAAAGCGCCGTTGTTCAGCCAATCGCCTGACCTCCACCAGGAGGTCGTCCCGTAACGTGCAACATATGCAACCATTGCTGAGCTCCACGAGCGACTCGGTCGTGTGCGAAAGATTGGCACCACCGTTGCGGACCAGATTCGCGTCTATGTTCAACTGACTCATGTCATTGACGATGACCGCAACGCGCAGGCCTTCGCGATTCGTCAGTACGCGATTAAGCAATGTTGTTTTGCCCGCGCCCAGAAATCCGCTGAGCACCGTTACTGGCAGCCGATCGGCCTCGCTCGGTCTGTCCTTCATACGTCTTCCCGGCTCAAGACCTGCGGGCGGAACAGTACGCAGGCATTGCAATTCTACTGCGTTCGCAGTTCGCTCCGCGATTAAATGTCGGAATTCATTTAATATGGCTCCGCCGATTATGTAAAGTTTAGTCCGGCTCCCCGGAAATTAAATAACAAGTAGATGCTTGGTGCCCTGCTGCGAGTCGATTTGGGTCATCAATGGCTTTTTTGACAAATCGCGAGCGGCCAGGTGGTGCAGCCTCGCATACGTGCGCATGGAGAGGCAGAACGCTGATTGCCGAATGCGTCGGAACACGCCAGCGGCGGAAATAATCGCTAGCAAACGTCTTTCTCAGTTTGAAGTGATTATGCATGTTTCCATGCATATGAGCGCAACGCAAAGCAGAAAGGCAATGGTTGCCACCGTCCTCTCCAACTCTTGCCAAGATTGCTGGTCAGCAGAGCAGACCAGTAGAGCAAAGGAGCATCGAGGACCTGGCCGTGACCATCAAGAATGCCGTGACCATCAAGAATATCGTCATCCCCTTGGAAGTCGAATATCTCCAGGCGGCTGCAAAGCAGCGCGGTATCTCGCGTACGCGACTTGTGCGGGCTGTGATGGAGAAGGTCGTTAAGGATGAACTGGTCGCAGATATTCTGGGAGAAAACGGAGTGCCGGCCGAGCCGGTCCCAACCAAGTATCGACGCTTTCGGGATCCGGCTACTTAGTAGGTTCTATCCCTTTCATGGACATGAATGCGTGCGCTGCTGGCAAGCTGGCTCTCTGCTATCGCGGTTGTAGTCGAGCCGCAGCGAAAGTTGCAGCGCCGACGACCGATTGATCCCGCAACGCTACTGACCGCGTGTGAAATCTAAATCCTGCGCAGTTGGCCGAAGATGATAGGCGGGGGCGATATCAATCAGGCAGGACAAGAGTTGCGTCGGACCGGGGGCAAACCGCGGTCGAACCACTGCTTGTCGCTTGATAAGCTTGAAGCCATTTGGCACTCTTCGGCGTGTGCGCTCCAGATCGGGGTTCTTATGAAAAAATCGTTCTTTGCAATTGCTGGCGCAGCCATTTCGCTCGTGGTCCTTTCAAGCAGCAGCGCTTACAGCGGTCCTTATCCCTTCGGGGATGAGCCTTATCGGCTGGATTGGGGATATGATTCTGCGGTGGAATCCGGATGCTTGAGGTGGAATTGGCAGTTGCAGCAGTGGAATGATCACTGTACGCGCTATGTCCAGCCCAAAGCCTATATGCGCCCCCGCGCTTCGCACGTCGTAGTCCGCACAAAGGGGTAGGGGCTGGCCTATTCGGCCGCGATTTTACGTGGAGTCAGCGCGTGATCAGGAGCGCTGGATCGTGCATGCGACCTGGCTGTGCTTTCCGAAGTTGAGCAGCGCGTTCTCGCGGAAGCCGTCCAGCCATACTCCGCGCCCGGCATATCGGTAGCCGACGCCCATCGGGACCAACCGAACGTGAATGCCCCCGCGGTGGCCCGTGTGCAGCGATGCGGTAACGACTTCACCGACGACGCTCGTTGCAATCGGGCAGAGCGGATACTGCCTGCCATTCTCGCAAGTGAAAACGATTTCGGAGCAATTACCTATTGAGCCGGGCCCAGCGGTTATCAAACCGAGGTCCGCTGCGCCGGCCGGATGCGCGCTTGCCCATGCGGTGAATCCCAATGAAGCTGTGATCAAAACGAATTTGCCCAATGCGGCGCGCATGGCTGCCCCCCGAGTAAAAAAAGAGAATGCAGTCAACAGAGCAAGAATCAGCCGTACCGTCAAACTGATAATCCGTTGCGCACCGGCAGGACCGTGACGTCGGCGGTGGTTGCTGCTGGTCAACCTGGATCGACCCCGGCCCTTGCGATTTCCCGTTGCGGACAATCTCCCGACGAATCCGTCATCAGGGTCGGTGCTGACCAATCAAATCGCGGCGATTAGATTTTTTGCTCCCCGCCCGCCCTCATCACGTTCACAGTAATCTTCTGGATTTCCGTACGGCCGCCGGCATATTTGACCTCGATCGTCAACACGTCGTTACCGAGGAAATCCGCAGGCGACTTGTAGAACGCGACATAAGCCGGCACTTCCAGCGCAAGGCAGGCCTTGTAGTTGGTAGCCTTGACCTTCGCGTTCTTGACGACAACCTTGCCGGAGGCGGGCGGGCTGACCAGTCGAATCGTTGGCAGTGGACCGGATGTGCAATCGGGTTGCACGTTGAGGTAGACCCCGATCCGGGTGTCCCTGTTCGGCACGCTTTTGACCGTTCGCTCGACCGTCCGGGATTGCTCCTGGGCCGAGGCGCAGCCTGCCAGCCCGGCGAAAAACAGGGCGCCGGTGAGCAATAAAACCTTCATCTGATGTCCCCGCTCGGCCGCCAATGTTGGTCAGTTCGAGGCAAGCCGCTCATTTCAAAGCCATTTCCAAGGCGATGGCCGCCATCTCAAGTTTACCACAGCGAGGCAAAAAGCGGAGGTTAACCAATTGATTTTGTTGACCCTAGGAACGGTTAACAATAGCTTAATACGTCAAAAGTTTGGAATATTTTTTGCAAACTTGAATTAAACGCATTTTTTTTGGCGGAGTACTTAGACTAATGAACGCGCAATTTCAGGTCGCTCAGCTTTCCGGTTCCACTCTCGCCAACAGTTCCGCACCTCCCCGAATTTTCAAGCTGACGAAGCCGATGGGCGACCAGGCGGTGGTCGTCAATCTCGGTTACGACCAGAAGGTCAAGGTCGATTTTTCAGGGATCGCGAATGAGAAGATCACGCTCGTCCATGTCGGCGATAGGTTGATCATCCTGTTCGACAACAAGTCGACCGTGACAGTCGAGCCGTTCTTCGATTCAGGGCATGATGCCCTGAAGAACCTGACTATCGAAGTGGCGCCGGGGCGCGACGTTTCGGTCAGCGAATTCGCAAGCCTGTTTCCGATCACCACGGACCAGTCGATTTTGCCGGCGGCCGGCGAGGGCGGCGGCAATGCCCAAGCCAGCGGCGCGAACTTCAGCAATAGCTCCGTCGATCCGCTGGCAACGGGCAATCCGCTCGACCTGCTCGGACAGGAGTCGCTCGGCACTTTCGCCCTTACTCCCGAGACTTTCAACGGTACCCCGAACGTCGCGCCCTCGGGCAGCTTCACGCTCGCGGGCGTCTTGACGGTTCATGACGAGACGCTCGGTGTACAACTCACCGCAGATGATCAAGCCAATCCACTCTTGCCGGCTGTCTTCCAGCAGGCCGGACTGATTGGGTGGGCGCAGAGCGCCGTGTCCGAAATCGCCGCGGCGAACGTCAACTTCGGCACCAATGGTCCCGGTACGGTGGCCTATGTGCTGACTACGTCGGCCGGCGCCGCATTTGCCGGAGTCGATACCGGATTGAAAGCGACCGCAACCGGGAATGAGATCTTCCTGTTCACGGAAGGAAATCTCATTGTTGCGCGTGAAGGGAACGGCACGACCCCCAACGCCGGCGGCGCAATCGCTTTTGCGCTCTATCTGGATCCCGTCTCCCTCAAGCTGAGCGTCGCACAATATGAGGCCGTTCAGCACAGCAACACGCTCGATCCGAATGATCGGATCGAACTCGCGGACGTTGTTTTCGTTCAGCAAGTCGTCACCGATGCGCTCGGCGTGGTCGTTACGCACGTATCGACAGATTCCATCGGCGTCGCATTCGACGATGACGGTCCGGCCATTTCCGTATCGGTGGTCGAGCCGGTAGAAGGTTCTGCGCAACTGGCAACTTTATCGCTCGATGAATCGATCGGCTTTGATCCCAATCCCGACGGCTTCCCGGGACCGCTTGATGATACCGGCTCGACAATGCCGGATCCGACCGGCTCCGTTCCGATCGGCGAAGTGAAGACGGCCGTTGGCGGCGAAGAGCAGGGACAGGGCGCCCTGCAGGCGCTGTTCAACGTGGTCAAGGATCCCGGAACTGACGGCGAGAAGTCGACCACCTATCAGTACAGCTTCTCGCTAACGGGGGGCTCCGGTCCGTCTGGCAGCGTCGCCAGCACACTGAAGGTGACCGATCCCAGCGGCCTGTACGGTGACGACACCATCTATCTGTTCAAGGTCAGTGACACAGAGGTCGTGGGTCGTGTCGGCAACGATCCCAATGGTCCGATCGCGATCCGCATCACGCTCGTCGACGCAGGCAGCCTGTCGGGCGGTCAACTCGTGATCGACCAATACATGGCAATCGACCATGGCCAGGACGGCAACAATTTCGATTCCAGCAAGGCGCTCACGCTGCTCAGTTCCAACCAGGATGAGAGCGAGGTTGTCTTTGCAAGCCTTGGCATTACGCTGACGGCGACTATCACCGACGTCGACAACGACACCGCGACATCTTCCGCGACGATCCAGATCGCCGGCGGTGAAATGTCCAGCATCGTCTTCCAGGACGATGGTCCGGTGCTGATCGGCGAAGACGCAGTAATTGCACATGTCGACGAGGACGGGTTGGTCGGTCACAATGCCGACGCTGCCCGCACGGGCGAGGTCACCGGAACGGGCTCTGCCGTTGCCACCGGTTCGCTCACCTCCCTGGTCGATTTCGGAACCGATGGCGCTGGTGCGAACGCATTCCATCTGGCCACGCAGGCTACGCCGGTCAGCTCGGGTCTAACGTCGCAAGGCGCCCAGGTCCTGATCGTGTCTGACGGGACCGCGCTGCATGGCTATGTCGAGACCGGCGCTGCCGGATCGGGCTTTGGGAACGGCGACCGCGAAGTCTTTACCCTGACGGTCGGGGCAGATGGTTCCTACACATTCACGCTGAAGGATCAAATCGATCATCCATCGCTGAATGGCGCGGCCGGTGACAATAGCGAAAACGCGCTGACGACAGCGCTGGACCTATCGGCCTTTGTCATTGCCATCGACGGTGACGGCGACAGCATCACGCTTGGTGCTGGAACGTTCAAGATGGAGGTGCAGGATGACATTCCCGTTCTGACGGGCGCCTCCATTGCCCGCACGGTCGATGAGGACGACATCCTGACGCCGTGGTCGCAGGGCACCAGCCCGTATGACGGCGGCAATGTCGACGGCTCGACCACCGAGATCTTTACCGGTGCCGCGTTCGTGTCGGGCACGCTGGCTGGCCTGGTTTCGGTCGGTGCTGACGAGACGGGGACATTCGGCTTCTCGTCGGACGCCATTGCGAAACTGAGCGCGCTTGGCTTGTACTCAAAGCAATCCGCCCAGGGCGACGGCGAGAACGGCAAGCTGCTGACCTATGTGATTTCGAACGGCCCCGTTGGCTCCCACGAAATCATCATCACGGGCAACGAGCCCAATCCCAATGGCAACCCGGTTTTCTCGCTCACCCTGAACACCGAGACCGGCGCGTACGAATTCCGCCTCTATGACGAACTGATTCATACGGAGGGTAGCGGCCAGAACAGCGATCTGCGCTCCGGCCCGCTCGACAATGGCGTCCAGCATTCGATTCCCAACATCGACCTTGGCTCCATCGTCACCTTCACTGACAAGGATGGCGATACCATCTCCTTGACCGGCAAGTTCACGATCAACGTGACCGATGACGTTCCGCATGCCGATATCGATCCTGGTTGGGGTTCAGTCACCATCGACGAAACTCCAGGCAACCAGGCGGACGATACGACGGCAAGCAGCGTCAGGAATCTGTTCGCCAAGCTCGAAGCGACGGGTGTCGTCGGCGATGATCCGGACGTGCCGGGCGACAACAATGGTGGCAATTCGGGCAACGGCGCAATCGCCTACGCGCGGTCGGATTTCGCTGTTGTTATTGACGATTCGACTATCGGCGCGGACTATCCGCCTTATCCGCACAGGTTCTCATTGAGTGTGGCAGGCGGCAACGGAACGGATTCCGGCCTGTTCGTGACCGACGGTGGCAAGATCGTCCTTTCCGTCAATGCCGACGGCCTGATCCTCGGTACTGTTTCCGACGTCAACAGCGCCTTCAACGGCAATGTCGCGTTCGCGATTGCCATCGATTCAGACGGCAAGGTCAGCGTCGCTCAATATCTCTCGATCAAGCATGACGACCGCGGCGATTTCAACGAAACCAACGACAACGGCACCAACGCCAATGACGCGTCGCCCGACGACCCGCTGACGGTCCAGCAGAATCTCGACGGCAAGATCATTGCCACGCTTACCGTCACCGATTCCGACGGCGACAAGTCGTCCGACTCGGTCAATATCGGCAAGCTGATCACCTTCCTCGATGACGGTCCGTCGGTCGAAGCAAATGCCGCGAGCGGCTTCTCCGTTGTTCATGACGAGACGCCGGACGTTCAGTCATCCGACGACGATACGACGGTGCAGGCGGTCAGGGATTTGTTCGCCAATGTTCACCACAAGGGCTCGGATCCGCATCTTACGAGCGCTCAAAAGGTCGATGGCGCGATCGGATTTGCGCAGAGTGAGGGCGCGGCGCTGACGGTTTCGACCAATTTCGGCGCCGACGGTGCGGCGAGCTCCAATTCCAAGGTGTTTTCGCTCACCTTAAACGGCGGAAACGGCACCAATTCCGGCCTCGAAACGACCGATGGCAAGGACATCTACCTGTTCAAGGAAGGCGATCTGATCGTCGGCCGCTATGACGGTCTAGACTCTGGATCGAGCACGACCAATACCGGAAGCGACTCGGCGGCGTTTGCGATCGCGATCGATCCGGTCACCGGCAAGGTTTCAGTAGTCCAGTACGTCTCGCTGGAACACAATAATACGGGCGACGCGGACGAGTATGTTGCGATCGCAAGCAATAAGGTTTTTGCCACGGTTACGGTCACCGATGGTGACGGCGACCCCGCGAGGGCTTCGGCGGATATTTCCGGCAAGATCCGTTTTGAGGATGACGGCCCGACGATCACCGGGGCCACGATCTCGGTTGCCGTGGATGAAGACGGATTGCCCGCGGGCAATCTCGATGCAAATCGTACTGGCGAAACCACCGGCACGGGTTCGGCCATTGCCGTGGGCGCGCTGAATGCGCTGGTCAATTTCGGTGCGGATGGTCCGGCTTCAACGGCATTCGATCTCGTCGTTCAGAACAGCCCGATCAACACCGGCCTGGAGTCCAAGGGCGGCGACATATTGATCGTATCCGACGGCAATACGCTGCGCGGTTACGTCAATCAGGGCGGGAATTCCGGTTACCAGGCCGGCACCGATCGCGAGGTCTTCACGCTCACGGTCGCGTCCAACGGTTCCTATGTCTTCACGCTCAAGGACCAGATCGATCATCCGTCGCTGAACGGCCAAAACGGTGACAACACCGAAAACCTGCTGACGACAGCGCTTGATCTGTCCGAATACATCATCGTTACCGACGGCGATGGCGACACGGTCAAGCTGCCGACCGGTGCGTTTACGATCCAGATCCGGGACGATATTCCCGTTGCGAAATCGAACGCGATAGTATCGGTCGACGAAGACGACCTGACCGCGGGTAACCACGATACGATTGCTGCGGGCGATGATGCCACATCGCTCTCCCCCGTTACCGGTACCTTAAATTTCTCGGTCGGGGCGGATGAGCCAGCCTCGGTTGGATTCGCTTCGCTGCATGGAGCTGCGGTGGTCGATACGGCTGCCCACGCCGTCACGGCTGGCAATGCGGCGCTTCACTATTATTGGGATAGCGCCTCCAACACGCTCTATGCATCGACGTTGGCAGATACGCTCGCACACGCGACCGCTACGGCAGCGTTCAAGATCCAGGTTACCAATGCCGCCACTGGCGCCTATAGCTTCTCGCTGCTTGGCCAGGTTGATCATCCCGTCCACGATGATCCCAACGTTGCCGGATCGCAGGCGGCTTATGAAGATAACATAAACATCGATCTGACCTACACGGTCATCGATCGCGACGGGGACTCGGCGACGGGCACGCTGGCGATCTCGATCGACGACGATATGCCGATCATCGAGTCGGCGGTCGCGCCAAACAACCTGGTAGCCAACGGCAGCTTCGAGCAGGGCCACGATCTCGGCAATAATCAATGGTCGATCTACCATAGTGTTGACGGCTGGAACTCGGTGGACATCGGCACCTCGGGCCCACACGGTGATGTGCCGTTCGAAGTGCAGACCGGCAATGTCGGCGGCGTGTTCGCACAGGACGGCAACGCGCTGATCGAGCTCGATTCCGATCTCGGCAGCGGGAATCTGTCCGGTGGCGACCACTACAACGACTCCGGCCACACCAACACGATCATTCAGCAGGTGATTGCCGGTACGCATGCCGGCGAGGCCTATGAACTGACGTTCTACTATTCGCCGCGTCCCAACCAGGGTAACGCCGACAGCGGTAGCCTGAACGTGTTGTGGAACGGGCAGGTGGTGAAATCCATCGACTCGACGGGCATGACGGCGGGTGTCTGGCAACTGATCACCGTCAGCGTGATCGGGACCGGCGCGGGCGATGTGCTCGGCTTCCAAGGGGCCGGGCAGGAGAATTCGCTCGGCGCCTATATCGACAATGTCAGCCTCGTTCCCGTGACCTTCGTCGACGAGGACGGTCTGACTGGACCGCTCGCGTTCGGTAGCCACGACACTCAAGCGGGCGACAATTACGTTGCCAACACGGATGGCGACGCCAATGAGACGACGTCAACAGGCTACCTCAACATCAAGTGGGGTGCCGATAACCTCGATAGCGGCGTGGACATCACTTCGGGTTCGCTCGGCACCCTGACCCAGGATCATCCGGATGGTGTCGGCGATCGCAGCCTGACGTTCGCCAATGCGAGCGTCGGCGTGTCGGGCGTGTCCGTGCTCACCTCGAAGGGCGAGGCGGTGGTGTTCTCGACCAATGCCGATGGCACCATCCTGACTGGCGTCGCCGGTGGACGCACCGTCATTGAAGTATCGTTGTCCGATGAAGGCGCCGGCGCATTCCGCGTCGTGCTGAAGGATCAACTCGACCACGCTACGGGCAACAACGAGAACGACATCCGCCTGACGTTCAACTATACCGCCACCGATTCCGACGGTGACGCGGTGAACGGTAGCTTCACGATCGGCGTCGACGACGACATGCCGGTGGCGAATGCGGATACCGACTCCGTTTCAAGTGCCGTGCAAACCCTGAATTTCGATGACGTCGTGCTTGCCGAGAATGGCGAGACGCCGATTGCGTCGCCCTATCACGGTTTCAATTTCATTCAGGCGGGTATTTACAATCCTCCGGGCTCCGGACCTTTCGCGAACTATGCGCCTCACTCGGGCAGCAACCTTGTCTTCATTGGGGAAAGGGATGGCTTGGAGAGAGAGGGCTACGCCGGAACGGCGGGCGACCCGATTACCATCACGCATACCGATGGCAGCAAGTTCACGGCGCTTGGAGCATGGTTCTCCGCGAACGGTTCCGAACCGATGACCATTACGGTCTATGGTTATGTGAATGGCGTTCAAGTCAGCAGCTTTTCGCAGGAGATCCATCAGGGCGCAGCCGGTGGGCCGACATATGTGAGTCTCTCCGTTCTGGGCAGCGTCGACAAGATCGTTGTCGACGGCCCCGGTTACTTTGGCTTCGACGATTTTGCATTCGCCGACAATTCAAGTGCTACGGGCAACGTCATCACCGGGGTAGGCACGACCAATTTCGGCGCAGACGTGCTTGGCGCAGACGGCGCGAAAGTTACGGGCGTCGTTGGCGTCACCACTGTCACGACGCCGGACGGCTCGCAAAACTTCCAGGTCATCGGCCAGTACGGCACGCTCGTTCTCAACGAGAACGGCGATTACACCTATACCCGTTTCGACGGGTCGCCGGTTGTTGCGAACGACGTCTTTACGTATGCGCTGACCGACGGCGACGGGGATGTCTCGACCGCGACGTTGACGATCGGCATTTCCGATCACGGCGTCACGATTTCGGGGATCAACGGCGAAGACGGCGATATCACCGTCCATGAAAACGATCTGCTGGCGAGCCGTGGCGCAGGCGAGTCGGCCGGCTCGAGCCCGGACTCCGGAAACCTCTCGCAGAACGGAACATTTACTATTGCAGCGGCCGACGGGCTCAACAGCCTGATGATTGACGGTCACGCCATCGTCACGAACGGAGTTTTTACCGCCACTTCGTTTACGACGGCAACCGGGAATACGTTTGCAGTAACCGCGTTCAACGGCACCACCGTAAGCTACAGCTACACGCTCGTTGACAACGAGCAGCATGCTTCGCTGCAGGGTAACAACGGCCTGCCCGAAAACCTGAGCGTCGTAGCTACGGACAGCGACGGCGAAACTGCTACGTCGACGATCAAAATCAATATCGTCGACGACGCCCCAACAGCGGTGAACGACATCTGGGCAACGACCATCACCGGTACGACGCTCTTGACCGGCCTGTTGGCCAACGATGAGTTCGGCGCCGATGGGGTCGATACGGATAATTCGCAGCTCACCGGCCAAGTTAGCGTCACAAACGGCGCGCACGGCACCGTCGTATACAACAACAACGGCACCTTCACCTATACGCCGGAGGCTGGCTACACGGGTGCTGACAGCTTCACCTACACGATCAGGGACGGCGACGGCGATACCTCAACGGCAACCGTCACGCTTAGCAGCGTCCAGACGAACTCGTTGCCGACCGCAGGAAACACCTCGGCTTCGGTGGACGACGAAGGTCTTCCGAACGGTATTGCCGGCAGTACCTTCGCTGACGACCTGTCCGGGGAGGCCATAACCGCCAGCGGTACCTTGCCGCACAACTACAACACGGACGGCAAAGCGGCCTCGGATCCGATCAACTTCGCGCCGATGGACGGCACGACAGGTCTGGTTGGTTCCGAGAGCGTTACGTATAGCTGGAACGCCACCAACAATACCCTGATCGCATCGTCCGCCGCGCGCGGCGCGATCTTCACGGTCGTCGTGGATGGCGGGTCGGACAATGGCAACGGCAACTACGTGTTCACGCTGTTGAAGCCGGTTCTCCATGATGCGGGCAACAACGAGAACGACGCGACCGTCAACCTGACCTACCAGGTCAAGGACGCCACGCTGCCTATCGCCGACAAGGCTACCGGCACGTTGGCCATCACCATCGATGACGACATTCCGGTCGCTGCGCCGATCGTCAAGACCGTGACCGAGGGATCCTCGGACACCAACATCCTGCTGATCCTCGATCGTTCCGGAAGTATGGACTTCAGTTCAGGCGTCTCCGGTTACGCAACGCGCCTCGACCTGCTCAAGGCGGCTGCCAAGGAATTGCTCGATCAGTATGACTCCGTTGGCGACGTCAAGGTCCAGATCATCAAGTTCAACGACTCCGCGCAGAAGCAGGGCAGCGTGTGGCTGTCGGTCGCGGACGCAAAGACCTACATTGATGGCCTGACGGCGAATGATGGCACCGACTACGACGATGCCACGTCGCTTGCGCCTGACGCCTTCGATGATGCGGGCAAGCTGACGACGGCCGGTGTGCGCAATGTTTCCTACTTCATTTCGGACGGGCAACCAGATCCGACCAGCGAACAAGTGTCCGGCGACGAACTCACGGATTGGGTCAACTTCGTCAACGCCAACGACGTCGTATCTTATGCAATCGGACTGGGCTCCTCGGCGCCCAGCACCTACCTCGATCCGCTGGCCTATGACGGCACCGGCGCCGGCACCGATACGGATGCCCTGATCGTCACCGACCTCAACCAGCTCCAGTCGAGCCTGGCGGGGACGATAAGTCCGTCGATTTCGGGCTCGGTGATCGACGGCAGCATTCCGACTTCGTTCGGTGCTGACGGCGGATATGTGAAGTCGATCGAAATCGGCGGCAAGACCTACACTTACAACCCTGCGACTGACGCGATCACCACGTCGGGTTCGGGGTCGAACACCGCCACTTTCAATGCTACCACCAACCAGTTGACGATCACGTTCACCGGCAGCGCCGGCGAGAGTTTCGTCATTGATCTGGATGACGGCGCCTATGCCTACACGCCGCCGTCCACGATCACGTCCAGTTTCGGCCGTCCCTTCACCTACACTTTGACGGACAATGACGGCGATACCGGCAGCTCGACGCTGACGATCAACGTCAACAATGTAAACGAAGCGCCGGTTCTCGACGTCACGGATTCACCGGTCATTGCGGCCGTCAATGAAGACGCGCCTGCGCCGTCCGGCGCCGTAGGCACGCTTGTCTCCGCACTGGTCGACACGGCCAGCGGCGGCGGCTTTGATAACGTGACGGATGCAGATGGTCCTGGCCTGGGCATTGCCATTACGGCTACCAACAGCGCGAACGGCACCTGGCACTACTCGACCAACAATGGAGTCACTTGGGCTGCGGTGGGAGCAGTCAGCAGCACCAGCGCGCTGCTGCTTGCAGCAGATGCCGGTACCCGGCTGTATTTCAAGCCGTCAGCCGATTACAACGGCACGGTGACAGACGGTATCACGTTCCGCGCTTGGGATGAGAGCACCGGCACCGCCGGCACAAAGGTGGACACCTCGTCCAACGGCGGCAGCTCTGCGTTCTCGAGCGCCACCGATACGGCATCGGTCACTGTCAATTCGGTGAACGACGCGCCGACGGCGACGATTACGCTGGCTTCCTACAGCGCAACAGAGCAAACGAACCTGAACCTCCACAACACCGGCCTTTCGGTGGGCGACATCGATGCGGGCAGCAACGTCATCTCCATGACTTTGTCGGTCGGAACTGGAGCCCTGACCGTGGGGGCCGGTAACAGTGGCGTCGACAGCATCACCGGCAATGGGACTTCCTCGGTCACGATCACCGGCACACTCGCGGAGCTCAACAATCTGCTGGCCGGCACCGACACCAATGGGGGAGGGGTCGGAAGTGGCGGCACGATCGTCTACAACGCCAATGTGAATGCGCCGCCGGCGAATACGACGCTAACTCTGCTGGTCAATGACACAGGCGACACCGGCAGCGGTGGCTCGCTGACCGCCGCCGATACCGCGACGATCAACATCACCGCGGTGAACGATGCGCCGGTCAATGTTCTGCCTGATTTGATTGCGATCGCCGAGGATACGGCTGCGCGGCTTACTACCATCCAGATTTCCGATGCTGATGCGGGCACTGGTAACGTCACCGTTACGCTTTTGATCGGCAGCGGTGCGCTATCGGCGACTTCTGCCGACGGCGTTACGGTCGGCGGCTCGGCCACGGCGCTGACCCTCACGGGAACGGTGGATAATATCAACGCGTTCTTGTCGAACGCGGCGCAGAGCGTAACCTACACTCCGGTTGCCAATTCCAGCACCGACGTGACGCTTACCGTTACAACTAACGACGGTGGTAATCTCGGTACCGGCGGTGCAAAATCCGATACGGATACGCTTACGCTCGATCTACAGGCGGCGAACGACGCGCCGACGGCGACGATTACGCCGGCGTCCTACAGCGCAACCGAGCAGACGAACCTGAACCTCCACAACACCGGTATGTCGATTGCCGACATCGATGCGGGCAGCAACGTCATCTCCATGACATTGTCGGTCGGAACTGGAACCCTGACCGTGGGGGCCGGCAACAGCGGTATCAGTAGTATCACCGGCAGCGGGACCTCCTCTGTCACGGTCACCGGGACGCTCGAGGAGCTCAACAATCTGCTGGCCGGCACCGATACCAATGGGGGTTGGTTCGGAAGTGGCGGTACGATCGTCTATAACGCCAATGTGGATGCGCCGCCGGCGAGTACGACGCTGACGCTGCTGGTCAATGACACCGGCGACACCGGCAGCGGTGGCTCGCTGACCGCCACCGATACAGCGACGATCAACATCACCGCGGTGAACGATGCGCCGACTGCTGCCGCAGATACTGTCATTACCAACATCGGCAACAATGCAGCCGTTGTGATCCCGGAATGGGCGCTGGTAGCCAACGATACCGACCTGGACAACGTACTGGATGTCACTGCGGTCAGCGCAGGCACCAGCGGTGCGACCTCGCATGCGACCGGGACAGGCAACGGCGGGTCCGTCACGTTTACGGATGACGGGAGCAACTTGAACGGCGGTAACAACGGCTCGTTCACCTATAAGGCCACTGATGGATCTGCCACGGTGGCGGCTGTCACAGTGACGATCGACAACAGATCGACGAGCACAACGACCCTGACCGGTAGTAACTCCAACGAAATTTTGATCGGTAGGTCTGGGGCTTCCAACGCGCTTAACGGCGATAACGGAAATGACGTTCTGATCGGTAACGATCTCGCCGATACACTTAACGGTGGCGACGGGCGCGACATCATGTTTGGTGGTGCTAGCGGGGATACGTTTAGCATCTTTAGTGGCGAATCTGCAGTTACTATCGGAGGCAGCGGAGACGGCGGAACGATTGCCGGCTACGATATTATCAAGGACTTCAATGTTACTGCTGACAAGCTAACGCTCAGTGGCACGCCTTTTGCTGCGTCGAATACGGTGGGTACGAACGGATCCAACTCGGACCTGACGATCGGTGGAAATCAGGTAAGATCGCACGCCATTTCGAACGGCATTATCACGTTTGATGATGCGGACACCTTCAGTAGCGCGCTCACGCTTGATTCAATCCAGGATGTCGCTGCTGTAGTCGATTATCTACAGCAAAACGATTTGGGCAGCGGCGGCGCTACGGTAGCTTTCACGGCCACGATCGACGGTGTCAACCACACCTATGTTTACGAGCAGGTGGCCAATAGCCAGAGCGACAATAACGATATCCTTGTCGATCTGGAGAATGTTACCCTGACGAGTGGCGGGACCAGCCTCGCGACGTTGGTCGGGAACGGGCGCGTCGATCCTATCGTTCTTGATCTCGGAGCTCACGGCATTTCGTTCAGCTCCATCAGCGACGGGGTCCAGTTCGACATCAATGGCGATGGTGCACAAGACCAGACTGCCTGGACCGCCGATGGCCAGGACGGCATTCTTGCGCTGGATCTCGACGGCTCCGGCAAGATCGAAAGTGGCAACGAGCTGTTCACGCCGAACTTTAATGGCGGCCACTTCGCCGACGGTATCGCCGCGCTGGCGAGCCTCGACGGCAACGATGATGGCGTGATCGACGCTAAGGATCAGGCGTTTGGCGATCTCGTGATGTGGCAGGACGCCAATCACAACGGCGTCAGCGAGGACGGCGAACTGATCAAGCTCAGCGATCTCGGCATCAAGAGCATCGATCTTGCGACGACGGCTGGTACTCCCATCGACGGACAGACGATTGCGGGGGTCGGTTCGTTTACTTATGCCGACGGCACCATCGGCACCTTCGTCGAGGTCGATCTCGATGCGTCGCTCGGGGCATCTGCTCCGGCCGATACGGCCTACCACGAGCTGCCGCATGGGTTCGACCAGATCCTCGACTTCGGACCGGGCCATGGCGAGCTGAGCTTCCCGCCGGGGGGACTGGGCTCCCAAGGCGAAGGCGAGCTGACGCATTTCGCTACCGCCGACCAGCCGCTCACGCACGACGCCTTCGGCGACACCTCGGCAGCGGCTGCGAAGATGGCTCTTGCCGTCATTCAGGCCGGCGGGACGGTGGATACGGCTCATCTGCAGCCGGGTCTCTGAGCTGACGCACCGAATTGAAGAAGCCCGCCGGATCGGTCCGGCGGGCTTTTGTCTTGCCGCTCCGATGGGCGCGGAGCGTATGCGCTACATCAGCAGGGGCAGGGTGTTCAGCCCGGATGCGCTATCTGCTGGCGCACCGACGCCAATAGCCTTGCCGCTGACGTCCGCAGCCGGCGCCGCCTCGAGTTCACCGCCTACAAGCGGGCGGTTCGCATAGGGCGTGGCGAAGAGGTGAACGCCCTGATGATCGATCGCGAACAGCGGCGTGAAGCGCGTGGCTTCGGAATCCGCTATCAACGTCGAGAACCGGTTGTCCAGCAACAGCCAGTGGCCGTCCACACGCGCCGCCAATACCGCGTGGTCCTGACGGACCATACGGTCGCGGACCAGCACGAGCTGCAGGTCGTTGCGGGGAAAGCCCGCGGCGCTCAGCGCGACATATTTGGCGACCGCATAATCTTCGCAGTCGCCTTTCGCCGACGCGAACGTCGCTAGCGGCGTGCTCCATCGATCGGGCTCGCCGTGCTGGGAGAGGTCGCTGACGTAGCGGACGGCCGCGTTGACGCCCCGGTTGGCCTCATCAAGCTTGTCGCGTCCCAACTTCGCCCCGACCGCGTTGACGAGCCGCAGGAATTGGGCGGCGTGGGCGGGACAATTGTCGGCGTCCGCCCGGCAATGATCGAGGATAGCCTGCTCCTTCACCAAGGCGGCTTCGACACCGCGCCATTTGCGCCAGAGGAGGCCGTCGGGCGCGCGGAATGTGAACAATCCGAACGGTTCGGCACCTACCGCGGGCGCTTCCCTAAGCGCAGGCGGCGCATCCGTTGCCGTGTTCGAAGGGGTGAGGGCGGCGAGGCGGACCGCATCGGTGATGCTCCGATCACGCTGACGATCATGCTTGGCAAGGACGGCATTGATGCTGAAGAATTTCGCCGGCGACGCCTGGTCGCCGCCCGGCGCGAGATCTGCCCTGGCCTCTTCCAGCGACGCATCCTCGGCAGCCAATGCTTCGGATGCAGCGCCAACACAGAGCGCGAGAATGATCCCCGCGGCCAACGTATGCAAGCGTGGGCTCCGCAGTTTTACGCGCGGCGTCATGACGTCCCCTTTGTCAGGAGCGTCAGTCAACGTCTTTGCGTCGATCGGCCGCCCCAATCTGTTATCGGGACGGAAACTGCGGCCTTCGCCGCTTATGGTGAGTTAAGGGGAGGCAGGGGTAGAGGAAATGTCGGAAAAGGCTGTCAATTGCCGGTTTTCCGGATGCCTCAAAATCACTTCAAAGTTGAACGGGTCACAGCAACGTTCCGTTAAGCAACATGCTCACCGCTCGCGCATGGCCTCGTCCCGCAGGGTACGGGCCGGCTTGAGAAGGTAATCGAGCACGGATTTCTCGCCTGTCAGGATCTCGACCGTCGCGACCATGCCGGGAATGATCGGCAAAGAGTTTTCGGTCGTGCCGAGATGGTTTTTATCGGTACGAACCATCACGCGATAAAAGGTTTCCTGGCGCTCCGACCGGTCGGCCGCCTTATCATCGACGATAGTATCGGCACTTATCCGCTCCACCTTGCCCTTTAGCGAGCCGTACACCGACGAGTCATAGGCCGAGAGCTTTACCACCGCGTCCTGATTGGGGCGGATGAAGGCGATATCCTGGGGCCGTATGCGGCCTTCCACCAGCAGCGTGTCATCCAATGGGATGATATCCATCACATTGGCGCCGGGCTGAACCACCGCACCGATCGTCGTCACGTTCAATTTATTAACGATGCCATGCACCGGCGCCTTCAGGTCAGTGCGTCGCACACGATCTTGCGCGGATTTGATGTTTTCATCGAGCACCGCAAGATCTCCCTTTGATTTGGCCAGATCTTCGTCTGCCTGCGATCGAAAGGACGCAAGGGTATTGGCGATCTTCGATTGTGCCTCGGCGAGCTGCCCGCGCATTTCGGTGGCCTGGCGGTCGAGCCGCAGCATCTCGATCTCGGGTACGACCTTCTGCTCATAGAGCCTGCGGGTGAGTTCGAGTTCGCGTTCCAGAAGCTTGAGCGTGCCCGTCAGTCTGGTTACCTGTTGCTTTAGGACGTCCACATCCTGCGCCAACTTTTGTCCACGCATCTTGAAAACGCTGGTCTCGGTAGCGACTGCCGCCGGAACCACTTGGTCGAGTTGTTCGGGGAACGTGATCTCGCTTCGTCCGCGCGCCTCTGCCTCTAGTCGTGCAACGCGCGCCGCCATCGCACCGCGTCGTTCCCTGATCTCACCAAACTCGGACGCGAATTTGGTGTCGTCGATTCGCATCAGCGACTGGCCCTGATTAACGATGGCGCCCTCCTGAACGAGGATGTCACCGACGATACCGCCTTCAAGGGTCTGGACGACCTGGGTCTGGCGGGAAGGCACGACGCGGCCATTGCCCCGTTTGACTTCCTCGAGGACCGCGAAATGCGCCCAGACCAGAAACGTCACGAGCAGGGCGAGGAAAGCCTGCAAGAGCATGCGCGAGGTTCGTGGCGTGCGCATTGCTGCTGCCGCACGGATGTCATTGGCGAAGGCAAAATCAGATGCCGGCATTGGGATTTTGCACCAGGGCTGCTGCGCGAGGCGCGACAGTGGGTTGCGCCACGGTTTCGGGCGGAGCTGCCGCAGGCTTGCCTTGCAGCAGAGCGAGGACCTTGTCCCGTGGTCCGTCTGCAACCAGCCGACCATTGTCAAACAGCAGCAGACGATCGACCATTCCGAGAAGCGAAAGGCGATGGGTGGAGATGATGATGGTCATCTGTTCTCCGCGCATGCCCTTGAGCCGTTCCAGGAATTCAGTTTCGCTGCGCACATCAAAATGCGCGGTGGGTTCGTCCAGGAACAGCACGCGAGGCTTCCTGATGAGCACGCGCGCCAGCCCGATCGCCTGTTTCTGCCCGCCCGAAAGACTGCGGCCACCTTCGGCGATGGGCATGTCGTATCCCATGGGATGGCCGGCGATAAAGCTCTCGACGCCGGACAAACGTGCCGCAGCAAGCACCTCTTCGTCCGTCGCCTCGGGCTTGCCCAGCGCAATGTTGTCGCGCAGCTTCCCGAAGAAGAGGTCGGTGTCCTGCATCGCAAATCCGATGCCGGCGCGCAGGTCCGACGGGTCATATTGCCGGGAGTCCACGCCGTCGATCAGGATGCGTCCTTCTTCCGCCTCGTAGAAACCGAGCAGGAGACGTCCGACCGTTGTCTTGCCGGAGCCGACTCGGCCGATAATTCCAATTCGCTCGCCGGCCTCGATCTTGAAGGAAACCTTGTCGAGCGCTTTGCCGGGTGCGTTCGGATACGAGAAGCTGACGTTTTCGAAGCTGATGCGGCCCTGCTCGATTTTGCGGGCGACATAGGCGCGCTGCGGAGACCGCTCGCGTTCCAGCGACATGATACGGTCGATCGACTTGAGCGCAGACAATGTCTGGGTGCCGCGTGTGATGACGGACGCGATCCCGGCAATCGGCGCCAAAACCCTGCCAGCCAGCATATTGGCAGCAACGAGGGCGCCAACGCTGAGCTTGCCGTCGAGAATGAGAAACACGCCGACCATGAGCAGAAGGAGGCTGGTAAGCTGTTGCGCCGCATTCGCGCTCGTCAACGTCAGCGACGACCAGAAATGGACGTCTTCTCCCGACCGCGCGGTTGCTGCGACCGACCGTTCCCAGGCCGTTTGCATTCGGGCCTCGGCGCCTGTTGCACGGACCGTTTCCATCCCCGCGAGGGACTCCACCAGCACGCCATGGCGTGCCGCGGACTCGGCCTGCATTCGTTTTATGGCGCGGTCGAGCGGACGCTGCATGGTAAATCCGAGCGCGATCATGATCGGCAGCATCACGAGCGGAATCCACGCCAGCGGACCGGCAATCGTGAACAGGATGGCGATGAAGAGCACGGCGAAAACGAGGTCCGTTGCAGAGACCACGCTGCCGGACGTGAAGAACTCGCGAACCGAATCGAAGTCACGAAGCTGATTGGCGATGATGCCGACTGAGGTTGGACGCTGCGCCATCTTCACCGCCATCACGTGTTCGAAGATGTTGGCGGCGAGAACGACGTCTGCGGTCTTTCCGGTCATGTCGATGATGCGGCTCCGCACGGTGCGCAGCACGAAGTCGAAAACGATCGCGATACCCATTCCGATCGCCAGCGCGACCAGAGAAGGGAGCGCGCCGTTCGGAATGACTCTATCGTACACGCTCATGGTGAACAGCGGCGTCGCCAGCGCGAGCATGTTGATCAGAAAGGCTGCGAGAGCGACGTGCCCGTAGCTGCGCCAATGCACCTTGACGACCGACCAGAACCAGTGGCTCCGGGGAAGATCTCCTGCGGCAACCGCTCGCGCATTGGCTTCGGCCGCGGCTCTCACCAGGAAGGTGTAGCCCGTGTAATCCGCATAAAGCGCTTTGATGCTCTGAACCTGCGGCGCGGCAGGCTGGTTCGTCGGGTCTAGGATCTTGGCGCTTTGGCTGGCCTGATCGATTCCCAGAAGGATCAGCGCCTTGCCGGTCTTCATGATCAGGACCGCAGGGAGAACGATGGCGGGAATGTCGAGGATGTCCCGCTTGATCGCCTCCGTCTCCAGTCCGGCGCGCCTCGCGGCACGGTCATAGAGGGCGACCGAAAGCCGTCCATCAAGGATGGGCAACCCGCCCAGTAACGCCTCGCGACTTACCGCTCGGCCGTGATGGGCAGCCAGATAGGTCAGAGATGCTGCGAGGGGGTCCCGACCTGGCCGATGGACGTCGGCGGCGCTAACGACCCCGTCCGCCTCGTCTTTGGCCGGCCGGGCTTGCGCCTGTTTGGAGGTCCGGGAGAACAACCTAGTGCCTCTGATCATTAGTAAAGTAAATAAGACCCGCGCAACCGACGCGGCTAATAAGCCGTCAGAATATAATAAATCGCCGTCCGAAGCATGGGCTGGATTCGGCTATTCTTTCAGACAGTTAATTAGCAGACACTTCCGGCGCCATTAACCGCGCCTTATATTAACTGCTCACCTCAGATAAACTGTCGTTTACTTCTTCTCGGAGGGGAAGGCCGACAGCAGCCAATACGGCTTGCCCTCATGCGCCGAAGCATATGACATCGATAGCTGCGCCGTCGGGTCGACGTGATTGACGACCGCTTGGCTTGGGCTACGGCCCTGCTTCTGGGCGAACCATTCCGGCGCTCCGAGCATCCTTGCTGCGACTGCCCCACGCGGCCAGCGATCGGTAAAGCCTTCCCGCGGTTCCGCGGCGGCAAAGGCCAAGGGAGCTGCGGAAGTGTCGATGGCTGCATTTGCGACGCGCAGCGGCTCCGATCCGGATTGCGGCAAGGTCACGCGTGGCGTCGAAAACTTGTAGACGGGCAGGCCAAGCGGCGCCAGATCGACCGGTGCTGCATCTACGGGGGGAGGAGCCTTGAGATATTCAAGCAGAGTCCCCATAGCCGCCAGCATCTGATAGTCGGCGAAGACAATGACGCCACGCGAAGAGGTCAGCGAGACGGCGGCGTTGAAGTACTGGTTTTGCGCATTCAGCAAATCGATCAGCGAGCGTTGACCGAGTTCGTATTCCTTGTCGAACGCTGCGATCGTCTTGCGGTCCGCCTGTAATTGACGGGTCAGGGCCGCGACACGTGTCGCTGTTACCGTTCGCGCAGCCCAAGCCTTGTCGATGGATTCCAGCGCATCTCGCTGCAACCGCGCGTGACGCATGGTCGCTTCGGTGTGACGCTCGGCCATCTCGGTACGGCGCCAAGAATCCTGGCCGCCGCGGAAGACGTCCCAGGACATCACGACCTTGCCGCTGTAGTCGTCATGGGTGACGCCCAGATACGGATAGGTATTGTCGCTGTGCGTCGCGCGGCCCTCGAGCGAGAGGTTTGGCACGAAAGCGCCGTCGGTGACCCGGAAAGCGTGCTTGGCCGCGTCCACATCTGCCTGCGCGGCCCTGATGGTTGGATTGAAGCGAACCGCGATCGCCAGCGCTTCATCCCTGGTTGCCGGCAACCCAGCCAGCGGGGCGGGGAAGCGCAGATTATACGCCTCGAGTCCCACGACCTTGCGGTACTTGGCCCGGGCCTCCTCCAGATTCCTTCGAAACTCCGCGAGCGTCGCCCTCGCGTTTTCCACGCGCTCCCGCGCCTGTTCCAAGTCGCCTTCGCCGGCCCGGCCGCCCGAGAAGCGGGATTGCACGTTGGAGAATATCCGCTCGTGGTTGGCAATGTTTTGCTGCCCGAGATCAACCAGCCTCATATACCGGACGACGTCGACATAGGCTTCCGCTGCATCCAGCGCGATGAGTTCTGTCCGTTCCCGGACCCGGAAGGCGGCTGCGTTAACCCTAGCCGTTTGCCGCCAGATATCATGAATGGAAGCAAATCCGTCGAACAGTACCTGTCGTACGACAACCGACCCCTGGGTTCCATTTCGCCAAGTGCCAGTTCCGGGCGCGGGAACCGGCAACGCCGAACCGCTCACGACTGCAGCGCTCTGGTCGAATTTTTCAGGACCGTACCGGGCCTCCACCCGAACCTGTGGCAGCAATGTGCTCTGTGTCTGGCGGAGTTCTGACTCTGTTGCGCGCCGATTTGCAGATGCCTCGCCAACGCCTGGATTGGTCAGGGTAGCCTGCTTCAATGCATCGTTAATGGAAAAGGGTTCCGCTGAAACAGGCGCGGTCGTCGCCAAAAGCACACTGGCGACCGCACAAAACCACGATTTCATTGCCCCCGTCCCCACCAACTAAAAAAACTTGCCGTCAAATGACGCTTCAATTGCGTTAAATTAGGCACAAGCTAGCAAACGGAACCGGATTCCCCTATGACATTTCAGCCACAGGTTCGCCCAACTTAAGGCATCCTTAAATAACTGTGAGTTCCGTTAATTAGTAGCTTTAATTCCGACGAGCCCAGGGATCGGCGGGAACGGCTCGCAGGCATCTAGCGAAACGGCCCCTGGAAAGAAACTGGGGCCGCCTTCTTCCGGGTTGGGCTTGGGGGCTGGTCCCCGGAAGCCACGCTGGCTCAAAGAGCGGGATAGTAACGGCGGCCGATGACCGTGGCCCTTCGTTAGCGGTACTTGTCATCCTTGCCGTTTGGGCTGCCATCGCCGCCGCCGTTGCCGTAGCCGTTGTTGCCCGAACTTGCGATTGCGTCGGATGTCAAAGAAGTAGACAGCAATAAGGTAATGGCTGGAGGAGTTACGGCTGCAAACCTGCCTGCCGAAATGAGAAAGTTCCGGCGGTCGTTGAGCCCTTCTTGTTCGGGGGTATCCATGGGCCTCCGACGGGTTATTTTGACAAGGATTATCTCATTTAAATTCCGCCAGGTAGCAGTATTTAATTCGTTTTAATCACCATCTGTTGACACGTCTGCCCGGCAGGTGACGCACGCTGCGAAGGGCCTCGGTGCAGGCGTTGTCGTGTACGTGCGCCGCGCTGAATTTTTGAAGGCGCCTTCAGAGATACCAGGCGAGCACGGCCTTGAGCAGCGCGTTTTCGATCACTGGCAGCACAACGATCTGGTTCATGCCGGCTGCGCGCGCCTGCTGCGCCGCGATCGATTCGTCGACCTTCAGATGTTCGTTGATCGCGGGCATGCCTGTCGCCCAAGCGCCGCCGATACTGCCTTCGCCCTTGCGTATCGTCTTTTCGGCATAAAGCGAGGCCAGATCGGCATTCCTGCTACAATCGCCGGACTGAAACACCAATTCCGTTCGCGACGGATCCGGCACCCAGATCTCGAAACGTCTGGCGATCGGCGTTGCCTGCGCGGACAGGAAGGTCATGACCCAGGTCTGATCCGGCGGCGTCGTGTAGGGAATGCCGACGCCGCAATTGATTCCGATTTCGCTCGCTTCCTCCCAACGGAGGAAACTCCTGGCATTGTGCAGGTCCTTGATAATGAGCGGCATGCACGCCTTCCACGCACGGCCGGGCAGGCCAAACCCGCGCGGGAACTTTGTGTGCCGTGAATTGAACTCGAACATGTCGGCGGTGCCGTAATAGCCGTCGACCAGTCCCATTTCGTGGGACTTCTCGGGATCGTTGTGCCAGAGCTCGATCGCGCCGACGTGCTTGTCGTCGTCGCCGCAGAACAGCACCATCACAGCCATGAGGAATTCGCCGGCAAAAACCGGCAGCGCCACGCCGCAGGTCAATCCGGCTTCGATCGCCTCATCCGTGCGCTTGAAATAGGAGTTTGCAAATTTCGTGAGGATGACGGGATGGCCGCAAGCCCAGGCCTTGCCAGGCAGCCCTTCGTCATAGGCAAACAGCGCGTTCTCGCTGACAGCCTTGAACTCCGAATACTCGTCGCTGCAAAGACAGCCTCCGAATTCTAGGCGCGTGCGGGTTCGGTCGGGCACCCACAATTCAACGACGCGAATGAATGTCTTCATCGACGCACCTGTCGCTACGCCTGACGTCAGCATCGGCGATCTGGCGACGATATGTGCGATCAAATTACAGGCAGGCGCCGCCCAAAGATCGTGCGGGGGTCTCGGCCCCTTGTCTGCGATCTCACGTCCGGTGACGACTGCCGAGCGCCATCGCGATCGATTCCGGATTCCGGATGCGCTCGATCAGCATGTCGATGCGATCGCCGCCCCAGAACAGTTCGCCATTGAAGACCATGGTCGGCACGCCGAACACACCGAGCGCTTCCGCCTCGTCGATGATGCGATCGTGTTCTGCCCGCGCGGGGCCGTGGACGTAAGCTTCGAATTCTTCTGACGAGCCGCCGAGCGAGGCGATCACGCCGGAAATATCGGAGAGCTCGTCGATCTCGAGATCATGACTCCAGAACCGGCGGAACACCGTGTCGTGATAGGGGCGGAACAAGTCATGGCGCTGCGCGAACAGCATGCCGGCGCTGGCACAGAAGGCATCATAGATGCGCCGTGGACCCTTCATGACGAGGCGTTGCGCACTGGCGTAGCGGCGCGCGTCCATATAGGCGTAGCGCACCTTGCGCCAGAAATGCGGCGTGCGCTCTTCCACGGTGCCCATGAATTCCGGGATGCGCAGCGTGTAGGGCAGCCATTCGAGTTCGACGCCGTAAATCTCCTCGAGCTCGAACAGCCGCTTGTTGGCGACGAACGCGTAGGGGCTCTTGTAGTCGGTGTAGATGCGGACGCGCGGTCTATTCATGGCGTTTTCCTGTTCCATCGGATCAGTATCTCCGATCCGAACGGAGCATGGAACCATGCGGCGCGGTTTTGAAACGAATAGGCCCGCCAAAACGAATGGGCCCCGGTGCATAAGAGCATCGCGGGGCCCTACATCTTCGTTATAGGCGAAGGATTTCTGGTAGACACCAGTATGTTCTCAGGATCCGGCTTGCGCGTGGCCTTTGCGCTCCAGTCCCGCGGATAGGTTTGGATTGTTGAAGGCGCGATGAGGCTAGCAGCTGCTTATGACCTCAACCGCACCTGGACCTTGCGCTGAGCAAGGTCACCGGTCTGATCCGGTGGCGTCATGCTCCTCTCCAAGAGTTGGCCAACGGACGATACGTCCGCTTCCGCTGCGTGTCGTCTCGATCACCTAACCGAGCCGCCAATGCCTGCGAAACGGGGAACCCAACGCTCCGCGACTCCTGCAGGTGCAGCGTACGAAATGCTGCGGCAGTTAGAGTCAGGTGTCAAGTAACACATCCATCGGGTTCCCGCGGGCATTGGTAGGTTAGCCCTTCGTGTGGCGGTAATCCTGTAAATCAGGATCGTGAGTCATCGCCCAGTAGTCCACGAAACGCCATGGCATTGCCGAGAAAACCCGACCTTGCTTGTTGCGGTAATAGGTCGTCATTCCGGGATGCGTCCAGATCAGTTGCTCGTGCTCGGCATCAACTTTCTTGATGTACGCATCGTGTGCCTCCGGATGAACGTCGATCGCAGCGATGTCTTGCTCGATCATCTCGACAAGGCAAGCCGAGATGTAGCGGCTCTGGCACTCCGACTGGAAGATCACGCTGCCGCCATGTGCGGGACCTGAATTAGGGCCGAGCATCACGAAAAGATTTGGAAAGTCCGGCACGGTGAGCCCGAGATAGGCGGTCGGATTGTCGTTGGCCCAGGCTGCCTTCAGATTTTTTCCATCGCGCCCTGTGACGTTGAGGCGAGCCGCCATTTCAGTGACCTTGAAGCCGGTGGAGATGACGATGATATCCGCGGGCCGCAACTTGCCGTCGGAGGCGACGATGCCATCGCGCGCGAAATGGTCGATCCCTTCGGTGACCAGTTCGACATTCGGCTTCGTCAGCGTCTTGAACCAGTTATTGTCGAGCAGGATGCGCTTGCCATAAGGCGGATAGGTCGGCACGCATTTCTCGATCAGATCGGGGCGGTCCTTCAACTCCGAGAGAATGAAATTGGTCAGCTCTTCGCGATGCCGGTCATTGCCTTTGTTGACGGCGCGCTCGGGATGCGGCCATTCGGGGTCCTTGCGCAGGAACGGCAAGAGGCCGTCGCCGTATCGCCAGAACATGTTGAAGCGATACCACTGCACATAAAACGGCAGGTGCGCGAGCAGCCATCGCGCGCCCTCGGTGATGGGATCGGAATAGCCCGCCACCGGGCGCGCCCATTGCGCGGTACGCTGATAAACGGTGACCGACGCCACACGGTCGGCGATCGACGGCACCAGTTGCATGGCGGTAGCGCCGGTGCCGATGACGGCGACGCGCTTGCCGTCGAGCTTGATGTCGTCGGACCACAGGGCGGAGTGCAGCATCACGCCCTTGAAATCTTCCTCGCCCTTGAAGTGCGCCGGGTGGGGGTCGTTGAGTTGACCGATCGCACTGACCAGCATGGTCGACTCAAATATCTCTTCGCCGTTGGCCGTCTTCAACGTCGATATCCAGCGTCGCTTGCGCTCGTCCCAGCGCGACGATATCAGCTCCGTGTTGAGCCGGAGATGCTTTCGGATGTCGTGTTCCAGCGCCACCTTCCTGAGGTAATCGAGCAGTTCCTGGCGCTGGGCGAAATAGCGCGTCCACGGATTACGCCGGCCGAATGAGAACGAGTACGAGTGGTTGGGCGTATCGACGCCGCAGCCGGGATAGCGATTGACATACCAGGTGCCGCCGAGTTCGTCGTTCTTCTCGACGATGGTGTAGGGGATGCCGAGGCGGCCAAGGGCGACGCCGAGCGCGATGGCGCAGACACCGGCGCCGACGATCAGCACGTGCTGCTGCGCCAGCTTTTCATCCGATGGCGGTTTGGTCCAGCGCGCTTCCCGGGGAATGAAGCCCATTTCCTCGCGCATCAGCGGCGCATATTCAGGTGCCACGTCTTCGCCGAGCGTCGCCCGCATCATCTTCAGCATCAATTCGTTGCCGGGATCGGTGATGACGGGCTTCGGTTCACCATTTGCGAACAGCTTCAAGACGGCCGCGCGGATCTTGGCCTGGATTTCCGGGGGCAGACCGGCTTGCGGATCCGGAATCAGGCGGACGTCGCGCTTGGGCCTGCAAGGCGGTTCCAGCCAACGCTCATCGCCGGTCATGTGGACCAGCACCATCAGCAGGACGCGGATATCTCCTTCGGCGATGGCCGATGACAGATCGAGTTTCTTGCGCGGCAGCTCGACATTCATGCTGGTGTCCTCGTTTACGCGCCTGGTGCTTCCGGCAAGCCGCCATAGGCGGCCCAAGTGGTGCCGGCGATATAACCGGCATCGACAGGAAGGTTGATTCCGGTGACGCCGCTGCTCATTGGTGAAAGCAGCCACGCGATTGCCTGCGCGACCTCGACTGGCTCGACCAGCCGGTTCATCGCGGTCGGACTTTCGAGCCACTTTTTGTTCAGCGCGCCCGAAGCGATGCCGGCTTCCAGCGCCGCCGTGCGGGTGAAGCCGGGCGAGACCGCATTGACGCGGACGCCACTGCGTCCCCATTCGGCCGCCAGCGTCTGCGTGATCTGGATGACACCGGCCTTCGCCGCGGTATAGGCGTGGATCGGGCCTGAGGTCATGCCGGCAACGGAGGCGACATTGACGATCGCGCCGCGCCGGCGCTCGGCCATCTTCAAGCCGACGCTGCGGGCCACCAGAAACGTGCCGCGCAGATCGATATTGACCTCGCGGTCCCATTGTTCCATTCGCACGCGTTCGATTTTGTGCATCTTGCCGAACACGCCGGCGGCGTTGACCAGCCCGATGATTGGGCCGTGCGCGGTCTCGATATCGGCGATGCCGCTGACAACAGCGCTTTCGTTCGCGACATCGAAGGGCGCGGGCCACAGGATGCTTTGCGTGTCCACGAGCGGTTCGGGCGCAATATCGACAATAACGACCTGCTGGCCTTGTCCGGCGAGAAGCGTTGCGGTCGCGGCGCCAATGCCGCGGCAGCCGCCGGTGACGAGAACGATGCCGTCAGCGGTCATGGCTGTCGCCTTTATCCGGCGTGAACAGCCCGCGCGTGACCAGCTTTCGGTAGGCGGAGATGACATGGTCGGGCGCGGCCGTTACCGCGCCGCCGGTGTATGAGTATCGCCGGCTCAGGTAGCCGCGTGCGCCCATGAACATGTGAACGATGGCTTCGAACTCATCGTCGCTGAAGTCAACGATGGCGCCGGCCGTGCGGGCGCGCTTGAGAATGCGTACATAGGCGGTCGCGATATTATCGAGATGCTTCTGGTACCCGACCGGTGCGAAATACTCGGCCTCGTTGAGGATGCGCAGGAACTCCGGCACCTCGCGGATGAAATCGAAGAAGGCGCTGAAGCGCTCGATCTCCTGCCTCGCGGCATCTGCGGTGCCCGTGCGTTCGCGGATGAAGTGAACCATGTCGATGCCGATCTTCGGCAGCAATTGATCAAGCAGTTCCTGGCGGTTTTCGAAATGATTGTAGAACGTGCCTTGGGCCACGCCGGCTGCCTCGGTGATACGGGCGACGGAGGCTTCGGCGTAACCGTACTTGCCGACGATCTTGGTGGCGGCGTCGAATAATCTGCGCTTGGTCCAGGCGTTGCGCTCGACGCGATTCAACTTCGTGACCTTACCGGATGCAGCTTGCGATGATTGCGTCATGCGTGAGGTTCCAGTTCGGCGCGCAGTACGCGCTTGAGCACCTTGCCCGATGGATTGCGCGGTAGATGATCGCGGATGATGAGTTGCTTCGGTACCTTGAAGCTGGCGAGGCGCGTGCGGCAATGTTCGATGAGATCAGGCAATTCCAGCGTGGCGCCATCCGTGAGCACCGCGACCGCAACCGGCTTCTCGCCCCAGCGCTCGTCCGGCATGCCAATCACGGCGACTTCGCGCACCTGCGGCAGATCGTAGATGACGCGCTCCACCTCGGAGGAGGCGATGTTCTCGCCGCCGGAGATGATCATGTCCTTCTTGCGGTCGGTCAGGTAAAGGAAGCCGTCTTCGTCGAGATAGCCGATGTCGCCGGTGCGAAACCAGTCACCGAAGAACGCGGCCGCGGTTTTCTCGGGATCGTTCCAATAGCCCTGCGTGACCTTGGGGCCGCGGAGGCAGATCTCACCGTTCTGGCCTGATGGCAGCCGGTTGCCGGCGTCATCGCGAATTTCGATTTCGACATGGGCAATGGCGCGGCCCGTCGAGCCGATCTTTTCGATCTCGCGGCCGGCTTCCATGAAAGTGTCGCCGCCGCAGGTTTCCGTCAGCCCATAGGCGTCGATGTAGCGGGCATTCTTGAAATAATCGGAGAAGGCGCGAATGCGTGCTTCCGGGGTTTTCTCGCCGCCGCCGATCGCCCATCGCAGGCTGGAGACATCGTAGCGGTCGCGGGTCGGGCAGGTGAGGATCGCGGTCGTCATGACCGGTGCAAACCAGGCGGCGTTGAGCTTCTCGGCTTGGATCGCGGCGAGCGCCTGCTCGGGCTCGAAGTTGCGGTGGATGGAAAGCAGGCCGCCATGCCAGAGCACCGCAATACCCGGCAGGTCGAGCGCGCCGACGTGATAGAGCGGACCGACCACCAGCAGTCGCGTCTCCGCGCTTAATCCCAAGACAAGCGTCTGATCGGCCGATTTCCAATACAGGTTCTCGTAAGTGAGCATCACGCCTTTGGGGCGGTCGGTGGTGCCTGACGTGTACATCAGCCGCATCAGATCGCGCGGCCGCCGGACCTGCATCGGGGCGGGCGCGATGTCGGGCGCAAGCCGTGTGACCGTGGATTGCGCTGACGCATCGAGCAGCACCACCGGTGCGCCGCCTGCGGCAAACCTTGCGAGTTCTTCGTCCGCAATCAGGATGCGCGCACCGGAATTGAGGACGATGTAACCGACTTCATCTGCGGACAGGCGATAGTTGATCGGCAGAAACACCGCGCCGATGTGGCTGGTCGCAAATGCCAGTTCGAGAAAGGCCGTGCTGTTCTGCATCAGCACCGCGACGACGTCGCCGGGGCCGATGCCGCGCGCAGCGAGCCAGCCGCCGACCCGTCGGATGCGGTCATCAAACGCGGCGTAGGAGACATCCTCCCCGCGGTATTTCAGCGCACAGCGTTCCGGCGTCCGCCTGGCGTGAAAAGCGATGAAGCTCGAAAGGTTGATCATTTGCCGCTCGAAACGCCGCTTTCGGTCTGGCTTTCCCGATATATGAATTCTGACTCGTAATTCATCTTTGGCTTGACGTCACCCCCCTTGCTCTGAAATCCTCTGGGCATACGGAGGCGTCACGATCTCCGGCAGGGATTGGGAACGCCAATCCACAGGGAGGAAGCAATGACGAGAACCCGCAAACCGGGCGTGAGCCGACGTGCGACGTTGGCGATGATGAGCGCCGGTGCCGTATCATTCGCGACGCCCTGGGTGGCGCGCGCGCAAGCCAAGTCCATTAAGGTCGGGATGCCGACCATTCTCTCCGGCCGCGTGGCGCAGCTTGGCACCTCATCGCGCAATGGCGTGATGCTGGAAGTCGAGAAGGTCAATGCTGCCGGCGGTCTCGCTGGACGCCAGATCGAGATGGTGATCCGCGATTCAAAGGGGCAGCCGCAGGAAGCCGCCCGCGTCGCACGCGAACTCGTCAACACCGACGGATGCGAAATTCTGATCGACGCGGAAGCGTCATCGGGCGCGTTCGCCGTGCACGAGGTGGCGCGCGATCTGGGCGTGCTCTGTCTTCACACCAATTCGGAAACTTCCGCGCTGACCGCCGATCCCAAGCAGCACATTCCGAACGCCTTCCGTACCGCGCGCCAGGGCGTGCATGACTCGATCGTCGGCGGCAGCTATGCGGCGGCGATTGCCAAGACCAAGGGGCTGAAGAAGTGGGCGACCTGTTCGCCCGATTACGCCTATGGCCGCGACACCACCGGCGAATACGTGACATATCTGAAGCGCTTCGCGCCCGACATCGAGATCATCAGCGAATCCTGGCCAAAGCTGTTCCAGCCTGATTACACCGAGGTCGTAACAAAGATCCTGCAGGCCAAGCCGCAGGCGCTGTATTCCTGCCTGTGGGGCGGCGACCTCACGTCCTACATCGACCAGGCCAACATCTACGCGCTGTTCAGCCAGATGGAAGTGTTCGCAGTCAACATGGCCGACTATACCGCGCTGACTGTCGTGAAGAACCTGCCGAAGGGCATTCACTCCGGCAATCGCTACATCAAGACATATCCTGCAACGCCGGAGAACGCCGCGTGGGGCGACGCCTATAAGGCAAAATACAACGAATATCCTACCAACTGGTCGTGGGAGAATGCGACGGCGGTCATGCTGCTCGCGGAAGCGTCCAAGAAGGCGAATTCGGCCGACGGCAGGAAGATTGCGGAGGCGCTTCGCGGCCTGAAGATCAAGTCGCCGTTCGGCGCCGACGGCACCGTCACCATGCGCGCCGATGACCAGACGCTGGTGGGCTATGCGATCGGCTGGGGAACCACGATTCCGCAGGAGCCCTATGTGCCGCAAGTTCAAGCGGGCGACTGGAAGACGATCTTCGAACTCGAAGCCGAGTGGAAGAAGAGCAAGGGCTACACCTGATTGACCGCGACGGCGGAGGTGGCGCAAGCTGCCGCCCGTTCGCCGCCGAATGATCTTCGCGTGCTGTTCCGGCGCGCTGGAATGGATGTGTTCCCTTGGACCTCGACGCGCTTACCGGCTGTCTCGCCAGCTCCGCCTGTCTGGTGACGCAAACCACCAGCGGCTTCATCATCGGCATGTTGCTGTTTCTCGTCGCCGTCGGGCTGACGCTGATCTTCGGCGTACTCAAAGTCGTCAACTTCAGCCACGGCGCGTTCTATATGTTCGGCGCCTATTTCGCGATGACGGCCTACCAGTTCTCCGGCAGTTTTGCGCTGGCGATGCTGTGTGGTGCGGCGGGTACCGCCATCCTCGGTCTGATCTTCGAACGCGTCTTCATGAGCCGGGTCTACGGCGCTGACGTGTTGATGCAGCTTCTCGTCTGCTACGCCTTCGTGCTGATCTTTGATGACGTGGTGCGGATGATCTGGGGGCCCGAGTTCAAATCGATGGGCATGCCGGCGGCGTTCCAAGTGGCGCCACTGTTCATCGCCGGCGGGGTGGTGCCACCATATTATCTGCTCCTGATCGGTGTTGCGCTCGCGGCCGCCATGATCCTCGGGCTCGGCCTTGCCCGCACCAGGATCGGCAAGGTAATCCGGGCGGCCGCCCATAACCCCGGCATGGTATCCGCGCTCGGCATCAACACCGGCCTGATCTACGGCGGCGTGTTCGCGCTTGGCGGCATGCTGGCGGGATTGGCTGGGGCGCTCGCGGCGCCGGTGCGTTCGCTGACGCCTGGCATGGGATTTTCGGTGCTGATCGAATCCTTCATCGTCACCGTGATCGGCGGCATGGGCTCGATCCTCGGCGCGTTGATCGGTGCGCTCCTGATCGGCCTGATCCGCTCGTTCGGCTCGCTCGGCTTTCCGCTGTTTACCGAAGGGCTGATGTACCTGTTCATGGTGATCGTGCTGGTGTCTCGGCCGACCGGCCTGTTCGGCAAGGAGGTCGCATGACCGAACTGCAGGCCGAACAGGGCGCGCAGGCACTCGAGGCGCCCCATGAAGCAAAGACGCGGCGCAATCGGGATGCCCTGATCGCGCTTGCGGTCTTTGTCGTGCTTGCGCTGTTGCCGGCGGTCTTCAGCAGCAAATTGCTGCTCGACTTCGTGATCCGCTGCGCCGCCTACGGGCTGTTTGCGACGTCGCTCAACCTTCTGGTCGGTTACACCGGCCTGATTTCGTTTGGCCACGGCATGTTCTTCGGCCTTGGCGCCTACGGCTTCGGGTTGATGATGCAGAAGACCGGCGTTCCCGTCCCGGTGGCATTTGTTGCAACGCTGGCGATCACGCTTGTCGTCGCCCTCGTCATTGGTGCCATCTGCGTGCGGCTGAAGGAAATCTATTTCGCCTTTGTTACACTGGCGTTCCAGATGCTGATCCACTCGACGATCCTGTCCTGGGTATCGCTGACCGGCGGCGATCAGGGATTGCGTGGTGGCATTCCGCGACCGCCATTTTTGGGCATTGATCTATCGAATCAATTGCATCTCTATGTCGCGAGTTGCGCGTTGTTGGTGATCGGGCTGTTCTTGATGCATCAGATCGCGCAGTCGCCGTTCGGCTACACGCTGCGCATGATCCGCGACAATGCAACGCGTGCGAGCTTCATCGGCATCGACGTCTGGCGTGCCAAACTGACGATCTTTGTGCTCGCGGCGCTGTTCGCCTCGACCGGCGGAATCATCATGGCGCTATTCGTCTCCGGGGCCTATCCGGAATTCGCCTATTGGACCATTTCGGGCGAGGGCATCTTCATCAACATGCTCGGCGGCGTGACCACATTCCTCGGGCCCATGGTCGGCACCGTGCTGCTCCTGATCCTCAACGACACCGTCACCCGCCTGACCGATTATCACGGCCTCGTGCTGGGGATCGTGATCCTGTTCTTTGCGATCGGCCTGCGGAAGGGCCTGATGGATTTCGTCGTCGAATGGTACGCGCAACGCCGTAATGGTGCTGGGGAGCGCGGCTAGCCATGCTGGAGATCCGCTCCCTTTCAAAGTCATTCGGTGGCGTCAAGGCGACGGACAATGTCACGCTGGATTTCACAGATGGTTCGCTCACCGCCGTGATCGGCCCCAACGGAGCCGGCAAGAGCACGTTCTTCAACCTGATCACCGGCGCGTTGAAGCCCGACGCTGGCCAGATATTGCTCAGCGGCCTCGACTTGGCCGGGCGCACGCCGCCTGAGATCGTTCGCCACGGCATCGGCCGCGCGTTTCAGGTTGCGAGCATCTTCCCATCGCTGACGGTGCAGGAGACGATGCTGGCAGCGGTCTGTGCCGATCAGCGCAAAGCCGGCGTCCTGCACCGTCGCTTCCCGCTGGCGGAGACCCGCGACCGCGCCGAGCATGCGATGGAATTGCTGGGACTGGCCAGCAAGCGAAACCGTACCGCGGCGACGCTGTCGCATGGCGACCAGAAGCTGCTCGATATCGCACTCGCGCTGGTACTCGATCCGAAGGTGCTGCTGCTCGACGAGCCAACCGCCGGCATGGGCACCGAAGAACGCTGGCGCATGATCGAGAAGGTGAGGGAGCTCTGGGAGACGCAGAAGATCACGGTGGTGTTCATCGAGCACGACATGGATATCGTGTTCAAGATCGCGCCCGAGATCGTCGTGCTCTGCTACGGCCGCATTCTTGCAACCGGCAAACCGGATGCGATCCGCCGGAATGAGGCGGTGATCGAGGCCTATCTCGGCACCGAACATCATGCGGGGATCACTGTATGAGGGCGCAGCCGGTCGTGCAGGTCGAGGACCTCGACGTCTATTACGGCACCAGCCAGATATTGTTCGGCGTCGGCCTGTCGGTGCGGCAGGGCGAGACGATGGCGCTGCTCGGCCGCAACGGCGCCGGCAAATCGACCACCATGAAGGCCATCATGGGGCTCGCGCCGGCCCGCCGCGGCACGGTCACCTTGCAAGGCAGGGTTGTCTCTGGGCTGAAGCCGCATCACATCGCGCGTGCCGGCCTCGGCTTCGTGCCGGAGGATCGCCAGATCTTTCCCGAACACACGGTCGAGGACAATCTGGTCATTGGCGCCAAGAAGGGTCCCAATGGCGAGGACGAATGGCCGATCCGGCGCATTTACGACGTGTTTCCGCTGCTGGAGCCGCTGCGGCATCGGATCGCGGGAAGGCTGTCGGGTGGCGAGCAGCAGATGCTGGCGATCGCGCGCACGCTGATGGGCAATCCCGCATTGCTGCTGCTGGACGAGCCGAGCGAGGGGCTGGCGCCGATCATCGTGCAGCGGATCGGCGAACTCTTGCGGCAGCTCCGCGGCACCGGAGCCACCGTGCTGATCGCCGAGCAGAACATGCATTTTTGCCTTGGCCTTGCGAGCCACGCGACGGTTATCGACAAGGGCCAGATCGTCTACACATCCGGGATCGAAGAGCTGAAAGCCAACGAAAATATTCGGCAGCGCTATCTCGCGCTGTAGCTTTCGGCCCAGCACTATCGACGATCTGGTCGAGGCCGGCGCGGTGCGCCAGGTCAGGGGAGGCACGGCATGAGTACCGATCTGGTTCGTTATTCCGTATCCAGCAATATTGCCGAGATCATGCTGGATCGCCCGCCGGTCAATGCGCTCAGCATGGACCTGATCGATGCGCTGCTGGCGGCGCTTTCGAAGGCGAGGGACGACGAAGCGGTGCGCGCCGTCATCATCGGCAGTGCGCACAAGGTGTTTTGCGCCGGGCTCGATCTGGATATTGTTCGCGGCAAGCCCGGAATCGAGACCAAGAAGTTTCTCGAACGGCTGTATTTTGCGCTCAACGATATCCAGTATCGCATGGGTAAGCCGACGATTGCTGCAGTCGACGGCGCGGTTCGCGCTGGCGGCATGACGATTGCCATCTCCTGCGACATGATCATCGCCGGCGAAGGCTGTACCTTCGGCTATCCCGAGATCGATGTCGGACTGATCCCGGCCATTCACTTCGTGCAACTGCCGCGGCTGGTTGGCAAGCATCAGGCTTTTGGGCCGCTGTTCCTCGGCGAGCCTTTCGATGCCGCAACTGCCTTTCGCATGGGGTTGTTGAGTGAGGTCGTTCCGAAGGGAACCGCGCTGGATCGGGCGCGGGGGATCGCGCGCAAGCTTGCTGCCAAATCCCCCATCGTCATGAAGATCGGACGCGATGCTTTCATGCGGGCGGTCGACGCCGATTTCCGCCGTTCGGTCGAAAATGCCGCCGAGAGCTTTGCACTCGTTGCAACGACGGAGGACTGTCAGGAAGGCTTGAATGCGTTCGTCGAGAAGCGAACGCCAAACTACAGGGGGCGCTGATGGCTGGATTGTATTTCGAGGAGTTCGAGGTCGGCCGCGAATTCCATCACGAGTTCAGCCGCACGGTGACCGAGATGGACAACACGCTGTTCAGTCTCCTGACCATGAATCCGCAGCCGCTGCACATCGACGCGCATTTCGCCGAGAATACCGAATTCGGCCAGCGGCTGTTCAACAGCCTCTATACGCTCGGCATCATGATCGGCATGAGCGTCTACGATACCACGCTCGGCACCACGATCGGCAATCTCGGCATGACCGATGTGAAATTTCCGAAACCGGTATTCCACGGCGATACGCTCAGGGCGCACACCAAGATCATTTCCAAGCGTGAGAGCAAGTCGCGGCCGAACCAGGGCATTGTGGAATTCGAGCATACCATGACCAATCAGCGCGGCGAGGTGGTGGCGAGCTGCCGCCGGACCGGTCTGATGCATTGCAAACCGAAGGCGTAAACTGATGCGATCGTTCCTGTTCGTTCCCGGTGACAGCCTGCGCAAGTTCGAAAGCGCCAAGAAGACGGCGGCTGACGCGCTGATCCTCGACCTCGAGGACTCGATTGCGCCGGAGGAGAAAGTCGGCGCGCGGCGGATCGTGCGCGAGATGCTCGATGCCCGGAATCCGGACCAGAAGATGTATGTCCGTGTCAACGCGCTCGATACCGACTTGACGCTTGGCGATCTTGCGGCCGTCATGCCGAGCCGACCTGACGGCATCGTGCTGCCGAAATGCGCCGGCGCTGCCGACGTGAACCGTCTGTCGCTGTATCTCGATGCCTTCGAGGCGGCCGCCGGGATTGAACAGGGATCGACGAGGATCGTCACCGTAGCGACGGAGACGGCGAGGGCGGTGCTCAAGTTGCTCGACTTTGAGAACATGAGCCCGCGGCTGTGGGGCATGATGTGGGGCGCCGAGGATCTCGCCGCGTCGCTCGGCGCGTCGCGCAACCGGACCGGCGGCCGTTTTCATGGTCCGTTTGTGCTGGCACGCGATCTCTGCCTGATCAGCGCGGCTGCGGCCGGCGTCGTCGCCATCGATACCATCGCCACCGACATCAACGATCTCGACGCGCTCCGGGAAGAATCCGTTGCCGCGCGACAGGATGGGTTCCTTGCCAAGGCGGTGATCCATCCCAAGCACGTCGATGTCGTCAATGCCGCCTTCATGCCGACGGATGAGGAAATCGCCTGGTCGGAGAAGGTCGTCAAAGCGTTCAACGACAATCCGACGTCAGGTGTCGTGAAGATCGACGGCAAGATGATCGACAAGCCGCATCTGCGCGCCGCGGAGAAGATTTTGGCGTTGCGAGGACGGTAGCGCGCTCATCTGCACCGTCCTTAACAAAGTGTTGCCATCGCGCCCTCAACGCATATCGGCATCCTGTTTTCGGACCTAGTCGCATTGGGCGAATTGGTGTTTTTTACAACCTCGCCCGATTCGAAAAATTGCTGCCTTTGAGATTGCCGTGACACCGCCCCCCGCCGCAGCCGCCAGGCTGGACAGCGTTCATCTGCCTTTGCCCGAAGAGAAGTCGACGACCCGCAAGGCGCCCGCGCGCGCCGATCGGCCGTTCAAGGGCATCGCGCTGGTGCTGGCCTCGACAATCTTTCTCGGCACCTCCGACGTCACGGCGAAATATCTGTCCGCGACCCTGCCGTCGATCGAGATCGCCTGGATCCGCTTCCTGGTATTCGCGATGATCATGACGCCGGCGATGCTGCCGGGTTCCCCGCTCTATGCGCTGCAGACCAAACGCCGCGGCCTGCATCTGTTGCGCGGCGCGGCGCTGTTGGCCTCGTCGCTGTTCTTCATCTCCGGCCTGCGGTTCCTCCCCATTGCGGAGGCCTCCGCCACGGGTTTCGTCGCGCCGCTGTTCGTCACCGCGCTGTCGATCATCTTTCTCGGCGAGAAGGTCGGCCTGCGCCGCTGGATCGCGACCGGCGTCGGCCTCGTCGGCGTGTTGATCATCCTGCGTCCCGGCACCGGTGCGTTTCACCCCGCGGCGTTCTTTCCGCTGGTCTCGGCGCTGGCCTGGGCCTGCACGCTGATCATGACGCGAATGATGAGCGGCACTGAGCGCGCCATCACCACCATGACCTATTCGTCGATCGCGGGCCTGTTCATTCTCTCCGCGCTGGTGCCGTTCGTCTGGGTGACGCCCACCTGGCACGATATCGCCTTCGGCATCCTGATCGGTGTCGCATCGACCGCGGGGCAGTGGATCGTGGTGCTGGCGTTCCGCTATGCCGACGCCTCCGTGCTGGCGCCGTTTTCCTACACGCAATTGCTGTGGGTCAGCGTGCTCGGCTTCCTGATCTTCGGCGAAGTCCCGGATGCCTACACGATCACCGGCGCCGCCTTCATCGTCGCCTCAGGCCTCTACACCGCCCATCGCGAACGGGTCCGCCGCTCGCAGCTCCTGACGGTCTCGGGCGAGTCGTCGCCGAACGCTTGATCCGGGTCACCCGCAAGAAGGCACCGGTTCCTGCGCCGGCAAGGGCGTTGTACGCTATTCGTGGTGACCCTCCCGCTAGCGTTTTCGAGCGAAAGCCTGCCCCGGACTTGATCCGGGGTGGCTCCCGGTTCGCGTGAAGAAAACGCGTCAAACAAAAACCTAGCGCATCGGTTCTGATTTCAATCAGAACCGATAGTGCTCTAAGGTGAAAGAAAACCACGGGAGAATCCTTCGTGCGCGCAGCCATTTTCCGCAACGGGGAAATTGTCGTCGACGAGATGCCGGAGCCGAAACCCGGTGCCGGGCAGGTGCTGGTGAAGTCTTTGGCCTGCGGCATCTGCGGCTCCGACCTGCATGCGCGCAAGCACGCGCACCGCATGGTGGAGCTCGCCAAGCATTTTCCTGGCCGCAAGCCGATGGACCTTTCGCGCGACGTCGTGTTCGGCCATGAATTCTGCTGCGAGGTGCTGGACTATGGTCCTGGCACCACGGGCAAGTTCAAGGCGGGCACCAGGGTTTGCTCGCTGCCGGCGCTGCTGACCCCGGAAGGCCCGACGGGCATCGGCTATTCCAACGACAATGTCGGCGCTTACGCCGAGCGCCTGCTGCTCAGCGAAGCCTTGCTGCTCGAAGTTCCGAACGGCCTCGCCGCCGAGCACGCCGCGCTCACCGAGCCGCTCGCGGTCGGCGTTCACGCCGTGGCAAAAGCCACCATCGGGGGAGGCGAGGTGCCCTTGGTGATCGGTTGCGGCCCGGTCGGGCTCGCCGTCATCGCGGCGCTGAAGATCAGGGGATTGCACCCGATCGTGGCCGCCGATTATTCGCCGGCACGCCGCGCGCTCGCCGAAAAGCTCGGCGCCGATGTCGTCGTCGATCCCGCACGCTCGCAGCCCTACGCGACCTGGGCCGAGCACGCCCAGATGTCGCCGGAGGAAAAAGCCGCGCGCCCGCCGCTGCAGGCGCTGTTGCCGGCGCTGAAACCCGCGCTGATCTTCGAATGCGTCGGCGTGCCCGGCCTGATCCAGCAGGTGTTCGAAGGCGCGCCGCGCGATACCCGCATCGTCGTGGTCGGCGTCTGCATGGAGACCGACCGCTCCGAGCCGATGCTCGGCATCCTGAAGGAACTCAACGTTCAATACGTGCTCGGCTACACGCCCGAGGAATTCGCCTATTCGCTCCGCCTGATCGCGGAAGGGCAGGTGGACGCCGCCTCGATGGTGACCGCCACGGTCGGCATCGACGGTGTCGCCAAGGCCTTTGCCGATCTCGCCAACCCGGAAGTGCACACCAAGATCATCGTCGAGCCGTGGCGGTGATCGTTGGAGCGCGGTCGCTTTGCCCACCCTACGGCGCCGCCCGATGTCTCGGATATTCAAGCTGCATCGCGACGAAGTCGGTTGTCTGCGTCCCGTAGCGCGCCGCAATTCCCTGTAGCGCATCGTCCAGCGCTTCCGCTGGCTTGCGATCCCCAACCGTCGACAGCAGTCGTTCGGCCGGCCAGCTCGCCGCGACCTGATCGGGGTGGATACGAATGCCGCCGCGACTCTGCTGCGCGCCGGCAGAGCTGGCGAACGTCACCGCCTGTGAGCGATAGGTCCGCGACCAGGCATCGGTGACGAGCGCCAGCGACACCTCGTCGACGCCGCCCTTGAGTTCGATGCCGAGCTGCTCGTGCGCCCAGAACGCGGCCGTGTTGCGGATAGCCGTCAGCGCAAACGGGCGCGTGAACTTGAATGCGTCGCTGTTGTGGCGCACATCCCACTCGGCGAGGCCGATCTCGCGGCCGACGCCGCGCGCCTTGTCGGGGCCGGCAATCGCCTCGATCAAGGTGAGCGACATCGGCATCGACGCCGTGATTCCGGTGGTCGTCGCCACGCCCTTGTCGACCACCAGCCGCCGGTCCCTGACATAGCGCATGGTGGGATGCTTGCCGCGCAACTCCTTGACGGAATACCAGTGCGTCGTGGCCTGCCTGTCGTGCAGCAGCCCGGCATCGCCGACCACCTTGGCGCCGGCGCAGACGCCGATCACGATTGCACCCTTGGCCGACTGGCTTCGGATCCATTGCAGCGCTTCGGGATCGTCGTCGCGGCTCATGGCGGGGACGATGACATAGTCGGCGCCGTCAGAATGCTGCGCATCGAATTCCGCGACGGTCGCCTGCGGTTCGACCTTGAGCGTCGGAAAGAGTGTCACCGGACCCGGTTTCGTCGCCAGCGTGACGACATCGGCGACGTCGGCGCGCTTGAGGATGCCATAGGGCATGAGATAGTCGGTGGTCTCGGTGGCGTCGTTGATCCCAATGATCGCGATCAACGGCCGCTGCCGCTTCGGCGGCTTCAGCGCCGCGACCGTCGCATCGCGCTCGTCTGGCGCAATCGCCGGCGGGGCCGCGCCCGAGGGCGCCGGTGGTAACGAGAAAATCCAGGCTCCGCCGACCACGGCGACAAGCGCGACTGCGCCGAGCGCGCTCCACAATACACCTCGCGAATTCATCGGTTTGCCGGCACGCGCCTCACTCATATCGACCAACCGCACTCTACAGCCGCCGCGATCCGCCTGAAATGACGCAAATCCGGCGAAAACCGCCATGCGCGGAGAGATGCGCTGCGCAGCGTCCGGGGAACGAGCGGCGATCGCTGCTGCCGGGATCCTCCCGGTTTTCGGGAATGTCCATCCGGCCCGGCGGCCATTGTCACACGCGGGGTGAGGCCGCAGCTTTGCGGGCAAGCATCACGGCCTCTGGGCAAGGAGGGCTTCATGCCGTCGGACAGACGTATGTTCTTGGGCGCAGGCCTCGGCGTCACCGCCGCGCTCGCTTCGCGCGCCAGCGCCTTGGCAGCATCGGCGCAGGCGGTATCGGCAGACCGTCCGCCTCTGCCTGCCAATGTCCGCCTTGAGCCGGAGGTGCGCGCCGCCGCAGCCCATGATTTTGGCCGCCTCATCCACAAGCAACCGCGCGGCGTGCTCAGGCCCGCATCGAGCGCCGACATTTCGAGCCTGATGCGCTGGGCCAGCGGCGCTGATGTCAAGGTGGCGGCGCGCGGGCAGGGCCACTCGATCTATGGCCGCCCGCTGTCCGCGGACGGCGTTGTGGTCGATATGAGCGCGATGAACGCGATCCACGATATCCCGCACGATCGCGTCGTGGTCGACGCCGGAGCGACGTGGAAAGATCTGCTCGACGCAACCCTGGCGCAGGGACTCACGCCGCCGGTGCTGACCAACTATCTCGGCCTATCGGTCGGAGGAACGATCGCGGTGGGCGGCATCGGCGCGACGTCATCCCGGCATGGCATGCAAACCGACAACGTCATCGCGCTGGACGTGGTGACGGGTGATGGCAAAGAACTGAGTTGCTCGTCGGCCACTAACGCCGATCTCTTCGACGGCGTCCGCGCCGGCCTGGGCCAATGCGGCATCATTACGCGGGCAACGCTGCGCCTGGTACGCGCTCCCGAGCGTATCAGGCGCTTTCAGCTCTTCTATCGCGATTTGCCGTCGCTGACAGCGGACCAGCGGCGCGTGCTGACGGAAGGGCGCTTCGACCAGTTGCAGGGGGCCATTCTTCCCGATGGCAGCGGCGGTTGGCGGTACCAGCTCGACGGCGCGATACCTTACGGCAGCGGCTCGGCTCCCGATGACAAGGCGGTGCTTTCCGGATTGTCGGATGAGCGCGGCGCCGCCGTCATCGCCGATCTGAGCTATCGCGAGGATGCCCTGGCGTTTGGAAAATTCGAAAATCTGCTCCGCTCCAAAGGCCAATGGTCCAATCCGCAGCCCTGGCTTTTGACGTTCCTGCGCGGCAGCAACGCCGAACGGGTCGCCGGCGATATTCTGGCTGGCCTGAAGGGCGATGCTGTCGGTCCGTTCGGGCGGATAACTCTCTACCCCTTGCTCACGAGAGCGTTTCATACGCCGCTGGTTCGCCTGCCGGAGGAAGATATTGTTTTTGTCTTCAACCTCATTCGCATCCCCGCATCGAACGATGCGGCGGCGGCGGAGCGGATGGTTGCGGCAAATCGTACGCTCTACGATCGCGTTCGCGAAGCCGGCGGCGTTCAGTATCCGGTCGGTGCCTTCGCCATGTCGCCTGGCGATTGGGAGGTTCACTTCGGATCGAGCTGGCCGCAGCTTCGCGAAGCCAAGCGGCGCTACGATCCACAACATCTGCTGGCATCCGGATATAATGTATTCTGACGTGCTGAGCTAAAGCAGATCGGTCTTCAGGCTGCTCGTCAGAAAATCCGAGAAACGCCGGACACGCTCCAGCGGCGCCCGTGTCGGAGGCCAGACCAACCGGATCTGCATTCCCTCGGGTTCGAATTCCGGCAGAACGATCGTGAGCGCGCCCCGCGCGACAAGATCGCTGATCTGCCACAGCGGCAGCCGGGCAAGGCCGGCGCCTTCGCGCGCGGCAGCCCGGATCGAAGCGGCGCTGTTTGAACGAAAGCGGCCGTGCACCCTGATCGACTGCAGCCGGCCGTCGATCCGAAACGTCCATTTGTCGATGACCTCGGCGCCGGCCCGCAAGATGCAGGCGTGCCGCTCGAGATCGCCTGGATGCTGCGGCCGGCCATGTTCGGCGAAATAGGATGGCGCGCCGACGATAACCACGCGCAGCGTATGCAATCGCCGTGCGATCAGGGATTCATCGGCGGAGTCGCCGATCCGCACGGCGATATCGAGGCCCTCAGCGACGAGATCGACCTGCTCGTCGGAGGCGCGAAGCTCGACATCCACGTTGGGATAGAGCTTTAGAAAACGGCTGACGATTGGCGCCACGTAGGACGACGCGAACAAAATGGGCGCACCGATTTTCAACGGCCCCAGAATTTCGCCGCGCAGGTTGGCTGCCTCGGCCCGCGCCTCGATGATTTCTGCAACCGCCGGCTTGATGCGTTCGTAAAATACCCGCCCGGCCTCGGTTGGCTCCGACCGCCGCGTGGTGCGTTTGACGAGCTCGACGCCGAGCGCACGTTCCAGCGCCATCAGCGATCGGTTGAGGGATTGCAACGGGCGCCGAAGATGACGTGAGGCCGCCGCCTGGCTGCCCTTCTCGATGACTGCGAGGAAGGCTTCGAGATCGTCCAACCGTTCCAATTCGATATACCGTGTCTGATATACCGCCCCTTCTGATGCTGCATCGAACATCCAGCGATTGCAAGGTCGGCAGGGCCGACCAGGCAAATCACTTCTGATTTTCAGAAATCGTGTCAAGCCCAAGAATCAGAAAGAATCAAAAATATTCCGCTTCACGCGAGAGGCAAATCAGCCGCATATTTCCGCCCGTCTCACCCATTGAGGGGCGCTCGCGATCGTCACGAACGTGCGGTGAGATGCGATGGACGCTGATGGCGCGCTGGACGTACGCGCCGGAAGCGTACGGCGAAGTCGTGTGGTTCGGGCGCCGCGGTGCTGGCGTTAAGTCTGCGGGGATTATCCCGTCGGCGACGGAGGCAAAAGAGCCGTTCTCCGGGAAGCAACTGTATTCGTAGACCGGTGATCGGCCGGGCTCAAGGCTGGCGCTGCGCGCCACCGCCTCCGGCGGCTGACGGCCTTGACCCCGTCCGCTCACCGGTCTTTAGGCTGGGCATGCGCTCGGCAGGGGCCGAGCGGGATCGCTCACTTTGTAGCTGGCAGCATCCCATTTTTGGCGCCGTGCGATCATGGTGTTGAGGATGACGATGAGTTTGCGCATGCAGGCGGTCATCGCAACCTTCGGCTCCTTCCCTTTGGTGATCAGGCGACGATAGAAGGCCTTGAGCACAGGGTTGTGCTGGGTCGCAGCCCCGACACAAGCCATGTAGAAGATGTTACGGACCTTGCGGCGTCCGCCCTTGATGTGGCGCTGACCCTGCCGCCGACCACTGTCGTCATCGTAAGGAGCCACACCCAACAAGGCTGCGGCGATATTGTTGCTGACCTGGCCGAGTTCCGGCATCGCCGCGATCAGGCCGGCGGAAGTGATCTCGCCAAGCCCCGGCACGCTTTCGATGATCTCGGCGAGCTCGGCAAAATGCGGCGTGGCCTTGATCAGGGCTGCGATCGCAGTCTCAAGCTTGGCAACTTCGACGGCAATCTTCTTCAGGAGCCGTGCCTGCATTTTCTGCACGACCTCTGGCGTGGAATGCTCGTCCCTGTTTTGCAGGCTCGTCTGCAGCTCGAGCAGGGCTTGGCGCGCAGTCACGATCTGCACCAGATTCTCACGTTCTGCATCGTAGGCCTGGCCCGGCGCGTCGGTGAAGGTCTCGGCGAACCAGGCGATCATCTCTGCATCGATCGGATCGTTCTTGGCGAGCCGCCCCGCCGAGCGGGCGAAGCTACGCACCCGCTTCGGATCGTCGATCCGGACCTCGATGCCGGCCTCGCGCAGCGCCTTGGCCCACCCCCGCTCGTAGCCGCCGGAAGCCTCCATCGCTGCCTTGCCGATCTTGTGTTTGCGAAGCCAGCGGATCAGTGCGCGCCGCCCTTCCGCGGTGCTCGGGAACGTCTGCCGTTGAGACAACGAGCGAATGCATGCATCCACCTTGTCTTTGGCGACGTCGATACCGGCGACAGCGCGATCGTTTTGTGCCATCATCCACTCCCTTCCTTGCTCGGTTCGGGCTCGCAGCCCATGCAACTGTTCGGGTTGAGGAAGACACACCGGATCTGTCCCCCGCTTCCCGACAGGCTCAAGGCCTTTGAGCACGAACGGGCTCAGATCCAGCGACGGGCGGTTGATCAGAACCGCCCGTTCGCACATTCTGGCACGTTTTGCGGACACAAGAGCACGAAGTAAGCCGTAAAGCCATTGCGCAGGGAAGGCCGGGATGCTCCCGCTGTACCTGTATGCTCGTGTGCGTTTTTCATGCGCAAGCAGCACACGAGACCGCGGGTGCAGCCAGCACCCGGTCTTCCCTGCGCCCTCTGAATGAGAGGGCGGGAAATGAAAAGCAAATCTCGGGCGCGTCGTGCCGCGAGAACGCGGAGTCATATTTTGTATCGCGACTATCTCCATCTCCGTCGTCCCTGCGAAAGCAGGGACCCATACGCCGCGGCGGGTGTTGTCTTGGGACGATGATCGACAGCTTTGCTTCAACAATGCAGATCTGTGGTTATGGGTCCCTGCGTTCGCAGGGACGACAGCTACACCGGCAGGGCAATCGAATACTTCACCTGGCTCAGTGCAAAGCTCGACTCGATCGAAGCGATGCCGTCGAGCCGCGTCAGCTTGGTCTTCAGGAACGCTTCATAGGAGGAGAGGTCGGCCGCCACGACGCGCAGGAGGTAGTCGCGATTGCCGGTCATCAGATAGCACTCCAGCACTTCGTCCCACTTCGAGATCGCTTTGGCAAAGCGGTTGAGGTCTTCCTCCTTCTGCCGCGCCAGCTTGATCGAGATGAAGACGCTGACATGGAGCCCCAACGATTTCTGGTCGACGGTCGCAATGTAGCGGGTGATGACGCCGCGCTCTTCCAGAAGCTTGACGCGGCGATGGCAGGGCGACACGGACAGGCCGACCTTGTCGGCGAGCTCCTGCATGGTCATGCGGCTGTCGGACTGCAGCAGGGCAAGAATCTTGCGGTCGATGGCGTCGAGGGAGGGCATTGGGATGAACTCAGGGTTTGGAGGCGGATTGTGGGAAACTATCCCAATATCGGGCGGTATGTCGCAGGAAATTGAGAATTTTGGTAGCCCACCGCCCGCTAAAATCGGCGCATACTGAACGCCTCCGGAGCATGGCCATGCCGATCGAGCCCGCACGCTTGGAAATGCTGACCGCGCTGGCGCGCAAGGTTTTGTGGTTGTCGTCATGGACCATCCATCACGCCAATCACGTCAGGCCTAACGTCGATGGCTTGAAGGTCGGTGGACATCAGGCGTCATCCGCCTCGCTCGCCAACATCATGTCGGCGCTGTATTTCTCAGTGCTACGGCCGCAGGACCGCGTCGCGGTGAAGCCGCATGCGAGCCCGGTGTTTCACGCCATCCAATATCTGTTCGGCCACCAGACCCGCGACAAGCTGGAAAATTTCCGCGGCTTCAAGGGCGCGCAATCCTATCCGTCGCGCACCAAGGACGCCGACGACGTCGATTTCTCCACCGGCTCGGTCGGCCTCGGCGTCGCGCAAACCCTGTTCTCCTCGCTGGTGCAGGATTACGTCACTGCCCACGGCTGGATGAGGGAGCGCCCCGAGGGGCGGATGATTGCGCTCGTTGGTGACGCCGAGATGGACGAGGGCAATATTTTCGAGGCGCTGCTCGAGGGCTGGAAGCATGCGCTGCGCAACACCTGGTGGGTGGTCGATTACAACCGCCAGAGCCTCGATGCGGTCGTCCGTGAAGGGCTGTGGTCGAAGTTCGAGACGATGTTTCGCAATTTCGGCTGGGAGGTCGTGATTGTGAAATACGGCCGCCTGATGCAGGCGGCATTCGCCGAGCCCGGCGGCGAGGCCTTGCGGCGCTGGATCGACAATTGCCCGAACCAGATGTACGCCGCGCTATGCTTCCAGGGCGGCACGGCGTTTCGCAAGCACTTGCAGGACGACATCGGCGATCAGGGGCAGGTCTCGCAACTGATCGACCGCCGCAGCGACGACGAATTGCTGGCGCTGATGTCCAATCTCGGCGGACACGACATGGCCAGCATGATCGAGGCGTTTGAATCGATCGATCACGATCGGCCGGTCTGCTTCATCGCCTACACCATCAAGGGCGTCGGCCTGCCAATGCAGGGCCACAAGGACAACCACGCCGGCCTGATGACGGTGGCGCAGATGGAGAAGTGGCGCGCCGCGCAGAACATCCGATCCGGCCATGAATGGGATAAGTTCGAAGGCCTGTCACAGACGCCGGCCGAGCTCGAAGCATTTTTGGCGGCAGCGCCCTTCAACCAGGAAGGCCGCCGCCGGCTGACCGCGCCAGTGATCGAAGTGCCCGAGCGGCTTACTTTCAAACCGGCGGCGCAGATGTCGACGCAGCAGGGTTTTGGGCTGGTGCTCAATGAGCTCGCGCGCGGCGATACCGAACTGGCCGCGCGCATCGTAACCGCATCGCCTGATGTCACCGTCTCGACCAATCTCGGCGCCTGGGTCAACCGCCGCGGGCTGTTCGCCAAAGCCGAAAACCACGACCTGTTCCGGCAGGAGAAGATCCCGTCCGCCTATAGTTGGGAGTTCTCGCCGAAGGGGCAGCACCTCGAGCTCGGCATCGCCGAGATGAACCTGTTCATCATGCTGTCGGCGCTCGGGCTGTCGCATCAGATTAACGGCGAGCGGCTGCTGCCGGTCGGCACGTTGTACGATCCTTTTATCGAGCGCGGCCTCGATGCGCTGAACTACGCCTGTTACCAGGACGCGCGCTTCATGGTGGTGGCGACGCCATCCGGCATCACGCTGGCGCCGGAAGGCGGCGCGCATCAGTCGATCGCCACGCCCTTGATCGGAATGGCGCAGGACGGGCTGGCTTCGTTCGAGCCGGCGTTCGTCGATGAACTTGCCGTGATCATGGGGTGGGGCTTCCGCCATATGCAGCGCGAAGACGGCGAGGGCGGTTCGGTCTATCTGCGGCTGTCGACCCGCACGGTCGACCAGCCGCAGCGCATCATGACGCCGGCCTTGCAGAGCGACATCACCGCGGGCGCTTACTGGCTACGCGAGCCAGGCGCCAATTGCGATATCGTGATCGCCTATACCGGCGCGGTCGCGCCCGAGGCGATCGAGGCGGTGGGCTTGATCGGCGAAAGCCACCGCGATGTCGGTTTACTGGCGGTAACCTCCGCGGACCGGCTGCATGCGGGTTGGTCCGCCGCGCGGAACTTGCGCCGTGACCGCCGTGGCATCCAGCATCTCAGTCATATCGAAAAGCTGCTGGCGCCGCTGTCGCGCGATGGCGGCCTCGTCACCGTGATCGACGGCCATCCGGCCGCGCTCGGCTGGCTCGGCAGCGTCCGCGGCCACCGCACTGAAGCGCTCGGCGTCGAGCAGTTCGGCCAGACCGGCACGATCGGCGACCTCTACCGCCACTACGGCATCGACGCCAACGCCATCATCGACGCGGCAGAAAGCCTCACGGTAGGTGCGCCGGTGCGGCATCGGAAGATGGCGGTGTAGCCGTCGTCCCTGCGAACGCAGGGACTCATAACCACAGGGAGTAGTTGCGTCAGGAGGTATCTGCCAGCGTGCCCAGAGATAGGCCGCGGCGTATGGGTCCCTGCGTTCGCAGGGACGACGGTGAGGTACGCACCTTGCCACCCTCACACCGCCACCCTTATATCCAGCGCCTGCCGCATTGCGGCACCCCGCATATGGCGGGTTCAACTGCCCTGGCTTTCGTGCAAGGATGCCTGCCGAACGCTTCCGTTCCTCCCTCCATTGCTCCGAGATTAAAGAGGTTTCCGATGGTCAATCGCATGCAATTCTACATCGATGGCGCCTGGGTCGATCCTGTCGTCAAGAAGTCCACACCCGTCGTCAATCCGGCGACCGAAGAGGCGATGTATGAAGTTGCGCTCGGCTCCAAGGCCGACCTCGACAAGGCCGTTGCCGCCGCCAAGCGCGCCTTCGTGACCTATTCGCAGACCAGCCGCGAAGAGCGCATTGCGCTCTTCGAAAAGATCATCGAGATCTACAAGGGCCGCATGAAGGAGATCGGCGCCGCCGTGTCCGACGAGATGGGCGCGCCGCTGCCGATGGCCGAACGGCTGCAGGCCGGTGCCGGCCTCGGCCACATCGCCTCCACGCTCGAGGTGTTGAAGAACTATCATTTCGAGGAGACGCTTCCTTCGGCCGTCGTCGTGCGCGAGCCGGTCGGCGTCGTCGGCATGATTACGCCCTGGAACTGGCCGCTCAACCAGATCGCCTGCAAGGTCGCGCCCGCGCTCGCCGCCGGCTGCACCATGATCCTGAAGCCTTCGGAATTCACGCCGACCTCGGCCCTGATCTTCGCGGAAATCCTCCATGAAGCGGGCGTACCGAAGGGCGTGTTCAACCTGCTCAACGGCCTTGGCCCCGAAGTCGGCGCCGCGATGGCCGAGCACCCGGACATCGACATGATCTCGTTCACGGGCTCGACCCGAGCCGGCGTCGACGTCGCCAAGCGCGCTGCGCCCACCGTGAAGCGCGTCAGCCAGGAACTCGGCGGCAAGTCGCCGAACGTCATCCTCGAAGGCGCCGATCTCACCAAGGCAGTCACCGGCGGCGTGATGCACATGTTCAACAACTCCGGACAGTCGTGCAACGCGCCATCGCGGATGATCGTGCCGCTGTCGAAGATGAAGGAAGTCGCCGCCATCGCCAAGGGTGTCGCCGACAAGACCAAGGCAGGTGATCCGCGCGCCGAAGGCACCACCATCGGCCCCGTCGTCAATCGCGGCCAGTGGGACAAGATCCAGGCGCTGATCAAGAAGGGCATCGACGAAGGCGCAACGCTGGTGGCCGGCGGTCCCGGTCTCCCCGAGGGCGTCAACAAGGGCTTCTATGTCCGCCCGACCATCTTCGCCGACGTCACCAACGAGATGACGATCGCCCGCGAGGAAATCTTCGGACCGGTGCTGACGATCATCGGCGCCAAGGATGAAGCCGATGCGGTGCGCATCGCCAACGACACGCCCTATGGTCTCGCCGGTTATGTCACGGGCGATACGGTAGAAAGCGCGCGTCGCGTCGCCCGCCAGATCCGCGCCGGCAACGTCAACCTGCAGGGCGTGCCGAACGACCGCACCGCGCCGTTCGGCGGCTACAAGCAGTCCGGCAACGGCCGCGAATGGGGCAAGTACGGCCTCGAAGAATATCTCGAGGTCAAGGCGGTCGCCGGCTACAACGCGGCGTAAATTGATGCGGCGCTCGCGCCGATCGTGAAAGATGCCGGCTGCGGAACCGCGGCCGGCATTTTTTTGACCAGAATCATCGTCAGGCTGAAGCCAACGTCAATGCGCGCCGATACTGCGACGATCTAACAAGAAAAGTGTGGAGGATGCCCGTGAAGAAAATTGCCGGTTGCGCTCGTCGCGCTGATGTCGCTGACGACCGCCGTTCAGGCGCAGACTCCCAGGGACCTGATCGCAGCCCTCAAGGTAAAGTGGAACACGCCGACCGAGCCGTTCAAGATGATCGGCAACGTCTATTATGTCGGAACCGACGGCCTGGCCTCCTATCTGATCACATCGCCGCAGGGCCATATCCTGATCGATACGGTAATGCCGGAATCAACGACGCAGATCAAAGCGAACATCGAGAAACTCGGATTCAAGATCACCGACGTCAAATATCTGCTCAATACTCACGCGCACATCGATCACACCGGCGGCCTCGCCGAAATGAAGCAGGCCAGCGGCGGCCAGATGGTCGCCGGCGAAGCTGACAAGCCGCTGCTTGAAGGCGGCTACTATCCGGGCGCGCGGGAAGACACCTCGCTCGCGTTCCCGCCCGTGAAGGTCGATCGCACGGTTCGCGAAGGCGACACGGTCACCGTAGGTGACGTCACGTTGACCGCCCGCGAAACCCCCGGCCATTCGCCGGGCTGCACGAGTTGGTCGTTCTCGGTGAAGGACGGTGACGCCACGCGCTCGGTCCTCATCTTCTGTAGCGGCACGGTGGCGCTGAACCGCCTCGCCGGCAACCCGACCTATTCCGGAATCGTTACCGATTACCGGAAGACGTTCGTGCGGGCAAAGGACATCAAGCCGGACGTGCTGCTCGCGCCGCATCCGGAAATGTACAAGATGGCGGAGAAGCGCGCCAAGCTCGCTGAAGGTGGACCCAATCCGTTCGTCAGCCCCGGCGAGTTCAACGCCTATGCGGCGACGCTGGAGAAGGCGTTTGAAGACGCGCTTGCCAAGCAAACCGCCGCCGCGCAGGAAAAGAAGGGGTGAGCGGGCGAGTTCTAACTTCCCGTCGTCCCGGACAAGCGAGCATCGCGAGCGCCGATCCGGGACCCATAACCACAGGAAGTCGTTTTGCGAAGGCTGGTGCTCCAGCTTGCTCCAGCAACTCGATCCTGTGGTTATGGGTCCCGGCTTTCGCCGGGATGACAGCGGTGTGTGCGGGGAGCTATCCTCCCGGCGCGCCCTGCGTGTTCACATAGAGCGCGTAGATCGACTGGCTTGCGGCCATGAACAGTCGGTTGCGCTTGACCCCGCCGAAGCAGAGGTTGGCGCAGCGTTCGGGTAGCGCAATGCGGCCGATCATGACGCCGTCGGGAGCGAACACGACCACGCCGTCGAGTTCGGGATCGCCCATGCCCCAGCCGCACCACAGATTGCCGTCGATGTCTATTCGAAAACCATCCGGCGTGCCTGGTCCCGCATCGACAAACACGCGCTTGTTGGACAGCTTGTCGCCGGAAGGCGAGACGTCATAAGCGAGGATCTTGCGGTTGGGTGCGCCGCGGGACTCGATGATATAGAGGATTTTTTCGTCCGGCGAGAAAGCGAGCCCGTTCGGTCCCAGCACGCCCTCGGCGACGATGGTGGCCTTGCCGGTCGCGATATCCAGCCGATAGACATTGGCGTCGATCTCGGGTTCGGCCTTGTAGCCCTCATAGTTGCCGAGGAGGCCGAACACCGGATCAGTGAACCAGATCGAGCCGTCGGACTTCACCACGACGTCGTTCGGAGAGTTCAACCGCTTACCGTCGAAGGAATCGATCAGCACCGTGATCGAACCGTCATATTCGGTACGCGTCACCCGCCGCCCGCCGTGCTCGCAGGTGACCAGGCGTCCCTGCCGATCACGGGTGTTGCCGTTGGCGAAATTCGACGGCTTGCGGAAGATGCTGACCGCGCCGGTCTCCTCCTCCCACTTGATGATACGCTGGTTCGGGATGTCGCTGCACAACAGATATCGCCCGTCGCCGAACCACACCGGCCCTTCGGCCCAGCGCAACCCTGTGGTCAGCCGCTCCACCGCCGACAGCTTGAGCCAATACTTCTCAAAGCGCGGATCGAGCGCGCGGATGGCCGGATCGGGATAATAGATGGCCGGGCGCCAGCCGGCTGAATGCGATGCTGCATCGGACATTTGCTGTTCTCGTTGGTGCGTTCCCAGAGCGTTTGGGTTAGCTATCATTACCTGCTAATGACCGCAAATCGATCGCGAGATTAAGAGGAAACAAATGCCACGCATATTGATGACCGGCGCCGCCGGCGGGATCGGCACATCCTTGCGCAAGCTCTTGCAGCCGATCTATCCGGACCTGTTGCTGAGCGACTTGAAGCCGCCGGCCGATCTCGGCAAGGACGAGAAGTTCAAGGCGGCCGATCTCGCCGACATGGCGCAGGTTGAGGCGATCTGCGAAGGCATCGACGGCATCCTGCATTTCGGCGGCTACTCGGTGGAAGGTCCGTGGGACTCGATCCTGCAATCCAACATTATCGGCGGCTACAATCTGTTCGAAGCGGCGCGGAAAAAAGGGCGTCAAGCGCGTGGTGTTCGCCTCGTCGAACCACGCGGTCGGCTTCTATCCGCGCCATCACCGGATCGGCACCGACGTAACCGCACGGCCCGACAGCCGCTACGGCGTCAGCAAGGTGTTCGGCGAGGCCGTGGGCGCGCTCTATGCCGACAAGCACGGGCTTGGCGTCACTTGTATCCGGATCGGCAATTTCGGCGAGATGCCACTCGACCACCGCCGCCTGTCAATCTGGCTGAAGCCGGAGGACCTGGTGCAGCTCTGCCGCATCGGGCTCGACCACCCCGACATTCACTTCGAAATCTTCTACGGCGCCTCCTACAACGAGCGCGCCTGGTGGGACAACCATCGCGCCTACGAGCTCGGCTATCGGCCGACCGGCCGGGCTGAGGATTTCCGCGAGTACGCGATGGCCGAGCAGGCCAAGTTAAAAGCGGATCCGGTCGGCGATTACTACCAGGGCGGCGCGTTCTGCAGCATGGAGTTCGACGGCGACGAGAGCCGGATCGTGGATTGGAGCAAGCGCTAGCGCTTGCCCTCATCCTCGGCGATCCGCCCGAGATAATCCGACTTGCTGAACTGCATATGATCGACGCAGAGCTGCGCCAGCGCCCAGCTATCGCGGCCCTTCAAGAGTTCAATCATGAGTTCATGCTGCCGACGCGATAGTGCCAGTCCCTCCCTGTCGGCGAGATTCTTGGCGCGCATCGGCAGCGTCAGGTTCATGTAATCCTGCAGCGAGCGCACCAGATAGGGGTTGCCGCAGGCGGAGAACAGCGCGACGTGAAACGCGTCGTTAGCCTCATGAATGCCGCGCAAATCCTGCGCGTCGGCCCTGGCGCAATATTGCCGCTGCAGCTCGTTCAACTGCTCGATCAGGCTGGCCGGGGCGGGCAGCGCAATCATCAGCGCCGCCTGCCGCGTCAGCATTTCCCGGACCTCGTAGATCTGGCGCACCTCCGCGGCCGAATAGAACCGCACGGTGGCGCCGATGTTTTTTTCGCGCCGCACGATGCCTTGACGTTCGAGTTGGAATAGCGCCTGGCGGACGAAATGCCGGCTGGCGCCGTAGCGCTGCATCAGCGTGTCCTCGACCAGCCGCGAGCCCGGCGCAAAGCGGCCGAAGATGATGTCCTCTTCCAGCCGGCGGATGACTTCCGCCTGTTCCTCCTCGCGCGTCGGCGCGGAAGTTTCCGTCAATGATTCCTGCGGCTTCATCGCAAAGCCTCCCAGCCCGACGGCCGATAGCAATCCTCGACGCGGGCCTGATCTGATATGCTCGCCCAGGCAATGAGATGATGGCGGCTCACCATGCCGGCGCCGACGATGCCAATGCGCAACGGTTGGTTCATGAGCGCGTTTCCAGTTTGGACGGAAAGTCAGCACGCAAGCACATTATTGTCAATAATGCCGCAGTATGTTTGGCGATAGACCTCGCTCACAGCACCAAATGATCAAACATTGACAATAATCTGCCGGGCTCCTTAAGTGCCCATCCACGACGACAGGAAGAAAAAATGGCCGACGGACTTCGCAAGGGACTGACGAGTTATGGCGATGCGGGCTTCTCGCTATTCCTGCGCAAGGCCTTCATCAAGGCCATGGGCTACTCGGATGATGCGCTGAACAGGCCGATCGTCGGCATCACCAATACTTACAGCGACTACAATCCCTGTCACGGCAACGTTCCGCAGATCATCGAAGCGGTGAAGCGCGGCGTGATGCTGTCGGGTGCGATGCCGATGGTGTTCCCGACGATTTCGATCGCCGAGAGCTTTGCCTATCCGACCTCGATGTACCTGCGCAATCTGATGGCGATGGACACCGAGGAGATGATCCGCGCGCAGCCGATGGACGCCGTGGTCGTGATCGGGGGATGCGACAAGACGTTACCGGCGCAGATCATGGCCGCAGTCTCGGCCGATCTGCCGACCGTCGTCATTCCGGTGGGCCCGATGGTGGTCGGGCATCATAGGGGCGAGGTGCTCGGCGCCTGTACCGATTGCCGCCGGCTCTGGGCGAAATATCGCGCAGGCGAGATCGATGACAACGAGATCGAAGCCGTCAACGGCCGGCTGGCGCCGTCGGTCGGCACCTGCATGGTGATGGGCACCGCCAGCACCATGGCGTGCATCACCGAGGCACTCGGGCTGTCGCTGCCGATGAGTGCGACGATCCCGGCGCCGCATGCCGAACGTTTTCGTTCGGCCGAGGCCAGCGGCAGGGTGGCGGCTGAAATGGCGAAGGCCAAGGGACCGAGGCCGAGCGAGATTCTGACGCCGGCATCGTTCCGCAACGCGCAGGTCGTGATGCAGGCGATCGGGGGCTCGACCAATGGCCTGATCCATCTCACCGCGATCGCCCATCGCTCGCCGCACAAGATCGACCTCGAGACATTCGACAGGCTCGGCCGCGAGGTGCCGGTGCTCGTCGATCTGAAACCGTCGGGCGAGCATTACATGGAGCATTTCCATCATGCCGGCGGCGTGCCGAAGTTGATGGCGCAACTTGGCGATCTCATCGATCTCGACGCCAAGACCATCACCGGCCAAACGCTGCGCGACGTTGTCGCTGGCGCGGAAGATGTTCCGGGACAGGACGCCATCCGTCCGCGCGACAATCCGATCAAGGCCGAAGGCGCAATGGCGGTACTGCATGGCAACCTCGCGCCGCGTGGCGCCGTCATCAAGCAGTCGGCGGCGAGCCCAAAACTGCTGCAGCACACCGGGCGCGCCGTGGTATTCGAATCGGTCGAAGACATGACGCTGCGGGTCGACGATCCCGATCTCGACGTCAACGCCGACGACGTGCTGGTGCTGCGCAACGCCGGTCCCAAAGGCGCGCCGGGCATGCCGGAAGCGGGCTATCTGCCGATCCCGAAGAAGCTTGCGCGTGGCGGCACCAAGGACATGGTGCGGATATCGGACGCGCGGATGAGCGGAACGGCGTTCGGCACCATCGTGCTGCACATCACGCCGGAGTCGGCCGTGGGCGGGCCGCTGGCGCTGGTGAAGAATGGCGACATGATCCGGCTCGACGTCGCCAAGCGTAGCATCGACCTGCTCGTCGACGAGGCGGAGCTGGCAAAGCGGCGCGCGGCGCTGGCACCGGCCGTGACGCCCGATTGGGCCAGGCGCGGCTACGCGCATCTGTTCAACGAGACGATCCTGCAGGCCGACGAGGGTTGCGATTTCGATTTCATGCGCGGGCAGGGGAAGGACTAGCTTGCCGAACCAAGCCGTCGTCCGTGCGAACGCAGGGACCCATACCGCGTTGCTCTCGCGGTTAGAACAAGACGGCTGACGCCTTCGAAAACAACGAACGCTTGTGGTTATGGGTCCCTGCGTTCGCAGGGACAACAGCTAGTTTACTTGCTCGGCGCTCTCATTTCGATTTGCTGGTGAACTTCTTCACCGCAACGCGAAATTCATCCGTTTGCATAGCATTGATGATCTTCGCCTCCTCGGCATCGAGCTGCTGCTTCGTCGGCGTGACCGCGGCCTGATAGACTAGCGACTTGGTGCCGCTGATCGCCGCTGGCGGGTTCTGTGCTAGCCGCTCGGCGAATTTGCGCGTCTCGGCCTTCAACTCTGCCGCCGGAACGACGCGGGCGACCAGGCCCCACTCATAGGCCTGCTGCGCGGTAAAACTGTCTTCGGCCAGAAAGATCTGCAGCGCGCGGCGGGTGCCGACGGTGCCGACCATGCCGACCGTGCTGCCGCCATCCGGCGAGACGCCAATCTTGGCATAGGCCGGCGTGAAACGGGCGTCATCGGCTGCGATGCAGAGGTCGGTGACGAATGCCAAGCCCATGCCGGCGCCGGCGGCGGAGCCGTGGACGCTCGACAGCACGATCTTCGGCATTCGCCGCACCGCTTCGATGAAGGCGTGGTAGTGCTTCAACAGTTCCCCGACCACGGGCGCGATTGTATCGTTGGCGGCGGCGGCGCCGATGGTCTGCAGATCGCCGCCGGCCGAGAAGGCGCGGCCTTCGCCCTCGATCACCAGCACCCTTACGTCGTCATTGCCTTCGACCTCCGCGCCGAGTTGCTCGAGCTTTTGCGCGATCGACAGATTGATCGAGTTGAAAGCGGCGGGGCGATTGAGCGTGATCGTGGCAATCGGGCCCTCGATCCTGAGCAGGGCAGGGGCGGCGGTATCATCGGAAGTCGACATGGCAAGGCCTCCGGGGCGCGCGGATGGGCCGAACATTTAAATAGAGAAGGCAACAGGTGACAATCCCCGGCCAAGCCCGCAAAATGCGGCAAAGGCCGCCCTCAAGGCCGCCGACGCCCTTGCGTCTGTTCGTATCATGAGGTCAGATAGCGCCCGTCATCGTTCGGGACGGACACGAGCGCCGCTCCCAAGGGACGAGGCAGGCAAGCCAAAATCACTGGAGAGGAACGACATGGGTCATTCCCGTGCGCTCGAACGTAGGATGTCCCTATGACGGCAGGAGCGGTTGTCATCATCGGCGCGGGCCACGCCGGCTATCAGGTTGCGGCCTCGCTGCGCCAGCACGGCTTTTCGGAACGCATCGTGTTGTTGAACGATGAAGGCCATCTGCCCTACCAGCGCCCGCCGCTGTCCAAGGCCTACCTGAAAGGAACTGGCGGGCCCGACAGCCTGATGTTCCGGCCGGAAAAATTCTATCTCGACCAGAAGATCGACCTGATTTCCGATCGCGCGGTGTCCATCGACCGCGCCGCCCGCAAGGTGGCGCTCGCCTCCGGCGCTTCGCTCGATTACGGCCATCTGGTGCTGGCGACCGGCGCGCGCAACCGCCTGCTCGACATTCCCAACGCCAATCTCGACAGCGTGCGTTACTTGCGCACGCTCGACGAAAGCCAGTCGCTGCGCGACTACATCACCGAAGGCCAGCGCGTCGTCGTCATCGGCGCCGGATTTATCGGGCTGGAGTTCACAGCGACGGCCCGGGCCAAGGGCCTCGAAGTCGACGTCGTCGAACTCGCCACGCGCGTGATGGCGCGCGCGGTGACGGCAGAGATTTCGGAATTCTTCCAGGCGCGCCATACCGCGGCGGGCATTCGTATTCATCTGGGCGTGCAAGTCACCAGCATCGAGAGCGACGGCCACAAGGTCACGGGCGTCAGCCTCAGCGATGGCCGGCACTTGAAAGCCGACCTGATTGTGGTCGGCGTTGGCGTGTTGCCGAATGTGGAACTGGCGGCGGACGCCGGCCTTCCGGTCGCGTCGGGCATCATCGTCGATGAGCACCTGCTGACCGCCGATCCCAATATCTCGGCGATCGGCGACTGCGCGCTGTTTGCGAGCCCACGTTTCGGCGGCTCACTGCGGCTGGAGTCGGTGCAAAACGCTACCGACCACGCGCGCTGCGTCGCGGCCCGGCTGACCGGCGATGCCAAGCCGTATGACGGCCTGCCCTGGTTCTGGAGCGATCAGAGGCCCGACAAGCTCCAGATTGCGGGACTAACCACCGGCTACGACCGCGTGGTGGTCCGCGGCGATCAAGCCAAAGCGGCATTCTCGGCTTTTTGCTACAGGGGCGGGCAACTCGTCGGCATCGAATCCGTCAATCGCGCGGGCGATCACATGTTCGGACGGCGCCTGCTTGCCGCCCATGGCTCGATCACGCCCGAGCAGGCTGCCGACGCGAGCTTCGACCTGAAGAGCGCGTTGACTTAGCCCACCCTGCGAAGTCAGGCTACGAGCGCAAAACCGCCGCCACCTCCGCCGCCGTCGGCATCGACGGCGCGGCGCCCATTCGCTGCACGCAGATCGATGCGGCGGCATTGGCGTATTCGAGCGCGTCGTGGATTGCCTCGCCGTTGGCAAGCTGCGCGGCGAGGGCGCCGACGAAGCAATCGCCGGCGCCGGTGGTGTCCACGGCCTTTACGGCCCGTCCCGCAATCAGCGAGGGTTCGCCGCCGACAAGCGCGAGCACGCCGCGCTTGCCGAGTGTGACGCAGATGGTTTTGTCGAGGCCCGTCGGCAGGCGCCGCGCCGCTTCGACGAATCGGGAAGGGTCGTCGGTGTCGTGAAGCTCGGTCTGCGCGAGAAGCCCCAGCTCGGTTTCGTTCAGAACGAGGATATCGACGAGATCGAGCAGTTCGTGGCCGCAGACGGTCGCCGGCGCCGGATTGAGGATGGTGGTCGCGCCGGCCGCGCGTGCCCGTTTGAAGAAGGCGATGATCGTGGCTTGCGGAATTTCGAACTGACTCACGGCAACGTCGCCTTTGGCAAGCACGGGGGCTGTGACATCCCCGGCGCTGACCAGCGCGTTGGCGCCGGGTACGACGACGATAGTGTTGTCGGCGTCGGCGATGGTGATCACGGCCGTTCCGGTATGGACATCCGCGGTGTCCTTGACCAGAGCGAGGTCGACGCCTTGGGCGGAGAGAAACTGCCGCAATTGCTGGCCGAACGCATCCGCGCCCAGCCGGCCGATCAGCGTTGACGGTGCGCCGAGCTTTGCGGCGGCCACGGCCTGGTTGGCGCCCTTGCCGCCTGGAAAATAATGCACCGCTTGGCCTGCGACGGTTTCGCCGACCTTCGGATGGCGGTCGGCCGTCGCCACCACATCCATGTTGATGCTGCCGGCGACGAACACGCGCCCCATGCGTACCAACCCCCGTTCGCTTGCTCAGGCGTTGACCTGAAACTCCCGCGTGATCGCCTCGATGTCGGCGAGCGTCGGCAGGCCGGCCTCGTTGCCGAGACGCTGGACCTTGAAGGTCGAGGCGGCGCGCGCAAGCTCGAAATGCTCCTGCCAGCTTTTAGCGGGATTGGCGAGATAGGAATAGACATAGGCGCCGTGGAAGACGTCGCCTGCGCCGTTGGTATCGATGACGCGTTCGGGTGTAACCGGAAGTGCGGGAAGGCGGCGGACGGCACCGGTCTCGTCATACCAGAGCAGGCCCTTCTCGCCCATGGTGACGCCGCCGATCCGGCATCCGCGGCTCTTCAGATAATCCAGCATAGCCTCCGGCGTCTTGTCCATCTGTTCGCACAGCCGTTCGGCCACGATCGCGACGTCGATGAACTCCAGCAGCTCATGGGTGTTGGTGCGCAGGCCGCCGCCGTCGAGCGATGTCAGAATGCCGTCCTCGCGGCAGAGTTTGGCATAATGGATTGCAGCGTCCGGCTGATGGCCGTCGACATGCAGCGCGCGGCAGCCCTTCAAGTTCAGCATCGGGAAGGGATGAATGTGCTCGTCGTCGCGGCAGCGTACGATGGCGCGTTTGCCGTCTTTCGGCATGATGAACGACAGCGACGAGGAGTTGACCTTGCGCGGATGGATCGAGATTCCATATTTCGCGGCCATATCCTGAAACATGCGGCCGAGCCAGTCGTTGGCCATGGTCGCAATCAGGTCCGGCACGATCCCGAGCTTGGCGCAGCAGAACGCCGCCGTCACGGCGTTGCCGCCAAACGATACCGCGTAGGCCGAGGCCACATGTTTTTCGTCGCCGGTCGGCATGTGGTCGGTGATGAAGGTAACGTCGATATAGGTCTGTCCGATGAAGAGGGCCTGCATGCGTTTTCCGTCATGTCCTGCAGAGTGTTGGGCGAAGATGGTCCCGGCGCGGCGCACACACATTAGCACTGGTTATCGGATGCATTCGCTGAAATTATTCGCAACCGTGCCGTCTTTGCTGCTTGAGATCGGAGTATAGAGGAGACTGCGACCGTCCTTAAGGGGGGCTTGGGCATACCGTCGTATAACGGCTGACGGCTGCCCGGGTTTCCCCACCGGCGCGACAAAAGTGGAGAAAATGATGACGGTTTATTCCGGTCCTGTGTTCGACATGGCGGTTAATCAGTTTGGCGTCATCGCCAACCATCTGGAAATCCCGATGGATGAGCGCGGCCGCATCCTGATGCCGAAGCGGGCGGTTACTGTCTCTTGCCCGATCCACCGCGACGATGGCACGGTCGCAGTGTTCGAAGGCTATCGCGTCCAGCACCATCTCACCCTCGGTCCGACCAAAGGCGGCACGCGGTTTGCACCCTCTGTCGACATCGGCGAGGTCGCAGCGCTCGCGATCTGGATGAGCTGGAAATGTGCCCTTGTCGGTTTGCCCTATGGCGGCGCCAAGGGCGGCGTCAATGTCGATCTTACCACGATCTCCAAGCGCGAGTTGGAAGGGCTGTCGCGCCGCTACATGCAAGAGATGATCCCGTTCGTCGGTCCGCATACCGATGTGATGGCGCCGGACATGGGCACCAACGAACAGGTGATGGCCTGGTTCATGGACACCTATTCGATGTACCAGGGCCAAACGGTGACCGAGATCGTGACCGGCAAGCCGGTCTCATCCGGCGGTACGCTCGGCCGGCGCGAAGCAACCGGGCGCGGCGTCGCCTATCTCGCCAAGCGGGTGCTCAAGGAGCTATCGATCAATCCGGGCAGCGCGACCGCCGTGATCCAGGGCTTTGGCAATGTCGGCTCCTACGCCGCGCTGGAACTGCAACAATATGGCCTGAAGATCATCGCGGTCAGCGATCACACCGGCGCGCTGCATGATCCGAAGGGACTGGATATCCCGGCATTGATGCGACATGCGGGCGCGCATGGAAGTATCGCCGGGTTCTCCAACGAGTTGACTTTCGATCCCGAGCAAATCTTCACGCTGCCCTGCGACGTGCTGGTGCCGGCGGCGATGGAGCGGGTGATCGATGCCAGGGTCGCCGAAAACCTGAAGTGCCGCGTGCTGGCCGAGGGCGCCAACGGTCCGACCACGCCGGAAGCCGATCTGGTGCTGGAAAAGCGCCAGGGCGAAGTGTTCCTGATCCCCGACATTCTCTGCAATTCCGGCGGCGTCGTCGTCAGCTACTTCGAGTGGGTGCAGGACCTGCAGCAATTGTTCTGGGAGGAAGAGGAAGTGACGCGGCGCGAATACGCGATCCTCGATCGCGCCTTCGACCAGATGCTGCAGCGGGCCAAAGCCGACAAGATCCCGCACCGCACGGCGGCGATGGCGATCGGCGTCGAGAAGGTGCGCGCCGCCAAAAACGTGCGGGGACTTTTTCCGTGATCACCGGCCTAGATCACGTCGTCGTTCTCACCGGCGACATCAACGCAGCCTCCGCCGCTTACCAGACCTTGTTTGCCCGCGCACCGGCCTGGCAGAACAGCGGGGACGGCGCCGACCGCGTCCTGTTCACGCTCGACAACACCACGCTGGAATTGATGGCGCCGAGCGGCGAGGGTGCCAATGCCGACCGAATTCGCAGCGTACTTGCCGTGCAAGGCGAGGGACTCGCAAGCATCTGCTTCCGAACCAGCGACATCGCCAAAATGCATCGCAGGCTCGACCGGCTGACGCTGAAGCCGGACGTGATCGCCGACGTCGAAAGCCGCGACGCGATCTCGGGTGCCGTGCTGTCGTGGAAGCGCACACGCGCGGCAACAGAGGCCACGCGCGGCGTCCGCATGTTTTTCCTCGAGCGCGACAAGGAGCGCCCGCTGTCGGTTAGAACCACGCCCGGATCGATCACGGCGCTGGACCATGTCGTGGTCTCGACGTCGGACCCGGAACGGGCCGCAGCGCTCTACGGTGCGCGGCTCGGCCTCGACATGGCGCTCGACCGCTCGCACCACGATTGGGGCCGGCTGATGTTCTTCCGCTGCGGCGACCTCATCGTCGAGGTCACGCACCGGCCGGGCAAGGAGACGGATACGCCGCAGGACAAATTTCAAGACAAACTTCAAGACAAGCTTCGCGGCCTGTGCTGGCGCGTCACCGACATCGACGCCACCCATGCGCGGCTTGTCCAGGCCGGCGTCGACGCCTCGGAAGTCCGCACCGGCCGCAAGCCGGGAACGCGGGTCATGACGGTGCGGAACGGCGCATACGGGGTCCCCACGCTGCTGGTGCAGCCGTCGGCGGGGAAGCCCGACTGAAGTTCACCCTCCCCTGGAGGGGAGGGTCGGCTCACGTTGAGCGTAGCGAAACGTGAGACGGGGTGGGGTGATCTCTCCACCCGCACCACCGCCTCAATGGAGAGACTGTCACCCACACCCCGTATCGCATCTTGCTTCGCACGATGCGATACGACCCTCCCCCTCCAGGGGAGGGTGAACAACGGTGAACAACCTTCATTCTCAAACGCTTCCCTGCATGCTACAGCTTGCTCGATGCGACCAACGGGCGACTGATTTGGCAAAGGCAAAACGCGTTCAGAAATGGCAGCGCGACCCCGAGGGGATGCGGCTTCGCATTCTCGAGGCCGCCAAGCAGGAATTCGCCGCCCATGGCCTGGCCGGCGCGCGCGTCGATCGCATCGCGGCCAACGCCGGCGCCAACAAGCGCATGCTGTACTACCACGTCGGCAACAAGGAAGACCTCTACCTCGCGGTGCTGGAAGGCGCCTATGAGAAGATCCGTTCCGAGGAGCGCGGGCTCGATCTCGAACACCTCGATCCGCCCGAGGCGATCGAACGGCTGATCGATTTCACCTGGAACTATTTCCTTCGCAACCCGGAATTTTTGGCGCTGCTCAACACCGAGAACCTTGCAAAGGCGCGCCATCTGAAGCGCTCGACCAAGGTGAAGTCGATGCACTCGCCGTTCGTCGAGATGATCCGCACCGTGGTGACGCGCGGCGTCGAAAGCGGCGATTTCCGCGTCGCCGTCGATCCCGTCCAACTCTATATCTCGATCGCCGCGCTGTGCTTCTTCTATCTCTCCAACAGCGCGACGCTTTCCGTGATCTTCGGCCGCGACCTCCTGAAGAAGGAGGCGAGGGACGAGCGCCTCGCCCATATGGTGGCGCTGGTGCTGGCGGCGCTGACGGGGAAATCGACCGCGGATTTCGGCAAGCCTGCGACACCGGGCGTGCGGCCGCCAGCGCATCAGCCGGTGTGAGCCGTCGTCCTGCGAACGCAGGAACCCATAACCACCGACCTTGATTGTCGTGCCCGGGACGGCGGCCTCAGCCTTCGCAAACAGTCGCCTGTGGTTATGGGCCCCTGCGTTCGCAGGGGCGACGGCGTTCTGGGGTTCATACGCCAGGGTACGTTCGCGGGACGACGGCGATAGTCCAAATTGCCGCACAAAAACCCGCTTGCCAGTATTTATCCAACGAGTTAATTTCCCACCCATAAGACGATGACCAGGGAGCGGGACGTTGGCCGAGCTGAAGCGCGAGAGCGGTGTGTCGAAAGCGCTGAACGCGGCGTGGGTGCGGCCGTTTTTGTTCCTGCTGTTCATCGTGGTGATGTGGGACCTCACCATCCGCCTGTTCCAGATTCCGGCCTACCAGATCCCGGCGCCGGGCGATGTCGTGGCGGTGCTGCGGACGGATTGGCCGGAACTGCTGCGGCAGGCCTGGCCCACCACTTACGCCACCATCTGCGGCTTCCTGTTGTCGGCCGTGTTCGGCATTCCCGTCGCCATGCTGATCGCGGGATCGAAGACGGTGGAGAGCTATGTCTATCCGCTGCTGGTGTTCTCCCAATCGGTGCCGAAGATCGCGATCGCGCCGCTGTTCGTGGTGTGGTTTGGCTTCGGCATCATCCCAAAGGTGATCTCGGCGTTTCTGCTCGGGTTTTTCCCGGTGGTGGTCTCCGCCGTGCAGGGTTTTAAGTCGGTCGATCCTGACATGGTCGATCTCGCCCGCGCGATGCAGGGCAGCCGCTTCCAGGTGTTTCGCGCCGTCAACCTGCCGCACGCGATGCCGGCGATCTTCTCCGGCCTGAAAGTCTCGGTGACGCTTGCCGTCGTCGGTGCGGTCGTCGGCGAGTTCGTCGGCTCCAATTCCGGCATCGGCTACGTGATGCAGCGCTCGATCGGCACCTTCGACCTGCCGACGATGTTTGCGGCGCTGGTGATCCTGGCGCTGCTCGGCGTGGTGTTGTTCTGGGTCGTCGACCGGATCGAACGCCTCGTGATTCCCTGGCATGTCAGCCAGCGCGAGGACATCATTTTTGCTTCCTAAGCCAAACCAACAGGCGGCCTATCCAAGGGCTGCATCACCAAACGGGAGGATGACCATGATACGAGTGATAACGGCGATCTCCGCCGCCCTGATCTGGACCGCGCTTTCGGTGCTTCCGGCATCGGCCGCCGACAAGGTGGTGCTGATGCTGAACTGGTATGTCTATGGCGAGCACGCGCCGTTCTATTACGGCAAGGCCAAGGGCATTTATGCCGCCGAGGGCATCGATCTCGAAATTCAGGAAGGCCGCGGCTCGGCGGCGACCACGCAGGCCGTTGCGGCCAAGACCGCCAATTTCGGCTATGTCGACGTGCCCACCATGATGCGCGCGGCGGTCAAGGGTGCCCCGATCGTGGCCACCGGCGTGCTGCTGCAGACCAGCCCGATGTCGGCGATGGGCTTCGTCGAAAAGAACATCAAGAAGCCCGAGGACATCAAAGGTAAGACGGTGGCGATCACGCCTGCGGACTCGATGACGCAGATCTGGCCGCTGTTTTTGAAGAAGACCGGCCTGAAGGAAAGCGACTTCCAGACGGTGGCCGGCGACGGCCAGACCAAGCTCAACGCTGTCATCAACGGCCAGGCCGATCTATTGCTCGGCTATGTCATGGACCAGTCGATGAAGATCAAGGACGCGACCGGTAAGGACGTCAACGCGATCAAGTTCGCCGACTACGGCATCAACATGGTCTGCTCGGGCGTCGTCGCCAACACCGATTTCGTCAAGGCCAATGCCGATCTCGTCAAGCGCTTCATGTCGGCGACGACGAAAGCGGTCGAAGCCGCCGAGAAGGATCCGAAGGGGGCGGCGCAGTCGATCCTCGATGCCAATCCGAAGGGCGGCAAGATCGAGACGCTGACGAAGGGTTTTGAGCTGACGATCCCGCTGTACCGGACGGCTGAAACCAAGAACAAGCGGCCGTTCCAGGTGACCGACCAGAACATGACCGACACGGTCAATCTGATGGTCGAATATGGCGGATTGGATGCCAAGGCCAAGGACAATCCGAAGGCGTTTTATACCAACGACTACCTGCCGCAGGGCGGTTCGTAAGCCATTGATGGCGGATCTATCGTCGTCCCTGCCTAGTGCGCGGTTGCGCACGGAGCAGGGACCCATAACCACCGGCCCTGGTTATTGCAGAAGGTCTCTGCCGGAGTGCCCGAACGACAAGCCGCGGCGTATGGGTCCCTGCGTTCGCAGGGACGACGGAAAGATGGACTTAGCTGAATGAATCCTGCGACCAAACCAACCGAGATCGACCAACCAGCCGCGCATCTGCGCCTGGTGTCCGATCGCGCCGGCTCCGCGGCACCTGGCATCACGCTATCGGGCGTCTCAAAAACCTATCGTTCGCGCGACGGCGACGTGCCGTCGCTGCGGCCGCTGGATTTCCATATCAACGAGGGCGAGTTCTTTGTCGTGGTCGGCCCGTCCGGCTGCGGCAAGTCCACGCTGTTGAAGATGATCTCCGGGCTGCTCGCGCCGTCGACGGGGGAGATTCTGGTCGAAGGCGAGCAAGTTACAAAACCGCACGGCAATGTCGGCATCGTGTTCCAGAACGCGCTGTTGCTGCCCTGGCGCAACATCCTGTCCAACGTGATGTTGCCGATCGACATGAAGAAATTGCCGCGCGACGAATATCTGCCGCGGGCGAAAGCGCTGTTGAAGCTGGTCGGCCTGGAGGGCTTTGAGAAAAAATTGCCCTGGCAATTGTCCGGCGGCATGCAGCAACGCGCCTCGATCTGCCGGGCGCTGGTGCATGACCCCAAGATCATGCTGATGGACGAGCCGTTCGGCGCGCTCGATGCCATGACGCGCGAGAAGATGAATGTCGAGTTGATGCGCATCCAGCGCGAGACCGGCAAGACCGTGCTGCTGATCACGCATTCGATTCCGGAAGCCGTGTTCCTGGCCGATCGCGTGCTTGTCATGACCGAGCGGCCCGGTGCGATCGCCGCGATCTACGACGTACCGCTGCCGCGCCCGCGCTCGCTCGACGCGATGGCCGATCCCGCCTTCACCGAACTGGTGCAGCGGATTCGCAAGCACTTTTTCACGCAAAGCGCGCTGGACTGAAAGCTGGCTCGATGCCGTTACGCTTGGCCGTACGAGACATCTCCTTTTTCGAACGTCCGGTCACCTTTGCCCGGCCGTTCCGGTTCGGCGCGGTCGTGATCAACGCAACGCCGCAGGCTTTCGTGCGGGTCGAGGTCGAGGTCGAAGGCAGGGGAACGGCAACTGGCGCCAGCGCCGAATTTCTGGTTCCAAAATGGTTCGACAAGCGGCCGCATCTCGCGCCAGAGCAGACAGTCGGGGAGCTGCGTCGCTCGCTTCTGATCGCGCGCGGCATCTATCTGGCGCATTCCGGCTTCGAGACTGCGTTCGGCCTGCATGCGGCCTGCATCGGCGCGCAGATCGAAGCCTGCGCGCGAGAAGACATTCCGCCGCTGGCGGCGGCCTACGGGCCGGCCGAGATCGACAAGGCGATTCTCGACGCGCTGCTGCGTTGCACGGGAGCCAGCTTCTTCGACGGCATGGCCGACAACATCGCAGGCGTGGATGCACGCCTGTCGCGCGATCTCGGCGATGATGACGTGTCGCGCTTTCTCGCAGGCCGAAAACGGCTGGAGCGCGTCGCGATCCGGCACACGGTCGGCATGGACGACAAGGTCGAAGGCGAGGGCGGCGTTGCCGACATCAGAGAAAACGCCGGCGCGCGCTACTTCAAGCTTAAGCTAAACGGCGACCCCGCGCACGATGCCGATCGGCTGATCCGGATCGGCAATGAACTGGCGATGCTGTCGTACGATTACCGCGTCACGCTCGACGCCAATGAACAGTACGCCGACCTCACTGCATTGAATGCGCTTGTCGAGCAACTCGACCGCGATGTCGCGCTGCAGACGATCGCGCAGAAGCTCCTCTACATCGAGCAGCCGATGCCGCGCGACATCACACGCCAATCGCCGCTCGGCGCGCTGACGCGGCGCGATTTCATCGTCGACGAGGCTGACGATTCCTACGACGCCTTTCCGGTGGCCCGGGCGCTCGGCTATCGCGGCATCTCCTCGAAATCCTGCAAGGGCATCTACAAGTCCATCATCAATGCTACGCGCGCGGCCAGATGGAGTGCCGCCGGCGAGAAATGTTTCATCGCCGGCGAAGACCTGACCTGCCAGGCGGGCCTTGCCGTGCAGCAGGATCTTGCGCTCGGTGCTTTGATCGGCGTCACCCATGCCGAGCGCAACGGCCACCACTATGTGGATGGTTTTAGCGATACGCCGGCCACTGAGGCGGACGCGTTTATCGCGGGCCATCCCGATCTCTACGTCCGCGACGGCAATAAAGTTCGTCTCGCGATCCATGACGGCGATCTCCTGACGGGATCGCTGACCACACCTGGCTTCGCCACGGCCACGCATCCGGACTGGTCCGCGATGTCGTCGCTCGCGCAGCCCACAGCCAGAATTCCCTTGGAGAAAGCAGTATGACGACCAAACGCCTCGGCCTGATCATGAACGGCGTGACCGGCCGGATGGGACTCAACCAGCATTTGGTCCGCTCCATCATCGCGATCCGCGACCAGGGCGGCGTGCTGCTGTCGAACGGCGACCGCATGCTGCCCGACCCGATCCTGATCGGCCGCGATGCGGACAAGGTCGAGCGTCTTGCGAAGCGCTTCAACGTGGAGCGCTGGTCGACCGATCTCGACAAGGCGCTGGCCGACAAGAGCGATACGATCTTCTTCGACGCCGCGACCACGCAGGCGCGTCCGTCGCTGCTGACCAAGGCGATCGAGGCCGGCAAACACGTCTATTGCGAAAAGCCGATCGCGACCAACCTGGAGGAGGCGGTCGCGGTGCTGAAGCTCGCCAAGACCAAGGGCGTCAAGCACGGCACGGTGCAGGACAAACTGTTCCTGCCGGGGTTGAAGAAGCTCGCCTTCCTGCGCGATTCCGGCTTCTTCGGCCGGATGCTGTCGGTGCGCGGCGAGTTCGGCTATTGGGTGTTCGAGGGCGGCTGGCAGGAAGCGCAGCGGCCGTCATGGAATTATCGCAGCGAGGACGGCGGCGGCATCATTCTCGACATGGTCTGCCACTGGCGCTACGTGCTCGACAATCTCTTCGGCGAGGTCGAGAGCATCTCCTGCCTCGGCACCACCGACATCCCCGAACGTTTCGACGAAAAGGGCAAGAAGTACACGGCGACCGCCGATGATTCCGCCTATGCCACCTTCCGCCTCAAGGGCGGCGTGATCGCGCATATCAACATGAGCTGGGTGACGCGCGTCTACCGCGACGACCTCGTGACCTTCCAGGTCGACGGTACCCACGGCTCGGCGGTGGCGGGCCTGACCGACTGCGTGATCCAGGCGCGCCAGGCGACGCCGCGGCCGGTGTGGAATCCGGACGAGAAGCGCACCCATGATTTCTATGCCGACTGGCAGAAAGTTCCCGACAACGTTGTCTACGACAACGGCTTCAAGGAGCAGTGGGAAATGTTCATCCGCCACGTCTGCGAGGACGCGCCCTACAAATACACGCTGCTGGAAGGCGCCAAGGGCGTGCAACTCGCCGAATGCGCGCTGCAGAGCTGGCGCGAGCGGCGCTGGATCGACGTTGCCCCGATCAAGGTGTGAGGAGGCTTAAGCATGAACAAGCCAGTCCTGCCGATGTCGTCGCTGTCGCTGAAGCTGCCGACGGCGGATCGCAAAATCGAGGATTATCGCTTGGCGGCATCGCGGACGTTTCCGGCGAAGCTGGAAGGTGCGCTCAACCGCGTGGCCTTCTCGGCCGCGCACGTTGTGGCGGACCCACTCGCCGACAAAGACCCGTGGCTGACATCCGTCATCGACTGGGACCGCACCATCGCGTTTCGCGAGCATGTCTGGGATCTCGGCCTTGGCGTTGCCGAGGCGATGGACACCGCGCAGCGCGGCATGGGGCTGGATTGGCCGACTTCGCTGGAACTAATCCAGCGTTCGGTAAAGGCTGCGAAAGCGAAGGGCAATGCGCTGGTGTTTTCCGGCGCCGGCACCGACCACCTCGCAGTGGAAGACGCAAAGAGCCTCGACGATGTGATCCGCGCGTATGAGGAACAGATCGCGGCGGTCGAGAAGGCCGGTGGCCGCATCATCTTGATGGCCTCGCGCGCATTGGCAAAGCTTGGCCGCAGCGCCGACGACTATGCAAAGGTCTACAACCAGGTACTGTCACAGGTTCGCGAGCCCGTGATCATCCACTGGCTCGGCGACATGTTCGACCCGGCGCTATCGGGCTATTGGGGAACGGCCGATCTCGACAAGGCGATGGATACGGCGGTTGCCATCATCAACGCCAATGCCGCCAAGGTCGATGGCGTAAAAGTCTCGCTGCTCGACAAGCAGCGCGAGATCGACATGCGCCGTCGCCTCGATCCCAGGGTGAAGATGTATACCGGAGACGATTTCAACTACGCCGAACTGATCGCGGGCGACGAGCAAGGCTTTTCGCATGCGCTGCTCGGCATCTTCGATGCCATCGCTCCGGCGGCGTCCTATGCACTGTCGCGGCTGGCCGCCGGTGACGAGGCCGGTTTCCATGACGTATTGGGGCCGACCGTGCCGCTGTCGCGCCATATCTTCAAGGCGCCGACGCGGTTCTACAAGACCGGCATCGTGTTCATGGCCTATCTCAACGGCCATCAGGATCATCTCACGATGGTCGGCGGGCAGGAGAGCACGCGCTCGACGCTGCATCTGGCCGAATTGTTTCGCCTTGCGGACAAAGCTGGGCTGCTCTCCAACCCCGAACTGGCAACGCGGCGCATGAAGACGGTGCTGGCAACGCGCGGCATCGAACCCTGATGCGTGATTTCTCGAGCGATCATCGCTGGCTGTCGCTGAACACGGCAACCGTCCGCAAGCAGGGCGATCTCGTTGCCATCATCGATGCTTGCGCGCGGCATGGCATCCGCGCCATCGATCCCTGGCGCGACCAGGTTGCGGCCATTGGCCTCGAGCGCGCGGTGCGGGCGGTGCGCGACGCCGGGCTTGAATTATCCGGCTATTGCCGCGGCGGCATGTTCACGGCGGATGCGGCGCGTCGCATCGAGGCACGCGACGACAACCGCCGCGCGGTGGACGAAGCCAAGGCGCTGGGTGCGCCCTGTATCGTGCTGGTCGTCGGCGGCCTGCCGCAATATTCGCGGCCGGGAAGCGCGGCCTCAAAGGACATTGCGGCCGCGCGGACGCAGGTCCATGACGCGATCGCGGAAATGCTGGAGTATGCGAGAGAGGCCAACATGCCGCTCGCGATCGAGCCTTTGCATCCGGCCTACGCCGCCGACCGTGCCTGCGTGAACACGACGAAGCAGGCGCTGGACATTTGCGATCAGCTCGACCCGCAGCGCACCGGTGCGCTGGGCGTTGCGCTCGACGTCTATCACATCTGGTGGGACCCGGAATTGATGCCGCAGATTGCGCGCGCGGGGAAAGATCGATTGCTGGCGTTTCACGTCTGCGACTGGCTGGTGCCGACAAAAGACATCCTCAACGACCGCGGCATGATGGGTGACGGCGTCATCGACATCACATCTGTGCGATCAGCGGTCGAGGCGCAGGGCTTTGCCGGCTATTCCGAGATCGAAATCTTCTCCAACGAGTGGTGGACAAGGCCGATGGACGAGGTCCTGCAGACCTGCATCGCGCGGCATCGGACGGTGGTCTAGCAGCCGTCACTCGAAGACGCCTGTTCCGCTGTCTCAATGACGGACGGTGTTGTCTCGTATGTGAACTGACGCGCGTTCTGGTCGTGATAGCGTCGCATGAAGAGACAGCGCGCGGTTCCAGATTTAACCTTTACCGCGGGTATTTAGATTAACAAAGGGTTACCGTTGCGCCTCGATAAACTCCGGCGCTAGCTAGTCGCACGGAGAAAGTCTCCTCGAGCGATGAGCGACAACATGAAAATCCTTTACGCAATTGCAACACTGGCCCTGCTGTCGACATCGGCGCAGGCTTGGCAGGTCGTGGAACGCTGCACCTACAGCAAGTTCTACGGCAGGGTGTGCACGACATCCTATCTGGACGATCCGGTGCGCAGCGAGGCGCAGAATCAGGAAGACGCGAAGGCAAGGCGCGCCAGCATCGAGAAGTGGGAAGCGTTCTGCAAGCCGAAACGCACCTACGACAACGAAGGTGTCGTCCGCCTGGTGTACGCCCGCAAGGGCTGCGAGTTCGGCCGCAGCGAGTAGCAAGATTCTCCTCGCCGCGAGCGAGGAGAATTCCGAGCCCTACAGCTCGATGAACGGTGGGCAACGCGCGCCCGAAAGACCGCTAAACCTTTATCGATCAAATTGCGATCCGGTTAGTCACACAGCTTTACGCCGCCTCAATGCTTGTCGGTCATTCCTGACAGACGCATTCATCAAGGGGCAGTGTCCATGCGCGTCTTCATCGCAATCTCGATCGTCGTCGCTTCGGTATCGTCCGCGTCCGCGCAATTCGCGATGGACCACGGCCATGCCGCAGATGCCGCCCAGGCCGCCCGCGCGGCGCAGGCCGAAGCGAATGCCAAGGCCGCGGCCATTGCTTCGGGTGCGCCGCTGCTTCCCAGTCAGCAAACCAATTTCTACGTCGGCAGCCGCGGCACCGTGAAGATCACGCCCCGCACCGCGGAAGAACTGAAAGCCGATGAAGCGGCTCAAGCTGCCTGGAGGGAACGCTGCCGGCCGACCGTGGTCGAAGACCGCGAGGGCCTGCGGCGCGTGAAATATGCCGAACGGGATTGCGACCTTTCCCGCTTCAACACGGCCGGCAACTAGAACTTCCCGACATCTGTGGCGGAATCGAGCCGCGTCGAGCGGTCTGCTCCAGGCCGGCAATCCGGGTTCCGGCTAGGCCCTCCCGGGCCGAAATGCTAGAGCTTCCCCAACCACCGTTGGGGCGGCATGACTTTCACATCCTGGCAGTTCGGCATTTTCGTCGCGATCGTATTCGCGGCGTATTATCTTCCGGCACTGCGAGCATTTCAGGTCCAACTGCTGGTCTTCGCCAGCCTGTTCTTTTACGGCTATGGCCAGCCGGAACTGCTGGCGCTGTTGGCTGTCGCGGTTCTCGGAACATATCTTTTCCTGGTCCTGGCGTTGCGAAACCGGCAGCTCTGGCTGCGGGCCGGCATCGCCTTCAACCTCGCGCTGCTGGCGTTCTTCAAATATAAACTGCTGTTTATCGATCCGGCGTCCCCCAGCCTGGTCGATTTCGCGCCGCTCGATTTTCTTCTGAAGCTGCCGCTGCCGATCGGCATTTCATTTTTCGTCTTCCACAACATCAGCCTCTTGGTCGATTTGACCCGGCAGAAGGGCGCGCCGCCGACGCTGACCGGCGTCTTCCTCTACATCATTTTCTTTCCGCAGCTCGTTTCGGGTCCGATCACACGCGCGGAAATGTTCATGCCGCAGATCAAGCCGAAATACTTTGCGGACATTCCGTTCGTCGAGGCCGCGAAATGGATCCTGACCGGGCTTTTCTTCAAGCTCTACGTTGCCAACAACCTCAATGAAATGACGTCTTACATGAGCTTCCCGCTCTACGAGACGCTGCAGACCCAGGATCGCTGGCTGCTGGTTTTCCTCTACAGCTATCAGATCTATGCGGACTTTTTCGGCTATTCCGCGATCGCGATCGGCCTTGCCCTGCTGTTCGGTTATCGTTTGCCGATCAACTTCAATCTTCCCTACATCTCGACCTCGTTCTCCGAGTTCTGGACGCGTTGGCATATCTCGCTGTCGACCTGGTTGCGGACCTATCTTTACGTCCCGCTCGGCGGCAATCGTCATGGCGTATGGCGCACCTATTTGAACCTGATGATCGTGATGGGGTTAGGCGGCCTCTGGCACGGCGCCGGCCTCAGCTATCTGATCTGGGGGCTGTTGCACGGCCTGTTGCTGGTGGTCGAACGCCCCTTGTTGGCGCGTTTGGCGTCGATCGACTTTGCGGTATTTCGAGCGGCCCGGATGACCGTCGTTTTCGTCTGCGTCACCATGCTCTGGATCTTCTTCAAGCTACCGAACTTCGATCATGCGGTCGGCTACCTCACGGGTATGTTTACGCCGAGCACGAATCCCAACCCGACGAAGCTGTTCTACAACCTGGCGCTGCTCTATTCGCTGCCGGTCATGATTCAGCACCTCGGTCTTCGTCCGCTGTCGGAGGGAAAGCTGCGCTGGGCGGAGCCATATCTCTACGGCTCGATGGCCGCGCTGGCGTATCTGGAAGCCGGCCCGGAAACGTCGTTCATCTACTTTCAGTTCTAGGGAGCGAGGAAGACGTGTCTGCCGTTCGGTGGTTGATAAAATGCGGTGCCGGCGCGGCGATTGTCTTGAGCGCCTGCGGCTTCGCTACCGTCCGCTTCGGCAGCGGGCTGCAAATGCCGGCAACGACAACGCGGGACGGCACGCTGATTACGCTCAGCCGTTACCTGCGCGAGCCGTTGCCTGACGTCGTGCTCGTGGGCAGCTCGATCACGCTCCGCCTCAGGGAGGAATATTTTGTAACGCCCAAGCTGAGAAATCTGGCGCTTTCGGGCGGCTCGCCGCTCACCGGGCTGGAGATCGTTGCGAACCAGCCGCAGCTTCCGAGCTTCATTCTGGTCGAAGCGAATGTTCTCGTCCGTCAGACCGATGCCGCGCTGGTTGAACGTTACTCACGCGGCGATGCCGAGCCATTGTTCTTTCGCCCGATCAGGGCCGCGGTAGCCGCTTATGAGCAGCGGCTTCACGCGCCGCTGACGCATGAGCAGGTTTCGCTCGAACTGCGCAGATTGATCGGGCAGCGGCCGAGCGATTTCGACAACCGGGTCTACGCGGATCGAGCGCTGCAGCAATCCAATGCGGAGGATCCGACGGATGCGGTGCAGATTAGCGCGAAACGGATTGGGGAGCTGATCCGGATCATGGAACAACGCGGTGCGCGCGTTTTGCTGTTCGAGCTACCCTATTCCGAGCCGATCGAAGGCTCGCGGCATGCGGCGATCACGCGGGAAATCATTCACGCCGCGTTTCCGGATTCCAATCGATGGCTATCTGTCGAAGTGAACCGGGGCGAGCTGCGCTGGGCCGATGGTGTTCATCTCGACGAGCGCTCTGCGGTCATCGTAGCGCAGGCGATGGAGCGCGCTTTGGCATTGGCGCGCGCGGTGAAATGACGGGGGCTTTTCTCGAAAAGCCGGGCTACGGCGCTATCGTGATTGAGCAAGAAAGGCGATGATCTTTTTTCTATCCTCGCTCGATGAGAGGCCGCCATACGGCTTCATGCTGTTGCCGGGCACGACCTCATCGGGGTTGGCAATGAAGCGATCGAGCTTCTCCTCATCCCAGACGAATCCTGCCTCCTTCATTGCGCTGGAAAACCCATAGTCTGGTAGCGATCCCGCTTTGCGTCCGACAATCTTGTGCAGGTTGGGGCCCAGCCGATTGTCGCCCTCTCTCATGATGTGGCACGTTCGACAGGCATTGTTGAACGCCTGTTGTCCTGAGACGCCCTCCGCGCCTTGCGGCGCCTGGGGCAGGGCGGAAGGCGAAGCAAGCATATACGCCAGTCCGCTCAACGCGCCTATCAGGAACGTCCGACCGTGCCGTAAACGTGCGTCTCGCCGGCTGGATCTCGGCCGGGCGAGCAGCGTGACAAAATGCGATTGCCTCATTCGATCCTCGTCAAGAAGGATGCCGGGCATGTTTCGGTCACTGGCCTGCGACCTGCGGCATCGTATTGAAGCGCGCCTTCTGCTCGTTGCTCAGCGTGGCATAGAACTTATCCAACGCCTCCTGCACCCAATCGGCTGCCTCGAGCATGGCCTTGAGCCGCTTCTCCATCGCATCCAGTCGCCCGACCGGCGTAAGCGGCACGTCGTCCGGGCAGACAGCTTGCAGCCCTGCAACCGCCTTCTTGGTCACGTCGCTCAAGCGGTCAAGCGCCTCCTTTTGCTCGCCCGCCGGCCGTACGACAGCCTCGATCCGCTCAATCGGTAGCCGCGTGAGGCTGGATTTCGGATCGCCGCAAGCCTCGGTTTGCGTATTCGCTTCCTGCTGCGGCTGCTGTTGCGAACGCTCGCCGACGTTCGGGCCGAGCGCGTTGAAGCGCGCTTTTTGCTCGTCGTTCAGCGAATTGTAAAACCGCTCAAGCGCCGGACGCACGATCCTTACCGCGTCGAGCGTAGCCGTCACGCGGTTCGTCATCGCCCGCAGGCGACCGGGCGGCGTCATGGCAAAGGAGTCGGCGCAGGAATTCTTGAAGACGTCGGCGGCCTTTGCCGCGGCGGATTTCAATTCGTCGAGCAGGGCGCGCTGCTCGGGCGTCGGCTGCACGGCGCGCACGATCGACGCAATCGGCCAGGCGGTCACGCCCTCGTCCGGTTCTCTGCACACCTGCCGGAGCGCCTGCTGGCTCACGCTTGCGCGCTTGCCCGCTCGGAAATCGGTGACTGCCGCCCCGGGCTCGGGATATCTGGCGTAGGCGGAATAGGGGCTGTCCGTACCCCAAAACACGGTGTCGACGAAGTCGTCGTAGGCATACGCCCAATAGCCGGGGTCGTAGGCGTGGGGCCAGAACGTGTAATTGAAGATGTCGGAATAGGCGTAAGGCCAGAAGACCGGGCCGAGCCAGGCCACGAACGCGGCGCGATGGCCGTGCCGCCAGGCGTGGCGCGGAGCCCAGCGGTTCTCCCGGGCGGTCAGCGCCGCGCGGGCTTGCAGGGCATCATTGCTGCGGAACTGCGCGGAAAATCGCCCGCGGGCAGCGGCCTGCACGGCCGCGGCAGAGGCGGATCGTTCAGCCGAGGGCTGTGGCCCCAGCCGCTGCAGGCGTGCCTGGTCACGTTCCTGGATGCGTTGCTCGCGCTGGAGCAGGCGGTTTTGAGCCTGCAGCGATCTTTGCTGCTCGCGTTGCGCCCGGAGACCTTCCGGCTTTTGCGACTGCAACTGCTGGACGCGCTGCTGCAAGCGATCGATGCGGCCCTGCCGCTCCGTGCTCTGGCGCGACAGCATATCGCGCTGCCGCTCCTGCACCATTTGCTGCCGCTGCTGAAGGCGCTGCTCACGCTGCTGCGCACGCGTTTCGATCTGTTCCCTTCGCGACGGGCCGGCGCCTACGACAGGCGATGCGCCCGGCCGCGCTGGTGCGGTGATGCGCGGTTCGGGCTGCCGCGCCATGGCCGGTCGTTGCGACGGCGTGGCACGATGAATCTCAGGCCGCGGCGCTACGACACGCGGCGCTGCCGGCCGTGGTGGCGCGGCGATACGCGGCGCGGCCTGTGGGGCTATCGATGGACGTTGCGGCGAAGGAGCTGCACGGATCGTCGGGGCGGGCGCGGCGGGTCGCGCCATGGCTGGAGGCGCCGCCGGGCGAGCCATGGCTGGAGGTGCCGCCGGGCGAGCCATCGCCGGTGGCGGTGCAGCCGGTCGCGCTGCTGGAGCAGCCCCGCCGCCGGGACCAACGCCTCCTCGATGTTGGGCGGACGAGCCGGTGCTCACCGCTATCGCGGAGATACCGAGCAAAAATGCTGCGATGCGAGCGCTGCTCGAAAGCATGATCTCACTCCCTCGCTTCGTCGCCCAGGAGCATCAACGCGCAAGCGCAGGAATCGTTCGTCGCGGCTATGGCTTACGTTGCGATTTTACGGCGCAGGACTGATACAGTTCGCCTGCGCCTTAGCTGACCGTGCAAGGCACGCTCAGAAATCCACGGAAGCGCACGCGGCCGCCGCGTACCGGTTCGCCGTCGAGCGCATAATCCGGAAAGCGCGCGAGGAAACGCGAGATCGCGATGGCGCCCTCGAGCCGCGCCAACGCCATGCCGGCGCATTGATGCGCGCCGGTGCCGAAGGCCAGATGCCGGTTCGGCGTGCGGCCGATATCGAAACGTTCGGGATCGGCGAACTGGGCGGGGTCGCGGTTGGCGGCGCCGATGCACAGCGTCACTGGTGTGCCCGCCGGCATCGCGACGCCGCCGAGTTCGAACGGCTCGACGGTCATGCGGTTGCCGAGCTGGTTGGAGCTCTCGAACCGCAGCATTTCCTCGACCGCGGTCTTGATCAGATCGGGATTTTCAATCAGCCGGCGTTTCTCGCCTGCGTGGTTCAGTAAGGCGACCAGCCCGTTGCCGATCAGGTTGGTGGTGGTCTCGTGCCCGGCATTGAGCAGGAAGATGCAGTTGTGCAGCAGCTCCTTTTCGGTCAGCCGCTCGCCATTGTCTTCGCCCTGAATCAGTCGCGTCAGCACGTCGCGGTCGGGGTTGCCGGGCTTGGCCCGTCGCCGCGCCACCAGCCCTTCGAGATACGCCAGGAAATCCTTCACCGCCGTGTTGCCGCGGGCGAAGGCGTCCGGGCCGATCACCGGCTCCAGCGCGCCGAGAATGGCCAGCGACCAGTCGCGCAAGGGATCGCGCTCGCTCTCCGGCACATCGAGCAGATTGCCGATCACTTCGATCGGAATGGCAGCAGCGAAATCGTCGATCAGGTCCACCTTGCCCTTGGCGGCGATGGCGTCGAGCAGGCGGTCGACCAGCCGGACCAGGTCGGGCTCCATGCCGGCGATCGCGCGCGGCGATAGTGCGCCCATGATCAGCCGGCGGACGCGGGTGTGGGCGGGAGGATCGTTGAACACGAGGCTCGTGGTGTGGTGCTCGTAGAGCAGGGAGTCGCCATACTTCGGCGAGAACTCCTTCTTCTTGTCGGACGAGAAGGCCTTGGTGTTCTTGTAGGCTGCAACCAGGTCGTCGTAGCGGGTCAGGAAATACGACCCGTTCGGCAACCGCTTGACCGGTTCGCTCTCGCGCAGCGCGCGATAGGTCGGGTAGGGGTTGGCATAGAACTCGGGCGTCAGCTTTTCGAGGTCGAATGTGGCCGCCAGTTCGCGCGCATCCAGATTCATGGCTCGCCGTACTCGTTGGGACGGAAAGGTAAGCGGCCGTCAAATTAGTCGCATTTGCAACTATCTTAGACGTCGCTTTCAAAGCGTCAAGTCGGCGCAGCTTTCAGTCCACACCATCCAAGCGCCTTGATCCAAGCGCCTTGGGGTTGCGACCAATTCGGGATAAGTCTGCAACGCGAGGACCGTTTTCCAGAAAAAGCGTGCTTAAACAAAGTGATGAGGCCGTGTCTTTGATGCCACCCGGTGGCAGAATCCGCCTAGTGCGCTGCAATGTATCCTTGACTTCGCAAAGGTGAGTGATTACTCACGCCCCCATGTCTACCCTGCGCATGACCAGTGACTTGCGGCGGCAATTGATCTTGAGCGCCGCCAAGCGGTGCTTTGCCCGTCACGGCTTTGCCGGCACCACCACCAAGAGCGTGGCGGCGGCTGCAGCCATTTCGGAAGGGCTGTTGTTCAAGCATTTCCCGTCCAAGGCCGCGCTCTATGCCGAAATCCTCGCCGAGGAGTGCGAGGCCGATCCGGATTTCGCGCACCTGCTCGGCCAGCAGCCTTCGACTGCCACACTGGTTGAGCTGGTCAAGGGCATGGTTGGCCATTTCATGGAGGTGTCGGACGGCTCGGATCAGGAGGAAGCGCAGCGGCTGCGGCTGATGACGACCAGCCATCTCGATGACGGCGAGTTCGCGCGTTTGCTCTATGACAAGGTCGCCGGCCTGATCGGGCCGGTGTTCACCGCGTCGATCGAGCGCGCTGTAACGGCCGGCGACGCGGCGCGGATCGGCAGCGATCCGCTCAACCTGTTCTGGTTCGCGCACCACACCGTGCTGATGGCGGCGCTGACGAGGCTTCCGCCCGTGCCCTGTCTTTCTTACGGCAACGCCGCCGACCTGGAGCGGCAGTTGTGTCAATTCATCCTGCGCGGCATCGGACTTACCGAAGCCGCAATTGCTTCTCATCTGGACGGCGAGCTGTCACCGAATTCGGGACAATCGGTAACTGCAGAAAGTGCATGACATGAATATCGTGACCGAACACAAGATTTCGGGCAAGCCGATAACGGAAAAGCCGCACAAGCGGCCGGTCCGCATGGTGCGGTGGCTCATCATCGTAGGAACGCTGCTGGCCTTGCTGGTTGGTGGCCTGGTCTGGTTCAACTACTTCCGCGGCAAGATGATCGCGCAGTTCTTCGCGACCATGAAGCCGCCGCCGACCAGCGTCAACATCGCCACGGCGAAGTCCGAAACGATTCCGAATCTTCTGACCGCGGTCGGCGATCTCGCTGCCGTGCACCAGGTCAACGTGACCTCCGACGTCAACGGCCGCATCACCGATATCCAGTTTACGGCGGGCGCCAGCGTGAAGGAGGGCACGCCGCTGGTGCAGTTGTTCGACGGTCCCGAGCAGGCGGATCTCGCCAACTACAAGGCGCAGCAGCGGTTGGCGCAGCTCTCGCTCGATCGCGCCAAGCAGTTGGCCGAGCGTCAGGTCGGGCCACAGGCGACGGTGGATAACGCCCAGGCTGTGTTCGATCAGGCCAGCGCCGGCATCGCCAGGACCGAAGCGATCATTTCGCAGAAGCTGGTGCGGGCGCCTTTCGATGGCGAACTCGGCGTGCGCAGGGTCGAAGTCGGACAATATCTGACTGCGGGTACGCAGATCGTCTCGCTGACCGATCTGTCGATGCTGTATGCGAACTTCACCGTGACGGAAAAGGACTCCGGCCAGCTCAAGGTCGGCCAGATCGTTCGGATCGCGGTCGACGCCTATCCGGGCCGCACCTTCGAGGGCAAGATCACCACCATCGAGCCGCAGATCGCGGCGGACACGCGCAACATTCGCGTGCAGGCGACGATCCAGAATCCGGACAAGATCCTCAAGCCCGGCATGTTCGCGACCACCACCGTGGTGCTGCCGGACAAGCCGCCGGTCGTCACCGTGCCCGAAACCGCGGTCGACTACACGCTCTATGGCGACTCGGTCTACCTCCTCAGTGAAAAGAAGGAGGAGGACGGCAAGACCAGCCTGATCGCGACGCGCACCTTCGTGCAGACCGGAAAGCGCCTTGAGGGCCGCGCCGAAGTCCTCAAGGGCTTGAAGGAGGGCGACCGCGTCGTGGCGGTGGGCCAGCTCAAGCTGCAGTCCGGAGCTGCCGTGACGATTTCGAACGATCCGGTGCCGGCGATTCCGGCGAAGCCGCCGCGCTACTGATAACGCGCTACTGATAAATGGTGCGGCTCCCTTGAGGAGCCGCGGCGAAAGAAAGATGGGCGGCGGTCTTATGGCTCGACCGCCCCCCGGAAATGCTGAATTCAGCGGGATATTTTACGATGGTCTTCACCGATATTTTCATCAAGCGCCCGGTTCTTTCGGTCGTCGTCAGCCTGCTGATCCTCCTGATAGGTCTGCGCGCCGCCAGCGTATTGCCGATCCGGCAATATCCGAAGCTGTCGAACACGGTGGTCAACATCACCACCTCATATCCGGGCGCGTCGGCTAACCTGATTCAAGGCTTCATCACCACGCCGATCGAGCAGGCGGTCGCTTCCGCCGAGGGCGTCGACTACATCACTTCCTCGTCGGTGCAGGGCACCAGCACGATTCAGGTCTACATCAAGCTGAATTTCGATCCGAACCAGGCGCTGACCGAGGTTCTCGCCAAGGTGAACTCGGTCAAATACCTGATCCCGAAGGAATCGAACGACCCGGTCATAACCAAGACGACCGGCCAGACCACGGCCGTGATGTATCTGGGCTTCTCCAGCGAAGAACTCTCGGGGTCGGCGATTTCAGACTATCTGACACGCGTGGTGCAGCCGGTGCTGTCGACGGTCGACGGCGTCGCATCCGCCGACATCCTCGGCGGCCAGACCTTTGCGATGCGGCTGTGGCTCGATCCGGTGCGAATGGCGGGCCGCGGCGTGTCGCCGAGCGACGTTTCCGCGGCGATCGCCGCCAACAACTTCCAGGCAGCAGCCGGCCAGTCCAAGGGCTATTTTATCGTCTCGAACGTCCAGACTAATACCGACCTGCGGAACCTCGAGCAGTTCAAGAAGATGATCGTCAAGTCCAAGGACGGCGGCTTCGTGCGGATCGAGGACATCGCAACCGTCGAGCTTGCGGCGCAAAGCTCGGACGCAAGCGTCGCGTTCAGCGGCGAGCGCGCGATCTTCATCGGCGTGCAGGCGACCCCGCAAGGCAACCCGCTGACGCTGGTCAAGGGCGTGCGCGCGTTGATGCCGGAGATCGAACGCAACCTGCCGCCGTCGATGAAAATGAAAGTGGCCTACGATTCCACCAAGTTTATTCAGTCGTCAATCGACGAGGTGAAGAACACGCTGATCGAGGCCGTGCTGATCGTGGTGGTCGTGATCTTCCTGTTCCTGGCCTCATTCCGCTCGGTCATCATTCCCGTGGTGACGATTCCGCTGTCGCTGATCGGCGTCTGCAGCCTGATGCTGATGATGGGATTCAGCTTCAATCTTCTGACGCTGCTGGCAATGGTGCTGGCGATCGGGCTCGTGGTCGACGACGCCATCGTGGTGGTGGAGAACATCCATCGCCATCTGGAGGAAGGAAAGACGCCAGTGCAGGCGTCGCTGCAGGGCGCGCGCGAAATCGTCGGCCCCGTGATCTCCATGACGATTACGCTTGCCGCCGTGTACGCGCCGATCGGCTTCCTCGGCGGCCTGACCGGTTCGCTGTTCCGCGAATTCGCCTTCACGCTGGCGGGCTCGGTGATCGTGTCGGGCGTGATCGCGTTGACGCTGTCGCCGATGATGTGCTCGGTCCTCCTGAAGAGCGCGGACGAGGGGCGGTTCTCGAGGCTGGTCAACAGGGTGTTCGGCTCAATGACACGCTGGTACGGCCGCCAGCTCGACCGCTCGCTCGACTATCGCCCGATCACCGGCCTGTTCGCGCTGACGATCCTGGGTCTGGTCGGTTTCCTCTACATGAACACCTCCAAGGAGCTCGCGCCCGAGGAGGACCAGGGCATCGTGTTCTCGGTGACCAAGGCGCCGAAATACGCCAACATCGATTATGTCGACTTCTACGGCGACAAGCTCGACAAGGCTTTCGCCAAGTTTCCGGAAACGGACCTGCGCTTCGTCCTCAACGGCATCAACGGCCCGCAGGGCGGCATTGCCGGCATGCTGCTCAAGCCGTGGGACGAGCGTGAGCGATCCTCGATCGCGCTGAAGCCGCTGGTGCAGGCCGAGATCAGCAAGATCGAAGGCGTTCAGGCGTTTGCGTTCAACCTGCCGCCGTTGCCGGGCGGACCGGGTGGCCTGCCGATACAGATGGTGATCAATTCGACCGCCGGCTTCCAGGCCGTCTATGACCAGATGGCGAAGCTGAAGGATGCCGCACGCAAGAGCGGTATGTTCATCGTCTCCGACAGCGACCTCGAATTCAATCAGCCGGTGGTTCGCGTCTCGATCGACCGCTCCAAGGCGAGCGACCTCGGCATCAACATGTCGCAGGTTGGCGCTACCTTGCAGACGCTGCTGGGCGGCAATTACGTCAACCGCTTCAACCTCGAGGGACGCTCATACCAGGTGATCCCGCAGGTGTCGCGTGACAAGCGGCTGTCGCCGGAATCGCTTGGCGGTTACTACGTCCCGACCAACACCGGGCAGCTAGTGCCGCTGTCGACCATCGTGTCGATCGAAACCGCCACCGATCCGAATGCGCTGACGCATTACAACCAGCTCAATTCAGCGACGTTCTCCGCGGTGCCGATGCCGGGCGTGACGGTCGGGCAGGCGGTGGATTTCCTGGAGGGCGAAGCGAAGAAGATGCCTGCCGGTTTTGGCCACGATTATCTGGCCGACTCCCGGCAATATGTGCAGGAAGGCAATCAACTCGCGATCACCTTCGGCTTCGCGCTGATCATCATCTTCCTGGTGCTGGCGGCGCAGTTCGAAAGCCTGCGCGATCCGCTGGTGATCATGATCAGCGTTCCCATGGCGATCGTTGGTGCGCTGATCCCGCTGTTCTTCGGTGTGGCGACCATCAACATCTACACCCAGGTCGGATTGCTGACGCTGGTCGGCCTGATCACCAAGCACGGCATTCTGATGGTGGAGTTCGCCAACGAACTGCAGCTCAAGGAAGGCCTCGACAAGCGTTCGGCGATCGAAATGGCTGCCCGCATCCGGCTGCGACCGATCCTGATGACGACGGCGGCGATGGTCACGGGTCTGATCCCGTTGCTGACCGCCACGGGCGCAGGCGCTGCCAGCCGGTTCTCGATCGGCCTCGTGGTGGTGGCCGGCATGTCGATCGGCACGCTGTTCACGCTGTTCGTGCTGCCGGCGGTCTATGTCTGGTTGGCCACTGATCACCAGGCCAAGGTCGGCTCCAAGCGGACCAAGGAGATCGCGGATTTCGATCTTGGGAGGCCGGCGCTCAAGCCGACCTGAGCCTTTGTAACCGCAGAATAGCAAGCGGCGGCAGCGGGAAATCGTTGCCGCCGCTTTTTCATGCCGGGAGATGCGACGTCGGTGTGTCTCCATGCTAAAAGATAGAAAAAACAGGGAGCCAACATGACGAGCGACTTTCCCGCTGGAAATTACCGCTTCATTCCCGCCGTGTTCCAGTATTCGGGCGGTGTCGCAGCCAATCCCGGATTTGAGATCGAGCGGGTGCGGTTCGACAAATGGCTGCCGCTGGCCGAAGGCTTTGCGCGGATCGCAAGGTACATCGAGGCGGCGGGCAGGCCGCTGACGTCGTTCTGCGCCTGCGAGCTGCGGTCGCCGGCGGCATTCACCGACGAGGGGTTCCGCAATTTCAACCTGCACTACGTCAAGACGCTCAGCGAATGGGGCGTCTATGACGGCACGATCAATCCGGTGGCGCGCAGCAATGTCTGCCCGGAGATCGATCCGCCGGCCGAACCGTCATTCCACGCCTTTTCATTCACGCGGCCGAGCCAAAGCACGGCGCCGAGCTTCGTGATCGCGGGCAGCGGCGAGTCGCAGGAGGGCAATGCGAGCTACGCCGAACGCACCGTGCGTTACCGCGATGTCAGTCCCGAGGGTATTGCGGACAAGGTCCGCTACGTCGCCGGCGTGATGGAGCGGCGCATGGGCGAGTTCGGGTTCGGCTGGAAAGACGCGACTGACGTGCAGACCTACACCATCCACGATTTCCACCACGTCTTTGCGGATGCACTGGTTCGCCGCGGCGCCGCGCGTTCGGGTTTGACCTGGCATTTTGCCCGGCCGCCGGTGATTGATCTGGAATATGAGATGGATTGCCGAAGGGTAATGAGGGAGTTGGTGATTTAGAGCCGCTGGTGGCGTTGGCCGTCCTCCCGTCACCGCTCCCTCGGATCGAGCGCGTCGCGCAAACCATCGCCGACCAGGTTGAACGACAGCACCACGAGAAAGATCGCCAGTCCCGGCCAGACCGCCATCCACGGCGCATTGGTCAGGAAGCGCTGCGCGGCATTCAGCATGCTGCCCCAGGACGGCGCGGGCGGCTGCTGGCCGAGGCCGAGGAACGACAGCGCGGCTTCGGCGATGATGGCAGCAGCTATCGACAGCGTCGCCTGCACCAATAGCGCCGGCATGATGTTCGGCAGGATGTGAAACAGCGCGATGCGCCAGCGCGGATTGCCCATGGCGCGCGCGGCCTCGACATAATCTTCGACCTTGACGCTCATCACCTGGCCGCGGGTCAGCCGCACGAAGATCGGCGTTGCCGAGATGCCGATCGCGATCATGGCGTTGCCGAGGCTGGGCCCCAAGAATGCCGCGAGCGCAATCGCCAGGATCAGGAACGGGCAGGCCAGCATCGCATCCGTGATGCGGCTGATCAGCGCGTCGATGAAGCCGCCGCGATAGCCCGACAGGAGGCCGAGCGGCACGCCGATCGACAACGCGATCCCGACCGATATGGCGCCGGCCAGAAGCGAAGCCCGCGCGCCGTAGATCACGCGGGCGAGAATGTCGCGGCCGAGCTCGTCGGTGCCGAACCAGTGCAGCGCGGAAGGCGGCTTGCGCACCAGCGACCAGCTTGTCGCGATCGGCTCATAGGGCGAGATCAGCGGCGCAAACACGGCGAGCGACATGAAGGTTGCGATCACGACAAGCCCGGCCACCGCGCCCTTGCGCTTGAACAGCCGGCGCAGCGCGCGCCGCGCCGGGCTCTCCAACTCGTCGGAAACAGCAATCGGTAATGCATTGAGCGTGGTGTCGGCCATGGCTTTAAGCCCTCAGCCGCGGATTGACGAGGACATAGGCGATATCGGCAATGAGATTGAGCGTGATGTAGATCGTCGCCGTCGTCAGCACGACGCCTTGCACGACCGCATAGTCGCGGTTGAAGACCGCGTCGACGATCAGCTTGCCGAAACCGGGAATCGAGAAAATCTGCTCCGTCAATACCGCGCCCGACAACAGCGTGCCCAGCTCGAGCGCGCCGAGCGTGATCACCGGCGTCAGCGCGTTGCGCATGGCGTGCTTGAGAATGACCGAGCGCTCGAGAAGCCCCTTGGCGCGGGCGGTGCGGACATAATCGCTTTCCAGCACCTGCAGCATGGCGCTGCGGGTATGCCGCATCAGGATCGCGGCAATCGCGTTGCCGAGCACGAAGGCCGGCATGATGGTGGAGGCGATGCTGGCGCGCCAGTTCTCGGTCAGCGGTACATAGCCCGATGCCGGCAGCCAGCCGAGCTGGATCGAGAACAGGAAGATCAGCATGATGCCGAGCCAGAAATTCGGCGTCGAGATTCCCCATAGCGCAAAGAAATTGGCGCCATAGTCCCAGGCCGTGCCCTTCTTCACCGCCGATATGATTCCGGCCGGAATGCCGATCAGGAAAGCGATCACGATCGCCATCGACGCAAGCTGCATCGTCACCGGCAGCTTCTGAGCGATCAATTCGCGCACCGGCACCTTGTTGCGAAGCGACTCGCCGAAATCGCCCGACAGCACGCCCTTGACCCAGTAGACGTATTGCACCGGCACCGGCTGATCGAGCCGGTACTGCTCGCGGATCTGCGCGATCACATCAGGATCGCGTTCCTCGCCGGCCATCACCAGCGCCGGATCGCCCGGCAGCAATTGCTGCAGCGAGAAGATCAGGATCGAGACGAAGAACAGCGTCGGGATGAGCTGGACGATACGCCGCGCGAGGAAGTTCAGCATGATGTCATCCGTGTCCCGGACGCAGCGCAGCGTGCAACGCTGCGCTGCAGAACCGGGACCCACCTCGTTGAGATCGGGAGCGTCGGATCGATGGGTCCCGGCTCTGCGGAGCAGCGCTGCCGCGCTGCACCGCGTCCGGGAAACGAGGGCGTGTAGGCGCGCCTCACTTCAGCTTCAGCCCGACCACCCGCACCAGCCCGTCCGGCATCTGCTTGTAGCCTTCGAGCTTCGTCGTATGCGCGATCAGGATGCGGCGGTGGTAGATGTAGAGCAGCGGCTTCTCCTCCAGCACGGTCCTGGCCAGCTTCTCGTAGATCGCCTTGCGCTGCGCTTGATCGGTGACGAGGCGGCCGTCATCGAGTGCCTTGTCGGCCTCCTTGTTGGACCAGCCGCTGTAGTTCTGCGGCGCGTCGCTCTTCTGGAAGACATAGGAGTTGCCGTCCGGGTCGATCCGACCGCTCCAGGCCAGGAGAAAGGCCTGGTATTCTCCGGCCTCGGCTTGCTTCAACGACGTCGCGAACTCTGTGACCCTAAGCTTCATGTCGAAGCCGCTCTCCGCCGCCATCGATTGGATCACCTGAGCCGCCGCTTCGGTTTCCGCGCCCTTCGAGACCATGAAGTCCACGCTGACCGGTGGCGTGACGCCGGCTTCTTTCAACAGCGCCTTGGCCTTGGCGACGTCGCGCTTCGGTATCGGAAAGGCATTCTGGTAATAGGGATGATCCGGGTTGATCCACTGATTTCCAGGCTTGAACTCGCCGTTGGACACCACCTGGCTGATCGCGTCGCGGTCGAGCGAGAGGTCGAGCGCCTGCCGCACCTTGGCGGACTGGCTGAGCGGCCCCTTTGCCTTGTCCTTGCCGACGTTCAGCGTCACACCCTGATAGCCGAGCTCAATCGCGCTGGACAATTTCAGCTTCGAGTCCGCTTGCACTTCCTTGAGGTCCGTCGCGAGCACGCGTTCGATCAGGTCGAGCCCGCCGGATTTCAAATTGGCCAGGCGGACGGTCGCGTCCACCAGCGGCAGATAGACGATGCGATCGATATGGATATTGTCCTTGTTCCAATAGTCGGCGAATTTCTCGAACACCATGCGGTCCTGCTGCACGCGCTCGACGAATTTGTAGGGACCGGCGCAAACCGGGCGCAGGCCGAATTTGTCGCCGGCCTCTTTGGCGGCCTTTGGCGACACCATCATCCCGGCGCGATCGGTGAGCTGCGCGACCAGCGGGGAATAGGGCGCCTTCAATGCCAGCTTGATGGTGAGGGGATCGACGACGTCGATATGATCGACGGCTGCCAGTTCCGGTTTGCGGAACGAGCCCTGCATCGTCAGGTGGCGCTCCAGCGAAAATTTTGCGGCCTCCGCATTGAAGGCCTCGCCATCGTGAAACTTGACGCCTGGCCGGAGCTTGACGGTGACTTCCTTGCCGTCGGCCGAGGTCTCGTGACTCAGCGCGAGCTGCGGCACGATGTTGAGCTTGTCGTCGATGTCGAACAGCTTGTCGCAGAATGATGCGAATACGATGCGGCCGACATAGGTGCGGGCCATGGTCGGGTCGAGGATATCGGGATCCTCGGCGAGCCCGATCCGCAGGGTGGTCTGGGCCTGAACTGTTGCCGGAAGCGACAGCAGCAGCGCCGCCGCGGTGACTGCCAAACGAAAGATTATCATGCTGCCATCCCTTATCCTCGATTACACCGCATTTGGCCGTGTCCTTGATACATCAACCCCGACGCGGCCTGCACCTTCCGTGCCACCGCTGAAGGCCGCGACCAACTTTTCCAGCACCGGCGAAAATCCGCCATCGGCGGGAACGATGGCCCCGGGTGACGGCAATTCGGCGGTGCGGTGACACGCCGTCGCGTGTCCCGTGCCGTCGGCGAGCAGGGGCGGAATTTCGGTGCGGCAGCGCTCGATGACGTAAGGGCAGCGGGTATGAAAGCGGCAGCCGGAAGGCGGATTGAGCGCGCTCGGCATCTCGCCTTCCAGCACGATGCGGCCGCGCCGGGCCTGCGGTTTGGGTACGGGAATGGCCGACAGTAGCGCACGGCTATAGGGATGCCGGGGCGCGGCGAACAGCGCTTCGGCGTCCGCCGTCTCGACGATACCGCCGAGATTCATCACGGCGACGCGGTCGGCGATGTGCTTCACGACCGCCAGATCGTGGGAGACGAAGATGTAGGCGAGGCCGAGCCGGTCCTGCAGGTCGCGCAGCAGATTGAGAATTTGCGAGCGGATCGAGACGTCGAGCGCGGAGACCGGCTCGTCGCAGATGATCAGTTTCGGCTCTACCGCCAGCGCCCGCGCAATCGCGATGCGCTGGCGCTGGCCGCCGGAAAATTCGTGCGGGTAGCGCCGGGCAAAGCGCGGCTCGAGCCCGACTAGGCGCAACAGCTCCTCGACGCGTTCGCGACGGCGCGGGGCCGGCACCAGATCGTGCAGTGCCAGCGGCTCGCTCAGAATCTGGCTCACCGTCATGCGCGGATTGAGCGACGCATAGGGATCCTGGAAAATGATCTGCGCATCGCGGCGGAAGGCGCGCAATTCGTTGGCGCCGAGCGCGCCGAGGTCGCGGCCCTCGAAGCGGACGTTGCCCGCATCCGGCTCGATCAGCCGCAGCACCAGCCGGCTGACGGTGGACTTGCCGCAACCGGACTCGCCGACCAGCGCCAGCGTCTTGCCGGCCTCGACCGTGAAGCTGACGCCGTCGACTGCCTTTACGTAGGCCGTGGGCCGGCCGAAAACCGACCGCGTGGCGACGAAATGCCTTACCAGACCTTCGACTTCGAGCAGCGCGGTCATGATACCAGCCGCTCCAGCGGCGCGCGGATGCAGCGCGAGGCGTGGTCGGGGCTTACCGTCGCAAGCGGCGGCGGTGCGGCGATGCAGGCGTCGAGCACGAAGGGACAGCGCGCGGCGAAGCGGCAGCCGGCGGGCGGGTTCGCCATGTTCGGCACCATGCCTTCGATCGTCGCCAGGTGCTGGGTACGGCGGCCGAGCCGCGGGATCGAGCCGAGCAGGCCGACGGTGTAGGGATGCTGCGGGCTGGCAAAGAGTTCGTCGACCGGCGCGCGTTCGACGATCTCGCCGGCATACATCACCGCGACTTCGTCGCAGACTTCGGCAACCACACCGAGATCGTGGGTGATCAGAATGATCGCGGCGCCGCTGGCGGCCTTCAGCTCGCGCATCAGATCGAGGATCTGCGCCTGCAGCGTGACGTCGAGCGCGGTGGTCGGCTCGTCGGCGATCAAAAGGCGCGGGTCACAGGCCAACGCCATCGCGATCATCACACGCTGGCGCATGCCGCCCGACAGCTTGTGCGGATATTCGTCGACACGTCTCTCAGGCGAGGGGATGTGCACCCGGCGCAACAGCTCGATCGCGCGCTCGCGCGCCTGCCGCCGCGACCCGCCGCGATGGCGAAGGATGGTCTCGATGATCTGATCGCCGATGGTGAAGCTCGGATTGAGCGAAGTCATCGGCTCCTGAAAGATCATCGCGAGCCGATTGCCGCGCAGATCGCGCAGCGTATCGTCGGGAATGTCGAGGAGATCAAAACCGTCGAAACGGATCGAACCCGACACCTCAGCGGAACGCCTTGGCAATAATCCCATGACGGCGAGCGAGGTCACGCTCTTGCCGCAGCCGGATTCGCCGACGAGGCCAAGCGTCGCGCCATTGGCCACGCTGAGATCGACACCGTCGACCGCGTGCGTGGTGCGGCCATCATCGCCGTGGAAGACCACGCGCAGGCCCTCGATTTCGATCAACGGGTTTGCCGTCATGCCTTGCCCGCCGTGGCCGCTTCGATGCGGGCATCGATGACCATGCGGTCGGTGATCCCCGCCGGATTTTTGCGCGTCGGCAGGAAGGGACGGAAATGCACCCAGCGTTCGCGGCTCACTTGTTCCAGTCGTTCGAGTTCGGCCAACGGATCGGTATGGTCGTCGACACGCAGGTCTAGATCTGACCATTCTTCCTCGCCGTGGATCAACAGCGCCGCCGATTGCTTGCCGCGCTTGTCGCCGCCGGCGGCTTCGCCGGCCTTCATCGCTAAGATCAGCCGCTGCGCAAACGGCAGACTGGCATTGGCGACAAAGGCTTTCGCCGTGTCATCGAGCACGGCCGCGCCCGCCAGCATGTTGCCGGCGAGGGAGAAGCCGTCACCCTGGATATGCCCACACCAGTCGATGCATTCGCGGCCGGTATGCGCTGCGATGCGGCCCTTGATATCCATGACATGAAGTTGGCGGGCCTCGTATCCATCGTCGGTAACGAGCAGAATGTCCACCACCTCGCGGGGGCTGCGGCCTTCGCGCAACAGCTTCACGCCGTCGATGCCGTAATAGGGATTGACCAGCGCCTGCGTCGCGATGCCGCCGATGCCGGGCGCGATATGCGGCACGCGCGCGCCGACCGCAAAAAATCGGGTCGCGACGGCGATGCCGATCTGGCCGGTTGAGGAATCACGGGCAATGATCGACCAAGTCATCTCAAGTCGCCTCTACCGGCCCGCCGCGTAGCCCTGCATGCCCCTCGGATTGGCGGCGGCGCGGCGACGACGACCGACCTTGGAGGCCGCGGTGAGGCGGCCTTCCGACCATTCGGGACCGATCTCGACGACATGTCCGCGGCTCTTCAGCGTGTCGACAGTCGCGTTCGGTACGCGGCTTTCGAGCACGAGCACGCCGGGACGCGCGGTGCGCGGCCAGAACGAAATCGGAAAATGTTCGGAGTGCCAGGCCGGCGCATCGATCGCTTCCTGCAGGTTCAGTTTGGCGTGGACATGCCGCAGGAAGAACTGCGTGGTCCATTGATCCTGCTGGTCGCCGCCGGGCGATCCCCAAGCCATGTAGGGCTCGCCGTCGCGCAGCGCCATGGTGGGCGAGAGCGTGGTGCGCGGCCGTTTGCCGGGCGCTAGTGCTGCCGGGTGATCTTCCTCCAGCCAGAACATCTGCGCGCGGCTGCCGAGGCAGAAGCCGAGTTCGGGAATGACCGGCGAGGATTGCAGCCAGCCGCCGGACGGCGTCGCCGAGACCATGTTGCCGGCCTGGTCGATGATGTCGAAATGCACGGTGTCGCCGCGCACCTCGCCGAACCGGCCGACGGTCGGCTCGCCCGCGCCCATGGCGCCGACCGCTTCGCGATGGCCTTCCGCACGGCGCAGCTTGACGATCGACCCGAAACCTTCGACCGATCCCGGGATGAAATCGAGCGAGGCCTTATCCCCAGAGATCAGCTTGCGGCGCTCGTCATTGTAGGCATCCGACAACAGCGTCGCGATCGGGATATCGGTAAATTTCGGGTCGCCATAAAACTTCTCGCGGTCAGCGAAGGCGAGTTTCGCGCATTCGATCTGCAGATGGATGAAGTCGGGCCCGGCAGGATCGAGCCCGTCGAGCTCAAAACCCTTGAGCAACGCTAGTTGCTGCAGCATTACCGGGCCCTGGCTCCAGACGCCGGGCTTGCAGACGGTGTAGCGGCCGTAATCATAGGTCAGCGGCGCCTCGACGGTCGGCTGCCAGCGTGCCATGTCGTCGGCACTTAGCACGCCGCGATGCGGTGAGCCGCTGACGTCCATCACGTCCTGGGTGCTGCAGAACTTGTCGATCGCTTCCGCCACGAAACCCTGCGACCAGGACTTTCGCGCGCACTCGATCTGTGCGACGCGGTCGCCGCCCGCGCTTTCCGCCTCTTTGAGGATGCGGGCGTAGGTTTCGGAGAGCTGCTTGTTGGTGAACAGCGTGCCGGGTCTTGGCACTTCATTGTTCGGCAGGTAGACCGCCGCCGATGTCGTCCAGTGCTTCCTGAACAACTGCTCGACGACCTGGATCGTTGCGGAAGCGCGCTCGACCAGCGGATAGCCGTCGCGGGCGTAGGCGATCGCGGGCTCCAGCACATCGCGCAGCCGCATCGTGCCGTAATCGCGCAAGAGCAGCATCCAGGATTCGAATGTGCCGGGCACGCACGCGGCGAGGAGCCCGGTGCCGGGCACCATCTCCAGCCCCTCGCTCTTGTAGTGCGCAATGGTTGCCTTCGCAGGCGCCGGACCCTGGCCGCAGATCACCTCGGTGCGGCCGCGCCTGGTGTCATGCACGATGATCGGCACGTCGCCGCCCGGGCCGTTCAGGTGCGGCTCCACCACCTGCAGCGTGAAGGCCGTGGCAACGCCGGCATCGAATGCGTTGCCGCCCTTTTCCAGGATGCTCATCCCGACGGCGGTCGCGATCCAGTGGGTCGACGTGACGACGCCAAAGGTGCCTTCGATTTCCGGCCTTGTGGTGAACGGATCGGGATTGATGTTGCTCATGGGAATCCAATGCCGTGCTGGTAACCTAGAGCATGATCCGGAAAAGTGGACACCGGTTTTCCGAAAAGATCATGCTCAAACAAGAAGATGATCTACGAGCATGCTTCAACTCAGTTGAAGCATGCTCTAGTGCGCGCACTTGATCACAGGCGAGGCTGGATGCCAACCGCTGGGATGCCACGCATTGCACCCATCTCCGTGATCATACCAAGGCTTTGGCCTCAACCGGTTGGTTGACGGCGTGGCAGGCAACCCCGTTGATCAGCTCGGGCGTTTGCCGCCGGCACAGATCGAAGGCGAGCGGACAACGCGGGTTGAAGGCGCAGCCGGGCGGCGGATCGATCGGATTCGGGATCTCGCCCCTGACCGGAATCCGCTGCCGGCCGGACATCGCGAGATCAGGAACCGCGCCGAGCAGCATTTTGGTGTAGGGCATCCGCGGATTGGCGAACAATTCGCGGCCCTCGGCGATTTCAACAATACGACCGAGATACATCACGCCGATGCGCGTCGCCATGTGGCGGACCACGGCGAGGTTATGGCTGATGAGGAGATAGGTCAGGCCGAATTTGTCCTGCAGGTCGCGCATCAGATTGAGGATCTGCGCCTGCACGGAGACGTCGAGCGCCGAGGTCGGCTCGTCGCAAACAATAAACTCGGCATCTGACGCCAGCGCGCGCGCAATCGCGATGCGCTGGCGCTGGCCGCCGGAGAATTCATGTGGATATTTCAGGCCGTCATCAGGATGCAGGCCCACGAGATTCAACAATTCGCCGACGCGAAACTGAATATCGCGCTCGCCCTGGATCAGGTCGAAGGCGCGGATCGGCTCGGAGACGATGGCATCGACCCGGAAGCGGGGATTGAGGCTCGCGTAGGGGTCCTGAAAAATCATCTGGATGCGGCGGCGCAGCCGCTGCCGCGCCTGCGCCTGCCTGGCATTGGTCATCGAGACGCCGTCGATGACGACTTCGCCCGAAGTCGGCGGCAGAAGTCCCACGACCATCCGCGCCACGGTCGTCTTGCCCGAGCCGGATTCCCCGACGAGAGCAAAAGTCTCGCCCTTCCTGATGTTGAACGTCACGCCATCGACGGCTTTCAGGAATTCCGGACGGCCGCCTTCCAGCACGCGGTTGAGCCACGGCTTCGAGACGTCGAACACGCGGCGCAAATTCCTCACATCGACAAAGGGCGGGCTCATGCCACGGTCTCCTTCGCCGCTTCATGGGGCGCGGTGTCGAAGAGATGGCAGGCCACGGCGTGCGAACCGTGCTTGAGCGGCTCCGGCCGATCGACGCGGCAACGGTCGAATGCAAATGCGCAACGCGGATTGAACGAGCAGCCCGGCGGGATCGCCGACAGCCGCGGCATCGAGCCCGGTATTTGCACCAGCCGCTTGTCTTCGCCCGCGAGCGTCGGGATCGCGCCCATCAGGCCCTTGGCATAGGGGTGCAGCGGGTTCTGCACCACATCCTGCACCGGGCCGATCTCGGCGATCCGGCCCGAATACATCACCGCGACCCGGTCGGAAGTCTCGGCGATCACGCCCGTGTCGTGGGTGACCAGCATCACCGCCGTGCCATGGTCGCGCCCGAGGCGCTTGATCAGCGAGATGATCTGCGCCTGCACGGAGACGTCGAGCGCGGTGGTCGGTTCGTCGGCGATGATCAGCTCCGGCTCGGCGCAGATCGCCAGCGCAATCACGACGCGCTGGCGCATGCCGCCGGAGAATTCGTGCGGATAGGCGTCGATGCGTTTGTCCGGTGCGGGGATGCCGACCTCGGCCAAGAGATCGATGGCGCGCTTGCGCGCGGCGGTCTCCGACAGGTTCAAGTGGGTTCGGATAGTCTCGACGATCTGGTCGCCGATCCGGTAGAGCGGATTGAGGCTTGTCAGCGGATCCTGAAAGATCATCCCGATCCGTTTGCCCCGGATACGGCGGATTTCTTCCGGCGGCAGGTGATCGATCCGCGTTCCCGACAGATAGATCTCGCCGCCCGAAATGCGGCCGGGAGGATCGATCAGTCCGATCACGGCTAGTCCCGTGACCGATTTCCCGGCGCCGGATTCGCCGACCACGCCGAGCACTTCGCCCTTGGCGATGTCGAAAGAAACGCCGTTGATCGCGCGCAGCGTGCTGCGGCGGGTGAGGAATTCCACCTCGAGGTCACGCACGGAGAGGACGGGAACGGTCATCGGAGCTTTGGATTGAGCGCGTCGCGCAGCCAGTCGCCGAGCAGGTTGATGGAAAGGATTAGCCCCGCCAGCGCGATGCCGGGGAACGCGACGATCCACCATTCGCCGGCAAACAGATAGTTGTTGCCGATCCGGATCAGGGTACCGAGCGAGGGCATGGTGTCGGGCATGCCGGCGCCCAGGAACGACAGCGTCGCCTCGGTGATGATGGCAAGCGCGAGGTTGATGGTTGCAATCACCAGGATCGGACCCATGGTGTTGGGCAGCACGTGGCGCAGCATGATCTTCGGCGCGGGAAGGCCGATCAGTTGCGCGGCTGCGACATAGTCCTTGTTCTTCTCGACCATGACCGAGCCGCGCACGGTGCGAGCGTATTGCACCCAGAAACTGAGGCCGATCGCAACCACCAAGACTGCCAGCGTGCTCACGGCGTCGAGCCGGTTGTTGAACACCGATTTGGCGACGCCGTTGACCAATAGCGCGATCAGGATGGCCGGGAAGGTGAGCTGCACGTCGGCGATGCGCATGATCAGCCCGTCGACCGCACCACCGACATAGCCTGCAATGAGGCCAAGCGTGATGCCGAGCGTGCCGGCGAAGATGACGCCGAGCACGCCGACGACGAGCGAAATCCGCAAGCCGTAAAGGATCGCAGAAAACACGTCGCGGCCCTGTTCGTCGGTGCCGAGCAGGAACGGACTTTGGCCCTCGGCGGTCCACAGCGGCGAGATCCGCGAATTCATCAACTGCAGTTGCGCCGGATCGAACGGGTTTTGCACGGCGAGTTGCGATGCAAAGATCGCCAGCAGGAAGAACAGGACCGTTACTGCCGCCGCCACCATCGTCATCCGGGAGCGGCGGAACGAGTAAAAGATGTCGCTGTCGAGCACGCGCTTCAGCCAGCTCGCGTTCGAGCGTGCCCGCTGCGGGCTCGACTCTATTCGGTGTGGTACTACGGCGTCAGACATATCAGTCTCGCTTATGCCGGACGGCGGATGGTCGAGCGCAGGCGCGGATCGACGACGGTGTAGAGGATATCGACCACCAGATTGATGGTAACGAAAATCAGCGACACCATCAGCAGGTAGGCGGCCATGATCGGGATATCGACATTTTGCACGGCCTGCACGAACAACAATCCCATACCCGGCCACTGGAAGACGGTTTCGGTGATGATGGCAAATGCAATTACCGAGCCAAACTGCAGGCCGGCGACGGTGATGACGGGAACCAGCGTGTTCTTCAGCGCGTGGCCGAAATGTATCGCGCGCGTGGTCAGGCCGCGGGCGCGGGCGAAGCGGATGTAGTCGGTGCGGAGCACTTCGAGCATTTCAGCGCGCACCAGCCGCATGATCAAGGTCATCTGAAACAGGCCCAGCGTAATCGAAGGCATGATCAGCGCCTTCAGGCCGGAAAGCGTGAGCAGGCCGGTGGTCCACCAGCCGATCCGCACCACTTCGCCGCGGCCGAATGAAGGCAGCCAGCCCAGCGTCACCGAAAACAGATAGATGAGAAGGATGCCGATCAGGAAGGTCGGCAGCGAGATTCCGATCAGCGACACCGCCTGGAAGAATTTTGTCAGAATCGTATCGCGCCGCAGCGCCGAATAGACCCCCATCAGGATGCCGAACACCATGGCGAGAACGGTGGCGCAGGCGGCCAGCTCCAGCGTCGCCGGCATTCGTTCCATCAACAGGTTCGAAACCGGCTGGCGGAACTGATAGGAGACCCCGAACTTGAATTGCGCGGCATTGGCGAAATAGCGTGCGAACTGCACCGGCACGGGATCGTCGAGCCCGAGCGACTTGCGCACCGCCTCGCGTTCGGCGGCCGGCGTATCCAATGAGACGATCTGGTTGACGGGATCGCCGGCGAAACGGAACATCGAGAACGCGATCACGCCGACTGCGATCATGACGCCGATGGCCTGGATTGCGCGGCGAAGAGTGAAAGCGAGCATGTATTCCTTTCACTGCTCTCTTGGTGCGGCGGCGGACGTCGCTGTCGCCTGGAAACGAAAGGTCCCGGAAGCACCAAGCCGCCGGGACCTCGTTTGACGCCCGACTAGTCCTGTTTGGTCGCCCAGTACAGCAGAACCTGATTGTCGGCGCGCTGCGTCAGCTTCACCTTTTTCGACACACCCCAGGCCAGCGCCTGCTGATGCAGCGGGATATAACCGAAATCCTTGTCGAGGATCTGGTAAGCGCTCTTGATCAACTGATCGCGCTTGGTGGTGTCGGCTTCCTGCAATATCTTGTCGGTGAGGGCGTCGATTTCCTTGTTGCAATACCCGCTGAGATTGTTCTCTCCGCGCGAACTCTTGGGATCGTCGCGACAGCCGATAACGTCGTAGAGCACGTTATGGGAATCGAGAGTTCCGGGAGTCCAGCCCAACAGAAAGAACGACGTCTGATAGCCGCCCGCCTTCAGAACCTTGGCGAAGTACTGCGCCTTGGGTTGCGCGAGGAGGTCAACCTTGACGCCGATCCGGGCCAGCATGCTGACTACCGCCTGGCAGATCGGGGCGTCATTGATGTAACGGTCGTTGGGGCAGTCCAGGCTGACTTCGAAACCGTCGGGGTAGCCAGCCTCCGCCAGCAGCTTCTTGGCCCCATCCGGATCGGCTTTCGGCCGCGTGAAATCCTTTGACAGCGCAAATAATTGCGGTGCGATCATCAGCGCCGATGGCGTGGAAAGGCCGCGCATCACGCGGGTCTTGATCAGCTCGACATCGATTGCCTTGTAGAAGGCCTGGCGAACGCGAACGTCCTTGAAGGGGTTCTTGCCCTTGATGTTGGAATACAGCAATTCATCGCGAACCGTGTCCATGCCGAGAAAGATGGTGCGAAGTTCCGGTCCCTTCAGCACCTGGGCGTTGGGGCTGGAATCCACGCGTGTGATATCCTGGATCGGAACCGGCTCGATGACGTCGACTTCGCCCGACAGCAGGGCGGCCACGCGCGTGGCGGCGGAGCCGATCGGCGTGAAGACGATCTCTTTCAGATTGTGCTCGGGCTCGCGCCACCAGTTCGGATTTGGCTTGAACACCGTTTTCACCCCGGGCTGATGGCTCTCGATGATGAAGGGACCGGTGCCATTAGCGTTAAGCGAGGCAAAACTCGGCGAAGTTGCCGCCACTGGAGTCGGGGCGATCGAGTTGTTCGCCTCGGCCCATTTCTTGTCCATGATGTACCAGGTATCCCATTGCGAATGCAGAATGGGATTTGGCGAGGTCAGGATGAAATCCACGGTGTAGTCGTCGACCTTGACGACCTTGGCATCGGACGGAATGCGGGTGGGAAGGTTCGAGCCCTTGGCACGAACGCGCTCTGCCGAGAAAACGACATCGTCGGCAGTGAAGGGGTCGCCGTTGTGGAATTTGACGCCCTTGCGTAGATGAAAGCGCCAACGGGTCGGTTCTGGGGTTTCCCAGCTTTCCGCCAGGGCAGGGACGATTTTCAGGTCCTTGTCGCGAGCGATCAGACCCTCATAGGCGTGGCCGAGATGGGCGTGGGTGGTGGTTTCGTTCAGTGTATAGGGGTCGAGCGACTTGAGGTCACCCTGATTGGCATAGCGCAGGCTCTGAGCCGATGCCGGCGCCATTGCCACGGCAAGGATGGAAGCCGTGGCCGCTGCAAGCAAAGTCTGACGTACCGACATTTGTCGATTTCCCCGATTTTGATCAGCAATTTCCGCCGGATATTGCCGAGCCATGTTGCCAGAGTCCAGCCACCGCGCAAGCTTCATTATCCCGCACTGCGTGCCGGTTTGCGCGGCGGTGCGGCAATGACTAGTCTCACCTCAAGTCTCACCTTAAGACGCATGCGCAAGCACGTTACATTGAACTTTCGGAGTTGTGGATGGCGGAACTGAAGGCCGACGTTCTCGTCCTGGGTGCGGGCATGGTCGGCGTCAGCGCCGCTTTGCACCTGCAAAAACGCGGCCGGAACGTAGTTCTGATCGACCGCCATGATACGGCCGGCGAGGAAACCAGTTACGGCAATGGAGGGCTGATCGAGTGCGCTTCGGTCTTTCCCTATATGTTTCCGCGTGACGTGGGCCAGATCCTGCGCTACGCGTTTCTTCGCGCGCCGCAGGTGCATTACCACTTCAGGGATTTGCCGATCTTCCTGCCGTGGCTGGCACGGTATTTTCTCGCCTCTTCACCGGAGCGTGCACTGCACAGCGCAATGGCCGAATTGCCGTTGATCCAGCGCAGCCTGATCGAGCATGAGGCGCTGATTGCGGACGCCAATGTGCCGGAGCTGTTGCGGCGGACCGGCTGGATCAAGCTGTTTCGTTCCGAGACGACCCTTGCGAATGCGGTGCAGGATCTCAAGCGTGCCGGGGAGCACGGCGTCGCCGGCGAGGTGCTGGATCGGCCGGCGATATCAGCGCGCGAGCCGCATCTGACGGGTGATTTCAGCGGCGCGATCCATTTTCCCGCGCCGGGATTTGTGCCCGATCCCGGTGGGCTGGCGAAGGCCTATGCGGCGCTGTTCGGCCGCAAGGGCGGGCGTTACCTGGTCGGCGACGCCCGAACGCTCGAACAAGCGAGCGGACGGTGGCGGGTGGCAACGCTGGAAGGCACTATTGCAGCGCGCGAAGTGGTGGTGGCGATGGGGCCGTGGTCCGACCAGATCCTCGCCCCGCTCGGCTATTCGATCCCGCTTCAGGTCAAGCGTGGTTACCATTTGCATCTCAAGCCGCGCGGCAATGCGATCTTGAATCATCCGGTGCTGGACACCGATCTCGGCTATCTCCTGGCGCCGATGAACCGCGGCATTCGGCTCACGACCGGCGCCGAGTTTGCCCACCGCGATGCACCACCAACGCCGATCCAGGTCGAGCGGGCCCTGCCGCGGGCGCACAGACTGTTCCCGCTCGGCGAGCCGGTCGACACCAAGCCCTGGATGGGTGCGCGGCCCTGCCTGCCGGATATGCTGCCGGTGATCGGCAAGGCCCCCCGCCATGGCGGGCTATGGTTCGATTTCGGCCACCAGCACCACGGCCTGACGCTCGGACCCGCGACCGGCCGCCTGCTGGCCGAAATGATGACCGGCGAGACGCCGTTTGCCGATGTCAGGCCGTTTGCCATCGAACGCTTTGGTTGACCATATCGGGAGTTGAAGGGACGGGGGACCGGCTCTGGTCCTTGCATGACTCGGTCCGTCGTGTCGATACTGCAGCAAGGGCAGCGCGATAAGGAGCGGTCATGAAAGTTAACGTCGAAATCGATTGCACGCCGCTGGAGGCCAGGCAGTTCTTCGGATTGCCCGACGTCTCGCCGATGCAGACCGCCGTGATGGACAAGATGCAGCAGCAGGTGATGGCCAACATCGAAAAGGTGTCGCCGGAATCGCTGATCCAGAGTTGGTTCACGTTCGATCCCAAGATCGCCGAGCGATTCCAGGATATGTTCGTGACCATGGCCGGGCTCGGGGGCATGGCCAAGAAGGACAAGTGAGAGTGGCCATCGCGGAAAGCGGCGCAGCAACAGAAGAGCAGCGGCTTCGGCCGCCTAGCCTGTTTCTGATGCTGGCCGAGACGCGGGCGCTGTTCGAGCTGAATTCGAGCCTGTTACTGTCGCCGCTCTTGTTGCGTGCGCCGAGGGGCGACGGGCATCCGGTGCTGGCGCTGCCGGGATTTCTCGCCAGCGATCTGTCGATGGCGCCGATGCGGCGCTATCTGAAAGAACTCGGCTACGATACCTATGCCTGGGACATGGGCCGCAATTTCGGCGGCATCGCTTCCAAGCGCGGGGCACTGCAAGCTCTCCTGAGGCGCATCTATGAAGCCACGGGCCGCAAGGTCAGCCTGGTCGGCTGGAGCCTCGGCGGCGTCTATGCGCGCGATCTCGCACTGCAGATGCCGGACATGGTGCGCTCGGTGATCACGCTCGGCAGCCCGTTTGCCAGCGATGTCCGCGCGACCAACGCCACGCGGCTCTATGAGGTGCTGTCGGGGGAAACTGTCGACGACAATCCGGAAATCCGCTTGGCCATTGCCGGTGACCTGCCGGTGCCGGCGACCTCGATCTATTCGCGCACCGATGGGATCGTGAACTGGCACACCAGCCTGTTGCGTCCCTCCGCAACCGCCGAAAACATCGAAGTCCACCTTGCCAGCCATATCGGGCTCGGTGTCAACCCCGCAGCATTGTGGGCAGTAGCCGACCGCCTGGCGCAGGTGGAAGGCGAGTTTAAGCATTTTGACCGATCAGGACCATTTGCCATTGCCTATGGGCCCCCCGAAAATGCACAATCCTGAATCCACGCCCTGAGCTAAGGGCACGATCGCGAAAGATCCCGTTCTGCAATTGATGCGGGAGGTCTGCCGGTTTTCGGATATGCTCCAATAACAAAGACATTCCAGACGCCAGAAGCGCCGCCAAGGCGCCGCGTTTCTACTGCGGGAGGAAAATATGGCGGACGCCAAGAAGCTGTCTTCGCTGGACGCGTCGTTTCTGTATCTGGAAACCCCGGAAATGCCGATGCATGTCGGCAGCATGGCGATCTTCCGCCTGCCCGAAGGCTACAAGGGCGACTTCTTCGAAGAGTTCAAGGCGATGATCGCCTCGCGGCTGCACATCGCGCCGATCCTGAAAGCCCGCCTGGAGAAGGCGCCGCTCGACATCGATCATCCGTCCTGGGTCGAGGACGACCAGTTCGACATCGACCGCCACATCTTCCGCGCCAGCCTGCCGGCGCCGCGCGACCGCGCGACGCTGGAGCGCATCGTCGGCTGGATGCATGCCAAGCTGCTCAACCGCGCCCGCCCGCTCTGGGAGTTCTATGTCTTCGAAGGCATGCTGGACAACGAGATCGGGCTTTATTCCAAGATGCACCATGCCTGCATCGACGGCGGCGCCGGCGCCGCGCTCACCAGCATGATCTATGACATCACGCCGGTGCCGCGCCAGGTCGATCCGCCGACGGCACGCAAGGTGGCACCGGAGCCACGCGACATCGCCGCCAACCTGATCGATTCCTACCAGCAGCTCTGGACCCAGCCGTTCGACCCGAAGGCGGCGCCAAAGAGCCTCGAGCTGCCGCGCTCGGGAAAAAGCGATCTCGGATCGATCCTGTTCGACAACGCCATGTTCCAGATCGAAAGCGCGGTGAAATTCGCCAGCAGCATTCCGACGATGCTCAAGAGCGTGTCAGATGTGGTCGGCAAGATTTCGGATCCGAAGTCGCGCGACAGCCTGGCCAGCATGGCCTCGCCGCCGACCATCCTGAACAAGGCGATATCGTCGGAGCGCAGCTTTGCCGGCGTCTCGATCTCGCTGTCGCGCGCCAAGGCTCTGGCAAAGACGTCCGGCGGCAAGCTCAACGACGTCGTGCTGGCGCTGTCTTCAGGCGTGGTGCGCCGCTATCTGATCAGCCAGGGCGCGCTGCCCAGCAAATCGCTGACCGCAGCGGTGCCGATCTCGCTGCGCGAGGAAGGCAACGCCGAGGCCAACAACCAGGTGTTCGGCATGATCTGCGCGATCGCCACCAATGTCGACGATCCCAAGACGCGGCTGGAAACCATCATCGCGCAATCCACCAAGTCGAAGGAGATGTCGCATCCGCTGCGGGCGCTGATGCCGCAAGTCTCCAACCTTTCGATGCTGGGCGCGCCGATCGTGACCCAGATCCTTGCGCTGCTCTACAGCCGCTCCAACCTCTCCGACGTGCTGCCGCCGGCAGCCAACATCACCGTGTCAAACGTGCCCGGGCCGCGGCAGACGCTGTATGCCGCCGGCGCCGAGCTGCTGCACATCTTCCCGGTGTCGATCTCGACGCATGGCATCGCGCTCAACATCACCGTGCAGAGCTACCGCGACCAGCTCGATTTCGGCTTCATCGCCGGCGCCAACATCATTCCGCATGTCCAGATTCTCTGCGACATGCTCCCGGTCGAATTTGAAGCGCTGGAGGCGGCGTTCGCGCCGCCGCCGAGCATGACCCGCGCCGCTGAATAGGGGCCCGCCATGATTGAAATGCCGCCGCTGCAATTCGCCGAGGTGAACGGTATTCGCATGGGCTATTACGAGGCGGGGCCCAAATCGGACAAACCGCCGGTCATTCTCTGCCATGGCTGGCCGGAGATCGCGTTCTCCTGGCGGCACCAGATCAAGGCGCTGAGCGAGGCCGGCATCCGGGTGATTGCGCCGGATCAGCGCGGCTATGGCGCGACCGACCGACCCGAGCCGGTCGAGGACTACGACATGGAGCATCTGACCGGCGATCTCGTCGGTCTGCTCGATCATCTCCAGATCGACAAGGCGATCTTCGTTGGCCACGATTGGGGCGGCTTCGTCGTCTGGCAGATGCCGCTGCGTCATCTTAATCGCGTCGCCGGCGTGGTCGGCGTCAACACCCCGCATTGGGATCGCATGCCGGCCGATCCGATCGAGCTGTTTCGGCAGCGCTTCGGCGACAAGATGTACATCGTGCAATTCCAGGACCCTGGCCGCGAGCCTGACAGGATTTTCGGCAGCCGGGTCGAGCAGACCTTTGACGCATTCATGCGCAAGCCGGTGGCGCGGCCCGCGGGTACGCCGGAGGAGCAGCCGATTGCGGGTGTCGGCGCATCGGCGCGACTCAATCTGGCGTTTCCACAGATGATCGCGAATTACGATGCCAAGCACGATCCGCGCACGCCGATCCTGTCGGCCGAAGAAAAGCAGGTGTTCGTCGACACCTTCACCAAGACCGGCTTCACCGGCGGCATCAACTGGTACCGCAATTTTTCCCGCAACTGGCAGCGCTCGGAAGGGCTCGACCATACCGTCCGCGTGCCGTCGCTGATGATCATGGCCGAGAACGACGCGGTGCTGCCGCCGTCGGCGACCGAGGGCATGGAGAAGCTGGTGCCCGATCTCGAGAAGTATCTCGTGCGCGACAGCGGCCATTGGACGCAGCAGGAAAAGCCGGACGAGGTTAGTAGCAAGCTGATCGAGTGGCGCAGGAAAAGATTTGGGTAGGTCCGCATAACCAGCCGTCATTGCGAGGAGCGCAGCGACGAAGCAATCCATTCTTTCGTTTTGCCGAGCGATGGATTGCTTCGCTTCGCTCGCAATGGTTGAGGCAGGCAGGGGAGACACTTCGACAATGGCGTCCAGCAATAAACTCAGTCCGATCCCGCATCCGCCGAAGAAGCCCGTCGTCGGCAACATGCTGTCGCTGGATCCCAACGCGCCGGTGCAGCATCTGGTCAAGCTGTCCAAAGAGCTCGGGCCGATCTTCTGGCTCGACATGATGGGCGCGCCGATCGTGATCGTCTCCGGCCACGATCTGATCGACGAGCTCTCCGATGAGAAGCGTTTCGACAAGACGGTGCGCGGCTCGCTGCGCCGCGTCCGCGCCGTCGGCGGCGACGGGCTGTTCACGGCCGATACGACAGAGCCGAACTGGAGCAAGGCGCACAACATCCTGCTGCAGCCGTTCGGCAACCGCGCGATGCAATCCTATCACCCGAGCATGGTCGATATCGCCGAGCAACTCGTGAAGAAATGGGAGCGGCTCAACGCCGACGAGGAGATCGACGTCGTGCACGACATGACGGCGCTGACGCTCGACACGATTGGTCTCTGCGGCTTCGACTACCGTTTCAATTCGTTCTACCGCCGTGACTACCACCCGTTCGTGGAGTCGCTGGTGCGCTCGCTCGAGACCATCATGATGACCCGCGGCCTGCCGCTGGAAAATCTGTGGATGCAGAAGCGGCGCAAGACGCTGGCCCAGGACGTCGCCTTCATGAACAAGATGGTCGACGAGATCATCGCCGAGCGCCGCGGCAATGCGGAAGCCGCCGAAGGCAAGAAGGACATGCTGGGCGCGATGATGACCGGCATCGACCGCTCGACCGGCGAGCAGCTCGACGACATCAACATCCGCTACCAGATCAACACCTTCCTGATTGCGGGCCACGAGACCACCAGCGGACTGCTCTCGTGCACCATCTACGCGCTGCTCAAGCATCCGGAAGTGCTGAGGAAGGCCTATGAGGAGGTCGACCGGGTGCTCGGGCCCGATATCAACGCCAGGCCGACCTATCAGCAGGTCACGCAGCTCACCTACATCACGCAGATATTGAAGGAAGCGCTGCGGATGTGGCCGCCGGCGCCGGCCTACGGCATCACGCCGCTTCAGGACGAAGCCATCGGCGGTGGCAAATACAAGCTGAAGAAGAATACGTTCATCACCGTTTTGGTGATGGCGCTGCACCGCGACCCCAGCGTCTGGGGTCCGAACCCGGACATCTTCGACCCTGAGAATTTCAGCCGCGAGGCCGAGGCCGCGCGTCCGATCAATGCCTGGAAGCCGTTCGGCAACGGCCAGCGCGCCTGCATCGGCCGCGGCTTTGCGATGCACGAGGCGGCGCTGGCGATCGGCATGATCCTGCAGCGCTTCAAGCTGATCGACGTGCATCGCTACCAGATGCACCTGAAGGAAACGCTGACGGTCAAGCCGGACGGTTTCAAAATCAAGGTGCGCCCGCGCGCGGACAAGGACCGTGGCGCGTTTGCCGGCCGCGCCGCTATCGCGGCCGCTGCCTCAAGCGCGGCGGCGCCACAGGCGCGGACCCGCCCGGGCCACAACACGCCGCTATTGGTGCTCTATGGTTCAAACCTAGGCACCGCGGAAGAGCTGGCGACGCGGGTGGCTGACCTCGCCGAGGTCAACGGCTTCGCCACAAAACTCGGCGCGCTCGACGATTACGTCGGCAAATTGCCGGAGCAGGGCGCGCTGATGATCTTTTGCGCTTCCTACAATGGCGCAGCCCCCGACAACGCCACGCAGTTCGTCAAATGGCTGGACAGCGGCCTGCCAAAGGATGCATTCGCCAAGGTGCGATACGCCGTGTTCGGCTGCGGCAACAGCGACTGGGCCGCGACCTACCAGTCCGTGCCGCGCATGATCGACGAGCAGTTGGCGGCGCACGGCGCGCGCAGCCTCTACAGCCGCGGCGAGGGCGATGCCCGCAGCGATCTCGACGGCCAGTTCGAAAAATGGTTTGCGGCGGCAGCACCCGCGGCCATGAAGGAGCTGGGCGTCGATTCCGGCTTCGCCCGCAGCGCCGACGACGCGCCGCTTTATTCGATCGAGCCAGTGGCGCCATCGGCCGTTCACACCATCGTCGCGCAGGGCGGCGTTGCGCCGATGAAGGTGCTGGTGAATTCCGAACTGCAGAACAAGGCCGGCGCCAATCCTTCCGACCGCTCGACCCGCCACGTCGAGGTGGAATTGCCGCCCGGCGTCATCTTCCGCGTCGGTGACCACCTCAGCGTGGTGCCGCGCAACGATCCGGCGCTGGTCGATTCCGTCGCGCGCCGCTTCGGTTTTCTGCCCGCCGACCAGGTCCGGCTGCACGTCGCCGAGGGCCGCCGCGCGCAATTGCCGGTCGGCGATGCCGTGTCGGTCGGGCGGCTGTTGACCGAGTTCGTCGAGTTGCAGCAGATCGCGACGCGCAAGCAGATTCAGATCATGTCGGAACACACGCGCTGTCCCGTCACCAAGCCGAAGTTGCTGGCCTATGTCGGCGACGACGATGTTTCCACCGAGCGTTACCGATCGGACGTGCTGGCCAGGCGCAAGTCGGTGTTCGATCTCTTGGAAGAGCATCCGGCCTGCGAACTGCCGTTCCACGCCTACCTGGAAATGCTGTCGCTCTTGGCGCCGCGCTATTATTCGATCTCATCGTCGCCTTCGACCGATCCGACGCGTTGCAGCGTCACGGTCGGCGTGGTGGAATCGCCCGCGAGTTCGGGACGTGGCGTGTACAGGGGCGTCTGCTCGAACTATCTCGCCGGACGCCGCGTCGGCGATACCGTGCATGCGACCATACGCGAGACCAAGGCCGGCTTCCGGCTGCCGGACGATCCGGCCCAACCCGTGATCATGATTGGTCCTGGTACGGGGCTGGCGCCGTTCCGCGGGTTCCTGCAGGAGCGCGCGCACCGCAAGGCGCAGGGCGCAAAACTCGGTCCCGCGATGCTGTTCTTCGGCTGCCGACATCCCGAACAGGACTTTCTCTACGCGGATGAATTGAAGGCGTTCGCGATCGACGGCATCACCGAACTGCACACCGCCTTCTCGCGCGCCGACGGGCCGAAGACCTATGTGCAGCATCAGGTGGCGGCGCAAAAGGACCGCATCTGGAGCCTGATCGAGCAGGGCGCGATCGTCTATGTCTGCGGCGACGGCGGCAAGATGGAGCCAGACGTCAAGGCCGCGCTGGTTGCGATCTATCGCGAAAAGTCCGGCGCCGACGCCGATGCCGGCCTGCGCTGGATCGACGATCTCGGCACCAGGAACCGCTACGTGCTGGACGTCTGGGCGGGCGGGTAAGGCCCTCGCCGTCGTCCCTGCGAACGCAGGGACCCATACTCCGCGGCCCCTCATTGAGACAACAGCGCCGGAGGCTCTGCCCATAACCACAACATCCGGTGGTTATGGATCCCTGCGTTCGCAGGGACGACGACTATTGAAACCGCATGCTACAACCCTCCACATGATTCCCTGGGAAAAGCTCGACACCGCCCGCATTCCTGGCACCGGCAGCGAACTCCGCCTGATGCGCCGCGGCACGGAGTTTTCCATCAAACTCGGCAGCAACGAGCTGATGAACAGCCGCCTGTCGGGCTCGGAAGCCGCACTCGCGACGCTCGCTGCGAAGAAGATCGAGAAGGTCGCCAAACCGCATGTACTGATCGGTGGACTGGGCATGGGCTTTACGTTGCGTGCGGCGCTCGCCAGGCTCGGCAATGAAGCGCAGATCGTGGTGGCAGAGCTGGTGCCGGCGGTGGTCAGTTGGGCCCGAGGCCCGATGGCAGAAATCTTCGGCGACAGCCTGGACGATCCCCGCGTCAGCATTCGAGAGACGGATGTCACCGACATCATCCGGTCGCATCGTTCGAAGTTCGATGCCATTCTGCTCGATGTCGACAATGGACCGGAGGGGCTTACTCGTGAGGCCAACGATGCGCTCTACAACGCGGCAGGCCTGCGTGCGACGCACGCCGCACTGCGACCGGATGGCATCCTGGCCATATGGTCTTCGGGGCCAAACGCGGCGTTCGCAAAACGTCTTCGTGGTGCAGGCTTCGAGGTGAACGAAGTCAACATCCGCGCCACCGGCAAAGGCCGCGGCGTGCGCCACGTAATCTGGATTGCGATGAAGAGCTGACTGGCCAGCATCTCCGCTGTCGTCCCTGCGAACGCAGAGACCCATAACCACAAATGCTGATGGCGAAACTGGGCTGGAGCCACAGCGCTCGCAACGACGCACGCCGGTGGTTATGGGTTCCTGCTTTCGCAGGGACGACGGGATAGATCACGCCGCCTTTGCGGCCGCACCCTGCGCGTGCCCGGCGATCGCGTTGATGATCTGCGGCCACATCGGGATCGGCAGCGCGTGGCCCATGCCTTCGATCATCAGGAGCTTTGCGCCGGGGATTGACGCCGCGGTATCCTTGCCGCCTTCCGGGCGCACCAGCGGATCGACGGTGCCGTGAATGACGAGCGTCGGGATTTTCAGGTGATGCAGCCGTTCCTTGCGGCTGCCGGAGGCGAGCACCGCCCGCAACTGCCGGCCGACGCCGTTTGGATTGAGGCCGCGTTCATAGGTGCGGGCGGCGCGGGCAGGGTCGAGCGCCTCGTCTTCCGGGAACGAGCCGACGCGCAGCACTTTCCAGGTCTGGGCGAACCGTTCGAAATACTCCTCCTTCGTCCGCGGCGGCGGCGCCATCAGCGCGGCCGAAGCCTCGCGCGTCGGCGGCGGCACTTTTGGATTGCCCGTGGTCGACATGATCGAGGTCAGCGAACGCACCCGCTGCGGGAACGAGAGCGCGACTTCCTGCGCGATCATGCCGCCCATCGAGGCTCCGACCAGATGCGCCGAGTGGATGCCGAGCACGTCCATCAGGCCGACGGTGTCCTTGGCCATGTCGATCAATTTGTAGGGTGCGGCCACCGGAATCTTCAGGAATCGCAGCTTCAGCAGTTCGAACGGTGTCAGCCGCTTGCCGCCGGACATGTGAGAGGACTTGCCGATGTCGCGATTGTCGAAGCGGATGACGCGAAAGCCGCGCGCGGCGAGCTGGCGGCAGAAATCGTCATCCCAATGGATCATCTGGGCGCCGAGCCCCATGATCAGCAGCATTGGTTCCGCGGCTGGATCGCCGAAAATCTCATAGCAAATATCGATGCCGTTGGCGCGGGCGATCTGAGGCGGCTGATGGGCGAGCATCACGTGTCTTCCCTCAAGTGTTATCTGGCTTCAGTAACTATGGCACGGTTTCCCGCACCGCAGAAGACGTCGCAGCGGTTGACCGGCCCGCTGCAACGGTGTGGTATGGGCCAAACACAAGCAAAGCGTGGCAAGCGCTCGTAATCTTTCGGGAGAGGGCGCCTATGGCCGACAAAGGCAACGATCCTGCCGTGATCTGGCAGACCATGATCGGGGAGATGGAGAAGGGGTTCAACTCCTTTGCCAACCAGGCGATGGCCTCGCCCGAATTCTCGAAAATGATGAATCAGGTCGGCGGCGTCAGCGCAGGCGCGCAGAAGCAGCTCGGCGAATTGATGGAGAAATACCTGCTGGCGATGAACCTGCCGAGCCGGGCCCAGCTTGTCGGCATGGCGGAGCGGCTGCAGGCGATCGAGGGCCAGCTCAACGAGATCAAGGCACTGTTGCATCAGGTGCACCACAATTCGCTGGCGCCGGAGAGCGGCTACGGCACGCCGCGGCCGCCGCGCACCAAGCGTCCGCCGGCGGAGGGAGAGCAGAAATGAACGCTCCCGCGGGTCTCGATCTCGCTTCCATTTCGGAGCGGGTCCAGTCCGAGGTGCAGCGCGCGATCCAGCGTAGCATCAAGGGCGTCGAATATTTTTCTACCTCCGGCCCGTCGCTCGGCTCGACGCCAAAGGACATCCTGGCCGCCCGCGGCACCATGAACCTCTATCACTATCGGCCGATAGCGGATGAAATCTACCGCGTGCCGATCCTGATCGTGATGGCCACCACCAACCGCGGCTACATCCTCGACATGGTGCCGGGCCAGAGCTTTATCGAGTTTCTGCTGAAGCGCGGCTACGACGTCTACATGCTGGACTGGACCGCGCCGAAGCCGGAAGAAAAATCGTTGCGGATGGAGGATTACGTCCTCGACTTCATCCCGGACTGCGTCCGCCGCGTGCAGCGGGATTCCGGCGAGCAGGACGTTACCGTGATCGGCTATTGCTTCGGCGGCGTGCTGTCGCTCTTGTACGGCTCGATCTTCCACGACGGGCCGATGAAGAATTTGATCTGCTTCACCACGCCGATCGATTTCCGCGAGATGAAGCTGTTCCAGAACTTTTCGGACCGCCGCTATTTCGACGTCGATCGCCTCGTCGACAGCGTCGGCAATGTGCCGCCCGAAATGATCCTGTCCTCGTTCGAAATGCTGCGGCCGGCGTCGCGCACCGTCAGCCAGGTGCAATTGTGGGAAAACATCTGGAACGACGAGTTCGTGAAGTCGTACCGGATGTTCGACCGGTGGGCGACGGATACGCTGCCACTAGCGGGCGAGTATTTCCGCGACATCACCAAGAACCTGATGTGGGACAACAAACTCTATAACGGCACCATGTCGGTCGGCGGGCGTGCGGCGGATATTTCCAGGATCAAGGTGCCGATCCTGCATGCGGTCGCCGAACACGATCACATCGTGCCCTATGATGCGGCCAAGCACCTGATCGCCAAGGTCGGTTCGACCGACAAGGAAGAGGTGATGCTGAAGGGCGGTCACGTCAGCCTCGTCGCCGGCGCCAATGCGATCAAGCGGCTGTGGCCGAAACTGGATTCCTGGCTAGGTAAGAGATCAACATGAGCGAGACACGTTCCTATCCGCGCCACGTCAAGACCGATGCCGGCGAGATCGAATTCCGCATGATGGGGCGGGCGGACGAAGCCGCCGTGCTGGCATTTGCGCAAAAGCTCCCGACGCATGATCTGCTGTTTCTGCCGCGCAACATCAGCCAGCCAAAAGTGCTCTCGGCCTGGATCAACGAGATCGAGCGCGGCCAGATCGTCAGCCTGCTGGCAGTGAAGGATGGGACGGTGGTCGGCTGCGGCACGCTGGTACGCGACCCGCATTCATGGTCGCCCCATGTCGGCGAGATCCGGATGGTGGTCTCGCTTGACGTCCGCGGGCAGGGGGTCGGCCGGGCGCTGTCGCAGGAAACGTTTGCGCTGGCGCTGGGCGCCGGGCTGGAAAAGCTGTCGGTGCAGATGACCGTCGACCAGCAAGCGGCGATCGCGCTGTTCGAGAGCCTTGGCTTCCGGGCCGAGGCCCTGCTGCGGGACCACGTCCGGGATGTCGACGGCAAAAAGCACGACATCGTCGTGCTCGGGCACAATGTGGCGCAGGTTCGGGCACAGATGGAAGCCTATGGGCTCCCGGGGGCCGTGCAGCACTAGCTAGCCAGACACAAAATCGCGAAAACAACCCCATGCAAAGTAGATGGGGCGGCTCCGGCATTAGCCTAAAGTGGAACTTTTGCCGGTTCTCTGGGCGGACCGCTCATCCATCGGGCTGTTCACGAATTCGTGATATCGCGCTGCAACATTAATGTTGCGACGCACCATTAACTATGGCACAACACACGCGCCCCGGGCCAATCGGACGGGGTGAGCCCATAGCTCAAACCGAGGATGGAGAGACCCCCAATGACCACCGAAACCAATTCCGTGCTGAACACCGTCAAGGAAGCCTTCGCGCCCGTTACCGAGGCGTTCACCAAGCTCCAGAACCTGGAAGTTCCGGAAGCCGCCCGTGAGTTCGTGAAGAAGCAGACCGAGACCGCCAAGGAGCGCGCCGCCGACTTTTATGCCGGTTCGGAGAAGGCGACCGCTGCGATCGAGACCGCCGTTGCCGGTTCGGTTTCCGAGGCCGCCAAGATCAGCCGCAACATCCAGCAGGCGCTCTACCAGGACGCGGAAGCGTTCTTCGCCGGCATCGACAAGCTCGCTTCGGCGAAGTCGCTGAGCGAAGCTGCCCAGATCCAGTCGGACCTGGTCCGTGCGCGCGGCGAAGTGCTCGTCACGCGGGCGAAGGCCACCACCGAATATCTCGGCAAGCTCGTCACTGAGGGCGCCAAGACCGCGCAGGACAACTTTGCCAAGGTCTACTCCAAGACCGCCTGATCGCGATCGCCTGACAACTGCCGTTTTCGAAGGCCCGCTTTTGCGGGCCTTCTTTTTGTCCTCATCCTCGTCATGACCTGTTGCCGTCATTGCGAGGAGCGATAGCGACGAAGCAATCCATCCTTCCGGTGCGGCGACATGGATTGCTTCGCTTCGCTCGCAATGACAGCTAGTCTGATGCGGACGCGAACCGTTCCTCGAAAGCCGTCATGACGCTTCCCGCCACCTTCGTCATCGACTCTCCCGGCGACGCCATCCGCGCCGCCGAGTTGCGGCGCGTGAAGATTTTGGCGACGTCGGTGCTGGCGGCGACGTTTGCGATCTTCCTCGCCGCACGAGCGCTGCTGCCGATGCATCCGGCCTTCGGCTTCATCGCGGCGTTTGCGGAAGCTGCCACCATCGGCGGCCTGGCCGACTGGTATGCCGTCGTGGCGCTGTTCAAACGGCCGCTGGGACTGCCGATTCCGCACACCGCAATCATCCAGAGCAACCAGCACCGCATCGCCGACAAGCTCGGCGAATTCATCGAGAAGCATTTCCTGGAAGCAGCTCCCGTCGAGGCCAAGCTGCGGCAGATCGATTTCGGCGCGTTCATCGCCGACTGGCTGCGCGACCGCAAGCGCAGCGAGGACCTTGCGCGCTTTGCGCTGCGGCTGTTGCCCGAAGCGGTGGCGGCGACGGAGACCTCCGGGCTGATGACGTTCGTCAGCCGCCGCATCACCGCGCAACTGATGTCGATCGATCTCGCGCCGCTGGCGGCCGGAACGCTGCGCGCATTCGTGAAGGAGGGGCGGCATTCCGGCCTGCTCGATGACATCCTGCGCGCGGTGCATCAGACCATGACGCAGGCCGAAACCATGGCGATGATCCGCGAAAAGATCCGCGCCGAATTGCCGACGCTGCTAAAGCTGTATCGCGCCGACAAGTTCCTGGTGAACAAGATCGTGGCTTCCGCCACCGCCTTCTTCGAGGAAGTCCGCAACGATCCCGCGCACCCGTTCCGCGGCGAATTCGATCGCATGGTGATGACCTTCGTCGATCGCCTAGGCACCGATCCAAGCTACGCCGAGCGGATCCAAGGGTTGAAGCGCGATCTGTTGGCGCGTCCCGAAGTGACGGGTCTCGCACGCCACATCTGGGCCAACGCACGCTCGTTCTTCGAACGCAGCGCCTCGGGCGAGACGCAGGTATTGGAGCAATATCTGGTGCGCATGTTCGTGAAAGCGGGCGAGGCGCTGGCAGGCGATGCCGAGTTGCGCACCGAGATCAACCAGGGCCTCGTGGCGGTGTTGCGCACCGTGATCGCCGAACAGAAGAGCGGCGTCTCGACCTTCATCTCCGACCAGGTGAAGTCCTGGGACATGGGGCAGTTGATCTCGCTGATCGAAATCAACATCGGCCGCGACCTGCAATACATCCGCTTCAACGGATCGCTGATCGGCGGGCTAGCGGGATTGGCGCTGTACACCCTCGAATACCTGCTGCGGCTGCTGTGACTAATTCATCACGTCAATGCTTTTAGTTATCCGAGATGTGATCTGCATTGCTTGCAAGGGGAAAGCCGGTTCCCTAGCTTTTTATGGAGCTATATTGCAGTGCCGAACGATTCTACCCGCGTTGGCGTCTAACTGAACCGGTGGCCGGCTGCCGCGACGTAAGGGGCCGAGCCCGAGAGGAGATATGATGTCCGTTGCTGCGCAGACGCTTGCCCCGCCATCCAGAACCCTGATGCTGCTGGAGGGGCGTGCCATTCACGAACTCGGCGCGTTTCTAGGGGCACTGCCATTGCTGAGTCTGGCGCCACGCGGCGACGGGCACCCCGTGCTGGTGTTGCCCGGCCTTGTTGCATCCGACACCTCGACGCGGCCGCTGCGCAGCTTCCTGCGCACGCGCGGCTATGCCGTCAGCGGCTGGCGTCAGGGGCGCAACCTCGGCCTGCGCCACGGCGTGCAGAACGCCATGGTCGATCTGGTGCAGGAGTTGAACGATACGCACGGCCGCAAGGTCTCGCTGGTCGGCTGGAGTCTGGGCGGTCTCTACGCGCGCCAGCTTGCCAAGATGATGCCGGAGCGCGTGCGCTCGGTGATCACGCTCGGCAGCCCGTTTGCGTCGGGACCGAAGGCGACCAACGCTTGGCGCGTCTACGAGCTGGCGAGCGGCCGCCGCGCCGACGAGGAGGACGCCCGCTTCGGCGGCGCGCTGTCCGCGACGCCGCCGGTGCCGACCACCGCGATCTTCAGCCGCACCGACGGCATCTGCGCCTGGCAGGGTTGCATGGAGAAGACGTCGGCGACTTCCGAAAGCATCGAGGTCGAAAGCAGCCATTGCGGCATGGGCCATCACCCGGCGGTCGTGTACGCGGTGGCCGATCGCCTGGCGCAGCCGGAAGGCGAATGGTCGCCGTTCGATCGAAGCGGCTGGCGCAGCGTGGTTTACCCGAATCCGCATCGGTAGCAGACGCGGGTGTTTGCTAACCTCGCCCCGCCGTTGCGGGGGTGAGGGGCTCTCTCCGCGCGCTCACGTCTATCGAATTTGCGGAGGTAGCCCCTCATCCCGACCTTCTCCCCGCGAAGAACGGGGAGAAGGAGAAGACAACCGACATTGTCGCTCTCCCGCAAAACGCGCTATGCCTTGACGCATGCCGCCGCCGCTTGCCCGCATCATTCAGCAGTTGAAGCGCGAACCGTCGCGCACCGGATCGATCGTCATCACCGTATTCGGCGATGCCATCGTGCCGCGCGGCGGCTCGGTCTGGCTCGGCACGCTGCTGGAATTTTTCGAGCAGCTCGACATCGACGCCAGCGTCGTGCGCACCGCGATGTCGCGGCTGACGGCCGACGGCTGGTTCGAGCGCGTTAAAGTTGGCCGCAACAGTTTCTATCGCCTGGTGCAAGGCGAGCGGCAGACCTTCGATATCGCGACCAAACACATTTACGGCCCGCCAGCCTCCGACTGGACCGGGCGATTTGAGCTGCTGCTGATCGGCAATGGCGGAGATCGCGACGCCGCGCGCGAGGCGTTGAAGAACGCTGGCTTCGGCAGTCCGCTGCCGGGCGTATGGGTGGCGCCGTCGGGCGTGCCGGTGCCTGCCGAAGCGGCCGGCGCCATTCGTCTCGAAGTGTCGGCGGAAGACGATAGCGGGCGGCGTCTGCTCAGCGAAAGCTGGCCACTCGATCGCACCGCCGACGCCTATCAGAAATTCATGAAGACCTTCGAGCCGCTGCACGGCTGGCTCGGTCGTGGCGAGCGGCTGACCGAGGCCGACGCGTTCACCGCACGGATCCTCCTGATCCATCATTACCGTCGCGTCGTGCTGCGCGACCCGTTGCTGCCGACCGCGCTCTTGCCCACGGACTGGCCGGGCAGGGCCGCCCGAACGCTCTGTGGCGAGATCTATCGCGCGCTGCTTCCCGCGTCCGAACAATGGCTTGATCGCCATGCCACCAACGAAAACGGACCCCTGCCAAAGCCCGGCGGGGAACTTTCGAAGCGGTTTGACGGGCTGTAGATATGTTACAGAAATGTATTGCATATCGTAATTTGTGTTATATATTTCCTCCCAACAAATTCCGGGAGGTCCGCCATGTACACGCAGGCGCTCAACACGTCCGACGGCGACGACCGCCACATTGAGGACGCCGCGCGGGCTACGCAGTTTCAGGCGCGCATCGACGCCGACGAGCGCATCGAACCCAACGACTGGATGCCGGCCGCCTACCGCAAGACGCTGACGCGGCAGATTTCGCAGCACGCGCATTCCGAAATCGTCGGCATGCTGCCCGAAGGCAACTGGATCACCCGCGCGCCGTCGCTGCGCCGCAAGGCGGCGCTGCTCGCCAAAGTGCAGGATGAATGCGGCCACGGGCTCTACCTCTACGCCGCCGCCGAGACGCTCGGTTCTTCGCGCGAAGAGCTGGTCGACGCGATGCTCGCGGGCAAGGCAAAGTATTCCTCGATCTTCAATTATCCGACGCTGACCTGGGCCGACATCGGCACCATCGGCTGGCTGGTCGACGGCGCGGCGATCATGAACCAGATCCCGCTGTGCCGCTGCTCCTATGGTCCTTACGCGCGCGCGATGATCCGCGTCTGCAAGGAGGAATCCTTTCACCAGCGCCAGGGTTTTGAGATCATGCTGACGCTGTGCCGCGGCACCGACGAGCAGAAGGCGATGGCGCAGGATGCGCTGAATCGCTGGTGGTGGCCGGTCTTGATGATGTTCGGTCCGCCCGACCAGGTCAGCCAGCACAGCGACACCTCGACCAAGTGGAAGATCAAGCGCTTCTCCAATGACGAGCTGCGGCAGAAATTCGTCGATGCCACGGTGCCGCAAGCCAAGTTCCTGGGCCTTACGATTCCCGATCCCGGCATGAAGCAGAACGCGAACGGCAATTGGGAATATAGCGCGATCGATTGGGACGAGTTCAAACAGGTGCTGGCAGGCAACGGCCCCTGCAACCGCGACCGTCTGGCGGCGCGGCGCAAGGCGCATGAGGATGGCGCCTGGGTGCGCGAAGCAGCGATGGCCTATGCCGAGAAGCGCCGGCAACGGTCGGCGCTGCAGGCAGCCGAATAGGAGAGACGCGATGGCGACGCCGAACATTCCGCTCTGGGAAGTTTTCATTCGCAGCCGCAACGGGCTGGCGCACAAGCATGTCGGCTCGCTGCATGCCACCGACGCCACGCTGGCGCTGCAGGCTGCCCGCGACATCTACACCCGCCGCGGCGAGGGCCTCTCGATCTGGGTGGTGCCGTCGAGCGCCATCACCGCGTCCGACCCGTCCGAGAAAGGCATGATGTTCGAGCCGGCGGAGTCGAAGATCTACCGGCACCCGACGTTTTACGACGTGCCTGACGAAGTCGGGCATATGTGAGACCGTCATTGCGAGCGGAGCGAAGCAATCCATCGCGCCGGCACCGTAAGTGTGGATTGCTTCGTCGCTTCCGCCTTCGCTCGGTGAGCTACGGCGGACAAGTCGCTCCTCGCAATGACGGCTGAGCAAGCAGGAACAGAAAATGACCGCAGCCAACATCCAGGTCTCCGAAACGCCGCTGGTGCTCTACACCCTGCGCCGCGCTGACGATGCCTTGATCCTGGGCCATCGGCTGTCGGAATGGTGCGGCCATGCGCCGATGCTGGAAGAGGACATGGCGCTCGCCAATATGGGCCTCGATCTGCTCGGCCAGGCGCGCGAGCTTTATTCCTACGCCGCCAGGGTCGAGGGCAGGGGTAACGACGAGGACAAGTTCGCTTATCTCCGCGACGTCAGGCAGTACCGCAATCTCCTGCTGCTGGAACAGCCGAACGGCGATTTCGCGCGCACCATGGTACGGCAGTTCTTCTACGCAACGTTCGCCGACCTCTATTGGCGCGCGATGATGTGCTCCACCGATGCGACGCTGGCGGCGATTGCGGCGAAATCGGAAAAAGAAAGCGCCTATCACGTCCGCCATTGCTCGGAATGGATCATTCGTCTCGGCGATGGCACCGAAGAAAGCCACCGCCGCACGCAAACGGCGATCGACGAGTTCTGGGCTTTCACCGGCGAGATGTTTGCCGCCGATGACAGCGAGCGCGGCTTGATCGATGCGGGAATGGCGGTCGATCCGGGGCCGTTACGTCCGCAATGGCTGAAGACTGTATCGGACGTCGTCCGTGAAGCGACGCTCGTTTTGCCCGATAACAACTGGATGCAGCAGGGCGGCCGCAGCGGGCGGCACAGCGAGCATCTCGGCCATCTCCTCAGCGAGTTGCAATCGATGCAACGGACGTTTCCGGGGGCGACATGGTAACGGCTATCCACAGCGACACCGATCTGCGCCGCCGCGCCTGGGAGGCCGCTTCACAGGTGGTCGATCCCGAAATACCGGTGCTTACGATCGCCGATCTCGGCGTGCTGCGCGACGTCAAGGTCCACGACGGCCGCGTCGAGGTCGCGATTACGCCCACTTACTCCGGCTGTCCGGCGATGAACACGATCGCGCTCGAGATCGAGCTGGCGCTGGAACGCGCCGGAATGCCGCGCCCGACGGTCCGCACCGTGCTGTCGCCTGCCTGGACCACGGACTGGATGAGCGATGACGGCCGCAACAAGCTCAGGGAATACGGCATCGCCCCGCCGCAGGCATCACGCTCGCGCCGCGCGCTGTTCGGTGAACAGCAGGTGGCGTGCCCGCAATGCGGCTCGCAAAATACGGAGCTGCTGTCCGAATTCGGCTCGACCTCTTGCAAGGCGCTGTGGCGCTGCAAGGCCTGCCGTGAACCCTTTGATTATTTCAAGTGTCATTGAGGTCTTCTATGTCGTCATTGCGAGCGAAGCGAAGCAATCCATCTCACCGCCCCGTGGAGGGATGGATTGCTTCGTCGCTTTTGCTCCTCGCAATGACGGTGAGGAGCGTGTGATGTCCGTCGTGCCGCGTTTCCATCGTCTCGCCGTCAACGACCTCCGTCGCGAGGCGGCCGATGCTGTATCGATGACGTTTGCGATCCCGAAGGAGCTGGAAGGCGACTACAGCTTTGCGCCGGGACAATACCTCACGTTGCGTACCACGATGGACGGCGAGGAAGTGCGCCGCTCCTATTCGATCTGCTCGGGGCCTGACGATGGCGAGCTGCGCATCGCGGTGAAGAAGGTCGACGGCGGCGCGTTTTCGAACTGGGCAGCGGACGAATTGAAGGCCGGCGACGAACTCGACGTGATGACGCCGACTGGCCGCTTCGGCATCGTCCATGCGCCTGAAGAGGCGAGGGTCTATGTCGGATTTGCCGCAGGAAGCGGCATCACGCCGATCCTGTCGATCGTCAAGGGTGTGCTGGCGCGCGAGCCGAACAGCCGGTTCTTCCTGTTTTACGGCAACCGCACCACGTCAAACATGCTGTTCCTCGAAGAACTCGAGGAACTGAAAGACCGCTTCATGCAGCGGCTGTCGCTGTTCCATGTCATCTCGGGCGAGGAGCAGGACATCCCGATCCTGCATGGCCGGCTCGATGGCGCGAAAGTGCGCGTGCTGTTGCGCTCGCTGGTGCCCGCCTCGAGTGTCGATCACGTCTTCATCTGCGGCCCCATGGGTATGAGCGAGGACATCGAGACCACTTGCCGCGAGATCGGCATTGCCGAGGATCGCATCCATGTCGAGCGCTTTGTCTCGGAGTTCGGCGGCAAGCCCCGCGCGAAGAAGATTGTCGAGCCGTCCGCGCCGCCGAAGGCGATCGCCTCCCTGATCATCGACGGCAAGCGCCGCGAGGTGCCGGTCGCCGAAGGAGAGGCCATTCTCGACGCCGCGTTGCGCGCCGGCATGGATTTGCCGTTCGCCTGCAAGGGCGGCATGTGCTCGACCTGTCGCGCCAAACTGGTCGAGGGCGAGGCGCAGATGGAAGTCAACTATTCGCTGGAGTCGTGGGAACTGAAGGCGGGATTTATCCTGACCTGCCAGGCGCGGCCGTGCTCGGACAAGGTCGTGGTGGATTACGATCATGTGTGAGCGTCATTCCGGGGCGCGAAGCGAACCCGGAATCTCGAGATTCCGGGTCTGGTGCTGGCGCACCATCCCGGAATGACGGAGCAAGAACTTGGGATCATTGACACCTCAGGTGCTTCGTCCCCAGACTGACCGACTACGCAACGAGGCTTGATAACAAGCCCGGTAACAGGGAGAGAACGTCGTGAAACCGTCTCGCCGAGCGGGCTATCAGCTATGAACGTCGCGCTGTCACCCGACGAGATCGCCCGCGCCTGCGCGGAGGCGATGTGGCGGGAAGACGACGCGAGCAAGGGCCTCGGCATGGAAATTGTCGAGGTCAAGCCGGGGCAGGCGACGCTGACGATGACGGTGCAGCCGCACATGGTCAACGGCCAGCGCATCGCCCATGGCGGCTTCATTTTTCTCCTCGCCGATTCCACCTTCGCCTTTGCCTGTAATTCCCGCAATGAGCGCGCGGTCGCTGCGCAATGCGATATCGCCTTCATCCGGCCAGGCAAGCTCGGCGACGTGCTGGTCGCGACCGCGCGGGAAGTTTCGCGCAACGGTCGCTCCGGGATCTATGACGTCCGCGTCACATCGGGCGATGTCGTGATTGCGGAGTTCCGCGGTCATTCCCGCACCGTCGCCGGGACGTGGCTGCCGGCCGCGGACGAAGAGACCAAACAAAAATAGCAAGCGAGAGGAACACGCCATGGCCATGGCAAGATTGAAATCCAGCGGAAGCGGTTACAGCGCTGAATTGGATGAGGCCGAGCGCGCCTCGCGCGACGAGATCATGGCGCTACAGACCAAGCGCCTCGCCTGGTCGCTCCGGCACGCCTACGACAATGTCACGCATTACAGGAAGGCATTTGACGCGGCCGGCGTGCATCCCTCCGATTTCAAGCAGCTCTCCGATCTCACGAAATTCCCATTCACGGCGAAGACCGACCTCCGCGACAATTATCCCTTCAGCATGTTCGCCGTGCCGCGCGAAAAGCTGGTCCGCGTCCACGCGTCCTCGGGCACAACGGGCAAGCCGATCGTGGTCGGCTATACGCAAAGCGATATCGATATCTGGTCGGAGGTGATGGCGCGCTCGATCCGTGCCGCCGGCGGCCGCACCGGCATGATCATTCACAATGCCTACGGCTACGGCCTGTTCACCGGCGGACTCGGCGTGCACTACGGCGCGGAAAAACTCGGCTGCACCGTGGTGCCGGTCTCCGGCGGCATGACCGAACGTCAGGTGCAACTGATCAACGATTTCAAGCCCGACATCATCACGGTGACGCCGAGCTACATGCTGGCTATCTCGGACGAGTTCAAGCGGCAGGGGCTCGACCCGCGTCAGTCATCGTTGAAGTTCGGCATCTTCGGCGCCGAGCCCTGGACTAATGCGATGCGCGCCGAGATCGAGCAGACTTTCGACATGGACGCGACCGACATTTACGGGCTATCGGAAGTGATCGGCCCCGGCGTGGCGCAGGAATGCGTTGAGACGAAGGACGGCCTGCATATCTGGGAGGATCATTTCTATCCCGAGGTGATCGACCCCGAGACCGGCGCGGTGTTGCCGGACGGCGAGAAGGGCGAACTGGTATTCACCTCGCTGACCAAGCAGGGCTTCCCGATCATCCGCTACCGCACCCGTGACCTGACGCGGCTGTTGCCGGGCACCGCGCGCCCGGGCATGCGGCGCATGGAGAAGGTCACCGGCCGCTCCGACGACATGATCATCCTGCGCGGCGTCAACGTGTTCCCGACCCAGATCGAGGAAGCGTTGCTGGCGACCGACTGGTGCAGCGGCCATTTCATCATCGAACTGACGCGCGAAGGGCGCATGGACGAGATGACCGTGCTCGCCGAAGCGCGTCCCGAAAGCTGGGACGGTAGCGGCTTGCAGCCGCACGCCGAAAAGGTCGCGCTCTTCATCAAGAACACCATCGGCATCACCGCGCGCATCAAGGCAGTGGCGCCGGAAACGCTGGAACGTTCTCTCGGCAAGGCGAAACGTGTTTACGACAAGCGGCCGAAAGGGTAACTCCTGCTCAGAAGCCGAGCGGGAATCTCTAATGTCAGTTGCCGAAAATTCCGATGTTGGACCTGTCACGGTGCAGGCCCGCTGCGTCCGCCTGCCGGCAAAAGTCGCCGACGCTGCCTCCCTTGCGCCTGTCATCGAAATGCAGGCGCTGTCGCGTGCCGACAACGAGTTGCTGATCGAGGTCAAGGCGGCGGCGGTCAATCCGTCTGATGTGAAGGCCGCCACCGGGCTTATGCCCTATGCGGTATTTCCGCGCACGCCGGGCCGCGACTATGCGGGTGTTGTCATCGACGGACCGGACGGTTGGATCGGGCGCGAGGTGTTCGGCTCTTCCGGCGATCTCGGTATTCGCCGGGACGGCACGCACGCTACGCATCTCGCGGTCGAAGCCGACGCCGTGGTGGAGAAGCCCAAGGGCATTTCATGGGAAGAGGCGGCCGGCGTCGGCGTGCCCTTCGTCACCGCGATGGAAGGCTTGCGCCGAGCCGGCGTTCCGAAGGCGGGCGAGACCTTGCTGGTCATGGGCGTCAACGGCAAGGTCGGGCAGGCGGCGGTGCAGATCGCGAGCTGGCACGGCGCGCGGGTGATCGGCGTGGTGCGCAAGAACGAGCCCTACGAAGGCCACGCCAATTCAAAGGTAGAAGTCATCGACGCTTCGGCAACCGATGTCGCGGCGCGCGCGCGCGAACTCACCGGCGGCAAGGGCGCCGACATCGTGTTCAACACGGTCGGCGATCCCTATTTCCAGGCCGCACACCAATCGCTGGCGGTGCGCGGGCGGCAGATCCTGATCGCTGCGATCGACCGCATCGTGCAGTTCAATATTTTGGAATTCTATCGCGGCCAGCACACCTATGTCGGCATCGACACCCTCGGCCTGTCGTCAACCGCGACCGGCGCGGTGCTGCGGGAACTCGGCCCCGGCTTCGCCAGCGGGCATCTCAAGCCGTTCCCGATCAAGCCGGCCGCGATCTATCCGCTGGAACAGGCCCGCGCTGCCTTCATCGCGGTCGCCGGCTCGTCGCGCGACCGGGTGATCCTGCGGCCTTGAAGCAGGCATTCGCTGCAGGCGCGGGATTCCTCCAATTCTTTCATGGGGAATAAATCTGCCGTACGCCGCCCGCGCGTAATGATTTCATTCCGCCGTGACCGATCCCGGCGGGCGATTCATTCTTCGCATCGTTGCGGCGTGGACGCGCGCACGTTTCCAACATATTAGCAACTGCTGAAATGGCTTCCTATTTGAGCGGCAACCGCTGCATCGGCCGCGCGGGAACAGGGAAACACCAGTGCTGGACAGTGCCAATATCGTCGTCATCAGCGGATTGCTGATCGGTCTCGTCTATGGATCGGTCGGATTGTTGAGCGGATTTTGCTTGCTCAGCAGCCTCAGAGGTTTTTGGGCTGAAGGCGATGGCCGGCTGGTGCGCACCTATGCGCTGGCGATCGGCGTCGCGGTGGTCATGACGCAGTTGCTGGCTGCAGGCGGCCTCGTCGATATCGGCAAGTCGATCTATCTGCAGCCGTCATTCTCCGCGCCCGTGATGTTCTTCGGCGGACTGTTGTTCGGTTACGGCATGGTGTTGTCGAACGGCTGCGGCTCGCGCGCGCTGGTGCTGCTCGGGCGCGGCAATCTCCGCTCCTTCGTGGTGGTGGTCGTGCTGGCGATCTTCGCCCAGATGACGCTGAAGGGCCTGATCGCCCCGTCGCGCATCGCGATGGTCGGGGCGTCGCAGACCACGGCCACGGCGAATTCGGTGCCGGCCTTGTTTGCCGCTGCAGGCCTGAGCGCAACAGCCGCGCGCATGCTGGCCGCCTCGGTCATCTCGGCAGCGCTGATCATTTTTGCCTTTGCGCATCCCGCTTTCCGGCGATCGCCGGGCCAGATCGCCGCGGGTCTCGTCATCGGCCTCCTGGTGGCGGCGGGCTGGTTTGCCACCGGCTATCTCGGCGCCGACGATTTCAATCCCATGCCGGTGACCTCGCTCACCTTCATCGCGCCGATCGCGGACGCGCTTCAATATGTCATGCTGTCGACGGGCTCGACGCTCAATTTCGGCATCGTCACCGTGTTCGGCGTGTTCGCCGGCAGCCTCGTGACGGCGCTGTTGACCGGACGCTTTCAACTCGAAGGCTATCAGTCGCCGCGTCACATGCTGCGCTCCGGCAGTGGTGCCGCGCTGATGGGCATCGGTGGCGTCATGGCGTTCGGCTGCTCGATCGGGCAGGGGTTGACGGGGTTTTCCACGCTGGCGCTTGCTTCGCTGATTGCCTTCGCCGGCATCCTCGTCGGCACCGCCGCTGGTCTCCGCGGCGCGCTGCGGGTTCGGCCGCTGGCGGCCGCTTGATTCTTCTCCCTCGCCCGCTCTTCGCGGGGGAGAGGTTGTTTCGTCACTCCGCCGCCCTCGTCACGATCCGTATCTCCGACGTCAGCGTCCGGTGCACCGGGCATTTGTCCGCAATCTCCATCAGCCGCGTGCGCTGATTGGCGTCGAGGGCGCCTTCAATCGAGATCACCCGGTCGATCTGATCCAGCATGCCCTCGCGCGTCTCGCATTCGGCGCAATCCGTTGCGTGAATCTTGCTGTGCTTCAGCGTCACGGTGACGCGGTCCAGCGGCAGCGATTTGCGATCGGCATACATCCGCATCGTCATCGACGTGCAGGCGCCAAGGCCTGCGAGCAGGAAATCATACGGTCCCGGCCCGCTGTCCTGGCCGCCTGCGGCAACGGGCTCATCCGCCACCATCTGATGGGGACCTGTGGCGACGATCTGCTGGAATTTGCTGTTGCGGGTTTCACGCACCACGACGTTGCGTGGCGCCTCGCTCGCGGCAGAAGCAGGCTGCGCCGCGGCGGGCTCGATATAGCGCTCGGCCCACGCGGCGATGACGCCGGCGACATAGGCGCCGTCCCGTTTGCTGCTCAGCAGGTGATCCGCGCCCGACAGCGAGACAAAGCTCTTGGGATGTTTGGCGGCAACGAAAATCTTCGTGGCGTTGTCGATGCCGACCGTGTCGTCGGTCGGCGAATGCATGATCAACAGCGCCTTGTGAAGGTCTGCGATCCGCGCCGCCAGGCTATGTTCGGCGATGTCGTCGAGGAACTCGCGCTTGATGTGAAACGGCCGCCCGGCGAGCTGGACCTCCACCGTGCCGTGCGTGCGGATGTCGTCGAGGCGATCCCTGAAGAGATGCGTGACATGCACGGGATCGGAGGGGGCGGCAATCGTAACGACCGCCTTCGCCTCCGGGATTTGTCCGGCGGCAGCGAGGATCGCGGCGCCACCCAGGCTATGGCCGATCAGGATCGCGGGCGCCGTGCGGGTCTCGCGCAAATGATCGGCGGCGTGGACGAGATCGGCAACGTTCGAGGAGAAGGTCGAGTTGGCGAATTCGCCCTCGCTGGAGCCGAGCCCGGTGAAATCAAACCGCAACACCGCGATGCCTTTTGCGGTGAGCGCCGTCGCAATGCGTTTCGCGGCCAGCACGTCCTTGCCGCAGGTGAAGCAATGCGCAAACAGCGCGTAGGCCTGCACCGGTCCGTCAGGCATATCGAGGGCAGCGGCAAGCTGATGGCCGCCTTCGCCGGTGAATTGAAAGCGCTCGCTCGGCATGGCTGTTCTCCCTCCGACTTGTCTTCAATCGCCTGAATAGCGCTGCTCGGCCCACGGATCGCCGCGGTTGTGATAGCCGCGTACTTCCCAATAGCCCGGCTCATTCTCATCGGTCATGTGAAGGGCCCCTCATCGGCAAGCGCGCCTGGTTTACTTCGGCGCCCTCGGATCGATCGGCGTCGTGCCGCGCACGCCCAGAATATCCTCCAGCACCTTGGCTCCGGCGAGCAATTGCGCCTCGCCGCGCGGCGGCGCGACCACCTGCAGCCCAACCGGAAGGCCCGAGGCCGTGAAGCCGCACGGCAACGACAGCGCAGGACAGCACACCAGCGTGATCGCGTAGACGATGCCGAGCCATTCGACGTAATTGTCGAACTGCTTGCCGGCGCATTCGGCGACATAGCGGTGCTCGACCGGGAAGGGCGGCACGATCGTGGCGGGGGCGAGCAATAGATCGTACTTTTCGAAAAATTCCAGCGTGCGCGCGGTCATCGCGACGCGCTGCGCCTCGGCGCGTTCGAGCTGTTCGACCGTCAGCTTCAGGCCTTCCTCGATATTCCAGATCACCTCGGGCTTGAGCAGGTCGCGTTTCGTGCGCAGCAGCGCCGCCTTGGAAAGCGCGAAGTCGAATGCGCGCAGCACATGGAAGCATTCATGAGCCTCGCGCAAATCGGGATGGGCCTCTTCGACGATGACCCCTAGCTCCGCAAAGCGCTGCGCCGCCTTGCGGGTGACGGCGGCGACTTCCGCGTCGACCGGCGTGATGCCGAGATCAGGCGAATAGGCAACGCGCTTCGGCTTGCTGCCAGAACGTGCGGCGGACAGAAACGATGTCGGCAACACAGGCAGCGACAAGGGGTCGGCCGGATGCTCGCCGCTCATGGCGTCGAGCAAAAGCGCGACGTCTTCGACATTGCGTGCCATCGGGCCCTGGACGCCGAGATTGCGATCGATGGCAGCGATTGGCGTATGCGCGACGCGGCCGATGCTCGGCCGCAATCCGACGATGCCGCAGAAGCTCGCGGGATTGCGTAAGCTACCGCCCATATCGGAGCCGTGCGCCAGCCAGGCCGTGCCGGTCGCGAGCGCGACCGCCGCGCCTCCCGAGGAGCCGGCGGCGGAGCGTGACGTGTCGAAAGGGTTGCGCGTCGGACCGAACACCTCGTTGAAGGTGTTGGCGCCGGCACCGAATTCCGGCGTGTTCGACTTGGCGTAGATCACGCCGCCATTGTTTTCGAGATGCTCGACCAGAATATCCGACTTCGCCGGAATGTTGTCCCTGTAGATCGGCGAGCCCTGCGTGGTCAGGACGCCGGCGACATTGGTGAGGTCCTTGATCGGGATCGGAAGACCGGCGAGCAGGCCGCGTTCGGCGACGGGCTTCTGCATCAGAGCGGTGGCGTGCTTGCGGGCGCGGTCGAAGCACAGCGTCGGCAGCGCATTGACCTTGCCGTCGACCTCGGCGATGCGCCTTTCCAGCACGTCGAGCAGGTCGAGCGGGGTGACTTCGCCCGATTTCAGCTTGCCGACAACGGCAACCGCCGTCTCACGCACCAGCCCCTGATCAGCCACTTCGATACTCCTGCGTCAGTTTTCTCGATCGCAGATCGTGCTGTAGAACATTTTCCGGCAAAGTGGAAACGCATGGAAGTAGTGGCCGACCGAAGATAATGCATGACGGCGCAGGAGCGCGACCTAACCCCACCCCGCCGTATAGCCGCCATCCACGGTGTAAATCACCCCCGACGTATATCCCGAGCGATCCGACGCCAGGAACGCCATGAGGTCGCCGATCTCGCGCGCATGCGCGGGGCGGCCGAGCGGCATGTTCTTCTGGAATTCCTTGTAGCGGTTCTCGTCGCCAAACTGGTTCTTCGCCCGCGTCTTCAGGAGCGTCACATGGCGGTCAGTGCCGACGGGACCGGGATTGATGCCGACCACGCGGATATTGTCGGCGAGGCTTTTTCCTCCAAGCGCGCGGGTGAATGCCATCAGCGCCGCGTTGCCGGCGCTGCCGCAGATGTAATTGGCGTCGAACTTTTCGCCGGCAGCGCCAATGTCGTTGACGATGACGCCGCCACCACGCGCCTTCATCTGCGCGTAGATCGCGCGGGTGAGGTTGATGTAGCCGAACACCTTCAGCTCCCAGGCGTGGCGCCATGTCGCCTCGTCGATCTTGTCGATCGAGCCGCCGGGGATGTCGCCGGCATTGTTGACGAGAATGTCGATATCGGCTGCTTCCTTGGCGAGCCTTGCGATGTCCTCGCCCTTGCGCAAGTCGACGACATGGGCGGTCGCGCCGATCTGATGCGCCGAGCGCAGCCGCTCGGTCAGCGCTTTCAACTGCTCGCCGCTGCGGGCGGCCAGCATGACGTCGCAGCCTTCTTCGGCAAAGGCTTCGGCCGCGGCCGCACCGATGCCCTTGGAGGCGCCGGTGATCAGGACGCGCTTGCCGCGGAGATGCAGGTCCATGGGATTCTCGTGTGGTGAGAGGAGGGTGGAAGACGGTCAGCGAAATTGGTAAGCGGCGGGCGCCGTCTCGGTCAACATTGCAGTGCAGCGTTGCGCGGCAGGCAGGATTGGTCCATTGCAAGACAATCGAATAACCGGCATTAGCGGCCGGGCAAGACAACAAGGAAACTCTCGATGAGCAGCGCCAAAAAGCAGTATCGGATCGCGGTCATTCCCGGTGACGGCATCGGCAAGGAAGTGATCCCCGAAGGCCTGCGCGTGCTGGAGGCGGCGGCGAAAAAACACGGCATTTCCGTGCATTTCGATCATTTCGATTTCGCGTCCTGGGACTATTACGAAAAGCACGGCGAGATGATGCCGGAGGACTGGAAGGTTAGAATCGGCAAGCATGATGCGATCTATTTCGGCGCGGTCGGCTGGCCTGCGAAAATCCCCGATCACGTTTCGCTGTGGGGCTCGCTGATCAAGTTCCGGCGCGAGTTCGACCAGTACGTCAATCTGCGCCCGGTGCGCCTGATGCCCGGCGTGCCGTCGCCTCTCGCCAACCGCAAGCCTGGCGATATCGATTTCTGGGTGGTGCGCGAGAACACCGAGGGCGAGTATTCCTCCGTCGGCGGCCGCATGTTCCCAGATACCGACCGTGAATTCGTCACGCAGCAGACCGTGATGACGCGCACTGGCGTCGACCGCATCCTGAGATTCGCGTTCGATCTGGCGCAATCGCGGCCGAAAAGGCATCTGACCTCGGCGACCAAGTCCAACGGCATCTCGATCACGATGCCCTATTGGGACGAGCGCGTGGAGGCGATGGCGAAGAAATATCCGGGCGTGAAGTGGGACAAGTACCACATCGATATATTGACCGCGAATTTCGTGCTGCATCCGGACTGGTTCGACGTCGTGGTCGGCTCGAACTTGTTCGGCGACATCCTCTCCGATCTCGGCCCCGCCTGCACCGGCACCATCGGCATCGCGCCATCCGGCAACATCAACCCGGAAGGCAATTTCCCGTCCGTGTTCGAGCCGGTCCACGGCTCGGCGCCAGATATTGCCGGGCAGGGGATTGCCAATCCCATCGGCATGATCTGGTCGGGTGCGATGATGCTGGAGCATCTCGGCGAGAAGCAGGCGGCGGAGTCCATCGTCGGCGCCATCGAGCGCACGCTGGGCGAGCGCACCCTGCGCACGCGCGATCTCGGCGGCAACGCGGATACGGTGGCGTGCGGCAAAGCGGTCGCGGAGATGGTGGATTGATTTCGCAGGGTGGGCTAAGCGAAGCGTGCCCACCGTTCGGCGTGATGGTTGGTCGATAGATGGTGGGCACGGCGCAAGAGCGCCTTTGCCCACCCTACCAATCTGCCGTCGTCCCTGCGAACGCGGGGACCCATAACCACAACCGTTCGTTATTTGTATCGGCTGTTGCTCCAGCACGGCGCCACATAGCCATCGGTGGTTATGGGTCCCGGGTCGCGCTTCGCTTGCCCGGGACGACGGAGCGAGTTCACTTTCTCACAATCCTTCGGCAATGCTCCCACGCGGCGCGCATCAGGTTCTCGCTCGCTTCCGGCGTGCGGAACGCCGAATGCGCCGACAGCGTCACGTTCGACAGTTTGGTCAGCGGATGATCCGCCGGCAGCGGTTCGATGTTGAAGACGTCGAGGCCGGCATGGCGGATCTGGCCCGATTTCAGCGCCTCGATCATCGCTTCCTCGTCGACGATGGCGCCGCGCGCGGTGTTGATCAGGATGACGCCGGGCTTCATCGCCTCGATGCAGGCGCGCGAGATCAATCCACGCGTTTCGTCGTTGAGCAGGAGGTGGATCGAGACGACGTCGCTCTCGGTCAAGAGTTCGTCGAGATCGACGAACTCGACTTTCGGATGCTTCTTCGGCGATCGGTTCCAGGCGACGACGCGCATGCCCGAGCCGATCGCGATCCGCGCCACTTCCGCGGCGATGCCGCCAAAGCCGATCAGGCCGAGCGTCTTGCCGGTCAGTTGCATGCCGTCGTCGCGCAGCCAATTGCCGGCGCGGATACCGCGATCCATTTTCGCAAGTCCGCGCGCGCCTTCCCACATCAGCGCAACAGCGCATTCGGCGACCGCGGTGTCGCCATAGCCCTTGATCAGGTGCACCTGGATCCCGAGTTCGGCGAGCTCTTCCGGATTCATGTAGCTGCGTGCGCCGGTGCCGAGAAACACCACGTGCTTCAGTCCCGTGCATTTCTTCGCGATATCGGTCGGCAGCGCGGTGTGATCGACGATCGCGATCTCGGCGCCGTCGAGGATCCCAGGATATTGATCCGAGGTGATATCGGGATCCCGGTGGATCAGCACCTCGGGATCGCCGGGGTTCTGAAGCCGCTCAAAGATCACGGCCAGCGATTCATTGGCGTCGACGAAAACTCCGCGCACGGCATTCCCCCGTTTTCTTGGTTTGATATCAGGACGCGACGCCGGCCAGCGCCAGCACGGTATGCATCAGCACGTTGGCGCCCGCCGCGCAATCGGCTTGCGTGGCGTCCTCGAGCTCGTTGTGGCTGATGCCGTCCTTGCAGGGCACGAACACCATGGCGGCCGGCATCACGGTGTTGAGGTTGCAGGCATCATGGCCGGCACCGGAGGTGATGCGGCGATGCGAATAGCCGAGCATTTTTGCGGCGTTCTCCACCGCGTCCACCAGCTTGGGATCGAAATGGGTCGGCGGCTTGCGCCAGATCAGGTCGAACTGGACATCGACCTTGCGCCGCGCCGCGATCTCGGCGATCGCCGCGCGCAAATCCGTGTCCAGCGCGTCCATGATGGCAGCATCGGCGCTGCGGCAATCCACCGTGAAGGCGATCTCGCCGGGAATGACGTTACGCGAGGGATTGGCGATCACGGCTTCGCCGACGGTTCCAACGGCCTTCGGCCCGTGCTTCTTGGCGATTGCTTCCATCGCCAGCACGATTTCCGACAGCGTCGCCAGCGCGTCGCGGCGCAGCGGCATCGGCGTCGAGCCGGCATGGCTCTCGAAGCCGGTGATCTTGCCGTCATACCATAGAACTCCCTGCCCGGAATCGACCACGCCGATGGTCTTGTTCTCGGCCTCCAGGATCGGCCCCTGTTCGATATGCAGCTCGACGAAGCCAGAGAATTTTTGGCGACCCACCGGCGCGTCACCGCGATAGCCGATGCTATCAAGCGCCTCCGCCACCGTGACGCCCTCGGCGTCCTTGCGCGACAGAATGTCGTTGGTGGTGAAATCGCCGACGTATGCGGCGGAAGCCATCATCGCCGGCGCGAACCGCGAGCCTTCCTCGTTGGTCCAGTTGCAGATGCAGATCGGCGTTTCGGTCTCGATGCCCGCATCGTTGAGCGTACGAACCACTTCCAGCGCCGCCAGCGTGCCGAGCACGCCGTCATATTTTCCGCCGGTCGGTTGGGTGTCGAGATGCGAGCCGAGCCCGACCGGCGCTTTCGACATGTCGCGTCCCTTGCGCAGGCCGAACATCGAGCCGAGCGCATCGACATGCACTTCGAGCCCGGCGGCCTCGCACCGCTCGCGGAACCAGTCGCGTACCTGCTTGTCTTCAGGCCCGAGCGTCAGCCGCCGCACGCCGCCTTTCGGTGTCGCGCCGAATTTGGCGGTTTCGTGAATCGTGCCCCACAGGCGGGCAGAATCGATTTGCAGGTTGGAAGCGATCTTGGTCATGCACTGTTCCGGATGGTCTGCTGGCAGGCGGCGCGCTTGTTCATTCTTGTTCGGTTGTTTTCAATGACGCGCCTGCGGCGGCGCGTCAACAATGACGCCTCCTCGCGCCAGGCTGGCCGCAAGTTCGACCACGCGCTCCACCGCGACCGTGTCGGGGGAGGCGAGCCAGCTTGCCGAAAACGTCAGCGGCGCCAACTGCAGATTGGTCGACAGCAATTGCAGCCGCCCGTTTGCCATGTCGTCCTCGACGATCGCGGTCGGTATCAGGGCGATACCGAGACCTTCGATCGCCATGTGGATAACGGTTGCGAGCGAGGCGCTGGCATGCAGCCGTATCGGCGGCAGGTCAGGGCGGTTGAACAGGGAGCGCACGATTTCATAGGGCTGGGTACGGCGCGAAAACGTGATGATGGGGAACTTCGCCAGATCGTGCAGCGTCAGTTCCTGTTTGCCGAGGCCGAGCGAGGGGCTGGCCGTAAAGCCCACCGGATAATCGCACAGTGCCCGGTTGTTGACCATTGGCGCCGTCAGCGGGCCGAGCACGAAGGCGAGTTCGATCTCCTGCGCCAACAGCCGGTTGCGCAAATTCGAGGTGATGTCGACCTCGATCTCGAGCGAGAGGTTGGGGTAGGCGTAGTTGACGCTCTTGATCAGTTGCGGCAGCCAGGTGTGCACGATGGTTTCGGCGACACCGAGCCGCAGCACGCCGCGCATCGCCGAGCGATCCCCGACCACCGCGAGCATTTCCGAGCGCAGCCCGATCAGCTTCTCGGCATAGACCATCAATTGCCGTCCGCTCGGCGTCGGCAGCACCATGCGACGGTCGCGCTGGAGAAGTTTAACGCCGACTTCGCGTTCGAGCTGGGCGATCCGCTGCGAGATTGCGGGCTGCGTGGTGTTGAGCTTCTGGGCGGCGCCGCGGAAGCTGCCAAGCGTCACCACCCACATGAAAGTCTCAATTGCCTTGAAATCAGTCATGCACCCTCAACCCGCAGCTTGATAATTAATGTTTATCGAACTTGATTAGAAAAGACGATTAGACATTATCATAGCCATATGCGGGAGTAGATGTCGATAAGAATGGAAGCGGGGACAACGATGACCGGCTTGGCGAGGACGGAAACTACGGGCCGCGATAGGCCAGACTTATCGCCCAGCGTGGCAGCCCGGCATGCGTGCCGCAACGGCATGGCATCATCGACCGCCGGTGTCGCCAACGGCTTCGTCCAAGGCAACCTCGCGATACTGCCGGAAAAGCTCGCGAGCGCGTTTCACCGGTTCTGCCAGCTCAATCCCAAGCCGTGCCCCATCATCGGCATGTCCGATGTCGGCGACCCCCGCATTCCCGCGCTCGGCGTCGATCTCGACATCCGCACCGACCTGCCGCGTTACCGCGTCTGGCGCGACGGCGAGGTGGTGGAAGAGCCCACCGACATCATGGCGCATTGGCGCGACGATCTCATCGCCTTCGTCATCGGATGTTCATTCTCGTTCGAGGAGGCGCTTCTGGCGGAGGGCCTGCCGATCCGCCACATCGAGCGCAAGGTTCGCGTGCCGATGTATCGCACCAATATCGCGTGCAGCCCGGCGGGCCCGTTCGCAGGTCCCATGGTGGTGTCGATGCGGCCGTTCAAGCCGGCCGATGCGATCCGCGCGGTGCAGGTCACCTCACGCTTTCCCGCCGTGCACGGCGCGCCCGTGCATCTCGGCCATCCACAGTCGATCGGCATCGCCGACATCAACAAGCCCGACTACGGCGATCCAGTGCCGGTCGGGCCGGACGAAATTCCGGTGTTCTGGGCGTGCGGTGTCACGCCGCAATCGGTGATCCAGGCCGCGAAGCTGCCGTTCGCGATTACGCATGCGCCGGGACTGATGCTGGTGACCGATCTCATGAACAAGCAGCTTGCCGTGCTTTGATGCAGCCCGTGCTGCTCATTGAGGCTTTACCGCACCCTTCGCCCGTTTCATCGATAGTTGCCGACCCACAAAGGATATCGCCATGAACATCACGCGCCGTAACGTCTTGCTTGGAGCTACTGCTGCCGCTGCGCTCGGCCCGATTGCCGCGCGCGCCCAAACGTCCGAAGTGGTGATCGGCGTGATCTATCCGTTCTCCGGCGCCAGTGCGCAGATGGGCGTCGACGCGCAGAAGTCGTTCGAGACTGCGCTCGACATCATCAACAAGAACCACGATTTCGATTTGCCGCTGGCGAAGGGCGAGGGATTGCCCGGCCTCGGCGGCGCCAAGATCCGCCTCGTCTTCGCCGATCATCAGGCCGACCCGCAGAAGGGCCGCGCCGAGACCGAGCGCCTGATCACCCAGGAAAAAGTCTGCGCCGTCATCGGCACCTATCAGAGCGCGGTTGCCGTCACCGTCAGCCAGATCTGCGAGCGTTACCAGGTCCCGTTCATCTCGGCGGACAATTCCTCGCCGAGCCTGCACAAGCGCGGCCTCAAATTCTATTTCCGCGCAGCTCCCCATGACGAGATGTTCTCGGCCGCGATGTTCAACTTCTTCGATGCGATGAAGAAGAAGGGCACCAAGATCGACACGCTGGCGCTGTTCCATGAGGACACCATTTTCGGCACCGACTCCGCCAACACCCAGCTCAAGCTGGCCTCCGAGCGTGGCTACAAAGTCATCTCCGACATCAAGTACCGCTCCAACTCGCCGTCATTGTCGGCGGAAGTACAGCAGCTCAAGACGGCGAATGCCGACGTGCTGATGCCCTCGAGCTACACCACCGACGGCATCTTGCTGGTCAAGACCATGGCCGAGCTCGGCTACAAGCCGAACGCGATCGTGGCGCAGAACGCCGGCTTCTCCGAAAAGGCGCTGTATGATGCGGTCGGCGACAAGCTCGAAGGCGTGATCTCGCGCGGCAGCTTCTCGCTCGATCTCGCTGCCAAGCGGCCGATGGTCGGCAAGGTCAACGCCATGTTCAAGGAGAAGTCGGGCAAGGATTTTAACGACCTCACCTCGCGCCAGTTCATGGGGCTGTTGGTGATGGCCGACGCCATCAACCGCGCCAAGTCGACCGACGGCGAGAAGATCCGCGAGGCGCTGGTCGCCACCGACATTCCGGGCGAGCAGACCATCATGCCCTGGAAGCGCGTCAAGTTCGACGAGCTGGGCCAAAACAACGACGCCGACCCGGTGCTGCTGCAATATATCGGCGGCAAGTTCGTCACCATCTTCCCGTCGCAGGCCGCCATCGCCGAAGCCGTCTGGCCGATGAAATAGGCGCGGCGCTGGGGGCGGGAGGGGACATGACAGGGACCAGTATTGAGATACTGTCGCCTCTCGTCATTGCGAGGAGCGCAGCGACGAAGCAATCCATCGTGCCGCACGAAGAAAGAATGGATTGCTTCGCTTCGCTCGCAATGACGGGCGGCGAGAGCAATGCCTCCGTTCTGGAGCAACAACCATGACCGCCGAAACCATCATTCAAAGCCTGGCGAGCGGCCTGCTCATGGGCCTGCTTTACGGCCTTATCGCCGTCGGCCTCGCGCTGATCTTCGGGCTGATGGACGTCGTGAACTTCGCCCATGGCGAGTTCCTGATGATCGCGATGTACGCGACGTTCTTCCTGTTCGTGTTCTTTGCGGTCGATCCCTTGCTGTCGGCGCCGCTGGTCGCCGCCGCCCTGTTCGTGTTCGGGGCCGTCGTCTATCTATTGATTGTGCGCTTTGCGGTGCGCGCGAAAGCCAATGCCGGCATGGTGCAGATCTTCTCGACATTCGGTTTGGCCATCGTCATGCGCGGCCTGGCGCAATACTTCTTCACGCCGGACTATCGCAGCGTCACCCATTCCTGGCTCGGCGGCAAAACTGTCTCGATCGCCGGGATCTACCTGCCGGTGCCGCAATTGGTCGGGGCGCTGGTGGCAATCGCCGCCTTTGGCGCGCTCTATCTCTTCATCAATCGCACCGATTTCGGCCGCGCGCTGGAAGCGACCCGCGAGGATGCCGGTGCGGTGGCGCTGGTCGGCATCGACAAGAACAAGGTGTTTGCGCTGGGCTGGGGCCTCGGCGCGGCGCTGGTGGGCCTCGCCGGCGCGGTCATGGCGATCTTCTTCTACATCTACCCTGACGTTGGCGCCTCGTTCGCTCTGATCGCCTATGTCACGGTGGCGCTCGGCGGCTTCGGCAGCGTGTTCGGCGCCTTCGCCGGCGGCATCATCGTCGGCCTCGTCGAGGCCACGACCGCCATGTTGCTGCCGCCGTCGCTCAAGGCGGTCGGCATCTATGCCGTCTATCTCCTTGTGGTCTTTGTCCGGCCGCGCGGCCTGTTCGGATCGATGTGATGGATACCGCTTTCGCAGAACGCCGCCGCCGCGACCTCATCGTCGCCGTTTTTCTCGCCGCGATTGCGGCCACCGTCCCGCTGTTCGTCAAAGACGTCTACGTCCAGAACATCATGGTGCTGACGCTGATGTGGGGTGCGCTGTCGCAAAGCTGGAACATCCTTTCCGGCTATTGCGGGCAGATCTCGCTCGGCCACGCGCTCTATTTCGGGCTTGGCGCCTATACCACCGCGCTGCTGTTCACCAAATTCGGGGTGCTGCCATGGTTCGGCATGCTCGGCGGCGGGGTGATCTCCGCGCTGATTGCGATGGCGCTGGGCTATCCCTGTTTCCGGCTGCGCGGACATTACTTCGTCATCGCCACCATCGTCATTGCCGAAATCGGGCTGCTGCTGTTCCACAACTGGGATTGGGCTGGTGCTGCGATGGGCATCGAAATTCCAGCACGTGGCGATAGCTGGCTGAAATTCCAGTTCCCGCGCAGCAAGCTGCCATATTTTTACTTCGCGCTGGCGCTGGCTTGCGTCGCCTGGTTCGTTACCTGGTGGCTGGAAGATTCCAAGTGGGGCTATTGGTGGCGCGCGGTGAAGGACAATCCGGAAGCCGCTGAAAGCCTCGGCGTGGTCGTGTTCAATTCCAAGATGGGCGCGGCGGCGGTATCGGCATTCCTGGTCGCAGTCGGCGGCAGCTTCTATGCGCAGTTCGTCTACTTTATCGATCCCGAGAGCGTCATGGGCTTTCAGTTCTCGCTGCTGATGGCGTTGCCAGCGGTGCTCGGCGGCATCGGCACGCTGTGGGGGCCGATGCTGGGCGCTGTCATCCTGATCCCGCTCACCGAATTGACGCGCTCCTATGTCGGTGGGTCCGGCCGCGGTGTCGACCTGATCGTCTATGGCGGCCTGATCATTGCGATCTCGCTGGCGCGGCCGCAGGGGCTGATCGGCCTGTTCTCGTTCAAAGGCCTTGCAGGGCTGTTTGCGCCCAAGCGCAAGGAGGCTGTCCGATGACGCCTCTTCTGGAAACCCGCGGCGTCTGGCAACGTTTTGGCGGCCTGATCGCCAACAGCGACGTGTCGATTTCGGTCGGACGCGGCGAGATCGTCGGCCTGATCGGCCCGAACGGCGCCGGCAAGTCGACGCTGTTCAACCTGATCGCGGGCGTGCTGCCGCCGACCCAAGGCTCGATCATCTTTGACGGCGAGGATGTCACCGCGCTACCGGCGGCGGAGCGCTGCCAGCGCGGCATCGGCCGCACCTTTCAGGTCGTGAAAAGTTTTGAGACCATGACCGTGATCGACAACGTCATCGTCGGCGCGCTGGTCCGTACCACCGTGATGCGCGATGCGCGGCGCAAGGCGCATGAGGTGCTGGAATTCTGTGGCCTTGGCCCGCGCGCTAACGTGCTCGCCAGCGATCTGGTCCCGTCCGAAAAGCGCCGGCTCGAAGTCGCCCGTGCGCTCGCGACCGAACCAAAATTGCTGCTGCTGGATGAGGTGCTCACCGGCCTGACGCCGGTCGAGGCCAAGACCGGCGTCGAACTGGTGCGCAAGGTGCGCGACACCGGCGTCACCGTGCTGATGGTCGAGCATGTCATGGAAATCGTGATGCCGTTGGTCGACCGCGCGATCGTGCTCGATCTCGGCAAGGTGCTGGTCGAGGGCAAGCCTGCTGACGTGGTTCGCGACCCGAAAGTCATCACCGCCTATCTGGGGGATCGTCATGCTGTCGGTGCATGAAGTCACCACCGCCTATCAGGGACTGGTCGCGATCTCGGCAGTCTCGATCGAGGTAGCAAAGGGCGAAATCGTTTGCGTCGCTGGCGCCAACGGCGCCGGCAAGTCGACGTTGCTGAAATCGATTGCGGGCGCCGAGCGGCCTCGCTCCGGCACCGTAACGTTCGACGGCACCCGTATCGACGGCATGGCGCAGCACATCATCACCTCGCGCGGCATCGCCTATGTGCCGGAAAACCGCCGGCTGTTTCCGCGCCTCTCGGTGCGCGACAACTTAAGGCTCGGCAGTTATCTTTTTCGTAGCCAGTCCGATCGCGAGGCACCGCTCGATCTCGTCTTCAAGCTGTTTCCCCGCCTCTCGGAGCGCCTCGAGCAGCGCGCCGAAACGCTAAGCGGCGGCGAGCAGCAGATGCTGGCCATCGGCCGCGCGCTGATGACGCGCCCGCGGCTACTCATGCTGGATGAGCCGTCGCAGGGCATCATGCCAAAGCTGGTCGATGAAATCTTCCAGGCCGTGAAACGCATCCGCGACGCCGGCATGACCGTGCTGATCGTCGAACAGCGCATGTCCGAATGCCTGGAAATCGCCGACCGCGCCTATATCCTGCAAACCGGCCGCGTGCTGATGCAGGGCAGCGCCGCCGAGATCAGCGTCAATCCCGATGTGCGGAAGGCGTATCTGGGATTGTGATGCCGTAGGATGGGTAGAGCGAAGCGAAACCCATCAATTCCATTCCGCGGAGAGATGATGGGTTTCGCTGCGCTCTACCCATCCTACGAGTGTCCATGCTCCGGCAGCGTCAGCCCAAACTTCTTCGTCAAATCCTTCACCTGCGCCGGCGACAAATACCTTGGGTTCAACCCGCGCAGGAGCAGATAGAGTTTTGCCGTCTCTTCCAATTCCTCCATGGCAAACACTGCCGCTTCCAGCGTGTCACCCGACACCACCGGCCCGTGATTGGCGAGCAGCACGGAGGAGTACTTCCCGGCCAGTCCCTTGATGGCGTCGGCGACGGCCGGATCGCCGGGCCGATAATAGGGCACGAGCGCGGTGTGGCCGCATTTCATCGCGTAATAGGCCGTCATCGGCGGCAGCGCGGCGCGGGGGTCGATCTCGGGCAGCATCGACAGAGCCACCGAATGGGTCGAATGCAGATGCACGACGGCGCGCGCCGCATTGCGGGTCTGGTAGAGGGCGGTGTGCAGCGGCACTTCCTTGGTCGGGGCGTCGCCGGATACCAGCCGTCCGTCGGGCCCGAGCCGTGACATTCGGGCCGGGTCGAGGAAGCCGAGTGAGGCGTTGGTCGGCGTCACCAGCCAGCCGCCGTCGTCGAGTTTCACGCTGATATTGCCGGAGGAGCCCGGCGTCAGCCCGCGCTCGAACAGCGAGCGGCCGAAGCGGCAGATTTCCTCGCGGATCCTTGTTTCGCTCATGGACCGACCTCTTTTCCGCCTTGTCTCACGCTTTGGCAGCGCGGCCAAGCCGTGATACGCAAGGCCAAGCCGCCGGCCGAATGGCCGCTGAACAGAAACCATCGAGGAACCGCCGCATGCCAGAATCCGCCAAACCGCGCGTCGCCGTCATCGGGCTGGGCTCGATGGGCTATGGCATGGCGACCTCGCTGCGCCGCGCCGGCCTCGAAGTCACCGGCTGCGACGTCTCGGCTGACACGGTCAAGCGGTTCGTCGCCGATGGCGGCAAGGGCGCCACAACGCCGGCGGAAGCCGCGAAATCGGCCGACATCGTCGTCAGCGTCGTCGTCAACGCCGCGCAAACCGAGGCCATCCTGTTTGGCGCCAATGGCGTCGCGGAAACGCTGGCCAAAGGCGCGGTATTCATTTCCTCCGCCACCATGGACCCCGATGTCGCGCGGCGTCTCGCCAAACAGTTGGAAGAAACCGGCCGGCACTACCTCGACGCGCCGATTTCCGGCGGCGCACAGCGCGCGGCGCAGGGCGAACTCACCATCCTCGCATCCGGCAGTCCGGCCGCGTTTGCCAAAGCGCGCCCGGCGCTGGACGCGATGGCGGCAAAGCTCTACGAGCTCGGTGACGCCGCCGGCCAGGGCGCCGCATTCAAGATGATCAACCAGTTGCTGGCCGGCGTCCACATCGCCGCCGCTTCCGAGGCGATCGCATTCGCCGCCAGGCAGGGCCTCGACATCCGAAAAGTCTACGAGGTGATCACGGCCTCCGCCGGCAATTCCTGGATGTTCGAGAACCGCATGCCGCATGTGCTCGACGGCGATTATGCGCCGCGCAGCGCGGTCGATATCTTCGTCAAGGATCTCGGCATCATCCAGGACATGGCGCGCTCGGCGAAATTCCCGGTGCCGGTTTCCGCTGCCGCCTTGCAGATGTTCCTGATGACGTCAGCCGCCGGCATGGGCCGCGACGATGACGCCTCGGTGGCGCGGATGTATGCAAAAGTCACCGGCACGCATCTGCCGGGCGAGCCGAAGTAAGAGCAAGATCAAGAAGGGGACCTTCGATGCCGCGTTTTGCCGCCAATCTCTCCATGATGTTCACCGAGGTCCCGTTCCTCGATCGCTTCGATGCGGCGGCAAGAGCGGGATTTGCCGCGGTCGAATTCCTGTTTCCCTATGATCACCCGGCAGACGCCGTCGGCGAGCGGCTTAAAAAGAACGGCCTGACGCAGGCGCTGTTTAATTTGCCGCCGGGTAATTGGGACGCCGGCGAAAAAGGCTTTGCCGCGCTGCCGGAGCGCTTTGACGATCTCAAGCGAAGCATGGAGACCGCACTGCCTTACGCGAAGGCGACTGGCGTCAAGCGGCTGCATCTGATGGCGGGTATAGCCGATCGCAGCAGCACGAAGGCCGTCGAACAATTCTACAAGTCGGTAGTGTGGGCAGCCGAGTTCTACGCGCCCCATGGGCTGGATGTCGTGATCGAGCCGATCAATCCGCGCAACGTGCCGGGATACTTCCTCAACGATTTCGGCTTCGCACGCGACCTGATTACCGAGCTGAAGATTCCGAACCTGAAACTGCAGTTCGATATCTATCACTGCCAGATCATTCACGGCGACGTCACCATGCGGCTGCGCGAGATGATGCCCATCATCGGCCATGTCCAGATCGCCAGCATTCCCTCGCGCAACGAGCCCGACGGCGAAGAGCTGAACTATCCGTTCCTGTTCACTGAGCTCGATCGGCTCGGCTATGGCGGCTTCGTCGGCTGCGAATATAACCCGCGCGGCAAGACCACCGATGGACTCGGCTGGTTCAAGCCCTATGCCGGAGCAAAGCCGTGAAACTGTCCTTGGGCTGCATCGCCGACGACTACACCGGCGCTTCCGATCTCGCCAACACGCTGACGCGTCAGGGGCTGCGCACGGTGCAGACCATCGGCGTTCCGCCGGACGATCTCGCGCTGCCTGAAGTCGATGCGGTAGTGGTGTCGCTCAAGAGCCGCTCGATCGAGGCTGGTGTTGCGGTGGACCGTTCGCGCGCCGCCGAAAAATGGCTGCGCGGCCGCGGCGCCGGCCACGTGCTGTTCAAGATCTGCTCGACCTTCGATTCCACCGATGCCGGCAATATCGGCCCGGTGATGGACGCGCTGCGCGCCGACTGCGGCGAGGCGATCGTGCTGGTGACGCCGGCTTTTCCGGAAACCGGCCGCACTGTCTATCAGGGCAATCTGTTCGTGGGCTCCGTGCCGCTGAACGAAAGCCCGCTGAAGGATCATCCGCTCAATCCGATGCATGATTCCAATCTGGTGCGGGTGCTGGCGCGCCAGAGCCGGACCCAGGTCGGGCTGGTCGACCTCGCGACGCTCACGCGCGGCGCTGAGGCGGTTCGCGGACGTCTTGCGGAGCTGGCGGGAAAGGGTATCGGCGCGACCATCATCGATGCGGTCTTTGACCGCGATCTGGAAACCATCGGCGACGTTGCGCTGGATCACCGCCTGTCCGTCGGCGCATCCGGCATCGGACTTGGCCTTGCCCGGGCACTGGTCACCTCCGGCAAGGTCAAAGCGGCTTCCGCGGGCGCGGTCTCCGGCGTGCCGGTCGGGGGACCGGCGGCGTGTCTTGCAGGGAGCTGTTCGCAGGCGACGCTGGCGCAGATTGCCAATGCCGAAAAGACCATGGCTGTGCTGCATCTCGATCCCGAGCAGATCATCGCGGGGCCGGCAGAGGCGCGCCGGGCGCTGGCCTGGGCGAGCGACCGGATCAGCGATGGTCCAATCCTGATCGCCAGCAGTTCGACTCCGGACCAGGTTGCAGCTCTGCAATCTCGGCATGGCCGCGATGCAGCCGGACATGCCATCGAGCAGGCGATGGCCGATATCGCCGAAGGCCTGGTGCGCACCGGCGTGCGGCGATTGGTGGTCGCCGGTGGTGAAACGTCGGGCGCCGTCGTCGATCGGCTGAGGATTCCGGGCTTTCTCGTCGGCGAAGAAATCGCTGCAGGCGTGCCGGTTTTGCGCGCGGTCGGCGCCGAGGACGGTGAGATGCTGCTCGCACTGAAATCAGGCAATTTCGGCGGGACGGAGTTTTTCTCCGATGCCTTGAAGCTGATGCGCTGATCGCTTCAAGCCGACATTCATTTCCTGGTGAGAACTGTCGCGTAGGTATTTGTACCGACGCGTATTAACTCAACCTGAGGAAGCGTCGGGTTTGATATCCGCCAGGCATCCTTCCTTTCCAAATTCCGGGCCTTTTCCCAGACGGCGTCCCGCGCGCCCAAAACCAAGAGATTCCACCCATGCTCGCCCGCTATTCGATCCGCACCAAGATCATCACCGTGGTCGCCTTCCTGCTCGTCGCGATGGCGGGCATGGGTCTGCTCGCGGTGAAGAACATGCGCGCCATCAACGCCAACACGGTCGATATCGCGACCAACTGGATGCCGAGTATCCGCGTGTTGGGCGACCTGCGCGCCGGCACCATCACCTACCGCAACGTGATCCGCGAGCACATGCTGTCCGAGACGCTGGAAGAGAAGCTCTCGATGGAGAAAACGCTCGCCACCGTCACCGAAAGCAACACCAAGATCCGCGCGGCGTACGAACCGCTGATCACCTCGGCGGAGGAACGTGCGCTGTATGCCGAATGGTCGAGGCTGTGGGACAAATACCGGAAGGGCACCCAGGAGGTCATGGAACTGTCGCGCAAGGCGGCTGGGAATATCCCGACCGAGGCCCACGACCTGAATACCACGACCGTCAACAAGATCAGCCTCGATGCCGACGCCGTCCTGAAGAAGAGCATCGATCTGAACAATGCCGGCGCGGACAAGGCGGCAAGGGAGGCGGCCGACAGCTACACCGCCGCTCTCATGATGCTTGCCCTGATCCTTGGCGCCGCCGTCATCATCGGCGTCGGCATCAGCGCCTATCTGGTTCGCGACGTCTCGCGCGGCATTGCCTCCATCGTCACGCCGATGCAGGCGCTGGGTAAGGGCGATCTGAGTGCGGAGGTGCCGCATCAGGGCGAGAAAACCGAAATCGGCGCGATGGCCGATACCTTGCAGGTATTCAAGGAAGCGCTGAGTGCCAAGAAAGCCGCCGACGAGGCTGCCGCCGCCGACGCCGAAGCCAAGATCGAGCGCGGCCGGCGGGTCGACGGCATCACCCGCAACTTCGAAAGCGTGATCGGCGAGATCGTGCAGACGGTATCCTCGGCTTCGACGCAGCTCGAAGCGTCGGCCGGCACGCTGTCGGCGACCGCCGAGCGCTCGCAGACGCTGACCTCGGCCGTGGCCTCGGCTTCCGGCGAAGCCTCCGCCAACGTGCAGTCGGTGGCCTCGGCGACCGAAGAGCTCTCTTCCTCGGTCACCGAGATTGGCCGCCAGGTGCAGGCTTCGGCGCGGATGGCGACCGATGCCGTCGGTCAGGCCCGCGTCACCAACGACCGGGTCAGCGAATTGTCCAAGGCGGCGGGCCGGATCGGCGACGTCGTCGAACTGATCAACACCATCGCCGGCCAGACCAACCTGCTGGCGCTCAACGCCACCATCGAGGCGGCGCGCGCCGGCGAGGCCGGCCGCGGCTTTGCGGTCGTGGCGTCGGAGGTCAAGGCGCTGGCCGAACAGACGGCAAAAGCCACCGGCGAGATCAGCCAGCAAATTGCCGGCATCCAGGGCGCGACTCAGGATTCCGTAAGCGCGATCAAGGAAATCAGCGGCACCATCGAAAGGCTGGCGGAGATCTCCTCGGCGATTGCGGCCGCCGTGGAAGAGCAGGGCGCCGCGACCCAGGAAATCTCCCGCAACGTGCAGCAGGCCGCCCGCGGCACCCATCAGGTCTCCACCAACATCACCGATGTGCAGCGCGGCGCCAGCGAGACCGGTGCGGCCTCCTCGCAGGTGCTATCGGCGGCGCAGTCGCTCTCGGGCGATAGCCAGCGCCTCAGGCTCGAGGTCGGCAAGTTTCTGGAGTCGGTTCGGGCAGCCTGACAACCGGGCGACCGTCGACGAAAAGACCCGGCTCGCGGAAGCGCGCCGGGTCTTTTCGCGCTTGGCGCGAAGATGGCGCATCTACAACCCGATTGGATGCCCGTAGTCTCACGCAAGCGGAAATTAACCGGTCCCCGCTACGCTGCGCCGCATCTTCCGGGATTCGCGCGCAAAGGTTGCCGGTTCCTTTGCGTCGTAAAATTCCACATCCGGACAACTGATTCAGAAGAAATTGGGGTCGTCGACATGATCAAGCTCAACCGTATCGGATACAAACTGGGCTTGGCCGGGGCGGTCGGCGTCCTGCTGGCGATCGGCATGGTCGCCAACCAGATGGTCACCGAATCGAGGATCGAGGAGGCCAGCGAGCGCGCCGCCCGGTCGCAGCAAGTGGCCGACAACTCGCTCTCCGCCCATATCGACCTGCGCAAGATTCAGCTTGCCGCCGGCAATGTCAGGCTGGCGAGGACTTCTGCAGAGGTCGAGAAGACCGTTGCCGATTTGCAGCGCTACAAGGCGAGCGGGGCGAAGGAGTTGGAGGCGGCGCTGGCGATGGCGCCGCGGCCGGATGCCAGGGAACGGCTGCAGAAGATCAAGACCTTGATGGAAGGCTTTACCGCCGCCGTGGAAGATCTCGCCAAAGCGCAGATCACGCTGCTGGCGCAGATCGACAAGCGCTCGGTCATCTCGGAAGAATGGACCAAGGCGGTCGATGCCCAGTTGAAGCTGCCGGCCATGGCGAAGCTGGACAACCGCCTCGAGATCGAGCGTTTGCTATTTCAGGCCGATGGAAAGGTGAACGCGTTGCGGGCTGCCGCCTGGAAGCTCGGCGCAACCGGCGATGCCAACCTGGTCTCGGAGATGGCCAAGACCGAGGCCTCGCTGAAGGACGTGTTCAACAAACTGCGCGGCGAGGCCGATGACCGGGAATTGCTGGTCGTGGTCAGCAACCTTTCCTCGACCGTCAAGCGCTTCCTGGCCGCCAATGAGGAAGCGGTAAAGACCGAGCAGGTCAAAAACGACATCATCGCCAACCGCACCGTCAAGGCCGCCGCAGATGTCGCCGACCTGATGGAAACAACCGTCGAGGCCGCGCAAAAGGATGCCAGGACCTCCAAAGACGAGGTTATGGCCGATACCGAGCGCGCCAACCGCATCAACCTGATCATGGCGATCATCGTCGTCGCGTCGCTGATCGCCTCGGTGGCATTCTCCTTCCTCGGGGTCGCGCGTCCGATGACGCGGCTGAACGGTGCGCTGGGCGAGATGGCCGGCGGCAATCTCGACGTCGAGATTCCCGGTGCCGGCCGCGGCGACGAAATCGGCGACCTCGCCAAGACGGTGACGGTCATCCGCGAGAACGCCGAGCAGAAGGCGCGCGAGGAAGCCGAGGCGAAGGTCCAGCAGGACCAGGTCGCGGCGCAGCGGCGCAAGGCCGAAATGATCAAGCTCGCCGACGATTTCGAAGGTGCGGTCGGCGAAATCGTGGACACGGTGTCGTCGGCTTCGACCGAGCTCGAAGCCGCCGCCGGCACGCTGACCGCTACCGCCGAACGCGCCCAGGAGCTGACCACGATGGTGGCTGCGGCTTCCGAGGAAGCCTCCACCAATGTGCAGTCGGTGGCTTCCTCCACCGAGGAGATGGCGTCGTCGATCACCGAAATCGGCCGTCAAGTTCAGGAGTCGGCGCGGATGGCCAATGAGGCCGTCGATCAGGCCCGCACCACCAATGACCGGGTCAGCGAATTGTCGAAGGCGGCGGCCCGCATCGGCGCGGTGGTCGAACTCATCAACACCATCGCCGAACAGACCAATTTGCTGGCGCTCAACGCCACCATCGAGGCCGCCCGTGCCGGCGACGCCGGCCGTGGCTTCGCCGTCGTGGCATCCGAGGTGAAGGCGCTGGCGGAACAAACCTCGAAGGCGACCGGCGAGATCGGCCAGCAGATCACCGGCATTCAGGCCGCGACGGAGGAGTCCGTCGGTGCGATCCAGGCGATCAGCTCCACGATCGAGAAGCTGTCGGAAATATCCTCCACCATTGCGGCCGCCGTGGAAGAGCAGGGTGCCGCAACCCAGGAAATCTCCCGCAACGTCCAGCAGGCGGCCCGCGGCACCCAGCAGGTCTCCGCCAACATCACCGACGTGCAGCGCGGTGCTGGCGAGACCGGATCGGCCTCGACGCAGGTGCTCTCCTCGGCCCAGTCGCTGTCGTCGGACTCCAACCGCCTCAAGCTCGAGGTCGGCAAGTTCCTGAATTCGGTGCGGGCGGCGTAAGCCGCCAGCACGCCGCAGAGGCGGCCCAGGAAGGCCCGCCCCTAAACCAGGGCGGGCCTTTTGCGTCCGGAACCGGCGGGATTCGCTGGCCGCGGGCATGGTTAAAACCCCGTATATCTACTGACTGCAAAATTAACGGGTAGAAAGCGCCTGACATATACGATTCCGCGCAGTGGGGCTGACGACCACCGTCGTCGCGTGGGAGATCAAGCATGTTTGGAATGATAAGCCGGGCCAAGCTGACGGTTGGCCGAAAGATCTATGCCCTCATCTGCCTGAGCTTTGCCGGCTTCCTCGGCATCGCCTTTCTCGATTCGCGCGAACTGGCATCGAGCTTGAACCAGCAGAAGCAGATCGAGCTGCGCCACCTCGGCGAACTCGCACTCGGCATCATCAAGGAAGAGCATGCCGCGGCGCAGAAGGGCGGCGTTTCCGACGCCGATGCCCAGAAGCGGGCGATGGCGCGGATCGCGGCGCTCAGGTACGGCAACAACGACTATTACTGGATCAATGACATGCATCCGAAAATGGTGATGCATCCGATCAGGCCGGAGATGAACGGCAACGATCTTTCGGCCTACAAGGATCCCAACGGCAACCTGTTGTTCGTCGATTTCGTCAATACCGTCAGAAAGAACGGCTCCGGCTTTGTTCCCTACGAATGGCCGAAGCCCGGCTTCGACAAGCCGCAGCCGAAATTGTCCTACGTGGTCGGCTTCGCCCCGTGGAACTGGGTCGTCGGCACCGGTGTCTACATCGACGACCTGACGGCGCAGACCTGGGCCTCGACCCAGCGCTCGCTGATCGTTGCCGGCGTAGTCCTGCTATTTACGCTCGTGGTGTCGATCTTCGTGGCGCGTAGCGTCACCGGTCCGCTGCAGCGGATGACGGTTGCGATGAACGATCTCGCGAGCGGCAACCTTGCCGTCGAGGTGCCCGGCATCGGGCGCGGCGACGAGGTTGGCGAGATGGCCAAGGCCGTCGAAGTGTTCAAGAGCAATGCCGTTGCCCGCCACTCGCTGGAGGCCGAGCAGCACGCGGCCGAGACCCGCGCCGTGGCGAGCCGCAAGGCGGATATGAGCAAGATGGCCGACGATTTCGAGGCAGCAGTCGGCCGGATCGTCGAAGCCGTGTCGTCGGCATCCAGCCAACTCGAGGTGTCGGCGGGCACGCTGACGTCGACCGCGGAACGCGCGCAGGAACTTGCGACAACGGTCGCCTCGGCCTCCGAGGAAGCCTCGACCAACGTGCAGTCGGTGGCGTCGGCCACCGAAGAGATGGCGTCATCCGTCACCGAGATCAGCCGCCAGGTGCAGGAATCGGCACGGATGGCCAACGACGCCGTGGAGCAGGCCCGCACGACCAATGACCGCGTCAGCGAATTGTCGAAGGCGGCAACCCGCATCGGTGACGTCGTCGAACTGATCAACACCATCGCCGGCCAGACCAACCTGCTTGCGCTCAACGCCACCATCGAGGCGGCGCGCGCCGGCGAGGCCGGCCGCGGCTTCGCGGTCGTGGCCTCCGAGGTCAAGGCACTGGCCGAGCAGACCGCAAAAGCCACCGGCGAAATCGGCCAGCAGATCACCGGCATCCAGGCCGCTACCCAGGAATCCGTGAACGCGATCCAGGCGATCAGCGGCACCATCGAGAAGCTGTCGGAGATTTCGTCGACGATTGCGGCGGCCGTGGAAGAGCAGGGCGCCGCGACGCAGGAAATCTCCCGCAACGTGCAGCAGGCGGCCATGGGCACCCAGCAGGTGTCCTCCAACATTACCGACGTGCAGCGCGGCGCCAGCGAAACCGGATCGGCGTCCTCGCAGGTGCTTGCGGCGGCGCAATCGCTGTCAGGCGACTCGAACCGCCTCAAGCTCGAGGTCAGCCGGTTCCTCGACTCGGTGCGGGCAGCCTGATCCTCGTACCTACGATTCGGTTCGAAGCCGGCCCCTGATGCCGGCTTCGCGATCGCTGGCGATCCGAATCAGAAACGCGAATTGTCAGAGCCGTCGGCTTTTCGGCTGCAAGAGGAACGGGAGACATCCGTAGATCGCAAAATTGCGATTGCGGCACGTGCCGATCAATCGCCTTGAGCGAAACTTGGAGCAAATGTGGCGAACGAACTTCCGTAATCGGGAAAAAGTGGTAAGACGCAAAGGCATCGTGACGATTTGATGTCAAAAGGTCTGGTGCCAGAAGATCTGCCGTGGATCGCTACCGATGGCTCGGATGACCGCCGCGTGTCGTTGCTTGATGAACTAGTTGAATCTGAGTTCGTAAAGATTAGCCGGTCTCTGGACGTCGATCGTTTCCGGAGCATCGAAGGACTGGGCGATGCCAAGAGCATTCCGATCGACGCCAAGGACTTCGCCGCCGCTTTCGCCTCGTTGAAGCTTAAGTCCTGTTCGGTCCATCTGCAGCGGACGTTCCCTCGAATTCTGCAGATGCAGTATTCCACGACCGGTGCGATCGTCGGCTTCACGATGGACGATGCGGCTTCGTTGATCATCAACGGCGTTGAAGCCCGCGCGCCGGCCTTGCTCCTGGTCAAGGGTACCGCGACGTGTGAGATCGTGGAGCAGCGGGCCAATCTGGTGACGCTTTTGAATTTTGCTTCCATCGACGATCGCGGCTGGCCAGGCGATGCCGATAGCGCTCAATTGATCGCGACGCTGCCGGATAGATGCGAGGCACTCCGGGTGACGGTTCGCGATGTCCTGACGCTCGCTTCGCATTCGCCCAATAGCTTCGCACAGCCGAACGTGATCGAGCACGTTGAAGAATCGATTCTGCAGGCGGTCGATCTGGCGATGGCTGCGGCATCGCCCACACCCGAAGCCAAGCGCCTCAGTCTGAGCCACTATCTGGCGCTGGTCCGAAAGCTCGACGAGTTCGTGGCTGACAGCGCCGGCAAGACGTTGTACAGCGCCGACGTGGCGCGGCAACTCGGGGTCTCGGTGCGGACGCTGCATAACGCCGTGGTTGCCATTCGCGGCATGAGCATGCACCGCTACATGCGGCTGCGGCGGCTGTGGAATGTACGACAACAACTGGTGCGCGGCGCATCGGTGCAGTCGGTGAAGGCGGTGGCGCTCGTGAACGGCTTCTGGCACATGGGCGAGTTCACCGCGCTCTATCGCGAGTTGTTTGGCGAAACACCGCAGCAGACGCTGTCGGCAGCCCGCAAGCAGACGGACAATCCGACGTGATGGCGATAAAGCGCGCCGCGCTTCCGTAATACTACCAGTTCCCGGACCGTGCCGCCTTAGACGCTGGTTAACCATCGTATGAAAGCCTGACGGTCATGGGTGCCGCTCTGTGGCTATGCCGCCGCAGGAGCCTTTCGTTCGCAACGAACCGGCTCGTCCCAAATTGGCCCGGCACTTCTTCACCGTGATCCCGCTCTGCGGGAAACAACGGCATCGCTGTGATTTCCCCGGGTCGTTTCATTTGAAGGACGCAAAGCCATGTCCCGCTTCATCCTGAACCTGTCGATCAGCGCCAAGCTCGGCATCGCCTCGGGCCTCGGCGTTCTGCTTGTTGGCGCGATGGCGATCAATCAAATGCGGGCAAATGCGGCAATGCGCGATCTCGACGTTGGTGTGTCGGCGCAGCAGGCGGTCGCGCGGGATGCGGTGGATGCGAAGGCGTCGATTAACGGCATGCAGACCGGCGTTCGCGATATTCGCCTCGCTAACAGTTCGGCGCATTTGCAAAGAGCCAATGATTATCTGGCCGCCGGGCTGAAATCGGTTAGTCACCTCACCGAGGAGATGCTGAAACTGTCGCACGCCGCCGAAAATCGCACACGCATCGAGAAGCTCAAGACGAGGGCTTCTGATTACGTTAAGGAAGCTCAGCAGATCGTGAAGGTGCGAGGCGAAGCGATTGCCGCAGAGGGCGCTCCCGACGCCGCAGCTCGAATCGCGAAGCTGAATGAGGAGACAGTCCGCACCGCGCGCGAGGTCACGCTGCCGATCGCGGCCGAACTCGAATCGCTTGCCAACCAGATCGCCGAGTTCGCCAAGCAGAGCGTAGAGAAGGAAAAGGCCCAAGCCGCCCGCGAAATGACGGCGGCCGAGCAGATGTCGATGACAATCAGTCTCTGCACGATCCTGTTGCTGATCGGAACCAGCATATTTTCGTTCTTCATGATCGGCCGCCCGATGCGTGCGCTGAGCGTGTCGATGGACGAGCTCGCCGGCGGCAATTTCGCGGTGGTGCTGCCGGGCCTCGGGCGCAAGGACGAGCTCGGCGCAGTCGCCGGCGCGGTCGAGAAATTCAAGGTCGTGTCCGAGCAGAAAGCCCGGGACGAGGCGGAAGCCAAGATCAGGCAGGACCAGATCGCCGCCCAGCAGCGCAAGGCCGAAATGGTCCGCCTCGCGGATTCCTTCGAGACGGCGGTCGGCGAGATCGTCGAAACCGTATCCTCGGCTTCGACCGAATTGGAAGCTTCGGCCAAAACGCTGACCGCGACGGCCGAGCGCGCGCAGCAGGTCACGACCACGGTGGCTGCTGCTTCCGAGGAGGCGACCACCAACGTGCAGTCGGTTGCATCGGCGACCGAGGAACTGTCGTCTTCGGTCAACGAGATCAGCCGTCAGGTGCAGGAGTCGGCGCGGATGGCGGGTGAAGCCGTCGACCAGGCGCGCGTCACCAACGATCGCGTCAGCGAATTGTCGAAGGCGGCAGCGCGCATCGGCGACGTGGTCGAACTCATCAACACCATTGCAGGCCAGACCAACCTGCTGGCGCTCAACGCGACCATCGAGGCGGCGCGCGCGGGCGAGGCCGGCCGCGGCTTTGCGGTGGTGGCGTCGGAAGTGAAGGCGCTCGCCGAGCAGACCGCCAAGGCGACCGGCGAGATCAGTCAGCAGATATCAGGCATCCAGGGCGCGACTCACGAATCCGTCGGCGCGATCAAGGAAATCAGCGGCACCATCGAACGGCTGGCCGAGATCGCCTCGACCATCGCGGCCGCCGTGGAAGAGCAGGGCGCGGCAACCCAGGAAATCTCCCGCAATGTGCAGCAGGCGGCCGACGGCACCCAGCAGGTTTCGGCCAACATCACCGACGTGCAACGCGGGGCGAGCGAGACCGGCTCGGCTTCCGCGCAGGTGCTTTCGGCGGCACAGTCGCTCTCTGCCGATTCGAACCGCCTCAAGCTCGAGGTCGGCAAGTTCCTGGATACGGTGCGGGCGGCGTGATGGTCCCATCGTGCCCCGGACGCAGCGCAGTACTGCGCGCCGCACCGCGTCCGGGACACGAGGACTATCCTGCCCGCCATTCCAGCACGCCATCATCCGCGGCAACGATATCGCCGACCGACCCAACCGGCGTCTGGTCCATGTTCAAGAGATGCTTGAGCGTTGCTGCGTCACCAGCGGGCACACGCGCCAGCGCCCGCGCATCCTGCTCGGTGCGCAGCATCACGACGCCGTGCTCGACCTCGCCCTTGCCCTTGTAGATCACGGTAAAGCTCTCGACTTTGCCTTTGCCTGAGGCCTCGGTGACGAAATCCGGCACCGGGCGGCGGTTGCGGTCGGCCTCGGCCTGCACGCTGGTGTCCTGGGCGAGCGGTCCCTTCGGCGCTTCGCGCGACAATACCAGTCCGTGATGCTTGGTGACGAAGCCGCCCTGGCCGTAGAGCAGGCCGAGCTTGCCGCCTTCGCGCAGCTTCCGCACCATCGCAATAGCCGCGTGCGTCATATACGTGTTGAGCGGCGCGCCGAAGAAGGTGAGGCCGCCGGTCACCGTCGGCTGCACGTCGGGGCCCAGGCCGAGTGTCCGCCGCGCCATCTTGGGTACGCAGGGAAAGCAGCTATAGAGCTCGATGGCATCGAATTTCCTGCCGTCGCCCTCGACCAGGTCCATCACCGCCTTCAGCACCGCGTTCTGCGGATGGCTTTCGTAAAACTGGTCGCGCACCAGATAGTCGCGCGGCTCCTCCGCCGACGCGCCGCCGATCGGATAGACCAGCCGCTGCTCGGCCACGCCGGCCGCGCGCGCTTTCGCTAGCGACGTCAGCAAGACAGCCCCGCCCATGTTCACGGTCGGGTTGGCCACCATTAGTTTTGTATAGGGCCAGGCGATCAATCGGTTTTCCGGCGTCGGCGTGATGATCTCTTCAGGTGCAAAACGCTTCTTCAGCCACGAATTTGGATTCTCCGCCGCCACTTTCGAATAGGTCGACCACAGCGCGCCGGATTCGGCGAGCGCCTCGCGCGGCGTCTGGCCCCAATGCGCTGACGTGGCGGACTCATAGAGCGGATAGACGGTGATGGGGCGGAACACCCCGAGCTTCACCGCCATCGGCTTCTGAAACGCCGCGCCGCGCTTCGGCTCCTCGACGTCATGGGCGAACGGCGTCCATGGCAGGGCGATGCCGCCGCGCTCGGCCTTGGTTGCGGTGGATTGCGCTTCCGCGCCGCAGACCACCGCCACGCTGCACTCGACGCGCGCGATGCGCTTTGCGGCTTCGTGAATGTAGCGGATCGGGCTCTCGCCACCGACCGGGCCGTAATAGCAATGCGCCGGCGCAGCACCAAGCTTTGCTGCGAGCTGCTTCTCGGGATCGCGGTAGCGCCAGCTCAGGAAATTGACGACGTCGAGCGAGCCGAGCTCGCCGAGCAGTTTTGCGCCGCTATCGGCTTCCGCGCGCCGCACCGCCTGCTCGAGCAGTGCCAGCGGTTCGAGGCCGGCGGCGATGTCCCTTGGCCGGTCGACGATTTCGCCGACGCCGACGATGACGGGAATGCGGTCTTCGGAGAGGGGGGAGTTGTTCGACATTTCTTCTTGTTTCGCTTTCGATCGATCAATTCGTAACTTGTTGTTCCGTCATTGCGAGGAGCGCAACGACGAAGCAATCCATACCTCCACATGTTGCGCTATGGATTGCTTCGCTTCGCTCGCAATGACGGGGTGAGAGCCGTCACTCCTCCATCAGCATGTTCATATGCTCCACCGCGTCGGCAAAATCTTCCTTGAACTCCTGCACCACTGCGCCGGCCGACTTCACGCTGTCGATCAGGCCGACGCCCTGGCCGACGAAGTAAGTCACGAGATCGCGCGCCTGCACATTGCCGGCGGCGGCCGCGCGGTCGATCGAGTTGAAGGCGTCGCGGCTGATGATGCTTTGCAGCGGCATCGGCAAGGCGCCGGGGCTATCCGGTCCGCGGTCCCATGCATCGGTCCAGACCGACCGCAATTGTCGTGCCGGCTTGCCGGTGCGACCCTTGGAGCGCACCGCGTCGCGCGAGGATGCGGCGATCATCTTCTCGCGGAAAATTTCCGTGGTCTCCGATTCCACCGTCGCCAGCCACACCGAGCCGGTCCAGGCGCCGGCCGCACCCATCGCCATGCAGGCCGCCATCTGCTTACCTGTCATGATGCCGCCGGCGGCCAGCACCGGCACGTCGCGGACCGGCTTGATCGCCTTGATCACCTCGGGCACCAGCACCATGGTCGAGACTTCGCCGCAATGGCCGCCGGCCTCGGTGCCTTGCGCAACCAAAATATCGACGCCGGCAGCGACCTGCCGCAGCGCGTGCTCTTTCGAACCAACGAGCGCCGCCACCGGCACGCCATGCTTGCGGCCCATGTCGATCATCTGTTTCGGCGGCACGCCGAGCGCGTTCGCAATCAGCTTGATCTGATGGCGAAACGAGACCTCGAGCACGTCAAGCGCGCGCTGCGCGTCGAACGGCTGCGGCTGGTTGTCGGCGACATTGGTCGTCGTCAACTCGACGCCGTATTTCTTCAGCAGGTTGCGGGTGAAATCGCGATGCTGCGGCGAAATCCGCGCCTCCAGGCTCTTCCAGGTGACGTCCTTTTCGCCCGCGGTCGAAGTGTTTTCGGGGATCAGCACGTCGAGCCCGTAGGGCTTGCCATCGGTGTGATCGTCGATCCATTTCAATTCCTGCTCGATCGTCTCGGGCGAATGCGCGGTCGCTCCCAGTACGCCAAACCCGCCGGCGCGGCTGACGGCGGCAACGACGTCGCGGCAATGGCTGAAAGCGAACAGGGGAAATTCAATTCCCAGCATGTCGCAGATTGGCGATTTCATGGTGACCTCCCGGCGGCAGCATTCCAGATTGCTGCTCGGCTTTCCGCGCGACGCTAGCCCATCGGAGCCTTGCATGCCAAGCGGCCTCACTCCTCCTCCTGAGGAGGGCTTGCAATTCCATCTCGCAAAATATGCAGAGCACGGCCGCCGATTTGCGTCTTGCGCTTTGCTGCTATCGAGAGAATGCTGCCAATCAACCAAAAAGAACGTTTCAGGGAGCCCGTCTTCATGTCCGCCATGATGTCCGCCATGCCGTCCGCCGCCGCCAAATTGCCCGAGGCCTACGACGTCGTCGTGGTCGGCGCGGGCTTCGCCGGCATGTATATGCTTCACCGGTTGCGCGGGCAGGGGATGACGGCGCGGGTCTACGAGCAGGGCTCGGGCGTCGGCGGCACCTGGTACTGGAACCGCTATCCCGGCGCGCGCTGCGACGTCGAGAGCATGCAGTATTCCTATTCATTCTCGGAAGAGCTGCAGCAGGAGTGGGACTGGAGCGAGCGCTATGCACCGCAGCCGGAGATTTTGAAATACGCCAACCACGTCGCCGACCGCTTCGATCTGCGAAGGGACATCCAGTTCGACACCTGCGTCGATCGTGCCGAGTTCGACGAGGCGACCTCCCTCTGGTCGGTAACGACTTCGGACGGCAAAACGGTGTCAGCAAAATTCGTCGTGCTCGCCACCGGCTGCCTGTCGAACGCGCGAATGCCCGACATCAAGGGTCTCGATCGGTTCACGGGCAAGGTCTACCACACCGGCCACTGGCCGCATGAGGAAGTCAATTTCACCGGCCAACGCATCGGCGTCATCGGCACGGGATCGTCGGGGATTCAGTCGGTGCCGGTCATCGCCGAACGGGCCAGCCATCTGACGGTATTTCAACGCACCGCAAATTTCTCGATTCCCGCCCGCAATGCGCCGCTGACGGAACAGGAGCGGCAGAAATTTCGCGCCAACTATCCCGAGATCCGGCGCTTCGCGCGCGAGGTCGCGAAGAACGGCATCTATACCGAGATGCCCGACCGCGGCGCGCTCGATGACGGCGACAACGAGCGCCGTGCGAAGTACGAGGCGCGCTGGAATCACGGCGGGCTTACCTTCATGTCGGTCTACAACAATCTTGCGCTCGACAAGACTGCCAATGACACCGCTGCGAATTTCGTCCGCGAGAAGATCGCAGGCATCGTCAAGGACCCGGAAACGGCAAAACTATTGCAGCCGAACAACCATCCGATCGGCTCAAAACGCATTTGCATCGACACCGATTATTTCGCGACCTTCAACCGCCCAAACGTGACGCTGGTCGACATCAAGTCGAATCCGATCGAAGAGATCACCGAAAACGCCGTGCGCGTGGCCGGCAAAAACTACGAAGTCGACGCTCTGGTGTTGGCGACCGGTTTTGACGCGATGACGGGATCGGTGGCGAAGATCGATATCAAGGGCCGCGACGGGCAGACGCTGAACCAGAAATGGGCCGCGGGCCCGCGCACCTATCTCGGCCTGATGAGCGCAGGCTTTCCCAACCTCTTTATCGTCACCGGCCCCGGCAGCCCGTCGGTGCTGTCCAACATGATCGTGTCGATCGAGCAGCATGTCGACTGGATCACCGACTGTCTCGCTTACATGCGCGATCGCGGGCTCGACACGATGGAGGCCGCCACCGAAGCCGAGGACAAATGGGTCGCCCATGTCAACGAGGTCGCCTACACCACGCTCTATCCGCAGGCCAATTCCTGGTACATGGGGGCCAACGTCCCCGGCAAGCCGCGCATCTTCATGCCCTATATCGGCGGCGTCGGCCCCTACCGGCAGATCTGCAACGACGTCGCAGCCAAGGGCTATCAAGGATTTGTGATGGAGCGGGCGGAGGCGCCGCGTAAGGCGGCGGCCTCGTAATCGCCGTCATTGCGAGCGCAGCGAAGCAATCCACCTTACCACGCAAAGAAAGAAGAATGGATTGCTTCGTTGCTACGCTCCTCGCAATGACGGACTCCGCAGCCGCCGCGTCAAAACCTCAACGAACCGGTCGACATCGGCTTCGTCATTATAGACGTGCGGCGACACACGCATGCGCCCCAGCCGCGTTGCGACATAGACGCCTTCGCTTGCCAGTCCTTCGACGAGGCCCGCCGGCATTCCGCCCTTGAAGGCGAGGCTCACTATATGCGGCGCCCGCAGATGAGGTTCGGGAACGTGGACGCCGATGCTGCGCACGGCTTGCGCGATCCGCTCCGTCAACATCGTGAGACGCTGCACGATAGCCGGCGCTCCCCATTCGACTATCATCTCCATGCCGATCGAGGCCATCTCCATCGAGATGAAATGATCGCGCTCGCCCATGTCGAAGCGCCGCGCATCGCCAACGTAACTGACATCCGTGAAATAGACCGCGTTCTCGGCGCGCACGTTGCGACGGCCAGAGGCGGTCTGCTCGAGCGGGATACCGCCTTGATGGCGTTTTGCAACATAGAGAAAGGCGCGGCCGTAGGGTCCGAGCAGCCATTTGTAGGTCGGGAAGATCACAAAATCCGGGTCGAGACGCTTCACGTCGGTCGTTAGCACGCCAGTGCCTTGCGTCGCATCGACGAGAAAGGCAGCGCCTCGTTGCCGGAGTGCCGTGCCGACCTTGTCGACGTCGATCAACCCACCATCCGACCAGTGCACGGATGAGATTGAGGCCAGGCTGACCGGTGGTGCGCCGGATCGTTCGATCGCGGCAAGCACCGCCGACGTCCAATCGCCATCGTCGGGTTGCCGAACCGTCTCGACGGCGAACCCTTCCGCCTCGGCCCGCGTATGCCATTCGAGCACCGGCGAGGAGTGGTCGTTCTGCAGCACGATCACGCGCGTGCCGCGGGCGATCGGCAGCATCTTCGCGGCGGTCGCGACGCCGTAACTGACCGAGGGAATCAGCGCGATATCCGCGGCCTCGGCATTGATCAGCCGGGCGGCAGCAAGGCGCGCGCGTTCATGCTGTTGGTTGGCGAAGGAGGCCTCGATCGTCCACGGCATGCCCTTGCGGAGAACCGCGGCGCGGCCGGCCTCCAGCGTTCGAATCGGCAGCGGGCTGTAGGAGGCGGCATTCAGGTAGCAGATCTGGCGCGGTATCTCGAACAGGGCGCGCTGTGATGGGAGCATTTGGATGGTCTCTTTGCTGGCGGCACATCCATTATGGCCGATCTCGGCTACGCCAGCCACAGGAGCATTGCTCCGATTGCCCTACACTTGCTTTCGCAACATAGCGCATTCCTCCCCTGAGTTTTGCGCGCTTTTTGTTTGGTTGCAGTGCTGATACGAAATCTTACATGGATTGCGGCGGCCGCCGCGCGACAGATCACGCAATCGCGAGACGGCTCGAATCAGCCTGGAGCCAAACCAATGACCGACGCCCCCGTTAACGATCCCGCCGAATACGTGCCGCCGAAAGTCTGGACCTGGAACAAGGAAAGCGGCGGCCGGTTCGCCGCGATCAATCGCCCGATCGCAGGCCCTACGCATGAGGCGGAGCTGCCGGTTGGCCGCCATCCGTTCCAGCTCTACTCGCTGGCTACTCCCAACGGCGTCAAGGTCACCGTGATGTTCGAGGAGCTGCTTGCGGCTGGCCACAGCGGTGCGGAGTACGATGCCTGGCTGGTCAAGATCGACGGCAACCAGTTCGGCAGCGGCTTTGTCGCTGTCAATCCGAATTCGAAGATCCCCGCACTGATGGATCGCAGCGGACCGACGCCGATCCGGGTGTTTGAGTCCGGTGCGATCCTGATGCATCTCGCCGAAAAGTTCGGTGCGTTTTTGCCGGCCAGCGGGCCGGCGCGGGCCGAATGCCTGTCGTGGCTGTTCTGGCAGATGGGCAGCGCGCCGTTTCTCGGCGGCGGCTTTGGCCATTTTTACGCCTACGCGCCGACCAAGATCGAATACGCCATCGACCGCTACGCCATGGAGGTGAAGCGCCAGCTCGACGTGCTCGATCGGCGTTTGGCCGATAACGAATATCTCGCAGGGAGCGAATACACGATCGCCGACATGGCGACCTGGCCGTGGTACGGCGCGCTGGCCAAGGGTCTGGTCTACGGCGCCGGCGAATTCCTCTCGGTGCACGAATACAGGAACGTGCAGCGCTGGACCGACGCGATCGCCAAACGCCCGGCGGTGAAGCGCGGGCGCATGGTCAACCGCATCTCCGGCGATCCGGCAAGCCAGTTGCACGAGCGGCATGACGCGAGTGATTTCGATACCAAGACGCAGGACAAGATCGGCGACCCGGCAAAGGGGTGAGGCGAGGGGAACGCGATGAGCTTTTTTGAGAAAGGTCCGGTTCGCATCCACTACGAGGAAGCCGGCTCCGGCTTTCCGCTGCTATTGATCGCCGGCGGCGGATTGAATTCTAACATCTCCGGCATTACCGGCGACTATCCGCCCTTCAATGCCATCAAGGAGCTCGGCAACGAATATCGTTGTATCGCCTACGACCTGCGCAACGCGCCACCCGGTCAGTCGTCAGGCCCGCTTGAGATCGACCGTCCCTGGGATTCCCACACCGACGACCAGCTCGCGCTGATGGATCATCTGGGATTCGACAAATTCATGGTGCTGGGCTTCTGCATCGGCGGTCCCTTGATCTGGAATCTCATCAAGCGCGCACCGGACCGCGTTGTGGCGGGCGTGCTGGCGATGCCTTCGGGCTCGCGCCCCGAGATGCGCGACCTGTTTTACAATAACAACATGACCGGCTGGGCGCCGGAACTGACAAAACGCCGGGACGATATCACGATGGAGCAGGCCGAGAAATTCCTGACCCGAATGTATCGCACCGATCCGGATTTCGTCTTCACGGTCACGCGCGATTTTGTGCGAAGCTGTCAGACGCCGGTGCTGATCCTGCCCGACGACATCCCGGCGCATCCTTATGCGGTTGCGATGGAGAGCGCGCTGTTGGCGCCGAACGCGGAAGTCAGCCTGTTTCCGTGGAAGGAGCCGAAAGAGCGGGTGCCGCTCGCGGTGCGGCAGATCCGGTCATTCCTGCGCGCGCATAGGCCAAATTAGACCGCTGCCTTCGCCCCTTCCGCCGGTGGAAACACCACGCGGTCGTCGGTCCGGCAGTAACGATCCGCGAACATGCGGCCGATCGGGTGATAGCGCTCCATATGCACGCGCATCGCGGCGTGGTCCCACAATTCGTCGCGGATGTGGAAGTGGATGCCTTCGCCCATCACCAACAGCCGGTCGCCGTTGACGTCGATCTCCTTCCAGGTCTTGCACTCCATCGCAAACGGCGCATCGGCCAGCCGCGGTACGGCGATTTTGGTCGAGGGCGCCAGTTTGAGATCGAGATAGTCCGGCTCGCCGACCTCGGGCGGAAAGTCGCCGCTGCTTTCATGCATTGCCCGCGCCAACGGCTCGTCGGTCATGTTGACGACGAACTCGGCCGTTCGACGGATGTTGATTACGGTATCCTTGACGCGGCCGTCGGGCCGCAGATTGGCGGCAAACATGCAGAGCGGCGGATCCTCGCAGAACACGTTGAAGAAGCTGAACGGCGCCGCGTTGACCACGCCGGCCGAACCGATCGTCGTCACCCAGGCGATCGGCCGCGGCAGCACGAAGGAGGTGAGCACCTTGTAGCGCTCGCGGGGTTTGAGGTCGCTGGGGGCGTATTGCATGGGGAACTCGCGGTGGGGTGAGCCTACTTCCGTCATTGCGAGCGAAGAGAAGCAATCCATCGCGTCACAAGCTGAGGAATGGATTGCTTCGTCGCTTTGCTCCTCGCAATGACGGTTGCATCGAAATCAACCTACGGCATGCTCAGTTCATGCCTTCCGACCACCATCCAGTGCACCTCGTCCGGACCGTCGGCGAAGCGGAGGTGGCGGACGTCCTGGTACATCTCGCCGAGCGGGCTCCACTGCGAAATGCCGGTCGCGCCGTGCATCTGGATCGCCTGGTCGATGATCCTGCAGGTGCGCTCCGGCACCATGGCCTTGACCATGCTGACCCAGATCCGCGCCTCCTTGTTGCCGAGCACGTCCATCGCCTTGGCGGCTTTCAGCACCATCAGGCGCATCGCCTCGATTTCGCAGCGCGCCTGGGCAATGATCTGCAAGTTTCCGCCGAGATGGGCGATCTTCTTGCCGAAGGCTTCGCGGGTGAGCCCGCGCGAAACCATCAGGTCGAGCGCCTTTTCCGCCTTGCCGATCGTGCGCATGCAGTGATGGATGCGCCCGGGCCCGAGGCGGACCTGCGAGATTTCAAAGCCGCGGCCTTCGCCGAGCAAGATGTTCTCCTTCGGTACCCGGCAATTGTTGAAGCGCAGATGCATGTGGCCGCGCGGCGCGTGGTCGTGGCCGAACACGTGCATCGGGCCCAAAATCTCGACGCCGGGGGTGTCGATCGGCACCAGGATCTGCGACTGCTGCTTGCTTGGCGGCCCATCGGGATTGGTCTTCACCATCACGATCATGATCTTGCAGCGCGGATCGCCGGCGCCGGAGATGTAATACTTCTCGCCGTTGATTACCCATTCGTCGCCGACGAGTTTTGCCGTGGTGGAAATATTCTTGGCGTCGGAGGAGGCAACGTTGGGTTCGGTCATCGCGTAGGCCGAGCGGATTTCGCCTGCCAGCAGCGGCTTCAGCCACTTCTCCTTCTGCTCCTTGGTGCCGACGCGCTCCAGCACCTCCATGTTGCCGGTGTCGGGCGCGGAGCAGTTCATGGTCTCCGACGCCAGCGGATTCTTCGCCAGTTCAACCGCGATATAGGCGTAGTCGAGATTCTTCAGGCCTTCGCCGGTCTCGGCATCGGGCAAAAAGAAATTCCACAGGCCTTCTTCCTTGGCCTTGTCCTTGGCCTTCTGCAGCACCGCCAGTTGCTCCGGCGTAAAGCTCCAGCGGTCCTTCTTGCCCTCGCCGAGCCGCATGAACTCGACCGACATCGGATCGACGGTCTCGCGGATGAATTTTTTGACGTGCTCGTACAGCGGACGAACCTCGTCCGACATGCGCAAATCGTTGAGTTCTTCGCCCGGGTTGAGATTGTAGGTCGTCGTCCGCGGGATGTAGGCGTGTTTCATGGATTATTCCTCCCATTTGCGCAGACCATTCATCGCGCACTCGGCTCGTTGGCCGGCAATGTAGACGGCGGGGAGGGGCTTGCACAAGCACGGGCGCGCGACGCTGGATTTTCCGCCTTATGGCAAGCGCGTAGTGCGTGGATGGGTTAGAGCCAACGGCCGGACCCGTTGGCTCTACCCATCCTACAATTCATTTGCGCCTGGCGTGCCGATCGAACGCGCTCAGCACGGCGAGCGTCATCGCGGTGACGCCGGTTTCGATGGTCGGCCTCGGCACCGGCGCGAACAGCGGCGAATGATTGGACGGTATCGGCGGGCCACCGTTGCGTGCCGAGACGATACGTTCCTGGTCATAGACGCCGATGTTGAACATCATCGACGGTACGCCCGCGCCGGCGAATTCGGAGAAATCCTCGCTGGCGGTCCCCGGCGGCGAAATCTTGAACTTATCGCCGAATGCCGCCTTCAGCACGTCTGCGGTGGCCGCGACCACATCCGGATCGTTCATGACGGGCTTGGTACCCTCGACGATCTTGATGTCGGGAGCGGGAGCGTCCGACATCGCCGCGGCCGCCTTTGCCGTTCGTTCGATCCCGGCATGTAGTTTGGCGCGAACCTCGGGCTTGTAGGAGCGAATGGTGCCGGAGAGCCGCACCGAGTCGGGGATGATATTTGGAGCGGTGCCACCGTGAATGGCGCCGATGCTCACGACACCGAATTCAGTCGGGTCTTTTTCACGGCTGATCACGCTTTGCACTTCGACAATGAAGCGCGCCGCTATCCCGACGGGGTCGACGGTCGTGTGCGGCGCCGAACCGTGACCGCCGCGGCCGTGGAATGTTACATCGAGGCCGTCGGCGGCGGACGAGCCTACTCCTGTGCGATAGAAGCCCGTGCCATGAGAGAACGGACCGGCATGCAGGGCGAGGGCGATATCGGGTTTGGGGAAGCGCGTGAACAGGCCATCCGCCAGCATGGCCTTGGCGCCCGCCACGATTTCCTCCGCCGGTTGGGCGATGAACATCAGCGTGCCGCGCCAATGCTCTTTCAGGCCAAGCAGCGTCTTCGCCGTCCCGACCCAGCTCGCCATGTGGATATCGTGGCCGCAGCTATGGGCGACGAATACCTCCCGCCCGTTCCAGTTGGCCTTGTCGCGGCTCGCATAGTCGAGGCCGGTCTTCTCCTCCATCGGCAGCGCATCGAGCTCGGTGCGCACCATGATGGTGGGGCCGTCGCCGTTTCGGTAAATGGCGACCAGCCCGGTCTTGCCGACCTTCTCGGTGATCTCGAAGCCGAGCGCGCGCATTTCCGCGGCAAGCCTGGCGGCGGTCTTCGCTTCCTGAAACGCAAGCTCAGGATGGGCGTGGATTTCCTTGTAGAGCGCGTCGAGCTTCGGATAGTCGCTTGCGAGCGAGGCTTCGATCGCCTTCTGCAGGGTGGCGACATCGAGCTCGGCGTGGGCGGGCAGCGTGATGGTTGCGAATAGCGCGGCGGACGCCGCCAATGAGATGACAGATCGCTTCATGGCCGGACGTTCCTTCGATTGTGCCGCAACCCGTGCTGCGTAGGGTGGGTTACGCCTTCGGCCAAACCCACCCTACAATCTTCGTTTACGCCGGCATCCTGTGCATCGCGCAGATCTTGTTGCCGTCGAGATCGCGCAAATAAGCGAGATAGAGTTTGCCCGCGCTGCCCTCGCGGATGCCCGGCGGATTTTCGCAAGTCGTTCCGCCATTGGCGATGCCGGCCGCGTGCCAGGCGTCGGCCTGTTCGGGCGAGTCGGCCGCAAAACCGATGGTGCCGCCATTGGCGGGCGTCGCGGGCTGGCCGTTGATCGGCTTGGTCACCGAGAATATTCCGGTCTTGGTGATGTAGAAAATGCGGTGGCCGTCGACCCGTGCCGGCCGCACACCGAGCGTGCCGAGCAATGCGTCATAGAACGCCTTGGCCTTGTCGAGGTCGTTGGTGCCGATCATCACATGCGAAAACATTTCTTCAATTCCCTCCCAGTTTTTCCGGACGAACAACGCAAATTGCTTGCCACTTCACTTTCCCGGGCCGCCTCATCACGCTGCTCGTTGCCGGGCAATGTAGACGGCGGCGCGGGCGTTCTACAAGCAGCTCGGTCCGGTAGCCGAAAAACCACGCGATCCCACCGGATTGCGGATCGTTAATCCGGCTGGCGCGTTGGTTCCTGTCGCCAAACGCGGCGCCTCGACGCACCTCGGCATCTTGAAGCGTGGCCACGGGAGTTCCTACCTTTGGGATGCCAGCCCGGCGTATCCGCCGCGGGCGGCAAGGAGACGACAATGAGCTATTTTAAGACTGCCATTCTGTTGGCCGGTCTGACCGGCCTCTTCATGGGCGTCGGCTATCTGATCGGCGGCGCCACCGGTGCCACGATCGCGCTCGTGATCGCGGCTGCGACCAATATTTTCGCCTACTGGAATTCGGACCGTATGGTGCTGTCGATGTACGGCGCCCATGAGGTCGACCAGCGCACGGCGCCCGACCTCTTCAACCTCGTGGCTGAACTCGCCGGCCGCGCCGGCCTGCCGATGCCGCGCGTGTTCCTGATGGACGAGCCGCAGCCCAACGCCTTCGCCACCGGCCGCAATCCGCAGAACGCGGCGGTCGCCGTGACCACGGGTCTGGTGCAGTCGGTCAGCCGCGAAGAACTCGCGGGCGTGATCGCGCACGAGCTCGCACACATCAAAAATCACGATACGCTGCTGATGACCATCACCGCGACCATCGCCGGTGCGGTCTCGATGCTGGCGCAGTTCGGCATGTTCTTTGGCGGCAACCGCGACAACGGTCCCGGCATCATCGGATCGATTGCCATGATGATCCTGGCCCCGCTCGGCGCCATGCTGGTGCAGATGGCAATCAGCCGGACCCGCGAATACGCTGCCGACGATCTCGGCGCGCGTATTTGCGGTCAGCCGATGTGGCTTGCGTCCGCTCTGGCCAAGATCGCCAATGCCGCGCATGTCGTGCCGAATGTCGAAGCCGAGCGCAATCCGGCGACCGCGCACATGTTCATCATCAACCCGTTGTCGGGTCAGGGCATGGACAATCTGTTCACGACGCACCCCTCGACCGAGAACCGCATCGCCGCGTTGCAGCAGCTAGCGGCGGAGCTTGGCGCGCAGGGCGGCACCTTCTCCAACGCGCGCGCCAACTATCCGGGCCGCGGCCCATGGGGCCGGACTTCAACCTCGCGCGGCCCGTGGGGATAGACTGACCGTAGGGTGGGCAAAGGCGCTCTTGCGCCTTGCCCACCATCTCTCGTCGAGCGCACTTCTCTGATGCGCGTCGTCCCTGCCTCCGTGCGCAATCGCGCACGCGGCTCGGGGACCCATAACCACCAGCCTACATTGTTGAAACGCAGCCGTTGCCCCGAGTGCCCATTTCGCCGGCCGCGGAGTATGGGTCCCTGCGTTCGCAGGGACGACGATGGAGATCGCCTACGTCAACCAACCTCAAAACGCCGTATACCCGCCATCGATCACAAAGCAATCCGCGGTATGATACGACGATGCCTGGCTCATGATGTACACGGCGATGCCGCCAAAATCGCTCGGCTCGCCGAAGCGGCGCACTGGAATACGCGGCATTACGTTGGCGACGAATTTGTCGTTGGCCATCAGCCCCGACGTCATGTCGCTCTTGATCCAGCCGGGCAGGATCGCGTTCGCGGTGACGCCGTAGCGCGCCAGCTCGACCGCGAGCGCGCGGCACAGCGCGTTCAGCGCCGCCTTGGTGCCGGCGTAGTGCTCGTTGCGCGCGGTGCCGAACAAGGACGCCAGGCTCGAGGTCGCAACTAGCCGGCCGAATTTGTCGCCGGCTTCCGCACGTTCGGTCATGTGGCGGGCGGCGGCCTGAAACACGTGGAAGACGCCGTCGAGATTGGTCGCGAACATTTTTCGCCATTCCTCCTCTGTGCGGTCGATAAAGGCGCGCCGTCCGCCGCCGCCGATGCCGGCATTGGCAAAGCAGCCGTCGACGCGGCCGAACGTATCGAGCGTCGCCTTCATCGCGGTCTTGACGGAGGCGGGGTCGGTGACGTCGCAGATCTGCGTATGGACCTTGCCGGGCCCGGCCGACATGGTTGCCGCCGCGCTCTTGTTCTTGTCGCCATTGCGGCCCCAGATCGAGACGTTGCAGCCTTGGGCGTTCAACGCCTGCGCAATGCCGAGGCCGATGCCGCCATTGCCGCCGGTGATGACCGCCGTGCGGCCGGTGAGGTCAAAGATGCTCATTGGATGTTTCCATTTTGTTTGGCAACAGAGTTGCGCCCTGCGGCGGGCAGATGTTCTGGCGCAAGCATGGACAACGCCGCCCAGAAAATCAAATATGGGCGAGACATCGTCCGGTCTTCCGCGCAGCGAAATAGCGCGTAAACACAAGTTAAGAGGAAGCAATGCAGTTCAAGCACGTCACGCTCGATTTTGATGGCGCGGTCGCCGTTCTCAAGCTCGACCATCAGGAGGTCATGAACGCGGTCTCGATGGACATGCTGGGTGGGCTTGGCGAAGCGCTCGACGCGATCGAGGAGAAGCGAGAGGAGGTGCGCTGCCTCGTGCTGACCGGCGCCGGACGCGCCTTCTGCACCGGCGCCAATCTGCAGGGCCGCAACAACCAGAAGCCCGGCAAGAGCAATGCCGGTCAATCGCTGGAAATCGGCTTTCACCCGTTCCTGCGGCGGCTGCGCCGGCTGCATTGCCCGATCGTCACGGCCGTCAACGGTCCTGCCGCGGGCGCCGGCATGAGCTTTGCGCTGATGGGCGACATGATCCTCTGCGCCCGCTCGTCCTATTTCCTGCAGGCGTTCCGCCGCATCGGCCTGGTGCCGGACTGCGGCTCGACCTGGCTGTTGCCGCGCATGATCGGCAAGGCGCGCTCGGTCGAATTGTCGCTGATGGGCGAACGGTTGCCGGCAGAGAAGGCGCTGGAATGGGGCCTCGTCAACCGCGTCCATGACGATGCCGACTTGATGGAGGAGGCGATGAAGCTCGCGCATGAGCTCGCCAATGGCCCGACCATCGCGCTGTCGCTGATCCGAAAGCTCTACTGGGACAGCCCGGAAAATTCCTTCGAGGAACAGCTCAACCTCGAATTCGAATCGCAACGCATCGCGGGCGCGACGGAAGATTTCAAGGAAGGCGTTGGCGCCTTCCTCGAAAAGCGCCCCGCCAAATTCAAAGGCAAATGATCGAGGAGCAACTTTGGCGCTGCGTCGCCTCCTGGTATCGGGGAGCGACCGGTGTGACCGGGGCTGCCAAGCTCTCCGGCGGCGCCAGCCAGGAGACCTGGACGTTCGATATCGTGCATCCGGCCGGCAATATCGGTGCCATCCTGCGCCGCGCGCCGCCGGGCTATGGCGCATCGCCGGGGCGGGCCGCCGGCCTCGATGCCGAGGCGACGCTGATGCAATTGGCGCATGACGCCGGCCTGCCGTCGCCGCGCGTGATGCATGTGCTGAAGCCGGAGGACGAGCTCGGCCGCGGCTTCATCATGCAGCGCATCGAGGGCGAGACCATCGCGCGCAAGATCCTGCGTGATGAGCAATTCGCCAAGGCGCGGCCGATCCTGGCGCGGCAGTTGGGCCGCGTCATCGCCGGCATTCACGGCTTAGCGCCGACGAAACTGCCGAAGTTGCGCGAGATGAGCGCAACCAGGGAGATCGCCGATCTCGAGCCGGAATACCGCAGCTTCAACTGGCCGCGGCCGGTGTTCGAACTGGCGCTACGCTGGCTGCGTGAGCGCGATCCCGGACCGTCGCAAGAGGTGACGCTGGTGCATGGCGATTTCCGCCACGGCAACCTGATCATCGGCCCCGACGGCGTCCGCGCGGTGCTGGACTGGGAGCTCGCGCATGTCGGCGATCCGATGGAAGATCTGGGGTGGATCTGCGTCAACTCCTGGCGCTTCGGCGAGATCGACAAGCCGGTCGGAGGTTTCGGGACGCGGGAGGAATTGTTCGCCGGATACGAGGAAGCCGGCCGCACGGTCGATCCTGATCGCGTGATGTTCTGGGAAGTGATGGGCACGCTGCGCTGGGGCATCATGTGCTGCGGCATGATGCAGCGTTTCCGGCAAGGCCCCGACCATTCGATGGAACGCGCCATGATCGGTCGGCGTTCCTCGGAGACGGAGATCGATCTGCTACGGCTACTCGCGCCGCGAGGAAAGTAGGATGCAAGACGAACCGACCCCCACCGAACTGATCAAGGCGGTCGCGGATTTCCTCCGCAACGAGATTGCGCCCACCGTCAAGGGCCACAACGCCTTCAAGCTCCGCGTCGGCATCAACGCGCTCGACCTGGTGACGCGGCAATTGGCGCTGGAGCAGGGCAGCGATGCCGCCGAAGTCGCGCGGTTGAAGCAGTTGCTCGGCATGGATGGCGCGTTGATAGATCTCAATCGGGCGCTCTGCGAGAAGATCGCGAACGGAGAGGTCGATCTGCAGACACCGGGATTGGCAGAACATCTCTGGCAGACCACGATGGACAAGCTGGCCGTCGATCAACCGAATTACGCGTCATACAAAAGGGAGCTTGAGGGCAAGGGTGGCTAGTTCGGCGTCGTCCCTGCGAACGCAGGGACCCATAACCACAGGCATTCGTGATGACGAACGGTCTCTGCCACCGCGCCGCCAAGAGAGATCACGCAGTATGGGTCCCTGCTTTCGCAGGGACGACGATGGCGAGTCAATTGCTACCGCCCCAGCCATTTCGGCGGACGCTTCTCGGCAAACGCCTTCGGTCCTTCGATGTAATCCTGCGAGGCCGCCATCGCCTTCACGGCCGGATACTCGCGCTGCTCGGCGATCGCCTGTTCCAGCGACACTTCGAGGCCGCGCTGAATGGCCTGCTTGGAGGCACGGATCGACATCGGCGAGTTCTTGCAGATCGTCTCCGCCCAGCGCTCCGCCGCGGCGAGTGCTTCACCGGCCGGAACCACCTCGTTGACGAAGCCGAGTTCGAGGCCTTCTTTCGCCGAGACGTGGCGCGCGGTGAGGATCATGCCCATGGCGCGCTTCAGCCCGATCTGCCGCGGCAGCCGGTGCACGCCGCCGGCAAGCGCGGCGAGGCCGACGCGCGGCTCGGGCAGCGCGAAGGTCGCATTCTCCGAGGCAATGATGAGGTCGCAGGCCAGCGCGATCTCGAAGCCGCCGCCCATCGCGACGCCGTTGACGGCGGCGATGATCGGCTTGTCGCAGTCAAAGCGCGAGGTGAGGCCGGCGAAACCGCCCTTGTCCCAGCCGCGCTTTCCGCCGGCCGCCTGCCATTTCAAATCGTTGCCGGCGCAGAACGCCTTGTCGCCGGCGCCGGTGACGATCGCCACCCATTGCTCTGGATCGGCGGAAAAATCGTCGAACACCTTGTTGAGCTCGAAATGCGCGTCGATATGCAGCGCATTGTACACTTCCGGCCGCGACAGCGTGATGATCGTGATCGGCCCCTTGCGTGTCACCTTGGAGAATTTCAGGTCCATGTTTGCTCCCGTTTCGATTTTCTGCGGCGAAGAATATTGGCCGCGATCATAGCGCCAGCCAGTCGTCCGAAACCATCCAATTACGCAAGGCCCCCGCGCGTGCCAAGGCCTGCTCCGTTGCTTGACTTGGGCCTGGTCTTCTCACTCTATTCCGTTCGAGCAGGAGCGCTACGCAGCGCCTAAACGCAAATCAAAACAAACAATATTCCCGGGAGACCGCCTTGGATTTCAACCTGCCTGCCGACCTCACGGCCTATCTCGACGAACTCGATCGCTTCATCGCGCGCGAGATCAAGCCGCTGGAGGAAGCCGACGACAACATCCGCTTCTTCGATCATCGTCGCGAATGGGCGCGTACCGATTTCGAAAACGGCGGCTTGCCTCGGCATGAATGGGAAGCGCTGCTGCGCAAGGCCAAGAACCTCGCCGACGCCGCCGGCCATTTGCGCTTCGCGATCCCGAAGCGCTATGGCGGCAAGGACGGTTCCAACCTCTGGATGGCCGTCATCCGCGAGCATTTCGCCTCAAAGGGCCTTGGCCTGCACAATGATCTGCAGAACGAGCATTCGATCGTCGGCAACCTGCCGCTCGTGACCATGCTCGACCGCTACGGCACTGACGAGCAGAAAGCGATGATCGAAGGCTCGATCACCGGAAAATACCGCATCACCTTCGGCCTCACCGAGCCTGATCACGGTTCCGACGCGACGCATATGGAAACCAGGGCGGTGCAGGCGACGCGTGACAACGTCAAGGGCTGGATCATCAACGGCCAGAAGATGTGGACGACCGGCATGCATGTCGCGACCCATTGTGCGCTGTTCGCCCGGACATCAGGCAATGACGGCGACGCGCGCGGCATCACGTGCTTCCTGGTGCCGAAGAGCAAGGGCGTGAAGGTCGAGGAGTATATGTGGACCTTCAACATGCCAACGGACCATCCGCGCGTCAGCTTCACGGATGTGTTTGTCCCTGAGGATGCACTGTTCGGCGAGATCGGCCGCGGACTGTCGCTGGCGCAATGTTTTGTGCACGAGAACCGGATCCGGCAGGCGGCGAGCTCGCTGGGCGCGGCGGTCTACTGCATCAATGAGAGCGTCAAATATGCGCGCGAGCGAAAGCCGTTCGGTAAGGCGTTGGCCGAAAACCAGGCGATCCAGTGGCCCTTGGTGGAGCTGGCGACGCAGGCAGAGATGTTGCGTCTATTGATCCGGAAGACCGCCTGGGAGATGGACCAGCTCACCCAGGCCCAGGTCGAGCACACGCTCTCTGACCGCGTGTCGATGTGCAACTACTGGGCAAACCGCCTGTGCTGCGAGGCCGCCGACCGCGCGATGCAGGTACATGGCGGCATGGGCTATTCGCGCCACAAGCCATTCGAACACATCTACCGCCACCACCGCCGCTACCGCATCACCGAAGGCAGCGAGGAAATCCAGAAGCGCAAGGTAGCGGGATTCCTGTTCGGCTATATGGGCGCTGGGAAGCATTGAGGAGAAAAGCTAAGGGAGAAGATCATGGAAGGTGGATGTACATGCCGGCATATCCGCTACCGCCTGAACGGCAGGCCTATGATCGTGCATGCCTGCCATTGCACCTGGTGCCAGCGCGAGACCGGCACCGTGCACGCGCTCAATGCTATGTACGAAGCCGACAGAGTCGAGCATATCGCCGCCGAGCCCGAGATCATCGACACGCCGTCGGCGAGCGGCAAGGGCCAGCGCATCGCGCGCTGCCCGGTGTGCAAGGTCGCGGTCTGGAGCAACTATCCGGGCTCCGGGCCCGCCGTGCGTTTTGTCCGCGTTGGTACCATGGATGATCCGTCGCAGTGCCCGCCGGACGTTCACATCTTCACCTCCACCAAGCAGCCCTGGGTGACTCTGCCGCCGGGCGCAAAGGCGTTTGCCGAATTCTACGATGTCAACGAGGTCTGGTCGGACGAAGCCAAGGAGCGCCGGCGGGCGCTGCGCGAGCGGGTAAAGAAGTAGGTGCTAGGCCGTCATTGCGAGCGAAGCGAAGCAATCCATGTCGCGGCATAACGGACAGATGGATTGCTTCGTCGCTTGCACTCCTCGCAATGACGGCGGCAGGCTAGTTCACCTGCCGGTCCTTGCCCGCCCAATACGGCTCACGCAGATTCCGCCGCAAGATTTTCCCCGACGGATTGCGCGGCAGCGCTTCCATGAAGTCGACCGATTTCGGCGTCTTGAATCCCGCAATGCGTTCGCGCGTAAAATTGATGATGTCGGCGGCATTCGCCTGCTTGCCCGGCTTCATCACCACGATCGCCTTCACCGCTTCGCCCCATTTGTCGTCGGGGATGCCGATCACGGCGGCTTCGGCGACATCAGGATGATCGCAGATAGCGCTTTCGACTTCGGCCGGGTAGATGTTCTCGCCGCCGGAGATGATCATGTCCTTGATGCGGTCGTGGATGTAGAGGTAGCCGTCCTCGTCCATGTAGCCGGCATCGCCGGTGCGCAGCCAGCCGTCGCTGCCGAGAGTCCTGGCGGTGGCCTCCGGCAGGTTCCAGTAGCCGACCATGTTGGAGCCGGAGCGGGTCGCAATCTCGCCGACCTGGCGCGGCGGCAACTGGTTGCCGTCGGGATCGAGGATCGCAAGCTCGATGCCGGGCAGCGCCTTGCCGGCGGAGCGCATGCGCTCCAGCCCCTCGACATGATCCTCGGGCGGAAGGGCGACGATGGTGCCTGTCGTCTCGGTCATCCCATACAACTGCACGAAGCCGCACTTGAACACCTCGATGCACTCTTTGAGCAACGCAGCAGGAATCGGCGATGCGCCGTAGAGCATGTATTTCAGGCGCGAAAAATCCACCTGCCGCGCCCGCGGTTGCCGTACCACGAACTGCATCGCGGCAGGTACCATGAACAGTTTTGTAACGCCGGACTGCTCGAAGAAGTCCAGCACCTTGGTCGGATCGAACTCGCGGGCGATCACGCCCTTGGCGCCGTGATACAGCCCCATCACGCCCCAGCCGGAGCCGCCGATGTGGAAAACCGGCATCGCCACCAGCGAGACGTCGTCGCTCGACCATTTGTTCCATTCGGGCTTCTCGGCCTCGCTGCCGGCGTGCACCAGATTGAGGAAGTTGGCGTGCGACAGCATCGCGCCCTTGGGCTTGCCCGTGGTGCCCGAGGTATAGAGCTGGATCGCGATATCCTTCGGGCTGATCGCCACGTTCCGATCGTCGCCGCTGGCGGCGTCGCGCCAGGCCGTAAAATCCTGCCATTCCGGCGCGCCGCCCTCGGTGGTGATCACGTGGCGCACGTCGGGCAGTTGCGCCTTGATGTTGCGAACCTGCGTGATGAACTCGGGTCCTGCGAACAGCACCGGCGCCTTGCAGTCGCCGACGATGAAGGCGATCTCGGGACCGGCGAGCCGCCAGTTCACCGGCGCCATCACCACCTTGGCCTTCATCGCGCCCATCAGCAGTTCGAAATAGATGTCACTGTTCTTGCCGAGGTAGGCGATCCGCTCGCCCGGCTTGACGCCCATCGCAATCAGCGCATTCGCCACGCGGTTGGTCTTGATGTCGAACTCGGCGAAGCTGGTCTGGCGTCCCTCGAACTCATAGGCGATCGCGTCGCCGCGCGTTCTGGCGCGTTCGCGCACCATGTCGACGAGGGTCGTCAATTGCTGCGAAGCGGACATGTCTCTCCCGTATCGTCTTGTTATCGTTGCGCGGAGTTTGGCGGTATCGCGCGACAAAGACAATACGGCTCAGTCGTCCCTGCGAACGCAGGGACCCATACGCCGCGGCCTATCGGAAGGACGATGCGGCTGGTTGCCTTCGTAACAACTGGCGCTGGTGGTTATGGGTCCCTGCTTTCGCAGGGACGACAACTACCCCCGCGCGGCGCGGTCCTTCTCGTTCTGCGCCTTGATCGAGTCGCGCGCCTTGCTCCAGTCGTCGTCGCTCCAGTCGCGCAACTGATAGAAATTGCCGCCCATCGCGAGCGCCTGCGCGCCGTCCATGGCAATGGTCTCGCCGTTGATCCAGTCGCAACCGCCGGAGATCAGGAATACCGCGAGGTTCTGCAATTCCTCCATGGTGCCGACGCGGCCCATCGGGTTCTGCGCCCGCGTGCGCGCGCCGGCCTCGTCGCCCGGCTTGATGCGCTTGCTCATGCCTTCGGTCGGGATTTCGCCGGGCGCAATGGTGTTGAGGCGGATGCCGTATTTGCCCCATTCGACCGCAAGCGACATCGTCATGGCGTGGATCGCCGACTTGCTCATCGCCGACGGCACCACATAGGGCGAGCCATTGCGCACCCAGGTCACCGTGATCGATACCACGTTGCCGCGTTGCTTGGCGGCGATCCAGCGCCGACCGACAGCGTGCGTCACGTAGAAGGTGCCGTGCATGACAATGTTGGCGACGGCATCAAAGCCGCGCGGCGAGAGCTCTTCCGAGCGCGAGATAAAATTGCCGGCGGCATTGTTGATGAGATCGGTGAGGGGACCCGAGGTCCAGATCTGTTCGATCATTTCATCAACGGCCATGGCATTGCGAATGTCGACGCCGTGGCTAACCACGCGCCCGCCATGCAGATCCATCAATTCGGTTGCGGTCTCGTCGCAGACGATCTTGCGGCGGCCGCAGATGTGGACCTCGGCTCCCAGTTGGAGGAACCGCGCGGCCATGGATTTGCCGAGGCCGGTGCCGCCTCCGGTCACGAGAATGCGTCGCCCGGCGAGAAGCTGATCGTTGAACATCGTTTCCACCCAAGGGGATTGTCTGTTAATTGGTCGATTGACTAAAACCGGACAACACCGTTCTGTAAAGCAGCAACTGAGGAGATTTTTTCATGGAGCAGCGCGTCTCGATCTCGATTTCGGACGGCATTGCCGATGTCCGGTTGGTGCGTGCCGACAAGATGAATGCGCTCGATGCCGCGATGTTTGAGGCACTGGTGGCCACTACCGAGCGGCTGGCCAATGAAAAGGGCCTCCGGGTGGTAGTATTGTCCGGGGAGGGGCGGGCGTTTTGCGCCGGTCTCGATATGGGACGCTTTCAGGCCATGAAGGAAAGCGGCGGTAACGGGATCGCCGGCGGCGAGAAGCGCGACCTCACTGCACGCACCCATGGCATCGCGAACTTTCCGCAAGCTGCGGTTTGGGGCTGGCGCCAGCTTCCGGTGCCGGTGATCGCCGCGATCCAGGGCGTGGCGTTCGGCGGCGGCTTCCAGCTCGCGCTCGGGGCCGACATGCGATTCCTCACGCCAGACGCGCGGATGTCGATCATGGAAATCAAATGGGGCCTGGTGCCCGACATGGCCGGCACGCCCATTCTCGCAAGCCTCGTCCGCGACGATATTTTGCGCGAACTCACCTATACCGGCCGCATCTTCTCCGCGCAGGAGGCCATGAGTTATGGTCTCGCGACGCGGATCTGCGACGATCCGCGCACGGCAGCTTTCGAGGTCGCACGCGAAATCGCCGGCAAAAGTCCCGACGCGATCCGTGCCGCCAAGCGTATGCTGAACAAGCTCTCCGTCGATCCGGCTCCGGCGCTGCTGGCCGAATCCGTCGAGCAGCAGAAGCTGCTCGGCAGCCCCAACCAGACCGAAGCCGTGCGCGCCAATATGGAAAAGCGCGCGCCGCGGTTTGCGGACGCGGGGTAATATCAGCCCCTCATCCTGAGGAGGCGCCAAAGCGCCGTCTCGAAGGATGTAGGCCCGTCTGTGGCCTCATGGTTCGAGACGCGCGAAGACGCGCTCCTCACCATGAGGGTCATCAAAACCCGACAGCAGATCGGAAAGAGACAATGTCAGCCTCCCAACTCTTCCTCGGCATCATCAGCGGCGAGCGCCGGCGCGACCACGGCGAAGTCGCCGAACGGACCGAGCGCATCGCCTGCGGGCTGCAAAGGCTCGGCGTCAAACAAGGCGACAGCGTCGCCATGTTGATGCGCAACGACATCACCTTCATCGAAGCGGCTTATGCCGCGATGCGGCTCGGCGCCTATGGCGTGCCGGTCAACTGGCACTTCAAGCCGGAAGAGATCAACTATGTGCTGAAGGATTCGGGCACATCCGTGCTGGTCGCGCATGCCGACATGCTGCATCAGCTACGCGAGGCGATCCCGCAAGGCGTCACGGCGCTCAGCGTGCCGACCCCGCCGGAGATTCTCGGCAACTACAAGATCAATCCGGATCGTCTGACGACGCCCGACTTCGCGATCGATTACGAATCCTGGCTGAACCAACACCAGCGCTATGAAGGCCCGGCGGTGCCGCAGCCGCAGAACATGATCTACACCTCCGGCACGACGGGCCATCCCAAGGGCGTGCGCCGCTTTGCGCCGACGCCGGAGCAAAGCGCCAACGCCGAGCGCATGCGCGCGCTGATCTACGGCCTCAAGCCGGGTGCCCGCGCATTGCTTCCAGGGCCGCTGTATCATTCCGCGCCGAACTCGTTCGGCCTGCGCGCCGGCTGTCTCGGCGGCGCCCTGGTGATCATGCCGCGCTTCGACGCGGAACAATTTTTACGCGTGGTCACGACCGAGAAGATCGACACCATCTTCATGGTGCCGACCATGTTCATCCGGCTGATGAAGCTGCCCGAGGAAGTGCGCAGGAAGTATGACATGTCGTCCTTGCGCCATGTCATCCATGCTGCCGCGCCCTGTCCGGCGGACGTCAAGCGCGCGATGATCGAATGGTGGGGGCCGATCATCCACGAATTCTACGGCTCGACCGAGTCAGGTGCGGTTACGTTTGCGACTTCCGAGGACGCGTTGAAGAAGCCCGGCACCGTCGGCAAGATCGCGCCGGGTGCGGAATTGCGCTTCATCGGCGACGACGGCAGGGAACTGCCGCAGGGCGAGATCGGCGAAATCTACTCGCGCATCGCAGGCAATCCTGATTTCACCTACCACAACAAGCCGGAAAAGCGCGCCGAGATCGATCGCGACGGTTTCATCACCTCGGGCGATGTCGGCTATATCGACGCGGACGGCTATGTCTTCATCTGCGACCGCAAGCGCGACATGGTGATTTCAGGCGGCGTCAATATCTATCCGGCCGAGATCGAGGCTGCGCTGCATGCGATTCCCGGCGTGCACGATTGCGCGGTGTTCGGCATTCCCGACGCCGAATTCGGCGAGGCGCTGATGGCTGTGGTGGAGCCGCAGCCGGCGGTGACGCTAGATCCGAGTTCCATCCGCAACCAGCTCAAGGTCGCGCTGGCCGACTACAAGGTGCCAAAGCACATCGAAATCCAGTCCAACCTGCCGCGGGAAGATTCCGGCAAGATCTTCAAGCGCCGCCTGCGCGATCCCTATTGGGAGCGGGCAGGGCGGAGGATTTAGCCGGCGCCGCCGTGCCAGCGCGAAGGGGGCTCCACTGCGTCCGGGATACCCCGGTGTGCACCGCCTCCATCTTTATCTTGCACCGCGGCAAAAAAATTGCACACTCGGAAGAGCCGGGCAGTTTGAGGTGGCCAGCCAATGTCTTCCCAGACCATGCCTTCCGAGATCGAAGTCCGGTCCAACCGCAGCGACGAGGCGCTGGCGTTGGAGGAGGATGCGCGGCTGCGGACCGACATTCGCCTGCTCGGGCGGATTCTCGGTGATACCGTCCGCGACCAGGAAGGCGCTGACGTCTTCGATCTGGTCGAACGTATCCGGCAAACCTCGATCCGGTTCCACCGGGACGAGGACAAGCTGGCGCGGCGGGAACTCGAGACCATCCTCGACAGCATGTCGATCAGCGATACCGTGCGGATCGTCCGCGCCTTCAGCTATTTTTCTCATCTCGCCAACATCGCCGAGGACCAGAACAACATCCGCCAGATGCGTGGCCGCGGTCCCGGCGGGCCGCGACCGAGCGCGCTGACCCAGACGCTCGCTCACGCAAAGACCGCCGGGATCAGCGCGGCCGAGCTGCGCCGCTTCTTCGAGGGGGCCCAGGTCAGCCCGGTCCTGACGGCACATCCCACGGAAGTCCGTCGCAAGAGCACGTTCGACCGCGAGATGGAGATCGCCGCGCTGCTCGACCGGCGCGAGCGCGTCCAGCTTACGCCGGAGGAGGCCGAGGCCTGCGACGAGCAGTTGCGCCGCGCCGTACTGACGCTGTGGCAGACCAACCTGCTGCGCCGGACCAAGCTGACCGTGCTCGACGAAGTCGCCAACGGCCTGTCGTTCTACGACTACACCTTCCTGCATGAGGTGCCGCGGCTGCATTGTGCGCTGGAGGACCGGCTGAACCGGGAGGAGGACGGCGCGCCCGGCGAGCTGGCGTCGTTCCTGACCGTGGGAAGCTGGATCGGCGGCGATCGCGACGGCAACCCCTTTGTCACTGCCGACGTCATGCGCGGCACGCTGCGCCTGCAATCGAGCCGGGTGATGAACTTCTATCTGGAAGAGTTGCATGTCCTCGGCTCCGAATTGTCGCTGGCCGCGCACCTCGCCGACGTCTCCGACGAATTGCGCGCGCTGGCCGAGCGGTCGCCGGATACTTCGCCGCACCGGAGCGGTGAACCCTATCGGCTCGCGGTATCCGGCATCTATGCAAGGCTGACCGCGACCGCTGCAAAGCTCGAGGTTGAGACGACGCGTCGTCCGGTCGGCGAGGCCGCGCCTTATGCGAGCGTGAAGGAGTTCAAGGCCGATCTCGACGTTCTGAATCGTTCTTTGATTGCGAACAATTCGGGCGTGATCGCGCGCGGTCGGTTGCGCTTGCTGCGTCGTGCCGTGGATTGCTTCGGCTTTCATCTGGCCCGGCTCGACATCAGGCAGAATTCCGCGGTGCACGAGCGCACGGTCGCGGAACTGTTCGATGCCGCGATTCCCGGCATGTCCTATCTGGCACTGAATGAGGAGGCCCGCGTCCATCTGCTGCTGCGCGAGCTGCGCAGTGCAAGGCCGCTGAGCTCGGTGTTCGTCAAGTACAGCGAAGAAACACGCGGCGAACTCGCCATGTTCCGTGCCGCCGCCGAGGCCCATGCGCGCTTCGGCCCCGACGTGATCCACCAATGCATCATCTCCATGTGCAAGGGCATGTCGGATATGCTGGAGGTGGCGGTACTGTTGAAGGAGGTCGGCCTCGTCAATCCTTCCGGCCGCAGCGCCATCAACATCGTGCCGCTGTTCGAAACCATCGAGGATCTGCAGGCTTCATCCGGCATCATGGATCGGATGCTGGCGCAGCACGATTACCGCCGGCTGGTCGACAGCCGCGGCGGCATCCAGGAAGTGATGCTCGGCTATTCCGACAGCAACAAGGACGGCGGTTTCGTCACGTCGGGCTGGGAGCTGTATAAGGCCGAAATCGAACTGGTCGACGTGTTCGAGCGTCATGGCGTGCGCTTGCGGCTGTTCCACGGCCGTGGCGGATCAGTCGGCCGCGGCGGCGGGCCGAGCTATGACGCCATCATCGCGCAGCCCGGCGGCGCGGTGAACGGGCAGATCCGCATCACCGAGCAGGGTGAAATCATCTCCAGCAAATATTCCAATCCGGAAGTCGGTCGCAACAATCTGGAAATCTTGGCCGCGGCGACGCTGGAGGCGAGCCTGCTGCATCCCAGGCAGAGCGCGCCGCGGAAAGAGTATCTCACGGCAATGGAGCAATTGTCGGCGCTGGCATTCAAGGCCTATCGCGGGCTGGTCTATGAGACCGAAGGCTTTGCCGATTATTTCTGGGGCTCCACCGTCATCACCGAAATCTCGACGCTCAACATCGGCAGCCGCCCGGCGTCGCGCAAGAAAACCCGCGAAATCGAGGACCTTCGCGCCATCCCCTGGGTGTTCAGTTGGGCGCAGTGCCGGTTGATGCTGCCGGGCTGGTACGGCTTTGGCTCCGCGGTCGAGACCTGGATCGCGGAGCACCCGGAGCAGGGCATGGCCTTCCTGCAGGAGCTCTACCGCGAATGGCCATTCTTCCGCACGCTGCTGTCGAACATGGACATGGTGCTGGCCAAGAGCTCGATTGCGATCGCCTCGCGCTATGCCGAGTTGGTGCCGGACGTGGCCTTGCGCGAAAGCATCTTCGGGCGCATCCGGCGCGAGTGGCATGCCTCGATCGAGACCTTGCTCGACATCATGGGCCATGAGCGCCTCTTGCAGGGCAACCCGCTGCTGGAACGCTCAATCCGCAATCGCTTCCCCTACCTCGATCCGCTCAACCACGTGCAGGTCGAACTGTTGAAGGAGCATCGCTCGCATAGTCCGGACGAGCAGGTGCTGCGCGGGATTCAGCTTACGATCAACGGGATTTCTGCGGGGTTGAGGAATAGCGGGTGAGGTGAGCAAACTTCGGCCGTCGTCCCTGCGAACGCACTAGGGCATCTACACGCTTGCCGGGCCATATACGAGGAGTTGGAAGCGAGCCATTCCCATGTGGAAGGTGATTGGTCCAGGTGGGCGATGAGAGGCGTAACCGGTCCATCCGCCGAGCTTTGCGATGATCCATGCCGCCCAGGCGACAGTGTTGGGGCGATGGTGGTTCTTCTGGAGCTCGGTGCGGCCTTTCAGGGTTTTGTTGATGGCCTTGAGCGCTTCGATCTCGTCCGGCGTGAACACAAATTCGACCTGCAATTGTTCGCCGCCATTGCGGGCTTGAACGAGCTGGATGACGATACATGCTACTCTGGTGGCGATCGCCACGAGTTTGATCAGGCCTTCAGCGCTGTCGAGCTGACTATCCTCGATGCGCAGACCCTGGCTCTTCAGCGAGCGAAAGAGCTGTTCGATGATCCAGCGCTGCTTGTACCAGGAGACGATCCGCCAGGCATCGGCGGCGGTGACGACCGGATGAGTGGTCAGGAGCAACCAATGAATGGGCTTGGCGCTCTTCGGGGGGTGCAACTCGACGACCTCCACGAAGCTGACTTTGACGCCCTGTGGCAGGTCTTTCACGCCGGGGCGCTGCGGTCGTTTGAGCACAACGGTTCCCAGGCGCATGGAGAGGTGGGCCTGGCGACCGTGGCGATCCATTCGCTTTGGTAGATCGATCACCGCCTTGTCGCAGAAGCGGGCCCGCGCGACCGCCTGATAAAGCGTGCCGCCATCGACCAGCGCATGGTCGTGCATGGCGCGCGACAGGAGGTGGACATTGTCAGCGGGTGTCAGCGACCAGTGAGCAAAGAAATCCCCCTCGCGGTCGTTGACGACGGTGATCATACGAGCAGCGACCAGAACCTCGCAGCCTTGCTTAGCCGTCGTCACCCAGCGCGCCGATTCCTTGTCGGCCAAGGCGCGCTTCTCGTGAGCGATCCTGGCCTTGCGCTTGCGCGTCCACACCTCACCGCCGGTGAGCCCGAGACAGACCCCGCTATCGGCATCGACCGCCATCATGGCATGCAGCAGCACGCCGCGAGCATTGCCTTTGCCGACCTTGCCCAAGTCGCGCCGATGTCCCGGACGAGTGTGGAAGTTGATCTCGCTGGTGTCCTGGATCGACAGCACATGACGCCCGCTGACCGCCATCGACGTCTGCAGGCTCCAGCCTTCAATCAGCTTGTCGATCGTGACTTGCGGATTGTTCACAAACCGCCAGAACGCCATGTTCGCGGCCCAGTTGCCCTGCGCCATCTGGCGCAAACAGACACTGCGCGTGCAAAGCATAGCCCGGAGAAGCGCCGCCCCCTTTTATCGAGGCGAACGTCTCCAAACTTACCCAGGGACAAATCCGGTTCCTGCTGCATCTCTGGCGCTCCTTCGAATCAAAGCGCCAGAGAGAGAATCATACAAAACGCTGCGGCGAACGCACATCATGCCGCCCCGAGTCAATCTGTCGCGTCCCCAAGACGTGTAGATGCCCTAGTGCGAACGCAGGGACCCATACCGCGTGATCTATCAGTAGGGGGAGGATGGGAGACATCATCCTTCAGCTACAGAACCCTGTGGTTATGGGTCCCCGCGTGCGCGGGGACGACTCGTGGTGGGAGATCGCACCTAACAATCAGCGCCCTTTGCGTTCACGGTTTCAACGCGCCCTGCGCACTTGTGTAGACCGCATAGAGCGATGATGAGCCGCAGATGTAGAGCCTATTGCGCTGCTGACCGCCGAAGCACAAATTGGCGACGGTTTCGGGAATGTGGATCTTGCCGAGCAGATCGCCGTCAGCGGTATAGCAACGCACGCCGTCCTCGTTCGGATCGCCCCAACCCACGGAGCACCACAGGCGCCCGGCGGTATCGCAGCGCAGCCCGTCGGTAATGCTGGGCTTGGGCATGTCCGCAAAGACCTTGCTGTTCGAAAGCTTTCCGGCCGCGAGATCCACGTCGAACACGCGGATATGCGACGGGTTATCCGGTCCGTCGGTGAAGCCGGTATCGCAGATATAGAGCTTCTTCTCGTCAGGTGAGAAGCAAAGGCCGTTCGGCTGCACGAAGTCATCGACCACCATCTTGATGTCGCCGGATTTCGGATCCACCCGGTAGACATTTTTCTTTTCCTGCTCGGGCTCCGCCTTGATGCCCTCGTAATAGCCGCCGATTCCGTAGGCTGGATCGCAGAACCAGATCGAACCGTCGGCCGCGACGACCGCGTCGTTCGGCGAGTTCAGTTTCTTGCCGTTGTATTTGTCGGCGATGATGGTGATCGAGCCGTCGAGTTCGGTCCGGGTGACCCGGCGGCCGGAATGTTCGCAGGTGATCAGGCGTCCCTCGCGATCGATGGTGTTGCCGTTCGAGTTCATCGAGGGCTGGCGATACACGCTGAGATGACCGTCATCCTCCGAGAAGCGCATGATGCGGTTGTTGGGAATATCGGAGAACAGAACGTAACGCCCGGCTGCGAAGTAGACCGGACCTTCGGCCCAGCGGAATCCGGTCGCGACGCGCTCCACCGCCATCGTGCCGGCGAAGGCCGGGAAACCGGTCGGTCCGAACGAAACCTTCGGCTTTTTCATCGACTCCAGGCGAGAGTCCGGATAGCGGGCGCCGGGAAGCGGGCCGAGCGGCAGGGGCGGCGTTGCCGTGGTTGGCGCGGCGGTCTGGCCGAGCGGCGCGACGGAGGCCGCGGAGGCCGTCTTCATCGTTACGGCCGAGGCGGCGAGTGCTGCCGCGCCGGTCAGTATCTTGCGACGGTCAAAACCGCCGCCTTGTTGCTGGGAATCGGAAAAGGTCAGCGAGGTTGTCATGATTTCCTCCCGTGTATTTTTGTTTGGGAGGAAAAACATCAGCCTGCATTCCGGCATAAAGCGGGCGGGCTGTGGTGAAATAATTGGACATGGAGGAGGAGTCGTCTCCCTGCGTTCGCAGGGACGACGGAATAGAGGCGAGAGCCCCTCAACTTGTCGCCCCTGCGAAAGCAGGGGCCCATAACCACCGGCTTTCGTTGTGTGATAAGGTGTCTGCTACCGCGCTTCCTCGATAGATCACGCGGTATGGGTCCCTGCGTTCGCAGGGGCGACTGTGTGGAGAGTCTTCCTCAGATAGGATCCCACGTGAAGATGTCTGCGGAGCGATCGAGCTTGTAGAACGATCCCGCGAGCGCCGGCATGCCGTGCTCGGCAATAGTCTGCGGCGTCCAGCCTTCGCTCCGCTGCACCGAGCGCAGCGGACGATTCTGGCTGAACAGGAAAATCTCGTTCATGCGGACGCCGAAGATCTGTCCGGTGACGTCCTTGGCGGCATCAGAGAGCAAATACGCGCATAGCGGCGCGATCTTCTCCGGACCCATCTGCTGGATCTTCGCTACGCGCGCCTTCTCGGCCTCGGTCTCGGTCGGGATGGTGCCGATCATGCGAGTCCAGGCGAACGGCGAGACGCAATTCGAGCGGACGTTGAAGCGGCCCATGTCGAGTGCGATCGACTTCGACAGGCCGACGATGCCGAGCTTTGCGGCGGCGTAGTTGGCCTGGCCGAAATTGCCGATCAGGCCCGAGGTCGAGGTGAAGTGCACGAAGGAGCCGCTCTCCTGTTCGCGGTACAGCCGCGCTGCGGCGTGGCTGACATAGAACGAGCCCATCAGGTGCACCTTGATGACGGCCTCGAAGGCTTCGACGCTCATTTTGTGGAAGATCATGTCGCGCAAGATGCCGGCATTGTTGACGACGCCGTCGAGCCGGCCGAAATGATCGGTCGCCGTCTTGACGATCTTGCTCGCGGGGATCGCTTCCGCCACCGACTCGAAATTGGCGACGGCGGTGCCCCCGCGCTTCTTGATCTCCTCGACCACCTCCTCGGCGGGCGCCGCGTTCGATCCGGCGCCGTCGGCAGCGACGCCGGGATCGTTGACGACGACTTTTGCGCCTTCCGCGGCGCAGAGCAGCGCGATCTCGCGGCCGATGCCGCGGCCGGCGCCGGTGACGATGATGACTTTGTCTTGCAGTGATTTTGTCATTGTGTTGCTCCGGTTGTCCCCGTCATCCGGGATGGTGCGAACCACCAGACCCGGAATCTCGAGATTCCGGGTTCGCGCTTCGCGCGCCCCGGAATGACAGGGTGTTACTTCTCGTTCGTAAAGATGATCGTGCCACTTGCCGCGAACATGCCGCCGACGCCGTGGCAGACCGAGATCTTCGCGTCCTTGACCTGTGCCGGCGCAATGCCGCGCATTTGCCGCACGCTCTCCTGCAGCGCGTACATGCCGTACATGCCGGAATGCATGTAGCTCAATCCGCCGCCATTGGTGTTGAGCGGCAGCTTGCCGCCGGGGCGAGTGTTGCCGTCGGCGATGAACTTGCCGGTCTCTTCGTGCGGCATGAAGCCGAGATCGCCGAGGCCGTAGAGCGGCAGATGCGCGAAGGCATCGTAGATCATCAAATGATCGACGTCCTTGTGGGTGATGCCGGCCTCCTTGAAGGCGGTGGGGCCTGCGACTTTGAAGGCGCGCGAGGAGTTGAACGTCTCCATCTGGCTGACCATCGGCGTTTCCACGCTCTCGCCGGTGCCGAGGATATAGACCGGCTTTCTCGGAAAGTCCTTGGCGCGGTCGGCCGAGGTCAAGATCAGCGCGCCGCCGCCGTCGGTAACGAGGCAGCATTGCAGCAGACGGAACGGGTAGGCGATCATCCGCGAGTTCAGCACGTCCGCAACCGTGATCGGGTCCTTCATCGTCGCGCGCGGGTTTTTCGCGGCCCACTCGCGCTGCACGACGGCGACCATGGCGATCTGCTCATGGGTGATGCCGTAAGTCTTCATGTAGCGCAGCACCGGAATCGGGAACATGCTGGGCGGTCCGTAGACGCCGAACGGCGCCTCGAACTGGCCCTGCAGGCTGTCGGCGGGGATCGAGCGCGGCAATTTGCCGATCATCGATTTTCCGCTCTCGGCGTGGGTGATCAGCACGGTCTTGCACAGGCCGGCCTCGATCGCCGCCGCCGCATGGCGGACGTGTAGCATGAACGAGCAGCCGCCGACGGAAGTGCCGTCCACCCAGGTCGGCGTGATGCCGAGGTAATGGGCGATCTGCTGCGGAGTTTCCACGGCGGTCGCGATACCATCGATGTCGGACAGCTTTAGCCCGGCATCGGCGATAGCATTGAGCGCCGCATCCGCGTGGAGCTGGATCTGCGACATGTTCGGGATGACGCCGAGTTCGGTGGTCTCGGCAGCACCGACGACGGCAACTTGATTCCTGCGCATGGAGCTTAAGCCTTCGCCGGACGGAACATGGGAAGGGTGATCTTGTCGTCGAGCTTCTCGAACGCGACCTCGAGCTTCATGTCGAGCTCCAGCGCCTCCGGCGTCTGCGGGCAATCGATGATGTTGCTCATCATGCGCGGGCCTTCGTCGAGTTCGACGACCGCGATCGCATAAGGCGGGGTAAAGCCGGGCGCGGCCGGACGGTGGTTGATGACATAGCTGTAGAGCTTGCCCTTGCCGCTGGCCTTGAACACACTCACCTTGCGCGAGGCGCAGGAGGGACAGAACGGCCGCGGCGGGAAATAGACTTTGGCGCAGGCGTCGCAGCGCTGCAGGCGTAACTCGCCAGCCTGCGTGCCGTCCCAGAAATGCTGGGTCTCCGGGGTTGGTTTTGGTTTGGCGCGGGCGGGCTCGGCCATGTCGGCAGTTTCTCCTCGGGGAAGTCGGGCGTTTGCCCGCTTGTTGCGATCTTGATGCGACATTTGGCTGTTGCCCGTCAACGGCTCAGCGACGACGGCGATTGCATGGCCGCATTCCTGCGCGTGAGGGCGCTTGTATGCCAGCGTATCATCGGAGATAGTCCGCCCCACGGCAAATTGCCGACTGCATTTTTCGTCATCAGGCTCGCTTCAGACACAAGTGACGCCAAAGGAAGCGAACAAGAAAGCCATGCCGAACCATCCGACGCTCGCCAGCCTCGCCGCCGACCTCGACTCCGGACGCACCACCGCGCGCAAACTGGTCGAGGAATGTCTCGCCAAAATTGCCGATCCCGCCGGCGAGGGCGCGCGCGCCTTTATCCACGTTGACAAGGACGCCGCGATCGCAGCAGCCGACGCGATGGATCATCTGCGCAAAGCGCGCGCCGCGCCATCGCCCTATGCCGGCATTCCCGTCTCGATCAAGGATCTCTACGACATCAAGGGGCAGGTGACCCGCGCCGGCTCTCGCGCGCTGGAAGATTCTGCGCCGGCAGACGCCGATGCGCCCGTGGTGGCGCGGCTGCGCCGGGCCGGCTTCATCGTGATCGGCCGCACCAACATGACCGAGTTCGCCTATTCCGGCATCGGCATCAACCCGCATTACGGCACGCCGAAGAGCGTCTGGAACCGCAGCATCGGCCACGTGCCCGGCGGCTCGTCCTCGGGCGCGGCGGTCTCGGTCGCCGACCGCATGGCGTATGGCGCGCTCGGCACCGATACCGGCGGCTCCTGCCGGATTCCGGCAGCCTATAACGGCATCGTCGGTTACAAGCCGACGCAGGCGCGCGTGCCGCTCGACGGCGGCGTACCGCTGTCCTCCTCGCTCGACAGCTTCGGGCCGCTGGCGCGCACGGTCGGATGCTGCGCTGTGCTGGATGCAGTGCTCGCGGATGAAGCCGTGCAGCCGCTGCAGTCGCGCACCGTCAAGGGCATGCGGCTCGCGGTGCCGACCACGATCGCGCTCGACGACCTCGACGAGGAGGTCGCCAAAACCTTCGAGCGCGCGCTGGCGACGCTGTCGCGCCACGGCGCGTTGATCGAGCGCATCGAGGTGCCGGAATTTCACGACGTCGGCGTCATGAACAGCAAGGGCGGTTTTGCCGCCGCCGAAAGCTACGCGTGGCACCGCTACCTGCTCACCGGCAAAGGCGACGTCTACGACCCTCGCGTCCGCGTCCGTATCCTGCGCGGCGAAGGCATCAGCGCGGCGGACTATATCGACATCCTCAAGGCGCGCCGCTCGTTCATTGCGCGAACCGAACAGCGCATCGCGCCGTACGACGCGCTGGTGCTGCCGACCACCGCGAATACGCCGCCCAGGATCGCCGACCTCGCCGACGACCAGGCCTTCGCCACGCAGAATCTGCGCGCCTTGCGCAATTGCACCCTGATCAACATGCTCGACGGCTGCGCGATCTCGCTGCCCGCGCATCGCGAGGGCGAGGTGCCGGTCGGGCTGATGCTCGCAGCCGCCGGCGGATCGGATCGCCGCGTCTTCCAACTCGCCGCCGGAATGGAGGATGTCATCCGTGTTTGATCTGACCTTCAACGTCGACGACAAGGGTATGCTGACGCCGCTGACGCTCGCGATCGACCAGGCCGTCATCGCCGGCTGGACCGGGCGCGATCCGGTCGCACGCGACAAGCACATCGCCGAACTCGAAGCGCTCGGCATCGCGCGCCCGGCGACGACACCGATCTACTACCGCTGCTCGGCGCGGCGGATTACCCAAGCTGACCGCATCGAGGTCTCCGGCGAAGATTCCAGCGGTGAGGTCGAGTTCGTGCTGATCGGCTGGCAGGGTCGCATCTTTGTCGGCTGCGGCTCCGACCATACCGACCGCAAGGTGGAGAGCTACAGTGTCACCGTCTCAAAGCAGATGTGCGACAAGCCGGTCGCCTCGGTGCTGTGGGAACTGGAGGAGGTCATCGGTCACTGGGACCGGCTGATCCTGCGCTCCTGGGCCATCATCGGCGGCGCGCGGGTGCTCTACCAGGAGGGTACGCTGGATGCCATGCTGCCGGTGAATGACCTGATCGAGCGCGGCTTTGGCGGCAAAGGCCTGCCCGACGGCTGCGCCATGTTTGGCGGCACGTTTGCGGCCAAGGGCGGCATCCGCCCGGCTGATCGCTTCGAGTTTGAACTGGAGGATCCCGTGCTGAAGCGGAAGATCAGCCACGGCTATGACGTGATCGCGCTGCCGGTGTTAGGGTGACGCCGGGCTCTAACCGCAGTCATTGCGAGCGAAGCGAAGCAATCCATCTATCCCCGAGCTGAGGCGTGGATTGCTTCGCGGAGCCTGTCATCCGGCGGCGCTTTGCGCCGACCGGGTGGCGCGCAATGACGGGGATGGAACTCGTCAGAAATCGGGTGGTTCTGTTGTGGCCTGTTTGCGAGACTGCCAGCATGAAAGCGACCGCAAGAAACATCCACCATCCTGCCCCCGACATCGCCGCCCGCGTCGATGCCATCGACTGGACGCAGGCAACTGCCGATCTCGACGCGCAGGGCTGCGCTGTGCTGAAGGGATTGTTGTCGCCGGACGAATGCGCAGCGCTGGCTGCGCTTTATCCCGACGACAAGAATTTCCGCAGCCGGATCGTTATGGGGCGCCACGGCTTTGGTCGCGGCGAGTACAAATATTTTGACTATCCATTGCCTGATCTGATCACGGAACTGCGGCCCGCGCTCTATACACGGCTCTGCGGCGTGGCCAATCGCTGGAACGAAACGATGGGGATCGACATCCGCTATCCCGACAAGCATGCAGCATTCCTGAAACGCTGCCACGACGCCGGTCAGACGCGGCCGACGCCGCTGCTTCTGCAATATGGCGAAGGCGACTACAATTGCCTGCATCAGGACCTCTATGGCGAGCACGTGTTCCCGCTGCAGGTCGCGATCCTGCTGTCGGAACCGGGGCGCGATTTCGAAGGCGGCGAGTTCGTACTGACCGAGCAGCGGCCGCGGATGCAGTCGCGGCCCGAGGTGGTGCCGCTGAGGCAGGGCGATGCCGTTGCGTTTGCTGTGCATCATCGGCCGGTGCAGGGGATGCGTGGGCCCTATCGCGTTAACCTACGCCACGGCGTCAGCCGGATCCGCTCCGGCCATCGCCATACCGTCGGCGTGATCTTTCACGATGCCAAATGAGTGCGGACTGAGTTGACTGCGGATTTGTTCGAGGCCGTGCCGGATGTGCGCCCATCGCGCGAAGCGATGGCGGAGGGAGCGGTATTGCTGCGCGGATATGCGAAGCCCTTCGAAAACGAAGTGGTCGCGGCGTTGCGCGAGATCATCGCGCGAGCGCCATTCCGCCGTATGTTTACGCCCGGCGGTCATCAGATGTCGGTCGCGATGACCAATTGCGGCAGTGCCGGTTGGGTGACCGACCGCAGCGGCTATCGCTATGACGGCATTGATCCGGATTCCGGGCAGCCTTGGCCGGAGATGCCGCCGAGCTTCCACGTAATTGCGGAGCAGGCGGCCGCCGAGGCTGGCTTTGCCGGCTTCGCGCCCGATGCCTGCCTGATCAACCGCTACGCGCCCGGCGCACGGATGTCGCTCCATCAGGACAAGGACGAGCAGGATTTCGCCGCGCCGATCGTGTCGGTGTCGCTCGGTCTGTCCGCGATCTTCCTGTTCGGCGGTCCGAAGCGCGCCGACAAACCGAAGCGCTACCGGCTCGAGCATGGCGACATCGTGGTCTGGGGCGGACCGTCGCGGCTGTTCTTCCACGGCGTAGCCGCGCTCGCCGACGGCGAGCATCCCCTGATGGGCCGCCAGCGCATCAATCTCACTTTCCGCAAGGCGCGCTGATCCTCCCACAAGGGGAGAAGGGGAGAGACGTTCCATCGGCCGTTTTCATCGTCTATGCTCTTTCCGCCGGGGGGCCGACATGAGCACGACAGAAGCAACGTCCGAAACCACCGCCAATCGCACCGGCGTCTATCTTGCCGTGCTGCAGCTTGTGTTCACGCTGGGGTGGACCACTTACGTCATCTACCTGCCAAAACTCTGCGCCGATGTCGGCATCGCGCCATCAGCCGTGATCCTGATCCTGATGCTGGATCAGGCAATCTTCACCATCACCGACACCGCGATGGGGATTGCCGCCGACAAGATCGCACCCTTCGTCGGCAAGCTCGGCGTGTTCATCGCTGTCCTGACCGCAATCTCCTGCACGGCGTTTGTCGCGCTGCCGTTCGTGGCGGGTACGGGGCCGGGCGCGCAGATCTGGTTCATCGCCCTGATCCTGATCTGGGTCGTGACGTCATCGGCCCTGCGCGCGCCGCCGCTGGCGCTGCTCGGAAAATACGCCGCGCGACCGGCGATCCCGTTTCTGTCGGCGCTGACGATGCTCGGCTACGGCCTGGCCGGCGCGGTATCGCCCTATCTCGGCCTGGTGCTGCGCAATCACGACCCGCGGCTACCCTTCGTGATCTCGGGCGTGGTACTGCTGCTCACGACGCTCGCGCTTTCGAGGGTCGAGCGTGATCTGGCGCAGACACCTCGCGCCGCAAAGCAACCGGTTGCGGCTGCAAAACCGCTTGGCCCGATACCGACGTTCTTCATCGCTTCGATGCTGATCCTCTCGCTCGGCTATCAACTGCATTTTCCATCAACAGCACGCCGTTCTTCCTGCGCTTTGCTAAGCCGGACGAATTGCCATGGCTGATGCCGGTGTTCTGGATCGGTTTCAACATCGCGATGTTTCCGGCGAGCGTCGTGGTCAAGCATCGCGGCGGGCTGATCGTGATGGGGGCGGCCGGCCTGCTCGGCGCGCTCGCCGTGCTGGGCGCGGAGATGGCCGGCAATCTCAACATGCTGATCGCGGCACAGTTCGTCGCCGGCGCGGCGTGGGGCTGCATGCTGATGTCCGCGGTTTCGGCGGCGCTGGCGATCGGGGAGACCGGCGCCGAGGGCAAGGTGGTGGGGCTGGTCTTCTCCGCGCTGGCGCTCGCGACCTTTGCGCGGATGGCGGCGGTGGCCGGCGGCCTGCAAAAGCTGCCGGAATATGCGCCGCTGTTGCACTGGGCGCCCGTGGCGTGCTGGTCGGTTGCAGGTGCAGGGTTGCTGGTGATCGCAGCCTCGCGGATGCAACACGGTGGGGCGGCGAAGCAGGCCTAAGCGTTCTTCGCCGGGTGAATGAACGTCCACGGCGAGACTTCCGAATCCGTTGGCACCTCCACCGAGATCACGCACGGCCCGCCATCGGCCAGCGCCTTCTCCAGCGCGAGCCGGAACTGATCGGGCGAAGTTACCCGCGCAGCACCCGCGCCGAAGGATTCCGCCAGCTTCACGAAGTCCGGATTGACCAGGTCCGACGCCACCACGCGTCCGTCAAAATGCTGGCGCTGATCGCGCCGCACATTGCCATAGGCGTTGTTGTTGAACACCAGCGTCACCACGCCGATCTTGAATTGCACGGCGGTTGACAGTTCCTGCACGCCGAACATGAAGCCGCCATCGCCCGTGATCGCGACCACCGGGCGGTCCGGGTTGGCGACCTTGGCGCCCAGCGCGGTGGGGAAGCCGGAGCCGAGCGTGCCTTGATACCCCGAGGTGATGAAGGTGCGCGGCTCGTAGACCGGAAAGCCGTACCAGGAGGCGAAGCCAACCTGCGAGAGCTCATCGGTAACGATCGCTTTGGCCGGCAGCACCTCGCGCAACACGTTCAGATACGCCATCTGTGGCTGCACCTTCTGGATCTCCAGATGTGCCGCCGCGGTAGCTTCGCGGATTTCGGCGCGCCGGCCGCTGGTCCTGCTATAGCCAGCCTTCTTCACAGCAGCCACGAGATCGGCCGTGCCAGCTTTCGCATCCGCGACCACGGCGGCATCGGACGTGAGTCGGCGCGTCTCGGCCGGATCGATATCGATGCGAACGGACTTCAGTCCCTTCGGCTGGTACGGCCAGCGGAATCCCGAGGCCGGCAACTCCATGCGCGTGCCGATCCCGATCATCAGATCGGTGTTCGGCCAGAGCTTGTAGGCCGCCGCCATGGTCAGCCCGAGCTCGTGCGCGTTGGAGACGATGCCGCGGCCGCTGCGGAACGCCACGACAGGCGCATCGATCATTTCGGCCAGTTCGAGAATCTCCTCGTGCGCATGGATCGCGCCGCTGCCGACGAAGATCATCGGCCGCTTCGCATCCTTGATCAGCGCAGCCGCCGCCTTGATCCGGTCGGGATCGGGTTGCGGCGCCGGAAACGGATCGAACACGGTTGAGGCGCCGACCTGCGCACGCTGCGTAAAGATGTCCCACGGCATTTCCAGCGACACCGGACCGCGGCGGCCCGACATCATCTCCTGAAACGCGCGCGACACCGCGGCGGGTGCGGCATCTGGGTATTCGATCCGCTCGGCCCATTTCACGAAGGTGCGCAGCGTTGCGAGTTGGTCCGGCATCTCGTGCAGATGGCCGCGGCCCTTGCCGAGAAACGCCGTCGGCACCTGTCCGGTCAGGCACAGCACCGGCTCGTTGCAGCCGAACGCAGTGAGTAGCGCGGCACTGGCATTGAGTACGCCCGGGCCGGGCACCACGCTGAACACGCCCGGCTTGCCCGATGAACGTGCGTAGCCGAACGCCATGTAGCCGCAGGCTTGTTCATGCCGCGCGCCGATCACTTTCAGTTGCGCCTGATGGAAGGCATCGAACAGGCCATAGATCTGCGCGCCGGGCAGGCCGAACACAGTGTCGACGCCATGCGCGACGAGGCCGTTGACGATCGCTTCGCCGCCGGAAGTTGATTTCATGGTTCAGTCCACTCGCTCGCGGGATTAGTCAGGCTTCGTCGATCACGCCATTCTTCAGCACACCGATACCCTCGGCCGCAACCTCGATGACGTCGCCAGGCTTCAGATAGCGCGGCGGGTCGAACCGCGCGCCGGCGCCGGTCGGCGTACCCGTCACGATGACGTCGCCCGGCACCAGCGTGGTAAAGGTCGAGAGATAGCTGATCAGGTAGCGGAAGCCGAAGATCAACCGGCCGGTGCGGTCATCCTGCCGGGTCTCGCCATTGACCTTCGTGGTGAGGCGGATGTCCGCAATCTGGCTTTCATCGGCGTAGGGCACGAGCCACGGGCCGAGGCTGCCGGTGGAATCGAAATTCTTGCCCTGGGTGACGTTGAACTTGGCGTGCCGCACCCAATCGCGGATGGTGCCTTCGTTGCAGAGCGTGACGGCTGCGATGTGGTCGAGCGCGGCGCTCTCCTTGATGTGCCGGCCGGCCTTGCCGATCACAAGCACCAGTTCGCCCTCGTAATCGAGTTGCGCCGAGGCGCGCGGGCGGACCAGCGGCGCGTTGTGGCCGACAAAGGAGCGCGGTGTCCGCATGAACATGCTCGGATATTTCGGCGCGTCCTGGCCGTCCTTGTATTCGGCGTTGCGGTCGGGGTAGTTCACGCCGATGCAGATGATCTTTTCCGGCGAGGGGATCGGCGGCTGCCAACTAACCGCATCGAGCGCGTAATCCGGCGCGCGCCGCGCCGCGTCTTCGGCGAGTTTCATCAGCGCGCCGGCGGCGATGACCTCGCGCAGTGTCGGGTATTCCGTTCCGAACCGGTCGGAGAGATCGACGATGCCGGCATCGGTCACGGCGCCGTATTTCTGGGTGCCGTTGACGGTGAAGGTAGCGAGACGGAGAGGGGCCATCTTCTGTTCCGTCAATCCGCAATCGTGACATCGGCGACGAAGAGCGGCTCGCGAACCTCTTGCCCCGTGAAGGGCGAACCCTCCTCGAACCAGGAGCGCGGTGCCGGTGCGCCCCACAGCGTTTGTCGGCGCGGGTCCTTTAACGACCAGCGCAGCGGTTCGTGGTCGTGGTCTCCGGTGAAGTAGTCGCTGGTGTAGAGTTCGAGCCGGTGGTCGTCCGGGTCCCGGACATAGAGGAAGAATGCATTCGAGATGCCGTGGCGGCCCGGGCCGCGCTCGATGTTCTTCAGATATCCGCTTGAAGCCATCACGTCGCAGAGATGCAGGACGTTCATCGCCGTCGGCACCCAATAGGCAAAATGGTGCAGGCGAGGACCGCGGCCGTTGGTGATGGCGAGGTCGTGGACGTTGCCCTTGCGGTGCATCCAGGCCGCTGCGATCCGCCCGTTCGGGCCGTCTTCCTCGCCGTATTCGGTCAGCCGGAAGCCGAGCCGCGCATAGAAGTCGATGGTGCCCTGAACCTCGGGCGCGAAGATGTTGAAATGATCGAGCCGCTGCGGATGGCAGCCTTTATAGAGATCGTAGCGCCGCAGCAGATGCGGGCGCTTGTCCATCGACGCATAGAGCTCGAGTTGGAAGCCGGCGGGATCGCTGAACTGCAGGGTGCGGCCCTGGAACGGCTGATCGGCGAAGGCGTAAGGGATGCCGTTCTCGGAAAAAAAGGTCGCGGCCTTGTCGAGGTCGCCGTCATTGCCGACCTTGAAGCCGAGTCGATTGCAGGCCGCGGCCGGGGCCTTCCGCAGTACCAGCGAGTGATGCTGATGCTCCTCGCTGCCGCGCAAATAAACCGCCTTGTCGTCGGCGTCCTCGACATGCAGGCCAACGGTGGTCTCGTAGAATGCGCGGCTCTTGCCGAGGTCGGTGACGTCGAGCACGGCATGGCTGCAGCGGATGATGTTGAACGGCGGGGTGAATGTGTGTGTCGGAACGGGCATAGGCGTTTCCCTGCTTGAGGCGTCATTCCGGGGCGATACGCAGTATCGAACTATGGTGCGCGATTGCGCACCTGAGAATCTCGAGGTTCCGGGTCTGGTCCTTCGGACCATCCCGGAACGACGGTGGCTGTTACACTCCCAGTCTCTGAATCTTATGCGTCCCGCGGGCGAGCGAGACGTGCTTGGTTTCCATATAGAAGTCGAACGAGTAGTCGCCGCCGTCGCGGCCGATGCCTGAAGCTTTCATGCCGCCGAACGGCGTCGGCAGATGGCGGACGTTTTCGGAATTGAGCCAGATCATGCCGGCCTCCAGCGCGTCCGCAACGCGCAGCGCGCGCCCCATATCGCCGGTCCAGACATAGCCGGTCAGGCCGTATTGCACGCCGTTGGCGATCTCGATGGCGTCCTTCTCATCCTTGAACGGGATCACGGTCAGGAACGGGCCGAACACTTCCTCCTGCGCCACGCGCATGTTTGAGTGCGCGCCGGTGACGAGGGTCGGCTGCACGTAATGCCCGCCGCCGGGGCCGTCGTGCGGCCTGCCACCCACCGCGATGGTGGCGCCGTCCTTTCTGGCGATGTCAAAATAGCTGCAGACTTTTGCAAGATGCCGCTCATGGATCAGGGGGCCGATCTCGGTGGCGGGGTCGAGCGGATGCCCAACCTTCAGCGCCTTGACCCGGGCGGTCAGCTTTTCGATGAATTCATCGGCGATACCTTGCTGGACCAGCAGCCGGCTCGACGAGGTGCAGCGCTCGCCGTTGAGCGAGTAGATCATGAAGACCACCGCATCGAGTGCCCGGTCGAGATCGGCGTCGTCGAACACGATTACGGGGTTCTTGCCCCCGAGTTCAAAATGCACGCGCTTCAGGGTGGGGGCGCCCTGCGCCATGATCGCGGAACCGGTCGAACTCTCGCCGACGAAACCGATCGCCTTGATGGCGGGATGTTCGGTCAGCGCCCTGCCCGCTTCCTCACCCATGCCATGGACCGTGTTGAGCACGCCGTCCGGCAGGCCGGCCTGTTTCGCAAGCTTCGCCAGCAGGTCCGCCGTAACCGGTGACCATTCGGCCGGCTTGTGCACGACGGTGCAGCCGGCGGCCAGCGCCGGCGCGATCTTCCAGGTCGACAGCATGAACGGCGTGTTCCACGGCGTGATCACGCCGACCGGGCCGATCGGCACTCGGGTCGAGATGTTCCAGTGCTCCTCGGAGGGCATGTTGAGGCCGTCCCGGGCTTCGCCGCACTTGTCGGCAAAGAAGCGGAAGTTCTCCGCCGCCCGGATCGCGGCTTTGGCCATGAAGCGGTGGGCCTGGCCGGTGTCGATGCATTCCAGCACCGCGATATCATCGGCGTGGTCCTCGATCGCGTCAGCCACGCGATGCAGCAACTTCTTCCGCGCGGCGGCGGGCATGTCGCGCCAGGATTTGAAGGCCGTTGCGGCGGCGGTTGCGGCGCGGTCGATGTCTTCGGCATTGCCGCGCGCGACCGATGCCAGCACTGCGCCATCAACCGGGGACTTCGTCTCAAATGTCTGGCCGGAGACCGACGGCACGGTCTTGCCGTCGATCATGTGGCCGATGCCCTCGCTCTTCAATTTGGCGAGCAGGGGGGCTGCGCGGTCGCGGTTGGCCTGGAACACATTGCCTGATTTCGGCGTGGGCTTATCCATGGGCGGTCACCAGTTTCACAGCGTCGTGGATGTTGTTGCGCTTCCAGCTTGTTTCCTTGTCGTTGATCTGCATGTCGAACGACAGCGCGAACTTTTCGCTCGCAAACACCGGATCAAGGTAGGCCGACAACGCCTTGAAAATATGTTCGCCGGCCTTTTTGCGGGTGGCGAGGTCGCGCCCCTCGCCAAGCCGCAACACCATGTCGAGAAAGCCGTAAGCCTGGCGACCATCGGCGATCGCATAGTGCTCGCATTTGATGGCGCGGACGCGGATACCCCCGAGCGGGAAGATGCCGGTTTCCACCGCCACCTTCCGGACCAGTTCCACCACCGCGCCCATGTCGACGCGCCCATCGAGATTGGCTGAATATTCAATCGTGAAGTGCGGCATGTTCCGATGGCTCCCATCGTCCTAAAGCATCAGGCGAAGTAGCAACTCACCGAACCGTAGGGTCCATAATCCGCCTGGATCGTGTCGCCCTTGCGGGTCTCGATCGGACGAATGAACGAGCCCGCCAACACCACTTGTCCGGCCTCCAGCGCCAGCCCGTTCGGTGCGATCTTGTTGGCAAGCCAGGCTACCGACGTGGCGGGATGATTGAGAACGCCGGCCGCAAGCCCGGTCTCCTCGAGCTGGCCGTTGCGGAAACAGAGCGCGCCGATCCAGCGCAGGTCGGCGTCCATTGGCCGGATCGGGCGGCCGCCGAGCACGATGCCGGCATTCGCGGCATTGTCGGCAATGGTGTCGAATATCTTCCGGGTCGCCTTGGTCTGTGGATCGATCCGCTCGACCCGCGTATCCAGAATCTCCAGCGCGGGCACCACGAAATCGGTGGCGTTAAGGACGTCGAACATCGTGCTATCAGGTCCAGCCAGCCGCGACTTCATCACGAAGGCCAGTTCGGCCTCGATGCGGGTGGCGATGAAACGATCTGAAGGCACAAGCCCGCCGTCGGCAAAGAACATGTCATCGAGCAGGATGCCGGAGTCAGGCTCGTCAATATTGAGCGCGCTCTGCATTGCCTTCGAGGTCAGGCCGATCTTGTGGCCCTTCACGGTGCGCCCCTGCGCAACCTTCATCTCGACCCAAGCTTTTTGAATAGCGTAGGCATCCTCGATCGTTATGCCGGGATGTTCAAGCGAAAGCTGCCGGATCTGTTTGCGGGTCTTTTCGGCGACATCGAGCCGCTCGGCGGCGCTTCGGATATCGTCTCTGGAAAGGGTCATGGGCGTCCGGCTCGATCAGTAAAAAGCGGGTGCTGAAATCTGTTTAACATGTTAAGTTATTCGGTGTAAACTGATTTGATGCTTGTTGCGCCGCAAAACTCTATCCTTGCCTCGATCGAGGATTCCCAATGGCGGGCCACTGAAGATGTCAGGCAAGAAATCGCCGAACGGATCGCGTTCGGACCCAGAGGGAACGACGGAGGTCCGTCGCGGGCCGATGCGCGAATTCTCGCGCTCGCTGCCGATGTCGCTCTTGCGCGCGCGCGAAGCCGTGATGCGCCAGTTCCGTCCGTCGTTGCGCAATCATGGGCTGACCGAGCAGCAATGGCGGATCCTGCGCGCGCTGACTGCGGTGGATACCATCGAGGTGACCGAGCTGGCACGCGTCGCCTTCCTGCTGGGGCCGAGCCTATCGCGAATCCTGCGCGATCTCGAAGCGCGCGATCTGATCGAACGCCGCACGGCCAAGGCAGATCTTCGCCGCGGCGAGGTGTCGATCTCCTCCAAGGGGCTGAAGCTGATCGAGGCCGTCGCGCCCACCTCGGAAGCGATCTACGCCGAGATCACGCACCGTTTTGGAGCGCGCAAGCTCGCCGAATTGCAGGACATGCTGGGCGAACTCGAGCGCAGCCTTGCCGCGATGGAGGTAGCGGGTGAGGGCGAGGCCGAAGCAGACGAGTAGGCGCAAATTTGCATGATGCTACTGGCCCGATGCATAGCGGCCGGGCAAATGATTGCAATCATTTGTCAAATGCGACTGAGGCGGTAGACATGCGCGCGATTTTTCGTTCAAAGTGCCGGCCAAGCCGGTCATCAAAACCGGTGCGGGAATCGCGGGGCTAGCTGCTCAAACGCAGGCTCTCCCGTGCAAGGACAGGGCTGAAATCCGGACATGGTCACAATAAAAGTCAACAATCTGATCGACTTCGTCGCAGAGGTTTTTTCTCATTCGGAATCCTCGCCCGAGGAAGCAAGGCGCATCGCTACTTATCTCACGACAGCCAATCTCACCGGCCATGACAGCCACGGCGTGATCCGGGTTCCGGTCTATATCCGCTGGAAGAAGACGGGCAACGTCGTTCCAAATCAGACCCCTGAGATCGTCGTCGACACCCCGTCGCTCGCCGTGGTCGATGGCAAGTTCGGCTATGGTCAGACCGTGACGCCATTCGCGGTGCGGACCGGCATTGAGAAGTGCAAGAAGGCGGGACTGTCAGCCATCGCGCTGCGCAACGCCGGCCACATCGGCCGCGTCGGCGACTGGGCTGAGATGGCCGCCGCCGAAGGGCTAGTATCGGTGCACTTCGTCAATGCCGCCGGCTCGCTGCTGGTCGCGCCGTATGGCGGTGTCCAGAAACGGCTCTCGACCGCGCCTTACTGCGTCGGCATTCCGCGCCAGAGGCAAGATCCGATCGTGCTCGATTTTGCCACCTCGATCGTTGCCGAAGGCAAGGTGCTGGTCGCCAGCCGCGGCGGCAAAAAGCTTCCGACCGGCGCACTGGTCGATGCCGACGGCACGCTGAGCGAGGAGCCGTCCGTGCTCTACGGTCCCTACACGCCGGACGGGCCGCGCGACCACACCAAGGGCACGGGCGCGATCCGCGCGTTCGGCGAGCACAAGGGCTCGGGGTTGGCGTTCATCTGCGAACTGCTCGGCGGAGCGCTGACCGGCACCGGCGCCACTTCGGGTGGCCGGCAGTTCGCCAACGGCATGCTTGCCTTCTATATCGATCCCAAGGTGATCGACACGGCCAACTATTTCGACGACGAAATCTCGCGCTATACCGACTTCATCCGGGAGACCAAGCCGATCGCCGGCGTCGAGTCCGTGCTGGTCCCGGGTGACCCCGAACGCAAGATGCGCGCCGAACGCACCAGGAACGGCGTGCCGCTGCCTGATGATACCTGGGCTGCAATCGTCAACACCGCCCGCGAGGTCGGCGTCAGCGAAGCGAGCATTCAGCGCGCGACCAGCTAATCAAATCTGCGAACTCCAACAAATTGTAACGATCACAAAGGGAAAGCGATCAATGGCAACCAACAACGTCAAGAAAGTATGGGCCTCGGGCAAGGCCGTGGTGAACGCATGGCTCGCGATCCCGTCCGGCTTCTCGGCCGAAGTGATCGCGCAGTGCGGCTTCGACAGCGTTACCGTCGACATGCAGCACGGCGTGCAGGACTATCTTTCGATGGTGCAATGCTTTCAGGCGATGAACGGTCATCCGGTGACGCCGATGGTCCGCGTGCCCTGGAACGAGCCCGGCATCATCGGCAAGGTGCTCGACGGCGGCGCCTATGGCGTGATCTGCCCGATGATCAACACCAAGGAGGAGGCGAAGAACCTCGTCCAGTATTCCAAGTATCCGCCGAAGGGCACGCGCTCGAACGGCCCGATCCGCTCCGGCATGTATGGCTCGGCCGGTTCTTACCAGCAGACGGCGAACGACGAGATTGTGCTGCTGCCGATGATGGAGACCAGGACGGCGGTCGAAAACATGGAGTCGATCCTCGACGTCGAAGGCATCGACGGCGTCTATATCGGCCCCTCCGACCTCGGTTTCTCCTATGGCCTGGTGCCGAAGCTCGACCGCGACGAACCTGAAATTCTCAAGATCTACGAGAAGATCGTCAAGGAATGCGGCAAGCGCGGGCTCAATCCCGGCATCCACTGCTCGGGCGCCGAGGGCGCGGTGCGCGCCATCAACATGGGCTTCAAGCTCGTGACGCTGTCGAACGAGAGCGGCCTGATGATGACCTACGCCAAGATGCAGGTGAATCAGACCCGCAAGGATAGCGGCGGGAAGGCGTAAAAGATCTCGTGTCCCGGACGCGGTGCAGCGCTTCTTAGCGCTGCACCGCAGAGCCGGGACCTAGTAGCAGCAGCGGTGCGTGGGCCCCGGATCAGCAGCGCATCGTAGGAGTCGCGCGAAGCGCGATCCCGAACGCGCTGCGCAGCATCCGGGGCACGATAGCTAGATACCGAGGAGACACTCCCATGACCACCCCGGCACCCGTGATCCGCCTGCACCCTGACGATGGCGTGCTGATCGCGCGCGCGAGCTTGCCGCCGGGGATGGTGGTGGCCGAGGGCGTCACCACAACCCAACGGATTCCTGCCGGCCATAAGGTCGCGATCAGGCCGATCGCCGCAGGCGAGCCGGTCCGCCGCTACGGCCAGATCATCGGCTTTGCCACCGCGCCAATCGCGCCGGGCCAGCACGTGCACACGCAAAACTGCGGCATGGGCGATTTTGCCAAGGACTATGCCTATGGCGTCGACGTCAAGCCGGTGCCGAATTTCGATCTGCCCGCCAGCTTCGACGGCATTCGCCGCGCCGACGGCCGTGTGGCGACGCGCAACTATATCGGGATCCTCACCTCGGTGAATTGCAGCGCCCATGTCGCCGGCATCGTCGCCGACATGTTCAAGAAGAATCCCTTCACCGGCGACAATCCGCTGGCCGACTATCCGAACGTCGATGGCGTGGTGGCGCTGACCCACAAGACCGGCTGCGGCATGACGCAGAACGAACCGCTGGCGCTGTTGCGGCGGACACTCGGCGGCTACGCGCGGCACGCAAATTTCTCCCATGTGGTCGTGCTGGGGCTTGGCTGCGAGGTCAACCAGATCGGCGGGCTGATGGAGGAGCAAAAGCTCGCCGGACGTTTGCGCGCGATGGACATCCAGGAAGTCGGCGGCACCCGCAAGACGGTGGAGGCCGGCATCGCCTTCGTGAAGGAGGCGCTGACCGACGCCAATAAAGTAAAGCGCGAGAAGGTCGCAGCCAGCGAATTGACGGTGGCGCTGCAATGCGGCGGCTCGGACGGTTACTCCGGCGTATCGGCCAATCCGGCACTGGGCGCGGCGAGCGATCTGCTGGTGCGCCACGGCGGCACCGTGATCCTCTCGGAGACGCCGGAGACCTATGGCGCCGAACATCTGCTGACGCGGCGCGCCGTCAGCCGCGAGGTCGGCGAAAAACTCGTCGGCCTGATGCGCTGGTGGGAAGAATACACCAGGCGCGAAGGCGCCGAGATGAATGCCAATCCAAGCCCCGGCAACAAAGCCGGCGGCCTCACCACCATCCTGGAAAAATCATTGGGCGCGATGGCGAAGGCCGGCAGCACCAATCTGGTCGACGTGCTCAACTATGCTGAGCCGATCACCAAGAAGGGTTTTGTCTTTATGGACACGCCCGGCTACGACCCGGTTGCGGCGACAGGCCAGGTCGCGGGCGGCGCCAACATGGTCTGCTTCACCACGGGCCGCGGCAGCGTGTTCGGCTGCAAGCCCGCGCCCTCGATCAAGCTCGCGACCAACACGCCGATGTACAAGCGCATGGAAGATGACATGGACGTCAATTGCGGCACCATCCTCGACGGCGAGGAGACCGTGCAGCAATGCGGCCAGCGCATTTTCGAATTGATGCTGAAAACGGCATCCGGCCAGCCGACCAAAAGCGAGAGTTTTGATTTCGGTAGTGCCGAGTTCGCGCCGTGGGTGCTTGGGGCGACGATGTAGTTCTTGCACAGCTCGTCGCCCCTGCGAACGCAGGGGCCCATAACCACCGCTCGAAGTCGTTGAAGCAAAGCTGTCACCCCGCGTGCCCCTTACGCTGGCCGCGGCGTATGGGTCCCTGCGCTCGCAGGGACGACGTAATAGAGGCGAGAACCCCTCAACTTGTCGCCCCTGCGAACGCAGGGCCCATAACCACAGCCGTTCGTTGTTTCAGCAGGTGTCAGCGATTCCGCTTCACTTCATAAATCACGCGGTATGGGTCCCCTGCGTTCGCAGGGACGACAGTGGGAGCCGCACGTCCCATAGGCACCTCATGCCCGTTGTTAATGCTTGATCCCGCTCGGAACCGGTGTTCTGCTTAAAAAAGCCGCTGGAGTCTCCGGTCCGTGTCGATCTACGTCGCACTACACCACGTCACGCACTACAAATATGACCGACCGATCGATCTCGGCCCTCAGACCGTTCGCCTGCGTCCGGCGCCGCATACGCGGACGCCGATCCTGAGCTATTCGCTCAAGGTGACGCCCGCCAATCATTTCGTGAACTGGCAGCAGGATCCGCAGGGCAATTGGCTGGCGCGCTTCGTCTTTCCGGAGAAGGCGTCGGAGCTCAGAATAGAAGTCGACTTCACCGCGCAGATGACGGTCGTCAATCCCTTCGATTTCTTCGTCGAGCCCTATGCCAATTCCTTTCCGTTTCAGTACACCGCCGATCTCAAGACCGAGCTCGCGCCCTATCTCGCAACCTCCGAGCAGGGGCCGTTGTTCGCGGCTTACTTAAAGGAGATTCCGCGCGAGGCCGACAGCACGGTCAATTTCCTGGTCGAGCTCAACGCTCAGCTTCAGAAGAAGATCAAGTATGTCATCCGGATGGAGCCGGGCATTCAGACGCCGGAGGAGACGCTGGCGCGGGGTTCCGGCTCGTGCCGCGATTCGGCGTGGCTGTTGATCCAGGCATTGCGGCATCTCGGTCTCGCCGCGCGCTTCGTCTCCGGCTACCTCATGCAGTTGCGTCCCGATATCGATCCTATCGAAGGCCCGCGCGAGGTCGAAAGCGATTTCACCGATCTGCACGCATGGGCGGAGGTCTACCTTCCCGGCGCCGGCTGGATAGGGTTCGACGTCACCTCGGGCATGCTGACGGGAGAGGGGCATATCCCCGTCGCTGCCACGCCGCATTATCGCTCCGCGGCGCCGGTCTCGGGCAGCGCCGGCTTCGCCAACGTCGAATTCGGTTTCGAGATGAGCGTCAGGCGCATCCGCGAGGCGCCGCGGATCACGCGGCCGTTCTCCGATGAATCCTGGACACGGCTCGATCGGCTCGGCGAGCAGGTCGATGCCGATCTCAGGCGCGACGACGTGCGGCTGACCATGGGCGGCGAGCCGACCTTTGTCTCGATCGACGATCTCGAATCGCCGGAATGGAACATCGCTGCCATCGGCCCGACCAAGCAGGCGCTGGCGGATGAGCTGATCCGAAAGCTGCGGGCGCGTTTCGCGCCGGGTGGGTTACTGCATTACGGGCAAGGTAAATGGTATCCGGGCGAAAGCCTGCCGCGCTGGGCGTTCGGACTCTATTGGCGCAAGGACGGCGTGCCGATCTGGAAGAATGCCGACCTGATCGCAAAGATTGAGAACCCGCACAAAGCCGATGTCGCAGACGCCCGGCAACTGATGGAAGGCATCGCGAAGCGGCTCGGCCTCGACGCCAGCTACGTGATGCCGGCGCACGAAGACCCCGTGCATTGGTTGCAAAAGGAAGCCGCACTTCCGGTCAATGTCGATCCCGGCGACTCCAAGTTGTCCGATCCCGAAGAACGATCACGCATGGCGCGGGTGTTCGATGAAGGGCTCGACAAGCCGAAAGGGTTCGTGCTGCCGGTCCAGCATGCGGACGCCGATGGTCCTCGCTGGATGAGCGAGCGCTGGCAATTCCGGCGCAGCCATTTGTTTCTGATCCCAGGCGATTCCCCGCTCGGGCTCCGGCTGCCGATGGCGTCGCTGCCGCATGTTCCGCCGGAAGAATATCCTTATGTCGTCGAGCAGGATCCGATGGAAGCGCGGCTGGAGCTTGCGGCCGAAGACAAGGAGCCTGAAGCAGGGGACACGCAACGGCGAGCGCAAGAGCCGAAAGCAAAGTGCAAACTCAGGCCGGTGCGCACGGCAACCTCGGTCGAAATCCGCGACGGCGTGTTGTGCGCCTTCATGCCGCCGGTCGAGAAGCTCGAACACTATCTTCATCTGATCGCGGCGGTCGAGGCGACTGCCGAAGAGTTGCAGATACCGGTTTATGTCGAGGGCTACGGGCCGCCTTACGATCCGCGCGTCGAGGTCATCAAGGTGACGCCCGATCCCGGCGTGATCGAAATCAACGTACAGCCGGCGCAAAGCTGGCGCGAGGCGGTCGACATCACCTTCGGCCTGTATGAAGACGCCGCCAAGATCCGGCTCGGCGCCAACCGCTTCCTTGTCGATGGCCGCCACACCGGCACCGGCGGTGGAAATCATGTCGTTGTCGGCGGCTCTACACCGCAGGATTCGCCGTTCCTGCGCCGTCCGGATTTGCTGAAGAGCCTGGTGCTGTACTGGCAGCGCCATCCGTCGCTGTCCTATTTGTTCTCCGGCATGTTCATCGGCCCGACCAGCCAGGCGCCGCGTATCGACGAGGCACGGCACGACGGGCTCTATGAACTCGAAATCGCGCTCTCGCATGTGCCGCCGCCCGATATCGAAGCCCCGCTATGGCTGGTCGACCGGCTGTTCCGACATATCCTCGTCGACATAACCGGTAATACCCATCGCGCCGAAATCTGCATCGACAAGCTCTATTCGCCCGATGGCCCGACCGGCCGTCTCGGGCTGGTCGAATTCCGCGCGCTCGAAATGCCGCCCGACCCGCGGATGTCGCTGGCGCAGCAATTGTTGATCCGCGCGCTGATCGCAAAGCTCTGGCGCGAGCCGCAGCAGGGCAAGTTCGTACGCTGGGGAACCGCGCTGCATGATCGTTTCATGCTGCCGCATTTCCTCTGGGAGGATTTTCTCGGCGTGCTCGATGAGCTCAGGCAATCCGGCTATGAGTTTTCGCCGGAATGGTATTCGGCACAGCTCGAATTCCGTTTTCCCGTGTTCGGCCGTGTCCATCACGGCGGCGTCGCGCTGGAATTGCGTCAGGCGCTGGAGCCCTGGCATGTGCTGGGCGAGGAGGGCTCGGCCGGCGGTACCGTGCGCTATGTCGATTCTTCCGTGGAGCGCCTGCAGGTCAAGGCAACCGGCTTTGTCGAGGGACGCCACGTCGTGACCTGCAACGGCAGGCGGATGCCGATGACATCAACGGGACGCTCCGGCGAAGCCGTGGCCGCCGTCCGCTTCAAGGCCTGGCAGCCGGCCTCGGGGCTGCATCCGACCATCCCGGTCCACGCGCCCCTGACATTTGACTTGATCGATAGCTGGAACGGCCGTTCGCTCGGCGGCTGCGTCTACCACGTCGCCCATCCCGGCGGCCGCAATTACGATACCAAGCCGGTCAATTCCTATGAGGCGGAGGCGCGGCGGCTGGCCCGGTTTCAGGATCACGGCCACACCCCGGGGCGAATCGAGCCGCCGCCCGAGGAACGCACAATTGAATTCCCTTTGACGCTCGACTTGAGGACGCCGCTCCTGATCTAATCGGAAGCGACGGTCTCGGGGAATCGGAATGTCAGGCCTAGGCAGCAATCAGGAGAGCAAGGCCCGTCCGGGTCAGCGCCGGATGGCGCAATGGACGCGCGACTATGCGCGGCTGCCCGGCACTCCCGACGAATATATCGGGCCTGATGGCGCGCCGCGCGCGGCCTGGACCCGCTTTTTCGATGCCTTTTCAGCACTTTCGCCGCCAGATATCGAACGCCGCTTCGCCTCCGCGGACCGGCATCTGCGCGAGGCCGGCGTCACCTATCGCGCGCCTGGCGAAACCGCCGACCGGCTGTGGCCGCTCAGCCATCTGCCGCTGATCATCGACGAGGCCGATTGGCAGCAACTGACCACGGGTATCGCGCAGCGCGCCCAATTGTTTGAAATGATTCTGCGCGATCTCTATGGTGAGGCTCGGCTGGTCAGCGATGGTGCGGTGCCCGCGGCCGCGATTGCCGGCAGCAATGAATATCTCCGCGCCGTCTGCGGCGTCAAACCACCGGGCGGGCGTCATCTTCATTTCTATGCCGCCGATGTCGGCCGCGGCCCCGACGGGCGCTGGTGGGTGCTGAACGACCGCACCCAGGCGCCGTCGGGTGCCGGCTATGCGCTGGAAAACCGCTTGGTGCTGTCGCGCGCCTTTTCCAGTCTCTACAAGTCGATGAACGTCGAGCGCGTGGCGCCGTTCTTCGAGGCGTTCCGCGATTCGCTCCGCGCCAGCGCCGACCGGGACGAGCCGCGCATCGGCCTGTTGACGCCGGGCGCTTTCAGCGAAACCTATTTCGAACACGCCACGCTGGCGCGCTATCTCGGCTTTCTCCTGGTCGAGGGCGACGATCTCGCCGTTAGCGGCGACCGCATCCATATCCGCACCGTCGCGGGCCTGAAGCGGCTCGACGTGTTGTTGCGCAGAGTCGATTCCAATTTCCTCGATCCGCTGGAGCTCGATGCCTCGTCGCATCTCGGCGTGCCCGGCCTGATCGATGTGCTGCGCAAGGACGGCGTCGTCGTCGCCAACATGCCGGGCTCGGGCGTATTGGAGGCGAGGGCGCTGCTCGGATTCCTGCCTAGTCTGTGCCGCCGCCTACTTGGCGAGACTTTGGTCATGCCGCACATCGCGACGTGGTGGTGCGGCCAGAAATCGGCGCGTGAGGAAGTGCTGTCGCGGCTGGAGGATTTCGTCATCGAGGGCGCCTATGGCCGGGCCGTTCCCGGCTTTTCCAGCCATGCGCCCGTGCTTGCCGGCGAGTTGCCGCCAGCCGAGCGCGACCGGCTCCGGCAGGCGATCACCGAGCGCGGTATCGACTATGTCGGCCAGGAACTGGTGCGCCTGTCGACCACGCCGGTGTGGGAGCAAGGTCGGATCGCGCCGCGGCCGTTCGTGCTGAGGGTATTTGCCGCCGCTACCCCGCAAGGCTGGACCATCCTGCCCGGCGGCTTCTGCCGGATCGCCGAACAGGCGGATGCGCGTGCAGTATCGATGGGTGACGGGGCGCGGTCGGCGGATGTCTGGGTGGTGTCCGACAAGGCCGTATCGTCGGCGACGCTGTTGCCCGGCGCCGACACGGTGCGGATCAGGCGGATCGCCGGCGTGGTGCCGAGCCGTGCCGCGGATAATCTGTTCTGGCTCGGCCGCTATCTCGAACGCGCCGAGGCGACGCTGCGGCTGATCCGTGCGCTTGGCACCTCGACGCGCGACCCTGCCAAGGGAGCGTCAACCGCGTTGCATTCGGTCGAGCGTATCCAGCGGATTCTCGTGACCTGGGGCGCTACCTCGCAGGCGACGCGGACCAATCCGGCGCGGGTCATCGCGGAAGCGCTGCAGAGCGAGGAGAAGTTCGGTTCTGCACTTTCGCTGGTGCGATCCGTGCAGCGAACTGCGAGTTCGCTGCGCGAGCGGCTTTCGCCCGATGCCTGGCAGATCATCACCGAGATGGTGGAGCGCCTTGCGCTGCAGGTCGACGACGACGACAGCATCGTCAGCGCCGCTGAATTGACGCTGCAGGAGCTGGCGAGCCTTGCCGGCCTGGCGCAGGAGAACATGAACCGCGCCGCCGGATGGCGCTTCCTCGACATGGGCCGCCGCGCCGAGCGCGCCATCAACACCGCGCGGTTCGCGCGGCAGTTCGCCTATGACGAAGCGGGCGAAGATGACCTCGACGCGCTGTTGACGCTGGTGGATTGCCAGATCACCTACCGCTCGCGCTATCTGGTCGGGCCGGCGCTGGCGCCGGTTCGCGACCTCGCCGTGCTCGACCCTTATAATCCGCGCTCGGTCGCCTTTCAGGTCGCAGCGCTCAACGACCACATCGCGGCGCTGCCAAGCCTGAAGGAACATGGTTTGATCGAGCGGCCACAGCGGCTGGCGGTGGCGTTGCAGGCAACGCTGACGACGGCGGAGGCCGCGACGCTGGATGTGAAAACGCTGTTTGCGCTCGAACAGGATCTGCTCAATCTGGCCGACGCCATCGGCCTGCATTACTTCCCGCACGGGCCCAATGCGAGCCGGCCGGAGAAGCTCACGGGCCTCGCGTGATCTACGACATCCGTCACGTCACGACCTACGCTTACGAGAGCCCGGTGAGTTTTGCGCGCTGCTCGCTGCGGCTGGAGCCGCGAACCGGCGACGGGCAGCAATTGATCTCGCACGCGGTCGAGATCCGGCCGCGGCCGGCCGAACGCACGGTGCGACGGGACTTTTTCGGAACGCATACCGAGAGCGTGCTGATCGAGACCGCGCATCGCAATTTGCGGATCGATTCCCGCTCACGGGTTTCGGTCGCGCGTCTGGCGCCTGGTCGCGCGGCACCCAGCCCGCCCTGGGAGCGGATCCGCGACGTGGCCTTTGAGGCTACCAGCCTCGGTCCCGCTTCGCCGGTCGGATATGTCTTTGCGAGCTCACTGGTGCCGGTGCTGGCGCCGCTCACTGCCTATGCCGCGCCAAGCTTCGCGCCGGGCGGCGGCATCCTCACGGGCGCCGTCGACCTGATGCGCCGCATCCGCAGCGATTTCAGATACGACTCCAAGGCCACCGTGATTTCGACGCCGCTTAAGGAAGTGTTCGAGAAGCGCCACGGCGTCTGCCAGGACTTTGCCCATGTGATGATTGCGGGCCTGCGCGGGCTCGGCCTGCCGGCGGCCTATGTCAGCGGCTATCTGCGCACCGTTCCGCCCGCCGGCCAGCCGCGGCTGCAGGGCGCCGACGCCAGCCACGCCTGGGTCTCGGTCTGGTGCGGCGCCGAGCTCGGCTGGGTCGGCTTCGATCCGACCAACGACCTCCTGGTCGAGAACGATCATATCGTCCTGTCGATCGGCAGGGACTTCTCCGACGTCTCGCCGGTCGACGGCATCATCGTCGGATCGCCCAAGCAGAAGCTCAACGTCGCCGTGGACGTGCTGCTGGTGGAATGAGGCTGGAATGCCTCGATGCCGGACTTCTTAAGAATTGGTTGTCCTGCCGCAGCGGTTAAGCCGCGCTAATCTCCGCTGCACTACGGATAGGCACCTTAACGGAAGGTTTGCACTTTTGTTGCCAGCATGACGTGCGCGGAACCGCGCCTGCAAGTTGCGTCCACCTAGCCAGGAGATAATCGTGAACAATTGGTCGACAAAGCCTTTCGTTTCCGCCGTGGCAGCCATGCTTGTTTTCGGCGGTAGCGCCAGCGCGGGCGGCGGCGCAACCAAGGATGAAGCCGTTGCCATGGTCAAGCAGGCCGTTACCTTCATCAAGGAGCAGGGACCCGAAAAGGCGTATCCCGAGCTCACCAACAAGGCCAGCAAGTTCCGCGACCGCGATCTCTATGTCGTGGTCTACCAGCTCGACGGCAAAGTGCTGGCTCACGGCTCGAACGAGAAATTCGTCGGCAAGGATCTGATCGACGCCCAGGATGTCGACGGCAAGCTCTACGTCAAGGAGCGCGTCGAACTCGCCGCCAAGCAGGCCTCGTTCTGGCAGGATTACAAGTTCGTCAATCCGGTGAGCAAGAAGGTCGAGCCGAAGGAAATGTACTGCGAGAAGCTGGACAACACGGCCGTCTGCGCAGGCGTCTACAAGCTCTGACCCCGATCAAGCGTTTGCGTTGTTGTGCGGCGATCGCCGCACTGAAGGGGTGACATGCTCGGCTGGATCAAGAACATTGGCCTTTCATGGAAAGTCCAGCTCGCTCCCGCGTTCCTGATCGCCGTCCTGATCGGGCTCGGCGCCTACGCGTTGCAAACGTTGCGGTCGAATCAGGCCGCCGTTGACGCGTTGGTGTCCGGTCCGGTCCGGCAATCGGAGCTGGCCAACGATCTCACCACAACGGTGTGGACGGCGCACGCCAAGCTCTATCGTCTTGCTGCCACGGCAGCCAACGAAAAGGACGAGAAGAAAGTAGCTGCGGTCGCCAAGGAGGCTTCGGCTGCGGCCGGCAAGATTTCCGAGGCGATGAAGGCGGTCGAAGGCATCAAGGGCGGGCTCGGCCCGGAGACTTTCGACAAGCTGAAAGCTGCGGTCGCGGGCTATCTCAAGCAATCGAAAAACGCGATCGAGATGGCCGACGGCGACGCCGGTTCGGCGCTGATATTCATCAAGGGTGCAGAGCGCAATTTTGCCGTCATTGAAAAGCTGGTCGACGACCTGATCGCCCATAGCAGCGATAGCAAGGATCGCGAGATTACCCGTGCCGGGATCAAGCTCGAGCAACAACAGATGACGCTGACGGCCGCCCTTCTGGTGGTTGCACTTGCCGGTATCCTGGTTTCGTTTTTGATCGGTCGAAGTACGTCCCGTCCCGTCGTGGCGATGTCGAGGGCGATGCGCGAACTTGCCGCCGGGCATTTCGAGGTCCAACTGCCCGGCCTTGAGCGCCGCGATGAAGTCGGCCAGATGGCGCACGCGATCCAGGAATTCAAGGTGCAGGCGATCGCCAAGGCCGAACGCGAGACGGCGGAGCGCGAGGAAAAGAACCGCGAGCTGGCATCGGCCCGCCGTGCCGAGCTTCATAACCTGGCGGAGAGTTTCGAGATCGCGGTCGGCAATATCGTCGAGAACGTTGGCTCAGCCTCGGCCGAATTGGAAAATTCCGCCGCGATCCTGACCAACAGCAGCGTGGCCACCCAGGAGCTCTCCACCGTGGTCGCCGCGGCTTCCGAGGAGACTTCCAGCAACGTGCAGTCGGTGGCGTCCGCCACCGAGGAAATGGCCAGCTCCGTCAATGAAATCGGCAGGCAGGTTGCGAATTCCAACCGGATCGCCAACGAGGCCGTCGTTCAGGCGCAAAAGACCGACGCCCGGATCATCGAATTGTCGGAAGCGGCAAACCGCATCGGCGACGTAACCAGGTTGATCACCACGATCGCCGAGCAGACCAATCTACTGGCACTCAACGCAACCATCGAAGCCGCCCGCGCCGGTGACGCCGGCCGCGGCTTTGCGGTGGTTGCCCAGGAGGTCAAGGCGCTCGCCACCCAGACCGCCAAGGCAACCAGCGAAATCTCGACCCAGATCGCCGAGATGCAATCGGCGACGCAGGAATCGGTGCACGCCATCAAGGAAATCAGCGGCACCATCGGCCGGGTTTCCGAAATCGCCGCGGCGATCGCTGCTGCCATCGAGGAGCAGGGCGCTGCCACCCAGGAAATTGCGCGCAACGTGCAGCAGGCGGCAGTGGGCTCGACCCAGGTCGCGACCAGCATCGCCGACGTCAACCGTGGCGCCGGCGAAATCGGCACGGCATCGTCACAGGTGCTGGCCAACGCGCAACTGCTCTCCAACGAAAACAAGCGCCTCAAGGCCGAGGTGGGCAAGTTTCTCGCAACCGTGCGGTCGGCTTAAGCCGTAGGGCCCACGTTCGCGCCTTGCAGGAGCGGCCATCAGCGGATCATCGATCGAGTGATTGTTGCGAATCCTCGACGTCACAAGGAACAATTAGTGCCTACTGAAAAATGCCAGCACGGCTTGGTCGAACGCATCCGGTTTCTCGGAGGGCACGGTATGCGAACTGCCGGCGATAGTTGTCCGCTCCTGGTTAGGCAGGCAGCTCGCGAGCTGATCGATAATCCTGTGAAAGAACTTCGGGCTCGACTCACCATTTGACAGCAACGTCGGCGCATTGATGGTCTTGGCCATATCGCAGGTGAAGACGGGTCTCGGGCGTTTCGTCATCGCGTCAGCCCGGTAGGTCGCAAAATTATCCAAATTCATTTGCTTATCGACATCGGAACGGCGCTCATAGGCCCCGGCGCCACCTACTCCATTTACGAAAAGCGGAATACCAATTTCGGCATTCCCAGCCCTAATGGCTTCTCTCGCCGCGGCCAGTTTGCCGCCGAACTCTTTAAGTACATCAGCTCCATCGGAGGTACCAGCCAACATGCCTGCCGCGGGCGGTTCGTTTAGAGCGAGACTGGTTACCATTTCCGGGTGCGACGCGGCAAAAAAAAGAGCCGCGTGCGCCCCAGAAGAATGCGCCACCACCCGAACCTTTGACAGTCCGAGCGCGCGCACCAAGGCTGCGAGGTCTTCGCCGTGGGCATCGGCGGCTCCGTCTGGCATCCCTTCCGGGCTGCTCTCGTTCGGGAAATTGTTGCGGCGACTGTACGCGATGGCGCGATAGCGGTCGGCGAATTTCGGAAGATGACCGGCCCACATTCGGTGGTCTTGCAGGCCACCATGAACAAATATGACCGGATCGCCTCGCCCCAATTCGACATAGGCAAGCTCAGTACCGTTTACTGAAATTCGCTTCACATCTTGAGCGGTGGCTGTTGCCGCTAGAAATATCGATGTTGCAGCCCCCAAGACGCCTCGGAACATGCTCGTCTCCATCTGTGTATCTGGAGGTTTGCCCTTCGACGAATGGGAGGATTATGATCCGAAAACGGTCATCTGTCTGTTGTATGCTTCACACGCCACCACTATTGCCCAGCCTCAGATGCCGCCGGCTTACGTGCCGGTCTTGCGCGCCGGCTCTGACGAATCCGCACGCAGGTTGCGGAAGAATTTTTCGACCTCGCGCGACAGCGTTTCGGCCGTGGCCGTCAGTTCGCTGGATGCCGTAAGGACCGAAGTCGCCGCCGTGCTCGTCGTGCCGATGGCGTCGCTGAGCGATCCGATATTGACGACCAGCGTTCCATTGCCCTGCGCCGCCAATTGCGCGTTCGCCGAGATTTCACGGGTCGCCGCATCCTGCTGCTCGATCGCGCTGGCAATGATGGAAGTCACCTCGTTGATGTCGCGCACGGCGGCGCCGATCTCGCGGACCGCTTCGACGGAGGTTTTGGTCGACGTCTGGATCAGGCCGACGTTCTGGCCGATTTCGGCGGTCGCCTTGGCGGTCTGCTCGGCCAGCGCCTTGACCTCGTGGGCGACCACGGCGAAGCCGCGGCCGGCGTCGCCGGCGCGCGCGGCTTCGATCGTTGCGTTGAGCGCGAGAAGGTTGGTTTGCTCGGCGATCGCCTGGATCAGGTTGAGCACGCCGTCGATGCGCTGGGTCGCAGCCGCAAGCCCCTCGATTTCGGAGACCGATTTCTCGGTGCGCTGGCCCGCCTGCTCGACGGCGTTGGCCGACTGGCGCACCTGGCGGCCGATTTCCTCGACGGAAGCGGAAAGCTCTTCGGCAGCGCTCGCGACCGCGGAGACGTTGCTGGAGGCCTGTTCGGTCGCACCGTTGGCGGCCACCGCGCGTCCGCTTGCTTCCGATGAGACGCTGGCGATGGTCTGGGCGGTACCGCGCATCGCGGTCGCATTGTCGGTGACCGCGCGCAGTACCCCGCCGATCGCTTCCCGGAACGCATCGACCGAGGCTTCGATGTGGCGGGTGCGCTCGTCACGAGCCCTGGAATCCTCCAGCACCTGCGAATTGAGGTTGCGGTTGCGATCCATCGCTTCCTGGAAGATCTTGATGGCACGGGCGAGCGCTCCGATTTCGTCGGCGCGTTCAGCATGCGGAACCTCGACGCCTTCGGCGCCGTCGGCAACCTGCTTGATGGTGGCGGTGATCACCGAGAGCGGGCGCGCGATCGAACGGGAAATGATCAGCACGCCGAGGACGACTACCACCAGCGCCAACAAGCCGAGGCAAGTCAGGATAAATGCCATCGTATGGTTGGTGTCGGTCTGTTGGGCCAGCCTCCTGCTGCGTTCGGCATAGACTTTGGAGAGCGCCTCGAGATCCTTATTCAGCGCGGTGCGCACTTGGCGGTTGGCGTCGTTGTCGCCCCATTCACGCCCCGCAGCCCCGTTGATCTCGACGCCGCGGCGAACCAGCTCCTTGCGGAAGTCGACGAACTGTTCGATGCGCTTCTTGAAGGTGGCGAACTGCTGGGCGTCGTCGGCCTGGACCAGCGTTTCCCAGTTCTTGACCACATCGAGAATACGCTCGTTGAACTTGAGCAGCCCGTCGCCGTACTTCTTCACCACGGCGGGTTCCGTCGACATGTAGATGCCGCGGGATTCCATCACGACCGCATAGACCAGCGAATTGATGCGCTCGACGTTGAGCGCGGCGCGGCTCGCGATCGAGACCTCTTCGGTAAGGGCCGCATTCTGACGGGTGTTGTAATCGGATAAGGCCGTGATGGCTGCGACGAGCAACGCGAACAGCGCGAAGATCGAATACAATTTGGCTGCAAGCGAAAATCGGGATGCCATGGCGCCACCAAAATAAGTAGGGGAAATTCAGCCGTATCGGCACGCCGGATGAGATCCAGTGAATGCCGTCAGCGTAGGCAATGTGCTGAATTTTGGTGGAGAATGTCTTAACGCGCGAAGTTCGCAGAACCGCAACTAACGGCAAATCATCGAGTAACTTCAAACGATTACTTGGATGTCGCGGGATGCCTCGCCGGGAAAATTCGGCATGTCGGTGCGACTGCAACGGGCCTTGGTATATCCGCGCAATTGGAGGTGGCTGGCGCGGCGGAAGAAGCCCGGGTCCCACGACTGCCCGACAAGACGGTACCGCCATGACGGCGCAGCGCGCCTAATCCTCCGAAGGACGGTTCGCATTGGCAAGCAGCCGTGGCGCGAATCAAGCTAGTTAGACAGCGAGCGCGGCGAAGGTGGCGCCGCGCTGCTCCGATTATGCGTGAGAATTGGGACTCATGACTCAAAGTGCCGCCTTGCCGGGCAATCTCGATCTCTATCTCCACGTGCGCGTGCTGATCGCCCTGATCCTCGGGCTCAGCGTCACGCGTCTGGTCAGTGGTATCGCGGCATTGGTCCAGCACCCCGGTCGCTACCCGATTTGGCCTGTACATCTTGGCTGGGTCGCCTGGACGCTCCTGAACGTAGTCGCGTTCTGGTGGTGGGAGTTTCGGCTGAGCCACATCCAGCACTGGACGTACGGCCTTTACTTCTTCGTTTGCGTGTACGCATCGATGTACTATTTCCTGAGCGTTCTGCTTTTCCCGCAGGATCTCGATGAATATAAGGGCTACGAGGATTACTTTCTCTCCCGCCGCCGCTGGTTCTTTGGTTTCACGGAAGCCCTCGATGTGGTCGATACCTGGATAAAGGGCGAAGCGCATCTGCGATCGCTGGGACTGGAATATCTCGTCGCCACCAGCGCATTCATATTGCTGTCCGTGGTAGCCGCGAGAACGCGCAACCCAAAATTTCACATGTTGTTTGCGCTCAGCGCGGTGGCTTATCAAATAAGCTTTTCGATCCGCCACTTTGGTACGCTGGATTAGTCACAGGCGGGGACCCTGATGGCTGGTCCCGTCCACCGCGCGGCCTCGAGCGGATTGAAGCCCGGATGAAGCCGACACTCCGCTGATTGCGGCCTGTAGCCTTGGCTGGTCGCCCGGCATAGACTAGCCAGGCAACGGAGCGGGTACGGCGCAGGAAAGTCAGCATGGTCTATCGGCAGATCATCGGTGCCACCACCTATGCGTTCGACGGTTTGCGCGAGCTGCTCGCCAAAGCGACACCGCTGCGATCCGGCGACCGTCTTGCCGGCGTCGCGGCCGATAGCGCGGAACAGATGATCGCAGCGCGAATGGCGCTCGCCGACGTGCCGCTGAAGCAGTTCCTCAACGAGGCCGTCATTCCCTATGAGGATGACGAGGTCACCCGGCTGATCATCGACAGCCACGATGCCCCGGGCTTTGCCGCCATATCGTCGCTGACCGTCGGTGGCTTCCGCGACTGGCTGCTCTCCGACGCCGCAACAAGCGAGTCTTTGGCGAAGGTCTCGCGCGGGATCACGCCGGAAATGGCCGCCGGCGTCTCAAAACTGATGCGCAACCAGGATCTGATCCTGGTCGCCAAGAAATGCGCGGTAACCTCGGCCTTTCGCAACACCATCGGCCTGAAGGGGCGGATGAGCGTGCGGCTGCAGCCCAACCATCCCTTCGATGACGCCAAGGGCATTACCGCTTCGATCCTCGACGGCGTCCTCCTGGGATCGGGCGATGCCTGCATCGGTATCAATCCGGCCAGCGATGATCCCGCCGTGATCGGCGAGTTGCTGCGGCTGCTCGACGGCATCATCTCGCGGCTGCAGATCCCGACGCAGGGCTGCGTGCTCACGCATGTCACCACGACGCTTGGATTGATCGGGCAGGGTGCGCCGGTCGATCTGGTGTTTCAGTCGATCGCCGGAACGGAGGCTGCCAATCGCAGTTTTGGTGTCGATCTCGCGCTGCTGCGCGAGGCGCGTGAGGCGGGGCTGTCGCTGCGCCGCGGCACGGTCGGCGAAAATTTGATGTATTTCGAGACGGGGCAGGGTTCGGCGCTGTCGGCCAACGCCCATCACAATGTCGACCAGCAGACATGCGAGGCGCGGGCCTACGCGGTGGCGCGCGCGTTCGATCCGCTGCTGGTTAACAGCGTGGTCGGTTTCATCGGTCCGGAATATCTTTACGACGGCAAGGAAATCATCCGCGCCGGCCTGGAGGACCATTTCTGCGGCAAGCTGCTCGGCCTGCCGCTCGGGGTCGACGTCTGCTACACCAACCATGCCGAAGCCGATCAGGACGACATGGACAATTTGCTGACGCTATTGGCCGCCGCCGGCGTCACCTTCATCATGGGCGTGCCGGGCGCCGACGACGTCATGCTGAACTATCAGTCGACCTCGTTCCACGACGCGCTCTACGTCCGGGACCTCTTCGGCTTGAAGCGAGCGCCCGAGTTCGACGATTGGCTGGTCCGATCAGGCCTCGCGGACGGCAATTTCCGGCTTGCCGGCAACGCCGGCCTGCTGCCCGAATTTGCCTCGCGGCTGATCGCCTGAACTCCGGCCTGCAGATTTTCGTGCAACCAATTGAACCCAAAGCGAGTTAGAAGTCACAGTCACAATATTGAAGAATTTCTGGCCCAACTTTCAATGTCGTGCTTAAATTCATGTCAGCCTTGAGGAAATTTGATGAGAGCTGAAGGCATTGGAACGGTACGGCGTATCCTGTGCGTCTTCCCGCGCTATACGTCTTCTTTCGGCACGTTCGAATACGCCTATCCCCTGACCGCTGGCGTGAAGGCTTTCATGCCGCCACAGGGCCTCCTCCTGATCGCGGCCTATCTCCCGGCAAACTGGCAGGTGCGTTTCATCGACGAGAACATTCGCCCCGCCAGCAAGGAAGACTTCGAATGGGCGGAAGCGGTCTTCGTCAGCGGCATGCACATCCAGCGCCAGCAGATGAACGACATCTGTCGCCGCGCCCATGCCTTCGATCTTGCGGTCGCGATCGGCGGCCCGTCGGTGAGCGCGTGCCCGGATTACTATCCCTCGTTCGACTATCTCCATGTCGGCGAACTCGGCGACGCCACCAATGAACTGATCGCGCGGCTGGCGCGCGACCCTTCGCGTCCCGAGCAGCAGGTGGTGCTGACGACCAGTGAACGCCTGTCGATGACGGAGTTTCCGATTCCGGCCTACGAGCTGGCGGAAGTGAAGAAGTATCTCCTCGGCAGCATCCAGTATTCGAGCGGCTGCCCCTATCAGTGCGAGTTCTGCGACATCCCCGGGCTCTATGGCCGCAACCCGCGCCTGAAGACGCCGCAGCAGATCGTTGCCGAACTGGACAGGATGCGCGAATGCGGCATCACCGATACGGTCTATTTCGTCGACGACAATTTCATCGGCAACCGCAAGGCCACGCTGGATTTGCTGCCGCATCTGATCGAATGGCAGAAGAGGACAGGCTACGTCGTGCGGCTGGCCTGCGAGGCGACGCTGAACATCGCCAAGCGGCCCGAGATCCTGGAGAAGATGCGCGAGGCGAGGTTCGTCACCGTGTTCTGTGGCATCGAGACGCCCGATCCCGACGCGCTGCACGCAATGCACAAGGACCACAACATGATGGTCCCGATCCACGAAGGCATCCACACCATCAATTCCTACGGTATGGAGGTCGTCTCCGGCATCATCATGGGTCTCGACACCGACAAGCCGGGCACGGCGGACGCACTGCTCAACTTCGTCGATGAATCGCGGATTCCGCTGCTGACGATCAATCTGCTGCAGGCGCTGCCGAAGACGCCGCTGTGGGACAGGCTGGAGCGCGAAGGCCGGCTCAACGATGACGAGAGCCGCGATTCCAACGTCGAATTCCTGATGCCCTACGACCAGGTCATCAATTCCTGGAAGCGATGCATGGAGGTCGCCTTCCAGCCCGAGAAGCTCTATGCGCGCTACCAGTATCAATGCGACTACACCTACGCCAACCGGATCAAGGTGCCGGTCGCGCCTGAAATGAAGACCTGGCCCAACATCAGGCGCGCGCTGATCATGCTGCGCAACATCTTCTGGCAGGTCGGTGTGCTCAGCGATTACAGGCGCGTGTTCTGGAAATTCGCGATCGGGCGCCTCAGGCGCGGCGATCTCGAAGGGCTGATCGGTTCGGCCACGATCGCGCATCATCTGATCAAGTTCGCGCGCGCGGCGTCCGGCGGCCAGCAGAATGCATCGAACTATTCGATCCGGCTGCGCGAGGCCTCCGTGCTTGCCGAGTAAGGCTCATGAAAACGCCGACACCGCCGACCCGCTCGCTCGAAGCCCTGCGGGAGCTGACGTCGGCGCGCGTCGGACTCGGCCGCTCCGGCGCGAGCATGCCGACCGACGCGCTGCTTGCCTTCACCCTCGACCACGCACGCGCGCGCGATGCCGTGCATGCCGCATTCGATGTGGAGCATCTGGTTGCCGGATTGGCCGGCCTCGGCCTGGAGGTCAGTGAGGTTTCCAGTCAGGCGGGCAACCGGCGCGACTATCTGCGCCGCCCCGATCTCGGACGCGTGCTCGACCCGGATTCGCGGCGCGCGCTGGAAATGCAAGGCGGCGGTGCGAACCAGGTTGTGATCGTGATCGGCGACGGGCTGTCGCCGGCAGCCGTCAATGTCCACGCGGTCGAGCTGGTCCGCCATCTTGCTCCGCGCCTGACGGAGGCCGGGATCCGGTGCGGCCATGTCGTGGTCGCCGCTGGTGCACGCGTGGCGCTGGGCGACGAGATCGGTGCCGTGCTCGGCGCGCAGATGGTGGTGATGCTGATCGGCGAGCGGCCCGGCCTGTCGGCCCCCGACAGTCTCGGCGCCTATCTGACCTTTGCGCCGCGCGGCGGCCTCACCGACGAGAAGCGCAATTGCGTGTCCAATATCCACGGCGCAGGCCTGAGCTACGATGAGGCCGCCTTCAAGATCGCGTGGTTGGTGCGTGAAGGCATCGCGCGCCGGGTTACCGGCGTGGCGCTGAAGGACGAAAGCGGAACCGCGCTGATCGCCGCCAGTGGCGCTGGCAGGTGTGGCAAATCAGAGACTTAACGCGCATTTTCGACATTTGCGTCCCGATTTGCCCTGCCGCGCGCGCTTGCCGGATCAGGTTCGGGCCTGTAAAACGGCGCCGGTTAATTTACCGCGTGATTTCAAGGGCTAGTGCCGATCGGATAGGGGCTGGCAAAGCCGTATTCGCGCCACCAAGCTGCACAAAAAACCAAGCTACACAAACAGGCCGACGTGAGAACTGGACAGGGTATGCTCGACAAGAACTCGGAAAGTCGCGTCCACGTCGCAGCCATAGAGGAGCCGCCGCAGGGCAAGAGCATCGCCTTCGGGCTCGAGCGCATGGGGCTGATCGCGATCAAGGCGCCGATCCTGTCCATGGTCATTCTCGCGGTGCTGATCGTGGCGGCGATCTTCGGCATCCAGCGCATCAAGATCGACGACTCGCTGAGCCAGTTGTTCCGTTCCGATTCCAAGGACTTCAAGCAATATGAGGCCGTGACCAAGCGCTTTCCGGCGACCGAATTCGACGTGCTGGTCGTGGTCGAGGGCAAGACGCTGCTGGCCCGCGAGAACCTCGAAAAGATCCGCGACATGGTCACCGACCTGCAACTGGTCGAGGGTGTGCGCGGCCTGGTCTCGCTGTTTTCGGCGCGTCAGGCGCCGGAGCCCGGCAAGTTGCCGGCCGCGCTGTTCCCGCCCGAACTGCCGCAGGGCGCCGCCTACGACAAGTTCGCCGAGACCGTCAAATCCAACGAGATCATTCGCGGCAAGCTGTTGTCCGAGGACGGTACGCTGGCGCTGATCGTGTTGTCGCTGGAGCCGAAGGTCGTTTCCTCGAACGATCTCGGCACGGTGGTCGGCGAAATGCGGAAGATCATGGCCGAGGATCTTTCCGGCAGCGGGCTCAACGCCCAGCTTTCCGGCGTTCCCGTCATGCAGCTCGAGATCCGCAACGCGGTCAAGCGCGACGGGCTGACCTACAACATTCTCGGTATCCTGGCCGGCTGCATCATCGCGATCGTTTTCTTCCGCAAGATATCGTTCATGGTGGTTGCGGCCTTCCCGCCGATCATCGCGATCCTGCTCGCGCTCGGTGGCCTCGGGTGGGCCGGTTTCAATCTCAACATGTTCCTGAACGTGATGACGCCGCTCATCATGGTGATCAGCTTCTCGGACTCCATGCAGTTGACGTTCGCGGCGCGCGACCGCCTCATTGCCGGCCAGGACAAGCTGAAGGCCTTCACCAACGCCGTGCTGGTAGTCGGCCCGGCCTGCGTGCTGACCCATGGCACCGCCGGCATTTCCTTCATCGCGCTGCAATTCTCCGATTCCGAACTGATCCGCAAATTCGGCGAGGCCGGTCTTGCCGCCACCATCATCGCGCTGGTGGCCGTGCTGTCGCTGGTGCCCGTATTCGGCGTGCTGTTCGTCCGCAACGAGAAGATTTTTGCGGTGAAGTTCCAGAGCGCCGACGCCGGCGTGCAGGCGCTGCGCAATTTCTGTTACTGGATTGCGGTCCGCATGGTCAGCCGCCCCGGCATGTTCAGCCTGATCGCGCTGATCTTCGTCGGTGCGCTGGGCTACATCTACGCCACGCTGGAGCCGCGCTACCGGCTCGCCGACCAGGTGCCGGACAAGCGGCAGGCGGTGGCGGCATCGGGCCGGCTCGACGCCAAGCTCACCGGCGCCAACCCGATCGACGTGCTGATCGAATTCCCCAAGGGCGCCTCGCTCTACGCGCCGGAAACCTTGAAGACGATCGCCGACGTCCACTCGATGGTCGAGAAGTCGGCCGGCGTCGGCAACGTCTGGTCGCTGGAAACGCTGCGCCGCTGGCTCGCCGAAAAGGCCGGCAGCAACGACGTCGCGACGCTGAAGGAATATGTCAGCGTCATCCCGGAACATCTGGTCCGTCGCTTCATCTCGGCCGAACAAGATGCGGTGGTGGTCTCAGGACGTGTGCCCGATCTCGATTCGAGCGAAATCCTTCCCGTGGTCGACAAGCTCGACAAGGCGCTGGACAAGGTGCGCGCCGAGCATCCAGGTTATGAGATTGCGGTCACCGGCCTGTCGGCGATTGCCGCCCGCAACAGCGCCAACATGATTTCGAAGCTGAATGCCGGCCTCACGGTCGAGTTCCTGCTGGTCGCGATCTTCATTGGCCTCGCATTCCGCTCGGTCGTGGTGATGTTCTCCTGCATCCTGCCCGGCATTTTTCCGGTCGTAGCATCGGGCACGGTGCTCTGGATAATGGGTGAGGGGCTGCAATTCGCCAGCGTCGTCGCGCTGACGGTATCGTTCGGCCTCGGCTTGAGCGCCACCATCCACTTCCTCAACCGCTTGCGGCTGGAGAGCAAGCCGGGCGTGACTGCGGGACTGGCGGTTGAGCGCGCCACCGTGCTGGTCGGTCCGGCGCTGATTCTGACCACGGTGGTGCTGGCCTGCGGCCTCGGCGTCACCGTGTTCTCCGACCTGCCGTCGCTACGCTTGTTCGGCTGGCTCAGCGCGTTCTCGATGATCGCAGCGCTGGTCGCTGACCTCTTCATCCTGCGGCCGACCTCGATGTTCCTGATCAGCCTGTCGGAAAAGATTCGCGGCGTCAGTCACGTCAAGCCAGCGGAGAACAAGGCTGCCGAATAACGAACGCTGCTGAACAATAGGGGTCGCCGGCCAACGGCAGCCGCAGAGGGGATGAGGAATGACGTCTGCAGGATTAGCCGCTCGCCCTGCGGCCGACGCCGCCGCCTACCGCGCGGTCGAACACATCTATCATTCCTATCTCACCGGGCTGATCCTGATGCTGGCGTCGCGGGTCGGCGCGCCGCGCGCGGCCGAGGTGGTATTTCGCACCTTCCGGCGCCAGCAACTGGCGCGCTTCCTTCCCGGATTGAAGAAGCTCGGCCTCGACCAGCTTCCGCATGCGGTCGCGTGCGCCCAATATCACTATCTGTCAAACCAGGTCGGCGGCGTGAAGGTCGAATATGTCTACGAGAGCGACACCAAGGCCTGGGTGCGCTATCCACCGCCGCGCTGGATCTGGTCCGGCACGGCCATTTGCGGAATCCCCTCGGAAGTCTCGCGGGCGATGTTGCGCGGATGGCATGCCAACAACGGCGTCGTGCTCGGCAATCCCAGGCTCGGCTTTGTCTGCACGGGCCAGACCGTTGACGGTCAGCCGGGGCTCGAAGGTTACTACAAGGAATGGGATCACGATCTCGCGCCTGAGGAGCGACTGCAGTTTTCGCCGGGCGAACGCTGTCCGCCGTTCCGTGCCGAAGTCGCGCCGCGCCTGCCGGAGAATACATGGCCGGAGGAACGGCTGCAGAAGGTGCTTCGCAATTATGCGATGGAGTACATCATCTCGGTCGTTCCGGAGACGATTGCCGTGCTCGGACCGGAGGAGGGCGGCCATCTCGCCGGCGCCGCGGCGCGGCTCGTCGGGATGCACACCTTCGACGACGTCGCTGCGCTGTTGGGTGGCGTGGAGGCGGGGGCGGTGGGTTTCGCCAAGGCCTTCGCCCGACTTGCGCGGGGGCAGGACGATGATGCGGAACTGCAAGTCGAAGGCTCGGGCGCAACCGTGCGCCAGACTTCGTGGCGCCTGATGACGGGACGTGAAGCGCTGTCGCCTCAAGTGTTCGATGCCTGGAACGAATTGTGGGTGGGGGCCGCGCTCGCGCATGATCGCTTCATGCGTCTCGAGGTGACGGAACGCCGCGACCGCGGCGAAGCGCATTGGGCGTGGCAATTCCGCTGAGCTGCCGAAAATAAAAATGGCGGCACCCGGGGAAGCCGCCCTTGGCGCTACTGCTTCCAAGAACCGTATCAGGTCCTGGTCATCGTGATCTTGACGCCGCGGATCTCGCCCTTGGAGTCGATCTGCACGCTCTGCTTGTTGCCGGTGGTGCGCAGATTCAGGTTGGCTGCAAATCCCGATGCTTCGACAAACACGTCGATCTGGCCACCACCGGCGGTGCCCTGCAGATTGCCGAAGATGTTTCGGCTCTTTTCGCTCCAGTTGCCCGAAATGCGTTCTCCCTGGCTGGTGACATCGCTCGAGAGATCGAACTTGTAGCTGTCGCTGGCGCAGTGCAGGTTTTGCTTCAGGCCAAGCCCGTTGGCGTTGACCTTGTAGTCGGCCTTGCAGCGGATGTTCTCGGTGGTGCCGTTGGAGAGCGCGACCGTGCCTGTGCCGCTCCAGTTTCCATCAAAGCCGGCAAACGGGCCGCCCGCCTGCGCATGGCTTTGAGCGATCGACAACATCAGCGCGGCGCCGACGCCGGCCGTTGCAAGAGCCTGACAGAGCAAGCTGGAACCAAACAGTTTCATCGTGAGTCATCCCCTCAAATAGACGTTCTTCGTAAAGATAGGTCTCGCCGCATCGAAGATTTAGTGTTCCCGCAGTATGTTAGGTTCAAATGACCGGGATGCTGTTTCCGGCGGTCGCGGCAGGAAGAAACGCCGCAAGCGACCGAAGGGAATCAAGGCGTTGCATCAGCTCCGTCGGCGCAGCATCTAGCTTCGCGCTAGATCGTCTGCAAGAACCAATTTCCAAGAAAGTGTGGCAGAAATACACTTTAGATATCAGCCGGTTATTTATCGCGCTGAGATCGCCGTAAATTTAGCCGCATTTGCCATGCTTGTCCTGTACACGTTGCTGCGTTACGCGGCACCTGCCATCCAAACAAATCCGCCCGGCGAAGCCGAAACGCAAATCGGGAACGGGATTTCATGCTGCCGAAATGAAGGAATACGATGCGTAAATCTCTCCTGGCCCTCACCTTGTTGTCGATCTCGATTTCTACGAGCGTCTTCGCCCAGCAGCCGCAGCAGCGCAGCGGAACGGCGGAGGAGCAGAAGGCCTGCACCCGTGACGTGCAGAAGCACTGCCGTCCGGTCATCGACCAGGGCGACCTCACGATCCTGGCCTGTCTCAAGGAGAATCGCTCCAAGATCAGCGCGGCCTGCAACACGGTTCTCAAGAACAACGGCCAATAAGGCGCTACGCCCGTCAATCCTCGCGGAAAAAGCCATGTTCGGCTCTATGACGCGCGTCACGGGCGGGGTTAATAAGCCCATATAGCATTGGTTTTGGTAGCGTATTCCCCTATATGGGGCTCGCGATCTCGCATGCGCCGAGCGTCGGCGCATGCCGCCAATCCCGATTGATGTAGCCAGTTTTTGATGACCACCGCGAGCGACCTGCGATCCGGAAAGACCGACCGCGACGAGAATTTTCCTGTCGCGTCGTGGATCATTCATCCGCGTCACCGGGCGCTGATCCTCGCATTCTACAATTTCGTCAGGACTGCCGACGACATCGCCGACCACGCGACCCTTAGCGCGGAAGAAAAGCTGCGCTATCTCGACCTGCTCGAGGCCGAACTGCTCGGCAAGGGCGACACGCAAGCGGAGGCCGTCAATCTGCGCCGTGCCTTGGCCGAGCGCGCGATGGCGCCGCGCCATGCGCTCGACGTGCTGGTCGCGTTCCGGATGGACGTTACCAAGCTGCGCTACGAAAACTGGGACGACGTCATTCATTATTGCCGCTATTCGGCCATGCCGGTCGGTCGTTTCATGCTCGACGTTCATGGCGAGAGCACCTCGACCTGGGCCGCTTCCGACGCGCTGTGCGCGGGCCTACAGATCAACAACCATTTGCAGGACTGCGGCAAGGACTACAAAAACCTCAACCGCGTCTACCTGCCGCGCGATGCGTTGGCAGCAAGCGGGGCCACCGTCGAGATGCTGGGCGAGGGGAAATCGCAGCCGGCGCTGTTGCAATGTCTCCATGCGCTCGCGGTGCGGACTGAAACCCTCCTCAATGGAAGCAGGTCGTTGAGTGTCGCGGTAAAGGATTTTCGGCTCGGACTCGATATTGCAGTGATCCAGGCATTTGCCGACAAGATCGTCGGCATGCTGAAAGTGCGCGATCCGCTCAGCGAGCGCGTGCATTTGAGCAAGCTGGAGTTGCTCGGCCATACCATCGGCGGCATCGCCGGCGAGGTCACCCGCCGCGCGATTGGACGCCGTCCCCAGGCAAACCCGGCGGCCGACGCATGACGTTGCATCCGGCGGCGGCCAACGCAGATTACGGTGCCACCGCGTCCGGCAGCTCGTTCTACGCCGCGATGCGCATCCTGCCGCGCGACCAGCGCGAGGCGATGTTCCAGATCTACAGCTTCTGCCGTCAGGTCGACGACATCGCCGATTCCGACGGCCCGCGACCCGAGCGGCTGGCCGCGCTCCAGCAATGGCGCGACGATATCGATGCGCTGTATCAGGGGCACCCACCGCCGCGTCTGCAAGACTATGCCGCGTCGGTCAAAACCTTCGGTCTCAAGCGCGAGGATTTTCTCGCCGTCGTCGACGGCATGGAGATGGACGTGCCGCAAGACATCCGGGCGCCGGATCTTGCGACCCTCGATCTCTATTGCGACCGCGTCGCCAGCGCCGTCGGGCGACTGTCGGTGCGCGTGTTCGGCCTGCCCGAGGAAGACGGCATACTGCTCGCCCACCACCTCGGGCGCGCGCTGCAGTTGACCAATATCCTGCGCGACATCGATGAAGACGCCGGCCTCGGTCGCCTCTATCTGCCTCGCGAAGGCCTGCTGCTTGCCGGCATCACGACCGACGATCCGCAGCGGGTGATCGTCGATCGCGCATTGCCGAAAGTATGCCTGCCGCTGGCCGAGCGCGCGAAAAAGCATTTCGAGAAAGCCGACGAAATCATGAAACGCAATTCGCGGCGCGTGGTGCGCGCGCCGCGGATCATGTCGAAATATTACCGCGCGATCCTGGACTTGCTGCTGGCCCGGGGCTTTGCCGCCCCGCGCGAGCCGGTCCGCGTCCACAAATGGGCGAAAATCGCCATCCTTCTCCGATACGCGATCATCTGATGCAGAAAAACGTTCATATCATCGGCGCCGGCATTTCCGGCCTTTCAGCGGCCGTGCGGCTCGCCAACGCCAATTACCGGGTGCATGTCCACGAGGCCACCCAGCAGGCCGGCGGCCGTTGCCGGTCCTATTTCGATGGAGCCACCAACCTCACGATCGACAACGGCAATCATTTGCTGTTGTCCGGCAACCGTCATGCGCTGGCCTACGCCAAATCGATCGGCACCGAGACGGGGCTGGTCGGGCCAAAGCTTGCGCAGTTTCCCTTTGTCGACATCTCAACCGGCCAGCGCTGGCAACTCGACCTTGGCGACGGCAAGTTGCCGTTGTGGGTGTTCGACCAGGCGCGCCGCGTCCCCGATACGAAGCTGTTCGATTACCTCGCATTGATGCCGCTGATCTGGGCAGGTACCGACAAACTGGTCGGCAATGCGATCCCCTGCAAGGGCACGCTGTACCAGCGGCTGGTGCAGCCGCTGCTGTTGGCCGCGCTCAATGTCGATCCGCCGGAGGGTTCGGCGGGCCTAGCCGGCGCGATTGTGCGGGAAACGCTGCTGGCGGGTGGGCATGCCTGCCGGCCGCTGATCGCGCGCGATGGCCTCAGCGCCGTGCTGGTCGAGCCGGCGATCAAGCGTTTGCAGGACAAGGGCGCCTCGATCCAACTCGGCCATGAGCTGCGCGAACTCGTGATGAAGGGGAGCCATATCGGCGAGCTGAAATTCGTTGGCGACAGCATCGCGCTCGGCCCCGACGACGTCGTGGTACTCGCAGTGCCGCCGCGCCCTGCAGCGGCGCTGCTGCCGGGATTGAAGACGCCGTCGAAATTCCGCGCCATCGTCAACGCGCATTTCCGCTTCGATCCGCCCAAGGATGCGCCGCCGATTCTAGGCGTCGTTGGCGGGCTGGTGGAGTGGCTGTTCGCATTCCCGCAGCGGCTGTCGGTCACCATCAGCAATGGCGACCGGCTCGTCGACATGCCGCGCGAAGAACTCGCGCTGGCGATTTGGCGGGATGTCTGCAAAGCCGCCGGCCTGCCGGGCGAAACTCCATTGCCGCCCTGGCAGATCGTGCGCGAGCGCCGCGCGACCTTCGAGGCGACGCCGGAGCAGAACGCACTGCGGCCGGGGGCGGTGACGTCCTTCAAAAACCTGTTTCTCGCCGGCGACTGGACTGATACCGGATTGCCGGCAACCATCGAGGGATCGGTACGGTCGGGCGATCGCGCCGCCGATCTGGTCCTGGCGAGGCGTTAGGCCTGAGGACGAGTTGCGTGACCGGCTTCACAGAGCCCGTCGCGAACATAGGGATGTATAGCGAAATGCTTGCCATCGACAAAGCAAACACCGTCGACCCCGTTGCCCTGGAAAAGAGCATCTCTTCCGCGACCGAGGCGCTGTTCGGTTACCGCCAATCCGACGGACACTGGGTATTCGAGCTGGAAGCCGACAGCACCATCCCTGCCGAATACATCCTGCTGCGCCACTATCTCGCCGAGCCCATCGACAGTGAGCTCGAAGCCAAGATCGCGAACTATCTACGTCGCACCCAAGGCAATCATGGCGGGTGGCCGCTGGTGCAGGATGGCCCGTTCGACATGAGCGCCAGCGTCAAATCCTATTTCGCGCTGAAGATGATTGGCGATTCCGTCGATGCGCCGCATATGGTGCGCGCGCGCGAGGCGATCCGCTCCCGCGGCGGTGCTGCCCGCGTCAACGTTTTCACGCGGTTTCTGCTGGCGTTCTACAGTGTATTGACTTGGCGCGCGGTGCCGGTGCTGCCGGTCGAGATCATGCTGTTGCCGATGTGGTCGCCGTTCCATCTCAACAAGATCTCCTATTGGGCGCGCACCACGATCGTGCCGCTGATGGTGATGGCGGCGTTGAAGCCGCTGGCGAAGAATCCCAAGGGGGTCGGCATCGACGAGTTGTTCCTGCAGGATCCCAAATCGGTCGGGATGAACGCGAAGGCGCCGCATCAAAGCTGGGGCTGGTTCACGCTGTTCAGCGCGCTGGACAAGATCCTGCGCGTGGTCGAACCATTGTTTCCGAAGAAGCTGCGCCAGCGCGCGATCGACGCCGCGCTCGCGTTCACCGAGGAGCGGCTCAACGGCGAAGACGGCATGGGTGCAATCTATCCGCCGATGGCCAACATCGTGATGATGTACGACGCGCTCGGCAAGGGACCGGATTATCCGCCGCGTGCGGTCACCCGCAAGGGCATCGACAATCTGCTCGTGATCGGCGAGCACGAAGCCTATTGCCAGCCCTGCGTCTCCCCGGTGTGGGACACGGCGCTGACCTGCCATGCGCTTGCCGAGGCCGGCGGCGAGGACACGCTCAAGAAGATGAAGCAGGGTCTCGACTGGCTGAAGCCGCGGCAGGTGCTCGAGCTCAAGGGCGACTGGGCGGCGAAGGCGCCCAACGTTCGTCCGGGCGGCTGGGCGTTCCAGTACAACAACGACTATTATCCCGATCTCGACGACACCGCCGTGGTCGTGATGGCAATGGACCGGGCGCGCCGGCAGACCGGCAGCAAGGAATACGATCAGGCGATTGCGCGCGGCCGCGAGTGGATCGAGGGGCTGCAGAGCCGTGATGGCGGCTGGGCTGCCTTCGACGTCAACAACCTTGAATATTACCTCAACAACATCCCGTTCTCCGATCACGGCGCGCTGCTCGATCCGCCGACCGAGGACGTCACCGCGCGCTGCATCTCGATGCTGGCTCAGCTCGGCAAGACCGCGCAAACCAGCAAGGCGGTCGCGGACGGCATTGCCTATTTGCGCCGCACCCAGCTCACGGAGGGCTCCTGGTACGGCCGCTGGGGACTGAACTACATCTACGGAACCTGGTCGGTGCTGTGTGCGCTCAATGCCGCCGGCGTGGACCACCAGGACCCCATGATTCGGAAGGCGGCGGACTGGCTGGTTTCGATCCAGAACCGGGATGGCGGCTGGGGCGAGGATGCGGTCAGTTACCGACTCGATTACAAGGGATATGAGCAGGCGCCGTCGACCTCCTCGCAAACGGCATGGGCTTTGCTTGGATTGATGGCGGCCGGTGAGGTGGAACATCCGGCCGTCGTGCGGGGCGTGGAGTACCTAAAAGCCACACAGACGGAGAAAGGACTGTGGGATGAGGCGCGCCACACGGCTACAGGCTTTCCGCGGGTGTTTTACTTGCGGTATCATGGCTACTCGAAGTTCTTTCCGCTCTGGGCGCTGGCGCGGTATCGGAATTTGAGAAGCACCAACAGCAGGGTGGTAGGGGTCGGGATGTGACTTTGGAGGCGGGGGCCGCCGCGATCGTGGACAATTCGGTTGATCGCAATTCGAATGATCCGCGACCGGTTTTGATCGTTACAGGATTGGTGCAGGAAGCCCGCATTGCGGCCGGGCCCGGCATGATCGTCATCTGCAGTTCCAGCGACCCGCAACAATTGCGCGCACTGCTGGCAACGCTGGATTCTACCACTTTCAGGGGTGTGATCTCGTTCGGCGTCGCCGGCGGGCTCGATCCGTCGCTGAAATCGGGCGATGTGGTGGTGGCGACCGAGGTTCTGGCCGGCGATACCCGGTTTCTGGCAGGCCTGGCGCTGAACGAGGAAATGATTACCCGCGCGGCGCTGCGCCGCCGGCGCGTGGTCCGTGGCATTCTTTCGGGTGTGGAACAGGTGATCGCGGCGACCGCCTGCAAGGCCGCGCTGCATTCGGAGACCGGGGCGGCGGCGGTCGATATGGAAAGCCACATCGCGGCGGCCTATGCGGCCGAGGCCGGGCTTCCGTTCGCGGCGCTGCGGGTCATCTCCGATCCGGCCACCAGGGCGCTTCCGGCGCTCGCCAAGAGCGCCATCAAGCCGAATGGCGACATCGACCTCGGCAAGGTGCTGCGCGGGGTGGCGCGCAATCCCGCCACGCTGCGTGCGCTGGTCTCCACGGGCCTTGATTTCAACCGCGCGCTGCGCTCGCTGCGCGGCTGCCGTGGTTTCCTGCACGGCGAGAGCTTTGCCATGGCGGAGGCCTGAGGCAGGCTTCAGGGTTTTCGAAGGCTCAAAAAACAAAAGGGCCCCGGTTCGCTCAAGAACCGGGGCCCTTTAAACTTGTTTCCGTGCTCGCTCAGGCGGCGGTGGAGGCCTTCGCCTGCTGTTTGGCGGCGGCAGCAGCCGCCTCGTCGCGGCGGATTTCCGACAGCTTCTTCTGAACCTGTTCGGAGAAGATGTACTGCGCCGGGCGCTGGTTGGAGAGGTCGATCTCGGGCGCCATCGGACCCGAGGTGCGGACGCCCCGCAGCGCGACCCACATCGCCTTGAAGGGACTGGTCAGCGCGGCGTTGGCAGCGGTCGGCTCATAGCCGCAATGCGCCATGCAGTCGGCGCACTTCTCGTAACGGCCGGTGCCGTAGGAATCCCAGTCCGTGGTCTCCATCAGCTCCTTGAAGGTCTTGGTATAGCCCTCGCCGAGCAGGTAGCAGGGCTTCTGCCAGCCGAAGATGTTGCGCGCCGGCATGCCCCAAGGCGTGCATTCGTAGGACTGGTTACCGGCCAGGAAGTCGAGGAACAGGCCTGAATGCATGAAATTCCACTTCTTGCCCTTGCCGAGCGCAAAGACGTCGCGGAACAGTTTTTTAGTCTTGGTGCGGTTGAGGAAGTGCTCTTGGTCCGGAGCGCGCTCATAGGCGTAGCCCGGCGACATCGAGACGCCGACACCGAGTTCGGTGGTGAAATCCAGGAACTTCGCGATGTCTTCGGCGGCGTGACCGTCGAAGATGGTCGCATTGACGTTGACGGTGAAGCCGCGCGCTTTTGCGGCCTTGATGGCGGAAACCGCGCGATCGAACACGCCCTTCTGCGACACCGCCTTGTCGTGGTGGTCCTTGAGGCCGTCGAGATGCACCGAGAAGAACAAGTACGGCGAGGGCTCGAACAGATCGAGCTTCTTTTCGAGAAGCAGCGCGTTGGTGCAGAGCGAGACGAACTTCTTGCGCGCCACGAGGCCGCGCACGATCTCGCCGATCTCCTTGTGGATCAGCGGCTCGCCGCCGGGGATTGCCACCATCGGCGCCCCGCATTCGTCGGCCGCATCCCAGCATTCCTGCGCGGTCATGCGGCGGTTGAGGATCGCATCGGGGTAGTCGATCTTGCCGCAGCCTACGCAGGCGAGGTTGCAGCGGAACAACGGCTCCAGCATCAGCACGAGCGGGTAGCGCTTCCGGCCGAGCAGCTTCTGCTTCATCAGATAGCCGCCGATACGCATTTCCTTGAAGAACGGTATTGCCATTTTGGAGATTTTCTTTCTGGACCTGTAAATCTTGAAGTGGATCAACCCGCAGTCAGTTCGGCCGGAAGCCGGAACTCGATATTTTCCTCCCGGCCGGGCAGCACCGAGACCGTGACGGGTCCGATACGCCTCAAAGCCTCGATCACGTCGTCGACCAAAACTTCGGGCGCCGATGCGCCCGCCGTAATGCCGACAGCCTTTGCATCCTTCAGCCAATCAGGGTTCAGCTCGCTCCCGTCGGCAATGAGATAACTCGCGACGCCGACCTCGGTGCCGATTTCACGAAGCCTGTTTGAGTTGGAACTATTGGCAGCCCCCACCACCAAGATGACGTCCACCAGCTTACTCAGGTCCCTTACCGCAGATTGGCGGTTCTGTGTCGCATAGCAGATATCCCGGATGTCGGGGCCTTGAATATCTGTAAATTTGGCCTGAAGGGCGGCGATTATGTCTTTTGTGTCGTCCACGCTGAGGGTGGTCTGGGTGATATAGGCCACCGGGGCATCGGTCGGCAGCGGCAGGGCCGCCACGTCATCGACGTTCTGGACCAGGAGAACCGGGCCCGGAACCTGGCCCATGGTACCCTCGACCTCGGGATGGCCGGCATGGCCGATCAGGACCAGGGTCCGGCCCTTGGACATATACCGTTTACCCTGATTATGGACCTTGGTGACCAGCGGGCAGGTGGCATTGAGGACCGGCAGGCCGCGGGCCGCGGCCTCTTCCTCGACGCTTCGGGCCACGCCATGGGCGCTGAACACGGTTACCGCAAGCGGCGGCACCTCCGACAGGTCCTCGACGAAGATCGCGCCCTTGGCCTTCAGGCTCTCGACCACGTATTTGTTGTGCACGATCTCGTGCCGGACATAGACCGGCGGGCCGTATTTCTCAAGCGCACGCTCAACGATTTCGATGGCACGCACGACGCCCGCACAAAATCCGCGAGGCTGCGCTAGATACACTTCCATTGGATGTCCATTACGCAAGTTGCACCAAATACCGAATTCGCAAATTCACCCGAAGGCCTCCGTGCAGCCGATCACACTCCGGATATTTGCAATATCCGCACCATGGCTGGTTCCCGCAGGTAATCCCCATACTAGGCACATGGAAGCGCAGGACTATGTGTCAAAAATTGTGCGGATAGAAAAGGTGGATCGCGCAATGGTTACCGGACGTTGGGTATTTAGATACCGATAAATGCGCTGCCCGGACGGTTGTTCCTACCGGTTCGTCACTTTATCGCCCACCCGGACCGGCTATACCGGCGCCCGAACGCCCGTTCCGGTCTGTTGTGGCGACTTCGCTTGAACCCTCGGCGAAGTAACCAAAACAACATTAGATCGGCTGCGGGAACTCCGCTAGACAGCGGGGCGTTTTCGCCGAGCTCTCCTTTTAGATTTAGAAAGAAACGAAGTGCTGACCAGTGTTGTTGTCGCCGTTGTCAGAACCTGTACGCGGTTTGCCACTCTCGTCGTCATCGTCTCCCTGCTTCTGGCGGTCGGGGGGGCCTACTATGCCGCCCGGCATTTCGCCATCAACACCGACATCAATACGCTGATTTCGCCCGACCTCGACTGGCGCAAGCGCGATAATCAGTTCGAGCAGGCCTTTGACCGTGAAAAGCTGATTCTGGCTGTCGTCGAGGCGCCGAGCCCCGAGTTCGCCAGTGCGGCTTCCAAGGCGCTGGCCACGAAGCTGTCCGGCGACACCAAACATTTCGAATCGGTGCAGCCGCTCGGCTCCGGCGAGTTCTTCGAGAAGAACGGGCTGCTGTTCCTGCCGGTGGAAGAAGTCGGCAAGGTCGCCGGCCAGCTCGAAGCCGCAGCGCCCCTGATCGAGATCATGGCCGGCGATCCTTCGATTCGCGGCCTGACCGGCGCGTTGGAAACCGGGCTTGCCGGTGTCAAGCGCGGGCAGGTCAAGCTCGACAATACCGAGCGCCCGTTCAACCTGATCAGCCAGACGGTCGAGGATATCCTGAGCAAGGGGATGGCGACGTTCTCCTGGCGCGAGCTCGTCAGCGACAAGCCTTTGACTGATGCCGACCGCCGCGCCTTCATCGAATTCAAGCCGAAGCTCGATTACAATGCGCTCGAACCCGGCAAGGACGCGACCGACGCGATCCGACGGGCCGCGACCGACCTCGATTTCGCGGGCCAGTACAGCGCCCGCGTCCGGCTGACCGGCCCGGTTCCGATCGCCAACGAGGAATATTCGACCGTGCAGGACGGCGCGATCGTCAACGGCGTCGCAACGGTGCTTATTGTCCTCGTCATTCTCTGGATGGCGCTGCACTCAGCGAAGATCATTTTCGCGGTGTTCGTGAACCTGTTCATCGGCCTGGCGCTGACGACTGCGGTCGGCCTGATGATGGTGGGATCGCTGAACCTGCTGTCGATCGCCTTTGCCGTGCTGTTCGTCGGCCTCGGCGTCGATTTCGGCATTCAATTCAGCGTCCGCTACCGTTCCGAGCGTTTCAAGAACGAAGATCTGGCTCTGGCGCTGGAGAGCGCGGCCCGACGTTCGTCGGTGCCGCTGTCGCTTGCCGCGATGGCGACCGCTGCCGGCTTTCTTTGTTTCCTGCCCACCGACTACAAGGGCATTTCCGAACTCGGCAAGATTGCCGGCGCCGGTATGCTGATCGCGTTCATCTCGAGCATCACGGTGCTGCCAGCCATGCTGAAGCTGCTTCACCCGCCCGGAGAAAGCGAGCCTGTCGGTTACGCGTTTCTGGCGCCGGTCGACGAGTTCCTCGAACGGCACCGCGTCATCATCGTCGCCGGAACGCTGCTGCTCGTGGTGGCGGGCCTGCCGCTGCTCTACTTCATGAAGTTCGACTTCAACCCGATCAACCTGCGCAATCCGAAGGCCGAATCGATCGCGACCTTCCTCGACCTGCGCAAGGATCCCAACACCGGCGCCAACGCCATCAACGTGCTGACCAATTCCGAAGCCGAAGCGAAGAAGATCGAGGCGCGGCTGGAGAAGTTGCCGGAAGTCCTTCGCGTGATGTCGATCGACAGCTTCGTGCCCGAAGACCAGCCAGCCAAGCTCCAGTTGATCGGAAAGGCAGCGAAGGTCGTCGGTCCCGCGCTCAATCCCGACTCGGTCGACGCGGCGCCCACCGATGAGGAGAATGTGGAGGCGCTGAAGAGTTCGGTCGACAGCTTGCGCAGGGCCGCGGGCGACGGCAAGGGGCCGGGCGCGGTTGCCTCGCGAAGGCTGGCCGATGCATTGTCGAAGCTTGCCGGAAGCGACCAGGCGACGCGCGACAAGGCCCAGGACATCTTCGTCGCCCCGCTCAAGATCGTGTTCGACCAGCTCAGGAACACGATGCAAGCCGGGCCGGTGACGCTGAAGACGCTGCCGCCGGAACTGTTGAATAGCTGGAAGTCCAAGGACGGGCTGATCCGCGTCGAGGCGCTACCGAAAGGCGATCCCAACGACAACGACAATTTGCGCCGCTTTGCCGATGCGGTGCTGGCTGCCGAGCCGAACGCGATCGGCGGACCGGTGTCGATCCTCAAATCCGGCGACACCATCGTGAAGGCGTTCATTCACGCCGGCATCTGGGCGCTGGTGGTGATCAGCCTGTTGTTGTGGCTGACGCTGCGGCGCGTCACCGACGTGCTGATGACGATGGTGCCGCTATTGGTGGCCGGCGCGGTGACGCTGGAGCTCTGCGTGCTGATCGAACTGCCACTCAACTTCGCCAACATCGTAGCATTGCCGCTGCTGCTCGGCGTCGGCGTCGCCTTCAAGATCTATTACGTCGTGGCCTGGCGCGAGGGCAGAAATAACCTGCTGCAGTCGAGCCTGACGCGCGCGATCTTTTTCTCTGCGCTGACGACTGCGACCGCTTTCGGAAGCTTGTGGCTATCCAGTCATCCCGGCACCGCCAGCATGGGAAAACTGCTGGCGCTGTCGTTTGTCATCACGCTTGCTGCGGTTTTGCTGTTCCAGCCGGCACTAATGGGCAAACCGCGCGATGTCGGGCAATAAGCAGATGTCGCCGATATCGCCGGACTGGGCGGCCGCCTGTTTCTGACCGGGCGCGGCCTTCGGCGCGGGCGCAGGATTTACCGCACCCGTGGTCTTCGGCGGCGCCGGCGGGGCGGCTGGCGCTGCGGTCTTGGGCGCTGCGCCGGATGCACCCTTCGGTGCGCCCTTGGCCATGCTGTTGGTGGGGCTTAAGGGGATCGGCGGACCGACACGGGTCCAGGTTTCGCCGCCGCAGAGGAAGCCGAGCACGCAGCCTTGAATCTCGAGCTGGTCGGTCCCGACCGGCTTGATGGTCGCGCTGTAGTTTTGTCCGTCCTTGGCGTTATAGACCTCACCCTCCCACGCATCGACGCCGGACTTCTTCTTCATGTCGATCAGGATTGGCATGCCCAAAGTCGGCCGGCTCTGCTTAGAGGCATCCGGATTGTTCTTGTCCTTGCCGCCCGGCATCTTTTCCCAGGCAACGACGCCCCACATGTTGCCGTTGCATTGGGCAACGCGAATGTTGGCAACACCGTCGGCCACTTTCCAGTCACCGGTGGGATCGGCGGCCAGCGCCGCATTAAGACCTGTGGCTAAAATGATTCCCGAATAAACTATTGTGCGCGCGACAGTTCTTAGGCAGTGCAACATGGTTCGAACCTGTGTTTAAGTAGATGATCCGAGCGAGAGGTCAAAACGCCGCATTGAGCGTTTTCAGTTGACGAAACAGCCATCAACCGACGTATGTAGCCGATGCCAGATTCATATCTAGACGTTTCCGGGCTGATTGTAGAGCGGCAGGCGCAGCGCAGTTCCATGCATGCGCGCCATCTGAACGAGCAGCTCGTCCGAGTGCTGAAGACCATCGGCTACGATGTGGGCTTTCAGAAGGGTCAAGGACAATACCTGTTCGATCGTGACGGGGCCCGCTATCTCGATCTACTCAGCGGATTTGGCGTTTTTGCGATTGGCCGCAATCATCCGGCGCTGCGTCTGGCGCTGAAAAGCGTGCTCGACAGCGATTTTCCCAATCTGGTGCAACTCGACGTCTCGACGCTCGCGGGCGTGCTGGCGGAGCGCCTGCTCGAACATGTTCCATATCTGGACAAGGTGTTCTTTGCCAATTCCGGCGCCGAGACCGTCGAAGCCGCAATCAAGTTCGCGCGCGGTGCGACCGGCCGTCCCGGCATCGTCTCCTGCTCGCATTCCTTCCACGGCCTGTCCTACGGCGCGCTGTCGCTGATGGACGATGCGAACTTCAGAGGCGGCTTCGAGCCGCTGCTGCCGGGATGCACGCAGATACCTTTCAACGATCTCGCCGCGCTCGAGCAGGCATTGTCCTCGCGCCAGGTCGCAGCCTTCATTGTCGAGCCGATCCAGGGCAAGGGCGTCAACATGCCCTCGGATGAATTTTTGCCGGGCGCTGCCGCGCTGTGCAAAAAATACGGCACGATCTTCATTGCCGACGAAATCCAGACCGGTATCGGCCGCACCGGAAAATTCCTCGCGGTCGAGCACTGGAATGTCGAGCCCGACATGGTGCTCTTGGCAAAGGCGCTGTCGGGCGGTCACGTGCCAGTCGGCGCGCTGCTGACCCGCAAGTCCATCTTCGACAAGATCTTCAACCAGATGGATCGCGCGGTCGTGCACGGCTCGACTTTTTCGAAGAACGATATGGCGATGGCCGCCGGTATCGCCACTCTCGATGTGATCAAGCAGGAGAAACTTGTCGAGCAGGCCGCCAAGCGCGGCGCCGAGCTTCGCCTTGCACTGACCCGCATGGTGCCCGGCTATGAACTGCTGAAGGAAGTGCGCGGCAAGGGATTGATGATCGGCATCGAGTTCGGTCCGCCGAAATCGCTGAAGCTGAAGGCTTCCTGGAATCTGCTGGAGACCGCAAATAAAGGCCTGTTCTGCCAGCTCATCACCGTACCGCTGTTCAAGGATCACAAGATCCTGACGCAGGTCTCCGGCCACGGCAGCCACACCATCAAGCTGCTGCCGCCGCTGGTGATCACGGAAGAAGATTGCACCTGGATCGAAAAATCGTTCGACGACGTCATTGCCGCGAGCCACAAGGTCCCCGGCGCGATCTGGTCGCTCGGCAAGACGCTGGTCGACAACGCCGTCAGGAAGTCGGCGTAGTCGCGCAAGCTCTCGTAGCTGCGTAGCCCCGTTGGCTTCATCCGGGCCACGATCTTATCGGAGGTGATCATGGTCAACGTCACCGGCGGCTGTCATTGCGGCGCGATTCGCTACGAGATCGCGGGCGACCCCATCGTTCATGCATTGTGTCACTGCACCGATTGCCGCCGCCACGCCGGCGCGCCAATGGTCGGATGGTCGATGTACCCGGAGAATGCGCTCAAGGTGACGAAGGGCACGCCGAAACTCTATGAGTCCTCCGAACATGGCCGGCGGCAATTCTGCGCGGACTGCGGCACGGGATTGTTCTACACCAATGCGAATATCATGCCCGGCATCGTCGACATCCAGAGCGCGACCTATGACGATCCCGACGCCGTGCCGGCGATGATGCACATCCAGACCGCAGAGCGCATTCACTGGATGGAGCGAGCACACGAACTGCCCACCTTCGAGCGCTATCCGCCGCCGCCATAGCGGCCGCTGCAAGGATAGTCTTACTGTGTTTGAGAAGCGGTGAGCGTCTGGCGCGCCGAACGAAAGCCCTGTCAGTCGCGCTAACGCGAAAGCATTTCGCCTCTCCCTGACGAAAATCGGTATCCAATTTTCCCGATCATGCTCTAGGATGCGCGCGCCGAGCGGTCGCAAAGAGCCGCCGGCGCGTGTTGTCGGAGGAAGCATGATGGAATATCAGCGTCGCCAGTTCTTGCAGCTCGTCGCCGGTGCGGCTGCGCTCCCCGTTACGTCAAGCATCGCAAGTGCGCAGGCCTATCCATCGCGGCCGGTTCGCCTCGTGATCGGCTATACGCCCGGCGGCTCGGCGGACCTCACCTCGCGGCTGATGGGGCAATGGCTGTCGGAAAAGCTCGGGCAATCCTTCGTGATCGAGAACCGGCCGGGCGGCGGCACCAATATCGCAACCGAGCAGGTGCTGCGTGCCACGCCCGACGGCTACACGCTGCTGCTGGTGGCGCCGGCGAATGCGATCAACACTACGCTCTACGACAGGCTGCCGTTCGATTTCATGAAGGAGATGGAGCCGATCGCCGGCATCATTCGCTTTCCCAACGTCGTGGTGGTGCACCCCTCGCTGCCGATCAAGTCGATTCCCGAGCTGATCGCCTATGCCAAGGCCAATCCGGGCAAGCTCAACATGGCATCGTCAGGCAACGGCTCCACGATCCACATGTCGGGCGAACTGTTCAAGATGCTGACTGGGATCAACATGCAGCATGTGCCGTACCGCGGCGGCGCGCCGGCGCTCACCGACATGCTTTCCGGTCAGATGCACGTCATGTTCGACAACCTTCCGACCTGCGCCGAGCACGTCAAATCCGGCAAGCTGCGCGGGCTTGCGGTCACCAGCACGACGCGCTCGGACGTGCTGCCGGATTTGCCGCTGGTCGCGGATTACCTGCCGGGCTACGAGGCAAGCGCCTGGTACGGCCTCGCCGCGCCAAAGGGCACACCGCCGGAAATCGTCGACAGGCTCAACAAGGCGGTCAACGAAATCCTCGCCGACCCCAAGGCAAAGGCCCGCTTTGCCGAGATCGGCGCCATCCTGCTGCCGGGCTCGCCCGCCGATTTCGGCAAGCTGGTAGCGGATGAGACCGAGAAATGGGGCAAGGTGGTCAAGTTCGCCGGCGCGAAGGTGGACTAGGGCAGGTATTCATCAGACTGGCGGCGAGGTACCTGCAATGCCGGCTTTCGGGGGTAAAGCATACGCGGATCAGCCGCGCCGTGATGTCCGCAAGTTGACCCCCTGACAGACATCGCGCTTGGCAGCGTCCACTTTTCGCCGGGGGCCACGGTGTTACATTGGGCGAGAAGTCCAACGATCGGCGCTTCCGTCGACAGATGTGCCTTCGCAACGCTCTCCGATGTGCTATTCTCGTTGTATAAGCCATAGGTATACCATGACCGGTATTGCAGAGTGGCTGGCATCGATCGGTTTGGGCGAGTACGCCGAGCGATTCCGCGAGAACGCCATCGACCTCTCGGTTGTTCGAGATCTCACGGAGCAGGACCTAAAGGACTTGGGCGTCCTGCTTGGGCATCGCCGCAAAATGCTGCGCGCAATCGTAGAACTTCAGGGAGAGGTTACGCGAACACCTCGAACGGGCACCAAGCCGACGTCGGCGGACAACGCCGGGCGGCGTCAACTTACAGTCATGTTTTGCGATTTGGTCGGCTCGTCGGCACTTTCGGCCCGCCTTGATCTGGAGGACTTGCGGGCCGTAATGGGCACCTATCACCGCTGCATCGCAGAGGTTATCGCCCAGAATGAGGGCGTTATCGCGCGGTACATGGGAGATGGCGTGCTCGCCTATTTCGGCTATCCCCAGGCGCACGAGGATGATGCTGAACAGGCGACACGCGCCGGGCTGGCGCTGGTCGATGCCGTGGCCAAGCTCCGGACAGACCCCGCCACCGAGCTACAGGTTCGCGTTGGCATCGCTACCGGTATGGTGGTCGTGGGCGATTTGACCGGCGAAGGCTCGGCTCAAGAGCAGACGGTCATTGGCGAGACGCCGAACCTGGCTGCGCGGCTACAGACGTTCGCCAATCCCGGTACCGTGCTGATTTCCGAGAGTACGCACCGGCTCACTGATGGGCATTTCGAATTCCGGAATCTCGGCCCTGTCGCGCTCAAAGGATGGCCGGAGCCAATACCAGCCTGGCAGGTCCTGGGAACGACCGAAGTCGAAAGCCGTTTCGAGGCACAGCACAAAACCCGATTGGCGCCGCCAATTGGGCGTGACGAGGAAATCGAGATGCTGTTGCGTCGCTGGCAGCATGCCAGGCGTGGCGAAGGTTGCGCCGTGATGCTCACCGGAGAGCCCGGTATCGGCAAGTCGCACATTGCCCAGGCGCTTGACGAGCGGCTCCAAGCCGAACCGCACATCACGGTGCGTCAGTTCTGCTCGGCGCACCACACTAACAGTGCGCTGTATCCATTCATCCGCCAGCTCGAACGCGCTGCCCGGTTCGAGCGGAGCGACCCGCCGGCAGAGAAGTTCGCGAAGCTTGAAGCGCTGCTCGTACGGGCTGATGCCGACCGCGTACTGCTGCCTCTGGCCAGCCTTCTGTCGCTACCACCCAGTGACCGCTACCGCATGCCGGAGCTGAGCCCGCAGAAGCGCAAGGAGATGACATTGGCGGCATTTTTGACTCAGCTCAATGGCTTGGCGGCGCGACAGCCAGTGTTCATCATTGTTGAGGATGTCCATTGGGCGGATCCGACGTCGCTGGAGCTGCTCACGATGACCTTGGAACAGGTGTCGCGGCTTCGGGTGCTGCTGCTCATCACCGCGAGGCCAGAGTTCACGCCGCCCTGGCCAGGTCATGCGCATGTGACGACGATCTCGCTCACGCGCCTGAACCGACGCAACGGGGCGGCGTTAATCGAACGCGTCACCGCCGGCAAGACGCTGCCGGAAGAGGTAATGGACCAGATCCTCGCCCGCACCGATGGCGTGCCCCTGTTCGTGGAGGAACTGACCAAGACGGTGCTCGAAACCGGGCTGCTGCATGAGCAGGACGATCACTATGTCCTCAACCGTCCTCTGCCCTCGATGGCGATCCCGACGACATTGCACGCATCACTGATGGCGAGGCTCGATCGATTGGCTCCGGTCAGGGAGGTGGCTCAGATCGGCGCTGTGGTGGGTCGCGAGTTCTCCTACGAACTGCTGAGCACCGTAGCTGGGTTGCCAAAAGAGAGACTTGAGGAGGCGCTTGCCCAGTTGGTTCGGTCGGAGTTGATATTCTGCCGGGGCGAGATACCGCAGGCGGTCTATTCCTTCAAGCACGCGCTTGTGCGGGACGCTGCCTATTCGGGACTCCTGAAGAGCCGACGCGCAGCGCTGCATGCCACGATCGCAGACGCCTTCGAGCAACGGTTCCCGGAAATTGTGGAGACTCAACCCGAAACTCTCGCGCACCATCTGACGGAGGCCGGGCTGTTCCAAAAGGCGGAGGCATATTGGCTGCACGCCGGCAAGAAGGCGGCCATGCGCTCGGCCAACCTTGAGGCCATCGCGCACTTGCAACGAGGTATCGAGGCCTCGGGCCATCTGCCGGACAGCGCGCGAAAGGACAGGTTGGAACTTGACTTCCAGTTCGCTCTCGGGCCCTGCCTGATCGCTACCCAAGGGCCAGCCTCGAACAAGGCGATGGCAACCTTTGCCCGAGCGCGTGAGCTGTGCGAGCGCCTGGGAGACCCTCCCGAGCAACTCCAGGTGATGTTCTGGTTGACCACCGCGAGCGTAATGCGCGGTGAGTTGCCGCTGGCCGAGGAAACGATCGTGGCCCTGCTCCAACTCGCCGAAGCGCGCGACGATCGACCGGCGTTGCTCAACGCGATGCGCGGGCAGGGGATGATCCGCCTCTTCATGGGGCACCTCACCGCCGCCCATGAAGTGATCGAACGCGCCTACGAAGCGTTCGAGGCGAGCAGCGAGGAGGATAGGCTGGCGGCGCGTGTGGCGGGCCAGGATGCCGGCGTGGCCGACCTGGCGCTGATGTCGTGGGCTCTCTGGCTGCTCGGCCACGCCGATACGGCAATTATGCGAATGGACGCTGCCATTCACCGCGCCGACGCCATCGGTCATCCGCACTCGCAGGCGTATGCTTGTTACTATGCATGCATTCTTCACGCCCTTCGTGGCGAGTTCCTGACTGCGCAAGGCCATGCCGAACGCTGTATCGCCCTGTCGGAGGAGCATGGATTCCGGCAATGGCGCTTGGCGCGCGCCATTCGGGGCATATGCGTGGCGTCGCTCGATCCTTCACCGAGCGCACTCGGGGAGATCCGTTCCGCGTTGGACGAATATCGTAGCGCAGGTTATCAGCTGGCCATCACCGCGCTCTACGTGCTTTTGTGTCCGCCATTGTTGATTGGTCACGACTACGAAGCCGCGCTGAAATTGATCGAGCACGGCCTCGCTACAACCAGCCGCAACAGCGAACGAATTTTGGAGGCCGAACTGTATCGGCTGAAGGCACGGGTGCTAGTCGTCCGCGGCGGACCAGGCGTCGAAGTCGAGGCGCAGGCACTGCTCGACCAGGCATTAAACACGGCAAGAAGCCAACACGCCAAGACGCTTGAACTTCGAGCCGCGATAGACCAAGCCGCGCTGTGGATCGATCAGGGCAGACGCGAGGAAGTGCTCGATTTCTTCGCGCCGATCTGCGCCTCGTTCAGCGAGGGTTTTGACACGCAAGACCTAAAGCAGGCAAAGGCTTTGCTCGACCAGCTGCGGTGACCGAGACTACAGATGTCCAATCCGGCATCTGCCTGGCGAGCCAATCAAGGCCTCCCTCATCCTGCCGTTGCGCGCCGTTCAGCGGCTTGCTTTAGATCTTTGTGATAATCGAGCAGCCTTCGCCATCCCATCTCGTCTTTCTCTGAAGGAGCCTCGTTTATAAAATGTGGCTTGTTGTGCGGCTTTTCTTTTATCTCTCTGCCATACACTGCAATTGCTTGATCCGCAGCGGCTTTCCCCAGCTTTCGCCCGTTATCCAGATTGCTGTGATTCCATTTGAAATTGATGTGCCCCGGCACGTGAATCTCGACGACTGTGCCGTTCCATTCCTTCCCTGTTCCCGGATTGTCATACCGGACATGGTATTTGAACAGCTTGACGTCATCTTCGCCAACGGTTGCTGCGAACAATTGGCAAAGATTTGCCAAGGCATCATGAAGATTTTCCGGTTTTCGGATTTGCTTCGAATCGACGATCCTGCTCACCCATATTTCGTCTAGATTGGGGTGTTCCTCGAGTAAGTTCCAGAAGTTGACCGTGTCGACCAAAGCTCCTTCGCAGTATGTAACTCCGTCGATCTCTACGGTTCCCTCGACGAAGGGAAGGGCCGAACACGCACATAGAGAGCGTGCATCGATAGGACCCTTGTACTCTTTTGTATTTTTCATTTCACAATTGGAAAACAATGCGAGCTTCTGTTCGTCGAGATTCCACGCGTTGTGAAAGATGGCTGGCTTTCCTTGCTTTTCCAGCTCCTCGAAATTTATACTCTTCATAAACTCGCTATCGGGATAGTTGATCCTGGACAGGCCGTTGACATTGGACAAGTACATCATCGATGTGAGATAACGGACGAAGGGATTGGTCGCCATCGCTTGGTTGAGAATCCATCTATTGAAGTCTCCTTCATCCAATCTTTTAAACTTTTTCTTTTTACCGGGCAGCTGATTGGACACGAGCTCCATGGAGTCCTGGAAGACATCCATCACCTTGTACGGGTCCCATAGGAAGTCTTTATAATTGCTGGGGTCGGTGACGAAGTTATTCAGAGCTTGTATGTTGCTTCGCCAATCCGGTCCGAAGACGGTGTTTATAGGAAAGCGCTTATAGCTTTCGTCATCTCGAAAAACGCCATTCTTGAAGAATTGATAAGTCTTTTCGACCTTATCTTCGTTGTCACCCCACTGATTGTAAACGATCCCAACCCAAGCGCCGATGCAGGATAGTGCCCACACATCAAACGTTATACCGTTGGCGACAAGAGCTTCCAGAACCCCGATGTGCAGCCCTGCTGCCGGTCCACCACCACCAAGCGCAATTGCTCTCTTCACCATTGATTCCTCCATTTAATCTGTTGCGTGGTTCAATTTGAACATTCTCCGATCGAGCTTTTGAATTACACGAAGAGTTGTTGCTTGCACTGCGGTGGGTGGCGCTATGGCGGGAACAACAGCTGCACCGCAGCTTCCGGCTCCTTGCGACGCATCGCGAGCACGCCGTAGACTCGGAAGCGGTACTGATCCTGCGCGGTCGTTTCGATGAAGCGCAGCGTTGGTTCTACAGCAACGACTCGGTCTGCGGGCTCGCCTCCGACCGAAACAAGCACTCCTTCTTCCGCATCAAGCGCCGGGGAACGTCGAATGGGCGATGCTAAAAGAGGCTCTATCTGGTCCTTTGGAAGCACCAGCGCGGGTGCGTTCGGTGTGAGGGCGGCGATGAAAGCATCGCGTCCGAGAATCAGGTGATATGGCCCCATGTGTCCGGCTGCTTCCAAAATGACAATCGCTTCGGCTACGGCCGAAACGATGCGGGGGCCGTAACCGAATCCGCCCCCCGTAGCATTCACTAGCTGATGCGGCCGGCGGCGCGGGCCGTAGGCGACATTGCGAGCACCACCAGCCAAGCCATCATAGTTCGCGCGGTCCTGCCCGCGTTGAATATCCGCGCGCCTCGGCAGGGCGCGACCATCTGGCCGATAGCCGTTAGCAACGACTGCTAGGCCGCGAAGAAGTACCTCATCCTCGATGCGAGCAAAGTCGCTCGCGGCGCGTCGAGCCAATGAAAGTGCGCGCGTGAGCTCGGGTTGCTGTACCTGCTGCTTATCCAAGAAGAACTGGACCGAGATTTCGGGTAGCGGGATCGTCGTCACGTCATCGATGGTGCGCGTCAGAGCGTCGATCCGATCAATGGCGACTGTCTTGTCGTTTGCACCGACTTTCATCGTCGGAATCACTTGTTCCACGACCCGAACGCGTTTCACTTCCGATGCGACTGCCGCGTCGATGGCCCCCCACTGCTGCTGTGTCCAATCAACTCCCAATCGTTGAGCGTCACCCATTGTGTGCTCCTTCCTGGTCCATCCGGGGCTATGGCTTTCACTTCCTGCCCTTCGCTTCGCCTCTCTTCTGATCAGCCAATTTCGCGCGTTCTTCCTCGAGCTTCGTTTTCGCTGCTTCTTCATCGTCACAGGAATGCACGATCGTCCAGGTCCGGGGGACCCATCGCTCCCTGAAGGCCGTTTCGTCGGCTTCAAGCTCGTTCTCCGGCTCATTATCTGGCGGTTTGCTGCCGTAAAAAATCAGGAGCTCACGTGTGTCCGTGCTCACAACGTAATATTTAAAGTTTGGCATGATACTTGCTCCTACTCAGACGTAACGTTGACCTACAGCTCCAGGTAGCGCAGAACCTCGAAATGCTTTCGAGGATCCTCGCTCTGTCGATCAGGACGGCGGATGCTGTCCGCGTGATCAGCTCGATACGTTGTAGCCCTCCGACCTAAGCCTGTTCAGGGACATCGTTGGGTCTTCTTGCTTAGTCGGGAATGTACGGATTCCCAGAGGAAGCCTTTGTCGTTGTCGCGGTCGGTGACGAAGTTATTCAGAGCCTTTATGTTGCTTGCGCCAATCCGGTATGTTGCTTGCGCCAATCCGGTCCGAAGATGGTGTTTGTCGGAAAGCGCGCATAGCTTTAGTCCTCCCGAAAAACTCCATCCTTGAAGAATGGATAGGTCAGGTCGGCCCCGTCTTTGTGTTCAACTTTTTGTTTTCAATTTTATCGCCGGATTGATTGTAAACAATGCCAACCCAGGCGCCGATGCAGGACAATGCCCACACATCAAACGTTATCTTCGGCTTTATGTCGGCAGCGGCAATAGCTTCCAGAACCCCGATGTGCAGGCCGGCTGCGGGACCACCGCCGCCGAGCGTAATCGCTCTCTTCACCATAGGTTCCTCCATCTAATTTATCGTGCGGCTTATTCTCCGATCAAGTTTCTGAATTGCGTGAAGAGGATGAGATTAATCGTTTTTGGGATCATTGGAAAGCGCGGTGGACGTCGATGTTCGACGCTTTCTCGGACCTGCTGATCGCACTAGCGCACATCCGCTAAGAGCCCGGGCTCGCGTATCGTGCGCGGTTACGTTTGGCCCTCTCGTGCATTTGTGAACCAGTTCACGTGAGATATTAATCGCTGACGATGGAGTAGCTGTAGTCCATTCGTGACTTCCGTTAGCCCCTCGTTGACATGCGAAGATCAGCGCGTAATGTCCACTTTAGCGGTAAAGCGGACGTTGGGCCGGTCACAAGCATCTGGCGTGTGGATGAACTGTCAGCTTCCGGCAGCCGCGCGCGGCGGATGCTTGCCAAGCTCCGCCGCCATCGCCGAGATCAGCGGCCGCATGAAGAATGCGTCCTCCGCCGGATAGATGTCGGTGCGCAGGCCGTGGGACTTCAATTCATGTGACACCGCCGGTCCGACGGATGCGATCGGGGTGCGATCGAGCCCTTCGCGTAACCGGTCCTCGCAGCCGCGCGCACGCGCGACTTCGATCAGGCGACGAATCTGGCCGAGATTGGTGAGCGCGATCGCGTCGATGCGGCCGGCCGCCATCTCGTCGATCGCATTGATGATGTTAGTGTCGGCGGCCTGTGCGTCGTAGACGTAAGGCAGCACGGTATCGACCTCGGCCCCTTGCGCCTTGATCGCGCCGATCAGGACGCTGTGGTCCTTGTCCGGATAGAGCTGCAAGCCGAGGCGATGGCCGCTGAGGTCGAGGCGTGACAGCATCTCGGCGACGCCTTCGGAGGTTGGCTTCTCCGTCGTCATCTGTGGTTCCAGCCCGATTTCGCGCAGCGCCTTGCCCGGCTTGGGACCACGGGCGAATTTGCGTGCGTTGCCGAGGGCGGCAATGAATTCCTGCTCGACGCCGATGCGCCGGACCACCTTCATCAGCCGGCGCAGGCCTTCGCCCGTCATCAGCACCAAATCGTCGAAGGGCTTTTCGATCGACCGCCTGATCCAGGCTTCGACCGGCGCCGGGTCCGGCGCATCGTGGATGGTGAACATCGGGCATTGCAGCACGTCGGCGCCCTGCTCGGTGAGCAGGCGGGAGAACTGCGCTTCCTCGCGCGTTTCCAGGATCAGGATGCGGTAACCGTTCAATCTGTCAGCCATGATCTCGCTCCAACGCTTTTGCTTCGCGCTTTGTTCATCCTGACCCCGGTTTCCGGATTGGCGCAAGCGCGTCTGCGGTGATAGAGCAGGGCCGCAAATCCGAGGTTTTCACCCTTCTGCCTGAATTGTAGTCAAGTCAGCGCCATGCCCGATCACCAATTCGTCCTGACCCTGTCCTGCCCGGATCGCCCCGGCATCGTTTCCGCGGTGTCGACCTTTCTGGCCCATAACGGTCAGAACATTTTGGATGCCCAGCAGTTCGACGACGTCGAGACCATGAAATTCTTCATGCGGGTGGTGTTCACCGCCGCCGATCTCGCCGTCGAATTGCAGGCGCTGCAGACCGGCTTTGCCGCGATCGCCGAGCGCTTCAACATGGACTGGCAGATGCGCGACCGCGCCAATCGCCGCCGGGTGATGCTGCTGGTTTCCAAGTCGGATCATTGCCTGGTCGACATCCTCTATCGCTGGCGCACCGGCGAACTCGAGATGATACCGACCGCGATCGTTTCCAACCATCCGCGCGAGACCTACAGCTCGCTCGATTTCGGCGAGATCCCGTTCCACTATTTGCCGGTGACGAAGGAAACCAAGCGCGAGCAGGAAGAGGCGGTCTGGAAACTGGTTCAGGACACAAAGACCGATCTCGTCGTGCTGGCGCGCTACATGCAGATCCTGTCGGACGAAATGTCGGCAAAACTGTCCGGGCGCTGCATCAACATCCACCATTCGTTCCTGCCGGGCTTCAAGGGCGCGCGTCCCTATCACCAGGCCCATGAGCGCGGCGTCAAGCTGATCGGCGCCACCGCGCACTACGTCACCCGCGACCTCGACGAAGGCCCGATCATCGACCAGGACGTCGAGCGCATCAGCCATCGCGATACGCCTGAAGATCTCTCGCGCAAGGGCCGCGACATTGAACGCCGCGTGCTGGCGCGTGCCATGCGCCATCATCTCGAGGACCGCGTCATCCTCAACGGCCGCAAGACCGTGGTGTTTATGGATTAGCGCGCCGCATCCTTGGATGCGGGAGCCGGGTTGGTCTCCTTGTCGCGCTCGGAAGCCGGCATCAGGCGCTTTCGCTCGCGCTCCCGCATGTACTCGTCATACTTCGCCGTTCCCGGACGCGGCGGCGCGTCGGCGGGCAGGCCGCCGGCCCAGGCCGGAATGGCATCGCTGACGCCGGCTGAGACTTTCTCGTTGATGGTCCCACAGCCGCTCAAGCCGCAGCCCGCGAGGGCAACGGTGACGATCGTGACAATGTGGCGCGCGCTGGTCGGCATCGGCAGAAGACTACAACCTTAACCGTTTAAGGATGATGGATTTAGGGCGCTGCTCTGGGAACCGGCGAGAGCGGTTCTTTGTTGACAGGACCATTTCATTTGTACAATCGTACAAATGAGGCGGCAATCGCGGGAGGTTCGGGCAAGCGATATCGGATCGTATTGTACCATCCGTCACATCTTTTGCGGCTATGCGGCTTCTTCGCTGCGACCCGCCAATGGTCCGATTGACAAAAGGGCGGCCAAGGACGCCATGTTGCCGCGCTGCCCGGCGGAAAATTCTGGGTTATGGTGAGATCAAGGGCCGGGGACTCGGTTCGAGACACAAGGCCGATCAGGGGGAGAGATGCTCATGTCTATTCGCAGTCAAATATTGCTGGCCGCAGGCTCGGTCGCCGCGATGCTGGCGCTTGCGCCGGCCCACGCCCAACACGCCGTCAAGATCGGCCTGATCCTGCCGATGACCGGCGGCCAGGCCTCGACCGGCAAGCAGATCGACAACGCGGTCAAGCTCTACATGCAGCAGAACGGCGATACCGTCGCCGGCAAGAAGATCGAAGTCATCCTGAAGGACGACGGTGCGGTTCCCGACAACACCAAGCGCCTCGCGCAGGAACTGATCGTCAACGACAAGGTCAATTTCATCGCAGGTTTTGGCGTGACGCCCGCTGCGCTCGCGGCGGCGCCGCTGGCGACGCAGGCCAAGGTTCCCGAAATCGTGATGGCGGCGGGCACGTCGATCATCACGGAGCGCTCGCCCTATATCGTCCGCACCTCCTTCACGCTGGCGCAGTCGTGCACCATCATCGGTGATTGGGCCGCGAAGAACGGCATCAAGAAGGTCGCGACGCTGACCTCCGACTACGCGCCCGGCAACGACGCGCTGAACTTCTTCAAGCAGAACTTCACCGCCGGCGGCGGGGAGATCGTCGAAGAGGTGAAGGTGCCGCTGCAAAACCCTGATTTTGCTCCGTTCTTGCAGCGCATGAAGGATTCCAAGCCCGACGCCGTGTTCGTGTTCGTGCCGGCAGGCCAAGGCGGCAACTTCATGAAGCAGTATGCCGAGCGCGGCCTCGACAAGGCGGGCATCAAGGTGATCGGCCCCGGCGACGTGATGGACGACGACCTGCTCAACGGCATGGGCGACGCGGCGCTCGGCACGGTGACGGCCCATCTCTATTCGGCCGCGCATCCCTCGGCCGCGAACAAGGAATTCGTCGCCGCCTACAAGAAGGCGTTCGGCCAGCGCCCGGGCTTCATGGCGGTCGGCGGCTATGACGGCATCCGGTTGATCTACGAGGCGCTGAAGAAGACCGGCGGCAAGACCGACGGCGACGCGCTGATCGCGGCGATGAAGGGCGCAAAGTGGGAAAGCCCCCGCGGCCCGATCATGATCGATCCGGAAACCCGCGACATCGTGCAGAACATCTACATCCGCAAGGTCGAGAAGGTCGACGGCGAACTCTACAACGTCGAGTTCGCGACCTTCGAGGCGGTGAAGGATTCGGGCAAGACGAAGAAGTGACCGAAGGTCATTCCGGGGCGCATCTCCCGCTCTCTCCACGTCATGCCCGGGCTTGACCCGGGCATCCACGCCCCTCAACGGGAAGTCGTGGATGGCGGGGACAAGCCCGGCCATGACGATGCCGTTGATTTCGTGTCCCTCGCTAGCATTGTTAGACTTCGCTGACCAATGACCACGCTATTCACCATCCTGTTCGACGGTGTCGCCTACGGCATGCTGCTGTTCGTGCTCGCCTGCGGGCTGGCGGTGACACTCGGGTTGATGAATTTTGTCAATCTGGCTCATGGCGCCTTCGCCATGACCGGCGGCTATATCTGCGCGGTGCTGGTCAACAACCAGGGTTGGCCGTTCTTTTCCGCGCTGCCGCTGGCCTTTGTTACGGCTGCGCTGGTTGGCGTGGCGCTGGAGCGCACGCTCTATCGCCACCTCTACACCCGCAGCCATCTCGACCAGGTGCTGTTCACGATCGGCCTCACCTTCATGTCGGTGGCGGCAGTCGATTACATCATGGGATCGTCGCGGATTTTCATCAAACTGCCGGCGGCGCTGGAGGGACAGTTCGACTTCTTCGGCGTCGGCATCGGCCGCTACCGGCTGATGATCATCGTGATCTGCGGCCTGCTCACGGTGGCGCTGCAATTGATTTTGGCGAAAACCCGTTTCGGCAGCCGCCTGCGCGCAGCGGTGGACGATCCGCGCGCCGCTAGCGGCCTCGGCATCAACGTGCCGCAGGTGTTTGCGTTCACCTTCGCCTTTGGCTGCGGCCTTGCCGGCCTCGGCGGTGCGCTGAGCGCCGAGATCCTCGGGCTTGATCCGTATTTTCCGCTAAAATTCATGATCTACTTTTTGATCGTGGTCACCGTAGGCGGCTCCTCCAGTATCACCGGGCCGTTCCTGGCATCGCTGCTGCTCGGCATCGGCGACGTCGCCGGCAAATATTACGTGCCGAAGATGGGACCGTTCGTCATCTACACCATCATGATCGTTATCCTGATCTGGCGTCCGAACGGTCTGTTCGGCCGCGCCGCCGCGCGATGAGTCCGCGATGACCGCAGCCTCCGACGTCTCATCCCATGCCATCGCCCGCGCCCGCTGGCGCCCGGCCGAGATCGCGTTCTGGATTCTCGCGCTGTCCTGCGCGTTCCTGTTTCCGTCCCGCTATCTGATCATGACCGATATCTTGCGGCTGGCGTTGTTCACGCTGTCGCTCGATCTGATCCTCGGCTACGCCGGCATTGTCTCGCTGGGGCACGCCGCGTTCTTTGGCGTCGGCGCCTATTCGGCCGGGCTGCTGGCGCTGCATGGCATCATCAACGAGCCGGTAATCGCGCTGGTCGTCGCCGGCCTCGTCGCCATGGTGCTCGGTTTCCTCACCAGTTTCCTCGTCATCCGCGGCGTCGACCTCACACGGCTGATGGTGACGCTCGGCATTGCGCTGCTGCTCGAAGCGCTGGCGGAACGGTTCTCCAATATCACCGGCGGCACCGACGGGCTGCAGGGCATCGAGATGCAGCCGATCCTCGGCCTGTTTGCGTTCGACATGTTCGGCAAGACCGGATTCTTCTATTCGCTGATCGTGCTGTTCCTGCTGTTTCTGCTGGCGCGGCGGATCGTGAATTCGCCGTTCGGCCTGTCGCTGCGCGCGATCAAGAATAATCCGCTGCGGGCGTCGGCCATCGGCGTGCCCGTCAACCGACGCCTGATCGCGATCTATACGATCGCCGCGTTCTACGCCGGCATTGCCGGGGCGCTGTTCACCCAGACCACGGCGCTGGCCTCGCTCGACGTGTTCGCGTTCGAGCGCTCGGCCGATCTGATGCTGGTGCTCGTGATCGGCGGCACCGGCTATCTCTATGGCGGGCTGATCGGCGCCGTCGTGTTCAAGATGCTGCAGGAGCTGTTTCAGACCATCACGCCGCAATACTGGCTGTTCTGGATCGGTCTCGTGCTGGTCGTGATGGTGTTGATCGGCCGCGAACGCATCCATCGCTGGGTGCTTTGGGGGCCGAACCTCGTCATCCGTCAGGTCTTCGGACGCAAGGCCGTCGTGGCCGTTCCCGAAAGTGATGCGCCATGACGATCGCGCTCGAAACCAGGGGGCTGGAAAAATCCTTCGGCGGCTTGCGGGTCACGCGCGAGCTGTCGCTGAAGGTGGAGCAGGGCGCTCGCCATGCCCTGATCGGGCCCAACGGCGCCGGCAAGACCACCGTCATCAATTTGCTGACCGGCGTGCTCAAGCCCAATGCGGGACGGATCCTGCTCGAGGGCAACGACATCACCGATTTGCCGGTGCACAAGCGAGTGCTGCGTGGGCTGTCGCGCACCTTCCAGATCAATCAGCTCTATGCCGACCTGACCCCGCTCGAAACGGTCGGGCTCGCCGTCTCGGAACGTCTCGGCCGCGGCGGAGACTGGTGGCGGCGGATGGGCACGCGCGACGAGGTCAATCAGGAGGTCGCGGAAACGCTGGGACGTTTTCATTTGCTTGACGTAATGAACGAGCGCACCGCGACGCTGCCTTACGGCAAACAGCGCCTGCTCGAGATCGCTGTCGCCATTGCAACCCGGCCCCGCGTGCTGCTGCTCGACGAGCCCGCTGCCGGTGTGCCCGAGAGCGAGCGTCACGATATTCTGGCGGCGGTCGCTGCCCTGCCGCGCGACGTCACGGTGCTGCTGATCGAGCACGACATGGATCTGGTGTTCTCCTTCGCCGACCGTATCTCGGTGCTGGTCAACGGCGCCATGCTGGTGGAAGGCCCGCCGGACGAAGTGGCGCGCGATCCGCAAGTGAAGGCGGTCTATCTCGGCGAGGCGGCCCATGCCTGAGCTTCTCGCCATCGATGCCTTGCGCGCCGGCTACGGCGAAGCCGTGGTGTTGCCTTCGATGTCGCTGTCGCTGGGCGAGGGTCAGGTGCTGGCGCTGCTGGGGCGCAACGGCACCGGCAAGACCACGCTGATCAATTCGATCGTCGGCATCACCCGCCGTTTCGGCGGCACGATTGCGCTCGGCGGGCTCGACATCACCGCGATGCGCCCGGACCAGCGGGCGCGGGCCGGGATCGGCTGGGTACCGCAGGAACGCAACATCTTTCGCTCGCTGACGGTCGAGGAGAACATGACCGCGGTGGCCCAGCCCGGACTATGGACCGTGGAGAAAGTCTACGAGATGTTTCCGCGGCTGAAGGAGCGCCGCAACAATTTTGGCAACCAGCTTTCCGGCGGCGAGCAGCAGATGCTGGCGATCGGCCGCGCACTGACCCTCAATCCCAAGGTGTTGCTGCTGGACGAGCCGACCGAGGGACTGGCGCCGATCATCGTTGAAGAATTATTAAGGGCGCTCGGCACCATCACCCGGGCAGGCGGCATCTGTTCGATCATTGTCGAGCAGAATGCGCAAAAGATTTTGGGGCTGGCCGATCGGGTTGTGATATTGGAACGCGGCGCAATCGTGCATGATGCGGCAAGCCACGCGTTGAAGGCCGATCCCGCCGTGCTCGAACGCTATCTCGGCGTCGCCGGCGCGGCCGCCCACTAGATTTATGGGAGTTGAGACCATGCAGAGAACAAAGCCCCCGTTCCGCGCCGACGAGGTCGGCAGTCTGTTGCGTCCGCCGCGCATCAAGGAAGCGCGCGCCAAGCTGGAGAAGGGTGAGATCACGGCGGAGGAGCTGCGCAAGGCCGAAGACCTCGAGATCGAAAAGGTCGTGCACAAGCAGGCCTCGATCGGCCTGAAGCTCGCGACCGATGGCGAGTTCCGCCGCTCCTGGTGGCATTTCGACTTTCTTAGCCATCTCACCGGCTGTGAGCTGTTCCACCCCGAAACGGGCATCCAGTTCGCCGGCGTGGAAACGAGGCACGACGCCGTCCGCGTGATCGGCAAGCTCGACTTCCCCGACAATCATCCGATGCTGGATCACTTCCGCTTCCTGAAGAAGCATGCTGATACAGCTCACGTCACGCCGAAGATGACGATCCCGTCGCCCGCTGTGCTGCATTTCCGCGGCGGCCGCAAGTCGATCTCGAAGGAGGTCTATCCCGATCTCGAGGAGTTCTTCCTCGACCTCGGCAAGACCTATCGCAAGGCGGTGAAGGCGTTTTATGACGCCGGCTGCCGTTACCTGCAATTCGACGACACCGTATGGGCCTATCTCTGCTCGCAGGACGAACTGCAGAAGGCGCGCGATCGCGGCGACAACCCCGACGGCCTGCAGGAAATCTATGCGCGCGTCATCAACTATGCACTTGCGGAGCGCCCGGCCGACATGGTGATCACGACGCACGTCTGTCGCGGCAATTTCCGCTCCACCTGGATTTCGTCCGGCGGCTACGAGCCGGTGGCCGAGACCATGCTGGCCGGCACCAACTACGACGGCTATTTCCTGGAATATGATTCCGACCGCGCCGGCGGCTTCGAGCCGCTGCGCTACCTGCCGAAGGGTAACAAGGTGGTCGTGGTCGGCGTCATCACCTCGAAGTTCGGCGAGCTCGAGAAGAAGGACGACATCAAGCGCCGCCTCGATGAGGCCGCCAAGTTCGCCCCGCTCGACCAGCTCGCAGTATCGCCGCAATGCGGCTTTGCCTCGACCGAGGAAGGCAACATCCTCTCCGAGGAAGAGCAGTGGGCCAAGCTCAGCCTCGCGGTCGAAGTGGCCAACGAGGTTTGGGGGAAGTCGTAGGCTCTCGGCCGTCATTACGCGGAGCGTGAGCGGCGGGCGTTCGCCTCGCAATGACAGCGCTTGGGCCGGGCAGGGATTCATTTCCCCCAGTGGGCAGATGGTGGTAGGACAACCTGGCCAACTACCGCTGCCCACCACGACTTCCCAAGCCCCGGCCCGATGAAAAACGACCAGATCCTCAGCCAGATCACCGAGTTCTGCCGCCAGGCCGACATGGCGGAGACGACGTTCGGACGCAGGGCGGTCAACGACGGCAAGCTGGTGCAGCGGCTGCGCGAGGGCAAGCGCATCACTATCGATACGCTGGACCGCATCCAGGCCTATATCGCGGCGTCCACCGGCGCGCTGCCGCCGCCGCGCGGCCTTGAAGTGCCGCCCGAAAAGCGCGATCCCCGGGGCAATTTCCGCTTCTTCGAGAACCGGCAGAAATACCTGCTGTTCGTGCATACCTGCAGCGAAAAGCGGGTGATTGCCGAGCGGGTGGCGCTGGAATTGTCCAGCCTGCATCCGCGGCCGCCGGCGCTCAGGGTATTCGACGCGGGAGTCGGCGACGGCACGGTGCTCGCGCGGGTGATGCGCTCGATGCACGGCCGTTTCCCCCATATGCCGTTCTATATCGCCGGCAAGGAGTTGAGCCTGGAGGACGTACGCCTGACGCTCGACAAGGTGCCGGACCGGCTGTTCGAGCACCCGGCGACCGTCATCGTCCTGACCAACATGCACTATGCGGAGGCGCCCTGGCTGACGCCGGCCTCGCCTGCGGCAGCCGCGGGCATGATCTGGCACGAAGTGGCCCTGCGGGGGGCCTCGTCGGGGGAATTCGAGGCCCAGATCGCCGAATTGGGGCCGTTTCTGGAACAGAACTGGCGCGCCAATATCAGCCCCAAATCGGGCATGCCGATCTATGAGCGGCCGGTGGCGCTGGTGCTGTACCGGGAGGACCACCGGTTCCTGCTTGATTCGATCATCCCACGGGCCGGTCGGACCGAGGCCAATTTCGACCTTGTGATCGCTTCCCAGCCCTATCGGGCAAAATCCTCTGTGAATTTCCGCGCCAAGCGGATCATTGCACCGCTGGCCCGGTCGCTTCGGGCAGGGGGCCGATTGATTGGAATTCACTCCCACGGGCAGGATCCAGGCCTGGAAATCATCCAGTCAGTCTGGCCGGGAGAAAATCCTTTCGCCGTGAGCCGTCATGAGCTATTGCGCGCGGTGAAATACGAGCTGGGGTCGGCCGGGCGGGACCTTAATTTTAATGCCTACGCCGATAACCGTTCCATCTTCCGTTATGATATGGAAGCGCTGCCCAACGAGGTCACCGGCTCGATCGGAACCTCAACGGCCTTTGCAGCGTGGAATGCGGCGGTGTATGTCGCCCAGATCGAAGACGACCGGTTGACCGAAATGACTGAAAACAGCCGGACGCTCGATGCCACCAGAGAGGTTCTGCGCAAGCATAACGGGCTTTGGTTTTACGACGAATCCTACGTCATTTCGCGGCGTCGCGACTGACATTCCAGGATACACAACACAGACAGCCGCCGGGGTCCGGCGGGAACAAGGGGTTTGTTGATGCGCGCCTCCTATCTCTTCACCAGCGAGTCGGTTTCCGAGGGTCATCCGGACAAGGTTTGCGATCGAATCTCGGACGAGATCGTCGACCTGTTCTACCGGGAAGGCCCGAAGGCGGGCATCGACCCCTGGCAGATCCGCGCGGCCTGCGAAACGCTTGCCACCACCAACAAGGTCGTCATCGCTGGCGAAACGCGCGGCCCGGAATCGGTCACCAATGAACAGATCGAAAACACCGTGCGCGAGGCGATCAAGGACATCGGCTACGAGCAGGAGGGTTTCCACTGGAAGACCGCCGACATTGAAATCCTGCTGCATCCGCAGTCCGCTGACATCGCGCAGGGCGTCGACGCCAAGCAGCCCAGCAACCAGGAGGAGGGCGCGGGCGACCAGGGCATCATGTTCGGCTACGCCACCAACGAGACGCCTGACCTGATGCCGGCGCCGATCTTCTACGCCCACAAGATCCTTCGGTTGATTTCCGAAGCGCGCCACTCCGGCCGCGAGAAGGTGCTGGGTCCGGATTCCAAGAGCCAGGTCACCGTACAGTACGAGAACGGCAAGCCGGTCGGCGTGCGCGAGATCGTGGTCTCGCACCAGCATCTGGTCGAGGACCTCACCTCCAATCAGATTCGTGACATCGTCGAACCCTATGTCCGCGAGGCGCTGCCGAAGGAATGGATCAACGGCAAGACCATCTGGCACATCAATCCGACCGGAAAATTCTACATCGGCGGTCCCGACGGCGATTCCGGTCTTACCGGCCGAAAGATCATCGTCGATACGTATGGCGGCGCGGCCCCGCATGGCGGCGGCGCCTTCTCCGGCAAGGACCCGACCAAGGTCGACCGTTCGGCCGCCTATGCCGCGCGTTATGTCGCCAAGAACATCGTCGCCGCCGGTCTCGCCGACCGCTGCACCCTGCAGCTCGCTTACGCGATCGGTGTGGCGCGTCCGCTGTCGATCTATATCGATACCCACGGCACTGGAAAGGTGCCGGAAGACCAGCTCGAGCAGGCAGCCGCGAAGGCGATGGATTTGACGCCGCGCGGCATCCGCACCCATCTCGATCTCAATCGCCCGATTTACGCGCGTACCGCAGCCTACGGCCATTTCGGTCGCACGCCCGATAATGAAGGCGGCTTCTCCTGGGAGAAGACCGATCTGGTCGAACCGCTCAAGCGCGCGGTTTAGTCTTAACAGCATCATTCCGGGGCACCGCGATAGCGGTGAACCCGGAATCTTTTTCCATGATTTCGAGATTCCGGGTTCGCGGCTCACGCGCGCCCCGGAATGACGAGCTCAAACAGAGGGAAACTCCCCATGACCACCGCCGCCGCCAAGAAGCCCGCCTTCACCGACTACATCGTCAAGGACATTTCGCTCGCCGAATTCGGCCGCAAGGAAATCTCGCTGGCCGAGACCGAGATGCCGGGCCTGATGGCGACGCGCGAGGAATACGGTCCGAAGCAGCCGCTGAAGGGCGCTCGCATCGCCGGCTCCCTGCACATGACGATCCAGACCGCGGTCTTGATCGAGACGCTGGCCGCACTCGGCGCCGACATCCGCTGGGTGTCGTGCAACATCTATTCGACGCAGGACCATGCGGCTGCCGCGATCGCCGCCGCCGGCATTCCGGTGTTTGCGGTGAAGGGCGAGACGCTCGCCGAATACTGGGACTACACCGCAAAGCTGTTCGACTGGCACGGCGGCGGCACGCCCAACATGATCCTCGATGACGGCGGCGATGCCACCATGCTGGTGCATGCCGGCTTCCGCGCCGAGCAGGGCGATACCGCCTTCCTCGACAAGCCGACTTCGGAGGAGGAGGAAATCTTCTATGCGCTCGTCAAGCGCCTCCTGAAGGAGAAGCCGAAGGGTTACTTCGCCGAGATCGCCAAGAACATCAAGGGCGTCTCGGAGGAGACCACCACGGGCGTGCACCGCCTCTACGATATGGCGAACAAGGGTACGCTGTTGTTCCCCGCCATCAACGTCAACGACAGCGTGACGAAATCGAAATTCGACAATCTCTACGGTTGCCGCGAGTCGCTGGTCGACGGCATCCGCCGCGGCACCGACGTCATGATGTCCGGCAAGACCGCGATGGTGGCGGGCTTCGGCGATGTCGGCAAGGGCTCGGCGGCGTCGCTGCGCCAGGCCGGCTGCCGCGTCATGGTCTCCGAAGTCGATCCGATCTGCGCGCTCCAGGCGGCGATGGAAGGCTATGAAGTCACGACGATGGAAGACGCAGCGCCCCGCGCCGACATCTTCGTTACCGCGACCGGCAACAAGGACATCATCACCATCGACCACATGCGCGCGATGAAGGATCGCGCCATCGTCTGCAACATCGGTCACTTCGATAACGAAATCCAGATCGCTGGCTTGCGTAACCTGAAGTGGACCAACATCAAGCCGCAGGTCGACGAGATCGAATTCCCCGACAAGCACCGCATCATCCTGCTGTCGGAAGGTCGCCTCGTAAACCTCGGCAACGCCATGGGTCATCCGTCCTTCGTGATGTCGGCGTCCTTCACCAACCAGACGCTGGCGCAGATCGAACTGTTCGCCAACAACAAGGACGGCAAGTACGAGAAGAAGGTCTACGTGCTGCCGAAGACGCTCGACGAGAAGGTGGCGCGGCTGCATCTCGCCAAGATCGGCGTCAAGCTGACCGAACTGCGCAAGGACCAGGCCGACTATATCGGCGTCAAGCCGGAAGGCCCGTTCAAGTCGGATCATTACCGCTACTGACTTCTCGTCGCGGGCGACGTCCTGAAGCACTACCAAGCCCCGGAGCGATCCGGGGCTTTTTGCTGATCGGTCGCACAACCTGCGACGGTTGAAGTTCAACAGTAAATTCCGATACAGCCTGTATCGTCGCAGCAACCTGACAATGCGAGTTGCAATTTCTGCCTGCTGGCCATTACATCTGAAAGCAGGGAGATCGCCATGACCGATACGGCAGAGCATTTCGACGTCCTCATTGTCGGCGCGGGACTGTCCGGCATCGGCGCGGGCTATCATTTGCAGGAGAAGTGCCCCGGCAAGAGCTACGTCATCCTCGAGGGGCGCGACTGCATCGGCGGCACCTGGGATCTCTTCCGCTATCCCGGCATCCGCTCCGACTCGGACATGTACACGCTCGGCTATTCGTTTCGGCCGTGGACCGAACCGAAGGCGATCGCCGACGGACCGCGGATCCTGAACTACGTGCGCCAGACCGCTGCCGACAACGGCATCGACAAGCACGTCCGCTTCCACCACCGCGTCAAACGCGCCGCGTGGTCGTCGCCGGATTCGCGCTGGACGGTGGAGGCCGAACGCAACGTGGGCGAGGGCGCGGCGGAGACCGTGCGCTTTACCTGCAATTTCCTGTTCATGTGCTCGGGCTATTACAAATACGAGGAAGGCTACACGCCGGATTTTTCGGGCACGGCGGACTTCGCCGGCCAGATCGTGCATCCGCAGAAGTGGCCCGAGGACCTCGACTATGCGGGAAAACGCGTGGTGGTGATCGGCTCGGGCGCGACCGCCGTGACGCTGGTGCCTGAGATGGCCAAGACCGCTGCGCACGTCACGATGCTGCAGCGTTCGCCGACCTATGTGGTGGCGCGGCCGGCGGAGGATGCGCTCGCCAACAAGCTGCGCCAAAAGCTCTCCGCCAAGCTCGCCTATCACCTGATCCGCTGGCGCAACGTGCTGTTCGGCATGTATTTCTTTCAGCTCTGCCGCCGCAAGCCCGAGCGCGCCAAGCAGTTGATCCTCGGCGGCGTCAAGATGGCGCTGGGGCCGGAATACGATGTCGGAAAGCACTTTACGCCGCGCTACAATCCGTGGGAGCAGCGGCTCTGCCTGGTGCCGGACGGCGATCTGTTCAAGTCGATCCGCGACAAGCGCGCCTCCGTCGTCACCAACGAGATCGACACTTTTACCAGGAGCGGCATCAAGCTGAAGGATGGCAGCGAGCTTGAAGCCGATATCATCGTCACCGCGACCGGACTGGTTCTGCAGGTGCTCGGCGGGCTCGAAGTCAGCGTCGACGGCCGCACGGTCGATTTCGCGCGAACGCTGAACTACAAGGGCATGATGTATTCGGACATTCCGAACCTGGCGGCCGCGTTCGGCTACACCAACGCGTCGTGGACGCTGAAATGCGATCTGACCTGCGAATATGTCTGCCGGCTGATCAACTATATGGACCGCAACGGCCACAAACAGTGCATGCCGCATAATGTCGATCCTGACGTCACCGAACTGCCGTCGCTCGATTTTTCCTCCGGCTATGTGCAGCGCTCGATCGCCAAACTGCCCAAGCAGGGCTCGAAGCGGCCGTGGCGGCTGTACCAGAACTACGCACTCGACATCGTCACGCTTCGTTACGGCAAGGTCGATGATGGCGTGATGCAGTATTCGTGAGCGATGCACCTTGCGAGGGTGCGTCCGGCCGTCCGATGCGTCGTTTCGCGTATACGTAGATGGCTTCGAATCGTCCAACATGTCCTCACGGTTAACGCCGGATTAACCGGCGTGTCGCACGCTGTGTAGCTTGCGGCCCCTGACAGCACGAGGACGCCCATGGACGCCCAACGAATTGCCGTCGACGCCATCGTGGCGCTGACCGATTGCGACCGCGATGCGGCGATCGCCTTCATCCGCAAGTTCTATCTGGCCGGGGTCCGCGACCCGAAGCGGCTGACGTTCAAGGGACTGCAGGCGCTGCGGGGTTGACGGCAGGGCGCTCTCTCCTCCGTCTTCCCTGGCTCCGTGCGCAATCGCGCACTCGGCGCAGGGACCCATAACCACCGGCCTACATTGTTGAAACGCAGCCGTCCCCCGAGTGCCCATTTCGCCGGTCGCGGCGTATGGGCCCCTGCGTTCGCAGGGGCGACAAGTTGAAGGGTTCTCGCCTCTATTCCGTCGTCCCTGCGCCGAGTGCGCGATTGCGCACGGAGGCAGGGACGAAGCGCATCAGAGAAGTACGATCGCCGAGAGATGGTGGGCACGGCGCAAGCGCGCCTTTGCCCACCCTATATCATTGCGAGCCGCGGCTGCGCCATCAGCCTACGACGACTTCGCTGATCTGGATCACCGGAGACTGGTCGGTATAGTTCGGGATGTCTGCCATGATCTCCTTGGCATGCGGCCCGAAGCCGGTCTGGAACGCCTCGATCGAGTCGCAGAAGATGTGGCACATGCCGACATAGGTGGCGGGAGCGCCGGGCGCGCCGCCGGCTAGGCCCTTGTCGACCGTGTAGGACTTGCAGGCGTCGCCCATGCGCGCTTTCACGAGCGGCATATGCTTGTCGCGGTAGTAGTCGTGATCGAAGCGCCCGCCGGGCGTATTGGGATACATCACGCTTACCTTGATCATGGACGTGCCCTCCGATTCTCGCGTTCGCCGTTATTCTCCGGCAATGCCCGAAATCTGTGTCAGTTTTGCGGATCTTGCAACCGGAAGACGGCATACCTTCGCCTCATCTTGCCGCTGCCGCACGTCTGCGCCGATATTCAGCGCGGGCAGGCCGGCCGATCGTTTCATTTGTAGGCAAATATTCTGCTGATGCTGGCGGGCGTATTCCGCACGTTCACGCCATCGCGCGCTTTCAAGCACGACTTTTCAAATCGTGGTGAGAGCCGCCGCATGGCTATCCGCTTTTGCGCTGCGATACCCAATTGGATGGAGTGATTTCACGATAAGAGGATATCACCAATGACCAAGTCTATCCCAGCACTCGCCGCCGCGTTTCTGATGACCGCGATCGCAACGCCCGTGTTCGCGCAACCCGCGATCCAGGAGCCCGGTGCCTATTCCTTCTATCATCCCAATGCCGACGTGCTCGGCGGCCGGCCGTCATACCGGTCATTCAATCAATCCAATGCCTATTACAACGAGGCCGCACCCGCGCCGGCGCCGCGAATGCGGCAGAGGTCCGTCACGCCGAGGAATCATCGCAGGGCGCAGTAGCCGTTAGCAGTAGCAGGATGAGCCGTCGGGCGCATTGGCGCGACACGCTACCATATCTGGCTACTTGGCTATTTGGCCTAGACAAGGGAATCGGGCTTAGCGAACAACGACAGATTTGGGCCATGGTGGCGCTTCCCATACCGTGGTCCATTCGGTGTTTTCGCCACGGCAGGGCTTTTCCCTGACTTCGACGCGGACGACCACGAAACTTGCGGCCCGGCTGACCCAGCCTTCGCTCAAGCCCAATCGATAGGTGTGCCGGAGCTCCGAATTGGGACACATGTCCGATCCGGTTACGGCTTCAAATACGCCGGCACCTCTTTTCCAGGTGATCAGGCCCGGTTTGGTTGTCGTGCCGAAACCGTCCTTCTTTGCAATGAACGGAAGCTCTACCAGCTTTGGCCTTCGCCGGTCCACAAAGTCGAATACGTGATGCGATCCAACGATCCCGGAACAATACACCAATGCAAGTTGGCGGTTTTCGGCGCTGATGAAACGGATCGGGAGCTCTTTGATGTCGGTCTTGTACTGGCAGCCTGACTGTTCGGCGGCAAGCACGAGTTGTCTCGGCACCAAAGCCGGGTCCGAAATGTCAAAGTCTCCTCCAACAAACGAGATGGCGTCGTATTTCTGGCGGACATCTTGTTGAACGTCAGCTCCCGAGCGGTCATCTCCGGGGGCGGCTGCAATCGACGCGCACAGCAAAATCGCAGTGAGGAGTAGTGACAGAATGGTAGGCTGGAAACGCATGAATCGACTCTACTACAACGCGAAATAAACTCAACAATCGCGTCGGGGAATGAAAACTCCGCGCCACGTTCCATCGCGCAGCTATTTGCGCCCATCCTCCAGGATCATCGTCGCACCTTTCTCCGCGATCATCGCCGTCGGCGTGTTGGTGTTGCCCGACGTGATCGTCGGCATTACCGACGCGTCGGCGACGCGCAATCCGCCGATGCCGTAAAACCGCAACCGCTCGTCGACCACGGCCATCGGATCGTTGACCGTGCCCATCTTCGCGGTGCCGACGGGATGGAAGATCGTGGTGCCGATATCGCCGGCGGCCTTTGCCAATGACGCATCGTCGTCGCCGACCGAAGGACCGGGCAGGTATTCGACCGGGTGATAGCGTTCGAGCCGCTTCTGCTTCATCAGCCGGCGCGTGGTGCGGATAGCATCGGCCGCGACCTGGCGGTCGTCGTCGGTCGACAGATAATTTGGTGCGATCGACGGCGCTTCGTCAGGATTGGCCGAGCGGATGCGCACGGTGCCGCGCGAGGTCGGCTGCAGATTGCAGGCGCTCACGGTAATCGCGGGGAAGCGGTGCAGGGGATCGCCGAACTTGTCGAGCGACAGCGGCTGCACGTGAAACTGGATGTTGGCGCGCGCGCGGCGTGGATCGGAGCGCGTGAAGATGCCGAGCTGCGACGGCGCCATCGTCAGCGGTCCGCGGCGGCGGAAGGCATAGTCGAGTCCCATCATCCCGCGCCGGACCAGCGACCAGTAGGTTTCGTTCAGCGTGCGCACACCCTCGACCTTGTAGATCGCGCGCTGCTGCAGATGGTCCTGCAGATTGCGCCCCACACCCGGTCTGTCGAGCACAACATCGATGCCGAGCGGTGACAGCCAGTCGGCCGGCCCGATGCCGGAGCGGTGCAGCACCTGCGTCGAGCCGATCGATCCCGCACACAACACGACCTCGCCTTTGGTGCGGGCCTCGATCATCTCATTGCCCTGGATGAAGCGCACGCCGACGGCGCGGCCGTTCTCGATGATGAGCCGGTCGACCAGCACGTGCTTTTCCAGCCGCAGATTGGCGCGGTTCAGTACCGGCTTGAGAAAACCGCGCGCGGACGACCAGCGCCGGCCGCGCTTCTGGTTGACGTGAAAATAGCTGATGCCTTCGTTGTCGCCGGTGTTGAAATCCGCAATGCGTTTGATGCCCATCTCCTCGGCGGCATCGCCGACCGCGTCGAGAACCTCCCAGGACAGCCGCGGCGCCTCGATGCGCCAGCCGCCGCCAACGCCGTGATGTTCGCTCTCACCGAGGAAATGGTCCTCCAGCCGCTTGAACAGCGGCTTTACGTCGTCATAGCCCCAGCCGGTGAGGCCGAGCTGGCGCCAGTGATCGTAATCGGCGGATTGGCCCCGCATCGAGATCATCGCATTGATGGCGGAGCAGCCGCCGATCACCTTGCCGCGTGGATAGGCGAGCGACCGCCCATTGAGCCCGGGCTCCGGTTCGGTCCGAAACATCCAGTCCGAGCGGGGATTGCCGATCGCGAAGAGGTAGCCGACGGGGATGTGAAACCAGATCCAGTTGTCGTTGCCGCCGGCCTCCAGGATCAGCACGCGGTTTTTGGGATCGGCCGACAGCCGGTTGGCCATGATGCAGCCGGCGGTGCCCGCGCCCACCACGATATAATCGAAATCGCCTTCAAGCCTTTTCGGCATGCCCAGTTTCCGCCCATCACGCGCCCCTTGTGCCTAATAGTCAGACGTGGATGGCTCGGACAAGTCCCGGCCATGACGTCCGGGAATGGGCGGCGTCTCCAGGCTCTGTTGGGTGGACCGCCGCTTGCATGCTACAGAGGTCTAACGTTCCAACCTGAGGTTCGAGAATTCCCATGCCCATCGTCAACCGCGTCGCCGATCTGCAACCCGATATCCAGGCCTGGCGCCGCGTTATCCATCAAAATCCCGAGTTGCTGTACGACGTGCACCGCACTGCAGCATTCGTGGCCGATCGGCTGCGCGAATTCGGCTGCGACGAGGTCGCCACCGGCCTTGGCCGTACCGGCGTTGTTGGCGTCATCAAGGGCAAGCAGCCCGGCAAGGGCGAGATCAAGGTGATCGGGCTTCGCGCCGACATGGACGCGCTGCCGATCGAGGAGGCGACCAACCTTCCTCATGCGTCCAGGACGCCGGGCCTGATGCACGCCTGCGGCCATGACGGTCATACCGCGATGCTTTTGGGTGCAGCGCGGTACCTCGCCGAAACCCGCAATTTCGCCGGCGATGCGGTCGTGATTTTTCAGCCGGCCGAGGAGGGCGGCGCGGGCGCCGCCGCCATGATCCAGGACGGGCTGATGGACCGGTTCGGCATCGAGCAGGTCTACGGCATGCATAACGGTCCGGGCATTCCGGTCGGCCAGTTCGCCATCCGCTCCGGCCCGGTTATGGCGGCAACCGACTCGATCGACATCAAGATCGAGGGGCTCGGCGGGCACGCCGCGCGCCCCAACAAATGCATCGATTCCGTCTTCGTCGGCTCACAGCTCATTACTGCCCTGCAGTCGATCGTCTCGCGGACCATTGATCCGCTGGAGTCGGCGGTGATCTCGATCTGCGAGTTCCACGCCGGCAACGCCCGCAACGTGATCCCGCACACCGCGGAACTCCGGGGCACCGTGCGGACGCTAACGCCTGAAGTCCGCGAGACCGTCGAGAAGCGGGTGCGCGAGGTGTGTGAAGGCGTAGCCAGGATGACCGGGGCCAAGATCGACCTCGTCTATGAGCGCGGCTATCCCGTGACCAAGAACCACGCCGAGCAGACCGAGTTCGCCACGCAAGTGGCCAAGGAGGTGGCCGGTGCCCAGAACGTCCACGAGATGCCACCGCTGATGGGCGCGGAAGATTTTTCCTACATGCTGGAAGCGCGGCCGGGCGCGTTCATCTTCTGCGGCAACGGCGACAGCGCAGGGCTTCATCACCCCGCCTACGATTTCAACGACGAGGCGATCGTGTACGGCACCTCCTACTGGATCAAGCTGGTCGAGAACAAGCTGGCGGCGTCGTAACGCGCGCGACGCCACTTCAACTTCGATCGCACATGACGTGCGAGAGAGCATCAAGGAAGGCCTGTATCTCCAATACAGGCCTTCATTATTTGCCGTTCAGCCGCAACTTGAAGTGCGGGGAGGGCTCTCCGCCTTCAGTATGAGGACGGTGGTCACGCGGCGCTCAATAGCGCTCCGGTACGTACATTTCGCGGGGAATCGGCCCGCGGCTATATTCCGGATGGCGAACCCGCGGCGGCAGTACCACCGGTTCTAGCTTGATTTCATGGTAGGGAATTTGTTCGAGCAGATGCGCGATGCAGTTCAGCCGTGCCTTCTTCTTGTCGTCGGCTTCGACCAGCCACCAGGGAGCTTCCGGAATGTGGGTACGCTCCAGCATCGCTTCCTTGGCCTTGGTATATAGCTCCCAACGGCGGCGCGATTCCACATCCATCGGGCTGAGCTTCCACTGCTTGAGCGGATCGTGGATCCGCATCATGAAGCGCAAATGCTGCTCTTCGTCAGTGATGGAAAACCAGTACTTGATGAGGGTTATTCCGGAGCGCACGAGCATGCGCTCGAATTCCGGCACCGACCGGAAGAATTCCTCGACTTCGTCTTCAGTGCAGAAGCCCATCACACGCTCGACGCCGGCGCGGTTGTACCAGCTGCGGTCGAACAGCACGATCTCACCGCCGGCCGGCAAATGCGAAACGTAACGCTGGAAGTACCATTGGGTGCGCTCACGCTCGTTCGGTGCCGGCAGCGCCGCGACGCGGCATACCCGCGGATTGAGCCTCTGGGTGATGCGCTTGATGACGCCGCCCTTGCCGGCGGAATCGCGCCCCTCGAAAATCACCACCACCTTGAGCTGGTGGTGCTGCACCCAAGTCTGCAATTTTACCAATTCACCCTGCAGACGGAATAATTCCTTGAAGTATACGCGACGATCGATCGTCTCTTCTGCCGTATAGTCGGCAAATTCATTGGTCAGCGCATCGAGGCGATCGTCGTCGATCTCAAGTTCTAGTTCCTCATCGAAACTGTCCAGCATTTCCTCCCGAATCGGGTCGTGGATCAGCTTGGTGCCCTTCGGGTGCTTTTTGGTCATGGCGGGCTCCGGCTGCAGAGCTGTTGGGGTCGCGTGATGTGTGAATGTCGGTGTCCTTGCCGTATCATCCGTCACTTTGCTGAAAGTAGAAGGCCGCAGTTTGGTTCCGGTCTCCCGCCATCCGTCGGGGCCTGCCACGGCAGCGTCCCGGCCGCATCGCCGATGGCGTCAGGTTCGAGAACAGTACGTAGAGGCACCGACAGGCAGATGGCGGCCGGCAAGGTTCAAGGAAATTCCACAATATTTTTATTAGCCCCTGTCGGAACGCCGCCTCTCCCATCCGTCCTTGTCACAGGAGCGGCAGCGCGCCGGCCAGTAACTGATAGAGAAAGGCAGCGTCGATGAGGGTCACACAGCATCTCTGGTTCGAAAAGGATATGGAGGCCGCGATCGGCTTCTACACCTCGCTGATCCGCGGCTCATCAGTCCAGTGGGTCTCGTCGCTGCCTGCCGAGAGCCCGAGCGGCCCGCCCGGCAGCGTCAAGATCGCGGCCTTTACCCTGGGCGACCAGCGCTACATGGCGATCGAGGCGGGGCCCCTCGACCCGTTCAACCACAGTTTTTCGATCATGGTTGAATGCGACACGCAGGCCGAGATCGACCATTTGTGGGACGCTTTGAGGGAGGGCGGCAAGATCGAACAATGCGGCTGGCTGCAGGACCGCTGGGGCCTATCCTGGCAGATCGCGCCCAGACGGCTCGGCGAATTGATGAACGATCCCGATCCCGCGAAAGCCAAGCGCGTTGCCGAGGCCATGCTGAAGATGGTCAAGTTCGATATTGCTGAACTGGAGGCCGTGGCGAGAGGCTAAACGTATGACGGCCTTTTCGAAGCGCTATCGCATGTCCCGGACGCGGTGCAGCGTGTAACGCTGCGCCGCAGAGCCGGGACCCACAAGCGGTGGACCCCGGATCAGCAGCGCACCACGCCGCAAGTGCGGCGCGCTGCGCAGCATCCGGGGAACGTCGCCATGCGGTGCAACGCTAAGAGGTTCTTGAATGAAGAGGGTCGCGCGCTGCACGGCGCCGGGGCTGGAGGTAGGGAACCGCGCAGCGCGTCGACCATGTGGGAGCATCATCGCGTGAGCAGACGTCCCACATTCCCTTGCCACATTCCCTTGAGAATGCGATTGTGTCTTCTATCAATTAATAGTTGCAGGCGGGATTGTCAATTTTTCCCGTTATGTTTCACCAGAAATTGCGACTATCGGATTGGCGGAATTCAGGCCGCATGTGCCGATTTTCGCAGCACATCGGCGGCGATTTTGAGGTCCTGGACGAAGCGCCGGTATTCGCGCGCCTTGGCGTCGGCGTCCGGCAATCGCAGCAGATAGGACGGGTGCACCGTCACCAGCGCCGTGGTGCCGTCGTCGAGATCGATCGCGCGGCCGCGGTTCTTGTTGATCGGCGTAATTTTCCCGAACACGCTTTGCGCTGCGGTTGCGCCCATTGCCACCACCAGATCGGGTTTGATCGCGGCCAGCTCGCGCTCGTACCACTGCCGGCAGGCCTTGATCTCCGGCGTGTTCGGCTTCTGGTGCAGGCGGATTTTTCCGCGCGGCACGAACTTGAAATGCTTGACCGCATTGGTGACGTAGACCGTGCGGCGGTCGATGCCGGCTTCTTCCAGTGCGCGGTCGAGCATTTGCCCCGCGGGCCCGACGAACGGTTTGCCGGCGAGGTCTTCCTTGTCGCCGGGCTGCTCGCCAACCAGCATGATCCGCGCGGTTTGCCGGCCTTCGCCGAACACGGTCTGGGTGGCATTCTTGTAAAGATGACAGGCGCGGCAATCGGCGGCTTCTTCGCGCAGCGTCTCGATGTCGTCCTGAACTCTTCTGCGCACCATGGGCGGCTCCGGCCGTTTTGGCGCCTGGTGTGGTTCCGTAGCGTCGCGTTCCGCACGCTTGACTGCAGGCTTAATTATTGAACCCTCTTGCAGGTTCCTCGTCTTCACCGTCAGCCGCGCCGGGTTGAAGATGCTGGCTGAATAGCGCCGCCAGGTTTCCTCCAGCCGGTCGGCGCTGGGGGCTTCGCTTCTGCTGACGCCCGGCGTAAACGAGATGACATGGCCATCCCAATGCGCGCAGAGATCAGGCGTCAGGATCGACCAGGGCATGTCGGCGAAACGGCGCGCGAAGAACGGGGCGGCCAGTTCGACGATGTGATGCTCCGGCTCGAACCAGGCGACGAAGTGGGATTTCTGCTCGCGGCCTATTTCGCGGAAGCGGACAAGGACATGCATCCTGTGCTCGTCGCGGCGCACGGCCTTGGCCATCGCGGTGATCTCGGCCACGTCAGGATCGGTCGTGAGTTCAAGCAGATCGTGATGCGTCCGCAACCGCCATAGCAGGCGATAGAGCAGGGCGAAGCGCTCGGGGTTGCGGTGCAGGATCGCAACCTCCGCCAGTTCGACGAACCTGGCCGGCACGTTGAAGGTGCCCTGTGGCGGCTCGAGCGGCGGCGCGGTCGGTGCGAACAGTTCGGGCGCATCATCAGCCACGCGCCAGCTCACGTCGGACGGTTTCACGTCATTCAGCGCCAGCGCGCGGGCCGCTTTACGCCAGCCATCAAAATCAGTTTGGCTATCTAGGATGATGTGGTGCATGTGCTTACTCCACACTCTCTGCCCGCATCCCCGCGCAACGGCTTTGCGGTCGTCTGGAGGGGCCCGCGAATCCCTTTGATTCCGCTCATGAATCGCCAAAGCGTCGATCTCGATTGACTCTGCCGGCGCTGTTAGCTTTATATTAGAACATATCATGAACAAATGAGCCAGCCGCGCGTTCACTTAGGGAAAAAGCGGTAAAGGCCAATTTTCTGAAGGAACGGCGGATGAGCACCGCACGCACAAGCACGCTTGCGAGTTTGCGCGGAAGCATCGAGCGCCTGGAGGCGCATGGCGATGCGCATGACCTCAACAAGATTACGCTTGGCCATAAGGCGGCAGATACTGTGCTGCACGGCGGGCTTGCGCTCGCGGCGGTGCATGAAGTGTTCGCCGAGGGACACCAGAGCGCGACCGCAACCGGCTTCATCGCAGGGCTGGCGGGAAGGGTGTCGCAGCGCCGGCCGCTGGTCTGGGTACGGCAGGATTTTTCGGAAATTGAATCGGGCGCGCTGTCGATGAGCGGGCTCGCCGAACTCGGGCTCGATCCGCGATTGCTCGTCACCGTGCGCGCCACCGACACTGACGCTGCGCTGCGGACCGCCGCCGACGCGCTGGCCTGCGACGCGCTCGGCGCCGTCGTGCTGGAAGTCTGGGGGCAGGCGCGTCAGCTCGATCTCGTCGCCAGCCGCAAGCTCACGCTGGCCGCAGCAGCCTCCGGCGTCACCGCATTGCTGCTGCGGGTGGCGGCGGAGCCGCGCCCCTCGACCGCGGAGACCCGATGGATCGTGCGCGCGGCGCATTCGCCGCCGGGCGCGCCTCCAAAGCCTGCGGCGGCTCCAAAGCCTGCGGCGCCTTGGAGCGCCTGGGGCGCGCCGGTGTTCGACGCGCAACTCGTTCGTAACCGTCATGGCCCGGTCGGCCGCTGGATCATGGAATGGAATTGTGATGAGTGCCTATTCAGAGAACCGTCGGCGTATCCTCAGCCTCTGGCTGCCACGCCTGCCCATCGACCGCATCAAGCGCAAGCTTTCGCCGGCCAGCGCCGCGCAAGCTGAAAATTGCCAAGCGGTTTCAAGCGAAATCTCTAACCACACGAACAGTGGGCTCCCTCCCCCCTTGCGGGGGAGGGCGGGGGAGAGGGGTGGCGGCAACGGCAGTGCTCGTGGCTTACCCCTCTCCCTAACCCTCCCCCGCAAGGGGGGAGGGAACGGCACCGCCGCCCCGGTTGATATCTCTCACGACACGAACAGTCGGCTCCCTCTCCCGCTTGCGGGGGAGGGTTGGGGTGGGGGTCTCGCCGCGAGTGACACTGTTCGTATGGAGAGAGCTCCCACCCGGATCGCATCTTGCGATGCGATCCGACCTCAGAGCGAGCTTCGCTCGTCTCGACCCCCGCAAGCGGGAGAGGTGAAGTACCCCTCCGTCGTCGTTGCCAAGCAGCACAATGCCATCCTGATCCATTCCCTCGACGAGGCCGCTGTCCAGGCCGGCCTCTCGATCGGCCTGCCGCTCGCCAATGCGCGCGCGATCTGTCCCGAGCTGACGGTGTTCGACGCGGATGAAGTCGCCGATCGCAAAACGCTCGAAGACATCGCCGACTGGTGCGACCGCTTCACCCCGCTGGTGGCGCTCGATCCGCCGTACGGCTTGTTCCTCGACATCACCGGCTGCGCCCATCTGTTCGGCGGCGAGCGTGCGTTGCTGCAGATCGTCAGCGGCGCGCTGAGCCGCCGCGGCTTTGCCGTTAGCGCCGCGATCGCGAGCACCTCGATCTGCGCCCGCACGCTGACGCGCCAGACTTCCGGAAAAATCATTGCCGAGGGCGAGGAGGCGGAGGCCGTCAGTCCGTTGCCGGTATCTGCGCTCGGCGCCGGTGATGCCATCACCGCCGGCCTGCGCCGTGCTGGGTTGAAGACCATCGGCGATGTCGCCTCGCGAGGACGCCACGAAATCACGGCGCGGTTCGGTGCGCCCTTCACGACGCTGTTGCAGCAGGCGCTGGGGCAGGGCGATGCGCCGATCAGCCCGCGCAAACCGCCGCCGGATTATATCGTCGAGAAACGCTTTCCCGAACCGGTCACGACCGGCACCGTGATCGCGATGAACCTGTCCGCGCTCGCTCAAATGCTGGTTACGGCGATGGACAAGCAGGGCAAGGGCGCGCGGCGGTTGGAGGCGAGCTTCTTCCGCACCGACGGCGCGGTGCGCACGATCTCGGTCGATACCGGGCGTCCGGTGACAAAAGCTGAAGTGATCGACCGCCTGTTTCGCGAACGGCTCGATGCGCTCAACGATCCCCTCGACCCCGGCTTCGGTTTCGATCTCATTCGTCTCTCCGCCAGCCGCACCGAAATCGTGGTGCAGCAGCAGCGCGATCTCGATGCCAATGTCCATGACAATGACGAATTGTCCGCGCTGATCGACCGCATCGCCGCGCGCATCGGCGGAAAACGCGTCGTCGTGCATCTGCCGGAGGATACGCATATTCCCGAACGCGCGGTGCTGTCCGTGCCAGCGCAGCATCATCTGGCGGTCGCAGCGCAGGCGGCCTGGCCCGAGCGTATCGAGGGCGAGCCGCCGCTGCGCCCGTTGCGCCTGTTCGACAAGCCGGAGCCGATAAAAGTGCCGTTCGCAACCGTGCCCGACGGCCCGCCGCATCAATTCACCTGGCGGCGCGTCACGCACGCGGTGGTGCGGGTGGAGGGGCCCGAACGCATCGCGATGGAGTGGTGGAAGCCAAACGGCGGTGGCCCGACGCGGGATTATTTCCGCATCGAGGATGAAGCGGGCCTGCGTTTCTGGATCTTTCGCGACGGCCTGTATGAGAGCGAACCGGCGGATGCGGAGGGCGAGCCCGCTTCTATCAGATGGTTCGTGCATGGATTGTTCGCATGAAAAATCCTGTGCCCGACTATGCCGAAATCGGCATCACCACCAATTTTTCGTTCCTGCGCGGCGGCTCGGACCCGCGCGCCTATGTGCATCAGGCGAGCGAGCTTGGTATTCCCGTGATCGGCATCGCCGACCACAACACGCTGGCCGGCGTGGTGCGCGCCTGGAGCGAGCTCGACAACCCTGCCGTCACGCATAAGCCAAAGCTCCTGATCGGCGCGCGGCTCGTCTTCATCGACGGCACGCCTGACATTCTGGTCTATCCGCGCGACCGCGCGGCTTACGGCCGGCTCTGCCAGTTACTCACCCGCGGCAAACGCGGCGACGACATCACGCGGATCGAAAAGGGCGAATGCCACCTGAAATTCGACGACCTCCTCGATTTCGCCGAGGGTCAGCTTCTGGTGCTGGCGCTGCCGCATCGCTTTGACGTGGCGAGCGCGCAGGCAACGCTGGAGCGCCTGAAGAACTCTGATGCCGATGGCGTGTGGCTCGCCGCAAGCCTGCTTTACCGTGGTGACGACAGGCGCCGGCTGGCGCGGCTGCATCGCTTGGCGCTCGCGGCAAAGGTGCCGCTGTTGGCGACCAATGAAGTGCTGTACCACCATCCCGCGCGTCGGCCGCTGCAGGACGTACTGACCTGTATCCGAGAAAAAACCACGATCGATGCGATCGGCAGGCGGCTCGAGGCCAATGCCGAACGCTATCTCAAGCCTGTCAATGAAATGGCACGGCTGTTTTGCGATCTGCCCGAGGCGATTGCGGAAACCATGCGTTTTGCGAAACGCATTTCGTTTTCGCTCGACCAGCTCAAATACCAGTATCCGGACGAGCCGGTACCGCCAGGTAAGACCGCGCAACAGCACCTGGAAGACCTGACCTGGGCCGGTGTCGACAAATATTTCGGTGGCGTAATCGACGACAAGCTGCGTGCCACCTTGCGCAAGGAGCTCGATCTGATCGCCGAGCTGAAATACGCGCATTATTTTCTCACCGTGCACGACATCGTCCGCTACGCGCGTAGCCAGAACATCCTGTGCCAGGGCCGGGGATCGGCGGCCAACTCCGCCGTCTGCTACGTGCTCGGCATTACCTCGGTCGATCCGACCAAGGTCGACCTGCTGTTCGAGCGCTTCATTTCCAAGGAGCGGCTGGAGCCGCCCGACATCGACGTCGATTTCGAGCATTCGCGGCGCGAGGAGGTGATGCAATATGTCTACCGCCGCTACGGCCGCCACCGCGCCGCGATCATTGCGACCGTCATCCACTATCGCCCGCGCAGCGCGATCCGCGACGTCGGCAAGGCGCTGGGGCTGACCGAGGACGTTACCGCAGCCCTCGCCGACACCGTGTGGGGAAGCTGGGGCAAGGGCCTCAACGAGATGCAGGTCCGCCAGGCCGGGCTGGATCCCCAAAATGCGATGGTCGAACTCGCGGTAGCTCTGGCCTCCGAGCTGATCGAATTCCCCCGCCATCTGTCGCAGCATGTCGGTGGCTACGTGCTGACGCAGGATAGGCTCGACACCTATGTGCCGATCGGCAACGCCGCGATGGACGACCGCACCTTCATCGAATGGGACAAGGACGACGTCGACGCGCTCAGCATGATGAAGGTCGACGTGCTGGCGCTGGGCATGCTGACCTGCATCCGCAAGAGCTTTGATCTGATCGCCGACCACAAGGGGCGACGTTACGAGCTGGCCGACATCAAGTCGCAGGATGACGACGAAGTTTATCAAATGCTGCAGCGGGGCGAATCCCTCGGCGTGTTCCAGGTCGAGAGCCGCGCGCAGATGAACATGCTGCCGCGCCTGAAGCCGCGCACCTTCTACGACCTCGTTATCGAAGTCGCGATCGTGCGGCCAGGCCCGATCCAGGGCGACATGGTGCATCCCTATTTGCGGCGGCGAAACGGCCAGGAAAAGGTGAGCTATCCCTCGCCAGCGCCCGAGCACGGCCCTTCGGACGAACTGTACCGCGTGCTGCACAAGACGCTTGGCGTGCCGCTGTTCCAGGAACAGGCGATGCGGATCGCGATCGAGGCCGCAAAATTCACGCCCGAGGAAGCCAACGGCTTGCGCCGCGCGATGGCGACGTTTCGTAACGTCGGCACCATCGGCAAGTTCGAGGCCAAGCTGATCAACAACATGATCGCGCGCGGCTACGACCCGGAATTCGCCCAAAGCTGTTTTGACCAGATCAAGGGTTTTGGCTCTTACGGCTTTCCGGAAAGCCACGCCGCAAGTTTTGCGCAACTCGTCTACGTCTCGTCATGGCTGAAGCATTATCACCCGGATGCGTTCTGCTGCGGCCTGCTCAATTCGCAGCCGATGGGCTTTTACGCCCCCGCACAGATCGTCGGCGACGCCTGCAAGAACGGCGTCGAGGTCCGCGAGATCGACGTGTCCTACAGCTTTGCCCAGAACACGCTGGAGGAGGGGAGTGGGAAGTATTGCGCGGTGCGCTTGGGCTTTCGCCAGATCGATGGGTTTCATTGGCTTGATGAGGATGAAGAGCGGTTGAAGCGAATACAGTCGTCATTCCGGGGCATATCAGAGGCAGAATCCGATTTGGTCAGCCGCAAAGGGACTGTGCTCCCTCTCCCGCTTGCGGGGGAGGGTTGGGGTGGGGGTGCCGCCGCGAGTCCCACTGCCCGTATGGAGAGAGCTTCCCACACCCGGATCGCATCTATCGATGCGATCCGGCCTCAGAGCGAGCTTCGCTCGTCTCGACCCCCGCAAGCGGGAGAGGTGAGGCGTCCCCGCGGACCGGCCACTGTGGAAGCAGCAGACTGGGCCGACCGCATCGTCGCCGCCCGCCAACGCCGGCCCTTCACCTCGCTGGAGGAATTCGCCCGCGACACCGGCCTGCCGAAGCGCACGCTGATCCTGCTTGCCGACGCCGATGCCTTCCGCTCGATCGGTCTCGATCGCCGCGCAGCACTCTGGGCGGTGCGGCGGCTGCCTGACGACGTGCCGCTGCCGCTGTTTCAGGCCGCGATCGCCCGCGAGCAGCCCGACGAGAACGCCAAGCCGCTGCCCCAGATGCCGCTGCCGGAGCAGGTGGTCGCCGACTACCAGACGATCCGGTTGTCACTGAAAGGCCACCCGATGGAATTCTTGCGCGAGATGTTTACCAAAGAGCGTGTCGTTGCCTGCAAGGATGTCAATTACAAGAACGACAAGCGCCGTATCCGCTGCGCCGGCGTGGTGCTGGTGCGGCAGCGGCCGGGCAGCGCCAAGGGCGTCGTCTTCATGACGCTGGAGGACGAGACCGGCATCGCCAATATCGTGGTGTGGCCCAAGGTGATGGAGCAGTACCGGAAAGAGGTGATGGGCGCTCGCCTGATCCTGGTCGAAGGCTATATCCAGAGCAGCCCGGAGCAGGTGACGCATCTGGTGGCGCAGCGGATGTTCGACCGCTCCCACGATTTGATCGGCCTCGCCAATGATGCGCTGAGCCGCAAGCACCCGGTGCCCGCAGGGCCCGCGCTGGTCGAACCGCTCAACGACGACCGCCGCGACCACGCCGAAACGCCAGCGCAAAAAATCCGCCACCCGCGCGACGTCCGCATCCTGCCGCCGTCTCGCGATTTTCATTGAGGTTGCGGCGGCCCATCCAACGATCCTGAGGAACGCGCGTCTCGAAGGATGGGGCGCGGGTGAGAGCGGGGCTATTGCGGAACGTACTTCGTCGCTACAATCGATACGATTTTCATTAAAGTTCTAAACAACCTTAAAGAGACGATCGCTTACGATCATCGCGCAGCCGGGCCTGACGTAGCGGGGTGACACTTGCAGTACTTGGAATTGCCGCAAAAATCCCGCGGTCTCGTCGTGGCAAAAAAGCCGGACCGAAATCACTCCTACGCCGATCTCATTGGACTCTGGCTATCAACGAGCAGAGACGTTGATGGGCTCTGGGTGGGCTCCATGGAAGATGAGCCCTATCCGGGCTTGCGTCGCGTCGAGGATGCGCTTCAACTGATCAAGCGCCACGACCCGCTCAACTATTTACGAGTCACCCGCAATCTCGACCGAATATGGGTGCATCTGATTCCAAGCGCTGAAGCGCACTATGAAAGGACATTGAACGCTTGTATCCTTGATGAGCGTTACCTTCTCAAGGAAGAGATGACGCTCGATAGGATAGCTTCCACCATTGTCCATGAAGCGACTCATGCAAGGCTCGAACGATGGGGAATCATCTATGAAGAGGAGAGCCGCTATCGGATCGAAGCCATCTGTCTCCGGCGCGAACTGAACTGTCTCGCAAAGCTACCAGATAGCGGTCCTCTACAGGAGGAGATTGCACGCACACTGGAGTGGTGCGCCACGGATCAGGACTATCTCTCCGATGCAAGCTTTCGAGACCGCGACGACCAAGGTCAGGTTGAAACATTGCGCTACTTGAAAGCGCCGGATTGGATCGTCAGATTTGCGATGTGGCTTATCCGGAGACGAAGGGCACGCGCTTCCGGATGAGTTTCGCAAGGAGGTGATGGGCGCCCGCCTGATCCTGGTCGAGGGCTACATCCAGAGCAGCCCGGAGCAGGTGACGCATCTGGTTGCGCAGCGGATGTTCGACCGCTCCCACGATTTGATCGGCCTCGCCAATGATGCGCTGAGCCGCAAGCACTCGGTGCCCGCAGGGCCCGCGCTGGTCGAACCGCTCAACGACGACCGCAGCGACCACGTCGAAACGCCAGCGCAAAAAATCCGCCACCCGCGCGACGTCCGCATCCTGCCGCCGTCCCGCGATTTTCATTGAGCCGCTCTCTTCGGACGGCGGTGATCGCTGTGCATCATCCAGGTGTTGCCGGCACACCGAGATGAAATCCGTCCCGGAGACGTATGTTTGGGGAACCGGGATTTCGGATGTGCGTTCGCTTCACATGACCTGCGGAGCGCGCTTTGCGCATCAGGGCTCAGATATGTCACGCCCGCCCGGCACCGGATCCTGCGCTCCAGCCGTAACAGTCAGGTTCACCTGCGAATGGCCACCTGGTTCTGACTGTTTCGTCGCGCAAGCTTTTGAGCGACTTACCATGGTGCACTTTCTTTACAGGCTTATTACCGTAGCATTGCTCGTACTTGGCCCCGGAACAGCACTTGGACAAAGTAGCGAGCCGGCGAACGTCGCCATTCTGCTGGATGTGGATGGAGCGATTGGGCCAGCGACTTCTGAATATATCCGCGATGGATTTGAGGAGTCGCGTCGGCGACAGGCGAAGGTCATCGTGCTGAGGCTGAATACGCCTGGTGGTCTCGACCCCTCCATGCGCGAGATCGTAGGAGAAATACTCAGGTCTCCCATTCCTGTGGTCTCCTACGTGACCCCGAGCGGTGCGCGAGCCGCCAGCGCCGGCACCTACATTGTCTATGCGACCCACCTCGCCGCGATGGCGCCGAGCACGCATCTCGGTGCCGCCACGCCCGTCCAGCTCGGCGGTGGCTCCGGCTGGCGCACCGATGACAAGAAAGATGATGACAAGAAAGACGGTGACAAGAAAGAGGGTGACAAGAAAGGAGCCTCGTCGCCGACCAGTGCAGGCGAGGCGAAGGCGATCAACGATGCGGTTGCCTATATCAGGGGACTGGCCGAGCTTCGGGGACGAAATGTTTCCTGGGCGGAGAAAGCCGTCCGGGAAGCCGCCACGCTCACCGCGAGCGAGGCCCAGTCGCAGCGTGTCGTCGAGATCGTTGCGAAGGATTTACCCGATCTGTTGTCCCAGGCCGAGGGTCGAACCGTAACGATCAATGATCAACAGGTCGCGCTGCATACCCGGAGCCTGAACACAACGGCAATCGAGGCCAATTGGCGCAACCGCATTCTGGCCACGATTACCAATCCGAACATCGCATACATACTCATGCTGATCGGGCTCTACGGACTTCTATTCGAGTTCATCAGTCCAGGCGCCGTTTTCCCCGGGGTGATCGGCGGAATCGCTCTCCTGGTCGGCCTCTACGCCTTGAATCTCCTGCCGATCAGCTACGCCGGTGCCGGCCTGCTGCTGCTAGGCATCGCGATGATGATTGCAGAAGCGTTTCTGCCCTCGTTTGGCGTGCTCGGAATTGGCGGCGTCATCTCGTTCGCCGTTGGCTCGCTGTTCCTGTTTCGCGGCGACGTGCCGGGTTTCCATCTCTCATGGGCGGTGGTCGCCACGGCCACCATTGCCAGCGCGGGATTCCTGGTGATTGCGCTCGCGGCGGTCTGGCGGGCGCATCGGCGCGACGTGGTCACAGGCGAAGCGGCTCTGCTCCGCAGCGCGGGGCAGGTGCTGTGGTGGGCCGACGGCAAAGGCGAGGTCCTGGTCAGAGGAGAACGCTGGGCGGCGAAATCGGAAAGCGAGTTCACCCGGGGTGACCGCGTGCGTGTTCTCGAACGCCAAAACCTGAAGCTGCTCGTCGAGCCAGATCCTGACGCCCCACCGAAATCATGAGGAGTGAAACCATGCCAGCATTCATAACAGACACCCTCCCATATGTCGTGATCGGAGCCATAATTATTGCGGTGTTTCTGTCGGCGATTCACATCATGCGGGAATACGAGCGTGCGGTAGTCTTCACATTGGGGCGCTTTTCCGGCGTGAAAGGTCCCGGGCTCATCATATTGGTGCCGATCGTCCAGCAATTCGTTCGGGTAGATCTTCGTACGCTCGTGCTCGACGTACCAAGCCAGGACGTGATTTCTCGCGACAACGTCTCGGTAAAGGTCAACGCGGTTATCTACTTCCGCGTGGTGGATGCGGACAAATCCGTTATCCAGGTGGAAAACTTCATGGCGGCCACCAGCCAGCTAGCACAGACCACACTCCGGTCCGTGCTTGGCAAGCACGAGCTGGATGAAATGCTGGCAGAGCGGGACAAGCTCAATCGAGACATTCAGGAAATTCTCGACAGCCAAACCGATGCGTGGGGCATCAAGGTCGCGAATGTCGAAATCAAGCACGTCGATATCAACGAGAGCATGATTCGAGCCATTGCACGTCAAGCCGAGGCCGAGCGGTATCGCCGCGCAAGAATCATAGGCGCCGAAGCAGAGCAGCAGGCTGCCGAGAAACTGGTGGAAGCAGGCGAGATGCTCGCAAGGAGGCCGGAGTCCATGCAATTGCGTTACCTGTCGACGCTGCAGGATATCGCGGGTGAGAAGAATTCGACGATCGTGTTCCCGGTGCCTGTGGAGTTTCTTCAAGCTCTGGCAGCGCCGGCGACAACACAGCGCGGGACCTCAAATCGCCGGACGGGATCAGAAGCCGCCCAGGCGTGACGCACTTCCGGTTCGTCCGAGATCGGACGCCGAAACCTGCGGCCTCTTTCGCCTGGACACGTCTCCCTTTACCAGTAGATCAATCCGCTCCGCGTCGCCCCGACCCCGTTTTTCGCAAATGCTGCTGCAAGTCTCTGCTTTTCGGCGCAATGTGCAGCAAGCTTTTCGTATATCCTTGCCTCCACGAATGGGGCGTGTTCTCTGTTGCCGGACACCGCATTAGCGGTCGCCGATATCAGAGCACTGATTTGGCGTATCAGCAGATCGTCTGTCGATGGCTGCATATCCTCCTCCTTCGATCTCGATCCCAATTGAATTCTCCTGACGCCACTTCACCGCAAGTCACACGCCTGAGATGTTGGTTGCGACAGCTTGCTCGCGCCACTAGTGTTCACTGCGAGAGGTGAATCCTGCGCATGTCCTTTAGCCGAGCCAGGCAATATTCCCGATATAGTATGTTGATGAGGTTCCACATGATCGAACTCCAGGTTTGATCATTGCGTCAACCTACCAACATGTTGTTTCCGGATTTCTTCGTCGGCCGGGAAAATGGCTTCGCCAGGAGGGCGAAACATTTTTTGCGCCCGCGGGCGACGAAACACCTTCACGGAGCCGTGACTGTTATTCCCCTTACGTGGCTGCCCAGCCCTTCCGTTGGACTTCAATCCATCTTCACGTCTTTTTCGTCCTTGACCAGCGTCAGCAGCGTCAGCGTCAGGAACGTAAGCACCGCGATCGTCACGGCGACATCGTAGCTGCCGAGGCCAACGGAGATCCCGATCGCGCCGGTGGCCCACAGGCTTGCCGCCGTCGCCGTGCCCTGCACGGTCGTGCCCTGCTTGAGGATCGCGCCGCCGCCGATGAAGCCGATGCCGGTGATCACCCCTTCTATCACCTTCGACATGCCATCGGGAGAATTCACCATCAACTGTTCGCTGGCCTGCACGAAACCGCAGCTTGCCAGCGCCACCAGCGGGAACGTTCGCAGGCCTGCGCTGCGCGCCCGCTTCTCGCGATCCCATCCGATCGGTACGGCCAGCGCGAAAGCCGCGGCCAGCGCCAGAAAATGGATGCCTGCCTGAGTCCAGTCCAAAATACGCCCTTCTGAAATAGAAGTCGCGCAACCCGCGACGCAGGCGTGTAACGCCGCAAAGCGGCGCAAGTTTCAGCGCGCCGGCGGTTGTGCTACCGGGTGCTGCCGACGACGGTCGTGCTCGGCGCTGCGCTCGTGATCGCAGCCTCGGTCCGGTACTGCTGCAAATGATGCTCGAGCGAATAGAAGACGCACAGCGCAAGGCTGGACCAGACAGCCAGGCTGAAATAAAGCGACATCCAGGCAATCTCGTCTTTCCACTCGGCCAGGTCGTGCGTCACGACCCAGCGCGTGCTGACGTCGCGCAGGCCCTCGCGCGGCGTCAGGCGCTTGTCGCCATCGGCCTCTCCGGTCCGCCAGCGGTTCAGGTACATCGGGACGTCGATCGTCATCAGAAACGCCAGGAAGCCCGCAATGCCCACGATGGCGACGACGAGGCCTATGCGAACCGCGCCATTGAATTCCGGAAGCAGGCGGCAAAGGCCGACGCCGACGGCGAAGAAGGCAACCGCCCACAGCGAATTTTCGATGGCGTTGCCGAGATAATTCCTGGTCAGCACCGCATACCATGAAAGGCATTCCGCGATCAGGATCAGCGGCACGATCACCCACGCGACATTTACGGTGGTTTCCGCCCCGGTCATCGTGCCAAGGTGGTGCAGGATAATCGCCCATTGCGCCACGAAGCAGATCTCAGCCACGGTCGCCACCGAACGTCCAACCATGACGCTCGACAGCCAGGTGTCGACCAGGCAGATCCGCTGCACATCGGCGCGCGGCAGAAACGACCTGAAGGCGCAGCCGAACACATAGGCCGCGCAGAACAGCAGCATCATCCCGATGCCGGACGAGCCGCCGGCAGCGCCGGTCGGCTGGACGGGAAGCTCGCGATACAGCGCGAACCAGATGGCGATATTGACGCCGCTCACCAGCGTCAGCACGCCCCACCACCAGGACACGGGATTCGACCAGGCCAGGGAACCTGACCGCGCCTGCCATTCCAAGCTCATTCGCCGCTCCGCCGTAATCGAACTGACATCTGACTGTAATAATACAGTCACATATCGAAGCCAATGGCGACGAGAGTAGGGCGGGGCGGGATGGCCACTCCGGCGGCGAGGAAGGCCATGAGGCGACAGCCTTCATCCTTCATCCTTCGAGACGCCGCTTACGCGGCTCCTCAGGATAAGGTTCTATGCCGGTGTTGCGGGTAAGATTAGCAGGCGGCTGTGGAATCTCCCCTCATGGTGAGGAGGCGCCGAGCGCCGTCTCCGGACGATGCTTCGCATCGCCGGGAGAACCATGAAGCCGTGCGGCGGAGACGCCGCTCCTCAAGACAGGAATTTCACGCCGTAGGTCTTGCCGCGGCGCCAGACCACTTCGCACGACTGGCGCGTCGCATGGTCGGGTACCAGCGCCAGTTGAAAGCTGTCCCTGACGTCGAACGCGACATCGGTAACGATCTTGGCGCCACCCGGTGAGACGTCCAGGACAAAGCATTCAATCCTCGTCGTCCCGTTGTCGGTCGTCATCCATGTCGGCCGTTTGCGGAGCTCGCGTCGCGGTTCGCGCTGCACCTTTGTCCTTTGCTCGTCGACAATCATCGTGGCCATCCGTCATTGGACCCAGTGGCTGGGTCATCGAAGCAGGCGTCACAATGAGGGGAAGTTCGTAAAGTTCAGTTAGCTTATCGATTCAAATTGACCGGTTTGGTTTGCGAGTTGTAAGCCGAGCTCTCACAACCTTGCCAATTCCGTCGGCACGTTAAGGCCTCCGCAATACGGCGCTCCGTCCGTCATTCCGGGGCGGCGCGCGCAGAATCGTAGGTGGGCAAAGCGCAAGCGTGCCCACCATTCACGACCGGGATGGATGGTGGGCGGCGCGATGCGCCTTTGTTTTGCCCACCCTACCAACTTCCTCAAAAATTCACGCGGTTCGAAATCGCGCCGTCGACGACGAGGTTCGAGCCGGTCGTGAACGAGGAGGCCGGGCTCGCCAGGAACACGGCTGCGTTGGCGATTTCCTGCGGCGTCGCCATGCGGCCGGTCGGGTTACGCGCCAGCGCATCCTGGTACCGTTTCGGCATATTCTGCTCGACCATGTTCCAGATGCCGCCCTTGAAATAGACCGTGCCCGGCGACACCACGTTGACGCGGATTTTCTTGTCCGCATATTGCCGCGCCAGTCCCTTGGCCATGTGGATCAGCGCCGCCTTGATCGGGCCGTAGGAGCTGGCGCTATCCGCCTGCGCCGCCGAGATCGACGATATGATGATGAAGGCCGCGTCGCCGGTCTTCTGCGCGCCCGCTTCGAGCAACGGCCGCGCGGCCTCGAACGCGTTGACGGCGCCGAGCACGTCGAGCCGGAAATTCTGCTCCCATGAGGCAGGATCGCCGCCTTGCGCCATGGCGCCGGCATTGGAAAACAGCATGTCGATGCCGCCCAGCTCGGCGGCCGCATCCGATACCCATGATTTCAGCGCGGCGGCGTCGGTGACATCAACCGGCGCGCCGGTGGCGCGCACGCCAAGCCCCTTCAGCTCAGCAACGGTGGCTGCGACCTGATCCGCATGGCGGGCGCACACGGCGACGCCCGAGCCTTCGCCCGCCAGCGTTTCCGCAATTGCCCGTCCAATGCCGCGCGTGCCGCCGAGCACGACGGCGTTTCTGCCTTTCAAACCCAAGTCCATCTTGTTCTTCCTTAGTTGATTCCGCAGCATTGTAGCGGCGACGGCGGTTACGGCGAAAGCTCAAACCGAGAAAGCCTCTTCCTTTCCGTCATTCGAGGGCGTTCTCAATGAACTCGTAGCCGGATGTGCGCACTACTCCGGCGCCGCACCCACCGGCGGGCCGCCGGGCGGACGGTGCAGGAAGGTGATCGTCGCGTAGGCACCGAGCCACGAACCGAGTGCGGCGAAGGCGACGTAAACCCAGTTCTCGGTGTAGCTGATGACGGCGAACGATGAGAGCAGATACCAGACGCTGCTCCAGGTTGCCGCCGGCACACGCTTGCGCGCCACCACCGCCGAGGTGAACATGACGTAGACCGCATCCGTTGCGGCGGTCGCAAGCAGAACGGCTCCCGCCGTCAGGGGATCGATGGTAGCCATTGCAACTCCTCTGGTGGTCGGGCAGAGCTTGAGAAAACTAGGGGAGAGACACGCCGATGCAAAGCCCCAGAGAAATCCTCTCCGATATCTGGACCTCCATTGGCGGCGATCCGTACGCGCTTGGCGCGCTCACGCTGACCGGTGACGAACCGCAATTGCCGTCGTCGTTTCGCGTCGCCGCCGCGGCGCAGGTCAGCGTCGCGGCAACCGGGCTTGCAGCCGCTGAGATCTGGAAAAGGCGCAGCGGCGAGACGCAGGACGTCGCGGTGGATATGCGCCATGCCGTGGTCGAATGCCGGAGCGAACGTTATCTGCGCGTCGACGGCAAGCCGCCACCGCCGGCCTGGGACGCCATCGCCGGTATCTACAAGATCCGCGACGGCTTCGTGCGCCTGCACACCAATTTTCCCCATCACCGCGACGCCGTCTGCAAGGTGCTGAACTGCAAGCCGGAGCGTGACGCGGTGCAGGCCGCGCTGTTGCAATGGGACGGCGAGGCGTTCGAGACCGCGGCCTATACGAGCGGTGGCGTCGTCGCCTTCATGCGCTCGCATGACGAATGGTTGGCGACACCACAGGCCGAGGCGCTCGCCGGATTGCCGCTGATCTCGATCACGAAGATTGGCGAGGCTCCGCCAAAGCCGTGGCCCAAGGGTGAGCGGCCGCTCGCAGGTATTCGTGTGCTTGATCTGTCGCGTGTCATCGCCGGCCCCGTTGCGGGGCGAACGCTCGCCGCGCATGGCGCCGACGTGCTGCTGGTCTCGGGGCCCGATTTGCCGGCGATCCCCTGGCTCGTCATCGACACCGGGAGGGGCAAGCTGACGAGCTTTGTCGAACTGAAGAGCGAGCAGGGGCGTGCGACCTTGCGCGATCTGCTGGCGCAGGCGGACATCTTTTCGCAAGGCTATCGACCTAGCGCACTCGCCGCCCTCGGCTTCTCGCCCGAGGATGCCGCGCGCATCAGTCCCGGTATCATTTACGTCACGTTGTCGGCCTATGGTCATGCCGGGCCATGGGCGGAACGTCGCGGCTTCGACTCGCTGGTGCAGACGGCGACCGGATTCAACCATGCCGAGGGGCAGGCCGCAGGTGTCGATGGACCGAAGGAATTGCCGGCGCAGATGCTCGACCACGCCACCGGTTACTTCATGGCATTCGGCGCCATGATGGCCAAGGCGCGCCAGGCGCGCGAAGGCGGCAGTTGGCACGTCCAGGTGTCGCTGGCGCAGACCGGACGCTGGCTGTGGAATCTCGGCCGGGTCGCCGACGGTCTTGCGATCGAGGATTTGAAGGGGGAAGTGGTGAAGCCGTTCATCGAGGAGGTGGGCTCCGGCTTCGGGCCACTGCGGTACGTGACGCACTCCGCACTGTTGTCGAAAACGCCAGCCTTCTGGGCTCGCCCGGCGATGCCACTCGGCAGCCACCCTCCGCAATGGCCCCTACGCGAATAGGTGATCCCCTCGCTCAGAGCCTGCCTCTCCAAATTTTAATCGCGTCCGGTACGGCTATTTTGCTTTTTTGGGTTGTGCGAGATGCCAATTGGGCACTATAGCGCCGGTGAGACAAATTGTCGCTGGAACCCATGTCGTATGTTTGGCAGATTTTGCAAGCGATTACAGATGGTTAACTCAAAGAAATGGGTCGTTGCCATTGCCCTGATGGTAGTACTGGCCGGGGCGGCCGTTTACGGCGGCGGCGCCTATCTCGGCGGCCCAAAACGCGGGCATTCGGAAATCTCGAGCCAGTCCCGCAAGCGCGGACTGCAGCGCTACACGCCGAGCCCAGCCGAATGGGCCAGCCTGACCATTCAGCCTGTCGCTGAACGCGACTTCCGCGCCGAGCGCGTCACCGAAGGCAAGATCGCAATCGACGAAGATCGCTCGACGCCGGTGTTCTCGCCCTATGCGGGCCGCGTCACCAGGTTGCTGGCCAAGCCAGGCGATAGCGTCGTCAAGGGCCAGCCGCTGTTCGTGATCGAGGCCGCTGATAACGTTCAGGCGCAAAACGATTTCATTGCGGCGATGAGCGCGATGAACAAGGCGAAGTCCGCGCTCGATCTGGCGCAGTTGCAAGGAGCGCGCGCCAAGGACCTGTTCGAGGGCAAGGCCGTTCCGCTGAAGGATTATCAGCAGAGCCAGGCGACGCTGATCCAGGCGCAGAATGACGTGCGCTCGTCGGAAACGGCGGTCCAGGCAGCGCGCAACAAATTGCGCCTTCTCGGCCTCACCGACGACGACATCGCGACCTTCCAGGAGAAGGGCCGCATCAATCCCGAAATCACCATCTTCGCACCGATCGCGGGCACCGTGGTCCAACGCAAGATCGGCCCGGGGCAATACGTCAACGCCGGTGCCAGCGACCCCGTCTATGTGATCGGCGATCTCTCCACCGTCTGGATGACGGCCTTCGTCCGCGAAAGCGATTGCGCGAACGTCGCGGTCGGGCAGGAGGTGACGTTCAATGTGCTGGCGCTGCCGGGCCGTTCGCTTTCGGCGCGGATCAACTACGTCGCAGCAGCAATCGACCCTGCGACGCGGCGGCTGCTCGTCCGCGCCACGATCGACAACAAGAACGGTACGCTGAAGCCTGAGATGTTCGCGAATGTCACGATCTATTCGGCAGGCGACCGTCCGGCGGTCGGCGTGCCGAAGCAGGCGTTGATCTATGAAGGCGATCAGGTCCGGATCTGGGTCGCGCATCCGGACAAGACGATTGAACTGCGTCAGGTCAAGCCTGGCCTCACCAACGGCGATCTCGTCGAGGTGGTCGGCAATCTCAAGCCCGGCGAGCAGATCGTCACCAAGGGCGCCCTGTTCATCGACCGCGCCGCGTCCGGTAGCTGACCCCTCATTGAAAGCTTCGATCTGAATGGACCGCCTGGTCGCCCTAGCTGTCAGCCGCCGCTATTTGATGGTCGGCATGTTCATCGCCGTGGTGGTCGGCGGCCTGATCGCGTTCAAGCAGCTCAATATCGAGGCTTATCCCGATCCGACCCCGCCGATGGTCGATATCGTGACGCAAAGCCCGGGACTGTCGTCGGAGGAGATCGAGCGCTACATCACGATCCCGATCGAAACCCAGGTCGCCGGCATCAAGAACCTGCGCACCATCCGCACCATCTCGCTGTACGGATTGTCCGACGTCAAGCTGCAGTTCTCGTTCGACTACACCTATGACGAAGCGCTGCAGCAGGTGTTGAACCGGCTGTCGCAGCTCGCGCCACTGCCGGGCAATGTGCAGCCGACCATCTCGCCGCTCAGCCCGACCGGCGAAATCTTCCGCTACCGGCTGAAGGGCCCGCCGAATTACAGCGTGCTCGACCTCAAGACGCTGCAGGACTGGGTGTTGCAACGCCGCTTCCGCGCGGTGCCCGGCGTCATCGACGTCACCGGCTGGGGCGGCAAGACCAAGACCTACGAGCTGCAGGTCGATTTCAACAAGCTCGTCGCCAACGGGCTGACGCTGCCGCAGGTGCTGCAGGCCGTTTCTAACGCCAACATCAACGTCGGCGGCAACACCGTCAATATCGGCGCGCAATCCGCCGTGGTGCGCGGCGTCGGGCTGATCCGCTCGATCGACGACCTCAACAACACCATGGTATCGCAGTCCGGCGGCAATCCGGTGCTGGTGCGCGACATCGCCCATGTCACGATCGGCGAGAAGCCGCGGCTCGGCATCGCCGGCCTCGACCAGGACGACGACATCGTGCAGGGCATCGTCCTGATGCGGCGCGGCGAGCAGAGTTCGCCGACCATTGCCCGGGTCGAAAAGCTCGTTCACGACATCAATCATTCCTCGATCCTGCCGCCCGGCGTGCAGATCGAGCGCATCTACGACCGCAAGGATCTGATCGACATCACCACGCATACGGTGCTGCACAACATGGTGGTCGGGATCATCCTGATCGTGTTGCTGCAATGGGTGTTTCTGGGCGATCTCCGCAGCGCGCTGATCGTCGGCGCAACGATCCCCTTCGCGCTGTTCTTCGCCGTGATCATCCTGGTGCTGCGCGGCGAATCCGCCAATCTGCTGTCGGTCGGCGCGATCGATTTCGGCCTGATCGTCGACGCCACCGTGATCATGGTGGAGGCGATCTTCCGGCGGTTGACGCAGACCACCGCGCTGTCGGAAGCCGAGCGCAGCGACATCTCGTCCGACACCACGATTGGGATGAAGAGCCACGCCATCCTGTCTGCGGCGGTCGACGTGTCGCGCTCGATCTTCTTCGCCGCCGCGATCATCATCGCAGCCTTCCTGCCGCTGTTCACGCTGAGCGGCGTCGAAGGCAATATCTTCGGGCCGATGGCGCGGACCTATGCCTATGCGCTGGCCGGCGGGCTGATCGCGACCTTCACGGTGACGCCGGCGTTGAGCGCGATCATCCTGCCCTCGCATCTGGATGAAGCCGAAACCTGGATCGTGAAACAGCTCGACCGGCTGTACGTGCCGGTGCTGAAATGGGCCCTCGTAAACCGCAGGATCGTGCTCACCGGCGCGGCAGTTCTAGTGCTCATGACCGTTGCTTTCGCGCGGCTGCTCGGACTGGAATTCCTGCCCAAGCTGGAAGAGGGCAATTTGTGGATCCGCGCCACGCTGCCGCCGACCATCTCGCTGCAGGAGGGCAATGCCTACGTCAACGAGATGCGCAAGATCATCCGCGCGCGTCCTGAGGTGGAATCGGTGGTGTCGCAACACGGCCGGCCCGACGACGGAACGGACGCCGCCGGTCTCTTCAATGCGGAGTTTTTCGCGCCGCTCAAGCCGAACAGCGAGTGGCCTGATACCCATGACAAGGACGAGCTGACAGCGCAATTGCTGGGGCAGTTGCAGGACAACTTCCCGGGTGTCGAGTTCAACTTCTCGCAATACCTGCAGGACAACGTCTCGGAGGCCGTCTCGGGCGTCAAGGGCGAGAACTCGATCAAGCTCTACGGCAACGACCTGCAGGCGCTGACGGACACCGCCAACAAGATCAAATCCGTGCTTGGCACGGTGCAGGGCGTTACCGACCTCGCAGTGTTCACTTCGCTCGGCCAACCGACAATCCAGATCGATATCGATCGTGCCCGCGCGGCACGCTATGGCCTATCGCCCGGTGATATCAACGCCACCATCAAGGTCGCCATCGGCGGCGACAGCGCCGGCGATCTCTATGAGCCCGGCAGCGACCGGCATTTCCCGATCATCGTTCGCCTCGCCCCGGAATACCGCAAGAGCGCGGAGGCGATCCATAACTTACGGATCGGCGTGGCGGGGCAGGGCGGCACGATCACGCAGATCCCGCTCAGTGAGGTCGCCTCGATCAACCTGATCTCGGGCGCCGCCTATATCTACCGCGAACAGCAGGAGCGTTATCTGCCGATCAAGTTCTCGGTCCGCAACCGCGATCTCGGCAGCGCGATCCATGAAGCGCAGGACAAGGTCGCCGCCGAGGTGCAATTGCCGCCGGGATCGCGGATCGAATGGGTCGGCGAATTCGGCAATCTGCAGGACGCCATCCGGCGGCTGTCGATCGTGGTGCCGATCAGCCTGGCGCTGATCGGTGTGCTGCTGTTCTTCAACTTCGGCTCGATGGTCGATACGCTGCTCGCGATGAGCGTGATCCCGATGGCGATCTTCGGCGGCGTGCTCGGGCTGTTGATCTCGGGAATTCCCTTCAGCGTGTCGGCGGCAATCGGATTCATCGCGCTGTTCGGAATCGCCGTGATGGACGGCATCATCATCCTGTCGCAGTACAATCAACTCATCGGCGAAGGCTATGAGCGGATGCGGGCGGTGATCCGCACCGGCGAACTGCAATTGCGGCCGGTGCTGATGACCTGCGTGGTGGCCGGCGTCGGCCTGCTGCCGGCGGCGGTGTCGGAGGGAATCGGTTCGCAGGTGCAAAAGCCGTTGGCGATCGTGGTCGTCACCGGCATGATGCTGGCGCCGCTGGTGATCCTGGTGACGCTGCCGGTGCTGATCTCGGTGTTTTCGCGCCGCGCGCGCTAGAATCCGTATGGGCATGTGCCCATGATTCCTGCCCACTCGGTTTGTGGTTGACGCGATCCGGCCGCCGTTCCTTGATGCTGGCAAGGACAACCGCGGGAGCAAGCCATGCGGATCGAGGAAAGCCAAGGATCTAGCCAAGGATCTAGCCAAGGATCCGCGGGGCAGCAAAACGGCCACGCGCCGCCGGCGAAATCGGCGCCCACGGCCGAACAGATCCTCGGAGAAATCCGCGACTATTGCCGCCAGACGCGCACGGCCGAATCGACCTTCGGGCGGCTGGTGGTCAATGACGGCAAGCTGGTGTCGCGGTTGCGCGATGGCGCCCGGATCACCACCGGCACGCTCGACAAGGTCCGCGCCTATCTCGCCGAGCACCGGCCGGAATCGGACGGCGCGCCAGCCAATTCGCTCTCGGCCAAACCGCTGAACGACGCGGCCACCGCCAATGCCGTCGCGCCGCCTGGCTTCCGATTTTTCGACAACCGCCAAAAATACCTGCTGTTCGTCTCGACCTGCAGCGAGAAGACCGAGGTCGGCAACCGCATTTCGCTCGAGCTCGGCAATCTGCAGCCGACACCGCCGGCGCTTCGTATCTTCGATGCCGGCGTCGGCGACGGCACCGTGCTGTCGCGGGTGATGCGGGCGGTACATGCGCGATTTCCCACCATGCCGCTCTATGTCGTGGCGAAGGAGATCTCTTACGAAGACGTCCGCCTGATGCTGGAGAAAATGGCGGACCGCCTGTTCGAGCATCCCGCCACCGTGCTGGTCGTGACCAACCTCTATTACGCCGAGGCGCCATGGCTGACGCCGCGTTCGGTCACGTCAGCGCAAGGCCTGATCTGGAAAGACGTCACGCTATCAGGGAACACCGCACACGGTTTCGCCGAGCAGATCGGGGAGCTCGAGAGCTTCCTGGCCGAGAACTGGCGCGCAGGCATCAGCCCGACCACGGGCAATCCGGTTTATCAGCGCCCGGTGATCCTGACGCTGCGGCGTGAGGATCATTCCTTCCTGCTCGATCCGATCATGCCGCGGCCCGGCCGCGTGATGGCCGATTACGATCTGGTCATCGCCTCGCAACCCTATCGGGCGCGGGCGAGCGTCGAGTTCAAGGCTTCGAAAGTGGTGACACCGCTGGTCAAGGCGCTGCGCCCGGGTGGGCGGCTGATCGGCATCCATTCGCATGGCAAGGATCCCGGCATCGAGATCATCGACCAGATTTGGCCTGACGATGATCCCTTCAAGACTGACCGCTACGCAATCCTGCGCCAGGTCAAGCACGAGCTTGGCGCGGCCGCACGCCACTACAATTTCAATGCGTCCTCGGATGCACGCTCGATCTTCCGCTACCACATGCACACGCTGCCGGACGAGGTCAGCGGCCCGATCGGCACCTCGACGCTGTTCGCCGCCTGGAACGCCGCGATCTATGTGGCACAGATCGAGGACAACAGGTTGTCGGAAGTGGTTCGCGATGGCCGCTATTTTGAAGCCACCGACCGCGTGCTGAAGAAACATGGCGGCCTCTGGTTCAACGACGAGACCTATGTGATCTCGCGCCGCCGAGCGCCGGCATGACAAAGGAGGCGCTCGTGATCGTCTCCGATCAAGCATCCGCCAGATTAGTCGCACTATTGCCGAAGGCCTCCGTCGAAATCTCCTCGCGCGGGCATCAGGTCGCGGAACTGAGCGATCATTTCGTTGGAGGCACCGACGTCACGATCACGTTCCTGCCCGGCGATAATTATCGCCACAACATTGAGACGGCTGCCGCGCTGCGCCGCGCCGGCTACAATCCGGTGCCCCATATCGCGGCGCGCGAAATGGCCTCGCGGGAAGCATTCAACGATTTCCTGGCGCGAGCGCGCGGCGAAGCCGATGTCTCGCGCATCCTCCTGATCGCCGGCGATGTCGCTGCTGCGAGAGGCCCGTTCAAATCGACACGCGATGTTGCTGGCAGCGGCTTGCTCGAGGCGCACGCGATTGCATCCGTCAGCGTGGCCGGTCATCCCGAGGGGCACCCCTATCTCGATCTGCCGGACGCGCTGAACAGCCTCAAGGTGTGGCGCGACTGGGGCCGGCGGACGGGAGCGCGGGTCGATGTCGTCACTCAATTCTGCTTCGAAAGCACGCCGATCCTGGAATGGATCGGCGCCCTCGATCGCGCGGGCATCGATCTGCCTGTCATCGTCGGCCTGGCAGGACCGGCAACGCCGGCGACATTGACAAAATTCGCGCTCCGCTGCGGCATCGGCAATTCCATGCGCGCGCTGCGGGCCCAGATCGGCCGGTTCGGCCGCCTGCTGACGGACACCGGACCTGACGACGTCGTCAGGGGATTGCGAGCGGCGCCTGCGGCGGCAACCGCGCCGATCGCCGGATTCCACCTGTTCCCGTTCGGCGGCCTGCACAAGGCCGGTGACTGGCTGCGCAATTACGACCGCGATCCGTTCGGACAGCAGCGGGCCGCGATGTCGAGTGCCGGGCTTCAGAACCCGTAGAGCTGTGCGGGATTGTCGACCAGAATCTTCTTGCGGATCGCCGCATCCGGCGCCCACACCGGAAGCTGATTCAACAGCAGTCCGTCGTCGATCTGAAACAGCGGCGTGACGTCGGTGATCTTCTTGTCGGCAGGCGTGACCGAGTTGGGGTGCGGCCAATCGGTGCCCCAGACGATGCGGTCGGGATTGGCGGATATCAGCGCCTTGGCGAGCGGGATGCAATCGGTGTAATCGGGCGCGAATTTGGAGGCGCGATAGGCCCCGGAAATCTTCACATAGGCCTTGCCCGATTTGACGAGATCCACAAGGTCGGCAAATCCCGGCTGCTCGACACCAAGGGCTGCCTTGGCGCCGCCGAAATGATCGAACACGACCGGCACCGGGGAGGTCATCACCAGATCCTTGATCGCGGTGATCATCGCCGCGTTGGTGTAAATCTGCACGTGCCAGCCGCGCGCCTTCATGCGTTCGACGGCGGTCGTAAATCGCGGACGGGCGACGCTCGGATCGTTGACGCCGCCGGTTGCGAGGTTGAGGCGGACACCGCGAATGCCGGCCTTGCCCATGACATCGAGATCGCCCTCCGACGTCTTGTCGTCGATCACCGCAACCCCGCGCGCGGTCGGCCTCCGTGCCGCCATGCCGAACAGCGTGGCCGAATTGTCGGTGCCGTAGATCGAGGGCGTGACGATCACTACGCGCTCCATGTGCAGCGCCTTGTGCAGGGCGGCCATTTCCTCGGGCGAGGCCAGTTCGGGCGTATAGACGCGGCCGGAGAAGAACGGGAATTTTTCGGGATCGGGGTGGATATGGGTGTGGCAGTCGCAGGCGCCCGCGGGAACGTCGAAATTCACCGGCGTCGCCGGCTGCGACGCTTTGGCCGAGACGGTTCTACTGTTCATGATCACTCCGGCTGCGATGGAGGCGAACATCATACTGCGTCGCGTCAGCATTGGTGTTCTCCCTGCGATTTGTGTTGTTGTTGGCGGTTCGGACAGGGGTGTTGCCGTCACCTTCAGCGTTTCCCAAGCGACCGGCATTGTTTCACCGCGGTCTGCGCGGAGAGAATATCGGGAGAAGTCGGCCGCGGGAAGGCGCCGCTCATGCCGGACCGCCGTCATGGCGGCCGATCGTTCCGCGAACTTCCGCGACCAGTTCGGGCAACAGCCGCGATCCATCCATCCGCAGCACGGGGCAGGGCAGTTTGGCGAGCCAGGCCTGATGCTTTGCCTGAGTGCGGCTCACATTGCCTTCCTCATAGCCTGACGCCCATTCGATGAATTCCTCGGTCTCTGCATGCCGGTGGCCACCGGGCGCCACCGCCTCAGTGCCAAATTGGGTAGCCTCGCGGGCGCGCAGCCGCTGCAATCGTATCTCGCGAGGGGTTGTGAGAAAGATCACCACGTCGAAATCCGGGATCAGCACGTCACCCCAACCGTTAAGCGACCCGCTCAATACCCAGGCCACGCGCGGCAGGAAGACATCCCGCATCAGCTTCAGGCGCTCCCCAACGTCGCGCATGTGCCGGTAGGGCGGATCGGTCGGCAGCCAGAAGTAATCGTCGGTGTCGTGATGCGGGATGGCCAACGCAGTGGCGAGAGCGCGGCCGAGGCTGGTGACGCCCGCGCCCGATGCTCCCATCACATGTATGCGACAGCTCTGCATTTGTTCGCTCCGGCTTATCGCTTCGGTAACGCAACCGGTCTATCGAACCAGAAGCCGCCCAAATTTGACTAAAGATCCGCTCGCCCGGAATATCTCGCAAATCCCCTGGAATCAATTCATGCAGAAATTTTCGCAAAAATTCAAAACCGGCGTCTCCGTGGCCGCCGTGGTCGTCGTGCTGCTCGGCGTTTACAGCTACCGCAAGCTTCAGGCGCTGGCCGCCGATCCTAACGGGGAAAAGGATTGTGGCCCGGCGGTCGGCGGCGAGCAGGCGAAAATCGATCTGGAGCGGATCAAGGCGATAGCGCCGCTCAAGGACGTGAAATGGTCGCAGCTTGGCGGCAGCATCAATGATGCGAGCTGTCTCAACAAGACCGAAATCTACGGCGTGGTCGCGGTGCGCAGCGTAGAGGATATTGCAAAGACGCTTGCCTTTGCGCGCGACAACAAGCTCTCCGTCACCACCGCCGGCGTCCGCCACAGCATGGGCGGGCACGCCTTCCGCAAGGGCGGCATTGTGCTCGACATGCGCGGCTTCAACAAGATCGTGCTGAACGAGAGCGCGCGGTCGATCACCGTGCAGCCGGGCGCGACCTGGCACGACATCCAGAACGTCTTGCATCCGCGCTTTGCGGTGCGCGCCATGCAGTCGACCGACATCTTCACCGTCGGCGGCTCGATCTCGGTCAATGCCCATGGCATGGACCATCAGGCCGGCGCGCTCGCGAAATCGATCAAGTCGATGAAGGTGATGCTGGCGGACGGTTCGCTGCGCACGGTATCGTCGGCCGAGAATGCGGATCTGTTCAACCTCGTGGTTGGCGGTTACGGCCTGTTCGGCGTGATCGTCGAGGCCGAGCTCGATATTGCCGACAACCTCGTCTACCAGACCGGCCGTCGTGTGATGGACTACAAGGAATTTCCGGCGCTGTTCGCCGGCGAGATCGAGAAGGACGCCAATATCGGCCTGATGTACGGCCATCTCTCGACCGCGCCGAGCACGTTCCTTAGGGAATTGCTGCTCTATACCTACACCAAAATCGACGGCACCGATTTCAAGCGCCAGCCGCTCGGCGAGGTCAGCGGCACCAAGCTGCGGCGGCTGACCATCAACCTGTCCAAGCAAGGGCCGCTGTTTCAGGAAATAAAGTGGCTGTCCGAGAAGCACATCGAGCATCGGATGGAAAACTGCACGGTGACGCGCGCGCAAGCGATCGGATCGGCGGAGGCCTGTCTAGTCAACCGCAATGACCCCATGCACGACTCCGTGCCCTATTTGCGTAACTCGCTGCCTGACGATACCGACATCCTGCACGAATATTTCATCCCGCGCAGCCAGTTCGTCTCGTTTGTCGATGGCATGCGCAAGGTGCTGACCGACAACAAAACCAATCTGCTGAATGCATCGGTGCGGGTCGTGCATCAGGAAAACAATTTCCTGACTTATTCGCCGGAGCCGGCGTTCTCGCTGGTGCTCTACATCAACCAGACCACGGACGACGAGGGCAACCGGCGGATGAAGAAGGCGACGGAGGAACTGATCGACCTCACCATCGCGCACAAGGGCCGGTTCTTCCTGCCTTACCAGCTCTACTATTCGAAAGACCAGTTGCAGCGCTCATACCCGGAGATCAGCAATTTCTTCGCAGCGAAGCGGAAATATGATCCGGGCGAGTTGTTCACGAATACGTTTTACCAGAAGTACGCGTCGTGATGCCTGCCTGCCATCCGGAGGCATCGTGCATCGCTCAGCAAAGCGAGATGGTAATCATGGACATCACAAGAAATCGCGCAGCCTCGCAAGTTCAACGACGAGTTCGGCGGAGATTGTTTTGGGGATCAAATCGCCCTGTGGGACGGTATGAATCTCGTAGAGATGACGTTGGCTGAGCGGTTGCTCCAGAAACTTGGTGATGCATTCATCCAAGGTGCCATCAAGCACCGAGTACGGGGCCGACCAAACAGCGCCTTTGACGCGTTCGTTGTTTTTCGAAGGCCATTTTTTTAGAACGGCAGGAGCATGAAAGTCCGTTTGAGCACTCCTTAAGGATTGGCTTCCTGGTTGGGAATGACAAAGGTCTGGCCGGGATAGATCAGGTTGGGATTGCGGATTTGCTCTCGGTTGGCCTTGTAAATCGTCGCATAGCGCGTGCCCGCGCCGAGGGTGGCCTGGCTGATGCGCCACAGGCTGTCACCGCGCGATACCGTGGTGGTGGTGATCTTCGGCACCACGACGCTGGAGGAGTTCGTGACGTCCGGCAGGGTGGCAGCCGTGGCATCCGCCACCTGAGACTTCGGCAGGGCGACGGAATCTGGTTTGGAAGGTGAGGCGCGCGGCGGTACCGACGCGGTAACCACCGGGTCGGGCGCGTTGAACGGCACCTCGGCGCGTCCACGCACCACGCCGGACTTCGAATCCACCTCGTCCAGCCTTACGCGATAGTTCCCGGGGCCGATTCCTTCATTGATCGTGACGGCAAAGCGTCCGTCCGCCGCCGCCGTTACCGACGCAATAAAGCTGTCGTTGAGATAGAGCCGCACCGGAGCGCCTGAGCGTGCGCGGCCGCTCACATGGAATTTGCCGCTGGCCTCGATCTCGACCGCCTCCACAACCACCGCAGCGGTTTCCGGCTTCGCCTGGGTCGGCTGTGACATCACGACGGTAGGCTTGTTTGGCGTCATCAGCGCCACGACCGGCCGTTCCTTCAGGTTCGGCTCAAGCGCCACCGTCACGCTCTGCTTGGACACGATCTCTCTGCCGTCGGGCTGCTTGGCGCGCAACGTCAGATCGTAGGTGCCTGGCGGAAGCGGGCGCGGGATCATAACGAATTGTCCGGATTGATCTGCGACCGCGCGATCATGCAGTTCGCCATTGCGCAGCAGTTCCACGGTGACGCCCGGCGCCGCGCGTCCCGCGATCACAGCTTCGCCGGTCGGCTCGACGCGTGCGACGTCGAACGCCGGTCCGCCATCGCCGCTCTCGGGCGCGGCGATCGATCCGGCCAGCACGGCTGCCACGGCGTTTGCCTCCGCCTGCACGCTTGCCAGTGCCGGCCCCTTAATGCGCTCGTCAGTGGCCGGTTTTGGCGCGACGCTTGCAGCCTTATCAGCAGTCGGCTCGCGCCCAATGTACTGCATGGCGACGATCGTTCCGATGCCAGTCGCCGCAACAAGCCCTATCAGGGGCACGACCAACCGGTTCATTGATGTCTTGATCATGGTCTTTAGCCCGTCGGCCGGAAGGTCGGCCCGCCGCCACTATACAGATATTTCGGCCGGAATGGGTACTCAAGCCGAGAGATAACCCGCAGGCACAGAAGGGTTAAGCCGTCTAGGGCAGGCCGGCCAGGCTGGAACCCTGATCCCTCAAAGCTGCGCGGTGAACCGCTTCGGCGGCAGGCCGCTGCAGCCGCCCGCCTGTTCGGCGTCGAGCACCAAGAGCGCGCCGGCCGCGTAGAGCTGGCCAACGAAATCGGCGTCGTCGGAACGCGCGATGGTGACATAGTTGTTCGACGCAAGAATGCGGCCGTTGGCCTTGGTGATCGCGGCCAGTGCCTGGGACGGCGGACCTATGATCGCCATTGACTTGCCGGGGGCTGAGCCGAAGGTCAACGCGGTGACAACGGCAAGCCAGCCGCACACGACGAGGGCGATCGCGCCGGCAATCTGGCCCCAACGCCCACCGCCGCGCTGACGTCCGTCAGTAGTCATAGAAGTGCTCAATGCTTGCGCCCCTGGCCCTGAGCTCGCGGTTGATATCGACAAGACGGTCGATCCTTGCCTTCAGGCCCGCCCGGCGGAAGCCGGGCGTCGCGTCGAGCTCCAGTGAAAACAGCTCCGCCGTACCCTTGATGTCGAGCTTGGCGGCGTCGGGCGCGATCACGGTGATAAGGATGTCGTGATTGCCAGCGATCTCTGCAACCCCATAACCCTGATCCAGCAGCCGCTGCAGGATGTCGGTGAACGCCTTGTAGCGCGGCGTCTGCACGAGCTGCCATTGTGCGTTGAGCGCGCGGATCGGCTTGATGCGCGGTTCTTTTGCCAGTACCTCCGGCGGCAGCGTCGCGACGGCAAACATGATGTCGCGTGGCTCGGTGTCATTGCTGGCATCGAGCGCCTTCTGAATCAGCGCGGCGTAACCGATCTTGACGAAGTATTCCGCGCCGAGCGCGAAGTCGCGCTCCCGGCTACGCAAGCTACTTGGCGTCGGCGCCGAAATTGCCATCAGGCCGTCGAGCTTCTCCTGGAACGGGTATTTGTACCAGGGAACGGTGTAGAGGAATGCGGCATAATCCTGCAGCACGGCGCGGCCGAATTCATCCTGCGGGGTGCGCTTCTCGCCCCTGATCCATTCGAACACGCGGCCGATGGTATTCTCGTAGAATCCCTTGACGGCGTATTCGACGGAATAGCTGATGCCGATCACGTAAATCATCGTCTTCACTTCGGCCAGCGATTCTCCTGTTGCGGGCACGGCGCGGTTGATGGTGCAGAAGCTGCGCCAGAAACCGAAGATGTGGCCAAGATAGTTGAAACGGCTTTCGCTGGAGCGGTCGAGGAAACGGCCGAAATCCTCGAAGGAGTAGACGATGTACCATTCGGGGAACGTGAAGAACGTGTTGTTCAGCTTGCGCCGGTAGCCGGGCTCATCGATCGCGGGCAGGGTGACGGCCGGCGCAATCGAGGTCGATGTGCTGGCCGCGGGCCGGCACGTGCCCTCGATATAGGCCAGTGGCAAAAGCACCGTCAGCGCAATCAGGATCGCGACGACAGCCAGGATGCGCCGCAGCCACTTAAGCATGAACGGCGGCCCGCGTCCGCGGCGCGAGCAGATAGCCGATCAGGATGGCCATGCCACCGAGGCCGAGATGCGGCGCGTTGGCGAAAAACCGCGTCGAGAGCGGCAGGTTGAGGACGCCGTTGATCAGGATGCCGAAGTCGAGATAGCCGCTGCCGGTGAGCAGGCCGAGTACGCCATCGGCAAAATAAAACACGCCGAACAATTGAAAAAACAATTCCGAGGCGCGGCGCGAGGTCATCGCCGCAATGGCGGCCCATAGCGCCGACACCAGATGCAGCCCATCGGCATACCAGGTGCGGCGAAACAGGCCGAAGATCATGTCGTTGGCATCGATGAACGCCGGGATGTAGCCGGTGAGGATGACGAAGCCGAGCAGGGCGGCGTAGCCCCAGGCGCACAATCTAATGATGTCCATGATGTCTCCGGCCGGTTCGAATCTCGGTCCAGTCTAGAGTTTTCCAATCGTCTTGAGCAGGGCGTCGTTGAACAGGCCGGGGTCCTCGATTTGCGGAATGTGACCGAGCCCCGGCAGCAACGTCAGGTCCGTATCTGATGGCAGCAGCGTTCGCAGATCGTGGGCCTGCTCGACCGGGGTGATGGTGTCCTTGTCGCCCCACAGGATCGCGACGGGGACTTCCAGCTTCGCATACGCATTGCGGTCCGCGCTCGCGGCGTTGGTGTCGGAGCCGAGGAAATAATATAGCCAGTCGGCGATATCGCTCGTGCTGTCGCGCTGCGCCAGCGGCCGTTGCAGGATCGCGACATATTCCGGCAGCGCGCGCTCCTTCTTTGCGATCATCGATTGGAGCAGCATTTGCGTCGCGATCGGATTGGTGATGGTCAGCGACACCAGGATTTCGCGGATCCATTGCGGCTGGATCACCCAGGGCGCCGCCGATGGCGCTGCCGTCAATCCGAGCGCCGCATCGACCAGCACCAGGGCCCGCGCCCGATCCGGATATCGCATCACGAGTTCGGTCGCCGCACCGGCACCGAACGAATGACCGACGATGATGGCGGGCGGGGCCTCCAGCGTATCGAGCACGTCGTTGATCCGGGAAGCCTGGTCCTGCCGCGTATAGCTGCCGGGACGATCCGAGAATCCAAACGGCGGCAGGTCAAGCGCGATCACATGAAAGCCGGCCGCGGCCAGCACGTCGGTGGTATGCCGCCATAGCTCGCTCCACGCCGCCGTGCCGTGAAACAGGACCACCGGAATGCCATTCGCCGGACCCTTCTCCTGCACGAACACACCGCCCGAACGCGTCGGCACCAGATGGCCGGTCCCTGGCGCCAATTGGGCGCGCGTGCTGGTTTCGCGTATCGACGCCGCCATTCGAAATGAGGTGATCAGGAGGATTACCGACAGGAACAGGACCAGCAGGCCGTTGGCCGACCAGCGCAGGATGTTTGAAACCACAGGGCCTCGCAAATCGATCATCAAAAGGGGGGCGGGAACGGACCCGAGTTTTAGGGCAAGGCGAGTTGCTGGCGACTGAAAATACCGGACATGATCAGCGTCCGGTTAATTGCATGATAGGCGAGAAGATCTGGCACGACCGTGGGGGAGGTAGCCACAGCATTTCTTGTAGTCGGTCTTTCTTACCCTACCCTGAAGGGCCCTGAAGGGGGAGGGTCGGCTCGCATTGAGCGCAGCGAAATGCGAGACCGGGTGGGGTGATCTCTCCACTCGGGCACTGTTGGATGTGGAGAGACCATCACCCCGCCCCGCCGCTCATTTCATGAGCGTCGACCCACGAGCTTCGCTCGTCTCGGGCCCCTCCAGGGAGGGTAAGTTACGGGGAGTACAACCTACTGACCGGACGGCGTCCGCAGGCCGTGCCAGGCGTCGCGCACCTGATGATAGTGCACTTCCGGCAGGTAGTCCGGCGTGTTGAGGCCGAGATTCTTGACGTCGAGCCGGCCGATTGCGCTCAGCAACGTATAGGAGGCGATGACGCGGTCGCGCTGCGCGCCGATCAGCCGCGCCTTGGCCAGGATCAGGTCCTGCTGCGCGTTCAGCACGTCGACCGTAGTTCGCTGGCCGCCCGCCGCCTCTCGCTGTACGCCCTGCAGCGCGACGGTGGCAGCGCGCACTTCAGCTTCGGATGCCGTGACCGCAATCTTGGCACCTTCATTGGCGACCCAGGCGCCGACCGCGGCGGTGCGGGCCTGATTGCGGACCTGGTCCAGCACCTGCCGGCTTTGGGCTGCGATTTCCTTGGCTTGTCGGGTCTGCGAGGCGGCCATGCCGCCATCATAGATCGGCTGCGTGAGCTGGCCGGTCACGGAAGCCTGGTCGGTCCCCAGGGTGCCGAGCGTGGGGTCCGACTGCTTGCTACGGCTGGCGCTGCCTTGCAGCGTGATCGTCGGCATCAGGCTGCCTTCGGCGACGCGGATGGAAGTCGTGGCGACGTCGAAATCGAAGCTTGCCGCCATCACGGCGGGATGCCCGCGGAAGGCCTGCCCGGTGGCGTCATCGCGGCTGCGCGGCAGCAGGCGGTCGACGGTGTCAGCGGGGCGGAGCAGGTTGGGCGCGTTGCCGATGACCTGGAGATAAGTCGCTTGGCTGACAGCCAGATTGACCTCAGCGGCATTCAAATCGGCGCGGCCCCGGCTCAGACGCGCCTCGGCCTGCGCAGCGTCGGTGGGCGTGACGTCGCCGGCATTCAGACGCTTCTGGGTGATGCCGAGCGTTTCCTGCAGAAACGCCACGTTGGCGCGCTGGGCTTCGACCAGCGATTGGTTGGCGAGAACGTTGGTGTAGACCGTGACCGCATCCAGCAGCACGCCCTGACCGACATTGCGCAGCGCCTCGCGACCCGCCTGCACCTGCAATTCCGCCACGCGTACACTGTTGGCGGTCCTGAAGCCGTTGAACAATGTCTGGGACACGGTCACGCCGATGGTCCAGGGCTTCAGGTTCGCCGACTGGACGGTGTTGTCGGGCAAGAGGTTGCGCACCGCCTGAAAGCCGGCGGAGAGAGTAGCGACGATCTGCGGCCGATAACCCGAAAGCGCTTGCGGCACGTTCTCGTCGGTGGCGCGCTGGCGGGCGCGTTCGGCATTGAGCGCGGGATTGGTCTGGTAGGCCTTGGCCAGCGCCTCGGGGAGGCTTTCACCACGCGCGGCTGGCGCGGCAAGCGCGAAGCAAGCCACAACAAGGCAAATGCCCGATCGAAGCAACCGTCTTTCAACGTAGCCAACCCTAGCGGCGCGCCTGGTCATTTGATTCCGTAGTCAACACAAGAACGTGAGCATGATCCGGAATGCCGGTTACCCGTCATGTCCGGATCATGCACTGTCCGTCCGCCCCCGCCGACATCCTCGGTTCGTCTACCTGTTTAGGGGGCACCATGGCCACAGGCAAACTGCCGCGCGACATCAGTACATTAATTCGGTGAAATCCGTGCTTGGCTGTTGCCCGTTCGTCACAGACGAATCTCCGGTGAAGATAGGCTATAGCTCTGGCGTCCGATTCCAGGACGGCTGCCTGCCAGCTACGCCCAGGTTCGCATTCGATGCCAAAGCTGTTTTCCGATCCCGAAGCGATCGCGGAGGATATCATCCGCGATGTCGGAACCAATCTCGTGGTTGGATTGCCGCTCGGGCTCGGCAAGGCGAACCACGTCGTCAACGCTCTGTATGCACGCGCACTGGCCGACCGTTCGATCAAGCTGACGTTATTTTCGGCACTGACGCTGGAAAAGCCGCGGCCCTCGAGCCTGCTCGAACAACGTTTCATCAGCCCGGTGATCGATCGCCTGTTTGGTGGTTATCCTGACCTCGCCTATGCGAATGCACTGCATGCCGGAGAACTGCCGCCCAACGTCAAGGTGATCGAGTTTTTCTTCCTGGCCGGCAAATGGCTGCACGTGCCGTTCGCGCAGCAGCATTACATCTCCGCGAACTATACCCATGCTGCATCGTATTTGCTGGCGCGCGGGCTCAATGTCGTCACGCCATTGGTGGCCAAGCGCGTCGTCGATGGCGCGACGCGTTACAGCCTGAGCTGCAACACCGACACAGCGCTTGATCTGCTGCGCGCCCGCGCCGAGGGGCGCGCTTCGTTCAAAGTGTTCGCGCAAGTCAATTCAGAACTGCCGTTCATGCCGGGTGCGGGCGATCTGCCAGGGGAAGAATTTTCCGCCGTGCTCGACAGCCCCGCGACGGATTTCCCGCTGTTCGCCCCGCCGGCCGAGCCGGTCAGCGACACCAAATACGCGATCGGGCTTCACGCCACTAGTCTCGTACCCGATGGCGGCACACTGCAGATCGGCATCGGGCAAGTCGGCGATGCGCTGGCGCGGGGGCTGATCGTCCGTCATCGGGACAGTGCGCAGTTCCGCGCCATCATGAAGCGGCTCGCGCCCGGCGTGGAGCCGATGGAGAGCGCGCCGTTCGCAAAGGGGCTGTATGGGGTCAGCGAAATGCTGATCGAGGCATTTCTCAGCCTGATCGAGGCTGATATTCTCAAGCGCGAGGTCGACGGCGTCGTGCTGCACGGCGCATTTTTCCTCGGGCCGAAATCGTTCTATCGCGCGTTGCGCGAGATGCCGCCCGAGCAACTCGCGCGCGTCCAGATGATGCCGGTATCGTTCACCAACGAGCTCTATGGCGACGAGGACGCCAAGCGCCGCGCGCGCATCGATGCCCGCTTCGTCAACAACGCGATGATGGCGACGCTGATGGGGGCGGCAGTCTCCGACGGTCTCGACAATGGCCAGGTCGTCAGCGGCGTCGGCGGCCAGTACAATTTCGTCGCGCAGGCGTTCGCGCTTCAAGGCGCACGCTCGGTCCTCACGCTGGAAGCGACGCGGCAGGCGGGCAGGAGGACGCACTCCAACATCCGCTGGAACTACGGTCACGAGACCATCCCGCGGCATCTGCGCGACGTGTTCGTCACCGAATACGGTGTTGCCGATGTCAGGGGCAAATCGGACGCCGAGACCATCGCGGCGATGCTCGCGGTGACGGATTCCCGTTTCCAGGATGAACTGGTGAAGATCGCCAAGGATGCCGGCAAGCTGCCGAAGGAGTTCGAAATTCCGCGCGCGCATCTCGAGAACTTTCCGGAGCGGATAGCGGATGCCTTGAAGCCTGCGCGCGAGGACGGACTGCTGCCGCCGTTTCCATTCGGTAGCGATTTTACTGAGGTCGAGCAGCGGCTGATACCGGCCTTGCAGTTGCTGCGGGAAGCGCAGCGGATGCCGCTGCTTCTACCCGGGTTGCTGTGGCAGGGGGTGACCCAGCCGCCGGATGCCTCGAACCGCGAATGCCTGGCGCGGTTAGGACTCGATCGCCCAACGACGTTTGCTGAACGGGGCTATCGCGCGCTGGTGAATGCGGCACTCGCGCGGAGTGGTGCTATGACGAACGTCGTCCCTGCGAACGCAGGGACCCATAACCACAGGGCGTAGTTGCTTAGAGAAGATGTCTGCCCATCGTCGCTTCAACACGACGGCCGCGGCGTATGGGTCCCTGCGTTCGCAGGGACGACTGCGGAGAGAGCTCGGCGTTACCTGTTCTTGTTCACCGGCTTGCGCTTCTCGATGAACGCCGCCATGCCTTCGGCGCGGTCTTCCAGCGCGAAGGTCGAGTGGAACAGGTTGCGCTCGACATTCATGCCCTCCGACAGCGGCGTCTCGAACGCGCGGTTGATGGCTTCCTTGGCCATCGCGGCCGCGGGCCGCGACATCGAGGCGATCTTTTCCGCGGCCGAGAGCGCTTCTTCCATCAGTTTGTCGGCCGGCACGACGCGGCTGACGAGGCCGGAACGCTCCGCTTCGGCCGCATCCATCATGCGTCCGGTGAGGCAGAGATCCATCGCCTTGGACTTGCCGATCGCACGCGTCAGCCGCTGGGTGCCGCCGATACCGGGGATGGTGCCGAGCGTGATTTCGGGCTGGCCGAATTTGGCGGTATCGGCGGCGATGATGATGTCGCACATCATGGCGAGCTCGCAGCCGCCGCCCAGCGCGTAGCCGCTAACGGCTGCAATCGTCGGTTTCCGGCAGGTGGCAACGCGATCGCCGCCGATGGCGGTGAAATCGCTGGAGAACATGTCGATGAAGCTTTTCGGCTGCATCTCCTTGATGTCGGCGCCGGCGGCGAACGCCTTTTCGCTGCCGGTGAGCAGGATGCAGCCGATCTTGTCGTCGGCCTCAAGGTCGTCGACCGCGGCAGCGATTTCACGAAATACGCCGAACGACAGCGCGTTGAGCATTTTCGGCCGGTTCAGCGTAATGATGCCGACCGCGCCCTTGCTCTCGACAATGATGTTTTCGAACGTTGCCATGATCCACCCCGGGGTAGTCCTTTTCGCGGGCAATGTGCCCGCTGCCGGGGTGGGCTTCAAGTGGGCTGGAACGGATCCCGGATGCGGGGGCGCCGCGTCCGGTATGCCGACAGCTACGCCATGAACATACGCGCGGCCGAGGCCATCGTCAGCAGGGCGCCGAAGGCGATGAAGATCTTTCCGATCAGCGAGGTCTTGTCCAGGGTGGAACTCTCGTTGTTGACGGCTTGATCGGAGGCTTCCGATGCAGGTTTGGTCGAGGCCATCGCGACCGTCTGCGTGGCGGAGTCCTCGGGCAGGGTCGCCTGCAGCGCACGATCGACATCGTTGAGCTGGTCGGAGGCAACTACGGTAGCATCGGCCGGCGCCTCGGCGTCAGCCGGCTTGTCCGTCGCAGCTTGCAGGACGGTGTTGGCCTTCTCGGACATCGCCGCCGACATCCCCTTGGCGCTGTCGGCCGGCGCATCGGCTGCCGTCATTTGTGCGTTGGCGTTTGCGAGCCATTCGGGCATCCCGGGCCGAGTGCCGCCGCTCGCATCGGCGACCTGCTTTTCCTCAGGCTGCTTGTCCTCGACGGGTTTCGATGCCGCACGCGTGGATTTGCGATGGGCGGAGCGCTTCTTCAGGGAACGCGAACCCTGCTTGGCGGACTTCTCGGACGTCGCGCTTTCCGGTTTCGACACCGCGGCGTCGTCGGCGGGGGCCGCCGTCGCCGGCGATGGTGCTGCGAAACCCAACAAAAGCCCTGCCGCAAGAATGAAGGCCGACCCCGCGCTGGCTCGGATCGTCATGTGGAATCTCCCCATTGGCCGCCGCCCGGCGGCGAAATGAGACCCCCCAGGTGTCCACAGCACGGCGGAAAATGGGAATCTTCGGGCAACACCGGGCAAAAGCTGGGCAATGTCAGTCAGCCGACGTACTGGCGGGCATTTTGCCGACCGGAATTAGCAAGCTACGCCGGATGCGAGCCTGCGCAATCGATGTTATGAGCCTGCCATCGCGCAGCCGGTTGTCCCCCGATTCCTTTGGATAGGGAGCCAGCCAAGCTGCCGACGGGACCTTTGATCACGAGTTCGTGATTGGATTGTCCTGACGTAACAAATTGAAAGATCGACCGAATTGCAGGGTAGGAGCGCGGGTGCGCGAACGGGATGACGAATGGACCGGCCTGATGCGGTCGGCCATTGCAGGCGATAGCTCAGCGTATCATCGCCTGCTCAAGGCCGTCACGCCCGTGCTCCGGGCCGCGGCGCGCCGCGGTCTGGCGCGGGCAGGGCAACCGGTCGATCAATCCGAGGACATCGTGCAGGACATTTTGCTGGCGGTCCATCTGAAGCGGCATACCTGGGATGTCACCGCCCCATTTGCCCCATGGCTGTTCGCGATCGCCCGCAACAAGCTGATCGATGCGCTGCGCCGCCGCGGCCGGCGCATTTTCGTCGATATTGACGATTTCGCCGAGACGCTGCCGGGCGAAGCGCCGGCCGAAACGGCTTCGCCGAGCGAGGTCGCTGCCCAGCTCCAGACGCTGCCGGCGCGGCAGCGCGAGGTGCTGCAGTCGATCGCGGTCGACAGCGCCTCGATCAAGGATACGGCCGCGAAATTTTCGATGAGCGAGGGCGCGGTGCGGGTGGCGCTGCACCGGGGGCTGACCAGCTTGACGGCGAAGTTGCGGGAAAATTGAGCATGGATACCGATCAGCTCATTCGAACGTTGGCGGCCGACAACGCGCACCGCGCGCGCCCGGTCGGCTTCGCGCTGATGCTGGCGCTCTTGGCCGCAGCACCGGTTTCGCTGTTGATGTTCTTCACCGAACTCGGCGTCAGGCCCGACGTGATGGCTGCAATGCGCAATCCGTTCTTCGACCTGAAGTTCGCGGTCACGCTGGCGCTCGCGATCTCGGCAATTGCCGTCAGCCTGCATCTGTCGCGACCCGAAGCATCGCTGCGGGGATTTGGTTGGCTGCTGCTGGCGCCGGTGGGAATTTTGACCGCTGGGATCGGCGGCGAAATGATAATGCCGCAACGGCTGCCGATGATGACGCGGCTGGTCGGCAAGAATTCGTGGGTCTGTCTGACGGCGATCCCGCTGATGTCGTTGCCGATCCTGGCCGGCGCGCTGCTCGGATTGCGTCACGGTGCCCCGTCGCGGCCTGCATTGGCGGGCGCCATCGCCGGACTATTGTCGGCGGGATTGGCGGCGACGCTCTATGCCTCGCATTGCACGGATGATTCACCGCTGTTCGTCGCGACCTGGTACACGATCGCGACCGCGCTGGTGACTGCGATCGGCGCGCTCGCCGGAGCGAAGCTGCTGAAATACTGAAGCAGGGTACGAACTTACGCCGGTACGTTCTGCTGCATGCGATGGAAGCGCAGCACCTGCTGTGCCGTCGAAGGTCGCAACCGTTCATAGGTGTCCTTGCAGGCGGCAAGATCCGTCGGCTCCGCGCCGGACAGTTCGTCGCGCATCCTGATGATGGTCTTGACCGTCGACCATGACAGCCCTGCGACCTTCGCCAAAATCATCACGCCTTCGGCCCGGCTTTCGATCATCATGTTCTCGGCGATTGCGACCGGCACGTTGGCAAGCGCCGCAATCGAGGCGTTGGCCTCGTCGAATTTCCCGGCATCGGCAAACGACGCCACTTCGGATTCGTCGAGCCGGCCGTCCTCGTACAGGGACTTGACCAGCGCGTGCGCAATCTCAGTGTCCTTGGTGATATCAGAGGTCGCGGAGCGCGCGCGCCGCGTTGCCTCCTTGACCACGTTCGGCACCTCGGCCGCCTGCTGGGGATTGGCGGCCTCCAGCCGCTGCCGCACCGTATCGGAGGCCTTGGCGAGCAGTTTCAGGTAGAGATGCCGCGGCACGGACGGACGCATGCCGATGCAGGCGGTGAGATCGTCGTCGCCTTCGGCGCGGCTGACGAGGCGGGTAAAGCCGCGCTCGGTGAATTCCGCGCCGGGATTGTTGACGGTCGACTGGATCACCTGATCGTTGCCGCGCTGGACCAGGACCTCGGTAACCGCGCCGCTCAGCGTCTTGCGGGTCGAGATCGCCATCAAATGCGCCTGGCTCTTGCTGCGCGCATTCTCGATCAAGGTCTTGTCGTCGAGCCGCATCGATTGCGACAGCACAGGACCCGCCACCTCGATGACGTCGTCGAATGCAAGCGCGCGGATGGTGAGCGGCGGGGCAGTGTCGATCGGGGCGAGACGGTTGGCCAGCAGCATCTTGGCCGAGGTTTCGATGTGGCCGATCAGGCACTGGAAGACGTCGTCGAATAGCCCGACCTGCTCGTCCGAATAATCCACCGCGCCGTTGATGAAGAGATCGGTCACCCGGCGGAGCGTCTCTACCCGGCGAGCGACGGTTCCGTGCGCAAGCGTGGACTGCAGCTCGTCGAGCAGGTTTCCGGGGGAAGGAGAGGTGGCGGTCTTCGAAATCATGACTCTGTCCTGGAGCAAAAAGCGGCGGAGCTTCTTCGCCGCCGGAGCTGAAATATGTCGGATCAGGCGCTGGTAATCCGGTTACGTCCTTGCGCCTTGGCTGCATAAAGCGCGCTATCGGCGCGCGCGAGAAATGTGTCTGATGTTTCGTTCGGGTTCAGCGTTGCAACGCCTGCCGACATCGTCACCTTCATGCCGTGCGAGAATGCGCTCCAGTCGAGATCGGCAATAATGGCGCGCAACCGGTCGAGTGCGTGCATGGCTTGGTCGATGTCCATGTCGGGCAGCACCAGCAGGAATTCCTCGCCGCCATATCGGCCGAACCGGTCGATGCTGCGGATGTTGGCAAACATGGTGATCGAGAATGTCCGCAGCACCTCGTCGCCGGTCGGGTGACCGTAGGCGTCGTTGATGCGCTTGAACCAGTCGAGGTCGATCAGCGCGATCGAGCAGGGCGATCCGCTGCGGCTCGCGCGGGCAATCTCCTCCTCCAGCATCCGCATGATGCTGCGACGGTTGGACGACCCGGTCAGTTCGTCGAGTTCGGCAAGCTCCTCGATCCGCTTGTACGCCGCCTTCAGTTCGAAGCTGCGGTCGTAGAGCATCTTGCGCATGGTAGAGCCATACAGTCCCACGAAGGCGCATTGTCCGATGGTGAGGACAAAGGAAAGCATGGCCGCAACGCGTTCGGTCTGGGTGGTAATCGGCAGGCCGATCGGGGTGCTGGCAAACAGGAAGATCGGCGCTAGGCCTACGATGGTGAGGGTCCAGGTGATGATCGCCTGCCGGGACGTCATTCGCAGCGCGCCGAATCCAAAGATGAGGAATACGACGCTCAGGAAGGCAAATCCGATCTGTGGCGCGGCCAGCAGAAAACAGAGCTGGAGCGCGACGTGGCCGGCGACCTGGAAGATCGTGAGATAATGGTCCTCGAACCGGTCGTTGAAGTGGGCTTCCGACAACACGACAAAGACCGACACCAATCCGATGCCGGAAAGGAAATAGGTCGATGGAATGATGATCGGGACGGTGCCGGCGTAGCAATAGACCAGCAGGACCGAGGTGATGAGCAAATAGCTGACGCCTTGCACGGCCAGCATCTGGCGGCGCTGGCCGGCCCGGCGCGTCAATACTTCCAGCGGCAGGCGGGCGACGCGCGCGGTCGCATTGTGGGAGCCTTGCTCCTGAAGCAATGATGCCGCGCTGCTCATGTCCCGCCGCTGTTGGTGATGCCGGACGAAACTTTAGGGAATAAAGCCTTTAGGTTTGGTATCTTTTGAGGTCGATCGGCTCCGTTAAAACCCTGCCATTGCACTGATTTCGCAACGGAAATCTGCCGAATTCCGATAGTGCGGAACCTGCCTGCGCGGGAACCCCAGGGGGCGTCACGTGGATGCTGCCCTGCCGGCGAAGCCTTGCTAAGGTCGGGCTCGCGTTTCAGGAAAGTGTTTCCGTAATATGGTACCAATTCTGGGGTTTAGCTCCTTTCTGGCGGCAAAATGGCCTGGCACTGGCCATCTGTGGGGTAGATCACACATGCGATCCGGGCATTGCCGTAATGTGAAGAATCTCACTCTTCGCATCGAACCGCCGGCCACCCCCGTCAGACCAATCTTGCGAGACGGCCATTGAGCGCGACACAGGCGGCTTCAGACGAAATTCTGATCGCTCGGATCGCCCAAGGCGACCGGCTCGCCATGCAGGTGCTTTACGGAAGGCACCATGTCAGGGTGTTCCGTTTCGGGCTTCGGCTCGTAAGGGACGAACAGGTCGCGGAAGATCTCATCAGCGAGGTTTTTCTCGATGTGTGGCGTCAGGCTGGCAAGTTCGAAGGCCGATCCGCCGTTACCACCTGGCTCTTGGCGATTACGCGGTTCAAAGCCCTTTCGGCACTTAGGCGCCGCAAGGACGTTGGGCTGGACGAGGAGACCGCGAACGCGATCGAGGATACGTCCGACGATCCGGAAGTGGTGGCGCAGAAGAAGGATACGGGTGAAGCGCTGCGCAAGTGCCTGACGGCACTTTCGCCAGAGCATCGGGAGATCGTCGATCTCGTCTACTACCACGAGAAGTCCGTGGAAGAGGTAGCCGAAATCGTCGGCATTCCGGAGAATACCGTCAAGACGCGCCTGTTTTATGCGCGCAAGAAATTGGCCGAGTTGCTCAAAGCAGCAGGCGTAGAGCGAGGTTGGCCATGATGGCAGCGAGCAAAAAAATGCTGGATCACGAGCCCAGCGAAATAGAGACGCTGTTGCCCTTCCACGCGGCCGGCACCCTGAGCGCGCGCGATGCACGCCGCGTCGAGGAAGCGCTTGCCGGGGATTCCGAGCTTGCCCGGCAGTATGCCGTCATCCGCGAAGAATACGCCGAGACGATCAGCCTCAACGAGAGCCTGGGTGCACCGTCCACGCGCGCCATGCAGAAGCTGTTTGCCGCAATCGACGCGGAGCCTGCGCGTGAGCCCTCGCGCTCGGTGAGCCTGTCCGCGCGGGTATCGGAGTTTTTCGCAAGCCTGTCGCCGCGTACGCTCGCCTGGTCGGCGAGCCTTGGCGCCGTGGCGCTCGTGCTGCAGGCCGGCGTGATCGGCGCCGTACTGATGAAGAACCAGACCGCGTTGTTCGAGACGGCGTCGCTAAGCCTGAACGAGCGGCCATCGGCGCCGATTACGCGCGATCTCGCAGGCAGCGTCGCGCCGCCGCGCGCGCTGGTGCGGTTCGCGCCTGAAGCGCGCATCGCCGACATCACGGCGCTGCTCGACAACTACCAGGCCTCGATCGACGGCGCCAAGGGCGGCATGTTCCGGCTGCAGTTCGGCAACAAGGCGATGAGCAAGGACGAAGTTGCTGGTCTGCTGAGCAGGCTGCAGCGTGAGAAAATCGTCAGCCTGGCGGTGGCAACGCCATAAGGCCGCCTGGGCCGGGCAAGCTGAGGTCCCATGGTTCATGATGGCGTGAGTTGGCGGGCAAGGATCCAGCGTGCGGCATGGGTGTTGTCGACCGCGCTGCTTCCGCTGATCGCTTTCGGACCCTCGGCGGTGCATGCGCAAAGCATCATGCGCACCCCCAGTCTGAACGTCGGCTCGCGGATGCCCACCATCAGTCCGACGGTGACCCCGCGGATCAGTCCGACGGTTGCGGCGCGGCCGGCCATGCGCGCCGATACCGTCGCACGGACGCCGCCGTCCCGGATTGGCACCATGAGTTCGACCCTGCGAGTCCGTCCGGGCGCCGGCGTGCGGTCGACGCTGCCCCATGCGCGGTTTTCGCCCAACCTCTATCCGGCTTGCGCATATGCGCTTCGCGGTCCCGACGGTGAGTGCTTCGATCGTCCGGTGATGTCGGCCGGCGGCGGCAAAGGCACCTCGGCCAAGAAGGGCAAGGGCGGATCGGGCAACAACAACGCACAGGAAGCGGTCAATCTGCGCGCGGTCAAGAACGAACTCGTCGCCGAAATCGACGGCGCGTTATCCACCGCCGAAGCCGACCAACTGGCGCGGCGTCACGGCCTGGAGCGCATCGCGTCTCAAAACTTCCCGTTGCTCGGCGGCACCATCGGTCTGTTCCGCATCGTCGATAACCGGCCCGTGGACACCGTGCGCCGCGAACTCGCGGCCGACGCCAGCGTGCGTTCGGTGCAGCTCAATTTCCGTTACTTGCTGCAGGATCAGAAGAAGGCTTCGACCGCGGGCGATGCCGCGCAATACGCCGTCGCACAGCTTCGGCTGCCACAGGCGCACGCGCTCGTCCGCGGCATGAACGTCACCATTGCGGTGATCGATTCAGGCGTCGACATCAAGCATCCCGAACTCGCCAACTCGGTTGCCGACAGTTTCGATGCGCTCGGAAGCAAGGAAGGTCCGCATGTCCATGGCACGGGCATTGCCGGCGCGATCGTGGCGCATGCCAAGCTGATGGGGAGCGCACCGGAGGCGAGGTTGATCGCGATCCGCGCGTTCGGCGCGGGATCGAAGGGCGCGGAGAGCACGTCCTATGTGATCCTCCGGGGACTGGACTACGCGGCCGAGCACGGCGCGCAGATCGTCAACATGAGCTTTGCCGGTCCGAAGGATCCGCTGATCGAGCGGGGCATCGCCGCTACCGCAGCCCGTGGCATCCTGATGGTGGCTGCGGCCGGCAATGCCGGAGCGAAATCGCCGCCGCTCTATCCGGCCGCCAATCCCAATGTCATCGCGGTGAGTGGCACCGACGCGCAGGAAAGACTGTTTGCGGCATCGAACCGGGGCAACCACATCGCGGTTGCAGCACCGGGCGCGGATATCTTCCTGCCGGCGCCCGATGAAAAATACCAGATCACGTCGGGCACCTCGTTCTCCGCCGCCTATATCAGCGGCGTCGCGGCGCTGATGATGGAGCGCAATCCTTCGTTGAAGCCGGGCGATGTTCGCGCAATTCTGACCGGGACCGCCCGCGATCTCGGCACTCCCGGCCGCGACGATCAGTTTGGGGCAGGTGGGGCCGATGCCTTTGCTGCCGTCACGGCCGCCGGACCGGCGGTTCCGCTTGCCTCGGTTTCCGGCAAGCCTGCGGGGGAGAAAGCGCCGGCGCATGACCCGGCCGCGGATAACACTTCCGTGAGCCGCGCATTGAACGACGCCTCGCCCTCGATGGCGGCGGACAAATCGGCCGCAAACGCCGCAAAATAGCCTGCCGCGCAGCGATTTTCCGACGATCATCCCTGAAGACAAGGTTAAAAAAATCGTCCGGCGTTTTGAACGTCCGGAGAGGGTGTCGCGACTTATCAACGTGGGAGCGGTAATCCCTCCCCATAGGCTGTATTCGGCGCGAGCGCCCATCCACCCCAAGCGCCCATATAGCTTGACCCGTCCGGTTGTCCCCCCGGACGGGTCTTTCATTTTCAGCGCGGGTTTTTGGACGAAGCTACGTTTCGTGCGGCACCGCGACGGCTTGCGGCTGCAAGTTTTCCGACTCGTCTGAACGATGCGCAATTTTCCCGTGCATCTTCTCAACTGAAAGGATCGAGGCTCGCCGCGCAACGCGACCATGCTGCTGTGCGGCTTGACCGCGAAGAGCGGATTAACCCGTATTTGTGCGGGTTTCTTCGATTGCTGCGCGCTCCCGTCGCTTCACGCACTGGACAACGAAAAAGTTTTCCACAGAATATCCCAGTCACATCCCACTGATTCGTCTCGGTTGCGTCTGCGTCCGTCCCCCTCTTACGGGCTGATTTATGGCACATCCTGCAGACGTGGCACGTGGCCGCAACATCGTTGCGCGCTGGTGCAGCCTTGCCGAGCAACGGTTGGAATACCTCACTGAACTGTTCGAGACCGGACGCTGGCGCCGCTTTCACACCGAACGCGAGTTCCTCGAAAACATCCAGGAAGCCAAGGCCGCCGTCGCCACCTGGCGTGACCTGTTGAGCCGCGAAGCCTCGCTCGACAACACGCAGATCGACATGGCCTGGCTCGGCCGCCGTCGAACGACGCCGCTGCTCTTGACGCCGCTGCCGCGCGACGAGGGCTATCGCCCGCCGGTCGTGCAGCTTCAGCCGCAACCGGCTCCGATGGCCGTAACGCCACCGCCGATCGCGGCCGCGCCCCCGCCCGATATCCCTGATGATGTTCTGGTCGCGCTGGAAAGCCAACTCGTCGTGGCGGACGAGGCGCCGTCCGTGCCGGATGTGCTGGCGCTGGAGGAAATGCCATTCCCGGCGATCGATCTCGACGCGATGAAGGAACGCTATCCGGCGTTGCGCAACGCGCTGTAGAGGTGAGCGATGAGGGCGAACTACCGCCGTACCGCGTTGCCTCCCACCACCACCTGCGCGTAACGCTGCGCGCCTTCGGCGGACAGATCGGTCGTGATCGTGCGGGCGTGATCGAGCCCGACCACGGCGCCGCGCGGGGTTTCCGAAATCATGTTGTTGTTGACCAGCGCCATGCCGGCGCCCGGCAACACCGATACGCCGATGCCGACGAAGGCGTTGCGGATGACATTGCCTGATATCGCGACATCGCGGAGATATTTGCCCCACCCGGCGATGATGCCGAACGACGGCGCGTTCTCGATCACATTGCCTGTGACTGTGGAGTCCGCCTCGACATAGATGCCGATCCCGGCGTCGTCGTCGGGTGCAGTGCCGATCGGCCGCTTCGGCAGCAGGTTGCGGATGATGTTGCCTTGGACGACGGCGATGCGTCCGCCTTCGTTGAAATTGCAGACGGAGACGCCGACGGCGGCGCCATCCACCGTGTTGTTGGCGATCACGGCGCCTTCGAACGCAAATTCCGAATAGAGCGCGACCTCGCGGACATTGCTGACGCTGTTGTCGGTGATGTGAATATTAGACGCCGAATTGCCGCGCACGGCCGAATAGTCGCAATTCTTGATGCGGTTGCCCCGCACGATCACATTGCCGGCGCGGAAGGCGTTGATGGCGTTGCCATACTGCCCGGAGCCGCCAGGGCCGGCCTTGATGTCTTCGATGCGGTTGTCGAGGACGAGGGTGCCGTCGTCGCCGATCGCGGTGCGCAGGATTTCGATGCCATTGTCATTGGTATCGGTGATGGTATTGCGCGCCACGATCAGGCCGAGCGCGTCGAAGGATACGACGGCGGTGGTCGCAATTTTCGTGAAGGTATTGCCGGAAATATCGCCCGAGACCTGCTCGAGCCAGATGCCGTTGCCGCCGCTGCCTGATACTTCGCAGTCGGCGATCCGGACGTCGCGACCGCCGAGGCAGTGCACCAAGCCGCGGCGCGTCGGCAGCGGAATGCGACCGCCGTCGAAGGTGATGCCGGTCAGGCCGACGCTGTTGGCGCCTTCGCCCTGCAGCATCGAGGCGCCGCCGGTAAACACGAGCTTGGTCGCGCCGCGGACGCCGACCAGTTGCGTGCCGTTCGAAAGGCGCAGCATGCCGGTGCGATAGACCCCCGGCGGCAGCGCCAGCGGCACTTGCGCGCGTGCCGCCTCGTCGATCGCGCGCTGCAGTTTCACGGTCTGATCGTCCGGGCTGCCGGGGCGGACGCCATATTGCGTGACGTCGCGCCCGAGCGTGGACGTGAGGGGCGCTGCGCGCGCAGCGTCAGGCGACATCGCCAGCGCGCCGGCTGCACCGGCGGCGGACGCTCCAATGAGATGGCGGCGGTTCATGTCCATGGCTGATGACCCTAGCGCGATGCAGGTCGTGGCATTCGCGTTTCATAGGTATCGCGAAAATGCAGTGCAGCATGATGAAGACCGGGAAAGAGGCGGCGATTGTTGGGGGTAGGGTTAATGTTGGGTGCGATAAATTATGCTCGTCGTCCCGGCCAAGCCAACGGGTCGCGCGAATGCGCGCCCGATGACAGGCTCCGCGCGAGCCGGGACCCATACGCCGCGGCCCTTGGAAGGGGCACGAGCGCAGACGGCTTTTCTCACAATTGGCAACGGTGGTTATGGGTCCCTGCGTTCGCAGGGACGACGACGGAGTTAAGCCGCCGTTCTTGCCAGCCGCACCGTTTCCATGAGCATCGCTTCGCCGGCATCGACCAGCTCCTCCAGCGTGATGCGCGGAACACCTTTTCGTCTGGCCGCGCCGCTGCGCGCCAGCGGCGGGATGTGGATGAAGGTGGCAAGGCGGGGGCCGTTACCGGCATCCACGGCTTCAATCGCGCGCCAGCTCAGATAGTTGCAGAGATAGCTTCCGGCGTCGCGCGAGGCGCGGGCATCGAGGCCGGTGTTCTTGGCCACGCGCAGTAGTTTGGCTGTGTGCGGACCGAACCTTTGCGCATCGGCGCCGTCGGCGATCGATCCCTTGCGCGCGCGGGTTTGCGCGGCGTCAGGCCAGAGCATGGTGACGGCATTGCGGGCGCGGGTTTCGATCCGCAGATACGACGTGCGAGAAGCGAGGCCAAACATCAACAGCGCGTGCGGCTGGTGCTTTTGCAGCGCCAGCGGTAATTCGCGGTCGACCGCCTTGTAGGTAACGGGAAAGATGTGGCTGGACAGTTCGACGTCGGTGAAGGCCGGGCGACGCAGCCGCGTCAGACGTGCCACCAGCGACTGCGTGGGATTGTAGGGCGCACCTGGAAACGGGCCGAAGCCGGTGATGAGAATGCGAAGCTTGTCGCTCATCGCATCCACTCCGCGATCTGCTCGGCGGCGACCGCCGGCGTGATGCGGCCGTCGGCGACCTCGGCCTCGGTCTTCTTTACCTTGGCGCGGATCGCGGCATCGGAGCGGAGCCGCGCCATCATGCGCTGCTCCAGCATCGACCACATCCATTTCACCTGCTGTTCGCGCCGCCGGCCTGCGAACTCGCCCGAGGCGTTCATGGCGGTGCGGTGATCCAAAATCTTCTGCCACAGTGTGTCCATGCCTATGCCGGTCAGCGCCGAATAGGTCACGACTGGCGGATGCCAATGCTCCGAGCGCGGGCTCAAAATATGCAGCGCGGAGCGATAGTCGGCCGCCGCCAGATTGGCGCGCTTGACGTTGTCGCCGTCGGCCTTGTTGATCGCGATCATGTCGGCGAGTTCGACCAGACCTTTCTTGATGCCTTGCAGCTCATCGCCGGCGCCGGGCAGCATCAGGGCGAGAAAGAAATCGGTCATGTCACAGACCGCGGTTTCGGATTGGCCGATTCCGACGGTCTCGACCAGCACCACGTCGAAGCCGGCTGCTTCGCACAGCAGCATTGCCTCGCGGGTTTTTACGGCGACGCCGCCGAGCGTACCGGACGAGGGTGAGGGCCGGATGAAGGCGGCTTCGGAATTTGCCAGCCGTGCCATCCGCGTCTTGTCACCGAGGATCGAGCCGCCGGTGCGGGCCGAGGAGGGGTCCACCGCGAGCACCGCGACCTTGTGGCCGCGCTCGATCAGGAACATGCCGAGCGCATCGATGGTGGTGGATTTGCCGACGCCGGGCGAGCCGGTAATGCCGACGCGTACCGCCTTGCCGGTGTCTGATAACAGCGCCTGCACCAGTTCGCGCGCCGCGGCCTGGTGATCGGAACGCCTGCTTTCGATCAGGGTAATCGCACGCGCCAGCGCCGCGCGTTGGCCCGAGCGGAGTTCTTTGGCGAGTTTCCCGACATCGGGGGAAGGATTCTTCGGCAGGGTCATGACTTGGTTTACAACGCCCGCGCCGTGCAGGCGAGGGGGCGCAGTCCTTCAGCGGGCCGACGCGGCTGGGACGGGGCTGCGTTTGAGCTTCCGCCATATCCAGACCAGCACCGGCCAGATCAGCGCGCCGATCGCCATGGCGGCGAGGATCGCGGCGATCGGCCGCTCGAAGAACGGCAGCACGCTGCCGTCGGACTTGATCAGCGAGGTCACAAAACTCTGCTCGATCATGGTGCCCATGACGATGCCGAGCACCATGGCAGCGACCGGATAGCCGTTTTCTTCCATGACATAGCCGATGACGCCGAAGGTTGCGACGATAACGACGCCGAATATGTTGTTGCCGATGGCGAACGAGCCGACGGCGCAGCACAACATGATCACCGGCATCACCGTGGAGCGCGGCGCGCGCAGCACGAGGCTTGCGAGCCGGATCATGATGATGCCGAGCGGGATCATGATGATGTTGGCGATGATGAACATCAGGTAGATCGCATACATGCTCGACGCTTTTTCGGTGAACAGCGTCGGGCCGGGGTTGAGCCCCTTCATGTAAAGCACGCCGATCGCGATGGCCGCGATGGTGTCGCCGGGAATGCCGAACAGCAGCGAGGGCACCCAGCCCGAGGCGATGCTGGCATTGTTGCTGGCGCCGGCTTCGACCAGGCCCTCGACGTGGCCGGTTCCGAATTTCTCCGGTTCCTTCGAAAAGCGTTTGGACATGGCGTAGCTGACCCAGGCGGCCATGTCGGCGCCGGCGCCCGGCAGCACGCCGATGATGATGCCGATGATGTTCCCGCGCGTCATCTGCCAGTTGTACTTTTTGGTGAGCTTCCATTGGCCCGCCAAGATGCTTCCGAACCTGCGCCGCGGGATTGGCGGCGGCTCGGGCGTGAGCATCGCGCGCATGACCTGCGCCACCGCGAATACGCCGACCAGCGCCGGAATCGGTTCGATGCCGCCGAACAGATTGGTCATCCCAAACGTGAAGCGCGGCACGCCGCCGGGGTTTTCGATGCCGATGCAGGCGACGAGCAAGCCGATGAACATGCTGGCGATCGCCTTCACCGGGGAAGACCGCGCGACCAGCGTGGCGCACATCAGGCCGAGGAAAGCGAGCCAGAAATATTCGAAGGTCGAGAACGACAGCGCGATCTCGGCCAGCGGCGGCGCCAGGATCATCAGCGACAGCGTGCCTGCGATGCCGCCCACGGCGGAGAACCAGACACCGGCGCCGAGCGCGAGCTCGGCCTCGCCCTTGCGCGTCATCGCATAGGCTTCGTCTGCGTAAGCCGCCGAGGCGGGCGTGCCGGGAATGCGCAGCAGCGCGCCGGGGATGTCACCGGCGAAGATCGCCATCGTGGATGCGGCGACGATGGTGGCGATTGCGGCGATCGGTGACAGATAGAAGGTGACGGGGACCAGCAGCGCGGTCGCCATGGTCGCGGATAGCCCCGGCAGCGATCCGATGACGAGGCCATAGACCGATGCCGCGAGCATCGCGATGATGACTTCCCAGGTAGAGATGAGCGCAAGCGCTTGGGCGAGGGTGTTGAGCATCGATCACCAGGGCATCGGCAAAACGCCGGGCGGAAGCGGCACGCGCAGCAATTTTGAGAAAATCAGGTGGATGCCGATCGGCGCCAGCAGCGCGAGCGGCAACGCAACCTTCCAGCGGGCGCCGAGCGCCGTCGAGGTCACGTAGACGATCATCGCTGCCGTGAGGATGAAGCCGAGCCGGTCGGCGATAAACACGTAGAACAGCAACAGCGCCGGCGGGAGCAAAGCGCGCAGGCCATAGAGCTTGCCGGTTGGAGGCGGCGGTTGGCCGCCCTCGACCGGAATAAGGTGTTCTTCTTCCTCGAAGCTGCGGCCAATCCCGAACGCGATCGCGAGCCCGCACAGCGCGAGACCGGTGCCAATCACCAGCGGAAAGACGTTGGGCCCGACCGGCTGGCCGGGCACCGGCGGCAACTGCCAGCCGCCATACGCGGCAGCCGCGCCGAGGCCAACGAGAAACAATCCCGTGACGCGATCGGGTAGACGCATGAACTGGCTCCGCGGATATCGGGCGATGTCAGCCGATCAAGATCAGGCCTTGGAGAGACCGGCGGCCTTCATCGCCACGCCCATCTGGGCGTCGCCCTTCTCCATGAATGCGGCGAACTGGGCCGCATCGCCCCACACCGTTCGAAAGCCGCGATTGCTCATAAAGTCCTTGAACTCCTTGGAGTCGTAGACCTTCTTCAGCGACGCGGTGAGTTTCGTCGCCACGTCGGCCGGCAGACCCTTGGGGCCGGCAATGCCGCGCCAGGCGCCGGTCGAATAGTCGATGCCCATGGCTTCCTTCAGCGTTGGCACGTCCGGGAATGCAGGATTGCGGGCTGTAGCCATGACGGCGAGGCTGCGCGCCTTGCCGGCCTCGATGATCGCGCGGGCTTCCGGCACCGAGCAGGTGGTGAGGTCGAGACCGCCGGCAGCCAGATCCTGCATCGCGGGCGCGGCGCCGTTCGACGGCACCCAGGCCACGTGATTGGGGGCAAGTCCCATCGCCTGCATCCAGCCGACCAGTGCGAGATGCCAAATGCCGCCCTGGCCAGTGCCGGAGGCCTTGAACTTGCCGGCAGGGGCGGCCTTGATCGCATCCGCCAGTTCCTTCACGGTCTTGTAGGGCGAGGTGGAACTGACCTGGATGCCGGGCGGATCCTCGTTCATCAACGCCAGCGGCGTGTAGCTCTTGGGCGCCAGTTCAGTGAGCCCCTGCCAGTGCATCATCGAGATTTCCACCGTCAGCATGCCGATGGTGTAGCCGTCGGGCTGTGCGGTCGCGATCGCGGAATGGCCGACCACACCGGAGCCGCCGGTGCGGTTGACCACGTTGAACGGCTGGCCGAGGTCCTTTTCCAACAGCGCCGCGACAATGCGGGCGGTCGCGTCGGTGCCGCCGCCGGCACCCCAGGGCACGATCACGGTCACCGGCCGGGCCGGATAGGCCTGCGCCAAAGCCGGCTTGAAACCGAAGCCTGCGACAGCCGCGGCAGCAACGGATGAAGCCGCGAAGGCGCGGCGCGTGATCTTTTTGGACATTGATGGTTCTCCCTGCGGCGTCCGTGATGCCGGGCGCTCTTGTGATGAGACATTCTAGGCGGCTTTGTGTTGGGGTCGCAAGGCATTGGCGAATGATGGGGGTCGGCGCCGGGTGGCATCTCGCCACATCCGGAAATCGGGTGGCGGGGATCGGGCCACCCGAAATAGGTATCCATCTGCGGCCCCAGTCATCGCGCCGCGATCGCTTACGAAGAGAGAGCCATGACGACAGCCTATTACAGCACCGTGCTGGACCATCCCATGGAAACCGTGTGGGCCCTGATCCGGGATTTCAACAATTATCCGGCGTATATCGAAGGGGTCAGTGAGAGCGTGATCGAGGATGACAAGGGCGGCGACGAAATCGGCGCGGTCAGACGCTTCTGCTATCTCGGCAACTGGATCAGGCAGCAACTCGCCGCTCACTCCGATCAAGCGCATTCGCTGACCTATGCAGGCATCGAGCCGCTGCCGTTTCCGGCCGGGTTGGCGCCGGACGCGACCGGGCCGACGCGCTATGAGGGAACGATGCACCTGCTTCCGGTCGTCGAGGGCAACCGGACCTTCATCGAATGGTCGGTGAAGCTCGACAGCGCGCCGCAGGATGCCGATCGCTGGCAAGCGCTGTTCCAGTCATGGATTCCGGATTGGACGCATTCGCTCGAACGGTCGCTCGCCCGCCTTGCTGCTTGATAATCAATCATTGCGGCCGGTCTTCGTCTTTCTTCGGTCGCGCGCCGCCGAAAATCCTGGCGCCCTCCGGCGTCAGATATGGCTTCAACGTCTCCCAGGGCACGAAGGCGACATACTCGCCTTCGGCATAGGAGCCGACCGCGTAAGGTGCGTAGTAAAAGTTCAGGCCGGAGCTCTTGCCTTCCTCGGTCGATGGCGCCAGTGCGATCGGGCCGATCTTGAGAAGCTTTGGCTCGATGCTTTCGATGGCGCTGACGTCCGTGCCTTCCGCGCCGCGTTTCTTTTTCTCGGTCGTGAGAGAGGCAATGACGCCTTGCCGCATCGCTTTCAGCGTCGGGCCGTTGTCAGCCGTTTCGGTGAAGAACGGACGGATGCTGATGCGTTTGCCCGCTGACTTGTCCCACAGGATGGTGTCGGACGCGCTGTTGGGGTGCGCGCCGCCAGTATATTCGTAATCGGCCCTGACGATGCTGACATAGCGGCCATCGACCACCGAGCGCGTGTCGTATTTCCGTTCATACGACCACGCGTTGCGGAACAGGTCCGGATCCTGCTTGCGTTCCTTGTCGGCATCGGCGCGGCGCGCCGAAGCCCATTTCTTGCCTTCCGCCAGACAATCCGCGGCCAGCGGCGCGTCAGCCTTGATCTTGGCATCGAGTGTGACGCTGACCTCAACCGTTTTGGTCTTGATGGCGAAGTCCGGCTTGGTTTCGGCGGCGAGGGCAACACTCAGCGACGCGGTGCACGCCATTGCACCCGCAAAGCCCATTCTCTGGGCCGCAATGAAGACAGAGTTGCGCAAGGGCGATCCTGTGAAAGGGGCTGGCGGGGGAGCTACTCCGCCGCCTCGCTATGGCCGAGCCGGGCGTTGAGCTTGTGGATCAGCTCTTCGGCGGCGTCCGAGATCACGGTGCCGGGCGGGAAGATCGCTTCGGCGCCGGCCGCATAGAGCGCGTCATAATCCTGCGGCGGGACCACGCCGCCGATGATGATCATGATGTCCTCGCGGCCGTGCTTCTTCAGCGCGGCCTTCAGTTCCGGTACGGCGGTTAGATGGGCCGCCGCCAGCGAGGAGACGCCGAGGATGTGGACGTCGTTCTCCACTGCCTGCCGCGCTGCCTCGTCGGCGGTGGCAAACAGCGGCCCGATATCGACGTCGAAGCCGACATCGGCAAAAGCGGACGCAATCACCTTCTGGCCGCGGTCGTGGCCGTCCTGGCCGATCTTGGCGACGAGGATGCGGGGCCGGCGGCCCTCGGCAGTCTCGAACGCATCGATCAGCGCCTGCACTTTTTCGACCCGGTTGGACATGGCGGACGCCTCCCGCTTGTAGACGCCGGTGATGGACTTGATCTCGGCGCGGTGACGCCCGAACACTTTTTCCATCGCGTCCGAAATTTCGCCGACGGTGGCTTTCGCCCGCGCCGCGTCGATCGCCAGCGCCAGCAAATTGCCGTTGCCTTCGCCGGCGCTGCGCGTCAGCGCGGCCAGCGCCTGATCGACTTCCTTCTGGTCGCGCTCGGAGCGTAGCCGCTTCAACTTGTCGATCTGCAGGCGCCGCACGGTGGAGTTTTCCACCTTGAGCACGTCGATCGGCGCTTCGTTGACCGGCTTGTACTTGTTGACGCCGATCACGGCCTGCTTGCCGGCGTCGATCCGCGCCTGCGTCTTGGCGGAAGCTTCCTCGATCCGCAGTTTGGGCACGCCGGCCTCGATCGCCTTCGCCATGCCGCCGAGCGCCTCGACCTCCTGGATATGGCCCCAGGCCTTGGCCGCGAGATCCCGCGTCAGCCGCTCGACATAATAAGAGCCGCCCCAGGGATCGATGATGCGGTTGGTGCCGCTCTCCTGCTGCAGGAACAGTTGCGTGTTGCGGGCGATGCGGGCCGAAAAATCCGTCGGCAGCGCCAGCGCCTCGTCGAGCGCGTTGGTGTGCAGCGACTGCGTGTGGCCTTGGGTCGCCGCCATCGCCTCGATGGTGGTGCGCATCACGTTGTTGAAGACGTCCTGCGCGGTCAGCGACCAGCCGGAAGTCTGGCAATGCGTGCGCAGCGACAGCGAGCGCGGGTCCTTCGGATTGAACTGCTTCAACAGTTTTGCCCAGAGCAGCCGCGCGGCGCGCATCTTCGCCACTTCCATGAAGAAGTTCATGCCGATCGCCCAGAAGAACGACAGCCGCGGCGCGAAGCGGTCGACGTCGAGGCCTGCCGCAAGCCCGGCACGCAAATATTCGACGCCGTCGGCCAGCGTGTAGGCGAGTTCGAGATCCTGCGTAGCTCCTGCTTCCTGCATGTGATAGCCGGAGATCGAGATCGAATTGTACTTCGGCATCTTTTGCGACGTGTACGCAAAAATGTCCGAGATGATCCGCATCGAGGGCGCCGGCGGATAGATGTAGGTGTTGCGCACCATGAACTCTTTCAGAATGTCGTTCTGAATGGTGCCTGACAATTTCTCCGGCGGAACGCCCTGTTCCTCGGCAGCGGCTACGAACAGCGCGAGGATCGGCAGCACCGCGCCGTTCATGGTCATCGACACGCTCATCTGGTCGAGCGGAATGCCCGCAAACAGCGTGCGCATGTCGTAGATGGAATCGATCGCCACGCCGGCCATACCGACGTCACCGGAGACGCGCGGATGATCGGAATCGTAGCCGCGGTGGGTGGCGAGGTCGAACGCGACCGAAAGACCCTTCTGCCCGGCGGCGAGGTTGCGGCGATAGAACGCGTTGGAATCCTCCGCCGTGGAGAAGCCGGCATACTGCCTGATCGTCCAGGGCTGGTTGACATACATCGTCGGGTAGGGGCCGCGGAGGTAGGGCGCGCTGCCCGGCCAGGTCTCCAGGAAATCGATGCCTTCGAGATCGGCCTCGCTGTAGGTGGGCTTTACGGGGATGCCCTCAGGCGTCAGCCACGGCTCGGCACTGCCGGCGGGCTGCGCGGGCGCGGTGGGTTCAAAGGCGATATTCGCAAAGTTCGGTATGCGGCTCATGTTACCCATTATACCATATCTGGCTGGCCGAGATCGCCACCCCTAATCATGGTCCGGATGCTGGTGGCTGACGATGGTCGCCATCTTCTCCGGGCCGTAATTCTGCTGCGTGGTCTGGCTCGGCAGGTTGGCGATGCCGACCACCCAGCCGAGCCGGGATTCGGTGCCATATTGCCGGGTTGGCACGACGAGGTCTGGGCGGTCGAACGTGCCGGTCATGATCTCGATCCGGGGGCCGCCGATCAACCGGTAGGTCAGCGGCGTGCCGCAGGCCGCGCAGAAATCGCGCTCGGCGATAGAGGAGGACTGGAACGACGCCGGCTTGCCGCGGGTCCAGGTGAAATGCTCGTGCTCGATATCGGCCAGGGAGGCGAAGGGCGCACCCGATGCCTTCTGGCACATTCGGCAATGGCAGATGCTGACCTTGGGCGGCACTTTCGACACGGCAAAGCGGATGGCGCCGCACTGGCAGCCGCCGGTCAGGACCGTCTTGTGGTTGGTTTCCGTCATGCTCGCTCCATCCGCTGCCAGGCCGCTTGCAGCATCGCCAGCGCGTCGCCGCCGGCAAAGATGAAGTCGGCGACACCGGCGGAACGCAGCGCGGCCTCCTGTGTGCCAGGCCGCCCTGCCAAATAGATATGCTTCGCACCGGCCGCTTGAAGGGCCTTCGCGGCGTGTTCAGCGTGTTCCGCGTACACCTTGTCGGAGGAACACAGGCAAGCCATTGTAGCGCCGGACGCCGCGAAGGCGTTGGCAAGCGCCGCCGGGTCGGCAAACCCTTGGGTGTCCAGCGCCTCGATGCCGCCGGTCTCGAAGAAGCTCTTGGCAAAGGTCGCACGCGCCGTGAAAGCGGCGGGCGTGCCAAGATTAGCGAGGAAGATCTTCGGCCGGGCGCCCGATGCCTTGAGCTTTTCGTCCGATTTGTCGCGCAGCGCTTCAAACGGCGCGGCCAGCCGTATCGGCGTGAGCGGATCGAACTTGTACTTCGCCTCGCCATACGGCGGCAGCACGATCGGCGCAGCTTCCAGCACAGCGATTTCGTCCTCATGCAGGTTCGGAAATTCGCTGGCGCCGGTCAGCACGTCCCTGCGCTTGGCAATATTGGCCTCGCGCGCCGCGCGGGTTGCGGCGACCTTGCGCTGGATGACGTTTTGTTCGAGGCCGGCGAACATGCCACCAGCCTTCTCGATTTCCTGGAACAGCGACCATGCAGCTTCGCAGAGCTGCCTCGTCAGCGTTTCGATGCCGCCGGAGCCCGCTGCCGGATCGCTCACCTTGGCGAGATTGGATTCTTCCAAAAGCACCAGTTGCGTGTTGCGCGCGACACGCCGCGCGAACGGATCAGGCAGCCCAAGCGCCAGCGTGTGCGGCAATACGGTGATGGCGTTGGCGCCGCCGAGGCCGGCGGAGAAGGTCGCCATCGTCGCGCGCAGCATGTTCACATAAGGGTCGCGCTGCGTCAGCATGCGCCAGGCGGTATCGGCGGCGATGAACAGCGGTTTGGGCGTCAGGCCACAGGCCTGCTCGATCCGCGCCCACAACAGCCGCAGCGCGCGGAATTTTGCCAGCGTCAGAAACTGATCGGCATCGGCGGCAAGCCGTGCATAGACCATGCCCTGCGCATCTTCGAGCGTAATCCCGGCCTGTTCGATCGCGCGCAGGTAAGCGACGCCGGAGGCGAGCACGAATGCAAGCTCCTGCGCTTCCGATCCTCCGGCATCGTGGATCACCCGTCCATCGGCCGCTGCGAACGGACCCTTAAAGCCCATGGCGGTGAGGCCCTGGATCGCACTGGTAACCGCGGGCACGATTTCGTCCCAGCTATGGGGACTGGAGCCCGACACCGCACAGGATCCCAGCGGGTCGAGACCGAAACGGATATCGCAGGCCGCGGGATTAAGTCCTTTGCGTTTGATGTATTCGGCGACGTGAATGGCCGCCATGCGCGACTGCGGGCCGATCTGCAGCTCGATGCCGATGCCGGCGTCGAGATAGATGCCGTCGAGAACCGCTTCGACGGCTTCGGCCGAAGGGTCCAATCCAAACCCGTGGGCGGCATTGGCGCCAGCGAACACCAGTATCAGCCCGGTGGCGCCGTTTTCGAGATCGTGCAGCGCCTGCGCGTTGGCCGCTTTGGCGTCGGGATGATCGATCTGCTGCATAACCTGCCAGGGCACGGCGGCGGCACGACCGGCGACCGGCGCGGCGCCTTTCGCGCGGCGATAGATCGGATCGATTTTCAACCCGTCGGACGTCTTGCTGACCAGTTTCTCGAACGGTGCGCCTTTCAGCACCCCGTCGACCAGCTTGCGCCAGTCCTCGTAGGTCGCCGCCGGAAACTCCGCGGCCAATGTCAGCTCATCGTTATCGGTCATCCGGCCCATTCCTGGTCGTCTCTTGATTTGGCCGGAAATTGCCACGGGGCGGCCGCCAAGCCAAACGGTTGTTTTGGGTCTTTCGGGCTCAATCGAGGTCGGGTAACCGCTCAATCCCCTCGGTCGACAATTGTGCCAGCGCATCCCGCACGCGGCGTCCCGCAATGACACGGTCGGGAACGATCTCGACCAGCGGCACCAGCACAAAGGCGCGCTCGAAAACCCGCGGGTGCGGCAGCGTCAGTTCCGGCCTGTCGAGGCTGACGTCATCATAGGCGATCAGGTCGAGGTCGAGGGTGCGTGGACCCCAGCGTGTCTCATGAGCGCGGTCGCGGCCGAACTTTTTCTCGATCTTGTGCAGCGTGAAGAGCAGCGCATGCGGATCGAGGCTGGTTTCGATCTCGATGCAGGCGTTGATGAAGGGCGCCTGGTGTTCCTCGCCCCAGGGCGGGGTGATGTAGTCAGAGGAACGCGCGAGCAGCGCTGCCTGGGTCATGCCGCAAATACTGGAGATGGCCTTTTTGAACGTCGCGCGGACATCGCCGACATTGCCGCCGAGCGCGATCAGCACATCGGCCATGTCAGGGCGATTGCCGTTTGCGCACGAGTACCACGCCGACATCCTCGAAGATCTCGGCGATCGGCGCATGCGGCTTGTGCACGGTGACCTTGAGCGCATGGGCGCGTGGGAACGCCGCGAAAATCGCGTCGGAAACGGCGCCGGCCGCACGCTCCAAAAGCTTGTAGTTGGTGTTCGTGAACGCGGCGGTCGCGGTCTCGACCACGCTGGCATAAGACACTGTGTCGGACAGGCGATCAGAGTGCGAGGATTCTGACAGGTCGACGGAGAGTTCGATATCGATCACGAACCGCTGCCCGACTTTGGTCTCGTGCTCCATCACGCCGTGGCGGGCATGGATGACGACGCCGGTGATGAAAATCGTATCGCTCATTGCCGTTCCCTGATTGCCGCAGCCACCCGCAGCGCCTGTACGGTTTCGGCGACGTCATGCGCCCGGATGATCCGCGCCCCGTTTTGGGCCGCCAGCAGATGCGCGGCAATCGAGCCGCCGAGGCGTTGATGCGGTTCCGACGGCGTCACCGTGCTGATGAAACGCTTGCGCGATGCGCCGACCAATACTGGAAGGCCGAGCGACTGCAACTCGCCGAGCCGCGCCAGCGCGGTCATGCTCTGCTCGGGCGTCTTGCCGAAGCCGATGCCGGGGTCGAGCACGATCTTGTCGGATGAAATTCCCGCCTTCGCGGCGATGTCGAGAGAGCGCGCAAAGAAAGCGGCGATATCCTGCATGATGTCTACAGCAGGATCGGCCCGCTCGCGGTTATGCATCACGATGACGGGCGCACCACGCTCCGCGATCAGCCCGGCCATGCCGGAATCGCGCTGCAGCCCCCAGACATCGTTGGCGATTGTCGCGCCCTGATCGAGCGCCCAGGCGACGACGGCCGACTTCATGCTGTCGATCGACACGGGAATGCCGAGCGCGACGACATCGGACAGTACCGGCTGCAGGCGCTTCAATTCCTCTTCCGCCGAGATCGGTTCCGATCCGTAGGGCCGGGTCGATTCCGCGCCGATGTCGATGATGTCGGCACCCTCGGCGATCATCCGCCGGGCCTGGGCCAGCGCCCGCTCCGGGGTGACGAATTGACCGCCGTCCGAGAACGAATCCGGCGTCAAATTCAGTACGCCCATCACCGCCGGATAGGGTCTGGACAGCAGCGCAGGCAGCACCGATTGACCGGCCGGACCGGACGCAGCGGGAGGTCTGGGCTTGGCTGCCATCATGCGGTCGCTTTGCGCGGTCCGCGCCGCCGAGTCAAGGCGTGAGGGCCGGCACCGCGGGGCTGGTCTGGCGGTTCAGTCGCTGATGTTCAATAGCTGATTTTGGGCGGCAGCTTGCGCGCTTGCTCGATCAGTTGCTCGACTGATCGTTCGGAGGGCAAAACCCGGACGAGTTTGCACTTCGTGTTCACGTCTTTCATGTTCTGGGCGAGTCGCGCCGGGTTGCGATGGGCGAGTTCGCGCACCGTGGTGACGCCCGCGGCGCGCATCAGGCCCACCTTGGCCTTGCCCATCCCGGGAATGCGCATGTAGTCGGAAAAATTGGCCCATTCCAGCAGTTGCTGCTCGCTGATGCCGGTCTTCGCTGCGAGCGACTTGCGCCCTTTCACGGTGCGAGCGGCTTCCAGCAGCGCATCGGTCGTGCGAATGCCCAACGATTTCAGTTTCGAGGCAGAGTAGGCGGTCAAGCCGTCGATCTCGGAAAGGGGATAAGTCATGATACCAGATGAAAAAAGAATGTGCCCGGGCCGAATGTGTTCACCAAGATGCTATGCAAACTGGCTGAGGCCCGGTGTCCCTGAAATGATTTCGCCCATTTGATCTGCTCCGATTTTGTCGCGACCGAACCTGAAAAGTTCACGCGCCACGCTTTGAATTTCACTCATGCCCAGACCGAGCGCCATCAGCCTGGTGCCAACCGCCATCAAGCCTCCGCCCATCAGCTTCGCGAAGCCGCCATTGCTGCTGGAAGCCGCAATCGCAGCTTCGGCGCCCGGAATTTGGTCGATCAGAGCCTGAACCTTGTCGGAGGGGCCCTCGTTGCGGAGAAAACCCAGAACGATGCCGATGGTTTTTTCAGCGACAGCGCGATCGATACCGGCCTTGGAGGCCAGTCGCCCTACCAGTTCGTCCATATTGCCCCGTCCCCAAACCGGCTTTACCGGGTCGTCTACTTGCAAATTTATCTTGAGCGCCTGCGATCTGAAATACAAGCGATCCGCACGTGCGAAGACCTAGATCGAGTCGCGAGTGTTGCAGCAATGCAAGAGTGAAGGCCGGATTTACGCTGACTTGTTGCGCTGCGCTCTCGATTTTTCTGCCGAAGGTTGGAAAAAAGCATGAGAAGCATGAACGAAGAGGCGGGCGAATGCTCACGTATTTACCGCCGACGGTTTCAATCGGCGGGCAGGATGCGATATGATCGCCAACCAAATCCCCCGGCGCGCGAAGAGGCGATGCGATGGTGACTTCCGATAACAAGACGGCCGATACCGAAGAGAAGATCTTCATCGGAAAGGGCGAACAGACGGCTTGGCTGACGCTGGCGCTTGCCAATCGGCATGGCCTCGTCACCGGAGCGACCGGCACCGGCAAGACCGTGTCGCTGCAGGTGATGGCGGAGGGCTTTGCCCGCGCCGGTGTTCCCGTGTTCGCGGCCGATATCAAGGGCGATCTGTCCGGAATTTCCGAGATCGGCGAGGCCAAGGACTTCATCCTCAAACGCGCCGGCGAGATGGGCCTCAATTTCCAGCCCGACCAGTTCTCGACCGTGTTTTGGGACGTGTTCGGCGAGCAGGGTCACCCGGTGCGCGCCACGGTCACGGAAATGGGGCCGCTGTTGCTATCGCGAATGCTCGACCTGAACGACGTGCAGGAAGGCGTCCTCAATGTCGCATTCCGCGTGGCGGATGAAAACGGATTACCTCTGCTCGACATGAAGGATCTGCGGTCGCTGCTGGATGCGATCGCGCCCGCCGGCGGTAAAAGGGGGCCGGATGCCGAGGAGGATGAACACGCGGAGATCCGAAAGGCCGCGCAGAGCTTCGGCAATGTCAGCAAGGCAACGATCGGGACAATTCAGCGTCAGCTTCTGGTGCTGGAAAACCAGGGCGGAACGAAATTTTTCGGAGAGCCGGCGCTTTTGCTGAAAGACTTCATGAAGACCGACAGCGACGGCCGGGGAATGGTCAATATTCTGGTCGCTGACAAGCTGATGCAGAACCCGAGGCTCTACGCGACCTTCCTGCTGTGGATGCTGTCGGAGCTGTTCGAAGAGCTGCCGGAAGCCGGCGACCTGCCGAAGCCGAAACTGGTCTTCTTCTTCGATGAGGCACATCTGTTGTTCAACGATGCGCCGAAGGCATTGCTCGACAAGATCGAGCAGGTGGTCCGCCTGATCCGCTCCAAGGGCGTCGGCGTCTATTTCGTCACGCAAAACCCGATCGACGTGCCGGACAAGGTGCTGGCGCAGTTAGGCAACCGCGTGCAACACGCGTTGCGCGCCTTCACGCCGCGCGACCAGAAGGCGGTGAACGCGGCGGCGCAGACCTTCCGGCCGAACCCCAAGCTCGACACCGCTCGCGTCATCATGGAGCTCGGCAAAGGCGAGGCGCTGGTGTCATTCCTCGAAGGCGGCGGCACGCCGACCATGGTCGAGCGCGTCATGATCCGGCCGCCGACGGCGCGGATCGGGCCGATCACGCCGGAGGAGCGCAAGACGATCATGGGCAACAGCCCGGTCAAAGGCAAATACGACACCGCGATCGACAGGGTGTCCGCTTTTGAGATGCTGCAGAAGCGGGTAGCTACGACGGCGGCGCCTGCGGAGGGGCAGGATGGTGGCGGTGGCGGCATTCTCGGCCAGATCGGCTCGATCGTCGGCACGATCTTCGGCACCAACGTCAGGCGCGGCAGGCTGACGACTGGTCAAGTCATCGCTCGAGACGTCACCCGTTCGGTCACCAATAAGGTCGTCGGTGGCATCGTCGCCGATCTCGGCAAGTCGGTCGGCGGATCGCTCGGCGGTTCAGTTGGTCGCGCGCTGGTGCGCGGCGCGCTCGGCGGCTTGCTGCGCCGATAGGAGTTTTTGAGCGAAGATGGTAGTCGGTTCGCGTGAAGAGCTGCGACGTAATCTCCTCTGAATCCGGAACGAGCGTGTGCTGAGATATCCGTCGCTACGAAGGCCGCTCGATATCCTGTTTCTGGTATGTTGCGTCGCGCTGACGGCCGACGTGCTGGTCCCGGAAATCTGGGGGAGCGGCAAGACCAAGGACTATCCGCTCTGGTTCTGGGCGGGGCAGCAGGTGCTGCAGGGCAAGAATCTCTACCCTGACGACCCCGCCACCAATTTCGAATTCATCTATCCGCCGCTGTCGGCGGTGCTGCTGGCGATCCCGAGCTGGTTCGGCAAGATCCCGCTTTATCTCATCCTGTCGTTTCTCAACATCGTCGCATGGTGGATAACGGCGCAATTATCGCACGCGATGGCGGGATCGGGGAAGAAGCCCGGGCCATGGCTGGAAGCACTGCCCGGCTTCGTCACCGTCACCTTCGTGTTCGACATGTTCGACCTCGGCCAGCCCAATCTCGTGCTGCTGGCGCTGATGCTCTACGGGTTCTGGCTGCTGCGCGATCACCGCGGCTGGATGGCAGGAAGCATGTTTGCGCTCGCTACCGCGATCAAGGTGTTTCCGGTCGCGGTGTTGCCTTATCTGGTGTGGCGAAGACAGTGGGCGGCAGCCGCGAGCATGCTGGTTTTCATCGGCCTGTTTCTGTTCGTGCTGCCGGCGCCGTTTCGCGGCTTCCAGCACAATTTCACGGAACTGAGGACCTGGTACCAGGGCATGGTGGGTTCGAGTTCGGAGAAGGGGTTCGGGCAGCGCGACGCGCAGAACTGGTCGTGGGTCAACCAGTCGATCATCGCGGTGACACACCGGCTGACGCGGCCGGTCAACTACAACCAGGACAATCCGGCCAAACCCGCGCGCACGATGAACATCATCGACGTCGATTTCAGGACGGCGAACTGGATCGTAGTGGCGATCTCGCTCGCGATCGGGCTCGGCTATCTCGCTGTCATGCCGCAGGCCTCGCGCCGCACGGAACGGTCGGATGCCGAAGAGATCGGCATCCTGTTTTGCCTGATCACGATCGCTTCGCCGCTGGCCCGGCAATACTACTTCCTGTGGCTGTTCTTCCCGATCACTGTTTTGGTCCACCGCGCCGCTTACGATCCGCGTCCGGCGGTCAAAACCGGAACTTGGGCGTTGCTTGCCATTGCGGGCGGCTTGCTGTGCCTGTCGCTGCCGCTGTTCCCGGTTGATCTGCAGGCCTATGGCAACAATCTCGCCGCCACCATCCTGCTCGCGGCGGGGCTGGTCTGGCACATATTGCGTCCGCCTGCCGAAGACGTTGCCTTGCCTCAGGCCACGGGCAAGCTACAACTTGACGCTAACAACAAGGCTCACAGCCAGGGATAACAAGCCATGTCCAACGCCAAGATCCAGCCGGTCCTCGATCACATCGACGCCGATTTCGACAAGAGTCTCGAGCGGCTGTTCGCGCTGTTGCGGATCAAGTCGATCTCGGCCGATCCGGCTTTTGCCGGTGATTGCAAGGCGGCCGCCGATCATCTGGCGAAGGATATCGCGACGCTCGGCTTCAAGGCCGAGGTGAGGCCGACGGCGGGGCATCCCGCGATCGTTGCCAAGCTCAATGGCAGCAGCGACGGCCGGCCGCACGTTCTGTTCTACGGACATTACGATGTGCAGCCGGTCGATCCGCTGAATCTGTGGCACCGGCCACCGTTCGAGCCAGTTGTCACCGACCATGCTGACGGCCGCAAGATCATCGTCGCGCGTGGCGCGGAGGACGACAAGGGCCAGTTGATGACTTTTGTCGAGGCCTGCCGCGCCTGGAAGAAGGTCACGGGGGCGCTGCCGGTCGACATCACCATCATCATCGAGGGCGAGGAGGAAATAGGATCGAAAAACTTCGTGCCGTTCCTGGAAGCGAACAAGGCTGATCTGAAGGCCGACTTCGCGCTGGTCTGCGACACCGGCATGTGGGATCAGAACACGCCGGCGATCACGACTTCGCTGCGCGGGCTGGTCTATGACGAGGTCAAGATCAAGGCGGCCAATCGCGACCTGCATTCCGGCATTTTCGGCGGCGGCGCGCGCAATCCGATCCGGGTGCTGACCAACATTCTCGGCGGCCTGCATGACGAGAACGGCCACATCACCATTCCCGGATTCTACGATGGCGTAAAAGACCTGCCGCCGGACATCCTGGCGCAGTGGAAGAACCTGAACCTCACGCCGGAGTCATTCCTGAAGCCGATCGGCCTTTCCATTCCGGCCGGTGAAAAAGATCGCCTGCTGATCGAGCAGGTTTCCTCGCGCCCGACCTGCGACATCAACGGCATCATCGGCGGCTACACCGGCGAGGGCTCCAAAACGGTAATCCCGGCGGAAGCTTCCGCGAAAGTTTCGTTCCGGCTGGTAGAGGGACAAGACCCGGAAAAGATCCGAAAAGCCTTCCGCGACTATGTCCGGGCGCGCCTGCCCGCCGATTGCAAGGCCGAGTTCACCGACCATTCCAACGCGCCGGCGATTGCGCTCGACTGGAACATGAAACCGCTGGCGGCTGCCAAGCGCGCGCTGACGGACGAGTGGGGCAAGGAAGCGCTCCTGATCGGCTCCGGCGCCTCGATCCCGATCGTAGCCGATTTCAAGCGCACGCTCGGCCTCGACACCGTGCTGGTCGGCTTCGGCCTCGACGACGACAACATCCATTCGCCGAACGAGAAGTACGACCTCAAGAGCTATCACAAGGGTATCCGCTCCTGGGCGCGGATCCTCGGCGCGTTCGCGGAGGGGAAGTAGCCGCGTAGGATGGGTAGAGCGAAGCGAAACCCATCACCTCGCCGCATGGGCAAGTGAAGATGACCAGCTACCGTCGCAATTTCATCCCCGGTGGTTGTTTCTTCTTTACAGTCAATCTTGCCGACCGGCGGTTGAGGCTGCTGACGGAATACGTCGAAGCCCTCCGCTCTGCATTTCGTGAGATCCGCCAGCGTCATCCGTTCACGATAGATGCGGTGGTCGTTCTGCCAGATCATCTGCATGCGGTCTGGACGCTGCCCGATGGTGATCGGGATTTTTCGACCCGTTGGCGGCTGATCAAGTCGACGTTCTCACGCAATATCCCGCCCGGCGAGGCTGTCTCACGCAGCCGGGCCGCCAAGGGCGAACGCGGAATCTGGCAACGGCGCTATTGGGAACATACGATTCGCGATGAGGACGATTTGGCGAGTCACATCGACTACATCCATATCAATCCGGTAAAGCACGGCTTTGTAACTCGAGTCAGGGATTGGCCGCATTCGTCGTTTCATCGGATGGTAAGGCTTGGAATTTACCCGAGGATTGGGCAGGTGATATTGCGGCTGGGAATTTCGGCGAAAGGTCTTGATGAGGCGACGTGATGGGTTTCGCTGCGCTCTACCCATCCTACGACAGTGGATCAAATAAAAACGCCGCCCGGGATTGGACGGCGTTTGATTCCGAGACGTGTAGAGGGTGTGTGACAGGCAGTTTAGCGGATCCGCGCGGCTTGTCCACCGGATACTCTCGCCGCGCTCACTCTACCGGGTAGGGTCCCTCGCGAAAGACGCGGTCGTGATAGCCCTTGCTGCCGACCTCGCGCGCGAGTGAACTGCGGATATCCTCGCCGGCCCGCAGCCGCGCAATCAGCGCGCGGAAATCATGGCGCGGTTGCCAGCCGAGTTCGGCTCGTGCGCGGTCGTTGACGTAGACGCGATCGATGCCTGGAATCATCGTCCAGCCGCGCCGCGCAAATTCGGCCTCAAACTCCGGCACGTAACGGCGGACCACACGCGGCGCGTCGCTGCGCAGTTCCGCCGTGTCGTTCCGTGAGAATGGCGTGGTGGCGCTGATGATGTATTTGGCGAAACCGACCGATGGCGCGCGGTCGGCCGCCATCAGATGCGCGCTGACCACGTCTTCAATATCGACGCGCCGATAGAGGAACTCGTTGGTCTTGATGTTGGCGTCGGTGTAGGTCTCGCGTGTCGCGCGATTGTCATCCTCTTCAGGGAAGAAACGCGAGGTACGCAGCACGATGTTGCGAAGCGCGTGATTGCGCGCAAAGAGCTGGCACAGATCCTCCGCGGCAGCCTTGGTGACGCCATAGATATTTTTCGGCACGGCCGCGACGTCTTCGGTGATCCAGGCCGCCGGCTCGCCCGGCGGTGGCACCAGCGCCTCGCCGAAGACGCTTGTGGTGCTGGTGTAGACGAGCGTCGTGACGCCGGCTGCGGTGGCTTCTTCGAGCAAACAGAGCGTGCCGGTGATGTTGACGTCGATAAATTCCTGGCGGCTGTGGGTCGCCACATGCGGCTTGTGCAGCGTCGCGGCGTGCAGCACGGTCGTCACGCCCTTCATGCAACGGCGCACGAAAGCGCGGTCAGTGATCGAGCCTACGTGATGCGTAAACACGCCGGGCAGAACGTCAATACCGACGGCCTTGCGCCGCTGCGCCTGTAGCGTACGCATCAGCGCCTCGCCGAGATGGCCGGAACTGCCGGTCACCAGTACGGTCACGCCGCCATAACCTTTCGCACGCTCGAGAATTGTTGATTTTCGAGAGCGAGCGTAGCCCTGCGCCAGCTCAGCAGCAAGGCGCGGCCGGGCGCGGCTGTTATGCGGGATCAGGGCGCCGGAATAGCCAACAGCGTCGAGATGGCGCGGCCGCGGATGTCGTAGACGCGCGCGAACACGACGTCGTCGCGCTTGATTTCCACCATGACCGGCGCAGTGAGGCCCTTGCAGTAGAACTCGCCCAGCGTCATCGCGAAGTCGGCCGACTGGCTGTCCCAGCCGATCGTGAAGTCCGGGCCGAGCGCCACCTGCGCCGGACGCTGCGGGCCGCACACCGCGACCTTCCACTTGCGTCCCAGCGGAGGAAATTCCTGCCGTTCGACCAACTCCTCGCGCAGGCCGTCGGAAGCCTGCTTCAGCGCCAGCCCCCAGTAATCCAGCATAAACATCTTGTCGGCGCCGCGAACCGTGCCGGCAATGTGATTGAAATGAGTGTATTCATAAGGGTGCAGGCGGATCATCTCGCTGAGTGGCAGCAGCAAACCGAACGAGAACACCGCAAGCGCGGCGGGCTGCCAACTGCGGCGATTTTGCTTCAGCCATTTCATTCCCCAGGCGAACGCGACGCCCGCAAGCACCGTCATCGGCGGGACGACGAAGATGAAATGCCGGATGCCGTTGTAGAGCGCCGGCCGCTTTACCATCGCGATCACCAGCGGCAGTGTCGCCGCCAGCGTCAGCATCAACAGGATGGTCTTGCGGCGGGCAGCTATATCAGCGCGCGACAGCGACATGAAAGTGCCGACGACACCGCCAATCAGAAGCGCGAGCAATATCTCGGGAAGCTGCAGCGCGAACAGCGTCGGCAGATACGACCACGGCATGTCGGGCACCGAGACCAGCGCGCCGTCGAACATTTCCTTCCAGGGCTTTTCGAAGAAATGCGAGAAATAGGTCAGCGCCTGGAACGGATGGCCGGGCTCCATGATCGACCATGGCCACACCAGGCCCATGATCAGGTATCCGAACACGAGCCCCGGGACCAGGACGTACACGACATGGGCGAAGCGGCGTATCGCCTCGCGCGGGCCTTGCTTGCGAACGTCCTCGATCAACAGCGGGACGAAGCCCACCATTGCATAGACTACCGCCAGCCCACCGAGAATCCGGCAGCCGATCGAGAGACCGGCGCCGAGGCCTATGATCAGGATGGTACGCGGTGAGGGCGCGGGATACTCCTCGGCGAGGCGCACCAGACCCAGGATCAGGATCACCATCGAGACGGCAAACGGCGCGTCCTTCGGGTTCATGAACATGTGTCCGTAGAAGGTCGGGCACAGCGCCAGCAGCAGCAGCGTCGCGAGCCCGGCAAGCGGGCCGCCGACACGCCGCGCCAGCCGCCAGGTCACGGCAAGGCCGATCAGGCCGACGACGGCGCCGAGCAGGCGGCGCGTTTCGAACAATTCGAGCGGAATGACCTTGTGCAGCAGGGCGGCCGCCATGTCGAAGCCACCGCCATACATGTAGAGATTGGCGAACGACAGCGCGCCGGTGTCCTTGAAGCCGGAACCGTACATCCGCAGCAGCAGATCGGCATATTCGGCGTGCGTGTAGTCGTCCCAGCCCAGCCCATAGTCACGGAAGGTCAGGCCAGCAACGAGCGTGACAACGGCCAACGCGAAGATGGCGAGGTCATCACAGGTCCGCTCCATCGAGCGCCGCGCAGGCGTATCGAGAGCAGAAGTTGTAATGGATGACATGGCGATTGGTAACCCAGAGTCCCCTATGGCCCAGCTTGGATATTCTTGAGCCTCATTCCCCGGGTACCCATATAGCGCAGTTCCATTACCAAGTAATTGGGAATTGTGGCGTAAATCCCTGATGCAATGCAACAAAAGGGCAGTAATTGGTAGGCGGTAAAGTTACGGGCGCCGGAGTGAACGGCACCTGAATGGCACGAAACACCTGCGTCCAGGATTCCTGTAACCGAACAACGCCATGCGGAACCCAGTGTGCAATTGGCGGGTGGCGATGCGCACAATATGACGGTATCGTGGCGTTGGGCGGCTTGCGAGCGTTTCGGGCGCGGCTGAGGGGTTAGTTCTATGATGGTTGTTATGTTGGTCGCCGGGATCGGCCTCGTTTTGGCGGGGCTGCTGGCGATCGGCTTCGGGATCCCGATCAAGGAATTCAGCACCGGCAACACGCTCATCATCGCCGGCGTGATAGGCGTCTGCGCCGGTGCGATCATGCTCGCGCTCTGGATAGCGGTCCGGGAACTGAAGAACGTTGCGCGGCGGCTCGGCGCTAGTATGGCTGAAGCGCGCGGCGAGGCCGCGGTGCGGCCGGTGCTTCCTGCTGCCGCGACGCGGGATTCCGCTCCCTTCGGCGGCGGTTTCCCGGCCGCCGAACTGCCCGCTGGTCCCGGACCGTTCTCCCCAACGGCACCGCCGCCTTTCTCGTCAGCGGCGCCGCCGCCTTGGCAGAACGAGGCTGTCCTGCGGGATCACCCGATCCCGGAGCCGACCCACCCCGAACCGCCACCATCGGCTCCGAAACCGAAGCGCAATTTGCTGTTTTCATCGACGTCACGAAGGGAGCGCGAGCGCGCGCAGGGGCGCGCCAGTGAGCCGCTGCCGCCGGATCTTTTGTCATCGGACCTTCGTTCCAATCCACCCGCCGTGCCGCCGGTCGAGCCGGACGAACCGCCGCGGGCGTCGTTCGAGAATGCCTGGCCGAAAGCGGAACGCGCAAAATCCAGCGAACACCCGCTGCAGCGCCGCGGCGGCCGCACACCCCCGGCACCCGCGGAAGCCAATGGTGGACCGCCGCGCACGGAGGATCAGCCGGCGGTGACCGTGCTGAAGTCCGGTGTCGTCGATGGCATGGCCTACTCCCTCTACTCCGACGGTTCGATCGAGGCCCAGATGCCGGAGGGGATGATGCGCTTCGCCTCGATCGACGAACTGCGCGCGCATCTCGATCAGCGGTCCTGAACCGGCAATACTTGCCGGACGGCGACTATTGGAAATAAAGCAGCGCCGTTCTTGTCAATTTCCCGGCACTTCGTTCTTATACGCCAAGTTGTACAGGATGCCGCCGATGTATAGGCGCGGTTGGATACTGTCCGAACCGTACAGATGCATCGTGATCCCAGAAGGTTGAGCCATGACCGATCCCGCAGGCAAGACGCCCGTCGAACTGACCGCCAATATCGTATCGGCCTATCTCAGCAATAATCCGACCCAGGCCTCGGAAATCCCGAACCTGATCAGCCAGGTCCACGCCGCGCTGATGCGGGTGTCGAGCGGCCGGCCCGAGACCCCGCTAGAGCCAGCCAAGCCGGCCGTGTCGGTGAAGAAGTCGATGACGCCGGAATATCTGGTCTGTCTGGAGGACGGCAAGCGCTTCAAGTCGCTGAAGCGCCATCTGCGCACGCAGTACAACATGACGCCGGAGCAATACCGCGACAAATGGGGGCTGCCGCCGGATTATCCCATGGTGGCGCCTAACTACGCGGTGGCGCGTTCGCAACTCGCCAAGAAGATGGGACTTGGCCAGCAGGCGCGGAAGCGGAAGTAAGCCCGGTCAATGCGACGGTGTCTACGAGGCCGCGGCAAGCGCCTCACGCGCGTCGGAGCGGATGCGCTCGACCATGGAGCGTAGGCCGTTGGAACGCTGCGGCGTCAGGTGCTCGCGAAATCCGAATTCGTCGAATACCGCGAGCGCATCGGTTGAAAGGATGTGCTGCGGCGTGCGGCCGGAATAGAGCGTGAGCAGGATCGCGATCAGGCCGCGCACGATGTGAGCGTCGCTGTCGCCCAGATATTTCAGCCGCGGTTCGCCGTTGCCGCTGCGATCGATCTGCCTGGAAAGCCAGACCTGGCTGACGCAGCCATTGACCTTGTTCTCGGCGGAATGCTCGGCCTCCGGCATCGGGTCGAGCGTGCGGCCGAGTTCGATGACGTACCGGTAGCGGTCGTCCCACTCGTCAAGCAGTTCGAAATTGTCCCTGATTTCGTCGATCGTCATCTTGGCCCGCGTCCGTTTCAGTACGCCTTATATAGGATGCCGACCGCACGAAAGCGACGGAAACGGAACCGGTTCCGTGGCCTTATTTTGAAGCCAACGGCGTCCGCGGCAGCCGCCATTCGATCGCCATGTCGTCCTCCGTCAGCGCTTCCGTGGGCGAGGCGGCCGCGGTCACGGCCTCGGCGTCGCCGGCGGTGCCGATCGAGCTGGTATGGTCGGGCTTCTTGTCGGGGACGGCGGGCGGCTCGGGCTTCTTGTCGGTGATGATCTTGTACAATTGGCGGGCGCCCTCCTGGGCGCGCTGGCCGAGCGCGGTGGCGGCCTGGCCACCGACCTCGCAGGCCGCCGGCTGGCGCTTGCAGAACTGGCCCATGTCGGAGACGGCGGCGGTCGCAGCCGATACGGCCTCGGACGCGCCGATCTGCGGCACCTTGTCCGATTCAGGCGTCTTTTCTCTGGGCAACAGCACGAGCACGAGCCCGAGCCAGAATGCCATGCGAAGCAGAAAAAACATCTCGCGACCCCGGTCGTCTCTTATGGTTGTGTTGCGGTTAAGTCCGCTGGCTTTGTTTCTGACTAACAGCCCTCGATAAATCGCAAGTGTTTGCATTGAGGTAAAATCGCCGAAAATTTTCTGAAAACCGCAACGATTCGATTCGGCGTAAATTTTCGATTGACGATCACCGCCGCGCGAAAATTCGCGCCGTTCGCGCATCCACCATTTCGAAACCATAGATCGATCGCGCTGGAAACCTGTCGTTCACCATCCGGGTCGAATGACCGTCGCGTGAGACGTCAAACCTCCGCGGATGCGCGTTGTTGGTCGGCCATGCGCCGGGCCTTAGCGTTCGCTTAAGCTCACTCTGACACGGTGACGCAAAGATAAGGGGGCGTTCCGGTGCGTCTGTCTGACGAACAAGCCGAAGCGCGAGAGCCGTGACTGTTTTGAGTATCATCCGCGATTGTCTCGATGCGCTGCTGCATCCCTCGGCACGATATGATGCGCTGACGAGTGCGCGTCATCGTGCTTTCATGGCGCCGCGGCTGCTCGGCAGCCTGGTGGCGCTTGCGGCCTTTCCGGTCTATCTGGCGATGCGCGGGGCACCCACGGCGCTCGAGGTCGCGGCCTTCGCCTGGCTGATCGCACCCATCCTGTTGTCCTGGTTCCTCTCGCGCACCGGCCGCTACGAGAGCGCGCATATCCTGTCCGCGCTGGCGCTGGCGGGCCTTGTCATGATGGTCGCCGTGACCACCGGCGGTATCGAATCGTTCGCCGCGGTCTGGCTCATCGTCGTTCCCCTGGAAGCGGCGCTGTCGGCCTCGCGCCGCGTGGTCGTGTTTGCCTCTGCGCTTGCGCTGTCATGCGTCGCCTTGCTGATCGCGCTCGAGCATTTTCACCTGCTACCGATGGCGGAGCCGAACGCGGCGCTGCACGGCGTCCTGATGGGTGCTGGCGTTGCGTCGGCAACGCTCTATGCGGCGGGACTGGCCGTTAGCGCGGAATCGCTGGCGCGCACTTCAGTGTCGCTACTTTATCTCGAAGAAGACCGCTATCGCTTGCTGGCGCGAAACATGAGCGACGTGATTTCGCGTCACAACCGCAGCGGCGCCGTGGAGTTCATTTCGCCGGCGGCGGAAGCCATGCTCGGCGCGCCCGGCGCCCGGCTCACCGGCCATGGACTGTTCGACCGCGTCCATGTCGCCGATCGTCCGGCCTATCTCACGGCCCTGTCGGATGCCGCGCGCGGCAGCGAGCAGCGCAGCGTCGAATTCCGCCTGCGCCGCGACGCGGTCCGCGGCCAGAACGCTTCCGCCGATTTCATCTGGGTAGAGATGCGTTGCCGACCGCTCGAGCAGGTTTCGCCCGAGGCGGATGTCGTCGCCGTGATGCGCGACGTCACCGACCGCAAGATCCAGGAGCAGGCTCTTGAAATGGCGCGCACCGCCGCCGAGCAGGCGGATGCCTCCAAGACGCGGTTCCTGGCTACCATGAGCCACGAACTGCGCACCCCGCTGAACGCCATCATCGGCTTCTCCGAGATGATCGTGCACGAAGAGGCGATGATGCTCGACGCCGCGCGCCGCAGGGAATATGCGCAGTTGATCAACGATTCCGGCCAGCATCTGTTGTCGGTCGTCAACGGCATCCTCGACATGTCCAAGATGGAAACCGGCAATTTCGAAATTTCGCCGGAGCCGTTTGCGCCGCGCGCGGCACTGCTGCATTGTTGCAATTTGCTGGCGCTGAAGGCGCGCGACAATGGTGTCGACCTGATCACTCGCGCAGCAGAGGACTTGCCCGTGATGAACGGCGATCCCCGCGCGTTCAAGCAGATCGCGCTGAACCTCATCACCAACGCCATCAAGTTCACCGAGCGCGGCGGCAGCGTGACGGTTTCCGCTGCGGTCGAGGGATCGCGGCTGATGCTGAGCGTCACCGATACCGGGGTCGGTATCGCCGCCGAGGATCTCGCGCGGATCGGCGATCCGTTCTTCCAGGCCGGCAAGACCTATCAGCGCAAGCACGAAGGCACCGGCCTCGGCCTGTCGATCGTCAAGGGTCTGGTTGGATTGCACAACGGCGAGATGAACGTGCAGAGCAGGGTCGGCGAGGGTACCACGGTGGCTGTTACCTTGCCGCTTGACTTTGCGCCTTCGCTGACCACTTCGAACAAAGTCGCGACGCTGAAACCAGCGGAGCGACCCGAATCTCAGGATCCGGAATCTCAGGATGAAATCCATCAGGTGAAGAAACGTGCCTAGGCGTATTGACGACGATGACGAGATGCCGCGCCGCCGCCGTCGCGGCGCGAAAGCGGTTGCGATCGAAGCGGAGCAAGAGCGCGGCCTCGTGATGCGCATTCTCCTGCACAGTCCGAAAGACATGATCGCGGGCCTGCTCGCGGCTGCCGCAATCTGCGCCATTGTCGCCAATGCGCTGTTCCTGCAGGCCGGCCGCCATCCCTCGCCGATGTTCGGCTCAGTCGTGACGCTGCCGGCGCCGCAAGTTGCCGTCGTAAGTCCGCTGCCGCGCCCGCGCCCGGTCGAAATAACAAGGCCGGTCGATTCTGATCCGCCGGAAATCAGGCCGGTCGAGGTGAGGGGTGCCGATCCCAAACACGTCGAGACCAAGAGCGCCGAGTCCAGGAACAACGATTCCAAGAACGCCGATCCGATGGCCAATCTGGTGGTCAAGTCGACCGGCGCGCCCGCCGCGGCCCCTTCCAATGTGGCGCGACCGCCGGCGCCGATTCCGACGAATGGGCAAAGCGCCGGCGCGCGCCGTGTCGCGGCGGTGCAGCGCGCACTGACGCAATATGGCTACGGCCAGTTGAAACCGACCGGCGCGGTCGGTGCGGACACCCAGGCCGCGATCTCGAAATTCGAGCGCGACCGCAAGCTGCCGGTGACCGGCCAGATGTCCGATCGCCTGGTGAAGGAACTCACGGCGATGATCGGGCATCCGATCGACTAGCATCCGCCCGGTCGCTGGCCTATCGTCGATCCCATGCGATTGAAATCAAGCATCTGGGTGGCCGCATACCTGCGCCGCTGCCAGAACGAGGGAATTTTTGGCGCCGTGCGCAAGCGCGGGGCAGAGGAGGCGGGGGCGGTGTTCGTCAAGGTGGCGCTGCTCGACGGCAACGCCATGCTGTATGCGCCTGCGCCGCAGACCGTCTATGACGAGAGTCGTCCAGCCGAGCGGCTGTTCGCGCCGGCCTCGCCGCAACCGGTGCCCGAGCAATCGGTGGAGGAGCGTCTCGCCAAGGAACTCCGTTTCGATCCCGACGCCTGGATCGTCGAGACCGAAGATCGCGCAGGGCGGCACTTTCTCGATTTGGCCAAAGCCTAGAAGCGCCGAACGCCTAGCGCTTCGAGCCGTCGGTGCCGGTGCGTACCGGCGCGGTTCCAGGCTGCACCGCGGGACGTGTTTGCGAACCCGCCGCACGCGAGCGGTGCCGTTCTTCGTCGTACAGCGCGGCGCGATATTTGGCGCGGCTGACTGCCATGGTCGAGCCGCGCCATGCGGCCAGCATGACGAGCGCGGATCGTTCGCTCAAACGGTCGTAAAGTCGCGACAAGCGATAGACGTTGTGCACGGATGAGCCGAATTCCGGATTGAGGAACAGCAGCACGCGCTGGAAGATTGCGCTCGACATGCCGAGCGCCTTCGCTGCGCATGCCAGCGGCTCGCCGCCGGGATCATTGACAACTTGCGTTGCGATCCGCGATGGCAGGATCAGGGCGTCGCCGAGTTCGAGCGCGAAGCTTTCGGCGTCCTCGGCGAACGCGGCCATTTCCAGGATATGAAGCGCGCGGGCGACGCGGGCTGCGGGAATTCGCGCCGAGGCTTTCAGCGGCGTATCGGCGAGATTGTGCAGGATCAGCGCGCGCTCGCTGGGACCGGCCGTGAAGAACATGTCGCTGATTTCGGCAGCATCGTTGGGCCGCATTGCCAGGTTGGACGCCATCCGCAACTGCGCCTCGGTCGGCGCCTTCACCGTCGGCGCGTCGGTCGGGGGAGCGGTGATTGCAGCCGCGAGCGGCAGGGGCTGATCGGGGTGCGCACGCCGCAGGCCGAGCCTGTCCATGATCTCGGCCGGTGTCGCCGGATAGATCGCGAGCCGCGCCCGCACCGCCGCGCGGGTGGCGTCGTCGACCTGGTCGATCAGGCGGGACGTCAGTTCAACGAACTGCCGCTCCTCGTCGGCGGAATGGGCGCTGGTCTGGACATAAAGGTCGGTCAGCACGCGCAGCAAGGTCGGGCGGATATCGACGCCCTCGCGGCGCGAGAGCGTCATCAGCCCGTCGAATCCCGGAAACAATGGAGCTGCAGTCATGTCAGGTGTACGCGACTTCGATAATCCTTCGCGTCAGCCTACGCAGGGCGTTTTAAGAGTTGGTTAAGGAAAACAGCCCCTGAAGAAATCCGATAAAATGCGAGCTTTCGGCAGGCGGCATGAGCCGCGCAACCCGTAACTGTACCGCCTGCACAAATTAAGATGCCGTTAACCACGTTCTGTTCTGAATAATGGCATGTCGCCGGTCAAAATCGTGACCGCGGCAACCAGAGAGAACGGAATATGGGCACCATCATTGAATTTCCGGCGGATGCGGCTTCGCGGCGGCCGGGCTCAACCATGGATGGCGCTCCACGCGATGGCCTGGGTACCGTGCTGATTCTTCCTGTTGTCCGTATCGAACGCGAAGCCGGCGGAACCGGTGATGGGCGCGGGCCGGAAGAGGGGACGGCGCCTGGTCGCCGTCGCCGTCGGCGCCCCTGAACGACGGACGTTTGAAATGCCGGAAAAGTGCCTCCCGATCCGGACCACCGGGCTTCGGTCACTCCCGGCTCTCATGCTGCTTGTTGTAAGCGCGGCGCTCGGCGGTTGCAGCGGCGGCGATTTCGGCCGCACCCGCGCCGACATGCGTAACGACGACATGCACCGCTGGTTAGGCGCCGAGGCCACGGCCAGCGTCGGCCTAAAACCTTCGCATTTCCAACTCACCGAAAACGAACGCCAGCTTCGCGATCTCGCCTATCCCCTGATCGAACCGCCGCATTCGCGGCCCGCCTGGAAGAGCGTGTTCGGTGATTACCAGCCGCTGCCCTCGCCATGGCGGCAGAAGGTGGTGTTCGACCGCACCACCTACGGACGCGCTTTGATCGACGAGCCGCACCGCTCGCACACCTCGCGTTATCAGCAGTTGATCGAGGACGTTCGCAACGACATCGCGAGGTTCGAGCCGTTCTTTGCCTCCGCCATCCGCGTCATCGAGCTCGACCGCAAGCGCAGCGCCAGCCTGAAGATGGTGTCGGAATTGTCGCCGCGCGAACAGGCGGATGCGATCGCGCGCATGGAAGAGAACACGCTGATCGTGCAATGGGTCCAGCAATGCCTGGAGCGGCGCATTTCATCGTACCGCTGGGCGCTGGAGCGGCTGGTGATCCACGCGCCGGACGGTATCGCCGCCGACGCCGACCGTCTGATCGGCGAGCTCGCCGCGCAAACAGCCAATCCGCCAGTTGCGGCCCAGCCTGTGATCGGGCGCGCCGTGACGGTGAAGGGGTAGTCACGCGAATCTAAAGTTCGTCACATAGGGTTTGCTGAGCTTTGTGACAGAAGCCGCGCACGGAAGGGCGGCACCTTTCGCTCTTCGCATCTGCAAACCGTGTACGCTGACGGCTCACCGCGAAACTACGCGAGGAAAAGGCATGACTGACAGTGGGCAAAAGCTCTTGGTAGCGCTCGTCTTGATCGTCGATCAAATATTTGGACAAGTACGGCGACGAAGTCGACAGCCGCTCAATGTGGGCCGGAGAACACGCAATTGAGGCGCTTGCGAGCGTCGGCTTGATGGAGATCGTCAACATCCGGTTTGGGCGATGGACGGAGGCGGATAAGCAGTTTCGCCGAGAGGAAGCCGGAATACGCGATCCTGAGCCGATCGACTATCCGGGCCAGATAAAGTTGGTCGGGAAGTCACAGCCGGAAAACTGATCCCGACAATATGTTCGCTAACGTCGACTATTGGCATCTTTGCGAAGTCGAGCCCTCTCCCAAGATGTCCGCTTATTGGGGTAGAGCGGAAGTCATCCGCGCATCATCAGAACGACGTGATTGACCCAAAGCGGTCTTTGCGCGAACGCCCGAAACGGACATCATTGCCGTCATGATTTGCGCTTGTGGACGGTCGCCGCACCTGACGTCGCCCATTGGCTAAAGACCCGGCGTGTCTTTTCGTTCATAGGAAAGAAGCTCTCGATGCGCATTTCCTGCAAGGTAGCGTCTTGAGGCATGCCGAGGATCGTCAGGGTCGTGAACAGTTCGAGCGAGACCTGGCCTTTCGCGAACCGCATCGGCAGTATCGGCACGGCTACGGTCTCGGCGGATGATGGCATTGTAAGACTTTCCTGGACTCCCGGATAGCTCAGCAACCGGTCGCGCAGGGCCGCAGTCTCCCTTGTCGCGTCGGCAGCGGCGTCGGCCTCAACGCTTCGCACAAAGTAAGCCACGACTTCCTGCCAATTCGTCAGGTAAGGTCGCAACACGTCGGGCGCGACCAGCGCGTCGGCAAGATTGACTGCGGCGCCGGGTGTGAGCGGGCCCACCAGAAACTCCACCATCGCGACGGTGCCCTTGTTGGCTTGAAGCAGATTCCAGCGGCGGTCCACGACAACGGCAGGGTACGGCTCCTGCTGCTCCAGCATAAAATTCAACGCCTGTCGGACAGGAGCAAGCGTCTCGGCATCAAAGGGAGTATCCGACCAGATGGGCGAAAATCCTGCGGACAGGAGCAGATCGTTCGACTGCCGGAACGAAAGCCCGAGCGCGGCCGACAGGCGTCGCATCATCTCCCGGCTGGGCTGAGTCCGCCCGAGTTCGAGGAAGCTGATGTGGCGCTGCGAGCAGTTCGCCGCCGCAGCAAGCTGCAGCTGCGACAAGCCGCGCCATTTCCGAAGGCTGGCGAGCCGTGCCGGAAAGCTCGATTTCTTGTCCATGACTACCTGGCATGTAGTTGATTGCAGTCACCTGTGCCGCGATAGTGCCTGCGAGGTCTGTTCGCGACAAGTGTCACCGGCGAGAGGACAACAATTGAAAGCTGCGTTCGCCGGATCGTTTGCCGTGCGTTTGATCGAGCCCGTTCGCAAGCGGCTGACAATTCCCTGCGAGATCGTCTCGGGCGATGAGGCCGGCATCCTCGATCAACTCGGCGACGCTGACGTTCTGGTTTCCATGGCCTTTACAAGAGAGATGGCAGCAGCCGGCAACATGCTGCGGCTCGTGCAGGTGCCGGGGGCCGGCCTGGATCGTATCGACCGTTCCCAGCTTCGCGCAGGCTTGGCGCTTGCCAATGCGTTCGGCCACGAGGCAGGTATCGCCGAATACATCGTCGGCGCAATGATCGCGCTCACACGCTCTTTCCACCGCCTCGACCAGAAACTCAGGGCGGGAGAATGGGAGAGCCAGTGGTCGGTTGGCACGCCGGCACCTCCGCTGTGGCCGGAGCTGGCGGGAAAGACCCTGGGCATCCTGGGGTTTGGCCATATAGGCGAGGCGCTGGCGCGACGCGCGCATGCCTTCGACATGAAGGTGTGCGCAGTCCGGCGGCACGCACAAGCGGGCCCACCGCACGGATTGATGTTCGTAGGCGGGCCGGAACGGCTCGACGAACTGCTCGGTCGATCCGATTATCTCGCGATTACCCTGTCGCTCTCGGCTGAAACGCGCGGTCTGATCGATGCCCGCCGGCTCCGCCTCATGAAGCCGTCGGCTTATCTGATCAACGTGGCGCGCGCGGAGATCGTCGAAGAGCAGACGCTCTACGATGCGCTTGCGGGAGGTCGTCTCGCCGGTGCCGCGCTCGATGTCTGGTACCGCTACCCGACAAGCGCGGGGAGCACGGCGCCCGCGACGGCCCCGTTCCATGGATTGAGCAATGTCATCATGACCCCGCATGTGTCCGGATGGACCGAGGGCATGCTCGAGGCGCGCGCCGGTGTGATCGTCGAAAATATCGCTCGGACGGCGCGCGGCGAGGCCCCGGTCAATGCCATCGCGCTCGCTGATTGATCGCTGTATGGAGCAGATTTCAAAACATTGGTGGGCGCGGCTGCCGTTCTATTATGGCTGGCTCATCGTCGGCATCGCGTTCGTGACGATGGCCATCGGCGTGACGGGACGCACGGCATTCTCCCTGCTTCTGCCGCCATTGATCGACGAGTTCAAATGGGACCGCGGCCTTGCGGCCGGCGCTTTCTCTTTCGGCTTTCTTTTCTCGGCGGTCGTGAGCCCGTTCGTCGGGCGGGTGGTTGACACCCGCGGTCCCCGGATCGTCATCTGGACTGGCGTCGCCTTCATGTCGGCCGGCCTGCTGCTGGCGCCATACGTGACGAGCCCGTGGCAGCTTTATGCCACGCTTGGCGTGGCGGTCAGCGGCGGCGCCAACATGATGACCTACACCGTGCATTCTCAGTTTCTGCCGCATTGGTTCGTGCGCCGGCGCGCACTCGCCATCAGCATCGCGTTCGCGGGCGCCGGTGTCGGGTCTGTTCTCCTGCTGCCCTGGCTGCAGACCATCATTCTCACCGAAGGATGGCGCGCATCCTGTGTCGCAATGGGATGGCTTGTGCTGTTCGGAATTGCACCGCTCACGTTTTTCGTAAAGAAAAATCCTGCCGACGTGGGACAAAGTCCGGACGGCGATCGCGCTTCGTCGGACACGGCGGGCAAGCGGTATGCCGCAGTGATCATCCATGGGGAGTGGACGGCAACCGAATGGACGCTTCGCCGAGCGTTGCGCACCGCTCGGTTCTGGTGGATCGCGGTCGGTTACTTTCTGGCGCTGATTGCGTGGTATGCCGTGCAGGTGCATCAGACGAAGTATCTCGTCGAAATCGGCTTCTCGCCGCTGGTTGCGGCCTGGGCGCTTGGCGCTGTCAGCGTCATTGCCATTCCCGGCCAGATTCTGCTCGGGGCCTTGTCGGATCGCATCGGCCGCGAGTGGATATGGACGGCGGGGTGCCTCGGATTTGCAGTGTCATACGCGGCGCTACTTGGCCTGGAGTATTGGCAGTCGACCGTGCTCCTCTATTCCATGGTCCTCGCGCAAGGATTTTTCGGATATGCCCTGACCTCCGTCATGGGACCGATCGTGGCGGAGATCTTCGAGGGACCGCATTACGGTTCGATCTTCGGCACCCTCACCATCGGCCTGATCGGCGGCGGTGCCGCAGGACCGTGGCTGGCCGGCGCCATTCATGATGCAACCGGCAGCTATCGGCTGGCCTTTTTCTTGATCATCGGCTTTTGCCTCGTGTCTGTCGCGGCGATCTGGATTGCTGCGCCACGCAAGATCCGCCTTGTTTCCGGACAGATCCCGCAGTCATGATGCGGGAAGGTATGTCCGCTTCGGAGCGCTAGAAATCTATCGGCGCTCGTCTTCTGTTGGCACTTTTGAGACATGCCCGCCTATCCTGAGAATCCGTTCACCGGGGTAGACCGGAAGTCGCCGTGGTCCGGCCCAACCGACGCGAATGACCCAAAGCGGCTCCTAGCGACTTGAGTGTAGCAAGCGCCTTTTGTATTTTGCACCGATGCAGAACGAAGCCAGCAACATCTTGCAATTCCTTGCGTTGTCCGAGCGGCTGAAACGCGAATTGCGACACAGCTGGTTATCCGACGGGCGCCGGGAAAGCGTGGCTGAACACACATGGCAAATGGCGCTCATTGCTCTCCTTGCGTATCGACATCTTGAGCAGCAAGTTGAAATTGGGCGAGTTCTCAAGATGATCCTCGTTCACGACTTGGTAGAGGCAATTGCGGGTGACGTGCCGTACTTTGAGGAGGGAACCCGAAAGGAGCTGAAAGTGCAGCGGGAGCTCGCCGCGATCGAAGAAATTCGAACCAAGGTGCCTGGTGAGACAGGTCAAGAATTGTTCGATTTGTGGCATGAATTTGAGGCTCGCACGACGCTAGAGGCGAAATTCTCTGCCGCATTGGATCACCTCGAAGTTCAAATCCAACACAACTTGGCCGACATCAAAACGTGGGAGCCTATCGAGTACGACCTAGTTTACACGAAGATGCACGATCGCTGCTCATACGACCCTTTTTTGGCGGCACTTTGCGCGGCTGTCAGGTCTCAAGCTGAAAGCAAGATGGTATCGTCCGGCATAGACCTGGCGTTGATCAAAAGGCGAATTGGCATCGAATAGCCGGACGTCCGAATCTGGCACATCGCGTCACTTCGCTGCGATGCGGAATTTGGTCGCTATCCGGGGCATAGCGGACATCGATCAGCCGCGCCAATCAATCTCGATTTGTGAGTACGCATCCTAGTCAGCTACGCCGAGCCTTCGATCTGGCGCGGCCCGCTTTGGGCCGCTGGCTCTGCAGTTTCGCGATAAAATTCTGCAGCACCTCCGACGGCGGCCGTGCTGCGCTGTAGGCGAGCCCCACCTCGCGCTTCACGTCGACATCGATCTCGCGCACCGCGACATCGGAATTGGCGCGCGCCACGCCTTCGGGAACGATGGCAATGCCGACACCGGCGGCCACCAGCGCCATCGCCCAGTCTTCGGATTCGGCAATCGCTGCGGGCTGCCGCGCGGCCGGTGCGGCGCGGCCGAAAAATTCGCTCTGCTCGCAATGACAGCGATCGACCATGGCGACGCCGGCGAGGTCGGCGGTGCGCAGCCGCTCCTTCAGCGTCAGCGGATGCGATGGCGGTAACACGGCGACGTAGCGCTCGACCCAGAGCGGAACGAAATGCTCGTCGGCGCGCAGTAGGTTTTTGGAGACGATCCGTGCATCCGCGGCGTCATCGACGCCAACGAGGCGGAGCGCGATGTCGGCGCTCTCGGTCAGCGGCTTCAGAAGCGCAATGGTTCGTGGCCGGTCGAGCGTGCGCATCAGGCCGAGCGTCAGCGCGTTCCGCGTCGCAGGTTTTCGGAACAGGTTTTTCGCGGCGTCCGCCTCATCGATGATGCGGCGGGCGACGGCATGGAATTGTTCGGCCGCTTCCGTCGGTGCCACGCCCTTCTTGTGCCGGATGAACAGCGCCGTGCCGAGCTCGGCCTCCAGATTGGTGATCGCCGCCGAGATCGAGGGCTGCGAGATGAAGCAGCGCTTGGCGGCCGCCGTCAGGTTGCGCTCCTTGAACACGGCCGCGAAATAGCGGAGTTCGCGGATATCCATAGGCTAATCCTATTGGTACTATCAGATATCGATATTTTACCTATGGTTTTCTGGATGGCAAGCAAGGCGACTGACCTCGAAGGAGACATTGTCATGCGCGTCCACCATCTCAACACCGGCACCATGTGCCCGATCGGCCGGCGCCTGGTGAACGGCACCGGCAGCATTTTCCAGCGCGCGCGCATGGTGTGCCATTGTCTGATGATCGAGACCAATGACGGGCTGGCGCTGGTCGATACCGGTATCGGATTGGACGACATTGCCAACCCGCCACGGCTGGGACCCAAATGGGTCCGGCAGACCACGCCGCGGCTCGATCCGGCCGAGACCGCCGTGCGGCAGGTCGAGGCGCTCGGCTATTCCAAAAGCGACGTGTTGCATCTCTTGCTGACGCATCTCGATCGCGATCATGCCGGCGGCATTCCGGATTTTCCGAACGCGAAGGTGCACGTCCATCGCCGCGAGTACGACATGGCGGTGACCGGCCGGACGCCGGCGCCGAAGGGGCGCTACATTACCGATCAGTGGAAGCATGGGCCACAATGGGCGTTCTACGACGAGGGTGGGGAGGACTGGTTCGGTTTCAAGGGCGTGCGCGCGCTTGGCGATCGCGAGCCCGACATCCTGATGATCCCGCTTCCGGGTCATACGCTCGGCCATTGCGGCATCGCTGTGCGAAGCGGAGACAAATGGCTGCTGCACGCCGGCGACGCTTATTTCTTCCACGGCCAGATGCAGGCTTCGCCGCGAATGCCGCTGGTGCTCGGCATGTTTCAGCGCCGCGGCGATATGGATCGCGCCATGCGGATCGAAAACCAGGAGAGGTTACGAACGCTCAAGGCCAATCACGGCGATGCCGTGACCATCTTCAACAGCCACGATCCGGTCGACTACGAGAATTGCCGCTGCGGCCAACACCAGGAAGTGCCGGCTCACGCTAGAGCAGGATGAGATTAGGTTGGGCCGTGACGACGGACCATCTCGTGCTCCGGACGCAAGCGGCGTGAGTGCTGCGAGCCGGGGCCCATTCTACTTTGCATGGGGTTGTTTTCGCGATTTTTGTGTCTAGGCCCTGCGGTGTACCACCGAAGAGTATCTGCACTGCGTCCGGGACACGAGATCGTTGGCTTCGCGCTAATGAGGAATCGATTCGACTCCTACCCATCCCGCTCGAGGCCGTGATCAGCGCTTGGACCGCGGCGCCGGGGGTGGCGGGGGGGGGGGGGGCGGGTGGTTCGGGTTGCTTGGCCGGTGGAGGCTCGATCTCCGTGGTGCAACGCGACGCCGCGAGCGCGGCTTGTGCCTGTGTCACATTGTCGTCGCTCCCCTCGTCCTTGCCAAACAGCACTTGCACCACCATCCGCGTGCGGACCTCTATGCTGCCAGAAACGGTATCTCGACCGCCAGTGTGTAGCCGTTGACCATCAGCAGGCCACCTGCGGCACCGACGATGCCGCCGACGATCGCAAGCCAGGGCAGCGTCGCGACGATCGAGACCGAGATCAGCACGATGGCGATCTGCAGAAGAGCTTCGGCATAGTCGAAGTAGGGATCCTGCTTCAGCGCATGGTCGCGCCTGCTCTCGTAGTCCTTGGCCCGCGCCATCAATTCCTTCTTGCCCTCCTGCGTCTCGGGCTCGGACTCGTAGCGTGCCGCCGTCTTGCGATAGGCCTCCGCTTTTGCCTTCAGGGCCGTCCTGGCCTCGGCGTTGAGGCTTCCGTCCTGCAGGAACGCCAATTCGATCGCGTCGGCCGCGAGGTTGTAGTCGGTCTGGCGGATGTTCTTGGCCTGGTAGAAGGCATAGTGGTTCGCGGCATAGATGTTGTTGTTGGTCGCCTCCTTGCCGGCGTTGGCGCCGCCAAGCCCGGTGATGGCCAGCAGCATCGCCAGAATGGCGATGCTGACCGCCGCGCGCTGCTTGAAGCGGTCGTTCTCCTTCTCCTGATCCATCATGTCCGCGGCGTCTTCGGCTTTCATCGATCGGCTCCTCCTCGCTCCTAAAGGGCAGGCACGATAAACAACGGCGTTATGTCACCATCGCGACGCATGAGCACGTTGATTTGTTCCACAGAATGCGGCAGGCGCGATCGGTCATAGGAAGGGATCGGCAATTCCCACGCAGCGATCAAGGTTTACGCTAGGTAAGTGTCGGCCCCGACCAAGTCGTCATTCAGCGCTTGGATCTTGGCGCGGGCGCAGGGGCTGGCACGGGCGGTGCGGGCTCGGGCTGCTTGGCCGGCGTCGGCTCGGTCTCCACGGTGCAACGCGATGCCGCGAGCGCGGCTTGCGCCTGCGGCATCAGGCCGGGCTCCGGCGCCAGGGCCTTGAGCACGATCAGGCCTGTCGTGGTGGGAGAGTCGATGATCAGCCGGTCGGCGGCGGTGACTTCCTCATCCTCCGGCAATTCGCCGTGTTGCTCCTCCGTCATCAGATCGAGCTCGATAACCTTGCGGCCGGCCGAGCGGTCGTTGATGGCGTAGTAGGCGACCTCGTTGCGGGTATAGAACGACACCGACGTATAGGCCTGACTGACCGGCACCGTCAGCTTGAGCGGTCCCCCGGAGAGGTCGTAGCGGCAGATCGCGACCGCAAAGGCCGGGTCCATGAACGGCATCGGCGCGTTGTTCGGTTCGGCGAGCGGCAGCGCCGTGACGGCGTTCTCTTTGGTCATCGGCGTCAGCCGCGAATAGGCGTCTTGCGTCGCGATGCGCGGCAGCGCCAGCACGCTGACGAGATGCACCACGCCGCCCAGCAGCACGCCTGCGATGATGGTGAATGCCAGCCGGATCATGGGCAGTTCACCGTGGTGATGGCGGGCATCGGCGCATCGCGCTGCGTGCGCGTCGCAACGCCGACCGGCGTATCGTAAAGCCGCAGCATCAGCGCGTAGCGCTCGATGCCGCCGGTCGGCAGCCAGTTGCCGGCCCGCGAGCGCGCCGCCACCCGGATCTCGAACCCGCCGTCGGAGCCGCGGACGATTTCCTGGCTGGTGAAGCCGTAACGTTGCAGCGAATTGGCGACCAGATGCCCCTTGCGGTCGAACAGCGTCAGCGTCCAGAACCGGGCCGCCGGCGTCACCCCGCTGACGATGACGTCGCAGCGCCCGTCGAGCGGCTTGTTCTTGTCGTCGGTGGTGGCCGTGAAGGCGATGCCGTCGCCGGTGCCAACAGGCAATTCGCCGCTGCGGGCGATCGAGGCGCGCGAATAGGGATCGATTTCGGAACTGCCGGCCTTGGGCCGTGCGGTCCAGGCGCCGATCGTGAGCGTGCCGAGATCGGTGCCGCGCGTCGCCGTCAGGTAGGTCGAGCCGAGACCTACGGCCGTGGCAAGCGCCAGTGCCAGCAGGGTGATGAAGATCAGCCGCACAGGCCAGTGCTCCGAACTCTCACGGCATCAAATTCCGCTTGAACCGGCTTCATCCGAAACCTGAAGCGCTGCTCTTGTTTCGAATATGTCGGGGCGGACGCTTCGCATCTGCTCCGAGGAACGCCGGTTAAGGTTCTGCCGGATCATGCCTTTTAATTCTTTCGCTCCGCCGGCGCGGGCCGCTCGCCAGCGGCTGCCACGTAGTTCTCCGGAAACGCCAGCGCGCCTGACGTGACCGGCTTGGAGGGCTGCTTCTGGTCGTTGGACGAGGTCTTGCCCGCGGCCCTCCCGGCCTCGTCGAGCAGTTTCTCGACGCGCACCAGAATATCCGCGCCGCGCTTCGTCAATACCGGCGGCGGCCCCGGCTTGGTCTCCGGCGCCCGTGCCGCGCCGTTGGCCGCGGCGCTGGCGGATTGGGCGGGCTGGGGCTGCTTCGTGCCCATGCCGAAGCCTGGGATCTCCTTCACCTCGACGCCCTGATGCGCGACGACCATGATGTCGTGCCAGGTCTGTGCGGGAAGCGAGCCGCCGGTCATGCGGTTGGTGGGCGAGTAGTCGTCGTTGCCGTACCAGACCGCGCAGGTGAAATTGCCGGTGAAACCGACGAACCAGGCGTCGCGGTAGGCGTTGGTGGTGCCGGTCTTGCCCGCGGTCGGGATGCCGTCGATCGCGGCGCGGCGGGCGGTGCCTTCGCTGACGACATGGCTCATCATTTCCGACATGTCGGCCGCGACGGAGGCGGGAATGGCTTGCACCGGCTTCTTGCCGTCGCGGTCGAAGCGCCAGACCAGGTCGCCGGCGCCGGTGCGCACTTCCAGCACCGCGTGAGGTTTCACCGCCTTGCCCTTGTTCGGGAAGGTCGCATAGGCGACCGCGTGTTCGAGCACGGTGACCTCATCGGAGCCGATCGGCATCGAGGGCGTATCGGGCAGGGGCGCCGTGAGGCCGAACCTGCGTGCCACCTCGGTAATCTTGGCGCGCCCGGCCTTGGCCGGGTTCGCCACCTTGCCGCCGAGCGCAATCGACAGCTTCACCGGCACGACGTTGATCGAGCGGGTGATCGCCTGCGTCAGCGTCACCGAACCGGAATAGGAATGGCCATAGTTCTGCGGACACCAGTTGCCGATGCAGACCGGGCCGTCGACCACGATCGAGGTCGGCTTGTAGCCGTTCATGAGCGCCGTGGCATAGACGTAGGGCTTGAATGATGAGCCCGGCTGCCGGTAGGCGTCCGTGGCGCGGTTGAACTGGCTCGCGCCATAGTCGCGTCCGCCCACCATGGCGCGGACGCCGCCGTCGAGGTCGGCAACCACGACGGACGCCTGCGTCGCGTGGTAGTCGCGGCCGAACTGGCGGAGCTGGTTCTCGACCGTTTCCTCGGCGGCGCGCTGCACGTTCATGTCGATCGAGGTACGGACCACGAAGACGCGCTCGGTGTAGGACTTCGGGAAGGTATCGACCAGCCTGCGCATTTCCTCAAAGGCGTAGTCGAGATAGTAGTTCGGCGAATTCTCGTCGCGGCGGTCGACGGCGAAGGCCGGGTTGCGCCGGGCGCCGAACACCTGGCCTTCGGTCATGAAGCCCGCATCGACGAGGTTGTCGAGCACGATGTTGGCGCGGGCGCGGGCGGCGGGCAGGTTGATGTGCGGGGCGTATTTGGTCGGCGCCTTGAACAGCCCGGCCAGCATCGCCGATTCCGCCAGAGTGACGTCGCGCGCCGACTTGTTGAAGTAGAAATGCGCGGCGCCGTCGACGCCGAACGTGCCGCCGCCCATATAGGCGCGGTCCAGATATAGCTTCAGGATTTCGTTCTTGGTCAGCCGCGTCTCGAGCCAGATCGCAAGGAAAGCTTCCTTCACCTTGCGCTCGATGGTGCGCTCGTTGCTCAGGAACAGGTTCTTCGCCAATTGCTGCGTGATCGAAGAACCGCCCTGGCGCACGCCGCCGGCTTGCGCGTTGGTCACGAGCGCGCGCGCGGTACCGGGGAAGTCGATGCCGAAATGGTCATAGAAGCGGCGATCTTCGGTCGCCAGCGTCGCCTTGATCAGATTGTCCGGAAAATCTTCCAGAGGGATCGAGTCGTTATGTTTGATGCCGCGGTTGCCGATCGGGTTGCCGTAGCGGTCGAGGAACTGTACCGCGAGATCGGATTTCTTCAGCCAGTCGTCATCGGCGGTTTCGCGAAACGCGGGGATTGCCAGCGCCAACATAACGATCAGCCCGCCAAGGCCGATGGTGGCGGCTTCCGAAAACGGCTCGATGAACACCCAGCGCTTCCAGCGGCCGACATAGAAGCGGTCCATGAAGGTGGAGTAGCGCTCATACAGCTCGCGCAGGCCCTTGCCCGACGAGAACAGCGTCGAGTCGATACGGGCATCCAGATCCAGAAGGAAGTTCCGGATCTTCTGCTTCAATTCTGGAGGTACGATCTGGCGCACCGGGGCCCTTGATCTGTTCTAGTCGCGCCCGGCGGGGCCGGTCGAGACGTCTTGCTTGGATGTTGCGACAAACCCAAGGCGCTTTTACGACCTCGGGGACTCGCCATTGTTCTATCCGAGCGGGGGCTATAAACCAATGCTCTCGCTCACCATTTTGACGGTCAGCCCTAACGCTGCCGTTGGCTTTTGGCTCCGTAGTGAGACCCGCTTGCGCCCCCGTCGCCGGACCTCCTAGAAGGGCCGCAGCCGACCGACCCGAGAAAACGATTGATTGCATGACCGCGCCGCGCAAATCGCCTTCCAGCCAGGAGGGTTTCTTCTGGAAAACCAAGACGTTGGAGGAGATGTCCAGCGCCGAATGGGAAAGCCTGTGCGATGGTTGCGCGCGGTGCTGCCTGGAAAAGCTCGAAGACGAGGATACCGGCAAAATCTACTTTACCCATGTTTCCTGCAAACTGCTCGATTCCGGCCTGTGCACCTGCAAGGATTACCAGAACCGTTCCGACAAGGTTCCGGATTGTGTCCGCCTGACGCCCGAGAACGTCCGCACCCTGAGCTGGCTTCCGCCGAGCTGCGGCTACAAGCTGGTTGCCGAGGGACGCGATCTCTATTGGTGGCATCCGCTGATCTCGGGCGATCCCAATACCGTGCATGAAGCCGGCGTTTCGGTGCGCGGACGGGTCCAGGGCACCGAGGACGAGATCCCCGACGAAGACCTCGAGGACCACATCGTGCAATGGCCGGCCTTGTTGCCGAAGCGGGCGCGGCTCAAGAAGCGGCCCAAAGCCTGAATCTCCCGTCCTGATCGATCACGGAAACGCGACGATATTCTCGCGGGATGCACCCATGCGCACGAGGCGCTGCCCCGAGAGGAATTTGCCCTCTAAGGTGCTGGCTATATGGCGAATCCATCTCGGCGGCTTTGGTCGCGCAGAACAATATTACGTCCGACATGAACCAGCACCAGCGGCAGGGCCGTGAACCTGCCGACCAGACGACATTGCCCGACGATATCGGCGACGAGCTCTCGCGCATCACGACAGAGGTCATTGAGGTCAGCGATGCGCCGCCGATTGCGCCGCCCGCGCCGCTGACCCCGGACGAGGTCCGCACCATCCTGATGAGCCTGCTGCTGACGATGTTCCTGGCGGCGCTCGACCAGACCATCGTGGCGACGGCGCTGCCGACCATCGGCCGCCAGTTCAACGACGTCAGCAATCTGTCCTGGGTCATCACCGCCTATCTCCTGGCCTCGACCGCGGTTGCACCCGTATTCGGCACGCTGAGCGACATCTACGGCCGCCGCGTCATGATCACGGTTTCGCTTGCCCTGTTCACGGTCGGCTCGATTCTTTGCGCGGTGGCGCCCAACATGCCGGTACTGATCGTTGCGCGCGGCCTGCAGGGGCTTGGCGGCGGCGGCATCATGCCGGTCGTGCAGACCGTGATCTCCGACGTCGTGAGCCCACGCGAGCGCGGCAAGTATCAGGCCTATTTCAGCGGCGTCTGGATGGCGGCTGGGCTGATGGGCCCTGTGCTCGGCGGCGTGTTCGCCGAGCATCTGCACTGGTCGATGATCTTCTGGATCAACGTGCCGCTTGCGGTCGGCGCGATGTTTCTGCTGCTGCCGAAGATGGGCAAGATTCCGGTGTTCCACCGACGCCGCAAGGTCGACTGGCTCGGCGGCGTGCTGCTGATGGCGTCTGCCGTCGTGGTCATGCTGGTGCTCACCTGGGGCGGCAACCGCTATGCCTGGCTGTCGCCTTCGATCATGGCGATGATCGGCGCCTCGGTGGCGCTGGCGCTCGCCTTTGTCTGGCACGCGCGCAATGCCGAGGAGCCGTTTCTGCCGCTGCCGCTCCTCGGCGGGACAGTGGTGCCCTACGCCATGGTGGCGGGCGCTTGCGCGCTGGGCGCCATCACCGGGCTGACCGTGCATCTGCCACTGTATTACGAGGTCGTCTATCATCTGACCGCGAGCGAAGCGGGGCTTGCGCTGATTCCACTCGCCGCGATCTCCACCTGTGGTGCGGCGATCGCCGGACGGACCATGGCGCGCGCCAAGCACTACAAGCGCGTGGCTCTCGTGGGTACGTCGGCGGCGGCGATCTTCGGTATGGTGCTGACCGTGGCGACGCTGCCGCTGTGGGCCTTGCTGATCGTGCTGTCGCTGTTCGCGCTTGGGCTCGGCACGACATTCCCGGTCAGCGTGGTCTCGCTGCAGAACGCGGTGGCGCGCCCGCAGATCGGCACCGTCACGGGCGCGATGAACTTCTTCCGCGCGCTGATGTCGTCGTTCACGGTCGCCGCCTTCAGCGCGATCCTGTTGATGGCGCTGGGCGCCGGTATCTCGCTCGGCGAACACCGGGGACCGGCGAATGCGATACCAATAGCCGACATGATCACGGCGTTCCGCTACGTGTTCGGAGCCGCCGCCGCGCTCTTGGCCTGCGCCGCGGTGTGTATCATCGCGATGGAAGAACGGCCGCTGGCCGGTCCGTCGACGCCTTCGGAGATGGCGGAGTAGGGCGCCTATTCGATTGGCATGCGAGCGCCCTTCGCGCCGTTTAGCAATCGCTTGAGGTGAAAGTTGGCCAGGGGATCCTCGGCGTGCGAACCGACAAGTGCGGCAAAGGCCGGCATTGCACTGCCATCGCCGGCCTCGAGCTTGGCGAAAGCTTCGCCATACAGTGAAGTCGCTGGCGCCCCAAAACTTGCTGCCGATAACGGCTCGTAGGCGCGCAATGGTTCGCTGCGCCCACGCAGCACGAGATCCCCGATCGGCCGGCCCCTGAAGTTCTCCACCGCGTTTGCAATTGTCGCGCTGACGCAGATTCGCGTGCCGAGAAACTTGTTGGCGGCTTCGAGTCGCGCCGCCGTGTTGATGGTGTCGCCGTAAGCGGTGTAGTCAAAGAAGCGGCTGCCCCCGAAATTGCCCACCAGCGCAGGACCCGCATGAACGCCGATGCGGGTGGCACCGAAATTCACGCCCTTCGCCTTCCACCGTTCGCGAAACGCCTCCGCCCATACGTCAAGCTCTTGCGCGCAGGCGACTGCGCGCGTCGCATAGTCGGGCTGGTCGCTGGGTGCGTTGAACAGAACCTCGATCGCATCGCCGATCACCTTTGCCACGGTCCCCTCATGGGCAAAGGTGACATCGGTCATTCCGGTCACATATTCGTTGAGCAGCTGCCCGAGGAGTTCGGGCGCGGCAGCCTCAATGAGTGAGGTGAAGCCGGTTATGTCGGTGAAGATGACCGCAACGTCGCGCCAGGTCACCTCCGTGCTGTCGCCCACACTGGCCGCAAGCCGCTTGGCGAGCTCGGGCGAGAAATAGCGGGAGAGCGAAGCATGGGCTCGCTCGGCTTCCGTCTGACGGCGACGTGCCTCGCGCAGCATTTCGATGTGCCGCAGGGTCTTATCGATCGTCGCTTCGAGATCGGCAAAATCGATCGGCTTGGTCAGGAAGTCGAACGCACCGCGATTCATCGCGGTGCGGATGTTGCTCATGTCGCCGTAAGCCGACACGATAATGGTCGATTTCTTGTCCTCGGATTCTTGCAGCTTGGCGAGCAGCGACAGGCCGTCCATTCGTGGCATGTTGATGTCGGCGACCACCAAGTCGACGTGCGGATGCTCTTCTAGCGACTGCAACGCCTCGAGCCCGTCACGCGCAAACATGAAGCTGACCAAACCCTCGCGAACCTGCCGTCGGAATTTCTGAAGGACCAGCGCCTCCAGATCCGGCTCATCATCAACCACGAGGATTGTTGCGGTCATGCGGCTTGCTCGAGTCTGGCATCGATCTTCTGACGCAGCGTCACGAAATCGATCGGTTTGTTCAGAAGGTCAGTTGCGCCGTTCTCGAGCGCCTTGCGCCTGGTGTCGGCATCGCCATAGGCCGTGATCATGATGACCGGCACCTCGGGCCGCATCTCCTTGACCTTCGGCAGCATTTCCAGCCCCGTCATGCCGGGCATGTTGATGTCGGACAGGATGAGGATCAGCGAATGCTCGATGGTTGAGCCGACGCGCGCCAAAGCGTCCGGCGCGGACCGGGCGAAGTCCATGACGAATCGCTGTGCACGCAGGTCGCGGCGGAATTGCTGGCGGAACAACGCTTCCACGTCGGGCTCGTCATCCACAACTAGAACCAGAACACTCACGGCTATCCTCTGGACTTTTCTGCAAAATTGCTTGTTCGCGGCAACACGATACGGAATTCAGTGAAATGGCCTTGTTCAGTATCCACCTCAATGGTGCCGCCATGTTGCTTCACGATGATATCGTGGCTCATCGATAGTCCCAAACCGGTCCCTTCGCCGGCCGGCTTGGTGGTGAAGAAGGGGTTGAACATCTTCTCCTTTACCTCGGGCGGAATGCCGGTGCCGTTGTCGCGGATGCGGATTTCGACGGCATCGCCGAGGTCCTTGGTGCCGGCCCGCAGCGTCGGCTCGAAGCCGGGTTCACCGCTTTCCTTTCGGCGCTTGGTCACGGCATAGAACCCGTTCGAGACGAGATTGAGGAGCACGCGGGTGATCTCCTGCGGGAACAGGTCGATCTGACCGGCGGCCGGATCGAAATCGCGCTCGAGTGTGACGTTGAAACCCGGCTGCTCGGCGCGGGCGCCGTGATAGGCGAGGTTGAGGCTCTCGTCGACCAGCGCGTTGATGTCGGACGGCCGATGCTCGCCGCCGCCTTCGCGCGAATGCAAGAGCATGTTCTTGACGATGGAATCGGCGCGCTTGCCGTGCTGCACGACCTTTTCCAGGTTGTCTTTCAACAGCCCCGTCAACTCATGGACTTCCGCACGGACCTCTTCGGCAAGCTCAGTGGGCTTGAGGACGTCGTTCAGCTCTTCGGTCAACTCCGCTGATAGGGCTGCGAAATTGTTGACGAAGTTCAGCGGGTTCTTGATCTCGTGGGCGATGCCCGCGGTGAGCTGCCCGAGCGAGGCGAGCTTTTCAGTCTGCACGAGGCGGTCCTGCGCGGTGCGGAGGTCCTCGAGGGATTTTGACAGCTCGCGCGTCCGCGCCTGCACCTCCTCGAACAGCTGCACATTGCCGATGGCGATCACCGCCTCATCGGCAAAGGTCCGGAGCAGGGCGATTTGCTTGTCGCTGAATGGCTCCACCTCTTGGCGGCGAAGCGTGAGGGCTCCCAGGCTCTCGCCCTCGCGCAGCAGGGGGACGCTCAGGACGGTACGGACGCCGTCGCCGCCGGTGTGATGCGACAGCTCCCGGCTGCCGGCGAAGTCGTTCGCTTGTTCCGAGAAAACGTCGGTCACGTGGACTGTGGTCTGGTCCAGGAAAGCCCGGCCGGCTGCCCAGTCGCGGCCGATCGGCCATTTCTCGACATTGATCTCGATGGGGCCATGATGCGCCCTGAAGCGCAGATCGTCGCCGTCCCGGAGCTGCACGACCGCATCGCTAGCCGCACACAGATCACAGGCGCTTTCGACGATAGACTGCAGTACCGGATCGAGGTCGGTCGGCGAGGAGGCGATCACCTGCAGAATGTTGGCGCTGCCGGTCTGGTAGGTGAGGGCTTCGGAGAGATCACGCGTCTTGGCCTGCACCTCATCGAACAGGCGGACATTCTCGATGGCGATGACGGCCTGGTCGGCGAAGGTCTGCACCAGCTCGATTTGCCTGTCGGTGAAGGGTTGCACGGCGGTCCGGCAGAGGAAGATCACGCCGATTGGCTGCCCCTCGCGGAGGAGGGGAACGCCCAGCAGTGTGCGATAGCCGGCAACTCTCTGCTGCTCGGAATAGGTGTACTCTGGATCGGCTAGTACGTCCGGAATCTGAACCGCCTTGGCCGCAACGAGAACACGTCCGACGACGCTGCCGCGGCCAGGATACAACCGCACGGAAACATTCAACCGTTCCCATTCCGGAGAGAAGTTATATCGCGTTGCATGATAATAGCCGCCATCGGGGTGCTGCCGTGTCATCGCCGCCATGTCGGCGTCGCAAAGCCGCGCGGCGGATTCGGTCAACGTATTGAGCACGGTCTCCAGATCGAACGCCGAGCGGCTGATCACCTTGAGCACGTCGGCGGTCGCCGTCTGCTGCTGCAGCGCCTCGCTCAAATCCTCGGTGCGCGCCTTCGCCTCGTTGAACAGTCCGACATTCTTGATCGCGATCACAGCCTGATCAGCGAACATCTGCAGCAAGCGGGTATGTTGTTCGCCGAACGGGCCGGGCGCGACGCGGGTGACGGTGATGATGCCGATCGCCGCGCCGTCATTCATCAGCGGCGCGAACAGCATGCTGCGATAGCCGCGCGCCCGCGCAATGTCGCGCGCCGCCGGCTCGCGTTCGGTATCAGGCAATTCCGCGGGCGCGCCTTCACGCGTCAGGTGGTAGGGCGGAAACTTGTCGAGGGGAGCCGGGAATGAGGCTTGCAGGACGGCATCGCCGACCGCGTCGGTCGGCGTATAGGCAGCCAGATGGATCTTGCCATCGATGTAGCGGAACACCGCGGCCGAAAAACCGCCGATCAGGCGGTTGGCGCTGTCTGCAATGGCATCGAATACCGGCTGAACGTCAGAAGGCGAGGACGCAATGACCTTGAGGATTTCGGCCGTGGCGGTCTGCCGCTCCAGCGCTTCCTTTGTCTCGTTGAACAGCCGCGCATTCTCGATTGCGATCACCGCCTGGTCGGCGAAGGTCTGAAGCAGCTGAACATGGTGCGGCGCGAAGGCGCCGGGCTCTTTGCGCGTCACGCTGATCATGCCGACCGCCGTGCCGCGGTTCATGAGCGGCGTGAACAGCACACTGCGGAAGCCGCGCAGCCGGGCCAAGTCCCGGTTCGCTTCCGGCACCTCTTCGGCTTCGGTGTCGGCGAACTGGATAGTTTCCCCGTTGCGGACCAGCGCAAAGATCGGGAGTTCCGCGAGCTTGCGCGGGAAGGAGGCCTTCAGCGCTTCATTCGCCTCGGGACTGGTCGGTGTGTAGGCGACCAGATGAAGCTCATCGCCGATGAAATGCAGTACCGTGGTCGAGAACCCGCCCAGCAAATGCTTGGCGCTTTCTGCGATGGCTTCGAACACCGGCTGCACGTCCGACGGCGAGGAGGCGATCACCCTGAGGATGTCTGCGGTGGCCGTCTGCCGTTCCAGCGCCTCGCGCGTCTCGTTGAACAGCCGCGCATTCTGGATCGCGATCACGGCTTGATCGGCGAAGGTCTGGACAATCGCGAGCTGCCCTTCCGAAAAACGGAATCCGGCCTGCGGATGGGTAAAGATGATCGTACCGATGCCTTGCTCTTGATCGATCAACGGCACGAAAGTAATGGATCGAAAACGGCCGGCGATTGCGGCCTTGCGCGTAAACTCCGGTGTGTCGGGAGCGGTAACGTCGGGGATCTCAATGATACGACGTTCGAGAATCGCGCGAGCCGAAGGAGAGCGGTCCGGATCGAACGGAATAGGATATACCGAGCGGGCGCGATCGACATCAAAGCCGGTGATTGAAGCTGCTGTCGCACTCCAGTGCAGCTCGCCGTCTTCGAACGTTGTGATTGTCGCGCTGCAGGGTTCGAACAGCTTTGCCGCGCTGTTGACGATCGCCTCGAACACTGGCTGAACATCGGCAGCCGATCCAGCGATGACCTTCAGGATGCCGGCCGTGGCGCCTTGGCGGTCCCGCGCGAGGTTCAGTTCCCGACGCAGATTTGCGTTCTCGATCTCAAGCTCGATCTGGCGTGCCTTCGCCTCGTCGCGCTCGGCGCGGGCGGATTCGAGGCGCGACTCCATCTCGGTGATGGCTGATTCCAGCTCATCGATCGCGACCGACTTGTTCTCGGGAAGCGTCGCCATTCCAACTATCCATGCCCGGAGCGCGGGGCATGACCGATTGGCCCCTCGCGCCGCGGTTCCAACCGGATTATTTCATCCCGGAAGCCTTAGAGCCAGCGCTCATAGAGGTCTTAAGACGGCCTTTCGGTGCTCACGTCACCTTGATCGGGCGAGGAAACGTGTGATTGCGCCCCCAAGTCTTGCGCCTTCCAAGGGCTCAGCGAGCGAGGCTTTTGCGGCTGCGACAAGGCCGTCGGGCGCATGGCCCTTGCTCCCGGCTATCTCGCAGCAGGCCAGCGCGTAGCCGACAGAGAATTCCGGATGCGGCTGCACCGAGAGCGTGGTGCCGCCGGGATAGAGCAGTCCGGCATATTCGGTGAATGCCGATGACAGGATGGTTTTGGCGCCCGGGGGCGGCGTGACGACCTGATCCTGATGCGAGGCGGCCAGCGCTATGCGCGGGCCTTCGACGACGCCGTTGCCGGGCGCCACGTCGTAAACGTGCCGCCCGATGCCCCAGCCTTTCTCGGACTTGCGCACGGTGCCGCCCAACGCCTGTGCGATCAATTGATGGCCGAAGCAGACGCCGACCATCGGCACCTTGTTCTCGTGGGCTGCGCGCACGAAGTTCTCGAGCGGGGCGATCCACTCGAACCCGTCATAAACGCCGGCCGCGGAGCCGGTGATGAGGATCGCCTCCAGACTTTCGATGTCCGGCAGCGGATCGCCAGCGGGAATGCGGACGGTATTGAAGGTGAAGTCGGCGTCGGCGGCGCCGATCATCTGCTCGAACATCTGCGGATACGATCCGTAGAGTTCGCGGTTTTTGGGACTGACCAGCCCGGTTTCGATGATGGTGACGCGCGACATCGGCGATTGATGGTCTCTCTGCGTACCCTCAGATTCCCGGCCTTGACACCTCGGTCTCCTTGCTGGTGATGAATTCCAACAGCACCGGGACGCCTTCCTGTGTCTTCTGGATACCGCGCCTGATGGCGGGGATGATGTCTTCCGGTTTCGTCACCCGCTCGCCATAGCCGCCGAACGCGCGCGCCATCGCGGCGTAGTCGCCGGAAATGTCGGTGGAGCGGTATTTCTCGGTCGAGATCGGCATCACCTTCAACTCGATCGCCATGGAAAAATTGTTCAAGAGGATCGACATGATCGGGATGCGTTCGCGCACCGCCGTTTCGAAATCCATGCCGGTGAAGCCGATCGCGGCATCGCCCCAGACGTTGATGCAGAGCTTGTCGGGTTTTGCCAGCTTGGCGCCCATCGCAAGGCCAAGGCCGTAGCCGAGCTGCGTGGTCTTGCCCCAGCCGATATAGGACAGAGGCTCGACCGATTTCCAGAACGGCGAGAGCTGGTCGCGCGGGCTGCCGGCGTCGTGAGTGATGATGGTGTTGTTGATGTCGACGGTGTGCTGCAGGTCCCACAACACCCGATAGGGGTTCAGCGGCGCTTCGTTATGCGTCAGCTTCGGCATCCATTTCGCCAGCCATTCCTTGTGAGAGGCGGCGATCTCGGCGGCGACCGCGGTTGCGTCGCGATCGGACGTAACAGTCTTGCCGATCTCTTCCAGCAAGGCATCGAGCACCAGGGCAGCATCGCCGACCAGGCCGATTTTGGCCTCGACATCCTTGTTAAGATGGTTCGGATCGAGCGTGGAATGAATGATGGTCTTGCCCTTCGGCATGGCGATGCCGAACGAGGTTTCGGTGAACGAGCAGCCGATTCCTAAGATCACGTCGGCGTCGCCCAAGAATTTCGGCACCGCGCGTGGCACGGCGAGGCCGCCCGAGCCCAGCGATAGCGGATGCGTCTCCGGAAACGACGACTTGCCGCCAAGGCTGGTCGTGACGGGAATGGCGAGGCGCTCCGCCAGCCGTCTGAGCTGCGGCCAGGCCTTTGCGTAATGCACGCCCTGACCGGCATAGATCACCGGACGCTTCGCTGCGACGAGCAGGGCGGCCGCTTCCTTTACATGCAGGGGATCCGCGCCGTAACGGGTGCGCAGCACCGGTGTATAGTTGAGAGGCTCCGGCACTTCCTCGTTCCACATGTCGGCCGGGATTTCGACAATGACCGGTCCGCCGCGGCCATTCTTCAATTTGGTGAACGCTCTCCGGAAGATGTTGCAGACTTCCGCCGCGATGTTGATCGGCTCGGACGACTTCGAGAACGCCTTCATCGCCTGGCTGGAATTGAAGTTCGGATCGATATTGGCGAGACTTCGCGCGTAGCCCATCGGCAGCACCAGCACGGGGACGGATTCGCCGTAGCATTGCGCCACGCCGCCCATCGCGTTCTCGGCGCCGGGCCCGTGCTGCATGCAGAACGCGCCGATCGAACGGCCCGAGGTGACGCGCGAGATAGCATCCGCCATGTGAACGCCGATGCGCTCCTGCCGCACCATCACCGGGCGGATGTCGGCATTGGCGGCATATTCGATGAGATGATTGACCGGATAGCCGCAGAGGATTTCGATTCCCTCGCGCTTCATGATTTCCGCGATGGCGGCGCCGAGTTTCATGACGGTCTCTCCCCCTGGATGCAGGCCGGTTTGGGTCCGGCCAATTTGCGACAGTAGGAACAGGATTTCCACGCGAGGTAAAGCGAAGCTGCACGTGCGCGCGGAAGTGCTGATATGCGTTTCGTAGCCTTTGGCCGCGATCGACCGTCAACAGGGGCGCGGTTCCTCGTCAGCCTTAATCAATCGTTCATTCTGTTCTTCAAGGCCTCTTCAACCGTTCCGCCCTAGAGTTTAATCAGTATGGCGCGGGAGAAATTTCGGGGGGGCGTCGACAGGAGCTTGTCTATGCGTCGATTACTGGCACGATTTGTAGACGATGAATGCGGCGCTACCGCCATCGAATATTGCCTCATTGCGGTCGGCCTCAGCATCGTGATCGTCGCCGCCGTCGACGGCATCGCCATCGTGCTCCGCGAGATATTCACCGACGTCAGCACCGGGCTCAAGTAGCGGCAAGGCCGCACAGACATCATGCTGGAACTGCTGTTTGGGCCGCTGTTGGTGTCCTGGGGGCCATCAATCCTGGCCTATGTCCAGCAACATCCGTGGCGCGTGTTCTCCGCGATATTGGTCGCAGCCTGGTTGCTCGATTGGATGGTCAACGACCGGTCGTCTGGTGGTTGCGATGGCGGGTTGGACTTTGGCAGTGGGGACGGGGACGGCGGCGGGGATTGAACCGGCGCTATTTGTCTTTTGGGTCTGCATTGAGAGCCCGCAGCATCGCGATCCGCGCGAACATCATCCAGCCGCCGCCGGTCTCGGCCGCGTTGATCAGATTTTCCACCGCGACCTGCCAATGCGCCTCGTGCTGCACTTTCTCCGGCAAGGTCATGACATAGTCGGCGGCCTGCTGCAGTGTCGCGAGCTTACGGCCGCTGCGAAGCGGTATCGGATCATCGAACGGCGTCGACCACGGCATCGCGCGCTAGATGGTGCTATCTATCGCGCTCCTTGCCCGATCATCCGGCCTTCTTGGTGCGGGCGGCGGTACGCACCGGCTTTTCCGCCTTCTTCGGTGCTTCCTTCGCCGTCTCCTTGGCGGCGCGCTTTCCGCTACCGCTGATCGGCAACAGCATCTCGCGCTGGCCGGCGGCGGCCTTCTTCGGCTTCTTGCCCTTGGCCTTGGCGGCGGCAGGGGCGGCCTCTTTCTCGCTGGCGATGCTGCGCTTCAGCGCGTCCATCAGGTTGATGACGTTGCCGCTGGTCTTCGGCGCCGCCTTGGCCTTCGTGCTCAGGCCGTTGCGCTTCTGGTTGATCAGATCGATCAGCGCCTGCTCGTAGCGGTCCTCGAACTGCTCGGGCTCGAATGAGGCGGATTTCTGCTCGACGATATGCTTTGCCAGATCAAGCATATCCTTGGTGATCTTTACGTCCTGGATATCGTCGAAATATTCCTTCTCGTTGCGCACTTCATAGGGATAGCGCAGCAGCGTTCCCATCAGCCCATTCTCGAGCGGCTCCAGCGCGATAATGTGCTCGCGGTTGGTCAGTACCACGCGGCCGATCGCGACCTTGTCCATGCTGCGGATGGTTTCACGGATAACCGCAAACGCATCGTGGCCGACCTTGCCGTCCGGCACGAGATAATAGGGGCGGATCAGATAGCGGCCGTCGATATCGGATTTCGGAACGAATTCGTCGATCTCGATGGTGCGGGTCGATTCCAGCGCGATGTCGTCTAGCTCATCCTTCGACACTTCAATGTAGGTGTCGGTATCGATCTTGTAGCCCTTCATGATGTCTTCGCTGGCGACTTCCTCGCCGGTCTCGGCGTCGACCTTGGCGTATTTGATGCGGTGGCCGGTCTTGCGGTTGATCTGGTTGAACGAGACCTTCTCGGTGTCCGACGTCGCCGGATAGAGGGCGACAGGACAGGTCACGAGCGACAGGCGCAGAAAACCCTTCCAATTGGCGCGGGGGGCCATGGGCTACTCCGAAAATACGCAACAGACGAACGGGAAGGATACCACCGGATCACCCCGTCTCAAACATGCCGGGCTGCGGAATCTCGGAACGGCGTTAACCCTCGAGGGGCCCGTTCTGAGCCGGACCTGCGACCTTTTTAACACGGCGACCGCGCGACACGGCCCAAATACCCGGAACATCACTTTTGATCATGCGTTGCTTTCACAGCCGGTGTCGGAGCATCGCTGACATTACAGGCACTTACTCGAAGAGGTCCCCATGGCAACGAAACGACATGGCCAGATCGTCGAAACCCCGACCGAGGCGCGCCAAGCTGAACCCGGTCCGTCCGTGCTTGCACTCCTGACGGTATCGACCGGGCTCGCAATTCTGATCCTTGGCATCGTCTGGTTCATATTCTTCCGCACATAAGGGACTGACCGAGGCTGCGCGACCTGGGTGTTTATCCGCGCGGCTGGGCCGTGGGTCCCGCTTTTCGGGAGCCATTGCCGCAAGCAACCTGCCGGCCCCCTTGGGGCCTCCGATCGGGCATGTTAGGCGTTGGGCCTGCGGTTTGCGGGCGTACCCCGGGCCCGCGGAAAGCGTCATGACGAAAAAGTCGCACTGCCCGGTGTACGTCGTTCATGGCCCGTTCACCCCGCTGAGCCTCATCATGAGAACTGATATTGTAGGGCTCACTATTGGAGGCCAGCTTGCGCCTGCTTGTTGTTGAGGACGATCCGGATCTCAACCGTCAGCTTACGACGGCTTTGACTGATGCCGGTTATGTGGTTGATCGCGCGTTCGACGGCGAGGAGGGGCACTATCTGGGCGACAGCGAGCCCTATGACGCCGTCGTGCTCGACATCGGGTTGCCGAAGATGGATGGCATCTCGGTCCTGGAGGCGTGGCGCCGCAACGGCCGCGCCATGCCAGTCCTGATCCTCACCGCGCGCGATCGCTGGAGCGACAAGGTGCAGGGTTTTGATGCTGGCGCCGACGACTATGTCGCAAAGCCGTTTCACCTTGAAGAAGTGCTGGCGCGCATTCGCGCGCTGCTGCGCCGCTCCACCGGCCATGCCCAGTCGGAACTGACCTGCGGCCCGGTCTCGCTGGATACCCGCACCGGGCGGGTCAGCGTCTCGGGCAATCCGGTCAAGATGACCTCGCACGAATACCGGCTGCTGGCCTATCTGATGCATCACACCGGGCGCGTGGTGTCGCGCACCGAACTGGTCGAGCATCTCTACGACCAGGACTTCGACCGCGACTCCAACACCATCGAGGTGTTCGTCGGCCGCATCCGCAAGAAGCTCGACGTCGACATCATCCAGACCGTGCGTGGGCTCGGCTATCTCTTGACGCCGCCGTCGCCGGGCGCCTGATGAGCCTTGCTCTTTTATTCGAGCGTGATCTTATCCGAAGGCCGGTCTCCATCCGCAGGATTGGAGGCTGGGGATACGCTTTTCGGGATCTTGTTCTGATGCGCGGAAGTTCGCTCGCCACGCGGTTGTTCCTGTCGGCGACCGCGTGGGTGGTCGTGATCCTGGTCATCACCGGCGTGATCCTGTCGTCGGTCTACCGGAACGCGACCGAGCGCGCCTTCGATCGCCGCCTCAACCTCTACCTCCGCACCCTGATCGCCGAAGTCGCAACGCCGGACGAGCCGCCTGAGCAACAGTTCCAGTCGCTCGGCGAACCGCTGTTCGAACTGCCCTTGTCCGGCTGGTACTGGCAGATCGTCCGGACCGACGAGAAGGCCGAAATAAAGGCCTCGCGTTCGCTGTGGGACAAGAAGCTGCCGAAGCTCGAGGATATCGGCGCGGAACTGACCCCGGCCGGGATCCGTCTCGGCTACGTCGACGGTCCGGAGGGCCAGGATCTGAGGGTGGTCGAACGGCCGGTCGACCTCGGCGCCGACGGCAAGTTTCTGGTCAGCGTGGCTGGCGACGCATCCGAGATTTTCGACGAAATCCGCGCCTTCGATTATTACCTCGGCGGCACTTTTGCAGCGCTCGGCATCGTGCTGCTCCTGACCACGATCTTCCAGGTCCGCTTCGGGTTGGCCCCGCTCAAGCGCATTTCGGAATCGATCGCCGACATCCGCTCCGGACGCGCCGAACGGCTTGAGGGCCAATTTCCGGTCGAGATCGCGCCGCTGGCGCGCGAGACCAACGCCCTGATCGACGCCAACCGCGAGATCGTCGAGCGCGCCCGCACCCATGTCGGCAACCTTGCCCATGCCATCAAGACGCCGCTGTCCGTGATCGTCAACGAGGCCTCCGCCCACACAGTGGATCCCTTTGCGAACAAGGTTTTGGAGCAGGCTTTTGTGATGCGGGATCAGGTCGCGCATCACCTCGAGCGCGCACGCATCGCCGCGCGCGTCACCATCGTCGGCACTGTCACCGAGGTCGCGCCCGCCATCGAGGCGCTGCGGCGGACCATGGAAAAGATCCACCGGGATCGTGGTGTCACGATCGCGGTCAAGGCGGACCCGCAGGCAAAGTTCCGCGGCGAGCGCCAGGATCTTGAGGAGATGGCCGGCAATCTGGTCGACAATGCCTGCAAATGGGCGGCCTCGCAGGTATTCATCGAGGTGCGCGCGGAATTACCGGTCGTATCAGGCACCGGGCCACGGCTGCGGATCATCGTCGATGACGATGGCCGCGGATTGTCCGCTGCCGAGCGCGCACAGGTGTCCCGGCGCGGCCAGCGCCTGGACGAATCCAAGCCGGGCTCCGGGCTCGGGCTTTCGATCGTGATCGATCTCGCCAGCCTCTATGGCGGTAGCCTCGTCCTGGGCGACGCCCCGATCGGCGGGCTGCGGGCAGAACTGGTGTTGCCGGGGATATGAACGTCCTATCGGGCTGAATTGCCTGGGATTGAAGGGGCGCTATCCGGCACGGCCCAGGGCGATTTCGTTATTCCTAAACGGCTTCTTAACGCGCACACTTCTAAAATCGGCGGTGGACGCGCTTTGCCGTCCGCGTGACACAAATATATCCACACCAGGCGAATGAGCCAGACATCGACAGAGCGGCTGAGGGACTATCTCGCCCAGCTCCCGCCTCAATCGCAGGCGCTGCTGATGCGGGAGTTCGAGCGCGCCATCGAGCGCGGGGAAGACCTCGCCGTCGCCAATTTCGTGCTCGAGCAATTGCGCAAGGTCGTGCGCGGGACCGAGGAAGACGACGAGGCGCGTCCGCGCACCGACGATCCGGCGCGGCTGTTGTACGGTCCACTCGAGCCATTTCTCGTCGAGGGCAATTTTCCGGTGCGCGCCGGGCAGATCCGGCGCGCGTCGCTGCTGGCGGTTTGGCAATGGCTGGGCCGCGACGGCGCGCCCGAGGCCGTGCGCGCATTCGAAACGACACTCGGCGAGATCAGGCTGAGCGGCTCCACCGCAGGTCTCGAAGCCGCGACCCGTAAATTCCAGCTCGCTGCAGCCGAGGCGATCGTCAAGATCGCCACTCCGGTGCAGGGAGACGACAGGCATCGCGCGCTCTCGCGCATCGGCCCGCCGAACGTTGTCGAGGATTTATTGTCGATCGGCGCGGTGCTGCGGGCTCGTGAGGCGATGGAGACGCTCGGCAGTCGGCTTCCCGGCCAGATTCGGGCGCTGACGCCCTCCCAGCTCGAGACGGCGACGTCCGCGCTCAACGTGCCCTCGTTGCAGACGCCGCAATTGCTGCCGTTCGCGCTGTCGCTGATCATGCAGCGGCTGGTGGCGCCGTGGCAGATCATCCGTCTCGCGGTCAGGATGGCGGCCTCCGACGACGAGATTCGCGTGGCGGCCACGCCCTACGGCATCGCCGTTACGATCGCGCTGCACGATCTCTCGTTTCTCACGGCCTGCCTGCGCACGGACATCAGGCGCGGCCATTTCGACAATGTCGGCGATCAACTGAAAATCCTGCACGATGGCGTGCGGGGCTTGCGCACCGAGCTCGATCTGCGCAACGATTCCGCGTGGGGCCGCCAGCTCACGTCGATCCGCGCCGATATTTCCAATTCGCTGCAGTCGGAGATCGAGAGCGTGCCCGGCCGGGTCCGCCGCATCCTGCGTCAGCGCGCCGACAAGGATATCGCTTCGGCGCCGAAGATCGACGCCGCGGAGGTCGAAGAGATCGCCGCCCTGATCGACTTCGTGGCGGTGTGCCGCACCTATGCCAGCGAACTCGCCATCAACGAGGTCACTCTGCGGACCTATTCCGACCTGCAGCATTACGTCGAGCATTCAACCGAGAGCCTGGTGCAGGCGCTGCGCGGCGCCGACACCAGAGCGCGCGCCTACCGGCAGATGCAGGCCAAGGCGGCGATCCGCTTCTGCGAAATCCTGTTCGGCCATGACTATGCGTCGCTGATGAGCCGGGCGGCCGAAAATGCCATGACCGGCGAGCGTAAGACGACCAAGGCCGGCTAGCGCCGCCTCTGATCTATCGCGTCATGCCTTGCGTCGATCCTTGGCGCCGCGAAGAAATTCGGCGAAGGCCTTCAGCGTCACATCGGAAACATGATGTTCGATGCCCTCGGCATCAGCCTCCGCGGCTTCCTGCGGAACGCCGAGCGCCAGCAAGACGTCGACCACCAGACGGTGACGGGCGCGGACGCGCTTGGCGAGGGTCTCACCCTTTTCGGTCAGGAACACCCCGCGATAGGGGCGGGCCGTAACCAGGTCTTCGCGCTTCAACCGCGCAATGGTGTCGATCGCCGTCGGGTGCGATACGCCCAGCCTGCGCGCGATGTCGGTCGGGCGCGCCTCGCCGGTCGTGCCAAGCAGATCGGAGATCAATTCGACATAGTCTTCCAGAACCGCGGTCGATCGCGCCGATCGTGCCTTTCCGAACCGGCGCGCCTGCGTTTGTTCCGCGGGCAGCGGCGTCATCGGTTTGGCCCGATTTGTCGAGGGCTTGCGCACCACTGCACCTTCCAGGCGAATCCATACAGACGAGGCGCGACCATGGCGTGCTGCCGACCACATTGCAAGTTGGCGGCTTGTCGCCGATCTGCAACAGGCCGGCGCCTGGCATTTGCGACTCGTTCGCAGCATCTTGACAGTTAACGGCTCAGCATTAACATGTAGCCTTACCTACGTTTTGGTGTTGCGGCTTATCAAACAGGCTGTTGCTGAAGCGCGATCGGTTGGGGATGAATATGCGCGCGACGCGAATGGCCCTTGCGGGCACATCGGCACTGGCCGTGGTTTGGTTGAGCCACGCCGCGGCGCTCGCGCAAACCGCAGCGCCCGCGTCACCGACGCCCCAGGCCGCGCCGTCTGCCGAACCAGCCGCTCCGGCGCCGCTGGCAGCGGGGCAAGCCCCGGCGGAGCAGGCTCCGTCGCAGACCGCGCCGGCCCCGGCGGCCGGACCGCAAGCCACGCCGAGCGCGCCGGCGGAAATCGACATGCCGCAAGTGACCGTCGAGGGGCGTCAGCCTAAACCCGCGCGGCGGGCCGCGCGCAGCGAGTCCGGTCGGCGTTCGACGACCGTGGCGGCACCGCTGCCGGGCCCAACGCCCGCGCCCGTGCCCACGTCGCCCTTCAATCCGCCATTCGCGCCGCTGTCGACGATCGGGAGCAACCAGATCCAGACCGGCAGCAGCAACGGTGGGTTCGGCAGCCTGTTCACCAATATGCCCGGCGCAACATCGGCGGGGCTTGCCACCGAATCGTCGCGCCCGATCTTGCGTGGCCTGTCGGACGCAAAGGTCCGCATTCAGGAGAACGGCGTCGGTGCGGTCGACGTGTCGGACATCGCGCAGGACCACGCGGTGCCGATCGACCCTCTCGCCATCCAGAAGGTCGACGTCATTCGCGGACCGGGTGCGCTCCGCTTCGGCTCGCAAGCCGTTGGCGGCGTCGTCGATGTCAACAACAACCGGATTCCGACCGCTGCGCCGCTCGGGGGAGTGGCTGCGGAACTGAGGTCGGGTGTGACGAGCGTCAACAAGGGATGGGAGAGCGGCCTGTTGCTGGATGCCGGCGGCCGCAACGCCGCCGTTCATGCCGACATCTACGGGCGCTCCTCCGGCGATTACAGCGTCCCGAGTTACCCGTATCTGGTCCCGCCAATCCCTGCGCCTGCCTTTAACGGCAAGCAGCCGAATTCCGCTTCGCAAAGCGCAGGCGCGGCGGTCGGCGGCTCCTGGCTTTTCGACGGCGGTTATGCCGGCATCGCCGTCTCCCGTTTCACCAGCGACTACTACGTCCCCGGTATTGCGACCGCGGAAGCCCGCCAGCACAACGACCTCGAGCAAACCAAGATCAGCTCCAAGGGCGAGTATCGCCCGGACGCAAGCGCGCTTGCCGCGATCAGGTACTGGACCGGTTATTCGGAGTACCGGCACGACGAGACCGTGCTAGCCACAACCGGCTTCCAGGAGATTACCGCCACCTTCAAGAACCGGCAGACCGAAGGCAAGCTCGAGTTCGAACTTGCGCCGTTCGCCACGCCAATCGGTGCGCTGACCAGCATTTTTGGCGCGCAAGGCGCCTACCAGCAACTCGATACGGCAGGGCAGGCGATCTTGCTTCCGGCCCAGACCAGAACAGCGGCGGCGTACTTTCTCAATGAGGTCAGGCACACGGACACGCTGCGCACGCAACTGGCGGGTCGCATCGAGGGGGTCAATGTCGCGGGAACGGCATTCACTTTCCCGCCGAATTTTCTCCCACCACCGGATGAGCCGGGCAGGGCCGCCGCCAAGCTCGACTTCATGCCGAAGAGCGTCAGCTTCGGCATCATCAAGGATCTTCCATCTTCGCTGGTCGCCAGCCTGACGCTGCAACGGATCGAACGTGCGCCGCGCGCTCTCGAACTGTTCGCCCAAGGTCCCGACGGTTCGGAGAAGACGTTCAAGATCGGCAACCCGAACCTCGGAATCGAAACCGCGCAGACCGCGGAAATCGGCTTGAAACGTACGGATGGCGATTTCAGATTCGCCGCGAATGCCTACTACACGTCGTACGACAAGTTCATTTTCTCGCGCGCCACCGGCATCTTTTGTCAGGAAACGTTTGCTTCATGCGGCGCCGGCACCGATTACATCCAGGTCAACTACGATCAGCGTGACGCGACTTTCCGCGGCGGCGAACTGGCGTGGCAGTGGGACGCCGCGCAACTTGGCAATGGCACCCTTGGCCTCGATGGCCAATATGATGTGGTGCGGGCGACCTTCACTGACGGCAGCAACGTGCCGCGCATTCCTCCGATGCGACTTGGCGGCGGCGTCTACTGGCGCAACGACAATTGGTTCGCGCGCGTCGGCGTGTTGCACGCGTTTGCGCAGAACGACATTCCGCAATTCGACACGCCGACCGCCGGATATGATTTGGTGAAAGTACAACTCGAGCACCGGAAATTCTGGAAGGATTCGCCGTGGGGCGCGGTTGAGGTCGCGACCGGGGTAGTTGGCGACAATCTGCTCAACGCCAACATTCGCAACTCCGTTCAATTCCACAAGGACGAGATCCTGCAGCCGGGTCGTGGCTTCAAGCTGTTTCTCAACGTCAAATACGGTGTCGACCGGCCAAGCGGCCCGCCCGGCACCTGGATTGGCACGGCGAGACGGCCGGCCGGCAACGGCTACTACAAGAGCCCCGCGCTCGAAGCGGCGGCCTGGAACTGGGCGGGCATCTATGCCGGCGGCAATGTTGGATATTTGAGGGGTGAGGGCGTTACCAACGCTGCGTTCAACGACGTTGCAACCGGTGCCTCGCTTGCCGGAGCCCGCCTGTCGTCCACGCACGACAGCGCCAGTATTGGCGGACAGGCTGGCTATAACTGGACGTCGGGCCGGATGCTGGCAGGCATTGAAGGCGATTTTGAATACCGCAATCAGCGCGGAAGCAGCGCCACCGCTTGCCCCGGCAACATCTGCAACCCGGCGCTCGCTCCGCTCGATGCCACCGTGACGGCGAGTCTGGACTATCGCTTGGGGTGGGTGGCTTCGGTTCGCGGCCGCGTCGGAACGCTTGTGACGCCGGACCTGCTTGCCTACGCCACCGCGGGCGTTCCGTTCGGCAAGATAACGACGTCAACGGCTATTGCAGGTTTCGACGACGCGGGCGTCGCAACCACCGCGTCTCTGGATCGGCACTTGTATCGGTTCGGCTGGACTGTCGGCGCCGGTTTCGAGACGCGGCTGACAGGCAACTGGACCGCAAAGCTCGAATATCTCCACATGGATTTCGGCTCGGTGCGTTCGACGCCACCTGTGGCGGTCAATACGGCGGTTGCGTTTGACGCCAACACGCGGGTGACCAGTGATGGTGTGAGGATCGGGGCGAACTACAAGTTCGGCGGCGCGATCGTCGCGGACTAACGAACTGATGTTGTGATCAGACGGTCGGATGCCGCTTGCTATCTGCCCTATTTGACCGTGAAGCGGATCGGCTGCCTCACGACAACGAATTCGCCGGGAAACATTGCGGGCGGCGAAGGGAAGGGCTGCGCGCGCTTGAGGAGCGCGAGCGCTTCCTCGTCAAGGGCGCCGGATCCCGAACTTTGAGTTACACGCGCGCTGACAACCATTCCCTTGCGATCAAGCGTAAACGACACCTGCGCCGTCCCTTGCTCGCGCCGCGACCGCGCTGCTTCCGGATACCGCTTGTTCTTTTCAACCAAAGCAAGGACCTGGGTTCGCCATGTCACGACGGCCTCCGAATTCTTGTCATTCGGCGCACCCTGGGTCGGCGCAACGGCGACCGGTGCGATCCGTTCGTTGATCGCGGGTGGTGCTGATGTCGTGGCGGCCGCCGCCTGCTGCTGCGGCGTCACGTCAGGCTGCGGCTTGCTCTGCAAAGCCACAGCCGCGTCCGGATTGGGAGCGGGCGGCAACTCGGGCGTTTCATCGGGCGGCGTCTCCTCGGGCTTCGCCACCGGCTGCGCCTCCGACATCGCCTGCTCCGGGCCGGGCGCAATGTCGGTCGGCGTCGTCGCTGGTGCTGCGGCCAACGGTGCCAGGTCGACCACGATCGCGCCCGAAGGTTCGGCAGCCACCGTGTCATCCACATCGCGCCAGATGGCGAGCGTGGCAGTCAATCCGGCATAGACGCACAGCACCGCGAGGCTGCTGAACATCCATCGTCGAAGGTCAGAACGATCTTCGGCCGCAAGCTGCATCATGGCGATGAGGCTTGCTCCATTCCGACCAGGGCTACCTTGAGGTAGCCGGCGGCCCGCAACATGTTCATGACCTGCATCACCTCGCCATAGGGGACGAGCTTGTCGGCGCGCAGGAAAATGCGGGTGTCCTTCTGGCCGCTGGTGCTCGCATCGAGCGCGCCGGGCAGTGCGCTCCTCTCCACGGTATCGTTCCCGACGGAAAGCGACAGGTCCGGCTTCACCGTCAGATAGACCGGCTTGTCCGGCCGCGGCTGCGGCTGCGCGTTCGACGCCGGAAGATCGACGGCGATATCGACGGTCGCAAGCGGGGCAGCAACCATGAAGATGATAAGCAGAACGAGGATGACGTCGATGAACGGCGTCACGTTGATCTCATGGACTTCGGCAAGATCGCCGTTGCCTTGGTTCAGGCTGGCGGCCATGGCTGCTACTCCGCCGCTGCGAGGTGCCGCCGCACCAGCATGGTGCCGCTATCGAGGTCGCGGCCGACCAGTCGCGTAATCTCTGCGGATCCGTCCCCGAGCAGCGCCCGGTAGGAAGCGATCTGGCGTGCAAAGAGATTGTAGATCATGACGGCGGGAATCGCCGCCACCAGCCCGAGCGCCGTCGCCAGCAGTGCCTCGGCAATTCCAGGCGCGACCACGGCGAGGTTGGTGGTTTGCGACTTCGATATTCCGATGAAGCTGTTCATAATTCCCCAGACCGTGCCGAACAGTCCGACGAAGGGGCCGGTCGATCCGATGGTCGCAAGCACGCCGGTGCCTAGTCCGATGCGCCGGCTTGCCGCCGCCTCGATCTGCTGCAGCCGGGAGGCGATCCTTGCCTTGATCCCCTCCTTGTCCATTCGATCGGTGCTCAATCTCAATTCTGCCAGGGCACCCTCGAGCAGCTGGGCAACTGCGCCCTCGGGGACCTGCCGCACGGCGTCTTCCACGTTCCGGACGTCGGCGAGCTCGCGCAGGGCGTGCCGGGCGTTCCGTCGCGCCTTGATCAGCTCGATCGTCTTTGCGAGCCATACCGTCCAGGTGACCGCGGTCGCAAAGGCCAGACCGATCATCACCGCTTTGACGACGACGTCGGCCTGCATGAACATGCCCCAGGGGCTGAGATCGCGAGGCAGCGCTGCAGCCGCGATCACTGTCCTTTCCGTTGCGTCCTGGGCGGCGGTCGGAAATGACAGCAACAGCAGCGGAAGTGACAGAAGCGGAACGCTGCGGCGAAGTTTCGGGTCAACTGGAGTTTTGACAGGGGTGGAGGGAACAGCGCCACGTCGAAATGCTTTCCAGGATCGCATCAATCTGCCTCTGCACGCAATTAATGTCTCAGCCCCATTGTGTAGCATCGCCTACGTCTTGGTGCAAACGCTATAGGCCGAGGTATGAGGTCTCGACGGTGCATGCAGGATCCGCTGCAATTTCCCATTGATGGATTTGCGAGCCGCGGTCCGGCGGAGAAGCCAGGGCGAACTGTGCCGAGGAACTCCGGATCGCTGGCTGTGGCAAGCCGGTCTCCCGGCTTTTCTGCCGCAATTGTCAATTGCCGGGCTTGCCGCCGGTGGTGTAAAGCGGCGCATCGGCGCTGGCTTGGGAAGGCGCCGTTCCGCCCCCGGGAACTACTTGATGACGCTGTGGTTTGTGTTCGCGCTGATGACGGTCGCGGCGATTTTTGCCGTGCTCTGGCCATTGAGCCGCGGCTCGTCTGTGCAGGCCGGCGGCAGCGAGGCGGTCGTCTACAAGGATCAGCTCGCCGAGATCGACCGCGATGTCGCAGCCGGGTTGATCGGCTTGTCCGAAGCCGAGGCGGCGCGTGTCGAAATCGGCCGCCGCCTGCTCGCCGCCGCGGACGCGGAGCGCAACCTGCCGGCGCGCGCCAATCTTGGCCTGCGCCGTGCCTCGGCTGTCGTGGCGCTGGTGGGTTTGCCGATCGCGGCAGTGACGTTCTACCTCGCGCTTGGATCGCCGCGTCTCGGTGATTTCCCGCTCGCCTCGCGCAGCCGTATGGCGGACGCCAGCCAGCCGCTCGAAAACATGGTGGCGCAGGTCGAAGCGCATCTGGAGAAGAATCCGACCGATGGTCGCGGCTGGACCGTGCTGGCGCCCGTGCTGGCGCGGCTCGGTCGGTTCGATGACTCGATCCGGGCCTACCGCAACGCGATTCAACACGCCGGCGACAGCGCCGAACGCCGCTCCGATCTCGGTGAGGCGCTGGTTGGCAGCGCGGGCGGCGTCGTCACGGCGGAGGCCAAGGGCGAATTCGAGCGCGCGGTCGCGCAAGACGCCGACGATCCCAAGGCCAGCTATTTCCTCGGGCTCGCTGCCGAACAGGACGGCCGGAAGGCCGATGCTGCGGCGATCTGGCGGGCGATGCTGTCAAAGGCGCCGGCCGACGCGCCGTGGCGGGCGTTGATCGAGGCGGCGCTGACCCGGGTCGGCGCCCCCGCCGCGCCGGCGCTCTCCGATGATGCGATGGCCGCGGCCAGGGACATGAACGAGGCGGACCGCGGGACGATGGTCCGCGGCATGGTCGATCGGCTGGCGGCGCGGCTGAAGCAGGACGGCAGCGATGTCGAGGGTTGGTTGCGGCTGGTGCGGGCCTATATGGTGATGGGCGAACGCGACAAGGCGACGAGCGCGCGCACCGAAGCGCGTCAGGCGGTCGCGGGCGATGCCGAACGCTTGCGCCAGCTCAATGAAGGCCTGAAAAATCTCGGGCTTGATGGATAGAGCCGGATGGCGGAACCCAAAGACGAAGGCAGGGGATATTGATGACGCGCAAGCAGCGGCGTTTGACCATGATCGGCGGTTCGCTCGCGGTGCTTGCGGTTGCGGCGGCGCTGGTGCTGAACGCGATGCGCGATTCCATCGTGTTCTTTTCCACGCCGACCATGGCGGCGGAAAAGCATATCCCGCCCGGCAAGCGGTTCCGCCTCGGCGGCCTGGTGCAGCCGGGCTCGCTGGTGCGCGGCGACAACCTTGCCGTGAACTTCAGCATCGCCGACGGCAGCGCCACGCTGCCCGTCGCCTATAAGGGAATGTTGCCGGACCTGTTCCGCGAAGGGCAGGGCGTCGTCGCCGAGGGCGCGCTCGATGCGTCAGGCGTGTTCAAGGCCGATACCGTGCTGGCCAAGCATGACGAGACCTATATGCCCAGGGACGTCGCCGACGCCCTGAAGAAGCAGGGGCACTGGAAGGACGACTACGGCGCGAAGCCCGGCGCCACGGCCGCATCTGCGCCGGTGCAGGGGACCGCGAAGTGATCGCGGAAGCGGGGCATTACGCGCTGGTGCTGGCGCTCGCACTTGCGCTGATCCAGTCCACGGTTCCGATGCTGGGCGCGCGCTGGGGCGATCCTGCGCTGATGAACGTCGGTCGCTCCACGGCGCTGGCGCAATTGCTGTTCGTGGCGGCCTCGTTCACGGCCCTGGTGATGCTGCACGTCAACTCGGATTTTTCCGTCGTCAACGTGTTCGAGAATTCGCACTCGATGAAGCCGTTGCTCTACAAGATCACCGGCGTGTGGGGCAATCACGAAGGATCGATGCTGCTGTGGGTGTCGATCCTGGCGCTGTTCGGCGGCCTGGTTGCCGCCTTCGGCAGCAATTTGCCGCTGTCGCTGCGCGCCCATGTGCTGGCCGTGCAGGGCTGGATCGCGGCTGCGTTCTATCTGTTCATCCTGGTCACGTCGAACCCGTTCCTGCGCATCGCGAGCCCGCCGATCGAGGGCCGTGACCTCAATCCGGTGCTGCAGGACATTGGGCTGGCCGTGCATCCGCCGATGCTCTATCTCGGCTATGTCGGATTTTCGATCTCGTTCTCGTTCGCGATCGCCGCCTTGATCGAAGGCCGGATCGACGCGGCCTGGGCGCGCTGGGTGCGACCGTGGACGCTCGTGGCGTGGATATTCCTCACGCTCGGCATCGCCATGGGTTCGTACTGGGCCTATTACGAGCTGGGCTGGGGCGGCTGGTGGTTCTGGGACCCGGTCGAGAATGCTTCCCTGATGCCCTGGCTCGCCGGCACCGCGCTGCTGCATTCCGCCGTCGTGATGGAAAAGCGCAACGCGCTGAAGGTCTGGACGATCCTGCTGTCGATCCTGACGTTTTCGCTGTCGCTGCTTGGCACCTTCCTGGTGCGCTCGGGCGTGCTGACCTCGGTGCACGCGTTCGCGACCGATCCCTCGCGCGGCGTGTTCATCCTGCTGATCCTGTGCCTGTTCATCGGCGGCAGTCTTACGCTGTATGCCTGGCGCGCCTCGGCACTGAAGCAGGGCGGGCTGTTCGCGCCGGTCTCGCGCGAGGGCGCGCTGGTGCTCAACAATCTCTTTCTCACCTCCGCCTGCGCCACCGTGTTCATCGGAACGCTGTATCCGCTGGCGCTGGAAGTGCTGACCGGCGACAAGATTTCGGTCGGCGCACCGTTTTTCAACCTGACCTTTGGGCCGCTGTTTGTGCCGCTCCTTGTCGCCATGCCGTTTGCGCCGCTGCTGGCCTGGAAGCGCGGCGATCTCCTCGGCGCAGCGCAGCGGCTGACCGCGGCCGGCATCGCGGCGCTGGTCGCGATTGCGGTGCTGTTTGCATGGACCCATGGCGGAGCCACGCTCGCCCCGCTGGCGATTGGGCTCGCGATATTCGTGATTGGCGGCGCCTTGAGTGATCTTGCCGAACGCATGGCGCTGTTCCGCGTCCCCTTGGCCACCGCGATGGCCCGTGCGCGTGGGCTACCGCGCGCGACCTGGGGCACGGCGTTCGCGCATGCCGGCATTGGCGTCGCGCTGATCGGCATCGTCTGCGAGACCACCTGGAATAGCGAATATATCGGCACGATGAAGCCGCGCGATGTCGCAAGCGTCGCCGGCTATCAGTTGAAGCTCGACGAGATCACGCAACGGCAGGGACCGAACTTCCGTGAGATGATCGCGCAGTTCACGGTTGCACTCGACGGCGAAACGCTCCAGGTGATGATGCCGTCGAAGCGCAACTTCACCACGCGGAGCTCGTCGACGACCGAGGCCGCGCTGCTGACCCGCGGCGCCAGCCAGCTCTACGTATCGCTCGGCGACACCAATGCGGAGGGCGCCATCGCGGTGCGCATCTATCACAAGCCGCTGGTGCTCCTGATCTGGTGGGGCCCTGTCCTGATGGCGTTCGGCGGTCTGCTGTCGCTCTCGGACCGCCGCCTGCGCGTCGGCGCGCCCAAGCCGGCCAAGGCCGCCCGCGCGCTGCAGCCGGCGGAGTAGGGCCTTGAAGCGCCTCATTGCAGCATGTGTGCTGGTTGTCGCCGCGACGCTCTGCGGGCCGGCTCACGCCGTGCAGCCCGACGAGATCATGGCCGATCCGGCAAAGGAGGCGCGAGCTCGCGACCTGTCGCGCGAGCTGCGCTGCATGGTGTGCCAGAACCAGTCGATCGACGATTCCGACGCCCCGCTGGCGCGCGACCTGCGCCTGTTGGTGCGCGAGCGGATCGCCTCCGGCGACAGCGACAGCCAGGTGATCGATTTTCTGGTCGCGCGCTATGGCGAGTTCGTGCTGCTGAAGCCGCGCTTCACGCCGCATACGCTGCTGCTCTGGCTGCTGCCGCCGCTCGCGTTGGCCGGAGGCGGGCTGGCGCTCTGGTTCTACAGCCGCCGCCGTTCGAATACCGGCAGCGCGACCGATCCTTCGCTGTTGCATCTGACGGAAGAGGAAGAGGCGAGGCTGGAGCGCTTGCTCGCAGCCGATGCGCCGGACAACAAGAAGCCTTAAGCCCACCGTTGCAAGCGGGCAGGCTTCAGCTATGACTTCCCTGTCAAAATAAACATAACGAGGGGAAACCGGACATGGCCTTTTCACTCTACGACGCCAGCGTGGCGAACTATCTGCAGACCCTTGGCGCGGTCAGCGGTTTCCTCGACCGCGGCCTCGTTCATTTCCGCGAAAAGAACATCGATCCGGATAGCATGGTCGAGGCGCGTCTGACACCCGACATGCTGCCGCTGCGTTTCCAGATCATCTCCGTCGCGCAGCATTCGCGTGGCGCTATCGAGGGCGTGCAAAGCGGAGAGTTTCGTCCGCCCGCGTCCAGCAAGCCGTACGATTATGCGGGATTGCGGGGATTGGTCGCGCAAACCCGCGAGGCTCTGGAGGGCTGGACTCCGGAGGCAGTCAACGCGCTCGGCGGCCGCGACGTCGTCTTTCACATCGGTGATCACAAGCTGCCCTTCACCGCAGAGGGCTTCCTGATGTCGTTCTCGCTGCCGAATTTCTATTTCCACGCCACCACCGCCTACGACATCCTGCGCACCAACGGCGTGCCGCTCGGCAAAAGGGATTTCATGGGGCGGCTGAAGATGAAGAAGTGAGCGCGGCACCCGCCGGCTGCGGAAAATTCAGTTGATGCAATTCAGCTCCGCAGGATGTTCCAGCCCGCCCAGGCGAGAATGCCGATATTGAGATACATCGTGGCCGCCATGCCGAACGCCCGATAGAGCGGGTGGATCCGGTAGCCGATCCAGAATGCAAATCGGGCAACGATGAAGACAATTGTGGCCGCTGCAATGACCTTGATCTGGCTCGGCGGTAGACTGACGCTCAGAGCCAATGTGCCGATCACGAACAGCACATATTGCTGCAGCGTGTTGTCGAGCACACGTCCGTTGACCAGCGTCGCCTGATCCTCCTTGTGCAGTGTCGGATCGATCGCTTCGCTGAGGAAGCGGTTGTTGGCAACTGTGATAGTGCCGACCATCAGCGGAATCGCGGCAAGGGCGTTTGCCTTCAGGGCGTAGGCAAGCCGACTGGCGACATCGGCCAGGGCCGAGGTATCCGCCCAGATCAGCGAGATACCGGCGATTGCAGCCACCATGGTCAGCGCGCCGCTGGCGGCGCCGATCGCAACGGTTTTCTGTTCATGGGTCATGGGGCGTCTCCACTATCGATAGCCGCACGAAATCGGACCGGCGTGAAGCGCAGCGCTGTCCGGCATCCGGGCCGAGATCGCGGCAGACATCTGCAGCACGACGAACAGGCCATGCAGCGCCGTGGTGACGTAACCGACCAGCAGCATGTCGGACACAATGAAGAGCTGCCAGAATATCAGATTGGCGGTCCCCAGCAGAACATGAATGGCTGCAGCCGCGAGGTGCCAGCCGCGCGCTGGCTGAGCGCGCCACATCAGGATGCCCAGGATGAAGGCTAGGCCGTGCGCCTCGATAAAGCCAAGTCCGGCATAGGGCGCCTCGGCCACAACACGCGCGACCGGCCCAAGGCCGAAGAAGATTCCGCGCACGTCGCTTGCAAAGCCGCCCGCGGACGCTGCGAGGAGAAACGTTGCATTGGCGCTCAGGATGATGTGTCGGATGGCGATAGTCATTGGAGACCTCCATTGTGACGGTGCGTATGACATGAAGACCTGAGGTGAATTGGCAGGGAGGACACCGGTTTTCTGTCAATCTGCACAGCGCAGGTCACAGCAGCACCACGCCTTGAATCAGATAGACGGTGGATACCGCGCCGATCACGTAGCGCGACCAGGTCCGGAATCGTGTCTCGCTGATCGCCTCGATCACGAACCGGGAAAGGTATCCTCCGGTGATCGCAAGCGGAATCGCCACGATGACGGCGAACGGCGACAGGGTCTCGCCGCCGGCAAGCAGGTGGCCGAAATAGGCGGCCTTCAGGAAGTGCCCGATCACTTGCGCGGCGGCCTTGGTGGCGATCAGTTGCCGGCTGTTGAGCGGCGAGCGCACGAAGAACACGTCGAGGATGGGACCGGAAACCCCGGCCAGGAGCTGCAGCACGGTGCACAGGGCGCCGCAGCCGTGACCATGGCTGGGCTTTCCAATGTCGGGCGCGAGCCGGCCGGGAAGCAGAAGTCCCAGGAAGGGGCTCACGCCAACGATAATTAGGGCTATCGCCTTGCTCGCCTCAAGCGCCATGGCGCCGACCGCGGCTGCTGCGACGACGGCGCCGGCGGCATAATGGGCAACGATCCGCCAATCGATATGCGCGCGCCATTGCCAGGCCCGCCAGCCATTCGAGGCCACCTGCACCAGGCCGTGCAAAATCATGGCCGGCGCAAGAGGCATGAAAATCAGCAAAATTCCCATCAGTATCATACCACCGGCCATCCCGAAGATGCCGGAGATGAAGGAGGTCGATACGATGGCTGCGGCGAATCCCGCCGCGAGCGGGAGGCTGAGCATGGGCGTCGTCCGGTTGAATCCGATGCCGTTCAATGCGCGTTTGACAGGAGCTTCGCAAACGCGTTTAGTTCAGCCATAGGCTAAGGAAAAGTTAGTCTAAGGATTGGCTTCCCATGCGCCGTCTGCCTTCGCTGAATGGTTTGCGTGCCTTCGAGGCCGCGGCGCGCCATGGAAGCTTCGTGGGTGCGAGCCAGGAACTGAATGTCACCCAAGCGGCGGTGAGCCGCATGGTGCGGTTGCTCGAGGCCCGGCTCGGTCTCGAGCTGTTCCAGCGGCTTCCCAACGGCCTTGCGCTCACCGCGCAAGCAAAGGCGCTGCAGCCGAGCCTCACTGCGGCGTTCGATTCGATCGCTGCCAGCGTCGAGCAGGTTGCAGCGATGCGGACCACGCCGGTCTTGACGATCGGCGTCGGACCTTCCTTCGCGGTGCGCTGGATGATTCCGCGCCTTGCGAGCTTTTACGGCACGCATCCCGACATCGAGGTGCGGCTCGCGACCGGTGGCGCGATCAATCCCTTCAAGGACGACTGGACCTGCGGAATCCTGCTCGGCAATGGCGATTGGCCCGGACTGGCGGCCGAGCCGTTGTTTTCGGCTGACCTCTTTCCCGTATGCACCGCCGCGACGGCACGGCGGCTTGGCAAGCCGTCGGATCTGGCCAACGAGAACTTGCTGCAGGTCGTGCATTCGCCGGAAGACTGGCCGTTATGGCTGGCCGCAGCGGGTGTCAAACTGCGCCGCAAAGCGCTCGGCCCAAGCTTTGCCAATTACGGAATGGCCTTGCAGGCTGCGCTCGATGGCGTCGGGGTTGCCATCGGCTTGCGACCGTATGTGGAAGATGACCTCGCCATGAGGCGCCTGGTTGCGCCATTTGCGATTTCTGTTCCCAAGGGACAGGCTTGGTACCTGGTGTATCGTCCGTTCCGCGAAACCGATCCGGGTCTCATCGCCTTTCGCGACTGGTTGCGAAGAAGCTTCCAGGCGTCGTCTTAACCGGCTGATTTACCTGCGATATTCTGCCGCATCCACAAGTCCCCGCATTACCAAAGTTTAATTCCCTAGCCAGCGCGCGGTAAGGCGGCAGGCCCCATCTTCCGATGTGACAGGTGCCAACCCCCGCACCGTAGAAGAATGAAGAATTCACGCTCTGGAGATTTTACAGACATGACCGAACGTCCCGTCGATCTTTCCTCGCTACCGTCAAACGGCGCAGCCCGCCGTTCGCTGTTCTCCGCCCGCAAATTCGCGCTGATGGCCTCCGTCGTCGCCGGCCTTGGCGCTGCCGTGTATGGCTTCTCGCCGCAGCAGGGCCCGGCTGATATCTTTGCCAGCGCGGCGCAAGCGCAGGTCAATACAGAGGTTCGCAAGGTCGAGCGGCCGATCGGTTTCGCCGACATTGTTGAGCGCGTGAAGCCGTCGGTGATTTCGGTCAAGATCAACATCGCCGACAAGAGTTCCAAGGACGACAGCGCCAACAAGGACGAGGACTCGCCGTTCCCGCCGGGCTCGCCGATGGAGCGCTTCTTCCGCCGCTTCGGCGGTCCGGATGGCTTGCCGCCCGGCCTGCGTGGCGGACCACGTGGCCCCCGTGGCCCGGTCACGGGTCAGGGTTCCGGCTTCTTCATCTCGCCTGACGGCTATGCCGTGACCAACAACCACGTGGTTGACGGCGCCGACAAGGTCGAAATCACGATGGAAGACGGCAAGACCTACACCGCGAAGGTGATCGGCACCGATCAGCGCACTGATCTGGCGCTGATCAAGGTCGAGGGCCGCTCCGATTTCCCGTTCGCCAAGCTGTCCGATAGCAAGCCGCGGATCGGCGACTGGGTGCTCGCGGTCGGCAACCCGTTCGGCCTCGGCGGCACCGTGACCGCCGGCATCGTCTCGGCCTCCGGCCGCGACATCGGCAACGGTCCGTATGACGACTTCATCCAGATCGATGCGCCCGTGAACAAGGGTAATTCCGGCGGTCCGGCGTTCGACACCAATGGCGAGGTGATGGGCGTCAACACCGCGATCTACTCGCCGTCCGGCGGCAGCGTCGGCATCGCGTTCTCGATCCCTGCCTCGACGGTGAAGTCGGTAGTCGCCCAGCTCAAGGACAAGGGCTCGGTCAGCCGCGGGTGGATCGGCGTCCAGATCCAGCCGGTGACCTCCGAAATCGCCGACAGTCTCGGCATGAAGAAGGCCCAAGGCGCGCTGGTGGCGGAACCGCAGCAGAATGGCCCGGCGGCCAAGGCCGGCATCCAGTCCGGTGACGTTATCACCGCCGTCAATGGCGAACCGGTCAAGGATGCCAGGGAACTCGCCCGCACCATCGGCGGTCTCGCACCCGGCACCGCGGTCAAGCTCAACGTGCTGCAAAAGGGCCAGGACAAGGTCGTCAACCTCACGCTCGGCCAGTTGCCGAACACGGTCGAGACCAAGGCCGACATCGGCAAGGAAGACAAGGGCGGCGCGACCAAGGGAACTGACGTGCCGAAGCTCGGCCTGACGGTGGCACCCGCCAACAGCGTGGCCGGCGCCGGCAGGGAGGGCGTCGTGGTTACCGAGGTGGACCCGAAGAGTGCGGCGGCCGAGCGCGGCTTCAAGGAAGGCGACGTCATTCTTGAGGTCGCCGGCAAGACCGTCGGCAGCCCGAGCGAAGTCCGTGAGGCAATCGACGCCGCGCGTACCGAGAACAAGAACAGCGTTCTCATGCGCGTGAAGAGCGGCGGTTCGTCGCGCTTCGTCGCGGTGCCGCTGGCGAAGGGCTAAACGAGGACTAGATACGAGATGGAGGGTCACGCCGGCATTCGTCGCCCCCGCCGACGTCTCCTTCCGGGGAGCGGGTCCAAAACTCGCTCCCTCTGGCAACCTTCCTTCGGAATACGCCCCCCTCCGTCGGAAGGGCCTAAGGGCGGTGAGGTCCCCCAGCCTCATCGCCCGCTCTTTTCACTTGATTGCGATACTGCGCGGTCGCCTTGCATGTGCAGGGCGGCCGCGCCATGGTGAGAGGAACCAAATCCTGTGAGCGCCCCCGCAGCAATCCCCACACCCGTCACTCAGATGCGCCTATTGATCATCGAAGACGACCGCGAGTCCGCCGACTATCTGGTCAAGGCGTTCCGTGAAGTCGGCTATGTCGCCGATCTCGCCAGCGATGGCGAGGAGGGACTATCGATGGCCGAGAGCGGCGATTACGACGTGCTGGTGGTCGACCGCATGTTGCCCAAGCGCGACGGACTGTCGGTGATCGGGAGCTTGCGCGATAAGGGCATTCGCACGCCGGTTCTGATCCTCTCCGCGCTCGGCCAGGTCGACGACCGCATCAAGGGTCTGCGCGCCGGCGGCGACGACTATCTGCCAAAGCCCTATTCATTCGCCGAATTGCAGGCCCGCGTCGAAGTGCTGTCGCGCCGCAATGTCGGCCCGGCCGAGGAGACCACCTACCGCGTCGGCGATCTCGAGCTCGACCGTCTTTCTCATCGTGTCGCCCGCGGCAAGGACGAACTGACGCTGCAGCCGCGCGAGTTTCGCCTGCTCGAATATCTGATGAAGCATGCCGGCCAGGTGGTGACCCGCACCATGCTTCTGGAAAACGTCTGGGATTATCATTTCGATCCGCAGACCAATGTCATCGACGTGCACATTTCGCGGCTGCGCTCCAAGATCGACAAGGGCTTTGATCGGCCCTTGCTGCACACGATCCGCGGCGCCGGATACATGATCCGTGACGGCCTTCGGTAAACTGGTCCGCACGACGGCGTTTCGGCTGACGCTGGTCTATCTGTTTTTGTTCGCGCTGTTTGCGGCGTCGCTGCTCGGCTATTTCGCCTGGAATACGCGACGGCTGATCAACGAGCAGATCACCGCTACGGTGAATGCCGAAACCGCGGAGATTACCGACATCTACACGCGTCGCGGCCTGCGCGGCCTCGTCTTCACGCTCGGCAATCGGGCGCTGCGGCCGGGCGCCAACCTCTATCTCGTCACCACGCCGGAGGGAAAAGCGATCGGCGGCAATGTCGGCGCGCTGGCGCCGGGTGTGATGGCCTCAACCGGCTGGTCGGAGACCGGCTATCGCCGGCTCGACGAGCAGGACACCGCGGATCACCGCGCGCTGGTGCGCGTCACCGAACTCACCAACGGTTTTCGTCTCTTGGTCGGCCGCGACCTGGAGGAGCGCCGCCGGCTATTCGGCATCGTCGCCAACGCCGCGCAATGGTCACTGCTGGTCGTCATCGTGCTCGGCATCGGCGGTGGCATCTTCGTGGCGCGGCGGGTGCTGCAGCGGATCGATGCCATGACCGGCACCACAAGGCGCATCATGGCGGGCGATCTCTCGGGGCGGCTGCCAGTCGGGCGCTCCGGAGACGAGCTCGACCGTCTCGCGGAAAACCTCAACGCCATGTTGGAGCGCATCGAGACCCTGATGATGGGGCTGAAGGAAGTCTCCGACAACATTGCCCATGACCTCAAGACGCCGCTAACGCGCTTGCGCAACCGCGCCGAGGAGGCGCTGGCGAGTTCGGGCAGCGAGGCCGAATACCGCGCAGCGCTGGAGCGGACCATCGAGGAATCCGACGGGTTAATCCGCACCTTCAACGCGCTGTTGATGATCGCGCGCGCCGAGTCCGGGCAGGCGCGCGGCAACATGGATGATTTCGACGCGGCCGACGTCGCCAGGGGCATCCACGAATTGTATGAGCCGCTGGCCGAAGACGACGGCATGACGCTCCGCGTCAGAACCACGACCGCGCGGCTGCATGGCAACCGCGAACTGATCAGCCAGGCGCTTGCCAATCTGGTCGAGAACGCCATCAAGTACGGCAAGCCCTCGCCGGTGGTGCAGCCGCTGGACCCTGCCGCCGCGGCGCGCACCCGGGAGATACTGATCGAGGCGCGGCGCGAAGGCGACCACGTGCTGCTCAGCGTCACCGATCATGGACCGGGCATTCCCGAAGGCGATCGCAAGCACGCGGTCGAGCGATTCGTGCGGCTTGAGGCGAGCCGCACGCTGCCGGGTTCCGGCCTCGGGCTCAGCCTGGCGTCCGCAGTGGCGACCTTGCATGGTGGCGAACTCAGGCTCGGCGATTCCCGGCCCGGCCTGACCGCGACGCTGGTAGTCCCGGCGCTATCTGCCGCGGCCAACAGGCTTGCGGCTCAAACGCAGGATGTGCCACAGAAGGTGGCATGAATTCCTCCGCCTTGGCCGCGCGGTTCGTCAGCGGGCCGCATGTCGCAGCCAGCAGTAACGCCGAACAACGCCTGGGAGACTGGCTCGCCGAACTGGAGCCGGAGCAATCGGCTGAGATCATGGCGTGGCTGGATCGCCCGCTCGCCAGGACCATCCTGCTTGGCATCGCCGAGTTCTCGCCATACCTGTTCGACTTGATCCGGGCTGACGCCGCTCGGCTGCTGCGTTTGCTGGCATGCGACCCGGAACCACATCTCAACTCGCTGATCGAGAAAGGCACGCGCGACGTACTCGCTGCCGCGGGCGAGGCCGACGTGATGCATCTGCTTCGCCGCATGAAGTCGGAGGCCGCGTTGTTGATCGCGCTGTGCGATATCGGCGGGGTCTGGCCGGTGATGCGGGTGACGGCGGCGCTGACCGATCTTGCAACCGTGTCCGTGCAGACGGCGCTGCGCTTCCTGCTACGTCAGGAGGTCACGCGCGGTCGCATGACCGCGCTCAATCATGACCGGCCGGAGGAGGACAGCGGATTGATCGTGCTCGCGATGGGCAAGATGGGCGCGGGCGAATTGAACTACTCCAGCGACATCGACCTGATCGTGTTTTTCGATCCCGCCCGCACCTCGCTGGTAGCAGACATCGAGCCGGCGCCGTTCTTCGTGCGGGTGACGCAGGCGCTCGCCCGCCTGCTGCAGCAACGCTCCGGCGAGGGTTACGTGTTTCGCGTCGATCTGCGCCTGCGGCCCGATCCAGCCTCGACGCAGGTGGCGATTTCGACCGAGGCGGCGCTGCACTATTACGAGCGGGAAGGTCGGACCTGGGAACGCGCCGCGATGATCAAGGCGCGTGTTTGCGCCGGCGACGCCAAAGCGGGCGAGGCGCTGATCGCGGAACTGTCGCCGTTCGTCTGGCGCAAGCATCTGGATTTTGCCGCGCTCGCCGACGTCCACGACATGAAGCGGCAGATGCAGACCTATCGCGGCCAGAGCGAGATCGCGGTCGAAGGTCATAACGTCAAGGTCGGCCGCGGCGGCATCCGTGAGATCGAGTTCTTCGCACAAACGCAGCAGCTCATTGCCGGCGGCCGCCATCCGGAACTGCGGGTGCGCCCCACGCTCCATGCGTTGCAGGTGCTGGCGACCAGCAACTGGATCAGCTTTCAGGCCCACGACGAGTTGACCGCGGCCTATGAGTTCCTGCGCCGCGTCGAGCACCGGCTGCAGATGATCTCGGACGAGCAGACCCATGCACTGCCCGAAGATGCCGAGGCTGTGGAGCGTTTTGCGAACTTCTTCGGCTATGAGAGCCGGGCGGCCTTTGCGAAGGACTTGCTCGGCCATCTCAACGTCGTGCAGGGGCATTACGGCAAGCTGTTCGAGGGCGATCCGACCGGCACGGTGAAGCTGCCGCAGCTCAATTATGCCGGCGGGCCTGAGGATGCGCGTCTGCTCGATCACCTGACGATGCTCGGCTTCAAGAAGCCCGTCGCGGTGGCTGGCACCCTGCAGCACTGGATGCAGGGCAACTATCGCGCGCTCCGCAACGAGGCGACCAAGGCTGCCTTCATCGAATTCGTGCCCGGCCTGATCCTCGGTCTCGCGCATGCCGAAGATCCCGACGACGCCGTGACCACGTTCGATCGTTTTCTCGGCGCATTGCAGCGCGGCGGCCGGCTGATTTCACTGTTGAGCCAGAACCGCGACCTGGTCGCGCTGGTGGCCTTGATCCTCGGCGCGGCGCCGAGGCTCGGCGACATGCTGGCGCGCCAGCCGCAGATCATGGACGGCTTGATCGATCCTCGTTTCTTCGGCGCGATGCCGGACCGGAAGGAATTGTCGGCGCGGCTGGCGGCGACGCTGAAGGACGCGGACTCTTACGAAGACTTCCTCGATCGCCTGCGGCTGTTCGGGCAGGAGAGCCTGTTTTTGATCGGCACGCGGATCCTGTCCGGCACGGTTTCCGCCCAGCACGCTGGCGTCGCCTTTGCCGACGTCGCCGAAGGCATTGTGCACACCGTGCATGGCCTGGTGAGAGACCAGTTCGCGACCCAGTACGGCCGCATCAAGGGACAGGAGACCGCGATCCTCGCGATGGGCCGGCTCGGCAGCCGCGAGATGACGGCATCTTCCGATCTCGACCTGATCCTGTTGTATGATTTCGACACGGACAATCCCGATTCCGACGGCGAGCGATCGCTGCACGGCGCGCAATATTTTACGCGGCTGACCCAGCGGCTGATCTCGGCGTTCACGACGCGGACCAATTACGGCGTACTCTATGAAGTCGATATGCGGCTGCGGCCGTCGGGCCGCGCCGGGCCGCTGGCGTCGCGGATCGATTCCTTTTCCGATTATCAGGAACGCGAAGCCTGGACCTGGGAGCACATGGCGCTGACGCGGGCGCGAGTGATCTCGGCTTCGCCGGCGTTTCGGAAGGAGATCGAGGACGCGATCCGCAGTGTGCTGACGCGGCCGCGCGATGCGGCCTCGACCGCCGGCGACGTCGCGGACATGCGCCGGGCGATTGCGCTGGAGAAGGGCGAGGACGACATCTGGAACCTCAAGCAGGCCGCCGGCGGCCTGGTCGACATCGATTTCATCGCGCAGTATTTGCAGCTCGTTCACGCCTCGGAAAAGCCCGAGATCCTCAGCGTTTCCACGCTGCAGGTGCTTGACAACGCCGCACGCCTTGGCGTGCTGCCGCCATCCGACGCCGAGATTTTGCGTTCGGCGGCGCGGCTCTATCACGACCTGACGCAGATCCTCAGGCTTTGCGTCACCGGCAAATTCAAGCCGGAGACGTCGGGAGAGAACCTTTTGCGCGTCATGGCGCGCGCCGGCGACACGCCGGATTTCTCGACGCTGGAAGCGCGCCTGCGCGAGACGCAAGGCGAGGTACGGCGGGTGTTTCAGGCGCTTGTCGGCGGCGGTTGACGTTTCCGTTCGATTTGCGTTGCGATGACATTTGTGTCCGAAGCTTGAAGCCGTTCCCGGTCGCTCCCAAGTGTAGAGGTACGATCGTCGCCGCCGGTGAGATCGCCCGGAACCACCGTCATTCGGAGGCTGGATGCATACCGAGATCAACATTTTCGACAGGCCCATCGAGCGCATCAGGAAAACCTGCGAGTTGACGGGCTTTGGTGCCGATTTCGACCGCAAGCTGCCGGAACTCGAAACCTACCTTGAAAGGCTGGTGGCCGAAGGCGAAACCAGCGAGGAACGGCTGACCGTGAGCGGCCTGGCCTTTGTCAAGCAGGCATAGCAGGGACTTTGCGTGAAGCCCTGGCAAGGCGGCGTCAGGAAATTTCGTCCGGAAGCCTCCAGGCCGGATCCGGCGCGCAATACTCTTCCCTGATTTCTTTCACGTGATAGCGGGTCAACAGAATCGCCCCGCCGGCTTCGTCGGCAACGGAAAGATCGGAAATCAGGGAAGCGTCGAGGGCTTGCTTCCAGACCTCTGCCTCAGTCGGCAGGCCAGGACCGATTTGCCTGTCGTCGGCAAACAGCGCGTAGGGCACGAGCCTCTCCCCAATCAAAACCCCGCCAGCTATCTAAGATAACTGACGGGGCTTTTGAGCTGATAATTCCGGTGGATTTCTCCTTTTCCTGAACTACCTGCTCCCTCCTGCAACGCCGGACGATGGATATCGTTCCCAACCTTTTCGGTTGCGGGTGAAAAATGGCGCCCTGCCGATCGACCGTCGTTCCTGATTTTTCTGATGGGAACGGTGCACCAATGGCGGCTTTCGGACGTTCGCCTCAATCGCGTGGAACTATTGCCGCTTTTTCCTGCTTGAGAGCGGCGTCTTCAACCCTTGGAGCGGGACGGCCCATGCGCAAACTACTATTTGGAATCGCACTCACACTACCAATCGCTTTCATGTCCCCGGCAACGGCGATGCCCCGCGGCTACCCGCTGATCCACGACTCTCTGGTCAAGGGAGATCTGATCGAAGTAAAGGGCGGGCACGGCCGCGGGCATGGTTGGGGCCGCGGCCACGGTTACCGTCCGTTTGGTTGGAGCCGCGGCCGAAAAGTCGGTTGGCGCGGCCGTGGCTGCCCGCCGGGTCACTGGAAGAAGGGCTGGTGCTGAAACCGGACGGCCGGCCACTTCCCTCTAGGGCGGCTACAAGGCCCGTGCCGCGTTGCCCTTGAACAGGATTGGGCCGGTCGGTCGTCCGATGGGTGAGCCGCCTTCGGGCTCCAGCGTGATCTCGAACAGTTGATCTTGCGCGGTTTCCGGCAGCGACTCCAGGTCGAGCTGCAGCGTGCGCGACTGACCGGTGAGGCCGATCGACTTCGGGCCAATCGCGCGATCCCACAAGGTCCAAACCTGCAGCGTTCGGCCGGGAGGAACCTCGATCGGCCGCAACGGTATCAACTCGACCCGGCCGTTCGAAAAGGCGTTGACGATGGCGCCGGCCTCTTTCGTCGTGTCGTTCACCAGCACGGCGACGTAAATCGGCTTGCGCTGGGCGAGCGCGATCATGTCATGACGAAGCTGGCGCGACGTCGCCAACGCACCGATCATGATTGTCGCAAAAAGCAGTGCGGCGAAGGCTCCGCCGATACCGAGGCCGCGCCAGAACCGGATGTTGTCCCACAGTGTGGCGCCGCGCAGCGCGGCGCGTGCGGAGGGCAGGGCGTCGATCGGCGCGATTCTGGTTGCATCCACGATGCGCTGCCAAAGCGCCGGGCTCGGTGGAGTTTCCTCGGCAGTGAGATCGAGGTCCGCAAGCCGTTCCCGCCACGCGCTGACAGCCTGAGCAAACGATTGGTCGGTTGCGATGCGCTGTTCGGCGGCGGCGTGCTCTGCACCGTCAAGGAGGCCCATCACGTAATCGGCGGCCATGGCGTTATCGGCTTCGTGCGGGTTCATCCCATGCACTCCTGCAACGCAAAGAGGCTACGCCGTACCCAGCTCTTGACCGTGCCGAGCGGAACCTTGAGCCGTCCCGCCAATTCGCCGTGGCTCATACCGTGAACATAGGCGAGCACCACGACGTCGCGACGGGGGCGATCGATCTGCTCGAGACACCGGCGCAGCGCGCTGGTCTCCGGCATCCGTGACAGAGTGGTCTCGCAGTCGACATCCGCGATGCTTTCATCGGATGCTTCGTAGCGGTGCTCATCGCGATGAATACTGAGGGCACGGTTGCGCACCACCGCATAGAGCCACCCCCGCGCGCTGCCGCGGCGCGGATCGAAGCCGGCCGCGCCGCGCCAGATCCGGATAAAGGCGTCGTGCACCGCTTCTTCCGCTAGGTCCTGCCGAAACAGGATGCGGCGCGCGATGCCGACCATGCGCGGCGCCTCGCTGTCGTAGATCACGCGCAATGCGGTGCGGTCGCCGGCCGCGCAGCGCGCCAGGGCCGCGGTAAGCTGCGCCTCGCGCTCCCCATCGAACAGGGCAGGAGCCTGCAGGTTGGCGGTGATGGTGCCATTTCCAGTCATGTCTATGCCCTTGCATAGTTGTTCTACCTTGAGATGCGGCATTTGGATGCATGTGTCGAAAATAATTTTCAGTGTGCTGCATCCGTTTCGCCGCGCCGCCGGTACCCGCTGTGTTGGTCCCGAGAGGATCATAGCAACACAGGGAGCTCACCAATGAATTATCGTTCGATTTTCGCCGCTTCGGCCGCACTATTGCTGTCATCCGCAGCCGCCAACGCCGCGCAGGTCGCAGCCCTGATCGGCGGCGACACCATTGCGATGGTCGATACCGCGCAGAAGAAGGCGACCGGGTCGGTCAAGGTCACCGGCATTTCCGGTGCGCTGGTCGGCATCGACGTACGTCCGGCTGACGGCATGCTCTATGGACTGGTCGACGATGGCACCATTGTGACCATTGCGATGGACGGCAAGGCCACGACGAAATCCAAACTTGACACCATGCTCGCCAAGGGCGTAGCCGCGACGGTCGATTTCAACCCGGTGGCGGATCGCCTGCGCGTGATGGGCGCGGACGGGATGAACCTGCGGGCGAATGTCGATGACGGCAAGGTGACCAAGGACGGCGATCACAAGTTTGCCGATAGCGACATGCACAAGGGCGAAAAGCCGAACATCGTCGCCGGCGCCTATATCAATTCGGTGAAGGGCGCAAAGGAAACGGCATTGTTCAACATCGACGGCACCATCGGCGGATTGATCAAGCAGGCGCCGCCGAATGACGGCGTGCTCGGCGCGATCGGCAAGCTCGGGATCAAGGCGGATACCGTCGCGTTTGACATCTGGTCCGACGGTAACGGCAAGAACGAAGCCTGGCTGATGGCGGGCGGCACGCTCTACAGCATCGACCTCGCGACCGGAAAGGCGACCGAGGCTGCAAAGATCGCCGGCGTCAGCGGCACGGTCAAGGACATCGCCATCATGGGAATGTAGCCGACCGCTGCCATCTCCGGACGCCGGGATTCTGCCGGTTGCTTGCGCGACCGGCAGAACTTTCCGGTGAATTCGGGCTCAGCCAGGTGCTTACGCCTTCTTCAACGTCTCGAGCGCGTTGCGGACATTGGGATCGAGCCCGGTCCCGCCATTGTCCAGATGGGCGAAGATCGCCTTGCGCATCCGCGGGTCCCAGAACTTTCTGATGTGCTCGGCTATGCCGGGGCACGGCCTTATCTTGTCCCTGGCTCTGAAAGAATTTGCCGAGTTGATTGGCCATGTAGATCAAACGGTCAGGCGACATGGGCGGCTCCGGCAGCGCCAGTATGTTGTGCAACCGCAATCCGCTGTGGATGCGTGAAGATCTCAAATCCATCCGCATGTGCGATGGCCGCGAGCGTGATACCGGCGGCACCCGCGATGCGAACGGCAAGCGCGGTCGGTGCTGACACCGCGACCATCAGCGGGGCGCCGATCGCGGCGGTCTTCTGCACCATCTCGACTGAGACGCGGCTGGTCAGCAGCACTATGCCGGCGGCGGCCGGAATGGCAGCCTGCGCCAGCGCGCCGGCGATCTTGTCGAGCGCGTTGTGGCGGCCGACGTCCTCCCGCAACGCCACGAGGCCGTGCGCAGGCGTCCAGAATGCCGCCGCATGCACCGCGCGGGTCTGGATGTTGATCTGCTGCAATGGGATAAAAAATTGGACAATATGAATGTCGAATTTCCGTCCCTCGGACGCCGTTTTGAAGTATTGGCGCCTTCGCGCCCGTGCTATTTGTGGCACTTGGGCGACCGCCCATACGGCCAAATTTCGTGGGATTTCTCGGTGATCGACAAGCTTGAACTTCTGCTGGCGCTGGCAAAGGAGCGGCATTTTGGGCGGGCGGCGGAAGCCTGCGGCGTCACCCAGCCGACCATGTCGACCAGCCTCAAGCAGCTTGAGGAAATTCTCGGCGTCATGCTGGTGCAGCGCGGCTCCCGGTTCCAGGGCTTTACGCCGGAGGGCGAGCGCACGCTCGACTGGGCGCGGCGCATCGTCGGCGACGCCCGCGCGATGCGGCAGGAGATCAACAGCCTCAAGGACAAGCTCTCCGGCGAAATCAGGATCGCCGCGATCCCGACCGTGCTCGGCATGGTGGCGCAGCTCACCACGCCGTACCGCGCGCGATACCCGGACGTGCGCTTTCGCATCCAGTCCTGCACGTCGGCCGATGTGCTGGGCCTTCTCGAAAATCTCGAGGTGGATGCCGGGCTGACCTATATCGAGAACGAGCCGATCGGCAAGGTTCGCACCATTCCGCTCTATAACGAAAGCTATCGCCTGCTGACGGCGCCCGACGCCATGTTCGGCGACCGCAAGCAGGTCACCTGGAAGGAGGTCGGGCAGGTGCCGTTGTGCCTGTTAACGCCGGACATGCAGAACCGCCGCATCATCGATCGCGCGCTGGCCTCCGTCGGAGCCGAGGCCACGCCGACGCTGACCTCGAACTCGCTGCTGGTGCTCTACACGCACGTGAAGACCGGGCGCTGGGCGAGCGTGATGCCGGCCAAGCTTGCGGAGACACTGGGGTTGGCTGACTCCGTCCGCAGCATTCCGATCGTCGATCCCGTCGTCGACTACAGCATCGGCATGGTGATCCCGCAGCGCGATCCGATGACGCCGCTGATCGCAGCGCTGGTGCAGGTCGCCCGCGAGGTGGCGCCGACCCTGGCGTAGATCAGGCCGCCTCGGCCTCGGCCCTTGCTTTCGGCTTCGGCTGTTGCGGTTCGCGCGGCAGCACGATGCGGACGACGGTGCCGGTGCCGAGCTTGGAGCGCAGCCGCATCGTGCCGCCATGCAGGCTGGTCAGCGACCGCGCGATAGCTAATCCGAGGCCCGATCCCTGGTAGGTCTTGGTGAGCTGGCTTTCGACCTGCTCGAACGGCTTGCCCAGCCGCCGCAGCGAAGCGGGCGCGATGCCGATGCCGGTATCGGCGATCATCAGCACGATCGAGTTGGGTAGCACATGGCTGCGCACCGTGACCTTGCCGTCGTCGGGGGTGAATTTTACGGCATTGGACAGGAGGTTGACGAAGATCTGCTTGACCGCACGGCGGTCGGCCATCACGGAAATGGTGCTTTCGATATCGGCGTCCAGCGTCAGGTGCTTGTCCTCGGCACGCCCGGACACCACGCGCAGCGACTCTGCCAGGATCTTCGACAGATCGAGCTGCTCCATGTCGAGCTTCATGCGGCCGGCCTCGATCTTCGACATGTCGAGGATGTCGTTGATGACTTCGAGCAGGTATTTGCCGCTGGTGAGGATGTCGTGGCAGTACTCTTGATATTTGTCGGAGCCGAGCACGCCGAACATGCCGCTGCCCATGATCTCGGAGAAGCCGATGATGGCGTTCAGCGGGGTGCGCAGCTCATGGCTCATATTGGCGAGGAATTTCGACTTCGCCTGGTTGGCTTCCTCGGCGCGGTTCTTCTCCTGCGAATATTTTTCCGCCAGATCGGCCAGCTCGGCCTGCGAGCGCTTCAGATCGAGCACGTTGGCGCGCAGGCGGGCGTCGTTTTCGATCAGCTTCTGCTCGTGCTCCTTGATCCGGGTGATGTCGGTGCCGACCGAGACGTAGCCGCCGTCCTTGGTGCGGCGCTCGCTGATATGCAGCCAGCTTCCGTCGTCGAGCTGCGCCTCGAATGTGCGGGCTCCCGGCGCTTGCGCGCCGGTCTCCTGCAGTCTGGTGCGAACCTCCGGCATGCTGCCGACCTCGATTACGGTCTCGTACGACGTGCCGGGGGTCACCGCCGTATCGGGCAATTTGTGCAGGCGCTGAAAATGCGAGTTGCAGAGCACGAGGCGATCTTCCGCGTCCCACAGCACGAAGGCTTCCGGAATGGTTTCGATCGCGTCGCGCAGCCTGAGGTCGGCTTCCACGGTCTTCTCGGCGAGGCTCTTCTGCTCGGTGATGTCGACCGCGATGCCGATCAAATGCAGCCCGCCATCGGCCGAGGTGTGACTGAGCTCGCAGCGCACGCGCAGCCAGATCCAGTGGCCGCCGGTGTGCTGCATGCGGAAGCTCTGGTCGATGTGGGTGATCTTGCCGGCGATCATCTGGTCGGCGATCGCGAACAGGTCGATGTCGTCGGATTTCACCAGCGCGTTGACTTCGCCGAAGGTGAGGAGATCGTTGCGGGAGTCGAGGCCGAGCATCGTGAACATCGATGCCGACCAGAAGATGCGGCCGCGCGAGAGGTCCCAGTCCCACAATCCGCAGCGGCCGCGGTTTAGCGCGGTATCGATCCGGCCGCGCACTGCGTCGTTGATCAGATCGCCCTCGCGGGCGCGGGTCGATTGCCAGTGGAAGGCGAAGCCGAGGATCAGCACGACGAAGCCGGTGGTGGCCGACAGCGTCACCGACAGAGCGGCATCCGAACCCCACAGCGGCTCGTTCCGTTCCTGGATGACGATGACCATGCCCGGCAGTGATTTGACCAACCGCGAGATCGCCATGGCGCCGTTGCCGTTCGGCAGCGTCATGTCGCTGACGACGCCCTGCTGGCCGGGCGTGGCGAGCAGTTGCGCCGTGCTGATGACGTCGAGGATGCGATCGCCGCCAAGGCTGCCTTCGACGGGAACGCGGGCCAGAATCCGGTGGTCCGAGCCGGTGATGATGACGTGGCGGCCGCTCGCAGCGCCCCAGGCCGGGATCAGGTCCGGCAGCAGGCTCTGCAGCCGTTCGATATTGGCGGCGCGATCCTGCCGGACCGACGCGAAGCGGTCGAGCCGTTCGGCTAGGAGCTCGGTGAGCGCGGAGAGATCGCGCTTCATGGCGGCGCGCTTCTGCCGGCTCTGGTCGATCACCTGCACGAAGGCGCCGAGGCAGATCGTGATCAGGAAGGCGATGATGAGCGTGGGCACGGCGCGGCGAAGCGCCGGCTCTGCGGTGAGCAGCCGGTGGTAGGCAGGTTTTGCGATCGATTGCGCCAATCCTTTGATCGAATCGGATTGGACACACGCGTTCGCCGCATGCGCGCGCGCCATGCTTTAGACCCCCGCCGAAGGCTCTTTTGCACATTGTCCGGAAGCACCCCGTAGCTTCCGAATCATGCCGATTTGAATCCACTTTTTTCGGGCTGTCGAGAGTCAACGATTCGTTAATTCGAAATAAATCTTGTCCAACACGAATTAAGGCACGCTCGATGCGAGTCCGAAACGGGAACGGGCGCAAACCTACGCGCGCGGCGGTTCGGCATGGCTGATGACGCGCTTGATCGACGGGAACGCGTGGCGCAGCGCGCGCTCGATCTCGTCGACGTTCTCATGCACCTTGATCACGCTCATCGACGGTGCGGCGCGGCAATGGAAGTTGACGATTTCGCCCGCATCGGTGTCGCGGACCCGCACATTGTGAATGTCATGGATCGCGCCGTTGCCGCCGGCAAAGCGCGACAGCGCGGCCTTGATGGTTTCGACGCGCTCAGGCGCAGCGTCGGTGCCGTGCGGCAATTCCGGCCCGAGCGGCTCGATGTGGGTGTCGACCTCGACGTCCTCGCCAAATTCCTCGCGGATGCTGCGCTCCAGGTCGTGGGCGATGGCGTGCGCGGCGGTGAGTTCCATGTCGCCGTCGACTTCGAGGTCGATGCCGACAATCAGCCGGGCGCCGAGATCGTGCACCGTGACGTGGTGGACGGCGAGGCCGGAATTGCGGGCGATCACCATGATGCGCTCGCGCACGCTCTCATTGTCGCGCGCGACCGGCACCGCGGTGAAGGTGAGGTCGGCGTCGCCGAGCGCTTGCGTGACCGCGACTTGCGCGGTCTTCTTGATCGCCTCGACCCGGTCGATCGGGTAGGTGCGCGGCACTTTGACGATAGCGTCGATGAAATGCGTCGGCCCGACCATGCGCACGCGCACGCGTTCGACACCGACCACGCCGGGCACCGCGCGGATCGCCGCGGTCGCTTTTTCCGACGCGCCCGCCGGCGCGCGGTCGAGCAGGGTTTCGACGGTGGAGCGCCCGAGCCTCAGGCCGAGGATCGATATCATGACGGCAACGGCGATGGCGGCAACCGAGTCGCCCCAGGCATAGCCGAGCCCGGTCAGCGCCAGGCCGGCGATGACGGCGACGGATCCCAGCACGTCGGAAGCGAAATGCAGCGCGTCCGCCGCCAGCGCCTGGCTCCGCGTCTGCCGCGCCGTGCGATGCAGCGCCCGCGCGCGCCAGAAATTGACCGCGATATCGATCACCAGCACGACGAAGGGGACAGCCGATATCGTCGGCGGCGGCGCACCTTCGCGCAGCCGGCTCCAGGATTCGACCAGGATGCCGCCGGCCAGCACGTAGAGCAGTGCGATGACGAACAGCGCCGACAGGCTCTCGAACTTGCCGTGGCCGTAATGATGTTCCTCGTCGGCTGGCTGGTCGGATACCCGCACCACGAGCCACGTGATGACGGTCGCGATCACGTCGACGGAGGAATGCAGCGCCTCCGAGATCAGCGCGAGCGAGCCGATCGCGATACCCACCGCGAACTTCGCCGCAGCCATGCCGGCGCTGGCGAAGATCGAGATCGCCGCGACGTTGGTTTTTATGGTGGGGATAGTGGTCATGGCCAGCGGTTTAGCAGGGCGCTGTGTGGGATTAAAGCTGACAGTTGGATGCGCAATCGCCACTCACTTGCAGGAGCGATTTGTTGCGAATTGTTCCGAGTTGATTTTCGCGTCGTCCCTGCGAAAGCAGGGACCCATAGCCACCGATGCCTGTTGTAGGCGAAGCTGTAGCTCCAGCGTCGCGCAACATGGACATCTGTGGTTGACGATAGGCTTGCGCGCATTGGACACGCCTCCGCATTCTCGCGGCGCGATCCGCCCGAGCTTTGCAAATTCATCCGCCCTACTGGAAGAGGGCGCAGGGAATGCCGGGTGCTTGCTGCACCCGCGGTCTCGTGTGCAAGTAGCGCAAAAGAAACGCACACGAGCATACAGGTACAGCCGAGGCACTCCGGCATTCCCTGCGCAGTGGTTTTACGGCTTATACCGCGCTCTCCCTGGAGACGAATTCCTCTTGCCTCCATCGCTGCCGGATTAAAGGCTTGTCGAACCCGGTTGGGCTCGACGCACCTCCGTCAGCTTGACACCAGCCACGGGTGCCAGGACCACACGGTTTTGCTGTACGCTTCAGCGCCGTACGTCCTGCGCGCCGTGTCCGCTCACGGCCGAAGAGCCGCCCTGCGAACAACTTCTCGCGCCGACGCTGCCGCGTCCACCGCATCCCGCCCCACGTTCGTGACGATGGCCAACGCCCCTCTTGTCGGGACGGGACGGCGGGATTTGTAAGCGTGATTTGGGTCTGCGGCGAAGCTGAATATTTTTGATGCGACGACTGGACGGGGCAAATCACGTTGAAAATTGATTATTCGAGAAAAATCGATTTTTCGTGCACGCCGGTTATTTGCCCAACCAGCAGGACAGAGCCGCACTGCCATTGCTAGCTTCTGAACCGATAGAACCAAGGCGGCGCACTGAAAAACATCGGCCAAGCAGGGGACTAATGCCGACTAAAACCTGTGCTGCATGAGTCGGTAGCTGGGCTATAGCAGACACCACATTGGTCTTGCCTGTGTCGGCTTTTGAGCCGACGGCTTGTCGAGCTCGCATGCCCTATTTCACGAGGTAGGCAAGCAGGAGTTCGGCGAGCTCGCGTGGATGGGAGAGCGCAACCAAGTGGCCGCCTGGGATTTCGTCGACGGTCTTGCCGAGCCGCTCGTGCGCCACGCGTGCCTGAAAGTCGCGCGGAAAGAACCGATCGTCTTGACCGGCCACGACGTGAATCGGAACGTCAGGCCACGCTTGGAAGTTCGCGGGCTCGCTAAAGGCGATCTCGGACTCCCGGCGCTCGTGCGCGGCTCCTTCTTCGGCGATATCCTTTGGCACATCATGAAGGAAATACGTAGCGAGATCGAACTCGACGCTGTAGCCACCACGCTTGGCTGCAGCCTGCCGCGCTTCGAGCCACCCAGTATGGCCCCACCACTCACCGGCCGTTTCGCCGGGAAGAGGGATCATCGCGTTCACGAAGGTGAGCATGCGAATCGGCGTCCGAGCGCGAGCGCACACGAGCGCTGCCGTGAATGCGCCCATCGATTGAGCAACGATCACCACGTCTTTTCGCTTTCCGATCAAGGCGACGACGAGGTCGGCGTAGGCGTGTAGCCCTGCGTGAGCGTCGTCACCGGGTAGATCGACGGCGAGCGCCTCGTGACCGGCTTGCCGGAGCAATGGTAGGACGCGATGCCAATACCATGCGGCACCGCCAGCTCCAGGGATTAGAACGAAGGTGGTCATCAATGCCAAGCGAGTTTGCTGCGAAATAAGTAGGGCTTCGGCACGTCCCGCCGGACACTATGGTACTGCACGGTCGCGGGGCGCGGAAGGGGTGCATGTCGCCTTCGGTACATCCGTATCCATCCGGTGAAGGCCCCCGGGCCTCCAACCGCACTATCATTCCCATCTCGAACACCAGAGCTGCTGACATGACGTTGTCAGCAGCCGGCGACTACAGTGCCGACCGCGGGGGATCGATGAATGGCTTATCGGCTGCAGTGCGTCGGCGCTTCGGGCAATTCGTTCAAGGTCGCATTATTCCTCAATTGTGCCTACGGGCTTCGCGACAGGTATCGTCCGCTTGTTTGGCCCCAGCGGACATGCCAACCCTCCGATTGGTGTGTCTGCTTCCGGGGGAGGCCGGACATGGCGAAGTAAACCGCCACGTCCGCCAACTGACCACAGCCTGAAATTTTCGATCCCAGCCGGCTCCGCTGACGTTCGAAAAATTACTAGCGCGCAACAAATCCCGCACCTCGTGCGCATAAAACATTGACGGGCTGAATTTTCTCTGCGTTTAGATCATGACATTCGTCGCGGGTGAAATTGCCTGCACTCTTAGAGGACCGTAATGCGCAACGCACGCACACACATCGCAGAGACTGCCGCCCGCGTCCGGCCGCTTATTCGGCTGGCCGATTGGTCGTGCATGTCCGTGATGGCGTGGGGCCCGAACTTTCAGCTCGAAGCGGGGCTGATCCGCAAAGCAAGAGTGTAACTCTCGGCGCAGGGCCGCTCCCTCCGCCGAACCGGCAGGAGGGCAAGATGAACGCCCGCAACGACGTCAAGAGACCATCCGATCAGAGCTTGGGCGCGAGGCCTTTGCTGGCAGCGGCTCGACGGCGATTTGCCGCGCGGGTTGATTTTCTCGTGGCTCGCTGGCTCGAGCGCTGCGCCACGAACGCCGAGGCCGCACAATGGTTGTTCAAGACCGATCGGAAGCCCACACGTGAGTTCGGGATGGGCGTGAGCCTTGTCGTTTCATCTCCACGTTGGGATGAGTCGCCATGACGGGGGCAGGGGGGTGGGGATAGCTTCAAGGTATGGAGAGAGGCTGCCCAGATGGCAGCCTCCCTTAATCTGTTGCAGATCACCAGTGGTGACCTGATGCGTCCTCAAAGCAAGGCTCTCCCTGTTCAATGTCGACTCTTCACGAACCGGATCTGACGATGTCTGCTTACGCGGGCAAGGCAGATCTCCCGGTTGCATCTCCGGACTTCCGAGTTTGACCGAGGCTGCTCAGCTACTTGGGCCGGCGCCCCCTTATCGCATGCGCGCGTGCATCACATGTTATGTGGTCATCGGCGCCTGCTGGTAGGCGAGCACGCACCCGTAACCTGAGCGTATCAACGTCCCTCGATTGCATAGCGGCAACCGTAGGCCCAAGCGAAGGGGACTTGAGATTTGTCATCCAGAAATCGTCAAAATTTGCAAAGGTCCGGCTTACGGTGATCTCCCGCGTTTGCACGTCCTCGAGGCCTGCACCGATCCACAAGTCGCGTAACGCTTCCATTCGAGACGCGTCCATCCGTGGTGGGCGCGGAGGCGCAATGCCCATTGCCTGTATCTCAAGGAGGATTGGATCTAGCGGAAACCCGCCACCCAGCATGTCCCACATGTAGGTCGCGACTGCACCGCCCGGGCGAACTACTCGAACCATCTCGCTAACGCCCTTCGCGGGGTCCGGAACGAACACAAGTACCAAGGCCATCACGCCTGCATCGAAACTGCCATCGCCGAAGGGAAGCGCCATAGCATCGCCCTTACAATACTGTGCCAGGCGCGACGCAGTTCGTGTGCGTGCAAAAGCGAGCTGCGCGTCAGATGGATCAATACCTTGGACCTCCACGGGGCTACATCGCTCGACCAATAGCTCAGTGAAGGCCCCGTTGCCGCAGCCGACGTCGATCCACCGCAAACCCGGGGATGGCGCCAACCAATCAAGGAAGATTTGACCAGCGAGTCGGCTCCAGACTCCCATCATCTGCTCATAGGCGGCACCGTCATCGAATCGAATTTCTTGTTCGACCATTGCTGAAGCTCCTGCCGCGGCCCCCAATTGCACCGCTCAACGGTACCATTACCCTAGTCGTGTTGCCACAGCCGCGCGGACGCGCGCTTGGCCTGAAATTGGCTTATTGCAGACGTGGCTGGCGGCGCGGCCCATGTCAGCGCGCAGCGCGCAGGGCGGATTAGCCGCAGGCGTAATCCGCCGCTGCATCTGCAGCAAGATGGCGGGTTACGCTGCGCTAATCCGCCTACGACTGTTGTTACGCGTCAATCAAGAATCAGGGCGACCAACACGTCGCTCCTGCTCCCGCTTCCTGCGTGTAACGCAGTCCACACTCCTCGTCCGGATTGCTGGTATGCCGGTAAGCCACGAGCCAGTCGGCAAAGACAGCTTGCGGGGCTTGGTGGTCGACGGTCGGGTCGTTGAGGAGGCCGAGCGGTTCGCATGTGATTGCCAATCAACAAACGAAGGGGTTTGTTCAAGTAGATGGGCAACCAAAGGGGCGAGGTAAGAGTTCTGAGAGGGCAATCATGGAGGTATTGGCTCCGACAAAATCGTAACCTGCAACCCATCTGGGAGGAAACCATGAGGTATCATCTCAATTCATCGTGGATGTGCGGTTGTGTTGTGCTTGCCTTGGCAGCCCCGGCGGCCTCTGTGTCGGCCGTGGCGGAAGAATCAGGCCAATGGTTCGGTCGAGCCGTTCTGGTCACCCTATCGAGCAAGAGCGTGAAGCTGGAACACCGGGCTGACCATACGGTGTCAGTCACTGAATACGACGGTGCCGTGTTCAATGCCGACGGCAAGCCCTTTCTCGACAAAGCCCGCTATCAGGTGGTTGATCAAACGGATGCTGGCATGTCCAGCGGCGGCTACAAGACCTTCACGGAGGCCGATGGATCCAAGGTCTTTGCCAAGTACGTCCTGAAAGACGCGAAGCCGCGGGAGTTCCGCGGGACATTCCAGTTCACCGGCGGCACGGGTAAGTATGCGGGGATCACAGGCAGCGGCGATTACCATGTCGTCCTGATCAGTGACACGGCCTTGTGGGATGAACTCCGTGGCGAGTACAAGATTCCGGGTGACAAGCCGACCACGGGGAGCGCAGCGCCTCCGCGGTGAACTGCTGAAATTCGGCATTTGATTTCCGCTGCTGGCACATTTGAGACGTGCCACGGAGCCCACGACAATCATTGCCGGTCGACATTCCGCGGATGACGCCTTGTCGAGTACGCCATCCGCACCTGCAATCGGTCTTCTACGAAGAAACGAGCCTTAAGCCTTCAGGTCCGTGATCCGCATGATCGCGACCGAGCTGCTAATTCTTGGCTCGCAGGATGCTGATGCGAGATTCGTCGACAAAATTCTTGCTGTCCTGATCGGACCGGCGGAAGAGGTTGCGTTCGACAACGAGTGAACGGCCACTGATCGTCTTGGTGCAGCGCTCCTTGAGATAGATGCCTCCCACTGGCTGGTCTCCTGCACCCGGCTGGCCCTCGGTACATGCCCAGCCGTCCGAGCCGTAGCGCGACTTGGCCTGCAGCCCCAGGAGAAACGCCTTCTTTCGGATATAGAGACGCGCCTTCGGATCGGTCTCGATCTGCAAGCCGGCAACGTGCGCAGTATCGTCGATCAGCAGGGTGAGGATCGCCGGATGACCCGCCACCATCGTGCCGTCGCGGCTGGTCGACGGATCGTAACCAAATCGGATCGCCCGTGTTCCATTCGCGTCGGCAGGGCAGTCACGCCAGTTTTGCCAGCCAGCCAATGTGCGCTTCGGGTCCGCCGCGCAGTAGAAGTCGACGTAACCGGTCTCCGCCAACTCGGCCGCAGCCATTCCGAGGCGAATGTCACGCAGATCGTTGCCGCTGAATTCTTCCGCACCAGCCGGAGAGCTCGGGAGCACGACGGCCTGCCAGGCAAGCAGGCCCGCAGCAAGAACGCCCGGCAGCTTCAGTCTGCGCATCACTGGCCCTTCCCGGTGCTGGCGGTCGCATCATCTGGCTTCTGAGCTTGGTTCTTGTAGACGTCGCATACCCGCGAGGTGCTTGAGAAGAAGGCGGCGCATTGCGCGTAAGTGGGTTCGCCGGCTCCCTTGATGTGGGCGATTACGTAGTCGGCGACGGCTTCAATATCCTTCGGCCGCAGAAACGTTCCGCCCTCGGGCGGCATCTGTCCCCCCGCGTCCTGGCGGTTCATGCCGTGGCATTTCACCTCGTCGTAGGCGCCGCGTATAAAGAACGGCATCCCGGTGCCCGGCCGCCCGCAGCCGACGATTTCAATGATCTGATCCCGCGTCAGCTCGGTCTTGCGCAGCGACAGCGCATCACCGCCGTAGCCGCCGCCGCCATTGCCGTGCCATTTGTGGCAGCCCACGCAATTGGCCTTACTGAAAACGGCCTTGCCGGCATTGGTCGGATCCGAAGCTGGCGCTTGCGCCGACTGACCGAAAGCTGTGGTACCAATCGAGAAATTCAGGGCGACGACGCTCACGATCAGCATGCCTGCCGCCGGGAATCTGCTGAAGATCATCATTGCGTCTCTTGTCGAAGGAGGGCCCGCGATTGGCGGACCCTCCGTTTTTTGGATGTCAGAGTGCGAATACGTAGAGCATCGATCCCGGCTGTATCTTCTTCAGTTCGGGCGTCGAATCGATGAACCACTTGTCCCAGGCGCCGCCCAGGCCGACCAGGATGGCAACGTACTGTTTGCCATCGACCGTAAAGGTCATCGGCGGTGCGTTGACGCCGCCGCCCGTGTTGAACTCCCAGAGCTTCTGCAATGACTTGGCGTCAAGCGCCATCACTTCGCCGGACGGCTGACCGGTGAAGACGAGGTCGGGAGTTGCAAGCATGCCGCCCAAATTGGGGAACGGCGTTTCCATTTTTTGGGCGATCTTGCCGGTCGTCACATCGATCGCAGTCACGCTGCCGGTGATCCTGAATGGCTGGCTCGGGCCGCCGCCGGTCCAGAACTCCCGAGGCTTCAGCTTGTCCGGCGTCATCACCTCGACTTTGATGCGATTGCAGCTCTCGATCACCGGGATGTACCAGAGCCTCAGATCCGGATTGTAGGCCGTCGGCGGCCAGTTCTTGCCGCCCATGTTGCCGGGGCAGATGTCGGTTTCCAAGTTGGTGCGGCTTGGTGTCACCGACGCGATATAGGTCTGCACGGCCTTGTTCGGGTCATACTCGATCGGCTTGCCGGTCTCCGCATCGAGCCCTTTGGTCCATGTGACTTTCTTGACGAACGGGAGGCCCCAGACGAACTTGCCGGTGGTGCGATCGATCGCATAGGCGAAGCCGTTGCGGTCGGCTTCGAGCGCGAGCTTCCGCGGACCACTGGGCCCGGGGACGTCGACCAGCACGTTTTCCGCCACGCTGTCGTAGTCGTAGGGGTCGTTTGGCGTGTGCTGATAATGCCACTTGATCTTGCCAGTCGTGGCATCAAGGGCCAGCGAACTATCGGTGTAAAGGTTGTCGCCTGGCCGATATTCATTATCCCAGTCCGGCCCGGGGTTGCCGATGCCCCAGATGATGGTGTCCGTTGCTGGATCGTAGGTGCCTGTTACCCAGGTCGAACCGCCGCCGGCGGCGGCGGCGTTGTTGCTGTCTTTCCAGGTCTCGCTGCCGGGCTCGCCCTTGCCCGGGATTGTGTGGGTGCGCCAGACCTCCTTCTGGGTCGTCAGGTCGGTGGCGGCGATCCAGCCACGGATGCCGTATTCCGCGCCCGCCACGCCGGTGATCGCCATGTTCTTGACGATCAGCGGCGCGCCGGTGATCACCTCGCCCTTGTCCGGATCGGCCACCGTGCGCTGCCAGGCAACCTGACCGGTTTCCTTGTTGGTCGCGATCAGCCGGCCATCAAGCGTATGGGAAATGACGAGATCACCCCACAATGCGACGCCGCGGTTGTCGACGCCGCAGCACGCCACGGCGCCAGCCCAGTCACGGTCGGTCTTGGGGTCCATCTTCCAGAGCAACACGCCGCGGCCACCATGCGCATCGATCTTGTAGACTGAACCCCATCCATCGGTGACGTAGAGAAAGCCGTTTTCGGCAATCGGAGTGCCTTCCAGCCCGCCATGGCTCCAAATGCCGCCGCCTTCGATGCCGCCGAGATGCATGGTCCAGGCGACCTTCAGGTTCTTCACGTTATCGCGGTTGATCTCCTTCAGAGTGGAGAACCGGTGAGCCGAGTAATTCTGATGATGATGAAGCCAGTTGCCCGGCTCCTTCTCGACGTTGAGCAGCCGTTCCTGATTGACCTCGTCGGCGGCGGACGCGGGCAGTGCGGCCGTGATGCCCGCGGCAGTGACTGCAATAGCGAGCAGGCGCGCTCGCGTGGAGATTCTTGTGTGACCTGAAAATCGCTCCATGAGAAATGCCCTCCTTTTGGCGGTCCACGTTAAATCGAGCGTCCGGCACATCCGGGCGTTTAGCTGAGAAGCCTCGTTCAGCGGCTCACCGGGCCGCTGTCGCGATCAGGGCGTTCGTGAAACCCGCACCTCCGTTTCTTTGGTTCCGCCTTTCTGGAAAACGATGGCGCATGTAAACGTCTCGCCGTCGACAAGTTGCTGCCGCGTCTGCAGCAGCATCACGTGATGTCCGTCGTGCTTGAGTTCGGTCGTCTTGCCCTCCGGGATTGGAATGGACTTGATCTCGCGCATGGCTGGGGCGCCTTCACCGCGATCGACCGTGTGCCTTACGGCGAAGTTCGCGAACGGACAGCGGACGCGCAACAGGGCGTCGGCTTCGGCCGCATCGTTCCTGATCGTCATCACAAGCGGGAGATCGATACCGATCTGATCGGACGCATGCACCCGGGCGTTCGTCACTTGCAACGCTTCACCTGCCGCGGCGAACCCGCGCGTCAGCCAAAGAACAGCAACCAGTCCGAACACAAGAAATGCAATCCGGCCGCGATCAAGCCGTGCGCCATCAGCACCTGATGTCGCTGTCGCGGTCATCGGCTATGTCTCGGCCGAAGGGTAATCCTGTAAATGCGCGGTCAGTCGAGGTACACAAGCGAGGGATGCCCAAACGAAACTCTTCGTTCTGCACATTGGCGTGCCTCCCAAGATCGATTTTTTCTTGTTTCTTGGCGTCTCAAGTTACGCCTCAAAATAAGGCGCTCAAAGGGCGCTGCGCTTTTTTCCCGACAAAAAATGCGCCACCACGTTTTGCGGCGCGGGCTGAACCGGCTGCTGCATTGGGCGGGCAGTTGGTCCAGGTGCCTGCGGCGCTCGCGCCACACTGGATGTCCACAGCCATACCAAATTCTGTGTCTCCACGCTGGTGATCGGGTGATCGAACAGGCCGCCTCAGTTCCGCTGTTGGGCCTCGCTTTTGCGCTCTGGACACGAGCATGCGGCATTGTCCAAAATCTCTCGGTACAGAGGAACCGCCCCGATGCCCATCATCGATTCCCAGGTCCATGCCTACGAGGCGAACAGTCCGAAGCGGCCTTGGCACAGTGTGCCGAACTGGCCCGATCACGTCACGGGTGACGAGATGGTGGCAGCGATGGACGAGGTTGGCGTCGACGGCGCGATCTTCATCTCGGCTTTTTCGTTGTATCGCTATGACGCCAGCTATGCCGTGGAAGTGCAGCGAGCGCATCCCGGCCGGTTCGCGATCGTCAAGCCGGTCGACCCGGATGACCCTGATGTGGCCGACGTCGTCGCGGAGTGGAGGAAGACGCCGGGCGCGGTCGGAATCCGCATCATGCTGACCAAGGAGGCCAAGCGTGCGCCTGACCATCCCGGCCTCGACCGGATTGCGCGTGCGGCGGTTCGCCATGATTTTCCGGTCAACCTCCACTGCTGGGACAATCTGGATGCGGGCAGGGCGCTGATCGATCGCCATCCCGACACGCGGTTCATCATCGATCATCTCGGCCTCCTGCAGCCACGTGTTCCGCCGGCGCCGCCAGAGCCTTGGGCGGAGCTGCCGAAGGTGCTGGAACTCGCTGCGCGGCCGAACGCCGTGATCAAGGTCAGCGGCGCCTGCACGCTGTCGCGCGAGCCGTATCCTTATCCGGATATCTGGGACCCGCTCGCCCGCGTGTTCGATGCCTGGGGTTTCGAGCGCTGCCTGTGGGGCACGGACTGGACGCGCGCATTCGCCGTCGTCAACTACGAGCAGGCGGTCGAGCCGTTCCTCAGGACCAGCCGCCTGAACGAGAGCGAGCGCGCCATGCTGATGGGCGGGGCCTGCGCCAAGGCTTATGGCTGGTCGCCGAAAAAAGGCTAGCGCGCAGGTCATCCACCTTGGGAGGAAACGCGATGGAATTTCGAACCTTTGGCCGCACCGGGATGCGGCTCTCGATCCTCGGCTTCGGCTGCGGCGCCGTCGGCGGGTTGATGGTGCGTGGCGATGCTGCCGACCAGGAGCGAGCCATCGCGCGCGCAATTGCCGCTGGCGTCAACTACTTCGACACCGCGGTGCAGTATGGCGACGGGGAATCGGAAAGGAACCTTGGCCGGGTTTTGCAGAAGCTGAAGCCGGTCGACGTGGTTGTCGCCACCAAGGTCCGGTTGCCGCCTGGCGATCGTGATCGCATTGATGAGGCGGTGCGGCTATCGCTCGAAGGCAGCCTGGCGCGGCTGCGGCTCGAGCGGGTCGATATTTTTCATCTGCACAATCCCATCACCGAGCAAGGCGGCCGGTCGGCGCTGAGCGTGCGGCAGGTGCTGGACGAGGTGGTGCCGGTGTTCGAGCGGCTGCGGCGAGAGGGGAAGATCCGGTTTCTCGGCATCACGGCGCTGGGCGATACGGCGGCGCTGCATCAGGTGATCAATGCGCGCGTGTTCGACAGCGCGCAGGTCGTCTACAACATGCTCAATCCGTCTGCGGCCGGCGAATTGCCGGCGCGCTATCCGGCGCAGGATTATGGACGGCTGTTCGATCACACGGAAACCGCCGGTGTTGGCGTCGTGGGCATCCGCGTGCTGGCCGGCGGGGCGCTGTCGGGTTCGGCGGAGCGTCATCCGATTGCGGGCGCTGCGCCGGAGCCGATCGGCTCTGCCATGAGCTACGATGCCGATGTCGATCGCGCGCGCCGGCTGATGCCGCTGGTGGAGGAGGGATTTGCCGCCAGCCTGACCGAGGCCGCCACGCGGTTTGCGATCTCGCATCCGGCGATGGGCACGATCCTGGTCGGCATGGCGACGCCGCAACAGTTTGAGGATGCGCTCGCCGCGGTGGAGAAGGGCCCGCTGCCGCAGGCGGCGCTCGACCGGCTGTCGGAACTGCGGCTGGCGTTTGCTGGCGAGGCGCGATGATCGAAAAACGACGGTCTCGGCTTCCCCTTACCGAATTATTAACCAATCTGCATCAGCCTTAACGGATTATTAACCAATCTGGTTCGGGATTGGCGTCGCGACCAACCGGCACCAAGGGAGCACCTGATGGATACCCGAACGTCTGCCGCACCCGACGAAAAAACGCCTCCGTCGGAATTGGCTTCGGCGACACAACTCAGCAAATCGGAAACGCAAGAGAAGTCGCAGCCCTCCAGCGAACTGGAGATCAGCGCCGAACGAATCAACTCTTCCGTCGCCCGGCTGACCTCAAACTCGATAGGCGAACTTCAGGGGTTGGCTTCCGAACTCCAAAAAATGCAGGACTTCCTGCAGGCCGAAGTCAACAACGTGCAGCGCCAAATCGACAGCGCGTTGGCCGGAATCAATATCATCGTCGAAACGATTAGTCCGTGGAAAAGTATCGCGGGCTCACAAACACTGCCATCCGGTACTCGCAATGTCCGCGCGGGGGGACCGGCGGCCAATATTGAGCAACGCAGTCGCGTCGGGTAGCAGCGTCGCGCGCGTCGCCCGGCCGATATGCAGACTCCCCGACCGAACTGGCGTCGGTGCGGATGCTCGGCTTCATCTCTGCGAGCGCTTCGGTCGAAGTGTACGCTGCGCGGAAGAGAGTGAACGCCGGATCGCCACCACCGCGTCACCAAATCGCCTAACGACTCAACGACACTATTGCAGCGGGGCGCGGGCGATGCGCATGGGTGCATGCAATGGTGCGCTATGGGTCCAATCTATGTCTAACGCCGGCCCTGAGTGGGCTGATTATGGTCGCGCTGCTTGTGCTTGGCGCGATCGTCGTCCGAAGTCTCGGACCGGCTGAGAAAGGTGACCGAGTCATTGCCGTGTCCGAACACAGTAAGGTGAGCACGCGCACTACTCCCGAGAACGGTGGCCGAGCAACCCTCGATCTTGGTGTCGCAGACCTGAGAGGGTCGCTGCCGTAAGATAACTTGCGGTTTACGCTGTCTGGAAAGAGCGGCGGTCTGCGTTCCCCGGATGCTGTGCAGCACGCCGCTTGCGGCGTGATGCACTGCTGATCCGGGGTCCACCGATGCGTGGGTCCGGCTCTGCGGAGCAGCGCTCACGCGATGCACCGCGTCCGGGACACGCAGCTAGAACGCCACCACGATTTTGCCGAGGTGCTTGTTGGCTTCCATGTGCTCGAACGCTTTGCCGATCTCGGCGAAGGGATAGACCTTGTCGATCGGCAGTTGCAGTTTTCGCGATTCTACGGCCGGCCAGATGTCTTTGCGGACCTCGTCAAAAATCTCGCGGATTTCTTCGATACTGCGGGTGCGGAAGGTGACGCCGATATAGTTGATGCGGCGGGCGGCGTGGAGGTCGAAATTGAAATCGGCGTGGGTGCCGCCGAGCCGGCCGACATTGACGATGCGGCCCTTGACCTTGGTGGCGGCGAGATTCTGGTTGGCGACCTTGCCGGAAACCTGGTCGACGATCAGGTCGACGCCTTCGCCGTTGGTGGCGTTGAGCACCTGATCGACCCAGCCGGGGTCGCTGGAATCGATCGCGAGATCGGCGCCGAATTCCTTCAGGCGGCCGCGGCGCATCGCGTCCGTCGAGGAGCCGATCACGAGCTTGGCGCCCTTCAGCTTGGCGATCTGCATCGCCATCAGGCCGACGCCGGAGCTGGCGCCCTGGATCAGGACGCTCTGGCCCGGCTGAAGCGCGCCGTTGGTCACGACGGCGTTGTGCATGGTGGCGAGCGCGACGGGGAGGGTGGCGGCTTCCTCGAAGTTCATGTTCGAGGGTGCACGGAACAGCCGGCCGTGGTCGGCGAGCGTATATTCGGCAAACGCGGCTGCGCCCGAGCCCATGATCTTGTCGCCGACCTCAACACCTTCTGCGTCAGGCCCGAGCTCGGCGACTTCGCCCGCCCATTCCATGCCGAGTACGGTGCCGACGCCACCGGCCGCGCCATGCACGTGGCCCTTGGTCATGCCGAGGTCGGCGCGATTGAGGCCGCAGGCATGCACCTTGACCAGCACCTGCGTGCCCTTCGGCGAGGGCTTTGCGACCTCTGATATTTCGGCGCCGTTGGCGCCGTAGACATAGGCTTTCATGGGCTCTTCTCGTTGTTGGCGGAGACTGTTTTTATTCTGCTGCCTGACGCTGCGCGCCCGACAGCATGCCTTCGAACCGGCTGCGGATGATCGCTTCCGCATCGCGCACGATGCGCGAGATCAGTTCGGCGCAGGTCGGGATGTCGTGGATTAGGCCCTGGACCTGGCCGGCCGACCAGATGCCCTCATCGGCGTCGCCGGTGGCGTAGACCATCTTGCCGCGGGCGCCGGCGACGAGTTCGCGCACGTCCTCGAATTTCGCGCCTTCCCTTTCCATCGCCACCACCTTGGTCGAGATCGTGTTCCTGGCGACGCGCGAGGTGTTGCGCATGGTGCGGAAGATCAGTTCGGTCTCGCGCTCGTCATTGGCGACGATGCGCTCCTTGACGAGCTGGTGAATCGGGCTTTCCTTGGTGCACATGAAGCGCGTGCCCATGTTGATACCCTCGGCTCCGAGCGCGAGGGCTGCGACCAGGCCGCGGCCGTCGCCGAAACCGCCGGAGGCGATCATCGGTATCTTCACCTTGTCGGCGGCGGCCGGGATCAGGATCAGGCCGGGCGTGTCGTCCTCGCCGGGATGGCCGGCGCATTCGAAGCCGTCGATCGAGAGCGCATCGACGCCCATCCGCTCCGCCGACAGTGCGTGGCGGACGCTGGTGCATTTGTGGATGATCTTGATGCCGTGCTTCTTGAATTCGGTGACGTGTTCCTGCGGCTTGTTGCCGGCGGTCTCGACGATTTTGATGCCGGCCTCGATGATGGCCTGGCGATACTCGGCGTAAGGCGGCGGCTTGATCGCGGGCAGAATGGTGAGGTTGACGCCGAATGGCTTGTCGGTCATGTCGCGGCAGCGCGCGATTTCCCTGGCGAGATCCTCCGGCGTCGGCTGCGTCAGCGCGGTGATCAGTCCGAGCGCGCCGGCATTGGCTACGGCCGCAACCAGCTCGGCGCGGCCGACCCATTGCATGCCACCCTGGACGATCGGGTGCTCGACGCCGACGAGCTCGGTGAATCGCGTCTTGATCATGTCTGCCCTCTGTCGTGAGATTTCGATGGGCAGGATGCCGCCACCTCCTGCAAAAGTCTACGGGGTGCGGGGTGGTGGTCAGGACAACGCCATCATGCAAAAGCAGGGGCTGGTTTCCGCAGGGCGGAACAAGTCAGCGTGGGGTCCGGTATTTCCGAGATCACCCGCTAACCGAACATGCTGCCTACGTCCAGATTCACGCAAGGTACCACCCACACCCGAACGGGTGTAACTGATATCGTGTCTATCGCCCGAACGTTTGCGATCCGAATTGACGACTCGGCTTTTGGCTTGCCGAGGTGACATCCTCTCTTGAGTGCGGGAGGCGTCCGTCCGGTCGGCGCGAAACAATTTCGGTAGGGCAACAGTCATGGATCATCGGAGTGTACCGGACCCTGTTCACGGCGTTCCCCTCGACCGCAAGCCTCAGCTCGGAAACGATCTGCCAGACTCGTGGTGGATGTCCGCGGATTCATGGCCACGCTTCCTGACCCACACGGGAGATAACAGCGCCGGCAATGGCGGCAAAGGTCATTTTGCCGGGAGCCTGATCCATAGCAGCTACGCTGGTTTCGAGCCGCTCAACGTGGCGTGGCCGGGCGCCCATGCGCCAGCCCTCGCCAATCAGACGAACATCGCCTATTTTGATCAGTCCGCAAGCCAGATCGCGGGAGTTGGCGGTGATGGCGGCAATTGGAACGCCGCATCGGGTGGAAGCGTCGGCGCGCTCGGGCCTGCCGGCCCTGGCGTGATCGCCACCGGTGACAACAGTGCCGGCAATGGTGGCGATGGCTACTTCTCCGGAGCAATGGTGCATGCTCCTGTCGCGGTCTATAACCCGATCAATATTGCGGTGGCGGGTGCCCATGCGACGGCCGACGCTCATCAGACGAACAACGTGGAGTTCGATCAATCCGCGACCCAGATCGCTGGAGTTGGCGGCGATGGCGGTAACGGAAATGCCGCATCGGGTGGAAATGTCAGCGCGATCGGGTCTACCGGCTCCGACGCGCTCGGTACCGGCGACAACAACGCCGGCAATGGTGGCGACGGGTACGCCTACGGGGGTATCGTTCACGCGACCTTTGCGTTCTACTATCCGATCAACATCGCCGTGGCGGGATATAATTCCACCGCAAACGCCGATCAGACAAACAATGTGGTGTTCGATCAATCCGCTTTTCAGATGGCCGGCGTGGGGGGTGATGGCGGGAACGGTAATCACGCGGTTGGCGGAACTGCAGATATCTTCTCTTCCATCTTCGAGTTAATTGGCTCTGATGTAATAGCGACCGGTAACAACAACGCCGGCAACGGCGGCAACGGCCACTTCTCGGGAAGCATGATCGACATCGACGTGGCGATCTACGCCCCGATCAACATTGCGGTCGCCGGCTACAATTCAACAGCCGAGGCTCATCAGAGCAACAATGTCGTGTTCGACCAGAGCGTGATCCAGATTGCCGGAATCGGTGGCGACGGCGGCCACGGCAATGCTGCGCTTGGCGGCGATTTCGCCATGCATCTGTTGTCGGACCTTCACCTGCTGGATCATGCCTAGAGCCTGTTCCGTTTCGATAGAATCGAAACGCGATTCCAGGTTTTGATTTGACGCGTCTTCCTGGCGCGAACCTCTTCGCTTCACTCGAAAACGCTCGAGCAGCACTGGAGCTGCGCAGATCTCCGCGGCGCGACGCTAGCATTTCGGGCGTACACCGTTGCCACTGGGTGGCATCAGCTTTGGCGGCTAGACCGCGCCAGTCTCCAAATCCAAAATCGTTGCTGTCCACATTGGGACGCACAGTGCGCAAACCAAGTCAGGGAGTCTCACATGGCAAAGGCATCATTTCCTTCCGACACGATCGTGTTCAAGGCGTCGACCGGCGGCAACAGCGCAGGGAACGGTGGAGACGGTTACAACGAGGGTAACATCATCAGCAACCCGAGTATCCACTTCAACCCGACCAACAAGGCCGAAGGCGCCGACGTCCACGTCAAGAACGGCGATGACGTTTATCAGAAGGCATACTGGGACGCCGGGGGCGCGAATGCGAAGGCGGAGAAGCATTCCAAGGCAGAGGGCGGCAAGGCCGTCTCGAATGGCGACCAGGAATCGGAGAGCGGCCATAACAAGTCCGACGTGGATGCCAACACGAAGGCCTATCAGGAAAACTGGCTCGCTGCGGACCAGAGCCAGACCGTGATGGCCGGTGTCGGCGGCGACGGCGGAGACGAAAACAAGGCGGAAGGTGGAGATATCTACTTCAAGGCCAGCATCGAATCCGCGAACCTGAACGACGTGCTCAACGATTCCAAGTACTTCCATATCGACGATTCAGGCATGTTTAGCTGATCCATGCCTGTGTGGGGTGAGGCCGGCGGCGCAATGCCGCCGGTTCTCAATTCGTCGCGGAGTCGACGGGGAACGGGCGGAAGGTTCGGATTTCAGATCTGGCGGGACCGCAATGCTGATGCCACCGCTCCGGCTGCAGACGATGTCACCACCGCGGACGCCGTTGAAGTCGGCGTTGCGGGCCTGCGCGGGGTCGTTCGGACTCGTTTTCGCATATAGCTGCAGCTATAATCTCCTTCTTCTCGCGCCTTCCATCTATCTGCTTCAGATCTATGATCGCGTGCTGTCGAGCCGCAGCGGCGATACGCTCCTGATGCTGACGCTCATCGTCGCGTTTACCGTCGTGGTCGGCGGAGTGCTGGATGCGCTGCGCCGCGCCGCATTGGGCCGGATGGGTGAGTGGCTTGAAGAAGAACTCCATCCGGCAGCGCTCTCCGCCTGCCTCAAATGCGCCCATGTCGATCGGGCGCGGGCATCGGAAGCCTATCGCGACCTTGCGGTCCTGCGTCAGTTCGCCCAGTCCGGAGCCTGCTCTACGCTGTTTGACGCGCTCTGGACGCCGCTCTTCCTCGGGGTTCTCTTCCTCGTGCATCCCTTGCTCGGGGTGATAGGTGTGCTCAGCGTGCTCTTCCTGCTTGGGCTCGGGCTTGCCGAAGACCGGTTCACGGAAGCAGCGCGGGCGCGGTCGGCTGCCGCGGCGACGAGGAGCCAGGGATGGTTCGGCATGGCCGTCGGAAACCTCCACGTGATCAGGGCTATGGGAATGCTCGACGGCACCGCGCGCCTGATCCGCCAGACTGCGCAGGATGCGAGGAGCGAGCAAGAGGTGGTCCAGCGCCGCCATGAAACCATCATGCTGATTTCCAAACCCGCGCGGGCGCTGGCGCAGGTCCTGATCATGGGTACTGCCGCCTGGCTCGTCCTGGAACAAAGCCGAAGTCCCGGCATCATCTTTGCCACGACCTTGTTGTTCGGACGCGCGCTCGCGCCCGTTGAAGGGGCGGTTGCAGGCTGGAAGGCTTTCGCGATGGCCTTGGCCGCCTACCGCCGGCTCAACGACGTCATGTCCGGCGTCACCACGGTTGCGAACGTCAGAGACCTGCCGGAGAGGCCGAAGGGCAATCTCATTGTCAACAATGTTGGCGTCGCCGTCTCAGGATCGGACTGTTGGATGCTGAAGGACGTCTCATTCAGTCTCGCACCCGGTGAATGCCTGGGCATCATTGGTCCATCTGGCTCCGGCAAATCCACGCTCGGCAGGATCATCACCGGAATCTCCGCGCCGACGGCAGGTTCGGTCCTGCTCGACGGCATCGATATTCTAGCCCTGCACGATTCGCGCGGCGGCGGGCGCCTCGGATATCTGCCGCAGGATATCGATCTGGTCGGAGAAACAGTAAAGGACATCATTGCACGGCTGGACGACGCCGATCTGCAGAAGATCATCGAAGCAGCGAAGCTGGCCGGCCTTCATGAGACGATCATTCGTCTCCCGCAGGCATACGATACGGTCGTCAATGGCGCAGCGGCCAATCTCCCACGTGGATTTCGCCAGCGCCTCGGCCTTGCACGGGCGTTCTTTGGCGACCCGCACCTCGTGGTCCTCGACGAGCCGAACTCCAGCCTGGACAGTCTCGGCGAGCGCATGCTCTTCGACGCCATCGAACGGATGAAGGCGGCCAATACAACGGTGATCATCATCACCCACCGGATAGGGATCCTCGGCGCAACGAACAAGCTTGCCATCATGCAGGGCGGCGCGATCAGCGCATTCGGTGAGAGCAGGGAAATTTTCGAAAGGTGTTTGGCAAGACCCCAAGTTACTTCGCGTGACCCGGTCTCATGAAGATTTCATTCACTCACGTCGATGTTCGGGAGAATCCACGCTGGCTGAGATCGGCGGCGCTGGCGCTGCGCGGTGTCACCTGGATCCGCATCAAACGTCTTCACCGTCTCTGGGCTCGCCCAAAAATTGCATTCGCTCACGTTGAGATCTGGGAGGTCCCTCGGTGGCTGAGGTCGGCGCCGCCGGCGCTCCGCGACCGGCTGCGCGGCGTGACCTGGACAGGAAATCTGCTGGTTTGCGGCTTCGTCATCGGTCTCGGTACCTGGTCGACCTATGCCCCCCTCGAGAGTGCCGCGATTGCTGTCGGCACCGTCGAGTCCGAATCGAGCCGCAAGACGATTCAGCACCTTGAGGGCGGCATCATCAGGGAAATTCTGGTCGCGGACGGCGACGTTGTCCGTGCTGGACAAACGCTGATCTCGTTGGAGGACACCAAGGCCCGTGCCGAAGTCCAGAGCCTGCAAGGCCAGTTGTGGGAGGCGACGGCGCGAGAGGCACGGCTGCAGGCGGAACAGCGCGGAGACGAGCGGGTATCATTTCCGGGCAGGTTGGAGATGGCGCAGATGGCGAGTCCTTCAGTCGCGGATGTCCTTGCGGGTCAGCAAGCCATCTTCGAAACGCGCCGGCAGGTCTTTCTATCGCAAGCGGCCGTAAATCGGGAGAAGCGGTCGCAGGTGGAAAAGGAGATCGAGGGCCTCAGGGCGCAGGAAAGCGCCGCCGCAAGGCGCATCGACATCGTCCGCGAGGAAGCGGCGACGGTGGCCACGCTCGTCAGCAAGGGGCTTGAGCGGCGACCGCGGCTTCTGAACCTCGAGCGAGAGATAGCTGACATCGAAGGACGGCGGGGAGAGATTGTCGCGCAGATATCGCGCGCGGGGCAGGCCATCAACGAATCCGAGGCTGTTCTCCTCAAACTGGAGCATGACCGTCAAAACGAGATCGCGCAGTCGCTGCGCGAAGTACAGAACCAGATCTTTCAGATATGGGAACGACTGCGGGCGGCCGACGACCAACTCTCGCGAACGATGGTCAAGGCGCCCGAGGACGGCGTGGTAACCGACCTGAAGATCCATACGCCAGGCGGCGTTATCGGCGCCGGGGCACCTCTCATGGATCTGGTTCCCCGGCAGGATCGGCTCATCGTGATTGCGCGCGTCAGGCCCGAAGACATCGATGTGGTCCGTCTCGGACTGAGCGCCGAAGTGAATCTCCTGCCCTACAATCAGCGCCGCGTACCACGGCTCCATGGGACTGTGACGCACGTTTCTGCCGACCGTCTAGTCGATAAGCGCACTGATCAGCCGTACTACGCGGCGAAGATTCGGGTTCAGAATCTGGTCGGCGCCGGGATCGATAGTGTGCAGATTATTCCGGGAATGCCGGCGCAGGTATTCATCAAGACGGGTCACGGCACCGTGGCGCTCTACGCTCTCAGGCCTCTGCTCGACAGCTTCCACGGCGCGTTCCGGGAGGATTAAGCTGCGACCCGAACGGCGAGCTCGGGCAGCTCTCAAGATGATCGCACGCGTGAGGGTAGAGCGCGATGACCTTTCTTCGGATCGTCATCTCGCTCTATCTCTTTGATTTGAGCATGATCTCCGCGCAAACGCGTTCGCGTTTGTCGCGATGGAAAACCGGTTTCCACTTTTCCGGATCATGCTCTAGGCATGACCGTTGGCTCGCCGGCTCCAGCGAACGACCGCCTCGGTACGGTTATGTGCGGAGCATTTTCGCATGATACGTTGAATATGCATTTTTACAGTGTTTTCCGATAGGTTGAGCCTGACGGCAATCAACTTGTTCGGAAGGCCAAGCTGCAGCGCCTCGAGCACATGTTGTTCGCGCGGCGTAAGATCGACCATCGCCTTCTCCGGCACAATCCTGGTGTTGCCGTTATCCTCGTTAGTTCCGAACAGCTCGGACGTATCTGGGCATCCCGATATCGTCTTGTGGCTTGTCCCTCCATTTTGCCCAACGATCGGTAACGGTCGGTAGACCCCACCGGCAAGGACCAGGCGTAATCCGGCAATAGCGAGTTCAACCGGGATCGATGTCGGAAAGAAACCGCGCACTCCGCGTTGCATCGCGGCCGAAGCCGTCGCATCGTCGTCGCGGTTTGACAACACAGCAACGGACGCTTTCGGGCAGGTTTCTGCAAGGAAGGCGAGGCTCTCTTCGATCGAAGGATCAGTGATCTGCTTGTGCCCGATATTCAGCGCGATCAAGCGGATGTCTCTGCCGGATAGCCAGTTCAGGCCACTAGTCGTTGCCATCTCGACGATCTCGAATCCAGTGAGTTCTCTCTTGAGGATATTGAGGATGCACGTACGCGCCAGGACATGTTGCTCGATGATCACGAGCACCGGCGAATTTTGTGATACCAAGGCCAGTTCCGCGGGATTAGAAAAATCGTCCATGATGTCCCCGAATTCAGAAATTAGCTGTCTCCACAAGTTTTGATTTCCATTTTCCATGGAGCAAATCTGCCCCACACACTCTGCAGCGAATTGCTGCTGATCGCGACGTTGCTTCCGAGCTTCGAGTTCGTTCGCAACGTCGTCACGGACCTTCTGGTCCGTCGCAATAGATCTTGGCAGCGGTCTTATTTTTCCATGTTAGCTGCAAATATTGCGGTACGCGCTCGCCGCAGCCGACTTGGCGGGGCCATCGACGACGTATGCTTCATCTTCCGTTACGAGATATAGAAACGGCCTGTCTCCGGTATCTTCGCCCGACGCCATTTTTCCTTTGACACGGCCGCAAATGGTGTCGACGGACTGCCCGAGCGTATTCTTGCGGATGGCCCGTTTCATCTCACCGAACTCGGCGGACGCCGGCTCCTCCAACTTTGCAGCAATCGTGGTCTTCGCCTTGATAATGACCGGATCGGACGTCTCAGCGGGCCGACCAGATGCCGGAGCCTCGACTTTCGCTTCGATCGCGATGGACTTCGCCTTTTTCTCAGCGGGTTGAGGCCTGTCGCGGACGTCGGCAACCGACGGCTTTTCCGTCTTCGTCGCGATCGTGGACTTGGCTTTTGTTGTCGCGGAATTGGTCTTGGATGACGTAGGCGCCGGTTCAATCGGCCGACTGGCCGCCATCCCGTTAAGACAGCCGGACCCGCTCGCGTCCGTGCACGCTTCCATGCTTGCTTGCGGCGGTAAAAGGCAGCTACAGCCAACCAGGGTCGCAGCCAGAACACCAATGAGAAGCGTTCTCATGCTAATCCCTCATAAAAGGGCCTGAGGTCCGCTCGCAATTCTTGCGGCGATCTAGAATGTTGCGCTGGTTGTCTATCATTTGCGCAAAAGTCTTAACTGTTGCTAAACGCCCATCCCGCGCCGCGGCGGTGGGCCCGGGCGCAATGCGGGGGGATGGGCTCGAATTGGCCTGTCGGCGGCCAATGATCGAGCGGGTTTTTTAGCGAAGCAGGGACCGTTCGCGTAAAGAAGCGCGTTGAAACAAGAGACTAGAGCCGCTTTTAGCTCAATCAGAACCGATAGGGCTCTACTTTGCTGAGACTGGAACGCCTCGCGGCGCATCGGATACTTCCGCCACGATGCTCTCATTCAGTTTCTGATTGACGATCTGGACCGTACGGTCGATGTCGGCGTTGGGTACGCCAAGCTGATGCGAGATCAGCTTCACCAGCAGGTCGACGCGCTCGATGGAAGGTGCGCCACCAGCGACCGCCCGGGCCGCCGACGAGGGCTTGAGAAGGCTTTCGGCTGCTTTGGCGTATTTCTCGAAAGGGACCTGATCGGTGGGATCGGCGCCCAGGCGCTGAGCGATGGCATCGACATGGTCGTAGATCGACTGCGAGAGATTGATATCGCCGTGCACCGCGTCGCGGATCGATTGCGGCTCCTGAAGTGTGATGCAGCGGTAATTCCCCGTCAACAGCATCGACCATTTGGCCAGTGGGACGAACATCGAATCGAACACTTTGAGTTTCACCGGAACGTCCTGGCCATCCAGCTTCACCGCATCGACGTCGGCTTCCAGCTCCCGAAGCAGCAAGTTATGTTTCTCATCCGCAAATGACGCTGCCTTGAAGTTTGTCGGCAGGCCGACATGAAGAACATTCGCCGCCTCTTCCGGTGGACGGAAGGCCTGCGGATCAGGGGAGCAGAGCGACACCAGATCCGGCTCGAACCGTTCCCATACCGCGGCGTTGGTATAGGCCTCCTCCAGCTCCATTTTCGCAAGCGCCGGGATCCGTTTGAGGTAGGGCAAGGGCGGCATGTTCATGACCGAAAGGCAAGGCAGCTTCGCCTCGGCGATTTTGATCATCAGAGCCTGGATCGCATGGTTGGTGTATTGCGGCTCCTGCATGGCAAGACCGACCAGATCATAACGGGAAGGATCGACGTCGGCGGGCTCGACCGCGTCCAGGATCCCGGGCAGGTCGCGCGAGAAGATCGGCCGGTGCGCCGCCTCGTCGCGCAGCTTGATGCGAACTTCGGTGCCGTCGCGATTGATGAGTTCTGCCGTCTGCTTCCGGCAAACCAGCGTCACGTTGTGACCCGCCATCAAAAGCTTTGTCGCCAGCAATGAGCCATACGAGGCTCCAAGGATCAGAATGTTGCGCGCCATGCGCCCTCCCACAGATAATGCTTTCCGGCGCGCCACTACTCCGGCGCAAATTTGCGAGCGCCTGCTTTGCGACAGGAGTTAAGCCGAATTGTTCGGTGCGATACCGCCGGCTTCCCTGGGAGTGCGCCCAGGAAATGCCAGCGGAGTTCGAGGCGACCGGTCAGGCCGACGCGACCAGCTTGTATGGCGTTGCTTCGTCGTCGAACGCGGTCGTGATGTCACGAATGCTGATGACGCCGATCAGGCTGTAATTGTCGATCACCGGCACGTGGCGGATGTGATGCTTGCTCATGAGGTGACGGACATGCTCGAGCGTATCCGCCGAGGTGCAGGAGACGAGCTGCTGCACCGAAATGAATTGCGAGACGCGCATGTTCACGCCGGCTGCGCCATGTTCGGCAATCGCGCGAACCACGTCGCGCTCGGTGAACATGCCGACCGCCGTGTTGCCTTCGGTGCGGACGACATCCTTGACGACAAGCGCGCTGATATTGCCGGAGCGCATCAATTGCGCGGCAATGGCGACGGTCTCGTTCATACGGACCGTTGCGACACGGGCGGCTTTCTTGCGCAGGATATCTCCGACTTGCATGGCAACCTCCTTGGGTGAACTATTGGTCTCAAGTCTGGTATACATAATGCCAATTGTCAACACGCAGAGCGTGGAATTCTCGCAGCCAAGATCGAGATAAATAGGCAGTATTATTGACGTTTTTGGAGCGTGCCGTGACATTCCAGGGGGAGGGGCCTCGGGTTTTATCGGCCTCATGTGGCGTCAGGTATGCCAGAGCTCGCTGGTCGTCAAAAGAAAACGCGCCCCACCCGGAGGTGAGCGCGTCTTGTTCTTGCCGTGGATCGGTGAGGTCAGGCCGCAATCTGCGACTTGGCGACCACCACCTTGCGCCAGGGCTTGAGCACAGCGATCGCCAGCAGCGAGGCCAGGATGTTCGCGCCGGCCGCGACGATGAACACGGTGTCCCAGGTGCCCGACGACTGCTGCATGTAGTTCGCCACCGGCACCAACAGCGCTGCGGTGCCCTTTGCCGTGTAGAGCAGGCCGGCATTGGTAGCCGCGAACTTCGCGCCGAAGGTGTCCGTGCAGGTCGACGGGAAGAGGGAGTAGATCTCGCCCCAGGCAAAGAACACGAAGCCCGACAGCAGCACGAACCAGACGGGATCGTGGCCCAGCATGTAGAGGCCCCAGATGCCGATGCCTTCCATGCCGAAGGCGATGAACATGGTGTTCTCGCGGCCGATCATGTCCGAGATCCAGCCGAAGAACGGACGCGTCAGGCCGTTGAGGACGCGATCGATGGTGGCTGCGAACGTCACGGCCGTCATCGTCACCGCCATCAGCGTTACCGGCACGCTGTCGACCTTCCAGTCGACGGCGATCGGCTTCAGGTTGGCGGTCACCATCAATCCGCCGGCGCCGACGATCACGAACATGAAATACATCAGCCAGAAGATCGGCTGACGGATCACTTCGGTGGGTTGATAGTTGCGCCGGGTCTGGATCACGTTGCTGTTCTGCACCGTCGGCACCTGTCCCGCTTTCGGCGAGAACATCAGGAAGGCGAGAATGACGATGATGATGCCTTGGCCGAGGCCGAAATAGAGGAAGGTGGTCTGGAAGCCGGAGTCCTTGATCATCGCCTGGATCGGCGCAACCGTCAGCGCCGAGCCTGCGCCGAATCCGGCGGCGGTGATGCCGGCCGCAAGGCCGCGCTTGTCGGGAAACCACTTAAGCGCGTTGCCGACGCAGGTGCCGTACACGCCACCGGCGCCGATGCCTGCGATGATCATGCCGAGATAGAAGCCGTTGAGCGTGGTCGCATGGGCGTTGATCGCCCATCCGATGGCGCAGAGGATGCCGCCGATCAGGACGACGAGGCGCGGGCCGTATTTGTCGACGAACCATCCCTCGACCGGCACCAGCCAGGTCTCGAACAGCACGAACAGCGTAAATGCCCACTGGATCGAGGCGCGATCCCATCCGAATTTCTGCTGGATGTCGGGTACGAAGAACGTCCAACCATATTGGTAGTTCGCGATCATCACCATCGCGGCGACGCCGATGGCCAATTGAGTCCAGCGATAGGCATCGCTCACTCGCGCCTCCGCGACGGGGGCTGCTCCGTGCACTGTATCCGTCATTTTTCCTCCAAAGGGCTGCTGTTCTATCGTTGCCCGACAGCTCGGCGCAAGTGTGGTATATGTTATGCCAGTAGACAAGGGAAAAATTGCATGTGTTCTAAGAATTCCCCCGCGTCGGTGAAAGCTGCACAAACGAAAAGGGCCGCGGGGTTGCGCGGCCCATCGTCGGAAGCGTCTTAAGCTATTGCTTTGCTTAGAGCTTAATCATGCGGTCGCCGCAGATCGCAGGCGGCTATATCCTTCCTGAATGACCGACCAGAACAGTGCGATCAATCCCAGGATCATGATCGTGCTGACGAGTGGATTGGAAAGGAACACTCCAAACGAGCCCTGGGATCCCAGAAGCGATTGGCGGAAGGCCTCTTCGGCCTTGTCGCCGAGCACGATCGCCAGCACCAGCGGGGCGAGGGGATAATTGCACTTCTTGAGCAGATAACCGATCACGCCGAACACCAGCATCAGCATGACGTCAAACGTGCTGCTATGGACCGAATAGGCACCGATTGCGCATAGCACCAGAATAAGGGGTGCGATGATGCTGAAGGGCACGCGCAGGATAGCTGCGAAAATCGGTACGCAGGTGAGCACGACGAGCAGGCCGACAATATTGCCGAGATACATCGAGGCGATCAGGCCCCAGACGAATTCCTTCTGTTCGACAAACAGCATCGGTCCGGGCTGCAGGCCCCAGATCAACAGGCCGCCGAGCAACACTGCTGCCGTCGGAGAGCCCGGCACGCCGAGCGAGAGCATCGGCAACAGGGCCGCTGTACCCGCGGCGTGCGCCGCGGTCTCCGGCGCAACGACGCCTTCGATCTCGCCCTTGCCGAAATTGCTGCCTTTCTTCGCGACGCGCTTGGCAATGCCGTAGCTCATGAACGAGGCTGGCGTTGCACCCGCCGGCGTGATGCCCATCCAGCAGCCGATGAAGCAGGAACGCAGCGAGGTCATCCAATACGCGGGCAGCTCCTTCCAGGTCTGGAGCACCACGCGCAAATTGATCTTGGCGGTGCCGCCGCGGAAGGCCAGCCCTTCTTCCATCGTCAGCAGGATTTCGCCGATGCCGAACAGTCCGATCACGGCGATCAGGAAGTCGAAGCCGTTGAGCAGGTGGGTGACGCCGAAGGTCAACCGCAACTGCCCGGTGATGGAATCAAGTCCGACCGCGGCGAGTGCAAAGCCGATCATCATGGCCGCAATGGTCTTGAACGGCGGTTCCTTGCTCAGGCCCACGAAGCTGCAGAATGCGAGGAAATACACCGCGAACTTTTCCGCAGGCCCGAATTGCAGCGCAAAGCTGGCGACCAGGGGAGCGACCAGCGTGATCATGACCACGGCGAACAGCGCACCGACAAAGGAGGAGGTGAAGGCGGCGGTCAGTGCTTCGCCGGCCTTGCCCTGCTGTGCCATCGGATAGCCGTCGAACGTCGTGGCCACCGACCATGGTTCGCCCGGTATGTTGAAGAGAATCGAGGTGATCGCTCCACCGAACAGCGCGCCCCAGTAAATACAGGACAACATGATGATGGCCGACGTGGGCGACATGCTGAATGTCAGCGGCAGCAGGATGGCGACGCCATTGGCGCCGCCCAGTCCCGGCAGCACCCCGATGATGACACCGAGCACGATGCCGATAACCATCAGCATGATGTTGTACGGCTGCAGCGCGACCGCAAAGCCGTGAAAAAGATTGACGAGTTCTTCCATCCCGATAATCCGATCCTGACTGTGCGTCGTTGTTTACAGGTCGAGCCACTCTTCCAACGGTCCCTTTGGAAGCGGGACCATGAACCAGCGCTCGAAAATCAAATAGGTGACGAGGGGCATGCCGAGTGCCACCGCCAGGACGGTGATCCAGTTGTATTTGCCCAGCCATCGCATGAACCATGCGATGAAAATGGTCGAAGAGACGTACAGCCCGATGAACGGCATGGAGCCGACATAAATGCCGGTGGGAATGACGACGCTGAGAACCTGACGAAGCTGTCCCCACTCCGCGAACAGTCCGTCATTGTCTTCGCGCAGCCCGTGCCACAGATTGATCCCGCTGGAAGCGACGATGAAAAGCCCGATATAGAATGGGAAGAACCCGGCGCGGGGGCCCTCAGCGCCCCAATTGATCCCCGCCTTGAGGCTGCCGGCGATCACGATCACTCCGAACAGAGCGATCAGTAGGGTGACGCCCGCTTCCACGAGCTTGTGGGTCGGGCCGGTGTTGCTCGAACTGCCTGTTGTCATCGAAACTCCATGCGCAATCGAGCCCGCGGAAACCGAGCCCGCCGTCTGCGTTGCTACCCCAATCGATCAGTGCTTCTCGGTCAGTTGCTCGGAGCGAGGAAACCGGCCTCTTTCATCAGAGCCTGATGACGCTTGTCCTCGGCCTCGACCCATTTGGCGTATTCTGCGCCGGTCAGGAAGGTCGTGTTGAATGCGCCGCTCTTCATGAAGTCCTGCCACTCGGGAGTGGCGCGAACTTTCTTGAACAGTTCGACATAATACTCGACCTGGTCCTTGGTGGCCCTGGGCGCCATGAAGATGCCGCGCAGCATCAGATATTCCATGTCGAGACCTGCCGACTTGCAGGTCGGAACGTCCTTCCAGCCCTTGCCGTCCGCGATCGGCTCATCGTAGGCCATCGGCTTTGCGTCAAAAACGCAGAGCGGACGCAGCTTGCCGCCGCGCCATTGCGCAACCGCCTCGATCGGATTGTTGACGGTCGAATCGACGTGGTTGCCGACGAGTTGAACGGCGACTTCGCCGCCGCCCTTGTAGGGAATGTAGGTGAACTTGGTGCCGACGGCTTTTTCCACGGCGACAGTGATGATCTGATCTTCCTGCTTCGAGCCGGTGCCGCCCATCTTGATCGAGCCGGCGGGAGCGGCCTTCACGGCATCGATGTACTCCTTCGCCGTCTTGTACGGTTTGTCGGCGTTCACCCACAGCACGAATTCATCCAATGCCAGCATCGCTACGGGCGTGAGATCTTTCCAGCTAAACGGAATTCCGGTGGCAAGCGGAGTGGTGAAGAGATTGGAGAGCGTGATGATGATCTTGTGCGGATTGCCGCCCGATCCCTTGACGTCGAGGAAACCTTCGCCGCCGGCGCCGCCCGACTTGTTGATGACGACCAGCGGCTGCTTCATCAGATTGTGCTTGGTGACGATGCCCTGGATCGTGCGCGCCATCTGGTCGGCGCCGCCGCCTGTGCCGGCGGGGACGATGAATTCAACGGGCCGCACCGGTTCCCACGCCGCAATTGCAGGAGCCGTGACGCTGCCTGCGCACAGCGCTGCAATCGTCCCTAATGCAAGTTGTGTAGAACGCCTCATTTGCTTCACTCCCGTTGAACTGTGGTTACGCCGGTCTTTGCCGGCTTGGTAAGTTCATTCCCGATCAAACGTTTCGGGTCTTCATGCACCCATGATCGTCGCGCCGCAATGGTTGCCTCGACGCTACTCCCGCGGGTTCGAATTGTACGAGGGGCCTGATCGGGCGGCATCCGCTCCTTTCGGCCAATTGTGAGTCTGAGAGGCGCAAGAAGAGGGGTGGGCACGCTCACGCTGCCCGTTCCTTGCGATATCGCCTTCGCTGTCCCTTGCGGACTGCACGGCCTAGCTCCCCCCTGGTATGCGCCCTTGTTCTGGTATGGGCGTTTTTAGAATTGTTGTATATGATATGCCACGATGCAACTGGTTTTTGGTTTCGACAGGAGGCTAGGCCAATTTGTCGCAGGTGATGCCCAAACAGGCAATCGGTGAGCGGCGAACGAAAACGGCCCCGGAAACCGGGGCCGTTGATCGAAATGCAATCGATGGTTGCTGTTAGATTTCGCGCGGTGTCGCGCAAAAAAGTTCTTATTGTAGAAGCATCAGAGGCCGAAAGGGGGGAGGTCGCCGTTGCGAACCGCAATGCGGCTGCTCGCGATCAGCAGACGGTCGATGGAAGCCATCAGGCGGCCGAACAGGGTGGCGGAGGGCAGGAGGCCGATGGATGCAGTCTTGGACATGGATGTCCCCTTTCTGAAATAGCGGAGAAGCTCCGCTTTCGTGATACGGGAAGACTTTATGTATACCAGATACCACCAACAATAACTTTGTTTGCATAGCAGCAATCAGACGTTTGCATTGCAGCAATGGGTCGAGATGCTGGCACTCCAGAATGAAAAAGGCCGCCGGAAACCGGCGGCCTTTGCATTCCAGAATCCCAGGCTGCTTATTCCGCCGCTTGCTTCCGCGGCGGATCGAGCGCGCCGGAATCGTGGATTTCGGCGACCTGGTGATCGCTGAAGCCGAGGACCTCGCTCTTTGCCTGCTGCGATGTCAGCTTTGTGGACCCAAAGCGGTCGAGCCGCCTAAGTCGATCCCCGTGGTGACCGATTTTTGAGATGAGATTTTAGAACGCCGGGCGCGATGATTAACAACAACACGACGCTGCTGATCATCCCGGCAATGCCAAGAAGGGTGGCAACGACTGTCCAACCTTGTTGAAGCAGTTTATCAACGAACATCATAGCGGCACTAACGACGAACAAAGCAGCAAGCCATCCAATCGCACGCATCGATACCTCGCTCCGGCCGCGTCATTGTTTCATGTCAGCTCTAGCATGCAATGTCGGCTCTTGGCCCAGAGCCGAGCTTGCTTCTGCTATCCCAACGTCCGCTTGCCTTCATAAAGCTGTCAGCCCTTCAAAGTGCCGCATCTTCGATGCGATCTCGTTGCGAGCGGGAGAGGTGTGGCAGGTGGCCGCCGCTTCTCGCCCTAACAAAAAGGCCGCCGAAACCGGCGGCCTTTCGTGCTGTTCGGATGGCGTCGTTACTCCGCCGCCTGCTTGCGCGGCGGCTCGAGCGCGCCGGAATCGTGGATTTCCGCCACCTGGTGATCGCTGAAGCCGAGCACCTGGCGCAGGATCTCGTCGGTGTGCTCGCCGAGCAGCGGCGAGCGCGTCACCTCGCTCGGTGAGTCCGACAGCTTGATCGGATTGCCGACCGAGATGTACTTGCCGCGGGTCGGGTGATCGACCTCGACCACGGTGCCGGTGGCGCGCAGCGACTGGTCTTCGGCGATCTCCTTCATCGACAGGATCGGGCCGCAGGGGATGTCGTCCTTGTTGAGGATTTCCATCGCCTCGAATTTTGTCTTCGTCATCGTCCACTGCTCGATGCGGGCGAAGATTTCGTTCAGCCGGGGCAGGCGGGCCGCAGGCTTGGCGTAATCCGGATGGGTCTTCCAGCCGGGCTCGCCGATGACGTCGCAGATCTTCTCCCAGACCGGCGCCTGGGTGATGAAGTAGATGTAGGCGTTGGGATCGGTCTCCCAGCCCTTGCACTTGAGGATGCGGCCCGGCTGACCGCCGCCGGAATCGTTGCCGGCGCGCGGCACGGCGTCGCCGAACGGAATGCCTTCGCCGTACTGGCTGTATTCCTTCAGCGGGCCATGGGCGAGGCGCTGCTGGTCGCGCAGCTTTACGCGCGCAAGGTTCAATACGCCGTCCTGCATCGCTGCAGTGACGCGCTGGCCTTTGCCCGAGTGGGTGCGCTGATAGAGCGCGGTGACGATGCCGAGCGCCAGATGCAAGCCGGTGCCGCTGTCGCCGATCTGCGCGCCGGTGACGAGCGGCAGACCGTCGCGGAAGCCGGTGGTCGAGGCGGCGCCGCCGGTGCACTGCGCGACGTTCTCGTACACCTTGCAGTCTTCGTAGGGGCCGGGGCCAAAGCCCTTGATCGAGGCCACGATCATCTTCGGGTTGATGCTGTGGATCTTCTCCCAGGGGAAGCCCATGCGGTCGAGCACGCCGGGGCCGAAGTTTTCCACCAGCACGTCGCAGTTCTTGATCAGCGCGGTGAGGACTTCCTTGCCCTTCGGGTTCTTGGTGTCGAGCGTGATCGAACGCTTGTTGTGGTTCAGCATGGTGAAATACAGGCTGTCCACGTTCGGGATGTCCTGCAACTGGCCGCGGGTGATATCGCCGACGCCGGGGCGCTCGACCTTGATCACGTCGGCGCCGAACCACGCCAGCAATTGCGTGCAGGTAGGGCCCGACTGGACGTGGGTGAAATCGAGAATACGAACGCCCGTGAGCGCCTTTGTCATCGTCATTGCTCCGTACTGTGTCTGTACTGCGTGATGCAGATTGAATGAATGGACGTTGGTTACTTCTTTTTCAGGACGCTCTGCGGGTTGAGGTTACCGATGCGGCCGCTCTCCGAGCCTGCCCGCCGGATCGATCACGGCGTTGATCAGCGTCGGCTTGCCGGAATCCATCGCCGCGTTGACGGCGCGCTTCAATTCGTCGGGCGAGGTGGCGTTGATGCCGACGCCGCCGAAGGCTTCCATCATCTTGTCGTAGCGCGAGCCCTTGACGAACACCGTCGTCGCCGGATCGGAACCGCCCGTATTGACGTCGGTGCCGCGGTAGATGCCGTCATTGTTGAAGATGACGATGCAGACCGGAAGCTGATAGCGGCAGATGGTCTCGATCTCCATGCCGGAGAAGCCGAACGCCGAGTCGCCTTCGACCGCGAGCACCGGCTTGCCGGTTTCGACCGCGGCCGCAATCGAATAGCCCATGCCGATGCCCATCACGCCCCAGGTGCCGACGTCGAGCCGCTTGCGCGGCTTGTACATGTCGATGACGCCGCGGGCGAGGTCGAGCGTGTTGGCGCCCTCGTTGACGAGGATGGCGTCCGGCCGTTCCTTGATGATGGTGCGCAGCGCGCCGAGCGCGCCGTGATAATCCATCGGGGAAGCGTTGCTCATCAGCTTCGGCGCCATCTTGGCGACGTTGTCGTCACGCTTCTTGTTGACGGTCGAGACCCAGTCGGCTGGCGCGGCCGGCCAGTTGCCACCCATGCCCTCGAGCAGAGCGGATACGCAGGAGCCGATATCGCCGACCACAGGGGCCGCGATCTCGACGTTGGAATCCATCTCCTTCGGCTCGATGTCGACCTGGATGAATTTCTTCGGCGCATCGCCCCAGGTCTTGCCCTTGCCGTGCGACAACAGCCAGTTGAGGCGGGCGCCGATCAGCATCACGACGTCGGCGTCCTTCAGCACGGTCGAGCGCGCCGCGCCGGCCGACTGCGCGTGCGTGTCGGGCAGCAGGCCCTTGGCCATGCTCATCTGCAGGAAAGGTGCGCCGGTCTTTTCGACGAAGGCGCGGATCTCGTTGTCGGCCTGCGCGTAAGCCGCTCCCTTGCCGAGAATGATGAGGGGGCGCTTGGCGCTCTTGAACACGTCGAGCGCGCGCTTGACGGCCGACGGGGCAGGGATCTGGGCGGGGGCTGCGTCGATCACCTTCACCAGCGACTTCGCGCCGGCGCCGGCGTCCATCACCTGGCCGAAAAGTTTGGCCGGCAGGTCGAGATAGACGCCGCCCGGGCGTCCCGACACCGCGGCGCGGATCGCGCGGGCAAGACCGATGCCGATGTCGGCGGCATGCAGCACGCGGAACGCTGCCTTGCAGAGCGGCTTGGCAATCGCAAGCTGGTCCATCTCTTCATAGTCGCCCTGCTGCAGGTCGACGATCTCGCGCTCGGAGGAACCCGAGATCAGGATCATCGGGAAGCAGTTGGTGGTGGCGTGGGCCAGCGCAGTGAGGCCGTTGAGAAAGCCGGGCGCCGACACCGTGAGGCAGACGCCCGGTTTTTTGGTGAGAAAGCCAGCGATCGAGGCCGCGTAGCCGGCGTTCTGCTCGTGGCGGAACGACAATACGCGCATGCCCGCGGCCTGCATCATGCGTCCGAGGTCGGTGATCGGGATGCCCGGCACACCATAGATGGTATTAATGCCGTTGAGCTTGAGCGCATCGATAACGAGATGAAAGCCATCCGTCAGCTCTTGCTCGGTGCCCGGTGCTTCGGACTTGGTCGCGGTATTCAGCATGGGCTTCATCTCCCTGATCGTTTTGGTTCGGACGATTTTTCGTCGTCTTCTGGTGCGAAGGTTCGTCTAGCTAAAAAGTTCCTGCCCGTGCGCTTCGACGTAGGCGGCAAGGCCCAGCGTGTGGTCGCGCGCGCGCTTCTCGGCGAGTTCGGTGTCGCGTGCTTCCAGCGCTTCGATGATGCCAAGATGCTCGGGCAGCGAGGTCGCGGTGCGATCCTTGCGTCCGATAGTCAGTTGCCGGTAGCCGCGCACATGCAGCAGCAGATCGTTGGTCAAATCGACCAGCACCGGCGATTCCGAAAGCGATATCAGCGCCTGATGGAACGCGATGTTGGCCTTGGAGTATTCCTCGACATGATCCTGCGGCAGCCGGTCCTTGCCAAAATCCTTGAAGAAATCACGCAGCGCGGTGATGTCCTTCTTGCGCGCGGTGGTCGTGATCAGGCGCGCCGCCATGCTTTCGAGAGCGGCCCAGGCGCGGATCATGTCGACGATCTCGGTCTTGGTGCGGCGGACCACGACGATGCCGCGACGCGGCACGGTTTTGACGAAGCCATCTTGTTCCAGCATCGCGATGGCTTCGCGAATAGGGGTGCGGCTGACGCCGAGGCGTTCGGACAGCGCGCGCTCGTCGAGCATCACTTGCTCGGGCGTCGCATAGATATCCATCTTGAGAATAGCTTCCTTCAAGGCCTCATAGGCCTTGTTCTTGAAACTCGTCTCAGGCGCAATCCGAACGATTGCGATATCTGCCTCAGCCATGACAGGCGGCGCCTTGGTTTGTTTACGTGCGGGCACGACTCGTCTCCTCCCTGTTTTGGAGACGTCTTCTTAGCAGAAGAAACACCCGAAGATTTTTGGCATACCAAATACCAGGATGTCAAGATGCCCGTGTTTTCGCTGTTTCTGCGCGATAGTTTGTCTTGACAACCTAGCCTCTGGCATACCAAATGCCATAAAACTAGCCCCAGGAGGAAGCCAATGTCAAATTCTGCAGATGCGGCCCGCAAGATCGCCGAGCCCAGCGCCCAAGAGGCTGTCCGCCGGGTGCTCGATACGGTGAAAGCCGAGAAGCGCACGAGCCTTACCGCGCCGGAAGGCAAGGTGGTGTGCGATGCCTATGGCATCCCGGTTCCTAAAGAGGGCGTGGCCAAATCTGCCGCTGATGCATCCAAGATCGCATCCAGCATGGGCTTCCCTGTGGTGATGAAAATCGTCTCGTCGGACATTCTCCACAAGACCGAAGCTGGCGGCGTCATGGTCGGGGTCAAGACCGCGGCCGATGCCGAGAAGGCCTATGACACCATTCTCGCCAATGCGAAGAAGTATAAGGCCGATGCCAGGATCGAGGGCATCCAGGTCCAGCAGATGCTGGCCGGTGGCACCGAGGTCATCGTCGGCTCCATTACCGATGGTTCGTTCGGCAAGCTTGTCGCCTTCGGCCTCGGCGGCGTGCTGGTCGAGGTGCTGAAGGACATCACCTTCCGCCTCGCGCCCGCGACCAAGGACGATGCGCTGTCGATGCTCGACGGCATCCAGGCCCATGACATGCTGAAGGGCGTGCGCGGTGGCGATCCGGTCAGCCGCGATGCGCTGGCTGACGTCATCGTCAAGGTCTCGCAGCTCGTCAGCGATTTCCCCGAAATCGTTGAACTCGATCTCAATCCGGTATTCGCCACCAAGAAGGACGCGATTGCCGCCGACGTGCGCATCGTCGTCGATTTCGACTACAAGCCGCGTCCGGCGCCGCGCCCGACCGAAGAAATCGTAGCGGCCATGAATCGCATCATGCAGCCGAAGGGCGTTGCCGTGATCGGCGCCTCCGCCGAGGACGGCAAGATCGGCAACTCCGTGATGAAGAACCTGATCAACGGCGGCTACAAGGGCGAGATCTATCCGATCCACCCGAAGGCGGCCGATATCCTTGGTTACAAGGCCTACAAGAGCGTCAAGGATGTTCCGGGCGTAATTGACACCGCAGTGTTCGCGATCCCCGCAAAATTCGTTGCCGGCGCGCTGGCCGAATGCGGCGAGAAGAAAATTCCAGGTGCCGTGCTGATTCCGTCGGGCTTTGCCGAAGCCGGCGCGCCGGAATTGCAGGCCGAGATCGTCGAGGTCGGCAAGAAGTACAACATCCGCCTGATGGGGCCGAACATCTATGGCTTCTATTATACGCCGGCCAATCTCTGCGCCACGTTCTGCACCGCCTACGACGTCAAGGGTTCGGCAGCGCTGTCGTCGCAGTCCGGTGGCATCGGCATGGCGATCATCGGTTTTTCGCGCTCGGCCAAGATGGGCGTCTCCGCGATCGTCGGTCTCGGTAACAAGTCCGATATCGACGAGGACGATCTGCTCGCCTTCTTCGAACAAGATCCGAACACCGCGATCATCGCGCAGCACTGCGAAGACCTGAAGGACGGCCGCGCCTTTGCGGAGGCTGCCAAGCGCGTCGCCAAGAAGAAGCCGGTGGTGGTGCTGAAGGCGGGCCGCACCTCGGCCGGTGCGAAGGCGGCATCCTCCCATACCGGCGCGCTTGCCGGCAACGACAAGATCTACGAGGACGTGTTCGCGCAGTCGGGCGTGATCCGCGCCCGCAGCTTGCGGCAATTGCTCGAATTCGCGCGCGGCGTGCCGGTGCTGCCGACGCCGAAGGGCGAGAACATTCTGATCATCACCGGTGCGGGCGGCTCGGGCGTCCTGCTGTCGGACTCGGTGGTCGATAACGGCCTGTCGCTGATGACGATGCCGCCGGACCTCGATGCCGCGTTCAGAAAGTTCATCCCGCCGTTCGGCGCGGCCGGAAATCCTGTGGATATCACCGGCGGCGAGCCGCCGATCACCTATGTCAACACGGTGAAGCTCGGCCTGTCGGATGAGCGCATCCACGCACTGATCCTCGGCTACTGGCACACCATCGTGACGCCGCCGATGGTGTTCGCCCGCAACATGGTCGAGGTGAAGAAGGAGATGGAGGCCAAGGGCTTTGTGAAGCCGATCGTCGCCTCGCTCGCCGGCGACGTCGAGGTCGAGGAAGCCGCCGAATACCTCTACCAGAACGGCATCCCCGCCTATGCCTATTCGACCGAACTGCCGGTCGAGGTGTTAGGGGCCAAGTACAAGTGGGCGCGCGGCGCGGGCTTGCTCTGAGCTTATCAACGATAAGTGCCGCTTCGGAAGCTCTCCAAAGCGGCATTTTTGTCCAACGAATAACAACAAGCGGACATTCGCCGTTCGACGCGCTGGCACTCTGACTGATTGGTGGATGCAGGTCGCGATGAGAAAAGACGTGGTCCGGCGCAAGCCGATCGAGCCGAAATCCGGTGCAGACCAGGACGAGAACGCCCGCGACGGCGGCGTGCAGTCCGTCGATCGTGCGCTCTCGATCATCGAGACGCTGGCTGAAGACGACGAAGGCTATCGCCTCAGCGATCTCGCCATCCGCACGGGACTTTCGACCTCGACCGTGCATCGCCTGCTCGGGACGCTGGAAAGCCGCCGCTTCGTGCAGTTCGACCGCACCGAATCGAAATGGCATGTCGGTGCGCGCGCCTTCACGGTGGGAGCAACCTTCGCCCGCCGCCGCAACTTCACGGCGCAGGCGGTGCCTTACCTGCGCAAGCTACGCGACCTGACTCGGGAGACGGCGAATCTCGCCGTAGTCGACGACGAATTCATCATCGTGCTGACGCGCATGGAAAGCCGCGAAATCATGCGTTCGCTGACCAAGGTCGGCGGCCGCGTCGCCATGGTCGCCTCCGGCGTCGGCAAGGCGGTGCTGGCGACCTATTCCAACGAGGACGTCAGCGCGATCATCCGCCATCACGGCATGCCGCGGCTGACCGAAAAATCGATCGTGCGCCCGGGCGATCTGTTCAAGGAACTCGAGAATATCCGCCGCCAAGGTTTTGCGATCGACGACGAGGAAGCCTGCATGGGCCTGCGCTGCATCGCCGCAGTGGTCTACAACGACTGCGCCGAGCCCTTGGCCGCGATTTCCGTCTCGGGCATGACCAGCCGCCTGACGGATGAGCGCCTGCCGATGTTGGGGCAGACGGTGAGGGAAGTCGCGGCGGAGCTGACGGTCGCTCTCGGCGGCGTGATGCCGGGGGCGAAGGCCGGCTGAGCCCTGGCTGCGAGTGGCGCAGCCACAAGCAATCCATGATTGCCGCATGGCACGGCGCCGCTTTTGATACAGAGCCGCCACTTGGCCGAAATATCCGATCCGCTAGACTGTCCTCCAACGGAAGCAAGATCAGGGGGAAGCATGGCGCGCAGGATCGCGATCGTCGGAGCAGGCGCCGTCGGCGCGTATGCCGGCGCCCACATGGTGCAGGCGGGCGAGGACGTCACTTTCATCGATCCCTGGCCTGAGCATGTCGAGCACATGCGCAAGCACGGGCTGCGCGTCACCCACGCGATGGATGTCGCGGAATTCTCGGTGCCCGTGCGCGCGCTCCACGTCACGGATGCGCAGCGGCTCGCCAGGGAGAAGCCGGTCGACATCGCCTTCGTCTGCATGAAATCCTACGACACCGCCTGGGCCACTATGTTGATCCAGCAATATCTGGCGGCGGACGGCTATGTCGTGTCGCTGCAGAACTGCATGAACGAGGAAACGATTGCCGGCATCGTCGGCTGGGGTAAGACGCTGGGCTGCATTGCCAGCAGCATCACGGTGAACCTGCCGGAGCCCGGTCACATCCACCGCGGCGCCGGCAAGGGCGGGGCGGCGCACACGGTGTTTCGCGCCGGCGAAGTGCACGGCCGGATCACGCCGCGGGCGCAGCGCCAAGGTGACGGAGAATCTCTGGGGCGAGCGCTGGTCGAAACTGGTCGCCAACGTCATGGGCAACGGGCTCTCGGCCTGCACCGGCCTGCCGGGCGCCGAAATCCTGCAAAGCGAGCCGCTCCGTCGGTTCTCCACCCGGCTTGGCAGCGAAGCGATCCGCGTCGGGCAGGCGCATGGCTGTCAACTGGAAGAGATATTGCATCTGACGCCCGAGATGATCGCGCGCGCCGGCGAGGGCGACGAGGAAGCCATGCGCGCCTGCGACGAGCAGCGCTTCAAGGACTCAAAGCGTACGTCTTCCCAGCAGCGCCCCTCGATGGGTCAGGACATGCAGAAGGGCCGCCGCACGGAGATCGAGTTCCTCAACGGTTTTGTCGTGCGAGAGGGCGAGAAGCTCGGCATCGCCTGCACCGCAAACGCCGCGCTGACGGATATTGTCAAGCGCGTGGAGCGCGGCGAACTGAGCCCCGATCCGCGGCACATCACGGAATTGCGGATGAACTGAGCGGCCAGCGTCGTCTAGTTGACGGGCCCGCCGCGACCTAAATGTTCCATATCTGGCTCTATTCTCGTTATCCCGCTCATCCGGTTGAGCATGATCGTGATGAGCCACAGAACGATGCCCACCCCGATCAGGACACCGGCGACCCGGTACTGAACGGGGTCACGGCCGGTCCAGGGACTGGCGAGGAAAGCGCAAAACACAGCGCCAAGGATCGGCAGAATGGTCGGCGTGCGAAAGTGCTGATGACTTACAGAGTCGCGCCGAAGCACCAGCACCGCAACATTAACCACCGTGAAAACGCATAACAAAAGCAGCGCGGTGGTGCCTCCGAGTGCCGGCACCTCACCGACGAACGTGATCAGAGCAAACGCCAGCAAGGTCGTGAAGCCGATGGCGACATAAGGCGTCCGCCGCGTCTGGTGTACTCTCCCGAGAGCTGGCGGAAGCACATGCTCGCGGCTCATGCCATACACAAGGCGACTGGCCATGAGCATATTGATGAGAGCGGTATTGGCCACGGCAAACATGGTGATGAATCCAAAGATCCAGATCGGAAAATTTGGCGCGCCCTGTTGGACGACCTTCAGAAGGGGTGTTTCGCCTTCGCCCAATTGCTCCGGCGCCACCAGGGTGATCGCCGAGACCGAGACAAGGACATAGATGAGACAGGTAATCACGAGGCCTGCAAGCAGCACCTTTGGAAAGTGACGGCTTGGATCCTTGCATTCCTCGGCCATGTTGACCGAATCCTCGAAGCCCACCATGGCAAAAAAAGCGAGCGTGGTCGCGGCAATCACCGGCCAGAACATGCCGCCGTCAGCGGTCGAACGAAACTGCATGACACGCGAGACATCGCCCTGGCCCAACCCGATCGCCCAAAGGCCGATCACAATGATGATCAGCAGTCCCGTCAGCTCCACGCAGGTGAGAACGACGTTAGCTTTCAGACTTTCGCCAACACCACGGAAATTGATCGCGGCAACGACAGCCATGAAAGCGAGACCGGTAATCGTGATGGCAAGGGTCGATAGGTTGAGGCCCATTGCGTTCGACATGTTCGCGGCGAAAGCCCGGGAAGCGGTCGATGCCGAGGTGATACCCGAGCACATCACCGCAAATGCAACGATGAACGTGACGAAATGGATACCAAAAGCCTTGTGAGTGTAGAGCGCCGCGCCCGCAGCTTTTGGATATTTCGTGACCAGTTCTAGATAGCTGAACGCGGTCACAAGGGCGACCACAAACGCAACCACAAAAGGCAGCCACACGACACCGCCGACTTGCTTCGCCACCTGGCCCGTGAGCGCATAGATTCCGGTGCCGAGAATATCGCCGACGATGAACAGCAAGAGCAGCCAGGGGCCCATCACCCTACGAAGGCTCGGTTCGGCTGCGATTGATTGAGTACCGGCGTTCATGGGGACATCGGTCATCGCACGTCCTTTTTATCGGTGGCGCCAGCGCAGTCTACTGGTAGTTGAAGGCCTTGTGCAATAATTCTGCCTGGGGTTTCGGCAGTGCGAATTGGCTGAAATCCGGAACCATTGCCAGCCGCAGGCATTCAACTGCTGGCTCGAAGCGGATCTCAGGAGGGCTTGATATGCGATTGATCACATCAACTGCGATACTGGTCCTGTCGGCGCTTCCTGCGCTCGCCGATCGCGCGGTCACTGAAGACGAGCGCGCAAAGCTTGTCGCTGCGGTTCAGGTCGAGGGATGTTCAGGCGGCAAGCTTGAGATGGATGAAGACGACCAGCAGTTTGAGGTCGATGACGCCGTCTGCGCGGACGGCAAGAAGTATGACCTCAAGTTCGATATGCAGATGAAGTTGAAGCGGAAGAATCTGGACTGAGTTCGGGCGCAAATCCTCCTCGCAACGGCGTCCTCACCGGCTTTCCACCACGTTCGTGAACCAAGCGCCTGATTTGTCGCGTATTTTCTACTCCCTTCCACTCCGCGGGAAATAAAATCGCCCGCGTTGAGATTGCGTCTCACGGCCACGAAGATCGCCGCCAGAGCCAACACTGGTGAGCGAGGCGCGACATGGCGAAGATGCGGGCGATCGATGCGGCTGTGCGGATCCTGGAGAAGGAAGGCGTGATCATCGCCTTCGGTGTTCCCGGTGCGGCGATCAACCCGCTTTACTCCGCGCTGAAGAAGCGCGGCTCGATCGGGCATATCCTGGCGCGCCATGTCGAGGGCGCTTCGCACATGGCCGAGGGCTATACCCGCGCCAAATCAGGCAATATTGGTGTCTGCATCGGTACCTCGGGTCCGGCCGGCACCGACATGATTACCGGGCTTTATTCGGCGATCGCGGATTCGATCCCGATCCTGTGCATCACCGGGCAGGCGCCGCGGGCGCGGCTCTACAAGGAAGACTTTCAGGCCATCGATATCGAATCCATTGCCAAGCCGGTGACGAAATGGGCGGTGACCGTGCGCGAGCCGGCGCTGGTGCCGCGGGTGTTCAGCCAAGCGTTTCACATCATGCGCTCCGGGCGTCCGGGGCCGGTGCTGATCGACCTGCCGCTCGACGTGCAGCTTGCGGAAATCGAATTCGACGACGAGACCTATGAGCCGCTGCCGGTCTACAAGCCCGCGGCGACCCGCAAGCAGATCGAGAAAGCGCTCGACATGCTCAATGCGGCGGAGCGGCCGCTGATCGTGGCGGGCGGCGGCGTCATCAATGCCGACGCGTCCGAACTGCTGGTGCAGTTCGCCGAGACGGTCAACGTTCCCGTGGTGCCGACCCTGATGGGGTGGGGCGCTATCCCCGACGATCACGTGCTGATGGCAGGCATGGTCGGCTTGCAGACCAGCCACCGCTACGGCAACGCGACCATGCTGCAATCCGACTTCGTGCTCGGCATCGGCAACCGCTGGGCCAACCGGCACACCGGCTCGATCGAGACCTACACCAAGGGCCGCAAATTTGTGCATGTCGATATCGAGCCGACGCAGATCGGACGCGTGTTCAATCCCGATTTCGGCATCGTCTCCGACGCCAAGGCGGCGCTGGAATTGTTCGTCACGGTCGCCAGGGAGTGGCGCAAGGCCGGCAAGTTGAGGGAGCGGCAGGCATGGCCGGCGGCGTGCCAGGACCGCAAGCGCACGATGCTGCGCAAGAGCCATTTCGACGACATGCCGATCAAGCCGCAGCGCGTCTATGAGGAGATGCGCAAGGCGTTCGGACGCGACACCTGCTACGTCAGCGTGATCGGATTGTCGCAGATCGCCGGCGCGCAATTCCTCGGCGTCTATGGTCCGCGCAACTGGATCAATGCGGGGCAGGCCGGCCCGCTCGGCTGGACATTGCCGGCGGCACTTGGCGTGCGCGCGGCCGATCCGTCGCGCCAGATCGTTGCGCTGTCAGGCGATTACGATTTCCAGTTCCTGATCGAGGAGCTCGCGGTCGGAGCGCAGTTCAAGCTGCCCTACATCCACGTCGTCGTGAACAACTCCTATCTCGGACTGATCCGCCAGGCGCAGCGCGGTTTTGACATGGACTACCACGTCCAGCTTTCCTTCGAGAACATCAACGCACCCGAGATCGGGGTCTATGGCGTGGACCATGTCGCGGTCGCGGAGGGGCTCGGCTGCAAGGCGATCCGCGTCACCGACCCGAACCACGCGCAGGCAGCGTTCGCGACCGCGCGCGAATGGATGGCGGAATTCCAGGTGCCTGTCGTGGTCGAATTCATTCTCGAGCGCGTCACCAACATCTCGATGGGCACCGAGATCGACAACATCATTGAGTTCGAGGAGGTGCTCGATCTGCCGCTGGACGACACCCCGGCCAAAGCGAGCGCGCCGCAATCCGGCAAGCTGCTGCCGGCATAAGGGGAGAATCTGATCGTGCCGAAATTTGCCGCCAATCTCACGATGCTGTTCGGCGAGCAGCCGTTCCTCGATCGCTTTGCGGCCGCCAAGGCGGCAGGATTTAACGGGGTCGAATATCTATTCCCGTATGATTTCGACAAGGCCGAGCTGCGCGAGCAATTGCACCAGCACGGCCTGACCCAGGTGCTGCACAATCTCCCCGCTGGCAACTGGGCGGCCGGCGAGCGCGGCATCGCCATCCTGCCCGATCGCGTCGACGAATTTCGTGACGGCGTTGGACGCGCCATCGATTACGCCAAGGCGCTCGATTGCCGCCAGCTCAATTGCCTCGTCGGCATCGCGCCTGACGGCGCTGATGCGGTCGATCTCAACGAGACATTGATCGGCAATCTGCGCTTTGCGGCAGACGCGCTTGCCAAGCAGCAGATCAAGCTCCTGATCGAGCCGATCAACACGATCGACATACCCGGCTTTTTCCTGAACAAGACCGCACAGGCGCTTCAGCTCATTGCCGATGTGCGTTCGAGCAATCTGTTCGTGCAGTACGACATCTACCACATGCAGGTGATGGAAGGCGACATCGCGCGAAGTTTGCAAAAGCATCTGCAGTGCATCGCCCATGTGCAGCTCGCCGACAATCCCGGCCGCAATGAACCGGGCACCGGCGAGATCAACTATCCCTTCCTGTTCCGCCATCTCGACGCTATTGGTTATCGCGGCTGGATCGGTTGCGAGTACAAGCCGAGGACGACGACGGTCGAGGGCCTTGGTTGGCACGCGGCGCTGACGGCCGATACCTGAACAAGAAACGAAATAAGGGGAGTTGAAATGATCGATATCGGCTTTATCGGCCTCGGCACCATGGGGCGCCCGATGGCGGGCCATCTGCAGGCCGCCGGCCATCACCTGTTCCTGCACGATGTCGGACCCATCGCACCAGAGCTGGTTGCGGCCGGCGGCGAGGTCTGCAAATCGGGCAAGGAAGTCGCCGAGAAGGCCGACGTCGTCATCATCATGGTGCCTGACACGCCGCATGTGGAGGCAGTCTTGTTCGGGCCCGGCGGCGTCGCCGAGGGCCTCTCCAAGGGGCAGATCGTTGTTGACATGAGTTCGATCTCGCCGCTCGCCACCAAGGAATTTGCCAAGAAGGTGGAGGCGCTCGGCGCCGATTATCTCGACGCACCGGTCTCCGGTGGCGAGGTCGGCGCCAAGGCGGCGAGCCTCACCATCATGGTCGGTGGACCGGAGCGAGCGTTCAACGCGATGAAGCTCGTGTTTGACAAGATGGGCAAGAACGTCACCCTGGTCGGCGCCAATGGCGACGGGCAGACCACCAAGGTCGCCAACCAGATCATCGTGGCGCTGACGATCGAGGCGGTCGGCGAGGCGCTGTTGTTTGCATCGAAGGCCGGCGCGGATCCGGCGCTGGTGCGCAAGGCGCTGATGGGCGGCTTCGCATCGTCGCGCATTCTCGAAGTGCACGGCGAGCGCATGGTGAAGCGCAATTTCGAGCCGGGCTTTCGGATCGAGCTGCACCAGAAGGATCTCAACCTGGCGCTGGAAGGCGCGCGTGCGCTCGGCCTTTCCTTGCCGAGCACGGCGCTGGCCCAGCAATTGTTCAGCTCCTGTACCGCTCAAGGCGGCAAGGCATGGGACCATTCGGGAATGGTGCGCGCGCTCGAAATGATGGCGAGCCACGAAATCGCTAAAGCCTGATCTCTTTTCTCCCTGTAACTGGAACCGCGCCGAAATTTCGGCGCGGCCCTTTTTGCTGCCGCATTGGAACCGGAACTTTCGTACGCCTCCCGTGGTTGAGACACATCATCAATTTACTGGAGCACGTGATGAATAATCGTTTGGCAGTTTCACTGATTGCTGCTTCGTTGCTGACCTCTGGCGCGGCATTCGCTCAATCGACAACCGCGCAAGGCGCCGCAGATGGCGCCGCCGCGGGCGCTGAAGTCGGTGGCCCGGTCGGCGCGATCGTCGGCGGCACCGTGGGTGCTGCGCTCGGCGCGGCCGTGGAAATTCCGAACGCCGTGATCAATTCGGTCCCGCGAGACCGCTCTGTCGTGGTTCGTGAGCATGTCGTAGTGGGCGAGCCATTGCCGCCGACCGTCCAACTGCGCACGGTGCCGCGATACACCGAATACCGCTATGCGGTGGTCAACGATCGTCGCGTGATCGTGGAGCCGCGCACGCGCAGGGTTGTGAGGATCCTCGACTAGAGCCTTTTCGGTTCTGATTGAATCAGAACCGGGCTCTAGATTTTTGTTTTAACGCGTTTTCTTGACGCGAACCGGTGTCCACTTCGCTGGGAAACGCTCTAACGAACGCAGCCCTTACTGAGCCATCCTCGCGGGCGATCGTCCCGCGAGGGTTTTTCTTGTCACGATGCGCTATGGCGCGATCGCCTGATCTTCCTGTCGAGCACCATAGCAGCCGCAAGCCCGATGGATGCTGCCAGCGCGTCGACCACAAAGTCCTCCATGCGGGCATGCCGGCCCGGCGCCCAGAACTGCAGGATTTCGATCAGGCCGGTGTAAGCGATGACGAAGGCCGCCGTGTGCAACCGGTTGCGCGTGTGGGCCAATCCGAAGGCGAGCCCCAGCAGCACAAAGGCAAGCGCATGCTCCCCGTTCTGCCCGAGGTTTGAATGCGGCCGTTGTTCCGCCGGACCGAGCGTCGCGAAGGCGATTGCCGCGGTAAGGCCCCAGGCGAATAGTCGAAGGATGATCGTCATCGGAATGGCATAGCACGATTTCCGTGCCGGCCATCCCATGCACGTGAACTGGCAAGGCCTGTGGTTAATTGCCTTTCAGAGCGGCTCCCGTACGCCCATACCGTGCATGAAGCGCTCCCGGATCTGCACGGGATCGCGGCGGGTAGTGCCGACGCCTGGCTTGTCGTCGATGCGCACGCCGATCAACGCCGGGCCCGCGGCCGACATGGATCGCTCGATCAGGCGCTCGAAGTCCTCCTCGTCCGCCGCCCAGGCGCTGTTGGCGAGGCCGCTCGCGACCGCGATGGCGACGATGTCGGCCACGGCTGCAGCCGGCGTCGGTTGCGCGCCGGTGATCTGGTAGATGCCGTTGTCCATCACGATCACGGTGAGATTTCTGGGCGCCAATGTCGCGATCGTCGAGAGCGATCCCAGTTGCATCAACAGCGAGCCGTCGCCTTCGAGCGCGAATACGCGGCGTTCCGGTTGCGCGAGCGCCACGCCAAGCGCGATCGGGAAGGCGAGACCCATGCTGCCGAGCATGTAGAAATTCTGCGGCCGGTGGCCGGCGGCCCACAGGTCGAAATTGGTGTTGCCGATGCCGCCGATCACGGCTTCCTCGTTCTTCAACTTCGCAATCAGCCGCGAGGTGAGATCGAAGCGGTTCATGACCTTGGTGTTGCGGGCAGGGGTATCGCTGTTCATGAGATCGCTCACTTGTCGAAGACTTTGCCGCCGGTCAGAAGCGGCGAGAGGATCAGCGCCACCGGCGCCTGCGTGCTGATGGCCTGCTTGATCGAGCGGTCGACGATGAATTCCAGTTCGTCCAGTCGGGTAATGGTGTGATGCTCCATCGCGAGCGAGTCCAGCACTGGCCGCATGGTGCGGCACACCAGCGACTGGCCGTAGTTGAATTCGCCGAGCGTGCCGCGTTCGGACACGAACATGATCAGCGGGATTTGATAGGGCACGGCCAGCGACGCCAGCACGTTCGCGAGCGTTGCAAATCCCGAAGTCTGCATCAGCACTGCGCCACGCATGCCGGCCATCCAGGCGCCGGAGACGATGCCGACCGCTTCCTCTTCGCGTGCCGCGGGGAAGGTGGTGAAGAAGGGATCGGCGTGCAGGTTCCTGATCAGCGTCGTGAGGACGCGGTCGGGCACGTAGGGGATTAGGCGGATGTCGTTGCGCTTGAGACTTTGCAGCACGATACCGTGCCAGCTCTTCTCAGAGGTTTCGGGCGAGGTTTTTTCCTCTGCAACCGGCATTTTGCTCTCCTTTGCCCGCGACGTCTTTCGTTCGCGCTCATCCCTGGAGCGGCGAACTTGACGCCATCGGCGGGATTGTCAACATGTCCCGATCGTATCCGGCTCTGCGCCGCGCGGCGCTACACTCGGCATGCGATGATGTGAGATAAATAGGAAAAGATTTCGGGGAGGGGGCCATGGCTGGATATGTCCGGACTGCTGCAGACGCTGCGGCGCCGGTTGCATCGACGCCGCCCATCCTTCCGCCGAAACCTGTTTCCTGATCGGCTCCCGCCAAACCAGCTTTACGCCCCGCCCGAACCGAAAGTTGCCAAGGAAAATGACCGTCAACAACAAGCGCGTGTTCTATGTCAAATACCTCGCCCACGAGATCTACGTCGATATCATGAAAGCGCGTGCTGACGTGCGGCTCGACCGGCTGGAGAATGACAGCCCGGATACGATCGCAGCGCCGATCTTGTCGGCGGCGCATGCCTATCAGGTCGGCGCGGCGCGCGACGAGATCGCCAGGCATTTCCATGTCGATCAGGATCTGTTGCGGCGGGCGCCGAACCTCCTGATCGTCTCCTCGAACGGCGCGGGCTTCGATCCCGTCGACGTCGACGCCTGCACGGCGGCCGGCGTGCTCGTCGTCAACCAGTCCGGCGGCAACGCCAATTCGGTCGCCGAACATGCGCTGGGGATGATGCTGACGCTGTCCAAGCGCATCCTCGAATCCGACCGCGCGCTGCGCCGCCAGGCCAACGTCAACCGTAACGCGCTGATCGGCAACGAGGTGCAAGGCAAGACGGTCGGCATCGTCGGGATCGGCAATGTCGGCCGCCGTATCGCCGAGCTCTGCAACGGCCTGCTGCATATGAAGGTGATCGCTTACGATCCCTATCTGACCGCGGAAGAAATCGCCGCCCGCGGCGGCGAAAAGGTCGAGCTTCACGATCTGATGCGCCGTTCGGATTTCGTGTCGATCTCCTGCCCCCTGACCAAGGAGAATCGCCGCATGATCGGCGCCCGCGAGTTCGCGCTGATGCAACCGCACGCCTTCTTCATCACCACGGCGCGCGGCTTCATTCACGATGAGGAGGCGCTATACGAGGCGTTGCGCGACAAACGCATTGCGGGAGCCGGCCTCGATGTATGGGACAAGGAGCCGCCGCCGCCGGAGCACCCGCTGCTGCAGTTCGACAATGTGCTGGCGAGCCCGCACACGGCCGGAGTGACCAAGGAAGCGCGCATCAATATGGGCCGGATCGCCGCCGAACAGATTCTCGATGCGCTCGACGGCAGGCGGCCGCCGCGCATCGTCAATCCCGAGGTGTGGCCCGACTACGCCAAGCGCTTCGAACGGACGTTCGGGTTCGCGCCGAAATAGGCCATCACCTCCGCGAGGGAAGATCCACGATGGCCGAGCCGGCAGATCGCTTTTACGAGTCGCAGGGGCTGCGGTTGCATTATGTCGACTGGGGCAACGAAGCCGCGCCGCCCTTGATCCTGGTCCATGGCGGGCTCGATCATTGCCGCAACTGGGATGCGATAGCGCGGGACCTGCAGCCGCATTTCCATATCATGGCGCCGGACCTGCGCGGGCACGGCGATTCCGAATGGGCGAAGGGAAGTAGCTACAGCCTGACTGACAACGTCTATGACATGACCCGGCTGATGCGCTTTGCGGGGCTGCAGGACGCGGCGTTTGTCGGCCACTCGATGGGCGGCATGGTCGCATTGGCCTTTGCCGGTACCTATCCAGAGAGGGTCTCGCGTCTGGTGGTGCTGGACGGTGCTTTCCTGTCGGGCTCGCAGGCTGCGCCGATCCACGAGCAGATGTCGCGATGGATCGACCAGCTCGACCGTATCGCGGAGTATCAACCGAGCGCGTTCCGGACGGTCGAGGAGGCGGCGCAGCGGTTGTCCGCGCGCAACAAGCGGCTGACGCCGACACTGGCGCTGCATCTTGCCCGCCACGGTGTTCGCCAGGGCTCCGACGGCCTCTATCGCTGGAAGTTCGATCATTATCAGCGGGCGAGGGCACCATACCGGCTTTCGCCAGACAACTATGCCGCCCTGTGGTCACGCATCACCTGTCCGACCCTGTTGATGTGGGGCGATGAAAGTTTTCTCCCCGATCCCGCCGGCCTGCTCGCGCATTTCAATAGCGCCGAACTGCAGAAGATCGCGGGCGCTGGGCACTGGCTTCATCATGATCGGCTCGATGTGGTTCTGGCGTCGCTGCGACGGTTTCTTGATGCGCCGCAGCCGGCTCAAGCACGGTAAGATAGCGGAATCACCGGGCTCTGAGGTCAGAATCCGCGGAGAAAATTTCATCCGCCGGCGGGTCGATCGCGGCAATGATTCCACTGCCGGGCGGCCTCCCGACGAAGCGGGCGTTGCTATTTTCCCCGACATCTCGACTAGTTCGCGGCTTGAGACCATTTTCCCCGTGCGCCTTGCCCCCGGCGCACATGGAAGATGAAGAGATGCGACAGGTTCGTTCATTGCTGAGCAGCGCCTCCTCCCGGATCGGGCGCCGGCTTTCCCAGATCGTGGCCATTGCCGCCGCCAGCCTGCCGTCCGCCGGCGCGTGAGGCGCGGGCGTCCTTCACTGCTCCGAAATCACGTCTAACGCTGTCAGCGCCTGATCGAGGCGCTGGACGAGCAGGTCCTCAATAGCCCCGTTCACGGTCGATCGAGTGCGGCGGCCGGCGGCCGGCCCGTATCGCTTCCGCCGTCGCGCGAAACGTTGCGCCGATCGCTTCCACGCTCACCTCGCAGGCATCGTGTGGCGTGACGACGATGCGAGGATGCCGCCAGAACGGATGCCGCGGCGCCAGTGGCTCGGTTGCGAAGACGTCGAGCGCAGCGCCGGCCAATTGCCCTTCCTCCAGCGCGGCAAGCAGATCGGCCTCGACCAGATGTTCGCCGCGGCCGACCTGGATCAGGTAGCCGCCGCGATACATTCGGGCGAATGTCGTGCGGTTGAGAATGCCTTTTGTCTCCGGCGTCAGTGGCAGCAGGTTCACGAGGACCTCGGTCTGGCCGAGCATGGCTTCGAGGCCCGCGGCGCCGTCGAAGCCGCGGATGCCCTGCGGCGTCGGCTTCGCGGTCCGGCTCCACGCCATGACAGGGAAGCCAAGCAAGGCAAGATCGGCAGCGACACGGCGGCCGATTTCGCCAAAGCCCAAAATGCCGACCGGCACGTCCTGCGCCCGGCGCTGGCCGAGGCGCTGCCAGCGTTCCTCGCGCTGCTGCGCCTGATAGGTCGCAAAGCGCCGCTGATGCCCGATCACGTGCCAGGCAACAAAGCCCGACATCATCTGCGCCTGCGCCGGGTCGACGACACGGATAACGTCGACATCGGGGCGCAGGCTGGGACACGCCAAAATGTTGTCGACGCCGGCGCCGATCGAGCAGACGGCCTGCAGATTGGGATAGCGTTCGAATGCGTCATCCGGAGGATGCCAGGCCACCGCCAGCCGGATGTCAGTTGCCGGTCCCTCGTGCGGATGGCTGATGATTTCGATACGGTCGGCGGCGCGCATGAATTGCGGGCCGAGATAGCCGCGAAGATCGAGGCTCTTGCTAACCAGGACGCAGCGCATCGTTCGTGGCCCCGTTCATGCCGCCTTGGACGATGACGTCTGGCCAGGCACCGCCGAGAGCAGTTCGCGCGTGTAGGTGTGCTCGGGGGCCGCGAACAGCAGCGACGCGGATTTGAGTTCGACGATCGCGCCATGCTGCATTACGGCGATGCGGTCACAAATCTGCGCGGCCACGCGCAAATCGTGGGTGATGAACAGCATCGACAGACCGAGCCGGGCCTTCAAATCCTCCAGCAGGTCCAGCACCTGGGCCTGCACCGATACGTCGAGCGCGGAGACCGCTTCGTCGGCGACAAGGATTTCCGGGTCGAGCGCCAGCGCCCGCGCGATTCCAATGCGCTGGCGTTGCCCGCCGGAGAACTCATGCGGAAATCGTTCCATCGCGCCGGCGTTGAGGCCGACGAGGCCAAGCAGTTCACCGGCACGTTTTCGCGCGGCCGCCGGATCGACGCCATGCGCAATCGGCCCATCCGTGATGATGTTGCCGACTTTCCGGCGCGGATTGAGCGAGGCGAACGGATCCTGAAACACCATCTGGATGCGGCGGCGCTGCTCGCGCAGCGCCTTGCCGCTGATGCGGGTGAGATCGACATCGCCGATGCGGACGGTGCCGGCGTCGGGCTCGATCAGGCGCATCACGAGCCGCGCCACCGAGGATTTTCCAGAACCGGATTCGCCGACTAGGCCGAGTGTCTCGCCGCGGACGATGTCGAAGCTGACTTCTTTTGCCGCCTCTACGCGCCGTTCGGCGCGGAACCATCCGCCGCCGCTGACATAGGTCTTGCCGAGCCCGATCACTTCCACCGCCTTATTGCGATCGGGCAGGGGCGTCCGCTGCGGCGGCTGCAGGGTTGGAACGGCGGCGAGCAATGCGCGGGTATAGGGATGTTGCGCGCGGAGCAGCACGTCGTCGGCAGCGCCCTGTTCGACGACCTTGCCGTGCTGAAGCACGACCACGCGATCGGCAATCTCGGCGACGACGCCAAAATCATGGGTGATGAACATGACGGCCATGTTGCGGCGGCGCTGCAGGTCGCGGATCAGCTTGAGGATCTGCGCCTGCGTCGTGACGTCGAGCGCCGTCGTCGGTTCGTCGGCCACCAGCACGGCCGGCTCTAGTGCCAATGCCATGGCAATCATGGCCCGCTGGCGCTGGCCGCCGGACAGTTGATGGGGATAGGCGCGCACCGCGCGCTCGGGATCGGGAAGGCCGACTTCGCGGATCAAGGCGAGGGCTTTCTGCTGCCGCTCCTTCGGCGTCAGTAGGCCATGCGCCTCGAACATCTCGGCGATCTGCTCGCCGATGCGCATCAATGGATTGAGCGCCGTCATCGGCTCCTGGAACACCATCGCGATGCCGCGGCCGCGGAACGCCAGCCATTCCGCCCGGCTGAGCGACAAGAGGTTCCTTCCCTCGAACAGAATCTCTCCGGATTCTGCCGTCAACGTATCCGGCAGCAGCCCCATCAGCGCGTGGGCGCACATCGATTTGCCGGAGCCGGATTCACCGACCACGCAGAGGATTTTTCCGGCGGTGAGATCGAACGAAACGTCGTCCACGGCGTGGGCACGGTCACCGCCCGGCGGCAGCGCCAGCTTCAAGTTCTTGACGACGAGGGTCATGCTCAGCGTCCTCCCTTGGCGAGGCGAGGGTTGAGCGCGTCGTTGAGGCCTTCGCCGATCAGGTTCAGCGCCAGCACCGAAACCAGAATGGCGATGCCGGGGAATACCGTGATCCACCAGGCCTGACGGATCACGGTGCGGCCGGCGCCGACCATGTAGCCCCACGACATCAGGTTGGGGTCGCCGAGACCGAGAAAGGAGAGCGAGGACTCGAGCAGGATCGCGGTCGCGACCATCAGCGAAGCCAGCACGATGACGGGCGACAGCGCGTTGGGCAGGATCTCGCGCCAGATGATCCACCAGTTGGTCTGGCCGGTCACGACCGCCGCCTGGACGTATTCGCGCGTGCGCAACGACAGCACCTCGCCGCGCACCAGCCGTGCCACCGGCGGCCAGCTCACGATGGCAATGGCGGCCACGATCGAGACGATGGACGGTTGCATGATCGCGACGAGCACGATCGCCAGCGCAAAGCTCGGAACGGTCTGGAAGAACTCGGTGAACCGCATCAGGGCATCGTCGATCTTGCCGCCGAAATATCCGGCCATCGCGCCGAGCGGAATGCCGACCGCGAGCGAGGCCAGCGTCGAGATCAGTCCGACCAGCAGCGAGACGCGCGCACCGTAGATGATGCCGGCCATCACGTCGCGGCCGAGCGCATCGGTGCCGAGCGGAAAGTTGGCCAGCGTGAACGGCGGCAGGAACGGCCGCTGCACCATGCGCCACGGCGAGGTCGGAAACAGCAGCGGGCCAATCAGGGCGACAGTCACCGCAACGATGAGGATCGTGATGCCGATCATGCCGCCGGGATTGCGCAACAGCATTCGCGAAACCTGTTTCATGCGGCGAACTCGATGCGGGGATCGACGGAGCGATAGACGAGGTCCGTGATCAGGTTGAAGGCCAGCACCATGGCCGAGCAGACGACGAAGACGCCGAGCAACAGATTATAGTCGCGCTGCAGCAGCGCCTCGTACATCAGGCGGCCGATGCCGGGCCAGGCGAACACGGTTTCAGTCAGTACGGCGCCGCCGACCAGAGTGCCAGCCTGCAGGCCGGCCAGGGTGACGACCGGCAACAGCGCGTTGCGCAGCACGTGACGGCGCTGGATCACGGCATCCGACAGTCCCTTGGCGCGCGCGGTCTTGACGAAGTCGAGCCGGCTAACCTCCAGCATCGAGGCGCGCGTCATGCGGACGTAGGTCGCCATGAAGAACAGCCCGATCGTCGTCGCCGGCAGGATCAGATGGGCGGCGACGTCGAGGACATGCGCAAGGCCGGTGTAGCCTGCGCCGACCGTCTCATAACCAAAACTCGGCAGCCAATCCATCGTGACCGAAAACAACAGAATCGCCATCAACGCGACCCAGAACAGCGGCGTGGCGTAGAAGATCAGCGCCGCGATCGTAATCGCGGTGTCGGCCCAGGTGCCGGCAAAGCGCGCCGCCAATGCGCCGAACAGGATGCCGAACGCGAGCGAGATCGCGAACGCGGTGCCCGTCAGCAACAGCGTCGCCGGCAGGCGATCGAGGATCAGCTTCGAGACCGGCATCTGCTGGCGGAACGAAAATCCGAGATCGAGGCTGACGATGCCCTTGACATAGAGAAATAGTTGCACCGGTAGCGGCTGATCGAGGCCGAACTTCTCGCGGAGCTGGGCGATGAAGAGCTGGTCGCCCGCGCCGGCTTCGCCCGCCATCACCACCGCCGGATCGCCCGGCGCCATCCGGATCAGGAAGAAGTTCATGACGACAAGCGCGAGAAGAACGACGATAGCTTTCGCGATCCGCTGGGCGATGAAGGAGATCATGGGCTGTCGCTGGCGTTGGAGACGCGGTGTTCGGGCGTCAGGATTGAACCCTGACACCCGATGAGGCGGCGATTACTTCTCGATCCAGGCGTCGCGGAAACCGTCGTTGACGCCGATGCCGGTCGTGATCAGGTTCTTGACGCTGCAGCGGGTGATGGTCGGAAATTGCAGTTCGAGCATCCATGCCACCGGCACGTCCTCGACGAGGATCTTCTGCGCCTTGGCGTAAATCTCCTCGCGCGCCGCGTCGGGGAAGGCGACCGCGCCGTCGGCGAACAGCTTGTCGATCTCGGGGTTCGAATAGCCTTCGACATTGTTGAACGGCGACCCCTTGGCGATCTGGCTCGAGACATAGTTGCGGCCAACGCCGAGCGCGGGATCGCCGTACTGGTAGAGATAAGTGAACGCGATATCGTAGTCCCACTCGGAGACTTTCTGGTTCCAGCCGGGGACGTCGGTCGCGATCATCTCGACGTTGATCCCGACGTCCTGCAGGTTCTGGCGGACCATCTCGGCCCAGCGCTGCCACGTCTCGCCATAGGGCAGGGGCAGCATGCGAACCTTCTCACCCTTGTAGCCGGCTTCCTTGAGCAGGGCCTTCGCCTTGGCCGGATCGTAGTCGTATTTCGGCACCGCGTTGGTGTAGTACTTGATCGCCGAGCCCGACGGACCGGTCGCGATCTTGCCGAGGCCGTTCCAGACCACGTCCTTGGCCATGTTGCGATCGATCGCAAACATTAGCGCCTGGCGGAATTTCTTGTTCGCGGTGGGGCCGGAGCGGTTGTTGAGCCAGAGCCAGGAATGCGGGCTGAAGAATTCCCAGCCGGCGCCGGTGACGCAAGTGTTCTTCAACTTGCTCAAGCGCGGCACGTCGAAATTCTCCACCGAGCCGCCCGGCAGCACGTCGACCTTGCCGGTCTCGTAAGCGACCGAACGTGCGGCGGCGTCCGGAATCACGTGCCAGTAGATCTCGTCGATGTTGGGCTTGCCCTTGACGTGGTAGCTCGGATTCTTGACGAGGCGGATGAACGAGCCCTTCTGCCATTCCCTAAACATGAAGGGGCCGGTGCCGACGGGGGTGTTGTTGGCCGGATTGGTCTTGAAATCGGTGCCTTCATAGAGGTGCTTCGGGATCATCGGCAGCGAGCCGACTTCGAAGATGCCGATGAACGGGCCGAACGGCTGCTTCAGGGTGAAGACGACGGTGGATTCGTCCGGCGCTTCCACTTTTTCGAGTTGCGCAAGATTGCCGCGTGCGCGCGCGTGCGTCTGCTTCAGGAACTCGATCGAGAACAGCACGTCGGCCGAGGTGAACGGCTTGCCGTCATGCCAGGTCACGCCCTTCACGAGCTTGAACGTGTAGACCTTGCCGTCCTCGCTGACCGACCAGCTTTCGGCGAGGCCGGGCAGGGGATCGAGCTTGGGGCTGTAGCGGAGCAGGCCTTCGTAGACATTGCCGGCCACCATCTGCGTCGGGCCGTTCTGCACCAGACCCATCATCAGGCTTGGCGGCTCAGGCTGGATCACGGCGTTGATCACGCCGCCTGCTTTCGGCCCCTCGGCCGCCGCCGCGGTGCTCAGCATGCACATCGCAGCAAAGCTCACCAAAATCTTACGCTTGGACATCGCAAACCTCGTTTCAAGAAAGGGTTTTTGGCGCTCTCACTTCGGCGAGGGCGGGTCTGTCAGTTGGCAAAGTCGGGATCGGTCCGCTCGAGCATCCGCTTGAAGGCCGCCCATTCGTTGTCGGGCACGCCATTTGTTTCGATCGCGTCGTAGAAGCTTGCGTATTGGCCGGCCGTCTTGCGGGCGACGGCTGCGGATAGCTCGATGATCTCAGCGCCCGATGACTGGATTGCCAGTTGGGCGCGGCAGGAGCGCTCCAGATTGTGCATCAGCTTGAAGGCCTCGGCGACGGAGCGCCCGCAGGTCAGCAGGCCGTGATTGCGCAACACCATTACGAACTTGTCGCCGAGATCGGCGACCAGGCGCGATCGCTCGTCGAGATCGAGCGCGATGCCTTCATAGTCGTGATAGGCGAGGCAATCAGTAAACTGCAGCGACCATTGATTAAGCGGCAGCAGCCCCTGCTTCTGGCAGGCAACGGCGATGCCCGCAACCGTGTGCGTGTGCAGGACGCAGATCGCATCATGCCGCGCGGAGTGGATCGCACTGTGAATCGTAAAGCCTGCCGGGTTGATGCCGAGCTCCATGGGGTCATCGATGACGTTCCCGTCGAGATCGACCGTCACCAGGTTGGACGCCGTCACTTCCTCGAAACGCAGGCCGTAGGGGTTGATGAGAAAGCGGTCTTGCCGGCCCGGAAGGCGGACGGAGATGTGGGTGTAGATGCTGTCGTCGAGACCGAGCCGGTGAATCAGCCGGTAGGCCGCCGCGAGGTCGATCCGGATTTGCAGGGTCTGGTCATCTACCGCCGGCCAGGCCTTCGCGGTGTGGTGGGCTGCGCTTGTCATTTCCGCCTTATCCATTTTTCAACTTTTTCAGCTTGCGTGCGGCGCAGCATCTGGGCAAGATTAAAGTGTCGACAATCGACGATTAAAAAATAACCACGGACTGGCGCGGGTTTAGCCGATGCGGCCTATGTCTCTTCCGGTTGGATTACCGGCACTTGCGGACAGCGATCTGGTCGGCCAGATCGCTAGAATTTTGATGCAGGCCATCGTTCAGGGGCGGCTGCCTCCTGGTTCCAAGGTGGTGGAGGCAGGGGTTGCCCGGGAATTAGGCGTCAGCCGCGCGCCGGTGCGCGAAGCGGCGCGCCTTCTGGAGAAACAGGGGCTGCTGGTCGCGAGCCCGCGCCGCGGCTTTTTCGTCCGCAAGCTCGAAATCAGAAACATCGACGAGATCTACGATCTGCGTCTGTGCATCGAACGCCATGCCAGCGTGCTGGCGGCGAAGCGCCTCTCTCCGGAGTCGCGAGATATGTTGCGCCGGCAAATCGATGTTCTGCACCGGACCGCCGATCTCGACGATCCCGCCCGGCAGGTGGAAGAGGATTATCGCTTTCACCGGCTGATTTTTGAAATCGCGGATAACCGCCGCCTGCTGCGGCTGTTCGATGATCTCGCAGCAGAGCTGCGCATGGTCATCGGCCTGATCGGCCGCCTCTATGACGACCCGCACGAGATCGCGAGGACCCACGAGCCGCTGCTGGCGGCGATCGAAGCCGGTCATCCCGAGCGCATCACGGCGCATGTCGACTACCATATCGGTCACGCCTGGCGCGAAGTCGGCAGGCTGGTGCGAGAGCTCACGCCGCCGCTCGGCAATCCCACTGAGCCGAGCAGCATCCTGTTTCCAACCAACGGAGTGTCCGTGTGAAGGCCGTCTACACCGAACTGCATCGAAGCCACGATCCGCAATTCTTCCTGGTGCGGGGCGTCATCAAACGCACCACCGAGCAGCCCGAGCGTGCCGACCGGTTGCTGGCGGGGCTTAAGGCCGGCAAGCACAGCCTCGTCGAGCCGACGGTGTTCGGCCAGGGGCCGCGGGCGCGCGTTCACAGCGCGGAATACCTGCGTTTTCTGGAGGAAGCCTGGGACGCCTGGGTTGCGCTCGGCGATTCCGGCTCGGAGATGATCGCCAACATCCACCCGGTTCGCTACGGCGCCACATACCCAACCCATATCGTCGGCCGCCTCGGCTGGCACGCGGCGGATACGGCAGCTCCGATCGGCAAGGGCACTTACGCCGCCGCTTGTGCCGCCACCGATGTTGCCACGACCGCGGCGCAACTCGTCATGGACAGCGAAGACGCTGTCTATGCGCTGTGCCGGCCGCCGGGCCATCACGCCTATGCCGACATGTCGGGCGGCTTCTGTTTCTTCAACAACAGCGCGGTGGCAGCGGCGCAGCTTCGGCTGCAGCATGAGCGCGTCGCAATCCTCGATGTCGACGTGCATCACGGCAACGGCACGCAGGGCATCTTCTACGAGCGCTCCGACGTGTTGACGGTGTCGATCCATGCCGACCCCGTCTTCTTCTATCCCTTCGTGTGGGGATATGCGCATGAGCGCGGTGCCGGTCCGGGCCTCGGCGCTAATCTGAACATCCCGCTGCCGAAGGGCACCGGGGATGACGATTACATCAAGGCGCTCGGCGACGCCGAAAAAACCATCCGCGCGTTTGCGCCCGGCGCGCTGGTGGTGGCCCTCGGCCTCGATGCCTCCGAGCACGATCCGCTCGCCGGTCTTGCGGTGACCACCGCCGGCTTCCGCCGCATCGGCGCCGCGATCGCGCGGCTCGGCCTGCCGACGGTTTTCGTCCAGGAAGGCGGTTATCTCTCGGATATTCTCGGCGCCAATCTCACCGCTGTGCTCGGCGGCTTCGAGGAGGCGCGTTAGGGCGTGATGAAGTTGTCGATGTAATCCGTCACCCTGAGAGGTGACAGAGACAATTATCGACATTGGCCTGCGGCCGGTTTACGCTTCGGAAGCGCGACGCAGAGAGGAGAGATCGCAATGCTCTATGCCTTGCTGGCTCTCATGGCACCGCTCTGGAGCAGATCTCGGGATCGGACGGCCGCGCAACGCGAGGCAACCGATGCATCTGTCTCGCGCCTTCTGGTGTTGGTTGCCACCGTTCTTTTCGTGGTGCTGTCGATTCTCATGGTCGACCTATATCGCGACGAATTGCATGCGCTCGGCTTTGCTGGCGGCGCAGAGCGGATCGACGCGATCTTTATGAGCCCGTGAGCTGCCGGGCTGCGACTATTCGATGACGATGCGCGGCGGTGGCCGGTGCGCCGCGCCGGTTACGATCGCGGTCCAGACTTCACGCGCAATACTCACATATTGCTTGGCGTGAACGCCGTCGGGCTCGACGGCGACGATCGGTCGGCCATCGTCGGAGGTCTGGCGAATCTGCATATCCAGCGGTATCTCGCCGAGATAGGGAACGCCGCGGCGTTCGGCTTCCGCTCGCGCGCCGCCGTGGCCGAAGATCGGCGTGACGTGGTTGCAGGTCGGGCAGCAGAAGCTCGACATGTTCTCGATCAGGCCCAGGATCGGAATGCTCACCTTCTGAAACATGGCGATGCCGCGCCGCGCGTCGATCAGCGCGAGGTCCTGTGGCGTCGAGACGATGATCGCGCCGGCGAGCGGCGCCTGTTGCGCCATGGTGAGCTGCGCGTCGCCGGTGCCGGGCGGCAGGTCGACGACGAGGATATCGAGGTCGCCCCATGCGACTTCGCGCAGCATCTGCGTGATCGCCGAGATCACCATCGGCCCGCGCCAGATCATGGCGTTGTCTTCCTCGACCAGAAAGCCGATCGACATCACCTTGACGCCGAACCGCTCCAGCGGCTCCAGCATGCGCGGGCCGAGTTGGCGCGGCTTGCCGCGCAGTCCGAACAGTTTTTGTTGCGACGGACCGTAGATGTCGGCATCGAGAATGCCGGTCTTCAGTCCGAGCGCCGCGAAGCCGAGCGCGAGATTGCACGAGGTGGTGGATTTGCCGACGCCGCCCTTGCCGGAGGCGACGGCGATGACGTGCTTGACGCCGGGAATGCCGGCGGCCTTTGACGTCGCGCGGGCCTTGAGATCTGAAGAGGTGGCGGACACTGGCGGCTCACGATCCAAGCGGATCGTCCTTCTTCACTTCGCGCGCGCGCAGATAATCTTCCGTCGACATGACCGGCGGGCGTTGCGGCACCGCATGCGGGTCGAAACTCTCGTTCACCACCGCTTCGACGCGGCAATCCGCGCACATCTTGATAACGTCAAGGCGCTTCGCGTTGGCGCCCTGGAACATCCAGTGCCTCTCGCCGCCGAGCTTGGCCAGCACGCGATCGATCGAGCTCTTGGTGCCGAATGGTTTGCCGCAGGCGATGCAGTTGAACGGCTCTTCCTCTTTCAGCACGCGCTGCGGCGTGTTCCAGGCCCGGAAGTCGAGACGCGGTTCGATGCTGATGACCTTTTCCGGGCAGGTGGATTGGCAGAGCCCGCACTGCACGCAGAGGCTTTCGGTAAAGCGCAGCATCGCGCGATCAGGGTTATCTGATAGCGCGCCAGTCGGGCAGGCGGTGACGCAGGCATGGCAGAGCGTGCAGCCGTCGACATTCAGGTTCACGGTGCCGAAGGGAGCGCCCGGCGCCAGCGGCACGACCTCGACGGGCGTGGGCGCGGCCAGGTGCAGCTCGCGAAATGTCGTTTCGAGCACGCCGCGTTTCGCCCCGCGCGGCACAAAGCCGGCCGGCTTTTGCGTTGCTATCCCGCGGGGGGCAGCATCCAGCATGGCGCGCAGTTGATCCGGATCGTCCGTCTCGATGATCTGGATGATGCCGGCGCCGAAGCCGAGTGCGCTAACGATTCGATCCGACGTCTCGACCGCGCGGCGAAGTGCCGTGATATCGTGGCGAGGTTTTGCGCGCGTCAGCAGCGCGACGCCGCTACCGCCATAGGCGAAGACGGACGCGATGATCTCCGGTCCGACCTGCGTTACTTCGTTGACGCGCAGCGGCAGTACGTCGGCCGGCAAGCCATCGCCGAACCGCGCCAGGGCATCGATGATGTCCTCGCCATGCTCGCCGTCATGAAACAAGACCACGGCATCGCTGCCGCCGGCCTTGCGGTAAGTCTGCAGCAGCGTGCGCAGCCGCCGCATCAGCGCGTCCGCGCTCGGCAATGCATAAGACGCCGCGCCGGTCGGACATACGGAAGCGCAGGAGCCGCAGCCGGCGCAGACATTGGCGTCGATTGCGACGGCGTTCCCGTTCGGCGTGATCGCACCGGTCGGACAGAGGTCAAGACAGCGCGTGCATCCGGTAATGGACGAGCGCGAATGCGCGCAGAGCGACGGCTCGAAATTGACAAAGCGCGGCTTGTCGAAGGTGCCGACCAGGCCGCCGGCATCTGCGATCGCGCGCTCGACGGCGGCCTTGTCGCGCGGGTCGGCGCGCAGATAGCCGGGACGCAGTTCATGCGCGGGGAACAGCGGTGCGCCACCGGAGAGATCGAGGATCAGATCGCAGGTCGAGGTCGCGCCATTGCGCGACGGCCCGAACACGAGCTTGGCTCGCGAAGAGGGGGATGGCAGTGCGTAGTCGTCGATCGAAAGCTCGAACTGGCCGAGATGGCCGCGGGCGTTGCGGATCGTGCCTTTGAGCACGGGAAATTCGTTGGTGCGGCGTGGGATCACATCGCTAGGCTTGGTTAGAAGCACCGTAATGTCCAAACGATCGGCGAGACGCTGCGCCGCCTCGATGGCGATTTCGTCGCGGCCGTAGATCAGTGCAACGCCGCTACTCTCGAGCGTCACCAGCGAGAGCGGGGGCATTTCTTCGCCCGCCGCAGCAATCAGCGCGGCTGCTTTCGGACCGGCTGCCGCGGCGTCCTTCGACCAGCCGCCGGTCTCGCGGATGTTGACGAAGTTGAGCTGGGCTTGCGGGGTGTTCTCCGCCACTTCCCGAAACAGCGGCGCTTCCTGGGTGCAGGCAACCGTAATCGGCGCGCCCTCGGCGAGCGCCTCCTTGAAGCGGTCGAGTTCGAGCCCGCAGAGCTGATTTGCCTGCGTGATCTTGCTCGCGCAGCCACGGCCGATCGCATCCGCATCGAGCGGCATGGTCTTCTCGCAACTGCAAATCAGGAGGCGCGACGTCGCCGCACTCATTTTGAAATACCTTGAACCCGGAGCATCAAGCGGGTTGTTGCTTCATCCTACGGTTCTGCGGTAACCGCTCGGACGGATATCTGCAAGATATAGATATCGAGATAGATATCGAGGCCGCTCACGTGGCCAACTTGCACGGAATAGCATACACAGGCGGCTCGTGGAGCAATTAGGGATTAGCCGCTCGTGATCGTTCGTCCAAGAGATATGGAACAGACGCTCGATTTGCCACCCGGTTATACTTTGGTCGCGTTGCGCGAGCTCGGCGACGCCTTTGCCCATGCTCGCGAGGTCGCGGCGGAGGCGGGGGCCGGAACGCTGGTATGGGTGCGCCGCTACGATCTGGTCGAGTTCGCGGTGGTGCTTGAACCCGACGAGCCGCTCAGGTCGGCGCGGCGGGCGTTCTATGCCGGCATGAATGCGCTGGCGGATGCGATTGCGGCTCATTGTCCGCCGGAGCGAGAGGTCAGTTTCGACTGGCCCGACGCGATCCGGTTTGACGCGGGATTGCTTGGCGGCGGGCGGCTCGGCTGGCCCGCTGAATGCACCGAAGACGACATACCGTCTTGGCTCGTTTTCGGCGTGATTCTGCGCGCGGCCGCCATGGCGCATGTTCCGGAGGTGCAGGCGGCCTCGGGCGTGTCGCTACTGAGCGAAGGTTTCGAGATGGTCGATACCGATGCGATCATCGAAAGCTTCACCAGGCACCTGATGACCGCGTTCGATCGCTGGAAAGAGCGCGGCTTCGAGGCGATCGCGCGGGACTATCTGGAGCGGCTTCCCAAGGGCAAGGCCGGCGAGCGCAGGGGCATCGACGTCAACGGCGATCTTCTGGTCGGCATGCCGGCCGGCGGCGGAGCGCCGGAGCGGAACAGCCTTGTGGATGCGCTGGCAAGAGCCAATTGGTATGATCCGCAGGCGCGCGGTCCGAAATTCGGATGAGCCGGACATGCTGAAATTTCCGCGAACCATCAGGCTGGACCCGTCAGATACCTTCGTCTTCGAGCGGGCGGCGGAACCCGGCGAATGGGCGGTTTCCGGCGCGTTCGTTTTTTGGAACCGGGATCCGGCGACGCTCGGCCAGAAGCAGCGCGTGGCGCTGCGTTCCGGCTTTCTTGGGATCGACAGTCTCGGATGGTCGACGCTTGCCGTCGTCACCGAAGCGAGCGAAGCGGAACGGGAGGCGATGATCGAGCGGCTTGCAAGCCAGTTGCTGAAGAAATTCGGGGCGCCCGATGCGGATGCCGCGCGTCTTGCCGCCGAGGAAGAGATCGCGTTCGCAGCTTCCTTGTGCGAACACCCGCCGCAGACGTTGCTTGCCGTTCAGCGCAGCGTCGAAAACGGCGAGATCCGCGAACGCTTTCGTACCCTTAAAGCCCGCCCGGCTGCTGCGGATGCCGACCGGTTGCACGCGCATGCCAGCGCCTTTACCTTCCATGAAGTCGAGGGCGATGTTGAACCTGCCGAAGAGGTCGATCTTCTCGGGCTGATCAGGACCGACGCCAGGACGACGGATCGTACATGAGAGAATTCTGGGTCGCATCGGGCCATCACCTCACGCGCCGCGCCGATCACGGCGGGCTGGTCGCGACGCCTGAACTCATCATGGCCTATCTGGCGCGGCCCGAATTGATGCCGCCGGCCGACGCCTGCGACGCCGAGCGCCATCTTCATGCGAGCCTGATGGGCGATCCGCTGCGCCCGGTCTCGGATGCTGATATCGCCGCGCTGGCCGATGCCGATGCGCGCGAAAACTGGTCCTTCATGGTGAATTTCCGCGATCGGCTGATGGCGGCGCCGTCGCTGGAGGCGGTCTATGTCGCGCTCGCCCGCAAGGGGGCCGGCGATCTGCCGCCGATCTTTCTGTCGCAATTGTGCCACCTGATCCTGCGCAACGCGCTCGAAGGCTGCGACGACCCTTATGTGTTGCGTGCTGCGGAGCTGTTCTATCGCAGCCAACTGGCCGCCGTTCACGAAGGCACGTTGCTGCTGGCCGATGCGGAAGTCATCGAGGCGGAGCAGCATGCCCAGCACGACCTGCATTCATCGCCGCTCACGGCCATGCTGCAGCAGCCGAAGTCGTTCGGCGAGATGGACGTCATGGACGACGAAAACGCCTGGACCTACTGGTCGCGGTCGGATGCGCATGCGATGGTGATGAACATCGGCGGCAACAAGAAAGCGCGGGCCGCGCTCTGCCGTGTCATCGAGCGCTGGATTGCTCATCTGCTCGGCATCACCGTCGGCGTCGAAACCATCGCCGCGATCGAGGATCGCGACTGGCGCTGGTTCATCGGCCTCGACAGCGAGGCGACGCGGATCGGCAACGCGCTGTGGCGTGGCGAGCAGCTGGAGGGCGGCATTGCCGAACGCATCGTGGCACTGATGCGCCTGACCTTCGAGGATACGCGGCTGGTGGACGAGCGGGTCGGCGACAAGCCGGTTTACCTCATCCTCGCCATGGGCGCGGACAAGGTGGTGAGACTAAAGCCGCAAAATCTGGTTGCGGGGTTGCCGCTGGCCGCGGCCGCGAATGCCACGTGATCCACTGAATGGAGGATGGGACATGGCGATGACGGAAGCATCCCGCGAGGTCGGCGTGGTGGTGCGGCGCCGTTCGATCGACAATCCCTGGATCGACCAGTTGTGGTCGCCGGCAATGATCCTGGATGAGGTGCCGGCGACCGCACCCTGGACTGCGCTGTCCACCGAAGCCGACGCGACGATCTATTACGCTGGATCGGCCAGCATCGACCTGTTCAGCTCGGAAACGGCGAACTACCGCGACAACCTTGCCGATGGGGAGCCGCGGATCTGGGTCGCGTTGCGGCGCCAGGATGGTGGTCCTGAGCTTGAGCTGACGAAAGTGACCGCCGATCCGACCGAAGGGGAGGCGATGTTCGAAAGCGGCTGCGACGTGATCGGTACCGTGCCGATGCCGCCCGAAATCGCGTCATGGATTGCCGCCTTCGTCGATCGATTCCATGTCGAGCGTGTGTTTCACAAACGCAAGCGGGATCGCGCCAGCGGCGATCGGCCGCGCGTGCCGGGCGGCGGGCCGGACGAGAAGATGGGTCGCAAATGAGTGGTCCGGACGAAGCCGATCGGGACAAGGGCTTTCTGGCGCGATGGTCGCAGCGCAAGCAGGAAGCCAAGCAGACCGAGCCGAAGCGGGATACGCCGGCTGCCGAAAGTGGCGATTCGTCAGCTCCACCTTCAGCGCAGCCCGAAGAGGTCGTGCCGGAGTTCGATCTGTCGACGCTGCCAAACCTCGAGGAGCTGACGGAGACCAGCGATATCACTGCCTTCCTTCGCAAAGGCGTTCCCGAACATTTGCGGAATGCGGCTTTGCGAAAATCCTGGGCGCTGGATCCCGCGATTCGCAACTACGTCAGTCCAGCACTTGAATATGCCTACGACTGGAACGCGCCGGGCGGAGTGCCCGGCGGTGGCGAGCTCGGCGCAGGCGTCGACGTGGCACGGCTGGTCGCGCAAATCATGGGCGAACCCAGGGCGGAAACAACGAATTCCGACGCAAATTCCGGAACTGAAGTGGCAAGCCCTTCGCCACAGCCCGCTGAACGTGAACTCTCGGCAAAATCGCAGGAAGACCTTCCTGAGGAGTCTTTGCGACAGTCTGATGAACCCTCGACAGAAACGGAACTCGTTTCAGAAGCGAAACGGGGTACAGGGGAATCCGCGCCGGTGGGCGAATCCGAGGCAGCAAAATCTGTTGCATCGCAGCAACGAGTGCGACGCCATGGCACCGCAAAACCAATTGTTTAGACAAAAGTATTTGCGGACATAGGCCTCGCCTATGCTACAAATTCTCCCTGGAATAATTCCAGTTCTAAAGTGTGTGCCTGAATAAGAGGCACGCGGGCGCGGGCGGGGAGAATTCGGTAGCACCATGCGTGATGCCGGGCTGGAACTAGCAATCAAGGCAGCAGGTGGCGTCGGATCGCTGGCGCGGGGGCTCGGCATTGCGCAGCCGTCCGTTTCCGCATGGTCGCGTATTCCCGCCGAGCGGGTTCTCGCGGTCGAGGCGCTGACGCAGGTGGACCGTCTCGCGCTGCGTCCCGATCTCTACGGATCGTCCAAGGATCAGGTGACATCGAAATCCGAAATCGACGAGATCGATCAACTGCGTGCCGCGGAATACGGCCTGTTATCGTTGCTGCTTGGCAAGGCGCCCGATGCGGAAACGCTGCAACGGGTTGCAACGCTGAAGGGCGACGGATCCGATCTCGGCATGGCGCATGTCGAACTCGCGTCCGCCGCTGCGGCGACGGATGATCGCGCCGTCAGCAAGGAGTTCTTCGATCTCTTCATCGGGCTCGGCCGCGGCGAACTGTTGCCCTATGCATCCTACTATCTGACCGGCTTTCTTCACGAGCGCCCGCTGGCGCGGGTGCGCGAGGATCTGCGTGCGCTCGGAATCGAGCGCGCAGGTACCTCGCGGGAGCCGGAAGACCATATCGCTATCCTGCTCGAGGTCATGGCGGGCCTCGCACGCGGCGACTTCGAAGCCGAATTCGCCGAGCAGGCGCGCTTTTTCGAGCGTCATCTCAAGCCGTGGGCGGCGCGGATGTTCGCCGATCTGGAAATGTCGCAATCGGCGCGCTTCTACCGCGCCGTCGGCCGCACCGGCCGTGTCTTCATGGAATTGGAATCTGAGGCCTTCACGCTGTCCGAGTGACGGTGAAAGGCGACGAGAATAGGAGAGATCGCAATGAGCAAGCCATCTGAGAGTAAGGGAAAGTCACAGGCCGCGGGGGTGGATCGGCGCAGCCTGTTTCTGATGGGCGGTTCGGCGGTCGCTGCAGCAGCCGTTGTGCCGCTTGCGGGCACGGAGGCGGCTGCGGACGAGTCGCAGGCTGAGCGCGTCAAGGCGCGCTACAAGGAAAGCGATCACGTCAAGAATTTCTATCGCGTCAACCGCTACTGATGGGACCACGCACATGTTGATGAAGCGAAGAGACGGATCCGCGGGCAGGGCGCGTTTGCAGGGTATCGCCGCCGGCCTCGCGTCAGGAGTTCTCGACCGCCGTACGTTTCTGCAGCGGTCCGGTCTGGCGGCCGGCGCGGGCGCCGCGATCGGCCTGATGCCGCTCGGCTCGGTGCGCAAGGCGCAGGCAGGGCCCGAGAAGGTCGGTGCGCCCACTGAAATCAGAAAGAATATCTGCACGCATTGTTCGGTCGGTTGCACCGTGATCGCCGAAGTGCAGAACGGCGTCTGGGTCGGCCAGGAGCCGGCGTGGGACAGCCCGATCAACCGCGGCTCGCATTGCGCCAAGGGCGCAGCCGTGCGCGAACTCGTCCATGGCGACCGCCGGCTGAAATATCCGATGAAGCTGGTCAACGGCGAGTGGCAGAAGATCTCGTGGGATCAGGCCATCAACGAGATCGGCGACAAGATGCTGGAGATCCGCGCCAAGTCCGGCGCCGATTCCGTCTATCTGCTCGGCTCCGCGAAGTTCTCCAACGAGGGCGGCTATCTGTTCCGCAAGTTCGCGGCGTTCTGGGGCACCAACTCGATCGATCACCAAGCCCGCATCTGTCATTCGACCACCGTCGCCGGCGTCGCCAATACCTGGGGCTACGGCGCGATGACGAATTCCTACAACGACATGCGCAACTCGAAGACGATCATCTTCATGGGATCGAACGCCGCCGAAGCGCATCCAGTGTCGTTGCAGCACATCCTCTCCGGCAAGGAGCTCAATCGCGCCAACGTATTCGTGCTCGATCCGCGCTTCACCCGCACCGCGGCGCATGCCACCGAATATGTGAGATTCCGCGGCGGCACCGATATTGCCGTGATCTGGGGCATGTTGCACCACATCTTTAACAATGGCTGGGAAGACAAGGAATTCATCAAGCAACGCGTCTACGGCATGGACCAGATCCGCGCCGAAGTTGCGAAGTGGACGCCAGAAGAGGTCGAGCGCGTCACCGGCATTCCCGGCGAGCAACTGAAGAAAGTTGCCGAGACCTTTGCCAAGCAGAAGCCATCGACCATTGTCTGGTGCATGGGCGGCACCCAGCATACGGTCGGCACGGCCAACGTCCGCGCTTACTGCAACCTGCTGCTGGCGACCGGCAATGTCGGCTCCTTCGGCTCGGGCGCCAACATCTTCCGCGGCCACTGCAACGTGCAGGGCGCGACCGATATCGGGCTCGATATCGTGACGCTGCCGCTCTACTACGGCCTCGTCGAAGGCGCCTGGAAGCATTGGGCGCGCGTCTGGGAAGTTGAGTACGACTACCTGCAGTCGCGCTTCGACGAAGTGCCAGCGAAGGCGGGCCGTCCGGCACGCACCCGCAAGCAGAACATGGAACTGCCGGGCATTCCGTGGACCCGCTGGTTCGATGCGACGCTGTCCAACCCCGACGACGTCGATCAACGCGACGCCGTGAAGGGCGTGGTCATCATGGGCCACGGTGGCAATACCGTGCCGCGCATGACGGAGATGGTGAAGGGCCTCGAAAAACTCGAACTGCTCGTGGTCGCCGATCCGCATCCGACGACCTTCGCTGCGATCTCGGAGCGCAAGAACGGCACCTATCTGCTGCCGGCCTGCACCCAGTTCGAGACCTCGGGCTCGCGTACGGCCTCCAACCGCTCGCTGCAGTGGGGCGAGCAGATCGTCAAGCCGATCTTCGAATCGAAGGACGACTACGAGATCATCTATCGGCTGTCGGAAAAGCTCGGCTTCGCCGACAAGATGTTCAAGAACATCAAGGTCGAGAACAAGCATCCGTCGGCCGAGGACCTCTTGCGGGAAATCAACCGCGGCGGCTTCTCGACCGGCTATTCCGGCCAGTCGCCGGAGCGGTTGAAGGCGCACATGAAGAACCAGGGCAAGTTCGACCTGGTGACCCTGCGCGCCAAGGCGGATGAGCCGGAGATCGGCGGCGACTATTACGGCCTGCCGTGGCCGTGCTGGGGCACGCCGCAGATCCGACATCCGGGCACGCACACGCTCTACAACACCAACCTGCACGCCAAGGATGGCGGCGGCACGTTCCGCGCGCGCTTCGGCGTGGTCTACGAGGAGAAGCAGCCGGACGGCTCGGTCAAGAATGTCAACATGCTGTCCGAAGGATCCTACAGCAAGGGGTCGGAGCTCACCGACGGCTATCCCGAGTTCACCTATGGCGTGCTCAAGAAGCTCGGCTGGGACAAGGATCTGACCGCGGACGAGCTTGCGACCATCAACAAGATCGGCGGCAACAACCCTGATGGCGTCGGCTGGGCGGTCGATCTGTCGGGCGGTATCATCCGCGTCACGCTGGAGCACGGTGTGATGGCGTATGGCAACGGCAAGGCCCGCGCGGTGGCGTGGAATCTGCCGGATCCCGTGCCGGTGCATCGCGAGCCGATCTACACCGCGCGGCCCGATCTGGTCGCGAAGTACCCGACGCGTCCGGACGGGCGTCAGTTCCGCATGGCCAATCTCGGCTTCTCGATTCAGAAGGCGGCGGTCGAGAAGGGACTCGCCAAGCAATTCCCGATCATCCTGACTTCGGGACGCCTCGTCGAATATGAAGGCGGCGGCGAAGAGACCCGATCCAACAAATGGCTCGCGGAATTGCAGCAGGACATGTTTGTCGAGGTCAACACCTCGGATGCCGCCGAGCGCGGCATCAAGGATGGCGGCTGGGTTTGGGTTTACGGTCCGGAAAACAGCTCGAAGGCCCGCGTCAAGGCGCTGGTCACCGACCGCGTCGGCAAGGGGGTGGCGTTCATGCCATTCCACTTCTCCGGATGGTTCCAGGGCGTCGACCAACGCAGCAAATATCCGAAGGGCTCAGACCCGATCGTGCTGGGCGAAAGCGTCAACACGATCACGTCCTACGGCTACGACCCGGTCACCGGCATGCACGAGGGCAAGGTGACCCTGTGCCAGATCCAAGCGGCGTGAGAGGAGAATAGATCATGGCTCGCGTCAAATTTCTTTGTGATGCCGACCGTTGCATCGAGTGCAATGCGTGCGTGACCGCCTGCAAGAACGAACATGAAGTGCCGTGGGGCATCAATCGCCGCCGCGTCGTCACCATCAATGACGGCAAGCCCGGCGAACGCTCGGTCTCAATGGCCTGCATGCATTGCACGGATGCGCCGTGCGCCGCGGTTTGCCCGGTGTCGTGCTTCTACACCACCGCCGACGGCGTCGTGCTGCACTCCAAGGATCTGTGCATCGGCTGCGGCTACTGCTTCTACGCCTGTCCGTTCGGCGCGCCGCAATATCCGAAGGTCGGCAACTTCGGATCGCGCGGCAAGATGGACAAGTGCACCTACTGTGCGGGCGGACCGGAAGCCGACTCCACCCCGGCCGAATACGCCAAATACGGCGCCAACCGTCTGGCCGAGGGCAAGCTGCCGATTTGCGCCGAGATGTGCTCGACCAAATCACTGCTCGCCGGCGACGGCGCGATCATCGCCGAGATCTACAAGGAGCGGGTGATGAAGCGCGGCTATGGCTCGGGCATGTGGGGCTGGAAGACGGCCTACAGCGATTCACCGACCGGCTGATGCAACGGCCGCCGCGCTTCGGCGCGGCGGCATCAGGGTAATTCCGATAACCGAAAGGCGTTGTGCAAATGCCAGGCTCATCTTCAATTCTCAGGTTCGCAAATCTCAAATTCGCGGTTTTCAAGCCGCTGCTTGCCGCGCTCGCGCTGTTGTTCGTTTTCGCACAGCCCGCGGCAGCGCAGATTTCCTTCAAGCCGACCGCCGAGGCCGTTCAGGAAGACAAGCTTCTGAACGCGCTGAAGGAGGGCGACAAGATCACCGGGCGCGTAACTATCCCCGACCGGAATGCGGCCAATCTGATCCAGCCCGCAGGGCGCGACTGGCGCGACTTCCAGCGCAGCAAGCTGCCCTGGATCGGCGGCATTGCCATTCTTGGAACGCTGGCTGTGCTCGCGATCTTCCTGATGGTGCGTGGACGAATTCGCGTGCACGGGGGATTTTCGGGCAAGACGATGCTGCGCTTCGCGAGCTTCGAGCGGTTCACGCACTGGCTCACCGCAAGCTGCTTCATCATCCTGGCGCTCTCGGGCCTGAACGTCAGCTTCGGACGCACCCTGATCCTGCCGCTGTTCGGCCCCGATGCTTTTGCGACCATGTCGGCCTGGGCCAAGCTTGCGCACAACTACCTGGCATTCCCTTTCATGCTGGGGCTTGCGATCATGTTCCTGATCTGGATCAAGGACAACATTCCGGGCAAGCTCGATTGGGAGTGGCTCAAGCAGGGCGGGGGCCTTCTGTCTGACGACAAGCATCCGCCGGCCAAGCGTTTCAACGCGGGCCAGAAGGGGATTTTCTGGATCGTGATCATCGGCGGCGTGCTGATGTCGGTGTCGGGCTGGTTCCTGCTATTCCCGTATCTTCCGGGCAACGTCACGGCGCTCCAGTTCTGGACCGTGATCCACGCCGTGATCGCGATGCTCTTCATCGCCGCCATGCTGGCGCACATCTATATCGGCTCGATCGGCATGGAGGGGGCGTTTGATGCAATGGGAACCGGTGAGGTCGATCTCAACTGGGCCAAGGAGCATCACGCGATCTGGGTCAAGGAACAGCAGGCAAAGGGCGAAGCTCCATCTGATGGCACGGCCCGCGCAGTACCGGCCGAATAGTCCGGTCTGGCGCAAGCAAAACGTGAGGAAGTGACATGAAATCCTTTATTGCGGCTCTGGCGTTTGCCATCGTCGCTGCCGTCGGCGTTGCGATGGTGCTCAACAACATTCAGCAGTCGAGCTCCGTCGCCTATACGACCACGGGCGCCAGGGTCAGCGATCCTGGCCATAATCTGATCGGCCCGGGCTGACGCCGGCGGTGGGCGTGCCTGACGTCACGCTGGCGTGGCCGGTCGAAATTCGCCTGCCGAAGGATCGCCGCACGTTGCGCGTTGCCTTTGACGATGGGCGCACATTCGATCTCTCCGCCGAATTGCTTCGGGTGACCAGCCCGTCGGCCGAAGTGCGGGGGCATTCCGAGGCCGAGCGCAAGACCGTCGGCGGCAAACGCAATGTCACCATTCTTTCGGTCGATCCTGTCGGCAATTATGCCGTCAGAATAGGGTTCGACGACATGCACGCGACCGGCATCTACTCCTGGGCGTTTTTGCGCGATCTCGGTGAGAATGCCGAGCGGCGCTTTCAGGACTACCTCGACGACCTGCAGGCCAAGGGGCTCGACCGCGACCGGCCGGGCGTACGCTGAGGGCCAGCGGGAATGGCATCCAGCGATTCGGCGAAAGCTTCGCGTCGCAAGGCAGGCCGGTCAGCGCTTCTGGCGCTTGCGGCCGTGCTGATCGCGCTGCCGATCGGCGCAACGGCCGCCGTCGCGCAACTGCGCGGGCATGGTGGGCCGGTTCGGGCGCTGGCGATCTCGGCCGATGGCCAAAGCGCGATCTCCGGCAGTTTCGATTCAACCGCGATCCGCTGGTCGATGACGCGCAATGCGGCCGAGCAGGTGCTTCGTTTCCATTCCGACGCGATCAACGCGGTCGCGCTGCTCAGTGAGGGACGCGCGGCGACCGCCGGCGCCGATGGTCGCATCGCCATCTGGACCTTTGGCAAGGCAGAGCCCGACGCGGTGCTCGAAGGCCACACGGCGCCGATCGTGGCGCTGGCCGTATCGCCTGATGGCGCGACGCTCGGGTCGGCGTCGTGGGATCACACGGTGCGGCTCTGGCCGCTCGCAGGCGGCGCGCCGCGCGTGCTCGATGAGCATACGCAGAACGTCAACGGCGTGGCGTTTACGGCCGATGGCCGCACGCTGGTCAGCGTCAGCTACGACCTCAGCGTTCGCATCTGGCCGCTGTCGGGCGCGCAGCCGCCGACGGTCGTTCCGATGCCGACACCGCTCAACGCCGTGGCCACGGGCCGTGACGGTGAAATCGCGGTCGGCGGTGCCGATGGCAAGGTCTACTTCCTGACCGCCGGCGGCGCGCGAGCCGGTGACGTTGTGGCAGGGCCACGGCCGGTGATCTCGATTGCGATTTCGCCTGATGGCGCGCATGTGGCCGCCGCGGGCATCGGCGGCACGGTCGCGGTGATCGACCGCAAGGCGCGTACGCTCGCGCGCACGCTGGTCGGCCCGGGCCTTCCGGTCTGGTCGGTCGTATTCGCACCCGACAGCCGCACGCTGCTCACGGGCGGCGCTGACAACATCATCCGGCGCTGGAACGCCGCGACGGGCGAGCCGGTCGATCCGCTCCTCGTGGAAACGGCAGGAGATCCGCTCGCCGCCTATGCTGGCGATCGCGGCGCGGAGGTCTTTCGCGCCTGTGTGGCCTGCCATACGCTTGGTGCCGATCAGGTCAACCGCGCAGGCCCCACGCTCGCCGGCATCTTCGGCCGACGAATTGCAACCGCGCCCGGATATAATTTTTCCGAAGCGCTCAAGCGCCTCGATATCGTCTGGACGCCGGAGACGGTTTCCAAATTGTTCGAAGTCGGGCCGCAGGCCTACACGCCCGGCACCAAGATGCCGGAGCAGCGCATAGGCTCGGAGCGGGACCGCGCCGCGCTGGTGCAATTCCTCGAGCGGGCGACAAAGCGATAGAGCGCTCGGCGCGGCGACTACGCCGATTGCGTCAATGCTTCGCGGGTGGTGTCGAGAAGACCAGCGACATATCCTCGTATTCCTCGATCGGAAGCCTGGTGACGCCCGCGGAGGCCGGAGATTTCTTCGACAACGCCACGCCGGTGGTTACGGTAGAACGTTCATCGGAAATTGAGTACGAGCGCATCGTGGTTGCGACCGCGAGCAGGGCGACTGCCACGAATCCGGAAATCAACAGACGGTTCATGAAATGCTCCGTTGGTTCGAAATACAGTGTGGCTTGCACCACTGCATTACGGCCAACGGTCACGCGCGAATGTGGCCTGCGTCACCTATCACGATCTTGTTTTTTGACGATCGGGCCGGTTCCCTTGCGCGCAACGAAAACGCGCGTCCGCATTTGCCGAACGTTTCCAGCGGCGAACTACGCACATGGACCGGAAGCTGCTTACGGAGCAGGACGACGGCCGGTCCGCGGGTTGAGCGGACCCGTTGGCCGGCGCCTCAAGGCTTCCGGCAAGAACTTTTCACCCGGAGCGGCAACGGCGATAGAGCGAACGTCCGCCGCGCATTGGGCGCGTTCGTGCTCAGTCTGATTGTCCTTGAACCTTCGCTTGACGTCGAGGCCACCAACGGGATCGTTGACGCCGTGTTGAATGTCCCTGAAGTCGTCCACAAGATCCTCCCCGACTTCCATCGGCCCGCTCGTTCGGGAAACGCGGACCGGAGATTCAGGTTCCTCCTGCATCCGTCGGGAGGCGGCGTTAAATTGAAGCATTAAATGGAACCGGCAGTGCCCAAGCCCAATTGACTCCAGTGAAGCGAGATGGAGCGGCAGATGAGCGACAGCACCGTCAAGAAGGTATCCAGCAAAACGGCACCCAAGGGAACGATGGGTCAAACCTATCTCGTTTCCGGCAAACGCCTCTCGATGCGCTTATGGGAAAACGAACAGCCGCAAAGCGACGTATCCCGGCCGAGAGATTACGAAACGGTGGGCTATGTCGTGAATGGACGTGCTGAACTTGTTATCGAGGGCCAGACGATAAGGCTGGAGCCAGGCGACTCCTGGCTGGTGCCTGCGCATGCCGAACACAGCTATCGCATTCTCGAACCATTTACGGCCGTGGAGGCGACCGCACCGCCCGCGCAAATGCATGGCCGCGACGAAGTAAAAGCGTAGCCGGCACACAACAAGATTTTGGGAGAACGTAATGGGACTCGAAGCAGTCTATTTCATCGGAGCGTTCGTGCTTCTTACCGGGCTGATCTATGGGACGCTGAGCTATCGTTATCGCAACAGGGCCGCGACGCAGGCCGGCGATGAAATCGTGAAGCAGCGGTATCGGGAGAACCAGGGCTGAGGCCGGGAAAATTCGATTTTCTAACAGGAGTATCTTCAACAGGAGCATCTTGGCCCGGATCAGCCAACGGATCGCGCGAAAGCGCGCCCCGCGACGAGCGCAATAGCGCGTAGTGATGACAGGCTCGGTGACGTCCGCGTTGTCTCGGGCACGTGTCTACGACGATCTATATCCGACTTCGCTGGACTGCGGGCATCACAGCACGCCTTGCGCGTCCTCGGCGCCGAGTGGGGTCTTGTAACCGCCGTCGCGACCGGGGACGCCGATATGAATCTCGTGCCCTTGACGCATCGCCAGCGACGCGGCAGCGACGGCCGCCTCGAAGGCCGCTTCCTTCGTGTCATATCTATTCTGCGCATTCCCGTCATGGAGGATCGTCCAGCCGTCCGGCTCGGAGACGATCATGTATTCGGCCAATCCCATCGGAGCCTCCCTGCTGTTCGCAAGGCCAACGTCGAGACCGTTGCCGGGTTCCGATCGCGTGACCGCTTGGCAGGGCGTTACGCGCGCTGTGCCGGGCTCCGGGGGTATCCCTGCAGCGGACGGTCAGGTTTTCGGGGGACGTCCACGCTTGGCAAATGTCAGTCCCTGCATGTCGGCCGCGTTCTGTAGAAGACCTGCGCGCTTCAAAGCTTCGCTTCGTGCAGGACCATGAGGCATGGCCCGCGCCTTCTCCAGCGCCGCCAGCGCTTCGGAATGCAGGTCCCGCTGGGGCCGATCTTCGACCTTTTTCTTGTCCATTTAGAAAGATTAGGAGGCGGGAATATCGCCTGTCTGTACGATTCTAGACGTTGGAACCCTGATCCACCGATTTATCGGAACTAAATCCCGTGCATTCCGCTTCCAATTCTGGAGGTGTCCCAATGAGCAAGGAAAAGCCCACCGATGATCCGCGCCAGCAGACCGACTGGGGATCACACAAGCAGACTGACAAGCCGTGGAAAGAGAAGCCGGAGAAGGAGCAGCGGTCGTCGTCGAAAGTAGACTTGGAAAAGTGGCATGAGACCAACACCCATTAGTCTACTGCGTCTATGACGCAGTAGACTTAGCTCGGCACCGTGGGATGGATGGAGACGCTGCAGAGAAATTGAAGGAAGCAATCGTTGCTGAACTGAAACGGCAGGCAGCGAATGATCCGCGGGCGCTCAGCATCGATGACTCCGAAGGCCTCGTCGTCAAGGGCAGGATCGATCTGGACGATCTGACGATGGTGATTGCGGGAGCTGCTGCCGGAGGACCGTGAGCGTTTCCGCAAAGGCTGCCATCTGCTACTGCAGGAACGGAGATTGCCGCCGGGCGTTCTTTCAAAAATGGTCGGACGCGAAGATGACGGAACCGCTGCCCCTGTTGATAGAGAGTTCAATTGAAATCGCCTGGGACTATCTCGAACGTACGGGAGAACTGGGCGATGCAATGGTGGCCGGCCGCTTTCTCAGCGACACGATAGAACTGATGGTGCGGCGTGGCGAGCGGCGGCGGTTGATGCTGGCCAACAAGGCAATCGCGGCCTATCAGCAATTCAGGCGGCAGCAGTCCGAACATCCGGTGCTCGCCTCGGCCTGATGATCCCGTTTGCGCGAGCGCAAGTTGAAGAGTCGCTTCTGTTTTGACGCGTTTTCTTGACGTGAACCGGTGTCCACCTCGGATCAAGTCCGGGGGAGGCTTTCGTTGGAAAACGCTTCGCTGGTGTTCGTTTTCCCGAAGGGATCGAAGCCTGATCACCGGCGTTTAGAGCCCATGAAAATGGACGGCGAGACCGTATGGACGGCGAGACCGTGCGCATATGCAAGGTCGAGACCATTGCTCAGGGCAAGGGAAAGCTGATCCGCGTGAGCTACGAACAGCGCAGGCGCGACGGCGAACGCCAACGGCGCCAGCGCGAGATCTACGACAACGGCAATTCGGCCGTCATTCTTCCCTATGATGAGGATCGCAAGACCGTGCTGCTCACCCGGCAATTGCGGCTGCCAGTATTCCTGCAGGACGGCATGGAGCGAACCGTAGAGGCGTGCGCCGGCAAGCTCGATGGCGAGGAGGCCGAACGGCGCATTGTGAAAGAGATGCAGGAAGAGCTCGGTTACAAGATCTCGAAACTGGAGCGGTTGTTCGAGCTCTATGTGAGCACAGCCGCGATCATGGAAAAGGTCGCTTTCTTCACCTGTATTTATTCGCCGGCGAACAAAGTGTCCGACGGCGGCGGGCTCAAGGAAGAGGGAGAAGATATCGAGGTAGTCGAGACCACGTTGGAAGCGGCTGCTGCGATGATCGCGACCGGCGAAATCGTCGACGCAAAAAGACGGTCGTTCTCATCCAGTATTTGAGCAACCGCATGCAGGCGACGCCTCGCGGCTAAGCCGCGGCGGCGAGCACCGGCTGTGCGAGCATTCGCTCATTGTAGGAAGTTTCGCCGTGGTCTGGCAGCGGATTCATCGCCGTGCGCGGCATCGGCTGATGCTGGCTGGGAAAGGTGGCCGCGGATAGTGCAGCATTGTATCTCTCTCCCAAAAGCGGCGGCTCCGCAGCCCCTTGGTGGTGCGGTTAGGTGAGGCGGTGGAGGTTTCCCAACGGATTGAGCTCGCTGGGATCCTTATCCTCATCCTCGATCTTGCGCTGTTCCGCCTTGGCTTCCTCTTGCAACTTTCCGTCGCCGACGACTTCGGCGATGACTTCCTTGGTCTTCCCCGCAACTCGGCGGGTCGTCCGTTTAATGGTACCCATAATCGTGACCTGCGCTGTGGTGGGGTTCTGGTCCAGGTCAATGTCCGACCGCCGCCTTCGTTCCTGTGCGCACGGGAGTGCGGTCGCGCTCCGTAATGCAACACGTGTTGTTGCTCGCAGAGAAGGGGACGCCGACTAGCCGATGGACGGCCGCGCCGCGATCAGGCGTGTCACATTAGCTCGATCAGGCGTCGGGCATCGGCCGGCGCGGCGCTCTTCTGGTCATTGTCGAAATAGACGAACACGTCGCAGCCCTGCCTTTTCCAGGACCTGATGTGACGGGCCCAACCGGCAAGGGCGGCCTCGCCATAGTGATCTCGATAGCGGCCTCCGGGCCCATGCCCGCGGACGTATACGAAATCGGCGGTGCGTTTCCACGGCGCCGGTGCGTCATGATGATCGGAAATGCAAAGCGAGACGTTTTGCTCGCGCAGCAGCCGGAGGATCCTGGGCTCGTACCAGCTCGGATGCCTGAATTCGAAGCTGTACCGGCGCTTCTTCGAGAGCAGCTTGAAGAACGAGGCAAGCCGGTCGGCGTTGGCCTGGAAATTCGGTGGTAGCTGAAACAGCACCGGTCCCGCCTTCCTGCCGAGCAGGGAGAGGCGGCTTTCGAGCAGTTCGAGGCTGTTGACCGAATTCTCGGAGAGCCTCTTCCAATGCGTGATGAATTTGGATGCCTTCCAGGCGAATACGAAATTGCTTCCCGTCTGCGCCCGCCAGCCCTTTACCGCTTCCGGGGTCGGCGTCCGGTAAAACACCCCGTTCAGTTCGGTGGTGGGGAATTGACCGGCGTAAAATTGTAATTGCTCCTTGAGCGGCAGTCCCTTTGGAAAGAACGGCCCGCGCCAGGAATCGTATTGCCAACCCGACGTGCCGATCAGGACCCGCGGCATGGCATCACGGCTTCACGACGACCTTGATGAAGCCGTCCTTCTCGTGCTCGCAGCAAGCATCGCCATTGCTATGCCACGCCGGCGCTTTCATTCCAAAGCTCTCCGTATCAGTTGATGATGAGAATGATCGGCGATGCCGAGTTGTTCCGGCATCGGCTCAGGGTGAGGAATGGGACATGCGACAACGCGACCTGAGTGAGCATCAGGCGTGGTCCGGAGCCTCTTCGAGGTCGTCCAGTTCCACGAGAAAGGCCAGCAGCAGGTCTTCCTGCGGCTGCGCGGCATCCCGTGCGGCTTCCCGATACAGGGCAATTTCGTTCTCGGTCGAGCGTCGGGCCCGGAGCCGCGCCTTGCCATCCCAGAGAGGTGCACCGTTCGAGGTCAAGCCGGCGATATCCTGACGCAGCCAATGCTCGTGACAAAGCTGCTGAGATTCCCGCAAGTTCTTGGCTTCGAAAGCGAGGGTGGGTCTTCCGCCAATGTCCAGGGTAAAAATCGCGGGCAGCAACGTCATCCAAGCCAAGCCATATGTCTGATGAAGGGGCCGCCGAAGGCGACAAGTGCGCCGGACATTCCGATCCGCATCGCAATTCGCGTCAGGTTCATGCCGGCGGCCTGATGTTGTCTGTCAGGCGGTTCAGTTCTTCTGAATCGAGCGGATCTGCAACGAACCTGATTTCGGTCGCGTTACATTTTGCGCATTCGAAGGTTCGCTTTTCGGAACGGTCGGCACCCATGACAACGTTGGCCAGTTGCATTCGAGTCAGGCATCTGACGCAATGCGGACATTCGATGGGTAAGAGGGCGGCGAACATCTGGCTAACCTCGGTGCAAGATTAACCCGCCGAGGAACTGTCGTCTGTCGGATCCCTGACATATGCCTTTGCGGCAATGCCGAGCAAAACGCAGGAAAATTTCCTGCAGTGCGAAAACGCGGCCGAACCCGCCGCCGGGATGGAAGCGAGGTGCAAAGGAACCATAGGGAGTATCGCTGATTGATACGGAGCTGTTGCGGGACCTAGCAAGAGATGGCGAAGAAAGCGAAGAAGCGCAAATATTCAAAGGGCGCGGCAAAGAAGGTAGGCCGCGCCATGAAGAAGCGCAAAGCCGGCACGCTGAAGAGCGGCCGCTCCGGCAAGAAGGTAAAGAGCAGGAAACAGGCGATCGCAATCGGCCTGTCCGAAGCCCGAAAAAGGGGCGCCAAGGTGCCAAAGAAGCGTTCGAAGAAGAAGTCCTAGTCCGATCGGGCCAGATCGGTGGCCGGATACGCTACCATCCAATCGTCAAGCAGTTCATCCCCGGAATCGTCGAGCGCACGAGGCCGACAGCGCTCGGGATTTCGGGACGGCGAGATTTTTCGGCTTCGGGGGAACGTTGGCTTTCGTGTCATCGGTCTACGCCGCTCCGTCGGCGTCCCCCCGTCCGCGGGACGACGATTAGAACGGCGAGGGGTTGACCGGGGTTCCTGTCACCCGCGCAAAATCGACGGGGGACGTCTCTACCGGCTTTTCCGCAGATCAAACCTGCGCATGCTGCCCGCCGGGACGTGAAATTCGGCTCAACGCCGCACCCGTCCCGTTGCCGCTTTGCACCAGCGCGATGTCGCCCAGCGCAATGATGCCGACGAGCCGCTTGTCGCGATTGAGCACGGGCAGGCGGCGGACCTGGATGTCACCCATGTTGGCGCACACCTCGTCGAGATCCTGGTCTTCGTAGCAGTACTTGACGTCGGCCGTCATCACGTCGCCGACCCGCGCCTCCGGGCCTCGGCCCATGCCGATCCCGCGGATCGCGATATCGCGGTCGGAAATCATGCCGACCAGGCGTTCATTGTCCGTTACCGGGAGCAACCCGACACCGAGCGCCGCCATGGCCTGCGAGGCGTCTCTTAACGTGTCATCGGGAGTGCAGAGTTGAACCTCGGGTGTCATCGCATCGGAAACTTTCATGTGAGTCCCTCCGCTTGCCGGTTCTTCACCCGCTAACAGGCACGTCGGATCGCCGTTCCAGTAGGGCAAATGCAATATTCCGACACTGGTGGAGAGACCTCAGACAAGCCCGAAGTCTCTCCTCGATTGTCCTACCAGCGGTTGCTGTCCACGCCGACGCCCACGCTTACGCCAGGTGCCCGGAAACCAACGCCGGCTCGCGGCCCGTCGTCCCAATCGCGATCGCGATAATATCGACGCTCGATATATCTTTCGCGCGGTGCATAGGCGTATGAATCGCGGACGATGACGCGGCTGCCGCCGCGGGTGCGATAACAGCGCCCGTCTTCGTCACAGACCATGCGGACCTGTTGTATCAGGTCGGAGTTTTTGTATTCGCTGTCGATGTAGATGTCGGAGGCATTTGCGCTGCCTGTCAGGAGCAGACCCGTGCCGGCCAGCAGGCCGATTGCGATTTTCCTCATTAAAGTTCCTCTCGTTCGAATGCTGCCCGCGGGCACAAAGCCTCGTAACCGCTTTGGTTCCGGGACTAAGTCGATGGAGGAGAAAGTTCCTGCAGAGGCAACCAGCCAGAAATTCATGCGTTGGGCCACATGGAGCACCGAATATGACCTCTGAATCGAAACCCCGCATTTCTCACAACGCACTTGTTCTCATCGGCGATGGCCAAAAGGCCCTCTTTCTCCGCAACAAAGGCACCCCGCAGCAACTCAATTTGGAGGTCGAGCACGTGCTTGAGCAGGAAAATCCGGCGACGCGCGAACAGGGAACCGATCGCCCCGGGCGGTCAGTCCAGAGCGTCGGCGCGGCCCGAAGCGCAATGGAGCAAGCCGACTGGCATTATATCGCCGAAGAGCGGTTCGCTGGCACCATTGCCGACGCGCTCTATCGGCTTGCCCACGGCAATCATTTCGAAAAATTGGTTGTGGTCGCACCGGCGAAAGTTCTGGGCAACCTTCGACAGGCCTTTCATGCCGAAGTGGCAGAGCGGATCGTAGGCGAGATTCCGAAGCAATTAACTTCCCATCCGATACCCGATATCGAAAGGCTGATGGCGGCTTAGCTCTCGCATGTCCCGGACGCGGCGCAGCGCTTAGCGCTGCACCGCAGAGCCGGGACCCACCGCCGCAGCGTGTGGACCCCGGATCAGCAGCGCACCACGCCGCTACCGCGGCGCGCTGCGCAGCATCCGGGGAACGCTGGCCACCGACGGTTCAGTTTTGACTCAGGTCACCGGACCGGGATTGAACAGCGCGAGCGCGTTGGTCAGCTTCCAGTGCTCGGCCCAGGTCTCGCGGCCGCTCGCCACGTCGAGGATCAGGCGGAATATCTCCCAGCCGACGTCCTCGATCGTCGCATCGCCGGTTGCAATGCTGCCGGCATCGACGTCGATCAAGTCGTGCCAGCGTTGCTTCAACTCGCTGCGGGTCGAGATCTTGATGACCGGCACGGCGGCAAGTCCATAGGGCGTGCCGCGGCCGGTGGTGAAGACATGCAGCGTCATGCCGGAGGCCAATTGCAACGTACCGCAGACAAAATCGCTTGCCGGAGTCGCGGCAAAAATCAGCCCCTTTTGGCTAACACGCTCGCCCGGCGCCAGCACGCCCGCGATCGGGCCGGTGCCGGACTTGATCACCGAGCCCATCGCCTTCTCGACGATGTTGGAGAGGCCTCCCTTCTTGTTGCCCGGCGTTGTGTTGGCACTGCGGTCGGCTTCGCCGCCGGCGAGATAGCGGTCATACCAGGCCATCTCACGCACCAGTGCGTCGGCAACGTCCTGGGTCGCTGCGCGCGGCGTCAAGAGATGGATCGCGTCGCGCACCTCCGTCACTTCGGAGAACATCACGGTGGCGCCGGCGCGCACCAGCAGATCCGCAGCAAAACCCAGCGCAGGATTGGCAGTGACACCCGAGAACGCATCGCTGCCGCCGCATTGCATGCCGACAACCAGCGCCGAGGCCGGGCAGGTTTCACGGCGGCGCCGGTCCAAAATCTTGAGGCGCGCATCGGCCATCTGCACGATGTCCTCGACGATCTCGCCAAAGCCGGTGAGGCCTTCGTCCTGCATGCGCATGATTTCGTCATCGGCGCTCATGCCCTCGGGCAGCAGCAGTTCGGGCTGCAGCTTCTCGCAGCCGAGGCCAACGATCATCACCTCACCGCCGAAATTGGGATTGCGCGCCAGGTTCTGCAGCGTGCGGATCGGTACGGCGGCGCCCGGTGCGTTGATCGCAACGCCGCAGCCATAGGCATGCGTGACCGTAACGACGTCGTCGACGTTGGGATATTTCGGCAATAGCTCCTTGCGAATCCGCTCCAGTGCGAATTCGACCGTGCCGGCGACGCATTGCACGCTGGTCGAGATCGCGAGGATGTTGCGGGTGCCGACCGAACCGTCGGCATTGCGATAGCCTTCGAACGTGTAGCCTTCCAGCGGCGGCAGCCGGATCGCGCCGCCGTTCGGCCTTGGCAGATTATCGAACGAGGGCGCGTCGGGCATTTGCACCAGCGATTCCTTGACCCAGCTCCCCTTAGCGATCGGCGCTGCGGCATGACCGATGATCTCGCCGTAGCGGCGAATGGCTTCGCCGTCTCCGATATCGGCGAGGGCAACCTTGTGGCCTTGCGGGATCTGTTCGATCAGCCGCAAACCGCACGAGAACTCAGCGCCCGGATGCAGACCTCCGCGGTTCGCGACGATCGCGACGTTATCGTCCGCGTGCATGCGGATGTAGAGCGGTTTCGCGGTGACGGGCTGCATATCGAATCCTTGTTCGCGGGCGGTATCAGGCAACGCGTAGCTGCGCTGTGTTAGTGAGGCAATCAAGGTCAAACCGCGTGCATGATCAAGCAGCCCCGGGCAAGACGCCGGCCGGGTGAGGGCGCCTGCCCTCCTTTGGGGGAGCAAATGCTCGGCTGGGCATGGGCGTGGGTTTGGAACCAAATAGTCAAATAATATGACTAGTCAGGGCTAATCTTCCGTGAAATATTCCCCAGCGCTGCCGCCAATGGACAGCGCTAGAGGTGCTTTGATACCGATTTCGGTGATGCGAGGCACCCTGACAACATTTTTGGGAGACTGCGCCTCATGACCTCCAAAGCCCTCCTTGCGGCCACCGCCCTGGTCGCCATCACCTTCTCGCTCCCGGCTACCGCCGCTGAATTGACCGTCGGCTTCTCCCAGATCGGATCCGAATCGGGCTGGCGCGCGGCGGAAACCTCAGTCTCCAAGTCGGAGGCCGCCAAGCGCAAGGTCACGCTCAAGATCGCCGACGCCCAGCAGAAGCAGGAGAACCAGATCAAGGCGATCCGTTCCTTCATCGCCCAGGGCGTCGACGCGATCTTCCTCGCGCCGGTCGTGTCGAGTGGATGGGATGCGGTGTTAAAGGAGGCCAAGGAAGCCAAGATTCCGGTCGTGCTGCTCGACCGTGACATCGATCCGTCGGGCAAGGAGCTGTATCTCACCGCCGTCACCTCGGACAGCGTGCATGAAGGTGCGGTCGCCGGCGAATGGCTGGCGAAGACGGTAGCCGGAAAAGCATGCAACGTCGTCGAGCTGCAGGGCACGGTCGGCGCGAGCGTCGCGACCAACCGCAAGAAGGGTTTTGACAGCGTCGTCGCCAAGAACGCCAACCTCAAGGTGGTGCGCAGCCAGACCGGCGACTTCACCCGCGCCAAGGGCAAGGAGGTGATGGAAAGCTTCATCAAGGCCGAGGGCGGCGGCAAGAATATCTGCGCGGTCTATGCCCATAACGACGACATGATGGTCGGCGCGATCCAGGCGATGAAGGAAGCCGGCCTCAAGCCGGGTAAGGACATCCTGACGGTGTCGATCGATGCGGTGCCTGATATCTTCAAGGCCATCGCGGCCGGCGAGGCCAACGCCACCGTGGAGCTGACGCCAAACATGGCGGGGCCGGCACTGGACGCCATCATGGCCTACAAGGGGAAGGGAACGGTGCCGCCGAAGTGGATCCAGACGGAATCGAAGCTCTACACGGCGGCCGACGATCCACAGAAGATTTACGACAGCAAGAAAGGCCTCGGCTACTGATCGGCCGACGCTATGCCGCCGGGTCCCAAGCCAGCCCCGGTCCCGGCGGCAAAAGCCTTCTCGACGAACCCGCCTCATGAGGCGCACATGCCATGCGTTCGCGGTCGACGCGAACGTCGGTGGGAGTAATGCCGGCATGAATGCAGTTTCCGACCCGGGCCCGGCTCTGCTGGAAGTGCGGGGCCTGAGCAAGAGTTTTGGTACGCTGCGGGCTCTGCAGGAGGTGGATTTCACCTTGCAGGCCGGTGAAATCCACGCGCTGCTCGGCGAGAACGGCGCAGGCAAGTCGACGCTGATCAAGGCGGTGACCGGTGTCTTCCCGCGCGATGCCGGCATTGTCAGGCTCAGTGGCACCGAGGTTGCGCTGCGCTCGGCCAAGGCAGCGGTCGATGCGGGGATTGCGACCGTCTATCAGGAGGTCAATCTGCTCCTGAACCTGTCGGTGGCGCAAAATCTTTATCTCGGCAGGCAGCCGACGCGGTTCGGTTTGGTGCGCGAGGCCGAGATGCGCCGGAACGCCACCGCGCTGCTGGCCGAGTTCGATCTGCATATCGACGTCGCCGAGCCGCTCGGAACTTATTCGGTCGCGGTGCAGCACATCGCCGCGATCGCCCGCGCCGTCGACCAGTCGGCGCGCGTGCTGATCCTCGATGAGCCGACCGCGAGCCTCGATCGCCACGAAGTCGAGATCCTGTTCGCGGTGATGCGCAAGCTGGCCACGCGCGGGATCGGCGTCGTCTTCGTCACGCATTTTCTCGATCAGGTCTATGAGATCTGCGACCGCATCACGGTCCTGCGCAATGGCCGGCTGATCGGCGAGCGGAGGACTGCCGAACTGCCGCGGATCGAGTTGATCCGCATGATGCTCGGCCGCGAACTCGCCGAGACGACGAGTGAGCGCGCGGCAGCGCAGGTGCGGCAGGCGGGGGAGCTCTGCGCGCGCTTCGAGGATTACGGCAAGGCCGGCTATGTTGCGCCGTTCGATCTCGCGCTTCGCCGCGGCGAGGTGGTTGGCCTGGCCGGCCTGCTCGGATCGGGGCGCACCGAAACCGCGCGGCTGGTGTTTGGCGCCGAGCGCGCCGACAGCGGCAGCGCCACAGTCGACGGCAAGCCGGTCCGGCTGCAATCGCCGCGCGATGCCGTTGCCCATGGCTTCGGCTATTGCCCCGAAGAGCGCAAGACCGAGGGCATCATTGCTGACCTGACCGTGCGCGAAAACATCGTGCTGGCGCTGCAGGCCAAGCGCGGCCTCGCAAAACCGCTGTCTCGCTCCGAACAGGACGAGATCGCGATGCGGTTCATCCGCCTGCTCGACATTCGCCCGCCGGAGCCGGAGCGGCCGATCGGGCTGTTGTCGGGCGGCAACCAGCAGAAGGTGCTGCTCGCCCGCTGGCTCGCCACGGCGCCGCGCGTTCTGGTGCTGGACGAGCCGACCCGCGGCATCGATGTCGGTGCGCATGCCGAGATCATCCGCCTGATCCGCGAACTGTGTGACGACGGCCTGGCGCTCCTGGTGATTTCTTCCGAGCTCGACGAGATCGTGACCTATTCCGACCGGGTGATCGTGCTGCGCGATCGCAGCCACATCGACGAGCTGGAAGGGGAAGCCATCGACATCTCCAATATTCTAGCGGCGATTGCCGCTAGCAGCACCATTGGCGCGGAAGCCGGGCAAGCATGATGCCAACCGTGATGCAAAGACTGCTGCAAAGCCGTGGCCTCGCCCAGATTGTCGCCTTGCTGGTGATCCTTGCGATCGACCGCGCGGTCTCGCCGCAATTCTTCGATGTGCGGATGCAGGATGGACGGCTGTTCGGCAGCCTGATCGACGTCTTGAACCGCGGCGCGCCGGTCGCGCTGCTTGCGCTTGGTATGGTGCTGGTCATCGCCACGCGCGGTATCGATCTGTCGGTGGGAGCGGTCATGGCGATCGCCGGCGCCATTGCCGCGAGCCTGGCCGACACCTACGGCCTGCCACTGGCGCTTGCCGCCGCGCTCGGCGCCGGGTTGCTGTGCGGGTTGTGGAACGGCTTCCTTGTTGCGGTGCTCGGCATCCAGCCGATCGTCGCCACGCTGATCCTGATGGTGGCGGGCCGCGGTGTTGCGCAGCTTGTTACCGAGGGGCGGATCGTCACCTTCACCGCGTCCGATCTGGTCTGGCTCGGTAACGGCGCCGTGCTCGGCGTGCCGACGCCGGTCGCGGTCGTTCTCGGCATGCTGGTTGTCACCGGCGCGGTGGTCCGCGGCTCGGCGCTCGGCCTGTTGATCGAGGCGACCGGCGGCAACGCAAGGGCGAGCGAACTGGCGGGGATCGGCACCCGCGGCATGATCCTCGCGGTCTATGTTTGGTGCGGCCTGTGCGCGGCGCTCGCCGGCGTTATCGCCGCCGCCGACATCATGGGCGCGGACGCCAACAATGCCGGGCTCTGGCTCGAGCTCGATGCCATTCTGGCCGTCGTGATCGGCGGCACTTCGCTGTTCGGCGGACGCTTTAGCCTCGTGCTGGCGATGGTCGGCGCACTAATCATTCAGGCCATGAACACCGGCATTTTGCTGTCGGGCTATCCGCCGGAGTTCAATCTCCTCGTGAAAGCGGCCGTCGTGTTGATCGTCCTGCTGCTGCAGTCGCCGCGCTTCGCCAGTGCCGGGGCCGTGCTGGGGAGGGCGCGACAATGAGGCGGCTGCCGCCGGTCGCGATAACGGCCATCGTTTTCGTCGTCGGATTTGCGCTCTGCACGGCGCAATTCCCCAATTTTGCTTCCACCCGCGTGGCGGCCAATCTGCTGACCGACAATGCCTTTCTCGGCATCGTCGCCACCGGCATGACCTTCGTGATCATTTCCGGGGGGATCGACCTGTCGGTCGGCTCGGTGATCGGCTTCACCACTGTGTTCGTCGCGCTGGCGATCGAGCGCCTCGGCGTGCCGCCGCTGGTAGCCTTCGCGGCGATCCTCTTGCTATGCGCCGCCTTCGGTGCGGCCATGGGCGCCATCATCCACGTCTTCGACATGCCGCCCTTCATCGTCACGCTGGCCGGCATGTTCCTCGCCCGCGGTGCCAGCTTCCTGATGTCGACGGAATCGACGCCGATCAGCGCGCCGCTCTATTCGACGGTGTCGGATTTCGCGCTGCGGCTGCCCGGGGGAGGCCGGCTCACCGCCATTGCCCTGATCATGCTCGCGGTGGTTGCGGCGGGCGCCGTGTTGCTGCATTTCACCCGCTTCGGGGCCAATGTCTATGCGCTCGGCGGCAGCCGCGCGACCACCGCGCTGATGGGCATACCGGTCGGATCGATGACGGTGCGCATCTACATGCTGTCGAGCATGCTTGCGGGGCTCGCCGGCATTGTGTTCTCCTTCTACACTGCGGCGGGCTATTCCTTGTCCGCGGTCGGCGTCGAACTCGATTCGATTGCGGCCGTGGTGATCGGCGGCACCTTGCTGACCGGCGGTCAGGGATCGGTGGTCGGCACGTTGCTCGGCGTGCTGATTCAGGGCCTGATCCAGACCTACATCAATTTCGATGGAACCTTGTCGAGCTGGTGGACCAAGATCGTGACCGGTATGCTGCTTTTCGCTTTCATCGCCCTGCAGCAGGCCATGCTCGGCATCTCCCGCCGCGCCGGCCCCCGTAAGGCAGGAGTTCTCAAATCATGACCTCCCGGCTTGTCGTCATCCCGACGCGGCGCGCGCATTCCAACCACGCCGAGGTCGCCCGCAGCATCGGCGTCGACATCATCGCTGGCCGCTACGCCGAAGGCGTCCGCCTTCCGGGCGATGCCGAGCTCACGGCGATGTTCGGCGTGTCCCGGCCGGTCTTGCGCGAGAGCGTCAAAACCCTGGTTGCCAAGGGGCTGCTCACCACCAAGGCGCGGGTCGGCACGGTGGTGCGCGAGCGCGGCGCCTGGAACATGTTCGACGCCGACGTGCTGGCCTGGCATCTCGATGCCGGCATCGACCGGCGCTTTCTCAACGATCTCGCCGAAATCCGGCTCGCGGTCGAACCGCGGGCGGCTGCGCTCGCCGCTAGCCGCCGCTCGGAGGCCGACATCGCCGAACTCAATCGGAGCATGGAGCGTATGCGGCGTGAGGCTTCCGACTCCGTCGGTTTTGCCGACGGCGATCTTGCCCTGCATCTGGCCGTCGCCAACGCGTCCGGCAATCTGTTCATGCGCTCGATCGGCAACGTCATCGAGGCGGCGTTGCGCGCTTCGTTCCTGCTCAGCGCCCCGGTCGAAACGCAGGACCGCGAGACCGTGCTGCTGTGGCATCAGCGCATCGTCGATGCGATCGCCAGCGGCGATGCCGAGGCAGCCACCGCAGCCATGACCGAGGTGATCCACAACGGATTGCGCCGTCATGAGGACGTTTCGCCATCGTCCGGCGCCGCGCCTGCGGTCTCCGCGGTGGTCGAGCCTGGAGAGCAATCATGAGCCCGCTTCGCGTCGCCATCGTCGGCTTCGGCAAGATCGCACGCGACCAGCACGTGCCGGCGATTGCTGCAACCGACGGCGTCGAGTTGGTTGCCGTCGCGAGCCGCAATGCCTCGCTTTCCGGCGTGGCGCATGCGGCGACGCTCGATGAGCTCCTGCGCGACGGTCCGCCGATCGACGCGGTAGCGCTGTGCACCCCGCCGCAGGTTCGCCACGCGCAGGCGGCAACGGCCCTTGCTGCCGGCAAGCATGTGATGCTGGAAAAGCCGCCCGGCGCCACGGTGGCTGAGATCAATCCGCTCGTGACCGCCGCGAGGACCGCGCAACGCACGCTGTTCGCCACGTGGCACTCGCGCTTCGCTCCGGCCGTCGAGCCTGCGCGGCAATTGCTGGCCGGGAGGAAGGTCACGGCTGTCAAAATTACCTGGAAGGAAGACGTGCGGGTCTGGCATCCCGGACAGGCCTGGATCTTTGAGCCGGGCGGGCTCGGCGTGTTCGACCCCGGCATCAACGCGCTTTCGATCCTGACGCGTATCTTGCCGCAGCCATTGTTCGTGACCTCGGCTGATCTCGCGTTCCCCGCCAATCGCGACGCGCCGATCGCCGCGACCCTTGCACTCAGTGACGCACAGGGGCTGAAGATCATGGCCGAGTTCGACTTCCGCCAGACCGGTCCGCAAAGCTGGGACATTGATCTCGATACCGACGGCGGTCCGGTCACCCTTTCCATGGGCGGGGCGAGGTTGAGGGCAGGGGGCGTTGAGCTCGTCGATGCCGCTGAGGCCGAGTATGCCGGGCTCTATCACCGCTTTCGCGAACTCGCTGCAACCGGCGACAGCGACGTTGATCTTGCGCCCCTGCAACTCGTCGCCGATGCGTTCCTGCTGGGGCGCCGCCGCACGGTTGAGCCATTCGAGGACGAGACATGAACACGCCGTCCGTTCGTCGCGTGGCGCGCTCCCACTTCGGTGTCCTGCCTGACGGCAGCGAAGTCGAGCGTATCGTCTTGCAATGCGATGGCGGGCTGGAAGCGCGCATCATCACCTATGGTGCAAGCCTGCAGGCCTTGCTGGTGCCGGATGTCGCCGGACGTCGCGACGACATCGTGCTTGGTCACGACGCCTTCGAGGGATATCTCGCCCGGCGGCAGTTCTTCGGCGCCACCGTCGGGCGTTACGCCAACCGTATCGCCGGCGCGCGCTTTGCGCTCGATGGCACTGAGGTGCAGCTCGCGGCCAACAACGGCCCCAATGCGTTGCATGGCGGGCTGGAGGGCTTCGATCACCGCAACTGGCGGATTGCCGGGATCGAGGACGGAGACCGTCCGGCCGTGACGCTCGCCTACACCAGCGCCGATGGCGAGGAGGGATATCCCGGCGCGCTCGATGTGGAAGTGACCTGGCGTCTCACCGGGCCGATGGAACTCTCGCTGGACATGACGGCGCGGACCGATCGTCCCACCGTGGTCAATCTCACCAATCACAGCTTTTTCAATCTGGCGGGTGCGTGCTCCGGCCAGAACATTCTCGATCACCGCCTCACCGTGGCGGCGGATCATTTCCTTGCCATCGATGCCGGCGCGATCCCGCTGCCGCAGCCGCCCACTGCGGTTGCCGGTACGCCTTTCGACTTCCGTGCAGGCGTGGAGATCGGCGCCCGTATCCGCAATGACCATCCGCAGCTCCGTGTTGGCCGCGGTTATGACCATAATTTCTGCCTCGCGCCGCCAAGTGGCGAGCCTCGCTTCGCCGCGCGGCTCGCAGCGCCAACATCCGGCCGCGTCCTCGAACTATTCACCAACCAGCCCGGGCTACAGGTCTATTCCGGAAACTTTCTCGACGGCTCCACCGCTGGAAAAGGCGGCCGCCTGTATCGGCAATCCGATGCCATCTGCCTCGAGCCGCACGCGTGGCCCGATACGCCCAATCGACCGGACTTCCCGACGGCACGGCTTTCGCCGGGCGAGGTCTATCGCCACTCCACGCTGTATCGCTTCACGCATGCGATCGAAGGCGCAATCGGGACACAATCCGTGGTAGAGTTGCCCGGGGAGAGCGGGCGATGATTGGTGGTTGCAAGAAGGAAGACGTGCCGACGACCGTTCTCTGCAGCGAGCGGTGCCATCTTGGCGAAGGGCCGACCTACGACGTCGCCACCGATACCGCGTGGTGGTTTGATATCATCGGGCGCCGGCTGTTCGAGGCGCAGCTCGATACCGGGCGGACCACCATCCATTCCCTCGGAGTGATGGGCAGCGCGCTTGGGCGGATCGACGCGCATCGGCAGTTGCTCGTCGCTGATGACGGCCTCTATATGCGCGGTACCGCGGATGGACGGATGACGCTGTACCGCCCGCTGGAAGCCGACAATGCCGCGACGCGTTCGAACGATGCACGGGTACACCCGTCCGGCACCTTCTGGATCGGCACCATGGGCCGCCAGGCCGAGCGCGGACTGGGCGCCATCTATGCGCTGCACGGCGGCGAGCTATCGCGCCTTTATGATCACATCACGATTCCCAACGCGATCTGCTTCTCGCCGGATGGAACCATCGGCTATTTCGCCGACACCGCGGAGAACGTGCTGTTCCGCGTCGAGCTCGATGCTGCGACCGGCCTGCCATGCCGAGAGCCGAGCGCGCTGGTTACCCGGCGGGGCAGCGGCGGCATCGACGGTGCGGTGGTCGATGCCGACGGGCTGATCTGGAACGCGCGCTGGGGTGGCGGCTGCATTGACGTCTATAGCCCGCAAGGCGAGCATCTGCGCAGTCTCCGCGTTCCGGCACGGCAATCGAGCTGTCCCGCTTTTGTCGGCCGAGATTTTTCGCGCCTGCTCGTTACCTCGGCCTGGCAGGGAATGGGGGAGGACGCGAAACGCGCCGACCCCGATCATGGCCGCACCTTCCTGCTCGACGTTGCAGCGCGTGGCCGCCCTGAACCAGACGTCAAACTTGCAACGGATTGATGGAGGAATACGAGGCGCGGCACAAACGCGCAGAGCGACAGAGTTTCGAGAACCGCAGCCAGCGGTCTGAAAATCCAGGAATCACAGATCCTCGGCGATCAAGGGAGAGAAGCATGATTAGTCTGAAAACCACATTGTCGGCCTTGGCGCTGGCAGCGACCATGGCGACGACGGCGGTGACCGGCGCGTTCGCCCAAAGCAAGGGGACGGTCGGCATCGCGATGCCGACCAAATCGTCGGCGCGCTGGATCGACGACGGCAACAACATCGTCAAGATCCTGAAGGAGCGCGGCTACGGCACCGACCTGCAATATGCCGAGGACGACATTCCGAACCAGCTCTCGCAGGTCGAAAACATGGTGACCAAGGGCGCCAAGGTGCTGGTGATCGCGGCGATCGACGGCACCACACTATCCGACGTGTTGAAGCAGGCCAAGGCCAAGGGGATCATCGTGATCGCCTATGACCGGTTGATCCGCGACACGCCCAATGTCGACTACTATGCCACCTTCGACAACTTCCAGGTCGGCGTGCTGCAGGCCCAATCGATCGAGCAGAAGCTGGGCTTGAAGGAAGGCAAGGGGCCCTTCAACATCGAACTGTTCGGCGGCTCGCCGGACGACAACAACGCCTACTTCTTCTACAACGGCTCGATGTCGGTGCTGCAGCCCTATATCGACAACGGCAAGCTGGTGATTGGCAGCGGCCAGAAGGGCATGGACAAGGTCTCGACCTTGCGCTGGGACGGCGCCACCGCCCAGGCACGGATGGACAACCTGCTGAGCGCGTTCTACGGCCGCAAACGGGTCGATGCGGTGCTCTCGCCCTATGACGGCCTTTCCATCGGCATTCTCTCTTCGCTGAAGGGCGTCGGCTACGGCAGCGGCAACATGCCGATGCCGATCGTCAGTGGCCAGGATGCCGAGGTGCCGTCGATCAAATCGATGCTGCGCGGCGAGCAGTATTCGACCATCTTCAAGGACACCCGCGATCTCGCCCGAGTCACCGCCGACATGGTGGACGCAGCCCTCAGCGGCAAGGAAGTCACCGTCAACGATACCAAGACCTACAACAACGGCGTCAAGGTGGTACCGTCCTATCTCCTGAAGCCCGTCGTCGTCGACAAGAGCAACTGGGAGAAGGTGCTGATCGACAGTGGCTATTACAAGAAGTCACAGATCGACTGAGCAGGACGGCGGCGCCGGCGATAACCGGCGTCGCCACTTGCCTGTCTGTGCGGCGGGCAGAGAGATAAAGGATATGATGGCGCGATGACCGCAATTCTGGAAATGCGCGGTGTGAGCAAGAGCTTTGCCGGCGTGCAGGCACTGCGCGACGTCAATTTCACGGTGGAGGCGGGGCAGATCCATGCGCTGGTCGGCGAGAACGGCGCCGGCAAGTCGACCCTGATGAAGGTCCTCAGCGGCGTCTATCCCCACGGCGATTACGAAGGCAGCATCATATTCGACGGCGAGGAGCGGCGCTTTCGCGACGTCAATGATTCCGAGGCTCTCGGCATCATCATCATCCATCAGGAGCTGGCGCTGATTCCGCTGATGTCGATCGCGGAGAACATCTTCCTGTCGCATCCGCCCTCGCGTCTCGGCGTGATCGACCGCGACACGGTTTACCGCCGCACTCAGGAACTGCTGGCCCAGGTCGGCCTCACAGACTTGCCCGATACGCTGGTGACGGACCTCGGTGTCGGCAAGCAGCAACTGGTGGAGATCGCCAAGGCTTTGTCCAAGAGGGTACGATTGCTGATCCTCGACGAGCCGACCGCCAGCCTGAACGAGAACGATAGCGCTGCATTGCTGGACCGGCTGCTTGCCTTCCGCGCCCAGGGCATCGCCTCGATCCTGATCTCGCACAAATTATCGGAGGTCGCCCGCGTCGCTGACCGGATCACGGTGCTGCGCGACGGCCGCACCGTCGACAGCATCGATTGCCGGGCCGAGCCGGTGGAAGAGGACCGAATCATCAGAAGCATGGTCAATCGCGACCTTGCGCATCGCTTTCCGCAACGCAGCGCAACCATCGGCGCACCGGTCTTCGCCGTGCAGGACTGGACGGTGCATCACCCGTTGCACAGAGATCGCCGGGTTATCAAGGGCGTCGATTTCGAAGTCCGGCGCGGCGAGGTGGTTGGAATCGCCGGGCTGATGGGCGCCGGCCGTACCGAATTCGCCATGAGCCTGTTCGGTCGCGCCTGGGGGGAGCGGATCAGCGGGCGTATCTGGCTCGACGGAAGGGAGGTCAACCTGACGAGCGTGGCGGCGGCGATCGACGCTGGCCTTGCTTACGTCACCGAGGATCGCAAGGAGCTCGGCCTGATCCTGGATGCCGACGTCCGCAAGAACATCACGCTGGCGAGCCTTGGCCGCGTGGCGCGGCAGGGCAGGATCGATGACATGTCCGAGCTGCGTGTCGCGAGCGAGTACCGCAACCGGATGCGGATTCGCTGTTCCGACGTCTATCAGGAGACCGGCCAGCTCTCCGGCGGCAATCAGCAGAAGGTGGTGTTGTCGAAATGGCTGATGACCGATCCGAAAGTATTAATCCTCGACGAGCCTACGCGCGGCATCGATGTCGGGGCAAAATACGAAATCTATTGTATCATCAACGAGCTTGCCGAGGCAGGCAAGGGCGTGGTGATGATCTCGTCGGAAATGCCGGAACTGCTCGGGGTTTGCGACCGCATCTGCGTGATGAATGACGGCGCTTTGGTCGGAGAATTCGCCGCCGCCGAGGCCACCCAGGAAAGGATCATGCGCGCCATCATGCGCAACAAGGAAATGCACAAGAAAGTACTTCAGGGAGATTTGCGGCCATGACCGACAAGACGGTTGCGCTGCCCGGGCACGCCGGCTTCATCAAGAACAATTTGCGCAACTACGGCATGCTGCTGTCGCTGTTTGCGATCATGCTGTTTTTCCAGGTCATGACCGACGGCACGCTGCTGCAGCCGCTGAACCTGACCAATCTGGTGCTGCAGAACAGCTACATCGTGATCATGGCGCTCGGCATGCTGCTGATCATCGTCACCGGCCACATCGACCTGTCGGTCGGCTCGGTGGCGGGCTTTGTCGGCGCCGTCGCAGCCGTGCTGATGGTGCGCTATCACATTGCCTATCCGCTGGCCTTCATCGCCTGCCTGCTGGTGGGCGCCCTGATCGGCGCTGCGCAAGGCTATTGGGTTGCCTATTTCAAGATCCCGTCCTTTATCGTGACGCTGGCCGGCATGCTGGTGTTCAAGGGGCTTGCGCTTGCCATCCTGGCGGGTCAGTCGGTCGGGCCATTTCCGCCGACTTTCCAGAAGCTGTCCTCGGGCTTCATCCCGGAACTGTTTCCCGGCGCCGGCACGCTTTATCCGACGTCACTCTTGATCGGTGCGGTATTGGCGGTGGCGCTGGTCTATACCAGTGCCAAGAGCCGGGCGCGGCAGGCCTCGCATGGCATCGAGGTCGAGCCGTTTGGTTTCTTCGTCGCCAAGAGCGCAGTGCTGTTCGCCGTGATCGTGTTCTTCGCGGGCCTGATCGCCTCGCATCGCGGCCTTCCCAATGTACTGGTGATCATGACGGCGCTGATCGCGCTCTATGGCTTCGTCACCACGCGCACCGTGATCGGCCGCCACATCTATGCCATCGGCGGCAACGCCAGGGCCGCCAGCCTGTCCGGCATCAAGACCGAACGGCTGACGTTCCTGACCTTCGTCAATATGGGCGTGCTGGCGGCTCTCGCCGGTCTCGTGTTCGCCGCGCGGCTTAATACCGCGACGCCGAAGGCCGGCGCCGGCTTCGAGCTCGACGTCATCGCCGCCTGTTTCATCGGCGGCGCGTCCGCCTATGGCGGCGTCGGCAAGGTCGGCGGCGCCGTGATCGGCGCCATGATCATGGGCGTCATGAACAACGGCATGTCGATCCTCGGCATCGGCATCGACTACCAGCAGGTGATCAAGGGCCTGGTGCTGCTCGGCGCCGTCTGCCTGGACGTCTACAACCAGCGACGATAGGGCGTTGCGGCTACGCGGCCGCGAGCTCCCGCTTCGCGAACTCGCTGGTTTTGAGACGCGCGACGAGTGCCGCCACTTCCTCGGTCTCGGCGGGCGTCAGGTCCGTCAGTGGCGAACGCACATGGCCGCTGTCACGGTCGATCACCCTCATCCCCGCCTTGATGATCGAGACAGCGTAGCCGCGTTTGCGATTGCGGATCGCGATCAAGGGGAGGATGAAATCGCGCAGCCCTGCCTGCACCGTCTCGCGGTCGCGGCGGCGCACGGCCGCGTAGAACTTGGTCGAGAACTCCGGGACGAAGTTGAATACCGCGGAGGAATAAGTGGTTACGCCCATTTCCAGATAGGGCAGTGCAAAAGTCTCGGCCGTCGGCAATCCGCCGATGTAGGTCAGCCGGTCGCCCATGCGCAGGTGGATGCGGGTCATCAGCTCGATGTCGCCGATACCATCTTTATAGCCGACCAGGTTGGGGCAGCGCTGGCACAGTCTCTCGAGCGTATCCTCGTTCAGGATCGCATTATCGCGGTTGTAGACGATGACACCGAGCTTGGTCGCGTTGCACACCGCTTCGACATGGGCGGCCAGTCCTTCCTGTTCCGAAAAGACCAGATAGGGCGGCAGCAGCAGCAAGCCGTCGGCGCCGGCCGCCTCGACCCCAATGGCAAGTTGCGTCGCCACCGCGGTGCCATGGCCGATCCCGGCGAGCACCGGCACGCGTCCCTTGGTCTCGTCCACAGCCGTGGCCACGACCTTCGCGACCTCGGCCGGGCTCAGCGAGAAGAATTCGCCGGTGCCGCCGGCGGCAAACAGGCCCGCTACCTCATACCCGCACAGCCAGTCGAGATTGGAGCGGTAGCGGGTCTCGTTGAACGTGTTGTCGGGCCGAAATGGTGTAACGGGGAACGACAGCAGGCCATCGCCGATCCGGCTGGCCATCTCCTTGGGGGTCATCTTGCTCATGCTCTGATCCTTCAGCGGCTTACGCCGAAGGATTAATGCAAGATGCCCACGGACGGAGACCCAATCACTGTATCGATCGATCCATTGATTGCATCGAGCCGGGTTGGCCGGCAAGGTCTCGGGCAATGCCGGCAATGACGGGGAGAAGCGGATTGTCATTGTCGCCGCGCCGGACAAAGAACAATTCGGCCGGGCGCTGCCACTGCATCAGGACGGGCCGCAGCACGACGCCGCTGAAGCGCAGGTTAGCTGCGGTCTCGGGGACTAACGCCACGCCGACACCCGAATGCACCATGGCAAGGATCGAATGGATCTGCGCAAGATGCTGCGCGTAATTCGGCACCAGATTTGCGCGTGAGAACAGCTCGACCAGGAGATCGTGGAAATAGCGGGCTTCATAGGGTTCGTACATGATGAAGGGCTCGCTTGCGAGATCCTCCAGACGTAGCTCGTCCGCCTGAACCAGCGGATGGTCGCTCGGCAGTGCCGCGACCAGCGGCTCCGCCGTCACGCGGAAGGCGTCAAGACCACCGCGCGGTATTGGCGGGCGGAGCAGGCCGATATCGATCTCGCCGGAATCGAGCCGCTTGAGTTGGTCGCTGGAGACCATTTCCTTCAGCGATATCTCGATATCGGGAAGTTCACGCCGGCAGGCCGCGACCAGCGCCGGCACGTAGCTGTAGGCGGATGTGGCCGTGAAGCCGATATTGATCGATCCGGCCTTGCCGCTTGCCATCCGCCGGGCCAGCACGGCCGCGCTTTCCGCCAGCTTGAGGAGATGCCGCGCATCGATCAGAAAACGCTGGCCCGCCGGCGTCAGCCGGACGGCGCGGTTGCTGCGCTCTAGTAGCGTCACATCGAGGACGCGTTCGAGAATCTGGATCTGTCGGCTGAGCGGCGGCTGCGTCATGTTCAGCCGCTGCGCCGCGCGCCCGAAATGCAGTTCTTCCGCAACTGCAACAAAGCAGCGCAACTGGCTCAGCTCAAACATGAAATCTGTATCTTCAACCTGAGACGAAGGGCCGGTGACCGGCCGGATGTCCGACTTCTACCGGCTGATGCGCGGCCGATCCATCCAAAAAAGGTATCGACCTATCCGCAGACTAATTCATAGGCCACCCTGCCCATGACCTATCATTCCTCCCCAACGCTGCCTCGAAGGTCTGCAGCCTGCCGGTGAAAACGGCGGGATCGCGCGGAATTGCGCTTTGAAACGGAGGAACGACCGATGTCTATGCCATCTCTCGCCCGGGCGATTGCCGCCGCTGTCCTTACGGTGTGTGCCTTGGCGCCAAGCGGAGCCGGCGCTCAGAATTTTGAGCGGCCCGTGCGGCTGATCGTGCCGTTCGCTCCCGGCGGCACCTCGGACATTTTGGCGCGCCTGATCAGCCCAAAACTATCCGCCGCCATCGGTCAGTCGGTCGTGGTCGAGAACAAGCCGGGCGCAGCGGGCAATCTCGGGGCCGACGCCGTCGCCAAGGCGCAGCCCGACGGCCACACCCTGTTGCTGATGGATGTCGGATCGCTGGCGACGGCGCCCAGCCTGTTCTCCGATCTCACGTTCGACGTTCAGAAGGACCTCGCGCCGATTTCCATGGTGATGTTCGGCCCCTATGTTCTGGCCGTCCATGAATCGGTCCCGGCGAAGACGTCCAAGGAGCTGATCGAATACGCCAAGGCCAATCCGAACAAACTCACCGTGGCCAATTCCGGCGTCGGCGGCGCCAATCATATCACCGCCGTGGTGATGGCGAAGGAACTGGGAATTCAGTGGAAGAACGTTCCCTACAAGGGCGGGGCGGCCGCCTCGCGCGCCGTCGTGTCCGGGGAGAGCGGCGTGATCATCAACGGCGCTGCGGCGACGATGCCCTTTGTGGTAAACAAGCAGCTTGTCGGACTTGCCGTCACCGGCGAGCAGCGGATTGCCTCGGCTCCCGATCTGCCGACTTTCAAGGAGGCGGGCCTGCCCGGCGGCGATGCCGGGACCTGGCAGGGCATCCTGACCACCGGTGGCACGCCGCCCGCCATGGTCGCGCGATTGAACGCCGAAATCCGCAAGATCCTGGAGCTGCCCGAGATTCAGCAGAAGATCGCCGAGCAGGGTGGCGTGGTGCGCGCCCAATCGCCGGAGGAATTCCGCAACTGGCTCAAGGACGCGACGACGCGCTGGGGCACGATCATTCGCGAGGCCGGCATCAAGGGCAGCTAAGGGCGGGCCGATGACGCGTTCCCGGATCGACGTGCAGGACCTGCTGTTTGGCCTGTTCCTCGTGGCGGTGGCGACGGGTACGCTCGTCGCCACGCGTAATCTGACGGTCGGTCACGCCGCCGATATGGGTCCGGGCTATATGCCCCGCGTCGTCGCACTCGCGCTGATGGCGTTCGGTCTTTTCTTCAGCGGACGTGGGCTCTGGCGCGCGGGTCGCGGCATCGCGCCCATTCAGTTGCGCCCGCTGCTGGCGATCCTTGCTTCTGTCGGCGTTTTCGCGCTGACGGCGGAGCGGTTGGGCCTCGCGATCGCCTCCGTCGCCGCCGTAATTCTCGCCAGCTTCGCCACCCGAGAAGGCCGGCTTGTCGAGACCGTGGCATTTGCCATCGTGCTTTCGGGCGCCGCCGTTCTTCTGTTCGTCAAGTTGCTGGGCTTGCCGATCCCGATCTGGCCCCGCTAGGGCGGCACGCTTCGCAGGCAGACGCATATGGAACTGTTTGACAATTTGCTGATGGGTCTTTCGACGGCCCTTCAACTCAACAATTTGATTTTCTGCCTGATCGGCGTGGTCATCGGGACCGCAATCGGCGTGCTGCCCGGCATCGGTCCGATTCCAACGGTGGCGTTGCTGTTGCCCTTCACCTTCGGCCTGTCGCCTGCGAGCGCCATGATCATGCTGGCCGGCATCTTCTACGGCGCGCAGTATGGCGGTTCGACCACCGCCATCCTGGTCAATGTGCCGGGCGAGACGTCGTCGGTCGTCACCTGTATCGACGGTCACGAGATGGCCAAGCAGGGCAGGGCCGGAACCGCGCTGGCCATTGCCGCGATCGCCTCGTTCTTTGCCGGCACGATGGCGACGATCGTGATCGCGGTACTCAGCGTGCCGTTGTCGGTGCTGGCACTCAAATTCACAGCGGTCGAATATTTCAGTCTCCTCGTGCTCGGCCTGATTGCCGCGGTCGTGCTCGCGCATGGTTCGGTTGCCAAATCGCTGGCAATGGTGCTGCTGGGGCTGTTGCTCGGCCTCGTCGGGATCGATGTCTCCTCGGGCGTCGCACGCATGACCTTCGGCATCGCCGCTCTATCGGATGGTCTTGATTTCGTGCCGATCGCGATGGGCCTGTTCGGGCTGGGTGAAATCATCGCCAATCTGGAGAGACCCGCCGAGCGCCGCGTCGTCAGCCAGTCGATCCGCAGCCTGATCCCGAGCTGGGTGGACTTGCGGGCGGCCTTTCCGGCCGTGGTGCGCGGCACGGCGCTGGGCTCTGTGCTCGGGGTATTGCCCGGCGGCGGTGCTGCGCTTCCGCCGTTCTCCTCCTACGCGCTGGAGAAGAAGCTCGCCCGCGATCCCTCACGCTTCGGCAAGGGCGCCATCGAGGGCGTTGCCGGTCCGGAGGCCGCCAACAATGCCGGCGCCCAGACCAGCTTCATTCCGCTCTTGACGCTCGGCATTCCCGCCAACGCTCTGATGGCGCTGATGATCGGCGCGCTGATGATGCAGGGCATCCAGCCCGGCCCGCAGATCATGACCGAGCAGCCGAAGCTCGTCTGGGGCGTCATCGCCAGCATGTGGGTCGGCAACCTGATGCTGCTGATCATCAACCTGCCGCTGATCGGCCTGTGGGTCTCGATGCTGAAGATACCCTATCGCCTGCTGTTTCCCGCCATCGTGCTGTTCTGCTGCATCGGCACTTACGGGATCGCCAACAGCCTGTTCAATGTCTGGCTGATGATGGGCTGCGCCTTGATCGGCTATTTCTTCATCAAGATCGGCGTCGAGCCGGCGCCGCTCCTGCTTGGCCTCGTGCTCGGTCCGCAATTGGAAGAAAACTTCCGGCGCGCGATGTTGATCGCTGATGGCGATTTCACCGTCTTTCTGTCGCGGCCGATCAGCGCGGTCATCCTCGCAGTCGTCGCCGCCTTGTTGCTGGCAATGCTTTCGCCGGCAATTCTGAGAACGCGGAAAGAGGCGCTGGCGCAATGAGCGGTGTGGGCGTTAGAGCGTTTTCCAGCGAAGTGGACACCGGTTCGCGTCAAGAAAACGCGTCAAAACAAGAATCTAGAGCCCGGTTCTGATTCAATCAGAACCGAAAGCGCTCTAGTCGCGCAATTGCCAGCGGCCGATGACCCGAAACCGCGAATTCGCATTGTCCTGACGACACAAGGCGATGGCGTCGATCGCGATCGGGCCGATGCCAGTTGTCGAAAACCTGCTGCGCAGCATTGCCACAATCGGCTCGCGCCGTTCGGCGGGAAGCCGTCCCGTCAGCGTCATGTGGAAGCGAAATTCTTCGAAGACGTAAGGGTAGCCCCAGCGGTCGAGATAGTCGCGCTGCCGCGGCGTCAGCGCCTCCGGACTTCGCCGCGCGCGATCTTCCGGGCTGAGGGGAGCACGGAACGAATCGAATGCCCTGGTCGCCTGGGCGGCAAGCAGGTCGAGATCTGCCGACCGTTCGCCGGGAATGACCGCAATGAAGCCGCTGATCGAATCGACGACCGGTTGGATCACGGGCACTGGCCGAGCCAGATCGGCGAACAATTCGCACGCCGCAGCAAGCTGCGCCTCGGCCTTGCCGTCGGCCAGCGCTATCGGCGCCTTCAGCGTGGCGTGAAAGCCGTATTTGCGCGGATCGCGCGTCAGCTCGCGCCAGTCCAACGGGAGACCGTCCGGAAAGGACAGGTCTTCGCCGCTATGGGCATCGTAGCCGAGCAGCACGGCGCCGAACCGGTCGAGCGCGCTGTCAGGCCTGGCGGTGTAATAGATTGCGTAACGGGGGTGATTTGCCATTGCGCCAGAATAGGGCCGCCTCACGCGGCTGCAACCGCCTTGCGTGATGCTGCAGACGAATGGATGAGACGGTTCGCCTCCGTCAGATGTACAAGACGCCCCGCGGCAATGACGGCGACGATGCGCGGGCGCAATGGCACCGTGTCATCGACGAGAAGGATGTCGGCGCGCTGCCCCGAGGCGAGCGTGCCGCGATCGGCAAGGCCAGCGGCGCGCGCCGGTGCCGCCGAGATCAATTGCCATGCCGCGGCCAGCGGCAGAACGCCGTCGGCCGCAAGGCGGAACGCCGCCAATAGCGGCGCCGGATAATAATAGTCCGACGCAAGCACCGAACAGAGGCCCTTGGCGATCATGTCGGAGGCCCTGGTCCAGCCTGTATGGCTGCCGCCGCGCACGACATTGGGCGCGCCGAACACGATGAAGTCTCCGGCTTCGGCAGCATCGCGTGCAGTTTCCTCGTTGACCGGGAATTCGGCGATTGCAACGCCCTGCGCACGGAAGGCCTGCCGCATCGCCGGGCTTTCGTCGTCGTGGGAGAGCATCCGGACGTTTGCCGCGCGTGCTGCCTGCGCCAGCCGGGCGATCGAAGCCGGCACGTCGTGGCCGCGGCAGACCACACGTTCCACCAGGCGATCGAACGCCTCATCGCTGAGACCCGTGCGCTCGACCATTCGGCTGCGCTTTTGCGGCTTGGCGAGGCTGGCGACCGTCGAGTCCATGTGGTCGTTGAAGGCGAACAGGTCGACGCGTCCTTCCGAGAGCCAGCCGATGATTTCGCCTTCCGCGTCGAGATTGTAGGTCTCGTGCCGCAGATGGAAGCGGGTGTCGGCGGCGAGCTGCGGCCGCATCTGCTCGATCGCCTCCAGCAAGCGCCTGGCATTGTCGGCGCTGCGCAGGCCAGGCTCCCACGACCAGGTCGTGGCATGATAGACGGTCGTGATCCCGTTGCTGATCGCCTGCCGGTCGCTGTCAACAAGCGCCACATCGATCGGGAAATCGACCCCGGGGCGCGGCATCATCTGCCGCTCGAAGGCATCGCCATGCAGATCGACAATGCCCGGCAATACCAGGAGGCCATCGGCATTGACGCCGCCGATGCCGTGGTTGCTGTCCGCACCTACGGCTGCGATCTCGCGGCCAGCGATCCGCAATGAGGTTTCGACGATTTCGTGGCCGAGCAGGGCCCGGCCACCTTCGATGAACAGTTCAGTCACGATGCGGCACTCTGGTTGAATGAACGGCGAGTAGCTGCTGCGCCGGCTTCGTACTTTTCGAGAAAGCCCTCTACATCGAGCTTGCGGAAATCGGGCAGGGCGCGGCGAAGCGCCTCATGGTCCCAATCCCACCACGCGAGTTCCGCAAGCCGCCCCGCAATGGATTCCGGAAAACGCCGCTTGATCGGCCGTGCCGGATTGCCTGCAACGATCGTATAGGCGGGGACATCCTTGGTCACGATGGCGCCGGCCGCGACCACGGCGCCGGTGCCGATCGAGCGGCCAGGCAGAATAACCGCGCCATGGCCGATCCAGACATCGTGGCCGATATGGACGTGATGCTTGCGGCGCCACGCAAAAAACTCGGCATCGTCGCTCTCGCCCGAAAAGTAGCTGCTGGCGCGGTAGGTGAAATGCGCCTGCGAGGCCCGGTGCATCGGATGATTACCCGGGTTGATGCGCGTCATCGCCGCGATCGAACAGAATTTCCCGATCATCGTATAGGTGATCTGCGAGTCGTTCACGACGTAGGAATAATCGGCCATCGTGACCTCGAGCAGGATGGTCCGGGCGCCGACCTCGGTGTAGGCGCCGAGCTGGCAGTCGCGCACTGACGCGGTGGGGTCGACCAATGGTTCAGTGGAAAGCATCTTGCCGGCCAACGGTAACGTCCATCAACAATCGGGGAAAGGGGCACCGGCTCGTCTTCGATGCGCTTGATGACAAGATCATGACGGATGCGTGACGTCAGTCCCGCTGTGGACGAAGGCCCCCGTTCGGGCCGACTGTCACACAACTGTTGAATCCGGACGCTAGCGATGGCGGCGCTGTAGAGCAATACATGCTGCGTCGTTCTTGATGCACCCGGCGGATTCGCCGGAGTGATCGGACGTTGTTGAAGATCGCCAGGCAATTCATCTGACTGTCACAGGCCGTTGTTAGCGATCGTGACCGCAGACCCACGAGGAGCGTACCGCTTGACATCGCATGCCATGATCGATGCACGAGATATCTCGAAGTCCTATCAGCGTGGCGTGCCTGTTCTGAACGGCGTCACGCTGTCGCTGCGGCGCGGCGAAATGGTCGCGCTGATCGGTGCGTCAGGCTCCGGCAAGTCGACATTGATTCGTGCGATTGCCGGGCTGACGCCGATCGACGGCGGCCGCAATGGCGGAGGCGGCCGAATCGAAGTGATGGGCGAGCCGATCCAGCGGGGTGGCCGCCTCAACAAGAATCGCGGCCTGCGCGCGCGCATCGGCGTGATCTTTCAGCAATTCAATCTTGTGCCGCGGCTTTCGCTGCTGACCAACGTCTGCTTCGGACTGCTGGGGCGATTGCCGATCCTGCGCGGAACCCTTGGTCAATTCAGCGAGGCCGACAAACGCGTGGCCATGCAGGCGCTGGCGCGTGTGGGCATCGCCGAACATGCGCTCAAGCGCGCCAGCGAACTGTCCGGCGGCCAGCAGCAGCGCGCTGCCATCGCGCGTTCGTTAGTGCAGGGGGCCGAACTGTTGATCGCGGACGAGCCGATCGCCTCGCTCGATCCGGCCGCTGCGCGCCGCGTTATGGATTTGCTCGCCGACATGAACCGCAATGACGGCCTGACCGTGTTCATTTCGCTTCATCAGGTCGAATACGCTCTCAAGTATTGCGCGCGCACGATCGCGCTCAAATCCGGCAAGGTCGCCTATGACGGCCCATCCAGCGCGCTGACGCCGGCTTTCCTCAACCAAATCTATGGCGCGGAATCCGAGGAGCTGTTTCTGCCCTCGTTTGAGGAGCAGGCGCGGCTTGCGCAAGAACGCCGAGACAGCGACGAACGGTCAGTAGCGCGCGCGCCGGCGAACCCCCCGGCTTTTGAAGTCGAACGGCTGTCCGCTTGAAGGTACGACCTCGCGCTTGGCGCTACCGAAAATACAACGCGTTCAAAACAGGAGAAGCGATATGCGCAAGCTAGCTCTGATCGGCACGGCCTTGGCCGTGGCGGCAGGCATCTCGGCCAACGTTGCCCGCGCCGAGACGACTGAAATCAATTTCGGCATTATTGCGACCGAAGCGAGCACAAATCTCAAGACCGTCTGGGAGCCCTTCCTCGACGCGATGGCCAAAGGGACGGGCTTCAAAGTCAACGGCTTCTACGCCTCGGACTATGCCGGCGTGATCGAAGCAATGCGCTTCAAGAAGGTGCAATTGGCCTGGTTTGGCAACAAGTCGGCGATGGAAGCCGCCAACCGCTCGAACGGCGAGATATTTGCGAAGTCCGTCGATTCGGACGGCAACCCCGGTTACTGGTCGCATATCATCGTCCACAAGGACTCGCCGATCAAGAATCTGGAAGACGTCCTCAAATGCGACAAGTCGATCGACTTCAGCATCGGCGACCCGAATTCGACCTCGGGCTTTCTTGTCCCGACCAGCTACATTTTCGCTGCCAAGAACGTCGATCCGAAGGCTTGCTTCAAGACCGTTCGCAATGCCTCGCATGAGGCGAACGGCATGGCGGTGGCGAACAAGCAAGTTGATGCCGCAACGAACAACAGCGAAAGCCTGCGCCGTTTGGAAGTCACCGCTCCCGAAGCCCGCAAGAACATCCGTGTGATCTGGACCTCGCCGCTCATTCCGAGCGACCCGCTGCTCTGGCGCAAGGATCTGGCCGCAGACGTCAAAGCCAAGCTCTATACCTGGGTCTTGAGCTATGGCCGCATCGGAACGCCGGAAGAAATCGCATCCGCGAAGAAGGTTTTGTCTGGTCTGCAGTGGGCGCCGTTTATTCCGTCGTCGGACGACCAGTTGCTCCCGATCCGCGTCCTTGAAGCCAACAAGTCGATCATGAAGATCAAGGGTGACGCCAAGCTGTCGGCGGAAGAAAAAGCCACCAAGACCGCCTCGCTCGAGGCTGACATCAAGACGTACCAGCAAGCGGCCGACAAGGCCGAGCATGGCGCGTTCATGAAGCAGGTCGCGCCGTTCTTCGAGGCAGACAAGGCCAAGGATCAGGCCAAGCTCAAGAAGCTTATCGGCGAGCTTGCGGCGAACGCTGCGACTGCGCCTACCAACTGATGCTGACGAAGGGCGCCAGCCGCCGTGGTTCGGCGCCCTTTAGACATTTTAGGCCATGACAGACATCATCGCTCCCATCGAAAGCCGGCCGTCGCGGCAGGCCCAGGAACCTCCAGTCCCGCTTTATCCCTTCGCCCGACGAGTGCGGGGTTGGCTGGGCTGGGCGTTCGTTTTCGGCTTGCTGGCCTGGAGTTGGGCTCCGGCCGAAATGTTCCGTGTGTCGGCGCTGTTCACCGACTGGCGCAATATGGCCGAGTTCGGCAGCGCCTTTCTCCATCCGAATTTTCGCGAATGGGATCAGTACATCAGCGACATGGTGGTGACCATCCAGATCGCGATCTGGGGCACCGCCCTGGCAGTCGTGTTTGGCATTCCGTTCTCAATTCTGTGTTCCGCCAATATCTGTCCGCCTTGGATAGTACAGCCAGTTCGTCGGTTGATGGATTCCTGCCGCGCCATCAATGAGATCGTGTTCGCGTTACTGTTCGTTGTGGCGGTGGGCTTAGGCCCATTCGCTGGCGTGATGGCGTTGTTCGTTCACAATCTCGGCGTGTTCGCGAAGTTGTTTTCCGAAGCGGTCGAAGCGGTCGATCCGCGGCCAGTGGAAGGCATTCGCGTGACCGGTGCGGTGCGCGTGCAGGAGGTGATCTTCGGTGTCATTCCTCAGGTGCTGCCGCTGTGGAGCTCGCTTACCCTCTACCGGCTTGAGACTAACGTCCGCTCGGCGACGACACTTGGCATTGTCGGAGCCGGTGGCATCGGCCAGACCCTGTATGAAAGCATCCGGAGTTTTCAGTACGCCGATACGGCCGCGCAAATCATTATCGTGGTCGTGACGGTGATGGTGCTCGATCTCATCAGCGCCTGGATCCGCAAAGTGCTGGTATGATCGTACGCCTCGTCGACTAGACTAGGCTGACGAGACGGTGCTGCAGCGCTCGGCGTCGTGGCGAAGGCGAATAGCCCCTTACAAATCCATCGATGAAGGGCAATCGATCGGATTTGCAACAAGCTTCGCTTCTGCGATTGCCAGATCGCGCGGTCGTCTAATCGCCGCTATTGACCATTCTCGATTAGAAACTCGACACGCTCCGCGGCGAAGCGCGCGCGTTTCGTTACCAGCGGTTTGCCGTCGGTATCGACATCGGTACTATCGACCACGAGAACGGGACGCCCGAGCGCGAGATCGAGCCTTGCGGCGTCGGAGGCGTCCACGATGGTGGCGGTGACGCGGGTTGAGGCGCGGCGGTAATCGCGAACGCCGTAATGCGCAAGCAGTTTGGTCATTGAGCGTACGTTGGCGAAGACCGCTCCGGCGCCCGGAAAGCGATCGGCGGAAAGCCAATTGGTGCTGACGCAGATCGGAGTGCGGTCAGCGAGCCGCACCGATTCGATCCGGACCAGCGGTGCGCCGGTCTTCAGTCCGAGCTCACGGGCCAGTTCGCGCGTCGCGGGCTCTTCGGAGGCATCGATCAATTGGCCGCGCGGCTCGCGGCCGCCGGCGCCGACGATCTCCGAAAACCGCGTCCGCGAGCGCAAGGGATAGGCGAGGCGCTGCGCCTCGACATAGGTGCCGCTGCCGCGTTCGGCGCGCACCAGGCCGCGTTCGGCAAGCGCAGCCAGGGCACGCCGCACGGTGTGGCGGTTGACCCGATAGGTATCGGCGATCTCGATCTCGCCCGGCAGCTTTTCGCCCGCAGCAAAGCGGCCGTCGGCAATGCCGCGCTCGATACCGTCGGCGACCTGCCGCCACAAGGCGACGCCGGAACTCTCCTGCAGGCTCATGGCGTGGTGATACCAGAAATTATCCGTTTGTCACGAAACAGTCATGGCGCTCCGTTATCAAGTTGTCTATTATCATAGACAACTTGATTCAGGCAAGGTTGCTCATGGGATTGACCGGGCGGAACAGCAGAGAGGCGCAGCGCAAGGCCGCGATGGCGGTGCTGGCGCATTCCGAGGCCGGCGACATTGCGGGCCATCTCGCGGCGATCGCGGTACCTGCGCACGAGAACCTGCGCGAGCCGGAGAATGGCCTTGTGATGGTGCGCGGCCGCATGGGCGGCGACGGTGCGCCGTTCAATCTCGGCGAGGCCACGGTGTCGCGCGCGGCGGTGCGTCTTGCGACCGGCGAGGTCGGCTTCGGCTACGTGCTCGGCCGCGACAGGCAGAAGGCGCAGATGATCGCGCTGTGCGACGCCATGGTGCAGTCGACGGAGCTTTCGGGCGAGGTCGAGACCAAGGTGATCGGGCCGTTGCGCGCCGCCATGATCGCCGATCGCAGCCGCAAGGCGGCCGAGGCTGCGGCGACGCGGGTCGATTTCTATACCATGGTGCGCGGCGAGGGGTGATGCGATGACGACGGTTGCAGAATTGCCCGCAGGGTTTGCCGACAAGGTGTTGTCGGCGCAGTCGACCTTCCGCGCCGTGATGGATGCGATGGCGCGTCCCGGCAGCGCGCAACGGGTCACGGCGTCTGTCGGCGCGCCAGCCGGGATGATGCGCGGCGCGGCCGCCATCGCGCTGACGCTGTTCGATCACGACACGCCGATCTGGCTCGATGCCGCGATGTCGGCCACCCCTGATGTGGCGAAGTGGCTTAAGTTCCATGCCAGTGCGCCGGTGGTCGCGGATTCCTCGATCGCCAGCTTCGCCCTGGTCGGCGACGCCAAGAATCTGCCGGCGCTCGATCGCTTCGCGTTCGGCAGCAACGAATATCCTGACAGGTCGACGACGCTGATCCTGCAGGTCGAGAGCCTGACGCAGGGGCCTACATTCGAGGTGAAGGGGCCGGGCATCGACGGTACGGCGCTGCTGCAGGCGACGCTCCAGCCGCGCGACCTCTTTCGGCGGCTCACCATCAACGAAGCCCTGTTCCCGCGTGGCATCGATGTCGTGCTGGTCCATGACGACTTGATTGTCGCAATCCCCCGAACCACGCGGCTGGTCGCAAGCGGAGCATAGCCCATGTATGTAGCCGTCAAAGGAGGCGAACGCGCCATTGAGAACGCCCACCGCCTGCTGGCGCATGAGCGGCGTGGCGACCGTGATGTGCCCGAACTCTCGCTGGCGCAAATTGCCGGGCAGCTCTCGCTCGGCGTCGATCGCGTCATGACCGAAGGCTCGCTCTACGACCGCGAGCTGGCGGCGCTCGCGATCAAGCAGGCGCGCGGCGACCTGATCGAGGCGATCTTCCTGGTTCGGGCCTTCCGCGCCACGCTGCCTCGTTTTGGCGCGACCGAGCCGGTCAACACCGGCGAGATGCAGGTGCGCCGGCGCATCTCCTCGACCTTTAAGGATATTCCGGGCGGCCAGATCCTGGGGCCGACGTTCGATTATACCCATCGCTTGCTGGACCCGCAGCTTGCGGACGGCTTTGTGCCGGAGCAGCCGGCGACGTCGGAGGCAACGCAGGCGGCAACGCCGCGCGTCACCGACATTCTCGGTCGCGATGGCTTGATCGAGCCTTCGCCGGCAGCGGATGCCGGCGCGCCGGTCGGCGATCTCACGCGCGAGCCGCTGAGTTTTCCGGCCGACCGCGATCTGCGGCTGCAAAATCTTGCGCGTGCCGACGAGGGGTTCCTGCTGGCGCTCGGCTACTCCTCGCAGCGCGGCTATGGCCGCAACCATCCCTTTGCCGGCGAAATCCGCTTCGGCGAGGTGGAGGTGGAATTCTACGCCGAGGATGCGGGCTTTGCTGTCCCGCTCGGCTCGATCGCGCTGACCGAGTGCCAGATGGTCAACCAGTTCAAGGGATCGGCGACCGAAGCGCCGTGTTTTACGCGCGGCTACGGCCTGGCCTTCGGACAAAGCGAGCGCAAGACCATGTCGATGGCGTTGGTCGATCGCAGCCTGCGCGCCCGCGAGCTGGGCGAGGAAGTGATCGCTCCGGCACAGGACGAGGAATTCGTGATGTCGCACTCGGACAATGTCCAGGCGACCGGCTTCGTCGAGCATCTCAAGCTGCCGCATTACGTCGACTTTCAGTCCGAGCTTGGTCTGTTGCGCAAGCTGCGCAAGGAGTTCGCCGAGGCCAATGAGGCGCCGGACATGCAGGAGGCCGCGGAATGAACGCGCCAGCTTACAATTTCGCCTATCTCGACGAACAAACAAAGCGGATGATCCGCCGCGCGATCCTGAAGGCGATCGCGATTCCGGGCTATCAGGTGCCGTTCGCCAGCCGCGAGATGCCGATGCCCTATGGCTGGGGCACCGGCGGCGTGCAGGTGACGGCGGCGATCCTCGGACCCCAGGATGTGCTGAAGGTGATCGACCAGGGTTCGGACGACACCACCAACGCGATCTCGATCCGGAAATTCTTCGGCAAGACCGCGGGCGTCGCAACGACGACCGTTACGTCGGACGCCACCGTGATCCAGACCCGGCATCGGATTCCCGAAGCGCCGCTGCATGCCGGGCAGGTGCTGGTCTATCAGGTGCCGATCCCCGAGCCGCTGCGGTTCCTGGAGCCGCGCGAGACCGAGACGCGGCGGATGCATGCGCTGGCCGAATATGGCCTGATGCACGTCAAGCTGTATGAGGACATTGCGCGCTTCGGCCATATCGCGACCTCCTACGCCTATCCGGTGAAGGTGAATGCACGCTATGTGATGGATCCGTCGCCGACGCCGAAATTCGACAATCCGAAGATGGACAATTGCCCGGCGCTGCAATTGTTCGGCGCAGGGCGCGAAAAGCGCATCTACGCGATTCCGCCGCACACCCACGTGGTGTCGCTCGACTTCGAGGATCACCCGTTCACGCGCTATCGGTTCGACGCGCCTTGCGCGCTGTGCGGCGCCGGCGATTCCTATCTTGACGAGATCGTCACCGACGACAAGGGCGGCCGAATGTTCGTCTGCTCGGATACCGATTATTGCGAGTCTCGCCAGTTGGCCGGCCATCGCGGCAGCGAGAGTGCGGCGCCGCACAAGGAGAGGGCGCATGGCTGAGCCGCAAGACCCCATGCAAGACGACCAGCCGCTTCTGGTCGCCGAAAACGTTGGCAAGAACTATGGCCGGTTGACCGCCTGCCGCGACGTATCGTTTGCGCTCTATCCCGGCGAGGTGCTGGCTGTCGTCGGCGAGTCCGGTTCGGGCAAGTCCACGCTGCTGCAACTGTTGTCCGCGCAGCTCGCGCCGAGCGCCGGGCGGGTGTCATACCGGATGCGGGACGGCGTGTTGCGCGATCTCGCCAGCCTCGGGGAGGCCGAGCGCCGCTTCTTGTTCCGTACGGATTGGGGCTATGTGCACCAGGACGCCGCGCAGGGCCTGCGCATGGCGGTCTCGGCCGGCGCCAATGTCGGCGAACGGCTGATGGCGGTGGGCTGGAATCACTATGGTCGCATCCGCGATACCGCCTCGTCCTGGCTGGAGCGCGTCGAAATCGATACCGCGCGTATCGACGACGCGCCGCGCACCTATTCCGGCGGCATGCGGCAACGGTTGCAGATCGCGCGCAATCTGGTCACCGAGCCGCGGCTGGTGTTCATGGACGAGCCGACCGGCGGGCTCGACGTGTCGGTGCAGGCGCGGCTACTCGATCTGATGCGCAATCTCGTCAGCGAGCTCGGCCTTGCCGCCATCGTCGTCACCCATGACCTCGCTGTGGCCCGGCTGTTGTCGCACCGCGTGATGGTGATGAAGGGTGGGCACGTCATCGAAACCGGCCTGACCGACCAGGTGCTCGACGACCCCCGCGAGCCCTATACCCAACTCCTCGTTTCCTCGATTTTGCCGGCATGAGCACGCCAATGACTGCGATGATCGACATCACCAGCGCCGAAAAGACCTTTACCATGCATCTGCAGGGCGGCGTCGAGCTGCCCGTGGTGCGCGGCGTCTCGTTTCAGGTCGAGCCAGGCGAATGCGTGGTGTTGTCGGGCCCTTCCGGCGCCGGCAAATCCTCGATCCTGAAAATGATCTTTGGCAATTACCGCTGCGATGGCGGCCGGATCGGCATCCGGCATCAGGGCACGGTGATCGATCTTGCTGCGGCCGAACCGCGGCAGGTGCTCAGCGTGCGCCGCACGACCATCGGCTATGTCAGCCAGTTCTTGCGGGCGGTGCCGCGGGTCGCCACCATCGACGTGGTGGCGGAGCCGCTGATCGCGAACGGAATTGCACGCGCGGAAGCCCGCGAGAAGGCGGGCGCGCTGCTGCGCCGCCTCAACATTCCCGAGCGGCTGTGGGCACTGCCGCCATCGACGTTCTCCGGCGGCGAGCAGCAGCGCGTCAACATCGCGCGCGGTTTCATTTCCGATCTGCCAATTCTGCTGCTGGACGAACCGACCGCCTCGCTCGACGCGGCCAATCGCGCTGTAGTCGTTGAGTTGATTGAACAGAAGAAACGACAGCGCGTCGCGATGGTGGCGATCGTCCATGACGATGAAATTCGCCATCTGATCGCCGACCGCATCGTCGACGTGACATCGTTCGCCGCCGCGGCATGAAGGAAGATGTGAGATGACTTCGAAGCACGAAACCATCCTCGGCAATGCCCGCCTCGTACTGGCCGATCGCGTGATCGAGCACGGCTGGATCGCTTTCGCAGATGGCCGCATCGCCGAATATGGCGAGGGCACTGCGCCGTCAGGCAGCGAGGACGCCGGCGGCGACCTGATCATGCCAGGCCTGATCGAGCTCCACACCGACCATCTCGAAATGCACTATGTGCCGCGCCCGAAAGTATTTTGGGATCCGATCGCGGCGGTAGTTTCCTATGACGGACAGTTGGCCACCTCGGGCATCACCACGGTTCTGGATTCGCTCCGGGTCTGGCGCGAGGACGGCGCCGAGGACGTTGACGGCAGGGCAGGCGTGCTCGCGGGTGCGATCACGGCGGCGCGTGAGGCAAACCTGCTGCGCGCAGAACACTTCCTGCATCTGCGCTGCGAAATTCCGATGCCAAGCGTCGTCGAGGAAGCCAAGGAGCTGATCGGCCGGCCGGACGTGCGGCTGATGTCGCTGATGGACCATACGCCGGGTCAGCGCCAGTTCCGCGACGAGGTCAAGCTCCGCGATTATTACCGCGGCAAGGGCGGCGGCATGACCGACGCCGAGCTCGATGTACTGTTCGAGAAGCGCTTTGCCTATCAGAAGGCCTATGCCGCGACCAACATGCGCGAAATCGTGGCGCTTGCCCATCGATATGAAATTCCGCTCGCCAGCCACGACGACACCACTGAGGAAAATGTCGCCGATGCGATCCAGGATCGCGTTTCCGTCGCTGAGTTTCCGACCACGATGGAAGCCGCGCGCGGGCTGCATCAGGCCGGCATCGGCATCCTGATGGGCGCGCCGAACGTGGTCCGCGGCGGCTCGCATTCCGGCAACATCGCCGCCATCGATCTCGCCCGCGAGGGACTGTTGGACATCCTGTCGTCCGACTACATCCCTTCCAGCCTTTTGATGGCAGCCCTGCAGTTGCCGCAGCATGTGCCGGCGATCGATCTTGCCTGCGCCGTCCGCACCGTCACCAAGACACCAGCCGAGGCCGTGGGCCTTGCGGACCGTGGCGAGATCGCAGCCGGCAAGCGGGCCGATGTGATCCGGGTGCATGTCGCCCGCAACATTCCGGTGGTGCGCAGCGTCTGGCGGGAAGGGTGGCGCGTGGCATGACGGAAATCTTGACAACCACAGCGCCGGGCCAGGCCGCCGCAATCGGGCCGGGCCGTTTGATCCTGGTGGTCGGTCCGAGCGGCGCCGGCAAGGATACGCTGCTCGGCCTCGCCACGGCCGCCTGCGCCGATGACAGCAAAATTGTGTTTCCACGCCGCGTGATTACGCGCGAGGCGTCGGCGTCGGAAGAAAACGAACAGGTCAGCGCCGGAACGTTCCGGGAGGCGCTGGCGCGTGGCGAATACGCCATGCATTGGGAAGCCCACGGCCATTGCTACGCACTGTCGCGCGCGATCGACAACGAAATCCGCGCCGGGCGAACCATCGTTGCCAATGTATCGCGCACCGTGATTGGCGCGATGCGCCGCGCCTATGCCGACGTGGTGGTGGTTTCGATCACGGCCCCGCCAAACGTTCTGGCCGAGCGGCTGGCGATGCGGCAGCGGAGCAGCGACGGCAGGCTCGAAGCCCGCTTGGGTCGCACGGTGGAGGATGCGGCCGCGCCCGACGTTACCATCGTCAATACCGGCAGTGCCGAATATCATGCCCGCCAGCTCGTCCGCGTCATCAAGGCCGAGAAATGGGACGATCGACGGGAGAGCTAAAGTGACTGTTATCGCGACCATCGAGCAGCTCGAGGCCATCTACGGCTTTCCCAACGATGCCTCGACCGTCAAGGTCGCGGACAGGATCACGCCAGCCTATCGGGCGTTGATGGACAAATCGCCGTTCGCAGCGCTCGCGACCTGCGGACCCGAGGGGCTGGACTGCTCGCCGCGCGGCGACCTGCCGGGCTTCGTTCGCATCCACGATGAGAAAACGCTGATGATGCCGGATCGCCGCGGCAACAACCGTTGCGATTCGCTGCGCAATATCGTGCGCGATCCGCGGGTGGCGCTGTTGTTTCTCATCCCGGGCTCGGGCAGCACGCTGCGCATCAACGGTCGCGCACACGTCTCCGCCGATCCGGAACTGCTCGCGTCGTTCAAGATGGAGGGCAAGGCGCCGCGCACCGTCATCGTCATGACGGTCGAAGAGGTTTACTTCCAATGCGCGCGCGCCATCGTGCGTTCCGATCTCTGGAATCCCGACAAGCGCGTCGACCCTAGATGCTTGCCGACGCCCGGCCAGATCCTTGCCGAGATGAGCGACAACACCGTCGGTGGCGAGAAGTACGATCGGGAATGGCCGGAGCGCGCGCGGCAGACCATGTGGTGATGCGCTGATGGTCGTCGCTGATCATCCTGCCGGCACATGCGGGCAGGTCATGGATCGCGGCTTGCTGCCGCGCCTGTCGATGGGCACGTTGCAATTGTCGATCCGTTGCTCGTCCATCCACTTTTTTCCCAGGCGCTCTTTTCCGGTCAGCGATGACCCGTCAGCCGGCAGGGCGGTTTCCGCATTCGGTGTGGTTTGGCCAGGCTGCCTTTCCTGCGCAAGCACTCCCGATGCAAAGCACAGCGCGAAAAGAAAACTGATCAACCCTCGGTGAATCGGTTCCATCGGATTGTCCTCATCAGAAATCCATGCGTCAGATTAAACATGTCGATATTTACGTAGCCACCCGGAACCTGCGGACAACGGGTCGGTTGCCTCTCATCGTGTTGCGCGCTTCACAAGAAAAGGAAGGAGAGACAGATGAAAATGAAACGGCTCATTCTTGCTGGTTGCTCGATCCTGGTCTTGAGCTCCGGCGCAGCACTTGCTGGTCCTTGCGAGACGGGACGCGCGGCCAACCTGAAGGATGCTGGCTCCGGACCGGCCAAGATGGGCGACAGCCAGACAACGGGTATGGCTGGCAGCACCGATCAACATCCGCCGACCGATAAGATGAATCGAGCGGCGGGAGACACTGCTGCATCTTCACAAGATACGCAGCGGCAGATGCAAGGCGAACCGACGGCGGCACAGCAGGCTGAAGGTGCCAAGGCCGACAAGGTCACAGAGGCTGACAAGGACTGCTGAAGATACGTATCGACCCTGGTCGTCATACTGCTTCAGCAGACAAGCGCGGATGAATAATAGAAGGTCGTTCGAACTGTGATTGGACGAACCCTCGCGGTGCAAGCGTCGATGCGGCGCCCTCATCCGCAGGGTTTGTCCAAGAGGGAAGTAGGCTTGCCCAAGAGCGAACTTCTTCCTTCGGAGATGGTGCGCATAGTGCGACCTTCGACCTTCCGTACTTGCGCTCTGTCCACGGTGACCCTAGTTTTCATCCCGGCACGAAGGTCGTGCCAGCACTGCTTGGGAGGACCCTGATGAGTTGGAAGACTCCGAAGATCGTCGAAGTGTCGGTGGGCATGGAAATCAACATGTACGCCTGCGCGGCGCGTAAATAGGCGCGTCGAAGCGGTCTGCCCGGCTCCGGCAACAGCATGTTGCTGCGGGCCGGGTAGGCTGTTCAACTACCGCGAAGTCGCCTGTTGCTTGCACCAAGCGTGAGCCCGCGGATCCTGCCAAAGCCAGCGGGATCTCCCGTAGGCGGCCGACGGTGCTGATCCCAGTTTCTCCACTGCTCCACCTGCGTTCTGTGTCTTCCCATGGCTCGCGGAAGATTGCCGCATCATGCTAGGGTATGCTCGGCCCGCACCGCCGGGAATCACCCGTTCAACCCCATGACCCGCTGAATGCGAACGTCTATGCGTGCAAGGACCTTCCAGGCGGCGGTCGTGTCCTTTGCTGCGCTGCTGCCGGCTTGTGGCTATGCCGAGGGCATCGACACCGAGCATCTGTTCGGCTTTATGATCGGGACCGATGTCGGCAATGTCGGCGAACGGGAGTTTCAGAGCGAGACGACCGGGCGCTTCGGCAGGAACGGGGGTACTTACCGGGCGGTCGGCCAGGAATTTGAACTGGAGTTTGTGCCGGCCCGGAATTTTAGAATCGAGGTGGGAAGCACGTTTGCGTCGCATCTGATCAGTGGCGTGCCGGGCATTGACGACCAGCGCGGGCTGTCATGGCAGGGTGGGTCGATCGATTTGCGCTACCGCTTTCTCGATCGGGAAACGGCACCATTCGGAGTTACGTTCGCGACGGAAGCGCACGTGCATCGTGTCGAGGAGACGACCGCCGAAGCGGTCCGGAGTTTCGGGACTGAATTCAGGCTGGCGTTCGATCGCGAGCTCGTACCGAACCGCGTCGTCGCAGCGTTCAACCTGATCTACGAACCAGAGTGGACACGATTGATCGGCAGTGGCGCGATGGAGCGGGAGTCTACCGCCGGCACGGCGCTTGGCGTCATGGCGCAGTTGCTTCCCGGTTTCTTGCTAGGTGGAGAGGCGCGTTACCTGCGAAAATATGAGGGGATCAGTCTGGAAAAACTCGCAGGGCAGGCGTTGTTTGTCGGTCCGACCGCATATTTCCAGTTGTCGAAAAGTTCGCGGCTGACCGCGAGCTGGAGCTTGCAAGCGTGGGGGCGTCCGGTGGGGTCGACTGCCGGTCTTGATCTCGTCAATTTCGAACGTCACCAGGCGCGGCTGGTATTTGGCGTCAATTTTTAGGGCTGGCGGCTGCGCGCGCGGCCCGAGTTCCGGCTTTTTCACGAGGTAGTGAAACCTCGGGCCGCCTATTGCCGTAGCTCTTTGCGTTAATCTGTTCGGGAACAATGCAAGGGATATTAGATATGACTCCAATAGATTTGGTCGTGACCGTTTGTGCGGTGCTCTCGCCCACCACTTGCGAGGAAACCCATTTGGTCTTTTCTTCAAATGCTTCGTTGCAGCAATGTGCCATGAACGCGCAGCCCTACATCGCGCAGTGGATTGGCGAACACCCGAAATGGACCGCGGTCAAGTGGCGCTGCGAATATCCAGGCACCAATCGAAAGGCATCCAGCGACGCCGTGTGGTCGGCGGGCTGAATGGTCGTCCAGCGGCGGCTATTTGTTACAATCCTTTAAATCCTTGTCGGCGATGGAAAACACGGCGTCAGCCTTGATTTCGACGTCGCGAACGAAGCAGTGCTTTGAGCCGCGATAGCCGACCTTGGCATCATAACGTCCCGGCTCCACGCCCGTGATGCGCAGGCGTTCGTCGTGGTCGACTTCTTTGTCCTTGTCGTTCAGGGTGAGGTTGGGACCCCAGTCGTTCTTGCCGGGCGGGGAAAGCTGAAACTCGGAAATGGTCGCCGTCGTAAGATTCCACAACCGGATGCCTTTTCCCTGCGCGGCCACCTCGTTGGCGCTCGTTGACAGCAGTGCCACCAAAGCCAGTATCCATCGCATCGGTCATCCTTTCGTCGCGGGGCGCCCGGAGCCGTCATTGCCTGATCAGACGGTCTCGATTTTTGATTTTATCGAAGTTTCTTGCCCGATCGAGACCGATCGGGGCGATCAACCGGGCCGTATCGAGATCGGCACCCTCGAAATCGGTATCGACGACGGTGATGCCGGTCAGGTCGGCTCCGCCCAGTTGGGCACTCTTGAGAGAAGCGCCGGTGAGGTCGCCGCTCTTCAGCACCGCAAATTCGAGATCGACGCGAGACAGATCGGCGCCGCGCGCGTTCAGGCGTTCCAGATTGGCCGATTTCAGCACCGCGCGCATCAGGCCCATCGATTGGTTGCGCATGTCGGCACCGAGATTTGCGCCCGCGATCGAAGCGCCGACGAGGCTCGCACCGGTGAGGTCGGCAGCGACGCGTGCTCCCGAAAGGTCGGCGCCGTCGAGGCGGGCGCGAGCCATCTGCGAAGCGAACAGATTTGCGTTCCTGAGGCTTGCGCCGGTCAGGTCGGCTTCGACCAGCCATGCCTGGTCGAGGATTGCGCGGTCGAGCCTGGCGCCGGCGAGCTTTGTCTTGTTGAGCCGGGCCGCGCGGAAAGTTGCGCCGGACAGGTTGAGTCCCGACAGGTCCAGGCCGGATAATCTCTTCCCGGTGAAATCGGCGGGCGCGGCGATGGTCGCTGCGGCGAGCGCGGCCTCGACCTCTCCGCGGGTCAATTCGGCCGAGACCATATCGGGCGACGACAGGTCAATATGACGCATCATGTCCTGGGCTGTTGCCGTCATCGCGACAAGAGCAAGACCGAGTGCTGCAGTTCCGATCGAGCGTTTCATCGTCAACCCCAACCGATCACGCATCCTAGCACCGGCCTAAGGCACTGCCTATGACCCATCCTGCTTGGTGGGACAGCCATCGATCCGCCGCATGATTTCCGATTTGATTGCGGCGATCTCGACCTCTCCGCGTGCGCTTCGCGGCGTGCGGATAGGCAGGTCCGCGAGAACCCGGGCCGGGCGCGGCGACAGCAGGATCACGCGATCGCCGAGACGAACCGCGTCGTCTACATCATGGGTGACCAGCAGCGTTATCACGGAGCGACCGTCCATCAACATGGCGATCTCATCGCGCAGGCGGCTCGCAAGAGCGGCATCGAGCGAGGCTAGCGGTTCGTCGAGAATGAGCAACTCCGGCTCAATAGCGAACGCGCGGGCGAGCGCAACGCGCCGCGCGAGGCCGAGCGATAACTCGCCGGGAAAATGGTTGCGATGTGCCTTCAGCTCCAGAATTTCGAAGAGTGCTGAAAGCTTCGGTTCATCGGCAAGAGGCGCGGCAAGTCGCACATTCTCCTCGACCGACCGCCACGGCAGCAGCCGCGGCTCTTGGAACACGAAGCCGATCCGCGCGCCGGCGGGTCGAGAGACGCGCCCTTGAAAGTCGGGGTCGAGACCGGCGAGGATCCGAAGCATCGTACTCTTGCCGCAGCCGGACGGGCCGACCAATACACCAACCTCTCCTGCATTAAGCGCAAAGGCGACGCCCGCGATCACGTCGTGCTGTTCGCCCGCCGCGCTCTTGAACGTTTTGCTGGTGATTTCGACCTCAAGCCGCACGGGGACGCCACCGGGATGACCGGGCCTCGAACGGCTGCACCAACAAGGTTTCAATGAGGAGCACGACTGCGGCGAAGCTCAGCGAGTAGGCAAGCAACAGCGGAATGTCGAATAGCTGGAACGCCACGCCGATCTCGAAACCAACACCGTTTGGACGTCCAAGCAATTCCGCAACAAGTACGATCTTCCAGACCAGGGAAAGTCCTGATCGGGCGGCGGCTGCGATGTAGGGCGCCAGTTGCGGCAAAATGACGTGTCGAAACCTGCTCCAGTGGGGCAACGCGAACACCGTCGCCATTTCGTCCAGCGCCGCGTCGAGGGCACGTGCTCCCTCGCGCAGCGTAACGATGGCGGTCGGGAGCTTGTTGATGGCGATTGCCGCAATTGCAGCGACTTCAGTCAATCCGGCCCAGATGTAGGCGAGCACGATGACCACAAGCGCCGGCAGATTGAGCAGCAGGATCAGCCAGGGGTCTCCAAGCCGATCGGCAAGCCGCACCCGGCCCATCAGGTATCCAATGGCTGCGCCCAGCGCCATCGCCAGCGTGAAGGCGAGCGCAACGCGCGCTAATGTCGCGCCGAGATGGAAGAACAGGTTGCCCGACCTGGCTTCCGCGATCATGGCCGTGAGCACGGTGGGCGGAGGTGGCAGCTTCGCGTCACCGGCAAACAGCGAAGCGATCCACCAGATTGCGACGAACACGGCGAATGACAGCAGGCGAGCCACCTCAATCTCCCGGGATCGCGTGATAGAATGTTCCGGCATCCAGTTCAGGCGCTGGCCCGACAAGTTCACGACCGCCTATTTCAGCCAGCACGCGGTAGAGAACGCGTGCGTCGGCTTCCTCGTCGGCGATCGGGCGACGCGGAATTCCCTCTCGATAGCGATTACGATAGGCGCGCAACGTTGCGGCGTCGGGAGCGCCGGTCAGTGGCGCGATTTTCTCCCACTCGGCATCCGAGGTCGACAGAATCTCCTTCGCCGCGCGGGTCATGGCGATGAAGCGGGCAATTTTGTCCTGGTTTGTGTTCGCCCATGTTTCGTCGAAGACGTAGCCGAGCATCGCAGTGCGGCCTTTGGCGCCCAGTTTCGGCAGCAGGTCCTCGATGCCGGCGATGCGGCGGAAGCCTTTTGCTTCCAGTGCCGCACAGAAATTCCAGTAGTTCACGGTCGCATCCATTTCGCCGCTGAGCGTCTTGGCTGCCAATAGCGGCGGTGCGCCGTAAGCGATTGTTGCGTCGGACTTCAGGTCGATGCCGCCCTGTTTCAACCATGCCAAAAGCAGCAGCCAATTCTTGTCGATCGGCCCGCCCGCGACGGCGAGCTTTCGGCCTTTGAGATCGGCCAAGGTCTCGATCGGGGATGAGGCAGGGACCATCACGGCGCCGAGCGCGCTCGAATAGGGATAGAATGTCAGCTTGGCGCCAAGCCCGCGTTCGCGCGACACCCAAAGCCAGTCGGTGACCACAATGTCGGCATTCCCGGCGCGAAGCGCAATCTTGCCCGCCTCGGGGCTCGCCAGTTCGAGAACCTGGACCGAAAGGTTGGCCTGCTTGTCGAGGCCGTGCGCGCGGATCACTGCAAGTTCCCAGGCGAATGTTCCGGTCTTCTGTACCGCAACGCGTAAGGCCTCGGCGCCGCAGCACGTGCCGAGCGAGACCAAGACAATCGTAGCGAGCAGCGTGCGAACAAAATGCGTCATGGCGCCTTGAGCCGTATCCTTGAACGTCTGCTTTTCAGCGCGCCAGTCATAGCATAGCTTCCACGGTTAACAGCGGGAGGAAGACGATGACGCTTGTCGGATGGGTACGACGTATTGTCGCCACGTTGACAGCGCTGATGACGATTGCGGTGGTCGCGCACGCTCAGGACATCAATGATTATCCGACATCGGCGCGCGTCGAATATGTTTTCGGGTGCCTGAAGGCAAATGGCGAGACGCGGCAGGCGATCGAGCAATGTTCCTGTTCGGTCGACGTCGTGGCTTCACTCTTGCCCTACGAGCGCTATGTCACGGCCGAAACCGTGCTCAGTATGTCGCAGGTCCGGAGCGATCTGGGCGGCCCGTTCCGCACGTCGGAGCAGGCGGCAAGCGCACTCAACGAGCTTAGGCGAGCCCAGGCCGAAGCGGAGGTCCGTTGCTTCTGAATGCGAAGCGGCCGCCGCTTCGAAGACGCGTCCAGGGGCAGAGTGGCATCCGTGTCCCGGACGCGGTGCGCGCTGGTGACATGGGCCCCGCTCTGCAGCGCATCACTCCGTGTTGCGCTGCGTCCGGGGCACGAGAGAAACGGCTGACGCCTGATGGTCGGTATCAAGTCCCTGAATTATCTACCTTCCATTCGCGCTGGAAGACGTGCCCCTCGGTGTCCTTTGCCTCGGCGCGGAAACGTTTCGCACCATTGGAGACGTAGGTGAACCTGATATTGGGGTCTTCTGAAATGGAAATGCCGCCTTCCATCGTCAACACCAGGCTGTCGTCCTGCCAGAGCCGCAGTTCATTGATGAAGAAGGCCGGGACATAGAGGTGCGTGACCTGGTCCATCTGCAGGCCGGAATTGCTGGGATGGCCGATCATGATCTGGGCTTCGCGCGCGCCACCGGCCGGCCCTTCGCCGGCCTTTGCGAACTGCCGATAGCGCATCTGGCCCAGCCTGGCCTTGGCTTCGTCGGCGTTCTTGGCCGCAGGCGCCGAACAGCCGCCGGAGGCCTTCACATAGGTTTTAGTCATGTAAAGTTTGCCGTCGCTGAGTTCGGCCACCGCATGGACATCGGTGTAATTGTTGACGCGGACGCGGGTGGAGATTTCCGAGACGTTGGCGTCCGGTCCAAGCTGGAACTTCGCCGCCATCGGCGCGGGATTCTGGTCGATGACCAGCGTAATGCTCAGCACCTGCCGGCTATCGCCGGGCGAAAGCTTCGTTCGCAAAGTGACCGGGACGATTGCGGCATCCTCGGCACGCGACGGCATTTCGATGCCGATCACGTCGCTGCCATCGTTCATCGGACGATTGTTGAAGATGTCCTGCACCAGTCCGGGCCAGAGATCATTTGCCTCTGCCGCGAGCGCCATCGGTGCGCCGCAGAGTAGCAAACCAACGACGCCGAAGAGGCGGAACAGATATCCGGACATGGTCACGACCTTCGCGCGGATGGAAGCAACGCACGCAATATAGGGCAATGCGCATGCTATTCCCATTCAATTTCGGAGAATGCTGCAGTTGCGTTGCGGGCGTTGAAGTCGTCGAACAATTCCCACCGGGATCGCTCGGAGCTTGCTGCAGTACCCGCTGCTGCCCCTATCGGTTCGCCGCGGGTGATGAGCCCGCGTATATCCGAGGCCAGCGTTTCGAGATAACGACGCTGGTCGGCGAGGGCGGCCGGCCATCCGCTCACGGGACCGTGACCGGGAACCACGCGCTCCGCAGGCAAGGCGCCGAGCTCACCGATGACGGACAGCCAGCCGCGGATGCTGCCGTCCAGCACAGGCGTGTGGGTGAGAAACACGAGGTCGCCCGCGAACAGGGTGCCGGTCTTTTCATCCAGCACCGTGAGATCGCAATCGCTGTGCGCGGCAGGCCACGCCCGTACGGTGAGGATTCGTCCGCCGAGATTGAGCTGGAGCGTGCCGCTGACGAGCAGCGTCGGCGGCACGATGCGTATTTCGTCGATCAATTGATCACCCATCGTGCGGCGAAATGCGTCGAGATAGAATTGACCGCGCGCCGCCAGCGCGCGCGGCAGGTTCGCGTGGCCGACAAACGTTGTTCCGTCCTGCACGAAAGCGCCGTTGCCGAAGATGTGGTCGGGGTGGCCGTGCGTATTGATGACGTAGCGGATCGGCTTGTCTGTCCGGGCGCGAATGGCCGCCAGCAATTGCCGTCCCTCGCGAAGGCTGCCGCCCGTATCTATCACCGCGACGGCATCCTGGCCAACGATGAACCCGACATTGGCGATCGCGCCAGCGTTCTCGCGCGTCATCTGCGCGGTTTGGCCGTTGTGTACGAATACGCCATCCGCAATGGAGTTGACGGGCAGCTCCTGTTCCTGCGCGAAAGAAGCGGTGATTGTCGCGCTCATCGCGAGCGCGGCAAGGATCCATGCGGGCTGAGCCATAATTCGGCCTTCGTCTCTCCACCAAGCGCAGCCGGTAATTCAACGTTTCATTGCGGCTGCGTTTGCGTCGCAGCACGGGCGGCGATTTCGCCAGGATTATTCCTGTTGCGCGCCCCAATTGACAAGCATAGCATTTTGCTTGTCTGCGGCTTCAACGGAACTCTGTTCGTCGAGGTTGCCGATATCTTTTGCGAGTTGGCAACAATAGCGAGCCGGAAGTGCAGCAGCTTTCCATGACATGCGCCAGACAGAAGCGCTGGCTGGCGATCTCAACCTTGGTGATGCTCGCGGTTTTCTTCGGGCGCGATGCTGATGTTGCGCGCGCGCAGATCAAAGAAGGCGGCGATCTGTCGATTGAGCTCGTCGATCCCAAGGTGCTGCGCGTCTGCGCCGACCCGCACAATTTGCCGTTTTCCAACGACAAGGGCGAGGGATTCGAGAACAAGCTCGCCGAACTGTTCGCCGAGAAGCTGAACAAAAAGCTGGATTATATGTACTTCCCGCAGGCGACGGGCTTCGTCCGGATGACGCTTGGCGCCCATCGTTGCGATGTCATCATGGGCTTCCCACAGGGAGATGACCTGGTCCAGGGCACCAATCCCTATTACCGCACCGCCTACGCGCTGGTCGCCAAGAAGGGCAGCGGCCTCGACGAAGTGACCACGCTGGAAGACGAGCGTCTCAAGGGCAAGCATATCGGCATCGTGGCCGGAACACCGCCTGCCACGAATATGGCGGTCAACGGCCTGATGGCGAATGCCAGACCGTATCAGTTGATGGTCGATACCCGTTTGGATTCGTCAGCGGAGGCCATGATAGCCGACCTAAAGTCCGGTAAGATCGACGCCGGCATTCTCTGGGGGCCGATGGCGGGCTTCTATGCGAAGAGGGCGGACCCGCCGCTCCATGTCACGCCCCTCGTGAAGGAAAAGTCAGGCCCTCGATTGGCGTACCGTATCGGCATGGGAGTGCGTGCCGCCGACCAGAACTGGAAGCGGCAGCTCAATCGCCTGATCCAGGAAAACCAGCCGGCCGTCAACAAGATACTGCTGGACTTCGGCGTTCCCTTGCTCGACGAGAATGACCGGCCGATCGGCGCGGAGACGGCAACCAAAACGCCATGAGAGCAGCGCTCGCAGGCCTGATCCTTGCGACATTCCCATTCATCGTCTCGACCTTCGCGCAGGAGAGGCCTCCCGAGCCCGACGGGTATCGCATGGGAGACTACCGTGCGCCGGTTCCCGCGACCCTTGCCGGTGTGCGTGTGCTGACCACCGCAGAGGCCGAGGCGATCTGGCGCGCCGAGGCCGGCGCATTCATCGACGTCATGCCTCGCGCGCCGAAGCCGCAAAATCTTCCCGAAGGCACCATCTGGCGCGACAAGCCGCGGCTCAACATTCCCGGCAGCGTGTGGCTGCCGGACACCGGCTACGGAAGGCTCGCAGCCGTAACGGAAGACTATCTGCAGCGCGGGCTTGTCCGCGCGACGGCAGGCAACAATGCCGCGCTGGTGGTGGTCTACTGCGTTGCCGATTGCTGGATGTCCTGGAACGCGGCCAAGCGCATCCTCACTTACGGCTATTCCAACGTGGCGTGGTACCCTGACGGGACCGATGGCTGGGAACGGGCCGGTCTGGCGCTGGTGGAGTCGCAACCGGAGCCGCGGACAGGCGAGGAGATCGCATCGCCGCGTTAGCGACTACTCGATCTCCTGCTGAATCGTCCGCCCGAGGGCGAACAGCCGCTGGTCGATCGCCGTCGGGACCTCGCAGACGAATTTGATGACGTTCCGCCGGTCTTCGAAGATGCGCGTTTGCCAGACGAGCTGATTGCCGAGCTCGTCGATCTTCGCCTGGTCGGGCGGCGTTTCGCCCTGCAGCGCCTGCAAGGCCAGCGTGTCGGCGCGGATCTTATCTGCCGCTTCGCGCTGTTTGCGGGTGACGCGCTCCAAGCCGTTCATAACCTGGGAGCGTTGGGCATTGAGGGATTCGAACAGGCCGGCAAACAGCAGTTTCCCGCTTGCGGTCTTGTCGGCTGCACCGTTCAGATATTCCGTGATTGCCTTTTGCGCCTCCTCGAGCGGGGTCCGCCTCGCCGCGAGCTTCGCAACCAGCGCGCTGACCTTGGCATCGTCCTTCCACTTGCCGGAGACGTCGTCGAGCGGCGGGCCTGCCCAAACCGCGGCGACGGATATCTCGGGCACCTTGGCCTGCGTGCACGGCCAGTTCGGATAGCGCGGATCGGCGGCATGGCCGTGTCCGCTCATGGCCGTAATGGCGAGGAGCATGGCGATCGCGATCCGGTATTTCATGTCTCGCCTCCGGCCGGGCCGCGGCGGATCAGGCCGCGCGATGGATCGTAGGCGAGGATGGCGCCGATCATGAAGGCGATCGTGCAGCCTCCGACCACCGCGAGCGCGATCCAGTTCATTTGCCCATACAGCGCAAAACGAATCAGCTCCACGGCATGCGTGAACGGATTGAACAGGCAGACATAGTAGAGCATCGGGCTGCTCTCCAGGATGCGCCACAGCGGATAGAGCGCCGAGGAAGCAAAGAACATCGGAAAGATGACAAAGTTCATCACGCCCGCAAAGTTCTCGAGCTGTTTGATGCCGGACGAGATCAGCATGCCCAACGCGCCGAGCATCAGGCCTGAGAGGACCAGCGCCGGCAGCACCGTAAGATAGCCGGTCGGGGGCGCTGCGATATCCCAGAACCAGGCGATCAGCAGGAAGGCATAGACCTGAAGCAGCGAGACCGCGGTTCCCGCCAGAAGCTTGCAGGACAGGAGGAACCATCGCGGCAGCGGGCTCACCAGCAAGGTCCGCATATTGCCCATTTCGCGGTCGTAGACCATGGAAAGCGAGGACTGCATGCCGTTGAAGAGCTGGATCATCGCCATCAGCCCGGGCGCGATATAGACCTCGTAAAGAATGTAGGTCTCATATGGGGGGATGATGGAGAGGCCGAGCACCTGACGGAAGCCGGCGGCGAAGATGAACAGCCACACCAGGGGCCGCACCAGCGCCGAGATGAAGCGTTCGCGCTGGTGCAGGAAGCGAAGCGCCTCGCGCCACACGATGCCGTTCAGGCAGATCAGATATTCGGCCGCCGAGAAGCCGCGCTGGATTGGCGTCATGGCTGTCGATGTCATGACGTTGAACTCCCGCTCTGAGCGGTGGAGCCGGTCAGCCGCATGAACGCCGTGTTGATATCGCTGCCGCCCGCATCGGCGATGACCCGCGCCACTTTGCCCTGGGCCAATACGCGGCCCTGATGCAGCACGACGAGATCGTCGTTCGAACCGATCTCGTCGAACAGATGTGTCGCCCAAAGCACGCTTATTCCCTGTTCGGCAACGAGCTGCCGAACGTGATTGAGGATGTCGGCGCGCGCCTTGACGTCGAGGCCGACGGTTGCCTCGTCGAGCAGGAGCAGGCGCGGGCGATGCAGCAGCGCCCGCGCGATTTCCAATCGTCGCATCTGGCCGCCGGAGAGATCGCGCACCTTGCTGCCGGCGCGGTCGGCAAGGCCGATGCGCGCCAGCACCTCACCGCTGCGCGCGCGGGCATCGCGCCTGCCGATGCCGTGCAAGGCGGCGTGATAAAGCAGATTCTGCGTCACCGAGAGGTCGAGATCGAGCGTGCGGGGCTGAAACACCACGCCGAGCAGCCGCAAGGCTTCGCCGGGTGTCTGCGCGACGTCATGGCCGAAAATCCCGATACGTCCGTGCTGGATTCCGAACAGCCGCGTGATCAGCGAGAACAGGGTGCTCTTGCCGGCGCCGTTCAGGCCGAGCAACGCGGTGAAACTTGCCGGCGCGACGGAAAAGCCGATCTCGATCAGCGCGCGCCGGGTGCCATAGGCATGGCTGACGCCTTCGATCGACAGCGCAGGCATCTCCACGGCATCGGGCCGGGGAGGGAAGCCTTGCGTGCTCTGACCGGCGGAAAAGGCGTCAGTGGCCGTCATGGTTGTGCAATCGTCATACCCCAGGGCAGTTCGCCGACCTGGATCGTCTTGATGACCTTTTGGGCTGCGACATCGATCACCGAGACGTCGTTCGATACGCCATTGGTGGTCAGTAGATATTTCTCGTCGGGCGTGAATGCGAGGTGCCAGACACGCTGGCCCACCAGTAGATATTTGGTGACCTTGTGGCTAACGGCGTCGACGACGGCGACGCGATTGGCCGGGCCGAGTGCGACGAAAGCGGTCTTGCCGTCCTTGGTCATGCCGATGCCGACCGGCTGGATGGCTTCGCTTCGCAGGCCGGGAATTTCGAATGAAATCTTCTTCGTCACCTCCCGCTTGGCCGGGTCGATCACCGAAACGGTACCGCCGATCTCCGACGATACCCACACCTCGGAATTGTCACGTTTGAACTCGGCGAAGCGCGGGCGCGCATCGACCAGAACGTTGGCGACGATCTCGCGCGTTGTGGTGTCGATGAAATGCGCCATGTTGGTCGTCTCGGACGTATTGATCAGGATTTTGCCGTCCGGGCTGATCGCCATGCCTTCCGGTTCTACGCCGACCTGGATCTCGCCGAGACGGGCGCGCTTCTCGACGTCGATGATGGTCACCGTATTGTCGTTCTCATTGGCGACATAGAGAATCTTGCCATCGGCATCCAAGGCGAACAGCTCGGGGTCCGGGCCGGAGGGCAGGGAATCGACGACTTCCTGCTTCGCAACGTCGATGACCTGAATGCTGTCATCGTCGCCGACCGCGACGAACACAAACTTGCCGTCCCTGGTGAACTCGATGCCGCGTGGCCGCTGGCCGACCTTGATGGTCTTGGTGACGGTCCAACTGTTCGTATCGATCACCGATACGGTGTTGCTCTTCTCGTTGGACACATAGGCGATGAAGGCCGATGCAGGCGTCGCCGCCGCGAGCCAGGCAGCCACCCCAAAAAACAGGCAATGACGCCACATATGCAATCCATCCTCCTTCAATTCAGCTTGCATTTGGTTTCCGGCCGATCGACGCCAAGCGTGTCGAGCTCCGACACCTGATGCAGGAATCCCTCCTGCGGAGAAACCGAGACCACCATGCGTCCATCGACCAAAAGGATCGGCTGGCGAAGCTGCAAATTCCAGTCCCGCAGCGTCAACCGCCGGCCTTTGAACGCTGCAACGGAAAAGTCTTTCCCTCTAAGAAAATCCGACACCACCTTTGGGTCGCCGGACTTGGTGCGTGACGCAGCTTCACCGACCATGCGTGCTGCCGTCCAGGCCTGCATGTCCAATGCGGTCATCTGTCGCGAGTTCAGTTTGGCGAACCGGTTCTGAATCTGGATCGCGCCCCACTGATCCTGCGCGGCGTGCCAACTGGTCGGAACGAGGCCCGCCGAGCCGGCAACCGGGCGCGGATCCCAGGTGCGGTAGGGTAGGTAGGACGCGAACACCTCGCTTTCGTCGGCTGCCACGAGGACGTCATAGGCCGGTGCTTGCTGGGTGAATACCGGAATTTGCCGCTGGATCAGGGTGACGCCACTGTCTGTGCGGCGCGCGCCGCCGGTATCGTCAAAGGTTCGCTCCTGAACGATCTTGGCGCCAAAGCGCGTGGCCGCGCGCCGCAGTGCGTCGGCGTAGAGCTTGTCCTGATCATGCGAGCCGACCACGAGCAACCAGCGCTTCCATTGCTTCCACACCAGATATTGCCCGAGCGCATCCGCAAGCATCGAGCGCGTCGGCGCGACATGGATCACGTTGGCGCGGCAATCCTGCTCGCGCAGGCGGTCGTCGATTGCTCCGGCATTCAACAGCAACGTCCCACGTTCGCGAAGCGCGTTGGCGGCCTTCAGCAAGTCGTCTGCCGGAAGGTCGGCAATGATGAAGCCGGTGCGCTCGGCAAGCGCCGCGGCAGTCTTCGCGACGTCCTCATCGTCCTTGAGTCGGACCTCTTCCAGCGTGAAGCGCTGATTGAGGAACTTACCCGTGGTGTTGTTGTCCTCGATGGCAAGGCGTGCGCCGGCAAGCCCATCATTCTCCGCCGGCAGTTCGACGAGGGACAATTTCGCCTTGATGCCGGCTCGGCCAAGATAGCCGACGCCGATCTCGATGGGGGCGGCCGCGAGCACCGAGGTAGCTGCAATGATCAAGCCGATCGCAGCGACCAAGCATCGGATCATGGCTTCTCCCTGACAGGTCTTCTCGACTTGGTATGGAAGACCTTTGGCTTTGAACCATGACCGAATTGTCTGGGCTTGCAACTCAATTCTGTTGCGCCGACTTCGCGTCGTGTCAGCCCTTCAGGCGTGCGGCGTGCCAACGCAGATGATCGGCCATGAATGTGGAGATGAAGTAGTAGCTGTGGTCGTAGCCAGGCTGTCGGCGCAAGGTGAGGGGGATTTTGGCTCTCTCGCAGGTGCCTTGCAGCAGCTCCGGGCGGAGCTGTTCAGTCAGAAACTGATCGGCATCGCCATAGTCGACCAGCAGATCGGGTAATCTGGCGCCGTCCTCGATCAGGGCAACCGCATCGTGCTTGCGCCATGCTTGCCGGTCGCTACCGAGATAACCGCCGAGCGCCTTGATGCCCCATGGCACCTGTGAGGGAGCGACAATCGGCGCAAAGGCACTGGCAGCGCGGTAGCGGCCGGGATGGCGCAGGGCGATCGTCAGTGCGCCGTGGCCGCCCATGGAATGGCCAAGAATGGATTGCCGGCTTGCATCGACAGGAAAGCTTTCGGCGACCAGTTTGGGCAGTTCCTCCGTGACATAGCTCCACATGCGGTAATTGCGGGCGAACGGCTCCTGCGTCGCATCGACATAGAAGCCGGCGCCAAGCCCGAAATCGTAGGCATTGGCTGGATCGCCCGGCACGCCTTCGCCGCGCGGGCTGGTGTCGGGCGCAACGAAGATCAGGCCGAGCTCGGCGCAGGCGCTGCGGAATTCGCCCTTTTCCGTCACGTTGGCGTGGGTGCAGGTCAGTCCTGAGAGATACCAGACGACCGGCAGCCTGGTGCCCGCGGCGTGCGGAGGCACATACACCGAGAACGTCATGTCGGTCCGGGTTTCGCGGCTGGCGTGCCGGTAGACGCCTTGCGTTCCGCCATATGCCTTGTTCAGTGAAACCGTCTGCATGCTCATGGCCTTGCTACTCCGGCGCTGTGCGGCAGGCTTACGCCAATGCCACTTTCGATTGCCAGCCGCACCAGTTCGGCGGAAGTTCGCACGCCGAGCTTTTGGCGCATGATCGAGGATGTGTTGGCAACGGTTTTGTACGAGGAATGAACCAGCCACGCGATCTCGGAAAGACTCTTGCCCGCGCTAAGCAGGCGCAGGATCTCCATCTCCCGCGAGGTGAGTTTTGCAAGCGGACTGCGAGCGAAAGCCGGTCCGGCGAATGCGATGCTTCGCGCAATCGCGGAGGGCAGGTAGACCCCGCCCTTGCCGACTTCGCGGATGGCCTCGACCAGATCCTGCGGATCGCCCGTCTTCGCGACATAGCCTTTGGCGCCGATCTCGATGGCTCGCGCGGCGAAGACCGGATCGTCGTTCATGCTGAACATGATGATTCGTGCCGACGCAGTTCGCGCAAGAATGCGCCGCGCCAGTTCAAACCCCGAGACGGTCGGAAGGTTGATATCGATCACGCAGATGTCGGGACGTTCGGCGACGAATACGCGTTCGCCGCTCTCCGCGTCGGCGGCCTCCAACAGCACGACCTCCGGTTCGTCGGCAAACACGGTGCGGCAGCCCGAAGCAACGATGGGATGATCGTCGACGATCAGTACTCGCATGGCATCGATCCCCGATAGCTGCTTCGATTGCGTTGCTGCATCGCGTCAAGCTGCATAGACATCGGCGCGAGCCCGGTCATGCAACGCCGACACGATTGCTGTACGCTTCAATCTGATCGTCGGTTTTTCGACTGTCAACGGTCCTCTCGACGGGGAACGGATTGCGACGCGATTGGGGCAAACCTCATGTGGCAAAAATTATCGTTGCGCGGGCGGATCAATTTGCTGCTGGCGCTGGGGCTCACGCTTGGCCTGGCGATCAATATCGCGCGGCTGGTGGTCGAAGCGGCGCCCCGTGTCCGGGCCGAAGATCAAAGCGTCATCCGGCTGGCACGCGAATTCGTGGAGACGATCGTTCCCGGCCTGAACGAGGCGGCAGATCCGGAGGCGCGGCTGAACCAGATCGTCCACGACCTCAGCAGGCTCCGTCACGTCAGTATCACACGGCAAGGCGATGCGACCGTGGCCGAGCGCTCGGGCGATGGCGGCGACGAACGATCGCCGCCGGCATGGTTCATCGCGCTCGTGCATCCGGAGACGACCACCGTAAGCGTACCGATCACGATCCACGGAAAGCCGCAGTCGCTCCTGATCACCTCGCATCCAAACGACGAAATGGCCGAAATCTGGGACGGAATCGTCACCCAGCTGGCGGTTAGTTCCGCGCTCGCCATCGCGCTCTTTCTGGTTACGATAGTCGTGGTTGGCCGCGCGCTGGCGCCGCTGCAGGCGCTTTCGCAGACCATGGCAAACATCGAGGCCGGGCACTATGGATCACGCGTCGAGCCCGGCGGCACGCCCGAACTGGCGGCGATCTGTGCCAAGCTGAACCACCTCGCGGGCGCCCTTGGCGAAGCTGTCGAGGACAAGCGGCGGCTCGCCGAGCGCACGGTCTCGCTGCAGGATATGGAACGCAAGGAGATTGCGCGCGAGCTGCATGACGAGTTTGGGCCCTATCTCTTTACGCTGCGTGCCCACGCCGGCGCCCTGATGCGGCTAGCGGAAGATGGGCGCGCGCCGAGCGCGGATGCGTTACGCAAGCATGGCACCGCAATCATGGAGCAGATCAACGCGCTCCAGCAGTTCAACCGCAGGATACTGGAAAAGCTGAAGCCCGTTGGACTTGCAGAGCTTGGATTGCGCGAGGCGCTCGGCGTGCTCTTGCGTTTGTGGCGTGAATCCCGTCCCGACGTAACCATCGACGCGAACATCGCCTGCGCTCCAGGCGAGACCGGAGAAGTCGCGGACTTGACGGTTTACCGCATCGTTCAGGAAGCATTGACGAATGCCTTCCGCCACGCTGAGGCGACCGCCGTCAGCGTCACGGTGGAACACGCTGCGGGAATGCAGGGAAATCGCGCCTGCGCCTTGGTGCGCGTCAGCGACAACGGCCGCGGTTTGGCGCCGGATCACAAACTCGGTTTCGGCTTGATCGGCATGCGCGAGAGAATACTGGCGCTGGGCGGTACGCTGAATGTCGTCTCCGGCAACGGAGGCCTCACGGTAGAGGCGATAGTTCCCCACGGATCGCACTGAGGCGGCGAAGCGATAGGCGGGAATTTTTCCCGGTTTCTTCGGGAAGGAGGACATTTGGGAAGCCCGACCTTTTGCGGCTAGCGCGTGTCGATGTCTTCTCACTAGTATCGTCCGCATCGAACCGGCATCGGCAATGCGCCGGAATGTAGTGGGGGTGGGGACATGGACGTACGCGTACTGGTGATCGGGACAATCTCACTGTGCCTGGTTCCCGGGATCGACCGTGCCGAGGCCCAAACCGCATCTGGCGAGAGTGAGGTCTTGCCCGCCATCGAGGTAGTCGCCCCGCCGACATCAGCCAGACCAGTGGCCAGACCAGCCCGCGGCGGTACCGCACCTCGAGCCACCGGAAACGTGCGCAGGGTCTATGTTTACCCGACCGCGCCGACGCCGACGGCGCGATCGGGAATGGATGTCGATAAGGTACCGGCAGCGATCAATGCGGTTGGAGCCGGGCAGATTGCGCGCACGGGCTCGCTGAACGTTGTAGATGCACTACAGCAACAGGTGCCGGGTATCATCATCAGTGATACGACCGGAAATCCCTTTATGCCCGACGTACAATTTCGAGGTTTCGTTGCATCTCCGGTCTCAGGGACTCCCCAGGGATTGGCGGTTTACCAGAACGGGATGCGCATCAACGAAGCATTCGGCGACACCGTCCATTGGGACTTGATCCCGACCGCCGCAATCAGGTCGGTCACCGTCGTAACCAACAACCCCGCGTTCGGCCTCAACGCGCTCGGCGGTGCTGTCAACGTATTGATGAAGGATGGCTTCAATTATCAAGGCGCTGAAATCAACACCATGGGTGGATCTTTCGGACGGATCCAGAGCTCGGCGCAGTATGGCAAGCAGATCGACAATTTTTCCGTCTATGGCGCGCTCGAAGGCGTGCGTGACAATGGCTATCGCAATTTTTCGGAGTCGGCGATTCGCCGGTTTTACGGCGATGTCGGTTATCGGACCGACAGCAGTGAGTTTCACCTCAACGTGGGCGTCGCCAAGAACAATTTCGGCGCGGCGGCGGCTGTTCCGGTCGAACTGCTCCAGAGATATTGGGGGGCGACCTATACGACGCCGCAGACTACCGACAACCGCGTTGCCTACGCCAATCTGACCGGAAAGGTCGAGGTGACGCCGACCTGGACGATCGAAGGCTCGGCGCGCGTCCGGGCATTCCGGCAGAAGACGGTGGACGGAAACCCGACCGAGACGGCGCCGTGTGACGCCGATCCAATGCTGCTTTGCTTCAACGAGGACAACACCACGCCGGGAGCGCCGGCGAACGGCCTCAACGGAGTCCAGCTTGCAAATCCATTCCCCGCTGACTCGGTACTGGGCCAGATCGACCGTACAACGACCCGTTCGACGACGACTGGCGCGACGCTGCAGGCAACCAACACCGACCAGTTGTTCGGACATAACAACCAGTTCATGGTTGGCGCCAGTTTCGACTCCGGCGTTACCCGCTTCGGGGCCAGCGCGGAACTGGGCACGATCGGCTCGAACTACGTCGTCAGCGGCAGCGGCATATTTCTCGGGCGGTCTGGCGAGCCTGTATCCATCGGCCCGGTCTCGCTCCGCGCCACCAACCGATACACCGGCCTCTATGCGCTCGACACATTCGACGTGACGGACGCGTTTTCAATCTCGGGCGGCGGCCGGTTCAACTATGCAAACATCGTCCTTCAGGATCTGATCGGCACTGACCTCAACGGCAATCACACGTTCAGTCGCTTCAATCCGATGATCGGCGGCACCTACAAGATCACCCCGGGCCTGACGGCCTATGCGGGATATTCCGAAGCCAATCGCGCGCCGACGCCGCTGGAACTCGCATGCGCCGACCCTGCGCGCCCCTGTATCGCTGCGGCATTTCTGATCGCAGACCCGCCGCTGAAACAGGTCGTCTCCCGCACCATAGAGGCAGGTTTCCGCGGAACGAAGGAGCTGAATATCGGAACACTCGGGTGGAAAGTCGGCGCGTTCCGCGCCACCAATGCCGATGACATCCTGGCGATTCCGAGCCCGGAGTTACAGGGATTTGGCTATTTCCAGAACGTAGGCCGGACACGCCGCCAGGGCATCGAGGCCCAGGTCAACCTGACGTCGAAGACGCTGCAACTTTATGCCAGTTACGCCCTCGTGGATGCGCGCTTCCTCGATCCCCTGACGCTCAACTCCCACAGCCCGTTCGCCGATGCCGACGGGAATATCCAGGTTCTGCCGGGCAACCGAATTCCGGCGATACCCCGCAACCGGGTCAAGGTTGGCATTGACTATTCAATCACCGACGCCTTCAAGATCGGAGGCGATGCGTTGTTCGTCGGCAGCCAATATTTTGTCGGCGATGAATCCAACCAGGCGGCGAGGCTGCCGGGGTATTCGGTTTTCAACCTGCACGCCTCGTATCAGATCAACAAGACGTTCCAGCTCTACGGCCGCGTCGACAACATCCTTGACAGCCGCTATGCAGTTTACGGGACGTTCTTCGAGACCGGTGATGTGCCCAATTTCACCAACGGCGGCCAGGACTTTACCGACGCCCGCTCGGTCAGTCCGGCCCGGCCGCGCGCCTTTTACGCGGGCCTGAAGGCAACCTTCTAGAAAGCGGGAGGCGCAAAGGCGGCTCGGCGATGATGCGCGGCTGTTCAGCTTGCCGCGCCACCGGGATGTTCTCGTCAGGGAACATCCGGCGACGGATCGACGCAGTGCGCCTTGTGGATCGCGGACGGAACGAAGCCAAAATGCTTCCGGAACACGCGGCTGAAGTGCGACGAACTCGAAAAGCCCCACGAAAATGCGACATCGGTGATCGTCTTTCCGTGTTGGGTCTCCAGCTCCTGCCGGCAGTGCAGCAGTCTCGCCCGCCAGATGTAATCGCTGACGGTCATGCCCTTGTCGCTGAACAGCATGTGCAGATAGCGCTTGGTGCAGCCCAATGCCGCGGAGATCTGGTCGATGCAAAGATCCGGGTCGCGCAAATGTTCGCGGATGAAGGCTTGCGCGCGAATGTACATCGCTTCGGGACCGACGCGATCGAACATCGTGTCGGCCTCGCGCAGCGGTAACAGCAAGAGATCGATGAGCGAATCGGCGACGCCGATGGCGTTGTGAGGCGACAGTCGCTTTGCTTCATCAAACGCGGTGTGCACGAAGTCATAGGCGATGCGGCCGGTGCCGTTTCGCGCGGAGAGCTTGCAAGGCAACATCTTCGCCGTGCGGAAGCCGCGCTCGTGGAGCAGCTCCTTTGGGACGATCACGACCTCGTGCCGGGTCAATGAGGGGCTCACGATCGTGTGCGGACAGGAGACGTCATAGGCAAGACAATCGCCGGGCATGATGTCGATGCGGCGGCCGTTCTGTTCGAAATGCGAGATGCCGTAGGTCTGGAACAGTATCTTGACGTAGGGATGTTCGCTCAGCTTTGTGCCCGAGATCGTATGCGCGATACGATGCTGGCTCGCCTCGATCTGACAGAGTTTGAGCTGCGAGACGGTCGTGTAATTTATCCGTCCCTCCAGCGAGGAACCTTCCAGCGGATCGACATCAAACTGGCCGCATAGATCGGTCAGTGCGTCTGACCAAGTTTGGATCTGCTTCTTCGGTGCCAACCCGGAAGTGCTGAGTGAACGAACTGTATCAGGCATTGCCCAGCCACCGATTTGAGAACAGACTCCAACCTCCGCCGAGGCGTTGGTCAGATGGTCGCGACATTTGGCCCCAATTTAGGCAGTCGTCAGGAAGCGCGCAGATTCTTCCCAATATCCCTTTGACAATCCTCCAACTTAGTTTCGGCGGCGTCAAGGGAAACCTAGACCGAGAGTCGCGCAGGGAAGGCCGTGGGAACACGCCCACGGCATGATGCTTCGCAGCATCACGGCAGAGCCGAAACAGCGCGTCCAGCGCGAAATTAAAAAATTCAGTTGGGTTTCGCTATTGAGCAAACGCGCTTCGCTCTTGGGCAAGTTTCCCATCTCCGGGCGGGATAGGAATAGGGACCAATAATGGAAGAATGGGCCGTTTCGGCGGAAACCCAAAACTCGTATCCTGGAGGAAACACTATGCGCAAGGTGCTATCCGCAGCCTGTCTTGGCGCTATGGCGACATTCGTTGTCGGCGTCGCATACGCCAACGAAGAACTGATCAAGATGTCGCAGAACCCAAAGGACTGGGTGCAGCCGGCCGGTGACTACGCCAACACACGTTACTCGAAACTGAATCAGATCAACGCATCCAACGTCGGCAAGCTCCAGGTCGCCTGGACTTTCTCGACCGGCGTGCTGCGCGGCCATGAGGGCGGGCCGCTCATCATCGGCAACATGATGTACGTCCACACGCCGTTCCCGAACAAGGTCTATGCTCTTGACCTTTCGCAGGAGAACAAGATCGTCTGGAAGTACGAGCCGAAGCAGGATCCGAACGTCATTCCGGTGATGTGCTGCGACACGGTGAATCGCGGCGTGGCCTATGGCGACGGCAAGATCTTCCTGCATCAGGCCGACACCACCCTGGTCGCCCTTGATGCCAAGACCGGGCAGGTCGCGTGGAGCGTCAAGAATGGAGATCCCGGCAAAGGCGCTACCGGAACCTCCTCGCCGCTGGTCGTCAAGGACAAGGTTCTGATCGGCATTTCCGGCGGCGAGTTTGGCGTGCAGTGTCACGTCACGGCCTATGACCTCAAGAGCGGCAAGCAGGTATGGCGCGCCTTCTCTGAGGGGCCGGACGATCAGATCATGTTCGATGAGAAGACCACCGAGCACGGCAAGCCGGTCGGCAAGGATTCGAGCATCAAGACCTGGCAGGGCGATCAGTGGAAGATCGGCGGCGGCTGCACATGGGGCTGGATGTCCTATGATCCAAGTCTGAACCTCGTCTATTACGGTTCGGGCAACCCCTCGACCTGGAACCCGAAGCAGCGTCCGGGCGACAACAAATGGTCGATGACCGTTTTCGCCCGCAATGCAGATACCGGCGTTGCGCGCTGGGTCTATCAGATGACGCCCCATGACGAGTGGGATTATGACGGCGTCAACGAAATGATCCTCAGCGACCAGAACGTCAACGGCCAGGAGCGCAAGCTGCTGACCCATTTCGACCGCAACGGTTTAGCCTACACGATGGACCGTGCCACCGGCGAACTTCTGGTCGCCGAGAAGTACGATCCCAAAGTGAACTGGACCACCGGCGTCGACATGAACAAGAGCTCGCCGACTTATGGTCGTCCCAAGGTCGTCGATCAGTATTCGACGGAGAAGGGTGGCGAGGACAAGAACACCAAAGGTATCTGCCCGGCCGCGCTCGGCACCAAGGACCAGCAGCCGGCAGCCTACTCGCCCGATACGCAACTGTTCTATGTTCCGACCAACCACGTCTGTATGGACTATGAGCCGTTCAAGGTGAGCTACACCGCGGGTCAGCCCTATGTTGGGGCAACGCTCTCGATGTATCCGCCCCAAGGCGAAAGCCATATGGGCAACTTCATCGCCTGGGACAACAAGACCGGCAAGATCGTGTGGTCGAACAAGGAGCCGTTCTCGGTGTGGTCAGGTGCGCTCGCTACCGCTGGCGGCGTGGTGTTCTACGGAACGCTCGAAGGTTACCTCAAGGCGGTCGATGCCAAGACGGGCAAGGAGCTCTACAAGTTCAAGACCCCGTCCGGTATCATCGGTAACATCAACACCTATGAGCAGGGCGGCAGGCAGTATGTTGCAGTGCTGTCCGGTGTTGGCGGCTGGGCGGGTATCGGCCTTGCCGCAGGTCTGACCGAGCCAACTGAAGGCCTCGGCGCAGTCGGTGGCTACGCCGCGCTGGCCAACTACACCGCGCTCGGCGGCACGCTCACGGTGTTCGCGCTGCCGCAGTAAGCGCTAACTTCGTTCCGACGCGTGGCTCGTGCCACGCGTCGGTTCGTCTGCCATCGAATATTGAGGACAATCTCTTGCGTATAATCTGGTTGTTGGCGGCCACTCTCGTTTTGATGGCCTCCGGAAAGCTCGTTCTAGCCGATGACGCGGTCGATCCGAAGGCCGTCAAGTCCGAGGACGGAAAGTATCTCGACAAGGAAGGCAGTCCTACCTTCAATGTCGGAGCCGACGGTACCGTCGATTGGTACACTTATTCGGGATTTCGTCGCTATCATTCGGAATGCCATGTCTGCCATGGCCCTGACGGGATGGGGTCGACCTACGCGCCGGCGCTAAAGGATTCGCTGAAGACGATGAGCTACGGCGACTTTGTCGGGGTCGTCGCGAGCGGCCGCAAGAACGGCAACTCCGTCATGCCAGCCCTCGGCGACAACCCCAATGTCGCCTGCTACATGGACGACTTTTATGTGTATCTGCGCGCCCGCGCCCATGATGCCGTCGGGCGCGTTCGTCCCGCCAAGAAGGAAGACAAGCCCGACGCGTACACCGAGACAGAAAAGTCCTGCATGGGAAGCAAGTGATCATGCCGAACATGCGAGGTTCACGTCCTGGTACGTCCGTGCAGCGATTTGAAAAGCAAATGTGGAGCTTAAGATAAAAGCAAATGTGGAGCTTAAGATGAAGACCCGCGCCGCTGTCGCGTTCGAAGCCAAAAAGCCTCTTGAAATCGTTGAGGTTGATCTTGAGGGCCCAAAAGCTGGCGAGGTTCTCGTCGAGATCAAGGCGACTGGAATCTGTCATACCGACGCTTACACGCTTGATGGGTTCGACAGCGAAGGAATCTTTCCTTCGATACTCGGTCATGAGGGCGCGGGCATCGTCCGCGAAGTCGGGCCGGGCGTGACGTCGGTCAAGGCCGGCGATCACGTGATTCCGCTCTACACGCCGGAATGTCGCCAGTGCAAAAGCTGCCTGAGCGGCAAGACCAATCTCTGTACTGCCATTCGCGCCACCCAAGGTAAGGGGCTGATGCCTGACGGCACCTCGCGCTTCAGCTATCAGGGCAAGCCGATCTTCCATTACATGGGCTGCTCGACGTTTTCGAACTTTACCGTGCTGCCGGAAATCGCGGTGGCAAAGATCCGCGAGGACGCGCCCTTCGACAAGAGCTGCTACATCGGTTGCGGGGTGACGACGGGCGTTGGCGCCGTGGTTAATACCGCCAAAGTGACACCGGGCGCCAACGTCGTCGTTTTCGGTCTCGGCGGCATCGGCCTCAACGTCATCCAGGGCGCGAAGATGGTAGGCGCCGACAAGATCGTCGGCGTCGACATCAACGATTCCAAGGAGGACTGGGGCCGCCGTTTCGGCATGACGCATTTCGTCAACCCGACCAAGGTCAGTGACATCGTCCAGCATCTGGTCGGGCTCACCGACGGCGGCGCCGATTACACCTTCGATTGCACCGGCAACACCACCGTGATGCGGCAGGCGCTCGAAGCGTGCCATCGCGGCTGGGGCGTCTCGGTCGTGATCGGGGTCGCTGAGTCCGGCAAGGAAATCGCTACCCGGCCATTCCAGCTCGTGACCGGCCGTGTCTGGAAAGGCACGGCCTTTGGCGGCGCGCGCGGCCGCACGGACGTGCCGAAAATCGTTGACTGGTACATGAACGGGAAGATCGAGATCGATCCGATGATCACGCATGTCCTCAAGCTTGAGGAGATCAACAAGGGATTCGACCTCATGCACGAAGGCAAGTCGATCCGTTCGGTTGTCGTATTCTGAATCGGGGAACTTCAAGCACAAGGAGGATAGGCCTATGACTGTTCATATCCACCCATCGATTGACAGCGGCGTAAAGCAGGGGACTGGCAACTTCGCCGGCGGCACCCTGGTCTGCAAATGCCAAGACAAGCCGGTCAAGGTCGCCATCAAGGGCGACGTGGCCCACAACCACGCCTGCGGCTGTACCAAATGCTGGAAGCCCGAGGGGGCGATCTTCTCCGTCGTCGCCGTCGTCTCGCGCGACAATGTGAATGTAGTCGAGAACGGCGACAAGCTGCAGATCGTCGACCAGGCGGCGGCAATTCAGCGTTATGCCTGCAGGGCCTGCGGTACGCATATGTACGGTCGGATCGAGAACACGGGACATCCGTTCTATGGGCTCGACTTCATCCATCCCGAACTGTTCCAGGAAGGCGGATGGGCAGCTCCTGGGTTTGCCGCGTTCGTGTCGTCCGTGCTGGAGTCCGGTGTTCAGCCCGGTGAGATGGATGGCATCAGGGCCCGGCTGAAGGAACTTGGACTGGAGCCGTATGATTGTCTGTCGCCGCCCTTGATGGATGCGATCTCGAGCCACGTAGCCAAGTCCAAGGCCAGGGCTGCTTGAATAAGGCAGCTTGAACAGGGCGGCTTGGACGGGCGCCAGCCTGAGCTCGCGCGATACCAAACAAAGTTGCGCTGATGGCGGTCGCCGTCAGCGCAACCGCGCTCTGAGAGTACGGCGGGGCGGTCCCATGCCTTTCCGTTGGGCCGACAGGTGAGCAGGCCTGCCGGCCTCTAGTCGCTCGGCGATCGGGCCGGCGGTGCGTCCCGCGCCTAATTCCCAGACATCGAAGTCTTCGCGCAGTCGCCATGCGACATAGTTGTTGCAGGGCGTGCAATCGGCTGCACTTGACCGATCGTCTGATTTTGCATGCTGCGGTGCGGTGGCCTTGTCATGGCGGCCGCGATGCTGGAGACGGACATTCCCCGGGAGGTGTTGACCCATTGAGCGGTTCCCTTCTATGGACGGTGCTGACCGCATAGATGCTCGCGAGGATTCCCACGATGCCAATCGTCACAGACGCCGCCTTCATTCTGCCCGACGATTTCGCCGGTGCCGCGCTGATGGGGCGCGTCTGGCGTCCCGATCTTGCCGGCCCGTCGGTGGTCGCGATCCGCCAGGACGGCGTGTTCGACATCACCGAGGACTTCCCCACCGCCAGCGAGCTTGCCGCTGCTGCCGATCCGGCCGGGGCGCTGCGCGCCGCGCGTGGCGAGCGCCTTGGCGCACTGCAGGATCTCCTAGACAACACGCCGCCCGACACCCGCGATCCGACCAGGCCATGGCTGCTCGCCCCGATCGATTTGCAGGTGATCAAGGCTGCCGGCGTCACGTTCGCCGTGTCGATGCTGGAGCGAGTGATCGAGGAGCGGGCACGCGGCAATCCGGATTCGGCCGAGGCGATCCGGGCCGAGGTGACGCGGATCGTCGGCACCGACCTGTCGCAACTGAAGCCGGGCTCGGCCGAAGCGCAGCATGTGAAGGACGTGCTGGTTTCCCAGAACGCCTGGAGCCAGTATCTCGAGGTCGGCATCGGGCCAGACGCCGAGGTGTTTACCAAGGCGCCCGTGCTGTCGGCGGTCGGTACATGCGTGGATGCGGGCCTGCATCCGAAATCGACCTGGAATAATCCGGAGCCGGAGGTCGTGCTGGTGGTGGCGAGCGATGGGCGCATCGTTGGCGCCACGCTTGGCAACGATGTCAATTTGCGTGACTTCGAGGGGCGTTCGGCGCTGCTCCTGTCCAAGGCAAAGGACAACAACGCCTCCTGCGCCATCGGGCCGTTCGTGCGGTTCTTCGACGCGAGCTTCACGCTCGATGACGTGCGGAGAATGGAAATTTCGCTGGAGGTGAAGGGGCCAGAAGGCTTCGTCCTGCACGGCGCATCCTCGCTGACTCAGATCAGCCGCGACCCGGCCGACATCGTCGGGCAGACGATTAACGAGAACCATCAATATCCCGATGGCTTTGTGCTGTTCCTCGGCACGATGTTCGCGCCGATCCAGGATCGTGCCGCGAAGGGACAGGGGTTCACGCATGTCGAAGGCGATTTGGTGACGGTCGCCACGCCGAAACTAGGCCGGCTGACCAACCGGATGCGTCACAGCGGCGATTGCGAGCCCTGGCAGTTCGGCTTGGCCGATCTCTTCGCCGCATTGATGCGCCGTAAGGGCGCCGCCCGAAGCAGCAATAGCAGATAGAAACGGGCTGGGAATCTATGCGCAAGTGGGCAGGAAGATAGTCGGCAGGATCGTCCACGCGATCCCAAGAAGCGAAAGCAGGATCAGAAGGTGTGATACGCCACGCAGGAACCGAGAGCTGCCGCGGCTCTGGGTAGGCCGGGTATTACCGCGATGGAGCGTCCATGCCGTCAGGAGGAGGGCGGTTAAAGCTGCGGCAGTGGCAAGAGTAATCGTCCAGGCCATCATGGTAGCCGCTGCGGCCACTGGTCCAATGCAGATCAGCGCTTCGGTGGCGTAGACGGTAGTCAGATGCAGAAACCAGATAAGGGGCGGAGCAAGCACCTGCAGAAGATTGCCAAGGGATGGCTTGATAGTGTCGCTCATCCTGTAAGCCTCGGAAATCCGTGCACGAGGAAAAGCCCCAGCAGACCGGAATTGCGCATTCCGAATGTAAGAATGGCGTTGGTCAGCGCGAAGTGGCCCCGACTTGCCGCAACGCTGTAAAGACCGGACCATGCGAAGAGAAAGCCGCCGAGCGCGATTGCGATCAGGCCATCGAGAATGAAACTGATGGTTCGTATCAGGCGTGGGCGTGAAACAAGGGGCATCGCTAGCGGCCGATGGGGAGCCTGCCGTCCGGCATGGGAGCCGCCGATACTTCCGCGCGTGTTATTAACTGCACGGTGATGATCACGGCCGCGACCAGGTAGCTGAGTGGACAGGCTGTGATCATGAGCAGGCCGGCTAGATGTTGATCCTCCAGCGCGTGATGCAATGAGACATGTCCAGGAGCGCCAGCAAGATGGCCCGCGAAGCGATAAAGTGTTCTCGGCGCGAAGATGAGCAGCGCCGCAAGCAGACATGTCAGATTTCCGGTAAGCAGAAGCGCCGGAATTGTCTGCCATCGCGACGTGGCGGACGTTGTCAGCAGGGACAACCAGAAGAAGAGCGCAGTTAGCAACAGAGTTGCGTGGAACGTCAAACCAGCCGCCGGAGACTGGAGGAGAAGGTGATGGACCGCGGGCGAATGCCACGTCCAGAGCAGAACAATCTGAAGGAAAGTCGCAGTCCAGAGCCAGAACGGTCGGGTGCCGCCGATGTGCCGGCGAGTAACGATCAGCGCAGCGACCGAGGGCGCGATGATATTCATCGATGCGATATGCAGCACCATATGGGTCGAGAAATGCCCAAGATCGTAAACCAAGAGCACCGCCGCCCCAGTCAAGAGAACGGCAGTAGCGCTCGCTATGGCGGGACTGGTCATCCGGACGTTCAACGGCCTGGCTTATCGCCCTCAACGGGCTTCAAACCATCAAGTCCAAGTTCCCAAAGATGTTCCCCCCATCGCGCGGCGCCGCTTGGCGCAGCAGCACCACTAAAGGAACTTACGGAACAAAACGGAATTGAGAGATGCGGCGTTCATGGCTCGCAAACGCGAAGCAGGAGCATGATATGGCTCGGAGATCGATCTGGACGCGGTACGGGTTCGCCTGGGTTACCGGGGCTTTATTTCTGATTACGCTGACCGGTCACTGGATATTCGGTTGGTATGCCTACGCAAACGAGCAGCTTGCTCTCAAGCAGCCAGTTGAAATCAGCGACTACACCATGCAGATGATGCGTGACATGCTGGAGAACTGGCAATCTGAGTTTTTGCAGTTGCTTTGGCAGGTTGCCGGTCTGGCCATTCTATTGCACGTCGGCTCGCCGCAATCCAAGGAGGGCGAGGACCGGATCGAGGCCAAGATCGACGCTATATTGCTTGCTGTGGAGCCTAAGAAAGGCGACAGCCTCCTGAAGGAAATCGATGACGAATATGAAGGGCGTCATACGGACTCCGGCTTTGTACGGAAGCTGGAGCGTCTACATAGCTGAGCCCACCGTCGGGCGGCCGCATGTTTGGTGCATGTCGAGCTCGCAAGCGGTATGATGTCCGTGAGCCTATCAAGCCAGCCGCGGGCCGGCACATGTGAGCGGCATCGCTGTCGGCGAGAGTGACGTGCCCTGATTCCCTGTTGTACGATCCCGATCAACGACAACCTGGGATGTATCTGCAATGGCGAAAATCAGGATCGGTCTGGCCGGCTGCGGCTTCGTGTCCGAGCTGCACATGCATGCCTATCGGCGCGTTTATGGCGTGGATGTCGAGGTCAGGGCTGTTGCAGCGAGGGGCAGTTATGTCCTCGAGTTTGCCAATCGTCACCAGATCCCGGCGGTCTATCGCAGCTTTGGCGATCTGATCGCCGACGGCGAGATCGATGTGATCGACATCTGCACGCCGCCCAACTTGCACACTTCAATGATTGTCGATGCGATGCAGGCCGGCAAACACGTTATCTGCGAAAAGCCGTTCGCCGGCTATTTCGGCCGGGATGGTGACAAGGCGCCGATCGGCAAGCACGTGCCGAAGGCATTAATGTATGAGCGCGTGCTGGACGAAATGGCGGAGACCCGCGCGGCGATCAACAGGACCGGCAAGCTCTTCATGTATGCGGAGGACTGGATTTACGCGCCGGCGGTGACCAAGACCGCCGAGATCCTCAAGGCCACGAAAGACAAGATCCTGTTCATGAAGGGGGAGGAGAGCCACTCCGGCTCGCATGCGGCGCACGCCGCGCAGTGGGCGCTGACCGGCGGAGGCTCGCTGATCCGGATGGGATGTCATCCGCTTTCGGCGGTGCTTTATCTCAAGCAGGTTGAGGCGAAGGCGCGCGGAGAGACGATCAGCGTTGCGAGCGTGATGTGTGACGTCGGCAATGTCACGGCTATCCTCAAACCGGAGGAGCGCACCTACATCAAGGCCAATCCGGTCGACGTCGAGGATTGGGGCACGCTCACGGTGACCTTCTCCGACGGCACCAAGGCGACGGTGTTTTCCGGCGACATGATCATGGGAGGCGTCCGCAACCTGATCGAGACCTATACCAGCGGCGGCTCGCTGTTCGCCAACATCACGCCGAACACGCACATGATGAGTTACCAGACCAGTGAGGAGAAGCTCGCCGGCGTCTATATCACCGAAAAGGTCGACCGCAAGACCGGCTGGCAATATGTCTGCCTCGAGGAGGAATGGACGCGCGGCTATACGCAGGAAATCCAGGACTTCATGGAGTGCGTCGCCGGCGGCCGGCAACCGCTCTCCGATCTGGCGCTGGCCTTCGAGACGATTAAGGTCAACTACGCCGGCTATTGGGCGGCTGAGGAGGGACGGCGCGTCACGTTGTGAGCCGCTGGCGAATGATCCGATCGTGGCGCGCCCGCCACATGGTTCGAGACGCCGCTTCGCGGCTCCTCACCATTAGGGTCTGGGAGCTTGCGCGATGCGATACCTCATCCTGAGGAGCGCGCAACGCGCACGTCTCGAAGGATGAAGCCCCGAACGTTCTACGCCGCGTAGACCGATGACTTCGGCAGCGGGAACACTGGATCCCGCGTCCTGATATTGGTGGGCCAGACCACCGAGATATGCTCGCCGGCATTTTGCATCACGACCGGCGTCGAGCGCTCGTTCTGGCCGGAGAGCGGCGTGCCAGGCCGATAGAATTTCACGCCATAGCCCTGGATAGTGCCGCCCGGCGGGATGTCCACGTCGAGCGCCGCCTTGCGAACCGCTTCGGGATCGAAGCCGCCGTATTTCTCCTTGGCCACGGGCAGTACGTTGTTGAGCAGGATCCAGGTTTGGTTGAAACCCATCGAGCAATGCGGCGGAACGTCGGTTGCGCTGGTTTTTTCCTTGTAGCGGGCGACCATGACCTTGGTGAGATCGCCGATCCCGGGCGCGAGTTTCGCGGGATCAAGCAATTGGGCCGGCACCGGATCGATGTTGCAGAAATTGTCGATGTCCGCGCCGAAGGTCGCGCGCAACTTGTCGAGCTGGCTGTAGCCTGCGCCGGCTCCGAACAGCATCTTAAACTTGAGGCCGTTCTCGCGCGCCTGCCGCAGGAACAGAGTGATGTCCGGATTGTATCCGGCATGGGAAATCACGTCCGCCCTGGCGCGCTTGATCTTGGTCACCAGCACTGACAGGTCGGGGGCGGACGCAGAATAGCCTTCCTTGAGCACGACTTGCAGGCCGGCCTCCTTCGCATAGGCTTCGTCGGCCACGGCGACGCCGACCCCGTAAGGGCCATCTTCGTGAATCAGCGCGACCTTGACGTCCTTGGGCTCCATGCCGAGCTTGGCTTTGGCGTGCTCGCTGATGAAGCTCACAAAGGCCTGGCCATACTGGTCGGAATGAATCTGTGCGCGGAAGACGTATTGCAGGTTCTTGTCCTTGAACACGGCGGTCGAAACCGCAGTTGTGATCCAGAGAATCTTTTTCTGCTGTTCGACCTTGGCTGAGAGCGGGACCGCGTGCGAACTCGCATAGACGCCGTTGATGATGTCGATCTTCTCCTGGTCGATCAGGCGATTGGCCTCATTGATCGCCACATCCGGCTTGCTCTGGGAATCGGCAGCGACAGGGGCAACCTTGTACTTGCCGCCGATGCCGCCCTTTTCGTTGACGAGATCGATGGCAATCTGCGCGCCGATCGAGGAGGCGACCGACCCGCCCGCGGCAAAAGGCCCGGTCAAGTCGTAGATCAGGCCGATGCGTACCGTCTCGGCTTGTGCCTGCGCGCGGGTCCAATCGAAGCTGAATGCAGCGGCGGCCGCCGCAGAAGTCTTCAGCAGTGTTCTGCGTGAAGTCGGCATCGTGTCCTCCCACTGAATTATTATTATCGCCGGGACTGGTTCTTCCCGGTTTTCAGTCAAGTATTTGGAGAATACGGCGAGAAGTCAACCTGCGCGCATGCTCGTCATGGGGCGCTTGTGGCAGTGCAAACGTGTGGTTGGGCAAGCGCGAGGGCAGGGCTCGCCGACTAAAGTCTGGTAGAGGATGGATGTGGAGCAAGGAGATCGCGCCGCGTGCATTTTCGTGTATCGGGAGAATCCGATGTTGATGATGACCAGCACGGGCGCGGCGATCACAGGCGACTGCATTGAACGCCATGTCGAAGGCGATCGGGGTGAACTGACCGAGGTTGCGTTTGAACTGACTGCCCGCTTTCGGGCGAAGGCTTGCCGATCTCGCGCAGCGCCTGGAGCGCAGCAAAATGCAATTTGCTGCGGTTGGGTCAGATAAACCGAGTGGTGTTGAAAACAGGAAGGCTGCACGTGACAATTTGTCCGCTGCCTCTTTTTGGCCGGGTTCGCCCTTTCAGTTTGTGATATCTGAATCCACTTACGCTTTACACCATCGCCCGATGGCATCAATGCAGAACGCGAGACGAAAATGTCATCGCCTTCAGATCAGACCCGGCGCACGATTATCCTGACCGCTCTTGCCACCGCGATGCACGCAGCGGCGCCTAGACCGGCCGCGGCCGAGGAGGACCAGCCCGGCAGCGACCTGCGACCGCAAAAAGCCGACGTCCTGGTCTTCGCCGAGGGGGATCATGCGGGTGAGGTCATCAAGCCGCAGGACCTGAAGGTTGGCGAACCGTTCGTTCGCGCCTGGCCAAAGGATCCCAAAACTTCGGTGGTCCGAAAAGGTTCGCGGTTGAATGAGGTGGTGGTCGTAAAACTTGATCCGGCCGAACTTGATGACGACACGCGCGCGAGGTCGGCTGACGGCATCGTTGGGTATTCGGTGATTTGTACCCACGCCGGGTGCCCTATCACTGCCTGGGGCAAGGCGGCGCAGGGCGAAAAAGACGTGCTCAAATGCGTTTGCCATAATTCCGAGTTCGACCCCCGGCAAAACGCGCAAGTGGTGTTTGGACCGGCGCCTCGACGCCTTGCGGCACTTCCGTTGGCGATAGCTGACGGTTCGCTCACCGTCGCTGGAACATTCGTTGGAAAGGTAGGAGCACAGCAAGGAGGGTGATCGCACCCCGCATCAAATGCCGCACAACCACCAAGAAAGATGAAGAGAACAAACAGGGAGGTAGCGTCTATGACCATGAAGCAATGGCTATTGTCGAGCTTTGTCGCGTCCACGTGCCTGTTCTCAATCGCTGCCTTTGCCGGCCCGATTGAGAAATACACCCCAGTGACCGCCGACCGCCTGAAGAACCCGGAACCCGGCAATTGGATGCTCTATCGGCGAACCTATGACGGCCAGGGATATAGCCCGCTCGACCAGATCAACACCTCGAACGTGAAAGACCTGGTACCGGCGTGGACCTTCTCCACCGGCGTGGTTGAAGGGCACGAGGCTCCCCCGATCGTGAATAACGGCGTGATGTTCGTCGCGACTCCGATGGGCCAAGTGATCGCCCTCAACGCCAAGACAGGCGAAGAGTACTGGCGTTACAAACGCCAGCTCCCCGACGATCTCTTCCAATTGCACCCGACGAACCGCGGGGTGGGATTGTGGCAAGACAAGCTGTACCTGGCTACAACGGATGACCATGTGGTCGCGCTCGACGCCAAAACGGGCAAGGTCCTCTGGGATACCAAAGTCCAGGACTACAAGAAGGGTCAGTACCTGACCCTGATGCCGCTCATTGTCGACGGAAAGGTTATCGTCGGTGCTGCCGGCGGTGAATTCGGCGTGCGGGGCTATGTCGTCGCGTATGACGCCAATGATGGCAAAGAACTATGGCGGACCTTCACCATTCCCAGCAAAGGCGAGCCTGGCAACGAAACGTGGAGCGGCGACGACTGGAAAACGGGCGGCGGCTCTGCGTGGATGACGGGCAACTACGATCCCGACACCAGGACCATTTACTGGGGCACCGGCAACGCCGCGCCTTGGCCGGGAGATACTCACCCCGGCGACAATCTTTACACAACCTCGGTGCTCGCGCTCGACCCGGATAGCGGCAAGATCAAAACCTATTTCCAGTACCATCAAAACGATTCCTGGGATTGGGACGAGGTGGAAGCACCAATGCTGGTCGACGTGCAGAGGGATGGACGCATCTTCAAGGGCCTCATCCATCCGGGACGCAACGCGATCTTCTGGGTACTCGAGCGCAAGCCGGACAGCATCAAGTATGTAGCCGGCTGGCCTTATGTCTATACCGACGTCTGGAAGGGCATTGAGCCCGAGACCGGCAAGCCGATTGTCGATCCGGCTCACAAGCCAGTTATGGGCAAGCGGGTTGACTTCTGTCCGTCATTGTGGGGCGGCAAGGATTGGCCGTCGGCGGCCTATAGTCCGAAGACCCGCTTTGTCTATGTTCCGGCCAACGAGAATTTCTGCGGCGGCTTTACCGGCGAGAAGGTGCCGTTGGTTCCCGGTCAGCTTTGGCTCGGGACCAAGCCCGAAGATATCGGCCTGAAGGTTCGCTCCGGCGCCACTCATTTTGGCGAGCTGCAGGCCTGGGATCCGGGCACGGGAAAGAAGGTCTGGTCGCACAATTTCCCCAGATCGCAGCTGTTTGGTTCGGTGACGGCGACCGCGGGCGATCTCGTTCTGGTCGGCGGTACCAACGACCGGATGTTCCGCGCCTTTCATGCCAAGACAGGCGAACTGCTTTGGGAGCAGAAGACCAATTCCGGCATCGTGGGCATGCCGGTCGCGTACGAAGTCGACGGGACACAGTACATCGCGATCCAGTCCGGGTGGGGCGTGGACGCCCAGCGCATCCAGGACTCATTGGTGACTCAGAACAATGTCGGTCTTGAGAATAACGTGCCCCAGGGCGGCGTTGTCTGGGTATTCGCCGTCAAGAAGTAACTGGCGATAATCTAAAGAAGAGCGGCGGACGAGATGCCCGCCGCTCTTTTGCTGCAACCGGCTAACCCGCCTCAGGCTTCAAGTTGCTTGCCGATCGGCAGTGCGCGGATGCGCTTGCCGGTCGCGGCGAAGATCGCGTTGATCAGCGCCGGCGCAACGGGCGGCAGCCCTGGCTCGCCAACGCCACTGGGCGGCGTGTCGGGGTCGGCAGGCGCGATATAGACGTTGGTCACAGCAGGGGATTCGTCGATCCGAATTACCGGGAAATCGTCGAAATTGCCCTGTTGCACCTTGCCGTCCTTGAAAGTGATCTCGCCATACTTGGCGAAGCTCATGCCCATGATTACAGCGCCTTCCATCTGCGCCTGGATTCGCTCCGGATTGACGTGGGTTCCGCAATCGATCGCGGTATCCACCCGGGACACGGTGAGCTTGCCCTTGTCGTCGAAAGCTACCTCGACAATGGTCGCGATATAGCTGACGAAACTGCGGTGCGCGGCAATGCCGAGCCCGTGGCCCTTGGGCACAGACCGTCCCCAACCGCCCTTGTCCGCGACCAGCTCAACGACCTTGCGAAGGCGCGCGGTGTCGATCGGATAGCTGTCATAGGGCTCACCATAGTTCCAGAGGTCCTTCACGGAATCCAGCTTGAGGATCCGGGGAGAGCCGATCAGCTCCAGCAGCATGGTCTTTTGATCGCGGTTGGTGGCATGGGCGAGTTCGCCCACCATCGATTGCACCGCAAAGGCGCGCGGGATATTCGACACCGAGCGGAACCAGCCGATCCGGGTACGCGCGGCCGCTTCCGGATTCTCGCACTGGACGTTGGCGATCTCAAAGGGCATGTCGACCAGCCCCATGCCGAGTTCGAACGGCGCCTGATGCAGCGCACCGGCGGCAAATGTCGAGGCGATGCTCGGCGCGACGCTGCGATGCCGCCAAGCCGTCACCTTGCCGTTCTTGTCGAGGCCAGCCTCGATGCGTTCGACCGAGACGGTGTGCAGGAAGCCATTGCGAATGTCGTCTTCCCGCGTCCATTGCACCTTGACGGGGGCCCCGAGCTCCTTTGAAAGCAGTGCCGCCTCGAGGGCGAAATCGCACTTCGACTTGCGCCCGAAGCCGCCGCCGAGCAGCGTGACGTTGACGGTGACATTCTCCTGGGGAATGCCGAGCGTTTTGGCGACGTCTTCGCGCGTTCCGCCCGCGCTTTGCACTGGTGCCCAGATCTCCGCCTTGTCGCCCTTGACGTCCGCGACCGCGACCGGCGGTTCCATGCTGGCATGGGCATGATGCGGCACGTAATACTCACCGACGATCACCTTGTCGGCGCCCTTCAAGGCGGCCTCGACGTCGCCCTCCTTGCGTACCACCAGGCCGGGTTTCCGTGCGGCTTGCTCCAGTTCGGCGCGGTAGGCGACCGACTCGTATTTGCCGTTGGCGCCATCGTCCCAGACGATCTTCAACGCGTTGCGGCCCTTGATGGCCGCGCCGGTGTTGCGCGCGATCACAGCGATCCCGCCGAGCGGCTGGAATTTTGAAGGCCACGGCCAGCCCCTGACTTCCATGACCTTCTCGACGCCGGAAACCTTCATCGCTTCCGCCCCATCGAACGACGCGACCTTGCCGCCGGTCACCGGCGGCCGGGCGATGACGGCATATTTCATGCCGGGCAGGCGGACGTCGGCGCCGTAGCGCGCGGTGCCCACCGTGATGTCGCGACCGTCGACGATGCCGATCGCGCCCTTGCCGAGATAACGGAAGTCCTTCGGGTCCTTGAGCCTCAGGCCTTCGACACTCGGCACCGACTCCTTGGCGGCATCGGCTGCTAGCTCGCCGAAGCCGATGCGGCGTCCGCTCGCATTGTGGACGACCTCGTGATTGATCGCCTTCACTTCGGTCGCTGGCACGCCCCAACGTTTCGCCGCTGCGGTTTCGAGCATCGTGCGGGCCGAAGCGCCGATCTGGCGCATCGGCATCAGATAGTGCCGCGTGCTGCGCGATCCGTCGGTATCCTGGTTGCCAAATTTGACCTCGTCGCCAGGCGCCTGCTGGACGCGAACGCGCGACCAGTCGGCTTCCATCTCTTCGGCGACGATCATCGGCAGGCTGGTGCGGACACCCGTTCCCATCTCGGCGCGGTGCGCGACGATCGTCACTGTTCCGTCGGATGCGATAGAAACGAAAACGCGCGGGTTCACCACGGTACCGTGCGGCATCTTGTCCGCACCGGTCTGGTACGCAGCAAAGCCGGGGCGTGACATCACGGGAGCGGCGAGCACAAAACCGCCGGCCAGCCCGAGGCCCTTCAAGATACTGCGGCGTGAAACGTTGTCGACCTTGATGTGCCGTTCGAAGCCACGGAGCTTGTTGGGATTGGTGAGGATATTCATGGTTACACCCCCGTCGATGCGAGATGCACGGCCTTCTCGATGCGTTGATAAGTGCCGCAACGGCAGATGTTGCCCGCCATCGCTTCGCGTATCTGGTCGTGATTGGGCTTTGGATTTTCCATCAACAGGGCCGCGGCCTGCATGATCTGGCCGGCCTGGCAAAAGCCGCATTGCGGGACATTAAGCTGACGCCAGGCCTTCTGGACCGCGTGATCCCCGGCCGGATGAAGGCCTTCGATGGTCGTGACCTCGCGGCCGACCACGTCGGAAACCGAGGTGATGCAGGCGCGGACGGCCTGCTTGTCCACGATAACCGTGCAGGCACCGCACAGCGCCTGGCCGCACCCGTATTTGGTGCCCGTCAAGCCGGCCTCATCGCGCAGAAACCAGAGTAATGAAAGGTCCGGGTCGCCGTCCCAGCTATGCTCCTGGCTATTGATCTTCACCTTGATCATGATCGTTCCTCGCTCTTCATAAGCTGCTGAATGTTTCTTCGACGTGAGCGAGAACATTTTTCCTGACCGCTCAACGCCGTGGCTTGACGAGTTTGATCGCAACGGCCGGCGCCGGAGCCGGCCTTGCTTGGCAATCCCTGGCTGAATCGTACGATTTGCTTTGAATTTTCGTGTGCTGCCATCCTCCTGCTTAAACATTTATCCGTGTTTACAGGACGGCGCGGCGAGACAGGCGCCTAGCGGACGCTATCAGAAAGCGCGCCGGATCGAATTCACAACGTGTTGTCTTTGCACTCCATTTTGGACGAAAGCGGGGCCGCCCCTTGCGGACTGCCAATTTTTCCTGGCGGTCCTTATGCAGAACGCACTTTGCAAGGAATTCAGGGCAGACCGGTGCGATCAGCACTCCGTCGCGGACCAGCCTGTCCCGTTACCTTGCGAGCTGCGCCAACCCTTTCCAGTCGAATGCGATTCCATGGCCGGGCCGCGTCGGCGCCAATGCCATGCCTTCCTGGAGGACAAGCTGGTGCTCGATGTAACTATCGAGCCCAAATCCGTGGGCTTCGAGATAGGAGCGGTTCGGACACGCCGCGAGCAAATGCACGGTAACGTCATGTGCGCCGTGGCTGGTCACCGGTAGATTGAACGCTTCCGCCAGCCGCGCGATCTTCATAAAGGCCGTAACCCCGCCGCAATTGGTGACGTCGGGCTCCGGATAGGACACCGCGCCGGCCGCGATATAGTTCTTGAACTCCCAGGGCGTTCGCAGGTTTTCGCCGGCCGCGATCGGGACGCCGCCGGCAGCCATGATGCGGGCGTGACCGGCAATATCGTCGGGAATGATCGGCTCTTCGAGCCAGGTGAGATCGTATGGTTGCAGCGCACGTGCCGCGCGGATGGCTTCCTCCACCGTCCATTTCATGTTGGCATCCGCCATCAGGGGAAAGCCATTGCCAAGATGTTGGCGCATCGCCTGCACGCGTGCGACGTCGGATGCGAGATCGGGGCGGCCCACCTTCATCTTGATGGCGCGAAAGCCCTTGGCGAGATTGTCGTCGGTTTGCCTCACAAGCTGCTCGATGGACAGATCGAGGTCGATGCCGCCGGCGTAGCAGGGCACGCAGGCGTCGAAGCCGCCTAACATGCGAAACAGCGGCAGGTTGGCGCGGCGCGACTTCAGGTCCCACAGGGCGATATCGAGCGCCGAGAGCGCAAGCACCGGTGGTCCGCCGCGCCCGCCGTAATGCAGGCTCCACCAGACGTGATGCCAGATGGCTTCGGTGTCATCGGCCTCGCGGCCCTCGATCAGTTCGGGGATCTCCCGCCGGAGGATGTCGGCAATCGCGCCGCCATTGCGGCCGACGGTGTATGTATAGCCGACACCTTCGGCCCCGTCCGAATCGCGGACACGGCATGTCACCAGTTCGAAGGCTTTGAGTTCGCCGTGCGTGCTGTCGGAGAGGGTAATGGGCAGGGGGATCCGGTAGAGTCCGGCCTCGGTTGTCTTGATACGCGCCATTGTTTCCACCCGATCTCTTTCATTGCACGCTAAATCGATCTTGTCGGCAGAGCAATTGCTTGCTGCGGCCCCTCAGACGGGAACCACCTCGCAGTCGTTCGTCCGCTGTTTTCGAAGCGGGCGTGCGGCTAAGTCGCGTTCAAGGCCTGGGCGATATCAGCGATCAGATCGGATGGGTGCTCGATGCCGATCGACAGCCGGATCGTGCAGTCGAGAACGCCTATTTTTTGGCGGATGTCAGCCGGAACGCCGGAGTGGGTCATGCTTGCAGGCAGGCTGGCAAGCGATTCGGTGCCGCCCAGGCTCACGGCCAGCTTGAAGATCTGCAGCGCGTTCAGGAATTTGAATGCGGCGGCTTGGCCGCCGACGATGTCGAAGGAAAATGTTGAGCCGGCACCAGTGCATTGCCTCGCAAACAGGCGGCCGGCAGGGGATGCCTCATCGTGGTGACCGAGGTAATGGACCTTTGCCACTTTTGGGTGGTCGCGCAGGTAGTCTGCGACGAGGCGCGCGTTTGCGTCAGCCTTCTCCATGCGGATGCCCAATGTTTCAAGCGACCGGCTGATCATCCAGCACGAATGGGGGTCTAGTTGGGTGCCAATCGCGCCGCGCAACGCTTTGACTTCCTTCATGAGCGCCTTTGAGCCAAGCGCAGCGCCTGCGATCAAGTCGGAATGACCGCCGATATATTTGGTCAGCGAGTACAGCGAAAGATCTGCGCCGTGTTCGATCGGTCGCTGAAACACCGGTCCGAGCAACGTATTATCGCATGCGATGATCGGCGTACTCCCCTGGGTTTGGCCGATCATCTCGGCGATCCGGCGGACCATTGCTACGTCGACCAGGCCATTGGTTGGATTGGCCGGTGTCTCAATGAAAATCATCGCAAGCCGGCCTTTGCGCATGGCGTCACCCGCTGCCGCTCTGACCGCCGCTTCGTCAATGCCATCGGAGAAGCCGACCGCGCCGATGGAGAGGTTCGCAAGCGTCTTCGCAAACAGGGTCTCCGTCCCGCCATACAGTGGCTGTGAGTGCAGAATGACGTCGCCAGGGCGGACGAAGGCCAGGATTGTGGTCGAAATCGCGGCCATGCCCGAAGAGAACAGCGCGCAATTCTCGGCGCGCTCGTACACCGACAGCCTGTCCTCAACGATCTCGCTGTTAGGGTGATTGAACCGCGAGTAAACCAGACCGGCGCCCATCCCCTCGGGCGGCTCGCGCCGGCCCGCAACGTAGTCGAAGAAGTCCTGTCCGTCTTCGGCGGTCCTGAAGACGAAGGTCGAGGTCAGGAAGACCGGTGGTTTGACGGCTCCTTCCGACAGTTGCGGATCGTAGCCGTAGTTCAGCATCAGCGTTTCCGGATGCAGCATGTGGTTGCCGATGTGGGTTTTCGACGGAAACGGTTTCACCATGGGCTGTCTCCCTGTCGGGGATGCGGAACGTCGCACTGCGTTGGAAGTGCGCAATCGCGAGGGCGATCAGGAGTGATGGATGCGATCGCATCCAGCGGCTCCAGTTGACGTTGTTAAGCTGGGATCAGCGTAGCAAAATTCGGGACTGATTTCACCGCATCCGGAGCGGATTTCGCAGTGCTCGATCGTCAGGCATGAACCGCGACCTTCAACGCCTCGGCGCGGATCTCTTCGACGAGCCGTTCCTTCAGGCTGACGAATTCGGGCGTGGTCTTGATCTTGTAGGATCGCGGGTGGGGTAGATCGACCGCGATCTCGGCCTTGATGCGGCCGGGACGGGCGCTCATGACGATGACGCGGCTGCCGAGAAAGATCGCCTCCTCGATATCATGGGTGACGAACAGCACGGTTTTCTGCTCGCGCTCCCAGATGCCGAGCAGCATTTCCTGCATCAACACGCGGGTTTGATTATCCAGCGCGCCGAACGGTTCGTCGAGCAACAGGATTTTTGGATCGTTGGCGAGCGCCCGGGCGATCGCCGTGCGCTGCTGCATGCCGCCGGAGAGTTGCTTCGGCCAATGATTCTCAAAGCCTGATAGGCCGACCCGTTGGATGAAGCCGTCGGCGATCTTGCCGCGATCCGCCTCGGAAACCCCGCGCTCGCGCAGGCCGAACGCGATATTTTCGCGCACGGTCAGCCACGGAAACAGCGTGTAGGACTGAAACACCATGCCGCGATCGGCGCCAGGGCCAGCCACCTCTTGCCCATCAAGAATGACCCGGCCGCTGGTCGGCCGGTCAAGACCGGCGACGATGCGCAGCAACGTCGATTTTCCGCAGCCTGACGGGCCGAGGATCGTGACGAAGTCATTGTTGCCGACGTTGAGGTCGATCGGCTCCAGCGCGCGTGTCGGCGCATGACCTTGGCGGGCAGGGAAGGTGCGGGCGACCTGATCGATTTTCAGCTCGGTCATGCCAGTTTCCACGGAAACAGCCAGGCGTTGAAGGCCTTGAACAGGAAGTCCGACACCAGCCCGATCAGCCCGATGACGATGATGCCGAAGATGATCTGGCCGGTGTTGAGCAGGGCCTGGCTGTCCGTGATCATATGGCCGATGCCCGACGATGAGCCGATCAACTCGGCTACGATGACGTAGGTCCACGCCCAGCCGAGTACGAGCCTAAGGATCTCCGCGACCTCGGGCGCGGAGGAGGGCAGCAGCACCCGGTTGATGATGCCGCGGTCGCTGGCGCCCAGTGTGTAGGCGGCTTCAACGAGGTCGCGCCTGGTGTTTCCGACCGTCACGGTGACCATCAGGATGATCTGGAAAACCGAACCGATGAAAATGACCAGGAGCTTCTGCAGTTCGCCGATGCCCGCCCACAGGATCAACAGCGGGATAAAGGCCGAGGCGGGCAGGTAACGTGCGAACGAGACGAACGGCTCCAGTAAAGCTTCGATCGGCTTGTAGGCCCCCATCAGAACGCCGAGCGGCACAGCGATGATGGCCGCCAGCACAAAGCCGCCGACGACACGCCAGATCGTCATGCCGATGTCGAACAGGAAGCCGTGCTTTGTCAGCAGCTCCCAACCTTCCTGCAGCATCGTCAGCGGGTTGGCGAGAAACGTCTTCGAGACGTAGCCGCCGAAGGTCGCCCAAGCCCACACGGCAACGAAAAGCACGAAGAACGCCAGGCCATAGGCCGCGCGCTGCCTCGATGTCACGGGATCCAGGGGACGTATCACAGGCATATCCTAAAAAGCTGTGCGGTGATCGCCGTCGTCCCGCTCTCATGACCGAAAGCGGGACTGGCGCGCCACGCACAAAACTACTTGATGAAGCTCGCGTCGTAGAGGTCGTCGATCTTCGGAACCGATTTGATGATGCCGATCTCGAGCAACAGCTCTGCAGCTTCCTTGTTGAAGGTCAGGAATTCACCGGCGAAGAATTTCTGGTTCGCGGCTTTGTCCTGCCAGCGCAGGAATTTGGCCGAGTTGCCGAATTGGTCGCCGGACTGTTTTACGTCGGCACCCATGATCTCGTACGACTTGGCCTGATCCTTTTCGATCAAGGCGATCGCCTCGAAATAGCTGTCGGCCAACGCCTTGGCGGCTTTCGGGTTTTCAGTCAGGAACTTCGGCGTGCAGCCGAACGTGTCCATCACCATTGGATAGTCGAGCGTGGTGGCGATGATCTTGCCCTTGTCGGGTGCTGCGCGCACCGTCGAGAGGTAAGGCTCATAGGTCATGGCCGCATCGTTCTGGCCCGAGACGAATGCCTGCGCTGCCGCCGCCGGCTCCAGATTCACGATCGTGACATCCTTGACCGAAAGCCCGTTCTTCTTGAGCATCCAGGCCAAAGCAAAATAGGGCGAGGTGCCGGGCGCGGACGCGGCAACCGTCTTGCCCTTGAGGTCCTTGATCGAGGCGATATTGTTTCGCACGGCCATGCCGTCGGCGCCGTAGCTCTTGTCGAGCTGGAAGATCTGCTTGGTGGCGACGCCATTGGCATTCCAGGATATCCAGGTCTCGACAGTGGTCGCCGCGCATTGAATGTCGCCCGACGCGATGGCGAGATGGCGATCCTTCTGCGGGATCTTCTTGATCGTCACATCGAGACCGTTCTTCTTGAAGATGCCCGCCTGATTGGCGAGCGTGAGCGGGGCAAAACCGGTCCATCCGGAAATGCCGATGCCGACCTTGACGTCCTGGGCGGCGGCCGGTGCGGCCACCAGGAGAGCGGCGGTTGCCGCGAAAATTCCAAAATTACGCATGGCTGTATCCCTTTTGCTGGTTCATGGTCTTCATGCTGGTTGCGGCGAAGCTGTTACCAAAACTGCTGCATAGCTTGTGCCAGATATCGCGCGCATTGCTATCCCTCCAAGCCGCCTTTGAAGCGAGCAATCAGTTTATGGGACTCACCCGGATAGAGCAGGCGCACGGCCGTCAGCGGCCGGGCGCTGCGCCAGGTGTGCCGGTCGATCACCAGGCAGGGGGCTCCGATCGCGATATCCAGCGCCGCCGCAGCCTGTTCGTCAGCCACGATGGCACTGATCGAATGCTCGGCTTCCGTCCATGGCACATGGTGCAGCAGCCACGAGCCGGGCGGCTCGGCCGCAAAATCCGCTGCAGCCGCTTCGGGCACGGCGTCGAGATCGATCAGCCTGTCCTCGATGGCGAACGGCACGCCGTCGGCGCTGTGACGGCATGCAATCGCGATCACCTTTCCGGCTTTCCCCGCGCCAAGGCGGGCGCGGTCGGTGGCGTTTGCAGTGCGCCGCGAGCACTGGATCAACTCATAGCCGTAACTGCGGCCAAGCGCGTTTATCTCGGCGCGGATGTCGGCGATCTTGAGCACCGCTGACAGAAATGTGGGACGGCGGACGAAACTGCCGGCCTTGCGCCGCCGCTCGATGAGATCGGCTTGCGCAAGTTCCGACAGCGCCTTGCTCACCGTCATGCGCGAGCAGCCATAGCGCGACATCAGCTCGTGCTCGAACGGGATGCGGTGACCGGGCGGCCATTCTCCGGTCAGGATGCGGCGCTCGATGTCGATCCGGATCTGCTTGTACAGCGTCGGCTTGTCGGCCGACTGGAGTTTGCCGCGTTCGGTGGCGAGGCTCATGCCACGAGCCTCCGCACCGCTGCGTTGAACGCATCGCGCGCGCTCTCGCGGAGCCGGTGACGCCCATGCTCGACGACCTTGGCGCCACCGGCCCAGACCGTGTCGACGGCACTTGCGCCTGCTGCAAAAATCCAGCCGTCGAGGACGGCATCCCCCCGACGCCCGGCAAGCGAAGGATGGGTGGTGTCGAGAGTCACGATGTCGGCGCGTGTACCGGCCTGGAGGCCAGCAGTTGGCTGTGCGAGCGCCTGGGCGCCGCCGGTGAGCGCGGCGTCGAACAGCGCTCGGCCGGTCGACAGGCCAGGACCGCCGGACAGCACATTGCGCTCACGGTGTTTCAAGCGCTGGCCATATTCGAGCTGACGCAGTTCGTCGGTGACGCCGACCAGCACGTTGGAGTCCGTCCCGATGCCGAACCGCCCGCCGGCATCGAGGAATTCGCGAGCCGGAAAAATGCCGTCGCCAAGACTGGCTTCGGTGACCGGGCAAAGTCCGGCGACCGCACCGCTTATTGCCAGCGCGGTGGTTTCCGCTTCGGTCATATGGGTCGCATGGATCAGGCACCAGCGCTGATCGACGGGCGCATGTTCGAGCAGCCACTCAACCGGCCGCCGGCCCGACCAGGCGATGCATTCCTCGACTTCCCTGGTCTGTTCGGCGGCATGGATATGCATCGGCCCGGCTTCGGCCAATGGCGCGATGGCCGCTAATTCGTTAGGCGTCACGGCGCGCAGGCTGTGCGGGGCGATGCCGATATTGGCTCCGGGCAGCGTGCGGACGGCTGTCCGTGTGGCGTCAGTTAGTTTAGCAAACTGATCGACCGAGCAGATGAACCGGCGCTGGCCGGCATGTGGCGCCGCCCCGCCGAACGAGCTGTGTGCATAGAAACTCGGCAGCAGCGTCAGTCCGATGCCGGAGATTTCGGCGGCCCGCGCAATCCGCGTCGCCATCTCCGCAGGGTTGGCGTAGGGCGCGCCGTTGTGGTCGTGATGGAGATAGTGGAATTCGCCGACGCGCGTATAGCCTTGCTCGAGCATCTCGACATAGAGCAGCGTGGCGACGGCTTCGACGTCTTCTGGCGTCATTTCGAGTGCGAAGCGATACATCGTCTCGCGCCATGTCCAGAACGTATCCGCGGAATTGCCGCGCGTTTCGGCGAGCCCCGCCATGCCACGCTGGAACGCATGGCTATGCAGGCTCGCTATGCCCGGAATCGCCAGCTTGTAGCGCTCGTCCTGCGGTCCCGGCGCCACGCCGGCCGTAACCTTGGTGATGGTCTGGTCCGTCACCCCCACCTGCACGTCATCGGCCCACCCCGAAGGGAGCAGCGCTGATGCGAAATGCAGTGTCGACATGTTTCGAAACCGGCTGGACAGAACACCCACGCGATTTTATGTATAGACATATAGATACGTCAAGCTCCTGCCGCTGAAGGAGAGCTGCATGGCCGACCGCTTCGATCGAATCTGGCTCAACGCCCGGCTCGCCACGGTTCGGGAGGATATGCCCGGGCTCGGTGTAATCGAGGACGGCTTGGTCGCGGCGCGCGACGGACGCATCGCGTTCGTCGGTAGCCGTTCCGACTTTCCATTGGACGCTGATGTGGCCGAGCGGATCGATTGCGCGGGGCGCTGGATCACGCCGGGATTGGTGGATTGTCACACCCATCTGGTTTTTGGCGGAAACCGCGCCCACGAGTTCGAGCTGCGGCTGCAGGGAGCGAGCTATGAAGAGATCGCGCGCGCCGGCGGCGGCATTGTCTCCACGGTCGCGGCGACGCGGGCGTCCAGTGAGGCCGAGCTTGTTGCCGACGCGCTGCCAAGGTTCGATGCCCTGATCGGCGAGGGCGTGACGACGCTGGAGATCAAATCCGGCTACGGGCTCGATACCGAAACCGAGATGCGTCAGCTCTCAGCGGCGCGCGCGCTCGGTGACAAGCGTCCGGTCGCTATCAAGACGACATTTCTCGGCGCGCACGCGACGCCTCCGGAAGCTGACGGTGACAAGGATCGGTATATCGATCTTATCTGCCGCGAGATGTTGCCAGCGGTGGCGCAGGCCGGATTGGCCGATGCCGTCGATGCCTTCATGGAAGGCATTGCGTTCTCGGGAGAGCAAACGGCACGGGTGTTCCGCGCGGCAAAGGGGCTTGGATTGCCGGTCAAGCTGCATGCGGATCAGTTGTCGAACCTTGGCGGCGCCGCGCTTGCCGCGGAATTCTCGGCCTTGTCGGCAGATCATCTGGAGCACACCGATGATGCCGGCGCCGCGGCAATGGCGCGGGCAGGGACGGTGGCGGTACTGCTGCCGGGCGCATTCTATTTTATTCGCGAGACGACGAAGCCGCCGATCGAACTATTCCGCGCCTACGGCGTCAACATGGCACTTGCGACAGACTGCAATCCCGGCAGTTCGCCGCTGACGTCGCTTCTCCTGGCAATGAATATGGGCGCAACGCTGTTCCGGCTGACCGTTGCCGAATGCCTCGCTGGCGTAACGCGGGAAGGTGCGCGCGCACTCGGAATTCTCGGTGAGACAGGAACGCTTCAGGCGGGCAAATGGTGTGATCTTGCGATCTGGGAGATCGAGCGGCCGGCCGAGCTCGTTTACCGGATCGGCTTTAATCCGTTGCACAGCCGGGTGTGGAGGGGACAGTGAGCCGCCCCGACGCCCCCATTTTGGTTTCGCCTGGAAGGGTCAGCCTCGACGATCTGGCGCAAGTCCTGGCCGGGGCTCCGGTCGTGCTCGATCCGTCGTTCTGGTCGCGCGTTGAAGCTGCATCTTCGATTGTCGCCGCGGCCGCGCGTGCGGAAGCCCCAGCGTACGGCATCAATACCGGATTTGGAAAACTGGCGTCGAAACGGATTGCTGCCGACCAGACGGCGCTGCTGCAGCACAATCTCATTGTGTCGCATTGCTGCGGGGTAGGGCCGCCGACGCCGGAGCCGATCGTTCGTCTGATGATGGCGCTGAAGATCGTCTCGCTCGGACGAGGCGCATCGGGCGTGCGCCGCGAAATCATCGAGCAGCTTCAGGCCATGCTGGCGAAGGGCATTTGTCCGCTGGTGCCGCAGCAGGGATCGGTCGGAGCCTCCGGCGATCTGGCGCCGCTCGCGCATATGACGGCGGTCATGATCGGCGAGGGGCAGGCGCTGGTCGGCGGAAGCGTTGTGCCGGCCCGCGATGCACTGGCCGCCGCCGGTCTTGCGCCGGTGGCGCTCGGTCCGAAAGAAGGCCTCGCGCTGATCAACGGAACGCAGTTTTCGACCGCCTATGCCATTTCCGGTTTGTTGCGCGCCCATGGCCTGGCCAGTGCGGCGCTAGTGACGGGCGCGTTGTCGGTCGACGCCGCGATGGCTTCGACGGCGCCGTTTCGTCACGAGATCCAGCAACTGCGCGGGCATGCCGGGCAAATCGCCGCCGGCGCGGCACTGACGGCGTTGCTTGAGGGTAGCGATATCCGCATGTCGCATTTGGAGGGCGACGAGCGCGTGCAGGATCCCTATTGCCTGCGCTGCCAGCCCCAGGTCGCCGGCGCTGCGCTCGATCTGCTGACGCAAGCCGCCCGCACGCTGACGATCGAAGCCAACGCCGTCACGGATAACCCGCTGGTGCTGGTCGAGACCGGAGAGATCGTCTCGGGGGGCAATTTTCACGCGGAGCCGGTCGCCTTTGCAGCCGACCAGATTGCGCTGGCACTCTCCGAGATCGGGGCGATCAGCGAGCGACGCATCGCTACCCTTGTCGATCCCGCGCTCAACTTCGGCTTGCCGCCGTTCCTGACCCCAGATCCCGGCCTCAACTCCGGATTCATGATCGCCGAAGTGACGGCGGCCGCGCTCTATGCGGAGAATAAACAGCGCGCCGCGGCCTGCTCGATCGATTCGACGCCAACCAGCGCCAACCAGGAAGATCACGTGTCGATGGCCGCACACGCGGCGCGCCGCTTGTCTGACATGGAGGACAATCTCGCCACCATCCTCGGCATCGAGCTATTGGTTGCGGCGCAAGGTATCGGGCTGCGCGCTCCGCATTCGACCAGTCCCGCGCTTGCGGCTGTCATTGCAGCGTTGCGCGAGCAGGTGCCGGCGCTTGGCGGCGATCGCTACATGGCCGATGACCTCGCGCAGGCAACGGCGCTGGTGGAAGCCGGCGCGTTGCCGACGGCCGCTATGTCGGTACTTGAGAGCAACCCGTTTCCAATCCTTGCCGAGAGAGGCTCTTTGTCATGAACCGACGACTGGACAATGACCGCATCATCCGGGCGCCCCACGGGCCCGAGATCAGCGCCAAGAGCTGGCTGACGGAAGCGCCGCTTCGAATGCTGATGAACAATCTCGATCCCGACGTTGCCGAACGTCCGAGCGAACTCGTCGTCTATGGCGGAATCGGCCGGGCCGCCCGCGACTGGGACAGCTTTGACCGAATCGTTGCCTCGTTGCGCAAGCTCGAAGGCGATCAGACGCTGGTGGTGCAGTCGGGCAAGCCGGTCGGAATTTTCCGCACCCATGCCGATGCGCCGCGCGTGCTGATCGCGAACTCGAATCTGGTGCCGCACTGGGCGACGCTCGATCACTTCAATGAACTCGACAAGCAGGGGCTGATGATGTTCGGCCAAATGACGGCGGGATCGTGGATCTACATCGGCAGCCAGGGCATCGTGCAGGGGACGTACGAAACGTTTGTCGAGGTCGGGCGGCGTCACTACGGCGGCAACCTCGCGGGCAAGTGGATCTTGACGGCGGGTCTCGGCGGCATGGGCGGCGCGCAGCCGCTCGCCGCAACCATGGCCGGGGCGTCGATGCTCGCGATCGAATGCCAACCGAGCCGCATCGAGATGCGGCTGCGCACGGGTTACCTCGACCGACAGGCAAGCTCGCTTGACGAGGCGCTCGCGATCATGACGGAGGCGAAGCAGAACAAGAAGCCGGTTTCCGTCGGCCTGCTTGGCAATGCCGCCGAGCTCTTTCCAGAGCTGGTGCGTCGCGGCGTCAGGCCGGACATCGTTACCGACCAGACCAGCGCGCACGATCCGATCAACGGCTATTTGCCGAAGGGATGGACGCTTGCCGAGTGGGAATCGAAACGCGAGGCCGATCCGAAAGCGGTTGAAGTCGCGGCCAAGACCTCCATGGTCGGTCATGTCCAGGCCATGCTGGATTTCCACGCGCAAGGTATTCCCACGCTCGACTATGGCAACAACATCCGCCAGATGGCGAAGGACATGGGATTGAAGAACGCGTTCGATTTCCCGGGCTTCGTACCGGCCTACATCCGTCCGCTGTTTTGCCGCGGCGTCGGCCCGTTCCGGTGGGCGGCGCTATCAGGAGATCCCGAAGATATTTTTCGGACCGACGCCAAAGTCAAGGAGCTGATGCCGGACGATAGGCATCTCCATAACTGGCTCGACATGGCGAAAGCACGGATCAAGTTCCAGGGGCTGCCGGCACGAATCTGCTGGGTCGGTCTGGGTGATCGCCACCGGCTCGGCATGGCGTTCAACGACATGGTGGCGCGCGGCGAACTGAAGGCGCCGATCGTCATCGGCCGCGATCATCTCGACAGCGGCTCGGTTGCGAGCCCGAACCGCGAAACCGAAGCTATGCTCGACGGCTCGGATGCAGTGTCGGACTGGCCGCTGCTCAATGCGCTGCTCAATTGTGCCAGCGGAGCCACCTGGGTCTCGATACATCATGGCGGCGGCGTCGGGATCGGCTATTCGCAGCACGCCGGCATGGTTATTGTCGCCGACGGAACGCAAGAGGCGGCGCGTCGACTTGAACGCGTGTTGTGGAACGATCCGGCATCGGGCGTCATGCGTCATGCCGACGCCGGCTATGAAAGCGCGATTGCATGTGCCCGCGCCAACGGGCTCGATCTGCCCGGTCTGACGTTGTAGCTCCGGACTTTCTTGCGCCGGTGCTTCCAGAGGGGAGGATTTCCTTCCTTGTTGTAAATGCACACAGTTTACCTATATAGTACTGCAGGGGTCACTGACCCGCATAATTCATTTGGTTCTCCGGTCAGGCCCGTCATTAAGGCGGGCCGTTGCCGTTTTGGGACTACCGAACGATGAGCAATTCCAATCGTATCGACCATATTCGCCTGACATCGCATCCGGTGCCTGGTGCAACACATGAATTCCCGATCGTGTGGGGAGCGCCGACCGCGCGTGAACGTGGTCCCATCATCGGGACGGTATCGCGCCCGCAGGATCGCAACGTGATTGGCACTCACGGGGGCTCCTATGCGGTCTACCGCGCACTTGCCGTTTCTTCCGGTGCGCTGGATCCGATCCGTCGTCCCGACCTGACCAACACACACCCGGCCGCGACCGTTGGGCCGTTCTCGCAATGGATAGATCCGGAACGCATTGTTGCGCTCGATCCGTGGGGACATCTCGTCGCGGAGAACTTTCGCGCCGAAATCACGGAAGGCATCGATATCCGGCCGAGCATCGCGATCACGCGGGCCAGGCTCGACCTGCCGGAAATTCAGGCGGCTCTGGCCGCCAAGCGGCTGGTGCCCGATGGCGAGTTCGTTCACGCCAGCGGTTCCGTCTCCGTTGTCAAGATTGCGATCGATCCGGTCTGGCACTTGCCCGGGATCGCGCGACGCTTCGGCACGAGCGTGACCAATCTGCGGCGTGCGCTGTTCGAACAGACCGCGGGCATGTTTCCCGAGCTTGTCACGCGCCCCGATCTGCAAGTCTTTCTTCCGCCGATCGGCGGAACGACCGTCTATCTGTTCGGCGATGTCACGAAGCTTTCGGACCATCGGACCAAAATCACCTGTCGCGTCCATGACGAGTGCAACGGTTCGGATGTTTTCGGCTCGGACATTTGCACCTGCCGTCCATATCTCATTCAGGGCATCGAGGAATGCGCGCGCGCCGGACAATCGGGGGGGCTGGGCGTTATCGTCTACAATCGCAAGGAAGGCCGGGCGCTCGGCGAGGTCACGAAGTTTCTGGTCTACAATGCGCGCAAGCGCCAGGAAGATGGCGACGATGCATCCGCCTATTTCGAACGAACGGAATGCGTTGCCGGGGTGCAGGATGCGCGTTTCCAGCAACTGATGCCGGATGTCATTCACTGGCTGGGATTGAAGCGCATCGACCGCTTCATCTCGATGAGCGACATGAAATATGATGCGCTGACGGGGCAGGGTATCGACATTGTCGAGCGCGTCGCCATTCCCGATTACATGATTCCCGCCGACGCCCATGTGGAAATCGCCGCCAAGAAAGCCGCGGGATATTTTTCACCTGACACAAAGCCTGAGGACCTGATCGCCTCCGGTCGGCCGCTCGAAAAATACTAGGGCGAGCCAGGGCCATTGATCGTGACAGCAGACGCGACGGCAGACGGCTTATCTCCCTTAAGTGCGGAAGCGGTGCGCAGTCGCGCGCACCGGATGCTGGAAATCGGCTTGAACGACCAGCTTCAGCATTTCAAGGTCGATCTTGGCCGGCTCGACGAGGCGGTTGATCTCGTGCTTGCGACAACGCGCAAGGCCTATCCGACGTTCGATATTCCCTTTCATTCGCGCTGGCGCCATTTTGTCGTCGGCGGCATCGATCGCTGGGCGGTCCTTGCCGACGCCAAGAACTGGCGCGGCAGGAAAGAGCGCGCGCGCGCCGAGTTTGACCTTGCCATGATCAGTGTGCTGCTCGATGCTGGAGCAGGTCCGTCGTGGCGCTATCGCGATCCCTTGACGGGCGCAAGTATCGGCCGTTCGGAGGGGCTGGCGCTTGCCAGTCTGGACATGTTTGCGCGTGGCGTCTTCTCAGCGAAGGCTGACGAACCGTTGCGAGCGGATGTCGCTGTGCTTCAGCGGCTGACTGTTGCCGATCTGCAGACTGGCTTTCAGATTGCGGACGAGAATCCGCTGGTTGGCCTCGAGGGCCGTATCAGCCTTCTTCGCCGGCTCGGCGACGTAGCATCGGCGTCGCCGCAGATATTCGCCCGCGACGACACGGCTCGGCCGGGTGGATTATTTGATCACCTCACAGCGACGGCCGACGCGGGGGTGATCGCTGCCTCGACGATTTTGTCAGAACTTTTGCGCCAATTGGGGCCGATCTGGCCGTCGCGCATAACGTTCGGCGGAATTCCGTTAGGAGATTGCTGGCATCATCCGGCGCTCAAGACCGAGGATGCGACCAGCGGGCTGGTGCCGCTGCACAAATTGTCGCAGTGGCTATCGTATTCGCTGATCGAGCCGATACAGCGGGCGGGGCTGCAGGTGACGGATATCGACGGCCTGACGGGCCTCGCGGAATACCGCAACGGTGGATTGTTCGTCGACGCCGGGGTACTGGTGCTGCGCGACCCCATGGACGCGCAACGCGAACATGATGTCGCGTCTCTGCTCGTGGTCGAGTGGAGGGCGCTGACCGTCGCGCTGCTGGACCGGCTGGCGGATCTGCTGCGGCAACGCGTTGGTCTTGACGCGGTCTCTCTTCCACTGGCGAAGATTCTGGAAGGCGGCACCTGGGCGGCGGGCAGGGCACTGGCGTTCGCGCGCCGGCCTGATGGTTCGCCGCCCGTCAAAGTCATTAGCGACGGTACGGTTTTCTAGTATCTGTTGACGCGTTTTCTTCATGCGAACAGGCTATCCGGTTCGATCAAAAATGCTATGGAACGCGATTCGATTACCCGCAGGGAGCAAAAGCATGGAAGGCGTTACGATCGTGGATCACCCGTTGGTCCAGCACAAGCTTACGCTGATCCGCGACAAGACGATTTCGACAAAGTCTTTTCGCGAGCTCCTCAAGGAAATCGGAATGCTGCTTTGTTACGAGGTGACGCGCGACCTGCCGTTGACCGATGTGGAGGTCGAGACTCCGCTTGCACGAATGCACTCCGCCAAGATCGCAGGTAAGAAACTGGTTTTCGTGCCGGTGTTACGGGCAGGGGTGACCTTTGTCGACGGAATGCTGGACCTCGTTCCGACCGCCCGCGTCGCGCATATCGGGCTCTACCGCGAACCGCATTCGTTCGTGGCGGTCGAATATTTCTTCAAATCGCCGTCCGATCTTCACGAGCGACTGGCAATCGTGGTGTCGCCGGTTCTTGCGACGGCGAACACGGCGGTGGCGGCGGTGGATCGGCTGAAGGAACGCGGCGCGAAGGATATTCGGCTGGTATGCCTGCTTGCCGCGCCGGAAGGTGTAGAGCGCTTCCGGGGCCTGCATCCCGACGTGCGATTGTGGACGGCCGGTATCGACGAGGGGCTCGATGCAAACGCCTTTATCCTGCCTGGCCTTGGTGATGCCGGGGATCGCGCCTACGGAACGCGGTAAGGTCCCGACAGGTCTCGGCGCGCCTTACTGGAAGGCCGTTTCCGAGAAGTTTCTGAGCTTGCGCGAGTGCAGCCGTTCCAATGGCATGTCCGCCAACTTCTCCATCGTGCGGATGCCGATGGTCAGATGCTGGGCGACCTGCCGCTTATAGAATTCGGTGGCCATGCCGGGCAGCTTCAGTTCTCCGTGCAACGGCTTGTCGGACACGCATAGCAAGGTGCCGTAGGGTACGCGGAAGCGGAATCCGTTGGCGGCGATGGTCGCCGATTCCATATCGAGCGCAATGGCGCGCGACTGCGAGAGCCGCTGGATCGGACCACGCCGGTCGCGCAATTCCCAATTGCGATTGTCGATGGAAGCAACGGTGCCGGTGCGCATGACGCGCTTCAGGTCATATCCGGATAGCCCGGTCACTTCCGCCACGGCCTCCTCGAGCGCGACCTGGATTTCGGCCAGCGCAGGAAGGGGCACCCATAGCGGGAGGTCGTCGTCGAGAACATGGTCCTCCCGCATGTAAGCATGCGCCAGCACGTAGTCGCCAAGCGCCTGGGTGTCGCGCAATCCGGCACAGTGCCCGAGCATGAGCCACGCATGCGGCCTGAGTACGGCGATATGGTCGGTGATCGTCTTGGCGTTCGCGGGCCCGACACCGATATTGACCATGGTGATGCCTGCGTTGTCCGGCCTCTTCAGGTGATATGCCGGCATCTGCGGCAGACGCGCCGTTGTCACGCCGGCGGCCGCTCGCTGTTCCCCGCGTCTGATGATGACATTGCCGGGCTCGACGAATTCGGCATAGCCGGTATCGCCGTTCGCCATCAGGTCCCTGGCGCGAGCACAGAACTCGTCGATGTAGAATTGGTAGTTGGTGAACAGCACGAAGTTCTGAAAGTGGTTGGGGCTGGTGGCCGTGTAGTGCTGCAGGCGATGCAGGGAATAGTCGACGCGCTGCGCGGTGAATTGCGACAGCGGCCTCGGCCGGCCGACCGGTGCTTCGTATGTGCCATTGGCGATCTGATCGTCGGTTCCATCAAGATCTGGAACGTCGAACAGGTCTCGGATCGGTCGCTTGATGTTCCTGGCAGCGGCGCCGTCAACGTAGGTGCCTTCCTGAAATGCAAAATGCAGCGGGATGGGGGTTTCCGATTCCGACACGACGACCGGAACGCCATGGTTGCGCATGATCAAATCGAGCTGCTCGATGAGATAGGTTTCGAACAGGTCGGGCTGGGTGATCGTGGTCGAATACTGCCCGGGCGTCGGCATGTGGCCATAGGACTGACGAGAATCGACCTGGGTGTATGAGCTCGTGGTGACGCTGATTTCCGGGTAGAACGCCCGGTATCGCCGGTTACTGTCGCTGCCAGCCGCGAGCGCGGCGAAGGAATCGCGCAGAAACTGGGTATTTCGGGCATAAAGTGATCGCAAAGCCGCGACCGCCTTGCGCGCGTCGTCGAAGCTTTGCCGCACGAAGGGCTCTGGTGTGGCTATTGGCCCGATGGCTTGGGGACGGCCGTGATTCTTCATGACCCTAACCTAGTATCTTGGACCCGCCTTGGGGAGGCTTGGCAAGGGAACCTTCCCGGCCCGCGGCGCGTCAGCAGTAGCGACAAGACTTCCCTGGAAGCAAACCCGGTAAGAAATCATGAGTTTCTTCGAGCGCCTAAAGACAGCAGCATCCGCCGAGTGGCGGGCCTACACCGAACATCCCTTCACGAACGGGTTGGCGGACGGTTCGCTCGCCGAGGGGGCGTTTCGTCACTACCTCGTCCAGGACTACCTTTTTCTCATCGAGTTTGCCCGCGCCTACGCGCTCGCCGTCTACAAGTCGCCCAAGCTTGCCGACATGCGTGAAGCGGCCGCTGGCCTCTCGGCCATCCTCGACGTCGAGATGAACCTGCATGTAAAGCTGTGCGCCGGCTGGGGCCTGTCGCCCGGCGATCTCGAACAGGCCCCGCCTGCCGTCGAGATGCTGGCCTATACACGCTACGTACTTGACGCTGGAATGCGCGGCGATCTGTTGGCACTCAAGGTGGCGCTTGCGCCTTGCGTGATCGGCTACGCGGAGATTGCGACGCGGCTTGCGTCGCGACCCGATGCGCTCGCTGCAACGAACCCATATCGGGTTTGGATCGCCGAGTATGCCGGCGCGCCATATCAGGAGGTCGCGGCGAAAGCGCGGGCTCATTTGGAGAATCTCGCCGATCTCTACGCCACGCCCGCCCGCGAGGCCGAGCTGATCGCGATCTTCAAGGAAGCTACGCGACTCGAGTCGGACTTCTGGGAAATGGGCTGGCGCGCGGGCCAGCGTGCACAATAGTCAGTGACAGCGGACTGCGTTTGGCTTCCAAGTTGAGCGAGTACGACGGTCGTCGAAAGCGGGCCGCCCTCCCGATCCTGCACTCCACTTGCCGGGATCTGCAGCGTTCTGAGGCTATTTCAGCCTAATACTTGTGCGACCGGATCAATTCGTCGCGTGGACGTCCAACAATGGCGAAGTCGATCCGGAAGCAGTTCTCAAGCGAGTGACAGCTTGGGAGCAATGACGGTCCTGGCTGCCGAGGCCTAGGCTGAGGCGAGCGGGCAATCGTCAGGAATCGGGAACCTACTATCGGGCGGAGAAGGGGACGATCGAGACGTCTCCGCTCCCAAACGACGTCTCACTGGACGACTAGATTGGATACGTGCGTCCGCGATCAAATTCGCATATGTACGCAGCCCGAGGCGTAGCTCTCGCATCGGAGCGGGCCTGTTCGAAGCAACACTCGCCATCAGCCACAGTTGGTGGCGAATCAACGACGGGTTCAAGGTGGGCCATTCCAGCAAAGCGCGTGTTGCCAGCCGGGCAACGAAGCGAACGAATTCTTCATCGCGGACTGCGATCTCTTCTTCGTCGCCCCTAGGCATGGTGGCCCTCCATCTGCTCGCACAGTGGAGGAAGTCGGGTCGCAAAGGCGTCGTCTTTCTTGCTGAAAGCGAGAATAGGGCCGAGCGGCTGGGTGCCGTCATTCATGCCCTCGCGCCTTCGTGCGATGTGCTTGTTTTTCCAAGACTGAATACGCTGCCGTTCGATCAGCTGGAGCCGTCGCACGAAATCGCGGGTAGACGAAGCTCGGTCTTGAGGCGCCTTGCCAAGCCTGAGAAGCCGATCCTGCTCGTATCCACGGCAGAGGCCGTGATGGAGCGCCTTCCCACTGTGGCGAGTTGGTCCCGGGTCATCCTCCGTTTGAAAGTCGGTGCCGCGTTCTCTGAACAAGATCTCCGGGCGCGGCTTGAGGCCCTCGGATACGACGTCGATGACGAGGCGGACTATCCCGGCGGCGCGCTGTTTCACGGGAAGACATTCGAGATTTTTCCCGCCGGCGCGCTCGGTCCGTTCAGAGTAGAGCATTCCGGCGGGCTGATACGTCGGATCGTGGCGTTCGATCCGATAGAGCATGACATCGTTTTTGAGACGAAAGAGCTTCTCATCGACCCGATGTCGGAGCGGCTGGCGTTCGGGAACATACGCGGAAAGCGCTCGACCCTATTCGACTATTGTGGTCGAGCCAAGTGGATCGCGGATGCCGGCGTTTCAGCGCACGCTGATAGCTGGCTCAGCACGATCGAGGAGGCGGCGGGTCGCACGGACAGGGGCGGAGAATACCTCGGAAGACGCGAATGGAAGCAGGCGACCAGGCGTATGAACGTGCTGTCGCAAAAGGCACGTTTCGCTCCCTCACCGGACTTTTCGCAGGTTGCATCGCCCAGGAAGGCGCTTCGTGCGTTCGTCGACGATACGCGGCGCGCCGGTTCGCGCCTGGTTTTCGTCGCAGCGCATGAGGACGATCTGCGCGTGCTGGAACGGATGAGCGGAGTCAAGGCTGAGCACTTTGCGGATTGGAACGAGGCGACGGCCGGACGCCACCGTGAGGCGGCGCTTCTGGCCGACTTCGATAGGGGTTTTGTCGTGCCTGGTCGGAAACCTCTCGTCGTCGTAACGGCTTCCGATGTGCTCGGCAGCAGGGCTCATCATCCGCAGCCCCTGGCCAGAAGCTGGAGTGCGGCTTTCGACCACGCAGATGTGCCGGAGCAAGGGACAGCGGTTGTTCATTTGCAGCGAGGGCTGGCCTTGCTCGACGGCTTGCAGACCGTGGCAACGGGAGGCGGGTCGTCGCGCGAAATGATCAGGCTCGTATTTGCGGGAGACGATGCCGTTCTCGTTCCTCCCGCCGACCTGGCCTTGATCTGGCCGTATGCGTCGGAGCGCGGCGAACTCGCCCTCGACAAAGCGGATGGAAGTACATGGTGGAGCCGGCGTACCGAGGCGGAGCACGAAATTCAAATCGCCGGCAAGCAGCTCGCCAAACACATCAGCCAGCGGCGCCGCCGGCGGGCTCCGAAACTTGTACCTCCTGGCCCCATCTATGAGAGGTTTGTCGCGCGTTTTCCGTATTTCACGACAGTCGACCAAGCGAAAGCCATTCGGGACGTCTTGAATGATCTTGCGTCGGGCCACCCCATGGACAGGATCATTTGCGGCGACGTCGGATTCGGCAAAACCGAGGTGGCGTTGCGAGCCACGGCTGCCGTCGTATTGTCAGGGAAGCAGGTGGCGATAGCGGTGCCGACGACCGTCCTGGCAAGACAGCATGTCGCGACTTTCCGCAAACGCTTCGCTCCGTTTGGCATCGAAGTGGGGAGTTTGTCGCGAACCGGTTCGGGCGCAGAGACAAGAGAGGTGAAGGAGGGACTGAAGAGTGGCAAATTGAAGGTCGTGATCGGAACGCAGGCCCTCGCCTCGAAGGACGTGAAGTTCGCCCGCCTCGGCCTTGTCGTCATCGATGAGGAACAGCATTTTGGGGCGGCGGAGAAGGCGAGACTTTCCGGGCTGGCCAAGAGTATTCATGCCCTTTGGATGAGCGCCACGCCGATTCCGCGGACTCTCGCGGGCGGTCTTGCTGGCTTCAGAGATCTTAGCGTCATTGCCTCTCCGCCCATTCATCGACTCCCGGTCGTCACAAAGGTCGCTCCTCTTTCCGATGCTGCTATTGCCTCCGCATTGCTGCGCGAGCAAAGGCGCCACGGGCAAAGCTTCTTGATCTGTCCGCGAATTCAGGATCTCGATCCGATGCTGGCGCGCGTTCAATCGATGGCCCCGGATCTCCGCATCGTCTGTCTGCATGGCAAGTTGCCCGCCGACGACATAGATGACCGAATGATGAGCTTCGTCGAAGGCGCGGCAGACGTGCTGCTGGCGACCAACATCGTGGAGAGCGGTCTCGATATCCCGCGCGCAAACACGATCGTGGTTTGTTGGCCCGAAAAGTTCGGTCTTGCGCAACTTCATCAACTCAGAGGAAGGGTGGGTCGCAGCGGGATACGTGCGTTTGCGCATTTGCTGACCGATTCGGGCTCGGAGCGATCTGAGAAGCGGTTGGCCGTTTTGGAGGAATTTAACAGACCGGGCGCGGGTTTCGCGATCAGTGCGCGGGATCTGGACCTCAGGGGAGCGGGGGATGTGCTTTCAGAGCGACAGTCGGGTCATGTGCAGGTGTTCGGACCCGTGCTCTACAGCCACCTTCTGAAATTGGCCTCGGAGAAAGCCGACGACAGAACAGCCGACCTGTGGGTGCCTGACCTGAATCTGCCGGTAGGGGACATGTTGCCCGCAGGCTACGTGCAATCGGAGGCGGTTCGGCTGGAAATCTACGGCCGCGTCGCCAGATGCCGAAGCGAAGATGAACTGGACGATCTCGAGGAGGAGACCTCTCGTCGCTTCGGCAGATTGCCTCCAGCGGCTCGCGAGTTCTTTGCCGCAGCAAGGCTCAGAATCGACTGCAGGCGAAGAGGAATCATAAGACTTGATGTCGGCCTGGATGCCGTAGCCGCGACATTCCTGCCGGGACGACTTCGGAAATCCAAGGCGCGATCCCTGCAAAGCGATGGCGATCGGGTTGTCTACATCAGCAACGGACGCGAGGGACCGCTTAGAAAGGTCGAAGAGTTCCTCGACCTTCTGGATGAGTAATCGCGGCGCTGCTATTCAACCAGAGACAACCGATCCTCCGGCGTGCGGCAACGCCGAATGATGCCGATCTCGACCGAATGAGGTTCCGGCAGGCGCGCTCAGCCTTTAGCGAAAGGGAGGCGTCGTGCTTGCCGGCTCATCGGACTACCGCGCCAATTCCGGTTAGCGGTTCTGGACGGCAAGATTACACACTAGGTGCACAGCCTTCCGTCTTAAATGCATCCGACGAAGGAACCCGTTTGTTGAGCTATCATGCGAAACGAAAATACCGCCCGCCCGATCGTGACTGCCTCGTTCAAGCGACCGCCTGAAACAGCAATTTGAGATGGTTCTCAAATCGCCTTGCCGTCTCTCGCCAGGCAGAACAGGTCGACGCCGCCGACCTGTCCGCCCTTGAGCGCGATATCAACGTTTGCGTGCTCACGGTTCGATGCGGCACGGCAAAGCGGCGCCCCCGAAACCAGCGGGGCGATCGCGCTGAGAGCATAGATGCCCATGGCCTGGAGCGCGTGGCCGGAGGTGTCGCCGCCGGCGACCACCGCGCGCTGCAGGCGAGTCGTTTGCAGGATGCGATCGAGTGCCCAGCCAAGCCCGGCGCCGATCCGGTCGTTAATTGCCGCCGTGCTTACTCCACTCGCTTCGATCGCGGCGTTAAGAGCGCAGATCGCCGGATCGTCCGGCCCGCTTGCAGTGATTAGAAGCGGATCGCGCCCGGCAGAAACAGCCGCAAGGCCGCGGTCGGCGCCGCGACCGATTTCCTTTGTCCATTCGGCCGTATCGACGGCGCGGGCTGCATCCAGCCGCACGACTTCAAACCCATTCTCGGCGGCATAGGCAATTTGCGCGGCCGTGACAGGCGAACACGAACCGGAGATGCAGGCGATCCGCTGCACGGCAGAGAACGACATCTGGGGCCCGGTGTCCGCGATCAGGCCAAACGACCGCCAATAGGCAACCAGCGCCTGCTCCACACCCTGAGAGCCCACCGCGAACAACCGATCGCCACGGTGCTCCCACATGAGGCGTCCGGCCTCGATCAGAGACGACTGGTCAAGCACATCGAGCGAGATGATTTCAGCGCCGCCGGCGCTCACACGCGCCAACGTCCGGTCTGCCTCGCCATTGGCCATGGTTACGAAATCGACAAGCCCGATCCGCCGCGCAGTCTGACGGGCGAGATGACGGCCAAGATCGGCCTCGTCCATCGGCGTCACCGGATGGCGCGACATCGTCGGATGGCGGTCGAGCCGATGGCCGACGGCGTTCACGGTCGCGAAGAGATTGCCGAAAACCTGGTAGCGGCCCATCGCGGGCGAGGCGACCAGCAGCGGATGCCAGGCACCGCCAAGACGCGGCACCGCCAGATCGATCGCCCGCCCGATCGAGCCAATATGCGGCGCGGAGTCGAAGGTAGAGCAGACCTTGTAGTGCGAAATCGGTGCGCCAATGCCGGCGAGCATGTCGAAGGCGGGCGGGAGGTTGAGCTCCATCCAGGCCGGATCTTTCGCGCGCGCGGTGCCGGCGATGCCGATGCCGCGGAATTGCACTGCTGTGGCAAGTTGCTCCGGACTTGGAAGCTCCAGGAACAAAATCGTCGGAAGGCCAGCGAAGGTCAGCGCTTCCATCGCGGCCGAAGAGCCGGTGTAGTCGTCGCCATAAAATGCGATCAGCGGGCCATCGGGAAGGCTTAAGGAGGGTGTCATGGGCTGCGCGGCGCCTTGCGGGACATGGCGTCGTCCCATGCCGCACGCAGTTCGGCTACCCCAGCGGCAGGTCCGTCGGGATGTGCCAGGATGCCGCCGCCAGCGGCGAAGATCAGATCGGTTGATCCCAGTGCATGATAGGTTGGAAGCGCCTGCGCGGCGGTCTGGCCCGATGAAAACACCGGCATGGCGACGCAAGGCCTTTGCTCGAACAAGGGCGTGAGTGTGGCTTGGGCGGATGCGATCACGCTGTCATCGGACTCGCTGAACTTGTTTCCGATGCCGTTGACATGAATGTGATCGGCGCCGGCAAGCCGCCAGATCTTTTGCCAGGCTGCAAACTGCCAGCCGAGCGCCGGATGCCGGTTCAACGCGCCCCAGCCGTTGCGATGCGCATGAAGCGGAAGCTGGGTGTAGCGACCGAGTTCGATCATGCCGGCGAGCCCAATCGAGTTGATGCTCGCCATCACGCAACTGCCGCCTTGCGTCAGCACGAAATCATGGCGGCGGCGCATCTGGTCGATCTCGCCGGTGAGGTTGAAGGCGAGCATGACTTTCTTGCCCGTCCGCCCGGCATGATCGTTCACCACGCGCATCACCGCGCGCACGCGTTCATCGAATGGGCAAGAAGACCCATCGGACTGCAACTCATCGTCCTTGATGAAATCGATACCGGCCTCGCAAAGAGTGGCAACGAGGCTTGCCGTCTCCGCTGCATTGAGCCCAACGCTCGGCTTGATGATGGTACCGATCAGCGGACGGCCGCGCACGCCGGTCAGCTCGCGCGTTCCGGCAACACCAAACTTGGGCCCGGCATAAGCGGATGCGAATGCGAGCGGCAGCCGCAGATCGAGCAGCCGCAGCCCGGTGAGCTGGCGCAATTCCCAGAGATTGCCGGCAACTGTCGTCACCAGATTGGGCAGCGACGCGCCGATATTGTCGAGCGGCCAGGACAGCGTCACCAGCGCGCGCCGCCAGGGACCCTCCGAATTGACTGGCCGCGCCACCGGCAATGACGGCGCAGACAATGGATCAAGCAATTCGATGCGCTCGACGCGGGCTGCGGCTCTTTGCTTGAGCTCAGGCGTTTCGCCGGGCACGGCGACGAAGGTGCCGCTGGATTGTTCGCCCGCCATGATTTCTGCGGTCGCGCGCGGATCGCAGGGCGTCTCGATCAGATAATCCGCCTCGATGCGAACAGGAGCTGTCACCGGATCAGGTCCGCGCTAGAGCTTGCTGAGATCGGGAAAGGCGCGCACGGGATCGCTTCCATCCCAGCCTCGCGCCGCCTCACGGATCAGATCGAACATCTTGCCCTTGGGGCCGGCGACCTCCGACAATTCGATCACGGTTCCTGGGTGATATTCGGTATCGAAATAGACGAAGCGGCCGCGGGGACCGACTTCGCCGCTCATCACTGGTCTGAAGCCCTGGGCTTCGAGACGGGCCAGGTCGGCGTCGTAGTTTTCAGTCCAGTAGGCGACGTGCTGCAAGCCAGTATGCCCCGCCTTGAGGAAATCGGCATACATCGACGGCGCATCGTTGCGGATCTGGATCAATTCCATCTGCAACGGTCCGGAGTTCGCCAGCGCGACCGAATTGTGCGGCTCATAAGCCTCGCCGCGATAGCGATAGTTCACGATCGGCACACGCGGATTGTAGAACCACGGCCCGATCCCGAGTTCGCGGCTCCAGTAGTCCATGGCTTTTTCGATGTCGTTGACGACGTATCCGGCCTGCCGGATCTCGCCAAAGAAGCGGCTCATGCTTGCATCCCGTTGGTTCAGAATTTGAGAAATCCGGTCGACAGCCACGGCACCGCGGCGACAATGAGGAGCCCGACAAACAGCGCGACGACATAGCCCCAGATGTGCTTCAGGCCCTCATCCGGCGAGATCCTGCTGATGGCGCAGGCGCCGTAATACCCGACGCCGAATGGCGGCGAGAACAAGCCGATGCCCATCGCGAAGATCACCACCATAGCGTAGTGCACCTCGTGCACGCCGGCCTGCTTGGCGATCGGAAACAGCAGCGGCCCGAACAGGACGATCGCCGGAATGCCTTCCAGCACGCTGCCGAGGATCACGAAGGCGGGAATCGAGATTGCGAGGAAGCCATTGGCACCGCCCGGAATCGCCGCCATCGCCTGCGCCAGTTGTTGTGAAAAGCCCGATTGCGTCAGGCCCCATGCCATCGCGGTGGCGCTACCTACGATGAAGATAATGGCGCCGGTCAGCGAAGCGGTCTCGACCAGCATCGGCTTGAGGCGCCTCCAGGGAAACTGGCGATAGACCAAAAGTCCCATCAGTACGGCGTAGACGATCCCGATGGTCGACACTTCCGTCGCGGTGGCGACGCCCTCGACGACGGCGGTGCGGATCACAAAAGGCAGCAGGATTGCGGGCAGGGCGGGCAGAGCCAGTTTTGCGATCTCGCGCGCTGAATGCCGCCGCACGTGACTGAGATCCTCATGCCGATAGCGTCGCCACACCACCACGCAAAGGGCGGCGCCGACAACCAGCGCCGGCAACAGGCCACCGGTGAAGAGCGCGGCAATCGAGATGCCGGTCACCGAACCGATGGTAATCAGCACAATGCTCGGCGGAATGGTTTCGGTCTGTGCGCCCGTGGCGGCGAGCAATGCCACGAGATCGCCGGGCTTGGCACCGCGCCGCTGCATTTCCGGCAGCAGCACCGGCGCAATCGCCGCCATGTCGGCGATCTTCGATCCTGAAATGCCGGACACCAGATACATGGCGCCGATGAGAACATAGGACAGGCCGCCTCTGACATGGCCGAGCAGGCTCGCCAGGAACTGGATCATGGCGCGGGCCATCCCGGTCATTTCGATCAGCGCGCCCAGGAAGATGAACAGCGGCACCGCGAGCAGAATGAGGTGGGACATGCCCTCGTCGAGCCGGCCGACCATCACCATCATCGGCGTGGTCGTCGTCAGTGCGAGATAGCCGAAGGTTGCCAGCGCAAAGGAGAAAGCGATCGGCACGCCTGCGAACACATTGGCCGCCACCACGCCGATAAAGAAGATGATCAGATTAGAGCGGCCCAGCGGCTGCAGGGCTGGTCCGGCCAGCCAGAATGCAGCGACGATACCCGCGGTGGCGATGAGACCTGCGAGGATGAGCGGGGCGCGATGACGGCGCGCCAGACCGATCGCGGCGGTGATGGTCATCAGTACCAGGCCCACGGGAATTGCCGCAGCGCGCCAGGCGTTGCTGATCTCGAGCGCAGGGGTCACGATGAAGCGCTCCTCGCTCGCATAGTCGAATGCGGGATACAGGATCAATGCCAACAATGCGAGCGGTGCCGTCGTGGCCATCACCTCGAAAAAAGCCCGTGCGCGCTGACCGAGATAACGCATGAGCCCCGTCATACGCATGTGCTCGCCGCGGCGCAGCGCGATCACGGTGCCGAGCATAGAAAGCCAGAGAAACAGGATGGAGGCCAGCTCGTCGGACCAGACCAGCGGACTGCGGAAGACATAGCGGCTGATGACGCCGGCGAGCAGAATGATGATCTCGATCACGACGAGGCCGGCGGCGGCGGTTTCGACCGCTGCGCCCAGCCCGCGATCGAGGGCGGCAAACGCCCGCGCGTGACCGCGCGTCGATGCAGAGGCGGGGCCATGCCCGGCCTCCAAATAGCCGCTCACCGGATGCTCGGCAATCGTCATCGCACGCTCAGGCCAGCTTGCCGATTGCATTTTCGAGCAGGCCCCAGGCCTCCTCGCCGAAGCGGGTCTTCCACTCGCCGTAGAAGCCGGTCTCGCGCAGCTTGGAGCGGAAGCTGTCCGGCGCCGGCTTGGTGAAGGTCAGCCCCCTGGCCTGCAGGTCCGATTGCACTGTCGCATTAAACGCCTTGATGTCCTCGCGTTGCTTCAGGCCAGCGTCGTTGATGGCGTCGGCGACGATGGTCTTGAGGTCGGCCGGCAAGGCCCGCCAGGCGCGGCCATTGGCGATGAACCAAAAGCCGTCCCAGATATGGTTGCTGATGGCGCAGTACTTCTGCACTTCATAGAGTTTGGCGACCTGGATGATCGGCAGCGGGTTTTCCTGCGCATCGACGATGCGGGTCTGCAGCGACGAATAGACTTCGCTGAACTGCAGGCTGGTCGGCGATGCCGCGAGCGCCTTGAACATGGAGATGCTGAGCGGGCTCACCGGCACGCGGATCTTCAGCCCGTCCATGTCCTTGGCGGTCTCGATCGGTTTGGCGCCGCTCGTAATCTGGCGAAAGCCGTTGTCCCACATCTTCTCGAAAGCATGGAGGCCGACCTTGGCCATCGCGGTGCGGACATGCGCGCCGAGCGGGCCGTCCATCGCCTTCCAGACCTGGTCGTAGTCGGCAAAAGCAAAACCCACGGCATTAATCGCGGCGACCGGCACGAGGGTCGCGGCGACAAGCGCCGATGGCGTGAAGAAGGTGATCGCGCCGCTGCGCACCTGTGCCAGCATATCGGTATCGCCGCCAAGCTGGTTGTTGGGGAAGATGGCGATCTCGACGCGGCCGTCAGTTTCCTTGGCGATCCGTTCGGCGGCTTCCTGCGCCCGGATGTTAAGCGGATGAGTGAGCGGCAAGTTGTTGCCGTATTTCAGCGAGAATTCCGCGGCGCACGCGACGCGCGGCATGGCGCCAATGAGACCCGCTGCGGGAAGAGCCGACAGGGCCTGCAGGGCACGCCGACGAGACAGGATCATGGGCTTCCTCCGGTAATCTTTTTGATGCCAATTGATGGCTTGGTGAGTAGTCTGGCTCGAAAATCACAGGCGTCGACCAAGGTGTCAAACGACCAAAATGATGGTTTTTGATGTATTCGAACCCGGAGCGTTTCGAGATGGACAAGCACGCAGCGCCGCCGCTGAGCCGCATTGTCGACGTGGCACGCCGTGCCAACGTGTCCACCGCAACCGTCGACCGTGTACTCAATCGCAGGCCCGGCGTGCGACCGATCACGCAGCAGCGCGTGCTCGCTGCTGCGTCCGAGTTGAACTACATGCCAGCCGAGGATTTGCTTGCGGCGATGAAGCCGAAGCCGATGCGGCTTCTGTTCCTGCTGCCGGCGGGCACCAACCGGTTTCTCGCGACGCTCGGACAGTTGATCGCCCACTCCGAGGCGCGCCTTGCACCTTTCAATATTCGTTGCCAGGTCGATTACATCAAGAGCTTCAACGCCGAACTGCTGGCGCGGCGGCTCTGGCATTACCGCGACAAGGTTGACGGCATCGCCTTCATGGCGCTGGAACATCCTGCCATTCGCGAGACCGTCGATATGCTCGCCGAGCGCGGCGTGCCGACCGTCACCGTGATCTCGGATATCCTCAATGCGCGCCGGGTCGCCTATCTCGGCTTGGACAATCGCTCGACCGGACGAACGGCCGGCTACCTGATCGCGCGGTTCATCGGAGCGCGGCCTGCGAAGGTGGCCATGATCGCAGGCAGCCTGAGCTACCGTGCCCACGAGGAGCGTGAGATGGGCTTCCTGCACGTCTTCGAGGAGTTGTTTCCCCTGATCAAGGTCGTAGGCCTGCGCGAGGGACATGACGATGCCGACAGGAATTATCGCCAGACGCGCATGTTGCTCGCTCGGCACCCGGATCTTGCGGGGATTTACAACATCGGCGGTGCGGCTGATGGCGTCGGACGGGCACTGAAGGAGATGAACCGCGCGCGCGAGACCGTGTTCGTCGGGCATGGTCTGACGTCGGACACGCGCAGCCTCCTGATCGATGGGACCATGGACGCGGTCATTACCCAAAATCAGCTACATACGATGATGAACTGCATCGGCATCTTCGACAATCTGCGCGCCGGCCGAAGCGCCATGCACGGCATCGAGACGCCGCGCAGCGAGATCATTTTTCGCGAGAATATTCCGGGATCAGGCGTCTCAGCATGACTCGGCTGTCGCTGTTTGGCGGAAACGAGCTCAAATTGGCTGATCTTGAGTTCTCACAAGCCTCGTTGGCGCGAAGTCCCGAGCAATTTCATGGTTGATCACGCAGCCGAGCCAGCAGGGTGGAAAATCAATAGGGGCTGAGGGGTACACCGAGCGCTGATCCACGGCGATCCCGGTGGCAATCGCGATTTCGGCACAATCAGAGCGATCGCGGCGGCTGAGCCGCGGAACGCGCCGGTGCCGACAGTGATGTCATAATGCAAGCAGTTTCGTTTTGACATTATTGGGAGCGGCGATGCGGGAAGATCAACGGTCGGCCTGTCCGATAAACCTGGCGCTCGAGGTGTTCGGAGATCGATGGTCGCTGCTGATCATTCGAGACATGATCTTTGCCGGTAAGCGCCACTTCAGAGAGTTCCTCGTCGGACGAGAAGATCTCGACCAGAATCCTGAGCGACCGGCTTGCATCGCTGGTCTCGCAGGGGATCCTGACGAAGACAGACGACCCAGCCCACAAGCAGAAGGCGATCTACAGTCTGACAGAAAAGGGGATCGCGCTCCTGCCCATCCTGGCTCAGATCGGCATTTGGGGACGGGAGTACTGTCCCGTCACGGATGAGAGTGCGGCCAATGCAGCTCGCCTAAAGAAGGGTGGTCCAGACTTGTTGAAACGGATGATCATCGAATTGCGGCGAGTGCATCTGCCGGCCGGTTCATGAAGGCTTCTGCGGTGTAGGTCGCGTTGCCGTTGGGTCAAGCCGCCCTTCGCCAGCAGCGGAACGTTGGCTCGTTCGTAGTGGGGTTTCGCGATGTAGCGGACCAGTGACTCGAACCCCCGAGGCGAAACCGAGCGTCGTGCGGATATCAATCGCGCAACGCCTGACCGGGGCGGGGCTAGCTCCGTAGATTCCTCAAGCGCGACGGCTAAACTTGTCGGACGCTGAGAACTCCGGACAGTGGCGTGGGCATGAGTGGTTTCGGCGTGCGCAGTATTCGGACTTCCCTTTACTGATGTGGCCGCCGAATCGTGGCGCCGTCCTTTCCTGCGATACAAGCCCCGGGGCTAACAGCCTCCTTCTCGGCGGACATGTCGATGGACTGCACCCTGCGGCTTGCAATGATCACGATGGCGCAGACCGCATAAGAGCACACCCCTAGCGCATAGGTCTTGGCGATGCCGAATTGGATCGACAACGCCACACCCAGCACAGACGCCAGCATCGACGTAATTCCGTTGGTGCTCCAGAAGAACGGCAGTAGTTCATGATGGCGGCGCCACACACCGAGGCCGAGCGGGAACATCATCCCCATGCAGAATGCAGGAAGAGCCAGCAGCAGGACGGACACCAGAATACGCATGTCGGTTGACAGCGACCGAGCCCAGGCGGTGACCAGCGGCGTCAGCAGCGCTGCCACCACGAGCGTGGTGAGGAGGGCGGCAATCCTGAAGACGGTGACGCGTGATCGGGAGGAGGTATCCGCACCGACCGTGGCGCTGCCAATCCCGCTAAAGAGAAGAATTGTGAATAGCACGACGCTCAGCCCATAAACGGGATGTCCGAGAAAGACCATGAGGCGCTGCATCTGCGATATCTCGATCAGCATGAAGCCCATCCCGATCGCGCTGAAATAGGCCACGGGCGGCGTCAGCGTCGCCATTGGCATCCGCCTCGCAAGACGGAGGAAGGGCAGCACGATGTAGTATCCGCAAGCGCAGAGCGCTACGATGATGAGCAAGCCGGTGATGCCGATCGCTACATTGTTGCTCATGATGTCCCAACTTTGCGTGCTCACGAAATCGCTGAAGCGGGACGTATAGAAGAAGAACGGATTGTCGTCGGTCGAAGCGACGATGTTTTCCGGCAGCGAATCGAAGAAGGCCTGGTTCGCCTTGTCCGACAGCAACGTTGAGGTGACGGCATCGAAGGTGATGTCCGGCCCCAACAATATCTTGAAGCCCTGCGCCTGAATTCTCGCGCGCGCGCCTTGCCATTCTGCGTCGCTGAACGCGTCAGGCCGGGTAATCACCGTCACGATGCCGCCGACGTTGACCGCGACGACGTGATGCCGCAGCTCCCCGGCCGACACCCCTTTGCGCTGCAGCGCGCTCGCGCCAATCGCAATCAGCCGGTATAGCTCGCCACGGTGCTTCTCGGCATCGTACCAGCGTGATACCGACAACAGCCCGCCAGGCTTGAGCGCCCGGTAAAAATCATCCCACGCCTCCACGGTATAGAGACGATTTTCGGTGAGCGTCAGGCCACCGGCCGCCGTCGCCGCCCAGGTGTCGATGAGTGAAATCTGCACCAGGTCGTACCGCTCGGGCGAGTGGTTGATGTAGCTTCGCGCCTCGGCATTGACCAATGATACGCCGGGCTGGCGATCGAGATGGCCGGAGAAATCGGCGAATTTTTGGGTGAGCACTTCGAAGATCGCCGGGTTGATCTCAATTGCGCGAATCCGGCTGGCGCCGAAGAGCAGACCGGAAAGGATGTCACGACCGCCGCCGACGCCAACGACAGCGACGTCGGCCGCCGGCTGCACGAAGTAGGCTGCATTGATGACATCATCTTTCAGGTAACCGAGTTTTCCGATGTCGCCATCATACCTGGTGATGACCGTGCCTGCATCGGCATCGATGTCGAGGTAGTGTTGGTCGATCCGGGTATCCGGAGTGCCAACCAGACCCCAGCCAAACGGGACCTTGTCGGCCAGCTCCCGCACCCTTACCCGCGAATAGGTATTCCAGCGTTCGAACAGCGTGCCGGTCTGCTCAGCGCCCTTGGCCCAGAACACACCGAGATGGCTTCGACCTGTCAGGTCAAGGCCGGAGTGCACGGTGGCCGCGACGGCCAGTGTTAGCGCGACAGCCCCGCTCAAACGCACACTGCGGGCGTCTTCGCTGCGTCTCACGACGATCCAGCCAACGCCGGCAGCAAGGGCTCCGATCCATAGCGTGGCGCTTACGGGATCAATCACCAGCAGTATGAAGATTACCCCGAGACATCCAACTGCGGCGCCCAGGAGGTCGGCTGCGTAGAGCCACCCGCCGCCATATGGCAAACGCGTCAGCAACACCGTGATGCAAACCCCGCCTTCCGTGAACGGAGCCACGAAGGCGATGATCGCCAGCGCCAGAGCGAGGGGCACATTTTCTGCGGATACAACGAGCGGCACGCACAGGAAGACGATCATTGCGCCAACGCTGCTGAGCGCGAACCATGACGCATGGCGGGCGAATTCGATTCCGACCCGATCGGCGGCATAACGGGCGGGTTTGCCGTAGACCTCCATCGCTCCGCGCGTAAGCCCGAGCATGGCAAGTGAAATGGCGGCAAATGCGAAATGATGATGGAGCATAACGCTGAAGAAGCGCGTTATCAGAATCTGGTAGGAAAGCGTCGCGAACGCCAGCACAAAGATTGCCAGATAATAGCGACCGTGAATCTTGGATATGGATTGCAATGAGCTACCCTCTCAGTGGAGCCCTGATGGGCTCTATTGGGTGCGCTTTGACCAACTCGCGCTGCGTCGCTGCTTAAGCATGTCATCGCGACTATTTGTAGCGATCAACCAATCCAAATTCTACGAGCAAACAAGGCGGTGTTCATGAACAAGGATGCGCCGAAGAGTCCTATCACTCCTGCCAAAAGCCACTTTGCTCGCAATCCTAAATCAGCCAACGTCACAAACAGGGGAAATGAAACGAGATTAAATCGACTCATAGAGACGAAGCCTGCTGGCCCACCGCTGAGTGTTAGATATGGCAGAAGCAGGACAGCCATGGCGAACAGTGTCCAGCTTGAGCGCAGTCGAGACCAGCCAAAAACAATCAGGACAATGAACAATAATGTAAACCAGCTAGCTTGTCCCCAAGGATTCCAGTCGTTGAGCATCATTCGCGTGAACGGCTCAAGCTTTAGTGCCGCAATTAATCTTGTTGCCAGCGTCGTTCCTTGATGGAAAGCCGCCTGCCCATCCACAAAAGCAAGCGGAGTTCCGAAAGCGCTCCAGAGGTAGATCATGAATAGCCAGATGCCCGACGTCGCAAGAAGGACGCATGGCAGGAGGGCAAGAAGGAACTTCGTCTGATCGCGATTGGCCCACATCTCCCAAAGAAGGACGGGCAATAGGACGACGCCCGTCGATCGAGTAGAGACTGCCAGGCCTGCAAGCAGTGCTGCCGACAGGTAGTACTTTCGTTTCAAAGCATGAAAAAACGAGACGATTAGCAACAGTGCCAAGGGCTCGGTATACCCGGCCGATAGCAAGACCGAAGCGGGAAAAAAGCTGAGCAGCGCCGTTGTGGCGAGAGCCAGTTGATCGCCAAATTCCTCGCGAACCAGCTTGAAAAGGACGACGATCGCGAGCAATCCCGCGACGTTCGATACCAACAGCAATGCATCCGCTGGCGCGAGACCGCTAATCGTCGCCAAGCCCCGTGCGAGCATCGGATACAGCGGGTAAAATACGATGTTCTGTTGAACAGTCGGATCGCCGTTATACTGATAGCCATCTGTGACGATCTTGAAATACCATTCCGAATCCCATTGCAGCAGTTGGTGGTACCAGATCGGTCCCGCAGACCAGACATCTGGCCCGGAGGGCAAATATTTTTGGGAGAAAACCAGTCCGAGCGCGACCACCACCCGCGAACAAAAAAATATCAGGATGGCCAAACAATAGGGAAGCCAAGAAGGATCTTTCCAGGTTTGATAGCGCATCTCCATTCCATATTGTCGCTCGGTAAGAGCCCAAGATCAATTGCCCCAAGTGTACCGCCTTGACATTTGGCGGGCATGACGCGGCAGACTAGGTGCCGACCCAGGTCCCGTCGGTCATGACGCCGGCGTTTGTCAATCACCGGAATGTCCGCTGCTGGCTCACGCGCCCTGCTGGTCTCCCACTGGCCGATCAATTCGGAGCTGCCGTCGCCATCACCACGGGTTCAACCAGTGCGATGACGTCACATCCCGATATAGGCCCCCGCCGAGGCGCTTCGGCTACATGCATCTGCCGCAGTTCGGCGATTACAACCCTAAAAACGGCACCGAAGCCGTCAAGTTTTCGAAGTCATCACTTTCTGAGCGATCTTCCAGGTTCCGTTGACCTTTAAGCATGACAACATGTCGGTGAAGTAACGTGGCGGAATCTGCAATTTCAACTTCACGAGTGCTCTCCTTCAACGTCTATCGATAGGAGCTGATCGTTGCGCTCTAGGCCCTGTTGTTTCGGAGCTTTCAGGTTCCGGACGGCTGCTAGCCACGTCGCAATTGGCGTCACGCTCACATTGCCGTCGTCGCCGACCTTGGTCACGGAACTGGATGGGTGAAATATCGTAGCAAATTTGTCTGCATCCATTTCATAGGCCCCGTCGAAATAGGTCTGCGCTAGAGCGCGCAAGGCACGAGCATCGGTATCCATAAGGTTGTTATCCATGAGGTTGTTATTTGGAACGGTAGGAGACTGCGCATGGCTGATCGACCGATCTCCAAGCATCAAACCAGGAGCGCTGACGAGCGTGGCTCCAAAAGCTACGCTGGCAGATCGACTCAAAAATGCTCGTCGATCCATTTTGAACATTCTGCTCTCCCAAAAGTCCACGAGCTAAGTTGCATTCTTCAGATGAAGACTGAAGCCGCCCGGTACAAACGCCCAGGTTGTTACTACGAACAGCTCTTAGGCCGAATGTCCCGTGCCGAGCGTCAAGCTGGCCACAACGTGCGGAACGTTGCTCCTTCTCGTTGTTGGCCAAACGTAGGACAAAGTGATCTATGAAACTAGTCGTGTTGCGTAGCATGGGGTTATGAGCAATAATCATAAATCATGAAAAACGAACTGAACGAACTCGCTACCTTTGCAATCGTCGCCAGCGAACGAAGCTTTACGCGGGCCGCGGCAAAGATTGGTGTGTCTCAGTCTGCCCTGAGTCACACGATACGGGGACTTGAGCAGCGGCTCGAGTTGCAGCTTCTTGCTCGAACGACCAAGAGCGTCGCGCCAACCGCTGCAGGGGCCGCTCTTTTGAAAGAATTGTCTCCGGCGCTCGACCAAATTGCGCGTGCTATCAACAATGCCCGAAGCGTTCGGCACCGACCTGCCGGACGCCTTCGTATTGTAATGTCCCGGTCGGCTGCCGTGATGGTGTTGTTGCCACGGCTCACGGCATTCGCAGAGGCCTACCCCGACATCGTTCTTGACGTTGTTACCGTCACTGGCCCAGTAGACCTCGTTGCGGGTGAGTTCGATGCCGGTATTCAACTCGGTGAGTATATTCAAAAGGACATGATCGCGGTGCGGGTCACGAAGGAGCTGCGATTGGCGGTGGTCGGATCGCCAGGCTATTTCTCATCACGAAACATTCCTCGGAAGCCCAAGGATCTCAATGACCATCGATGCATAGGCCTGCGTCTTCCGGGCGGTCCATATCGTTGGGAATTCGAGAAAGGCCGAAAGACGGTCACGGTTGGCGTGAATGGCCCACTCATAATCGATGATACCCACCTAGTGATTCAGGCGGCACTCGCTGGCGCCGGCCTAGGACTCGCATTCGAAGAGCAGGTCGCAGAGTATATTGCGAAGCGTCGTCTTATTCGTGTGCTCGAGGACTGGACGCCGCCAATTCCCGGATTCTTCATGTATTACCCCAGCCGTCAGCATCAGCCGGCCGCGCTGTCTGCATTAACGAACGCGCTGCGGCTTTCTCAGCCATAGTTGGCTTGCGACGACAGGTAATCGTGGTGATTTAAACTGACACGTGGAGCGTGCTGGTGGCCCGGCTGGATGGCCGTCTTTAATGCTTATCCGCTCCGCTATCCGACTTTACATCCATTTCTCGGCGAAGCCTTGGCGAACGCGCCGGAAGCAGCCATCGATGCATAGGTCGATGCGATCAAGCTGTTTCCTCATCAGGTCAACCAAATGGACGAGGGTCGGAGAAATATCGCGGTTTACGGGCATTTCGAGCCCACGCGTCGACCAAGTGGCGAAAGAGGTTGTGGCGACGCGCCCATGAACGATGGTTAGCATGAGGGTTTGATGCGGCAAGCGGCAATACCCATTTGCTGGGAATAAACCAGTCAGAGCTTCGCGTCGCCCGAAGCGTCCTTGCAACCGCGGTGCTACTTTGCATGGGGTTGTTTTCGATATTTTAGTTGGGTCGGAGATGCTCCGCGGACGGGGGGTTAAAAACATCAAGTTGCATTGCAATTCATTCAAATGATTAGAGCGCCGCGTGTGCACGACGTGTGCACTGGGAGATCAAGAGAAATCTATTAATGGCAAATCTGAGCAGCTCTCTCCGAGGCGTGTTGTAGACGTCGGGGTGCGTGCGACGCGGACGGATCGGATTGATTGGAGCAGAATGCTCCGCTTTCGATCGAGAAGCTGAACTCACTCGTCTGAAATGGAGAACGGGACCGACCTTCGTCTTTGCCGGCGGGGCAGGGGGTTGGCTGGTTCAGCGTTAGAGCGACGAATTTTAATGACTGGAGCTCGAGTCGCTCCCCCGCTACTCAGTTCCACGATGTTGCATATTTTTCTTCGATGTTCTGAGGAGTGCGAGCCTACATGCCTCATCGTCGAAAATGTCCGAAATCACAGTCCTTGAAGGTGACAAGCCAACTCCTCCTGTGCCCACTCGCGATCGATCCTTCGCGGCAACTCGCGCCTTCAGGATGCCGTCCGGATCTACGCGCTCATCTGCACGAGCGCCCGGTCCTCGCGCGGCAGGTCGAGCCGCTCCCAGACAACGATCAGCGCCCTGGCGAGCGCTTCGATCATGTCGTCGTCGTGATGGGGCGAAGGCGTGATGCGCAGCCGCTCCGTCCCGCGCGGCACGGTCGGGTAGTTGATCGGCTGGATATAGATTCCATGCTCGGTGAGCAGGAGGTCGCTTGCCTCCTTGCAGTGCTCTGGGTCGCCGACGAGGACGGGTATGATGTGCGTCTCGCTCGGCATGACCGGGAGCCCGGCCGCCCTAAGTACTGCCTTCGTGCGCGCTACGCGGCGCTGATGCTGCTCGCGCTCCCAGTTGGAGCTTTTGAGGTGGCGAATTGCTGTGGTTGCAGCGGCACAAATCGGGGGCGGAAGGGCTGTGGTGAAAATAAAGCCAGGCGCGTATGAGCGCACCGCATCGATCAGCGCGGCATCGCCCGCAATGTATCCGCCAAGACAGCCGAAGGCCTTGGCAAGCGTTCCCTCAATGACGTCGACGCGCTGCGCGGCGCCTTGGTGTTCTGTGATGCCGCCGCCTCGCGGGCCGTACAGGCCGACCGCATGCACCTCGTCGCAATAGGTCATTGCATCGTAACGCTGGGCAAGATCACAAATGCCGTTGATGGGTGCGACGTCACCGTCCATGGAATAGACGCTCTCGAACACAACCAGCTTCGGCCGTTGGGGATCGGCCCGTTTGAGCAGCTCTTCGAGGTGTCCGAGATCGTTGTGGCGCCAGATATGCTTTTCCGTCCCGGACTGGCGCACGCCCTCGATCATCGAGTTGTGGTTGAGCTCGTCGGACAGGATCACACGCCTGACATCAGCCGGGCAATCGTAGCAATACCGGTCTGGTTCGAGATGTAGCCGGAAGTGAACACTAGCGCCGCCTTCTTGCCGTGCAGGTCGGCCAACTCGCGTTCAAGCTCGACCAGCGGATGACTGGTGCCGGCGATGTTGCGCGTGCCGCCGGCTCCGGTGCCCATGCGGGTCGCGGTTTCAACCATAGCGCCGATCACCTTCGGGTGCTGCCCCATGGCAAGGTAGTCGTTGGAGCACCAGATCACGACGCTGCGCGGGCCCGCAGGCGAGTTCCAGATGGCGCGGGGATAACGCCCGGCGATGCGCTCAAGATCAGCAAAGACGCGGTAGCGCCGTTCGTCCCGTAACCGCGCGAGGGCATCAAGGGAATAGCCATCGTAATTCATGACAGCCTCCCTGGCTGCGACAGTCTCAAGCGCCCCGCGCAACCCCTTTGGTCAAGACACGCTCTCATTGCGTTGATCGTCCCTGATGACTTGCATTCTCGCGAGCCTTTGCCATCGCGCCGCGCACCGCCTCGGCGATGCGGTCGCCTGGCGTGTTGGCGTCGAACCCGCGCGCGAATTTGCCTTCAGGGTCCATCAGGTAGAGATAGGTGCTGTGGTCAATGAGGTCGTTCTTAGCGTCCGGCCCGCTCTTATGAGGTGCGTAGTAGACCCCATACTCCTGGGCAACGGCAGCGATCTGCTGCGGCGTGCCCGTGAGCCCGACGATCCTAGGATCAAATGAGTGGGTGTAGTTCCCCATGACGGCCGACGTATCGCGCTGCGGATCGACGGTGATGAACAGCGGTTGGAGCTTGTCGGCATCGGGGCCGAGCTTCTCGAGCGCGGCGGCAATCTCAAGGAGCGCCGTCGGGCAGCTATCGGGACACGAGGTGAAGCCGAAATAGACCAGAAGCCATTTCCCACGGTAGGTCTGTTCCGTGACCGTTGCCCCATCAGGTGAGCTGAGTGTGAACGGGCCGCCGATCGTCACCGGCGAGTTGGCTGCGCGCACGAGCGGTTGGCTCAACACCAACGCGGTGGCGACAGCAATCCCGAAAGGCATTGGCCGCCCGAGGGCCGAAAACACGGAACGGCGACGCATCAAATGCCCCCGCGGCGGTGCATATGCGGTGCGTATCTCGATTCAGCACGCATTTCTTATACGATTTTTGCTCTCAAGCTTCATAAGCTTTGCTTAAGGTTTCGCAAAGGAGTTCTGATTTTCCTAGTCCCTGTAAATGGCTGTTAGCTCTCTACGAATTTTCCTGCTGACATCAACAGAGAGAGTGCTGCGATGACTGGCTTAGCCATGAAGTGGCTGATCGGGGTGTCGTCGATGGTCATGGTGGTGGCAACCCCGGTTCCGGTGCAAGCCTACGAAGCGGGCCCGGTCGCCGGCGGCGGATCGATCACCGGCAAGGTCGTGTTCAACGGAACCCCCGGCACCCGCAAGGTCATTCCAACAAAGGACATCGAGGTGTGCGGCGGTCCCTACGAGGAGACGCTCATCCAGGTCGGGCCAGACAAGAGCGTCCAGAACGCCGTCGTGTATCTGGCCGACATCGCGAAAGGAAAAGCCTGGCCGGCGGAAGCCAAGAAGCCGGAGATCGACAACAAGAAGTGCAAATTCGAACCCAACATTCAGGTGATACGTGTGGGCGGCCTGGACGTGGTCAATAGCGATCCGATGCTGCACAACACGCACGGCTATTACGGCAAGCGCACCGTGTTCAACCTCGCTCTGCCTAATCAGGGTCAGCGAATTCCCGTCGAGTTGCCGCGGCCAGGCGAAGTGCGCATCGATTGTGACGCACATGGCTGGATGGAAGCGTTTATCTATGTCGCCGACAATCCCTACTACGCCATCACTGGCGCCGACGGCAAATTCACCATCCCTGACGTTCCGGCCGGAACCTACAAGCTGGTGGCGTACCAACCCTTCACCGGCCCGAACGAGCAGACGGTGACCGTAGCGGCAGGGAAGCCGAGCGATCTGAATATCGAACTGAAGAAGGGCGCCTCTTCGGTGCAAGGCGGCTCCGGGAAGTGACGGGTTTCCGCGGCTCGACCCGCGACAATCGAGCCGAAGAAACAAGAAATCCGGCGAGTTGCAAACAGCCGGAGACACTTCGCGTGAGCGGAGAGATGCCTTGTAACGACTAACGACACGTCCCAAGGAGGAACCCCCATGTCCGAGCTTGAGCGCGACCGGCGCGAAATAGCCGCGGTGCTCCAACAGCCCGGGGTGCATCCTGACCCCTCGCTGCGGATTACCCGGCGCACCTTTGTTCACAAATCATGTCTGGTCGGGGCGGCGACCGTAGCAGAGACCTTCGCCTGGTGGCCGCTGCTCAACACTCTCGACGTTGCTTATGCGGCCGAGGCGCCATTCAAGTTTGCCTGGATTTCCGACACCCATCTCTATCCGAAGTCCCTCAATACGCGCTTCGTCGAGAAGACGGTGCGTGCCGCCAAGGAGGTGCAGGCCATGAGTCCGCCGGCCGACTTCCTGATCTTCGGCGGCGATCTGGCCCAGCTTGGCAAGGTCGAGGAACTCGAGCTCGGTGTAGAGATCTTGAAAGAAGTCAACATCCGCAAGGTCTTCATCCCGGGCGAGCACGACTGGTACCTCGACATGGGCAAGAAATGGGGCGAACTGTTCGGTCAGCCCCACTGGACCTTCGACCACAAGGGCGTGCGCTTTGTCGGGCTCGACACCGTCAGTCGCGGCCCGGACTATTGGACGGCGAGGAAGATGAGTCCCGAGGAACGCATGGGTCACATGGCCACGCTCGACGGAACAGTCGCCGGCGCGTGGGCGGGCGTTGGTCGCGATCAGCTCGACTGGCTGCAGAAGACGCTTGCCAATTGGGACCGGAACCGGCCGGTCGTCATCTTCAGCCACAATCCGCTCTACGAGTACTATCCGCCGTGGAATTTCTGGGTGCGCGACTGGCGCGAGGTGAACGAGGTGCTCAAGCCTTACACCAAAGTCACCAATATCCACGGTCACACGCATCAGGTGCTCTATAACGAAATCGGCACCATGCGCTCGATCGGCATGCTGGCAACCTCATGGCCTTGGCCGTACGCGCCGGAGGGGGTGCCGAAGCTTACAAAGCCGATGATCCGGGTCGACCCCGGCGATCACTTTGACGGGGTAGGTTGGGCCAAGATCGACGTCAGCGCCCAGGACAAAGTCGAAGCCGAATACATCATGTGGCGTAAGCAGGTGTTCGCGCAGTCCCCGGATGACTATGCGAAGAGCATTCCCGAGGTTTTGCGGCCTCGGATCGCCGACAATATGTGGCCATACTAGGAGAATGGTCATGACCGCGCCCATTACACGTTTCATTCTGTTCCGCGCCGTCCCGGCGGTGGCGCTTGCTGTTCTGGTCGGTCCTGCGACTGCACACAAGGACCCGGTGACGCCGCAGCTGCTGAACTCCTACAAGGAAGTGTTCATGGAGCAGGTCCGCAAGGGCGACCTGCTGTTTCACGGTGATGCAGCAACCGAGGAGGCGATGGGTGTGGTGTTGTCCAAAACTGGAATGGCATGCGCTATGTGCCATCCGATGACAGCCGATACCCACCCCGCCACGTTCCCGAAGTACCAAGCGCAGATGGCTAAGTTCGCGACGCTGCGCGACATGATCAATTGGTGCATCGAGAAGCCCAACCAGGGAGAAAAGATCGCCGATGACTCAGAAGCGATGAAGGCTTTGGAAGCGTACATCTACTGGTCGCAGAGCGGCTCGGTGTTAACCCCGGGCAAGTTCTGATTTCGATGCTGCGAAGCGGAGGCTTCTAGCGCGGGTCATTGCTGTCGAAGCTGCGTCTATCCGAGAACAGGAGAGAGCGCATTAACAGACAAGCAAGGGGGAATGCTCCATGGCGGAGGTGTTTCCTGCAGAGAGACTGCGCGGCAGGTTCAGCGGCGTCAACTTGGATGATCTGGTCGATTGGCGGGTGGTCCGAACCTGGCTTTATTTTGGCATGTTCTGGCTCCTCGTTACGCCTTCGATCGGCGTGGCGATCTCGGGTCTCTTCAACTATCCGGATTATCTTGGGACCAGTAATCTAGGGCTGACCTTTGGCCGGCTGCGGCCGGTTCATGTCAATGGTGTCATCTTCGGCGCCTTTTCCGCCCTCTTCATCGGCGAATGTCACTATCTGGTCCCGCGGCTCTGCGGCGTGCGGGTACCATGGGCACAATGGGGCGTACCGCTGGCATGGCTGTATAACATCAGCTTGGCGGCGGGGCTGATCTCGCTGCCTTTTGCGCAGAACCATGGTCTGGAGGCGGGCGAGCTCCCGCTCTTCGCCGAGATTCCCATCTTCATCGTCATCGCGGCGACGACGGCACAGTTCCTGCTTACCATCGCACAACGTCTCGAGGCGCCGCTCTATGTGGCGCTCTGGTATCTCATTGGGGCCTTCGTATGGACGACGATGAATCTCCTGTTGGGCAGCTTTATCCTCCCATACACGATTCCAGGCATTAACAGCGCTGCGTTCCACGGTCTCTATATCCATTACATTGTCGGACTATGGATCACGCCCGCAGGCTACGTGCTCATCTACTATTTCCTGCCGGTCAGTGTGCGCAATCCGCTCTATGCCCACCAATTGTCGCTGGTGGGCTTCTGGTCGCTCGCGCTGTTCTATCCCTTCGTCGGCATCCACCATTATCTGTATAGCCCGATCGCCGACTGGACCGAGACTCTCGCGATCATCACCTCCATGTTGCTGATCATTCCGGTTTGGACGGTGCTGGTGAACTTCTTCGGCACCGTGAAGGGGCGTTGGGATGGATTCGGGAAGAATCTCCCCGCGAAGTTCCTGATCATGGGCTCGCTGATGTATCTGGCGGGTTGCTTCCAGGGCTCGACCGAGGCGTTGCGCTCGATCCAGCAGCCCACCCATTTCACCGACTTTGTCATCTCACACTCGCACCTCACCGTTTTCGGCACGTTCGTGGTCTGGGCGATGGGCGGACTGATTTACGTGTGGCCGCGCGCGTTCAAACGCGAGCTTTGGTCATGGACCCTTGGCAACTGGTCGTTCTGGCTGATCACCGTCGGTATTTCCACCATGGGTCTGGTGCTGACCGCTGGAGGTCTGCAGCAAGGCTTCGAATGGATGAATGGCACCGAGTGGCTCGACACGGTGGTCCGGATGAAAGCCTATTGGCTGGTGCGTACCCTCAGCGGCATCACGATGGACCTCGGCATGTCCCTGCTCGTCTTCAATCTTATGATGACCGCGCTCAGTCGACCGGCCGAGGAAAGAGAGCCCATCGCAGCCCCAGGTGCAGCCCCGATTCCCGCTGGAGGGCCAGCTGAATGAGTGCGCGCTTTGTCGCTCTGGTAGCCGGGGTTTTCTTCTTCTTCCTCGCCGTGGTCACCCAGGGCATCCTACCCTTTATTGAGCCGACGGCGCGGACGACCGACGTGACCGCCGTGGTCCGCACCGATTTTGGTCAGCTCAAATGGATGGTGACCGATGCCACTGATTATACGCCGCTGCAGCAGCTCGGTCGCCAAGTGTATCTGCGCGAGGGGTGTTGGTACTGCCATTCGCAATACGTGCGTCCGGTGACCGGCGAGACGCGCCGTTGGGGTCCGGTCTCCGAAGCAGGCGAATACGCCTTCGATGTGCCTCACCTATGGGGCACCCGGCGTATTGGGCCGGATCTGACGCGGGTCGGGCTCAAGTTCAGCGACGAATGGCATCTCGCGCATTTCTGGAATCCGCGAATGCTCTCACCGGATTCGAATATGGCGCCTTTTCGGGGACTGTTCGACACATCGGCAGAACAGGTCAAGATTGTCGATGACGGAGCTGGTAATCGCAGCCTGGAACGAACGCCCGTTACTGAGAAGCTCTTCGCATTCGCAAGCAAGGAGCAGGTCAAGCTCACCCCGAACGCCGATGGTCTTCTGTTCGTGCCCATGGCGGCGCGCGGCAAGGCTCCGATCATTTGGACACCGAACAAGGAATATACCGGAGACACCGTCAACATTGCTGCCGAGACAGAAGCGCTGCAGGGGCTCATCGCTTATCTTCAAAAACTTGGCATGAATCGCGGCAAGTGGCGGGACCTGTTTGAGCCGCAAAAGCTCGAAGTTACGGATGCTACGGTGCCGCGATCGAGCGAATGGATCGCCTACGGCAAAGAGGTCTATCAGCGGCGATGCCTCGGCTGCCACGGGGAGAGCGGCGACGGCAATGGACCGGCTGCAACCTTTATGTACAAGCAGCGCCCGCGAAGCTTCGCGGCGGCGGTTTTCAAGTTCAGGCTGACCAAGGAGCCGTTGCCAACCGACGGCGACCTTCTGCGCACCATTACACGCGGCATTCGGGGCACGGCGATGCCGGCCTGGCACGAGCTGCATATAATCGACCGCCTCGCCGTCATTCAGTACATCAAGTATGAACTGGCGGTCGACCGTTCAGACCCCGCAAAGCCCTATGCCTATTTCAAGGAAGAACCGCCAGGTCCTCCCCTGTATATCGGGCGGCCGCCTGTTCCGTCTGAGCAGATGCTCACTCGCGCCAAGGATGTGTGGCAGAGTGCAAAGTGTTGGGAGTGCCATGGTCAAACCGGGAAGGGTGATGGCGAAAAGGCTCCCGGGCTGAAGGACGATCTGGGCTTTCCAAGCCCGCCCGCGGACCTTACCGCCGGTCAATTCAAGTCGGGTCCTACCGTTGAGGACATCTTTCGCACTATGACGACCGGGTTGAGTGGCACGCCCATGCCATCCTACCGAGATCCGCTGTCGGAAGAGGACCGCTGGGCGCTCTCCTACTACGTGCTTGCGCTGTCGGCCTACAAGGATCCGCTGTCGGGTGAACCGCTCCCGATCGCCCCCAGTGATCGCAGGGCGCTCAACGATCCCGCGCTCGAGGCGGATACGCCGGACAAAGCCTACGTTCCAAGCAGCCGTACCGCGAGCCGCGCCCGCGTCCTTGCCGGCCGCAGCGGGAATGGTGCGGTCGAACAACGGGCCGCCAAGGAGTAAAGAGCGATGACCATCTATTTCGAGATCGTCGGCCCCTACATTGCAGCCTTGATGATGAGTCTCGGTGCGCTCTGCGTCTTCATTTGGGGCGTGCTCTCGGGCGCCTTCAGCGGCGCCAACGATGCATCCATCCGGTTCGTGCAGAGGGAGGTCGGCGATGACGGATCCGACGCGAACGCCAAGCACGAAGGCGAGTAACAGCTCGCCTGCCGAGAACGAGGAGATGGAGGAGTATGCCGGCGGCACTATTGAGTCTCGCCACGGCTACATTCCCATCTGGCTGCTGGTTGTCTATGCCGTCCTCTTCATCTGGGCGCTTTACTACCTCGTGGTCTATTGGGGTGGGCTGGGACCGGGACGCATCTAGCGATCGCGGCTCACGTGCAAGCTGGTGACTGACTGATTCCGATTCGAATAAAGGAGCGGGAATTGCCGGTTCAGAAGGAGCAGAAGGTGCTGGTAGCCAGGATCATTCTCGCCCTCGTGGCCTTGAACCTGCTGTTCCTGTTCACCGAGTTAGCCATAAACGTAGTCCGTGTCTATTTCGGCTGACCAGGAGGGCGCGCATGATCGAGAATCCGGTTTTTTCGCTCGCCGATGCGAGTGCGATCCAGATCATCGCGTTAGTCGGCTTCGCGATAGCCACGGTCGCCTTCTTCGTTTGGGTCGCCTATCTCGTGCGTGGGTAGCGGCGGCGGAGCGGTGCCGTCGCTGCACAAGCGTTGGACGGGCAGGGCAATCTGCCGATGAGCGCCTATCTCGTAATCTTCTTCGCAGGGTTCGCAGGTAGCTTTCACTGCATCGGTATGTGCGGCGGGTTCGCTTGTGCGCTGGGCCGCGATCCGCAGGGACGTGGCGCGACAGTTCTGCGCCATCTGCTGTACAATACCGGTCGATTGACGACCTACTGCTTTCTCGGCGGACTCGCGGGCGCCCTCGGTCAGGTCATATGCACGCCGCAGGGAACGACAGTCCCGCTACTGAGCGGTTCGCTTGACACCGGTCAGCGGATTCTCGCGATCCTCGCCGGACTGCTGATGATCGCCATGGCGCTGCAGTTCTTTGGCCTGCTGCCGCGCCTGCATCGCATCACGACCAACTCGGGTCTGGGTACCCTCGCGGCATCCCTGCGCAGCCTGTTGACGGCGCCGGGACACGCCGCCCCGCTTGCGTTTGGCGTATTCAACGGCTTCCTGCCTTGTCCGCTGGTTTACGCCTTTGCCGCCCAAGCGGCGAGCACGGCCGGAGTATTGTACGGCCTTCTTACCATGGCCGCGTTTGGGCTCGGGACCTTCCCCGCGTTGCTGCTGACGGGCGGCGTCGGCCGAGCACTTGCGCCGGCGTGGCGGCAACGTGGCGTGTGGCTGGCCGGCAGCTGCATTTTGCTGCTTGGTCTCGTCACCGTCGGCCGCGGTGTCCTGCCTTTCGCCGCGCACTTCGCGCATGGTTGGCTAGGAGGATATCCCGCATGACGGCACATAACCGTGCGCTGTGCAGCCATTGCCTGTTACCCATCGGGCGGCGGGCGATGCGGCGCACCGTGAACGGTGAGGCTTGCGCATTCTGCTGCTACGGCTGCTGTATCGCCTACCAGGTCAAGAACGGGCAAAACGAGGAGTGGGAGGCCGCCTGGCTGTTGATCCGGCTGGGTGTCGGCGGCTTTCTCTCCATGAATATCATGCTGTTCAGCCTGCTCCTGTATGCCGGCGCCTTCAGCGGCGCGGATGCCGATATGCTTCCCTGGATTCATCTCCTGCTCTGGCTGTTCGCCACGCCCGCGGTGATCATTCTCGGCGGACCGTTTCTGCGCGAGACATGGCTCAACGGCAAGGAGGGACGCCTGACCTCCTCGGCGTTGATCGTCCTCGGCGTCGGCGCCGCCTATCTCTATTCCGCCTTCGCCGTCATCGAGCGCGCCCCCAATGTCTATTTCGACACCGCAAGCATGGTGCTGATGCTGTTCACCGTGGGCTACTATCTTGATGCCGTCGCGCGCGCACGGGCGGCGCGTGACCTGCAGCCGCTATTGGCGGCGGAGAGCGAGTGGGCAACCGTCGTTGATGGCGACGGAGAGTATCGCCGGCCGGTGCGCGAGGTCGGCGCCGGTACGTTGGTGCGGATTCGGCCGGGGGAGCGCATCCCCGTCGATGGCGTGGTCAAAGAGGGCGAATCGCACACCGACGAGGCCCTGATCACAGGCGAAAGCCGGCAGATCACCAAGGACGTCGGATCGCAAGTGATCGCCGGTAGTCACAATCTTGACGGCCCGCTCCTCATCGAAAGCAGCGGCGCGGCAAATGCGACGCGCTGGGCGCAGATCTGTCGATCGGTGCGCGATGCGCTCACTTGCCGCAGCCCAAGCCAGCGCCTTGCCGACAGCATCGTCGCCGTATTCGTACCGATCATTCTCATGCTGGGGGTTGGAGCGTCGGCGTACTGGGCACGGCGCCTGGCGTTTGACCGCGCCTTGTTGATCGGCCTTGCGGTACTGGTGGTGGCCTGTCCGTGCGCGGTGGGACTGGCGGCACCGATGGCCACGTCGCTGGGTATCGGACGACTGGCCCGCCGCGGCTGCATCGTGCGCGACCCTGCCGCGCTCGAGGCGCTTGCGCGCATCCGGCTGATCGCCTTCGATAAGACCGGCACGCTCACGTCGGGCAAGGCGCGCGTTGTCGCCATTGAAACCGACGGCACCAGCGCCGACGCTGCGCTCGCGCATGCCGCGGGGCTGGAACGCCATTCCGAGCACGGCCTGGCCCGCGCCGTCGTCGCCGCCGCTGCGGCGCGTGGACTCGAGCCGATCGTCAGCCGCGACGTTCGGGTCGTGCCGGGACGCGGCATCCGCGGCAACTCGGACGGGCAGACCGTGGCGGCCGGCAGCGCGATCTTGATGCGGGAGTTGGGTTGGCCGCTGGCCTGCGGTCTGGCCGAGCGCGGGCGATTGCGCGAAGCGACTGGCCACTCGGTGATCTATGTCGGCTGGGGCGAGCGGGTGCGTGCCGTGCTCTCGCTCGACGATACGCCGATCCCAGAGGCGCGCGCGACGGTCGAAGCTTTGCGTCGCCGCAAGGTGCTCGCGATACTGTTGACCGGCGACCTTCCGGTGGCCGCGCAGCGAATTGCCGCAGCAGTCGGGATCGAGAGCGACGATATCGAGGCGGGCCTACTGCCCGCTGCCAAGCGTGCGGCGCTGGAACGGCGACGGCGAAACCATGGCATGGTCGCGATGGTCGGTGATGGCCTTAATGACGCGCCGGTGTTGGCCGGAGCCGATGTGGGGATTGCCGTTGGTTCGGCGACTGACCTCGCCCGCGAGGCCGCCGCGGTCGTGCTTCCTCCGCGAGGGCTATGGATGCTGCCGTGGGTGATCGACGTCGCTCGCGCCGTTCGCGCGACTATACTCACCAACCTGGCGTGGGCGTTCGGTTATAATCTCATCGCCGTGGGTCTGGCGATGGCCGGATTACTCCTGCCGGTGTGGGCAGCGGCAGTGATGGCAGGCTCAAGCATTGTCGTCGTACTGAATTCGCTGCGGCTGGAGCGGCTGCCTGAACCAGCTCCATTCGCCGCGGCGGAGAGCGCTCCTCCACCTCGCAGCACCGCCGTTCCGGTCAATAGTGAAGTTCTCCAAGCGGGTTGACACTTCGGAAGCGGGAGCTAGCCGAACGTGTCGCGCGTAAAGGCAGCGTACCAGCTTTGCGCCTCGCGTGCGGTCCGGTGGCGGGTTTCGACGCTTTCCTGCACTTGGCTGACGAAGTTGTCGATGATCTTGATCGTTCCGGCCGCGGGCTTGAAGCTGACAGCATTGCTCACCGCGTCGTCGCGACTAAGAAAAGTATAGCAAGTGTTGAACAAATGAGGCGGTTGGCGCTCGGACGTGGTCAGCGCCGCGGTGATGGCAAACGCGCAAGCCTTGGCCTGGCTATTCGCAACGAACGCCGATTTCGGCATGTCGCCGGCACTGCTCGCATCGCCCACCACATGGATTCCCGGCTGTAGCTTCGATTCGAACGTTATGGGATCGATCGGGCACCAGCCAGATTGATCCACGAGGCCGTTTTGCTGCGCGAACTGGCCGGCCATTTGCGGGGGTATGATATTTGCGACCGCGGCCTTGAATGTCTCGCTCGCAGTCTTGACGGATCGCTCCTTCACGTCGATGGCCTTTATTCCACCGGTGAATTGGGCAGGCAGCCATTCGATCATACCCCGATAGTGTCGCTCCCAGGCATCCAGAAATAGATCCTGTGAATTGAAGCTATCTTTCGCATCGAGGATCAGGATCCTCGAGCGCGGTTTATGTTGTTTGAAATAATAAGCAACCAGAGAGGCACGTTCGTATGGGGCGGGCGGGCAGCGAAACGGGTTAGGGGGCGCAACGAGCACGAAGACGCCGCCGTCCTCCATGTTTTCGAGTTGCCGTCTCAGAAGCTGCGTCTGTGGGCCTGCGCTCCAGGCGTGCGGGATGATCTGAGTTGCTGCCTCGTCATACCCTGCGAGGGCGTCGTAGTTGAAAGCGATGCCGGGGGCAACGACGACGCGGTCGTAAGGCAATTTTGGACCATTCTTGAGCCCGACGGTTTTTCCGACCGGATCAACCGCTGTCACGGAGTCATGAATGACATTGATGCCGTATCGTTGCGCGAGCGTCTCATAGCCATGCGTAAGCGACTCGAGCGAGCATAGCCCTGCGAGATAAAGGTTGCTGAAAAAGCAGGTGGTATAGCGCGGCTTTGGCTCAACCAGCGTGACCTCGATGGTTCGTGCGCTGGCGGCCAAGTACTTGGCGGCCGTGGCACCGCCGATGCCGCCACCGACGACGACAACCTTTGCCTTGGCCTCACCTGCAGCTAATCGAGGACCGAGCCCTGCGAGGACCATTGCTCCAGTCAAGCAGCCGAACTCTCGACGCGTCCGGGACTTCATGGCCTAACCTGCCTGCTCAGCGCTGCGAGATAGCGCGCCACGGTTGCGATTTCTTCATCACTGAGCGACAGGGCGATGGCGCGCATGATATGGCTCGGGCGCTCACGCGATCTGTACGAAAGCATTGCGCGGGTGAGCATCTCCGGACTCATGCCGAGGACCGTCGGAACACCATCATCGCCGCCATCCAGACGATGGCAGGACGCGCACATCGCTGCGAGTTGGGCTCCACCATCGCGATCCGCCGCCAGGCTGGGATCGGCGAAAGCAAAGAACGTACCTACAGCAATGGAAGCGGCGATGATTTTGCACATGCTGAGACCGGCTCCACCCCCGTGTCTGCGATCGCCGATACCTTTGTTCATGGCGTGAAAAGGAGCATGGCAACATCACTACAACACCATTAGGCGACAGTGAGCTGGTGCTCCAATACATAGATGCCGCCGCCATCCTCCTCCCAAACGAACTCGAGCCGGCCACTCTCTGTCGCGCGTAAGTAGAATTCGATAAACGGATTCGCCGCCATGGCTTCGTGGAGATCGACGCTGAACACCATGACGCCATTGTGGCGACAGATGAACCTGTTGACGATCTTGCGCGGGATGGCATTCCCTTTGTCATCGTGTCGCAGCCCGGTCTCCATCGGATGGCTGATCAGGGTCTTGACCGGAAACACTTCACCGTTCGCGACGGCGTTTGGCACGTGCACACGGGGCACCGGAGTGAACATTCCGCACCTCCTTCCGTCACTTGCATCCGTTGGTGGCGACCTCGACCCAGGTTTCGGTCATCAGCAACGTACCGTCGTTCATCTCCGCCACCGCCAGGACGTATTGCGGTTCGGCAAGGCGAATACGCGTCGATACGCGGGGCTCGCTGCGTTGCGGGAGGAAATGAAAGGTGGCGACCTGAATTAGCGGGTTTCGTGGCGCCAGCACAGAAACGTGCCTGACGTGATCGGCTTCCGTCATGGGACTATCGATCGCGAGCGTAAGCGGCACCGTGTATCCATTCGGAAAGGTCCACGGCATCACCAGATGCAGACGATCGGATGCGGTCGGGGTTTTTCCGGTCAGTTGCTTGACGAGATCCACCGCGTAATCGTTCGGGGGCGGTGATAAGGCGCGAGCGGCGCTTGCAAAGCCGGTGCTCCCCGCAACGGCGGCGGTCAAGACGGTTCGGCGCGTAACGCCAAGTGGTTTTGTCTTCAACGCGAGATCCTCGCTACCGACAGGCGGAACTCTCCAAGCGGGCGCTCGATATTTCTAACGTTAAAATCTTACCATGGGTGCTCTCACAAGACGACTCCTCCTCCTCGCGGGGGCTGCGACCGTAGGCGCGGCCGAGGGGGCCGGTGTGCGCGATCGCGATCGGCTCAGAATTCCATGTCGCCGCGATGGTGGTCGTGGTCATGGCCCGGCAAAGGTGGAGGCGGCGGCGTCGGCAACTCGGCAACCATGGCCTCAGTGGTGATGATTAGGCCGGCGACCGAGACCGCGTCCTGCAGCGCGGTGCGCACCACCTTGGTTGGATCGATGATGCCCTTGGAGACCAGGTCGCCGTACTCGCAGGTCTGGGCATCATAACCCCAGTTGTACTGCTCCTTCTCCAGGATCTTGCCGATCACGACCGAGGCGTCGTCGCCGGCGTTCAGTGCTATCTGGCGCGCCGGCCAGCTGATTGCCTTCCTGACGATGTCAACGCCGTGCTTCTGGTCCTCGTTGGCTGGCTTCACCCGGGCGAGCACCTTGGCGGCGCGCAGCAGCGCGACGCCGCCACCCGGCAAAATGCCTTCTTCGACCGCGGCACGGGTCGCATGCATCGCGTCGTCGACACGATCCTTGCGCTCCCTCGCGTCGATCTCGGTGGCTCCCCCGACATGGATCACCGCCACGCCGCCGGCCAGCTTGGCAAGCCGCTCCTCTAGCTTCTCGCGGTCATAGTCGGAGGTGGTCTCCGCGATCTGCTGCTTGATCTGGTTGATGCGGGCCTCGATGTCCGCCTTCTTGCCGGCGCCGCCGACGATCGTGGTGCTCTCCTTGTCGATCATTGCCGTTCTGGCGCGGCCGAGCATGTCGAGCGTGGCGTTCTCAAGCTTCATGCCGAGATCTTCCAAGATCGCGGTGCCACCGGTAAGGATGGCGACGTCTTGCAGCATCGCCTTGCGGCGATCGCCAAAGCCGGGCGCTTTCACCGCCGCGACCTTGAGGCCGCCGCGCAGCTTGTTGACCACGAGGGTCGCGAGTGCTTCGCCTTCGACCTCCTCGGCGATAATGAGCAGCGGCTTACCCGTCTGCGCCAGGGCTTCCAACAGTGGCAGCAGTTCCCGCAAGTCCGAGAGCTTCTTCTCATATGCGAGGACGTAGGGATTCTCCATCTCCACACGCATCTTGTCGGCATTGGTGATGAAGTAGGGTGAGAGATAACCCCGATCGAACTGCATGCCCTCGACTACGTCGAGCTCAGTCTCAAGCGACTTCGCTTCTTCGGCCGTGATCACGCCCTCATTGCCTACCTTTTTCATGGCCTCGGCGAGCAACCCGCCGATTTCTGCATCGCCATTGGCGGAGATGGTGCCGATCTGCGCGATCTCGTCGTTGGAGGTGATCTTCTTCGAGTTCTTCTTGAGATCCTCGACGACAGCCTCGGCCGCAAGGTCGATGCCGCGCTTCAAATCCATCGGATTCATGCCGGCGGCGACTGCCTTGGTGCCTTCGCGAACGAGAGAAGCCGCAAGTACGATTGCAGTGGTTGTGCCGTCACCGGCGACATAAGAGGTCTTGCTCGCGACCTCGCGCACGAGGCGCGCCCCCATGTTCTCGAACTTGTTCTCGAGCTCGATATCTCCGGCGACCGTCACACCGTCCTTGGTAATGCGGGGTGCGCCAAACGACTTTTCCATTACCACGTTGCGGCCCTTGGGCCCGAGCGTCACCTGCACCGCGTTGGCGAGAATGTTGACACCGCGCAGCATGCTTTCACGCGCCCTGCCGGAAAATGCGATTTGCTTCCCTACCATGGATGGTTCCCGATTTGATCAGGTGACCTCGCGGGCGCCGCGGGCGTATAAGTCCGAATTTGCGGTCCTCCCTTTTTGCTTGTCCGTACGACAGAGACCCTCGGAGCGTGCACGTGCGGCGCGCTTGCGCTGGTGATTTCAACCCACACGATTTCAGGCCGTCTAATGTTTTAAGCTAGCGGCCAAAAAGCCAATCAAATTGCTTTGCCGCGGCATTAAGAATATCTTATCGGGGTGATCACGACCCGGCAGCTATGTTATCTTGATGCGCTTGCCCGTCATCAGCATTTCGGACGAGCCGCGGCGGAGTGTTGTGTCAGCCAGCCTGCTCTTTCAATGCAGATCCACGAACTGGAAGGGCTTCTCGGCATAGAGTTGATCGAGCGGCGCCCGGGTGCGCCGATGTTCACCGAACTTGGCATCGAGATTGCGCAACGCGCCGGAGTGATCCTTGGTGCAGTGCGCGATCTGACAGACCTGGCTCAACACAGAGCCAAGGTGCTGAGCGGAACGTTGCGCCTTGGCGTCATCCCGACGCTGGCGCCGTATATATTGCCGCGGTTGCTGCCGCAACTGGAGCTCGGGTATCCCGACCTGCGCCTTGATTTGGTGGAAGCACAGACTAAGGTGCTGCTCGCTGATCTCGAGCGTGGCGCTCTCGAAGTATTGTTGTTGGCGTTACCGCTCAAGGCGGCCGCGGTTGAAGTTTTCCATCTCATGAGAGACCGCTTCCTCTTTGCTGTACCCGCCCACGACCCTCTTCCGGAAACGGCGCGCGTGACGCCCGGCGACGTGAAGAAGCGTAAGCTCATTCTGCTGGAAGAAGGCCATTGTCTGCGGGATCAGGCGCTCGACTATTGTGCCAAGGGGCGTTGGACCGTGGCCTCGAGCCTCAGTGCAACGAGCCTTGCAACGGTCATGCAAATGGTGGCAAGCGGATACGGCGCCACGCTAGTTCCGGAAGTCGCGGCCGATGCCGAGTTGCGGGACGACCGAGTGAAGCTCCTCCGTTTTGTCGAACCGCAACCCGGCCGTAGTATCGGGCTGGCGTGGCGCCGGACGTCTCCACGCAAGGTCGATTTCCTGGCGCTTGGTCAGATGGTGAAGAACGCGCTGAAGGCACCCGCCTGGCCGCAATGTATCCGCCACGAACGCACCGCTCGACGAACGGAAATCTAGTGGTGCTGATTTAACCAATGGGGGGCGTTCGAGACTCTGGCAGCTTACGAAGATGCAAAACTGCAAGATGCGCAAGGGCATCGTGGTCTGGTGAAGGCTACGACTGCGGATCGCAAGCGGCTTCCAACGATCGTAGCCCGCCGCAGAAGCGACTAACTCACCTTTCTCCAACTCGCACAACAGGGCCACGACTGCGTGCTAATCTTTCGCGCCCTAGGTAATCTTGTAGTTTCACCGATATATACGTGTTCGCAGTTTTCATTCTGTATGACCACTAGCCCGGTTAAGCAGCCCGGCGATAGGAAAACAGTGCTTCTGCGATAGTGGGGCGTCGCGATGTAGCGCTCTACCGTCTCGAACCCCCAGCTTAAACGCGGATATCTGCGCCGTGATGGTTACGCGTCATAAGTCGATTTTGCACGCGCGATGTCGATATCACGAGGTTGGGCGTTGTTTGCTGAAGCTAGCTCAAACTTGCTCATGACGGGTTGGAATATCCGATCAGTGCGACATCAATGTGGGTTTGGTCATCGAGGCAAGCATACCACGTGTCGTTCCGCCAAGAATAAACTCCCGCAGCCGGGAATGCCCGTACCCGCCCATGACGATGAGGTCGGCACCTGTATCGGCTGCATATGACAGGATTGCATTGGAAACATCGATCTTGCTGACGGGAATGCGCTCAATCGTGGCGTTTACTCCGTGACGGGTCAAGTGGGTCGCGATGTCCGCACCCGGACGGTCTGCGCTTTTGGCGCTCTGGGTGTCCGCAACAACAATACTCGTCGTGCCCGATCGGGTAAGAAACGGCATGGCATCGGCGACCGCTCGGGCGGCTGCCCGGCTGCCATCCCAGCACACCATGATATGATCGAGTTTGAGGCGATCCTTCTGAATAAAAGGTACGATGAGCACCGGTCTTCCGGATTCGAACAGCGCTGCCTCAAGGACGATATTCGTGGTTCGATGATCCCGGTCCCCTTCAAATTGGCCAATGACGGAAAGATCGAATCGTCTTGCGATATGCGCAAACTGGGTTGGTACGTCGCCGACGTCAGCTTGAATTCTGCGCGTTTCAGCTGAAACGCCGGCGCGACGCGTCGCCTCGTCAAACGCGGTGGCCACGGACTCTGCGCGTTCTTGAGCTTCAGCTTGCTGGGCTCGAATAAAGTTAGCCGACAGGTCAACGCCACCGACCACTGCCGGATAGAAGGCGGTCCCCATGATGTGTGCGCCGAATGTTTCCGCAACCGATAAGGCGTAGTTGGAAACGCCATCTTGCGATGCCCCGTAAGACAGGTTGACAAGAATATCCTTGATCATGCGTCTGCCTCCAGTTAGGTGATCGCCTCCCTTTCTGTTGAAATAATATAGTAGTGGCTTTCGGCAGTCCTAGTGCCAGCTCCTATCGTTCACGGTCGACTCGGTAAGGGCACTGGCGCGAAAGCGTCAGATAACAGCGAGGCTCCGCAAAGGGCCACCACTTCAAGGCTCCTCTCTACCATCCTCCGTGTTTAGTTCTCGGTACACACACACCGGAAATCCGATCAGCCGAATGCGGTCCGCAGTTTTGGGACGACCTTCTCGGAATACAGGCGAAGAAACTTCTCCTGGTTGGGACCCGGTGCGTGGAAGCCGCAAATCTTTACCGCGCGGAAGCATAGCCAGACCGTCGTGCTCGGCTCGCTCTGGCGCGCCCGCAGAAGCCCGGCGCCCGCGTTGGGTTGCAGGCGATCCGCCGCGGCAGGACCCGGGAGCCGGAGCGAACATCAAGCGCGCCACCACAGCTAGAGGATCATGTGCCACTAGGCGGCGGGGTTCCGACCTTCCGCAAGGTGCGGCCATGGTCGTGGCAGCAACTTTCCGAGCTTTCATTGCCGGGAATGATGAGCGATAATCAATAAGCCGATCGCGGCAGGTAGGTGCGCGCTGCATGAATCGGTGCACGGAGATGGTAAAGGCCGATGCCTGAGCGGACGTACAGTCGAGACAGCGATATCGATGCCACAAGAGCAGGAGCTCGTTTGCCCGGCCTCGACATCGACATCATTCACCGGCAATCGCCGAATGGTGATTGGGAGCAGATGTCGATCAACCTGCGGGCAACACCGTCCTTCGAAGCGCTCGTGTCCTTGTTCGAGGCAGCTAACCCTTTCACGTTTTGGGTGCAGGCCACACGATTTATGTGGATGCCGTGGCTGCTCACGGCGCAGACGATGATGCTGCCGGCAGGCCGGCCGCGAACGCTCCCGAGCGCCGTCCACCCAGAGCGAAAGGCGCCGACGGCTAACGGTTAGCGAGCCAAAGGATCAGAGAAAGGGTCACGCTGACCAGCAGCGATGTTGCGAGCGGGATATAAACGCGGAAGTTGTCGCGCTCGATGACAATGTCGCCGGGCAACCGGCCCAAGCCGATCTTGTTGATCACTGGCCATAGCAGCCCAAGCGCAACGAGCGACAAGCCGAAGATGATGAGCAGACGCGAGATCGACATTGCGCCGAGCCTTCGATCACCGTGGGTGAGCCGATCGAGGGAGCGCAAGCGGGATTTGGCGTGCTGCTGTGACCGCGTCCGTCGCACGGCTCGGATGGGTCAGTATAGCGTTTTCGAGCGAATTGGACACACGCACTTGGGCAAGCTGACACCATGATTGCGCTGTTCACAGGATTTTGGGTTGAATGGCCCGTATATGGGTCAGATGAAGGGGCATGACGGAGAGTTGCGCCACAATGTCTAGCCGGGCCCGCCTACGGGCACGAGCACCCGCGGATATTGGTTCATTCTATTCCTGATCGGCGGAGACCGTAAGCCGAACCGTCGACAATCTCGGCCGCTGAGGTCCAAACTCTGCAACGCTCATTCGTCACGACCAGCGATGAGGGATAAAGTTCACGGCTCCTTGCAAATCGGCGGGGGTCGCGACGGCGGCGCCGGATGATTCTTCTTGTACTGAGCAAGGATTGGCTCGAGATCTCCTTTTGACCAAAATTTCGGAGAGCCGATCTCTTTCAAGCAGGATGCATTCCAATATAATCCCGGCGCGATGGCAATTGCCCAGCCGCAACGGCTTTGCCGATGGCGTCGATGTCGTGTGATTCAGGATAAATGTAGATCGTGGTCGGATTGTCTTTCAACATCGGGATGATTTGCCGGACGTCCGACGGTGACCAACTTGTGCAGCCATTGCTACGGCCTGCAGAGTAATCAACCAGCGTTCCAAACGGAACGTAACCATCGTGGTTTGCGTATGGGCTGTGTGGATCCTTTCGAAGACATACGCCCTTTAGCGAAACTGCTGCATGTCCGCCGATCGCGCGCTGCCTGGCATTTGCGGTCTCGCCTTCGCCGTCAAACTGAACGAAAGAGCGTACCAAAGCGGCGTCTTGCCTTGCCGAAACGCGGTAATATCCTTTGAAGGATGTTTTCGTTTCGGCCGTCACATACGCACCGCCGGTCGTCAGGTTGGAATCGATCGCGTTGCTGAAGTTCTTCGCGCACCGCCTCCCATTTGCAAAATCCACGATGCCCTTCAAATCGTGACCGCTGCCGTGACCCGCTGAAATTGCGCGGAACGACCGGTCGGCTTCGCAGATAATGTAAAACCGGCGCCCCAATATGCCTTCACTTGCATAGTTGGGCCGCGTGGCATCCATGGCGAAGTAGCAGAGACTTCTGACCGCGCCTTCACGCACTTTTTTCAGATAAAGCGCGCGAGCTCTCTCCAAGACCGCTCGTGCGATTTGACCATCGCGGTCGCCGACATGGGCCTGCAACCAAGCCGGTACGTCCGACGACTGCCCCATCGCAAGTGCCGGACCCGAACTGGACAAGGTGGTTATGAAACCGAGGCCGGCGATATTCAGAAGGTGTAATCTGGACCGCAACGGATCATCTCTCTTGTCGACTCATTGTGCACTTTGACGTGGATATCGCCACGTCCCGCAAAGACGTCCTCGCTTCAGAAGACTTCCTGTCTTTATCAATCGGAGCGATGACCATGGCTGTCGGATACCGTGCCTACTTCTCGTCATGAATCTGACCTGACCCGCCCACCGCCACAATGTTGAAGGGCCTCCCGCCGAGGGTAATTTCGCCGGCCTTCGTGAGGCTCATCGCGTCGACGAGCGAAACGACGCCTCTTGCCGGATCAGTGACCACGACCATGTCACTAGCGACTGCCAGCCGCGGGCGCGGATCATTCCAATCGCCATCCATGGAATAGGGCTCGGTCACTCGTAGCGATCCGTCAAGCTTTCCGGCGATAACGTCCAATCGATGCAATCGTCCATCTTCCGTGAAGACGTACGCGAATCTTGCGCGGACTGGATCGACGGTAAAATCCACCCGCCGCATTGGCAATGTCACGAGGCGGAAAGGTTCCGCGTCGGTGGGCTCCATCAGGACGACCTTGTCCGACCCGTAATTGCCAAGGAAGTATTGCAAGCCTCGTCCGCCAAGCATGGTAGTCGTCTTGCCGCTTGGCAGCGCGGCGGCGTAGGGAAGGTGCTTAACCTGCGGCGTGGACCCATCCATGCTGGCAACGAGAAGTCCGGTAGCGCAGCTGAAAACTAGGATGCTTCCTGATGTTGCTTCGCCGTGCAGGTCCGGGCACGAATGAATGCCGCCGATTTGCGCACCGGACTTGTCGACGATCTTGATGCCAATGGGCAATTCATCCGAGTTCTTGACGTTAGGCTCGGAAATGAGCGTGTGGCGATCATTCGCAACCGCTACCCCATGGTGAGGCATTCCCGGTGCGGTTTCGCGCAGAACAGACTTCGATTCCTGGATCATCCTTTCGGATGCGATTCGAGCGCGGCCCTCGCCATCGAAGAAGATCGCGATCTCACCACCATACTCGACCACGTGCGATGGCTGCTTGCCCGCAATCTCGACGCCAAGCAATCGCGGCGCCTTGACTTTGATGTCGCCGTGATCGCCATGATCTTCAAATGATATACCACTATCAATCGCTGTGACCAAGTCCGCGCCTCTCTGCACGGCAAGGACCGTCCGTCCGGTCTTGCTGCGGTAGAGACGAGCTGGCGCTTTGGTCGCAAAGGTTTCGATCTTCTCCTGCTTGGGGAGATCGACGACATGCACAATTGGCTCGGAATGATCGGAGACGAACAGGCGCCACGCCGTTTTCTCGGCAGCAAAAGCACCGCAGTTGAGGGCGATTGTCGTCAGAAGGACAACGATGGTGCCGGATTGAACTCTGGTCATCGGATATTTCCTCTCAAAGCAACATTCGCATTCCGAATAAGGCGCGTTCGATCAGGGGACATCAGGCACGATGGCTTTCCGAATTGTCGAGGCGTTGTGCTTCATCATGTCAACGTAGGTGGCCGCCGGCCCGTCGGGCCGGGACAGAGCATCGGAGTAGAGCTCTCCGCCGACCTTCGACCCTGTTTCCGCGGCAATTCGCTGCACGAGACGGGGATCGGTGATGTTCTCCACGAAGACCGCGGCGACCTTGTCCCGCTTGATCTGCCGGATGAGACTGGCGATGTCGGATGCTGCGGCCTCGGCGTCTGTTGAGAGGCCTTCTGGCGCAAGGAATGTCAAACCGTATTCGTGAGCGAAGTAGCCGAATGCCTCATGCGCGGTGATGACAACGCGCTTGTGGGGCGGGATGGGTGCGATCGTCGCTCTGATCTCGTCATGGAGTGCACTGAGAGTCGAATCGTAGGCTTTGGCATTTGTCTCATACGTCGTGCAGCCGGGTGGATCGATCGAACAGAACGCGTCTACGATATTTTTGACGTAGATCCGGGCATTCGGAACCGCTTGCCACGCGTGGGGATCATGGTCGCCATGGTGGTGATGAGGGCCAGACTGCCCGTGATGGTGCGCTTGCTCAGTGCTCTTGAGCGGCTGGACTCCTTTCGTAAGCTCGACAACCGGCGCCTTTGTTCGACTCGCTTCGATAAGGCGTCTCAAGAAGCCTTCGAACTGAAGGCCGTTGACGAGTACGATATCGGCGGCGGCAATCGTTCTGACGTCCGCGGGCTTGGGTTCGTAAACGTGGGCATCGCCGTTTGCTCCGACGAGTGAGCGAAGATCGATACGGTCTCCGCCGACATGACGCGCAAAGTCAGCAATAATCGAGAAGCTGGCGACCACATTGAGCTTCTTGGCCGACGCGGCACCAGCAGCAAGCGGTGATAGCGAGACGAGTCCCGCAAGCACGACCGTTCTTAACGTCTTGAGCATGAGCCGTCGTATTCTCGTTGTTTCAGGTGCTTGATGGCGGTGGCGCTGGACAGTTCTTGGCGAGGAATCGATCGCTGCGGTTGCCGACCGCACCCGGACGCTTTCCGATGATCGCTGGATTGGAGCCGCGCTCGCACGACCCCGGGACAGAGGTGACCGCATTGACGGCGCAGCTCAGATTGAAAAGGGCGAAACGAGGTATCCTCGCCAAAAGGCGCGCGGATTGACCGAACGCGGTGCCTACACTCCCTAATGATCGCGTCCATGCGGTGCTCGCCTCAGCCTGAATTGTTGCAGCGACTATGTAATGTTATAACATAACAATCACGTCGCGCGAAAAGGGGCGCAAGATCACTTCCGCGCGCAATCGCCCTAGATCTCTGTGTAGTCCAGGATCGTATGTTCTCCGGACCAGACCTTGTCTGCGTCGTAAATTCGCTCTCGGCGCTTGGACCTGAAGTCAATCCCAAGAATGATCTGGCCCATGGCCCTCTTTCTGCCGCCGAAGAATCGGGACGGAATAGAGACGGGGAGCAGGGGGGCCTCCCCTGTTTGGGACTTGGTCATGAACGATCCTGGGTGTAATGTTGTAACAGCACAATAACTGTTATACTGTTACACCGTCAAGGTGAACGGAATGCATCGCAATCCAGATCCGCGCGTAACTTGCGCGCACGAAGAGACGCATGGTCACCCCGTCGATGGCGATGCAGTTGAGTCTCGCGCCCGCTCGTACGCGGTATCGAAAGGGGTGCCGTTCACGCCGATGCGCCAAAGCGTGCTTGCCTTGCTTGCGGCGTCCGGAAAGCCGATGAGCGCCTACGAGATCGCAGAGAAAGTGAGCGATGCGCGAAAGCTCAAGGCCGTGCAGGTCTACCGTGCGCTCGAATTCCTGCAGGAGGCAGGGTGCGTCCATCGGCTGGCGTCCCGCTCGGCCTATTTCGCCTGCGATCATCTGCACGGAGAAGGCGAAACGGTAGTCTTCATGGTTTGCGCGCAATGTGGCGCGGTTCAGGAGGCGGCCTCCGAACTGGTGGCGCGCGGCTTGCGGGGCGCAGCGAAAACAGCCGGCTTCAGGCCCCGCCATCCGATGATCGAGGTGGAGGGCGAGTGTGCGGAATGCGCGGGTACGCCCGAACGCTGACCCCCATGGCTTGTGGCAGGATCGGCCAATCTCGCGGCTAGGCGCAAGGAGCATTGCCGGCGAGCAGCGGCAAGCGTCATACCCCGTCTCGGCTTCACTGCAGTTGTCGATAGCTTTGGCGACTCTCCGTACGAGAGGTGTCTTGATCGGAAACGCTTTGGACAGTTACTCGATCGATCGGCGGGACGAGCGCGCAAGCGCGAGGCCGCCAGGCACGGACGCGAGCGCCAGCATCAACATGGCCCGCCACCAGATGCTCCAGTTGATTTCGCTTGCCGGCATCTCAATCCAATGCCACCGGGGCAATGATGACAGGTCACGCATGGTCATAGCGCGGCTCTCCAGGATTCGGGGAGAGAAATACTGCCGCCATTCTTTGTGAAACGCCTCTGTTTGATCCTTGAACGCGAGGAAACGGCGTGAATCAGTGCCGGCGATAGAGGTCAGTGCTTCATTGACGAGCATTGCAGGCGATAGCAAGCTCAGCCTGTCGACAAGTTTTTGCTGTTGCAGCAGTTGCTGATCAAAACGTTTCAAAAGCGGCTCGATTCGTTCGTCGACTTTTTGCTTGGCCAGAAAAAATGCACGCATGCGCGAAGGCACTTCGATACGTTCATTTTTTACCAGCAGCGCTTCCGGATCGGAGGCATAACGATAATCCGCGCTATAGAGGTCCTCGTATTCGCGCAATGATTCGGCGGTTGCGACACGCGTGCGGTTGGCCAATTCGGTGCGGGAAGGAGCCGGGCTAACCAATCCCACGGCAAGGTTCATTGTCACCGGCAAGATGAGCACAAGAATCGTCCAGAGTGCCACCATGATCAACGCGTTGGTCGAAGATGAGAGGCCAATGGTGTTGACCAAGGCCGCGACCGCGAACCAGAACAAGGTATACGCCGCCACCAGCGCCGACCACGACAGCATCAAGACCAGTTGCTCCGCGCCGCGGGCTTCGGGACGGATCAAAAGCAGGACCACGAGCGGCACGGGAATGACGATCGCCAGCAGCGCAAGCATGCGCACGACGACTTTCCCGGTCATCAACGTTGCGATGGAAAGCGGTTGCGAACACAGCATGCGCAAGGTGCCATGTTCGCGCTCTGCCGACAGCAGGTTGTACCCGAGCGTCGTAACCAGCAGAGGCAGCACGAATATGATAACGAAGGCGAGATCGAAGTGTCCGCTGAGCAGATTCCAGGGATTTTCGATTTCCGTGTCGTACATGAACTGAACTTTGCTCAAATAGGTGATGCGGTAATAATTGGGCATCATGTCCGACTGACCGATCGCCAGCGCCGCGAGCGGCGCGTTGGGCATTGTGGCGTAACGCCCGGACAAGGTGCCGGCCATGGCAGCGGGGTTCGCGGGATTGGAGAACGGTATCAGCGCGGTTTGGCCAGCGAGAACGGATTGGAGCATCCCGCTATTTGCCGTTTGGGTCTCTTGTTCGTGTTTGAGGACTTGAGCGACCATGCGGTCGCGGAGCGTTGCTTGCGCCAGTCCCACAAATAGTCCGTAACCCACCATGAGGGCCAGAACGCAACACACCAGCAGCAGCGTGCGATCGCGGACAAGGATGCGGGCCTCGTGCAGTACGATCAGCGACAAGGTGGAGAGCGGGCGAGGCTGCATTATCTTCATTCGACTACCTAGCGCATCAGCGGACGGGAGAGCGCATATTGCGCAAGCGCGACGGAGAGGCAGAACATGACGGCGAGCAGCACAAGGCTCGCCCAATGGTGCGCCAAGGCAAACGACACAGACGGACGTTCATACTTGAATTGCGGCACGCTTGCCCACAGCTCGGGGCCAGCCCTGTAAGTGAAATGCGCATTACCCAAGCGATCGGCGTGTTCAATCAAGTCCTCGCTGACAATGTTCTGAATCTTCCGCCGTTGGGCTTCGGCCGCGGTTGAGAAGTCGCGATGTTGGGAAAAGTCCGTTCCCGCCAGGCCCATGGAGAAGCCGCGGAGTGCAACGACCGGAGCAACAAGGCCGACCCACTCTTGCGCGCGCTGTTGACGCTCGAATGTGTCCCAAAGCCTGCCGAAGTTTTCATCAAGTGCGCCGTAACCCGCCTCGTCATCAACTTTCAGCGCCGCGCCCCACTTGCTGAGCGGAACCGATGGATCCCACGGCGTTCGCGCACCGAAGTGGGTGGACCAGGCCTTGCGGCCAGCGTCTGCCACGTCGTGCGCGAGTTGATTGTCAAAGTCTAGCCGGGACGGCGTGGGATGGAGCAAATTCGTCGCTTCGGAGGCGGTGCGCGGAGCAATCAGCGTTGCGGCGACCCAGAAGCCCAGGAGCAAGACCAGGGCGGTCCGCGATGAACGCGCGAGGGCCGATACCGCCAGGGTCAGAAACACAAAAAAGCCGAGATAGAGGCCGTATCCCGCCGCGAGCCACGCGATCCGATAGACCACGTCCACGCGCTCTCCAGCGGGTAGGCGAGCAACGATGAGTACTGCAAACGCAAGGCCGACTGGAGCAATCAGAATGCCAACGCAGCTCGCAAGCGCCGCCGCTTTGCCGTAAAGAAGGCTCCGCGCGGGCACGCCCAGGCTGAGCAGCTGGCGCAACGTTCCGCGTTCGCGCTCGTTGCTCACAGAGTTGAAGCCGATGACGATAATGAGCAGGGGAAGCAAAACCTGAAGAAGCCAAGCTGGCGATAACTCGCCGAACCGCTGCAAACCGGTTGCATCCTGGGCCGGCCGGAATTTGACTTCGCTCTGGCGATGCGCCTGTAGCCAGACGGTCGAGCCAACAAATGGCCCAATGCCGGGATCGAAGACGGCAAGCGATGGTTCAGGCTTGAACACGTGCATGCCCTGTTCCGCCGCATCGTGCGGGTGCCGATAGCCTTGGTGAAGCCAGGCGTCATGGTCGAGGGCTTGGCCTGCCGACCGTTCGCTATTGAGCTGAACCTGCCGATTCCATCCGGCCGCCAGAGCCACCAGCATGAGGATAACGACCAGTCCTCCGGCCCAGAGCAGACGCCCGTCGCGGGTGAGCTCGCGAAGATCTTTGGCGGCGATGATTGCGAACACGTCAACTCTTCATGTGCTTGAGGTACAGCGCTTCAAGATCGGCATGGCTGACCTCCTCGCTCCTGAGTTCTTCCACCAGCCGCCCTTGCTTCATGATGCCGATGCGGGTCGCGGTCTGCTTGGCGTGGAAGAGATCGTGTGTTGTCGTCAGGACGGTCACGCCGTCGTTGCTGGCCTTGACGAGAAGCTCCGAGAACTCGTTGGCCGCGGACGGGTCCAGTCCTGAGGTGGGCTCGTCGAGCAAGAGGGCTTTGGCATTCTTGGCCAGCGCGATGGCAATTCCCACCTTCTGACGCATGCCTTTCGAGTAGGTCGCGACCCTGTCATCGGCTGCTTGACGAGGGAGACCTGCCGCCTCGAGCAGTTCAAGCAACCGCTGCCGCGGCAAATGCTCTCCGATTGCGAGTGAAGAGAAGAATGCCAGGTTTTCCAGACCTGAGAGCACGCCATAGAGCGTGACCTGTTCGGGGATATATGCAAGGAGCCGCTTCGTCTCCAGCGGCTGACGCACGACGTCGAGCTTGCCGATTTGGAGGCTGCCGGATGTCGGCTGGAGAAAATTCAGGAACAGATTGACCAGCGTCGTCTTGCCCGCGCCGTTCGCCCCCAAGAGGCAATAGATCTCGCCAGGCAGGACGCTGAGCGAGACATTATCCAGGGCACTCTTGGCGCCAAACTGCTTCGTCACTTCAATCGCATCGAGCATGGATCTCACACCTCCACTGGCCACGTCGGCCGCTGATCTGCGGTCGCATGACGAGGCCTCTTGGCTGCCTTGACTTCTGTAACGTTATAACATTACATATCTCTTGTGAAGCCTTGACGTGGGTGGGGGCGGTTCGGGGTGGGGGGCAAGTGTGCGTTACCTGTTGTGTTCGGTTTCTCTATCAACTCTTTTGATAGCGGCAGGCGTTCTGCCTTTTGGTTTGGCTGAAGCGCAAGCTCAGACGGCTTCGTCATCACCCGACCAGCCGGCGAGCTCGTTGCCGCCTATTACCGTTGACGCGCCGCAGCGGCGACCAACGGCGAGAGTGCCGACGCTGTCGAATTCGCAAAGAGGCCGTATCTCTCGGACAAACAGAAATCCGCGACCCTCAACCATCGCCGAGGCGTCACCGCAGTCGCAAGGGCAGCAGCAGACGCCGGCGACGCCCTTGAACACAAACGTAGTGACGCCGAGCGCAAGCCGGCTGGGCCTGACCCCGCGCGAAATCCCCGCCACCGTCGAGGTCGTCGGAGCGGAAACGATCCGGGAGCAGGGCTATCACACGACGATCGATACGGTGAAAGGCGCAACCGGCGTGACCGCCAGCGACGCGCCGAACGACGTGTCGTTCTCGATGCGCGGTTTCCAGGGCGAACAGGTCAACGTGACCCACAATGGCGTCAATATCGGCCCGACGGGCTTCACGGCGCTGACCATGGAGACGTTCAACCTCGATAGGGTCGAATTTCTCAAGGGCCCATCGTCCTTGATGTCGGGGCAGGGCGCGGTCGGCGGCGCCATCAACTATGTCACCAAGGTGCCGCATACCGGTCCGATCAAGAGTGAGGCGTTCGTCGGTTTCGATTCGTTCGGCAGTATCCGAAGCGGCTATGGTTCAGGGGGCAGCGCCAACATCCAGGGCCTCGATTATCGCTTCGACATCAGCCGGTCCGTGCAGAACGGCTTCATCGACGACACCAATACGAAAAACCTGCACGTATCCGGTCAACTGAACTATCGGTTGACGGAATCGTTCAAGGTCTTCGTTGCGACCGAGTACAAGGACTACAACGCGCGCGTCTACGAAGGTACGCCCCTCGTTCCCGTCGCCTTTAGCGGTCCTTTTGCGACCACGGGCATCGTGTCCGGAACGAAAGTGTCCGATTATAACGGCACCAATCTCGGGCCTGTCACCATCGACAGTCGTACGCTGAAAACGAACTACAACGTGCTCGACAACCACAAGACCATCAAGGAGTCATGGGTACGCGGAGGATTCGAGTGGGATCTCACGAGCAACGTTACTCTGAGAAGTCAGGTCTATAACTACAATGCCAGCCGCGACTGGTACAACAATGAGGTAAGCGCCTTCAACTCCGCCACCAACCTGGTTGATCGTGAACGGTTCTATGTCCATCACAACCAGAACTTGGTCGGCAACAATACGGATCTCACGTGGAATTCGCATCTATTCGGCATGGAAAACCGCCTGGTCACGGCGCTCGAATTCTATCACCTGGATTTTTCAAGGCCCGCCGCGGCAAACTTTCCTTCTGATCAAGTGACGCTGGTCGATCCCTTTCGTGGCTATTATGGTTTGCTGACGACGCAGCGACAGACCGCTACCATCGACAGCTTTGCGATCAATCTCGAAGATCGGCTGAAGATTACGCACAATTTCGCGCTTATCGGCGGTCTCCGCTACAATCCCTTCGAGCTCGATCGAACGTCCACCGACGTCAACGGCGTCAGCGGGGCTGGTTTCCCATACACCACAAGCTGGCAGCCCGTGACCGGCCGTATCGGATACACGTGGGAAGCGATTCCGGGGATGACGTTCTACAGCCAGTATGCGACGGCGAGCGACTTGTCGGCAGGCAGCATTTTCCTGCTGAGCCCGACGCAGCAACTAACCTTGACGTCTGCCCGCAGCTACGAGACCGGTGTCAGGAATCTGCTGTGGAATGGTCGCGCCGAATGGACCTTTTCGGCTTTCGACATCGAGCGCAGCAATGTGTATTCAGCGCAGGCTGGCCAACGCCTCAACATCGCTGGAAAAGTCAAATCGCAGGGCGTGGAGTTCGCCGCGGCAGTGCGTCCGACCCCTGAGCTCAAGTTCTGGGGCAACGTCGCGTATGTCCACGCACGCTATGCCGACTACGAATTTACGGGCGGATCGTTCTCGGGAAATACCCCTCCGAATATTCCTGCAGTTGTCGTGAACGGCGGGGCCTCGTATCGTTTCCTTAATCCGGGTTGGCTGCCGGTCGAGCTCGGAGTTTCGGTTCGTCATGTCGGCGACCGCTATAGCACCGATGCCAATACGGTTAAGCTTCTCGCATATACGACGGCGGATGCCTTCGCCTTTATCGACATTCCGAAGTCACCGACATTCCCGACTTTTGACAGCACGCGCGTCACCTTCCGGGTACGTAACTTCACCGATGCGAAGTACGCGGCATGGAGCTCTCCATTCTATCCAGACCAGATCCTCCTGGGGGCACCGCGGACCTACGAGGTCGGGGCGTCCTTCAAATTCTGATGGTGGTTCGCCCGTTGCGGGTCCTGGTCCTTATCCATCGCTGGCTGAGCATCCCGCTGTGCCTGCTGTTCGTGATGTGGTTTGCATCTGGTATCGTGATGCACTTTGTGCCATTTCCGGCGCTCACCGAAGCTGAGCGCCTCGGAGGATTGTCCGTCTTCGACGTTTCCAAGGTGAGGCACAGTCCCGCCGAGGCTATCGCGGCGAGCACGCTCAAAGGCGTCACGCGGGTACGTCTGTGGCAGCGCAGCGACGGTCCCGTGTACCTGGTGTCGACTGCCTCCGGCATGAAAGCCCTGCATGCTGACGATTTGCGCGCGGCCGATATTAGCTCCGAGCAAGTGGCACTCGCCATCGCGTCCGAGTGCGCGCGCTTGCGCGGCTTGAACCCTGCTGCGGCCACTTTCGTGGAACTGGCAGAATATGATCAATGGACGGTCCCGAACAACCTCGACGGACACCGACCTCTCTATCGCATTGCTCTGAACGATGTTGCGAGAACCGAGCTGTACGTCTCGTCACGCACCGGCGAGATCGTGAGAGATACGACGCGCAGTGAACGCGCATGGAACTACGTTGGAAGCGTCGCGCATTGGATCTATCCGACCGCGCTGCGCAAAGACTGGATGACCTGGAACGTCACGGTCTGGTGGTTGTCCCTTGCTGCCGTCATCGCGGCATTGTCGGGCCTCATGGTTGGCCTGTTTCGTCTGAGGCGCGTGCGAGACCGTATCGTGTCTCCCTTCCGAAAATGGCATGCTTGGCATCACTGGCTCGGATTGGCGTGCGCTGCGTTCGTGATGACGTGGATTGTTAGCGGATGGCTATCGATGGACCATGGCCGTCTCTTTTCCACCGGCGTGCTTACCAGATCGGAAGCCGACCGGATCGCCGGGACGCCGGCATGGGTCGAACTGACCGCGACAGTGCCCGCATCGCTTTCACCGACTACCCGTGAGATCGAGTGGTTCACCTTCGGCGGTCGCATCCATCAACGTAATCGAACGGGAGTTGACGCGCAGCAGCTCTCCGTCGTCGTTCCAGCGTCTACTGCACTTGCTTCACCGTTCCTGCAAGCCGATCAGATCAATGTCGTGATCTCGCACGCTGTCGGTAGCTGCTCGAGCACTTCGGCTGTCGCGCCAGATGACCACTACTTCCTTGCATCTGAAGTTGCACCGGCTCCCGTATATCGGTCCATATGCGGGGACGTTTGGTACCAAATCGATGGTGCTAGCTGTGCCAACCTGGAAAAGCTTGATGCGCAGCGTCGAACCTATCGCTGGCTGTACCGCGCGCTGCATACTTTCGATTTTCCTGCCTTGATGGCGCGCCCTAGCCTGCGGAGCGCGATTATTGTTGTTCTATGCGCGTTCGGAGCAGCGTTCAGCATCACCGGAATCGTGATCGCCTGGCGGCGACTGAGACTTGAATTTCGCTGACCATTCGAATTGGCCCTCCTACCCATGCGCTGCAAAGGCAACGACCACAATCAATCGTGATGGGCCCCCGAGGGCTGTTGCGCGCCTTAATGTAACGTTATAACATTACGTGTCGGCGATTTGATTGCGTGGCAATGAAGATAGACCAACCGATTCCGGTGACGATCCTTACGGGCTTCCTGGGCTCGGGGAAATCCACGCTGCTCAATGAGCTCTTGGCGAGCGAGGCCTTTGCGGACACCGCCGTCATCATCAACGAGTTTGGCGACATCTCCATTGATCATGACCTTGTTCGCGTGAACAAGCGCGAGCTGATGGTGACAACGACAGGCTGCCTCTGCTGCACAGCCGCTAGCGACATCAGGTCTTCCCTGTTCGAACTTTACGACGCTGTGGAGAGCAAGGCTGTCCCGCCGTTCAAGCGCGTGATCGTCGAGACGACCGGGCTTGCCGATCCCGCTCCGATCATCAATCAGATCACACCGGGCGGTCTTCCGGCGGTCGGATATCGGGACCATGTCGTGGCAAGATGCTTTCGACTGTCCGGCGTCGTCTGCGCAATCGACGTGACCATGATCGAAGAGACGATGGAGCGGCACTTCGAATGCATGAAGCAGGTGGCGTTTGCGGATAGTGTCGTGCTGACCAAGACCGATCTTGGCGCAGAAGCCGCCGCGGCTGCCGGTCTCTCCGGCCTGCTGCCGAAGATCCGGCAGATCAACGCTGCCGCGGCCATCGTGGACCGTCACGGGAACGACTTCGATCTCGCAGCGGTCTTTGCTCCGCGTCGCTACGTTCCCTCCGAACAGGGGGCCGATGTCGAGGGGTGGTTGGCCTTGGAGGTCGCGTTGGCCCAGCAAGGGCAAACTCACAACGATGCCACAGGCGCGAGCCGCCATGCGGCGGCTGGCATCCAGAGCCTGGCATTGCTCGAAAGCCGGCCCGTATCGCCGCGAAATCTCGCCACATTCATTGAACTGCTCAAGGCCGTAGGCGGCCCGCAATTGCTCCGTCTGAAGGGACTTGTTGGGCTGGAGGACGATCCGGAGCGGCCTCTTGTCGTGCACGGCGTTCAGCATGCGATTCAACAGTACCGGCTTCCGGCCTGGCCCTCGGACGATCGTCGCACGCGAATGGTCGTCATCGCTCATGGCCTTGATGAAGCGGTCGTCAAGAATCTGTTCACGGCGATAACAGGCATTTCAGCGCGCGCAAAGGCGCAATTGCTGCTGACGGTCGCGGGTCTGAGCGTTCTCGGCTTTGCGCTTGTCGCAGGGCTGTTGCTGTTGCTTCACGAGCGCGCCACTGCCCAGTTTGAACCCCCGCTTGTGATTCAGAACGCAACGAGACCTCAACGCTGAAAGGGCCAAGCATGAACAATGTGATTTCACAAACACCGGTCACCGTCCTCACCGGGTACTTGGGCGCAGGGAAGACGACTTTGCTGAACCGTATCCTGACCGAGACCCACGGTAAGCGTTATGCGGTGATTGTGAACGAGTTTGGCGAGGTCGGAGTTGACAATGATCTGATCGTCAATGCGGACGAAGAAATATTCGAAATGAACAACGGGTGCATCTGCTGCACGGTGAGAGGTGATCTCATCAGGATTCTCGAAGGGCTCATGAAGCGGCGCGGCAAATTTGACGGGATCATCGTGGAGACCACCGGGCTTGCTGATCCGGCGCCCGTGGCGCAAACCGTTCTTGTAGATGACGACGTTCGTCGCAACACGAAACTTGATGCCATCGTCACGGTCATCGACGCAAAGCACCTCCTCGGAGAGATCGACCAGGCGCACGAAGCGCAAGAGCAGATCGCATTCGCCGACGTTGTCTTGCTCAACAAGACCGATCTGGTCTCGGAGGCGGACCTTAAGCTCGTCGAGGCAAGGATTCGTTCAATTAATCCCTATGCGATGATCCATCGCACCGAACGTTGCGCGCTTGACCTCGAAAAAGTCCTGGATCGAAATGCGTTCGATCTCAACAGGGTTCTTGAATTCGAGCCTGGCTTTCTCAGTGAAGCTCACGACCATGAGCACGACAGTCACGTAAAGAGCCTGTCATTGACGACGCAGACACCTCTCATTCCTGAGAAATTTTTCCCCTGGATGCAGGAGACCGTTCGTCAGTTCGGAACCGATATTCTGCGGCTGAAGGGGATCATCCAATTCCAGGATGATCCCGATCGCTTTGTTATTCAGGGAGTGCACATGTTGCTCGAAGGAGACCATCAACGCCCCTGGAAACCCGATGAGCCGAGAACAAGCCGCCTGGTCTTCATCGGGCGCGATTTGCCGGAGGACGTCTTGAAGGCAGGCTTTGAGCAGTGTCGGGGCTCAAGTCACTGATTGAAGGCACGGGTGATGCGCCAAGCTTGCAGCATGGCAGCGGAGTTTGTCCGTTGCCATGCTGAGGCTGACAGCCCTCGCAAATCCATTCGGACGCCAAAAGCATGCCAACGATTGCCTTACCTATGGGGCGGCAGGTCCAAAGAATCGGCTATCCTCAGGCAGTTCAGGAATTAAAGCTGCAAACGCAGAAGCTGTTGGGCTTGTCGGATGACGTGACTATCTCGGTTAGCGAGTTGACCTGTCGAGAGCCAGGATGTCCCGATGTGGAAACCGTCGTCGCGATCTTGAGAGACGGGGAAAAGCCGATAATTGCAAGAATCCACAAATCGATTCCCGACGTCACTCTCGATGAACTGAAAGAAGCGCTTGATCTGAGACTTCGTACCTAAAGCGCGCCTTCACGGACATTTCACCAGGATATTGTTGGCGAAAATTTCCCCGAAGCTGCTCGATGCATCGAGCGGAGCGTTGTCGAGTTGGCCGAGCCGCAACCGGGGTCTAAATACTCCAGCTTCTTGCCGTCTACGCGCCCACGTCGCGCGCTTCCACGCATCGAAGGCGTGGTGCAGCCTGTACTCTGTGAAATCGGCTTTCGTTAACTTGAGGCGGCGCCAGAGAGTGGCCTTTTGCTTGCTGGCTACCAGCCGCGAATGATGAACCTTGGTCTGCCGTCGCCGTAGCTGCGATCGTAGTAGCCGGGGCCAGCGTAGTAGTTGTAGCCCCGGCCGGGAAAGTAGCTGGGGTCATAATAATAGCGCAGGACGTAGCGCGGTCCTCGGGTCCGCCAGCAGCGTCCATAATACTCGTTGCAGACCAGACCGACCTGATCGACGTTGGAGGCTTCGGCGGAGCTGATCGTTGTCGCATTGAGGGGCGCGGCGGAAGCGGCGGACGCGAGCAGCGCGGCACCGAATGCGCCCAGCGCGATGGCCTTCATAGAATCCTCCCTTCGGTTGGGCGAAACAATCGATCTCTGACGCGGCGTACCGCCTCGAACATCGAACTATTCTACGGATTCCCCAACTGCTGGCCGTGCGGCAGGTCGAGATCAGTCCGCAGTATTGCCGGGGGCAGGGCGCACATTAAGCGGCCAATAAGCCTCCGCGCCAACTAGGATGATGAACGCCACCGCTGACGATCGGTTTCTGGTGGCTCCGAAACGCTCCAGTCTGATATCCGGGCGACGAGAGCGGTGTTGCTGCGCGCAGGCCCGCTTAACGCGACCAGCCACGTTGCTACTAACGCGGCTTGCTCGTCCCCGGGGGATATTCTCAATCGCTTCCAGGATTTAAGCTCTCGGCGGAGACGGATCAAAAATTGAGCTGGATCAGTCCGAATGCACCATGCGCGACCTTTCCCGTCCCGCCGGCGCTCACCGGATAGTCCCAATTTGCTGAATATTCCACGGCCACCTTCAGGCCGTCCATCACCCACTCGCCTCCGGTCAGGAAAAGCCGGTGTTGCGGCACGAATCCGATCCGGGTTGGCACGCCGCTTTGCAGGATGGACGCACCCGCCATGTCTTTGCTGCCGGAATATCCCACCGAGATGTAATTACCCTGCGCGCCGATCTCCTGTACCCACGGGTTCCAGTCAAATTGGTAGGCAATCGAGGCCTGCCAGGTCATCGGCATCATGCTCCTCGCAATGCCGAGCCCATCGATAAACCTGGCGTCCTGAATTGCGGCATTCACCTCGCCCACGAACGCGAACGGGCCGAAGCTGCTTTTAAGGCTCGCGGCTATTCCGGGAATCTGTCCGATCTGGCTCAGGAATGGGAGGTAGGAGGAATGCAGAAATCTGCTTTCGAAAACGGAGGAGCTATAGTCGACATGGAAGTCAAGGGTCCATGGACAAACCAGCGAGTCCTTCAACTGGTCATAGGGCACGCCGCAATGGCCCCTTGTCCGGAAACCGAGACTGGCATTGTAATCGTCGATTTTCGTCCGGCCGGGGATGATGCTGTCGCTGCCTTTGTAGGTCACGACTGAGCCGTAGAAGGGCGCCGGGTCGAAGGGGAATGTCACTGGCGTAGGCCGGAAAGGCCGCTCAGGCAGTGGGGTGTAGCCGAGCCAGCGCATCAGTTGGCTCACAGCCGGTGCGACGACCAACGGACTAACGCGTGGAACAACGACAGGCGCCGGCGGTGGCTGCCGCGGCGGGGTTGGCCAGGCGAATTCCAGGCCTCCTGCGGTCTGACGGTTTTCGAACACCTCGGTTGTCAGCGGAGTGCCGATCGAAAGCGTATCCAGGCGTGCCACGCCCGTGGACGTACCGAAATGCAAAACCTCCACGCCGAAGCGGGCCGCGATCGGGAATTGCATCAGATCGCCGACGGAAACGTGAGTCCGATCAAGCGTGAAGCGATCCACGCCTATGCCGGGGAGGTTGGTCGGCACCACCGGTTGATTCCCGGTCGGGAATATTGCGCCCGTGCCATTGTCGAAGTGCAGAACCAGCGCACCGGTCAACCAGTCGCTGAGCTTGATATCGAAATCGAGTTCAGCCGTACCCAGCGACAGGTTTTCCTGGGTAGGGCCGGTGAATGAGCCGGTCCGCGAGGCCAGACCTTCAACTACGCCGCTCAGCGAGAGGAAGCTATTAATTTTTGGTCCGGTCTTCGAGAGCGAGTCCCGGATGATCTGGCGCGTTGCGTTCTCATTCGCCGCCCAGCCGATTTCCAGATCTCTTATACGCTCGTTAAGCGGCCGCTTCGCTGCGGCGTCCGACAAATCTGGCGCGGGCAATGCGGGCGGATCGACAGGCGGTGATTGAACCGTGGGTGCGGGCTTCGCCGCCGTTACGGCAGGTGCCGGACGTTGATGCTCCGCAGCGGGCTTGGTCCGCCGCGCCGGCGATGTCCCCTCCAGGGCGCTGAGACGTTCGGAAAGTTTGCGGTTCTCCGCCTTTAGCTCTCCGAGCATACGCCGGAGAGCTGCGATGTCCTCGTTCTCCGCGGCGGCGGCATGGGAAGGGACGAGCAGGACGAGGCTGAACAATGCGGGCGCGGCACGAAACACAAATGGGTACACGGAGCAGACGCGGTAACAGCCGCGCGTGGTTGACTTTACGGTTCTTGTTTCTGCAGCCTGCCAACGTCGCCCGGATCCGGCGACGCGCCTATCTCGCTTACCCCAGATCATGCGCGGCCCCATCACTACCGCAGTTCGACGTCACTCACGTGGTCGAACTAACTCGTCATACCAATTCGCTCTGGTAATCAGACTGTCTCAGCCAGCGTTTCATCCGTCAGGCCAACTACAGACAAGAGCCCGCTCAACAAGGCGGAGCAATTAATTGCCGGACCCCCCAGCAATGTTGGGATAAGAGTGACGCAGACGACGAATTACGCAAGCGCCACGAAGTGATACATCTAAAGTGATGTATCCTACAGTGCAGAAGAAGCCGCGAACAGCCTCGTCGGCTGTCAGCCAACTTCAAGTGGCGGTAGGGTTTTTGCCACCTAAGCTCGCAAAGTGCGTAAACACGCGTGACCCAATTTGGGACCTGTCTTGTAATCCAAATGGGTGGATTGTCCCGACAAGAACATCAACTTAAGATTATCAGCAGATTATCAGCGTCTTAATCTGGTTCTCAGTCTGCTTTTTGGGAAGGCAGTATTGGGGTTTTGATTACGGCGCAGCCTCACTAGGCGTTAGCACGACCGAAATAATGCCGGCGCATGGCCGATAAAAATTCGGACTCGTGGGAATAGTGGGGAACAATTGTGTCGCCTCTACGAGCGACACAGCGATCAGAAAATCCCGCATTCAACGGGCCCTCTCAAACGGAGTTTCGATTTCAACTAGAGGTGAAATGCAACCAGGGGTCAAAAGAGGGGCGTCGAAATGTTGGCGTGGCTCATTTCCTCTAGCGTGCGTTTGCGCACTCTCATTGTAGTTGCCGCCTCGGGCCTGCTTATCCTCGGCGCCGTCGACGTCAGGAACAAGCCGCTCGAAGTCATCCCCGAGCTGGCGTTGCCCTCACTCACCGTGAAGACCGAGTCACTTGGCCTTTCCAGCGCCGAAGTCGAATCGTTGATTACCGTGCCGCTGGAGGCGGACCTCCTGAACGGTGTGCCGTGGCTTCAGGTCATCCAGTCGGAATCGATGGCGGGACTTTCGACGATCGAGATGATCTTTGCTCCCGGCACCGATCTGATGAAGGCGCGCCAGATGGTGCAGGAGCGGCTGACGCAGGCGCATGCGCTGCCGAATGTCTCCAGTCCCCCGACTATGCTTCAGCCAGTTTCCTCTGCCAGCCGAGTGATGAATATCGGCCTGAGCTCGAAATCCGTCTCGCTGATCGACATGTCTATTCAGGCGCGCTGGAACATCGCGCCGCGCCTCGCCGGAGTCCCGGGTGTGGCAAATGTATCAATATGGGGTCAGCGCGACCGGCAGGTGCAGGTGCTTGTCGATGCCCGGAACCTGAACAAGAGGGGCGTCAAGCTCGATCAGGTGATCAAGACAACCGGTGAGGCGGTGTGGTCCTCGCCGCTCACCTACCTGAGCTCATCCACGCCCGGCACCGGTGGCTTCATCGAAACGCCAAACCAGCGGCTCAGCATCCGTCACCAACTGCCGATCTCCACCGTGGGCACCTTCGCCAAGGTGCCGCTGAGCGGTACGACCGTGAGTGTCGGCGACGTCGCCTATCTCGCGGAGGGTCATCAGGCGCTGATCGGAGACGCCATCGTCGGCGAAGACCCCGGCCTGATGGTGGCTATCGAGAAGTTTCCCGGCTTCAACACAGTGGACGTGACGCGCGGCATTGAACGAGCGCTCAACGAACTGAAACCCGGGCTGCCCGGTATCGAGATCAATACGACCATCTACCATCCCGCGAGCTTCATCGAACGTGCGACCAGCAATCTGGGCAAGGCCATGCTCATTTCGATCATCCTGGCCACCGTCGTGCTTGGCCTTCTGATCGGTAGCTGGAGGGCCGCGGTTATCGCCCTCGTCGCGATCTCATTGTCGTTCGTCTGCGCCGAACTGCTGTTAGAGGCCGCGGGAATCCCGCTTAGCATGATAGTCGTCGGCGGCCTGCTGATGGCGTCCGGGGTAATCGTGCATGACAGTATTTTCGACGTCGAAAATGTGCTGCACCGCCTACGTGCGCAGCAACGCGATGGTCGGTCCGGCTTCATGGTCGTCGTCCGCGCGATGCTGGAAACGCGTCGGCCGATGCTGTACGCGTCGCTGATCGTTGTAGTCGCAGTGCTACCCGTTCTGTTCATGTACAGCCGGTCCGCCGCGTTCTTCGCGCCGATGGCCTGGGCCTATATCGCCGCCGTGTCCATCTCGATGCTAGTGGCGTTGATCGTGACCCCCGCGCTGGCTGCGGTGCTGCTTGCCAATGCGCCACTGACCCCGACGGGCGGATGGGTCATCGATAGGCTGGCCAAGCCTTTCGATCGGATCGTCGGCCGCGTCATCCGCGCGCCGTTTGCCTGCATCGGCGCCTGCGTCGTGGCGGCGATCGCGAGCTTCGCGATCTGGAGCCCGCTCGAACGCAACATGGTGCCCAGCTTCAGAGAGACGGATCTGGTGATCGAATGGCAGGGGCCGCCCGGCACCTCGTTGCAGGCAATGACCCGATCGACCGAGAACCTGATCCGCGATCTGCGGCAAATCCCGGGAGTGCAGAACGCTTTCGCCAATCTCGGACGGGCCGTGCTTTGCAACTGCGAACGCGCGGCGGACGTCAATACGGGACAAGTATGGGTCAACATCGATCCGAAGGCCGATCGCGAAACGACGGTGGATGCCGTCGAAGCTGCCATCACCACCTATCCCGGGATGCGCGGCAAACTTGGGACATACCTGTCAACGAAGCTGCGCGAGGCGCTCACCGGTGACCCGGATAGCCTCACTGTCCGCGTCTATGGCAACAGCCTTGAGATCATTCGCGCCAAGGCGGAGGAGATCCGCGCATCGATGGCGAAGATCCCCGGCATAGAAAATCCGCGGGTCGAGTTACAGGTTGAAGAACCCTCGATCGAAGTAAAGGTGGATGTTGATCGCGCGGCCGGTTACGGCCTGAAGCCTGGCGACGTCCGCAGGGCGACCTCCGCGCTGGTCGGCGGCATCACCGTCGGTGCGCTTTTCGAGGACCAGAAGGTTTTCGACGTGGTTGTCTGGGGGCGACCGGAGTTGCGCGACAACATCGATGACGTGCGGAATCTGATGATCAACAGCGAGAGCGGGTCGCAGGTTCGCCTGGCTGAGGTCGCAGACGTCCACATCGCGCCGGCCACCAGCATCATCCAGCGACAGGGGTCTTCGCGTCGCATCGATGTTTCCGCGAAGGTGGACGAGCGGGCGCTCGGTGATGTGGCGGATGATGTCGCCAGGAATGTCAAGCAGATCGCATTCCCGTTCGAGCACCGTGCCGAGGTGCTCGGCGAATACAAGGAGCAGCGAGCTTCTCTGCGATCGATATACAGCTACATGGCGGCGGCAGCGGTGTTGATGTTCCTGCTGACGCAGGCGGTGCTCCGCAGTTGGGCACTCAGCGCCCTGTCGCTGCTGGGCGTACCGGTTGCTGCACTCGGTGGCCTCGCTGCGGCCGCAATCGATGACGGTGACTTCTCGCTTGGCTCTCTGTTGGGTCTGGCAGCGGTGCTCGCACTGATGGTGCGGCAGGGTGTCGGTCTGGTCGCCCGTTTCCAGCACCTGCAATTGAACAAGGGTGAGCTGTTCGGCGAAAAGCTGGTGCGTCGCGGCGTGCTGGAACAGTTCCCGAGCATCATCGCGTCGTCGGCGACAACGTCCGCTCTGGTGCTTCCGTTCGCGATCATGGGTGATGTCGCCGGACTAGAGATCGCACATCCGCTCGCGCTCGCGGTCGTGGGCGGCGTCGTTACCATGACGCTCGGAACGTTGCTCGTGCTGCCGGCGCTTTACCTCCGGTTCGGCAGTGGCTGGACGGCCGACCGGCTCGATCTTGAAATGGAGAACGCGTCATGACTGCCGCTTGTGCCGCTTCGAAGGCCGTCAAAAGGGAGAAACGTCCCATGGTCCGCTTCAACGCATTGATGGTCGCGGCGTCCGCCGCGTGCCTTGCAGCGTCCGGTCTCTCAGCACTGGCCGCAGAGTCGACGGTCAAAAAGAGCGCGCCAGCCCGAGTCGAGACCACGCTCGACGCAAGGATCAAGAAGGTAACGCTCACGCCGAAGGCGGCCGAGCGGCTCGGCATCCAGATCGACGAGGTGCGGGTGGATCCGTCGGGCCGACGGATCGTGCCATACGGATCTGTTCTCTACGACCTCACCGGAAAAACCTGGGTCTATATCAGCGCCGATCCGTTGACCTTCTTCCGCGGAGCGGTGGAGATCGACACCATCAAGGGCGACAACGTTTACCTGAGTGACGGGCCACCTGCTGGCACGAAGGTGCTTGCCGTTGGAGTGCCGCAAGTCTTCGGGAGCGAGGTGAAGGTAGGTCACTAGCTTCCCGCCGAAATCGTTTTCCATAACGGCTTCGGCCTGAGTGGAAGGATGCGTTTTCAATGATGAGGCTGATTATTGGTTCTAGTCTGCGCTTTCGCTATCTCGTCCTCGCCCTTGGCGTGGTGCTGACCTGGTTTGGCCTCGCACGCCTGCGGGACGTGCCAGTGGATGTATTCCCGGAATTCGCGCCGCCGAGGGTCGAGATCCAGACCATCTGTCTTGGGCTTTCGTCCGCCGAAGTTGAACAACTCGTCACTGTGCCGCTGGAAAATGCGCTGAACGGTGTCCCGAACATCGAGGTGATGCGTTCGAAGTCGGTGGCGCAATTGTCGTCAATCCTCCTAATCTTCAAGTCCGGGGTCGACGAAATTCGCGCGCGGCAACTGGTCAGTGAGCGAATGGTGCTCGCGAGCAAGACGTTGCCGACGTGGGCCTCGCCGCCTTTCATGATGCCGCCACTCTCCTCGACCAGCCGGATCATGAAGATCGGCATTACGTCCCAGGACAAGTCCGTAATGGACCTGTCGATGCTGGCCTATTGGACCATCCGGCAGCGGCTGCTTGGCGTTCCCGGCGTTGCGAATATCGCGATCTGGGGGGAGCAGCTGAAGATGCTTCAGGTCATGGTTGATCCGAAGCGGTTGGCTGCCGCCAACGTTACGCTTGACCGGGTTCAGGAAGCGGTTTCCGATGCGCTCGATGTAGGCCTGTTGCGCTATGCCCGCGGCGCACACATCGGTACCGGCGGCTTCGTCGAAACACCCAATCAGCGCTTTCAACTCCGCTTCGCCGCCGCCGGCGTTACACCCGAAACGCTCGCCAGGGTGCCGGTGACCGCACAGGGCGGCAAGCCGCCACTATTGCTGAGCGATGTAGCCGATCTCGTCTATGCGCCGCAGGGCATGATCGGCGATGCCGTTATCAACGACGGTCCAGGCCTCATGCTCATCGTCGAAAAGTTCCCCTGGGGCAACACGCTCGCCGTCACCCGCGGGGTGGAAGAGGCGCTCGAGAGGATGAAGCCAGGTCTTCCGGGAATTGAGATCGATACGACAATCTTTCGGCCGGCAACCTTCGTCGAGGATTCGATCAGCAACCTCTCATGGGCGCTGTTGCTGAGCTGCGTGCTGGTCGCGGGAATCATACTCATCTTCCTTTACGAATGGCGCACCGCGATCGTCTGTATCGTCGCCATTCCGCTGTCGCTCCTCGCAGCCGGGCTGGTTCTGTCCATGTCCGGCGCTTCGGTCAACACAATGACCCTGGCCGGCTTCGTAATAGCATTGGGGATCGTCGTCGACGACGCGATCCTCGACGTTGAGAACATCATGCGCCGACTGCGTCTGGCGCGGCGGGGAGGCGATACGCGAAGCACGGCGCGCATCATTTTGGATGCTTCGCTCGAGGTGCGGGCGCCGATCGTCTCTGCAACCCTCATCGTGGTCGCCGCCGTAGTCCCTGTCCTGTTTATGGAAGGCCTTGCCGGATCCTTCTTCAAGCCGCTGATTGCTTCCTATGTGCTGGCGATTGCGGCCTCGCTCGTCCTGGCGATGACGGTAACGCCGGCGCTCTGCCTGATCCTGTTGCGTAACGCGCAACTCGAAGGGCGTGAATCACCTGTCGTCGTCTGGCTGCTGCGCCATTACGCGCCCCTGCTGGAACGTGTCACCCGGACACCACGCATGGCCTATATTGCTGTTGCAGTCGTGACGCTCTCGGGGATCGGTGTTTGGCCGCTCCTCGGCCACTCGCTGCTGCCTTCGTTCAAGGAGCGCGACTTCCTGATGCACTGGGTAACCACGCCCGACGCGTCACTTCCCGAGATGCTGCGTATCACGACCCGCGCGAGCAGGGAGTTGCGCGCTATTCCGGGCGTGCGCAATTTCGGTGCGCATATTGGCCAGGCGTTTGCTGCCGATGAGGTCGTCGGCGTCAATTTCGGCGAGAACTGGATCAGCATCAGCAAGGAGGCCGACTACGACAAGACGTATGCCAAGATCGAGGAGATGGTGGAGGGCTATCCCGGCCTCTACCGCGATGTGCAGACTTATCTGAAGGAGCGCATTCGCGAGGTCCTGACCGGCACCGGCGAGGCGATCGTCGTGCGCATCTTCGGCCCGGATCTCGACGTTCTGCGGGACAAGGCAGAGGAGGTCCGCGCGGCACTCGCTGATGTTCCGGATCTCGTCAACCTGCACAAGGAGTTGATGGTCGAAGTGCCGCACATTCAGGTGACGGTGAAGTTGGACGAGGCGCAACGCTACGGTCTGAAGCCGGGCGATGTGCGGCGTGCCTCCGCGTCATTGATGTCTGGAACCGAGGTCGGCGACATCTTCATCGAAGGACGCACCTACGACGTGCAGGTGTGGACCGCGGAGGAATTCCGCCGAAGCGTGGACTCGGTTCGCGAGATGCTGATCGACACTCCGACCGGGCACCGCGTCCGGCTGGCGGAAGTGGCCGATGTCGATATTGGACCGACGCCAAATGTCATCAAGCGTGAGGCGAGTTCCCGCCGGATCGACGTGCAGGCGAATGTCCGGGGCCGCGATCTCGGCGCAGTCGCTAGCGACGTGCAGGCGCGTTTGCAGAAGTTGACGTTTCCACTCGGCTATTACGCGGTGCTGCAAGGCGAGTATCAGGAACTGAGCGCCGCCCGCAACCGCCTCCAACTGTTGGCCTTGCTGGCGCTCGCCGTCATATTCGTGCTTCTGCGACAGTCCTTTGATAGCTGGCGCCTGGCAACGCTGAGTTTTCTGACCCTTCCTTCGGCGCTCGTAGGCGGTGTCCTGGCGGCGTGGCTCGCGGGCGGCGTGATTTCCCTTGGCTCGTTGATCGGTTTCCTGACGGTGCTTGGCATCGCCGCTCGCAACGGGATCATCATGATCAACCACTTCCAGCATCTGGAACGTCATGAGGGAGAGACGTTCGGCATGGGGCTCGTGCTTCGTGGCGCGAGCGAGCGGTTACGGCCGATCCTGATGACGACCGGAGCCGCTGGGCTGGCGATCGTGCCGCTGATCATTTTCGGCGACCTGCCGGGCCACGAGGTCGAATATCCGATGGCGGTAGTCATTCTGGGCGGCCTCGTGACATCGACGCTGCTCAACCTGTTTATCTTGCCTGCATTTTATCTCCGTTTCGGCCGCGGTGCTGGCCAGTCGACGGATCTTCTGACTGTACCGGCGCCGGCGCCAGTATCCGGGAGCGCGTGAGATGAGAGCCGTACGTCGTCGCAATGGTTGGATTGTCGTCGCCGCTGCGACGTTATCTGCGCTTGCGTATCCGGTGACAGGAGCCGCGGCCGAGGATGGCCGCTTTGAAAAGCTCTCCGTCTATCTCGAACGCAATATACAGGATCGCGATGCCGAGATCCGGTTCGAGGCAACCGGCGGGGACGATGGCCTGGCTGCGCTGAAGGTTTCGGCGCCCGGCGCGCGTACCGTGATCGAACTGAAAACGCCGGACTCGAAACTGGGAATCCGGAGCCTCACGCTCGAATCGCCGGAACCCGACGACGATAGAATCGTACGCGCCGATTTTCCGGCGGGCGCGTATCGCTTTGAGGGAACGACGACCAAAGGGGAAAACCTGCGCGGCGAGGCGCTGTTGAGTCACGTGTTTCCGAAACCTGCGGCATTCGAATATCCGCGGCCTGATCAGAGGGACGTGCCCGCCACCGCGCTGACCCTGCGCTGGTCTGTGCCGGAGGGCATCGAGGCCTGTGCCATCGTTATCGAGCAAACCGGCTCGGCCTACGAAGTCCGGGCACTGCTGCCCGGTTCGGCCAAATCCTTCACGGTACCGGAGGGGTTCTTGCGCGCCGGTAAGGTCTACAAATTCGCAATCGGAACCGTCGCGAAGGACGGCAATCGGTCATTCATCGAAGCAGGCTTCACCACGGCGAGGGGGAGATGAACCCGCAAGAAATGTCAGATCAGCCCATCGGCTACACACGGCTGAACACTTCCGCAACCTAGGGCGACACGTGGCCGGACCGCCGCCCGCGACTGGAGGGCATTGAGATGTTCGACAAGCAGGGATTGAAGCGACAGATGAAGACAGCGAGGGAGCAATCTAGCCGACTCGCCAGGTGGCGTGCCGCGCTCATGGCAGGCACTGTTCTGGTGGCGGCCGGGTTCATGCTGGCTGGCGGCACCTGGCTGGGTTTGCATGGCGACAGGGCCATGGCACGGGAATTCAAGGATCAGCCAGGCCGCACCCAGAGCGGCGCCCGCGTCAATTTTTCCTCACTCAAGGACTGGAACTTGAAGGCGGAAAACCTGCTGCCGAGTGGACACAACCCACTCTATTTTCCACTCAAGCCAGGCTTTCGATACATCATGGAGAATCGAAACCATCCACATGGACTCCTACGGATAGAAGTCAAGGTTCTCGACAAGACCGAACCGTTTGATGTTCCGGGTATTGGCAAGTTCGAATGTGGCGTCGTCCAGGAAGAGGAATTCTACGACGGCGTATTGGACCAGCGGGCGGAAAACTGGTTCTGCTTCGATAAGACGACCAATGCCCTGTACACGTTCGGCGAAGTGAGCTGGGAGATAGACCAGGTAGGACGCAAGGTCTTTGCGGGGACCTGGCGTGTCGGCGACCCCGATGGCAACGGTGTCGCCGAGCCCGGCTTGCTGATGCCCGGGGCCTTTACCGTCGGTGACAAATACATCTTCGACGGGCACGAGGCCGAGGCCTATGGCTATACAGAAAACATGGAAAGCGGGATCGCAATAACCGTTCCAGCCGGGACCTTTAAGGATTGTGTGAGAACACGCGAGAATAGCCTCACCAACCCATCCGATATCACGGACAAGTGGTGGTGCCCTGGAGTGGGACTCGTCAAGGACACCTCGGATGGCGAACTGGTTGCCTCTGACGCATTGCCCGGCACGGACATCGAGAGCTTTGGAAAACACCATCGAGAGCCTCGGAAGCAGACGGTGCCACCGGTTGCAAAAGTCAGCACGTCGGAGGCGACGAAAATCGCACTCAAGGAAGTCCCGGGCAAGGTTACGTCGACGAAGATCGAGAGATACGGCAAACACAATGTCTACGCCGTGGAGATCGTTGCCGAGAAGGACGGAGTGGAAACCGATGTCTTCGTTGACATCGAATCAGGAAAGGTGGTGGGCACGGATAAGTAACCGCTGTTCGCGTTGTCCACGTCCGTGAAGTGCTGAGCATACGAAGGCCGCGCCCCTGTCGCTGGGTGATTGACCGGCGACGGGGCCAGCTCCACCGAGTTGGAGCTGCCTTCGGCGAACGGCCAACGGATCGAGATGGAGCGCACGCGGCGCCGGGTCTATGGCGTTGGAGGCAATGCCCAGCGAATACGGCGAGAAAGATGCACGTCGTCCGTGGACAGTCCGACAGCGGAACGCGAGTTTCCATGGGGGCTTGATCGGAAAGGATACCGCCATGAAGAGGACGATCCACTGGGGCCTGCTCGCCAGCCTTTTTCTTGCGCCAGCCATGACCGTCGCGCAGGCGCAGCAACCACGCCCTTCGAAAGAGCGTGCGCCGTCCGCGGCAAAGATCACGGAAGAACAGGCGAAGAAGATTGCGCTTGAACGCATCCCCGGCGAAGTCACGGACGTAGTGATCGAGAAGAAGCGCGGCAGGAATGTCTACGTGATCGAGATCCAATCACCGGAACAGGGCGAGAAGGACGTGTTCGTCGACATCGAGACCGGGAAGATTGTCGGGACGGACTGACATGTACCGGCTGCATACGAGGTTCGTTATTGGAAAGGATAGCGTCATGAAGAGGGCAATTTACATGGGCCTGTTCGCCATCCTGTTCGCTCCAGCGATCGCCGCCGCGCAGGCGCAGGCACCGAAGGGCCTTGGCACCGAGGAATTCGGCATGTCGCCACGCGAGCTGGTCCAGGCGATCGAGAAGACCGAGGAACTGATCGCGCGTTGCATGCGCGAACAAGGCTTTCAGTACATTGCGGCCGACCACAACACGGTGCGGGCGGGCATGGCGGCGGACAAACGCCTTCCAGGCCTCAGTGAAGAGGAGTTCGTCAGTCGCTATGGTTTTGGCGTAACTACCTTCTATACCGGTTTGCCGCCTCAGCTCGCCACCGGCTACAGTCCGGCCCGCGTTGGTCTCGGAGAACGCAATGTGCAAATTTTCCGCAAGCTATCCCCCGCGGATCAGGTCGCCTACAATCGCGCGTTGCTCGGGGACGACGTGAGCAGCACCCTCGCGGTCGCTTTGGAGATCGAGGATTTGTCGCGGACCGGTGGTTGCACGCGCAAGGCCCTCACTGAAACATTCAAACCGGATCAGTTGAAGGCCACTCACTACAATCCCCAGGACGCGCTGATCAACAAGGACCCCCGGATGAAGGCCGCGCTTGGATATTGGCAGCGCGAGATGAAGAAGGCCGGCTTCGAATACGGCCACCCGGATGAGATCGAACCCGACCTGCGGAACCGGCTCAGCGCGCTGACCGAGGGCGGCAAGTTGTTGGCTTCCAAGATGTCGCCGGACCAGAAGGCCGCTCTGCGGAAACTACAGGACTACGAGCGCCTGGTCTCGGCCAAGAGTTTCAAAATGCAGGAGGAGGTGTTGGCTCCGGTCGAGGAGCGCATCCAGGAGGAGCTGTTCTCAAGGAAGGTGCAATAGACCAGTTAGGATGTACACTTTAGGATGTACACTTCCATACTTTCCCCGATCGGCGGCTAGGAGTAATCTCCTTTTCTGGCAGTGCTTCGCATGACGAAGGCGGACGCAACGCTTCCTGCGAAGATGGCCCGCACGCTGTCGATGGCGGGAGGGACGGCATGGTCGCAAAGCGCGTAAACGTTCTCTGGGCCATTCTGGGCGTGGTCGGCGGCATGGCGGTTGGCGCCTGGTATATGGGCTCCAGGATCCAGTCGCCGGCAGAGGTGGCGGCGCGTACCGCGGCCCCCGAGCCATCCGCGATTCTCGTGCCCGTGGAGTCGCGGGTATTGAGTTCCGATGTCGTCACCCGCGGCACCGTCCGCTTCGGGCTGCCGCAGCCGATTTCCATCGCGCCTTCCACGGTCAAGGGCGGCGCCGGACTGATCTCGTCGCTACCCCGACCCAATACGAACTTCGGGGAAGGCGAGGTGATTCTATCCGCATCCGGCCGTCCGGTCTTTGTCCTCATCGGCGCGGTTCCGGCTTTTCGCGACATGGCGCCCGGAACCAGCGGCGGTGACGTCCGCCAGCTCGAAGAGGCCCTGGCTCGCCTTGGCTTCGATCCGGGCACAGTCGATGGCAATTACGATCAGAAGACATCCGCCGCGGTCGAGCGCATGTATAAGAGGGCCGGGTGGGATCCGTACGTACCGACCCGCGAGCAGCGCGCTGCCGTCGCGGCGCTCGAGCGAGAGTGGTCGGATGCCGCGCGCGCCCAGCTTGCGGCCGAGGCCACGCGCGAAACGGCGGTGAAAGCGGTCGCCGCCGCCCGGGCCATCGCCGAGCAGAACACGCGCCAGGCTTCTCTCGACAGCGCGGCACGCGTTGGTGACAACCGCCAGCTGGCGGATGCGCGCGCCGGAAAATCGCTTGCGCTTGAAGCCGAACGCGCGCGGGCCGCGCATTCGGCGACCGCGGCCAGCGCCGATGTCGCCACGCAAATGGCCGATCGTGCCCTGATCGTTCTTGATCCGCGCCAGACCGAAACGGCGCGTGCTGCGGCCGAGGCCAAGCTGAAAGTGGCGCGTGCCGCGCAGCGCAAGGCAAAGATGGAAGCCGATTTGGCGATTCAGACCGCGACGCGCGAGGCCGCGCTGGCCGAGGAACGGATCCGGGTCGCCGAGGGCGCCGTGAAGGCGGCCCGCCTCGAAGGCGAGCGCAGCGTGCGCGCCGCGTTGGAACAGCAAGAGCTCGCTGAATTTGACGTCAAGGTCGCGAGCGAACGAGCGCAGCGGCTGAACGCCGAGTTCACGGCCGCCCGCGCGAAGCTTGGCGTGCAGGTGCCAGCGGACGAGGTCGTGTTCATCCCGTCGCTCCCGGTTCGCGTCCACGAGGTGACCGCCGCGGTCGCGGCCAATGCTTCCGGGCCGGTTATGAGCGTGACCGATAACCAGCTAAGCATCGACTCGCAACTGCCACTTGAAGCCGCGCCGTTGGTGAAGCCCGGGATGAAAGTTGCGATCGACGAGCAGGCGCTTGGGATCAAGGCGACCGGCGTTGTTGAGACGGTGGCGACCACGCCCGGCACGCGCGGCGTGGACGGCTACCACTTCTATCTCGGGGTCAAGGTGGAGACCACGCCTGTGCTGCTGGCGGGGTTTTCCGTCCGACTGGCAATTCCGATCGAAACGTCGAAGGGCGCGGTCACTGCGGTCCCGACCAGTGCGGTGTCGCTTGCCGCTGACGGAACATCGCGTGTGCTGGTCGAACGCGGCGGTAAGCAAGAGTACGTCACCGTGCAGCCGGGGCTTTCTACGGGCGGCTATGTCGAGGTCAACACCCCCGATGGGCGACTTGCGCCCGGTCAACTCGTGGTAGTCGGCTATAAGACAGCTGAGCCGACGGCAGCGCCGGCGGCGGTCAAATGAAGCTCATGGAGGACATTCGGCCGGAGGTGCCGACGGCTTCTGTCGATGCCGACCATGTCCTCGACCTGCGGAAAGTGTGCAAGCAATTCGGGACCGATCCCGCGGTCGACGCATTGATCGATGTCGACCTCGTGTTGCGGCGCGGCGAATGGCTGTCGATAACCGGTCCGTCCGGCTCGGGGAAATCCACGCTGTTGAACATCCTCGGTTGCCTCGACCGGCCAACCAGCGGACAGTACGTTTTTGATGGTATCGAAACGACGAAGCTGAGCGAGAATGAGCGGGCCGGGCTGCGCAGCCGCCGCGTTGGATTCATCTTTCAGTCATTCCACCTGCTGCCCTATCGCACTGTCCTCGAGAACGTCATGCTGGCGGAAGTATACCGCCGGCACACCGGGCGCGGGCGGCGCGAACGGGCTATGGAGGAAATTCGCCGCGTCGGCCTCGAGCATCGTGCGGAATTCCTGCCTTCCAAATTGTCCGGCGGCGAACGTCAGCGGGTGGCGATCGCCCGCGCTCTGATGGGATCACCGAGCCTGCTCTTGTGCGACGAGCCGACCGGGAATCTTGATTCCAAGAACACCGAGTCGATCCTGGATTTCTTCACCGAGCTCAACAAGGAGGGCATGACGATTGTCGTCGTCACGCACGACGAAAACGTTGCACGCCGGGGCTCGCGCCGGGTCAACATGAAGGATGGCCGGCTCTTCGGTGGAAGCGAGACGGCATTGCCGCCTCCATCCAGGGCGCGCATTGTCGCTTCGGGAATCACGATGCGCGATCTTCTCTCCGAGGCGATCGCCGGGGCGATTGCGCGGCCGGCGCGCATGGCGTTGACGGTGCTTGGCATCGTGATCGGCATGTCGGCGCTGGTGGCCACTGTCGGTCTCACCCGAACCGCCGGCAACCGCATCATCAGTCAGTTCGATCAACTTGCGGCCACGGAACTTTTCATCACGGCGCGGCCGGGAATGGCGACCGGCACGATTGATCCACGTGCCATTCCTTGGGACGCTCCGGAGCGGCTTGTCCGGTTGAACGGCGTGGTGGCTGCGGGCCTGCTCAGCGACGTTAATGTCCATGACATGCTCGTCAGCGCCTCTCCGGTGGTGGATCCGTCCAATCAGACAGCATTCAAACTGGCGGTGCGCGCTGCCTCGCCGGATTTGTTTCGCGCCGTGCGTGCCGACCTCGCCTCGGGACGGCTTATCGACGACGGGCATTCGGCGCGCGCCGAGCGCGTCGCAATCCTTGGTCCCGATGCCGCGCGCCGCCTGGGCATCGCTGGAGTCGAGCGGCTGCCCGCGATTTATGTCGGCGATCACCTCTACCTCGTGATCGGCATCCTCCGCGATGTGGTGCGAAAGCCTGAACTGCTTGGCTCGGTGATCATTCCCGAGGGCACGGCGCGACGGCATTTCAGTCTCTTCGGCCCTGGCATGGTGGTTGTGGAGACCAAGATCGGCGCGGCCAACCTGATAGCGATGCAGGCGCGGGCGGCGCTGCGGCCCGACGACCCGCGCGCGCTTCGCGTGCAACTGCCGCAGGAGCCGCGGCGCGTGCGCGACGACGTGCAGACCGATCTCAATATGATGTTCCTGCTGCTGGGCGGCCTGTCGCTCGTGGTCGGCGCGCTTGGGATCGCAAATATCACCTTGGTAGGTGTGATGGAGCGAACGGCGGAGATCGGACTGCGTCGTGCCATTGGCGCTACTCGTCGCCACATCGCTTCACAGTTCCTGATTGAGAGTGCGTCCATGGGTGTCGTGGGGGGACTGCTCGGATCCAGTGTCGGCGTGCTGATCGTGGTGGGTGTCTCGGCGTATCAGGTCTGGACGCCGGTGCTCGACCCAATCGCTCCCTTGCTTGCTCCGGCCGTAGGCGGAGTGATCGGTTTGCTGTCCGGCGTCTATCCCGCCTCGCGCGCCGCCGCGCTCGAGCCAGCCGAAGCGTTCCGACACGAATGACCTATTCCATGACATGCCAGCCAGATGGGAGATTGTTGTCGTCTCATGCTGTTTCGAATTGACCGCGCCCGAGGCGGGATGGATCGCGTCGGCGGAAGGCGAACAGAATGTCTTTTGATCAACGGCTCCATAGAAAGCTCGCGTATATGAGCACCTCTATTCCTGCCAGAATTTTTGGGCGCGTTTGGAAATGGAGCTTCTGATGCTCGGTCCAGAATCGAACTAAGCGGCGTCGTGCATTACATCAACCATATTGGATTATCTCCGTAGCTTTCATCCCAACATATACCGCGGAGGCTACTCGGGCAGGTCTGTTACGCCCTCATCGAAGAATAGAGTATTACGGCGAACAAATCGGACAACCAGTCGAGATTATGCACTTGTGCGCAATTGGCGTCGTGCTGCGGTTCGCCCAGCGGATAGCCTCGGGGGGGTCGAGTCGCTCCCCGACTCGAACCCAGGCTAGGGAGCCGGCAAATCGCGTAACGAGCTGTTATGGAATGGGGTGAGGCGCGCCGTGCTGCAAGTGGTAGCGCTGCGTGGTTCCGTAGGGATACTGCCACGCTGTTTCTTGCGTCGTCATGCTGTCCTCGGATGTTGAAGTCGGTGCCAGATATCGCGTGGTTCACGAGCGGGCAGGTGCTTTCCCCCATATCATGACGTGATGAAGAGGTCTGTGTCTCCTTATATCCTCGCCACCACTTTCCTCGTCGAGGTGATCGCCGAATTCAAGGCTCACTAATGCCGACGATCATCTACAAGACAGGTGATGGTAGACGCAGGCTCATTCGAGGAATGCCGCGTCGCAAGAGCAGTGCAATCGCTTACGACTAAGGAACTCACAGCGCCCTCACGAGCAGTGTTCAGTTTCCGGTGCGGCAGGTGTTGTCGCAATGAGGGCGACGTACAGGAACGGAATGGTGATGCGCAGTCAGTCCATGACGAGGTCTGGAGCGTTCCTGAAAAGCGAGGCCAGTCAAGTTGCCGAGCCGAGGGAAAGTATGGCCGCTGGTGAGAGCGCTCTCGTCCATCGTTCCTGCCAAATTTCAACAGCACTGGAATCTCCCAAAGCATCTTTGGAATCTTTCCAAACTGGGTGTCAGCTGACTCAAGCCGTCGATGATTGAAGCATTCTAAGTCGCAGCGCACGCATTTGTCGTTGCGGTCACCATAGCGCCTCTCTAAAGAGGCCGGAGCAGATCGCTAGTGATCGGAGTTTGCCGATAAGGCACGGGCAACCAACGCGGAGTGCGAATCTGCGGGGGCGCTGATTCACAGGCCATAAGTGTCGATCGGACGCGGAGAGCGGATCTTTGATCCATGGTCATTGCAGGCCGAGCGTAGAGCCATTTCACGTTGGGCAACGTGTTGTTGTGGGGAACTTTCTGGAAATGCGACGTGCAGGTGGAGTTGGAACAGTAGCTCGCTTTAGTGCGACACTATTGGGTGGAGTGGCGTTGCTGGCGTGGTCCGAATCATCAGCTCAATCCCAGACAACGCAAGGCGGCAATTCCCTTCCACCCGTTACTGTCGATGCTCCGGCGCAACAGTCGGTTCGCCGCGCGCCAACCAAGCGAAGTGACGCCAGGGTCCGATCGACGTCACGGCGCACCACCGCGCCTGCCGCCCCGCAAGCTGAAACCGTCGCGGCGCAATCGCAACCGTCGCAGCCGGGTGTCGTGCCTGCCTTTGCAGGCGGCCAAGTCGCTCAGGGCGCGCGGCTGGGAATGCTCGGCAACACCAATACGATGAAGTCGCCGTTCAACGTGACGAGCTATACGGACAAGTTCATCCGGGATCAGCAGGCCGCAACGGGTGCGGATGCCCTGATCCTGGATCCCTCCGTGCGCAGCACCCACCCGACGGGTGGCATCGTCGATTCCTTCAACATTCGCGGCTTCCCGATCAACGAAGGCAACAATGGTGAATTCGCCTTCGAGGGCCTTTACGGGATCGCGCCGAGCTACCGCATCTTCACGGATTATGTCGAGCGCATCGAGGTGCTTAAGGGGCCCTCTGCCGCGCTCTCGGGCATAGCGCCCAATGGCGGCGTCGGCGGCGTCATCAATGTCGTGCCCAAGCGTGCGGGAGAGGACCTGACCCGCCTCACCGCGAGTTACGGTTCGGCCGCGCGGTTCGGCGGTCATTGGGACGTCGCGAGGCGCTACGGCCAGGGCAAGGAATGGGGCGTGCGCGCCAGCGGCAGCCTGCGCGGCGGCGACACGCCGATTGACCGCCAGTCTGAAACGACGGGCGTCGGATCGCTGGCTCTCGACTATCAGGGCGAACGGTACAGGTCTTGGCTCTACCTCATTGCCCAGACCGATCGCTTTGACGCCCCTTCACGTCCGTTCCTCATGACTGCCGGCGTGCCAGTGCCGAAGGCACCGGACGGTCGGCTCAACGTGACGCAACCCTGGGAATGGTCGCGCATCAACGATCAATCTGTCCTGTGGCGCAACGAATACGATGTAAACGATCAGGTTACGCTGTTCGCCGACGTCGGCGGATCGCGGACCAATGTCGAGCGGTTCTTCGGTCTGCCGACGATCACCAACGCCATCGGCAGCACTACCTCGACGCCGCAATTCTTCGGGCTCAGCATCGATCGGCACACCTATGATGGCGGCGTCCGGGCCCGATTCGATACCGGATTCGTTCGTCATGCCGTCACCTTCCAGGCCTCGGTCTATCATGACGCGCTGCACCGGCGGCTCACCAATGGCAGTCCGGTCACGTCGAACATCTACAGTCCGACGGTAGCGCCAACTCAGTTCGCAAACGAGATCAGCGATCGCCCACGGCTCTCGGACAGTCACCTCACAGGGCTTTCGATTGCTGACACCTTGTCCGTGCTCGATGAGCGTGTCCTGTTGACCTTGGGCGTCCGGCGTCAGGGGGTCGAGGTCAACAACTATCTCTCCAATGTCGGAACGCTGATGAACGCCTCTGACAAGAGCGCGACCACGCCCGTGGTCGGCCTCGTCGTCCGTCCCAGGGACAACGTCTCCCTGTACGCGAACTATATCGAAGGTCTAAGCAAGGGCGACGTAGCGCCCCAAGGGGCTTCCAACCAAGGCGAGGTGCTCGCGCCCTACATCGCCAAGCAATACGAGGCCGGCATCAAGGTAGACTTCGGCCGGATCGCGACCACCTTCAGCGCCTTCGAAATATCGAAGGCGAGCGGCGAGCTGTTGGCTGGACGCTTCTCGGCGACCGCCGAAACGCAGGTGCGTGGGCTCGAGTTCAACGTCTTCGGCGAACTCAGGCCCGATGTTCGTGTCCTCGGAGGCGTTTCGCTGCTGGATGGCACCCTCACGAAGACCGCCATCGCGGCAAACGTTGGCCACACGCCAATCGGCGTTCCGAACGTCCAGGCCAATATTGGAGCCGAGTGGGATCTCCCGTGGGTGAGGGGGCTCACTTTGAACGGGGCGGTCATCTACACGGGCAGGCAGTTCGTCGATGCAGCGAACAAGCAGCCGATTCCGGATTGGACGCGACTCGATCTCGGCGCCCGCTACACGACGGCGATCAATGGCAGGAAGACGGTTTTCCGCGCCAACGTTCAGAACGTGACCGGTGAGAGTTACTGGTCAAGCGTGGCCTCATTCGGAACGTTCTTCTTGGGGGCACCGCGCACGTACCTCCTGTCGATGACCGTGGACATGTAGTTGCTGCACATGCTGTCGGTGGCGGAAGCGGAATGACAGACACTTCCGCCGCGCTTCGCGGCTTCGGACCGGTTTTTGTTTTGTTGTTCGGGCTGCAATTCATTTCCATGGGTGCCATGGAAATGAGTGGTCCATTCTGGCCGATCCAGATCAAGGCGCTGAGCCCTTCCGACAGCGTCTTTGGGTTAGCAGGCGTTGGTGTCTACGTTGGCCCGATGATTGGCGTGTCGCTGACCAGCGCCTTCTGGGGGCGAATGGGCGATCGCTACGGCAATCGGCTGATGATGGTTCGGGCGCTCGGCGGTCTCGCGGTCACGCAACTGCTTGTTGCCGTTGCACAGGATGTCTGGACGATCATCGCGCTGCGTTTCGTGCAGGGCGCCTGCGCCGGCTATATCGCTCCCGCGCAGGCCTATGGCGTGCAGATCACCGGCGGGAAGGATCGCGCCAGCCTCTTCGCCTGGCTTCAGGTTGCCACCAATGTGGGGTCGCTGGGCGGTGCTTTCCTGGGCGGGCTCATTCTCGATCGCTTTCCTTTCGCCGCAATAAATCTGACCGCCGGGGCAATTTGTGCGCTGTGCGCTGCCGTTGCCTGGTTGAGCCTGCCCGTGCCGACGCCAGCCGCTGTAGCCGCCAGTCCCGGAAGCGCGGGTACCGCAAGGCCCAAGGCGTCGACCGGTGCTCCCATCGTAGCTGTTCTTGCGTTGATGGGGATGCTGCTTGCCAGCCGCATGGTCCTGCAGGTTCCCTTCTCACTGTACATGACCCAGGTATTTGGCGCCCCGCACTGGGTCGCCGGCTTCACCTATGGGCTGCTCGCGTGCGGCTTCGTCGTGGCCGCGCCGCTATGGGCGCGGCTCTTCGAGAATCGAGCGCCATCCCATGTGCTGGGCGGGAACGTGCTGATTTCGGCCGCGTGCGTTTTGGTTACACATCTGGCGGGAGGCACGGGCTCGGTTGCCGTATTCGCGCTCCTGTATTTTATCTGGGGCGCGCTTCTTGGCGGAACGACGCCGGTCCTTCTTGCGCTCATTTCTGTAACCGTGGCTAATGATCGGCAAGGTTCGGTTTTGGGCCTTGCGCAAGCTTCCCAGCAGGCTGCGTCCGCGAGCGGCATCATTGCCGGCGTCGCGGTCACCCAGTTCTTTGGTTTCGAAGCCGCTTTCCCGCTCGTCGCCACGCTTTACGCCTTGTCATTTTTGTCGGCTCTCGGCATATGGCTCAAAATTTCGCGCTCCACTCAAAAAGGAAGCCGATCATGACCAAACACCGATCGCTGCTGCATGCCGCGGTGACGGCTATTGTTCTGATCGCTTTGCTTCCCCCAGCAGCATTTGCCGGCGAATCCAGACCGACGCAGGCACAAGCGCCACTTACCGTCACTGATATCGCGGGCCGCCAGGTGACGCTTAACGCGCCCGTCAAGCGCATGCTTCTGGGCGAAGGCCGGCAGCTCTATCTCATCGCATCGCTCGAACCCCAAGATCCTCTGGCCCATGTTGTTGCCTGGCGCACCGATCTGATCGCGGCCGACCCGGCCACTTACGCGCAGTATCTCAAGGTGTTTCCCGAGTTGGCGAAGCTTCCTTCCTTCAAGGGCCAGGAGGACAGCCTGATCGACATCGAATCGGCGATCATCCAGAAGCCTGATGTCGTGCTGCTCAATCTTGAAGCCATGCAGGCCAACAGGGATGCCAACTACATCGAGAAGCTCGCGGCGCTGAACATACCGGTTGTTTATGTCGATTTTCGCCACCGTCCTCTGGAAAACACCGAGCCGACCATTCGGCTTCTGGGCAGGATCATGGGGCGCGAGGCGCGCGCTGAGGAGATCATCGCGTTCCGTCGACAGGCCATGGCTGCGGTTGTCGACGTCCTTGCCGCCCGACAGCCGAAGCGCCCCAAGGTGTTCGTCGAGCGGATCGGTGGCTACTCGCAGGATTGCTGCCTGTCTTTTGGCGCTGAGAATTTCGGAAAATATGTCGAACTCGCTGGCGGCCACAACATCGGCAGCGATATCATTCCTTCGACCTTCGGGCAGATCAGCCCCGAACAGGTTATCGTCGCCGATCCCGTGCATGTGGTGGTTACCAGCGCCGACTGGCAAGCCTATGTGCCCGGCGGCCACTGGATTCCACTCGGACCAGGGGCGGATCCTCGCCTGACGCGCAAGAAGCTCGAATGGTTCACCACGCGCGACGCCTATACCGGTATCGCGGCAAAGAAGGCGCGGAATTTTCACGGCATCTGGCACCAGTTCTACAATAGTCCATACGAATTTTTTGCCGTCCAACAATTGGCAAAGTGGTTCCACCCTGACCTGTTCGCCAATCTGGACCCCAATGCAACCTTTGCCGAATATCATCGTCGCTTCCTGCCCATCGACTACCGGCCCGGCTACAGCATCAGCCTTTCCGACAGCCCGTGATGACAGATCGTCCTACTGAAGCACTGACATTGGCCGGACGTGACGCCTATCAGGCGCTCAGCATCAGGCGGTGGGTCGTTCTCATTGTGCTGGTGGTCGGAGTTTGCATCGCACTGGTCGGCGAGCTTGCGACCGGACCGGCCAGGTACGGGCTTGGAGAGGTGGTGCGCACGCTCGTCCTGCCGGCAGAGGCGGATGCGCAGATGCGCGTCATCGTCTGGTCGATCCGCATGCCGTCGGCCCTCATGGGCGTCGTGGTCGGCATGGCGCTTGCCATCGGCGGCGCTCAGATGCAGACCATCTTGAACAATCCGCTGGCGAGCCCTTTCACGCTGGGCATTTCCGCCGGTGCAAGCTTCGGCGCGGCCCTGGCGCTCGCCTTCGGTGTCGCGCTGATTCCCATGGCAGGCGACTACATCGTCGCGGCCAATGCTTTCGTCGTGGCCATGGCAACCGCCCTCCTGATCCATTTGGCCAGCCTTCGGCGCGGAGCCTCGATCCAGATGATTGTGCTTCTGGGCATAGCGCTGGTTTTCAGTTTCAATACGGCGCTCGCTATTACCCAATATTTCGCCGCCGAGCAGGCCGTCGCGGCCATCGTCTTCTGGACCATGGGCAGCCTCACCAAGGCAACATGGCCCAAGCTCGCCATCACCGCACTGGTCGTAGGTGTCACCTTGCCGGTCTTTCTGCGCCGCCGGTGGCAGTTGACGGCCTTGCGCCTTGGCGAGGCGCGCGCGGCGAGCTTCGGCATTCCCGTGCGGCGCCTGCGGCTCGAAACCCTGATCCTTGTCTCGCTTTTGTCGGCGATCCCCGTCGCGTTTGTCGGCACGATCGGTTTTATCGGTCTGGTAGGTCCGCACATCGCCCGCATGATGGTCGGCGAAGACCAGCGCTTCCTGCTGCCCGCGAGCGCACTGACTGGAGCGCTGATCATGTCGTTGAGCTCGATCCTGACCAAAATCGTGGTACCCGGTGCCGTCCTGCCGATCGGCATCGTCACCTCAGCGATCGGATTGCCGGTCTTCCTATATTTGATCCTGAGAAGCGGAAGAGACATATGGTAGTGCTGAGCACGCATCGCCTCGGCGCTCGCTTCGGATCACGCGAGGTACTGCGTAATGTGACGCTTCCGCCCTGTCATGGCGGCGAGGTGGTGGCCGTCATTGGACCGAATGCTGCGGGCAAGTCGACAATGTTCCGGCGCCTCGCAGCCATTCTTCCGGGGCCCGGCGAGTGCCGGTTGGAAGGTGTGCGCGATCGCGAGCGCGCCATCGCCTACATGCCTCAGGACCAAACGGCAAGCGCAGTGCTGACGGTATTCGAATCCGTGCTTCTTGCGCGCAAGCAGGTCAGCGGCTGGCGCCTGGAGCGATCTGATCTGGTGGCGGTGGACCAGGCGCTAGCAGCGCTCGACATGGGCGATCTTGCCAATGAAATCCTTTCCGAGCTGAGCGGTGGACAGCGCCAGCTCGTCGGGCTTGCACAATGTCTCGTGCGCGAACCGCAGGTGCTGCTCCTGGATGAGCCGACCAGCGCGCTGGACATGCACCGCCAGCTGGAAGCGATGCGGCAGGTGCGCAGCCTTGCGCATGACGACGGCATGCTCGTGCTGATCGCGCTGCACCATCTCGACCTGGCACTGAAATTCGCCGACAAGGTCGCTATCCTCTTTAATGGAACGTTGCACGATTTCGGCACGGCGGCTGACGTCCTGACACCGGAAAACCTTGCCGCAACCTTTCGCATCAGGGCACGCGTGGAATCGTGTTCGCAGGGCAAGCCACATCTGATCGTCGACGACGCGATCTGACGCCCTACGCGTCAGGGCTAGCCGGCCTCAGAAGTCCGGTTCATTCCTACTGCGGCAGGCCCTCCTTAAGGTGGTCATTGGCACACGTGCAGCGACAGAGACTCGGGGAGCATTTGCGGCGCGCGCGCGCCAGGGCATCTCGCTCGGAATTGGCGGTATCGGGCAACGATAAGAATGTAGTTCCAGAATCCTTGCGCACCAGCCATGCTGTACCAAATGCTGTACCGTCCGACTGACGATTTCTCTTTAGCCTGCGTTAGGCGGCGTACGGCGGCCACAGAGAGCAGTAGTCGTGTCCGCAAAAACTGAGCGGGCATCTTGCCGTGAACTTCACGATAAAGGTTGGAGAAGATGTTGCCGTGGGTTGGTAGCGCTCCCCGCTACAATGCGCCACGATTTTGTACGCCGATGTTCCCCGATTGCGTGCGATGGACGGTAGCTCTGCCGTCGCACCTGCATCGCTTCGATCGGCGGACACATCGCGCGCGGAGGAAATATTGGCGCTAGGCTCTGGCAGGACCAAGGACTGGTTCCGGTCCAGCGTTTCATCAATTCGGACAGGGTTGCCCGGCGGCTCCCACAAAGCCATGTCTTTAACATTATCCTCGAAGGTGCCCGGAGGCGTCGTGCGGCCTGCTCCGGGCTCCCACCCGCGAGGCTGCTTGTTGCCGCAGGCGCTCGCGCAGCCTGCGGAAGTCTTCGCCCGCGTGGTGTGACGAGCGCGTCAGCGGCGCGGCGGATACCATCAGAAAGCCCTTGGTGTAGGCGACCTTCTCATAGGCATCGAATTCGTCAGGTGGCACGAAGCTTACAACTGCGTGGTGCTTGCGCGTCGGTTGCAGATACTGGCCCATGGTCAGGAAATCGACGTCGGCGGAACGCAAATCGTCCATCAGTTGCAGCACCTCGTTCCGGCTTTCGCCAAGGCCGACCATGATCCCGGACTTGGTGAAGATCTCTCCGTCGAGTTCCTTCACGCGCTGCAGTAGCCGGATCGAATGGAAGTAGCGCGCACCGGGCCGCACTGTCAGATACTTCGACGGTACCGTCTCCAGATTATGGTTGAGCACGTCGGGTTTCGCTGCGACGACCGTTTCGAGTGCGCCCGCTTTGCGCAGAAAGTCTGGGGTCAGGATTTCGATCGTCGTACCCGGGCTTGCTGCGCGGATGGCAGCAATCGTCGCAGCGAAATGCGCGGCGCCTCCGTCGGCAAGGTCGTCGCGATCGACCGAGGTGACGACCACGTGCTCGAGCCCGAGCTTTGTTACCGCCTCTGCGACCTTGACCGGCTCATCGACGTCGAGCGGGCCGGGCAGGCCGGTGCGCACATTGCAGAACGCGCAAGCGCGCGTGCAGGTATCGCCCATGATCATGAAGGTCGCGTGCTTCTTGCTCCAGCACTCGCCAATGTTGGGGCAGCCTGCTTCTTCGCAGACGGTCACGAGCTTGTTCTCGCGCACGATGCGCTTCGTCTCGACCCATTCGGCGGAGCCGGGCGCCTTCACGCGAATCCATTGCAGGCTTGCCTAGGGTGGGCGTATCGGGGCGGTTTGCCTTCTCGGGGTGACGCGGCACGTCGGGCCGCCTCTTCGGTCGCGGATCGTTGTTGAGGAGATCAAGTACAACGGTCATTTGGTCGACCTCATGGTGTGCGAGCGCCGAAGACGGCTCGGAGAATCCAACGCCGTGAACTTCGCACGGATGCGCTCGCGCTGCCGCACGCGACGAAAATGCAGGAACGTTTTCGGTCGCAGACATTCGCTATCCGAACGGAGTTCGTCAACCCGATTGTCACCTCCACACTTGTCGACCATTGCGCTCGGCCTTCGAGGTCGAAAGACGGCAACGTGCGTAGCAATCCGGGGCGCGCCCGCCGGTCGGTCCGATCTTTCGGGCGGAACCTGCGGCCCGTTTCCGGCGCGTCAGACAGATTCCGGCCGATCATCTCGGCGCCCTCGACGGGGTGTCGGGCAATCCCAAGCAAAATGAAAGGCATGCGCGCGATTGGCTGCGCATTGCGTGGTCTGGCACGAATGCTGCTTGGGTATCTGCAAAAGAAGCAAAAGCTCAAGAACAAACGATGCGAGGGAGCGTTCAGATGCCAGCCAGTATTCAACTCATCACCTAGAGCGACAGGCGGTACCGCCTGTGTGGCGTTGCGCTTCCGCACGTGCGCGGAACGCAATGAGCGTTGACGCTTGACTTCGGCTTGGCATGCAAAGGGAGAGGGTAATGAAGGTCGCGGACGCGCAAGATCTGGATCCGCAGGAAACCCGGGAGTGGCTGGATGCCTTGTCGGCAGTCCGAGGACATCGCGGCAATGAACGAGCCGAGTTCGTCGTCAATACGATGCTCGACGCCGCACGCCGTGGCGGGCTTCAGGTAGAGCAGTCGCTGACAACGCCCTACTGCAACACGATCCCGCCGCATCAGCAGCCGGCGCTGCCGGGTGATCGCGCGATCGAGCACAAGCTTCGCTCGATCATCCGGTGGAATGCTCTCGCCATCGTTCTGCGCGCCAACAAGGAAAGCTCGGAGCTTGGCGGTCATATTGCGAGCTTTCAATCAGCGGCCACACTCTACGACATCGGATTCGGCCATTTCTGGCACGCGCCGACGGACGCGCATGGCGGCGATCTGATTTTTGTTCAGGGGCATTGCTCGCCCGGAATCTATGCGCGCGCCTTCCTCGAGGGACGGTTGAGCGAGGAGCAACTCCTCGGCTTCAGGCAGGAGACCGGCGGCAAGGGCTTGTCGAGCTATCCGCACCCATGGCTCATGCCGGACTTCTGGCAATTCCCGACGGTGTCGATGGGACTGGGACCGCTGCTGGCGATCTATCAGGCGCGGTTCCTGAAGTACCTTCAGAACCACAAGCTGGCCGAGACATCGAACCGCAAGGTCTGGGCCTTCATGGGCGACGGCGAGACGGACGAGCCGGAATCGCTCGGCGCGATTGCGCTCGCTGGACGCGAAAATCTCGACAATCTGATCTTCGTCATCAACTGCAACCTCCAGCGGCTCGACGGGCCCGTTCGCGGCAATGGCAAGATCGTTCAGGAGCTCGAAAGCGTTTTCCGGGGTGCCGGGTGGAACGTCATCAAGGTGCTGTGGGGCTCGGGCTGGGATCGCCTGCTCGAAAAGGACAAGAGCGGATTGCTGCTGAAGCGCATGGAGGAGTGCGTCGACGGCGAATACCAGGATTTTAAGAGCAAGAGCGGCGCCTATATCCGCGAGCACTTCTTCGGCAAGTACGAGGAACTGAAGCAGCTCGTCGCCGACATGAGCGACGACGAGATCTGGAAGCTCGCGCGCGGCGGCCACGATCCGGAGAAGGTGTTTGCGGCTTATGCGGCGGCGGTGAAGCACAAGGGCCAGCCGACGGTCATCCTGCCGAAGACCGTCAAGGGCTACGGCATGGGCGAGTCCGGCGAAGGCCAGATGATCGCGCATCAGGCGAAGAAGATGACGCAGGACGCGCTGCGCGGCTTTCGCGATCGCTTCCAGGTCCCTGTCGCCGACGAAGACCTTGCAAAAGTCCCTTTCATCCGTCTGCCGGAAGACAGTCCGGAGATGAAGTACTTCCGGACGCAGCGCGAACGGCTCGGCGGTAGCCTGCCGCAGCGCAGGCGCAAGTCCGTGTCCCTGCAAATTCCGCCACTGTCGACATTCCAGCGGCTGCTCGACTCTACGGGCGACCGCGAAATCTCGACCACGATGGCGTTCGTGCAGATGCTCGGCACCCTCGTGCGCGACAAGGCGATCGGCAAGCACATCGTGCCGATCGTGCCGGACGAATCCCGTACCTTCGGTATGGAGGGCATGTTCCGCCAGCTCGGCATCTATTCGTCGGTCGGCCAGCTCTACCGGCCGCAGGACGCCGATCAGCTCATGTATTACCGCGAGGACAAGAGCGGGCAGGTTTTGCAGGAGGGCATCAACGAAGGCGGCGCGATGTCGAGCTGGATCGTTGCCGCGACGTCCTACAGCACGAACAACGTGCCGATGATCCCGTTCTATATCTACTACTCAATGTTCGGTCTGCAGCGCGTTGGTGACCTCGCCTGGCTCGCGGGCGACATGCGTGCCCGCGGATTCCTGCTCGGCGGCACCGCCGGCCGCACCACGCTCAACGGCGAAGGCTTGCAGCATGAGGACGGCCACAGCCACGTGCTTGCCGGCACCATCCCGAACTGCATCTCCTACGATCCGACTTTTGCCTATGAGGTCGTTACGATCGTGCGCGAAGGCATGCGCCGCATGTATGAGGCGCAGGAGGACGTTTACTACTACATCACCCTGATGAACGAGAACTATCCGCATCCCTCGCTCGCCGAGGCAGGCAAGGGCGCGGAGGAGGGAATTCTCAAGGGGCTGTATCTCCTGAAGACTGGCGGAGAGACGCCGAAGAAAGGACTTCACGTCCAGCTCGTCGGCTCGGGCACGATCCTGCGCGAGGTGATCGCGGCCGCCGACCTGCTCAAGGCCGATTTCGGCGTCACCGCCGACGTCTGGAGCGCGACCAGCTTCAACGAACTGCGCCGTGACGGCATGGCCGCGGAGCGCTGGAATCTGCTGCATCCGACCGAGCCGCGCCGCAAGAGTTGGGTGGAGACGCAGCTCGAGGGACATCCCGGTCCGGTCGTGGCGTCGACCGACTACATGCGCAACTATCCCGACCAGATCCGGGAATACGTACAGGCCGCCGGCCGTCGCTACGTCGTGCTGGGCACGGACGGTTTTGGCCGCAGCGACTATCGCGTGAAGCTCCGAAAATTCTTCGAGGTCGACCGGCATTACGTCGCCGTCGCGGCGCTCAAGGCGCTTGCCGACGATGGCGCGATCAAGCCGGCGCTCGTGGCCGAGGCCATCGCCAAATATCAAATCGACTCCGGGCGTGCTGCGCCCTGGACCGTGTGAGCGGAGCCGAGGACAGAGCGATGAGTGGTCTGATCGATATCAAGGTGCCCGACATTGGTGACTTCAAGGACGTCCCCGTGATCGAGGTCTTCGTCAAGCCCGGCGACAAGGTGAAGGCCGAAGATCCGCTGGTCGCGCTGGAGTCCGACAAGGCGACCATGGAGGTGCCGTCGCCTCGCGAAGGCGTGGTGAGGTCGGTGGTCGTGAAAGTTGGCGACAAGGTCAACGAAGGTACCGTGATCGTGCAGTTCGTGGGTGCGGGCGCGGAGCAGGCCGAGGCGCGCCCGGTCGTCAGCGCTCCGCCGTCGCCTGTCAGCGCACCAGCGGGTGTCGCGGAAGTCCGAGTTCCCGATATCGGCGACTTCAAGGATGTTCCCGTCATCGAGATATTCGTGAAGCCCGGCGACAGCGTGAAGGCGGAGGATCCGCTGATCGCGCTCGAGTCGGACAAGGCGACGATGGAAGTGCCGGCGCCGCTCGCGGGCACCGTGCGCGAGATCAAGGTCAAGACCGGTGACAAGGTCAGCGAAGGCTCGATCATCCTATCGCTCGCAACCGGGGCGGCACCTCTGCAGGCCGACATCCCTCCCGTGTCGCTGCCTGCGTCCTCGCCGGCCACCGCCGCAGGAACGGCGGTGGTCGGCGGCCTTGACGAAAAAAGCTTCGCGCTCGCCTATGCCGGTCCGGCCGTGCGCAAGCTGGCGCGTGAACTGGGTGTCGATCTCGGCAAGGTCAAGGGCTCGGGGAATCACGGCCGTATTCTGCGTGAAGACGTCGAGGCCTTCGGCAAAGGCGAGGCACCCTCTGCCAGGCCGCAAGCAGCAGCCGCAAGCGGAGGCGGCGTTGGCGGCATCGACCTTCTGCCCTGGCCGAAGATTGATTTCGCCAAATTCGGACCGGTCGAGCGCAAGGAGCTCGGCCGCATCAAGAAGATTTCCGCGGCCAATCTTCACCGCAACTGGGTCGTCATCCCGCACGTCACGACCCACGACGAGGCTGACATCACGGAGCTCGAGCAGTTTCGGGTGAAGATGAACAAGGAGCTTGAGAAGAGCGGCGTAAAACTCTCGCTCCTGCCGTTCATGGTCAAAGCCGCGGTAGCGACGCTGCAAAAATTCCCGGAATTCAATGCCAGCCTCGATGGCGACGCGCTCGTCTACAAGAACTACTGGCACATCGGCTTTGCCGCGGACACGCCGAACGGCCTGATGGTGCCTGTCATCCGCGATGCCGACAAGAAATCGGTGCCGGAAATCGCCAAGGAGATGAACGCCCTCGCCAAGCTCGCGCGCGAAGGCAAGATCAAGCCCGACCAGATGCAGGGCGGCACGTTCTCGATCTCCTCGCTCGGCGGTATCGGCGGCATCTATTTCACGCCGATCATCAACGCGCCCGAAGTTGCGATCATGGGCGTCTGCAAGGGGTACTGGAAGCAGCACTCCTCCGACGGCAAGACATCGGACTGGCGGCTGACGCTGCCGCTGTCGCTGTCCTGGGATCACCGCGTCATCGATGGCGCCGCGGCGGCGCGCTTCAACGTCTACTTCGCCAGCGTGCTCGCCGATCTGCGGCGCGTGCTGTTCTGAGATCGGGGGGAAGCAGCATGGCTCAGCAGATCGAAGTGAAGGTCCCGGATATCGGTGATTTCAAGGACGTTGCCGTGATCGAGGTCATGGTGAAGCCTGGCGAGACCGTCGCGGTCGACACCAGTCTCATCATGGTCGAATCCGACAAGGCGTCGATGGAGATTCCATCCTCGCACGCCGGCGTCGTGAAGGAGGTCAGGGTCAAGATCGACGACAAGGTAAGCGAGGGGTCGACCATTCTCGTGCTGGAGGCCACAGGCGCCGCTGCTGCGCCCAAGGCCGCGCCCGCGGTGCAGCCGACTGCCGCCGCTCTGCCGTCAGCAACGCCATCTGCGGCGTCTTATTCCGGCAAGGCGGATATCGAATGCGACATGCTGGTGCTGGGCGCCGGTCCCGGCGGCTACTCGGCCGCCTTCCGCGCCGCCGATCTCGGCATGAAGACCGTGCTGGTCGAGCGTTACGATACGCTCGGAGGGGTGTGTCTCAACGTCGGCTGTATCCCGAGCAAGGCGCTGTTGCATACGGCATCCGTGATCGACGAGGTCAGGCACCTCCCTGACCACGGCATTTCCTTTGGCGCGCCGCAGATCGACCTTGGCAAGCTCCGCGGATTCAAAGACGGCGTCATCAAGAAGCTGACGGGTGGCCTTGCCGGCATGGCAAAGGCCCGCAAGGTCGAAGTCGTGACCGGTGTCGGTACCTTCCTCGACCCGCATCATCTCGAAGTCATCTCGTCAGGCGGCAAGAAGACGATCAAGTTCGCCAACGCGATCATTGCCGCCGGCAGCCAGGCCGTGAAACTCCCATTCCTGCCCGATGACCCGCGTATCGTCGATTCGACCGGCGCACTGCAGCTCAAGTCCATCCCCAAGCGCATGCTGGTGATCGGTGGAGGCATCATCGGGCTCGAAATGGCGACGGTCTATTCGACCCTTGGTGCCCGGATAGATGTGGTCGAGATGCTCGACGGCCTGATGCAGGGGGCCGACCGCGATCTGGTCAAGGTCTGGGAGAAGGCGAACGCGGGCCGCTTCGAGAAAGTCATGCTGAAGACCAGGACGGCGGGCGCGAAAGCAACCGAGGCCGGGATCGAGGTGAGGTTCGAGTGCGAGCAGGCGCCCGCCGAGCCGCAGGTCTATGACCTCGTTCTCGTGTCGGTCGGCCGAAGCCCAAATGGCAAGAAGATCGGCGCCGAGAAGGCGGGAGTCGCCGTGGACGAGCGAGGTTTCATCGACGTCGACAAGCAGATGCGCACCAACGTGGCGCACATCTTCGCGATCGGCGACATCGTTGGCCAGCCGATGCTGGCGCACAAGGCCGTGCATGAAGGTCATGTCGCCGCCGAAGTGGCGCACGGCGAAAAATCATTCTTCGACGCGCGGCAAATTCCTTCGGTGGCCTACACCGATCCCGAAGTCGCCTGGGCCGGCAAGACCGAGGAGCAGTGCAAGGCTGAGGGCATCAAGGTCGGCAAGGCGGTCTTCCCATGGGCAGCCTCCGGCCGCGCCATCGCCAATGGTCGCGACGAGGGTTTTACCAAGCTGCTGTTCGACACGACGACGCACCGCGTCATCGGCGGCGGCATCGTCGGGACGCATGCCGGCGATCTCATCAGCGAGATCTGCCTTGCGATTGAGATGGGCTGCGAGCCCGCAGATATCGGCAAGACCATCCATCCGCATCCGACACTTGGAGAATCTATCGGCATGGCGGCTGAGGTGTTCGAGGGCCACTGCACGGATCTTCCGCCGCAGAAGAAAAAGTGACGCTGGAGACAGTCATGGTTTCAAGAGCGTGGCGAGTTCTTGTCCTTCTCGCATTGGTTCTGCTTCCGCCCAAACTGGCGTCGGCGGCGGAGGCGCATTGGCCCCAGGTGCTTACTCTCGGCACCGCGTCGGAAGGCGGCACTTACTACGTCTATGGCGAAGGGTTGGCTCGATTGCTCTCGCGAGAACTCGGCATCGCGGTGGTGGCGCGACCGACGGGTGGCCCGGTTGATAATATCAAGCTGCTTGAGGCCGGTGAAATTCAACTGGCCTTCGTCACACAAGGCGTGGCGCTGCAGGCATGGAACGCCAACGCTGCCTGGACCGATGGGCGGCAATACCGAAACATGCGCGCCATGTTCGCGATGTATGATACGCCTTTTCAGTTTCAGGTGCTCAGTGACTCGCCGATTCAATCGTTTGCCGATTTCGCGGGCAAACGTATCGGTGTCGGGCCCGAGGGTGGCACCACCGCTACCTACTTTCCCGAGTTCCTCAAGGCGCTGAAGGTCGAGGCCACCCTGGTTCACGGCGATTGGGCGGAGCTTGCGGAGAAGTCGGTGGCGCGAAGCATCGATGCGCTCGCGGTCGGCGCCGGCGTACCGGCTCCATTCCTTATTGATATCGAGCGAAAGGCGAAGGTGCGCTACCTCCCTCTCACGCGGCAGGAGATCGCAACGCTGCGCCTGGCGATGCCGGAACTCTCCGCATCCGTTGTCGCAGCGGGTTCGTATCCTACCTTGCGGCGCCGTTACGACACGGTCGGCCTGTTCAATTTTGCCGTTGCGCACAAGGATCTACCGGACGATCTGGTCACAGCCATCGTCAACACCGTGTTCGCCAATCACGAGCAGATGATCGAACTTCATCCGGCGGCGGCGGAAACGATCCCCTCGAACATCACGCGCAACAATTTCATTCCGCTGCATGGCGGCGCGGTCAGTTGGTATCGCAGCAGGGTTATGCCTGGCGTTGCGCATTCGGACTGAGAAATAATCTTTGAGAAGGAATGAGGCATGGAAACAGCAGCAGCAATGACGGACGGTCACCATTCCGTAAAATGGTATCAGCACCTCTATGTGCAGGTTCTGGCTGCAATCACATGCGGCATATTGCTTGGCCATTTTTATCCTCATCTTGGCGAGCAGATGAAGCCGCTCGGCGATGCGTTCATCAAATGCATCAAGATGATCATCGCCCCCATCATCTTCTTCACGGTTGTGCACGGTATTGCCAGCATGCGCGACATGAAGAAGGTTGGACGCGTTGGTTTGAAGGCATTGATCTATTTCGAAGTGCTGACGACGGCTGCGCTGATAATCGGACTTATCGTTATCAATCTGTGGAAGCCCGGCGCCGGCATGAACGTCGACCTGTCGACCGTCGACACAAAATCGATCGCGGCCTTCACCGCAAAAGCGAAGGAGCAGGGCACGGTCCAGTTCCTGATGGACATTATTCCGTCGACGGTCGTCGGCGCTTTTGCCCAAGGTGAAATCTTGCAGGTGTTGTTCTTTGCAATCCTGTTTGCATTTGGTTTGCAAGCTCTCGGTCAGCACGGTGAGGGCGTGCTGCGGCTGATTGATGTCGTGAGCCACGTGTTCTTCAGGATCGTAGGCTACATCATGAAAGTCGCGCCGATCGGTGCGTTCGGCGCAATGGCGTTCACGATCGGCAAGTATGGCGTGGCGACGCTGGTTTCGCTGGCCAACTTCATGCTGGCGTTTTACGTCACGTGCTTGTTGTTCGTCTTCGCCGTGCTCGGCGCCGTTGCTGCCCTTAGCGGCTTTTCGATCTTCAAGTTCATCCGTTACATCAAGGAAGAACTTTTGATCGTGCTCGGCACTTCGTCGTCGGAATCAGTGCTGCCGCGCATGATCGCCAAGACTGAAAATCTTGGCTGCGAAAAGTCGGTCGTCGGTCTGGTCATTCCTACCGGCTACTCGTTCAACCTCGATGGCACCTGTATTTACCTGACAATGGCCGCGATCTTTCTGGCGCAGGCGACCAACACGCCCCTGACGATCTGGCAAGAGCTCGGCATCATTGGCGTTCTGCTTCTGACATCCAAGGGCGCCGCCGGCGTCACGGGATCCGGCTTCATCGTTCTGGCCGCAACACTTGCATCCGTCGGGACGATTCCGGTCGCGAGCATCGCCTTGATCCTTGGCATTGACCGCTTCATGTCGGAGGCGCGCGCGCTCACCAACCTCATCGGAAATGGCGTTGCGACAGTCGTCGTCGCCAAATGGGAAGGGGCGCTCGATGAAAAAATGCTTCATCGGCGTCTGAACCAGGAGAGCGATGTCGAAGCTGATGATCCGGAGTCAGTGAAGATTGCGGATGACGAGATCGAGGCGGGCGCGCCCCGTCCAGTCATTGCTTGACGTTGAAAACCGAAGTGCAGGGAACGCTGAACGAGGAGTTGATCATGACTGAAGTGGTAATTGTGTCTGCCGCGCGAACGCCGGTTGGCTCCTTCAACGGAGCGTTTGGGTCGCTGTCTGCCCACGAACTCGGGGCCGTGGCGATCAAGGGAGCGCTCGAACGTGCCAAGGTCTCGCCGGCAGAAGTCGATGAAGTGATCCTCGGCCAGGTGCTGGCCGGCGGCGAGGGACAGAATCCCGCTCGGCAGGCCGCCATGGCGGCCGGCATTCCGCAGGAGAAGACCGCGTGGGGCATGAACCAGCTTTGCGGTTCGGGCCTGCGCTCGGTCGCGCTCGGCTTGCAGCAGATTGCCAACGGCGATGCCAAGGTCATCGTCGCCGGCGGCATGGAGTCGATGTCGATGGCGCCGCATCTGTCGCACATGCGGGGCGGCACCAAGATGGGCGACGTCAAGTTCGTCGACTCCATGCTGAAGGACGGCTTGATGGATGCATTCCACGGCTATCACATGGGAGTGACGGCCGAGAATATTGCCACCAAGTGGCAGATATCTCGTGAGGAGCAGGACGCGTTCGCCACCAGCTCGCAGAACAAGGCCGAAGATGCGCAGAAGGCCGGTAGGTTCAAGGACGAGATCGTTTCCGTCACTGTCAAAACCAGAAAGGGCGACGTCGTCGTCGACCAGGATGAGTATATCCGCGCGGGCACAACGCTCGACGCGCTCGCGAAGCTGAAGCCCGCCTTCAACAAGGAAGGCTCGGTGACCGCGGGCAATGCGTCCGGTTTGAACGACGGTGCGGCTGCGCTGGTGCTGATGAGCGCTGACGAAGCCAAAAAGCGCGGGCTCACGCCGCTGGCAAAGATTGTCTCCTGGGCGACGGCTGGCGTCGATCCAGCGGTGATGGGGTCGGGGCCAATCCCGGCTTCGCGCAAGGCGCTTGAGAAGGCCGGCTGGAAAGTCAGGGATCTCGATCTCGTCGAGGCCAACGAGGCCTTCGCGGCGCAGGCAATCGCCGTCAACAAGGACATGGGCTGGGATCCCGCGATCGTGAATGTGAACGGCGGCGCCATCGCCATCGGCCATCCGATCGGTGCGTCCGGCGCACGCGTTCTGACGACGCTTCTGTTCGAGATGCAGAAGCGTGATGCGAAGAAGGGCCTTGCGACGCTGTGCATCGGCGGCGGCATGGGTGTCGCCCTGACAGTCGAGCGCTAGGCCGGCAGCCGTTTTACGGGCTCCAAACAAAGCAAACGCGGATGGCACCAGCCGTCCGGGGAGGACCGAGGCTCGCAAGAGCCGGCGAATACAACACGAACCGATTAGGATCAGGAGGGAACGATGTCCAGGGTTGCGGTGGTTACCGGCGGTACGCGCGGCATAGGTGAGGCAATCTCGGTTGGGCTCAAGGCGGCCGGCTACAAGGTGGCTGCGAGCTATGCCGGCAATGACGAGGCGGCGGCGAAGTTCAAGAAGGAGACCGGCATCAACGTCTACAAATGGGACGTGTCGAGCTACGACGCCTGCGTCGCAGGATTGAAGCAGGTCGAAGCCGAACTGGGGCCGGTGGAGGTGCTGGTCAATAACGCGGGTATTACCAAGGACGGCATGTTTCACAAGATGACACCGGAGCAGTGGTACGGCGTCATCAACACCAACCTGAATTCGCTGTTCAACATGACGCGGCCGGTGTGGGAAGGCATGCGCGAGCGCAAGTTCGGCCGTGTGATCTGCATCTCCTCGATCAACGGTCAGAAAGGCCAGATGGGCCAGGTCAATTATTCTGCCGCCAAGGCGGGAGACATCGGCTTCGTGAAAGCGCTGGCACAGGAGGGGGCTCGCGCCGGCATCACCGTCAACACGATCTGCCCGGGCTATATCGCGACCGAGATGGTCAAGGCGATCAACCCGGACGTCGTGGCCAAGAACATCCTGCCGCAGATCCCGGTCGGTCGTTTGGGCGAACCGCACGAGATCGCGCGAGCCGTCGTGTTCCTGGCATCTGATGATGCCGGCTTCATCACGGGCTCGACGATTTCAGCCAATGGCGGCCAGCACATGAACTGAGCCCCGCCATGTCGATCCAGCCACGAGGCGACCTTACGACACGGACGCTGGCCATGCCCGCGGATGCAAATCCGAGCGGCGATATCTTCGGCGGCTGGGTACTTTCCCAGATGGACATCGCCGGCGGCATCCATGCCGGTCAACGCGCGCAACGGCGCGTTGCGACGGTGGCGATCGAGGCGATGCATTTCATCAAGCCGGTGCATGTCGGGGATGTCTTGTGCGTCTACGCGGCGTCCGAGCGTGTCGGGCGTACCTCGGTGGCGATCCGCCTCGAGGCCTGGGCGCTGCTCCGACGGCTCGGCGATCGCGTCAAGGTGACCGAAGGCATCTTCACGTTCGTCGCACTGGATGCCGAGGGGCGGCCGGCACCGATCGCCTCCGCTCGACAGGTGGAAGCATCGCAATTTCAAACCCCAGACCGCAGCAGCGATCAATGAAGGAGAGAGAAATGTCCGACAACAGATCGAAGCCAAACGACCTTGATTGGGGGCTCGCCGAGTTCGACTTCGCCAAGCTCATCGAATCCTGTCGCATCAGCGGCATCGACATGATGCCGTCGATGGACATGGAGAAGAAGTGCATCGACGCTCTCGTCGAGGTCAATCGCTCGGCATACGACAGTTGGCGAAATCTGATGGCGCGACAAGCCGAGGTGTTCCAGGAGACCATGAAGGCTATCGCTGTCGAGGTGAACGACGAATCTGTTGCGGGACGACGCGCTGAAATCGCCAGGCAAGGGTTCGAAAAAGCGATCGCCAACATGCGCCAGCTCGTCGAGGCGTCGACGGAGTCGCAGAAACAAACGATCGAAATATTGCGCCGGCGTTTCGAGGACGGAATGGCGAGCATGCGCACACGTGACGGAAGTGCCTGAGGCCTCCCGACCGCACAAGAGTAGGAGAGGGGCGGTTGCATCCGCCTCCCAAACAAAGAAGTAAAATCGGGGAATACGATGAACCAGGATCTGAGGGAAGCCGCACTCGAATATCACCGCCTGCCGAGGCCGGGAAAGATTTCCGTGGTGCCGACCACGGCCATGGCGACGCAACGCGATCTGTCGCTGGCCTATTCGCCGGGCGTGGCGGAGCCTTGCCTGGTCATCGCCAAGGACCCGTTGCAGGCCGATGAGCTGACCGCACGCAGCAATCTCGTGGCTGTCGTCACCAACGGCACCGCCGTGCTTGGTCTCGGCAATATCGGCGCGCTGGCCGGCAAGCCGGTGATGGAAGGCAAGGCGTGCCTGTTCAAGAAGTTCGCCGGAATCGACGTATTCGACATCGAACTTGCCGAAGAGGATCCTGACGCCCTGATCGAGACCATCGCCAGGATGGAGCCGACCTTCGGCGGCATCAACCTGGAGGACATCAAGGCGCCGGAATGCTTCTACATCGAGCAGAAGCTCCGCACCCGAATGAAGATTCCGGTGTTTCACGACGACCAGCACGGCACCGCGATTATCGCCGCCGCGGCAATCCTGAACGGCCTGAAGCTGGTCAAGAAGGACATTGCCGAGGTCAAGCTGGTCTGCTCCGGCGCCGGCGCAGCGGCGCTGGCCTGTCTTGATCTCATTGTCAGCCTTGGCCTGCGGCACGACCGTATCATCGTGACCGACGCAAAAGGCGTCGTCTATGCGGGCCGCACCGAGGGTATGGACGACAACAAGGCGCGCTATGCGGTGAAAACGGATGCGCGAAAGCTGGACGAGATCATTCAGGACGCGGATATCTTCCTCGGCTTGTCGGCCGGCAATGTGCTGACGCCCGACATGGTCAAGAAGATGGCGCGAGATCCCCTGATCTTCGCCATGGCCAACCCGATCCCGGAGATCATGCCCGAAGAAGCGCTGGCGGTTCGTCCGGATGCGATCATCGGCACGGGGCGTTCGGACTACCCCAACCAGATCAATAACGTGCTGTGTTTTCCGTTCATCTTCCGGGGTGCGCTCGACTGCGGAGCGACAACGATCAACGAGGAAATGAAGCTTGCCACCGTCCGTGCGCTGGCGGATCTGGCCATGACGGAAGTGCCCGAGGTGGTGGCCGCTGCGTATAAGGGGGAGAAGCTTCGATTCGGCCGCGACTATCTCATTCCAAAGCCGCTCGACCCGCGGCTCATCGAGGTCGTCGCGCCGGCAGTGGCCAAGGCTGCGGCCAACAGCGGAGTCGCCAAGCGTCCGATCGCTGACATGGAAGCCTATCGCCAGCGGCTCAGCCGTTTCGTCTATCAGTCCGGCAACGCGATGCAGCCGGTCTTCTCGGTGGCGAAGGGAAGCGGCAAGTCGCTGCTTCTGGCGGAGGGCGAGGACGAGCGCGTGCTGCGCGCTGCCCAGGTGGTCGTTGACGAGAGGATCGCGCGGCCCTTGCTGGTTGGCCGGCCGTCAACGATCGAGGAGCGGATCAAGTCGTTCGATCTCCGGCTGAGGCCGGGCATGGACTGTGACATCATCGATCCGCATGATGCGGAGATCTACTCCAAATGCGCGGAAGTGTACCACGCGCGCAGAAAGCGCGACGGCGTATCGGCTGGTCTCGCTCTCTCGGAGACCCGAAGCAATGCGACCGTGCTCGCCTCGCTCCTTCTTGCAAGGGGAGTTGGCGATGCGATGTTGTGCGGTGTCATCGGCAGGACATCCGACCATCTGACCGCCATCCGCAATGTGATCGGCACCCGCGATGATGCGCGGACCCTTGCCGTGATGCAGATGCTCATTCTGCAACAGCATCAGCTTTTCATTTGTGACACTCATTGCCACCTTAATCCGACCGCCGAGCAGGTCGCCGACATCGCCTTGCTGGCGGCGGCGGAGGTCAGGCGGTTTGGCATTACGCCGAGGGTGGCGTTGTTGTCGCATTCGAGCTTCGGCAGCTCGGCTGCGCCGGAAGCGAACAAGATGCGGGAGGCGCGGACAATCATTCGCGAGCGATCGCCCGATTTAGTCTTAGAGGGCGAGATGCGCGGAGACGCGGCGCTTTCGCCGTCCGTGCTCCACCACGAGTTTCCGGATTCTGGTTTCGAGGGACCTGCGAACGTGCTGGTGATGCCCAATCTCGACGCCGCCAATATCTCCTACAATCTGCTCAGGATGGCGGCGGGCCAGGGGCTGACGGTTGGCGGCATCCTGCTCGGAGCAGCAAAGCCGGCCCACATTCTCACGCCATCGTCCACTGTGCGGCGGATCGTGAACATGGCGGCTGTCGCGGTCGCAGACGCAGTCTCCGATCGAGCCTGATCGGGAGGCGCATTTGGGCGGGTAGTGAACTCGATCGGTCGAGGCCATCATGGGTAAGCCGCGTTTGGGAAAGCCCCGGATCGTCATCGTCGGCGGCGGAGCCGGCGGACTGGAGCTTGCGACCCGCCTGGGGGACAAATACGGGCGCAAGGGCAAGCTCGATATCACGCTGATCGAACGCAACCGCACGCATGTGTGGAAGCCAAAGCTGCACGAGATTGCCGCCGGCAGCATGGACATCTCCGCCCACGAGGTCGACTACCTCGCGCAGTCCTACTGGCACGGCTTCCGCTACCGTATCGGCGACATGATCGGGATCGATCGCGACCGCCGTCAGGTGCAGGTGGCGCCGTATTTTGACACCGAAGGTCGCGAAGTTACACCGAAGCGGACCTTTGATTATGACGTGCTGGTCGTCGCCGTCGGCAGCCAGAACAACGACTTTGGCACGCCCGGCGTCGCGGACCACGCGATCAAGCTTGAATCGCAGGCGGACGCGAGGCGGTTCCACGAACGAATGGTCAATGCCTGCATCCGCGCGCATGCCCAATCGTCGCCCTTGGGTGCGCACCAGCTGAAGGTCGCGATCATCGGGGCCGGTGCGACGGGCGTCGAACTTGCGGCCGAGCTCCACAGAACGACGCGTGAAGTGGTGGCGTATGGCCTTGATCAGGTCGATCCTCAGAAGGACATCAGGATCACGCTGATCGAAGCCGCCGACCGGGTGCTTCCCGCACTGCCCGAGCGGGTGTCGAAAGAGACGGAGAAGCTGCTCGGCAGGCTAGGCGTCGATCTGCTGCTCGGCGCCAAGGTTTCCGAGATCGGCTCCGACCGTGTGAACCTGACGGACGGCCGGACGATCCCCGCCGAATTGATCGTCTGGGCTGCAGGAGTGAAGGCGCCCGATTTCCTGAAAGATATCGCCGGCCTCGAAACCAACCGCATCAATCAGCTCGTCGTTCGGCCAACGCTGCAAACGACGCACGACGACGGCATCTTTGCAATCGGCGACTGCGCTGCCTGCTCATGGGGCGAGCGCGGCAACGTGCCGCCGCGCGCGCAGGCGGCCCACCAGCAGGCCTCGCATCTTTATTCCCAGATTCCGCGCTATCTGCAAGGCGAGCCGATCAAGGACTACAAGTATAGAGACTTCGGCTCTCTGGTGTCGCTCGGCGAATTCAGCACCGTCGGTTCGATGATGGGAGCGCTGGTGGGCGGCAACCTGGTGTTCGCGGGCATCTTCGCAAGGATGATGTACCTGTCTCTCTACAAGATGCACGAACACGCGCTGCACGGTTCGGTGAAGGTTGCGCTCGACACGCTGGCACGCCTGATCACCCGGCGCACCGAGCCGCATGTGAAGCTTCATTGATATCGGGTCGCGGGGAGGGATGCCGTGCCGGTCGATGCAAGCTTGAGTGATGCGAAGGTGCTGCGCCGAACCCGGAGGGGATGCTGATGGACGTTGTGTTTCTTGCGCGCATCCAGTTCGCCGCCAATATCACGTTCCACATTCTGTTCCCCTCGATTTCGATCGCGTTGGGGTGGGTTCTGCTGTTTTTTCGCCTGAAGCACCTGCGCGCGACCGATCCGCAGCAGAAGCTGGATTGGCTGCGTGCCTACCGGCTTTGGACAAAAGTATTCGCCCTGACGTTTGCGCTCGGGGTCGTCAGCGGCGTCACCATGAGTTTTCAGTTCGGCACCAACTGGCCGGGCTACATGGAGCGCGTCGGGAATATCGCCGGCCCATTGCTCGGCTATGAAGTGCTGACCGCATTCTTTCTGGAAGCGGGTTTTCTCGGCGTGATGCTGTTCGGCCACCGCCGCGTCGGCGAGATGGTTCACCTCGGATCGACCTTTCTGGTCGCCCTCGGTACGCTGCTGAGCGCGTTCTGGATCCTTGCCCTAAATTCCTGGATGCAGACGCCGGCGGGATACGAAATCATCGATGGCCAGTTTCACGCCAGGAACTGGCTGGAAATCATCTTCAATCCGTCCTTCCCGTATCGCCTGGTCCACATGGTGCTTGCGTCCGCGCTGACCTGCGCGTTCCTGCTCATCGGGATCAGCGGCTGGCAACTTCTGAAGGGCATCGCGACGGAGAGCGCATCACGCGTGCTGCGGACCGGGCTCGTTTTCGCTGCCCTGGCCACGCCCGCACAGATGGTGGCCGGCGACCTTCATGGGCTCAATACACTTAAATATCAGCCGCAGAAGATCGCAGCGATGGAAGGTGTCTGGGAAACAACGCGGGGAGCGCCGCTTCTCCTGTTCGCGATCCCGGACGACGTAACGAGATCAAATCGTTTCGAGCTGGCCATACCAAAACTCGCGAGCCTGATCCTCCGGCACGACGCTGACGGCGAAGTCAAGGGACTGAACGAGTTTCCATCGGCCCATCCGCCGGTCTTTCCGGTGTTCTGGTGCTTCCGGATCATGGTGGGGATCGGCATCCTGATGCTGCTGGTGAGCTGGATCGGCCTGTGGAGACATTGGCGAGATGGCTGGGATTTTGGCCGGATGCCGCGGCCCATGCTCAAGTTGTTCGCCGTGATGACCTTTGCCGGCTGGGTCGCGACCATTGCCGGATGGTACGTCACGGAGATCGGACGCCAACCCTTCATCGTTTCCGGCCTCATTCGAACGAGCGACGTCGCCTCGCGTGTCCCGTCGTCGAGCATTGCCCTGACGCTCGGTATCTATATTGCGCTCTATGTCGCCTTGCTCGTCGCCTATGTCGGCGTTCTGAAATACATGGCGGAGACGGCGGACAAACCGAAGGGCGTGATCGGTTCGGAGGACCTCGCTGGCGGCCCGCGCCAGTATCAGCGCGAGGGAGAGTTCGCATGACCTCGATGTCTTTCGACGAACTGCTTCCGCTGATCTTCATCGGGCTGATGGGCGTCTCGCTGCTCGTCTACGTCGTGAGCGACGGATACGACCTTGGGGTCGGCATGTTGATGCATCGAGCGACGCCTGACGAGCGAGATACCATGATCGCCTCCATCGGCCCGTTCTGGGACGCCAATGAAACCTGGCTGGTGCTCGGCGTCGGCCTTCTTTTGGTTGCCTTTCCGAAGGCGCATGGGCTGGTGCTGTCGGAACTGTATCTGCCGACCGCGCTCATGCTGGTTGGCCTGATCCTGCGCGGCGCCGCCTTTGATTTCAGGGTCAAGGCAAAGGCCGACCGCAAGGCGATGTGGGACCGCCTGTTCATCGCGGGCTCAATGCTTGCGTCGGTGTGTCAGGGCTGGATGCTTGGCCGGTACATCAGCGGCTTCGGCGAGGGCTGGAATTATCCGATCTTTGCCGGTGCAATCGCGGTGGCGCTGCCGATGGCCTACGCGCTGCTCGGTGCCACATGGCTGGTGATGAAGACAGATGGGCAGCTCCAGGACAAGGCGATCCAATGGAGCAAGATCGCCTGGCCGCCCATGGTGCTGGGTCTGATCCTGATTTCGATGGCAACACCGTGGATCAGCGAGACCGTTCGCGTCAGGTGGTTCACCCTGCCGGCGATGATTGCGGTGGCGTCGATCCCGATCACGACGGGCATTGCGCTGCTGACGGTGCGCCTCCTGCTCGGGTCGCCGGCCGTGCGCGGTAGCCTGTGCTGGCTACCCTTCGCATTGCTGGTGTTCGTCTTCTTCCTGAGTTTCCTCGGCCTCAGCTACAGCATCTATCCCTTCGTGGTGATCGACAGGCTTACCGTCTGGCAGGCCGCCAGCAGCCCCGACTCGCTCAAGATCATCCTGGTCGGGGTTTGTGTCACGCTGCCGGTCATCATCGCCTACACCGGATTTTCCTATCGCGTATTCCGGGGCAAAACCATAGAGTTGGACTATGCCTGAGTGGTCGTCTGTTGTAGCCGACACTCCCCGGATTTGTTTGGTTCACAGCATGACGGACCTTCCATCCCTGGTGGACGTCAAGGGGAAGCCCGAAGTCAGGTCGGCGACACCCAAGTCCACGCGTTGGCTTGTTCGCGGAACAGCCGCCCTCGCGCTGGTCGTGGCCGCTTCGTGGGTCGGATATGCAGTGTCTTTCCAGCGTGGACTGGACCATTTGCACTCTGCCGCTCAGCAGCGGCTGGCCATGGAAGCAGCCAGGCTCGACGGTCATCTCTCAAGATTTGAATATTTGCCGTCATTGCTGGAGACGTCTCCGAGCGTCTTCCAATTGCTCGGCACTCCCCAAGATGCCGCGCTGCAGCAATCGGTCAGCCTGTACTTGAAATCGATCAACCTGCTTGCAGGAGCCGACAACCTTTACGTTTTAGGTGTTTCGGGCGACGCCTTGGCGGCGGCCGATTTCGAGCAGCCAGGCACGCCGGTTGGCCGAAACCTTTCGTACCGCCCATATGTGAGCGAAGCTCTCGCCAGCGGCCGAGGGGCGTTCTTCGGTATCGGTATTACAAGCGCGCGCGCCGGCTATTATCTTTCTTATGCCCTAAAGGATGGCGGGGCGACCCGCGGGGTCGCCACAGTCAAGGTCAATCTGGATTCGTTCGAGCGTGAGTGGCGCAATGCTGAAGGCGACATTCTTCTGCTCGACGAGCGTCAGGTCCCTATACTCGCCTCCCGTGACGAGTGGCGCTATCGGCCAATGGCGCCGCTGTCGGTTCAGATGCGTGATGACATTTCTCGATCCAAACCTTACGGCAACCACGACCTGACGCCGTTCGGATGGACCGTGGTCGCGCAATCCAAAGGCGGCGCGCATGTCACGACCGAGAGCGGAACCGCTTATGCGGTCAGCGAGCTTCCAACTAACCGAGGTCTCTGGAAGCTCGTCCTTCTCGACGACGAGGCGCCGATACGGCAGACCGCGCTGGTCATCGGTGCGATGTCGGGCCTCGCCTCCATGGTTGCGTTGCTGGCAACTGGGCTCGTGCTGCAACGCCGGAGAGAGATCAGGCAACGCCTGGCCAATCAGGCTGCGTTGCAGGCCGCGCACGACATGCTTGAGACCAGGGTGCTGGAGAGAACCGCCGAACTGCGGGCTGCACAGGATGAACTTGTCCATGCCGGCAAGCTGGCTGCGCTCGGCCAGATGTCCGCCGGCATCGTGCATGAATTGAACCAGCCATTGGCGGCCCTGCAGACTGCCGCTGACAACGCGATCTCGTACGTCGACCGCGGTTCCATCGGCGATGCCCGTGGCAATCTCACCCGGATTGGCGAATTGGTGCGTCGGCTCGGGCGCTTGACCAGCCAGCTGCGGATCTTCGCCTACAAGTCGAGCAGCCCGCTCGATACGGTCTCCGTCGAACATGCGCTGGCTGAATGTCTCAAGATACTGGCCGGGCGTGTCAAAGAGGGAGGAGTCGATGTTGTGACGGACATCGAGGCGAATCTCTGCGTGCTCGCCGATCAGGCGCGACTTGAGCAACTGTTGTGCAACATCGTGGCGAATGCGCTGGACGCGGTGGAGAGCGTAGACCAGAAGTCCATCCAGATCCGGGCGAGGCGAGAAGACGGACAGCCCGCCCGTTGCCGCATCGCCATCAGCAACAGCGGTCCGGCAATTGCGCCCGATGTTCTCCAGCGCATGTTCGAGCCCTTTGTGACGACCAAGCCTGCAGGAAAAGGGCTCGGCCTTGGACTGATGCTCTCCAACCACATCGCGCGCTCTTTCGGCGGCGAATTGCGCGCGCGAAACCTCGGGCCATCCGGAGCCGAATTCATTGTGATCCTTCCACTAGCCGACGTAGCAGGGGCTTCGCATGGGCGATGACCAATCAATCGGCGTGATCTACGTCGAGGACGATGACGATGTCCGGATCGGCGGCGTTCAAGCCCTCGAGCTTGCGGGATTTTCGGTTTCGGGCTTTGTCTCAGTCGAAGCCGCCGATGGAGCTCTGCGCTCCGAAATGCCGTTCGTCGTGGTCTGCGACGTGCGCCTACGCGGCAAGAGCGGACTTGAGTGGCTATCGGATCTGCGCCGGCTGGATCAGGATTTGCCGGTGATCCTGATCACCGGGCACGGCGACATTTCGATGGCCGTACAGGCGATGCGTAACGGCGCCTACGACTTCATCGAGAAGCCATGCTCTTCCGAACAACTAGTTTCTGTTGTGCGTAGGGCAGTCGAAAAGAGACGGCTGACCCTCGAAGTCCGTTCGCTGAGATCCGCCTTGGCGGATCGCCAGGGCATCGAGGCAAGCCTGCTGGGCCGATCGCCGCAGATCCAGGAAGTGCGCAGGCTGGTCTCCACGCTGGCTTCGACCAATGTTGACGTCACGATCTATGGCGAGACCGGAACCGGCAAGGATGTCGTCGCGCGCTGCCTGCACAATCACAGCGCGCGACGGAGCGGACACTACGTCCCGGTTAACTGCGGGGGGCTGCCCGAGTCGCTGGTCGAGAGCGAGCTGTTCGGCCACGAGGTAGGCGCATTCACCGGCGCTACGCGTCAGAGGATCGGAAAGATCGAATACGCGAATGGCGGAACGCTGTTCCTCGACGAAATCGAAAGCATGCCGCTGAGCGTGCAGGTGAAGCTGTTAAGATCGCTGCAGGATCGATCTATCGAGCGCGTCGGCTCGAACAAGCCGATCGCCGTGGATTGCCGCGTGGTAGCGGCGAGCAAGGTGAACCTGCTCGAGTTGAGCGACAAGAAGGTTTTTCGCGCCGACCTCTACTACCGCCTGGGCGTCGCCTTTATCGAGCTGCCGCCGCTTCGGGAGCGGCGCGAGGATATTCCGTTGCTGTTCGAGCATTTCACGCTGGATGCCGCCCGAAGGTTCGAGCGTGACGCGCCGATTTTGGACGACAAGACCATGTCCGCGCTGTTGGCCTATTCGTGGCCGGGAAACGTGCGGGAGCTTCGCAACGTCGCCGATCGGTTTGTGCTTGGCGTTCTCGATAGCAAGGCGATCAACAAATCCGGCTTTGGCACATCGGATGTGTCGTTGCCTCGACAGTTGGAGAACATCGAGCGATCTATCATCGAGGACGGGCTGCGGCGCAAGCAGGGCGACGTCCAGGCAACTGCGGCTCTCCTGGGCATCCCAAAGCAGACATTGTACGACAAGATCAAGCGTCTTTCGGTGAATGTTGATGGTATCCGCGAGGGCTCAATCATTCGCTCTGGACCCTGACGATGATGAGTCAGCCAGGCGCGCCATCCCGATGGGCTTGCCGGCCGATGTCACGCGATCGCTCCGACATGCGGGCGCATGGCGTCTAACAGACGGAAGGGCGCCGGATTAGAAGCGCCCGGGGACAGGAAACAACAAGCATCCAATTTGCAGCGAGGGTAACTGATGAATCGGCCATTCAACATGCCGGACGAATTTGTCGACGGGTTCATGAAGGCGGGCGCGAGCCTGTGGCGGTCTCTGGGGTGGATACCGGGCGCCGATGGAGATGGTACGAAGTTAACCTCCGCCCTGGGTTCGCCGGGACGCATCGCAGAGTTGCAGGCCGAGCATCTGATGCGCATGTACCAACTCACCGAGCACGTCATCAAATCGGCCGCAGGCGTTCAGGCCGAGGCCGCACTGGAACCACCACGCGGGGATCGCAGGTTCAGCGCAACGGAATGGCGGGACAACGCGCTCTACAGTGTGCTGAAGCAGGCCTACCTGCTGAACTCGCGCTATTGCATCGATTTCGTCGAAGCGCTGGATCTGGAGGAGAAGGAAAAACACCGCCTGCGCTTCTTCACGCGCCAGCTCGTCGAGGCGATGAGCCCGACGAACTTTGTCGCCACCAATCCCGACGTCATCAAGCTGGCGACGGACACCGAAGGCCAGAGCCTCAAGGCCGGTTTCGACAATCTGATCGCAGATCTCGGGAAGGGCAATCTGACGATCACGGACGAGAGCGCGTTCGAGGTCGGAAGGGATGTCGCGGCATCCAGAGGGGCGGTCGTATTCGAGAACGATCTTTTCCAGCTCATTCAGTATGAACCGGCGACGGAGCAGGTCGCTGTGCGGCCTCTGCTGATCGTGCCACCCTGCATCAACAAGTTCTACATTCTTGACCTTCAGCCGAGCAATTCCTTCGTCCGCTTTGCGGTCGAGCACGGCCTGACGGTCTTCGTTGTTTCCTGGCGCAATCCGGATGCCTCTTGCGGGCATTTTGGATGGGATGACTACGTCGAGCATGGCGCAATGCGCGCCATCGAGATCGCCCGATCGATTTCCGGCGCCGACAAGGTCAACGTGGTCGGCTGGTGCGTTGGAGGAACCATCCTGTCATCGGCACTCGCCATTCTCCGGACGCGAGGCGATGAATCGGTCGCTAGCGTGACGTTGCTGACGACCATGCTGGATTTCCGAGAGCCTGGCGATCTCGGCGTGTTCGTGGACGAGGAGAGCGTGCGGCAGCGCGAGCAGACGATCGGAAACGGCGGCATCTACCGCGGCGCCGAACTGGGTTTTGTCTTCCAGACCCTACGTTCGAAAGAGCTGATATGGCCGAACGTGATCAACAATTACCTGAAGGGAAAGCCGCCGGAGCGTTTCGATCTTCTGTTCTGGAACGCCGACGTCACCAATCTGCCGGGACCGATGTATTGCTGGTACATCAGGAACATGTACCTGGAGAACAATCTCCGGGAGCCGAACCGGCTGACGATGTGCGGCACATCAGTCGATCTGGGGCGGGTCGATCTACCTGCCTATGTCCTGGCTACCGTCGAGGATCACATTGTACCCTGGCGGTCCGCCTATCGAACGACAGGCCTGTTCGGCGGCGACATTCGCTTTGTCCTCGGCGCGAGCGGACATATCGCCGGTGTGATCAATCCGGCGTCGAAGAACAAGAGAAGCTATTGGGTATCGACCGATCGATGCGACGACCCGGCGGCATGGCTGGCGAGTGCGGATGAGAAGCCGGGCAGTTGGTGGAACGACTGGATCGGTTGGCTCAAGCCGTGGGCGGAGGAGCAACTGCCGGCGCGCACGCAACTCGGCAGCAACCTCTACCCGCCCGGCGAATCTGCGCCCGGGCGATATGTGAAAGCGAAGGCGAGTTGACAGCAGCTATGGCGTGCATGCCTCAAAAATCGGTTTTGAGCGTGGTCGCTTACTCGCGCGAACAAGTCAAAGCTGCAGTTTTGCCTTGGTGATACGCATCGATCTGCAGAGCAAAGAGATTTGGCGCATCCAACACGATTCGAACGTGTGACCTTGCTCTCGGAGGGTGATGCTCATTCTTCGAGCCCAGTATGGGCCGAAGCTTTCGCAAGCCTGCGGTCTGATAGCGCAAACGCCAACCCCGGAATCGCCGCCCGCAGGTTTCCTTGCTCTATCACCGCCAAAACTACGATGGTGCCTGTTCTATCCTAGGCGTAGCCGGACCAGCAGGTTACTTTGCGGTCGAGGCAAACGGGATTGGTAGAGAGGGTCGGAACTAGCGCGGTACTGCACGAGCTCATTGGGTACTGCAATGCTGTACCGGAGAAGGCGCGGCACATCGAGGGACGAACAGATGATCGACTTAAGCACTTGAAATGAAAAGAAAATGCCTCAACTGTCAGCTTGAACTATTTGTCGGCCCAAAAATCAACTGCACCGAATGAGACAATAAAGCGAAATAACATCAACATGTTAGCGCATCGATTTTGCATTGCCCCCATGATGGATTGGACTGACCGGCATTGCCGCGTGTTCCACCGTCTGATGAGCCGGCGCGCGCGGCTTTATACGGAGATGCTGACGACCGGCGCCATTATTCATGGCGACCGGAGGCGGCTGCTCGGCTTCGACCGAAGTGAGCATCCGGTGGCGCTGCAGCTCGGTGGTTCCGTTCCGCATGATCTCGCTACCGCTGCGCGGATCGGCGAGGATTTTGGCTACGACGAAATCAATCTCAATGTCGGCTGTCCGTCCGACCGCGTGAAGGATGGCCGCTTCGGGGCCTGCCTGATGGCGGAGCCGGCGCTGGTCGCCGAGGGCGTGGTTGCCATGAAGCGCGCGGTCAGGATTCCGGTCACAGTGAAATGCCGGATCGGCATCGACGACCAGGACCCGGAAGTGGCGCTCGACGTGCTGGCGCGCGGCGTGGTTGCGGCCGGCGCGGACGCGCTGATCGTCCATGCCCGCAAGGCCTGGCTCAACGGATTGTCGCCGAAGGAAAACCGCGACATCCCGCCGCTCGATTACGACAGGGTTTATCGACTCAAGGCCGCGCTGCCGGGTGTGCCGATTATCATCAATGGCGGCGTCGGCAGTATTGCCGAGGCGAAGCGGCACCTCGACCATGTCGACGGCGTGATGCTGGGGCGGGCGGCCTATCAGGAGCCGTGGCGCCTACTCGACGTCGATCCGGAATTGTTCGGCGAGGCGGCACCTCACGCGACGATGAAGGACGTCTTCGAAGCGATGTTGCCTTACATCGAAGGCCAGTTGGCCCAAGGAGCAAAGCTGCATTCGATGACGCGGCATTTCGTCGGCGCGTTTCACGGCGTGCCCGGCGCGCGCGCCTTTCGTCGCCATCTGGCGGAGAGGGGCACCAGGCCGGGCGCCGGCGTCGACGTGCTGCGCGATGCGGTCGCATTGATCGAGGATCGCGCGGCGGAGCCGGTCGCGGCGTAAAGCCTAGGCGGCGCGCTCGGCGACGCGGCGCGTTTCGGAATCCGCCTTCAGGCCGAAATCGTAGTTCAGCATGTCGATGTCCAGCCCAGGGGGATCATTGGGCGGTTGGCGGGGCGTCGCCGCGCCAGGCGCGCGTGATCAATTCGCGGATCGCCTCTCGCTCGATCGGGCGCGGATTCCAGTACGGATTCTTCACCGCGAGGTCGGCGGCCTGATCGATGCCGCTCTCGGGCATGCCGATCTCGCGCAGCGACAGCGGCGCGGCAAGCTTTCGCGCCAGATCGTGGAGGCCGAGCGCTGGGTCGCTGACGCCAAGCGCTGTGGCGATGCGTGTCATCGCCTCAGGTGCGGCTGGTGCATTGTAGGCGAGGGCATGCGGGAGAATGACGGTGTGGGTCTCCGCGTGCGGCAGATTGAACAGCCCGCCCAGCGTATGGCAGAGCTTGTGGTGCAGCGCCATGCCGACCGCCCCGAGGCAGACGCCGCAGAGCCAGGCGCCATAGAGCGCGTCGGTGCGCGCGACCCTGTCGCTCGGCTCAGCGCAGATTTTCGGCAGCGCCCGCGCCAGCGTGCCGATGCCTTCCTGCGCCATCAGCGATATGATGGGGTTGCGATCGCGCGCGTAGAGCGCCTCGACCGCGTGCGCGATGGCGTTGACGCCCGATGTCGCCGATAGTTTTGCCGGCATCGTCATGGTGAGATCGACGTCGTAGATCACGATCTCGGGGAGGATCTTCGGGCTCGATTGCGTGGTCTTGATCCCGCCGCTGGTCTGGCCGACCACCGGCGTCATCTCCGAGCCGGCGTAACTGGTGGGCAGCACGATCTGCGGCAGATCGGTGCGCAAGGCGATCGCCTTGCCGAGGCCGGTGGTCGAACCGCCGCCGATCGCGATGACGCCATCGGCCTCGATCTCGCGCACGACTTCCATCGCCTGTTCCGTCACCTCGACGGGCGTATGCATGACCGCTCCGGTGAAGACGCCGGCGAAGCGCTCGCCGATCATCTCCCGGATGCCGGCGACCAGATCTTTCTGCCGCGGGGTCGCCAGCACGAGGGCGCGGGTAACGCCGAGGCGGGACAATTCATCAGGCAATTGACGCAGCGTGCCGGTGCCGAACACCACCCGCATCGGTGCGCTCTGGTAGACGAAGTCTTGCATGGTTGCTCCTTGCGGACGAATGACCGGCTCCAGGATCAGGCCGCCCCGGAGCCGGACTTCCGGCTCAAGAGGCCGGCTGTGCAACCTTGCGCAAGCCGGCAGCCTCTTCAAGGCTGCTTGCGGGTGCGCTCGCCGGCCGCCTGGCCAGCAAGATAATCATCCCGGCGGCAATCGCGGAGACGCCGATCGACAGGAACATCGGTGTCGGGCTCTGGTAATATTGCTGAAGCGCACCAGCCACGAACGGGCCGAGGATGGCGCCGACGCGGGCGACCCCGAGCTCCATTCCGACAGCAGTGGCGCGCACGCCGGTCTCATAGGAAGCCGCAGTGAAATTGTTCAGCACGAACTGTGCGCCGATGATGAAGAAGCCGGCGGCGGCGACCGAGGTGATGTTGACGATGTGGACGTTCAGTACCACGAGCGACAACACGGCGAGGCCGCCAAAAGCCCACCAGGTCGCGATCAGCCCGCGGCTATAGCCGGACCGGTCGACGAGGTGGCCAAGCACAAGGCCGCCGACGAACGACATGATCTGCATCAGCGCGCCGAAGCCGAAGCTTGCGGCAAAGGTTTCTCCACGCTGCATCATCACCGTCGGAATCCATCCCGAAAGGCCGAAGATGCAGAACAGGCTGAGGAAGGCCGAGGCCCAGATCGCAAATGTGGTCCGTCGATATTTCGACTGCAGCAGCACTGCCACTGAATTGACCGGCTTCTCCGCTTGTCCGATGACAATTTCAGCCAACTTGTAGGCGCTGGCGCGCTCGGGCCGAAGCTTCGTCAGCATGTCGCGGATTTCATCGGTACGGCCCTGGAGTGCGAGGAATTTTGGCGATTCCGGCAGCATCATGTGCATGAACGGCAAGAGCAGGAACGACAGCGAGCCGATCCAGTACAGCGACGTCCAACCGAACACCGGGGTTGCAAACACGCCGGCGACACCGGCGAGGGTGCCGCCAAGCGCCCAGCCAAGTGCGACGCCCCACAGCGCAAACGTGTTCGCCACGCGCCGCGGCGCCAGCTCGTTGATGTAGGTGGTCGCGAGCGGCAGCAGCACGCCGAGGCCGATGCCGGTCAGGAGCCGCAGGATGCAGAAGGAGAGGAACGAGTCCGCCGAAGTCGCGGTGAGCAGCGTGAAGATACTGGTGATCCACAAGCCGCCGAGCAGGGTGCCGCGGCGGCCGAGCCGATCGGCAATGATGCCATGGATGGCAGCCCCGAGCAGGAATCCAACCAGGCCGCTGGAAATCAACAGTCCCGCCTGGCCGGCCTGCAGCCCCCAGGGCTTTGCGACGTAGTGAATGACGTAAGCCGGGTTGAACGTGTCATATCCGTCAAACAGCGTTAGCAGTCCCATGATGGCGCCGAGGCGCCAGTGAAATTTTCCTACCTTTGCTTCGGCGAGCTCTTCGTGAAGATCGATTGCCTGCGCGGCCATGGCCGTATCCCTCCCAGATGGTGATTATGTCGTTTGAGGCCGCTTATTCCGCGGCTTGATGGATGCCGTGCTCGGCGACGGCCAAGTCGCCGAGATCGAGCTTGAACAGGTCGATGGCGTTGCACCGGCCGATCTTCAGGCGATCGTTCTCGCTGATGCTGGCGCTGTTGAACCAGTCGGAGGCGTGGTCCACGTTCTCGAACGGCCAGTCGACCGAGAACAGGATGCGGTCGGCTCCGATTTCGAGAATGGAATCGATCAGCGTTTGCGTGCGGAAATTGCCCGACGTGGTCAGGAAGAAGTTGGCATTGAAATAGTCGCAGATCTTCTTCTTCGCCTTGTGTTTCGGCGGCGCCTTGACCCAGCCGTTGCGATGGTCGACGCGCCACATGCTGTAGGGCAGGCCTTCACCCATATGGCCGAGGATGATCTTCAGTTTTGGATAGGTATCGAACAATCCCGATCCCATCAGCCGCAGCGCATGAACCGCGGTTTCTTGCCCGAATGCCCAGGTCGGGCCCATTAGCCAGGGATGCCCTTGATAGATTGCGCAGTCTTCCGGCAGCGGATTGCGCGGATGCAGGTAGAAGGGCAGGCCGGTCTGCTCGACAGCTTCCCAGAATGGCCAGTATTGCGGCAGGTCGTAATAGACCGGCCGCTTGCCGTCGCCGATTTGCGAGAAGCCGTTGACCAGCGCGCCGCGGAAGCCGAGCGTCTTGATGCAGCGCTCGAGTTCGGCGATCGCGAGATCGGGGTCCTGCATCGGCAGTGCGGCAAAGGCCTGGAATCGCGACGGCCGTTTTGCCACCTGTTCGGCGAGGAAATCGTTGGCACGGATCGCGATCTCGTTGGCGCGGACGATGTCGGGAATCGCCTGCACCGCCGGCGCGTTCAGCGACAGGATCATCATCTCGACGCCGTGGCGGTCCATCTGCACCAGCCGCTTGTCCTGGATATCGAGCAGGCGGTCCTTCAACTCCGGCCAATAGGAGTCCGGAACGAAACCCGCTGAGTCCATCAGCGTGTCCGGGATGGCGAAATGTTCCTCTAGTGCGATCTTGCCCTGCATATTGTCCTCGCTGATGTCTGATGCTGGTTAGTACTGTCCCTTAGTATTGACCTTGGGGCGTCAGCCCGAGAGCGAGCTGGCCGTACATGGTGCCGACGGCGTCCCAGTTCATGCTGATGTGGCGGCCGACGGCATTGGCGTCGCGCCAGGCGCGCTGCACCGGATTGGAAAGGTCGAGGCCGAGCCCGCCGGTCGAGGCGTTCAGCGCCTCACTGGCGCGGATGGCCAGCGCAACCGAAAAGGCCTGGCCGCGGCGGCTGACGATGCGGTCCTCGGTCGAGACCGGCCTGCCGTCGCGGATCGTCGCCGCACGGTCCCTGAGATCGCGCAGCAGCACTTCACGCGCTGCATCGACCGAGGCGGCCGCTTCCGCAACACGTAACTGGATGGTCGGGAAATCCGCCATGCGGTTGTTATGGCCCGCCACCGCGCCGCGCGTGATTCGCCTCGAGGTTACGGCAAGATAGTCTTCCAGTGCGCCGGCGGCGGCGCCGACTGCGGTGGACGCCAGGCAGGAAGGAATGTTCGACAGCATCGGAATCGAGAAAGTGGGGTTGGCGGCATAGAGCGCAGCGCCCGGCGTCTTGCCGGATGTGGTGTCGGCGAACGACAGCAGGCGGTGCGCGGGCACAAACACGTCTGACAGTACGAGCGTCTTGCTGCCGGTGCCGCTGAGGCCGACGACATTCCAGGTATCGTCGATGACGTAGTCGGAGGCCGGAACCAGCAGGAAGGCCGGCGCAAACTGGCCGGCTTCCGTCTTCGACGGCAACAGCGCCGCGCACAACGACCATTGCGCGTTGTCGCAGCCGCTCGCAAACGACCAGCGCCCGGTGAGGCGATAGCCGCCCTCGACCTCGATCGCCTTGGCGGCCGGCGCGTAGGAGCCGCAAGCGAGTGCGTCTGGATTATCATCCCAGACGTCGCGCTGCGCGATTTCCGGAAATCCCGCGATCAGCCATTGATGGGCTGCGAGCAGGCCGCCGACCCACGCCGTCGAGGCGCAGCTTTTCGCGAGCTCGATGTTCAGTTCGACCAGCACGTCGAAATCGTGCTCGTAGCCGCCGAACATCGCCGGCTTGACGATGTCGAAATAGCCGATGTTGCGCAGCGCCGTGATGTTCTCTTCCGGCACGCGGCCCGCCTTTTCCGTGGTGTGGGCGCGCGCCTTGATCTGCGGCGCGATCTGCGCCACGCGGCTCCGCAACTCGCTAATGTCGGGGCGAGCGGCCGGAGGCGCCGGCACGTCCTTCAACTGGGCGACTGATACCATTGGTTTGCTCCGTATCTTCGATGGGCTGAAAAGGCGGCGGCTTGGCGGATCACGCAGCCTGGCTGTCGTGGGGCACCGAAAAGCAGTAGGTCGCGTCCTGGTAGATCAGGGGCTCGATCGGATCGCGCACGTTCACGGTCTCAGCTTCGCCGATGAAAATCGTATGCGTGCCGTAGGGCACGGCGGCGGCCTTCTTGCAGAAGATGTTGATCTGCGCGTCGGCGAGATAGGTGACGCCCTCGGGCGAGGTCATCCATTGGCCGAGCCCGAACCGCTCCTCGGCGGGGACCGCGCCGCTGAACGCCGATGAAAGGGAGATTTGGTCGCGGCGCAGCACGTTCACGCAGAAGCGGCGCGCCAGCAGCATGATGTCGTGCAGCAGCGTCTGTTGGTTGACGCAGACGATCAGCGAGGGAGGGTCGAGCGACAGCGACGTCACCGCGGTCGCCGTCATCCCGTGGCGGCGGTTCTGGTCGGCAGACGTGATCACCGACACGGCGGCCGGAAATCGCCGCAACGCGCGCTTGAACGTTTCACGCAATTCGTCGGATGCCGAATCCAGCGACATGGTTTCCTCCACTGAACAATCCGCTCTTGATCGGCGGCTTAATTTTCGTGAACAATAATTGCATCTGCAAATGACAAGTCAATCAGAAATTTTCAAATGCAACAATTGCCTTGAAAAATGATCGGCGGCCGGCTATTGGAGGGGTGCAAAAGTTGCACCATAGCAGGACGCAAGACCTTGTACCGGCTGACGAATTCATTGCCCTACATGCTCAACCGCGTCGGCGTGCGGATGGGCGATCTGTTTTCCCGGCGCATCGCGGGCTATGGCGTGACATTACCGATGTACCGCGTGATGGCCGCGCTCTGGGAGAAAGGCGATCAGCGCCTCGGCGATCTCGCCGACATGACGACGATCGAGATATCGACGCTGTCGCGCCTGATCGGGGAGATGAAGCGGCGAGGCCTCGTAACGCGCACGCGGCTGAAGGACAACGCGCGTACGGTCGCGATCAACCTCACGCCGAAGGGACGGACGCTGGTGGAAGAATTGATCCCGATCGCCATCCATTTCGAGGAAGTGGCGGTCCGCAATTTTCCGTCGAAGAACGTTTCGGATCTGAAGACGGTGCTCGCAGAAATCTACGAGAGTCTGAATTCGATCGAGCCCGAGATCGCGGAAGTCAACAAGGCGCGCAAGGCGGCGAAGGCGAAAGCGTGACTCTTGCGGCCGACTGGCGGGCGCCTGATGGCAGATCGGCCCGGCCGGCCTCTGTGCTAGCCTTTAGCCGCGCATGGCGGCGCGAAAGCCGACGCAGCTCAGCGCGCCAGCCACGATGACCGCAATCCAGCTCGGCCAGAACGGAACATCGACGCCATTCAGGGTGATGGACCATCCCATCACGATCCGGATCAACTGAAGAAGTGCGATCAGGGCAAAGATGGCGGCGGCAAGCGTACAAAAGCTCCTGATGGTCATTGCCGATCTCCGATGGCGCATGACGTGCCCCCGCACCAAAATGGGGAGGGATCGGCGCGGCGGCCATTCCCCTTACGCAGGAAATGGCTTCACAAAGCCATTTTCGATGTGTCGTACAATCGCAGTTTCGCGACGTCGCAAGTCGGAATCACTTCCGCCTTAGCGCATTCGAGAACGTCCCGACGGAGATCTGAGGTGTCTGTTTGTCGGAGTAGACCAGAAGTGATCGGTACACCGTTAAAGCGACGCGAGTGCCCGTTGCAGACACGACAGTTCACGTGGAAATAGCTGCGAAGCTGCGCTAGCATTGGCCCGCTTGGTCGAGATAGGATTGGGGTGCAATGGCAAGGCTGATCGCATTGGCTGGCTTGCCGGGGGTTGGCAAGTCGAGCATAGCGCGGCGTCTGGCGGGGCGTTCCGGTGCCATCTGGCTACGCATCGACTCGATGGATCAGGCAATCTGGGCATCCGGTACGGCGCCGAGCGATCTCTTCGATTGGAGCTATCGAGCGGCTCAGTCGATCGCGGCCGACAATCTAGCCCTCGGCCTAGATATTGTCGCGGATTGTGTAAACGATTGCCAAGAGGCACGGGACGGTTGGGAAGCGGCGGGGCGGCGTGCCGCAGCCGAGGTCATCTGGCTAGAAGTCGTGTGCAGCGATCTTGTCGAGCACCGTCGGAGAATTGAGACAAGATCAAGCGACGTCATGGGGCTGAACTTACCCAATTGGGACGCAGTTGCAGCCCGTGCCTACGACAAATGGAACCGAGATCGCATCATTATCGATACAGCACATCGTAGCTTGGAAGAGTGCGTGGAGGAGGCGTTCGATCTCCTAAGCAGATGATGGCAGCTATTGGCCCGGTGCGTCGATATCGGCGCGCCCGCCTTTGTGTCGCTATTAGATGCCAACAAGCGGACATCGTCAGTTTATGAGTCCTCGCCCTAATTCGCAGCCGAGCGGGTGCGTTTGCGGTTGGACGCCGCCACTTCGGGATAGCCGTGCAGCTTCAGCTTGTCGGCCTGCACGCCCCAGCTTTCCAGCCGGTCGAGAAAGCTCATGCCGAGCAGGTTGGTCTTCATCAATCCGCGCGGCACCACCAGCGCCGGGACCGATTTCTCGACGAGGCCGCCGACCGCGAGACGATCGAGGGTCAGCCGCGCCGCCTTGGTATGGCCGCCGGCGGTTTCGACATCGACATTGTATTCGAGCATCTCGATCGGCAGGCCGATCGCCTTCGCCGTCTCCCAGGTCAGCACCACCGAAGTGGCGCCGGTGTCGATCACCATCGGCGCCTTGACGCCGTTGATCTTGGCGTGCAGCGCGAATTCGCCGGCTTTGCCGCGCGCGATCTCCACGGCGGGCGCCGGCTGCAGGCTGCGTTGCCACAGCATTTTCGATACCGAGTTGCTGGCGCGCGCGATCTGGTTCGGATCGCCATAGGCGACCACGGCGCCTGCGGTGGCGGCGAGCATTGCCAGAACGAGCATGATGCGGATCACTGGGCGCCTCCGCCGTTTCCTCCGGTGATCAGCCGCGTTCGGCGCGCGGCGGCATCGGAACCAGGCCCGCATCCACCATGCGCGCCGCAAGCCCTTCCATCACGGCCAATCGCTCCGCCGTTTCCATGCGGTGCCAGCGCGCGATCTCCGGCAACGTTCGTCCGCAGCCGAAGCAGAGTTTGGTTTTGGGATCCATCATACAGACTGCGATACACGGCGTTTCTTTGCTCATTCCTGGATAGTGAAACGGTTTGAGTCCTCGGCGCAAGCGCTCCAACTACAGGCCGGTGCCGGCACTCATGATCGGCTTGTGACGCGGCCGCCGCTTGTCGTCGGCGGATGCGGTGGGTTCCGGCTGCAGCGGCGGTGCTTCCTCTTCGACCATCGGCGCCAGCGCGCTCATCACGCGCTCCGGCGGGAAGGTAACGATGACTTCGGTGCCGATGCGCAGTTTCGATTTCAGCGTGAAGGTGCCGCCATGCATGTCGATCAGGCTCTTGGCGATCGGCAAGCCCAGGCCCGCGCCCTGTTCGGCCGATTTGATCGAGTTGGAGCCCTGGCCAAACGAAGCCAGCACGATCGGGATTTCATCCTCGGCAATGCCGGAGCCGGTGTCCTTGACGCTGAGATATTGTCCACCGGACGCAGTCCAGCCGACCTTAAGCCAGATATCGCCGCCCGGCGGAGTGAACTTGATCGAGTTGGATATGAGATTGAGCACGACCTGGCGCGTGGCGCGCTCGTCGCCCCAGATCCTGGGCATGCCGTGCTCGAACACCTCATGAATGGTGATGCCGCGGCTGCTCGCGCGCAGCTTCAACAGATGGTGGCAATCGGAAACGACATGGACGAGCGAAACCGCTTCCTCGTTGAGTTCGTAGCGGCCGGCCTCGATCCGCGACAGATCGAGAATCTCGTTGATGAGATTGAGCAGGTGTACGCCCGAATTGTGGATGTCGGCGGAATATTCCTTGTAGACCGGCACCGCATGCGCGCCGAAGATTTCGCTCTTCATCACCTCGGAGAATCCGAGGATCGCGTTCAGCGGCGTGCGCAGCTCGTGGCTCATCTGCGCCAGAAAGCGCGACTTGGCGACGTTGGCGGATTCGGCGCGGTGCCGCGCTTCGTCCGAAATCGCCTTGGCCTGTTCGAGCTCGCCGATCAGCGCGTCCTTCTCGGCGCGTGCTTCCAGGGTTTGCAGCGTCGTCGAATGGAGCTGATGGGCGAGTAGCGCAAAATAGCTTTCAGCGGCGACCGCCAGCAGCGCGAGCGCGTAGTTGTCGAAGGTTCCGCCCATCACGAAGTTGAGCGCGATCGCCGCCGTCACCGGCACGGTTGCCGCCACCGCCGCAATGGGCAGCGTCGCTGCCAGCATGCTCGACACCGCGATCACCAGCAGCATCAGGAACATCATCATCGTGTTCGAGACGACGTCGAGGCCGGCCGGGTGGAGCAGGATCGCCGTCCAGCTCAGGCCGTAGAGCAAGTCGAGCAGCACGAAGCGGGTTTGCCATTTGCGCGTGGCGGCGAGCGTAGGCGGCTCGCCTAGGAAGCGCTTGCAGTTGCGAATGATGGCGGCATGGACGCAGAGCATGCCGACGGTCCAGACCGCGGCCGGCACAGCGTACTTCCACAGGCCGAACAGCACGCCGGTCGCAACCACCAGCAGCATGACCACGAAGGAAGCCGATACCCGGGTCTGGGCGTATTGTCGGAGCAATTCGGTATCGAAGGCGGGGCGGGTCCCGCTGGTCGACGTTAACCGATCCCGCGCCTCGCGCACCCGCTGCGCCGCCACGCGCCGGGTGCTGACCGCTGGTGCGACCGGCGCTTCTGCCGGAAGCTGGACAACCTCGGGCTTCTCTGCGGGGTTACTCATTGAACAACACAAAATCCTGCCCGCGAACTGCGCGGGCTTTTGCATTGTCTATCTGTGCCGCTAAATCATTAAGCGATGACTTAAAGAGCTAAAAATTCTCGTAAACAGGAAGTTAAAATTAACCTGTCGGGCAGACGGAACCCCCGCTTCTGACTGGATAAGAAGCGGGGGCCTTGCTCGTTGCCTTAACCTCTTTCTTTAACTCACCGCTCCAGCCTGGCCAAAAGGCTCGACGTATCCCAGCGTTTGCCGCCCATCTTCTCGACCTCGGCGTAGAACTGATCGACGAGGGCGGTCACCGGCAGGTTGGCGCCGTTGCGGCGGGCCTCACTGATGCAGATCGAGAGGTCCTTGCGCATCCATTCGACGGCAAAGCCGAAGTCGAACTTGCCGTCGTTCATGGTCTTGTAGCGGTTCTCCATCTGCCAGGACTGCGCCGCGCCCTTGGAGATGGTCTCGATCACGGACGCGACGTCGAGTCCTGACTTCTTGGCGAAATGAATGCCCTCGGACAGTCCCTGGACGAGACCTGCGATGCAGATCTGATTGACCATCTTGGTGAGCTGTCCGGCGCCGGCGGGCCCGAGCAGTTTGCACATCCTTGCGTAAGCGCCGGAAATGATCGGCTCGGCAGCGGCATAGGCGTCTTCCTTGCCGCCGCACATCACCGTCAGCACGCCGTTTTCCGCCCCCGCCTGGCCACCGGACACCGGCGCGTCGATGAACTTGAAGCCGGCCTTGACGGCGGCAGCATCGAGCTCGCGGGCGACTTCGGCGGAGGCGGTGGTGTGATCGACGAATACCGCACCCTTCTTCATGCCGGCGAAGGCGCCATCGGTGCCGATCGTGACCGCGCGCAGGTCATTGTCGTTGCCGACGCAGCACATCACGAAATCCTGACCTTCCGCCGCGGCCTCCGGCGTCGGCGCGGTGCGCCCGCCGAACTTGTCCGCCCACTCCTTCGCCTTGGCCCCGGTCCGGTTGTACACGGTCACCTCGTGGCCGCCTTTTTTCGCCAGATGTCCTGCCATGGGGAAGCCCATTACGCCGAGACCGAGAAAAGCGACTTTAGCCATGTGTGTTACCTTGGAGTTTTCGCCGGCGACGTTGGGCCGGCCGGACGGTGTTTTTGGAGGAGCCGCACCATAACCGCTGCGCAGGGGAGGGCAACGCCTTCGTTGGTGGGCGGGGCCGGATTCGTGCTAGGATAGTTCCTCAAGAACCTCACAAAAAAGGGAGTGACATCGCATGGGCGTCAGCGTGGGCGTGCTCGACCATTTCAACATCCGGACCCGCAACCTTGCCGATACGGTCCGGTTCTATGAGGACATTCTGGGCCTGGAAAAGGGCGCGCGGCCGAACTTCGCATTTCCCGGGGCGTGGATGTACAGCGAGGGCAAGGCGGTGGTGCACCTCGTCGATATCTCCAAGACCGACGAGCCGCAAAAGCCCGATTCCGGCGTTGTCCATCATGTCGCGTTTGCCAGCTACGGCTTTGACGGCATGAAACGGCGGCTGGAACAGAAGGGCATGGCGTACGACTCGCGGCAGGTTCCGGGCGGTGATCTCTGGCAGATCTTCGTCAATGACCCCAATGGCGTGATGATCGAGCTGAATTACGAGGCGGCCAAGGAGCAGGCGGCTGCCGCCCCCGCGGAGCGGCGGGATGACGTCGGAGCGAGATAGCCTTTTGCGCTGAACCGCTCTATGGGTCGCATCAGACTGGCATAGCGTCTTGGAACGCGGCTCCGCTTTCGGACTTGGTCCGGAGCGGGTCGGGTTCGCGTCAAGAATGCGCGTCAAAACAAGCGAGTGGGGCCCGGTTCTCACTCGGAACCGCAAGGGCTTCAGGAGATGCGCGAGTGAGCGTAACACAGCAACAGGTTCTCGATGCCCTTCGCCGGGTGGCCTCGCCGCGCGGCGTGACACTGACCAATGCCAACGTACTGTCGGCGATCTCGGTCACCGACGGCAAGGTGTTCTTCTCCATCAATGTCGACGCCGCAGAGGCTCAAGCCTGGGAAAGCGTGCGCGCGCAGGCCGAAGCCGCGGTGCGCGCGATCCCCGGTGTCAGCACCGCAATGATCGCGCTCACGGCCGAGCGCAAGCCAGGATCGCCGCAGGCCGCGCCCGCGGCGCATCGGCATGCGCATGGCGTGCAACCCGCTTCTGCCCACCGCCCGCCGCAGGGCGCGGCGTCGCCGATGTCGAAGCAGGCGGAGATTCCTGGCGTTGCCGCCATCATCGCCGTGGCCTCGGGCAAGGGCGGTGTCGGCAAGTCGACCACAGCGCTCAATTTGGCGCTTGGCCTGCGCGACCTCGGCCTGCGCGTCGGGCTGCTCGATGCCGACATTTACGGCCCCTCGGTGCCGCGGCTCACCGGCATCAGCGAAAAGCCGCAGCTCAACGACGACCGCAAGATGATTCCGATCAAGCGTTTCGGGCTTTCGATCATGTCGATCGGCTTCCTGGTCGAGGAAGACACCGCGATGATCTGGCGCGGGCCGATGGTGATGTCGGCGATCACCCAGATGTTGCGTGACGTGGCGTGGGGCACGCTCGATATTCTCGTCGTCGATATGCCGCCCGGTACGGGAGACGCGCAATTGACCCTGGCGCAGAACGTGCCGCTGAAGGGAGCGGTGATTATCTCAACCCCGCAGGACCTCTCCCTGATCGACGCGCGGCGGGGGCTTGCGATGTTCAGGAAGGTCAACGTGCCGGTGCTCGGCATCGTCGAGAACATGAGCTACTTCCAGTGTCCCAAGTGCGGCACGCGCTCGGACATTTTCGGCCATGGCGGCGCGCGCCATGAGGCGGAGCGGCTGGGTGTCCCATTCTTGGGCGAAATCCCACTGCACATGTCGATCCGGACCACCTCGGATGAAGGTAATCCGGTGGTGGCTAGCGAGCCTGATGGCCCGCATGCCGCGGTCTACCGGGCCATCGGGACCAAGGTTCGCGACCAGCTTCAGGGCGCGATTGCCGCGGCCTGAGGTTGCATTGTCCGCGCCCATACGACTTTCGTTTAATCAGTGCAGTCATGCCTTTGTCGCGTTTTCGAACGCGAACTTCCGTGTTAAAGCGCCCCCGCCAGAGCGCCCCGGATGCCGTGGAATTCGTCCCGCCGGAGGAACGCTCGAGGAAATTTGGGGAACGACCCGAAGGAGAGCTTGAATGAAGCGTCGTGATTTTTTGAAGGTTTCAGCGGCCGGTGCTGCCGCGACAGCCGTTGCCTCGCCGGCGATCGCGCAATCGTCGCCTGAGATCAAATGGCGCCTGACGTCGAGCTTCCCGAAGTCGCTCGACACTATCTACGGCGGTGCCGAGCACCTGGCGAAGCAGGTCGCCGAAATGACCGACAACAAATTCCAGATCCAGGTCTTCCAGGCCGGCGAGCTGGTTCCGGGTCTGCAGGCGCTCGACGCGACTTCCAAGAATACCGTCGAGATGTGCCACACCGTTTCGTATTATTACGTCGGCAAGGATCCGACCTTTGCGATCTTTTCGGCGGTGCCGTTCGGTCTCAATGCGCGCCAGCAGAACTCTTGGTTGGCGCAAGGCGGCGGTAACGAACTCGCGAACGAGTTCTTCAAGAAGTCCGGCGTGATCGGCTTCCCCTGCGGCAACACCGGCACCCAGATGGGCGGCTGGTTCCGCAAGGAGATCAAGACCGTTGCTGATCTGTCGGGCCTCAAGATGCGCATCGGCGGCATCGCTGGCCAGGTCCTGCAGAAGGTTGGCGTGGTGCCGCAGCAGATCGCCGGCGGCGATATCTATCCGGCGCTGGAAAAGGGCACCATCGACGCTGCCGAGTGGGTCGGCCCGTATGACGACGAGAAGCTCGGCTTCCAGAAGGTCGCGAAGTTCTACTACTACCCCGGCTTCTGGGAGGGCGGCCCGACGGTCCACGCCTTCGCCAATCTGGAGAAGTGGAATGAATTGCCGAAGAGCTACCAGGGCATTCTCACCAACGCGGCGGCGAACACCAATGCCTGGATGAATCAGCGCTACGACATGCTGAACCCCGCGGCACTGAAGCGTCTGGTTGCTAGTGGCACGCAGCTTCGTCCGTTCACCAACGAAGTGCTGGAAGCTTGCCTGAAGTCGACCAACGAATTGTGGGGCGAAATCTCCGGCAAGAACGCGGACTTCAAGAAGGCGATCGACGCGATGCAGGCCTATCGCTCCGACCAGTATCTGTGGTGGCAGGTCGCCGAATATACCTATGACAGCTTCATGATCCGTTCGCGCACGCGCGGCTGATCGGAGCCAGATACCTGTACCAAAAGCTTACGAGAAAGCCCGGCCTTCGCAGGAAGGTCGGGCTTTTTCGCGTTTCCATCCAATTGCTTATGGAAATCGGCGGCCGGATGTTCCATGCTTGATTCCAAGCCTCGACACGAAGGCTGACCGGCACAACCAAAAGGGATGGAATATGAAGCGAAGAGATTTTCTCAAAGTAACCGGCTTGGGTGCGGCAGGTGCTGCAACGATCGCAGCGCCCGCGATTGCGCAGGGCTTGCCCGAAATCAAGTGGCGCATGCCGACGAGCTGGCCGAAGTCCTTGGACACGCTCTATGGCGGTGCCGAATTGATGGCCAAGATGGTCGGCGAAGCCACCGACAACAAGTTTCAGATCCAGACCTTTGCAGGCGGTGAGATCGTGCCGGGTCTGCAGGTTCTGGATGCTGTGCAAAACGGCACCTGCGAGATCGGACATACTGCCTCGTACTACTATTTCGGCAAGGATCCGACCTTCACCTTTGGCTCCGCGGTGCCGTTCGGCCCGAACCAGCGCCTGAACCAGGCCTGGTACATGTTGGGCGGCGGCAAGGAACTGCTCAACGAGTTCTACAAGAAGTACAACGTCACCTCGCTGCTGGCCGGCAACACCGGCTGCCAGATGGGCGGCTGGTTCCGGAAGGAGATCAAGACGGTCGACGATCTCAAGGGCCTCAAATTCCGTATCGGCGGCTTCTCGGGGAAGGTTTTGCAGAAGCTAGGCGCGGTGCCTCAGCAAATCGCCGGCGGCGATATCTATCCGGCGCTGGAGAAGGGTACCATCGACGGCGCGGAATGGGTTGGTCCCTACGATGACGAGAAGCTCGGCTTCTACAAGGTCGCGCCCCACTATTACTATCCCGGCTGGTGGGAAGGCGGACCGATGCTGCTGGCGTTCGTCAACCTCGACAAGTGGAATGCGCTGCCGAAATTCTACCAGAGCGTTCTCGAGCAGGCCGGTCATCAGGCCAATAACTGGATGATGGCGAAATACGACCAAGCCAATCCTCTCGCGCTGCGCAAGCTGATTGCGGGCGGCGCCAAGCTGCAGGCATTCCCGGCGCCAGTCATGGAAGCCTGCTACAAGGCCGCGAAGGAATTGCACAGCGAAGTCTCCGCCGGCAACGCGGACTTCAAGAAGGTCAACGAGTCGCTGAGCAGCTTTACGAACAACGGATATCAGTGGTTCCAGGTCGCCGAACTCGGTTACGACTACTTCATGGCTCGCCGTTCGCAGAGTTGATTGCCGCCGAGAGAGAAATCGGCAGCAAAAACCCCGGAGCGAAAGCTCCGGGGTTCTTTATTTGGGTGAAGCGGATGACGTGAGCGAGGGCGCTACTGTTTGGGCTGCCCGAAATCCAGCGGCGGCAATTCGATCTGCGGCACCTCGATCTTGATCGAGTTCGGATCGATCGTCGACGCCGCGCCCTTGTAGTGCATCACCATCGCCGGGAACATGATGACCAGTATCACCATGATGACCTGGATCACGACGAACGGCACCGCGCCCCAATAGATCTGGCCGGTTGTCACCGGGTCCATGCGCTTGCCGGTGACGCGGTCGATATAGGATTCCTTCGGCGCCACCGAGCGCAGATAGAACAGCGCGAAGCCGAACGGCGGGTGCATGAACGACGTCTGCATGTTGACGCCGAGAATGACGCCGAACCAGATCAGGTCGATGCCGAGCTTTTCAGCCGCGGGTCCGAGCAACGGAATAATGATGAAGGCCAGTTCGAAGAAGTCGAGGAAGAAGGCCAGGACGAAGACGAGGGCGTTGACGAAAAGGAGGAAGCCGATCTGGCCGCCGGGCAGGGAGGTCAAGAGATGCTCGACCCAGATGTGGCCGTTCACGCCGTAGAACGTCAGCGAGAAAACGCGCGCGCCGATCAGGATGAAGATCACGAAGGCCGACAGCTTGGCCGTCGATTCCGTCGCTTGCCGGATCAGATCCCAGCTCAGCCGGCGCTTGGCGGCGCCGAGAATGAGTGCACCGGCCGCGCCCATCGCGCCGCCTTCGGTCGGCGTGGCAATGCCGACGAAGATCGTGCCGAGCACCAGGAAGATCAGGAATAGCGGCGGCACCATCACGAAGGTCGTCTGCTGCGCCATCGCCGACAGGAAACGGAAGCCGGTGAACTTATGAATGAGCCAGTTCGCCACCGCCACGAAGAAGGCGAACAGGATGCCGTAGAACATGCTGAGCACGACGTAGTCGGCTCCGCGCGCCTCCGAATGGCGCATCATGAACCAGCCGAAAACGCAACTGACGATGAAGAGGACGCCGAGCGACCAAAGTCCGCGGCTGCCATCAGGCTCGCGAAAACCGACCGCATCCGCTGGCAGACCCGGAGCAGCCTTGGGAAAGATCATGCTTACCAGGAACGCGTAGCCGGCATACAGGCCAGCAAGCACGATTCCCGGGACGAACGCGCCCTCGTACATGTCGCCGACCGACTTGCCGAGCTGGTCGGCCATCACGATCAGGACGAGAGAGGGAGGAATGATCTGCGCCAGCGTACCGGAAGCGGCGATGACGCCGGACGCCATCCTTCGGTCGTAGCCATAGCGCAACATGATCGGCAGCGAGATAAGGCCCATCGAGATGACGGAAGCGGCAACGACACCTGTGGTCGCCGCGAGCAACGCGCCGACGAAAATGACGGCATAGGCGAGGCCGCCGCGGATCGTGCCGAACAATTGTCCGATCGTATCGAGCAGATCCTCGGCCATGCCCGACCGTTCGAGCACCAGTCCCATGAACGTGAAGAACGGAATGGCGAGCAGCGTGTCGTTGTTCATCACGCCGTAGACGCGCTCAGGCAGCGCTTGCAGGAAGTCTGGGCGGAACTCGCCAAGCTCGATGCCGACAAAGGCGAAGATCAGTCCAACCGCGCCGAGCGAAAATGCCGCCGGATAGCCCAGCAGCAGGATAATCACCAGTGACGCGAACATGATCGGCGCCATGTTGGCGATGAGAAAAGCAGTCATCTAGTCCCCCTGAGATCGCGCCGACGATCAGCGTTTTTCGATCGCCTCGACGAGGTGTTCGACCTCGGCTTCGAGAGCATGTATCTGCGATGCGTGTGGATCCGGAATCAGGCCGCGCATCACGGCGATTCGCTTGATCAGTTCGGAAATGCCCTGAGCGAACAGGAACACGAACCCGATGATGATCAGCGATTTGGCCGGCCATTGCGGCAGACCACCGGCATTGCCGGACTGTTCGTTGATTTCAACCGAGCGCATGAAGAACGGACCGCCGGTGACGATCATCACGATGCAGAGTGGCATCAGGAAAAATACATGGCCGATGATGTCGACGATATCCCGCCAGCGCTTGGAAAACATGTTGTTTACGATATCGATGCGGATGTGCTCGTTGTCGAGCATCGTCCATGGCGAGCACAGCAGAAAGACAACGCCGAACAGCACCCACTGCAGCTCCAGCCAGGAATTCGACGACACGTCGAAAGTCTTGCGCACGACCGCGTTGGTGGCCGAGATGAGCACGGCTATCAGAATGAGCCACGCCAGGCGCTTGCCCGTCCACCGCGTGAACGCGTCGATTCCCCGGCTCAATTTCAAAAGCGATTGCAACGATGACCCTCCCAGACTGACGCCTCTGCCGTCTTGACCGCGCGGTTAGGCGCAGCCGGCTTATCCTGCCGAGCTAGCATGAAGCCGATGCACCAAACCAGCGCTCGCTGCTGCCGTCAATCGGAAGTTTGTTGATATTGAAGGGGAATATTTCGTCTGCGGAATACCATTGCGCCTTGGCCTGGGCGGCAGGCTGTGGGCACAATTTCGTCAACGAGTCATTGTTTGCCGGATCAGTTTCTACTGCTGCTTGAGCGGACCTAAATCCAGCGGCGGCAATTCGATCTGCGGAACCTCAATTCTGATCTTGCTGAGATCCTCCGCGCTCACCGGCTTGTCCAGCAACGCGGTAACGGTCCAGGGGAAAGCGATCACCAGCACGACCATGATGACCTGCAGGCCGATCCAGGGGATCGCCCCCCAATAAATGTCGGAACTCTTGACTTCCTTGGGCGCCACGCCGCGCAGGTAAAACAGCGCAAAGCCGAACGGCGGATGCAGGAACGACGTCTGCATGTTGACGCACAACATCACGCCGAACCAGATCAAAGCCGCATCCGCGCCGACCACTGGCGCCAGCACCTTTTGCGCAATCGGCGCAACCATCGGCAGGATGATGAAGGCGATCTCGAAGAAGTCGAGGAAGAACGCCAGGAAGAAGATGAACAGGTTGATGAAGATCAGGAAGCCCCAGACCCCGCCGGGTACCGAGGTCAGCATGTGCTCCAGCCAGACGCCGCCGGAGACGCCGAGGAACACCACGGAAAAGCAGGTCGAACCGATCAGGATGAACACCACCATCGAGGTGAGGCGCATCGTCGACTGATAGCCCTGACGGATGAGGTCGCGGAGGTCGGGAATGCGCACGGCTTCCAGACAAATCCAGATCACGGCGAGATAGGTGATCGCGAAGGCGATCTTGAAGAGAAAGCTGCCCGTGTAGAGGATTCCGAGAATCGTTCCGACGCCTGCGGCAGCGATGCCGATCAGCAGAATCCTGTTGCCGGCCGCGCTGAATTCCTTGTGATGTATTGCGGCAAGCACGACGGCGCCAACGGCTCCCATCGCGCCGGCTTCGGTCGGCGTCGCCAGGCCCAGCATCATGGTGCCGAGCACGACGAAGATCAGCACCGCCGAGGGGATGATTCCCATCAGGCATTTTCGCCACAGCGGCCAGCCGGTCAGTGTCAACGCCGACCTCGGCACCGGCGGCACGTGGTCCGGCTTGATGATGCCGAGCACAAAGGTGTAGCCGGCGAACAGCGCGATCTGGAATAATGATGGTCCCCAAGCGCCGAGATACATATCGCCGACCGACTTGCCAAGCTGGTCGGCCAATACGATCAGCACCAGCGATGGCGGCACGAGCTGGGTGATGGTGCCCGAGGCCGCCAGCACGCCGGTGATGTAGCGCATGTTGTAGCCATAGCGGATCATCACCGGCATCGAGATCAGTGCCATGGCAATGACCTGGGCCGCCACCGTGCCGGTTATCGCGCCGAGAATGAAGCCGACGATGATCACGGAGTAGCCCAGTCCGCCGCGCACCGGGCCGAACAACTGCCCCATCGAATCCAGCATGTCTTCGGCCAGGCCGCATCGTTCGAGGACGGCGCCCATGAACGTGAAGAAAGGGATCGCAAGCAGCAATTCGTTGGCCAGCACGCTGCCGAAGATGCGGCCCGGAATCGCCTGCATGAAGCTGAAGTCGAAAAAGCCGAGATGGATCGCGAGAAAGCCGAACGAGAATCCGACCGCCGCCAGCGTGAATGCGACGGGAAAGCCGATCAGCATCGCCAGAATAAGTCCGCCGAACATCAGCGGCGGCATCATTTCCAGCGTGATCATTGCACCGGCCTTTCGTACCTGGCATCGATGGTCACGAGATTCTGCAGCGCGGCGACGCGCTTGATGACCTCGGAGACGCCCTGCAGTGCGAGCATCACGAAGCCTGCGGGCACGACCAGCTTGATCGGCCAGCGCAACAGGCCTCCGGCGTTGCTGGATTCCTCGCCGACGGCGTAGGCCTGCAGGAAGAACGGCCAGGACAGCCAGGTCAGCAGCAGGCAGGCCGGGATCAGGAAGCACAGCGTTCCGATCAGGTCGAGCCAGAGCTGGCCGCGTTCAGAGAGCATCAAATAGAAGATTTCGACGCGAACATGCTCGTTGCGCTTGAAGGTGTAGGAGGCGCCGAACATCACGAAGATGGCGAACATGTACCACTGCAGTTCGAGCCAGCCGTTGGAGCTATAGCCGAACGCGTAGCGGATCATCGCATTGCCGGCGCTGACCGTGCACGCTGCGAGGACCAGAAAGTTGCAGAGATTGCCGATCTTTTCGTTGAGCAGATCGATGCCGGCACTGAGCGCTAACAGCGGCCGCATCATACCTGCCCGGGCGGTGGCCACGACGCCATCGCCGATGTCGCGATCGATGGCATCGATCGTCCTCCCCCCTTTTTGTGCTTCCGCCGTCTTCGCCGCTCCGTTTAGGTGCGTGGCCTGTCCAGCCATGCTGGCGTGAAGCAGCCGCACCATTCCAGCGCGCTGCAACAGCGTCAATCGGAAAATGCGTCGGACGATATGGGGCTGCGGTTACTAGCCGCCCGTCACGCTCATGTGGCGCGAGACGCTCGGGCGATTATGCCGACGGTCGATGATGAAGTCGTGGCCCTTCGGCTTCAGCCCGATGGCGCGATCAATCGCTGCCGAGAGCAGGTCGTCCTCCTCGGAAGCCCGCAACGGCTTGCGCAAATCGGAGGCATCCTCATGGCCGAGGCAGGTGTGCAACGTGCCGGTGCAGGTGATCCGTACGCGGTTGCAGGACTCGCAGAAATTATGCGTCATCGGCGTGATGAAGCCGAGTTTGCCGCCGGTCTCAGTGACGCGGACGTAGCGAGCGGGGCCGCCGGTGTCGTCGTCGAGATCGGTCAGCGTGTAGTGCTGCGCAAGGCGGGCACGGAGCAGCGACAGCGGCACATACTGGTCGATCCGCCCTTCGCCGATGTCGCCCATCGGCATGACTTCGATCAGCGTCAACGCCATGCCCTTGCGGTGCGCCCATTCCATCAGCGAGGGGATCTCTTCCTCGTTCACGTTCTTCAGCGCCACCGCATTGATCTTGACCGCAAGCCCTGCGTTCCGCGCGGCCTCTATGCCGGCCAGAACCTGGTCGAGATCGCCCCAGCGCGTGATGGTGCGGAACTTTGCGGGATCGAGCGTGTCGAGCGAGACGTTGACGCGGCGGACGCCGCAGTCGCGCAGTTCGGCCGCAAAGCGCGCCAGTTGCGAGCCGTTGGTGGTCAGCGTCAGCTCATCGAGTGCGCCGGTTCCGAGATGCCGCGACAGCGAGCGCACCAGCGACATCACGTTGCGTCGGACCAGCGGCTCACCGCCGGTGAGGCGGATCTTGCGCACGCCCTTGGCGATGAAGGCCGAGCACAGTCGGTCGAGTTCCTCCAGCGTCAGGAGATCCTTCTTCGGCAGGAACGTCATGTCCTCGGACATGCAGTAGAAGCAGCGCAGGTCGCAGCGATCGGTCACCGACACGCGCAGATACCGGATGGTCCGGCCGAAGGGATCGACCATCGGACGTATCAGATGATCGGGTGACGGGGAGCCGCTCATTCAAACTGCCTCTAAAGGGGCCGCGTGCTGGTTCGCTAGCATAATCTAGGCACCTTGTAAGGCGCCTACAATCGCAACCTCTGAAAGGGGGCCGCGGGGGCAGGCGGGGGGCCTATGGCGATCAAATAATAACTGTAAGATCAAACAGTTAAATCCGTAAAGCGGCCGCTGAGCCCATCCACGGCGGCCGGTAATTCGCGCATATGCCCGATCAGCCGGTCGGGCCCAAGCTGGGCGATCGGAACGTCGGTGTAGCCGAATTCGACGCCAATCACGGGAACGCCGGCCCGCCTGGCGACGCCGACGTCAGGTCCCGCGTCACCCACCATGATGGTCGCGCCGATATCCCCGCCAGCGCGCGCCACCGTTTGCCGCAGGATCACGGGGTCGGGCTTGGCGACGCCGAACGTGTCGGCGCCGCAGATCGCGGCGAACCGTCCGCTCAGGCCCAGTTCGTCGAGCAGCCGCTTCGACAGCCATTCCAGCTTGTTGGTGCAGACCGCAAAACGACAGCCCTGCGCCTCGAGATCGTCGAGCGCGGCCTCCAGCCCCTCGAAGGGGCGCGATTCGACGGCGATATGGGCGCCGTAATAATCGACAAAATCCCTGGTGAGCCGGTCGATGTCGCCAGTGCTTGTCGCACGGCCTGCCAGCTCCAGCCCCCGTTCGATCATCTTGCGGGCGCCTGCGCCGATCATGTTGCGCGCGGCACGCAGCGGCAGCGGCGGCAATCCTTCGCGATCGAGCACGAAATTGAGGGCGGCGATCAAGTCGGGCGCGGTGTCGACCAGCGTGCCGTCGAGGTCGAAGACAACAGTGCGGGGAAGGCTCATCCGGAATTCGCTAGCGGCAGGCGGGCCTTCATGCAAGTGCAGCCCCGACACAGCGAACAACCTATTTCTGACAATTTAGACGGGCCACGGCGCTGTTCCCAAGGCCAAAACGACGCTAGACATGCGCCCGCGGATCGGCGGATCTGGGGAGCATCGTCAACGTGGATATGGACCAACTTAAACGGCAAGCGGCGGCACGGGCGCTGGAGCATGTGCAGGATGGCATGAAGCTCGGGCTCGGGACCGGCTCGACCGCCAAGCATTTTGTCGAACTGCTCGGCGAGAGGGTTGCCGGCGGGATAAAGGTGATCGGCGTGCCGACCTCGGAAGCGACCCGCGCCCAGGCCGAGGCCTGCAAAATTCCGCTGACCACGCTCGATGAAGTCGACCGGCTCGACCTCACCGTCGATGGTGCCGACGAGCTAGATCCCGCCCTCAACCTGATCAAGGGCGGCGGTGGGGCGCTGCTCCGGGAGAAGATCGTGGCGGCGGCGTCCGATCGCATGATCGTGATTGCCGACGATACCAAATGGGTCGATGTTCTCGGCCGCTTCCCCCTACCTGTAGAGGTGATTCCGTTCGGGCTGGCCGCCACCCAGCGGGCCATGGCCGCGGCATTTGCCCAAAGCGGCGTTTCCGGGCAAATGAGGCTCCGCAAGGGCAAGGACGGCCACGTTTTTGTCACCGATGGCGGCCACTGGATTGTCGATGCCCATCTCGGGCGCATCGCCGATGCGCCGCGTCTGGCGGGCCTGTTGAGCCTGATCCCGGGTGTCGTCGAACACGGGTTGTTCATTGGCTTGGCCAGCACCGCCGTCCTGGCAGGTGCCCAGGGAATTCGCGTAGTTGAGCGGCGGTAACGCCGGTAATCGAGGAGAATTGGAATGAAGAGGGTTTCACGGATTTTGTCGGCGGCCGGCCTTGCGGTGGGGCTGGCCCTGACCGGCGCTCCGGCCGGCGCGCAGCAGAAGAACGCGCCCGCGGCGCCTGCGACCGCGCCACTCAAGCCCGGTTCACCGGCGGCGATCGCCGCCGCCAAGGAAATCCTGGCGATGAAGAATGCGGCCGCGATGTACGCCAACGCCGTTCCCAATCTCGTCGAGCAGACCAAGAACGTGCTGATGCAGAGCAATCTGAACTATCAGAAGGATCTCAACGAGGTCGCCGTGATCGTGGCCAAGAATCTGGCCGGCCGCGAAAAGGAGATCGGCGAAGGCATGGCGCAGGTCTACGCCAATGAGTTCACCGAGCAGGAGTTGAAGGACCTCGTGACCTTCTACAAGTCGCCGCTCGGCCAGAAGCTGCTCGCGAACGAGCCCCGCGCCATTCAGTTCAGCATGTCCTATATGAACCAGTGGGCACAGCAATTTGCTGAAGTCATCAACGGCCAGTTCCGCGCCGAGATGAAGAAGCGCGGCAAGGATATCTGATCTTCAAGCGAAGCATGCCCTCGGACTTGATCCGAGGGTGGACTTCCGGTTCGCATGAAGAAAACGCGTCAAATACAGATATAAGAGAGCAAACGGGCGACTTCGGGCGGGGTTGAGATGGCAAAGTTCGACGTCGATCTGTTCGTCATCGGTGGTGGTTCGGGCGGCGTTCGCGCCGCCCGCATCGCTGCTGGCCATGGCGCAAAGGTCATGGTTGCCGAAGAATACCGGATGGGCGGCACCTGCGTGATCCGCGGCTGCGTGCCGAAAAAGCTGTTCGTGCTCGGCTCGCATGTCCGCCACGAGATCGAGGACGCAAAAGGCTTCGGCTGGACCATTCCCGAATTCTCCTTTGATTGGCCGACGCTGGTCGCCAACAAGGATAAGGAGATCGCCCGCCTCGAAGGCATCTACGCCGCCAATGTCGAGAAATCAGGCGCGAGCATCGTCAAGACGCGCGCGGTGCTGGAAGACGCCCACACGCTGCGCCTGTTGACCGGCGAAACGGTCACCGCAAAATACATCCTGATCGCGACCGGCGGCGCGCCCAACCATGGGCGGGAGATCCCCGGCATCGAGCACGTGATTTCCTCCAACGAGGCGTTTCACCTCACGGAATTGCCGAAGCGCATCGTGATCCAGGGCGGCGGCTATATCGCGCTGGAATTCGCCGGCATCTTTGCCGGCTTCGGCTCCGACGTGACCGTGATCTATCGCGGCGACAATATTCTGCGCGGTTTCGATGAGGACGTCCGCAAGCACGTGCGCGCCGAGATGGAGAAGCAGGGGATTACGATCATCACCGGCTGCACCATCGATAAAGTGGACAAGCACGGCAACGAATACACCACGCATCTATCCAGCGGTTCGAGCGTCGCCTCGGAGAAGGTGATGTTCGCGATCGGCCGCCACCCGAACGTCGCCAATCTCGGGCTCGAGAAGGCCGGCGTCGCCATCAACCCAGCCAATGGCGGCATTGCCGTCGACGAGTGGTCGAAGACGTCGGTCGACAACATCTATGCGATCGGCGACGTCACCCATCGCCTCAATCTGACGCCGGTCGCGATCCGAGAGGGCCATGCCTTCGCCGACACCGTGTTCGGCAAGCGGCCGGTAGCAGTCGACCACGCCACCATTCCGACGGCGGTGTTCTCGCAGCCCGAGGTCGGCACCGTCGGCCTGACCGAAGCGCAGGCACGCGCGCAAGTGAGCCATGTCGACATCTACAAGGCCGATTTCCGTCCGATAAAGGCTACGATGTCCGGCCGCGACACCCGCGTGCTGATGAAGCTCGTGGTCGACGGCACGACGGATCGCGTGCTGGGCTGTCACATCGTCGGCGACACCGCCGCCGAGATCGTCCAGGCGGTCGCGATTGCAGTAAAGATGAAAGCCACCAAGGCCGATTTCGACGCGACGATCGCGCTGCATCCGACGGCGGCCGAAGAATTGGTAACGATGCGGACGCCGACGGCACGGTATGTGCGGCAGGCGGCGGAGTAGGTTTCGCAACATCCGCCGCATTCTGATAACGACGTCATTCAGTATTCAAGAACAGAGGTAGGCGAATAATGATTGAGCAGATCGGTATCGTAGGCGCAGGCACGATGGGCAACGGGATCGCGCAGGTGTGTGCGGCGGCGGGCCTTCCGGTGGTCATGACCGATATTTCCGATGCAGCGCTTACCCGCGGCATGTCTGTGGTCGCCAACAGCCTGGAGCGCCTCGTCAACAAGCAGAAGATGACTGACGCCGACCGGCAGGCGGCGCTGGCGCGCATTACGACGACCACGGACACGGCGAAGTTTTCCACCTGCGATCTCGTGATCGAGGCGGCGACCGAGAATGAGGACCTGAAGATGAAAATCCTGAAGGACCTTTGCCCAAAACTGCGGCCGCAGGCGCTGCTCGCGACCAACACGTCCTCGATCTCGATCACGAAACTCGCGGCGGCGACCGACCGGCCGGACCGCTTCATCGGCATGCACTTCTTCAATCCGGTGCCGCTGATGGCGCTGTTGGAATTGATCCGGGGTTTGCAGACCTCCGACGATACCCATGCCAAGGCGGAAGCCTTTGCAAAGCGGATCGGCAAGGTCTCGATCACGGCAAAGAACAGCCCGGGTTTTGCGGTCAACCGCATCCTCTGCCCGATGATCAACGAGGCGATCTTTGCGCTGCAGGAGGGGCTGGCGACCGCGGAAGACCTCGACGCCGGCATGAAGCTCGGCTGCAACCATCCGATCGGCCCGCTGGCGCTCGCCGACATGATCGGCCTCGACACCATGCTGTCGGTGATGGAGGTGTTCTACCAGGGCTTCAACGATCCGAAATACCGCCCCGCGCCGCTCTTGAAGGAAATGGTCGCCGCCGGTCATCTCGGCCGCAAGACCGGGCAGGGGTTTTATAGTTACGGGAAGTAGGGGAGCGACAGCATCTAGGATGGGTATCGCTTCCGCCTTCGCTGGCGACCTACGGCGGACAAGTCGCTCCACCCATCCGACGAAGTCATTTCGGATTCGGATCGGCAAGACCCTTCGCCGGATTCTCGAATTTGCCTTCACGCGCCAGCCTCACCGCATTCCCCAGCGCGCGTGCCGCGTTGCGCACCTCCTCCTGAAATTCCCGGTCCTCGTCGAGTGCCTGGTGCGAGGTGGCGTAGGGCTCCATGTAGCCGATGTAGCCCTCGGCTTCGGCGGTGCGGCCAGCCGAGATTAACGACATGTCGGTTAGCCAGTCTGAAAGCGAGCGGCGCAGCGTCTCCGTGCCCGCGCTGTCACCGTGCACGACGAGGCCGAAATGCCGGCCGGCCAGATGGCGCGGATAGGACCATCCCTTCAGTTCGAGCGCCTTGGCCTGGTCGGCATGCTTGCCGTGCGTCGAGGTCGGATCGGGATTGCCGCCATCGGCGCAGACCAGGCGATCCATCATCGCCTTCAGCGGCGTCGGCGCGTGATACCAGTTCACCGGCGCCACGATCAGGATGCCGTGCGCGGCCACCCAGAGCGGATAAATTTCGTTCATCCAGTCGTCGGTCTGGCCGAGCGAATAGTTCGGATAGCAACTGCAGGGCCAGTGGCAGAGCGGCATCGCGGTGGCGACGCAGGATTTGCAGGGATGAATCTGCCGGCCATATTCCGACGTTAGCCGCGAGAGATCCAGAATGTCGACCGCACATCCCATTTCGACCAGCACCGGCTCGGCGAGCTTGACCAGCCGCCACGTCTTGGACGCCTCGCCGGGGCAGGTATGCTCGCTTCGCGCCGAGCCGTTGATGACGAGGATGCGCGGCTGCGCAGCGGTATCGTCGTGGCGCCGCTGCGCTTCGAGAATAGCCTCGCGTGCGGCCAGCCAGTCCACCGCGATTTCGTACTCGGGATCGGCGAAGCCCGCGCCCGCCTTGCGCGTCAGCGGGGCTTTGCGGGAATGACTATAGGCGTCCCATGCCGCCGCGACGACGGCGTCGAGCTCGCGATGCAGCGGCTGGAAGACCGGATCGACAAAGCGGCCGCGATAGCGCCTCTCGAATTCCTCGCGCGGCAATTTGACGGGCGGCATTTCCTTGCGAACATCCGGCGCCGCCATGGATCGATCCTTTCGCGCGATGATGGCTGCCGTGTCAACGTTGCAGCCGGAGCGGCGGTTCCGGGGGCTGGCCGGAGCATCTAGTCCGGACGCCACATGTCGAACAGTTCCGCGGCGCTGACCAGCTCGATCTGCTCGTTGAACCGCGTCCGGTACATAGTCATCAGCGCATCATGGCCGGTGTCCGAGGAACTACACAGCGCATCCTGCACGATGACGACGCGAAAGCCGAGATCGACCGCGCCGAGCACCGTAGCAAGCACGCAGACATCAGTCTCCGCGCCTGACACCACCACTGTGCCGACATGCCGCTCGACCAGCAGATGACCGAGCCGCGATCCGAAGAACGCCGAATAGGCGGGCTTGTCGACGACCAGAGCCGGCGGTGAATATCGTGCTAGCGCCGGCACGATGTCGAGCGCGCCGGGCGCGAGATCGCCGCGCGTCGCGCGCTCCCATTTGGTGAAGTAGACGCGCCACTGGCCGCGACGGTCTTCCGGCCGCTCGGGTGTAATGAAGCGCGTGAATACCGTCCGCTCCCGATATCGTGCGGCGATCTGCGAGATCACCGGCAATACCTTTTCCATCCATGGAGTTTCCCACACGCCGCCCCTGGCGAAGATGTTCTGCATATCGATGCACAGATGTGCGGCGTCGCGAATTCCTTCCATGAGTGGCCTCTCGCCTCATTGAGAAGGCTAATTCGGAAAATGGGAGCTGGTTTCAACAGCCGGCCGGGAACGTCCGGCCGTGCCAGGTGCGCGTAACGTCGCGACCGAGGCTCGGCGGCGGAGGGTGAACGGAACTCCCGCCTTTGTGCCACGTTGCATTCATGGTTGATGACGCGTGGACGGAAAGGCCATGGCTTACTTTTCCAGAGGATATGACGCGGTCGAGCGGAGCGGCAAGATACTGGCGGATGTCGTATGTGCCCTGCTCCTGTTGGGCTTCGCAATTGCGTACTTCGGCTGGCTAGGCGGCGCGGTTGCGTTTCTCATCGTTGAAGGCGGGCTGCTGGCGGTCGAATACGTCTTGCCCGGCGACGACGGTGATGCGGCCGCCGTGGTGAGGTGAGCGCCGGCCGCCACGCGCATGCGCGGTCTCAACGCCGATGGCCGTCCCTGTGTAGAGGGTATTATTCATGCCCGTGAAGGTCGATGCCGACGATCTGACAGCAACGGTGCGCTACGCGTTGGAGACCACGCGCGCCACGGCAGCATGCCCTTTCCATTGGGATGTGATTGTTCGCGTCGGCGATGACGCCGCTGAGAGTCATGCTTTCGAGCGCGCAAGAAAAATTGTCAGGAGCGATGGCACCCATTGGCCGGTGCAAGCTGTCAGGAGCGAGTTCGCGCGTCAGCTTGGCGAGGCCGCGGACGGCCAATGTCCCCGGTGCGCGGGCTGATCGCAAGTTACGCGCGGACCTCCGCCTGGATCCATTCCGCGGCCCCGCGCCACAGCGTGTCGCGATGCTCGGGCCGGAAAAATCCCATATGCCCGATCTTGCTCACGCCAGTATCCGCAGGCCTCACCGTGATGATCTCAGGCGCAGTCGAGGTAAATCCCGAACACAACAATTCGACCGCCGGCGGCGTTGCCCAGGGATCGTCGGACATGCAGAGTGCACGCAGCGCGCCCTGGTATTTCGGGAAATTCTGCACGGCTTCGAGCCTGGCATCGTCGAACAGATAGCGCGGGCTCATCACCCAGCCGACCCATTGCAAAAATGCATCCTTCGGCAGATCCATGCCGAGGCCGGCCTTGCCGGGCATGTAGCCGAGCGCGCGGGTCAACGGAGCGCCGAAAAAATTGAGCAGGGCATAGACGCGGTAGCGCTCCGGCGCCGTCATCAGTTTCCAGTAGCCGGCTTGCGCGGCGATCAGGAGTGCACGCGAAATCTCCGAATTGTTCGGCAACAGGCCGAGCGCCTGGCCGCCGAACGAATGCCCGACATAGGCGAAGGGCAGCGCCTTGTAACGCTCCCGCATCCAGGCGACCGCCGCGGTGATGTCCTGGGCTGCCCAGTCCGACATCGAGGCCTTGAAGCCGACCAGCGATTTTGGCCTGATGGAGCCGGTTAGCGCCTGCGGCCTCGAGTCGCCGGTGCCGCGAGTCGTAGGTCAGAACCGCGCAGCCGCGGTGGGCGAGGTAACTGGCAAAGCCCCGGTAGAGCTTGCGGGGAACGGCGGTCGCTGAATTGACCAGGACCGCATGGCGTTTGGCCCCGCGGGGCAGAAACAGCGTCGCGGCAAGGGGATATCCATCCGTCGCGGGCATCGTGATGTCGTCGCTAAATATGTCGTCCAGCCCCGGCTCGGCCACCGTGTTCTCCTGCCAGCTTTGCGAGCGGCCATAACAAATGCGAATTCGGATTTCGCCGCAAGAGCTTGTCAGGACTACCGGAAATCTAACTGGCGGTCGGCCCGCGGCCTGTGTATAACCCGGCCTTCGTAACCTTCGACCCGGCTCAGCCGCGAGGCTTCGCCTTGGTCTTCCCGACTTTGGTCGCGCCGAAGTTTTAACGAAGGCGGATAAGTTGCGGTTTTTGCTCAGGAGTTAACGTCATGTCCGAGCGGTGGACGCCCGATAGCTGGCGCACCAAGCCGGTGCTGCAGGTCCCCGATTATCCCGATGCCAAGGCATTGGCCGACGTCGAGGCGCAGCTTGCGACGTTTCCGCCGCTGGTGTTCGCCGGCGAGGCCCGTAACCTGAGGAAGGCGCTCGCCCGCGTCGCGGCCGGCGAGGCCTTCCTGCTGCAGGGCGGCGATTGCGCCGAGAGCTTTGCCGAGCACGGCGCCAACAACATCCGCGACTTCTTCCGCGTGCTGCTGCAGATGGCCGTGGTCCTGACCTATGCCGGCGCGCTGCCGGTAGTGAAGGTCGGCCGCATCGCCGGGCAGTTCGCAAAGCCGCGCTCGTCGAACATGGAAAAGGTTGGCGGCGTCGAGCTACCGAGCTACCGCGGCGACATCATCAACGATATCGCCTTCACCCCGGAAGCGCGCATCCCCGATCCGCAGCGCCAGTTGATGGCGTACCGGCAGTCGGCGGCGACGCTGAACCTGCTCCGCGCATTCGCGACCGGCGGCTTCGCCAATCTCGGCAGCGTGCACCAGTGGATGCTGGGCTTCCTCAAGGACTCCCCGCAGTCACGCCGGTACAAGGAACTGGCGGATCGAATTTCCGACGCGCTGAACTTTATGCGCGCCTGTGGGCTGGATCTCGAAAGCCATCCCGAACTGCGCGCCACCGATTTCTACACGAGCCACGAGGCGCTGCTGCTCGGCTACGAGCAGGCGCTGACCCGGGTGGATTCCACCACCGGCGACTGGTACGCGACGTCAGGCCACATGATCTGGATCGGCGACCGCACCCGCCAGCTCGACCACGGCCATGTCGAATATTTCCGCGGCATCAAGAACCCGATCGGCCTGAAATGCGGCCCCTCGCTGAAGCCGGATGAGTTGCTCAAGCTGATCGACATCCTCAATCCCGACAACGAGCCGGGACGGCTGACGCTGATCAACCGTTTCGGCTCCGACAAGGTCGGCGATCATCTCGCGCCGCTGATCCGCGCCGTGCAGCGGGAAGGGCGGGTTGTGGTCTGGTCTTGCGATCCCATGCACGGCAACACCATTACCTCGACATCAGGCTACAAGACCCGTCCGTTTGACCGGGTGCTCTCGGAGGTGAAGTCGTTCTTCGCGATCCACGCCGCCGAAGGCACCCATGCCGGCGGCGTGCATCTGGAGATGACCGGACAGGACGTCACCGAATGCATCGGCGGCGCGCGCGCCATCACCGACGAGGACCTCAACGACCGCTACCACACGGTCTGCGATCCCCGCCTCAACGCCGAACAGTCGATCGATATGGCTTTCCTGATTGCCGAACTGCTGAAGCAGGAACGCGCCGGGAAAGCTCAGCCGATGCCGGCCGCAGCGGGACTTTGATTTGCTGCGACTCTGGCGGGCCACGATCAACACGCGTAACGGCCTCGCTTTTGCGATCCGCTCGGAGCAGGCCGTCCGCGAGGAACTGTTCGCATTGGCGCTGTCGGTACCGCTGGCCTGGCTGATCGGTGCGACCACGATGCGCCGCGTGGAACTGGTCGCGGCCGTCGCCTTTGTCCTGGTGGTCGAGCTGCTCAACACCGCGATCGAAAAGCTCGCCGACCGCCTGACCACCGATCACGATCCGAAGATCGGCCAGGTCAAGGATATGGGGTCGGCGGCGGTCGGCGTGGCGCTGTTGATGGCCGGCCTGTTCTGGCTGTTCGCCCTCGCGGAACGCATGGGCGCTATTTAGATATGCGGTGCTGATCAGGATCAGAACCGCATATCTAAGTTTTTGTTTTGACGCGTTTTCTTCGCGCGAACCGGTATCCCTTCGCTCGAAAACGCTATCAAAGCGAGCAATTGCAGTTTGCTCTTGTGCAAGGCACCATCGCTCCCATGACCGACACCTTTACGATCACCCTGGCGCAGTTGAACCCGACGGTCGGCGACGTGCCAGGCAACGCCGCCAAGGCCCGCGCGGCGCGCGACAAGGCTGCGGCCGATGGCGCCGACCTCCTGCTGCTGCCCGAATTGTTCATCTGCGGCTATCCGCCGGAAGACCTGGTACTGAAGCCAGCCTTTCAGGCCGCCTGCCGCGCCGCGGTCGAAGAGCTGGCGCGCGAAACCGCGGGCGGGGGACCGGCTGTTCTAATCGGCACGCCGTGGGTCGAGGACGGCAAGCTCTATAACGCCTGCGCGCTGCTCGATCAGGGCCGCATCGCCGCGTTGCGCTTCAAGGCGAACCTGCCGAACTACGGCGTGTTCGATGAAAAGCGGCTGTTCACGCGCGGTCCGGCCGCCGGGCCGGTGACGGTCCGCGGCATCCGCGTCGGCGTCCCCATCTGCGAGGACATCTGGCTCGAAGAGTCCGAGGAATACGAGAACGTCGTCGAGTGCCTCGCCGAGACCGGCGCGGAAATTCTCGTGGTGCCTAACGGCTCGCCCTACGCGCGCGACAAGAACGACCTCCGGCTGTCGATTGCGGTCGCCCGCGTCACCGAGAGCGGGCTGCCGCTGGTCTATCTCAACCAGATCGGCGGACAGGACGAACTGGTGTTCGATGGCGCGTCGTTCGCGCTCAACGACGACCTCTCGGTGGCGGCGCAACTGCCCGCGTTCGAAGAAAGCATCGTCACGCTGACCTGGACCAAGGGCACCGAGGGCTGGCGCTGCTCGGGCCCCGTAATGCCGCTGCTCGAAGGCGACAAGGGCGATTACGCCGCTTGCGTGCTGGGCCTGCGCGACTACGTCCGCAAGAACGGCTTTCCGGGCGTCTTGCTCGGCATCTCCGGCGGCATCGATTCCGCGCTGTGCGCGGCCATCGCGGTTGATGCGCTCGGCGCGGATCAGGTCCGCGGCGTGATGCTGCCGTTCCGTTTTACTGCGCAGGTGTCGCTCGACGATGCCGCAAAACTCGCCAAAGCACTCGGCATCCGCTACGAGGTGTTGCCGATTGCCGATGCGGTGAACGGCTTCGAGAAAATCCTCTCCGGACCATTTGCCGGGCTGCCGCGCGATATCACCGAAGAGAATTTGCAGGCGCGCACCCGCGGCACGCTCTTGATGGCCATTTCCAACAAGACCGGCGCGATGGTGGTGACGACAGGCAACAAGTCGGAAATGTCGGTCGGCTACGCCACGCTCTATGGCGACATGAACGGCGGCTTCAATCCGATCAAGGACATCTACAAGACCGAAGTGTTCCGGCTATCGAGTCTGCGCAACGAGTGGAAGCCGGACGGCGCGCTCGGGCCGTCGGGCAGGGTGATCCCGGTCAACATCATCACGCGCCCGCCGACGGCGGAGCTGCGCGAGAACCAGACCGACCAGGATTCACTGCCGCCCTACGAGATGCTGGACGGCATACTGGAGCGTCTGGTCGAGCGCGAGGAGCCGCTGGCCACGATCATCGCGGCCGGTTTCCCGGCTGAAATGGTGACGCGGATCGATCGCCTGCTCAACATCGCCGAATACAAGCGGCGGCAGGCTGCGCCCGGCGTCAAGGTGACCGAAAAGAACTTTGGCCGCGACCGCCGCTATCCCATCACCAACCGCTTCCGCGACAACGGCAAGGCGCTGCCCGCGCCCGACGAAAAACTGGTCGCCCGCGCCGGCCGCGCCTCGGCGGATGCGTTCGAAGGGTAGGGCGTTTCGCCTACTGCTTCGGCGGGATGAAGGTCGGGCCGACGGTGCGGATCGGCTTGTCCTTGTCGTTGGTCGGGGCCGCCGTATCAGCCGGAGCCGTCGCCGGTGCAGGCGCGGCGGCGGTGGTGCCTGCGGGCGCGGCGCCCTTCTTGGGCGGCGGCGCGCCTTTCGCCTGCCCGCGCTGCTGCATCCGCCTCGCACTTTCCTCGGTGACGATGATGTCGCCCTGCTGTTCGACCGCCGCCCTGTCGTCGACGGACTTCAGCGCTTCGGACCAGGTCTGGCCCGCAGGCTTGCAGGAGCAGGATGCGTTGAACTCGGTGCGGAATTTGAACGCGTTGGGCAGCGATGAATATGGCTGGCCGTTGATCGAGACCGCCTGGTTGATGTCTTCGCCGGGATTGCGGTAGGCGAACAGGTTCGCCTCCGCCGCCGGGCACAGCGCCTTGCAGGTCCGCTCATCGTCCTGGAAGCGGGCCTGCACGGTAGCGAACGAGACCGGGAAATAGGCGCCGTCGCAGGTGCGGACGCAGACGGTGCGATAGGTGCCGGATGGCGCGCCGAGATCGGCGCTCGGCGGCGGCAGCGTGTTGTTGTTGTTGCCGAACAGGCTGTCGATGAAGTTGCCAGGGCCGCGCGCGGCAGCGGCATATTGCGGGCCGCAATTGTTCTGCGCGAGCGCCACCAGCACCGAGCGGCGCTGGTTTTCGCGGTCAGCGCCGCCGATGCCGCCGCTGCGCAGGCGCTCCAGGCTGGTGGTGATCTGGTCGAGATTGGCGCGCATCTGCTGAATCTGGTTGTTCACCGGGCCGCACTGGGCGGAACGACCGTTGAACAGCGAGAAGAAGCCCGAGCTGTCGCAGCCCATGCGCTTGGCTTGCAGCGTGACCCGGTCGAACTCGGCCTGCTGCTTGGACTCGGCTTCCTGATAGCGGCGGATCTGTTCATCCTTGGCGGGGTCACCGGTGCCCGCGCCGCGGTCGATCGTCGCCAATTGTCCTTCGAGCCGGATGCAGATCGGATTGGCCTGCGCGCCCTGTTGGGGCGGGGCATCCTGGTTCATCTGCGCCATGGCGTCTTGGTTCGTCTGCGCCAAAGCGGGTGCGTCCGGGGCGGCGATGCCGAGCAGGATGGCGCAGGTCAAAATTCGAAGGGAGAGGGAAGCGTTGCGAATTTTCAGCATATCCGGCCATTGAGAGCTGATCCGCGCGGCTCAAAAAGCCTGATGACGCGGCCAAGGCGGCGTTCTGCGGCCAAGGCCGCATCCAATAGCTGCTTCTCGGGGCAGCGTCACGTCGTTTCCGGGGCGCGGGTGTGGCAAACCGGCCCTTAAAATCGCAGGATTAGGTCGGTTTAGCGCTGGCAGGTAATGGCGACGTATTCGCCGCACGCCGGGCCTGAGCACTTGTTGCCGCCGCCGATCGGAACCGCGCTGGTGACCTCGTCGGGCTCGACGCGACGATAGGCGGTGGCCTGCGCAAATTCCCGTGACTGACAATAGGAGCGGGCGGCGTGGGCGCCACATTTGTCGCCTCTGGCGAGGCACTCGTCCACGCCGTAACCATCGGCCTGGTTGGCCACGATGAAGACGCGGCTGTCGGCGGCAGCGGCCGAGGCGGCGAGCAGGAAGGCACAGGCAATGAGTGCGGAGTAAAGTCGCATGGATGGCACCGGCGGCGGGAAGAGACCGCCCTCAGAAATAGGCCCAAAGTGTTAATAATGATTAACCATGAGGGCCGAGGGCGGCTGCGAATGGCGGGGTTCGGCGGCCTGATCGCCCCCAAATCGGGCACAAGCAAGGCCTTGACGCCGTGCGTGCGATACCGCAATGGTTGGAACCATGAACGGTCTCCTCGCCATCTGCGCCATTTGCCGCGAGATTATTAGCTAGCGATTCGCTGGCTGAGGCCGTCTTTTCTCAAAAATGAGATCACTGGACGCCCGGCCGGCAGCGCACCGGCTCTCGCATTCGCATGTTCTTGCGGCGAATGGGGTTGCGAATGCGAGAGCAGGTGCGCTGCAAGAAACTAAAAGTTTAGTGCCGCCTGCGATTTGAAGTTCCTGGTCGATCTCGCTGCTACCCCTGCAGGAACTTCAAATCGCCCGCGGCACTGGGATGGGTACGCCATGGAATTGCGTCTCTACGATACGTTGACCAAGGAGAAGCGGCCGTTTGTGCCGCTCGATGCCGATAACGTTCGCATGTATGCCTGCGGACCGACGGTCTATGACTTCGCCCATATCGGTAATGGCCGCGCGGCGATCGTGTTCGACGTGCTGTTTCGCGTGCTGCGCCATCGCTACGGCGCCGATCACGTGACCTATGTCCGCAACATCACCGACGTCGACGACAAGATCAATGTGCGCGCCGCGCGCGACTATCCCGGCGTGCCGCTGAACGAGGCGATCCGCAAAGTCACCGAAGAAACCTATCGGCAATACCAGGACGACGTCACCGCGCTCGGCTGCTTGGCTCCGACGGTGCAGCCGCGCGCGACCGAGCACATCCCGGAGATGCGAGCGATCATCGAAAAGCTGGTCGCCGGCGGCTTTGCCTATGTCGCCGAAGATCACGTGCTGTTTTCGCCGCAGGCGATGAACGAAGCCAATTCCGTGATGCCGCGCTACGGCGCGCTTTCAAAACGCTCGCTCGACGAGATGATCGCCGGCGCCCGCGTCGATGTTGCTCCCTATAAGCGCGATAATACCGACTTCGTGTTGTGGAAGCCGTCGAAGCCGGGCGAGCCGTCATGGCCGTCGCCATCAGGTATCAAGGTGGAAGGCCGCCCCGGCTGGCACATCGAATGCTCGGCGATGGCCTGGAAGCATCTCGGCGAGAAGTTCGACATTCATGGCGGCGGCATCGATCTGGTGTTTCCGCACCATGAGAACGAGCTCGCGCAGACCTGCTGCGCGTTTCATTCCGATCGCATGGCGAATGTCTGGATGCACAACGGCTTCCTGCAGATCGAGAGCGAGAAGATGTCGAAATCGCTCGGCAACTTCTTCACGATCCGGGAATTGCTGGCCGATTGGCCGGGCGAGGTGCTGCGATTGAGCATGCTCAAGACGCATTATCGTTCACCGCTCGACTGGACCCCGAAGGGTGCGGAAGAGAGCGCGAAGACGCTCGACGATTGGTATGCGATCGCAGCCGATGCCGTCGCCAGCGAGCCGTCGCCGGCGATGATCGAGGCGCTCTATGACGACCTCAACACAGCGCTGGCGATGGCTGTCCTGCACAGCCTGCGCAACGCGGCGGCGTCCGGCGGCGCGCGGGAACGCGGCGAGTTTGCGGCCTCGCTCCGCCTGCTCGGCTTCCTCTCGATGAGCGCTGCGGAGTGGAAGGGGCGGAAGGAGCAGGCGAGCGGCATAGATGCAGAACGCGTCGACCGCCTGATTGCGGAGCGCGCGGCGGCGCGCGCGCGGAAGGACTTCAAGGAATCCGACCGTATCCGCGATGAGCTCGCCGCCATGGGCGTTGCCATCAAGGACGGCAAGGATGCCGATGGTAAGCCCGTGACCACCTGGGAGATTGCGTGATGAAGCCCGACACGCCTTTCCCGAAACACTGGCTCTATTATATCGCACTGAAGGTCGCGCTGATTGCCGCCGCCGTGGCGCTGGCGACGAAGCTGTACGGATTATGGTAGCGACGATGGGACAGGCATTGCCAAAACCCGGCTTGCGGCCGTTTTTGCCGGCGGATGTTCCAATGCTGGCGGCGATCTTCGTTGCCGCCATCGAGGGGTTGACCGGCGACGATTATAGCGAGGCGCAGCAGGAAGCCTGGGCGCAGGCGGCCGACGACGAAGCCGCGTTCGGCAAGAAGCTCGCCGGGCAGTTGACGCTGATCGCGACCATCCAGAACGCGCCGGTCGGCTTCGCCTCGCTGAGGGGCGCTGACCATATCGATATGCTCTACGTGCATCCGAGCGTAGCCGGGCAGGGCGTGGCCTCGATGCTGGTCGATGCGCTGGAGAAGCTGGCGGGCGCGCGCGGCGCGAAAACCCTGATGGTCGATGCCAGCGATACAGCCGAGCCGTTGTTCAGAAAGCGCGGCTATACCGCGAAGCAGCGCAATACCGTCTCGCTCAACGGCGAATGGCTCGCCAACACTACGATGCAGAAGACGCTGGCGACAAGCGCCGCGCCGGGAGCGCCGACATGAGCCGCGAACGTCTCTATCTGTTCGACACCACGCTGCGCGACGGCGCGCAGACCAACGGCGTGGATTTCACGCTGCACGACAAGCAGATCATCGCGCAGATGCTCGATGAACTCGGCATCGACTACGTTGAAGGCGGTTATCCCGGCGCCAATCCGACCGACACCGAATTCTTCGCCGAAAAGCCGCAACTCGAACATGCCAAATTCACCGCGTTCGGCATGACGCGCCGTCCCGGCCGTTCCAACTCGAACGATCCGGGGCTGGCCGCGCTGATCGAGGCCAAGGCCGATGCGATCTGCTTCGTCGCAAAGTCCTCGGCCTATCAGGTGCGGGTGGCGCTCGAGACCACCAACGAGGAAAACCTCGCCTCGATCTGCGACAGCGTGGCTGCTGCGAAGGCCGCCGGGCGCGAGGTGATGGTCGACTGCGAGCACTTCTTCGACGGCTACAAGGAGAATGCCGATTTCGCGCTCGCCTGCGCCAAGGCAGCCTATGATTCCGGGGCGCGCTGGGTGGTGCTGTGCGATACCAATGGCGGCACCATGCCGCACGAGATCGAGACCATCGTCGGCGCTGTCACCAAGCACATCCCGGGCAGCCATGTCGGCATCCACGCCCATAACGACACCGAGCAGGCGGTGGCCAATTCGTTGGCCGCGGTGCGCGCGGGTGCGCGGCAGATCCAGGGCACGCTGAACGGGCTCGGCGAACGCTGCGGCAATGCCAACCTCTGTTCGCTGATCCCAACGCTGCGGCTGAAGAACGAGTTCTCCGACGCGTTGGAAATCGGCGTCACGGACGAGAAGATGGCGACGCTGATGAAGGTGTCGCGCACGTTGGATGACATGCTCAACCGCGCCCCGAACCGCCACGCGGCATATGTCGGCGAAAGCGCCTTCGTGACCAAGGCCGGCATCCATGCCTCTGCGATGATGAAGGATCCGCACAGTTATGAGCACGTTTTGCCGGAAGCGGTCGGTAACCATCGCAAGGTGCTGGTGTCCGACCAAGCCGGCCGCTCGAACGTCATGGCCGAACTCGACCGCGCCGGCATCGCCTATGACAAGAGCGATCCGAAGCTGGCGCGCCTGGTCGATGAACTGAAGGAGCGGGAAGCGGCCGGCTATGCCTATGAGTCCGCCGATGCTTCGTTCGATCTGCTGGCGCGGCGCACGCTCGGCCGGGTGCCGGAATATTTCAAGGTCGAGCAGTTCGACGTCAATGTCGAGCAGCGCTACAATGCCAACGGCCAGCGCGTCACGGTGGCGCTCGCTGTGGTGAAGGTCGATGTCGCCGGTGAACGCCTGATCTCGGCGGCGGAAGGCAACGGCCCCGTCAACGCGCTCGACGTCGCCTTGCGCAAGGATCTCGGCAAGTACCAGAAGTACATCGAGGGGCTGAAGCTGATCGACTACCGCGTGCGTATCCTCAATGGCGGCACGGAAGCGGTGACGCGAGTTTTGATCGAGAGCGAGGATGAAAACGGCGATAGCTGGATCACAGTCGGCGTCTCGCCCAATATCATCGACGCCTCATTCCAGGCGCTGATGGATTCGGTGGTCTACAAGCTGGTGAAGTCAGGCGCGCCGGCGTGAGGTGCGCGATGACGGTGTAACCGCCGTCATTGCGAGGAGCGCAGCGACGAAGCAATCCATCCCGCCGCGAAGAAAGTATGGATTGCTTCGCTTCGCTCGCAATGATGGGAGAGGCCAGAGGTAACTCCATGATCGATCATATCTCCGTCGGCGTCAGCGACCTCGAACGTTCAGCGCGCTTCTATGAAGCAACCCTCGCAGCCCTCGGCCTCTCACGGCTCGTCACCCGTCCCGCAACCATCGGCTTCGGCAAAACCTACCCCGAATTCTGGATCAACCTGCGCGCCGGCATGGCGTCGGTCGCGCCCGAAAGCGGCACCCATATTTGCCTTCGCGCGAAAACAACTGATGATGTCGATGCGTTTCACGCAGAAGCGCTGAAGTCCGGCGGCCGTTCCGACGGCGCGCCGGGCATTCGGCCGCATGATCGCGTCAAATATTACGCCGCCTTTGTCATCGACCCCGATGGCAACCGCATCGAAGCGGTAACGTTTCCGAGCGAGTGAGCCGAGGAGGCCTAAAGCCTCCGCGCCACTTCCGGCGCAAGCTTCTTTGTCGCCGCCGGCGTACGGGCGGCGTGGGCACTCAGGCGCGGCAGGATGTCTTCCACGCGGTCGGCTATCAGCACGTCAATTGGGAACGCCGGGCGGATAAATTCGGTCGCGCGCATATGCGCGAGCAGCGAGAGCAGCGGTTCCCAGAAGCCGTCGATGTTGGCGAGCAGCACCGGCTTGGAGTGGCGGCCGAGTTGCTGCCAGGTCATCTGCTCGACCAGTTCTTCCAGCGTGCCGATGCCGCCGGGCAGCGCCACGAAGGCGTCCGAGCGTTCGAACATCAGCCGTTTGCGCTCGTGCATGTCAGGCGTGACGATCATCTCCTGGACACGCGACAGCGCAAGTTCACGCGATTTCAAAAAATCCGGGATGATGCCGGTGACGAGGCCGCCATGATCCAGGGTGGACTTGGCGATCTCGCCCATCAGCCCGACCGATCCGCCGCCATAGACGAGGCGGATACTGTTCTCGGCAAAAGTTTTTCCCAGGGCTTGGGCAGCTTCCACAAAACGGGGATTGGAGCCGGCGCCGGAGCCGCAATAGACACAGACAGTTTTGATTTGATCCATGGAGACCATGTGGCACTGCACCCAGAAAACCTCAAGTCTGATTGATTTCGCTGATGCAGCAGAAATAGGCCCGAAATCAAACCAAACGGGGGAAAGATTTATCTTTCAAGGCTGTACGGGAGAGTTAAACGCTTTATATGACGGGCCTATGCAGATCATCAGAAACCATCTGACGGCGGTCGGTGCGCCATCTTGCGTTGGGCGCGACAGCGATGGCTGATTCTGATTCGCACACCGATATCGCCCAACTGCCGGCCGACAACGCTCCCGAAAAGGCGACCCTGATCGGGACGCTGGTTCACCTGTGGCCCTATATCTGGCCCGGCGACCGCGCGGACCTGAAAATGCGCGTCATCTGGTCGATGGTGCTGTTGCTCGCGGCGAAGCTCGCGACGCTGACGGTGCCGTTCACCTTCAAATGGGCGATCGATGCGCTCAACGGCATGGGCACGGCACCGGTCGAGGCCTCGAACTGGATGCTGTGGCTGATCGCCTCGCCACTGCTGATGACCGCGAGCTACGGCGCGGTGCGGGTGCTTATGGCGGTGCTGACGCAGTTTCGCGACGGCATCTTCGCCCGCGTCGCCATGCATGCGGTACGCAAACTCGCCTACATCACCTTCGTTCACATGCACGAATTGTCGCTGCGCTTTCATCTGGAGCGCAAGACCGGCGGCCTGACGCGTGTCCTGGAGCGCGGCCGCACCGGCATCGAGGTGATCGTGCGGATGGTGATCCTGCAACTGATCCCCACCATCGTCGAGGTGTCGCTATTGATGGCCGTGCTGCTGTGGCAGTTCGACTGGCGCTACGTTCTGGTCACCGCGGTCACGGTCGTGATCTACATGTACTACACCTACATCGCGACCGAATGGCGGATCGAAATCCGCCGCAAGATGAACGATTCCGACACCGAAGCGAACACCAAGGCGATCGATTCGCTGCTCAATTACGAGACGGTGAAGTATTTCAGCGCCGAGACGCGCGAGGCCGAACGCTACGATCGTTCGATGGAGCGCTACGAGCACAACAGCGTCAAGACCTATACCTCGCTCGCGGTGCTCAACACCGGGCAGGCGGTCATCTTCACCATCGGCCTCACCGCGACCATGCTGATGTGTGCGCTCGGCGTGCGCAACGGCACCAACACGGTCGGCGACTTCGTCATGGTCAACGCCATGATGATCCAGCTCTACCAGCCCCTGAACTTCATGGGCATGGTCTATCGCGAGATCAAGCAGGCGATCATCGACATCGAGAAGATGTTCAACGTGCTGTCGCGCAATCCGGAGATCAAGGACATCGAGGGCGCCGCGCCGCTCGTGGTCAGCGCCGGCAATGTGCGCTTCGAGGACGTGCGCTTTGCCTATGATCCGGAGCGGTCGATCCTCAAAGGCCTCAGCTTCGAGGTGCCCGCCGGCAAGACGGTCGCGATCGTCGGTCCCTCAGGCGCCGGCAAGTCGACGATTTCACGGCTGCTGTTCCGCCTCTACGACGTCTCCAGCGGCAAAATCCTGATCGACGGCCAGGATATCAGAAACGTCACGCAGGCGAGCCTGCGCGCCTCGATCGGCATGGTGCCGCAGGATACCGTGCTGTTCAACGACACCATCCGCTATAACATCCGCTACGGCCGCTGGGACGCCGGCGATGCCGAGGTGGAAGAGGCGGCGCAACTGGCGCAGATCGACAGCTTCATTCGCAACTCGCCCAAGGGCTACGAAACCCAGGTCGGCGAACGCGGCCTGAAACTGTCGGGCGGCGAGAAGCAGCGCGTGGCGATCGCGCGCACGGTCTTGAAGGCGCCGCCGATCCTTGTCCTCGATGAGGCCACTTCCGCGCTCGACAGCCACACCGAGCACGAAATCCAGGAAGCGCTGGAGCGCGTCTCGCGCGGCCGCACCTCGCTGGTGATTGCCCACCGGCTGTCGACGATCGTTGGCGCCGATGAAATTATCGTGCTGGATCAAGGGCGCATCGCCGAGCGCGGCACCCATGTCGGGCTTTTGGCAGCCGGCGGGCTTTATGCCAGCATGTGGAATAGGCAGCGCGAAGCCGAGGCGGCGCGGGAGAAGCTCGCGCAGATCGACGACGGCAACGAAGCGCCGAACCGCGCCCCGCCGCCGGTCGATGATCCGCTCAATGAGCCGGCCGGCGATCAGCCAAAATCCAAAGATCCCTTGGCAACCGCCGCGGAATAATCCAAATACGCCGCTACTTCCAAAGGCAGGAAGCTGGCCAGACAACAGTGAGCCTCAATGTCGATTGCGAACTCCATCCGCGCGCAGATCCCGCCGATCCACTCGGAGGGCTATCCGTTCATCGGCGGCTTTGCGCTGGTCAGCCTGATCCTGTTCTGGCTCTGGACGCCGCTGGGTTGGATCGGCACCATCCTGACCGTCTGGTGCGCGCTGTTCTTCCGCGATCCGGTCCGCGTGACGCCGGTGCGCGACGGCATCGTGGTGTCGCCGGCCGATGGCCGCGTCTCGATGGTTGCTCAGGTGCTGCCGCCGGCCGAACTCGGCCTCGGCGATAGGCCCTTGCCGCGCATTTCGATCTTCATGAGCGTGTTCAACTGCCACGTGAACCGCAGCCCGGTGACCGGCCGGATTGACCGTATCGCCTACCGGCCCGGCACCTTCATCAATGCCGAGCTCGACAAGGCCAGCGAAGACAATGAGCGCAATTCGCTGGTGATCTCGACCACGAACGGCCGCATCGGCGTGGTCCAGATCGCCGGATTGGTAGCGCGGCGGATTGTCTCATTCGTGCGCGAAGGCCAGTCGATCGGCGCCGGCGAGCGGTTCGGCCTGATCCGTTTCGGCTCGCGTCTGGACGTCTATCTGCCCGAAGGCACGAGATCGCTGGTTTCGGAAGGCCAGACGGCGATTGCCGGCGAGACGATTTTGGCCGATTTCGGCTCGACCGAGCAGGGCCGGACTTTTCGCGCCGATTAACCAATTCGGCGCCTAAATGGCTAGGCGGCTGCCAATGGCAAACCGGGCCGGCGCTTGCTATATAATGGCTGGCATGCTGATCCCGGACCCCAAATACCCTGAACTGCGCCGCCGCCGGTTTCGCCCGATCCCGGTGCGGATGCTGGTGCCCAACGTCATCACCTTGCTCGCGATCTGCGCCGGGCTGACGGCGATCCGCCTGTCGATCGAAGGGCGGATGGAGCTCGCGGTCGCGGCGATCGTATTCGCGGCGGTGCTTGACGGGGTCGACGGGCGCGTGGCGCGCATGATCAAGGGCCAGTCGAAATTCGGCGCCGAGCTCGACAGCCTGGCGGATTTCGTCAATTTCGGCGTCGCGCCCGGCCTGATGCTGTATTTCTGGCAGCTCCAGGAATTGAACAATGGCGGCTGGATCGCCGCGATGGTGTTTGCGATCGCGGGCGGCCTGCGGCTTGCGCGCTTCAACGCCAGCATCGACGATCCGAACAAGCCTGCCTTTGCTGCGAACTATTTCACCGGCGTGCCGGCGCCGGCCGGCGCGATCCTTGCGATGCTGCCGTTCTATCTGGCGTTTCTCGGCGTCCCCAAGCCGCCGGCAATGCTGACCGCGGCCTATACGTTGCTGATCGCGTTCCTGATGGTGTCGCGGCTGCCGGTATTTTCCGGCAAGACGGTGAAGATGCGCGTGCCGCCGGAAATGGTGTTGCCGGTCTTCGTCTCCGTGGTGTTCTTCGTCGCGCTTCTTATCGGCTACCCCTGGCACATCCTCTCGATCGGCTCGGTGCTCTACCTCGTGAGCCTGCCCTGGGGCTGGAAATCCTATCGCGATCATGAGCGCAACGCCGCCCTTGCCGCACAGCCGGCTCCGACGGCTGAAACCACGGCGTCATCTCCGGCGACATTCTCGCCGACCCCCAGCGAAACCGAGGACGAACGGCCGGCGCGGCTGAACTGAGCGTCCTCGCCACTCTCCGATATGGCTGCCATGAGCGCTGCCGAGTTGGGTTCTCCTCCAATCTCGGCTATAGGGCTTAGCGAACTACGGCCTCAAAGAGCCGGGCCGAAAAAATCAGGAGAGAACGCCGTGAACAAAGCCGTTACCGCCCCGCTGCCTGCTTCCGTCCTCGAGGCGCTGGCGCGCTACGACACCCCGACGATCTGCAATGCGATGGAGATCGTGGCGCCGGAGCGCCGCCTGATCGGCTACACCACCAAGCCGCTGGTCTGTCCGTTCCCCGATCTGCCGCCGATGGTCGGCTACGCCCGCACGGTGACGATCCGCTCGGTGCTCAAATCCACGCTTCCCGCCGATGAGCAGGCGAAGCGCCGCATCGCCTATTACGAATATGTCGGCACCGGCTTCGGCCCGCGCATCACCGTGATCCAGGATATCGATGGCGCCGATGTCGGCTATGGCGCGTTCTGGGGCGAGGTGCAGAGCAACGTGCACAAGGCGCTCGGCTGCCTAGGCGTTATCACCGACGGCTCGATCCGCGACATCCCGCAATGGGCGCCGGGCTTCCAGGCCTTGGCCGGTTCGATCGGACCGTCGCATGCCTGGGTCCATGCCGAACATTGGGGCGGCGAGGTGCGCGTCGCCGGCATGACGGTGCATTCGGACGATCTGATCCACGCCGACCAGCACGGCGCCATCGTGATCCCCATCGACATCGCGGCAAAGATTCCGGAGGCCGCCGAACTCTGCGGCCGGCGCGAGACGCCGATCCTAGAGATCGCGCGCAGCCCGGACTTCACGCTGGAAAAACTGAAAGAGGCGCTGAAGCGCTCGGCGGAGATTCACTGACGAAAAGTCGGATCTAACAAACGGGCGAGGGGGAGCGCTATGAGACGGTTCTGGGCGGTACTGTCATTATCGTTCCTTCTCGGTGTCGTAGCCGTGCAGGCACAAACCTATCCCTCGCGGCCGATCACGCTGATCGTGCCGTTCCCGCCGGGCGGATCGACCGATACCGCCGCGCGGATCATGGGCGAGCGGATGCGGGCAACGCTCGGGCAGTCGGTCGTGATCGAAAATGTCGGCGGCGCCGGCGGTAGCATTGGCGTCGGTCGCGTCGCCCGCGCTGCGCCTGACGGCTATACCTTCGACATCGGCCAGTGGGACACCCATGTCGGCAGCATCATCTACAAGCTCGACTACGATCTCGAAAAGGATTTTGAGCCGATCGCGCTGGTCTCGAACAATCCGCAGCTCATGGTCGCCAAGAAAGACCTGCCGGCGAACACACTGGCCGAACTCGTGGCGTGGATGAAGGAAAACCCCGGCAAGATCAATTTCGTCAACCAGAATGCGGCGGCGAACGTCACCGGCGTCTTGTTCGAGAACCTGACCAAGCAGAAGGTACAGTTCATTCCCTATCGCGGTGCCGGGCCTGCGATGACCGATCTCGTCTCGGGCACGGTCGATCTCTTGGTGGTGCAGGGCGCGGTGGCGCTGCCGCAAATCCGCGCCGGCAAGATCAAGGCGCTTGCCAACCTTTCGCCGACGCGCTCGGCCTCAATGCCGGATATTCCGACCGCGGACGAGAGCGGCGTGCCCGGTCTCTATATGTCCGGTTGGTTCGGCTTCTGGGCGCCGAAGGGCACGCCGAAGGAGATCATCGCCAAGCTCAACGCGGCGACAACGGAGGCGTTGGCCGACCCCGCGATCCAGAAGCGCTTTACCGAACTCGGCCTCGACGTCGCGCCGCGCGCGCAGCAGACGCCGGAAGCATTGGCCGCCTTCCAGAAGGCCGAGATCGAAAAATGGTGGCCGATCATCAAGTCAGCCGGCATCGGCACCCAGGCGCAGTGACGACGAGAGAATGCCAGCTGCGTGCCGGCGCATTATGGTTAGCGAATCCTTGCGACCGTGTGGCCGCCGCCCCGCATTTTTACGATCCCTGTTCGAGTTTAACCTTTACGGCTCTTTAATTGCGCGGTCGTAGGGTTCCTCTGCGCCAGCTCCGAATGGAGCGCGCGACCGGTCAGGATGTCCGGTAATTTGCGTACGCGTTGGAGTTCAGAATGGATATCACCACGCTTGTTGGCCTGATCGTCGGCACTATTGTACTGTCGACGCTGATCTTGATGGGCGGTGACTTCCGGATGTTCTACGACATCCATGCCGTCATCATCATCTTCGGCGGTTCGTTCGCCGCAACCCTGATCCGCTTTCCGCTTAGCGCAATCCTGCACGGCATGCCGCTCGGCGCGAAATTCGCCTTCACCATGAGCCGGCTCTCGGCGCGCGACCTGGTCGACGAACTGGCACGTATCGCGGAAATCGCACGCAAGCAGGGCCCGGTCGGACTGGAAAAGGTCGAGACCGACGAGCCGTTTCTCGCCAAGGGCATCCGCTACGTCGCCGACGGCTACGACCTCGAGTTCATCCGCGACAACATGGAGCGCGATCGCGACAACTTTCTGATGCATCTGAACGAGGGTTCGAAGATCTATCGGGCCATCGGCGACTGCGCGCCGGCATTCGGCATGATCGGCACGCTGCTCGGCATGGTGCAGATGTTCTCGAACATGTCGGATCCCTCGAAGCTCGGTCCCTTTATGGCAGTGGCCTTGCTGGCAACACTTTACGGTGCGCTGGTGGCGAACCTGATCTGCCTGCCGATCGCCGACAAGCTGCATGGCAAGCTGATCGACGAGGAAACCAACCGCACGCTGATCATCGACGGCATCCTGATGATCCGCGATTCCAAGAGCCCGGCCTTGGTGCGTGAAATGCTGTTGGCCTATCTGCCCGAAAAGCACCGCCACGAGGAAGGCGAACTGGTTCCGGCCTGATCGGCTGATAGCATCAAGGCACGGACATAAAGCATGGCCAAGAAAAAACGCGAAGAGGCGCATGGCGGTCACGGCTGGTTCGTGACGTTCGCCGATCTGATGGCGTTGTTGCTGTCGTTCTTCGTGATGCTGGTTGCGTTCTCCAGCCAGGACCAGCAAAAGCTCAAGATCGTCGCCGGCTCGATGCGCGAGGCTTTTGGCGTGCAGACCGAGTCCCGGCATTCGGGAATCGTCGAATCCGACGGCCTGCCGACGCGGCCGAAGCTGAAGAACGTCGAGCATATTCCGCCCGAGGATGCCTCCAATACCCCGACGCCCGACGACAAGGACCGTCAGCGCGAAAACGGCGCCCGCTTGAAAGTCGATCGCGAGTTCGCGCTCGCCGCGGCATCGTTGCGCCAGGCGCTGCAGGACATGCCGGAATTGACCGAAATGTCCAAGAACATCATGTTCGAGGAAACCAAAGAGGGGCTCAATCTGGAAATCGTCGACCAGGATGGCCGCTCGATGTTCGCCGACGGCTCCAAGGTGCCGTACGACCGCACCCGCCGGCTGATCCAGAAACTGGCCGTGCCGCTGAAGGCGACGCCGCTGCGGCTCAACATTGTCGGCCACACCTCTGCCGGTTTCCTGCCGTCACGCGGCGAATATGGCGCCTTCGATCTGTCGGCGGACCGCGCCAATGCCGTGCGCCAGATCCTCGAACGCGAAGGACTGCCCGCATCTCACATCTACGCCGTCGGCGGCAAGGCCGACAGCCAGCCGCTGTTTCCCGACGATCCGACGCTGCCGGCAAACCGTCGCGTTACCATCACGTTGATGCGCGAAAATCCACCGCTTCCGCCTAACCTGAAGCCGTAATACGGTTCGACTACCATAATACCAGCGTTGGCGCTGTGGCTACTTTGCGCCAGTCCCGGATCGCGCGTGGTGCTATGGTCGCGCGATGATTGACAGGCAACGCGGAAGCGCCGATAGCCGCCCGGATCAAATCAACGACGAGAACGTTCCTTCTCCATCATGACTGTCAGCGTCACATCTACCGAAGCAGCCCATGATGGGCATGCCACCTCCGGCTTTTGGGCCCTGACGCTGGGCAGTATCGGCGTGGTGTTCGGCGATATCGGCACTTCGCCGCTGTATGCGTTCCGCGAGGCCGCCACCCACGCGGCCGAAGGCCAGCCGGTATCGCGCATCATTGTACTCGGCGTGCTCTCGCTGATCCTGTGGTCACTGTTGATCGTGGTGACAGCCAAATATGTGCTGCTGCTGTTGCGCGCCGACAACAACGGCGAGGGCGGTACGCTGTCCCTGATGGCGTTGGGTCAGCGGGCGCTGGGCCGGCGGAGCTTGCCGCTATTGGCGCTCGGCGTGGTCGGCGCGTCGATGTTCATCGGCGATTCCATGATCACGCCGGCGATTTCGGTTTTGTCGGCGGTCGAAGGTCTCAAGCTGGTCACGCCCGCGCTCGAACATTATGTGGTGCCGCTGACGATCTTCATCCTCGTCGTGCTGTTCTCGGTGCAGAGCAGCGGCACCGCGCGCGTCGCCTCGGCCTTCGGCCCGGTCACGGTGGTCTGGTTCGTGACGCTGGCGGTGATGGGCCTCGTCCATATCTCTGACGATCCCACGGTGCTCTACGCGATCAATCCCTGGTATGGGATCCAGTTCATGCTGTCCCATGGCGTCATCGGTCTGGTGACGATGGGCCTGGTGTTTCTGGCGGTGACCGGCGGCGAGGCGCTTTACGCCGACCTCGGGCATTTCGGGCGCAAGCCGATCCGGGCCGCATGGCTCTTTTTCGTGTTGCCGTCGTTGCTGATCAATTATTTCGGACAGGGCGCGCTGGTCTTGTCCGATCCGTCGGCGATCGAAAACTCATTCTACCGGATGGTCCCGGAGATGTTGTTGATCCCGCTCGTGGTGCTGGCGACCGCCGCCACCGTGATCGCGAGTCAGGCGGTCATAACGGGCGCCTTTTCCCTGATCCGCCAGGCGGTGCAGCTCGGTCTGTTGCCGCGCTTCGAGGTTCGCTACACCTCCGAGGCCCATGCCGGCCAGATCTACCTGCCGCGGGTCAACCGGATGCTGCTGATCGGGGTGGTTCTGCTGGTGCTGCTGTTCCGTACCTCCAGCGGTCTTGCCTCGGCCTATGGCATTGCAGTCTCCACGACCATGGTGGTCGACGGCATCATGGGTTTTGTCGTGATCTGGAAGCTGTGGAACTGGCGCGCGGCGACTGCGGCGGCCGTGATACTGCCCCTCGTCGTCGTCGACATGAGCTTCTTTGCCGCAAACCTCTTGAAGCTGTTGGAAGGCGCCTGGGTGCCGCTGCTGTTCGGCGTTGCGGTCGCCGTGATGATCTGGACCTGGCGCCGCGGCGCCGCGATCCTGACTGCCAAGACGCGGCGCATCGAGGTGCCCTTGATGGACTTGATCAAGAGCCTGGAAAAGCGCCCGCCGCATATCGTCAAGGGCACGGCGGTGTTCCTGACTTCTGATCCGAGCTTCGTGCCGACCGCGCTGATGCACAATCTCAAGCACAACAAGGTGCTGCACGAGCACAACGTGATCCTGACCATCGAAACCGCACAAACGCCGCGGGTCGATGTTTCAGAGCGCGTCAAGATGGAAACCATCAGCGAGAAGTTTTCTACCGTCCGGCTGCGGTTCGGCTTCATGGAATCCCCGAACGTGCCCAAGGCGCTGGTGATCGCGCGCAAGCTCGGCTGGCAGTTCGACATCATGGCGACCTCGTTCTTCGTGTCGCGGCGGTCGCTCAAGCCCTCGGCGCAGTCGGGCATGCCGCTCTGGCAGGATCATGTCTTCATCGCGATGAGCCGGTCGGCGAACGATGCCACCGACTACTTCCAGATCCCGACCGGGCGGGTCGTAGAAGTGGGTACCCAAGTAACCATCTGATTTCAGATGGAAAATTGGCCGCAGCCTTCGCCGCCATCTATGCGGAAAGCGCATACCGGAGGCCTGGATTCCGGCTAACCTGCCCATCCGTCCCGGGAGTATAGGGCTGCGCTTCTGCACTTGTGCAGTGCGGTAAGGAACCGAGGCCCCCCATCTCATGTCAGTCCAGTTTGCGATCCCCGCGGCGGAAACGCCCGCGGCCAACGGTCATGGCGAAGCGCATTCCACCGCCACCTTCAAGGCGCTGATGCTCGGCAGCATCGGCGTCGTCTATGGCGACATCGGCACCAGCCCCCTGTACGCGCTGCGCGAAGCGGTGGTCGCCGCCAGCGAGATTGCGGCCGGTGCCACGCCACAGGCCGTGCTCGGCGTGCTCTCGCTGATCCTGTGGGCGCTGATCGTGGTGGTGACGCTGAAATATGTCGTCATCCTCTTGCGTGCCGACAACAATGGCGAGGGCGGAACGCTGGCACTGATGGCGCTGGCGCAGCGCGCGGTCGGCAAGGGCGGGGCGGCGATCGTGCTGCTCGGCATCATCTCCGGCGCGCTGTTTTATGGCGACGCGGTTCTTACACCGGCGCTGTCGGTGTTGTCGGCCATCGAGGGCATCAAGCTCGTCACCGTCACCTTCGAACACTATGTCGTGCCGCTGACGGTCATCATTCTGGTGGCGCTGTTTGCCGTGCAATCCCGCGGCACCGCGCGCGTCGCCGCGTTCTTCGGACCGGTGATGTGCGTCTGGTTCGCTGTCATCGCGGTCGCAGCCGTGCCGCAGATCATGCGGCACCCCGAGGTGCTGCACGCACTCAATCCGCTCTACGCCGTTTCCTTCATGCTCCATCACGGAATGATCGGTTTCATCACGCTCGGCGCGGTGTTTCTTGCCGTCACCGGTGCGGAAGCGCTCTATGCCGATCTCGGCCATTTCGGCAAGCGGCCGATCCAGACCGCCTGGCTCTTCATCGTGCTGCCGTCGCTGGCGATCAATTACCTGGGGCAGGGCGCGCTGTTGATCGCCGACCCCAAGGCGATCGAAAACCCCTTCTTCCTCATGTTCCCGGACTGGGCGCTGATCCCGATGGTGGCGCTTGCGACAGCGGCGACCGTGATCGCGAGCCAGGCCGTCATCACCGGCGCCTACTCGCTGACGCGCCAGGCGATACAGCTCGGGCTGCTGCCGCGGTTCGAAATCCGCCATACCTCGGAAGCGCATTCCGGGCAGATCTACATTCCCCGCATCAATCTGCTGCTGTTCGTTGCGGTGATTTTGCTGGTGGTCCTGTTCCGCTCCTCGAGCGGGCTGGCTTCGGCTTACGGAATCTCCGTGACCGGCACCATGGTGGTTACGGCCATGATGGGCTTTGTCGTGATCTGGCGGGTCTGGAAATGGTCGCCGATCGCGGCCGCAGCCCTGATCGCCCCGTTCCTGTTCCTCGATGTCACCTTCCTCGCCGCCAATCTGTTGAAGGTGTTCGAGGGCGGCTGGGTGCCGCTGGCGCTCGGCGGCATCGTGATGCTCTTGATGTACACTTGGCGCCGCGGCAGCCGGCTGTTGTTCGAGAAGTCGCGCAAGCTAGAATTCCCGCTGGCCGATCTGGTCGCGATGCTGGAGAAGCGTCCGCCACAGCGGGTCCCCGGCACGGCCGTGTTCCTGACCTCCGATCCCGAATGCGCGCCCACCGCGCTGATGCACAGCCTGAAGCATTACAAGGTGCTGCATGAGAAGAACGTCATCCTCACCATCGAGACTGCGCCGACGCCGCGGATCGACGATGCCGAGCGGGTGCGGATGGAGCAGCTCAGCGAGACCTTCTCCCGGGTGACGCTTCGGTTCGGCTTCATGGAATCGCCCAACGTGCCGAAGACGCTGGCGATCGCCCGCAAGCTCGGCTGGCAGTTCGACATCATGTCGACGTCGTTCTTCCTGTCCCGCCGCGCGCTCAAACCTGCCGCGCATTCGGGCATGCCGCGCTGGCAGGATTTGCTGTTCATCCGCCTGAGCCGCGCCGCCAACGACGCCACCGACTATTTCCAGATTCCGACCGGACGCGTGGTGGAAGTCGGAACGCAGGTCACGATCTAGGGAAGAGCTCAATTCGGATTCGAGGAGCTTTTCTTACTTTGTTGTTTCCGGTTAGGCTGCTGGTTTGCCGGGAAGCCGACAGACATCCGGATGCAGCAGCGGCGCCTCCTTCGTCCAGATTTTCGCACCTTGCGAACCAACTCTCGCGTTCAAGTCGACGCCGGCGGGCAGGCGGCCCCAGCTCTGCGGCTCCAGCGCTTCGCTCCCGATCGTTAGTCCCCCCGATAGAACGAAAAACTCCAACCCGCGCGTGTTCGCAACGCTGATGGTTTTACTTGGCTCCCATTCTTCCAGACGCACCTCCTCATGCCCATCCTCGAACAGGACGGTTGCTTTCATTGCGCCAGGCCGCGGCTCGACCTGTTCTCCCTGACCTGGTCGACGCACGATCTGAATCTGGTCCCCGTCACGGAACTGCCACAGCCTGACGAAAATGGTGCAGCCATCCTTCGAGGCGGGGACATGCGACGTGCCCGGAGGATTGCGAAAATAGGTGCCCGCGGGGTAATCACCATGCTCGTCCTGAAAGGTGCCTTCCAGGACGACAATTTCTTCTCCACCGCTATGCGTATGACGCGGGAAGACGCTGCCGGGAGCATAACGCACAACCGATGTGGCGCGCGCGACTTCCCCGCCAATGCGGAACAGCATACGCCGATCAACGCCGGCCGACGGACTGGCTACCCAGTCCATTTTCGCGGCATGAACGAAAACTGGATTCGATAGGTCATCGTTAATGCGCATCACTGCTCTCCCTCATGGTAGCACTATACAAACCTTGGCGCTTCACTACCTCGGCTCTGGCTGCAGTGGGCCCGCCTTAGATTGCGGCGAGCGGAAGTCCGCTCGCCGCATTCTGAGGTCGGCGTAACGCGATCAGGCGCCGCGCTTCGTCGGCGCGACCACTGCGCAGCAAGGCGCAGGTCACGGAATATTCCAGGAGGTCGCGCTGCGCGCGACTACCTCCGACCCTTTCATGGGCCTGCAAAACCGGCTTTAGTTCATCGACGACCCGTGTCCAGTCACCCCTCGCTAAACCGTCGAAGCCGCGCGCAATCGGTACCAGAATGTCCGCAGCGGGTCCCTTTGGGTTCTCGATTATCCTCGCAAGTGCCTCCGCATCGCCAGCCATTGCAAAGGCAAGTGCACTGTGCATATCGGCAAAGATGATCCCTGAATTTGGAAACCACTTCGCCGCATACTGGCTGATTTCTCTCCACAATTCCGGAGATCGCGGCTCACCTGCCATCTCGGCCCGTGCAAGGAACGAAGCGCAGTCGGTGAGAACATTTATCTGTGGGCCCCACGAACCGCCCGGATGCAGCGCTTCGCGATAGATCTTCCATGCCTGATCGCGCCTGCCGGTCTCCAACGACCAGAGGGCAAGATGCCAGCTTATATGGCAATGCAGTTGTCCCTCTCGCGGGTAGGCGGCGTTCCATTGGTCGAGATAGGCGAGCCCTTCTTCGCGCTGCCCCTTCTCGTAGAACAGGTGGGCCTTGATATGCGCAGCGTGTGCGTTGCGAGGAAAGCCGCGAAGTGCGGCCTCGATATTCTTGAAACCACTGTCGAGCTTATGCAGCTCGATTTCGGCAAACGCGAGCACCGTTCGAAACCACCAGTCATCGTCATAGTGCGTGGCCAGCGGCTCCAGCAGTGCTAGCTGCTCGACCTCGCGCCCGGACCTACCGGAGAAGCCGATCAGACCGAAAACACCGGTGGCCGGCGCCAGCACCATGGCGTCGCGGGGCCAGTCCTTGATGTGTTCGGTTATCATCGAAACAGCTTCAGCGCCCCGACCGCCCAGGATTTTGGCAAAGATCGCAATATGACTTTGCTCGCGAGCTGTCGTGGCTGGGGCGAGCGCCAACGCGCGTTCGAGCGGATCTTTTGCTTCGTGGCCCCGACCGAGAACCTGCAAGCTCCGCGCAAGCGCGATGTGTGCAAGGGCAAAGTTTTCATCGGCCGCGATCGCCTCACGGAACGCTTGATCAATGCCCCAGCCGGCCGATAACAGCTTGTCAACGCCGACGATATAAGCGTCGCGGGCATTGCTGGAGCTTGTGCTCAACGTGTTCCCGTATCGGTCTTCAAAAGCGCTCACGAAATTTCTCATCGAGTTCGCAGTCATTCGGATGATTCTCTGTCGGCAGCCGCCTGTTTGGATTGCGCCTGCTTACGGCGCCGCTCATCGCCTAGTTTGAGCAGTCGCTCTCGATCTGCGGGCGTGACCCGACCGTATCGAGCCCGCCAGACGGCCCCTTCTTCGTTCCAGGCAAACGGCGCCTTGACAGTTGTTCGCAGCGTCTTCGATGTCTCAAAAAGGGCGAGCGCCTGGCGCACGATCTCGCGCTGCATGTCGGGTCGCCAAGGATGCCCGCACGGATTGCCCAGCGGAAAATCCGTGAAGTAGAACCGTGGAACGCCGCAATGCTCGACAACGTCCAGCGCCGAACCGATAATGACGGTCGGAATTCCATTCGCTTCGAGATGACGAGCCACCAGGCTCACGGTCTGGTGACAAACGGGGCAAAGGGGGCAAAGGATTGCAGCATCCGCTCCATCTTGTCGAACGCGCGCCAAGATTTCGGGCGCATCCTTGGTCACCGTTTTTCGCTGGCTGTATTCTGTCGGAACACCGTGAAAGCGCGGCGTCAGTCCGGCGATGACTCCTTCAGCGACTAATTCGAAAACGGCTTCTATCGGCAAAAAGCTGGCCCGGTCATTGGTGTGGGTCGACTCCTTGTCCCACGCAACATTGTCGGTAAACAGCTTCTCCGGCGGCGGCGAAACGACGCCTGACCACACCTGCTTCACCCCATCAAAATCCAGCGGACTAGCCGTGGTAATCAGTGCGATGCGTAGCTCCGACAGTGGCTTGGCAGGCCGGGTGAAGGGGACATCATCAAAGCCCGCCCAGACATAGTCGTTGGCGTAACCGAGAGCACGGTAATAGTGGCGCGTGCGCTCAATATACTGCACTGGGGCGTCTGCTTCGTTCATGTCGCATCTCCTCGAAACGTTTCTTACGCAAGCCGGCTGGCTTGAACACTTTGTATCGGCAAGGCGGCAAGCGCCGTGCTGGTCAGGTTTGCTGTAGGTTGCCTCGATACGAAAACCCAATTAGCGCCAACAACGCGATTAGCAGTGGTACGAACGACAGAACCAAGACAGTCGACCAGCCGAAGGACGATAGCAGCCCGCCGGAGAGGAATGAACCGATCGTCATCGTGCCAAAGACGACGAAGTCATTGAGCGACTGGACTCGCGCCTTTTCCTCGGGACGATGACATTCCAGAACCATGGCCGAAGCACCGATGAAGCCGAAATTCCAACCGATCCCGAGCAAGATCAACGTCGCCCAGAAATGCGCGACGTCGATGCCGAGCAGACCCACCGACGATGAGGCAGCCATGAGCGCCAGCCCGACGGCGACGACAGCGGATGAACCAAACCGCGTGATAAGGCGTCCTGTCCAAAAGCTGGGGGCGTACATCGCGATGACGTGCCACTGCAGACCAAGATTGGCTGACTCCTGGGACAACCCGCAGAATTTCATCGCCAGCGGGGCTGCCGTCATGATGAAATTCATGAGCAGGTAGGAAACGACCCCACAGATCACTGCCAGGATGAAACGCGGCTGGTAGGCGATCACAGCGAGCGGCCTTCCAGCGCCTCGCTCAGTTGCAGTCGGCGGAGGAAGCTGAACGCCCGCCAGGATGACTGCGGAGAAAGCCGCAAGCGCCGCTTGGCCAATAAACGTCGCAGCGAAGAGGTAAGGCCCCCACAGGTTCATGGTGTGCGTCACAAGTTGTGGACCTATCACACCAGCGAATACACCGCCGGCCATCACAGCGGAAAGAGCACGGGGCCGCCGTTCCGGCGCTGCGCAATCGGCCGCGGCAAAGCGGAAGGAGAGCACCACGGCGGCGTAGGCGCCCCCGAAAAAGGTCGACGTGCAGAACAGCGGAAACGACGCTTGCAGGACCGCAAGAAACGCGATCAAGCCCGCGAGGATGCCGCTGCCCGCACCGAGCAGGAATGTTGTACGCCGACCATACCGTTCGGCGACGGCGCCCGCCGGCAGTGTGCAGAGGGCCATGCCGACGACAAAAACGGAAACCGGCAGCGTCGCCAGCGTCCTGCTGGGCGCCAGCATGTCGCCAACGACAGCCCCGGTTGCGTAGACGACCGTAGAATTGGCGCCCGCGAGAGCCTGAGCGACAGCAAGCCTTACGACATTGCTGCGCTCTCGGCGAACGGCTATCGCCGCCTCATGGTTGAGCGCGGGAAAATTGAAGTTCATGCTGCGACTGCTCCGCCAGTCAATGAGATGTCCCGCGATCAAGCTCGGCATCGGCGTAGATCCGGCTATTTGCAATCCGCCTTGCATTTCAAGTCCTCGGTGTCGGGTCGCCCATCGGCAATGAAGCCTTCCGCGTTGGGCATCTTCACCTTCTTCAATTCCTGCGCATCCATGACCGCCTGCCGCGGGACGATGTCGTTGACGTAGAGCAGGTAGGCCACGACCGAATAGACTTCGTCCGCCGTCAACGAGTTCGGCGCGGTGAACGGCATGGCCCGATTGACGTAGTCGAAGATCGTTGTTGCGTAGGGCCAGTAACTGCCGACCGTCTGAACGGGCTTTGGCGTCGCCAGCGTACCCTTGCCGCCCACGAGGCGGTCGAAGCCTTTCGCCGGGTTCTGTCCCTTCTCGCCATGACAGGCGGCGCATTGCTCGGCATAAACCTTCTCGCCTTGCTCGACGGTACCCTTGCCTGGCGGCAACCCGGCGCCGTCCGGCCGCACGTCGATGTCCCACCCGCGGATCTGTTCCGAAGTGGCCGGCGTGCCGAGGCCGAGCCGCGCTTGCTGCGCGAGCGCAGAACCGGCGACGAAGAGCAGGGCAACAACGGAGGCGCTAAGTGCTCGCATTGGTGACGACTCCATCAGCAGCGACCTTCCAGCCTTGAATTGCATTGAAGTGGTACCGGGGATTTGTTCCCCGCGCGGCAATCAGGCTCGAACGGGTGGGCTGCATCCAGCCCTTGTCGTCGTAAGCTCTGCTTTGGATCTCCAGCGGCTGGTCCTGCCAGTTGAATGGCAGTCGGAAACGGGTCAGACATTTGTCGAGGACCGGTTCCTGGAGCGCGGCCCGCCGCCATGTGGCACCGCCGTCAACGGAAACGTCGACACGCGTGACGTGGCCGCGTCCGGACCAGGCGATTCCAGAGATTTCGTAGAACCCCGGGGCTTTGAAGCTGCGATCGGCATTCGGGAAGGTCACCACGGACTTTACGTCCATCTCGAATGCGAATTGATACGCCTTGCCGTTCGCAAGCAGGTTGGTGTAGCGCGCGGTCTCTTCTCGCGTATGCCACGGACGATCGCCGATCTTCAGGCGACGCAGCCATTTCACCGACATGTTTCCCTCGAAGCCCGGAAGGAATAGCCGGACGGGATAGCCTTGCTCCGGTCTCAGCATCTCGCCATTCTGGGCATAGACAAGGAGCGCATCGTCGAGCGCCTTCTCGATCGGCACACTGCGCGTCATGGCGGCCGCATCGGCGCCCTCGGCCAAGATCCATTTGGCGTCTGATTTCAGTCCGACCTCTCCCAAGATCGTCGAGAGCGGCACCCCGGTCCATTCGCAACAGGACAACAGCCCGTGCGTGCGCTGGACAGAATGGTAGCCGGACTTTCTCCATTCGGTGGAGCTGTTGCCGGAGCACTCCAGGAAGTGAATGCGAGTGACCGCAGGAAAGCGCAGGAGATCATCCATCGTCAGGACCAGCGGCCGATCCACCAGGCCGTGGACAAGCAAGCGATGCTGATCGGGTGCGATCTCGGGCACGCCGGCGTGATGACGCTCGAAAACCAACCCATTCGGCGTGATGATGCCGTGCAGGTTCTGCAACGGCGTAACGCTAAAGGCCTCGGTGTCGGTGGCGCGGGGCTCCCGAATGCGGCGCACGACATCCTTCTCGAATTTCGACGGCAGTCCGTAGGCCGGCGACAGAATCGGTGTACCCTGTTCATGCATCCATTCGGGAACGTTCGGAGGAACGGTGCCGGCTTGGGCCTCGCGGGAATTGGTGGACAAGCCGCCGATTGCGATCGCCGCCCCCGATGCCAGGATTCTTCGTCGGCTTACGCTCATTGCGCTTTCCCTCCCTAGTCTCGGTAGCGCCTGCGTAGCGCGCTGGACTGAACGGCAGTTGCACTGGCCCGCCAGCAGCGGCGCTGCTTTCACTCCCCTCAGCCTAAGAACAAAGCACTGGTGTTTCCCTCTACAAAATGCCAATTTATATCGATGAAACGTCACAAATCGCGCAAAAACGTTGGATGGAAGCCACTCGATAGCCCGCGAGGTCTTGGATCACCCGAGCCTCTGATCGTCCGAGTCCAGTCGCTTCCTGCGAGAAGCTACTTTGCCGAGCACAGCCACACTTGGAATCAACTCGTCTACGCGATTTCCGGCGCGCTCACCGTCAACGCCGACGGAAGAAGTCTCGTCATTTCCCCAGAACAGGCCGTCTGGCTGCCGACCGGTACCAAACACTCGGTCGGCTCCCTCATGGGCGCGGAATTCCGAAGCCTCTGGGTAGCCGATGACGCAAGCCAAGGAATGACCTCCGGGACGGCGGTCATTCATGTATCCACGCTTCTGCGGGCACTCATCATAGAGGCCGTATCGCTCAAACAAGAAGATCGTCACTACGCCGACCGCGTTACCGCACTCATCCTCGAGCAGTTGCGACGGGCAACGCCCATCTCGGGAGCCCTGCCATGGCCTACCCACCCGGCCTTGCTTGCACTTTGTGAGAACCTTTATGCCGATCCCGCCAATCCCCGTCACAGTGACAAGTGGGGGCTTGAGATCGGGATGTCGCCGCGAACGCTGACCCGACGCTTTGAGAGCGAAGTCGGCATGAGCTTGCGCACCTGGCGTCAGCGTCTGCGCCTTTTCAAGGCGATCGAAATGTTGGGCAGCGACCTTCCGATCACGGAGATCGCACTACGCCTTGGCTATTCCTCGGCGTCAGCATTCATATTCATGTTTCGCTCGGAAATGAGAGTTAGTCCTCTTCAATATAGACGCAATCTAAGCCTCGTAGCTGGTAGTGGGGCTGCATGAAGCGCAACGTCGAACCCGGCGTCAGAAGTCGGGTGCTTCCTCACGCGCGGTTCGCGCCTGGTGACGCAGGTGCTGCCACACAGCCAGGGCGACCGAGAGCGCCGCACAGAGCAGTAACGCGCCGGAAATCGGCCGCGTGAAGAACAGCAGCGGGTTGTCGTCCGTCATGATCGCCCGAATAAGGTTGATCTCGATCTGATCGCCGAGGATGAGGCCGAGGATCAGCGGAGCCAGCGGAAATCCGCCCTTCACCAGCGCATAGCCGAACACACCAAAGATAAGCAGGACATACACGCTCTGCATCGTGTTGTTGAGCGCGTAAGCACCGATCACGCAAAGCACCAGCACGACGGGCGCAAGCACCGCGAGCCTGACCCGGGTGATCTGAAGCATGAATAGCGCGCCCGCGGCCAGGATCAGCACCATCAGCAGATGTGCCAAAATGTATGCGGCGTAGATGCCGTAGGCGAGGGCGGGTTGCTGGGAGACGAACAGCGGCCCCGACTGGATGCCATGGATCGTCATGGCGCCCAGCATGACGGCGGTCACGGCGTCGCCCGGGATACCGAACGCCATGATCGTCACCAGCGAGCCGCCGACATTGGCATTGTTGGCGGACTCAGAGGCGATGATGCCCTCGGGCACGCCTGTGCCGAAACGCTCGGGATGGCGCGAGAACTTCTTCGCCTGGTCGTAGGCCAGCATATTGGCGGCGCTGCCGCCGATCGCCGGCAATACGCCGATCAGGATGCCGACGACCGTCGACCATAGGAGCAGGAACGGACGGCCGAGGATTTCGCCGATCACCTTGAGGTGGGAAACCCCAAGGGAAACCCCAAGACTCGGCTGCGCGGCCAGAACGGCCTCGGGCGTCTTTGGCGCTCTTGTCATCTCGATGTCGGACATGATCTGTGCGAAGGCAAAGATCCCGATCAGCACCGGCAGGAACGGGAAGCCGCCGCTGATGAACTCGGACCCGAAGGTGAAGCGCGGCACGCTGCCGATCGGGTCCGTGCCGATGACGGTGATCAGGAGGCCAATGGCGGTCGACAGCAGGCCCTTGATGAACGAGGACTCGGCCAGACCCGCCACCATCGCCATGGCCAGCACGAACAGCGAGAAATACTCCCACGGTCCGAACTGAAGTGCGATGGCCGCGAGCGGCCCGGTCACCAGGATCAGGAACAGCCCGCCGAGCAGCCCGCCGAAGAACGACGACCACACGCCGAGCCAGATCGCCCGGCCGGGCGCGCCACCCCGCGCCATCGGAAAGCCGTCGAAGGTCGTGGCGATCGCCGAGGGCGTGCCCGGAATTCCGAGCAGACACGCGGTGACCAGGCCGCCGGCGGAGCCGCCGACATAGACGCCGGTCATCGCGGCCAGCCCCTGCAGAGGATCGAGACCATAGGTGAACGGCAGGATGACGATGATCGTCATCGTGATGGTGACGCCCGGCAGCGCGCCGCCGATGACGCCAATGAGCGTGCCCGCGAACAGCGGAACGAGATAATTCCACTGCAGCACCGTCAGCAGCCCATGTCCCAAAAGCTCGAACATGGCCTACCAGTTTGTCCAGCTACCGCGAGGAAGCAGCACCGTGAGATACCGCTCGAAGACCAGGTACGTCACTGCCGACGTGGCAATCGCTATTGCCGCGAGGACCGCCCATTGGCGCCAGGTCGTAGGCCTCTCGAGCGTCGCTTGCAACGCGGCGACGAACAGGACGGTGGCGATGCGATAGCCGAGCAGAGGCAGAAGTACCAGGTAGAGCGCGAAAATGACGAAGGCGAGCGCGACCAGGCCATAGGCCCGTTGCGGCTGCGCCGGAACAGGGACGTCGGCCGGCTCAGCGCGCGGTGCGACCAGATCCTGCACGATCAGCGCCGCGCTGGTCACGGCCATGAAGATCAGGACGATGCGCGGATAGAAGCCGGGACCGACCGGCACCAGCGGCAGCTGCGGAAGTCCAAACGATTGCACGAGCAGAGCCAGACTGACCGCGAGGAAGATCAATCCGGCAAGGCTATCGCGGCCAAGTCTCATTGCTTGGCAAGACCGAGCTCGGTCATGATCACCTTGCTCTCCCGGTCGAGCTTGTCGAGGAATGGACCGTATTCGGCGGCGTTGAGATAGGAGACGCGCGTGCCTTGCTTCTTCATTGCGTCCGCAAACTCCGCCTCCTTGGCGGCTTTTCCGCAGGCCTCGTCCAGCTTGGCGCGCACCGCGGCCGGCGTGCCCTTCGGTACTATCAGGCCGCGCAAAACCGCGTAGACGATGTCCATGCCGAGCTCCTTCAGCGTCGGCACGTCAGGGGCTTCGGGATCGCGCTTTTCGGCAGCAATGGCAAGAAACTTGAGCTGCCCGGCATCGACCTTGCCCTTCTGCGTCAGGTTGGAATCCGTCAAATCGACATGGCCGCCGAGAATGGCATTCATGCGCGGCGCGAGGCCTTCATAGGAGACGTACTTGAACTTGACGCCGGCCGCCTTTTCGATGAGCGCCGGGAAGATGTGGCTGGTCGATCCGAGGGTCGCCCCCACGGTGATCTGGCCCGGACGCTTTTTGGCGTCTTCGGCAAGCTCGGCCCAGGTCTTCCAGGGCGTCTTGGGGCTCGCCGTCAGGACCGATGGCGTCGCAGAGAGCAGGCAGATCGGCTCAAAGTCGCTGTATTTGACGTCTGTGACGCCGGCATAGTGCACAAGGTGGATGTAGTCGTGCACCGCATAAAGCGTATAGCCGTCCGGCGGCGAGCCCTTGGCTTCGCGCGCCCCGACGGTGCCGGAGGCACCCGTGACGTTGGCGATCACGATTGGCTGACCGATATGCTTCTGTAGAAGCGGCGCAAATGGACGAAAGATGTTGTCCGTATCGCCGCCTGCCGCCCACGGCACGATCATCTTGATCGGGCGCTCAGGATAGTTTTGAGCCGCGGCCGGCATGGCCATCGCGGCCAAGGCTGCTGTCAACGCCAAACTGCGGAGCACGGTCCTCATGACGCTTCTCCCTATGCCGTTGATTGTTTTTCTTTCGATCATAGCAAGACGCCAGCACTTCGCAAACAATGATGCGACAATGGTCCGGCGGCGTGTGCAGCGCACCGCCAAATCCAAATTTGGGCTGAGTCCACCGGTGCCCTGAGGCGCCTCGCGGAGTATCCTAAGCGGCTGCTTGTGCGTCACGCCGCGTGCGGATTTTGGGAATGTCGCCCCGGAGGGACAACACTCACGAGCTTAAGCGGTCCCGGCAGATCCGGGATCGCTTTTTGTTTGGGCCCCCGTTACAACTCATTCAGCGGGTGGCTCACGCCTTTCCCTGAACGGGTCGGCGGCGTCATCGTGACCGCTACGGCTGCTGAAGAACATCAAGGCCATCAGCCCGCAGCCGATCAGGAGTGAAAAGAACGTTCCGAGTCCAAGGGCGATCCAGCCGTGCTTATCCATCACGGCGTCGCTCGTGGCATTCCACACCGATACAGCCCATACGCCAGTGAGGCCAAGCAGGGCTAGCAAGATCACGAGAAGACCAACCTGTCCGAAGCTAAGATTCCGCATGAGGGGACCCTTTCCAGCGCACAGGAGAACGTGGGCAGTCAGAATCTAATCTTAGCCAAGACTGATGCTTGGCGCGCCATTTCGGGCCGGGGCCGCGCATGTAGTGCAGCTCGGGCCGGTAGCTATCGCGTATATCCATAACCAGGTTGTGAATGATGCTGGCGAAGACTGTCTCAGCCGCCTTGCGAGCAGAATCAGATATTGCGGACCAGCGCGCAGAATCGGGTGCAATCGCACGGGGTCCGACGATGCTTTTCCAGATCATCTTTTTTCTCCGTCCGGTTCGATGTGGGCACCGTGATGATCTAGCGGATCGGAGCTGTGGCTGCGCCAGAGCGATTGCCCTGCCTGTAGAGCGATTGCTGCTAGCGCCTGCGCCCTCGCGTGCTCTTTGCGCGTCCGCCCTGCAAGACCGCTGCGAGAGACTCGGCCTCATCATTTGCAGACTTGCAGTTAGTTCTCGCAGCAGGGTTCGAAGCCGCTATAATGGGGGCGGTTGCGACATGATTTGGCGAATGGGCCATGGTGGCAACGAACGATCAGATCGTCACCGTGTTCGGCGGAACCGGCTTTCTGGGCCGCCGCATCGTTCGACAACTGCGCTCACGCGGATTTCCCGTTCGGACCGCGTCAAGGCATCCCGATCACGGCTACACCTTGCCTGGCGCCGAAGACCCGCAACTTCAATCCGTAGAGGCGAACATTCACGACGAGCGGTCGGTCGCGGAGGCGCTTGCCGGCGCTTACGGCGTCGTGAATGCGGTCAGTCTTTACATCGAGCGCGGAGCGGAGACTTTTCAATCCGTTCACGTCGAGGCCGCCCGGCGGGTAGCCATTCAAGCGCACAGGGCTGGCGTCAAAAGGCTGGTCCACATTTCGGGAATCGGCTCCGATGCCACCTCCCAATCGCGCTACATCCGGAAGCGTGGCGAGGGCGAACTGGCGGTCCGGACGGCGTTCGCCGAGGCAACTTTGATCCGTCCGGCGGTGATGTTCGGACCGGACGACGCGTTTCTCGTCGTCATCCTCAAGCTGCTCCGCCAGCTTCCCGTCTATCCGATGTTCGGCCGCGGCGTGACCAGATTGCAGCCGGCCTGTGTGGATGATGTTGCTGACGCGATTGGCCGGATCATGCAGCGCGCCGAGACGACTGATATCTTCGAGTTCGGCGGCCCCCGCGTCTATTCTTACGAGGAGTTGCTGAGAGCCGTGGCGCACCAAGCCGGACTCGCACCTCGACTGATTCCAGTCCCGTTTGTTGCTTGGCATGCACTGGCATGGGCCTCCGAAACGCTCCGGATTCCATTCCTCACGCGCAATCAAGTGGAGCTGATGGAAATCGACACGGTGTCATCGCCAGATATGCCTGGATTTGCCGAGCTTGGGATATCGCCGCACTCGGTCGAGGCAATACTCCAGAAGATGCTGTCTGATTCCGGAGCATGAGACGCCTCGACCAATCCGCGTCAACGGACGCCGGGTTGGTCGATGTTGCGCTCAAGATGAGGAACCAACCTTTGGAGACCCCGTTATTGAATTTAATCAATGCGAGGGCGACCGCGTCATAAGTGAAGGCGGACATCATGGCTACATGTGAAACCTGCGGCAATGACTATGACAAGTCCTTTCAGGTCACAATGAACGGCAAGGCGCACACCTTCGATAGTTTCGAGTGCGCCATTCATGCGCTCGCGCCGACCTGCGATCATTGCGGCATCCGCATCGTCGGGCACGGATTGGAGAAGTCCGGCACGTTCTTCTGCTGCGAGCATTGCGCCGAAAGGGAAGGCGTCAAAGGGCTGCGTGATCGAATCTAGGCCCGGGCAATTGGCGCGGGCTGGATCCCTCCATCCGTCCGCGAAGGACGATGCTTCATGCGCATCAGATGCTTCATGCGCGTCATAAATCTGCAGGCGCTTTGTGCTCGCTCGGGCAAGCCTGCCAACCGCAATGGGTGCTTTGGGACAGCATGACTGCCGGATAACTTTGCTTGCGCCATTGGAAATTTGAGCATTGAATTCGGCGAAGATGCGCCACTACCGTAAGTAGTTTTCACGTGTGTCTATACCCTCACAGGATGACGTGATGAAGAGACTCGGCTTCGGCATGAGGCGGGTGCGATGGCCTCATGCGGTTGAAGGGAGGTATGCCTATCTCGTCCACCTGACTGATCGGGAGTGGCCAAACGCGGGAAGCTGATGCGCGCACGACCAGCGCCGTCGTAGCCCAACGAAACAGGGAGGAGAACAATGAGCACCTGGCTTAGCGAGCGAGAGCAGCGTCTTGTCGCGGGCGCGGAGGCGGCATCGGCGGCAACGCCGATTCCCACGCAGATTGTTTCCAACGGCGAGTATCTGCCGCCCCCGCAGAGCGCCGTGCAAAAGAAGGTCGAGGCCCGGATCAACGAGCTCGCCGACGTGAACGGCAAGCACCTCGGCTTGAGCCGCAGGCAGTTCCTGCACACGGGTTGCGGCATGGCGGCAGCATTCCTCGCCATGAACGACGTCTACGGCAATGTTTTCCAGGTCGCGACTGCGGAGGCGCGAGAGCCCGAATTGATGCGGGCACGCGCGCAAGGCCTCGCCGACCAGTTCATATTCGACGTTCAGACCCACTTCGTGCGCGACGACTTCGATCACAAGGAGCTGTTGGGGCTGGCGGACTTTGCGAGCCAGCACTGGAACCCGAAGATGAAGGAGGAGGGCGTCTCCTCGCTCGGCCGCTACAAGTTCCAGAATTATGTGAAAGAGGTTTACTACGACAGCGACACCAACATGGCGCTGTTGAGCGGCGCGCCGTTCGATGATCCGAGTTGGTGGCTTCTTTCCAACGAGCAGATCGTCAAGGCCCGCGAACTCATCAACGACTTCGCCGGCTCGCGCCGGCTGCTGGCGCACAGCGTCATCACCCCAAAGCAGCCCGGCTGGATGGAGGAGGTCGACAAGGCGATCGAGGTCTACAAGCCGGATTCCTGGAAGTCCTACACGATCGGCGATCCGCTGGCGCCCTCCAAGTTCCCATGGCGGCTCGACGACGAGCAGGTGATGTATCCGTTTTACGAAAAAGCGGTGAAGTCCGGCATCAACACGCTGTGCATCCACAAGGGGCTGCTGCCGCCCGATTACGAAAAATCGTTCGCCGGCGTGTGGGAATATGCAACCGCGTGGGACATCGGAAAGGCCGCCAAGGATTGGCCGCAGATGAACTTCGTGATCTATCACTCGGCGCTACGGCCGTTCACCGAACTGCCGGACAAGGCGTGGGCCGAGTTCGAGCAGACCGGCCGCATCCAGTGGGCCACGGATCTTTCGGAAATCCCGCAGAAGCTCGGCGTCACCAATGTCTATGCCGAACTCGGCACCTGCTTTGCCAACTCGGCGGTGGCGCATCCGAAGTTCTGCGCCGCGCTGGTCGGCACGTTGATCAAGGGCATGGGGGTAGACCACGTGATGTGGGGCACCGACTCGGTCTGGTACGGCTCACCGCAGTGGCAGATCGAGGCGATGCGCCGGCTCGAAATCCCGGAGGACATGCAGAAGAAATACGGCTTTGCACCACTCGGCGACGCCAATAGCGCCACCAAGCAACTGATCTTCGCAGGCAACGCCACCAGGCTCTACAAGATCAAGCTGAGAGCGGCTGACAACACCAGGATGCCGGCCTATTCCGAGGACCGTCTCGCCTCGCTCAAGAACGAATATACGCAGGCAGCTAAGGCGCCCTCGAACCTGCGCTACGGCTACGTTCGCGCCGCGTAAACGTTAGACGGCCCGCGCCGGTGGACCGAGCAAGCTTCACGGGCGCGGTCGACGCGCGGCTCCAGTGAAGGGTGTAGATCGACAGAGGCAATTTTGGTTTCGGATGAAAACCAAACGCTTCGTGCGATGTTTGCTTTTCGGCCCAGTAGCTCACATCCCGGGACGCCCGTTGTGCCCCCACAACCGGCACATAGGATGATTGCGCCGCAACATGCGCCAACACAATTGGTCGCATCCGGGACTGCCAAACCGGGCTTGTAGGACTTTCGATCAATTGTATTCTCAAGGGAAGCATGCGGAACTCGCATGGCTGCTGCCTAAAGAGCGCAGATCACCATAAGCAGGCGCGAACCAACGTGCCGGTTTTTGGGTGGAGACCGACATGGCCGATGGCGGATCGTTTGACACGTTCCCCAAGTTGCTACTGCGAAACGCCGCGAAATTTGGCAACCGTCCGGCGTTTCGGCATAAGGATCTTGGCATCTGGCAGACATGGACTTGGACCGAGGTCGCTGGGATCGTACGTGCCTATGCCGCGGGTTTGCAGCGGATTGGATTGCAGCCAGGCGACACTTTCGCCATCGTCGGCTCCAACCGGCCGAAGCTCTATTGGACCATGATGGCAGCGCAGGCGCTGCGTGCGATTCCGGTTCCGGTCTATTCGGACGCGGTGGCTGACGAGCTTGCCTACGTCCTTGCCCACGCCGACGTGAAGCTTGTTGCAGCGCAGGATCAGGAGCAGGTCGACAAGATTTTGTCCGTATCCGACCGGGTGCGGCATCTCCGGAAGATTGTCTACGATGAACCGCGTGGACTCCGCGACTACGATCACAGCCGGCTGATCGCAATCCATGATGTCATCGAAGACGGCCGAGCCGCGCTTGCGGTTAATGCTGCGCTTGGCGAGCAGATCGATGAAATCATCCGTCAGGGTGAAGGTTCTGACATCTCGATCATCCTCTATACCTCGGGAACAACCGGCGCGTCGAAGGGCGTCATGCTGTCGGCGCGACGGTGCATCGACGCTGTAACTGATACTGTCAGGTTCGACAGGTTGACCGAGAACGACGTGGCGCTTGCTTATCTGCCGCTCGCCTGGGTGGGAGATCATTACCTCAACTATGCGCAGGGCCTTGCCGCCGGTTTCTGCATGGCGTGTCCCGAGAGCGGTGAGACGGTCGAGCAGGATTTGCGCGAGATCGGACCAACCTTCTATTTCGCTCCACCGCGCGTTTTCGAGAACATGCTGACGCGAGTGATGATCCGCATGGAGGATGCTGCGCCAATCAAGCGGCGTATGTTCGACTACTTCCTCCGCATTGCGCGACGACATGGCGAATCGATTTTGACCGGAAAGCCGGTGTCGGTGTCAGGCCGGCTACTCTATGCGCTTGGACGCTTGATACTCTACGAGCCCCTTAAAAACGTTCTCGGGCTGTCTCGCGTGCGCGTTGCCTATACTGCAGGTGAGGCCATTGGTCCGGATCTTTTCGCGTTTTACCGCTCGATCGGATTGAACCTGAAGCAGCTCTACGGTCAGACTGAAGCATTCCTCTACGTCACGTGTCAGCCTGACGGGGAGATCTACTCCGATACTGTCGGGCCGGCGGCGCCGAACGTCGACATTCGCATTGCGGAATCAGGCGAGGTGCAATTCCGTTCACCCGGCATGTTTGTTCGATATTTCAAGGATCAGGCGAAAACTGCGGAGACCCTGACGCCTGATGGTTACGTCAAGACCGGTGATGCCGGCTTCTTCGACGAGAAGACGGGACATCTGAAGATCATCGATCGCGCAAAGGATGTGGGCCGGCTGGCCGACGGAACGATATTTGCGCCGAAGTATCTTGAGAACAAGTTGAAGTTCTTTCCAAGCATCAAGGAAGCGGTCGCCTTCGGCGATTCCAGGGAGTTCGCTTGCGCCATTCTCAATATCGACCTGACTGCGGTCGGGAGCTGGGCCGAACGCAACAACATTGCCTACGGCTCCTATCAGGAACTGGCGGGCCATCCACTGGTCTACGACCTGGTGGCGAAAAGCGTTGCCGAAGCGAACCGCTCCCTCGCGGAGGAAAAGGTGATGGCTGGCGCACAGATTCGGCGCTTTCTGATTCTGCATAAGGAGCTCGACGCCGACGATGGCGAATTGACACGCACGCAGAAAGTTCGCCGCGGAATCATCGCCGAGCGCTATGCGCCATTGGTCACAGCGCTCTACGACGGTTCGCATGAAGCCGACATTTCCACCGAAGTCACTTTTGAGGATGGCCGCAAGGGCGTGATCGCGGCGCAGGTCAAGATCCGCGACGTGCCGGCAATTGGCGCGACGGAACCCTTGGGGAGGGCCGCATGAGGACGCCGGACACGAGCGAAATCCTGCTTCAGGTCGAGGGGGTATCGCTGGCGTTTGGCGGCGTGAAAGCGCTGAGGGATGTTTCGCTTGACATCAGGAAAGGTGAAATTCGCGCCATCATCGGACCGAATGGCGCCGGAAAGACTTCGATGCTCAACGTCATCAACGGATTCTATCATCCCAATCGTGGTGCCATCACCTTCAAGGGACGAACCCGCGCCCAGATGCAGCCGTTCGAGGCGTCCCGTGGCGGCATTGCGCGCACCTTTCAAAACGTCGCGCTGTTCAAGGGAATGAGCGCGCTCGACAATATCATGGCTGGGCGCACATTGAAGATGCGGCGGGGCCTGCTGTGGCAGATGCTGCGCTACGGCCCTGCGCTGGCGGAGGAGATCGAGCATCGGCACCGGGTCGAAGAGATCATCGATTTTCTGGAGATCGAACCGATCCGCAAGGTGCTGGTCGCGCGCTTGCCATACGGCCTGCAGAAACGGGTCGAACTCGGCCGCGCCCTTGCGATGGAGCCCGATCTCCTTCTCCTTGACGAACCGATGGCAGGCATGAACCTCGAAGAGAAGAAGGACATGTCGCGGTTCATCCTCGACGTGAACGATTATTACGGCACGACCATCGCGCTGATCGAGCATGACATGGCTGTGGTGATGGATCTCTCCCATCGCGTGGTGGTGCTCGATCATGGCGTGAAGATCGCCGACGGAACGCCGGATGAGGTCAAGAAGAATCAGGACGTCATCGACGCCTATCTCGGCATCGCGCACCAGGGAGCATAGTGTGATCGCATTGGGTCAATTTCTCGAGGTGCTGATCGGCGGATTGATGTCTGGCGTCCTGTATTCGCTGGTCGCGCTCGGCTTCGTGTTGATCTTCAAGGCATCCGGCGTGTTTAATTTTGCGCAAGGCGCAATGGTGTTGCTCGCCGGGCTGGCGCTGGTTCGTTCGCTCGATCTCCTCGTGGCCAACGGCTTCCCGCTTTGGATTGCGATCGTCGTCGGCATCGGCTTTGCCGCCGTGATCATGGCGATAGCGGCCTGGCTGATCGAGCGGTTCGTGATTGGACCTCTTGTCAATCAGAACGCTCTCACGCTGTTCATGTCCACCATTGGCGTGACATTCGTTCTCGAGGGTGCGGCGCAGATGATCTTCGGTTCCGATGTTTACCCGTTGCGGCTGTTCCCGACCGACATCTGGCTGCTGTTCGAAAGTCACTTTCCGGGTGGGATTCTGGTCAACCAGCTTGATGTCTGGGGCGGCTTTATCGCCGGCATTCTGGTCGCGGGTCTCGCGATCTTCTTCCAGCAAACCAAGACTGGTCGCGCACTCAGGGCGGTTGCCGACGATCACATGGCAGCGCAGTCGGTCGGGATTCCGATCGGCTGGATCTGGTTTGTGGTCTGGCTTGTTGCCGGTCTCGTTGCGCTCGTTGCGGCGACCGTGTGGGGTACCAAGCTGGGTGTGCAGTTCTCGATCACGTTTCTCGCGCTGAAGGCCCTGCCGGTTCTGATCATTGGGGGCCTTACCTCGGTCCCAGGAGCGATCGTCGGCGGGCTTATTGTAGGTGCGGGCGAGAAGCTCGCCGAGGTGTTCCTGGGGTCGCATATTGGCGGCGGTATCGAATATTGGTTCGCCTATGTGCTGGCGCTGGCCGTGCTGCTGGTGCGGCCGCAGGGGCTGTTCGGCGAGCGCATCATCGAGCGCATCTGAGATGAGGAGTTAGTTGTGCTTTATCGCGAGGCAGGCCAATTCAAGACGACCTACGCGGAGGACATGGCGATTTTCCCGATCCGCCAGGACCGTATGGCGCTCGCGGTCTTGCTTGGTATCGCCTTCATTGGCGTTCCGCTGCTGGCCGACTTCGACATTTGGCCGTTCGGCAGCGACTATCTGCTTCGCGCCATTCTGCTGCCCTTCCTGATCCTCGCGCTCGCCGCTATCGGCGTAAACATCCTGGTCGGCTATTGCGGCCAGATCTCGCTCGGCAGCGGCGCGTTCATGGCCATCGGCGCTTACTCCGCCTACAAGTTGGGGACCGGCGTTCATATTCCGCTCGCCTGGCTTGGCTTCGCGATTTCGATCCCGCCGTTGCCCGTACTGCTATCTATTTTGCTCGGCGGGCTGGCGGCAGCGGTTGTCGGCATCCTCTTCGGTATTCCCAGTCTGCGGATCAAGGGCCTCTATCTGGCGGTCGCAACACTCGCAGCGCAGTTCTTCTTTGACTGGGTGTTCCTGCGGGTGTCGTGGTTCACCAATTATGCGCCGTCGGGGTCGGTCAGTGCACCGACACTGGATTTCTTCGGTCTGAACGTAGGCACGCCGATCGAGCGGTATATGCTGTGCCTGATCTTCGTAACGGTGTTCGCGTTTCTGGCGAAGAATCTCGTTCGTGGCAACCTCGGCAGACAATGGATGGCAATCCGTGACATGGACATAGCCGCGGAGCTCATCGGCATCCGGCCACTCTACGCGAAGCTTACAGCTTTCGCGGTCTCTTCATTTATCATCGGCGTGGCGGGCGCACTTTGGGCGTTCGTCTATCTGGGCTCGTGGGAGCCGCTCGCCTTCTCGATCGAACGTTCGCTGCAGCTTCTGTTCATGGTGATCATCGGCGGGTTGGGTTCGATCATGGGGTCATTCATCGGTGCTGCCTTTATCCTGATCCTGCCCATCATGCTGAACCTGCTTCCAACCCAGCTCGGTGTGCCGCTGTCGACAGAGACGATTACTCATCTGGAATTCATCATCTTTGGATCGCTGATCTGCTATCTTCTCATCAAGGAGCCACATGGGTTTGCCCGGCTCATATCGATTGGCAAGGAGAAGCTCAGACTGTGGCCGTTCCCCTACTGAAGGGGCGGGCAGTGCGAAGCAAGCCGAAGATCGCAAATGCGGAGCGGCGGTCGTTGGCAATAGGAGGCAAGGAAGCCCGCGAGAACAAGACCCGGTAAGAAAAAACGGGCTGAACGAGGAGGAGACTCATATGGTACGCAACAAACTATTACTTGCTGCAGCCATACTTTCAGGCGGGGCGTTTGCCTCTCCTGCTGCAGCGCAGAGCGAGCAGTTCATCCCGATACTATCCTACCGAACGGGCGCGTACGCCGTGAATGGCGTGCCGTACGCAAACGGCGTGGCCGACTATTACAACCTTGTCAACGAGCGCGACGGCGGCATCAACGGCGTCAAGCTCTTGGTCGAGGAATGCGAAACCGGCTACGCCACCGACAAGGGCGTTGAATGTTACGAGCGCCTCAAGGGGAAGGGCCCTACCGGCGCGGCCTTCGTCAATCCGCTGTCGACCGGCATTACATTCGCCCTCACCGAGAAGACCACGACTGACAAGATCCCGATTATCACCATGGGTTACGGCCGCGCCGATTCCAAGAACGGCGCCGTGTTCGCCTACAATTTCCCGCTGCTCGGCACGTACTGGTCCGCGGCCGATATCGCGATCCAGCACGTCGCCAAGGAGGTGGGCGGCTTCGACAAGCTGAAGGGCAAGAAGATTTCGCTGCTCTATCACGACAGCCCATACGGCAAGGAGCCGATCCCGATGCTGCAGGTGCTGGCCAAGAAGTACGGCTTTGAGTTCACGCCGATCCCGGTTACGCATCCCGGTGTCGAACAGAAGTCGCAATGGCTGGGGATCCGCCAGAACCGGCCGGACTATGTCTTGGTCTGGGGCTGGGGCGTTATGAACGGGACCGCAGTCAAGGAAGCTGCGGCCGTTGCCTATCCGCGCGACAAGATGATCGGTGTTTGGTGGTCGGGCGCAGAGCCGGATGTGCAGCCCGCTGGCGATCAAGCCGTCGGCTACAAGGCGCTGATGCTTCAGCATGGCGCGGGCAAATTCCCCGTGCATGCCGAGATCGAGAAGCACGTCTATGCAAAGGGCAAGGGCGCGTCGGAACCCGGCAAGGTCGGCGAGGTTCTCTATAACCGCGGTATGGTGAACGCCATGCTGGGGGTGGAGGGGATCCGCAAGGCGCAGGAAAAGTTCGGCAAGAAGCCGCTGACGGGCGAGCAGGTTCGTTGGGGTCTTGAGAACCTCAATCTCTCTGAAGCTCGTCTCAAGGAACTCGGCTTCGAGGGCATGTTGAAGCCGGTCAAGATTTCCTGCTCTGATCACGAGGGCGCGCGGGACGGCCGCGTACAGCAGTGGGACGGCAAGGGTTGGAAGATCATATCCGACTGGTATACGGCCAACCAATCCGAGACCGAACCGCTCGTTGACGAAGTTTCCGCGAAGTATGCCGCGGACAAGAAGATTCAGCCTCGCGACTGCTCGAAAGAGAGCTGAGAACATCTCGGAGATCCGGAAGGAGCGTTCGCTTCCTTCCGGGGATTCCGAAGCTGTAACAGTTTGGAGGGAGCAGCGTGTCAATTCCCAAGGCCGCCACAACGACAGAAGCGGCGGCGCCGTTCCTGTCGGTCAACAACATCGAGGTCGTGTACGATCACGTCATCCTGGTATTGAAGGGCGTATCGCTGGATGTGCCGCGGGGCGGAATCGTCGCGCTTCTCGGCGCCAATGGTGCGGGCAAGACAACGACTCTGAAGGCGATTTCCAGTCTGCTGCGTTCAGAGCGCGGCGAGGTCACCAAGGGCTCAATCCTGTTTGACGGTGTTGAAGTGCAGTCGCTGTCGCCAAACGATCTAGTGCGGCGCGGCTGCATTCAGGTGATGGAGGGACGGCGCTGCTTCGCCCACCTCACTGTCGAAGAAAATCTCCTGACCGGCGCATTCACGCGCGTGGACGGCAAGTCCGCGATCGCGGATGATCTCGAGCGGGTCTATGCCTATTTTCCCCGTCTCAGGGAGCGGCGCGGTTCCACCGCCGGCTATACGTCGGGTGGCGAACAGCAGATGTGCGCAATCGGCCGTGCGCTGATGTCGCGCCCGAAGATGATCCTGCTCGACGAGCCATCAATGGGCCTCGCTCCGCAGATCGTCGAAGAGATCTTCGAGATCGTCAAGGATCTAAACGTCAGGGAAAATGTCACGTTCCTGCTCGCCGAGCAGAACACGAATATGGCGCTCAAATACGCCAGGCACGGATACATCCTCGAAAATGGGCGCGTAGTTATGGATGGCGAGGCGCGGGCGCTCGCCACAAATGAGGATGTCAAGGAATTCTATCTCGGCATCGCCGGGGACAAGCGCAAATCATTCCGCGATGTGAAGCACTACAAGCGACGCAAGCGCTGGCTCGCTTAGGTCATGGGGATAAAAAGCCATACTGCTGCGCCCGCGGCAGCTCTTGCTCTCGGAATCTTCTTCATTGCGCCGGGTTCCGTTGCCTCCAATGCTATCGTCGGCACGGTCACCTCGCTCGTGGCGGCCGCCATCGGCAATCTCAGCTTCATGTCGCCTGCGATGGGCGAGCCGGTCTCACTCACCAGAAAACAATCGGATGCGCTCAATACATACAATAATGCACGGAGCAATTTTGAGTCGATCCTGGGCCAGCGGCGCGCGCAGATCAATTCGAACCAGCGACTACCGAACTTGCCAGGACAAGCCCTCTACCTTGCACGCAACAACATGATCAGCGCGTACAAGGATCTCACCGACGCTCTTCCGTCCAAGATAGGCGGGCCCAACAAATACGGAATCCCCCCGGCGTATTTTAGCGCCGACAATGAGCCGCTGCTCGACGAGTACAGGAGACTTTTCGACCTGATGCAGGCGCCGCCCGCCAACGCGCAAAACTCGGATACTCCATTCAAGGACGTTGTCGATCTGGGCGCGGCCATTGCGCGAGCCAAGGGCCTTGATGCGGCCAATGCCGAAGCAGCAGGCCGTATCAGCCTGGGCCTGTTCTTTGCCGAGACAAATGGCAATCAGAACATCGGGAATGCGCGCTCGAACAAATATAAGGGCAGCTTGCAAACAGGCGTACCCGAAGATCAAAACGGGCGAAGGAAATGGGCCGCGATAAAGAAGTCGATCGCAGCCTTTGATCCCGCACTGAACGCCCGCGACGACAAGGAAGAGGCACGGGCCGGCAATCTGGACCATCGGTATAACCACTGGACTGCGGTGCGGGATGGCCTCATGAACGCACAGGCGGATATTTTCCCGCAAGTACCGGCGATCGTGAAAACGCTGCCGGATCCGATCGATCAAATGAAGCTGTTTGAACTGATCCAGATTATCCCGAGCCCGACCAGGTCTGCGCTCGGCTCGCGCAACCTGGTCGACCACAGAATTTCCGACCCGAAGATCATGGCCTATCTGCGAAATAACAGCGTTTTCACCTTCGGACGGGCTGACCGGGCCAAAACATCCGCGACCTACCGCGAAATTCTCGATGCGATGTGGCTGTTCAACGAAAAATTTGAACGAGCGCTTTCCACATTCGACGAAATCAAGAAGCAGTCAAAGGGTTGAAGCCGGCAGGCGGGGTTCAGATGCGACGCTACCGCGCCGTCAGAGCGGACCGAGCATAGCCCATCGGGGCTCGCAAAATTGCTTCACCGCCGCCGTGACACTGCTGCTGATGATGTCCCGCCGTTCAGGCGAGCTCATCTTGAGCTCCTCGTCCCGGTTGATGATCGAGCCCGCTTCCAGCAGGACGGCAGCCATCCGGGTTTTTCTCAGCACGATGAGCTCATCGTAGCGATAGACGCCGGTCTCCTTGTTCAGTAGCTCGCGCTGGTACCTGCCCATGATGGACTGGGAATATTGCTTGGCATAGTCGAGGCCCTGGGCCTTCATTTCCTTGGCGATCAGTTCGGCGAAGGCGAAACTTGTCTTGAAGTCCGGGTTGCTGCGGGAGACGAAGACGGAATATCCGCTGAAGCGGTCGCTGAAATGGCTTTTCTTTCCCTCGAACTCCCAGTCCTCGAGGAATTTGTTGGGCACGGAGTCATGGTGGATCGACAGCAAGAGATCCGCGGGAAGATTGTTGGCGGCGGCGACGCGTTTGAAGAGGCTGTGCCTCGCCTTGCCCTCGGTCACGAGCAACCTGGTTTCAGTAAAGCCCTCGGCCTTCAACTTTTCCTCGATCCGCTTCGCAAGGTGCAGATTGAAGACAAACTCGGGAACGTTGCGGGCGCTGATCGCGCCTTCCGATTCGCCGGTGTGTCCCACATCCAGAACGATCCGGAACTTGGAGGGATCGCACAGGGGGGCGACCGGTTTGAAAGCTGCAGAGGGCAAGGCGACCGGCCCCAGGGCGGCAAGCTTCACGGTGCGGCGCTTTGGCGAGGCGGCTCGCTTCGCCAAAGTGGCTGGCTTGCGCGAAGTGACGTGCTTTGACGGCTTGCCTTGTTTTGGCGATTTGGCCTGTTTTGACGAGCCTTTGAAGATGTCCGACAGCCAACCCGCGTCGCTGACGTCGATCGGCAGAAGCACCATTGCGGCCATCACGGCAATGACGATGCGGCCACGGCGCCAAAATCGCGAAGCGATACCGCCGAGAACACAAATGAACGCGCGGCGCTTCATGCTCGCCCGGAGACCGAACCCGAAGGCGCGCTAATGCGAATGAGGCTTGCGTTGATGTCGACGAACGAAGTCCTGGCACAGCCGATGGAAAACATATCGTACCCCACCTACCGAATTCGACACGCAAGGGTCGCAATCCAATGAGGGCGGATACAAGTCGGATGAGAGCGATTACGGCATCCAATCGCGCGATTTCATATCAGTGTTGTCATTGAGCCACATAGTTATGCACTGAAACAGGCTTTCGGCCATTTCTTGGAAACCGTCAAAAGCGATTGTTGGTCTCACTCTAGCGGCGTTGCTTTTTCGGCTTCAGCGATGCCGCCGGCGCCCGTGCGTTGGCATCGAGCGATGTTGATGCCACTGGCGTCTCACCCTTGGCCCCTTCGATTTCACGTCGTGGCCAGGCAAAATCGTCGGCGCGACCGGCTGGCGCCGACAAAGGCTCCCCTGTGATCAAGACCCGCGCCGCCTGCGCATCCATTGTCACCGTCCGCGCCCCCGGACCGCCGAGCAATTGATTCGTGCCGACAGAGGAGGCCGTCAAGGGAACGATCGGCCCGGCCAGCGGACGTGGCGCCGGCTGATCCGGCCGCGCACTGGCGTCGGGCGTGGCCGGCTCAGTGGGCAGCACAACCGGTGCGGAACGCGCAGCCAACAGGCGGTTGATCTCGCGCTCGGCGTAATGCGCGAGCTTGAGCGCGCCGGCCTTGGTGAAGTACACGCCATCGGAAGAGCGCAGCCGGCGGATCTGCCCTTCGAAGTCGGGGCCGTGCTGCAAGAAGCGGCCGGTTTCATCGACAAATCCGTCCCAGACATCGACATAGGTGATACCGGCTTTGCCGGCCGCATCGCGATAGAGCGTATTCAGAAACGCCGTGTCGGCGGTCGACTTGGCGCCACGTACCACCGGCAGACCCACCCACAGCACAGGCACACCCTTGGACTTGAGTACGCCGATCATCTCCTCGATCTTTGCCATGTAGAGTTCGACCCAGCGTTTCTCGCGAAACTCATGGATGTCGTTCGGCGAATGCGCGCTCCTCTCCGGTTCAACCACCGCCCGCGCGCCACTGTTTTCGGCGGCATCGTCCGGCGGCAATTCGGGATCCGGCACCTTGGCTGCGCCATCGGGCTTCGCCTCGGGCTTTGCGCTCGAAGCCTTGCCATCAGGTTTCGCCTTGGCGTCCTTCTTGTTCCCAGCCTTATTGTCGGATTTGTCGACCGCCGGCTCGCGGATTGTGACGCGATCATCGAGCCCGAGCATGACGACAATGGCGTCCGCCTTTTCGGTGGCGAGAATGCCTTTGGCAGCGGCGGCCCAATCGGCGGGATCGCCCTTCGGCTGGTACTTGATCAGGCCGGAAACTGTCTTGTGTTTGCGGATCACGCCCATCTCAGGCTGATCGGCATAGATGTTCTCAAGCCCATAGGCGAGCCAGTCCGCCATGGCGTCACCGAGCACAAGAATGTGGCGCTCCGGTACACCATTGCGTTTTTCGGGCGGCGGCGCCTTTGAAAAATCCTCGCGCACCGGCGGAGGCGCTTGCCGCCCACTCCAACGGGGCTGCGGCGCTTGCTCCTGGTACGGCGCAAACGTATCGTTACCGTACCAGCCGCCGCCACCGCGTTCGTTGCCAAACCAGCCGCCGCCGCGTTGCGGTTGCGGCCGCTGCTGATATCCGCCGAAATTAAAGAACTGTGCAGAGGTTGGGCCGGCCAGGCCGAGCAACATTCCCACCGCCACGGCCAGCGCAATCAGCCAACCACGCTCGGTAAAGATGCATTGCCTTTTTGGGTTCCCTTGGCATGCTTCTGGACCGCACACACGCAGAACCTACGTCCGCCAGACTAGCACAAAGGCCCTGTGGCCGGTCTCAGTTTACCGTGAAGCGTGTCATCTCGGTGCGGAACACGCAAGCACGGCCCATATGCGTCGTGCGCACGTCCCATAACAATACACCAATCCGATAGCCTCACTGCGGAGGCCGCAGCTCGATGCCATAGCGAGCATAGATCCGCGCGATGCTGCCATCGGCCAGGAGCGCCTCGATCGCCGCATCGACACGCTGTTGCAGCTTGTCGTCGGGGCGGAGCAGCCCCGCCGCAATATTCCAGTTCAAATCAGAATCGTTGTCGAACGCCGGAATCAGGCGCAGCGGCTTGTCGGCATGCTGCAGGTTGAACCAGCCGACCGTCATCGGTGTGACGGCGGCGGCCTCGATCTCGCGATTGGCCAATGCCGCGACAATGTCGTCCTCATACACGAATGGAGACGTGGCGGTGCCGCCCTTGGCGAGCATCATGGAGACCTGGCGTTCGGTCAGGGTTTACAAGACCGAAACGGGTGCGGATCCCGTGAAACTACGCTAGACTGCAGCAAAGCCCGTGTAAGCCGGGAAGGAATTGGACGTGGTGCTGCGAATGCTCCACGCGCGCGGAGGGTAGGCCGACAGCCGATGGTGCGATGCATCAATTGCGGTATCGGCAATGTCGCTGTCAGCATCAATGTCGCCCACAAAGGGAACACGATCGTGTCGGACAGTTGTTCAAGGAAGCGGCTGCTGAGATGCGAGCCGACCGCTGCCTGGAAACCGTTGGCTTGCGCTACGGATGGAGCCTGAGCGGAATGGGGCGTCTCATGAAAACGGAAATCGGAATTGTCCGGCGCGCGGCACAAAACGATCGCCTCGGGAGACGATCAGGTGCGGCGGGCCGGACAGTGTAGTGACCAGCGCAAGAGCAAGACCAAGGGGAGGAAATACGGATGAAGAAGCATTTGGGTTATTTTTCTCTACCCGTTGCAGTTGCGATCGGTGCGACGCTTGTCGCATCGTCAGCCTTTGCACAAACGGTTGATACCGCACGGATCGAGGCCGCCGGCCAGAATGACTGGCTGACCTATCACGGTTCCTACAAGTCGCATCACTACAGCCCGCTCGCTCAGATCAACACCAGCAACGTCGGAAACTTGGGTGTCGCCTGGATGCATATTCCGGGAAAATCCACCCGCGGGGTGCAGTCGATGCCGCTGGTGGCCGATGGCGTGCTTTACTACACCGGCTCGTACAGCCGAACCTTCGCGCTGAACGGCGCCACCGGCGAGTTGATCTGGCACTATTTCCCGGAACTGGACGAGGCGTTGATCAAGCGGCAGACGCACTCGCCTTACAATCGCGGTGTCGCCCTCGGAGAGGGCAAAGTCTACGTCGGCACAGTGGACGGTCGGCTCATCGCGCTGGACGCGAAGACCGGCAGGGTGGCGTGGGACACCAAGCTGATCGATTCCCAGAAGCTGACGGTCGGCTTCACCGGTGCGCCTCTCTATGCCAAGGGCTTGGTGATCATCGGCGCGCAGGGCGGTGAGTGGCCCGGCCGCGGCCCGATCTTCGCCATCGATGCCGCCACGGGGAAAAAGAAATGGGAGTTCCTGACGGTTGCCGGCACCGACGAAGCCATGAAGACCTGGGGCGGTGACTCCTGGCGCACCGGTGGAGGCGGCGGCTGGATGCCCGGCACCTACGATTCCGAGACCAACACCCTCTTGTGGGGCACTGCCAACCCGGCGCCGCTCTACGATTGGTCGGGAGCGGACTATAAGACGCAAGGCGCGCGTCCCGGTGACAATCTCTACACAAGCTCAGTGATCGGTCTCGACATCGATACCGGCAAATTGAAATTCTACCATCAGGAGCTGCCGCACGATGCCTGGGACTTTGACAGCGCCGTCGGCGAGTTCGTGATGCTCGAGCGCGACGGCCAGAAGCTCATCGTCCATCCGAACAAGGGCGGCTTCATCTTTGTTTACGACCGCAATCTCGCCGTGAAGAACGTCTGGCGGCTCGTTCAGAACATCAATTTCGTCAAGGACATCGATCCCAAGACGGGCGCGCTGATCGGGCGTCGCGACTTCACTGCGGGGAAGGTCACCGACCCGCCGCTGTGCCCATTCATTGGTGGCGGCATAAGCTGGAACGCCGGGTCGTACAGTCCAAAAACGGGCCTCTACTACAAGATCGGCCAGGAATGGTGCATGACGCTCGACGTCCAGAAGACGACGCCGGTGACGAGTCCACAGGTACAGCTTAACATCGGCGCCGATTTCAAGATGGCGCCTCCTCCGGGCGGCGAGATCTATGGTCATCTCGACGCGCGCGACCCCGTGACCGGGGTTAAGAAATGGGAGGTTCGCTACCCCGAGCCGCCGCTTGGCAGTGTGCTATCGACCGCAGGCAATCTCGTGTTCGTGCCTGATTCGCGCGGCACCATTCACGCCTACGATGCCGAAACAGGGACCGAGCTGTGGAATCACAACAACGGCACCGGCCATCAGGGTGGCATCGTCAGCTACTCTGTCGGCGGCAAGCAATACATTGCCGTGACAGCGGGCTTCGGCGGCATGTTGGCGGACGAATATGGGCCAAACTTCGGCGGCATCTACAAGAGCATGCCGCGCGACGACGGCATGCTCGTCGTCTTCAGCCTCAAATAGGCGATCGCAAACGATCTGCCGGGGGGCGGGCGCAAGCCTGCTCCCCGTGCGTTGAAGCGGCTGGGTGGCTTTCAGGGAAATGGAGCCGGACGTTTTGAAATTGCACTTGAAGAACATCGCACTGCTATCGGCGGTGCTGGGCGCGTCATTGGCGTGTGCCGGGTCGGTCCGGACGCAGCCTGCGAGCCCTGCGCCCGACAACGGGACGTTCGACGTCGAGCAGTTGTTCGCAGGGACCTGCGGCTTTTGTCACTCCAGTGGCGGCCGAGCTGCCGGCAAGGGGCCACAACTGATGAATTCACCACGAGACGACGATTTTTTGCGTGACCGCATAAAGAACGGCAAGGAAGGCGCAATGCCTGGATTCGCTGGGGCCTTCACCGACGCGCAGATCGAACAGATGGTCAAGTACATCCGGGCCTTGAAGCCGCGCGAGGGCTGAGCTGCCGAGACCCGATCCATCCATACGGGGACACGGAATGAAGACGATTCTCCCGTTCATGGTCGGCGCCGTCATCGGGCTGATCGGCCCGGCTCAGGCGCGTCCCCTCGACGCCATCCGCTCGACCGGCGTGCTTGGATTATGTGCTCATCCCAACTCGCTTCCATTCGCGAGCAAGGCCGGCGATCCGCCAGGATTTCAGGTCGAATTGGGACAGGCGCTGGCACGCGAACTCGGCGTCTCGCTGGAGCTCGACTGGATTATCACCCGGTACCAGATGCGCAGCGCCGGTTGCGACATTCTTCTGGATGTGATTGCCGATCGCGAGGCGCAAGGCGAGACCAACTTGAGGATTTCAAAACCCTACTATCGCACTGGCGTTGTCCTGGCCGTGCCGCAGGCCAGCAAGCTCACGTCGTTCAAGAGTCTCGACGGGCACACGAAGGTCGGGGTCCTGGTCGGATCCTTCGCGGCGATGGTCATTAGTCAGCGGCGTGTACCGACATCGACTTTCGGGTTTGAGATCGACAGCCTTGAGGCCGTGGCCAACCATGAGATCGACGCGGCGGCGGTCACGCCGACGGCGGCGAGCTATTTCAACCTGACGCATCCGGACAAAGCGCTCCGCATATTGGATCGCGACGAGAGCGAGGCGAACCTCAACTGGAATGTCGCTGTTGGCATGGTCCGGCCGGATGACAGCTTGCGCGATGCGATTGATGGGGCTCTGGAGCGGCTGCGCGCCGACGGCACGGTCGAGCGAATCTACCGGCGCTACGGCGTCATCCTGCAATCGCCGAAATAGTTGCGCGCCGGTGCGCGTCGTCGTGGCGACCTTTGCAGTGTTCTGATGTCAACGCTTGATCGGGCCGGGAGCGCGCAAGCCCGTCGAGCACGGAAGCCCCGATTGGCCAGCATTCTCGATACCGCGCATTGGCGGACTCAAGGCGGACATCGCGCTCGTAATAGCCCTGCTATCCGCGGATCGCCGCATTGGCCTTCTCGGCGGCGTTGGTCATCGCAATCTTCGCCGATCTCGCTCCGGTGACCACTTCATTCACGCCGATCATGAATGCGTCCAGGATGGGTCTCGAGAGCGCATGGAAAAGAATCGCCTTGGCGCGGTCAACATCGGCATTCTGCAAGTTGGTCAGCGCTGCCTCCGCGGCTTGTGCGCCGAACGCCTTCTTGAAGTCCTCGCTCGACCAGGCCGACACGCGTGTCGTCGCCAGCCCCGCTGCGGCGGTCCGCAGCGAGGTTGGCTTGCTTGTCGCCCACATCAGAAACAAGAACGCCGCCCGCTTGTTTCGGGAATGGGAATTGATGCAGGCCTGCCAGTGCGACATGAAGGGCACGGACGTGCGGCCGGCGACATGTGGAAAGGCGGCGAACACAGTCCGCCCGGCAACTTGGCTTTTGGCTGGATTGGAGATGTCGGTGGCGAAGTTGCTGCTGTCGATCGCCATCGCCGTCTTGCGCTGCAGGAAATCGTCCAGCACGTGGTACCATTCATAGCCGCTCACACCGCTGGGTCCGGCTTGGCTGAGCAGTCGACCGTACATCTCGACGGCCGCGATCGCCTCCGGGCCCGCGAAAGCGGCCTTGTTGTCCTTGACCATGTCCCCGCCATAGGAGAACACGAAGCTCATGGCCGGCACGGACGAATTGCCGCCGGCCTGCGCCCGCATGGCGATGCCCGACATCTCACTGGTCTTGGCCGCGTTGGCGGTGGCGAGCAGCTCATCGAAAGTCTGGGGAACGCGCAGATTCCTGGCTGCCATCGCGTCGCCGTTGATGAACAAGGTCACCGCCTCGGATGTGATCGGGCAGGCGTAGCGTTCGCCGTCCGGCCACAACGGAAAGGCTCGGGCTGTCTGGAGAAGATCATTCTCGTCATACCAGCCGAGATCGGTCAGCGACCTGTCGGAATAATAGGCGTTCAGCGGCTCGAGCCATCCTTTTGAGATGCCCTGGCCATAGGCCGTAAACATGAAGACGTCGGGTGTGCTGCTGCCGCGGGCGAGCTGGATCGGGAGCGCGCCCATATACGCGGTCTCCAATCGGAAGTCGGTAACGACGCTGATGCCGGTGAGCTTGGTGAAATCCCACAAAAGCGGTGTGATCGCGTTCGACCAGGGATGGATCGCGCCTGCGAGCGTGATCGTCTGCCCGGCAAATTGCCTCCAATCTATCGCAGCGTGCGCATAGACACCGGCGACATCCTCTGCGAAACCCCACCGTGGCAGGATGGCGAGGGCCGGCAGGGCGACGCCGGCCGCGCCCAATCCCTTGACGAAGCTGCGCCGGCTGGCCGACCCCGGACGGCTCGGAGGCTTTTCACCCTGCACCGTTTCATTTGGAGCCATGTGGTTGCTCCTGGCGGGGAGTGGGCCTTCACAACAGCCGAGCGACCCCACCCGTGACGTTCTGGCCCCTTGCGAGGGGACTGACGGGCTTCTAAGCCGGTGCAATCTGCAGGGTTGGCGCGTGCCGGTTCCTATCTAAACTACGCAGACCGCGGCTGTATTTTTACTATACTGGCAATACTCTTCATCGGCATCAGAAAAGAGCCGCTCACGCGAGCATCGAAGACTTAAGGCTAATGTCAATCCCTCTGACCCAGTCCTTTCGGTGGTTTGCTCGTCCGCTGACGCTGGTGGTTGTCGCGGTGGTTCTGGCTGTCGTGGTCTCGACCGGGTTTCTCGGCCTTCGATATTGGCAGGAGCGACAAGCGGCAAGTCTTGCACACGAAAAGAGTCGACAGGTGCTCGACACGCTGGATCGGCTGCGGGCGGTCATCGCCGACGTGGAGGCCCAAAGACGCGAGTATCTGCTGACTCTCGACCCCTCATATCTCAAGGCTTACGGCGTCTCCGACGAAAGCGTACGACGAGACACGCAGGCGCTCCAGGCTCTGGTCGCGAACGATCCCTTGCAGAACCATCGTGCCGGACATCTAGCGCTGACAGTTGCAGCAAAGCTGCGTGAGATCGATGACATCGTCAAGACGGCCAGCACCTCCGGGCTGGCGGCGCTGACCATGATCCGCAGCCTGGACGAGATAAGGTCGCAGATCGACCAGATGGTGGACCACGAGCGTCTCCTGCTCGTGGATCAGGAGAAGCGCGCCGAGGCACTCGAACAACGCAAAGCCAGGCTGATCGCGACCGCGATCGTCATTGTCGCAGTCCTGGCGGTGGTGGCGTTGGCGCTTGCACGGCTCGAAGCGATAAGGCGGCGTAAGGCGATCGCGGAGAACGTCGCGCTCCACGGCGATCTCCTGGCGCGCGATAAGAAGATCCGGCGCCTGGTCGACGCCAACATCGTCGGCATCGTCATTTGGGAGCTCGACGGTCGCATTCTCGAGGCCAATGACGCGTTTCTCCATATGTTAAGCTACGACCGCGAGAATCTTGCCTCGGGTCGGCTGAACTGGACCGACCTGACGCCGGCAGAATGGCGCGACCGCGACGCACGTGCCGCGGAAGAGCTGAGACGGACGGGGACCGTCCAACCATCCGAGAAAGAGTACTTCCGGAAAGACGGCAGCCGCGTACCGGTGCTGATCGGCGGGGTGATGTTCGAACAAAACCCAAATCAAGGTGTCAGCTTCGTGCTCGATCTGACCGAGCGCAAGCGAGCGGAAGAGGCGCTGCGGCAGAGCGAGGAACGCTTTCGCACCCTCGTGCAGTTCTCCTTCGACGTGTACTGGGAGACTGATGCGCAACACCGCTTCACTCACCAGGAGTTCGCGGAGAGCCTTGCCGACGCGCCGGCGCCGGGCGCCGAGATCGGCAAGACCCGTTGGGAAGTGCCTTACCTGGAGCCGGATGAAGAGGCCTGGCGCAAGCACCGGGAAACGCTCGATGCCCACCTGCCGTTTCGCGATTTTGAGCTTGCGCGAGCTGGCCCCGACGGCAGCAAGCGTTACGTGTCCGTCTCCGGGCTGCCGGTGTTTGACAAGACGGGGCGCTTCGTCGGCTACCGCGGCGTCGGGCGGCACATCACCGAACGCAGGCGGGCCGAGGAATCCTTGCGCGCCATGCAGGCGGAGCTCGCGCACGCCAATCGCGTCACCACGATGGGTCAATTGACGGCCTCGATTGCCCATGAGGTCAACCAGCCGATCGCGGCGACGGTTACCAATGCCGGGGCTGCCCTGCGCTGGCTCAGCGCTCAACCGCCCAATCTCGGCGAGGTTCGCGATTCCCTTCGCCGTATCGTCGAGGACGGCAAGCGCGCCGGCAACGTCATCAGCGGGATCCGGGCCCTCATCAACAAGGTGCCGCCGCGGAACGATCGGTTCGACCTCAATGAAGCCATCCTCGAAATGGTCGTGCTGACCCGGAGCGAAATGGTCAAGCACGGCATCTTGCTGCAGACCAACCTCGCGCCGGGCTTGCCTATGGTGAAAGGCGATCGCACCCAACTGCAGCAGGTGATTCTGAACCTGATCCTCAATGCCATTGAAGCCATGGAGGGCGTCGACCAGCGGGCAGGCGCACTGCGGATCAACAGCGAGAGGGAGGCCGCGGGCGGCGTGCTCGTCACGGTTCGCGATTCCGGCCCGGGCCTGGACCCGGCGGATGTCGAGCGCGTGTTCGAGGCCTTCTATACGACGAAGGCGAAGGGCATGGGCATGGGCCTCGCGATCTGCCGGTCGATGGTCGAGGCTCACGGGGGACGGATGTGGGCGAGCGCGAACGAACCGCGGGGCGCCGTGTTTCAATTTTCGCTGCCGCTGGAACAAGACGAGAGCGTTCAAGCCCGGCAGATCCGGTCCAATCCGGCCGCGTGAGGTTGCGGGTTGCGAGAAGCAAAGTGAGGAGCCGTTCGCGGTTGGAGCAAATGTCCCTGCGCTATGCTCGGACCGGCCACAATGAGGCAAACGCGGACATGTGCGTGCCCGAGACATTGCTTCCGGTCTCAAGTAGCTGCAGAATGGCGCGCCAGAACAGGTCTACGGGAGGGATATCATGATCTCACGTCGTCTTGTCATCCGACTGCTTGCGGCCGCAGTAATAGCTTTCGCGCTCAGCCCCATCCCGGTGGCCCTGGCGTTTTCGCCAGAGGCGCGCAACGCCAAGCTCGATGAAGTCCTGCGGGGCTTGGTGGAAGGCCGCAGCACTCCGGGTATCGTGGTGCTGATCCTCCAGGACGGCCGCCCGGTCTACAGCCGCAGCGTCGGCGTTCGCGAGGTTGGAAGTACCGCGCCGATCGGCGCAAACGACATGTTCCGAGTTGCCTCAATGACGAAGGCTGTCACCTCGGTGGCGGCGATGATCCTTGTCGAGCAGGGCAAGATTGGCCTGGATGATCCGGTTAGCCGCTTCCTCCCCGAGTTCACCAAGCTTCGGGTGCGAGGGCCCGACGGCGCCGAGGGGCCGGCCAACAGGCCCCCGACCATCCGCGAATTGCTGACCCATACCGCCGGGCTCTCCTATAACTTCATCAATAATGCTCGGCTTGTGGATGCATATCGCGACGCGCGCGTGACCGACGGGCTAGATCAGCCCGAAGTAACCACCGCTGAAGCAATGCAGCGTCTCGCCTCCGTTCCGCTTGGCTATCAGCCTGGTACGGGCTGGGAATACTCGCTCGCGACGGACGTGCTCGGCGCCGTCATCGAGAAGGTGACGGGAAACAGCCTGCAATCTTTTGTCACCGAGCGCATTGCAAAGCCCTTGCGCATCGAGAGCTTTGTGTTCAACGCGCCTGATACCGTTCGCTCACGCTTCGTGCAGGTGACGCGACCCGCACAGGTCACGGGCGCACTCGGCACAGGCTACGTTCCCGTGATGGGACCTGAGGCAGTGCCGTTCCCACCCACCAAGGGCACTGCCAGCCTCGACCCGAACCGCGCCTTCTCTCCGACTGCGTACAATTCCGGCGGCGCCGGCATGAGTGCCACTATCGGTGACTACGTGCGGTTCTTGCAGATGCTGCTGAACGAGGGCGAGCTTGACGGCGTGCGGGTGCTCCGCGCCGAGACGGTCCGGCAGATGACGCAGAACGCGACTGGCAACATGCCGACGATTCGCGGACCCGGTTGGGGCTTCACGCTGGGCTTTGGAATCCTGACCGATCCCGCCGCAGCCAAGAGCCGTCTTCCGGCCGGTAGCTATGGATGGGGCGGCATCTATGGCACGCAGTTTTGGATCGATCCGACAAACCGCGTCATCGGCGTAGTCATGACCCAGACGGCGATCATTGGCTCCGGTCCCATTTCGAATCCCGTCCGGGAGGCGTTCTATGCGGCCGATTGAAGGTTTGATAACCAGCCTGGGGATCGGTCTGCTCCCGCAAGGCGGGTGACGTTCCGCTCAAACGGTGCTCTCGGTCTACCTCCAGGAGCGGGAGTATATTTATCGATGGCTATCAGCTCCCCCGATCTGAAAGCGTTCTTGCTCGCCACACCTTTCTTCGGTGGCCTTTCAGATGCGGGCCTCGATCTCCTGATCTCGATGCTGGTCGAGCGCCGCTTCAACGCCGGTGCCACTGTCGTCGCGGAAGGAGAACCGGGGCGCTCCATGTTCATTGTTCACTCTGGCCACCTCGTGGTGAGCAAGCGGGCGGATGCCGGACGCGTCATTCGCATGGCGGATCTCGGGCCCGGTGATTTCTTCGGCGAAATGACGCTTATCGAAATGCAGAACCGATCAGCCACCGTCGTCGCGGAGAGCCCAACCATGCTGTACGAGCTCACAGCCCAAAAACTCTACATGTGCTACAAAGCCGACATCCATGCGTATGTGATGGTTATGCAGAATATCAACCGCGAGCTTTGTCGGCGGCTCCGCCGCGCCGACGACCGCATTGCCAGGCTGCAGATGCTTCACGCGAGGCAATGACGCAGGTTTCGCGCGCGGCGCGGGTGGGACGAAAAACTGCGAACGGCGAACGCTCCCTAAACCAATATGAAATTGGATTTGATTTGGACCACGAAGGAGGTGCGCTCCCTCTCCCGCTTGCGGGGAGGGTTGGGGTGGGGGTGTCTCCACGGGCGACACTGCCTGAGTGGAGAGAGCCCCGCCCGGCGCTTCGCCATAGCTGAGGCTTTGCCTCGGCGTCTCAGAGGACGGCCACCGAAGGTGGCCTACGCCTCCCCCGCAAGCGGGAGAGGAAAAGCGCGTCCGCGGCCAAAAAAACATCACGCTCTAGCTCGCTACGCACTCCGGCCCGGCGGGAGGACGACGACGATCGCGCCGAGCTTCACCCGATTGACGAGATCGATAACATCTTCGTTGGTCATGCGGATGCAGCCGGACGAAATGGCTTGACCGATATATTCCGGCTGGTTGGTGCCGTGGATGCGGTACAGCGTGTCCTTGTTGCCCTCGTAAAGATAGATCGCCCGCGCGCCCAGCGGATTGGCCGGACCTCCGGCAACGCGCTTCGGGTAGGGCCCGAGCCGGGCCTGGATCTCCGCCGTCGGGATCCAATCCGGCCATTCCGCCATGCGGCCAACCGTAGCGACGCCGGACCAGGCCAGCGCTTCCTCTCCCACCGTCACGCCGTAGCGGATCGCCTTGCCCCCAGGCAAGACGTAGTACAGATACTTGGCGTTGGTATCGACCAGGATCGTTCCCGGCTGCTCCTTGCGCGTGTAGTCGACAATATGCCGGCGATAAGTCTCGGGAATGCTGGCCTGCGCGTAAGGCGTGCGGGCGAGCAACTGCCGGTCCCTTGGGGTCAAACTGGCATTCGACGATGGTGCAAGCGTCGCTTGCATACAGCCGCCCAGCAGCCCTACCAGTAACAACGCGAGCCCACGCCCCATCATCGCGTGTCCTCCAAGAGTCCACATGGACGTAATTTGTTTGCTCAAAAAGTGTGGAAATCAAGGCGTCGCTCCCGGATCGGGTCAGGCCGGGGCATCACGACCTAGCCAGGTGACGTGCTGCGGCAAGCCGCAGCACGCCGCCCGATTACCGAGTGCCTTGAGATGGCGCCGAAACATGCGTCGGCTTCACGTAGTAGTTTGCCACCAGATGGTCGGCGATCTTGCGACCCATCGCTTCTCCGACCTCCAGCGAATTGCGGAAATGAATGCCGCCCCAGATGCGCACTTCTTTGTGCTCCTGGGTCATCTGCGCAAAGCTGGTGAATTGGCGCGAAAGGCGCGCGTCGGAAGTATCGGTCGCGGTGAAGCTTTCTGTCCCGGCGCCGAAAACAGCTTCCAGAACGCCTTGTGCCGCACCCGCGTTGATCCCGGCCTGCGACGGGTATTCGGGATGCATCGGCGTAGTGTTCAGAGGCTGCCAGCCTGCCTCGCGCTCCGTCGCATCGTTGCCGTCCTGGTCGCCGTTGCGGATCGCGGTAATCGGCCGCCAGAAATTGTATTGGAATTTGGCGTCCCAATCGACGATGAAGCAGTTGGCGAGAGCCATGGACATCAGTGCAAACACTCGCGCGCTTTCTGCCACCGGGAGGCCATGACGAGCGGAAGCCTGCCGAGCCGCCTGGAACCATGCGGGCCCGAGGTTGGCTTGCGTCCAGAAGCGCACGGCGTCGGACTGCGCGTCGGTCCGCTTCGCGCTTTTTACCCCACCCATTTCCTTGGTTTCATTGTAATCGCGCGCATAAAGAGCGCTGTTGAGGGCCGGGGGCGCACCCGGGCGGAACTGACTTGCACTCTCCAAGCCCCACGGCTTGGCTGTCGCATATTGAGGGAAGAGCGGCGGCGTGGTCGGCACCCATATGCCAGCCGTGGTGAACGGGCGGTATGTGTCGGGCGCGTTTGTCGCGTCGCTCTGACGTTCGGCGAAAACGGCGTCCGCAACTTTTGCGCCTAAATCAATACCCGCGGCCCGAGCGGGGTTGTCCGGAATGATTTTCATCGTCTCCGCGAAGGCTGCATCGATCCGCTCCTTCTGGCCGGGATACTGGCGCATGAGAATTTCGCGGGCAGCCGCCGCAGCGGCGGCCTCGGCTGAAGCGTTCGGGTCAATTGGAAGCTCCTGTATGTAACGCGAATATCGGTTCTGCACCGAGTTGACCGCGTCAGACATGGACACGTTTACGAGGGCCATGCTGCGCGTCCACGGATTACCGCCAACGTTGACCGCCTTCATCACGGCCATTGCGGTGTTGTTCCAATCGGCGATGACGTCCGCGTGGACCGCTGTATTGGCTGAAATTAGTCCCAGGCCGACGATTGCAGCTTTCAGTACGTTCATCGTTGCCTCCTTCGAAAAAGGTGGACTTTCAAATGACTGTCGATGTCGTGTGTACGTACCTCCGTATTCATCTTGTCGTGCGCGCAGCCGCATCTGTGCTCCGTCACGCGAAGGCGTCGCCCAACTGCCAAGGGTCCATTGCAACTTTCGCCAAGTCGGCCGATCGCGGCGGCACTTAGCGAACGGCGAGCCTATTGCTCGGGCGTGTCCGTTGTCGAAGAAGACATCGCGGACCAGCGCTCGTCAAAACTCGCAGTTGGGAGTTCGTTCGCGTCAACCGTGCGGCCATTCGACATGGTCGTGCCGGCGGAGACGGCAATGCTCTCCGTCGAAGGCGAGTGCGACCTCATGGTGGCGGCGGATGCGGCAACAGCAAGCAGAGCGACAGCCACGAACCCAGTTATCGTTCGATGCTTCGTCATCAGAACCTCCTGTGGTCCCGAGAGCCCCTTAGGGTGGGTCAGGGGAACGTCGCGAAGGTTCAACGGCAAAGCGAAAAGTGTGGATTGTGTGTTTCCACAGATCGGACAACTAAGTTGTCCCGAATTCAAACTGCTCACGCGACATTCGTCCATAGGCGAATGCCCCGGATTTTCATCCGGGGCTTTCGCGTGATCAAACTCGAGAGCTCAAGGCGCCCGCTTGAGCGTGTTCTCGATCATGTAGGCCGCGACCTTTCGGCCCACGTCCTCGCTGGTGCGGATCGCGAATCGATAGTGCACACCGCCCCACACGCGGACATTCTTCTGCTCCTCCGCCATATCGGCCAGGCTGGCGAATTGCCGCGTTCGCTTCGCATCTCGCACATCGGTTGCCGTGAAAGGAATCGCCTTCACGGGACCGAACACCGATTCCAGAACCGCCGTCGCGATCGTTGCGTTGATGGTCGCCTGCGAGGGATATTCTGGATGCATCGGCGTCGGGTTGAACGAGGTCCAGCCGGCATCGCGCTCGGTCGCATCGTTGCCGTCCTGGTCGCCATTGCGGATCGCGGTGACCGGTCGCCAGAAATTGTAGGTGTACTTCGCGTCCCAATTGACGATGTAGGCGTTCGCCAGACTCATGTTGAGCAGGGCGAACAGGCGGGCACATTCGGCGAGTGGCATCTCCTGCTTCATCGCGAGCTCGCGTGCCGCCGCCTGCCATGCCGGGCCGAAATTAGTGTTTTCCCAGAATTTAACCGCCTCGGTCTGCTCGGCGGTACGCGCCGTGCTCTTGGTGCCGCCGAGGCTCTTGACTTCGTTGTAGTCTCGCGCCCACTCGGCGCTCGACAGTGCTGGCGGCGGGCCGGGCCGGAACTGCTGGGCACTCCCAAACACCCATGGCTTTGCGCGCGCGTATTGTTCCCGGATCGGCGGTGTGGTCGGCACCCATACCCCTGGGGCAGTGTGCGGCCGGTAAGTGTCCGCAGCGTCGGTGCCGTCGTTTGCGCGGTCGGCCTGTACTGCGTCGGCGACCGCCATACCCAGCTTGATGCCCTCGGTCTTGGCAGACCCGTCCGGGATCGCCTGGAGCGATGCCGCGTAGGCCTCTTCGATCTTGTCCTTCTTGGTTGGGTAGATCTGAACAAGGATCTGCCGCGCGGCCGCCGCGGCCGCGGCTTCGGCCGACGCGCCAGGCGTAGCCGGAACCGTCGCGACCACGCGGGTGTAGCGGTTATGCACGGTATTGATCGCATCCGACATCGCAACATGCACCATGGCCAAGGTGCGCAGTTTGGGATTGTTGCCGAGGTCATTGGCCACCAGGGTACCGGTGGTCACGTTCCAGTCAGTGACGACATCGGCGCGCGCTGGCGCGCCCAACAGCGCGGCAGCGATGATGCCCGGCAGCAGAGTAGCTGCCGACATTCCTAAAACGGATTTCATCGGAAGACTCCTTTTTGCCGCCCACGCAATGGGGTGTTGTTTCACCCCAGGTGGGCGTGGGCACCTTAGTCCTCCGCATTTCATCTTGGTGTGAACCACTTCACCTGTGGCGCGAGAGACATCCCGAGCGGGACTATCGGCTTTTGCGGCACTAGCCATCGCGTCTCTCTGAATTTTTGCTGAGGCGGGCGCCGACCGACAATCTCGTTGATCCCACGGTGAGCTCAGGCCTAGACTGGGGAAGCTGAGCTATCCATGTCGTTCCAGGAGGATTCCATGAAGGTAGTTTCGCGATTCCTGCTCGCCGTGACCGTTCTCGCATTCGCCGCCGGCGGAGGCTATGCGCAGGACGGTGGCATGAAGAAGTGGTCAAAAGGAAAAGGATGGGGCTGGGTCTGGGGACCTCAGGACGAGGTCGGAAACCTCAACGAGATGACTGATGCATCACGTTTGGCTGCCTTGAAGCTCGTGACACAGGGTAGGGTCTACGATCTCGGCCTTCCGTACGACCGCTATTCATACAAATGGCCCGGTCACAGCCCGGGAGAAATCATGAGCTTCCGCTCGCCCGCGGGCGTGAGGAGCCAGAAGGATCTGTCGTTCACCACGCCGGAGGGAGGCAATACGGGGATCACCGCCTGGCATAGCAACGCGATCTTCATGAACGACAACGTGGCGACCCAGATTGATGGGCTCGGCCACGTCACGCATGGACCGAAGAACGAGTTTTACAACGGTTTCACGTCCGACGAGTGGGGCGGCGACTTCGGCGTTCGCAAGGCTGACGTGACCACGATCCCGCCGATCGTCGCGCGGGGCGTCTTGGTCGACGTTGCGGGCTTCAAGAACGTGGAGGCCCTTCCGTCTTCCTATGAAATCACTATCGCTGATATCGAGGGCGCGTTGAAGGCGCAGAACGTCGACGTCACCCCGGGCACGGTCGTTCTGCTGCGCACGGGAACTGCGCGCTACTGGGGCGAGAACGGCCGCGACCATGCCAAAATCGGCCAGCACGACTCGGCGGGCATCGGCCTGACAGCCGCGAAGTGGCTCGTCGAGGAGAAGGGCGCGCTTATGCTCGGTTCCGATACATCCGGGCTCGAATATGGGCCGCCGAAGCCGGCAGATTCTCAGGCCGTTGGCGGCAGCTTCATCCCGGTCCACGTCTATCTGCTGGTCCAGCAGGGCGTCCACATCCTGGAGTTCAATAATCTTGAGCGGCTCGCCGCAGATCGTGTCTACGAGTTCGCCTATATCCTGACCACAAACGCCATCCGCGGTACCGTGGCCGGCACGACGCTGCGGCCGCTCGCCCTCCGTTGAGAAGTTGCGTCCATTAGGGCCACATTCAGAGCGGACACGCTCTGCCTATCTTCCAACCGCCGGTCTGTGCCAATAGCAGAGGTGCGCACCAGATAAGCCATTGCCCCTTACCTATTCTTAAGGTTGTCCGGATCGGCTTCCGATCACCGCGCAACTGCGCCTCTCTTGAGAGCATTTTGCGCGAGAAAAGCATCAATGAGCGGCGGACCTGCGCCATTGCTAAGGGGAAACGTCCCTGTATAGTGTGAGTGATAACGAGCGCAACTTAACCGCGACAACGCGGTGATGTGGAGAATGCTCGATGAACAAAGTGCTCGCAGTTCTGTTGGGGGCGTCATTCCTCAGTTTGGCTGAGTTGCTTCCTCCCGTCATTCCCAACGCAGTTGCGCAAAGCGTTACTATCGATCGCGACGGTGTTCGCATCGATCGCAGAGGGCGCATTGATCGGCAGGACGCAACACGAATCGCGCGACGCAATGGCGTCCATCGCATCCGGAACATCGACAGGCGCGGCAGATACTGGGTCGTCACAGGTGAGACGCGCCGGGGGCGCGACATCTTAAGGCTAACGATTGATGCAAGAAGCGGCCGAGTGATTGGACGTCGCTACATGCATCGCTGAAAACTTAAGCGCTCTGGTTCGCACTGCGCGGCAATGTTGTTGTCATGAATACACCTTGGCGATCCGCTGCTCGTGAGGGTCAAATGGTTTCCGCGCATTTCTGCCGTTTGGTTGCGCTACAGATCTGTGCGCTGGCGCTCCCGATAGACGTGGCGCCAGCCCAGCAAGTAAACCACGCGACAACGCTCTTCAACAATGTCAGGGTCTTCGATGGCAAGGGCCAGACGTTATCCGAACCGACAAACATTCTTGTTCGAGGTAATCTGATCGAAACAATTTCCCAGACACCGATTTCGGTTGATCGAAGCGCCACTACGACGATTATCGACGGAGGTGGGCGAACGCTGATGCCCGGCCTGATCGACGTGCATTGGCACGCGATGTTGATCCGGGTGACGCCGGCACAGTCGCTCGGCGACGTTGGCTACCTCAATCTCGTGGCTGGCAACGAGGCGACTGACACTCTGATGCGCGGCTTCACCACCGTACGCGACGTGGGCGGTCCGGTGTTCGGTCTCAAGAGCGCCATCGACGAGGGCATCGTCAAAGGCCCGCGCATTTATCCGTCCGGTGCCGTGATTACTGTCACGAGCGGGCATGGGGATTTCCGTCAGCTAACTGATCTGCCGCGGACGATCGGCGGCATGCTGACGCGTATGGAGCAGACTGGCGGCGCGATGGTTGCGGACAGTCCCGACGAGGTGCGATTGCGCGTCCGCGAACAGTTCATGCAGGGAGCCTCCCAAGTCAAATTGACGGCAGGCGGCGGGGTGTCGTCACCCTTCAGTCCGATTGATGTGACCACATTTACCGCGACCGAAATGCGCGCCGCCGTTGAGGCAGCCGAGAATTGGGGCACCTACGTTACCGCGCATGCCTTTACGCCACATGCGATCCAGGTGGCTATTGCGGCTGGCGTGAAGTGTATCGAACATGGCATGCTGATGGACGACGCAACCGCCAAACTGTTCGCCGAAAAAGGGATTTGGTTAAGCATGCAGCCACTCCCCGAGGACTTGCGGCTGGGCTTTCCAGTGGGTTCAGTTCAGCGAGCCAAGGCGGATGAGGTCTGGCCCGGCATAGGTCGGACTTACGAACTGGCGAAGAAGTACAAGATCAAGACGGCGTGGGGCACTGACGTCCTATTCTCTGCTGCGCTGGCGCGCCAACAAGGGGCAATTCTGGCCTCGCTCACTCGCTGGTACACACCCGCCGAAGCGCTAATCATGGCAACCTCGACTAACGCCCAACTGCTGGAACTCTCCGGAAAACGAAATCCCTATCCGGGAAAGCTCGGCGTCGTGGAGCGGGGAGCGCTCGCCGATCTCTTGCTCGTCGACGGCAATCCGCTGGACAACATCAGCCTCATTGCCGATCCTGCCAACAGCTTCAAGGTCATCATGAAGGACGGTACGATTCACAAAAATACTCTGGCCAAGTGAGGACGTGCTGAGCCTGCTTTTCGGAATTGCATCCTCTGCGGCGGAGGTCCCTGATCAACGCGCCTGCGCAGGCGGCCGAGGGCCAAGCCGATTTCTCGCAGCGGATTCGTGCATCCTTGCCGACAATACTTCTGCCTGAATGGATGCCGGCAGTTTCATGGCGAACCATCGCGGACGAGCGGCATCTTCCCTTTGTCAGTCCGCGTCCGCGATGGATCCATCCTCAGACGTCGGCGTACGCGGCCATCAAGTCCGCTCACCTCTCGATAGCTGATATTGTCGCGCTGGTTCGGCAGTTCGTTTAACTCGAAGCAGGTTACGATGGAGACCGTTTACCGTCGGGCGACGCGCGAGGACGCAAGCGGTCTCTCCGATATTCGACGGCGATCGATCCTTGGACTCGCGCCGCCGAAAATGTCCGTTGCCGAAGCGCAGGCGTGGGCTGCGAAGCTCACGCGCGCCGGAATGGAGCAAAAGCTGCGTGAGCTGGAAGTATGGGTGGCCGAGCTGGACGGCATCGTAGCCGGGTGGGGGGCCATTCGCGGCGACTGGCTGGAGGGACTCTATACCGACCCGGAATTTGCCGGCCGGGGCGTTGGCGCGGGGTTACTCGAGATGTTCGAGCGGCTGATGTGCGAGCGAGGCATTCGGGCGGTGCGGGCCGAAGCCAGTTGGAACGCGATGGCATTCTACCTTCGTCGAGGTTACCGGGCGAATGGTCCTCAGTCGCCGAATGGCGCTTGGCCCATTGCGAAGGAGCTTCTATAGCCGCCTCCGCCGAAGCTGAGGCCGGAGGTTCGAACGGCGCTTTAAACCGTTCGCGGCGCTTGATTTTCACCGCGTGAGGGGCGACTTTGGCGCCCGCTTGGCCGGGCCCGTCGGAGCCCGCGCGGCAGGTTGTCAGGAGGATATTGCGTGGCGGACCATCAGGTGCACGATTTGACGCCGGAAGACGTTTCCAAGGGGATGGCGGAGGGGCGCTATCTTCTGGTCGATGTCCGCGAGCCCAATGAGGTGGCGGTGGAGGCCTATCCGGATGGGGTGGTGGTTCCGCTCCAGAGCTTCGATCCGGCGGCCATTCCGGAACCGCAGGGAAAGCAGGTGGTTTTCGCCTGCCGCTCGGGCAAGCGCTCGGTGACGGCTTCGCTCGCAGCGCAGGCGGCGGGGCTGCCTTACGACAAGCATCTGGCAGGGGGCATCATCGGCTGGAAGGCTGCGGGATTGCCGACCAAAACCGGCGGCTGATCTGCCAATGACCTCCATGAACAAGGTCTTTGCCGACCTTCCCGTCACCGTCTTCGAGGCGATGTCGCAGGCGGCGCGCGACAACAACGCCATCAATCTCGGCCAGGGCTTTCCCGACGATCCCGGGCCGGAAGACATTCGTCGCGCCGCGGCCGATGTGACCGTGAACGGCTATAACCAGTACCCGTCGATGATGGGCATTCCGGAACTCCGGCAGGCCATCGCGGCTCATTACGGCCGCTGGCACAAGCTCTCGCTTGATCCGATGACGGAAGTGATGGTGACCTCGGGCGGCACCGAGGCGCTGACCGCGTCCATTCTCGCCGTGGTCGAACCCGGCGATGAGGTTGTCGTGTTCCAGCCGGTCTATGACAGCTATTTGCCGATCATCCGCCAGGCCGGCGGCATTCCGCGCCTGTTGCGGCTCGAGCCGCCGGGCTGGCGAGTGACGGAAGAGATGCTGGCCAGCGTCTTCAATCCCAAGACCAAGGCGGTGCTGTTCAACAACCCGCTCAATCCGGCGGCTGTCGTCTATCCCCGCGAAGACCTCGAATTGCTGGCGCGGTTCTGCCAGAAGTTCGACACCATCGCGATCTGCGACGAGGTCTGGGAGCACGTGATCTTCGACGGCCGCGAGCATATCCCGCTGATCACGATCCCGGGCATGCGCGAGCGCACCATCAAGGTCGGCAGTGCCGGCAAGATTTTTTCGCTGACGGGGTGGAAGGTCGGCTTCGTCTGCGCCGCGCCGCCGCTGTTGCGGGTGGCGGCCAAAGTGCACCAGTTCCTGACCTTCACCACCGCGCCGAACCTGCAGGCTGCGGTGGCCTATGGCCTCGGCAAACCCGATCACTATTTCTACGACATGCGCAAGGAACTGGCGCGGAGCAGGGACCGGTTGACGAAAGGACTGGAGGGCATCGGCTTTCCCGTGCTGAAGTCGCAGGGCACGTATTTTCTCACCGTCGACCTGTCGCCGCTGGGCTTGAATGAGACCGATGTCGAGTTCTGCAGGCGCATTGTGAGCGACTACAAGGTCGCCGCGATCCCGGTGTCGGCTTTCTATGAACAGGATGCGGTGACGTCGGTGGTGCGGTTCTGTTTTTCCAAGAAGGACGAAACGCTGGATACCGCGCTGGAACGCCTGTCGGACGCGGTGCACGGCCGTCGCAAGAGGTAGAGGATGCGCCATCCAATCCGAGGCCCGCTTTGCCTGATCGGCGTGATGACGGTCGCGCTGTCGCTCTCGCCCGCCTGGGCACAGGAGCGCACCGTGAACTTCTACAACTGGTCGAACTACATGGCGCCGGGGGTGCTGGAGGATTTCACCAAGGAAACCGGCATCAAGGTGGTCTACGACACGTTCGATGCCAACGAGACGCTGGAGACGCGCCTCTTGGCGGGAAAGTCGGGCTATGACGTCGTGGTGCCGACCGGATATTTTCTGCAGCGCCAGATCACCGCAAAAGTCTTCCTCAAGCTCGACAAGTCGAAGCTGCCCAATCTCGCCAATGCCTGGCCGGTGGTGACCGGCCAGCTTGCGACCTATGATCCCGGCAACAACTATGCCGCCAACTACATGTGGGGCACCACGGGCATCGGCTACAACGTCAAGGCCGCGCAGAAAATCCTGGGTCCCGACGCCAAGATCGACAGTTGGGATATCGTCTTCAAGCCGGAGAACCTCGCGAAATTCAAAGACTGCGGCATCCATATGCTTGATTCCGCCGACGACATTCTGCCGGCGGCGCTGAGTTATCTCGGCATCGATCCGAACTCCACCAAGCAGGCCGATCTGGAAAAGGCCGCCGATCTCGTCAGCAAGATCAGGCCCAACGTCCGGAAGTTTCACTCTTCCGAATATCTGGGCGCGCTGGCGTCGGGCGAGATCTGCTTCGTGGTGGGCTGGTCGGGCGACATCATGCAGGCGCGCAGCCGCGCGGCGGAAGCCAAGAACGGCGTCGAGATCGGTTACACGATCCCGAAAGAGGGCGCGCAGATGTTCTTCGACAATCTCGCGATCCCTGCGGATGCCAAGAACGTCGCGGAAGCCTACGAGCTGATCAACTATCTCTACCGCCCCGAGGTCGCGGCGAAGAATTCCGACTTCCTGTCTTACGCCAACGGCAATCTCGCGAGCCAGAAGCTGATCGATCCGAAGATTTTGAACGACAGGAATATCTATCCGGACGAGGCGACGCAGAAAAAGCTGTTCGTCATCCGGGCCCGCGAGCCTGCGACGCAGCGGATCATCAACCGGCTGTGGACGCGGGTGAAGACGGGGAGGTGATGCGGCACTCCGGTGCCCCATCCGTCATTGCGAGGAGCAACGCGACGAAGCAATCCATGCATCAGCAAGCGGGAAGATGGATTGCTTCGCGGAGCCTGTCATCGGGCGCGCATTCGCGCGACCGTTGGCTCGCAATGACGTGGAGAGGTCTCCCGCGCACAATACCTCATCCGGCCAACAAACCTCCATTGCCGGAACGCGAAGGAAACTCTATAGCTCGCTTCCGGGAGCATCATATGACCAACATCCTCACCTTCTTCTCAACGCGCACGCTGCTGCAGATCATTGTCGTCCTGGCATCGACGGTTGCGATGAAGGCGTGGAGCCTCGGCCTGTTCGGCGGATAGGCCCCAACCGGGAGGTGAGGGAGCGTTGCTCCCGTCATTGCGAGGAGCGCAGCGACGAAGCAATCCATGCCTCAGCGAGTCGAGAGTGGATTGCTTCGCTCCGCTCGCAATGACGAGGAGAGACGGTTGCGGATTCTACCGCCACCGTCTGTGCAGCCACAGCCACTGGTCCGGATATTCCCGCACCCAGCCTTCGACCACGGATGTCACCGCCTGCATCGTGCCCTGGATGTCGATTTGCCCGGAGGCGTCGCGCACCGGTTTGACCTCTTCGGATAGTTCGGCGCGGAAGCGGTGGTTGGGCAGGCGGATGATGCGCACGCCGTGCACTGGGCATTCGACCTGCCGCAACAGCCGCGCCAGCGTCGGGTTGGCCTTGGTCTTGCGGCCGAAGAACGTCACCTCGACGCCGTTGCCCAGGTACTGATCGACCAGCATCGCGACGTGCTGGCCCCGCTGCAGGGCCTCCGCCAGCTTGAGCGGCGCTTCGCGGCCGGCCGGCACCAGCGTGCCCATCTTGACGGCGCGGATCCGTTCGATGGCGCGGTCGGCGGCCTCGATGTTCGGCCGGCGGAACAGGATGGCGCAATCGAGCCCGTGGGCGACGGCGCCGAGCGCCGGGATTTCCCAATTGCCGAGATGGCTCGCGAAGATGATCGCAGGCCTCCCGTCGTCGCGCAAAGAATCGAAGATTTCCTTGGTCCGCGGGGGGAACTCGATGCGGCTCGGCTTCTCCGGATGGTCGAGGTCGTAATCCCAGATGTGATCGAGATGGGCGAACTCGGCGCCGATGCGACCGAGATTGTCCCAGACGCCGGCCAGGATGGTTTCGATCTGTTCGGCCGATTTCTCCGGGAAGGCGGCCTTGAGATTCTCGCGGCCGATGCGGTCCTCGCGCAGCCTGCGCCCGATGAAGCGGGTGACGCGGCCGAAGAAATCGGCGGTCTTGTCCGGATCGAAATAGCGGGTGGTCCGCAACAGCGCGATCGTCAGCGCGCCGACGGCTATTTCCGCCATGGGCTTGGCGGCGTCGCGCAGGCGCGCCTTGGTGCGTAGGAGCAGGCGTTTCATTTAAGAAATAGCCAGCTCGCTACACCGGTTCGCGCGTCAGGATCAGCGAGGCGTTTTGCCCGCCGAAACCGAACGAGTTCGACATCACGGCGGTGACCTTGGCGTCGCGCGCCTTGTTGCCGACCACGTCGAACAGGATGGCCGGATCCGGAATCTCGTAATTGATGGTCGGCGGAATCCGCTGATGCTCCAGCGTCAGCAGCGAGAACACGGCTTCCACCGCGCCGGCCGCGGAAATCGTATGCCCGACCATCGACTTGTTCGAGGACACCGGAATCTTCGGCAGATGATCGCCGAACACGACCGCGGTCGTGTTGTACTCCATCTTGTCGTTTTCCGGTGTCGCGGTGCCGTGCGCGTTGATGTGGTCGATCTGCTCCGGCTCGAGGCCGGCATCGGCCAGTGTCTTGCGCATGCAGCCGATGATCGGCTTGCCGTCCGGGCTGGAGCGGGTGCGGTGGAACGAGTCGGTCAGCTCGCCGCAGCCGGCCACCACGCCGAGAATTTTGACGCCGCGCGCGATTGCGGACTCGTAGCTCTCCAGCACCATCGCGCCGGCGCCTTCCGCCATCACAAAACCGTCGCGGTTCTTGGAAAACGGCCTGGAGGCGGCCTGCGGCGGATCGTTTTGCGTCGATAGCGCCGACAACAGCGAGAATCGCACCATCGCTTCCGGGTTCACCGAGCCGTCGGTGCCGACGCACAGCGCGGCATCGGCTTCGCCGCGGCGGATCGCCTCGACGCCGAGCTGGATCGCGGTGGCGCCGGAGGCGCAGGCGGTGGAGAGCGAGATCGGCGATCCCTTGGTGCCGAACGTTTCGGCCAGGTGACTCGCTATCGAACCGAACATGAAGCGGCGATGGTAGGCTGTGAACCGGCCGCCGCCGCTGACGCGCAGCATATCCTCGTAGCCGAATTCGGTCCTGCCGACCGCGCGTCCGAGCTCGAGCCGCTGCGGCCATTCGACTTCGACCGGCGCAACTGCCAGAAACAGCGGTCCGGGAAAGTCGGCCTTGGCGCCGATCGCCGCCTGTTCGAGCGCTTCCCCGGTCGCCATCTCGGCGAGACGTTCGCTGAGGCCGGTCGACGAGAACGGATCGACGGTGACGAAATCGACGGTGCCGGCCATGGTCGTTTTCAAGCCGTCGATCGGAAAGCGCGTCACGGTGCGGATGCCGGATTCACCCGCGGTCAACTTTGCCCAATTGTCCTGCTTGCCGGCGCCGAGCGACGTCACTACGCCCATGCCGGTGACGACGACGATCGGCCTGCCGAGTTTATCGCGTGGTGCTGACATGGTTCCCCCGATGTTGCGCCGTAACTGAAAGTGCGCTCGCGCTCACTGCTTGCTCTGGCGGTGCCGAAAGTGGTCTTTCGGCCACGCTCTACTTGATGGCCTCGACCAGGGCCATGCCTTCGCCCTGCCAATGACCGGCCCCCACCACGACAATCTGGTCCGGGCTGCCTGCCTTTTCAACCTCGAGGCCTGTCGGGTCGTTGGGCGGGAATAGCGCGCCACGGGAGATCGAGAGTGCGGCCAGCGCCAGCCCCAGCGGAAACTGCGTCTCCAGCGTGTGACCGAAGATCGTGCCGGTGGCGCGCACCGCAAAGCCGGGATGCTGGCGCAAAAAGGCCTTCTCGTCCGACGTCACCGGCTCGACGCCGGTTGCGCCCGTGATCAGGGTGCCGCTGTCGCCGACGCCGAGCTTCGGCCACAGCGCCTCCAGCGATTTGGTCACCGTGCCCGGCTGCTTGCGCTGCGCAAGGTCGGCAACGACCTTGGTCAGTTTGGCGTAAGGCTTGGCGCCGCGGGCTTCGGCGTGCTCGCGGGCTTCCAGCACCAGGAAACAGCCGGCGGAGCCGAGCGCGAACCCGCCTCTCTCCTCGCGTTGCCACACCGGCGAAAACTTTTCGGTCAGGTTGAAGTCGCCGAATTCATAGAGCACCAAAAGATCGGACCGTTCGCCATTATGGGCCGCGCCGACCAGCGCGATGTCGCTTTGGCCGGCTTCGATCCGCGCCAGCGCAATCCGTGCTGCGTCGATGCTGGCGGCTTCCTCGCCCATGAAGGTGCGCGACGTGCCGCAGACGCCATGGACGATGGCGATGTTGCCGGCGAGCAGGTTGGAGAGCTGGGCCAGGAACAGCGTCGGCCGCAGATCGTTCATCAGCCGTTCGTTGAGGAAACCCGGGCTCGAATTGCCCCTGGCGTCGGCGTTCAGGATTGCCGCGTCGACCGCGATGTCGCGCTCGCCACCGCCGGCGGCGACGATCATGTCCATCCGTCCGAGGATTTCCTTGTTGCCTTTGACGCCCGCTGAATCCAGCGCCAGCCCGGCGGCATAGGTGCCGATGCGCTGCCACGCTTCCATCTGGCGCTGGTCGCCCTTTTTCGGGATCTGCGCGTCGAAGGTAACAGGCGCCAGCGGATGCACGATGTAGGGCGCGAACCGCTTGTCGTCGATGTTGATCCTGCCGGCGTTGAGCGCATCCCAATGCGCGTCCAGCCCCTCGCCGAGCGAGGAGACGATGCCGATGCCGGTGATCCAGACTTCCTTGGCGCCTGCGGATTTTGGCTCAGTCATGCGTGATTGCCTGCAGTGGGAAGCCGATCTTGTTGGCCATCGCGTCCATGTGCACGCGCAAGGCCGGGTCGGGGAAGGGGGCAAGGCCGAAAGTTATTTCAGCGCTGCACTTCAACTCCTTGCCGACGCGGCCCTTGGCCTTGGTGACGGCAAAGCCGGAACCTTCGTGCTCGAGCTTCGCCTCGATCGTCAGCAACGAGCCGGGACTGACGAACCCGCGCATCTTGGCTTCCTTCACGATGGCCAGGAACGGCATGCGCTCGAATTTCAGGACGCCGAGTATCAGCCAGCCGGAGCTCTGCGCCATCGCTTCGGTCAAGAGCACGCCGGGCATGGTCGGAAAGCCCGGAAAGTGTCCCTCGAAGATGGTGTGCGCGGCCGGCACCTGCGCCTCGACCGTGATCCTCTTCTCGTCGAGGTTCAGGTCGACGACGCGGTCGATGAGCTGGAAGTAATCAAGGTCCATGGCGGGCGATTAGGCGCCCGGGGCTGCATTCTTGGCGGCGACCAGCTCGTCGATGCGATCGGCGAGATTTTGCAGCACGAAATACTGCTCGGTCGTGGCCTTGCCGTCGTTGACCTCCTGGGTCCATTTTTCGAGCGGCATCTTGATCCCGAACGCCTTGTCGATGGCAAAGGCGATGTCGAGGAAGTCCAGGCTGTCGATGCCCAGATCGTCGATGGCGTGGCTCTCCGGCTTGATCGTGTCGCGCGGGATGTCGCAGGTCTCCGCGATAATGTTGGCGATCTGATCGAATGTGGAAGACATCATTAAGCCTTTGATATACTGGAGAAAATCCGGAACGGCTTGGAGGAGGCGGGTGCACGGCCCCGGAAGGCCCATTCCCTCGGCCGGAGTCGAGTGCCCGTATATCGGAGCGGGGCGCTGAGTTCAATGGAGGGCGGCGAGGGGATCGCCGACCGATTCATGGGCAGGGACGGCCGGTTTTGGTTCCGTTACCCCATCTACGGTTCAACCGGCCCTTAGCATGAACGCATCGAAATACGCCGCAAGCGCCGCTTGGCCATCGAGCGGGAGTACATGCGCGACGTACTGGTCCGGCCGCACCACGACCATGCAGCCATTATCCCGGTCGATATCACGCATCGTGAAGATGTCGTGGCCGGCCTTGAGATCGGGGCAGAACATTTTTTCATAGTCGACGAGCCCGTAGCGTCCTTTGCGCGGCAGAAGGAGCGGGGGCATCGTCGCGATAGCGAGCTCGGTGTGCGCCTGCTGGAATATGGCGCGGACGTCGATCACGGAATCGATATCGGCGCCCGCGGGCGTGTATCTCCTGACCGGAGATTTGGGGCTCTCGCTCAGGAAATCGCACAGCGAGCGGAGAGGGGCGTTGGTGGCGGCGGGATCACCGGCGCCGGCAAAGATGAAAATCCGGAAGCGGCCGTCTGCCTTGGCGACGTGACCAAGGTGAACCGGCTTGGCGTCCGAAAGGCGGACGACAGGGGCGGAGTGAAAGCGGGTGCCGATCACAAAACCCTTGGCGAGATGCTGATGGTTTGGTTCGGCGGTGATGATGGACGGACGGTAGTGGGTCGCCGTTCCAGCGGTATAGCGGCCGTGCCGGACGAAATAGTCCTGGGTTTTCGCCGCATCCGCGCCCTTGTTGTCGCCCTTGGCGGACGCGAGGATCGTGGCCCATTCGCGGTCGAAGTCGATCAGCTCCTTCGCGACCGCCTGTCGCTCCGCCGAATAGCTGTGCAAGAGATGCGGCGCGCTGCGCTGGCGCAGAACGGAGGCGAGCTTCCATCCGAGATTGAAGGCGTCCTGCATCGAGACGTTCATGCCCTGGCCGGCTTTCGGGCTATGGGTGTGGCAGGCATCGCCGGCGATGAACACGCGGGGCAGGCGCGAGCCGACCTCGTCTTCCGGCACGTCATCGAATTTGTCGGTCAGGCGCTGGCCGATTTCGTAGACCGACCACCACGCGATCTCTTTCACGTCGAGCGTATGGGGATTGAGAATCCGCCGCGCCTTCGCGATCAGATCGTCCGGCGTGATGTTGCGGCTGGCGACCCGCTCGCCGGCGTCGAGATTGGCGAGTTCGACATAGAGCCGGACGAGATAGCCGCCTTCGCGCGGGATCACGATGATGCTGCCGTCACGGGCTGATTGGATGAGCACCTTAAAGCGGATGTCGGGAAAGTCGGTGACGGCAAGGACGTCCATCACGCCCCAGGCATGATTGGCGGAATCGCCGCGCAACTCGCGCCCGATCGATTTTCGCACCATGCTGCGCGCGCCGTCGCAGCCGACGAGATAACGGGCTTTGATGGTTTCGACCTCGCCCTCGTGCCCGGCATCGAGCCGTTCGAGGCGCACGGTCACCGCGTGGTCTTCAAATTGCGCCGACGGCGCGATCTGAAGGTCGAGCAGCCGCCGCGAATAATACGGTTCGAGCTTCGCGGGCGATTTGCGCATGACATCGAGATAGCAATCATGCACGCGCGCCTGGTTCAGGATGAGGTGCGGCATCTCCGACAGCCCGTCCTCGACGTCCTGAACCCGGCCGCTGCGGACGATGTTTTCGGGCTTGCGATCGTCCGGCTTCCAGAACGTCGTTTCGGTGATCCAGCACGCTTCCTTCAGCACGCGCTCGCCGAAACCGAAGGCGTGAAACATTTCCATGGTGCGGCAGGCGACGCCGTCGGCCTGGCCGCGCAAGAGCCGGCTCGGTTTCTGCTCGACGATGCAGGTCTCAATGTCGGCAAACGCTGAAAGCTGCGCCGCCAGCGTCAAACCCGCCGGTCCGCAGCCGACGATCAGGACATCCACTTCCGCCGGAACCGGTCCAGATGTGCCGGACGGCAAAATCCGCTCGACGGGGTCGGCGATTTCGGGGTCGCCCGGCTCGAATCCATTCAGGTGAAACTGCATCAGACCTGCTCCTCCCGTCCTTGGCCGACCGGAGTTGATTTTGACCGATTGGATTACCCTTCATCTATGGCGTCGGTCACTTGACTGCCGGCAGATTCCGCGAGCAAAGCGCACGGACGATATTGATCAGCATGCTGATTATCAGTATGCTTGTCAACTCCAAAACCCGCCTTTGAGTTTACCTTGGAGAATTTGGTGAGAGACAACAATGAGATGCCCGGCCATCTGGCACGCCGCTTCCAGCAGATCGCGGTGGCCGTGTTCCTGGCCGAGGTCGAGGAGGCGGGCTTCGACCTTACGCCAGTTCAGTACGCTGCGTTGGCAGCCATCAGGATGAACCCGGGGATCGATCAGGTGACGTTGGCTGGCCTGATCGCCTATGACCGAACCACCATCACCGGCGTGGTCGACCGCCTGGTGCAGAAGGGCTTGCTGGTGCGTCACCCCAGTAGCCGCGACCGCCGCGCCCGCGAGCTGAAGATTACGGAAGCCGGAAAGCGAACGCTGCGCGCCATCACGCCGGCCGTCGAAGCCGCCCAGCGCCTCATGCTGCGCGGTCTCACTGAAAAGGAGGGCGCCGAGTTGATGCGGCTGTTGCGAAAAGCAATCGCCGCCGGCAACGAGCTGAGTCGCGCGCCGTTGCGGGCGGCGGAGTTGCGGTGAGAAAGTGCGGGCCGATGAAGGACGACAAGGCGCGTTCATCGTCGGGTTGACAATGACCGCGGCCGCGCCAACTATAATGACCGGTTGATACACCTGCCGCCTGCGCCCTCTGGGATGGTGAACGTATCTGATATCTCGGCCCTCGCTATTGGCGAACGGGTCGGCAAGGCAGGCACCGATCTCCTCCGTTCGCCGATACGGGTGCTCTCATGCGCGATTTCCGCGATGCGAAGGCCATGGCGCGTTCCCTGCGCGATGCCTTAAGTGCCAAGGCCGTGCAAACCACGCACAGCGAGTCCTTGGAGCTGACCGCGAAAGCGTTCGGCTACGACAATTGGAATATCCTGTCGGCCAAGATCGAGGAGACCCGGCCGCGCGCCGTCTCGGCGGGCGGCCTGCCGAATCCGGCTTCACAAGACAAACCCCTCTATTGCTCGTTCTGCGGCAAGAGCCAGCACGAGGTGGAAAAGCTGGTCGCCGGGCCCTTCGTGTTCATCTGCGACGAATGCATCGACCTCTGTTCTGACATCGTTGACGAGAGCCTGCTTCGGTTGATCGAAGGGGACGAGGAGGGCGCCCGCGCCATGTCCACCGACAGGCTGCAGCACTACGTCGTACACGCCGGCAATGGAGTGCAGCGCAATCGGCTCGCATTGCAGCGTATCGAGCGCGTGCTCGCGCATCGCGCGAACGCGTCGGGAGATAGTGATGACGTGTCGCTGTCGCCCAGCTTCGCCCAGTTGAAGAACAAGACGCCGGACGAACTGCGGTCTATGCAGGAATATTCGCAAGCTCAACTGAAGCGGTACGAGCAGGCGCTGCGAACAGCGACGGTCATCGTCAACGAGCGGACCCGGCAAACGCCCTCGTAGCGAGCGTAGCCCGGACGGAGCAAAGCGAAATCCGCAGTTGGTTCATTCCGCATATCGCTTCGTTCATCCGGGCTACTGGCTTGCTGACACTTCCTGCATTGCGCTCTACGAACACGCGCTGGTCTTCGAGCGCCGGCCTCCTGAAGTGTTGCGCGTTTGCGTGCGCCCCTTCGACAAATCATCGAGGATCACGCATTCGGGTCCCGCGCCGCCTGCGCAGGATGCATCGCAGTTGGCCACGAAAGCCGCGATGCTGCGCTCCAATGCCTTCAGTTCCGTAAGCTTCGCACGCACGGCGACCAGATGCTCCTGTGCAAGGTCGCGCGCATGGACGCAGGAGCTGGCAGGATCTTGCACCAGTGCCACAAGCGAACGCACCTGATCGATGGAGAACCCGAACTCGCGACAGCGCCGGATGAACGTCAGGCTCTTCACATCGGCGGCGCTGTAGACGCGCTGGTTGCCCGCCTGACGACCCGCTGAACGAAGCAGGCCGATTTCCTCGTAATACCGGATCGTCGGTGCATTCGTGCCAGTCTGCCTAGCGAGGGCGCCGATCTTGAGATCGCCCATCTATCTGATTTTCCGTCGCTTCTTGCTGCTTGAACCTCAAGTTACTTGAGGATGTAGGGTCCCGGCAAGCTCTGATCTGACCACCCGCACAAGGAGATTGCCGATGACGATGGTTGAAGCCCGGCCCATAGCCTGCACGCTTGCGTCCGGCGAGTTTGAAGACCGGCTTGCCTGGATTGCCGCCTTGAACAAGGACGCGCTCCGAAAATACGAGCGTCGCGATCTTGTACTGGAATTGAGCTATGCGCTCGATGCGCGCGAGCGCGTGCATGAGATGGTCCGCAATGAGCGGGCCTGCTGCGCATTCCTTGCCTTTGAGCTTTGCGAGACGGGAAGCGAAATCCGCCTCACGGTCACAGCGCCCGAAATGGACCGCGAGGCCGCAGACACTTTGTTTAAGCAGTTTGTGGCAAGCGCGCCCGCGCCATCGTCATGCGCGTGCGCCACTTCGGCATCCAGCGTGAAGGATGCCAAGGAGCCGCCGGGTTCGAAAGCCGCAGGCGTCACCGCGGTGACGCTTTCGACTGGCGCGGTTGCTTGTGGCGTATGTTGCGTCTTGCCGTTTGCGCTCCCGGCAGCGGTTCTCGCCAGTGCCGGACCTTTGCTGGCGTGGTTTGTCGGCATGCATGTGTGGGTCACCGTCCTTGCCATCCTCTCGGTCGTCGGCGCATGGGGCTGGATCGCGTGGCAGACGCGGCGCGCGGCTCGCAAGCCCGCCACATCAACGCTCGTCATGATGGGGACCGCGACAGCGTTATTGGCAGTCGCAGTGCTATGGCCACTACTTGAAAAGCCGCTTATTCGAATGCTGCGGGTCTGACTCCGCGACGATCTGATCCGCTGCCTTGAGCAGCAGCGGATGCCGTGAGAAGTTCGGCCTATGAAGAGTACTATCGTTTATGTTGGTGCCGCAGTCGCGGAAATCGCTGGCTGCTTTGCCTTCTGGGGCTGGTTGCGCCTCGGCAAGCCCATCTGGTGGCTGCTTCCAGGCGTATTCTCCCTCATTGTATTTGCCTATCTGTTGACGCTGGTCCAAACGGAGGCGGCGGGACGCGCCTACGCCGCCTATGGCGGTATCTATATTGCCGCGTCCCTTGTCTGGCTCTGGACGGTCGAGAGCGTGCGTCCGAACGGCAATCGCGCCCACGGTGCGAACGATTTGCAAAAGCTCGGGCGCATCGTGTCGCGAGAACGCTAACACACATTCGCTGTCATCGCCCGGCTCGACCGGGCGACCCAGTATCCCAGAGACAGCGATGATTGAATCGATAGGCCGCAGCGTACTGGATCCCCCGCATGCGCGGGGGATGACGATGGTGTTTTGCGTCACTATCTCCATCTCCGCGTCATTGCGAGCGCAGCGAAGCAATCCATCTATCCCCGAGCCGAAATGTGGATTGCTTCGCTGCGCTCGCAATGACGTGGGTAGGCCGCGGCGTACTGGATACCCCGCCGGAGCCTGTCATCGGGCTCGCCAAGGGCGAGACCCGGTGGCGGGGTATGACGGCCTCTTGAACATTTGAAACAGGAGCTTACCCCTGCGGCGCCACCGAAATCCTTGCGCAGTCGCGGCGGCCCATCAGGACGCAATCCTGGGTCTTGCGGAGATCGGCGATGCTCACCGCAAGCCAGATGCCGATCGCGGTCAGGGCCACGGTGAAGGCGAGTGCTGCGATGTTGGCGAGCATGCGGTGACGGAAGTCGTCGCCCTCGTCGCGCGACCGTTCGTACGCGGTTTGCGGCCCCTTGACTTGACTGGCGGCCTGGCCAGGTTCTTCCCGCCCGCCAGGCGGGTGGGCCGAGGTACGCGGCCGGAACTTGAGCACGACGTGCTCATCGTCCGTGATGATGGGCCGCTGGGTTTTCACTGCGTTCGTCCGACGACAAATCCCGCTGCCATTTTAGCACGGCGGCAGCGCGTCCAACATGAAATCTTGCCGACCGCAGGACAGCCATCCATCTCCGCAACGTCTGATGGAACCGTAACGACGCGGGGCTCATTCCTGTTTCGGCAACCGCCCCATCATATAGAACTCGTCGTTCGGGCGCATCGCGGTGACGTTGGCCAGCCGGTTCGACAGCGCGAAGAAGGCCGAAATGGCCGCGATGTCCCAGATGTCGTCCTCGGAAAAGCCGTGGCCGGCGACTTCGGCAAAATCGGCCTCGGAGACTTCATTGGCCGCCCGGCTCACCTTCATGGCGAAGTCGAGCATGGCGCGCTGCCGCGGCGTGATGTCGGCCTTGCGGTAGTTGACCGCGATCTGGTCGGCGATCACGGGGTTTTTCGCCCGGACGCGCAGGATCGCGCCGTGGGCAATCACGCAGTAATGGCACTGGTTGGCCGCCGACGTCGCCACCACGATCATCTCGCGCTCGGCCTTGGTCAGCCCGCTGTCCTTCTCCATCAACGCGTCGTGATAGGCAAAGAAGGCGCGAAACTCGTCAGGCCGGTAGGCCAGCGTCAGGAACACGTTCGGCACGAAGCCGGACTTCTCTTGCACCGCGAGAATTCGCGTGCGGATATCCTCCGGCAGCTTGTCGATGGCGGGCGGCTGAAATCGTTTGGCGGCGGGCTTGAACATGAAAGGGTTCCGGCTGATGGCCGCGGGATGCGGCGTTGCCGGAACCATATAGCGTTTTCGGGGGAAGTGGACACCGCCCCGCGCGGAGCAATCGCGCAAAACTGGAATGCCTCAGCGCAGCGGCTTTTTCAGCAGCGAGAAGCGGTCGGGATCGAGCCCCATCGAGGGCTGCAGCATCGGCGCTTCGACCGGCGTCATGACGCGGGCGGCAGGACGATCGTTGATCGAGGGATCGTTCGGCACGTCGCGGTGCGAGGTTGCGCCGCGCCAGCGATCCAGCACGGCCGAGACGAAATGCATGTCGTGGCCGGCGGAAACCGACGGCACGGTGGCGATCGTGGCTTCGCTGCGCGGCAACTGATGGACCGGAACCTCCTTGAAGCGCAGCCGCGTCGGCAGTGCCACGCCTTCGCCGAAGGCCAGGACTTCGCGGGTGCCGAGCGAGGGCACGAACGACAACAGGTTGGCGGCGGCGTCCGAGACCGCCGAGCGCAGCAGCGCCTGGTCGCGGTCGTTGGCAAGGCGCATCGCAAACAGCGTGTTGCACTGGGAAATGATGGTGGCGTCGAGTTCGGCCGGGCGCTGGGTGACGAGGCCGAGATAGACGCCGTATTTGCGCCCCTCCTTGGCGATGCGCGACACCGCCTTGCGTGTCGGCCCGAAGCCGATGTTGCGGTCGGCCGAGGCGTAGCGATGCGCCTCTTCGCAGACGAACAGCAGCGGCGAGACGCCGTCGCTCCACAGGCCGAAATCGAACGCCATGCGGCACAGCACCGACACCACGGAATCCACGACTTCGGCGGGGAAGCCGGCGAGCTGCATGATGGTCATCGGCCGGCCATTGGCAGGCAGCCGAAACAGATGGCTGATGACTTCCGCCATCGTGTCGCCGCCGACATTGGCGTTGTCGAACATGAAGGCGTAGCGCGGATCGTTGCGCACGGTCTCGATGCGCGAAATCAGCTTGTGATAGATGATGCGCGAGGAGCGGTTCTCCAGCTTGCCCATCCGCTCGTCGATCAGCGAGATCAGGTCGACAAGGCGATACGGCACTGGCGTATCGACGGTGTAGCCGACCGACTTGGAATCCATGCGCTTGAGCCCGAGCCGGTCGGAGTTCTGATACTGGGTATAGATGCCCTTCGCCATCGGAATGACTTCGGCGAGGACGTCGAGCTCTTCCGGCACGCCCGGGCGGCCGCCGAACAGCACGTCGACGATCTCTTCAAAATTGAACAGCCAGAACGGCAGTTTCAAATTGCGCGGGTTCATTACGACCGCGCGGTCGCCGAAGCAGCGGCCATATTCGTTGTGCACGTCGAGCAGGAAAACCCTCAGGTTCGGCCGCGCCTTCAGAATCTCGTTGAGCAGCAGCGACACGCTGGTCGATTTACCGACGCCGGTGGAGCCGAGGACCGCGAAGTGCTTGGAGAGCATCTCCTCAACGTCGACATAGGCGATCACCGAGCGGTCCTGCTGCAGGGTGCCGACATTGATCTGGTCCGACCCGCTCGGCGCATAGACGGTGCGAAGGTCCTGGGCGGTGACGAGGTCGACGGCGTCGCCGATCGTCGGATAATTGGTGACGCCGCGTTGGAATTTCGGGCGGTCGCCGCCGAAAATTTCGCCGAGCAGGTCGACCGATGCGGTCGCGATGTATTCATCAGAACTTGGCTGATTCTCGCACGACACCTCGGTAATCATGGCGATGATGGTGGTGGATGTCGCACAGCGAATACTGATGAAGCGGCCGACGGTGGCGCGCACTTCGGAAAGGGGCATCTGGCCTGTCGCCAGAAGTCCGACCCGGGCGAGGGAGCCGCGCACGGAAATCACACGTCCGAAGGATGTCACGGTGTTGAACCTGGATCTCATGAATTGGGGTCTGGCGTGCATTATGGGCGGCCCCGACTAGCGAAACGGTTAAACCGGCGTGGTTCCGTATCAGCTAAATCAGCGGCATCTCGGTCAGGATCCGTATTTGCAGCGGAGTCCGATCTCACGCTTCGATTGCGAGTTAGGCTTGGAAAATCAGGGTTTTCTCGCATTTGCTGGGTCGCGCGAGCTCTGCCGCAAATTAATCTCCCGTTTACCATTTCGAAGGAGAGGACCAGCCAAGGGTCACCTCTCGATAACCTGCTAGTGGCGATGGTGATTGGAGCCAGCCCGTGTATCGACGTAACCGATTGCTAACCGCAAGTTGTAACGCGCCTTCCATTTGTCCTTCGTACCAATATCGCTGGGCGGGAAAACTGGATTCCGGCTTGCGTCTGCATGACCGATCGCCAACCGCCCGCGGATTGGCGATTTCGCGCGGAGAAGCATCTCGGGTGAGCATCGAAAGCGACCAGAAATTGCCTGGCGATCCCGCCGATAAGGCCGGGCTATTTACGCTGCTTGCTGTCTGCGCCGTCGTCCTGCTCGCGGCGGCCATACTCGCGCAATTTGCTATCTCGACATGGAGCCTTCGCGAACGCGTCCTGCTGGCGCTCGTCGCCGCTCTGGCCGCAGTCGCCGGACACTTGCTGCGGCGCGACCGATTGACTGATCGGCGGCTGGCGGCCGAGCGGCGCCAGCTCTCGATCGCCGTGAACAACATCCCGCAAGGTCTTGTTCTGTATGATGCATCCGCGCGGATCATCATTTGCAACCAGCCCTATCTCGACATGTTCGGATTGTCGCCCGACGTGGCGAAGCCCGGCTGCACCATGCAGCGGCTGATCGCCCACCGGAAGGAAACCGGATCCTTCGATGGCGACGTCGATGCATTCTGCAACGCGATCATTCAGAAGGTGTCGCTCGGCAAGGCCACGCGCCAACTTACGGAAGCGCCGGGCGGCCGGGCGATCGAGATCATCAACCGGCCGCTGAAGGGCGGCGGGTGGGTGGCTACGATCGAAGACATCACCGAGCGCAAGCGCGCGGAAGAGAAGATCGCGCATCTGGCGCACTACGATGGTCTGACAGACCTGCCGAACCGGATCCTGTTCCGCGAGCGGCTGGAACGTTCGCTCACAGCGATCCGGCCGGGCGAGCAATTGGCGGTGCTCTATATCGACATCGACGAATTCAAGAGCGTCAACGACGCGCTCGGCCATCCGATCGGCGATGAATTGCTCAAAGGCGTCGCCGATCGCCTACGCGGTTGCTTGAGGGAAACCGACGTGGCGGCCCGGCTCGGCGGCGATGAGTTTGCCGTCATTCAAATGCCCATCAAGGATCGCTCGGAAACCACTCGGCTCGTTGATGCAATCCATTCGGCGATCAGGCAGCCCTTTGAATGTATGGGGCACCTGATCACCACCGATGCCAGCATCGGAATAGCGTTTGCTCCCAGCGACGGGGTGGACCTCGACCAGTTGTTGAGGAATGCGGACCTTGCGCTCTACGGCGCCAAGGGCGACGGACGGCGAACCTACCGCTTCTTCGAGATCGGCATGGATCAGCGCGCCAAAACGCGGCGAAGCCTGGAGCTCGAGCTGCGCCAGGCGATCAGCGACGGCAGCCTCGAGACCTATTACCAGCCGGTGGTCAATATCGAGGACGGCAAGATCTCATCCTGCGAGGCGCTGTTGCGGTGGCGGCACCCCGAACGCGGTATGATCTCGCCGGCGGAATTCATCCCGATCGCGGAAGACAGCGGCCTGATTAATCAGCTCGGCCTGTGGGTGCTCAATGCCGCCTGCGCCGAGGCCGCTACCTGGCCCGACCATGTCCGCGGCGCGGTCAACGTCTCGCCGGTGCAGTTCAGGAGCCAATCGCTGGCGCTGAACGTGGCCGCGGCGTTGGCCGCCTGCGGCCTTCCCGCGAGCAGGCTGGAGCTCGAAATCACCGAGGCCGTCCTCATTCGCGACGACGAGGCGGCGCTCGACATGCTGCATCAGTTGCGCAAGCTGGGTGTCCGAATCGCGCTGGACGACTTCGGCACCGGCTACTCCTCGCTCAGCTATCTCCAGCGTTTCCCGTTCGACAAGATCAAGATTGATCGTTCGTTCATCAGGGACATCGCAGGCCCCGGCGCATCCTCGTCCATCGTCCAGGCCGTCGTGAATATCGCAGCCGCCAGCGACATGACGACAACGGCGGAGGGTGTCGAAACCGAACAGCAGAGGAACTTGCTGTACATCCTCGGCTGCACCGAGATGCAGGGCTATTTGTTCAGCCCCGCGATATCGGCCGCCGAGGTGAGGCGGCTGTTGCTCTCGCACCGCGCCAGGGCCATGTCGGCTGCCTAAGACGTCGTCTGCTTGAAACGCGGCTGCTTGAAACGAGGGGCCCGGCTTGCTATCCAGTTCTTCATAACAAGAAACAGGGCAGGGTGGACCGCGATGAATCGCGACAACGCATCTTGAGCGAGCCTGCGCGATCTTCCGCGCTCGCACCATTCCGCGTCAGGAACTATCGCTTTCAATGGCCGGCTGATCTGCTCACCTCGTGGGCGTTCGAGATGGAGACGCTCATTCTCGGCTGGTACGTGCTGGTCGAGACCGGATCGGTCCTGCTGCTTACCCTGTTCGCCTCGCTCGGCTATGTCGGTACGCTGGTAGCGCCGATGTTCGGCGTCGTCGGCGACCGCATCGGTCACCGCGATCTGCTGGCGATGATGCGCGCGACCTACGCGATGCTGGGCGCCGTGCTGATGACGCTGGCGCTGTCCGGCCATCTAGCGCCGATATTTGTTTTTGCCATCGCGGCCGTGATGGGCATCGTTCGTCCGTCGGATCTCGGCGTTCGCGGCGCTTTGGTTGCGACCATCATGCCGCATGGCCAGTTGATTGGGGCAATCAGCATCTCGCGCACCACGATGGATACCGCGCGCATTGCCGGCGCGCTGAGCGGCGCCGGCTTGTTTGCCTCGCTCGGCATGGGTCCGGCCTACGTGGCGATCGTCTGCCTTTACATTACCGCGACCGCGCTGACGCTGTGCATCGTGGCGCCGGCAAAGCCGCAACTCGCGGGCGAGGCGGCCAGCGAGGCGTTGCAGCGCTCGCCGCTGCGCGATCTCAAGGAAGGGGTCGCCTATGTCTGGACCACGCCGCGGATGCAGGCTGCGCTCTGGGTGGCATTTCTGGCCAACCTCACGGCCTATCCGCTCTCCAACGGCCTGCTGCCCTATATCGCCAAGGCGATCTACGGCACCAACCAGACCGGGCTTGGCTATCTGTCGGCGAGTTTTGCGATCGGCTCGCTGGCCGGTTCGATCGTATTGAGCCTGATCCGCGATATCCGGGTGGCGCGGCTGATGATCGGCGCGACCGTCGTCTGGTACGTGACCTTGCTGGTATTTGCGCAGATGCAGACCGTGCCGACCGCGATCGTGTGCCTGGTGGTGGCGGGCTTTTCGCAAAGCCTCGCCATGATCTCGATCGCCGTCATCCTGATGCGGACCGCGAGCGAGAATTTCCGCGGCCGGGTGATGGGCGTGCGCATGATGGTGATCTACGGCCTGCCGATCGGTCTGTTGGCCGCCGGCAGCCTGATCGACGAGATCGGATTTGCGGCGACCGGCACCGTCTACGCGGCGGCCGGTCTCGCGCTGATGCTGGCGATCGTGTTGCATTGGCGCGCCGATCTCTGGCACGTGCATGCACCGGCGAATGCGCGATGATCTGACCGCGCAAGCCGGCTCGGCGATCTCACTGCACCTTGATATTCGCCTCCTTCAGCACCGGCTCCCACTTCGCGGCTTCGGCGCGCATGAAAGCGTCGAAATCCTTGGGTGAATTGCCGACCGGCGTGGCGCCCATCTTTTCCAGCGCGGTCAGAACCACCGGATCCTTCAGGACGGCGGCAAGGTCGGCGTGGATCTTGGCGACCAGGTCAGGCGCCATGCCGGACGGGCCGAGAAAACCCCACCAAACCGAGGCGTCATAGCCGGGCAGGCCGGCTTCCGCGACCGTTGGAACATCGGGCAATGCCTTCGAGCGCTGGGCTGTCGTCACGGCAAGGGCGCGCACGGCATTGCCTTCGAGCTGGCCGACCACCTCGGGCAGCGGGTTGACGCTCATGGGAATCTCGCCCGCGATCACGGCCGTGAGGGCAGGGGCACCGCCTTTGTAGGGGATCGCCTGGATCTTGACTTTGGCCATGTAGTTGAGGAGCTCACCGGCCAGATGCGCCGAGGTGCCGTTGCCGGACATGCCGTACGACAATGACTCAGGCTTTGCGCGCGCTGTCGACAGCAACTCCTGCAAATTCTTCACTGAGCTGGTTTTGGAAACCACGATTGCCAGCGGCGAATAGGCGATCTCGCTGATGGCGGTGAAGTCCTTGAAGGTGTCGTAGGGCAATTTTGGATAGAAGAACTGGTTCAACGGATGGCCGCTGGCGACCAGAATCAGCGTGTAGCCGTCCGGCGCCGATTGCGTGAGTGCTTGCGAAGCGATGATTCCACCGGCGCCCGGACGATTTTCGATGACGGGCTGCTGCCCCCAGGTCTTCGACAGCGATTGCCCGAGCGTGCGCGCCAGCACGTCGACGGCGCCGCCGGCGGCATAGGGCACCAGGATACGCACGGGCCGGGTCGGGAACGGCTCCGAGTAGGCGTGTGTGGCCGCCAGCGAAAGCGTGGCGGCTGCGAATACGGTGCGCAGGATCTTGCTGAAAACGGGCATGCGGGGCGCCTTCCTGTGGAATAGGATTTTTGTTGACTAGACCTTATCATTTGTACAAACGTACAAAACTCGAGAACGGAAAGCAATGCCATGACGCGAAACCCCAACATGCGGGAAGCCATCCTGAGCGCGGCCGAGCTGTTGTTCTCGACGCGCGGTTTCAATGCCGTGTCGATCCGCGACATTGCGCTGGAGGCAGGCGCCAATCCCGGCAGCATCACCTATCACTTCAAGAGCAAGGACGGGCTGCTGCTCGAAATCTACAAGCGCCATTGCGGCCCGATGAACAAGCGCCGCATAGAACTGCTGGTGGCTGCAAGGCGCGTGCGCGACATTCAGGACCGGCTGGAAGCGATCGTGCGCGCCTATGTGCAGCCGGCGTTTTCGTCGAGCAGCGACCTTGCCGGCGGCGGGGCGCGATTCACGCGGCTGCGCGCGGTGATGTCGGCCGAAGGCAACGCGGTGGTGGGCCGCATCATCGCGGAAATCTTCGACGACACCACCAATGCATTCATTGACGCCATCGCGGAAAGCCTGCCGCATCTGCCGCGCACGACGATCGTCTGGCGGTCGCAGTTCCTGCTCGGCGCGCTCTATTACACCCTCGTCAATCCGGAGCGGGTGACGCGGCTCTCCCGCGGCGAAGCCGATGGCGCCGACATGGCGGAAGCGATCGAGCAGATCGTCTCGGCGACGGTCGCCTCGCTGCAGGCATCCGACGTCGATCATGTCGACGGCGCGTCACGCCGGATCAAGCCAACACAACCGCACGCGGTGGGTGCCGTTCGAAAGCGGAAAGAAAATCCATCCGACTAGGTACCTGCCCGAACCGAGCACTGCAGAAGGCACCATGAACCAGCCCACAATTCCCGGACCCGATCCCGACACGCGAACGCCGAAGTTCAAGCTTCCGCCGCTGGCGTGTGACGCGCATACCCACATCTTCGGCCCCGGCGACAAATATCCTTACGCGCCCGGACGGCCCTATACGCCGCCGGACGCGCCGCTCGAGGATTTCCGGGCGTTGCACAGCAAGCTCGGAATCGGCCGCGCGGTCATCGTCAATGCCAGCGTGCACGGCACCGACAATCGCGTGGCGCTCGATGCCATTGCCGTCAGCAACGGGACCTTTCGCGCCGTCGCCAATATCGACGATACCATCACCGAGCGCGGCCTTCGCGAGCTGCACGAGGGAGGTTTCCGCGGCTGCCGCTTCAACTTCGTCCGTCATCTCGGCGGGGTGCCCGACATGGCGGCGTTCCATCGTATCGTCGCGATGGTCGCGCCGCTCGGCTGGCACATCGACCTGCATTTCGACGCGATCGATTTGCCTGAATATGCCGAGATGCTGGCAAAATTGCCGGTGCGCTACACCATCGATCACATGGGGCGCGTCAAGGTATCCGACGGTCTCGACCAGCTTCCGTTCCGGACGTTGATCGACCTGATGAAGCGTGACGAGAAATGCTGGGTGAAGGTGTGCGGTTGCGAGCGGGTTTCCTCCGGCGGGCCACCATTCCACGATGCGGTGCCGTTCGCGCGCCGCATCGTCGAGACGGCGCCGGAGCGCGTGATCTGGGGAACCGACTGGCCGCATCCCAATGTGAAGGTGATGCCCAACGATGGCGATCTGGTCGATCTCATTCCGCTGTTTGCACCGGAACCGGAACTGCAGCAGAAGATTCTGGTCGACAATCCGGCGCGGCTGTTCGAGTTTTGAAGGAGCGCGTGCGATGGTGAACAAACGAAAGCAGCATGGCTTGAGCCGGCGCCGCGCGTTGTTCGCCGGCATGGCGGCGCTGGCGGCAGCGCTGTTGCTGCCGCAATTCGCCCGCGCGCAAAGTTATCCGAACCGACCGGTGCGGCTGATCCTGCCGTTCGGCGCGGGCGGCGTCGCCGACGTCACGGCGCGGCTTGTTACCGAAAAACTCGGCGAAAAGCTCGGCCAGCGCTTCGTCATCGAGAACATGCCGGGCGCCGGGGGTATCAACGCAGCGCGCGCTGTGCTGTCCGCGCCCGCGGACGGCCATACGCTGGCGCTGTTCAGCAACGGCACCGCGATTTCCGTATCGCTGTTCAAAAACCTGACGTTCAATCCGGTGACCGATTTCGTGCCGGTTTCGAGCATGGGCTATTTCGACTTCATCTTCGTCTCCCAGGCTGGCTCGCCGTATCCGACGCTGGCTGACTTCATCAAGGCAGCGAAGCAAAGGCCCGGCACGCTCAATGTCGGCACCATCAATGTCGGATCGACCCAGAACCTCGCCGCGCAATTGTTCAAATCGACCGCCGGCGTCGATGTTACGATCGTGCCGTTCCGTAGTTCGCCCGAAGTGCTGATCGCGCTGTTGCGTGGCGATATCCAGATGGCGATCGAAAATTACAGCGCGGTGCGATCGCATATTGCCGACAAGGCGGCGATTGCCGTGTCGTCTTCGGGGCCCGTGCGCACCACGTTTCTGCCTGATGTGCCAACGGTGAAGGAAGCCGGCGGCGGGGATTTCGAGGCGCGGTCCTGGAACGCGATCTTTGCGCCGAAGGGCACACCGCCGGAGGTGATCAGGACGCTCAATGCCGCGCTGCGCGAAGTGCTCGAGATGCCCGACTTGAAGAAGCGCGCGCTCGATCTCGGCATCGAGGCCAAGGCCAGCTCGCCCGAGGAAATCCTCGATCGGCTGAAGGTCGATGTCGACAAATGGGCTGACGTGATCGAGCGGGCAGGAATTGCCAAACAGTAGTCATGCTGCCGGCGCGGCCGGCAACGTGCAACAATCGAAGGAGGAAATCCCGATCATGAGCAATGCTGGCAAAACGGGCCTTGTGGTTACCGCGCATCCCGGTGATTTCGTCTGGCGCGCGGGCGGCGCGATCGCGCTGCACGCCAAGAAGGGCTACCGCATCAAGATCGCCTGCCTCTCGTTCGGCGAGCGCGGCGAAAGCCAGTTCGCCTGGAAGGAGCCCGGCGCGACGATGGAGAAGGTGAAGGCCGGAAGGCGCGACGAGGCGCAGCGCGCGGCGGAGATGCTGGGCGCGGAAATCGAGTTCTTCGACGCGGGAGATTATCCGCTGCGGCTCACGGAGGCGCATTTCGACCGTATGGTCGATATCTACCGCGAGCTCAATCCGTCCTTCGTGCTGACCCATGCGCTGGAAGATCCCTATAATTTCGATCATCCGAACGCGGCGCACTTCGCGCAGGAAACCCGCGTGGTCGCGCAGGCGATGGGTCACAAGCCCGGCGCCAAATACACCTATTCGGCGCCGCCGGTGTTCCTGTTCGAGCCGCATCAGCCGGAGATGTGCAATTTCAAGCCGCAGGTGATCCTCAACATCGACGAGGTCTGGGATATCAAGCGCAAGACGTTCGAAATTCTTGCGGCCCAGAAGCACCTGTGGGCCTATTACGAGCGGGTCGCGCTGCAGCGGGGCGTGCAGGGTGGCCGCAACACCGGCAAGCCAATGACCTATGGCGAGGCCTATCAGCGGCTGTTCCCGATGGCGATGGAGGAACTGGCATGAAGACGGTCGTCGTCCGCAATATCAAGCGCACAGAGCCCGAACTCGTGAAGCGGCTCGGCGCACTCGGCGTCGCCACCGCGCATGAGGCCTATGGCCGTTTCGGGCTGATGAAGCCCTATCTGCGCCCGGTGTGGAGCGGGGCCGAGACGGCAGGCACCGCCGTGACCGTGCTGGCGCAACCCGGCGACAACTGGATGATCCACGTCGCGGTGGAGCAGTGCCGGCCCGGCGATATTCTGGTGGTCGGCTGCACGACCGACAATACCGACGGCATGTTCGGCGATCTGCTGGCGACCTCATTGATGGCGCGCGGCGTAAGAGGCCTCGTCATCGATGCCGGCGTTCGCGACGCCAAATCGCTTCGCGAAATGGGCTTTCCAGTATGGTCGAAGGCGATCTCGGCCAAGGGGACAGTGAAGGCGACGCTCGGTGCGGTCAATGTGCCGGTGGTGTGTGCCGGCATCAATGTGAAGCCGGGCGATGTGGTCGTTGCGGATGACGATGGCGTCGTGGTGATCGGACGCAAGGACGCCGCCGATGTCGTCGTCAAGGGCGAGAAGCGCGTCGCCGACGAAGACGGCAAGCGCAAGCAACTCGCCGCGGGCGTGCTCGGGCTTGATATGTACAAGATGCGCGAGCCGCTGGCGAAGGCCGGTCTCATCTATGTCGACGAGTTGGAGGAGGACTGAAGTGGCGATGCGCCTGTGCACCTTGCTCGGCGACCATCCCGGCACGACCTCGCTGAAGAGCGGATCGATCAGATCGGACCTGGTCGAGTTCGATTTCGCGCCGTATTCGCCGACCAACAAAGGCTTCAAGCCGATGGTCCGTGAGGGGGCGTTCGACGTCTCGGAGATGGCGATCGTCACGTATTTGATGGCAAAATCGTTCGGCAAGCCGATGGTGCTGCTGCCCGATGTCGTATTGGCCCGCTTTCAGCATGGGCATGCGCTTTACAATGCGAAGGCGGGAACGCTTACGCCGCGCGATCTCAGCGGCAAGCGGGTCGGCATCCGCTCCTTCACGACGACCACCGGCGCATGGCTGCGCGGCATCCTTGCCAACGACTATGGTGTCGATCTCGATTCGATCGAGTGGGTGACGTTCGAGGAGGCCCATGTCGCCGAATTCGTCGATACGACCAGGCGGGCGCCTGCGGGCAAGCAGATTGTCCAGATGCTGATCGACGGCGAACTCGATGCAGTGCTCGGGGAGAAATCGGATCATCCGGATTTGAAGCCGCTGTTTGCCGATGCCGCTGCTGAAGAGAAGGCTTGGTTTGGGGAGCACGGTGTGGTGCCGATCAACCATATGGTGGTGGTGAGCCGGAGATTGTCGGAGGAACATCCGGATGCTGTGCGGGAGGTGCATCGGCTGCTCGCCGAGTCCGCGACCGCTTCGCCAGCAGCGCCGCGCTTCAGCCGGGACGAGATGCAGCGTTCGCTGCAACTGATTATCGATTACTCCGCGCAGCAAAAACTCATTCCGGGTGCGCTTGCGGTGGAGGAGTTGTTCGACGATGTAACGCGGGCGCTCTGGTAGCCACCCGCACAGCTGTCATCATCCGCGAAAGCGGATGATCCAGTACGCCGCGTCGCTTCGGATTTGTTCGCGACAGCACGGCGTACTGGATACCCCGCCTTCGCGGGGTATGACGAACTCGATCAGGAGAACCGACATGACCCCCGAGCCGATCTTCGATCTCGCCCATCTCGGCCACATGGAATTGCTGACGCCGAAGCCGGACGAGAGCCTGAAATTCTTCGTCGACGTCATGGGCATGACCGTCAGCGGCCAGAAGGGCGATTCGGTCTACCTGCGCGGCTGGGACGATTACGAGCGCTATTCGCTGAAGCTGACGGCCTCGAAAACATCAGGCATGGAGCACATGGCGTTGCGCGCGCGCAGCCCGCAGGCGCTGGAGCGTCGCGTCGCCGCGCTGAGAGGCTCCGGCTTCGACATTGGCTGGATCGATGGCGATATGGGACAGGGGCCGACATTCCGCTGTCGCGACCCCGACGGCCATATCGTCGAGCTCTATTACGAAACCGAATGGTATCAGGCGCCGCCCGAACTCAAGCCGGCGTTAAAGAACCAGGCGCAACGCTTTCCTGCGCGCGGCGTCAATGTCCGCCGGCTCGATCACCTCAATTGCCTGGCCGTCGACATCAAGGCGAACCGGCTCTTCTTCGAAAACTATCTGGGCTTGCGCACCACCGAACAGATCGTGCTGAACGACGGCACGGAAGCCGCGATGTGGATGACGATGTCGAACAAGAGCTACGACTTCGCCTATACCCGCGACCACTACGGCAAGGCCGGCCGCTTCCACCACGTCACTTACGCGCTCGACAGCCGCGAGGAGATTCTTCGCGCTGCCGATATTTTTTTGGAGAACGGCGTCCACATCGAGACCGGTCCGCACAAGCACGCGATCCAGCAGACCTTCTTTCTCTACGTCTACGAGCCCGGCGGCAACCGCGTCGAAGTCGCCAATGCTGGGGCCCGGCTCATTCTCGCGCCCGACTGGAAGCCGATCGTCTGGACCGAAGAGGAGCGCAAGAAGGGGCAGGCCTGGGGGCTGAAGACGATCGAGTCGTTTCACACCCACGGCACGCCGCCGGTGTAGGGGGCGATTGGGCAGGAAAATTTGGCTGAGCCTCGCCGATAGGGTGCGCCGAAGCCGCAACGCCTACGGCAATTTGTCTCTCAAACGGCACGCCCGTCTTCTCGGCCGCGCGATGTATCGAACCGTCACTGGCTGACGCGCCTCAAAGTGCATTTGTCGGTTGCATCTTTGGGTTTGACACGTTTGCGATGCAGGTGCATTGTGGTCGCTTTACAAGTTATTTTGGGAGATGACGCATGATCCAGTCCACTCCTATATTGCGCTTGCTGATCATCGTCGCCCTGTCCATGCTCACGAATTCCTTGGCGACAGCACAAGGTGCGGACCAGATCACGACATATGCAGGCGCCTGCGACGGCTCGGCTGCGGTGGCGCTCGATCAGAACTTTTTTGCCGTAGCGGATGATGACAACAATGTCCTCAATGTCTACCGCATAGGACAGGCCGCCGCCGTTCAGGAACTCAACCTGGATGCGTTCCTGGAAGCCCCGAAGAAAAAGAAACCCGGAGCGGATGGCAATCCGGTTTTCAAGGAAGCCGACATCGAGGGGGCGGCGCGTATTGGTGATCGCATCTACTGGATCGCTTCGCACGGCCGCGATTCCGGCGGCGAGTCCGAACCAGGCCGGTCGCGCTTGTTCGCGGCACGCATCGTGTCGCATGCGGAAGGTCCTCGCCTGGAGCCGATCGGATCCGGCGCCTACAAGAACTTGCGCGAGGACATGTTCAAGGATCCGACCCTGAAGGCTGCGAAACTTTCCAAGAAACTTGCCGAGGCCTATGCACCCGGCAAGGAGGAGGGACCGCCTCCGGAATCGAACACAGGCTTCAACATCGAGGGCCTCGCTGCCACGCCCGACGGCCGCCTCCTGATTGGATTTCGCAATCCGCGTCCCGACAGGAAGGCCTTGGTGATCCCACTCAATAATCCGGCCGACGTGGTGAAGGACGCCGGCAAGACGCCCGTTTTCGGCAATCCTTGGCGGCTCGACAATCTCGAAGGACGCGGCGTCCGCAGCATCGACTGGATCAACAATACCTACGTCATCGTCGCGGGGCCGCACGGCGACGCCGAGGATTCGGATATGAAGGCGCCATTCGCCCTGCTCACCTGGAGCGGTAGGGAAGGCGACACCGAACCGGTCGCGATGAAGGTCAAAATCCCGGCCGATTTCGCACCTGAGGCGGTATTCGCGATTCCCGGCAGTTCAAGCATGATGCTGCTGTCGGACGACGGAACCAAAAAGTGCAAGGCCGCAGGCAAGCCTCAGAAATCCTTCCGGGCATTGACCTTGCCGGTGTCGAAGTGAGGATGCCGGGAAGAATCTTGAAGCATCCGACCGATCGGCCGCATTGGTCCACGACGGGATTCTGAAAGACGTGCGACCTCCACAGGATGAGCACGCTGACCCGGACACACGCGTCTAAAAGGTCAGGGTCCGGTTACCTCCTCACAGTATTCCGTGAAGACCTTGACGTTTTGCATGTATCTCTCGGCGTTCGCGCCAGAGCCGTTGTAGGCCTTGATGGCTTTCCAGAGATTCCCGCCGTGGGCGGTCAGTTTGCTGTCGAGTTCCTGAACGACGCGGCTTAGGCAATTGTCGAAGCTGTACCATTCCTTGTTGGCGAAAAAACCCTCGGCAGTTTTCACATGCTGCAGATCGTATTGAAAGAGGCCGTAACCCTTGTAGACCCACGGCTTGTTGCCCCACCCCTGCAGGCGACGGGTCTTGTTCGCTTCTTCAATCAGCATGTCGGTGAACGCCTGGCCGTATTTGTCGCGGAACGCTCTGGTATTGACCGGGAATGCGCTGCGCGAGGTGCCGGGGTAGTCGCCGCTCGCGTCGAAGACGGCGCGTTCCACAATGGTTTGGGTCGAGTGGTGGCCGATCCACGGAATCCATTTGTATGCGGTTTCCTGGCACGCGATCGCGCAGAGGTGTTTCGGCTTGTAGGCCTTGCCGACGGTTGCGTTCTTGATCTTGTCGCCGAAATTGTCCATCAGCCACCTGGCGCAAATCAGCGCTGACGCCTTCGAGATCGGCAGCAACAGGGCGGTCGCCGCCGACATGACGGCGGTAGAGCGCGTCCGCGGCGCGGCAAGCCGTCTGGTTGGCTCTCCATCTACGACGATCGAGGCGTCCTTGATCCGGGATGAGACCTCGTGCGCGAAGGCCGTGGGTGCATATTCCCTCAGGCTCTCGAGCAGGGCGATTACGCGGCGGCGCGAATCCCAAAAGTCAATGAGGTCCCCGGGGCCGAGTGCGTTCGTCGGATTCAGGCAGCCGATGCTCGACAGGTAAAGATTCGGCGGATGCGCAGGATGAATCAGAATCCCGGTTCTTCTGCCCGTTCCCAACAGCAGGAGGGCCGGCATCGGGGGATCGCCTGCCACTTCCTGGCTCGTCGAGTAGCCGATAGATCTGTAGTGACCGAATTGAGTCCACAGCGGATAGGTTTTTGCCTCGATCCGTTTGCCGTTTCCCGCTGTCCTGTTGTCGCCGGGTCCCGATCTTTCGCAAATGAATCCTGCCAAAGACGGCACCGCAGTGCCGTCAATATAGACTTGATAACTGCCATAGGTTCGCTGCCGCGAGCCGCTCTTGTGCATTCCGAGGCGCTTGAGGTGAAGCTCCCATCCCCTTCCCAAGATCTGCATTCAACGCTCCCACTGAAATCCAAAACCTTCTGAAATTCATGTCTTCCGAAATCCAAGCCCTCGTCAGATAATTTTCCGTCACCTGCAGGCCGTTCGGCGTCGGCCTTGAGCCAATCTAGGATAGAGGCGCTATTTCCTACAACTAGAAAACACGAAGCGGCTTCGCGACCGTTTTCACGGCGACACGGCGGCCGCCGAGCTTCCTCTGCTGCGATGCAAGCGTGCGCGTCGGCAAATCCGTTTGATTTGTGAACATGCGGCTTGACTTGCGTCGCGGGTATGAAAACATGCTTGGATTGCATTCTTGATATTGCCATCCAAAGGTTGTTTCCATGAGCAAGCAGCTCACCATGCTTTGCGTCCATGGCGTAAGCCACTCGGAGATTGATCCGCAGTTTCAGTCCTCCTGGACCAAGGCCATCACCACCGCGGTGCACGCCTGCGACCCGGAATTGGAGCCCAAGATCGACTTTCTCGAATACGACGAACTGTTCGACGAGGCGGAGCTGAAGCTGGAGACCTACGCCGTCGCATTGAGCAAGCTGCTTGCCAGCAGCATCATCCACGGTATGGGCGATCTATTCGCTCGCTCGCGCGGTATTGCGGACGTGCCGGATATCGTCAAATGGACGGCGGGTATGGTGGCCCAATGGTCCACCGACGCCGAGTTGCGCGGGAAATTGCGCGAGGTGGTGCTCGCGAAGATGGACTCCAGATCCTACGATGTCGTTCTTGCGCACAGCCTCGGCTCGTTGATCTGTTACGACACCTTCGTGCGCAACCCAAAAGAGATAAAAGACAGAGTCTTTGTCAGCTTCGGTTCTCAGATAGGAAATCCGGCGGTGCGGGATGTCTTCGCGGGCCGCATCGAAGCCGTGTCCGGTCGGAAATGGTACCACCTGTTCAATCCCGACGATCGCGTGATGACCTCTCCGCTCAAGATCGCCGCCGACAATTTCGTGCAGGTCATCGAGCAATTCGATATCCCCAACGATGTGCTGAATCACAACGCGACATGGTACCTCAGTCACGCCAATGCGCTTGCAAGCGTATGGCGATAAATCGTCGGCGCCGAACCATCGCGGGCCTTCGCCGCCGTGTCGCGCGCCGTAGCCAAGACGGCCCGTCCGCCCGATCGTCGCGCGCTTCTGATCGGAATCAACAGTTATCCCAACCCCGAGGACGTCCTCGAGGGATGCGTGAATGACGTATTCCTGATGAGTTCAGTGTTGCAGGAGAGCGGGTTCGATGCGGAGGATATTCGCGTCGTGCTCGACGACCGTGCGACGGCCGCAGGAATCATGGATCGCCTGCATTGGTTACTGGACGGCGTTCGCGGCGAGGACGAGCGCGTGCTGTTCTATTCGGGGCACGGCGCCCAGATCCCCGGATATAACGTGAAGGGCGAGCCGGACCATGTCGACGAATGCCTCGTGCCGCACGACTTTGACTGGTCGCCGTCGCGCGCGATTCTCGACAAGCAGTTCTGCGAAATGTACTCGCAACTTCCCTACGGATGCTACTTCATCGCGATGTTCGATGCTGCCATTCGGGTGGCCTGACGCGCGATGGCGGTCCGCGTATTCGCGGGCTCACGCCGCCGGATGACATCCGGCATCGTGCGTTGCGATGGGACAAAGACGAGAGGATGTGGGTGCCGCGGGATTTTCCGAAACTGAATCCGAGCCTCGCGGACAAGAAGATCGGCGCGGAGTATCTGGGTCGCAACGGCGCGACGCGAAGGTTGGGGCGGGCGATGACGCTTCGCACCAAGCCTAACGATGAATATGACAGGACGCGCAGGGAGCTTGAGCATTCCGGGCCCTATCTGCCGATTCTGCTCGAGGCCTGCCAGGAGCAGGAGTTTTCCTACGAGTACAGGGATGGCGCGACGTCTTACGGCGCGTACACCTATTGCATGGCGAAGGTGCTGCGCGAACACCGCGATCGAGGCGCCAATCTTTCCTTTCACGAGCTCAATGATCTCGTAACCAAGAAGCTGCATCGGCTGAAGTATAACCAGACGCCGAACCTAGTCGGACAGAAGGATATCCTCAAACACCCGTTGCCGTGGGGTGATCGGGGCAAGGCTGCTGCCGCGACAGGCGCCGGAGCCGAGACAGGAGCAGCACGGACCGGCAAAGCGAAAGCAGGCAAGACGAGGCGCCGGAGCGGGAAAAGGAAAAAGCGCGTAACCGGGTCACGTCGATAGTCGTTCATTCGAGGCGCCGGAGGTGCCAGCTCGGCGATCATCATTTCGCATGGAGGATTGGTTATGACCAAAGGGATTTCGCTACATATCGGGCTGAACTCGGTGGACCCGCAGCACTACGAGGGCTGGAGCGGCCCGCTCAACGCTTGTGAGGCCGACGCCAACGACATGGCAGACCTTGCCGGATCGCAAGGATTTGCCACTGAGAAACTGCTTACCAAGAAGGCGACGCGCAAGGCGGTGCTGGATGGCATCGCTGATGCAGCCAAGAGTCTCAAATCGGGCGATTTTTTCTTTCTGACATATTCCGGACATGGCGGGCAGACGCCGGACCTCAACGCCGACGAGCCGGACGGTCAGGATGAGACGTGGTGCCTGTACGACGGTCAGTTGATCGACGACGAACTCTACTCGGCGTGGAGGGCGTTCGCGTCAGGCGTACGGATATTGCTGCTCTCGGACAGTTGTCACAGCGGCAGCGTCAGCAAGGCCGTGCACTATGCCGCCATGGCGAGGTCGGGACCGCCACCCGTATACCGCGCCATGCCGAACGAAGTAGCGTTGCGCGTTTACCAAAACCACAAGGATTTTTACAATCCAATTCTCGAAAAACGCAATCTGGCGGAGACGCTCGGCGGCGTAAAGGCGTCGGTGCTGTTGATTTCAGGCTGTCAGGACAACCAGCTTTCGCTGGACGGGACGTTCAACGGCCTGTTTACCGGAACGTTGAAGATCGTATGGAACGGTGGGACGTTCAGCGGATCGTACCGACGTTTTCACACGGCGATCGGGTCGAAGATGCCGCCTGACCAGACGCCGAAATTATCGCTGGTGGGCAAGAGCAACCCGGAGTTCATCGCGCAGACGCCGTTTGACCTGCACGTTGCCAGGAAGACGGCCAGCACACCCAAGAAGAAGCGAAAGAAATAATCGGGACTTCGTATCGGGAATCTTGCGGACGGCTTGCGCGTTCCGATCCCAAGAACGAGCCGCTCTCGACGGAGCCTTGCGCTCGCGGCGCCGCGCACCATGTTGGTGTCAGTGCAACGGCCCAGGATTCGCTGATGGCACCGCGGTTCGATTTCACCAGCGAAGCGTTTTTTCGCGATCCCGGGGCAGGCGTGGCGTTGCTGCGATCTTCCGCTCCTGTCGTCTTCACGCGGTTCCCGATCATAGGCCGGGTCTGGGTCACCACGACCTACGAGGCGGCAGCGCATGTGCTGAAGGACAGCACCACGTTTACGCTGCGCAAGGAGGGCGGGGCGTTGGTCGGGCTACCCTGGTGGATGCCGAGAATGGTCGGCGCAGTCGCCAACAATATGCTGACGATGGATGAGCCGGACCACACGCGGCTGCGCGACATCGTCGACGAGGCGTTCCGCCGCCGCGCCGTGCTCGATATGGAACCTCACATCCGCGCCATCGCCGATCGCCTCGCCGACGAATTGTTTGCGGCCGGTAGCCCGGCCGACGTCGTGCAGCGTTATGCGCGGATGCTGCCGCTTGCGGTGATTTGTGAGCTGCTCGGCCTGCCGCCGGCGGACCGGCCGAAGTTCATCGCCTGGGCCAATTCGGTGGCGCATCTCACCAATGCCTTCGGCTTTCTGCGGCTGATCGGCGGGCTCTTCAAGATGCGCCGCTACCTGCAGGAACGTCTTCAGGCGGCTCGCGAGGAAGGCGGCGAAGGATTGATCGCCGAGTTGCTACGCGTCGAAAAGGAGGGCGGGCGCATCACGCCGGACGAAATGGTCTCCATGATGTTTCTGCTGCTCGGCGCCGGCTCCGAGACGACGACACATCTGATCAGCGGATCGGTTTTCGAACTGTTGAAGGATCCGGCACGCCGCGATTGGCTGGCCGCCGACTGGAGCCGCGCGGGGCTCGCCGTCGAGGAATTCCTGCGCTTCGTCTCGCCGGTGCAATTCTCAAAGCCGCGCTATGTGCGCCGGGATGTCGATCTCGAAGGCGTGAAATTGAAGAAGGGCGACCGGGTGATGGCGATGATCGTCGCGGCCAATCTGGACCCGCAGGCGAACGCGCACCCAGAACGCCTCGATCTCGAGCGGCGGCCGAACCGGCATCTCGCGTTCGGGACCGGAATTCATTTCTGCCTCGGCCACCAGCTCGCACGGATCGAAGGAATCTGCGCGCTGCAGGCACTGTTCACACGCTGGCCCGACCTGAAGCTGGCGGTTGACCCGTCACAAATTCATTGGCGCAGACGACCGGGCATCCGCATGATTGCGGAGTTGCCGGTGGTGGCTGCCGGGTGAGCACTGCGGTTGGAGATCCCGTCACTCAGGGGTATGCGCGACTTCGCTTACTCTTGAAGTTTGAGCAAGCCGTTTCAAGCCTTATCGGGAGCCTCTGACATCGTCCCGCAGCCTCGCCCTCTCAAGTGTAACGAGATCGCCGCAGAACTCGCAGGCAAATGGCGTTTCGTCGTGAAGCCATGGCATCGCTTTCTCATGCTCATGGCCGGAAGGAGGACGGGGAGGATTGGGGTTAGCATCGTGGCAAATTGCCATGATCAAACTCCACGGATTGGTGGACCGCATGCCTGAGGGAAGCGGATGACCTACCTTCAGTAACGGGTTGGTGTGCATGGGCCATCTCCTGAGCGATGGATGGCCTAACGGTAAACACAACAAACAAACTCGGCAATTTCGCTCTATGCCTTAAGGGCGAGCCCCTACGTAGAGTCCCGGAGGTGCCGCCGTGCAGGTTCCACAATGGGCTAGCTGGTCGGCGCCCTGCCAGCAGACGAAATGCCGCCAAATAGCAATGCTTTCGTCGCTCGATCTCGATAATTGAGGTCCGCTATGAGTTCGTTCGAGGAATCTCCTGCAGTCTCGCACTACGACGCATCTGACCGGCTGGATATCGCTCAAGAATCCGTTAGACGTTTTGAGCAGCGAGATCGGGGCTCGCAAGGCGAACCAGCGATCTCGTCACTTCGACCGGTCCTGCTATGCCTTCTGTTGCTGGCGGCGCTTGCACTCGGCTGCGGCGCGGTTCGAGCCCAAGGCACAATCCCTGACAGAGAGTTGGTAGTGGCGACCAAGGAAGCGCCGCCCTTCGCGATGAAGCAGCCGGACGGGAATTGGAGCGGTATCAGCATCGAACTCTGGAGAAAGATCGCTGCTGGAGCGCATCTACGCTTTCGCCTGGTCGAGACCCAGAACGTGCAGGATCTGCTGGATGAAATCGCGAAGGGCACCCTCGACGCTGGTGTCGCAGCGGTAACTGTGACCGCTGCGCGCGCACGCAGCGTCGATTTTACCCAACCCTTCTACAACACCGGACTCGGGATTGCGGTGCCGATCCATGAAAGTGCCTGGGTGTCGATCGGGAGGGCGCTTCTTTCCTTCGGGTTCTTCCAGGCTGTCACGGTACTGCTTTGTTTTGCGATGGCGGTCGGCTTCCTTATTTGGCTGTTGGAACGCCGGAAAACGGAACATTTCGGCGGGGGAGCCAAGGGGCTCGGCTCCAGCTTTTGGTGGTCGACCATTGCCATGACACAGGCAGGCGCCGCCCAGAATGCGCCAGCAACGCTTCCGGGGCGGATCGTCGCAACCGGGTGGATGATCGCTTCCGTTATCGCCATAGCCGTGTTCACCGCAGGCATCACCTCCACGCTCACGCGCCGAGGGCTCGAAGGTGCCGTTCACGGTTTCAACGACCTGCGATCCGTGCGCGTCGGCGCCGTCGCCAACTCTGCTACGACCGACTACCTCACTCGTCAGCAGCTTTCCTTTCGAGCGTTTCCAGACCTTCAAAGCGGCCTATCTGCATTGAGCCGTGGCACGATCGATGCCTTCGTCCATGACAAGCCGCTTCTGACCTGGGTCGCACGGAAAGACTTCTCGGCCTCGGTTCGTGTTGTCGACACCAGCTTCAGCAGCGAGAGCTATGCGATCGTGCTGCCGAAAGGCAGCACATTGCGGCCCATGCTCGATCTCGCCGTGCTCGATCAGATCGAAAGCGATTGGTGGCGACAAACGCTATTCCAAACCCTTGGAAATGCGCGATCTCCCTAAGGTGCCCAGTTGCGATCCGATCGGCTTTCTGTGGTCTCTCAACTTCCGCGGGGGCTTTATCCGACCGGAGCAGTCGCATGCATGAACGGCCGTTGAGGCTGCCCAACCGGCGAGATAGGTGAGCGTGGTCCACGAATGTGGTACACGATCAACTCGACGGTCCATCGCGGTGCACCCCTGTGGCTAATTGATTGGCCTGACCACGGGCGCCGCGAAGCGCGGATGGTTTACGAAAGGTGGACCGATCCCGATTCCGACTTCGAAAAGGTCCGGGTGACGTCCGACATGTGCCCACGGCTCACGGCCGGCGCGGAGGAAACTCAGGAAGGGCAGATCCACCGCGTCGCTAAGACCATCCTCATTTCACGCTTGGAAGCCGCCATGCATGCCAAGGAATTGCATGTAGCGGCGGAGTTGTCGGAAGCGGAAACGTTGCGCGAGGAATTGTAAGAACTTCCAGCGGCACGTCACCGCGAGCGGCGCCAATACATGGTCGGCGAGGGCAGGGAAGCACGACGATATCGTGCTGGCCGTGAGCTATGGCATATGGTGGGCGACGTCGGGACCGCGGCCGGGGATCATTGAGCCGCTGGTGATTTAGGCCATAACCATGAAGCGCTTCGCAGTTGGTAGTTCGTCCCATGTTCGACCGTCAAGCACCCGACCGGTTTGTTTTTTTTGAACTCCGCCCCATTGTTTGAAGTGGAAGGCGACGCCAGCGTCGACGCATTGATCGCGGATAGACCGTACCCAATCGGGATCCATTGGGCGAGCGGCGGGGCCGCTTTCACCACCGGCAATTGCCCAATCAATTCCGTTCAGATCAAGGTCATCGAGTGGTCCGAGCAACGGTTCCAGACTGAGAAACTTAATATAAGCTGGTGTGCTCCGTAGGTGATCAATTCTGCCGATATAGGCATCGCTTTCGACGCTAACGCCCATCCAAACATTGTTCGGCCATGGCAACGTATCTGCGACGTCTGCAAGACGATCCGCGCGTTTGGTCAAAACTTGGAAGGTGTGATGGCGCGCTCGCCGCATTACGTCGAACACTCGCTCGATAAAATCAAAAGGGACCTTTTCATGAAACAGGTCCGACATCGAGTTGACGAAAATGATCTTTGGATTTTTCCATTTCAGCGGAATGCCGAGCGCCGCTTCATCCAGCACGATCTTGCCATTCCACTTTGCACGTCCTCCAGACACGCGTGTGGTGCCCGCGTATTTTGATTGGCCCATAGCCTCCAATCGACGAGCAAGACGCATCGCATAGCAGTTCGTACAGCCGGGCGATAGGATGGTACATCCTCCGACCGGATTCCACGTTGCCTCAGTCCATTCTATCGGTGAATTGCTGGCCATTGTGGATTCCTACTTGAAAGTTACTTTGACGTGGTCGGCGAAGCTGTTGCCTGGACGTTTTGATTTTGGCGGATCAGCGGTTATTTTGCCTTTAACTTCCAATTCCCGCAGCGCCTGCTTGTAGTTTCGGGCTAGATAGGGCGTATCAACCGAGTGGTCCTCGTAAATCTGCCGCATGGTCAAAGTCTCGCCAGAATACACCGTGGGCAGGTCCGTCAGCAGCTTGTCAAACGGCTGGGTAAGCGAGAATAGGAGAGGCGTCGACGCGTCCGCGGGCGAGTACGCAAATGAGGCAACCCCTTGATCTTCTGTTGAACTTTCGCGCGCCATAATGTCTTTCATTATCTCATAGCCTCGAAAGTGCTTCGACACAAAAACGATGCTGTGACTGGTGCGCTTGCCCCTCTTGAATCGAAACGGCAGAACAAAGGTTCCACCCATTTCCTTTATTGCTTGCGAAAGCTCTTCCAAGATCAGGGTTTCGCGATCGTCCGGCGACTTTCCTTTTAAAGTTTCCCGAAGGCTCAGCGCGCGCTGTTCACCAAACAACGCATCCATATGGTCTTCGACTTTCGGATTGGAGATGCCGGCATTGATGCGACCGTAATTGAAGAAGAATACGCAATCGCATCCCCAGTCTTTGATCACTCCGTTCACGATCTTGAGGGAAAGGCCTTTGTAACCAAAAGGGTCAAAGAAAGTGAACGAGGGGATGAGACGCGTTTCATTGAAAAACTTCTCGGCGTCTTTGCCGACCTCATTGCAATTGACTTGCGGACGAAATTTTAGCTTCTCTATCCCCGGTAGCTTGTCTATTTCCGTCTGCAGCGTCGACGAATGATTTGCATCTGCATCGTTAAAAAGCGTCACCAGCATCCCGCATAGGGTTGTGTCGTTTATTGCGTGTTCCAGAACAAGCAAAGGTGTTGAAGCAGCGCCATCCTTGTAACGCCCAGGTCCGGCAAAGAGATCAATGTATGCTATCTTGCCGTCCCGAGCCTTCGCGGTTGGTCCGACGACTTTGGCCCAAGTGTAAAAGTACTTTTGGATTATCCGCGCCTTGGTTTCCGATTGATCCAGTTGCTCATCAAAAAATTTATCGTTCGCCACCTGAGCCACCTGCACAGCTTCGAGTAGATTCGAAGTGATCATACACGCAACTCCGGTAGTTCGACTGAATATATCGTTCCCTGTTTGTTCTGTCTAGTTGTGTCGCGTTTCATTGTCGCGCCGACTAGCCGGGAGTGGAGGGGAGTCACTGGAATTGTTGAGGAATTTTGCGCAACAGGCGCAACAAACTTCCGGGCGGATTGAAACGCCAAATTCTTCAGTGATTTCAATGGCTGGGGAACCTGGATTCGAACCAAGACAAACAGAGTCAGAGTCTGTTGTGCTACCGTTACACCATTCCCCAAGAATTGCTGAGTGACATCAATGCCTTACACGGATGTCCGGGCAATCGGCTGGAGCGGGATCTTGCAAATCGCCGCTTTCGCTGGTGCGCCGTTCTACTCGCTCGATCCGGGCCTTGGCAAGCGTGGAAGGAGGGGCATTTTCCAACGAATTGCAGGGTGCCGCGGGGCGGTACTTGTTGCCGTTCGAATTCACCGGGCGGTTGCTGAAGGTGACGGTCGGCATGCATGCCGACCAGAAGCTGGATGGCGACGGCGTAGGTTCGGCGGAGATAGCGCCGCAGTAGGCGCCAATCCTAGCTATCATCGCCCGCGCTAAACAGCATGCGGGCGATCCAGTATCCCAGAGACAGCAGTAGCTATCGATAGGCCGCGGCGTACTGGAGTCCGCGCTTGGTGGGGGGAATGACGATATTGTGTGGGGCGACGCCGTCGCGACAAGCCTGCCTTTACTTAATCTTCTCATATGCCGCGGCGAAATCTGCCAGCGGCATCGGAATCGTAATCGTTTCCTTGGCCATATTCTGGAACGAGACCTTCAACTGTTTGCCGGATTTCAACGCGGCCAGCATGTCAGGCGAAATCTGGATGTTGGCGTAGCAGCCGCGTGCCTCGCAGGTCTGAACCTGCAGGTCGGACGTCATGCCGTCGTCGACCTGAAGCTTGGCTCCGGCCGGCAGGTTGAGCCCGAGCGGCAACTGCACGATGCCGACCGGTGTGCGGGTTTCGGCCGATACGCGGATATTGATCAGCACGATCAACTGACCGGTCTTGGTCAGGACGGCGCTTTGCTCGATCGCGCATTCGAGTGGCGCGCCGCGGCTGGCGCTGCTGCACCGTGCAACCCAGCCGGGAGGCGCAGGCGTATTGGCGCCCTCGGCCGGGCCGGCGGCGGGAGCTGGCGTTGCCTGCGCCGCGGGCGCAGCATTCTTGGTCTTGAGCGCCTGGGCTTGGCCATGGCCGCACATGCCGAATAGCGCCGCGGCAACAACCGCTAATTTGATTGAAATTTTCAATGAACCAGCTCCGAAGTGAAACACTACCTCCGGATGTGTCGGTTGCCGGGCAAAGTCAAGTCATTCGGCCGCTTGCTTGACCGGGCCGTGTGCGTCCGGATGCTCATGGTGCGAACCGGTCGAACGGCTCCAGCGGGCAAACGCGTTCGAAAGCCGGTCGAGATAGAGATAGACTACCGGCGTCGTGAACAGCGTCAGCGCCTGGCTGACGAGCAGGCCGCCGACCATGGCATAGCCGAGCGGCTGGCGAATTTCCGATCCCGTGCCGGTGCCGAGCATCAGCGGCACCCCGCCGAGCATCGCCGCCATCGTCGTCATCATGATCGGGCGAAATCGCAATAGCGCCGCCTTGCGGATCGCGGCCTCCGGCTCCAGACGCTCGTCGCGTTCGGCGGTGATCGCAAAATCGACCATCATGATGCCGTTCTTCTTCACGATGCCGATCAGAAGCACGATGCCGATCAGGGCAATCAGGCTGAAATCGAATCCGAACAGCATCAGGATGGCGAGCGCACCGACGCCCGCGGACGGCAGCGTGGATAGAATCGTGAGCGGGTGGATGTAGCTTTCGTAGAGAATGCCGAGGATCAGGTACACCACCACGAGCGCTGCGAGAATCAACAGCGGCACCGTGCCGAGCGATTGCTGGAATGCCTGCGCCGTGCCCTGGAAGCTCGAATTGAGCGTCGTCGGCGCGCCGAGTTCGACCATCGCTTGTTGAATCGCGTTGGTGGCCTGGCCCAGTGCCACGCCCTGCGCGAGATTGAAGCTGATCGTGGTTGCCGGGAATTGGCCCTGATGGCTGATCGACAGCGGCCGCACCGGCACGCTGGTCCAGGTGGCAAAGGTCGAAAGTGGCACCTGGTCGCCGGTGATTGGCGATTTCAGGTAGATCTTGTTCAGGGTGTCGAGGCTGCCCTGCAATTCCGGCAGCACTTCGAGCACCACCTTGTAGGTGTTGAGCTGCGTAAAGTACTGCGTCACCTGGCGCTGGCCGAACGCGTCATACAGCGTGTCGTCGATCAGTTGCGGCTGGATGCCGTAGCGCGCGGCGGTGTCGCGGTTGATTTTCAGCTCGAGCGTGGTGCCGTTGGTCTGCTGGTCGGTCGCAACATCGCGAAGCTGCGGCAGCGTCTGCATCTTGGCCAGGATTTTGGGCGCCCATTCGTTCAGCTCGGCCAAATTGGCGTCCTGCAGCGTGAATTCGAACTGGGTTCGCGTCGGCCGGCCGCCGAGGCGAACGTCCTGGGCCGCCTGCATATAGAGACGGGCGCCATCGACTTTCTCGAGCTGCGGACGCAGGCGCGCGATGATCTGCTGCGCGGATGCCTTGCGCTCGTCGCGCGGCTTCAGCGTGATGTAGAGATTGCCGTTATTGCCAGCACGTCCGGTGCCGCCGATCGCCATCGCGACCGAGGCCACATCAGGGTCGGCCTGCACGATCCTTCCGAGTTGCTCCTGACGACGCTTCATGTCGGCGAATGAGATGTCCTGGCTGGCTTCCGACGTGGCGGTGATCAGGCCATTGTCCTGCTGCGGGAAGAAGCCCTTCGGGATGATCACGAACAGATAGACCGACAGACCGAGCGTGGCGAAGAAGATCATCAGGGTCGTCAACTTCCAGCGCAGCGCGAGATCGAGGCCGCGCTCGTAGAAGTGCAGCATCGCATCGAAGGCGCGCTCGCTCCGTTGATAGAACCGGCCGTGTCTGACCTCGCCATGCGCGCGCAGGAAGCGCGAGGCCATCATCGGCGTCAGCGTCAGCGACACGATCATCGACACGAAGATGGTCATTGCGAGGACCACCGCGAATTCGCGGAACAGCCGGCCGATGATGCCGCCCATCAGCAGTAGCGGGATCAGCACCGCGATCAGCGAGATGCTGATCGACACGATCGTGAAGCCGATTTCGCTGGCGCCCTTGAAGGCAGCGGCCAGCGGTTTTTCGCCTTGCTCGATGTATCGCGTAATGTTCTCCAGCATCACGATGGCGTCGTCGACCACGAAGCCGACGGCAATGGTGAGCGCCATCAGCGAGAGATTGTCGAGCGAATAGCCGCACACCCACATCAGCGCGCAGGCGCCAAGCAGCGCCAATGGCACCGTCACCGCCGGGATTACCGTCGCCCAGAAATTGCGCAGGAAGATGAATATCACCATCACGACCAGCGCGATCGTGAGCAGCATGGTGAATTGGACGTCCTCGACCGCGGCACGGATCGTCGTGGTGCGATCACTCATCACCTCGACCTTGATAGCTGGTGGGAGCGCAGCGAGCAGCCGGGGCAGCGTCCCCTTGATCTGGTCGACGGTCTCGATGACGTTGGCGCCGGGCTGCTTGAATATCACCAGGAATACGCCGCGCTTGCCGTTGGCCCAGGCCGCCTGCTTGGCGTCCTCCGGGCCGGTGACGGCCTGGCCGATATCGCGGATCCGCAACGGACCGCCATTGCGATAGGCGATAATGACGTCGTTCCAGTCCTTGGAATCCGTTAGCTGATCATTGGCGTAGATGGTGTAAGCACGCCGCTCGCCGTCGATATTGCCCTTGGGGCTGTCAACGGTCGTGATCGCGATCTGGCTGCGCACGTCCTCCAGTGACAGGCCCTTGGCGACGAGTTTCGCCGGGTCGATCTGAATGCGGATAGCCGGCTTCTGCTGGCCGCCGATGATGACCTGGGCGACGCCTGAGATCTGGCTGATCTGCTGCGCGAGCTGGGCGTCCACGGAGTCGCTGACGGTCGTGAGCGGCAGTGTGTCCGAAGTCGCCGCCATGATCAGGATCGGCGAATCCGCCGGGTTGACCTTGCGATAGATCGGGGGCGAGGGGAGGTTTTTCGGCAACTGGCCGCTGGCCGCATTGATCGCGGCCTGCACGTCGTTGGCGGCCGCGTCGATCGAGCGGTTGAGATCGAACTGGATGTTGACTGCGGTCGTACCGAGATAGCTCGTAGACGTCATCTGCGCGACGCCCGGAATCTGCGCGAACTGGCGCTCAAGCGGTTGCGCCACCGACGAGGCCATGGTTTCCGGGCTGCCGCCCGGCAGGTTGGCGGTGACCTGGATGGTCGGGAAGTCGACTTGCGGCAGGGGGGCGACGGGCAACAGCGGGTAGGCGACGAGGCCGACGAACATGATGCCCGCCATCATCAGCGAGGTGCCGATCGGGTAGCGAATGAAGGGCGCGGAGATTCCGCCGCTCATTCCTGGGCAACCTTGGCTTGGGCCGGATCGGAACTGGCGATCGCTGTGGTCACGAGCGAGCCGGGCTGAACCTTGAATTGACCTGCCGTGATCACCTGCTCGCCGAGCGAAAGTCCCTCATCGACTACCGAGCGGCCATCGATCGAGCGCGTCACCTTGATCTTGCGGAGCTCGGCCTTGTTGTCCTGGTTGACCGCGTAGGCGTAGAGACCATCGGCGCCATGCTGAACGGCGTCATCCGGAATCACGGTGGCGTTTTTCAGCGTCGCAACGAGCAGCCGCGTCGAAACCGACTGGCCGGGCCACAGCGCGTGATCCTTGTTGTCGAATACCGCCTTGAGCCTGATCGTCCCGCTCGACGTGTCGACCTGGTTGTTGATCAGCGAAAGCGTGCCGGTGGACAGCTCCCGCTTGCCGTCCGTGGAGAGCGCGATGACTTTCGGGGGAGCGGTGGCTAGCGCCGCCCTGATATCCGGCAACTGGTCTTCCGGCGCGGTAAAGATCACCGCGATCGGCTCGATCTGGGCAATGGTGACGATGCCGGTCTGGGTTGCGGCGTTGACGATATTGCCGACATCGACCTGGCGCAGCCCGGCGATACCGGAAATCGGTGCCTTGACGGTGGCGTAATCAAGCTGGGTTTGGGCGTTGGAGATCGCTGCCGTGTCGGCCTCAACCTGCGCCGTCAACTGCGCGACGGTCGAGCGCTGGGTGTCGGTCTGTTGCCGGGTCGCGAATTCGCCGAGCCTGGTAGAGCGCTGCAGGTCGAGACTGGCATTGGCAAGATTGGCTGCGTCCTGCGCCTTCTTGGCCTTGGCCTGATCGAGCACGGCCTGGAACGGCCGCGGATCGATCTCGGCCAGGGTATCGCCCTCCTTGACGAACTGGCCTTCCTGAAACGCAATTCGATTGATCTGGCCGTCGACGCGGCTGCGCACTACGACGGTGTTGAAACCTTGCACGGTGCCAAGCCCGGTCAGATAGACCGGAAAATCGGCCTTCTCGACCGGGGCGGTCTTGACGGGGACGGCGGTGCGGGCCGGCGCGCGCTTCCCGTCAGCCTGCGCCGGGTGTTCCTCGCCGTGGAATCGCTGCCAGCCCAAATAGCCCAGCCCGGCAATCGCTGCGACCAACAAGACCCAACGGATGGTGCGTGATCTCGACATGCCGACCTACGTGTTTCGGAAAACAGGCAATGGCATCCAGAACGGTTCCCTGCGGAGACAGATATTGTCTCGGCGCCCTCGGGGCGTACATGCACGAGCGCTTGAGAATCCTAAACAATTGGAAAGGTTGCGGCAGCGCACGCGTGAGGATCGGCATGACGACGGCGTGGCTCGCAATCTCATTCATGGCTGTCGAACGGACCGCAAATTAGAATCGTTTTGATCTGGATGGATTCAAGCAACGTCTTGCCCCAACCGCGTTGACCGCAAAATTTTCGCTGGGTACCTACGGCGCAGGATTGTCCGCCGCACGTCGGCTGCCGCGAACTGAATTTCGTCAGCGGCATGTCCTGTCGGACCGGAGGAATATGATGGCGGTGAGCTGGTGGCGGAGAACCCCTGAGGTTCCCACGAAATCAAGCTCGCGGCCGGGGAGTTCGTGCGTTATCCTGCGTCTCGTTTGCATCTGGTCACGCCGGTCACACGAGGTATGCGGGGGCGCTTTTTTCTGGCTGCAGAGCATGATACGGGATGGCTACGCCCGCAGCCCGATCTTCGATCTCGATATTCGATCCCGGCCCTGGTGGAGCGGCCTGGGCGAGACGACCGTGAAACGGTCAAATTGACCGGTATCTATCATAACCATATCCGCTACTGGGCCTAAGTATGAATATGTCTCTTTCTCGCGCGACGACATTGGCTGTGATCTCGGCGCTGGCCATGCTGTCGCTGGCGGCGCCATCCTGGGCCCAGCAGAATGTCGCACCCGCAGCGCCGCCTGCGTCCCCGGTTCAACAGGCGCCCGCGGTTTCGCAAGCCCCAGCGGCGCCGGTCCAGGCAACCCAGCCGGCTCAGCCGACGGCAGCCGCCGCGCCGGTTGCACCAACCGCAAGCTCAGACGCGACCGCCGCGCCGGCCGGGCGAGAAGGCACCTCGTTGAAGGCAACGACGGTTGCGCCGCGCGAATTGTCGCCGTGGTCCATGTACAAGGATGCCGACGTTGTGGTGAAGGCCGTGATGATCGGTCTCGCCTTTGCCTCGCTAGTGACTTGGACCGTCTTCATCGCGAAGATGTTCGAATTGGCGGTCGTTCAGCGCAAGCTGCGCAGGGCGCTCGCCAAGATCGCCGACGCGAGGTCGCTGGCGGAAGCGCAATTCGCGCTGGGCGCCAAGGGCAGCGTACTGTCGTCCTTCCTCGCGGCAGCGATGCGCGAGGCGCGGCTATCGGCGGGCATCTCGAGCGACGCCGGCATCAAGGAGCGCGCCGCGTCGAGCTTTTCGGAAATCGTGCGCGCCGAGGCGCGTCGGATCCGGCTCGGCATGGGGCTGTTGGCGACCATCGGCGCGACGTCGCCCTTTGTCGGCCTGTTCGGCACGGTCTGGGGCATCATGAACAGTTTTATCGGCATTTCGAAATCGCAGACCACGAACCTCGCCGTGGTGGCGCCCGGCATCGCCGAGGCGCTGCTCGCCACCGCCATCGGTCTGGTCGCCGCGATCCCGGCCGTCATCATCTACAATCACTTTTCGCGGGTGACCAAGGGCTACATGGAACTGGTCAGCCGAGCATCGGGCGCCGCGGGACGGCTGCTGTCGCGCGATCTCGACCGCACGCACATCAGCTCGCACGGCAGTTCGCATTCGCGCGCGGCGGCGGCGGAGTAGGCGATGGGCGCGTCAATCGCAGAACACGACCTCGATGACGACAGCGATTTCGCGGAATCGCACGAGATCAACGTCACGCCGTTCATCGACGTCATTCTCGTCCTCCTGATCATCTTCATGGTCGCAGCGCCCTTGTCGACCGTCGACCTGCCGGTCGATTTGCCGACGTCGACCGCAACCCCACAGAAGAAGCCGGACAAGCCGACCTATGTCAGCATCAAGCCGGATCTCTCGGTTGCGATCGGTGAGGATATGGTCAAGCGCGTCGACCTGGTGCGCTCGCTCGATGCGATGCCGGACAGCAGCAAGGAGCGCCACGTCTTCCTGCGCGCTGACCGCGCCGTGCCCTATGGCGAATTGATGGACGTGCTCGAAATCCTGCGCGCCGGCGGCTATTCCAAAATCAAGCTGGTGGCGCTCGAAGGCGTTCCCGAAGCAGCGGCGGCGCAAGCGGCGCCGGCAAAGCCTTGACCGGCCTCGACGAGCAAAAGCCTTCGCGGCGGCTCTGGATTTCTGCCGCGGTGATTGCGCTCGCGCTCCACATTGGCGGCGCGGCGCTGGCGATCGCGCATTTGCAGACCGAAGAAGCCGATGACGCCCTCGGCGCGTCGGCAATCGAGATCGGGCTCGAAATGGCCTCCGTTCACCGCGAGGTGACCGATCTGCCGCCGGGTCCGGATACCGATGCTTCCGCGGCGTCGCCGCAGCTCGCCGAGCAGAAGGCCGAGGTCAAGGAAACCGAGCTGCCGCAGGACAAGCCGACGGAGCCTGAGGAGGCCGACCGGGTGGTGACGGAGAACGAGTCGAAGAAGCCAAAAGAGGACGATCCGAAGATCGCGGCGGTGCAGACGCAGGCGTCGACCGAGTCGGTTGCCTCCGAGGCGACCGCGACGCCGAGTTCAGAGGCCATTCCGGAAGGGCAGCGTTCCATCGCACCGGTGATCGGCACCGGCGAGAGCGCACGACGCGTGCGCGCGACCTGGCAAAAGGAGCTGGTCGCGCATCTCGACAAGCACAAGCGCTACCCGAAGGAACGGCAGCAAAAGTCCGCCGAGATCCAGATTCGCTTCACGCTCGACCGCATGGGCCGCGTGCTCTCGACCGATATCGAGAAGGGGTCAGGCGATCCGGCCTTCGACGAGGCGGCGCTGGCAATGGTGCGCCGCTCGGATCCGGTGCCGATGCCGCCACCCATCATTGCCGACGAAGGCCTGACATTCACGCTGCCGGTGATCTTCCGCGTCAAGAACAAGAGCTGACGCCCCGCATTCCTGCCATAGCGTTAGATCGGATAATGCTGCGGTCCCGTCTCGATCGTGATCCAGCGCAACTCGGTGAATTCGGCGATGCCGGCCTTGCCGCCGAAGCGGCCATAGCCCGACGCCTTGACGCCGCCGAATGGCATCTGCGCCTCGTCGTGAACGGTGGGCCCGTTGACGTGGCAGATGCCGGAATCGATGCGCTTGGCGACCTCGAACGCGCGCGCGATGTCGCGTCCGAATACCGCTGCCGATAGCCCGTATTCAGTGTCATTGGCGACGCGAACGGCTTCGTCCGCGCCGTTGACGCGCACGACGCAGACCACCGGGCCGAATGACTCCTCGCCGTAGATCCGCATCGACGAGTTGACGCCGTCGATCACCGTCGCCGACATCAGCGTGCCCTCGCTGCGCCCGCCTGCGACCACCTTGGCGCCTTTGCTGACGGCGTCGTTGATCAGGGCCTGAATGCGGGCCGCGGCATCGGTGCCGATCAGCGATCCCAGCGGCGCGTTACCCTTGCGCGGATCGCCGGCGACGAGCGATCCGGCCTTCGCCGCGAGCTTCGTTACGAAGGCGTCGGCAATCTTCTCGTCGACGACGAGGCGCTCGGTCGACATGCAAATCTGGCCCTGGTTCATGAAGGCGCCGAACGCTGCGGCGGCTACGGCGGCGTCGATGTCGGCATCGTCGAGCACGATCATCGGCGCCTTGCCGCCGAGTTCGAGCAGGGCAGGCTTGAGGTACTTTGCCGCCACCTGCGCGATGATGCGGCCGACGCGCGTCGAGCCGGTAAAATTGACGCGCCGCACGGCTGGATGGCCGATCAGCATTTCGATCAGGGCAGGGGCATCTTCCGGCGCGTTTGTGATGACGTTGAGGACGCCCGGCGGCAGTCCGGCATCGCGCAGGCATTCGGCGATCAGCCGGTGGGTGCCCGGGCAGATTTCGGAGGCCTTCAGCACCACGGTGTTGCCGCAGGCGAGCGGCAGCGCGATGGCGCGAACGCCGAGAATGACCGGCGCGTTCCACGGCGCCATGCTCAACACCACGCCGGCGGGCTGGCGCACGGCCATCGCGATACAGCCCGGCTTGTCGGAGGGGATGACTTCGCCCGAAATCTGCGTGGTGATGGCCGCCGCTTCGCGCAGCATGCCGGCGGCCAAGTGAACATTGAAGCCGGCCCAGCCGGCTGTCGCGCCGGTCTCCGCCGCCATCAACTCGATGAACTGGGGTGCCTTCGATGCCAGGAGATCGGCAGCCTTCAACAGGATCGCGCGTCTCGCGTTCGGACCGGTAGCGGACCATGCGGGGAAAGCGGCGGCGGCAGTGTCGGCCGCGCGCTTCGCATCCGCGATCTGGGCTGCCGCGGCGCGGCTTGCGAGGTCGCCGGTGACCGGGTTGAGACGATCGAAGGTTGCGCCGTTCGATGCCGGGACATCCTTGCTCTCGAGCAGCAACGAAATTTCATACATGGCTTTCTCTCCTCACGCAGGGCGTTACGATGATGATGCGGTGGCCGGCGGAACGCCGCCGAGATAGGCGCGCTGGACGGCGGGATCGGACTTCAGTTGATCGGCAGTTCCGTGTCCGACGATGACGCCGTTCTCGAGCACATAGCCGCGATCGGCGATCCGCAGGCTCTCCTGCGCGTTCTGTTCGACGAGCAGCAATCCAACGCCGCCCTCCCGCACCTGCCGCAGCGTGGCGAACAACTCCTGCACCATGGCGGGCGAGAGTCCGAGCGACGGCTCGTCGAGCAGCAGGATATCCGGATTGGACATCAGCGCGCGGCCGATCGCGAGCATCTGCTGTTCGCCGCCGCTCATGGTGCGCGCGATCTGGGCGGCGCGTTCGCGCAGGCGCGGAAACAGCGTAAGCACCTGCTCGCGCCGCGCCGCTTCGCCCTCGCGGGCGCGTTTCGGGTTGGCGCCGAGCAGAAGGTTTTCCTTCACCGTGAGGTCGCCAAAGATGCCGCGGCCTTCCGGCACCAGCGCCAGCCCGCTTTCGACGATGTCGTGGGCGGCAAGCGCGGAGATATCGCGGCCGCCGAGGCTCACCTGCTTGCCGGGAAGCGTACGCACGACGCCCGCGATGGCTTTCAGGAGCGAAGTCTTGCCGGCGCCATTGGCGCCCAGGATCGTTACGATCTCACGGTGACCGACGCTGAGGGCGACGCCGTCGAGCGCCCGATGCAGGCCATAAGCGAGGCTGAGATTCTTGACCTCAAGCATCGGCGGCTACCCCGCCAAGATAGGCTTTCACGACCGCTGCATCGCTCAGCACGTCCGCGGTGGCGCCTGCGGCGATCTTGCGTCCGCTGCTCATGACGATGCAGCGGTCGCACAGCGCGCGAACCGCGCTCATCACATGCTCGACCAGCACGATGGTGATTCCGTCAGCCCGCAATGATCGGATCAGGTCGATGCCGATCGCAAGCTCGGATGGATTGAGGCCGGCGAGCCATTCGTCGAGCAGCAATAGCCGCGGCTTTGCCGCGAGGGCGCGTGCGAGCTCCAGGCGCTTGCGGTCGATATAGGTGAGGTCCGCCGCGGGCCGCCGGTCGTGCCCGGCAAGACCGACGCGATCAAGCAGCGTGTCGATCCGCAGTTCTGCCTCGGAGGTGGGCAGATGCGGTTTCTGGAACGCCAACCCCGCCTTGATGTTCTCGCGGCAATCCATGCCGTCGAGCACGCGGACGAGCTGGAACGTCCGGGAAAGGCCGAGCCGCGCGATCCGGTACGACGCAAGGCCCGCGATGTTCTGGCCCATCAGGCGGATGGTGCCGGCATCGGGGCGCAGCACGCCCGAGATCAGATTGAGCGCCGTGGTCTTGCCCGACCCGTTGGGGCCGAGCAGGCCCATGATTTCGCCTTGGGCGACCGTAAAGTCGAGATCGTTGACCGCGACGAGCCCGCCGAACGCGCGCCGCAACCTACTGATCGTCAGCACGGGTGTTTCGCTGCCCTGGCTCATGCGGTTACCCGTTGCCTGGCTTTGCCGCCCGCCGTCGTCGACAGCTTTTCGAACAATCCCGCGACGCCCCTCGGCAGCATGTAGACGATCAGCAGGAAGATGCAGCCGAGGATGATCGTGAACGTGTTCGGAAAGCGCGCACTCAGCAGTTCGAACAGTAGCGTCAGCGGCACGGCGCCAAGTACCGGCCCCCACAACCGGTGCGCGCCGCCAAGCAGCGCCATGATCAGCACCTGAAACGAGATCATCGAATTGAAGGCGATCGACGGCTCGATATAGGTCCAGCGCGGCGCCATGATCGCGCCGACCAGCGTCATGACCGTGGCGCTGATCGTGAACAGGGCGACCTTGGCAAAAGTAGTATTGATCCCGCAATGTTCTGCGACGGTCTCGTCTTCGCCGATCACCCGCAGCGCAAAGCCGAGGCGCGAGCGCGCGATCAGCCAGCCCAGCAGGAATACCGCGGCGGTCAGCGCCAGCAATTGCCAGTAAATGTCGGCTTGGGTGATATTGACGAAGACATAGCGCCCGAGCACGCGCGACTTGTTGACCTCGAACCAGACCACGAGTTGGCGGATCAGTTCGGTCAGTCCAAAGGTGAAGATGACGAAATACACGCCGCTCAGTCGCAGCGTCGAGAGCCCGACGATGCCAGCCACAATGGCGCCGAGCGCCGCTGCGATCAGCAGCACGAGCGGCCATGGCAAGATCTCGCCGAGCACGGCAACGGTATAGGCGCCGACACCAAAGAAGGCGGTCGTTGCCAATGAGACGTAGCGGGTGGGCCCAGAGAACATGCCCCACGCCGTCGCCAGCACGGTGTATTGCAAAAGGCTGATGGCGAGCGCGAGGTAGTAGGCATTGCCGAGGCGCGGAACGAGCGCCAGCAGCGCAAGCGCTGCGAGCGCTGTGGCACCGAAGCCGGCGATACGCGCGCTCATCGCGTCGCCCTGCCAAACAGGCCGGCCGGCTTCACCAGCAGCACGGCGAGAAACAGCGCGAAATTGACTGCAAGCGTGAGCCCGGGATCGACATAGGAGGCAACCAGCGCCTCGCTGAGACCAAGCGCCAGGCCTGCGACCAGGCAGCCCAGCATGTTGCCGACGCCGCCCATCACGACGACGATCAAGGCCTTCATCGTGAAGACGACGCCGGATGACGCACTGAAGGTGAGAAAGGTGCTGACCAGCACGCCGGCGGCGGCGACCAGCGCGCCACCCAATGCAAATGTCAGGGCCGAGGCCTGCGGCACGTTGATGGCGACAAGCTGGGCGGCGAAAGGATCGACGGCGACGGCGCGTACCGCCGTGCCGGCGCGGGTCCGCGTCAGCGCGGCATACAGCGCCAGACCGAGCAGGATGGTGATGCCGAGCGCGGCGAGGCGGTTGGCTGCGACCGTCTCACCGAGAAACTGCACCGGGAAGGCCAGGAACGAATAGCTGTAGTAGGCGCCGCCGAACAGGGCGAGCATCAAGCCCTGAATGACGAAGGTGAGGCCAAAGGTTGCGAGAATGCTGTCGACCTCGAGCGCGTCTCGGTTGGGCGCGCGTCGCACCAACGGCGTCAGCAGCAATTTGTAGATTGCAAAGTTCAGCACGAAGGCGAGGGGAACGACCAGCGCCAGTCCGACAAACGGACTGATCGCCCAGCCCGTGAACAGCCAGTGCGATGCAAAGGCGGCGGCGATCAGGAACTCGCCGTAGGAGAGGTTCATGATGCGCGCAACGCCGTACTGGAGCGTGAGCCCCATGGCGATGAGCGCATACATGCCGCCCAGCATCAGGCCGATCAGAATGGCGTTGGTCATTGGCGTGCTGGCCGCGTCTCTATCTTGACGTTACGGCGCCACCCACGCCGGCTTCGGAACGATCGCGGCGCGCGCGCCTTCGTTCTTCGCCGGTGCGATGCCATAGAACTCGCCGCCCTGCCACTGGCCGACCCACCAGTAACGGGTCGGCATGTTGTTCTCGAGCTTGAGCTTGCCGATCACGGTGTCGAACGTGCCGGTCTGCAGATCCTTGATCACGGCGGCGCGGTCGATCTTGCCGACGCGCTCGATCGCCTGCTGCAGCATCTGCAGGCTGGCATAAGTGACTGCACTCGCCCAGCGGTCCGGCTCCGCCCCGTTGGCGGCGGCGGCCTTGTGGCGGGCGAGATAGTCCTTGATCGCCGGACTGTCGCCGCTCCAGCCGCCGATGCCCATCACGCCTTCGGTGTTCTTGCCGAATTTTTGCCGATAGAGCGGAAAGGCGGTGCCGACCCCGGTATAGAAGACCTTCGGATTGAGGCCTGCGATGCGCGATTGCTCGGTCAGCGCCAGAGTATCGGGCGGATAGCTGAAGGCAATGAAGACATCCGGGTTGAGCGCCTTGATCTCGTTCACGATCGGTGCCAGATCCTGCGTGCCGATCGGATAGCTCTTGTCGTAAGCGAGCTTGAACTTCGCGTTGGTGAGTGCCGGCCGCGCCGCCGACGACAGATCGATCCCGAAGCCGTCGGCAATGCTGACCATTGCCACGGTGTCACCGATCCTCTTTTCGTCGCGCAACTTGTTCAGCAATTCGACCAGCGATCTTGCGGCGTCCGCGCTGGTGCCGAGCAGCCAGAAACTGTTGGGCCAGCGCTTGGCGAGTTCGGGGGCGCGGTCGGTCACGGCTGTGGCGGCGAGGTGCGGATAGCCTTCGCGATTGAGCGTCGGACCAACCGCCAGATTGAGGCCGGTGCCCCATGGCGGCAGGATGAAATCGACCTTGTCCTGGTTGATCAGCCGCTCGAGCGCGCGCACCGCCTCTTCGGCGTTGGAGCGGTCGTCATAATGCACGACCTCGATCGGGACGCGCTTGTCGCCGAGCTTGATGCCACCGGCGGCATTCACCTCCTTCACCCACAATTCGTAGTTGGGGATGGTGGTGACCGCAGCGCCTCCGGTGTTAGGGCCGGTGCGCGAAATCGCGTAGCCGATCTTGATCGAGGTTTGCGCCTCGGCGATGGCGGTCAGACCGAGCGTAGCGGCGCAGGTGGCGGCCGCCAGCAGGGCGGTGCGCCGCGTCAGGAATGTCATCATCTTGTCCTCCCAGGGTGCGTCGACCGGCGCCATTGAACTGGCGCTCATGATCGCCCTGACGTTAGGGGAGGTTGCCGGAAGCTTGGAATTGGACGAAACCGGGGAAAGATTGTACTTTTCTGGCAAACCTTCCGCTTCACTGGCGGCGGATTGTCTCAGGAGCGAATTACTTAAGAGATTTGGGCATGTCGGCATCACCAGGGCTGAACGGACTGCCGGTCGGCGTCGCACTGGCGGTACGTGCGGAGGCTTTTTCGGCCGCCCTGGCGGCTCGATCGTGGGTCATCCGCCAGAAGGCGGAGCGCCGGGCGCATCTATTGTTGCTGCAATCGGACCGCGGCCGGGCTTCATGGCACGGCACTGGAGTTGCGCTCGAAGCGCCGGCGCTGCTCTGGCTGCCGGGCAGCACCGATGCAACGCTGCACGTTGGTCCCGGCGCGCGTGGCTTCCTGTTGTCGGTGGACGATGCCTTCCTGATCAAGATTATCGCGGGCAGCGCCGAGGCGTTGCATCTGCGCAGAACCACCGAGCGCGCTGCGCTGGTTGCCGGCGAGACGCTTTCTCCACATATCGACACGATCGCCGAATCCTGCCGCGCGATCGCGGCGGAGTTGCGCGCGCCCGGCTTTGGCGGCGCGACGCTGATCGCCTCACATCTGCTGTTACTGTGTCTGCAATTCTGCCGGCTCAGCGCCTCGCATGATGAGCGTCACGAGGTTGCAGCGCGTGGCGGTGGTCCGGCGCTGGTCGGCAATTTCCTGCAAATGGTCGAACTGCATTACCGCGACGGCTGGCCGGTGGCGCGCTATGCGGACGCGCTCGGCGTCACGTCCGACAAGCTGCACGCCCATTGCCAGCGGGAGAAAAATTGCGGCCCGCGCGCGATCATCCACGAGCGCCTGGTCCGCGAAGCCTGCACGCGTCTGCAGCAGCTCGATCTTCCGGTCGAGCAGATCGGATATGGCCTGGGTTTCCGCGATCCCGCTTATTTCAATCGCTTCTTCCGCAAGTATTGCGGCGCATCACCGGGCAGCTATCGTCGGCAGATACGACTGGAGCACGCACGCAGCGGTCCGTCCTACGCGGCGTGGCCGTGAAGGCCGCGCCCTCTTTCCGAGCGGGAGAGGGTGGATTCGGCACCATGGTCGCCGCATCGATCCAGCGGGGCCGACGCAATCATTTTGTTCGAAGCTCAGCGCCAGAAGTAGCGGATGCTGACGTAGACGATGGCGAGGCAGATGAAAATCAGGGCCACCGGTAGCCGCGGCTTTGCCGCTTGGCCGGATGCGACCTGTTGTTTTGGCCGTGGGGCCGGACGGCGGAAGGCGGTGACGTTGCCGCTGTCAGTGGCCGGCTCGCTCGCGCGCGAAGGAATCTCGGGTGGCGTTCCGGAGCCGCCCATCTCCGCATAGTAGCTCTTGTACATGAGCTGGATGGTGGCCTCGGAAGCGTCCGCCTCGGTCATCCTCGCAAGGAGCAACTGCCTGTAGCCTTCAAGAAAGTTTTGCGCCTCGGCGGGCAGGGCGGTGAAGCCGTTGAGCTTGGCCAGCATTTTCCAGGTTGCAAAATCTGCCCTCGCGCGGGTATCGGCGCGTCGTGCGATCAACATATCGGCAGCTTTGGTCGCCATGGTCCGGGTCGGTTCTTCCCTTGTGGGTTCGTTTCTATTTGAAGCTTAAGCGTTGCCGGTGATGAAGAGAAGCGCGCTGATCACATAACCGGTCAGTGTCCGCAGTATCGCCGAAATAACATCAAGATTTAGGCCGAGCTGCGCGCCGATGATGGGAAGCAGGATCAGAAGGCCGATCAAAATCAGCATCCCATACGGTTCCAGCCGCGACAGCGGGTAAGCCAGCACCCGCGGCAAGAGTCCGACGGCGACCCGGCCACCGTCCAGCGGCGGGATCGGCATCATGTTGAAAATCGCCAGCACGATATTGATCAGGAAGGCGTTTTTGAGGTTGTCCGCCGTCCATTTGGCAGCTTCCGCCGGCACTAGAGGCAGGGCGTGGAAGGCCAAAGCCGTGACAAGCGCCAAGGCGATGTTGGTGGCGGGGCCGGCCAGCGCCACCCAGACCATGTCGAGCCGGGGATGGTTCAGGTTCCGGAAATTCACCGGGACCGGCTTGGCATAGCCAAACAGGAACGGCGAATGCGATAGCAGCAGAACGCCGGGGAGTATGACGGTCCCGAAGGGATCGATATGCTTGAAGGGGTTGAAGCTGACCCGGCCGAGCTCCCAAGCGGTCTTGTCCCCGAGCCGGTATGCCACGAAGGCGTGAGCGGCCTCGTGGAAGGTGATTGCGATCAGGAGCGGGAGAATCCAGACCGAAATGCCGTAGAGTGAGATGTTCAATCGATCTGCCTCGCTTTGCGTGGCATCGTAGCGCGGATCGAGCGAAGCGCAATCCGGGATCGGTCCATCCGCATGCGAACGATCCCGGATTGCGCTAGCGCTCCATCGGGCTACGGAACCGTCTCTTGATATTGCGGCAGGCCGTCGTCGAGGCAAACCCAGGCCATCTTTTCCGAGACCCAGATGTGCTCGGTCGGTGCAAAGGCGTTGCGGTCGTCAAATGCCGCCAGCGCGACGCCGACCACAGTGCCGTTGGTTCGCCTAGAAAACAGCCTGGTGCCGCAAATCTTGCAGAACACCCGGTCGAGCGCCTCCGACGACGGGTAGCACGCCGTTTCGCCCTCGACCGAGAGTGCCCGCTGGTCGAACAGCGCACGGGCAAAGAACGGCGAGCCCATCGCCTTCTGGCAGTTTCGGCAATGGCAGATGCGGACGTTGAGCGGCTCGCCCTCGGTCTTGAACCTGACTGCGCCGCACAGGCATCCGCCTTCTCTGGTCATGGCCGCTCCTAGTACGTCGCCCGGCCGCCCGAGATATCGAACACCGCGCCCGTCGAGAACGCGCAATCCTCCGACGACAGCCACGCCACCATCGCCGCGAGTTCTTCCACCAGCACAAAGCGCCCCTTCGGAATCTTCGACAGCATGAAATCGATATGCTGCTGGGTGAGCTGGTCGAGGATCGCGGTTTTCGCCGCCGCCGGCGTCACCGCGTTGACGAGGATGTCGTGCTGCGCGAGTTCCTTGCCGAGCGACTTGGTCAGCGCGATCAGGCCGGCCTTCGAGGCCGAATAATGCGCCGCGTTGGGATTGCCTTCCTTGCCGGCGATGGAAGCGATGTTGACGATGCGGCCGTATTTTTGCTGCAGCATCGCAGGCACTACCGCCTTGCAGCAGATGAAGGGGCCGTCGAGATTGATGCGCAGCACCTTGCGCCATTCCTCAAGGTCGGTCTCCCAGACCGTCTTGTTGACGCCGGCGATGCCGGCATTGTTGACGAGGATGTCGATCCTGCCGAGCGCCGTCAGCGTTTCGTCGCGGGTCTTCTCGACAGCGGCGAAGTCAGAGACATCGACCTTGAAGGCGGATACGGCCGGGCCGATTTCCTTCGCGGTTCTTTCCGCGAGCGGCAGGTCAAAATCCCAGATCGCGACCTTCGCACCCGATGCGACGAAGCGTTCGGTGATCGCGCGCCCAAAACCCTGCGCTCCGCCGGTGACGACGGCGCAACGGCCGTTCAGATCGATCTTGTTCATGCTGGAAGCCTTTGACAGCGTGGACGTCAGAGCATGTAGCCGCCATCGACGACGAGGTCGACACCAGTGGTGAACGCGGCTTCGTCGCTCGCAAGATAGATCGCCATGGCCGCGATTTCCTCTGCGGTGCCCAGCCGCCCCATCTTCTGGCGGGCGATGAACATCTCTTTGCCCTGCGGGCCGACGGCCGCGGCGCGATCGAGCATCGAGGGTGTCTCCACGGTGCCGGGGCAGATGCTGTTGCAGCGGATGCCCTGGGTGATGAAGTCGAGCGCAACCGCGCGCGTGAGCAACGAAACCGCCGCCTTGGACGCACTGTAGACATAACGGTTGGCCGGTGGCCTCAACGCCGCGCAAGACGAGATGTTGACGATGCTGCCGCCTCCGCCCGCCAGCATCGCCGGCAGAAACGCCTTGATGGTCCGGTGCATGGATTTGACGTTGAGGTCGAACGAGAAGTCCCAGTCCTCTTCCGAACAGTCCAGGATGGTTCCGTGGTGCACGAAGCCCGCCGCGTTGAGCAGGATGTCGATCTTTCCAATGCGCTTGGCGAAGGCGTCGACCTCGGCGGTGCTGCGAACGTCAAGTCGTGCCGTCTCGGCGACGCCTTCCTTGTCCAGGGTGGCGATGCCGCTTTCATTGATGTCGGTGGCGATCACCGTGGCGCCTTCGCGCGCGAATGCTATTGCGCATGCCCGGCCGATGCCCGCCGCTGCGGCGGTGACAACAGCGCGCTTTCCCTTCAGTCGATCTGACATGTTTTTCTTTTCCTCTTGTTCTTCGTCATTGCGAGGAGCGATAGCGACGAAGCAATCCATTTTTTCTTGCGCGGAGGCATGGATTGCTTCGCTTCGCTCGCAATGACGGCGCTAACTAGTGATTGTCCCGCGCCACGCCGACCGTGCCGGCGATATTCTGATAACGCGTGGCGAGCTCCATGCAGGCGCCGGTGGCCTGCTGTCCGACGGTCGAGCGGTAGAGCTCCTGCCACGGCGTCTGGTGGGCCGGGTAGGGGAAGCCACCCTTGTCCTTCAGCTCGGCGCGGCGCTTCTTCAATTCATCGCTCGAGATCAGGATGTTGGCATCGCCCGTGTTGAGGTCGATGCGAACCTTGTCGCCGGTTCGCAAGATCGCCAGGCCGCCGTCGGCGGCGGCCTCGGGCGATGCGTTGAGGATCGAGGGCGAACCCGAGGTGCCGGACTGCCTTCCGTCGCCGATGCAGGGCAGGGAAAGAATGCCGCGTTTGATCAGCGCCGCCGGCGGCTGCATGTTGACGACCTCGGCGCCGCCGGGATAGCCGATCGGCCCGGCGCCGCGGATGAACAGGACGCAGTGCTCGTCTATATCGAGTGAGGGGTCGTCGATCCGGTGGTGATAGTCTTCCGGGCCTTCGAACACGATGGCGCGGCCCTCGAACGCATTCGGGTCTTGCGGATTGATCAAATAGCGGTCGCGGAATTCCTTTGAAATCACGCTGGTCTTCATGATTGCGGAATCGAACAGGTTGCCGCGCAGCACCAGGAAGCCTGCATCCTTCACCAGCGGCTTGTCGTAGCTCCAGATCACGTCGCCGTCGGGCTTTGGCGCCTCGCGGCAGTTGTCGCCGATGGTGCGGCCGTTGACCGTGACGGCGTCTTCGTGGATGCGCTTGTGCGCCATCAATTCGCGCACCACCGCCGGCACGCCGCCGGCGCGATGGTATTCCTCGCCGAGATAGAAGCCGGCCGGCTGCATGTTCACCAAGAGCGGGATGTCATGGCCGTGCTTCTGCCAGTCGTCGATCGAGAGCTCGACACCGATATGCCGCGCCAGCGCGTTGATATGGATCGGCGCGTTGGTCGAGCCGCCGATCGCCGAATTCACCGCGATGCAGTTCTCGAACGCCTTGCGGGTCAGGATGTCGGAGGGCTTGAGATCCTCCCAGACCATTTCGACGATCCGTTTGCCCGTCTCGTAGGCGATCTGGCCGCGCTCGCGATGCGGCGCCGGGATCGCCGCGCAGCCCGGCAGCGACATGCCAAGCGCTTCCGCCAGCGAGTTCATGGTCGAGGCGGTGCCCATGGTGTTGCAATGGCCGACCGAGGGGGTCGAGGAGGCCACGAGCTCGATGAACCCGTTGTAGTCGATCTCGCCGGCGGCCAGCATCTCGCGGGCTTTCCAGACGATGGTGCCTGAACCGGTGCGCTCGCCGTTGTGCCAGCCGTTCAGCATCGGGCCGCCCGAGAGCACGATCGCGGGCAGATTGACGGTCGCCGCCGCCATCAGGCAGGCCGGCGTGGTCTTGTCGCAGCCGGTGGTCAGCACCACGCCGTCAAGCGGATAGCCGAACAGGATTTCGACCAGGCCGAGATAGGCCAGGTTGCGGTCGAGCGCCGCCGTCGGCCGCTTGCCGGTCTCCTGGATCGGATGCGTCGGGAATTCCATGGCGATGCCGCCGGCGGCCCGAATGCCCTCGCGTACGCGATGCGCCAGTTCGAGATGGTGGCGGTTGCACGGGGAGAGGTCGTTGCCGGTCTGGGCGATGCCGATGATCGGCTTGCCGGATTGCAATTCCTCCCGGGTCAGGCCGTAATTGAGGTAGCGCTCAAGATAGAGCGCCGTCATTCCCGGATTATGCGGATTATCGAACCACTCGAGGGAACGTAGTCTTCGGCTCTTGCCATTGGTGGCAGTCTTGTTGTCGTTCTTTTTCATTGGTTCCTCCCGCACTGCAAGCTCATGGGCGGCTAAAATCACGGCGGCGATTGCACCATGCTGAAAATTTCATCCGCTGCAACGCGCTTCGCCCGTGTCCTACTGGGCAACCGATCTTAGTTCGGGCCAAAAGATAGCGCTACCATTTTCTATCCGCGCTCAATCTATGCCCACAGACCCGGCCATCACGGTGCTTTGTCGCATTGAGCTTTCACGGACCACCAACTGAAAGCCGAGGTCGAGCACCGGCGTCTGGGGGCGACGGCCTTCGATCGCGTCGATCACCATGGTGACGGCGTGCCGGCCCATTTCATAGCGATTGGTTCGCACGCTGGTGAGCGAGGGGACCGCGGCGGCGGTGAATTCCAGGTCGTTGAAGCCGACAATGGCCAGGTCACGGGGAATCGATATCTGCCGACGCTGGCATTCGAAGAGAACGCCGAGCGCGAGGTCGTCATTGACGCAGAAGACCGCGTCGATATCGGGCGTCTGGGCAAGGAGGTCGGCGAACAGTGTTCCGCCAAGCGTGACGGTTGTGGGTACGGAAGTGGTGACGATGAGGTTCGGGTCGAACAGCGAGGCCGCTTTCATGGCATCACGATACCCTTCGAACCGCCGCTGCACGCGGGGGTCCATTCGCGCACCGAGAAATCCGATGCGGCGGCGTCCCTGCTCGAGGATGTGCGAAATCGCCGCAGAAGCTGCATCGTAGTGCGAAAAGCCGACCATCATGTCGACAGGACTGTCGCCGATCTCCATGATCTGCGTGACCGGGCAATTCATCGACTCCAGGATCGTGCGCGATTCCGCGGTTTGGTTGATGCCGGTGACGATCAATCCCGCAGGCTTCTGCGCCCGAAACAGGCGCAGCAGCTTTTCCTCCTGCAGGATGCTGTAGCGCGTGTTGGCAAGTTGAATGGTGTAGCGGCTACCTTCGGAGGAATCGTAGATGCCGCGCAACACATCGGCGAACACGTTGTTGGTGAGAGAAGGAATGACGACGCCGATGACTTCGGTACGGTGCGAAGCGAGGGCGCGCGCAGCGAGATTGGGTACGTAACCCAGTTCCTTCACGGCGCTGTCGACGCGTTCCCGCTTGCTAAGCGACAGCGCTTCGGGGTTCCTGAAAAAACGTGATGCCGTGATTGGGCTGACGCCAGCGAGCTTTGCGACCTCGGTGAGGCGGATTTTGCCAGACTTTGTCTGTTTTCGTCCCATCTTGCGCTCATATCACAACAAATTAGACGTTTGAACAATTATTGACAGCGCTACCATCGGATTGCTAAAAGCCGCCAAACTGCGGATGATAATGACCGTTGAATTCGACTTCCGGCATTAGAGTCGAAAAGACAGCATGGCGTCGTCGCCCGTCTGTGGCGCCACAAAACAGAAAATGAGGGGAGAGAGTTCGATGTCGTCGGTACAGATTCGCGACGTGCGCAAGTCGTTCGGAAACTTTGAAGTTTTGCACGGCGTGTCGATTCCGATCGAGGATGGTGAGTTCGTTGTGCTCGTCGGCCCCTCCGGCTGTGGCAAGTCGACCTTGCTGCGGATGCTCGCAGGCCTCGAAAACATCACCTCCGGCACGATTTCGATCGGCGATCGCGTGGTCAACAATGTCCAGCCCAAAGAGCGCGACATTGCCATGGTGTTCCAGAACTACGCGCTCTATCCGCACATGACGGTCGCCGACAATATGGGCTTTTCGCTCAAGCTGCGCGGCGCCAAACCCGAGGAAATCTCGACTGGCGTCAAGCGCGCCGCGGAAATCCTGGCGCTGACCCCGCTGCTCGATCGCTATCCCCGGCAATTGTCGGGCGGCCAGCGCCAGCGCGTCGCCATGGGCCGCGCCATCGTGCGCGACCCGCAAGTGTTCCTGTTCGATGAGCCCTTGTCCAATCTCGACGCCAAGCTGCGCGTTGCGATGCGCACCGAGATCAAGGAGTTGCACCAGCGGCTCAAGACCACGACGGTCTACGTTACCCATGACCAGATCGAGGCCATGACCATGGCCGACAAGATCGTGGTGATGCATGACGGCATCGTCGAGCAGATGGGCACCCCGCTCGAACTCTACGACACCCCGGCCAACCAGTTCGTCGCGGGCTTCATCGGCTCGCCGGCGATGAATTTCCTTAAAGGCAAAGTGAAGTCGAACGGCGTCGCCGGCTTCGAAGGCCCGAACGGCGTCAAGCTGCCGCTGACGACGGCGCCCGCCAATTCGGACGGTCAGCCGGCGGTTTACGGCGTGCGGCCCGAGCATTTCACCATCGCCGACGATGGCGCCGAAGCCGAGATCGTCGTGGTCGAGCCGACCGGTTCGGAAACCCAGGTCTTCGCCAAGCTCGGCGGAGAGCAGGTGGTCGCCGTGTTCCGCGAGCGGCATCAATTCAGTCCGGGCGACAAGGTCCGGCTCAAGCCGGATCCGGCGCTCGTGCATCTATTCGACGAGGCGACCGGCAAGCGACTGAATGGCTGAGCAATAATCAAATGGGCTGAGCAATAACCAAAAAGTATTCAAAGGGAGGATGGACTATGCAGGACTTTACTCGCCGCTCGCTGCTTCAAGGCGGCACCGCGCTGGCAGCCGCGGGCGCGCTGACCGGACCCGCACTGCTCGATTTCGCCAAGGCCTGGGCGCAAGCCTCGCCGTGGAAGGCGGAGCAGGGCGCCAAGCTCACCGTGATGCGCTGGAAGCGCTTCGTGCCGGCGGAGGACGATGCGTTCAACGCGATGGTCGCCGCGTTCAAAGCCGCGACCGGCACCGAAATGAACGTGTTCTCGGAGTCGTTCGAGGACGTGCAGCCGAAGGCATCCGTTGCCGCCAACACCGGCTCGGGCCTCGACCTCGCCTGGGGTCTGCACACGCTGCCGCAATTGTTCCCAACCAAGGTCCTGAAGCTGAACGATGTTGCCGATTACCTCGGCAAGAAATATGGCGGCTGGACCGATGCGGCGCAGAAGACCTGCATGCTCGGTAATGACTGGCTTGGCATTCCTGTCGCCACTGTTGGCGGCTACATGACCTACCGCAAGTCGGCGACTGACAAGGCCGGCTTCAAGGAATTCCCCAAGGATTTCCCGAGCTTCCTCGAGATGTGCAAGGCGCTGAAGGCGAACAACATGCCGGCCGGCTTTGCGCTTGGGCACGCCTCCGGCGACGCCAACGCCTGGCTGCACTGGATCCTCTGGGGCCATAACGCCTGGACTGTCGACAAGAGCGACAAGGTGAGCATCAATTCGCCAGAAACGGTCAAGGCTCTGGAGTACTGCAAGGCGCTGTCGGACACGTTCATCCCGGGGGTTGCGTCGTGGAACGACTCCTCGAACAACAAGGCGTTCCTGGCTGGCGAACTCTATGTCACCTCCAATGGCATCTCGATCTACGTCGCGGCCAAGGACGATGCTAGCAAGAAGGATCTCGCCGAAGACACCTACCATGCCCTGTGGCCGGTGGGTCCGATTGGCAAGCCGACCGAGTTGCAGCTCGCGGTTCCGATCCTGGCGTTCAACTTCACCAAATATCCGAATGCGGCGAAGGCGTTCGTAGCCTTCATGCTGGAGAAGGAAAACTTCGAGAAGTGGCTCTCCGGAGCGCGCGGCTATCTGACCCACACGCTGAACGCCTATGACTCGGCGCCGGTCTGGACCGCGGATCCGAAGAACGCGGTGTTTGCTCAGGCCAGCAAGCGCGCGCTGCCGGCCTCCGGCATCGGTACGCCCGGCGAGAAGGCGGCAACCGCGATTGCCGATTTCATCGTGGTCGACATGTTCGCCAACTACTGCACCGGCGCCAAGGATGCCAAGACGGCGATCGCGGAAGCCGAACGGCAATTGAAGCGCATCTATCGCTGATGAACCGGAGCGGACGGCGGGTGCCGCCGTCCGCTCCGTCAATACCGGCGTGATCTGGAAAAACGGGGGACGGCTTTCCGGCAAATCACGCGCAGCAAGAAGCAGTAATCGGGACATCAGACATGGCTGACATCGCAATCGCGCCACGACGCGCCAAGACGGAGATCCGCGAGGCCAGCGCGTGGGACCAGCTCAAGCACAACCGTAACTGGCTGGGTTTCTGGTTCATGGTGCCGGCGCTGGCCTTCCTGATCTTCTTTCTGGCCTATCCGCTTGGCCTCGGTATCTGGCTCTCATTCACGGATACACGTATCGGCCGGGTAGGGCAGTTTGTCGGGACCGAGAACTACGAATGGCTGTGGGATGACGCGATCTTCTGGCTTTCGGTATTCAACACGCTTCTCTACACGTTTATCGCGAGCGCCATCAAATTCGGAATAGGGCTCTATCTGGCCCTGCTGTTGAACGAGAACATGCCGTTCAAGGCGATGCTGCGCGCGTTGGTGCTGATTCCCTTCATCGTGCCGACAGTACTATCGGCGCTGGCATTCTGGTGGATCTTCGATTCTCAATTCTCGATCATCTCGTGGTCGTTGAAGCAGATGGGCCTGATCACCCAGAACATCAATTTCCTCGGCGACACGACCTGGGCCCGCATTTGCGTAATCTTCGCCAATATCTGGCGCGGCGTGCCGTTCGTCGCGATCACGCTGCTCGCCGGCCTGCAGACCGTGCAGCCGTCGCTCTATGAGGCCGCGACGCTCGATGGCGCGTCGCGCTGGCAGATGTTCCGCTTCATCACCTATCCGCTGTTGACGCCGATCATCGCCGTCGTGATGACGTTCTCGGTGCTGTTCACCTTCACCGACTTCCAGTTGATCTGGGCGATGACGCGGGGCGGCCCGGTCAATGCCACGCATCTGATGGCGACCCTGTCGTACCAGCGCGCGATCATCGCGGGTCAGTTGGGCGAGGGCGCGGCGATCTCGAGCGCGATGATCCCGTTCCTCCTCGCCGCCATCATGGTGTCTTGGTTCGGCCTGCAGCGCCGCAAGTGGCAGCAAGGGGAAAACAATGACTGATCTCCCCACCTCACGGATCGATCTCAAGGCCGTCCTGCATGGCTCGGCGCCAACGATCGCGAAGGACGATCACAGCGAAGGCATGAGCTATCTGCAGTCGGTGCCGCGCCGGCTGGTGACGCTCTATCTGCCGTTGTCGATCATCGTCATCGTGCTGCTGTTCCCGTTCTACTGGATGGGGCTGACGGCGATCAAACCGGACGAGCAGTTGCTCGATCTCGACAAGTACAACCCGTTCTGGACCTGGAATCCGACCTTCAAGCACTTTTACAAGCTCCTGTTCGAAAGCCACTATCCGATGTGGCTCTGGAACACGATGTATGTCGCGGTCTGCGCCACCATCCTGTCGATCATCGCGAGCGTGCTCGCGGCCTATGCCATCGTCCGGCTACGCTACAAGGGCGCCAATATGGTCGGCGGCCTGATCTTCCTGGCCTATCTGGTGCCGCCGTCGATCCTGTTCATTCCGCTGGCCACCGTCGTATTCCAGTACGGCCTGTTCGACTCGCCGATGGCGTTGATCCTGACCTATCCGACCATCCTGATCCCGTTCTCGACTTGGCTGCTGATGGGCTACTTCAAAACCATCCCGTTCGAGCTGGAGGAATGCGCGCTGATCGATGGTGCCAGCCGTTGGCAGATCCTGATCAAGATCGTGCTGCCGCTGGCGATTCCCGGACTGATCTCGGCGTTCATCTTCTGCTTCACGCTGTGTTGGAACGAGTTCATCTATGCGCTGACGTTCCTGCAATCGACCTCCAACAAGACGGTGCCGGTCGCAATCGTCAACGAATTCGTCGATGGCGACATCTATCGCTGGGGCTCGCTGATGGCGGGTGCGCTGGCGGGCTCCTTGCCGCTCGTCATCCTTTATGCCTTCTTCGTCGAGCACTATGTGTCGGCCATGACGGGAGCCGTGAAAGAGTGAGCGCGTAAGGTCCGCATCAAGAAATAGCAAAACTATCGCTGTCGTCCCTGCGAAAGCAGGGACCCCATAACAACCGGCGGCAATTGTTGAGACGAAGCCGTCAACCATGCCATCTTGATTGCATCGGCCGCGGCGTATGGGTCCCGGCTCAAGACCGGGACGACCAGGTATGAAGAGGGAGTAGGGGTCTTGCACATTTTGATTCTCGGCGCCGCCGGCATGGTGGGCCGCAAGCTGACCGAACGGTTGCTGCGCGACGGTCGCCTCGGCAAGCACGACATCACCCGAATGACGCTGCAGGACGTGGTGGCGCCCACCAAGCCCAACGCGTCGATCCCGATTCAAGTCGCGGCTTCCGATTTTGCCGATCCCGGCGCGGCGGAGCCGCTGATCGCCCACCGACCAGACGTGATCTTTCATCTCGCCGCGATCGTTTCCGGCGAGGCCGAGGCCGAATTCGACAAGGGCTACCGGATCAATCTCGACGGCACGCGATACCTGATCGATGCCATCCGCCACGCCGGCGGCGGCTACAAGCCGCGGCTGGTGTTCACGTCCTCGATCGCAGTGTTCGGCGCGCCTTTCTCGGAAAAGATCGGCGACGAATTCTTCCATACCCCGCTGACGAGCTACGGCACGCAGAAGTCGATCTGCGAACTCTTGATCAACGATTACACCCGCAAGGGCCTGCTCGACGGCATCTCGATCCGCCTGCCGACGATCTGCGTGCGGCCGGGCAAACCGAACAAGGCGGCCTCCGGCTTCTTCTCCAACATCATTCGCGAGCCGCTCGCCGGCGAGGAGGCCGTGTTGCCGGTCTCCGAAGACGTGCGGCACTGGCACGCCTCGCCGAAATCGGCGGTGGGCTTTCTGGTCCACGCCGGCACCATGGATCTCGACGCGATGGGGCCGCGGCGTAACCTCAGCATGCCCGGCATGTCGGTGACGGTCGGCGAACAGATCGCGGCACTCGACCGCGTTGCCGGCAAGAACGTCACCGCGCGCATCAAGCGCGTGCCCGATCCGACCATCATCAGTATCGTCTCTGGCTGGCCGCGGGATTTTTCCACCGACCGCGCGCTGAAGCTCGGCTTCACCACCGCGGAAAAGACGTTCGACGACATTATCCGGATCCATATCGAGGATGAACTCGGCGGCAAGTTCGCGGCCTGAGTTGATTGCACGCCAGTTCACGCGAATGCGGTCATGAGCAAGGTAGCCTGCATCGGCGAGTGTATGGTCGAGCTGAAACAGGCCGAAGGGGCTGAGGCTGGCCTGTATTCGCGCGGCTACGGCGGCGATACGCTCAATACCGCCGTCTATCTCGCGCGCCTCGGCGCCGGCGCCGACTACATCACCGCGCTCGGCGACGATAGCCTTAGCGATGAGATGATAGCAGGCTGGGCCGCGGAGGGTGTCGGGACGGAGCGCGTGGTTCGGCTGCCCGGCAAACTGCCGGGTCTCTACATGATCGAGACCGACGACAAGGGCGAACGCCGGTTCTTTCACTGGCGCGACAGCGCCGCCGCGCGCAGCCTGATGGATTTGCCGGAGACACCGGAGATCCTTGATGCGCTCGCTGGCTATGACGTGATCTATCTCTCGGCGATCACGCTGTCGCTATATGGTGCGGAGGGGCGGACGCGGCTGTTTGCGGCTCTCAACCGCGCGCGCGACAATGGGGCGCGTTTCGCTTTCGATACCAATTTCCGCGCCCGCGGCTGGCCCGATCTCGATGTTACGCGCGCCGTTTTTCAGGAGGCCTTTGCCACAGCCGATATCGTGCTGGCTTCCACGGAGGATTTGCTGCCGCTCTATCCGGGGGTGACCAACGAAGCCTTGCTGGCGCGGATTCCGGGCGCCGAGGTGGTATTGAAGCTTTCGGAGCCGGCGAGCATCGTGCGTCTGGAAGGCGTGCCTTATCCGATCAAGGCCAAGCCGGTGGAGGCGCCCGTCGTCGATACCACAGCGGCCGGCGACAGCTTCGCTGCGGCCTATGTGGCCGCGCGCCTCGTGGGCACGGATCCGCTTGAAGCTGCACGGGCCGGGCATCGTCTGGCCGGCGTTGTGGTATGTCATCCCGGCGCGATCATTCCGCGTGCGGAGATGCCGTCCGGCCTCATCCCGAACCATGTTCATTCTCGCAAGGCATCTCCATGACCGCAGCCGCACGGCAGGAACAACTCGCCGCGATCTTCAAGTCCGCGATCGTGATCCCGGTGCTCACCATCGAGCGGTTCGAGGACGCGGTGCCGCTGGCGCGCGCGCTGGTTGCGGGCGGGGTACGTGTGCTGGAAGTCACCTTGCGGACGCCGGTCGCCGCAGACGCCGCCAAGGCCATGATCGCCGAGGTGCCGGACGCCATCGTCGGTATCGGCACGATCCTGAACGCCGACGACTTGGCGCGGGCGCGCGCGCTCGGGGCCAAATTCGGTATCAGCCCGGGCGCGACGCCGGAGCTGTTGAAAGCCGCCGCCGCGAGCGACCTGCCATTTGCCCCGGGGATCGCGACCGCTTCCGAGCTGATGCGGGCGCTGGCGGCCGGCTTCGACATCGTTAAATTCTTCCCAGCGGAACAGTCCGGCGGTATCAAGGCACTTCGGGCGCTGGCCGGGCCGTTTCCGAATATCCGGATCTGCCCGACCGGCGGCATCGGAGAGGCCAATGTCGCAACCTGGCTGGCTGAGCCGAATGTGGTGGCGGTGGGCGGTTCCTGGCTTTGTCCGGCGGCGGAGATCCGGTCCGGGAACTGGGCCGGCATGACCGCCATGTGCGCGCGGACCATGAAATCGCTGAAACCGGCGTGAAGTCTGTTCCCCGATAGGCTACATAAGCCTTCAGAACCGAAATAGGGAGAACGACCATGACAGCCAGCATCGTCGGATGGGCGCACACGCCATTCGGCAAGTTCGACGCGGAAACCGTCGAGAGCCTCGTGGTCAAGGTTGCGACCGATGCGCTTGCCGACGCCGGCATAGCGGCCGAAGACGTCGACGAGATCGTGCTCGGGCATTTCAACGCGGGCTTCTCACCGCAGGATTTTACCGCCTCGCTGGTGCTGCAAGCCGACCCGAAACTGCGCTTCAAGCCGGCTACGCGGGTCGAAAATGCCTGCGCCACCGGCTCGGCGGCGGTGCACCAGGGTATCCGGGCGATCGCCTCGGGCGCCGCGAGGATCGTGCTGGTGGTCGGTGTCGAGCAGATGACGCGGACGCCGTCGGCCGATATCGGACGCTACCTCCTGAAGGCGTCCTATCTGCCCGAGGATGGCGACACCGTCGGCGGCTTTGCCGGCGTGTTCGGCAAGATCGCGCAAAGCTATTTCCAGAAGTATGGCGACCAGTCGGACGCACTGGCGATGATCGCGGCCAAGAACCACAAGAACGGCGTCGCCAACCCCTATGCGCAGATGCGCAAGGATTTTGGCTTCGAGTTCTGCCGCGCCGAGAGCGAGAAGAACCCCTATGTCGCCGGCCCCCTGAAGCGCACCGACTGCTCGCTGGTGTCGGACGGCGCGGCAGCGTTGGTGCTGACGGATTCCGAAACCGCCAAGACGATGGGCAAGGCGGTGAATTTCCGTGCCACCGCGCACGCGCAGGATTTTCTGCCGATGTCCAAACGCGACATCCTGCAGTTCGAAGGTTGCACGGTGGCCTGGCAGCGCGCGCTGGCGCAGGCCGGCGTTCAACTCTCGGATCTCTCTTTTGTCGAAACCCACGACTGCTTCACCGTCGCCGAACTGATCGAATACGAAGCGATGGGCCTGACGCCGCGCGGGCAGGGCGCCCGCGCGATTTTGGAGGGCTGGACCCAGAAAGACGGCAAGCTGCCGGTCAATCCGTCCGGCGGCCTGAAAGCCAAGGGCCACCCGATCGGCGCCACCGGTGTCTCCATGCACGTGATGAGTGCGATGCAGCTCGTCGGCCAGGCGCCCGAAGGCATGCAGCTCAATAATCCAAAACTTGCCGGCATCTTCAATATGGGCGGCGCGGCGGTGGCGAACTACGTCTCCGTGCTGGAGCCCGCGAAGTAACCGCGAACGTGCTATCATAGGGTGGGCAAAGGCGCGCTTGCGCCGTGCCCACCATGAGTGCCGAAAGGTGAGACTGGTGGGCACGCGGAGCCTGTCATCGGGCGCGCATTCGCGCGACCCGGTGGCTTTGCCCACCCTACAGTTTTCCGGAGCGTGCATTATGAGCAACGAAAGTTCGATGTCAGAGGCAGAACTGAACAACCGGATCAGGATTCTGGAAGACAACATCCGCCAGTTGATCGAACAGGCTGCCGCGGCCTCCGGCGAACGGAACGAAGCGCGCATCGCCGACCGGCTCAGTCAGCAGAATGAAGAGCTGGAACGGCTGACCCGGGAACGCGACGCCAGGTCGAAAAAGTAACCTCCAACCAGCACTACTTTCGTCGTCCCTGCGGACGCAGGGACCCATAACCACACTGGGAGGCTGGAGGCAACCTGTTACGGCGAAAGTAACTAAAGCTTTCCGCAATCACCGCCTACACGGCGTATGGGTCCCTGCGTTTCGCAGGGACGACATCCATTGTTGGTGTCCCGTGCATACGTCCATACGCCGGGCGCGCTTGATCTTCCCAATCCGCTGCCGTTACTTGGCCGGAACGACAATTCGGGAGCAGGCTGATCCATGGGACCATTGGCGGGCATCAAGGTCATCGACATGACGACCGTGCTGATGGGGCCCTATGCCACCCAGATGCTCGGCGATTACGGCGCCGACGTCATCAAGGTGGAATCGCTCGACGGCGACGTGACACGGCAGATCGGGCCGACCCGTCATCCCGGCATGGGGCCGGTGTTCCTCAACACCAACCGCAGCAAGCGCTCGATCTGCCTCGATTTGAAGAAGCCCGCCGGGCGTGACTCCGTGCTGCGGCTGATCAAATCCGCCGACGTGCTGGTTTACAATGTGCGCCCGCAGGCGATGGCGCGGCTGAACCTCGGCTACGACGTGGTCGCGAAAATCAATCCGCGCCTGATCTACGCCGGCGTGTTCGGCTTCGGCCAGGATGGGCCCTATGCAGCAAAACCCGCCTATGACGACCTGATCCAGGGCGCGACCGCACTGCCGGCGCTGATGGCGCAGACCGCCGACGGCGTGCCGCGCTATGTGCCCAATGCGCTGGTCGACCGTATCGTCGGGCTCACCGCGGTGGGCGCGATTTGCGCCAGTCTCGTCGATCGTAACCGGACCGGGCGCGGCCAGCGCGTCGATATTCCGATGTTCGAAACCATGGCCGGTTTCGTGATGGGCGACCACATGGGCGGGCTCACCTATGAGCCGCCGCTCGACAAGGGCGGCTATGCCCGGCACCTGTCGCCGGATCGCCGGCCTTACAAGACCTCCGACGGCTGTATCTGCGTCATCGTCTACAACGACAAGCAGTGGCAGAACTTCTTCGATGCCACCGGGCGCGACGACCTTCGCGTCCATCCGAAATTTGCGACCTTCGCCGGCCGCGCCGCCAATATCGACGCTGTCTATGCCGAGCTGGCGCGGATCCTCGAGACCAAAACCACCGCCGAATGGTCGGCTATCCTGGAGAAGGCCGACGTGCCGGTCATGCCGATGCATGATCTCGAGAGCCTGCTCGGCGATCCCCACATCGTGGCGACCGATTTCTTCCCGGTGGTCGATCATCCAACCGAGGGTCGCATCCGCAACATGAGGCCATCGGCACGATTTTCCGAAACGCCGGTCGAGACGAAGCGGCTGGCGCCGCGCCTCAGCGAGCACAGCGCCGAAATCCTCAGCGAAGCGGGGTTCTCGGCGGACGAAATTGCCGCTTTGGTGCGCGACGGTGTCACCAAGGCCGTGCCAAACACATAGGACGGACACATGGATTTCGCGCTATCCGCCAACCAGGAATCGATCCGCGACGCGGTCGGCAAAATCTGTTCGCGCTTCGACGATGCCTATTGGCTGAAGAAGGACAAGGAAGGCGGCTACCCCGCCGACTTCTACCGCGGGCTGGCGGATGCCGGCTGGCTCGGCATCTGTATCCCTGAGGAATATGGCGGGTCGGGGTTAGGCATCACTGACGCTGCAATCATGATGCGGACGATTGCGGAATCCGGGGCCGGCATGTCGGGTGCGTCCGCCGTGCACATGAACGTGTTCGGGCTCAATCCCGTCGTCGTGTTCGGTACCAAGGAGCAATGTACGCGCATGCTGCCGCCGATCATCGACGGCCGCGACAAGTCCTGCTTCGCGGTGACCGAGCCCAACACCGGGCTCAACACCACGCAGTTGAAAACCCGTGCGGTGCGCAAGGGCGACAAGTATGTCGTCAACGGCCAGAAGGTCTGGATTTCAACGGCACAAGTCGCCAACAAGATCCTGCTGCTGGCGCGCACCACGCCGCTGGAAGAGGTGAAGAACCCGACCCACGGTTTGAGCCTGTTCTATACGGATTTCGACAAGCAGCGCGTCACCGTGCACGAGATCGAGAAGATGGGCCGCAAGCCTGTCGATTCAAATGAACTGTTCTTCGAGAATTTTGAAATTCCGGTCGAGGACCGCCTCGGCGAAGAGGGCCGTGGCTTCGAATATATCCTGCACGGCATGAACCCCGAGCGCATCCTGATCGCGGCGGAAGCGGTGGGCCTGGGGCAGGTCGCGCTGTCGCGGGCCGCGGCCTATGCGAAGAACCGTATCGTGTTCAATCGTCCGATCGGCATGAACCAGGGCATCCAGCATCCCTTAGCGAAGAACTGGATGGAACTGGAGGCCGCGTGGCTGATGGTGCTCTCGGCCGGCTGGCAATACGACCAGGGCATGCAGTGCGGTCCGGCCGCCAACGCCGCGAAATATCTCGCCGCCGAAGCCGGCTTCCACGCCTGCGAGCAGGCGGTGATGACGCACGGCGGTTTCGGTTACGCCAAGGAATATCACGTCGAGCGCTATTTGCGGGAATCCCTGATCCCGCGCATCGCGCCGATCAGCCCGCAGCTCATTCTCAGTTTTATAGCCGAGAAGGTGCTGGGGCTGCCGAAGTCGTATTGAGGACGAGCATCATGCCGTCATTGCGAGGAGCTCGCGACAAAATTGCAGAGCAATTTTGCGCCGAAGCGACGAAGCAATCCATCCATCCCCGCACGGAGAGGTGGATTGCTTCGCTTCGCTCGCAATGACGATCTATGCATGCCGAGCGCGTTGCGTTCGAGCAGGGTGACAGGATGAGCTTCATCACCGGGGTCGGACTGACGTCCTATGGCAAGCACGAAGGCTCGTCCTCGCTCGATCTCATGAGCAAGGCGGCCGAGCTTGCCATTGCCGACGCCGGGCTGAAGCGATCCGAGATCGACGGCATTCTTTGTGGCTACTCGACAGTGTCGCCGCACATCATGCTCGCAACCGTGTTCGCCGAGCATTTTGGAATCCAGCCGTCCTACGCACATGCCGTGCAGGTCGGCGGCGCCACCGGCCTCGCCATGACCATGCTGGCGCACCATCTGGTCGATGCTGGTGTCGCAAGGCACATGCTTGTGGTCGGCGGCGAAAACCGTCTCACCGGCCAGAGCCGCGATGCCTCGATCCAGGCGCTGGCGCAGGTCGGCCACCCCAATTACGAGGTGCCGCTGGGGCCGACTATCCCCGCCTACTACGGCCTCGTCGCCTCGCGCTACATGCACGAATACGGCGTCACCGAGGAAGATCTCGCCGAGTTCGCGGTTCTGATGCGCGCCCACGCCCTGACCCATCCCGGTGCGCAGTTCCACGAGCCGATCACGGTCGAGGACGTGATGGCCTCAAAGCCGGTGGCGATGCCGCTGAAGCTTTTGGATTGCTGCCCTGTGTCGGATGGCGGCGCGGCGTTCGTCGTCAGCCGCGAGCGCACCGGCTCGACCGGCATTCGCGTGCGTGGCTGCGCGCAGGCGCATACCCATCAGCACGTCACGGCTATGCCCGCTCTAAGCGAACTCGGTGCCGAAATCGCTGTCGCCAAGGCCAAGGCCGCGTCCGGTCTCGCGATCTCGGACGTGCGTTACGCCGCGGTCTACGACAGCTTCACCATCACGCTGGCGATGCTGCTGGAGGATCTCGGCCTTGCCCGGCGCGGCGAGGCGGCCGCGCGGGTGCGGGCAGGGCATTTTGGCCGCAACGGCGCCATGCCGCTCAATACCCATGGCGGTCTCTTGAGCTACGGCCATTGCGGCGTCGGTGGCGCGATGGCGCATCTCGTCGAGACGCATCTGCAGATGACCGGGCGTGCCGGCCCCCGGCAGGTTCGCGATGCCTCGATCGCGCTGTTGCATGGCGATGGCGGCGTGCTGTCGTCACACGTCAGCATGTTCCTGGAGCGGGTGCGATGAGCGAAAAACTCGCCGACTGGACCAAGGGCGCCGAAGCCATCGCCTATCAATCCTGCGGCGCTTGCGGGAAGGCGCAGTATTTTCACCGCAGCTTCTGCGCCGCCTGTGGCGCACCTGATCCGGTCGAGAAGCGCGCCAGCGGGAGAGCGATGGTCTATGCGACGTCGCTGGTCTGCCGCGCCGCGACGCCGGAAACCCGCGCCCACGTTCCCTACAATATCGTGCTGGCCGATGCGGCCGAGGGCTTTCGCATGATGGCCCATGGCGCCAATGATCTTGCGATCGGCGACAAAGTTACGGCGAGCTATCGGCTGTTTGCGGGAAGGTTGGTCCCGTATTTCGAGAAAACGAGGTGACTGTCAGGCGCAATGCTCACGCAACGAAGCAACCCAGAATTACGCGGAACGGGTGAAAAATCTGAGTGCTTCGACGCGTCAACATTCAGTGCCAGTAGAACACAACGCTGGCGATGACGAGCATCGCTGTTACCGCCAGCATCTGCGCAAGCGCTTCCGAGGCCGCCTTCCTGGTGGCTTCCTTCATGCCTAACTCCCTAGACTTGGGCATGAGTCATCCTTGCCCGTGAAGGCCTGATGAGCTCAGTCTGGTTTTACTCGGAACACCCCGCGACGAGTATTCGCTCTTTTGAGTCCCCACTCAGCGAATATCGACAGTCCCGAGAATCGACCAGCATTGAGGCGGCAATTTGGCTCGCTCGCAGCCGGTTTGTGCACGAGAAAGGGAGTTTTTTGGAGCGTGTTTGACGGCTTGAGCGTAGGCCCCACCTGCGACCGCAACGTTTCGACGGTTGATCGGCTCCCTGCTGCAGTGCATGATCTCTCTGTCAGCAAATCAGAAAATCCAAAGCCCAAGGTGACGAATGGCCCGCATCGAATATAGCGATCCTGCCAAGCACAACGATCGCACCCGCGAACTGCTCGGCAAAAACCGCAATGCGAACATCTTCCGGATGATGGCGCACTCGCCGAGCTACCTCGAACAATACTGCCGGCTGGGCGGGGCCATCAGGCACAAGGGCGAACTGGACCCGATCGTGCGCGAGCTCGCCATCACCCGCACCGGCATCCTGTGCGAGGCGCCTTACGAGATCGTCGCCCATAAGCGAATTGGGAAGAACGTCGGCGTGACCGACGAGCAGAACGAGGCGCTGGAAAACTGGGAAGCGGCGACCTGCTTCAACGACGTGCAGCGCGCCGCGCTCGCCTTCACCGACGAGATCGTTAGGCGTCACAAGCCGACGGACGCAACTTTCAACGCGATTGCCGCCAAGCTGACGCCGGCCGCATTGGTCGAACTGCAGCTTTCGGTCGGCTTCTACATCATGACGTCGAAGTTTCTGGAAACCTTTGCCATCGACATGCAGCCGGTGACGGAAGTGGTGGGGTGAGCGGCGGCTGGGTCCGCGAACCGCTGATCTCAATTCGCAGGGCCGTATCGCCGTAGCGCCTCCAGCGTCAGTCCCTTGCCGACGGCGCCAAAGATGTCGCCTTCGACGACGCGGGCCGACGGCACGGCTTGGGTGATCGCCTTGTGGACATGGGCGAGTTTTACCGAGCCGCCGGTCAGGAACACGGAGTCGATGTCTTCAGCGGCCAGTCCCGCCTGAACGAAGCAGTTCCTGATGCGCGCCGCGATGCGGTCGGCCAACTGCCTGGTATGGCTGACGAGATCGGAGCGGCCGATGTTGGCACTGAGCCCGGGGACAACCCACTCCAGCGGAATGTCCGCCCGCCGCTTCTCGGACAGGGCGATCTTGGCATCCTCGATTTCCATTGCAAGCGTATGGCCGCGCTGCTCGTAGACCACGCGGATCAGCCGGTCGAGAAGTTCCGGCTCGGCCGCCTGCTGCCGTACCTGGCGGATATCGGCCATCACGCGCGGCTCATACATGCGGTTGATGTTCGACCAGGTGGCGAGGTCGTGAAAATAACTCGAGGGCACGTCGAGCCCGGCGCGCTTCATGGCGCTGCGGAATCCGAACAGCGGCATCACCACGCCGAGACTGAGCTGACGGTCGAAATCGGTGCCACCGATGCGGACGCCATCATTGGCGAGAATATCGGCTGTACGATCAGCGTTGCCGTGGCGTTCGGGACCCAGCCGCACGATCGAAAAGTCCGATGTGCCGCCGCCGATATCGGCGATCAATGCCAGTTCCTCGGAAGTGATTTGCCGCTCATAGTCCAGCGCCGCCGCGATCGGTTCGAATTGAAACGTGACCTCCTCGAAACCGATCCCCTGCGCAATCGATCGCAGGGTTTGTTCCGCTTTGCGATCGGCGTCTGGCGCATTATCGACGAAATGCACGGGACGGCCATGGACGACATGGCGCAGTTGGCGGCCCGTAGCCTGTTCCGCGCGACGTTTGACCGCGCCGAGGTAATAAGCAATCACATCGCGAAAGCTGACCCGCGCTCGGCCCAGCCGGGTGGTTTCCTCGATCAGCGAGGTGCCGAGCACGGATTTGAGGCTGCGCATCAGGCGGCCGGCCGTGCCTTCGACATAGGCTTCCATGGCCCTGCGGCCGATCAGAACGCCGCCATCCGCCTCATAGAAGATCGCGCTGGGAATCGTGCTGTGCGCCGCTTCCAGCGCCATCAGAACCGGCGCCCGGCCTTCCATGGTGCCGAGCGTCGTGTTCGACGTTCCGAAATCAAGACCGCAGATCGACATGGGAGCTCCGGGAGGGAGCGCCCGTTTACACATTACCAGGCCATCAATCCACCCCTATCTCGGCATGTTTCCCCTTGCGAATCCCGCGTGCCGTTGTTGATCGATGGGCCGATCCACAGATCAATTTCTTTCGTGCGGCGGGTTGAAAAATCGATCCGAGATGGTCCATAAGCGGCGTCCCCGCGGCCGGTCCTCCCGCCGCAATCGGCTTTGGAAAGAGGTCGCGTGGCAAATATCAATCGACAGATTGCGCAAGAGCTTGGCGTTCGCGAGGAGCAGATCGCGGCGACGGTCGAACTGCTGGACGGCGGCGCCACGGTGCCGTTCGTGGCGCGCTACCGCAAGGAAATCACCGGCGGGCTCGATGACGCGCAGTTGCGCACGCTGGAGGAGCGCCTGACTTACTTGCGCGAGCTCGAAGCGCGTCGGGTGGCGATCCTTGATTCGATCCGCGAGCAGGGCAAGCTCGATGCCGCGCTGGAAGCACAGATTATGGCGGCCGACACCAAGGGCCGCCTGGAAGATATCTACCTGCCCTTCAAGCCGAAGCGCCGCACCAAGGCCGAGATTGCCAAGGAAGCCGGACTCGAGCCGCTGTCCGAGCTGTTGCTGACCCAGCCGCAGAACGACCCAACGGTTGTAGCGGCGGGCTTCGTCGACGCCGAAAAGCAGGTGGCGGACGTCGCAGCCGCCCTCGAAGGCGCCCGCGCGATTCTGGTGGAGCGATTCGCCGAGGACGCCGACCTGATCGGACGGCTGCGCGAGGAGATGTGGACCAGCGCGCTGATGATCTCCACGGTGCGCAAGGGCAAGAAGCTCGAAGGCGAGAAGTTCAAGGACTATTTCGATTTCAACCAGTCGCTGCACAAGCTGCCGTCACACCGCATCCTTGCGCTGTTCCGCGGCGAGAAGGAAGAAATTCTGGAGCTGCAGATGCAGCCCGAGGCGAATGTGCCCGAGGCCGGCGTCCCCAGCGCCTATGAACTGAAGATCATGCAGCGCTTTGGCATCACCGATCAGAAGCGCCCAGGCGACCGCTGGCTGGTGGAGACCGCGCGCTGGGCGTGGCGGACCAAGATCCAGGTGCATCTCAATATCGACTTGCGGATGCGGCTATGGACTGCGGCCGAAACCGAGGGCGTGCGCGTGTTCGCCTCGAATTTGCGCGACCTGCTGCTGGCGGCACCCGCCGGTGCCCGCGTTACCATGGGGCTGGATCCCGGCTACCGCTCCGGCGTCAAGACCGCCATCGTCGATGCGACGGGGAAGGTGGTGGCGACCACGACGATCTATCCGCACGAGCCGCAGCGGCAATGGGATGCGGCACTGGCGACGCTCGGAAAACTCGCGGTCGCGCACCGCGTCGAGCTGATCGCGATCGGCAACGGCACCGCCTCGCGCGAGACAGACAAGTTGGCGACCGAGCTCGTCAAGCTGCTGCCGGATCTCAAGATGTCGAAGATCGTGGTGTCGGAGGCCGGCGCATCGGTCTACTCCGCCTCGGCCTTTGCATCGGAAGAGCTGCCGGAGCTCGACGTCACCTTGCGCGGCGCGGTGTCGATCGCGCGGCGCTTGCAGGACCCGCTTGCCGAACTCGTCAAGATCGATCCGAAGGCAATTGGCGTCGGGCAGTATCAGCACGACCTCGGCGAGGCCAAGCTGGCGCGTTCGCTCGATGCCGTGGTCGAAGATTGCGTCAACGCCGTCGGCGTCGATGCCAATACGGCTTCCGCGCCGCTGCTGGCGCGGGTGTCGGGCATCGGGGCAGGGCTCGCGCAAAGCATCGTGCAGCATCGCGACGCCAACGGGCCGTTCAAGTCGCGCAAGGAGCTCAAGGAAGTGCCACGGCTCGGACCCAAGGCGTTCGAGCAATGCGCCGGCTTCCTGCGCATCAACAATGGCGAAGACCCGCTGGATTCCTCCGGCGTGCATCCCGAAGCCTATCCAGTCGTGCGCCGGATTCTCGCCGCGACCAAGAGCGATATCAAGGCGCTGATCGGCAATGCCGATGTCGTGCGCCAGTTGAAGCCGCAGGCCTTTGTCGACGAAACCTTCGGTCTGCCGACGGTGACTGACATCCTGCGCGAATTGGAAAAGCCCGGCCGCGACCCGCGCCCGGCGTTCAAGGCCGCGGTGTTCAAGGAGGGGGTCGAGGAGATCAAGGATCTCAAGCGCGGCATGATCCTGGAAGGCACCGTGACCAACGTCGCGGCGTTCGGCGCTTTCGTCGATATCGGCGTCCACCAGGACGGGTTGGTGCACATCTCGGCGATGTCGAAAAATTTCATCAAGGACCCGCGTGAGGTGGTGAAGCCGGGCGACATCGTCAAGGTCAAGGTGCTGGAGGTCGAAGTTGGCCGCAAGCGCATCGCGCTGACGCTGCGGCTCGACGACGAAATCGGCGACAAGGGCCCCAAACTGTCGGACAGCAAGATGCGCGAGTATTCCAAGGCGTCGATGACGTCGTCGTCGCCGCGCAAGCCGCAGGAGCAGGGCGGCGCGCTCGCCGAAGCGCTGCGCCGCGCCGCCGAAAAGAACGGGCGGGGCAAAGCGGGGTAGGCACCGTGGCTTCATCCTTCGAGACGCATCGCGTCGCGATGCTCCTCAGGATGAGGTCTGGCAGTGTCGTATCCGGGATACGAATCTAAGACCCTCATGGTGAGGAGCCCGGCAGCGCCGGGCGTCTCGAACCATGCGGCCGTGACCGTGCCCCAAATCTAGTCTACCCCGACGTCAGCAGGTCCAGCTTGGCGTTGGCGAGGATCAGGCGATCGGCCAGCAATTGCGCAAGGTTGCGCATGATGCGCTCGCCGGCGCGCGGATGCTGTTTCCGGAAGCGCTCGAAATCGCTGAGTGAAACTTCATACGCGGTCGCAGCCATGTCGGCCAGCACGTCGGCGGAACGCTGCGGCTCCAGCAGCGCCATTTCGCCAAAGGGCATGCCTGCCGTCAATGTCGCCAGCCTCACGCCGTCGGGCAGGGTGACGTGGACTGCGCCGCTCCGCAAGAAGAACAGCGATGCGGCGAGATCGCCGGCGGAGATGATCTTCTCGCCGGTTTGATAGGTCCGGATTGACGTGCGCGAGGCGAGATCGGTCAATTCCTCCTCCGTCAGCCCCGCCAGCAGCGATTGCTCGGAGAGTTCGGTCGCCTCGAAGAAGTCGATGGCGCCGCCATAGCGATAGACGAGCTGGTCTTCCGCCCACTCGATGGCGGCGTCGAGCAGGTAATAATTGCGGATGTTGGTGAGACCTTCGGTCCATTCCGCGATCGCTTTCCAGTCCGGCGACGAGCGCCTGATGCCGGACAGAACCACCGTGACGTGGTGCGCGGCGAGCTCGCGGAATTCCTCGGCGAGCAGGCGGGCGCCGGCGCGGGTCATGGCGGTGACGCGGCGCAGGTCGAAAATGACCAATTGCGGGCGGGGCCTGGCCGCAAGCTGGCGCGAGACGTAGTCGACGTTGGAAAACGACAGCGTCCCGACCAGCTCGATGACACGGACATCCTGGTGGTGCGCGGCGAGGATGTTCTGCTCCTGCGCGCGCCGCACGCGCCGCGAGGGGCTGTTGCCGATGTCGTAATCGGCGATGATGCTGGTCCGCGCGTCGTCGCTGCGATTAAGCATGTGCAGATCGTAATGCGACGACAGCGCCTCGCAGACCTTGATGCCGCGCACGCTGTTGCCGTGCTTGTCGAGTTTTGGCGAATAGCTGCCAAGCCCGAGCCGCGCCGGGAGCGCCGCGAGGATGCCGCCGCCAACTCCGCTCTTGGCGGGGATGCCGATCCGGTAGATCCACTCTCCCGCATAATCGTACATGCCGGAGCTCGTCATCACGGAAAGCGTGCGCGAGATGGCATATGGCGTCATCACCTGCTCGCCGGTCACCGGATTGATGCCGCGGTTGGCCAGCGTCGCTGCCATCACCGCGATATCACGCGCCGTCACCAGGATGGCGCATTGCCGGAAATAGACCTCCAGCACGGCGGCCACGTTCTCCTTGATCACCGCGTTGGTGCGCAGGAGGTAGCCGATCGCGCGGTTGCGATCGCCGGTCGCGCTTTCGGAAGCATAGACGGCATCGTCGACGTCGAGCTCGCGCCCGGCAAACCGGCCCAGCGCTTGCCTGATGTATTCGAATGCCGCATCGCCCTTGGCCTCGTGGATCAGGCCGGAGCAGGAGATCGCGCCGGCATTGACCATCGGGTTGAAGGGATGGTTCTCGGCGTTGAGGCGGATCGAGTTGAAGGGATCGCCCGACGGCTCGACGCCGATGACGCTCTCGACCCGTGCCGCCCCCAAGGTGTCGAGCGCCAGCGCGAACACGAAGGGCTTTGACATCGACTGAATGGTGAAGGGGACCTGCGTGTCGCCGACTTCGTAGACATGGCCGTCGAGGGTGGCGAGGCTGATGCCAAAATGGGCAGGGTCCGCCTTGCCGAGCTCAGGGATGTAGTCGGCGACCGCGCCACTAGTTTCGTCGGCGAATTCGGCGTGGCACGCGCGCAGGAACCGCAGCAAGGGCGGCTTCGAGCTGGTCCAGGTCGCGGGGCCTGCCGTGAACGGAAGAGGCAATGGTTTCATCGCCTCTTCTTGTGCAACGCAATCAGGGTGCGCGCAACTGGTCCGACACCAGAGTCTGGCGCCGTATCAGTACGAGCGCGATCAGAACGGTCGGGATCAGGATCGCCAATCCAAGAGAGGTGATCTGCCATTGTGAGAGCGGCATGATCCCACCGCCCGGCGTCGCCACCACGAAGCCACCAATTACGAACAACATCCGCAGCGGCCATTCCAACGCGCCGGCGGCTCTGAGATCGCCGACAAAGACCTGATAGCCCTGAATGCCGCCGCAGATGAACAGCGTGCCGAAGCCTGCCAGCGCCATCAGTCCGAGCCCTTCGAGATACGGGCTTGGTCCCTGCAGCACCAGTGCCGGGTTCAACACGAAGAAGAACGGGATGAAATAGATGATGCTGCCGACCCACATCGATTCCCACCCTGTCTTCATTGCTGGCGAGCCGGCGATGCCGGCCGCGGCAAAGGAGGCGATGGCGACCGGCGGCGTGATCGAGGACAGCATGCCCCAATAGAAGATGAACATGTGCACGGCCATGCGGTTGAGGCCGAGTTTTTCCAGCGCAGGCGCCACCAGGATGGCGAGGAAGATGTAGCAGGCCGTCGTCGTCAGCCCGAGCCCGAGTACGAGGCTGGTGAAGGCGCACATCACGAGCAGCAGGAGCGCGTTGTCGCCGGCGATCCTGAGCAGGTCGTTGGCGAGGCTCGAGACCACGCCGGTCATCGAGAACGCGCCGATCAAGAGCCCGCATCCGGCAAGGATGCCGACCAGCTCGACGAATGTGCGGCCGTTGACCTCGAGGAACTTGCTGATCGTCGCAATCGTCCAGCGGGTATCCTTGGAGAAGAGTTGGTTCAGCACCAAAAGAAGCGCAGTGGCGTAGAACGGCGCGTGGCTCTCACGCTTGAAGTAGAGCAGCATCACGATCAGCAGCGCGATGACGAAAACGTAGTACCAGCCGTCCTTGATCGTGTCCCATACCTTCGGCAACTCGGCGCGCGGAATGCCCTTCAACCCGTGGCGGGCGGCATAGGAATCGACCTGCATGAAGAGGCCGATGTAGTAGAGGGTCGCCGGAATGATCGCAGCAAGCGCGACGTCCGCGTAGCTGACGTTGAGGAACTGCGCGATGACGAACGCGGTCGCGCCCATCACCGGCGGTGCCAGCACGGCGCCGGTCGAGGCGCAGGCCTCGATCGCAGCGGCATAGGAGGCGCGGAAGCCGCTCTTCTTCATGACGGGAATGGTCATGGTGCCGGCGGTCAGCACGTTGGAGATGATCGAGCCCGACATCATGCCGAGCAGGCCGCTAGCAAAGATGCAGACCTTGGCGGCGCCGCCGCGGAAGGTGCCGCACATCGCAAACGACAGGTTGATGAAGAATTTCCCGGCGCCCGTCATCATCAGCGCCGTGCCGAACACCAGAAAGCCGATCACGGTATCGGCAAAGGCCTGGATCGGGATGCCGAGCAGGCTTTCGCCCGAAAGCACGTGATACGCCGTCGCTTGTTCGAGCGTCGATTGGGTGCCGCGAAACGGCCCCAGCCACGTCGCATCGGCGAACAGGGGGTACACCGTAAACGGCAGCACGCTCAGCAGCAGGCTCCAGCCGCCGGTGCGCCGCAACGCCTCCATCAGCACGACCCACATGATGACGCCGGCGACGATCACGTAGGTAGGCGCGCCGCCGAATTCCCAACCGGCTTCTGCCGCCTTGCGGACGCTGCGCATCAGGAGGATTGCGCAGGCGAAACTGGCGACAAACAGCAGGATGTCATACCAGGGAATTCGATCGAGCGGCGCGCTCCCGGTCCCCGGAAAGATCAGGAACGTGAACGGCAGCATCAGCGCGATCAGGAGATAGAAATACTCGGTGTTGAGCTGGGTGTAGCCGAGGAAGAAGCGCAGGGAGAATTGCTGGTTGATGCATAGCAGGATGGTTACCGCGGTTGCAACCACCAGCGTCCAGCGCCACGCCCCGCGCAATGTCCGCACCCGCGTGACTTCGGCTTCCTGCATGTTGGCATGCGGGTCGTCGAACTCAATTCGTTTTGCAGACGCGGCTACGCTATCACTCGCAGCAGGTGACATCATTCCCCCTAGACGGTATTCGCCTTAGACCCCCCAGGCGAGTGAGGCAGCGCTATTCAAAGCCGTTGGGCATGTTCGCCTTTGCCAGCGCCGCGGCGCGCGCCTTCATCCAGCCTTCGAGAAACGCCTTGTCATCCGATGGCGGGCTGGACTTGCCGTAGTCCGTCCATGCGGCGGCCAGCACTTGCTGGCGCTTCAGCAATTCCTTGTTGTAGGCTTCCTGCGCGTCGGTCCATTGACCGGCTTCCTTCAGCGCCCTGGCGGCGCCCGGATGCACCGGAACCACCCAGTTCTTGGTCTGGCGGTCGGCCGCAAGACCGGCCGCGCCCGGCGCGGAATCCTTATAGGCGTCGTAACCCGTGATCATCGCCTTGGTGATGGCATAGACCTCGTCGGCGGGCAGCGTCCCGTATGCCATGAAAATCGGGTAGGGATAGTTGCCGAGCTCGATCGGCTTGTCCTTGGAGATGCCGGCGCCGCAGGTCGCGACGTGCGGGAAGAAGAACGAGCCGACCTTTTTCACGCGCTCCCAGCCGGCCTTGTCGTTATGAGGCAAGGGCGGCCAGATGATGCCGCGCGGTGATGTCTCGAGTTCCTTCGCCGGGCCGGTGATGGTGGTGGCGAAAGCAGCGTCGACGTCGTTGTTGATCATACCCTTCCACATCGCGCCGTAGCTCGAGAACTCGACGACCTTGACGTCGCTTTGCTTGAGGTCGCCGAAAGCCAGGATGGCGAGCGCGTTCTGATTCAGCGCCGGCGAACCGACCACAAAGCCCACGCGCTTGCCCTTGAGCTGCTTGATCTCGGTCACACCGGAATCCTTGGCGACGCCGAGCGTGGCGGCGTTGCAATCGACCGTGGACAGCACGAGCTGCAGGGGCTGGGGGCCCCATTCCTTGGTACCGAACTCGAACACGCCTTCCTGGGCGAAATAGGTGCCGGAACCCATCGCGGACATGGCCGCGCGCTTGGCGCGCAGCGGCGCCAGTCGCGCCACGTCATTGCCGGCGGGCAGCACGCGAACATCGGTGCCGTATTTGTCCTTCATCATCTTGCCGACGCCGACGGCGATGTTGAAGCCCGCGGTGCCGGTGTCATAGGCGGTGACCACCATGGTCGGCGGCAGTTTGACGTCTTCCGCATGAGCCGCCGGCAAGGTCAGCCATGAGATGCCTGCAAGGGCGAGTGGCGCGAGCGCCTTCAAGCGGTAGATCATAATTTTCCCCTCAGATTGTTTCGCTATGCGAAAATTCTCTCGTTAGCGTCGATCATGTCATCGGCGGCTGGCGATGGCAACGTCACGTGCGTACACGTCAATACCAGAGCTGGACAGATTGTCGCGGAACTCGTTCCAAAAAAGTTTATGCCGTGATCCGGTTAAGCTTCGATGATCGCGACAACCTGTCCTTCGGCGATAACGTCGTCGAGTTTGACCAGGATGGCCTTGATCTTTCCGGCCGTCGTCGACGTGACCGGAATTTCCATCTTCATGGCTTCGACGAAAGCGATCTCGTCGCCGTCGCCGACATTGCCACCAGTTGCGACGGGAAGCGCGCACACGCGTCCGGCGACTTCGGTGACAATCTTGATCTCTGGCATTTCCGCTCTCCCGGGACCGTCTGACGGACAGGCTGTCCTCGTGAACGGCTTTTTGTTGTGGCCGCAGATTGCCTGAGGTAGTTTGTTCTGCAAGTGGAATTTTGTTCCGCAGGGCGGAATTAGGCCATGGAGCCATAACAATGGGAAGACGCTCGGAAAGGCTTAGCAAACGGGGAATGCTCGCCAGCGATCTGGCGGGCGAGGGTGACGTGATCCAGGTGGTGTCGCGGGCGTTCGACGTCTTGCGCTGCTTCGAGGGTCATGAAGCGAGACTAGGCAATCTGGAAATTTCCAGCCGCTGTGGTCTGCCGCGGTCGACGGTATCGCGGCTCACCCACACGCTGACGCGGATGGGCCAACTCGTCTATCTACCGCGCGACCAGAAATACCGCATCGGTCCAAGCGCGGTGGCGATGAGCACCTCGATGATGAAGGGGTTGCAGCTTCGCAATCTGATCAGGCTGCGTCTGCAGGACGTCGCCGATCAATTGCCGGGCACCGTCGGCTTCGTGATTCCCGATCGCTATCACCTCGTCTATCTCGAATTCGCGCGCGCGGCGAACGCGCTCGGCCTGCACGAAGGCACCGGCAGCCGCATCTCGATGACGAGCACTGCGGCCGGCTTTGCCTACACCGCAGCGCTCGACACCGACGTCGGCGACGCCCTGATCGCCGAAATGGAGCGCGAGATCCCGGAAAATGCGGCGCAGTTGAAGCCGCGCATCGAAGACAACCGCCGCCACCTGCGCGAACACGGCTATGTCGTGGGCTGCGGCACCTGGAGCCCGCATATCAACGGGTGCGCGGTGCCGGTGTGGTCGCCGCAATATCAAACCTTTGTCGTCGTGACGATCGGCCTTCTCGCCGCGATGTTCGACGAGGAGCGGTTGCACCGGGAAGTGGCGCCGCAGATGCTCGAACTCGGCGTCGCGATCGGCGGCCTGCTGGAAGGCGCCGAGGGCGACATCTTCGCCAACCGGATCGAAAGAAAGCCGCTTCCGGTGCCGGCCCATAATAACAACAAGATCATCAAGACGGAGGATACGAATGAACTGGAAGCCGGAGCTCGACGAGCTCGCTCGGCGCGAAGCGTTCGCGCGCGAGATGGGAGGCGTTGACAAGGTCAAGCGCCAGCATGACCAGGGCCGGCTCACGGTTCGTGAGCGCATCGACAAACTGATCGACAAGAATTCCTTCCATGAGATCGGCGCGATTTCCGGCATCGCCGAATACGACGAAAACAGCGAACTCAAGCACCTGACGCCGGCAAACTGCGTGTTCGGCCGCGGCAGGGTCGACGGCCGCACCGTGGTTGTCGTCGGCGACGATTTCACCGTGCGCGGCGGCTCGGCCGACGCCTCGATCTCGGCCAAGCCGCTGATGGCCGAGGAGATGGCGCACGATTTCCGCCTGCCGATCATCCGCGTCATCGAAGGCTCGGGCGGCGGCGGCTCGGTGAAGACGATCGAGACGCGTGGCGCTGCGAATCTGCCCGGCGGGGTCGGCGGCACGCGCTGGTATTGGTTCACGACGGCGAACATGGCGCGGGTGCCCGTGGTCGCGCTCGGGCTCGGTTCGGTCGCAGGCCTTGGCGCGGCGCGGCTTGCCGCTAGCCACTATTCCGTCATGACCCGAAATTCCGCGATGTTCGTCGCAGGTCCGCCGGTCGTAAAACGTCTCGGCCAGAACCTGACGAAGCAGGAGCTTGGCGGCGCCGAGATCCAGACCCGCGCCGGCGGCGTCGATGATGCCGTCGATACCGAGGAAGAGGCGTTCGAACGCGCCAGGCGTTTTCTGTCCTATCTGCCGTCCTCGGTATACGACCTGCCGCCGACCACGGCTTGCAGCGACGATCCCGAACGCGCGGAAGAATCGCTGTTGAACGCGGTGCCGCGCAATCGCCGCCAGGTCTACAAGATGCGCCCGATCATCGACGCCGTTGTCGACAAGGGCTCGTTCTTCGAAGTGAACGCCAATTTCGGTCGCCCGATCGTCACGGGCCTTGCCCGGTTCGAGGGCCGCGCGGTGCTGCTGCTCGCCAGCGATCCTTTCCACTATGGCGGGTCGTGGACGGCGGAAGCCTGCCAGAAGGTGGTTCGCTGGGTCGATTTCGCCGAGACTTTCCATCTGCCGGTGGTTTATCTAATGGATTGCCCGGGCTTCATGATCGGGCTCGAGGCCGAGAAGTCGGCGACGATCCGCCACGGCGTGCGGGCGATGGCGGCGGTCAACCAGTCGACCGTGCCTTGGTGCACCATCATCGTGCGCAACGCGTTCGGCGTCGCCGGCGTCGTGCACCAGCCGGCCAACCGCTATTCGATGCGCTATGCCTGGCCGTCGGCCTATTGGGGCTCGTTGCCGCTCGAAGGCGGCATCGAGGCCGCCTACCGCGCCGATATCGACGGGTCGGATGATCCGGCTGCAAAGCTGAAAGAGATCGAGGACCGCCTCAACAAGCTGCGCTCGCCGTTCCGCTCTGCCGAGAAATTCTGGGTCGAGGAGGTGATCGACCCGCGCAAGACGCGTTCGCTGCTGTGCGAGTTCGCGCGATTGGCAGAGCCGATTCGCAACGTGGGCCCGCCAACGAATATGTCGACGCGGCCGTGATGGGATGTCATTCGGGGGCGATGCGCAGCATCGAACTATGGTGCGCAATTGCGCACCTGAGAATCTCGAGATTCCGGGTCTGGTGCTAACGCACCATCCCGGAATGACGTGTTCTCTCACGCCACCGCCGCTTTCGGCCGCGAGATCGCGAGCACAATCAGCGCCGCCACCACGCAGAGCGCGCCGGCAACGAAGAACGCCGGCAGGTAGGTCTGCAGCGCCGTCCGCGACAGGCCCGCACCGAAGGCGGCTACGCCGGCTCCGAGTTGATGACCGGCAAAAATCCAGCCAAACACCAAATTGGCGCGTTCGGGGCCGAACCGCTGGGTGGTGAGCCGCACCGTCGGCGGCACGGTTGCGATCCAGTCGAGCCCGTAGAACATCGCAAACAGCGAAAGGCCGTAGAGCGTAAAATCGGAGAACGGCAGGAACAGCAGCGACAGGCCGCGGAGCCCGTAATACCAGAACAGCAGCCAGCGATTGTCGTAGCGGTCGGACAGCCAGCCGGAAGCGATGGTGCCGACGAAATCGAATATGCCCATCGCAGCCAGCAGGCTCGCCGCCTGCACCTGCGGGATGCCAAAATCGAGGCACATCGGAATCAGGTGAACCTGGACCAGACCGTTGGTAGAGGCGCCGCAGATGAAGAAGGTGGCGAACAGGATCCAGAACACCCCCGACTTCGAGGCATCGCGCAGCGTGCCGAGCGCCGCCGCCATGATCGGGATGTTGTTTGGGCGAGGGGCCGGCAGCGGCTCGGTGCCTTCGTCGCCGAATGGCCTTAAGCCCACATCGCTCGGCCGGTCACGCATGATCATCAGCACGGCGAAGGCCGCGACGCCGAGCGTCACGCACACCAGGCCCAGCGCGATCCGCCAACCATACGTATCGGTCAGGCTCGCCAGCAGCGGCAGGAAAGCGAGCTGTCCGGTGGCGACGCTCGCGGTGAGAATGCCGACGACGAGACCGCGCCGCGCCACGAACCAGCGTGCAGCAATCGTGGCGCCCAGCACCAGCGCCGTCATGCCGGTGCCGAGCCCGATCACCACGCCCCACAGCAGCATGAGCTGCCAGACCTGTGTCATCGCCAGCGACGCCACCAGGCCGGAGACGACGATCAGCAGCGCCAGCAGCGTCACATTGCGCAGCCCGTAGCGGTTCATGAGCGCTGCGGCAAAGGGCGCCATCAGCCCGAACAGGATGAAGCGGATCGACAGCGCGGAAGAAATCTCCGCCGTCGTCCAGCCAAATTCCTTCTGCAACGGCACGATGAAGACGCCGGGCGCGCCGACCGTGCCGGCGGAGATCAGGCCGGTGAGGAAGGTCACGGCGACCATCACCCAGCCGTAATGGATATTGCGGCGGGCCAGGGCGGCTGAAAGCCAGTTCGAGATCATTGGTCCTCGGGGAATTCCAGTGGGAAGGTCTGCTTAGGTCGGCTTGACGCATTCTGACGTGACGGCATTCTGACTTGAATGTCGTACTTCCCTCATTTCAGGACATGATGAGGGCAATCCACGCAAGCCGCGATTGAATTATAGGCATAATATTATACGCGGCAGAAATCGCAACCAGGCAATCCAATCAAAAATCTCACCATTCGCATGAGAGAAATTGATCGATCGCAGGCCGCGAACCGGCTGGCTATTCCAGTCCGTCGAGGGCGGCCTCGATGGCCTTTTTGAAGGCCGCGATGTCGCCGAGTTCGTGGCCGAGCACGAGCGCAAGCCGGGTCAGGAATAGCGCTTCACGCTCGGGCCCGGCCTGGTCGATCGCTAGCGCCAGCGTCTCATAAGCGGTCTCGAAGTCCTCGAACGGCATGGCGCTCATGGCGTCTCGCTTCCCAGGCAAAGGCTTGCGGTTTTCAGGATCTCGTCGGGAGCAGCGGCCTTCCATCGCCCGGCAATGTGCAGGTCGGGCCGCAGCAGATAGAGCGTGCCAGGACTAGCGGCGAACAGGCGGGCGATTTCGCCGTCCTGGTCCGCAATGGCCTTCGTTTCAGAGGCCGAGCCGCGCGACGTAACCAGCACGGCAGCGAAGCGCTTATCGATCCGGCCGAGTTGCGCCAACAGCGCCGGCCTGTTCGGCAACCGGCGGCCCCTCGCAGAACAGGATCGCGGTCATGCCGTTGCCGGCGCGGTCCAGCAGGTAGCTGCCGTCGGCCAGTCTCGCGTTCGGCGCGGCGCTGCCGCAACGAGGGCCGCCGGCAAATTCGGTGTCGCGGTCGGCGTAAAGCGTCAGCGGGCTGTCCGAATAGGTGTAGGGCTGCATCTGGCGCGGATTGGCGAGCCCGCGGGGAAATTCGTGCTTCAAACTGAGCGACAAGGCCGCCTCGCGCGCCAGCCGCCAGCCGCGCGTCGGCGGCGTCATGAAACGCGTGCTCTTGGTGGCATTGGCGAAGACGTCGAGCGTGGCGCCGCGCCGCTCCGGCGAAAAGCTGTCGAGCAGCCGCTCATCCGCCTCGCCATGGAGCACGAGCGCCAGCTTCCAGCCGATGTTCTCGGCATCCGCCAGACCATTGTTCAGCCCGCGCACGCCGAAGATCGGCACAATATGAGCGGCATCGCCGATAAAGAAGACGCGGCCGTGCTTGTAATCGTCAAGGCACAAGGTGTTGGCGGAGTAGACGCTCCACCATTCCAGATCCCATGCATTTGTGTGGCCGATATCCGCAAGGATCGCACCGACCCGGGCGCGGAGGTTTTCCTCCTTGAGCGCTTCCTGTTCGTTCTCGCCTTCACGGAGCTGGTAATCTACGCGCCAGATATCGTCCGGCTGCTTGTGGATCAGCACCGTCCCGCCGGGATTGCCGCTTGGTTCGAAAAAAGCCCGGCGCTCGGTCGGAAAATCGTGGTCCATGCGGATGTCCGCGATCACGTAGCGGCCTTCGTAATTGTCGCCCTTCAATCGCAAGCCAAGCATCGACCGGATTGGCGAGCGCGCCCCGTCGGCGGCCAGCATATAGTCGGCATCGAGCCGATAGTCGCCCGCCGGCGATGAGATCCGAACCGAGACACCGTCATTGTGCCGCTCGATGGCCGACAGTTCGCTCTGCCAGCGCATGTCGACCAGATCGCAGGCCGCAACCGCATCATGCAGGAATTTCTCGATGTACTGCTGCTGCAGATTGTACATCGGTAGATATTTTTCGCCCGGCGGTTGCGGCATCTCCAGCCGAAAAATCTGCTCGCCGCGATAGTAGCTGCGACCGAACCGCCAGCCGAGCGCCTTTTCGACGAACGGCCCGACCGCGCCGATCCGCTCCAGGATATGCATGCTCGGCCGCGCAACGCAGATGGCGCGGCTGCCGTCATTAAAAGTGTCCTTGCGGTCGATCAGCACGCTCTTGATCCCGTAGCGCGCCAGCACCAGCGCCGCGGTCATGCCGATCGGGCCGGGGCCAACGATCAGCACCGGATGCCGCGTCGCCTCGCCGTCAAGTTCGGGAACGCGCCGCGCCGCAAAGCGGGGATAGCCGAAATAGAGCGATTCCAGCGGTCCCTTGCCGGCAGGCCTCATGCGTCCCTCCGTCTATTTCTTGCGGTCGAGAAATCCCTGCATCAGCCGCTGCGGCTCTCCGGTCAGGAACGATTGTCCGAATACGCCGACACTTAAGTTGACGGATTCGGTCAACGGCAGTTCCTCCCATTGCCGCAGCAACTCCTTCTGCGAACGCAGCGCTCCGGGCCCGCATTCGAGCAGCGCCTTCACCGTATGCTCGACCGCGGCATCGAGCCCGCCTTCCTTGGCGACCACGTCGACCAGGCCCCAGGCGAGCGCGGTGGGCGCGTCGATATTTTCCGCCGTCATGACCAGCCAGCGGGCGCGGCCCCAGCCGATCAGCCGCGGCAGCAGCGCAGCGTGGATCACCGAGGGGATGCCGACGCGCACTTCCGGCATGCCGAATTTGGCATCGTGGACCGCAATCCGGAAATCGCAGGCGGCGGCGACTTCCAACCCGCCACCGAGGCACCAGCCGGGAAGCCGCGCGATCACCGGCGCCGGAAAGTGGCGCACTGCCTCGCAGAGGTCGCGCAACCGGGTGATGAAGGCTTCAGCGGATTTCTGGTCGAGCTTCGCCATCTCCTTGATATCGGCGCCGCCGATCATGCTCTTCTCGCTCTGGCCGGCGAGGATGACCACGCGAATGGTGTTGTCGCCGGCGAGCCGCTCGAACCCTTCGCGCACGCCGTCGGTGACGGCGGAGGAGAGGATGTTGAGAGGGCCCGCATTGCAGATCGCGAGGCGAACGACGCCTCTGTCGTCGCGGTCGATGCCGCAATGAGGATTGAGCATTTCCATTCTGCTTTTCCGGGCTTGTTCTGGTCGTTGCCATCACTTCCGGGACATTGCGCCGGCTTGTCAAGGGCGGGCGAGGGGCATTGCGCGACCGCTCGCACCGATATAGAATTATGATCGTCATCTAAAGGAGCCGCCATGACTATGACCGAGACTGTCGATCTGTTTTCGTTCGATATGCGCAGGCATCGGGTGGTGGAATGGCAGGCGCCGGGGCCGATTGCCCGGGCGGCATCCGGAATGTCCGGGCTCGAGACCATGTGCGCGATCCGCGACGGCATCCTGCCACCGCCGCCGATGGCGCGGCTGATCGGTTTCGAGATGCGCCTCGCCGAGCCCGGCCGGATCGTGATGGAACTGGATCCGGATGAAAGCCTCGAAAACACCATCGGACTGCTCCACGGCGCGACGGCCGCGCCGCTCCTGGATACTGCCATGGGTTGTGCCATCACCACCATGCAGCCGGCGGGGCAGACCTCCGTCACGCTGGACCTCAAGCTGACCTATCTGCGGCCATTGTCGGTGCGGTCGGGCGCGATCTCGGCGGAAGGCAAAGTGATAAAGGTCGGCCGCCAGACCAGCTATGCCGAAGGCTTCGTCCGCGACCGTGCGGGCAATCTTGCAGTGCACGCGACCGGAACGTTCACGATGATCGGCGTTGAAAAGGCGAATTAGATGCAGCTTTTCCTGCTCATAGCTGTTATTATATGACCAGGGACATTTAATGGGATGCGTTGATGCGTTATTCGAAAGAGCACAAGCAGGAGACCCACGCACGGATCGTGAAAAAAGCCTCGGTGCGGCTTCGCGAAAAGGGTGCGCATGGCATCGGCGTCGCCGATTTGATGAAGGAAGCGGGCCTGACCCACGGCGGCTTCTACGCGCATTTCGATTCCCGCGAGGCGCTCGTCATCGAGGCTTTTGCCTATGCGATGGACCGCTCGGTTGAGCATTGGCGAAAAATCGCCGCTGAAACGCCGCCGGAGAAGCGGTTGTCGACGATCATCGATTCCTACGTCTCGACGGTTCATCGCGACGATCCCGGCCGCGGTTGCGCCGTTACGACGTTAGGTGCCGAGATCGTCCGGGAAAGCGCGAAGACGCGCAAGGCCTTTGCCGCCAAGCTGGAGCAGTTGATCGATGTGATCGCCGACCAGATTTCAGACGTGCCGCGCAAGACGGCCCGCCGGCAGGCGATGGGCACGCTGGCGACGATGATGGGTACGCTGGTGATGTCGCGCGTTGCCGGCAGCGGTGAACTCTCCGACGAAATTCTCGTCGCCGGCCGCGAGGCGGCGCTGACGCGCGCCGAGGCGAAGCCGGCCGCGAAGAAGACGCGGAAGGTGAATTAGGCGGCGGCCTCTCCACGTCGTCCCTGCGCACGCAGGGACCCATACCCCGCGGCCCTTGGAAGCGGCACAAGGGAGACGGCTTTTGTCGTCATTCACATCGGTGGTTATGGGTCCCTGCGTTCGCAGGGACGACGATGATTTCGTGCCGTCACCGCCCGCCAAACAGCGCCCGTTCGCTCTCCACCGTTTCGTGGATGTAATCGGCCACCGCCCTGATCCGCGCCAGGTCCTTGCTGTCGGCGTGCATCAGCATCCAGAACGTGCGCGAGATCCTGACCTCGTCGGGCAGCACTGCGCGCAGTTCGGCATGCGCCTTCGCCATGAAATGCGGCAGCACCGCAATGCCAAAGCCGGCAATGGTGGCGTTGAGCTGCGCGATCAGATTGGCGCTGCGAAACTTGGCCGAGATCTTCGGCGAAACCTGGGGCAGGTAATCCAGCTCGGGCGTGAACAGCAGTTCCTCGATGTAGCCGACGAAGCGATGCCCTGGCAGGTCGCCGCGGGAAGTGATTTTCGGTGCCCGGTCGAGATAGGCCGGCGCGGCATAGAGCCCGAGGCTGTAGTCAAGCAGCTTGCGCCCGACGATCCGGCCCTCCTTTGGCATGGAGAGGCTGATCGCGATGTCGGCCTCGCGCTTCGACAGGCTGAACAGCCGCGCGGTGGCGACGAGCTGCAGGTCGAGATCGGGATACCGCTCGGTGAATTTCAGAAGCCGCGCCGCCAGGAAATGGCTGCCGAACCCGTCGGGGGCGCCGATCCGGACCGTGCCGGTGAGCCGGGCGCGCGATCCGCCGACCGCCTCCTGGTTGGCGACGATGGTGGATTCCATCGCTTCGGCACTGTCGGCCACGCGCTGGCCGGCTTCGGTCAGGAGGTAGCCGGTCTTGCGGCGGTTGAACAGTTTTGCGGAGAGATGGCGTTCCAGCCGGTCGACACGGCGAATGACGGTGGCATGATCGACCGATAGCTGCTTGGCGGCAGCGGAAACCGAGCCGCCGCGCACGATCGCCAGCACGAAACGGAAGTCATCCCAGTCGATCGTCTTGGTGCCTTGATCCAGCATTTCCGCACATCTATGGTGCAATATATCGGACTTGTATCCCAAGAAATGCAGGTCAAAAAGGGGCTCGAAAGCGATCCCAGACGGGACCTTAGGGAGATCATTCATGCGCTCAATCGGACACTTTATCGGCGGCAAAGAGGTCACGGGAACTTCCGGCCGGACGGCCGACGTGTTTGAGCCGATGACCGGCGACGTCCAGGCCAAGGTGGCGCTGGCCTCAAGAGCGGAAGTCCGCGCGGCCGTCGAGAACGCCGCGCTCGCCCAGCCCGAATGGGCCAACACCAATCCGCAGCGCCGCGCGCGGGTGATGATGAAGTTCCTCGAACTGGTGCAGCGCGACTATGACAAGCTCGCTGAATTGCTGGCGCGCGAGCACGGCAAGACCGTTCCCGACGCCAAGGGCGACATCCAGCGCGGCCTCGAAGTCGCGGAATTCGCCTGCGGCATTCCGCATTTGATGAAGGGCGAATACACCGAGGGCGCCGGCCCCGGCATCGACATCTACTCCCTGCGCCAGCCGCTGGGCGTCGTCGCCGGCATCACGCCGTTCAATTTCCCGGCGATGATCCCGATGTGGAAGTTCGCGCCCGCGATCGCCTGCGGCAACGCCTTTATCCTAAAGCCTTCGGAGCGCGATCCCGGCGTGCCGATGCGGCTCGCCGAGCTGATGATGGAAGCGGGGCTGCCGCCCGGCATCCTCAACGTCGTCAACGGCGACAAGGAAGCCGTCGACGCCATTCTCGACGACCCCGATATCAAGGCGATCGGCTTCGTCGGCTCGACGCCGATCGCGCAATACATCTATGAGCGCGCCGCCCAGACCGGCAAGCGCTGCCAGTGCTTTGGCGGCGCTAAGAACCATGCCATCGTGATGCCCGACGCCGACATGGACCAGACGGTCGACGCGCTGATCGGGGCCGGCTACGGCTCGGCCGGCGAGCGCTGCATGGCGGTCTCCGTCGCCGTTCCCGTCGGCAAGACCACCGCCGATCGCCTGATGGAAAAGCTGATCCCGCGCGTGGAGTCGCTCAAGATTGGCACCTCGGTCGATCCGTCCGCCGACTACGGCCCGCTGGTGACGCGCGAGGCGGTCGAGAAGGTGAAGAACTACATCGATATCGGCATCAAGGAAGGCGCCACGCTTGCCGTCGACGGCCGCGGCTTCAAGATGCAGGGCTATGAAAAGGGCTTTTATCTCGGCGGCTCGCTGTTCGACAACGTCACCAAGGATATGCGGATCTACAAGGAAGAGATCTTTGGCCCGGTGCTCTCGGTGGTGCGCGCCCATGACTACAAGGAAGCCCTCGCACTGCCGTCCGAACATGATTACGGCAACGGCGTTGCGATCTTCACCCGCGACGGCGACGCGGCGCGTGACTTTGCGGCACGCGTCAATGTCGGCATGGTCGGCATCAACGTGCCGATCCCGGTGCCGATCGCCTACTACACGTTCGGCGGCTGGAAGAAGTCGGGGTTCGGCGATCTCAACCAGCACGGTCCGGACTCGGTCCGCTTCTACACCAAGACCAAGACGGTGACCTCGCGCTGGCCGTCCGGCGTCAAGGAAGGCGCGGAGTTCTCGATTCCGTTGATGAAGTAGTCTTGTGCTCGGGCGCGGTCATTGCCTGCGACAAACGCGAAGCGTTTGCGCAAGGGAGCGCAGCGACGAAGCAATCCATTCTGTGTTTGCGGCGGGATGGATTGCTTCGCTGCGCTCGCAATGACGATGGGTGAGTTTCAAGGATAACCGGCAAGATGCAATTTGCTCTCAACGAGGATCAGGCCGCGGTTCGCGACATGGCGCGGGCGTTTGCGGCCGAGAAAATCGCGCCGCATGCGCTGCGCTGGGACGAAGAGAAGCATTTTCCTGTTGACGTGATGCGCGAGGCCGCAGGCCTCGGCATGGGCGGCATCTACATCAAGGACGATGTCGGTGGCTCCGCGATGACCCGCTTCGACGCGGCGCTGATCTTCGAGGCGCTGGCGACCGGCTGCCCGACGGTGTCGGCCTTCATCTCGATCCACAACATGGCGTCCTGGATGATCGATGCCTATGGCAATGACAGCCAGCGGCAAAAGTGGTTGCCAAAGCTCTGCACCATGGAGCTGCTGGCAAGCTATTGCCTGACCGAACCGGGCTCCGGCTCGGACGCCGCGGCGCTCCGCACCCGCGCGGTGCGCGACGGCGATCATTATGTGCTCAACGGCCAGAAACAGTTCATCTCGGGTGCCGGTGGCGGCGATCTCTACGTCGTGATGGTGCGGACCGGTGGCGACGGGCCCGGCGGCATCTCGACGCTCGTCATTCCGGCCGATACGCCCGGCGTCTCGTTCGGCGCCAACGAGCGCAAGATGGGCTGGAACGCGCAGCCCACGCGCGCGGTGATGTTTGAGAACGCCCGCGTTCCGGTCGAGAACCGGCTGGGCGAAGAGGGTATCGGCTTCAAGATTGCAATGGCCGGGCTCGACGGCGGCCGCCTCAATATCGCGGCGTGCTCGCTCGGCGGCGCGCAGAGCGCGCTCGACAAGTCGCTGGCCTACATGAAGGAGCGGAAAGCCTTCGGCAAACGGCTCGATGAATTCCAGGCGCTGCAGTTCCGCCTCGCCGACATGGCGACCGAGTTGGAAGCGGCGCGGACGTTTGTTTGGCGCGCGGCCGCCGCGCTCGACCGCAAGGATCCCGACGCCACCATGCTGTGCGCGATGGCAAAACGTTTTGGCACCGACGTCGGCTTCGAGGTCGCCAACCAGGCGCTGCAACTGCATGGCGGCTACGGCTACTTGAGCGAATACGGCATCGAAAAAATCGTGCGCGACCTGCGCGTGCACCAGATCCTGGAAGGCACCAACGAAATCATGCGGCTGATCGTGTCGCGCAAGCTGATCGAGGGCGCGCGATGACGGATGCGGCCATCGCAGACGGCGACCTGATCGCGCGCAAGGAAGGCTCAGCCGGCATTCTCCGATTGAACCGGCCGAAGGCGATCAATGCTGTGACGTTGGAGATGTTCCACGACATCGACAAGGCGCTCGATGCCTTCGAGGCGGATCCTGATATTGCGGTGATCGTTCTGGAAGGTGCCGGCGAGCGCGGGCTGTGCGCCGGCGGCGACATCCGCGCGCTCTGGGAAAGCTCCAAGGTCAAGGGCGATCTCGGCAAGATCCTGTGGCGGGATGAATACATCCTCAACGCCCGCATCAAGAAGTTCCCAAAACCCTATGTCGCCTTCATGGATGGCATCGTGATGGGCGGCGGCGTCGGGCTGTCGGCGCATTCGAGCCATCGCGTCGTCACCGAGAAGACGAAACTCGCGATGCCCGAGGTCGGCCTCGGCTTCTTCCCTGACGTCGGCGGCACCTGGCTGTTGTCGCATTCGCCGGGCGAGATCGGCACCTATTTTGGATTGACCGGGCAGACCATGAACGGTCCGGATGCCATCCATGCAAGATTTGCCGATGCGGTGGTGCCGTCGGCAAAACTGCCGGCCTTGCGTGAGGCATTGACGAAGGTGGTGTTGGGCACGACGGCGGCTGACATTAGGAAGCTGATCGACGGCTTCTCGACTGGAGAAACGGCCGGGCCGGTCGCCGCGCAGCAGGTGAAGATCGATGCGTTGTTCTCCCACGACCGCATGGAAGACATCATCGCGGCGCTGCAGCGTGATGGCTCGGACTTCGCGCAGGCGACGCTGAGGACGCTGAACGAAAAGTCGCCGCGCGGCATGGTGGTGACGCTCAAGCTGCTGCGGCTGGCGCGCAGCGCGCGCTCGCTGGAGGAATGCCTGGTGCGGGAATATCGCGCCGCGCTGGAAGTGTTCGCGAGCGACGATTTCCGCGAGGGCGTGCGCGCCGCCGTCATCGACAAGGATCGCAATCCGAAATGGTCGCCGCCGAGAATCGAGGAGGTGACGCCGGAAATGGTCGCGCCTTATTTCGCCGAGATCGGCGCTGACGAACTCAGATTTCCTTGATCAGAACAAGAAAGCTTAGCGGAGGATTCGAGATGGCAAATATCGCATTCATTGGCCTCGGCAATATGGGCGGCCCGATGGCGGCCAATCTGGTCAAGGCGGGCCACAAGGTAACCGCGTTCGATCTGGTCGAAGCCTCGCGCGATCAGGCCAAGGCCGACGGCGCCGTGATCGCCGAGAGTTCGGTTGCTTCCGTCAAGGGCGCCGATGTCGTTATCTCCATGCTGCCGGCGGGCAAACATGTGCTGTCGGTCTGGAACGAAGTGGTCCCTGTCATGACCAAGGGCACGCTGATTATCGATTGCTCGACCATCGACGTCGAAAGCGCCAAGCAGGCGCATGCGCTGGCGGCGAAGCACGGCATGCTCTCGGTCGATGCGCCGGTCTCAGGCGGAACCGGCGGCGCCAAGGGCGCGACGCTGACTTTCATGTGTGGCGGCGAGGAAAAGGCGTTTGCTGCGGCGAAACCGGTGTTGGAGAACATGGGCAAGAAGATCGTCCATTGCGGCATCGGCGGTGCAGGGCAGGCGGCCAAGATCTGCAACAACATGATCTTGGGGATTTCCATGATCGGCGTCGGCGAAGCCTTTGCGCTCGCCGAAAAGTTGGGCCTGTCGCATCAGGCGCTGTTCGATGTCGCCTCGACCTCATCGGGGCAATGCTGGGCGCTAACGTCCTATTGCCCCGTGCCCGGCCCGGTGCCGACTTCGCCCGCTAACAACGATTATAAGCCGGGATTCGCGTCGGCCCTGATGGTGAAGGATCTGACACTGGCGCAGGATGCGGCCAAGGCTGCGGGCGCGGCGACGCCGCTCGGCAAGCACGCGCAGGAGATCTACAAGGCTTTTGATGCCGCCGGCCATGGCGGGGTGGATTTTTCCGGTATTATCCAGCACGTTCGGAGCCTCGCTGCGAAATAACGGAGACCTAATGACGACCTTCCAGGAAGCGCGCGCCTTTCTGCTCAAGCACCGCACCGATTACGATGTGGCAGTGAAGGGATTTCGCTGGCCGGACCCCGTTCCATTCAACTGGGCGCTCGACTGGTTCGACGCGGAGCTCGCGCGCAATCCTGACAGCCGGGATCGCCCGGCGCTCTGGATCGTCGATCCCGGCGACAAGGAAACAAAGCCCACGTTCGCCACGCTGTCGCGCCGCTCCAATCAGGTCGCAAACTTCCTGCGGGCGCAGGGGCTGAAACGCGGCGATCACTTGTTGTTGCTGCTCGGCAATGTCGTACCGTTGTGGGAGACCATGCTGGCGGCGATGAAGCTCGGTGTCGTCGTTATCCCCGCCACCACGCTGCTGACCCCGGACGAACTGCGCGATCGGCTCGAGCGGGGCAGGGCGCGGGCGGTGGTTGCCTCGCAAGATCAGGTCGCGAAATTTGCGGGCCTCGGCGGCGACGGACTGGTGCGCGTCGTGGTAGGCGCGACATCGAAGCACGATGACTGGCTGCCCTTTGAACAGGCTGCCAGCGCCTCGGACGACTTTACACCTGACAGTCCGACCAATGCCGACGATCCGATGCTGCTTTATTTCACCTCGGGCACCACGGCAAAGCCCAAGCTGGTGCGGCATAGCCAGCGTAGCTATCCCGTCGGCCACCTCTCGACGATGTTCTGGCTCGGCCTGCAGCCCGGCGATGTCCATCTCAACATTTCTTCGCCGGGCTGGGCCAAGCATGCCTGGAGTTGCTTCTTCGCGCCGTGGAATGCCGGCGCCACCGTGTTCGTGGTCAACCAGCCGCGCTTCGACGCCAAAGCCCTGCTCGCCACGATCGGCCGCTGCGGCGTCACCACGCTGTGTGCGCCGCCGACGGTGTGGCGGCTGTTCATTCAGGAGAAGCTCGCGGATTTCAAGGTAAGCCTGCGCGAGGTCTGCGGCGCCGGCGAGCCGCTCAATCCCGAAGTGATCGACCAGGTGAAGGCGGCGTGGGGCCTCACCATCCGCGACGGCTATGGCCAGACCGAGACTGCCGCGCTCGCCGGCAACTCGCCGGGCCAGAAGGTGAAGGTCGGCTCGATGGGCCGTCCGTTGCCGGGCTACCGGGTGCGGATCACCGACAATGACGGCCAGGTCACCAAAGAGGGTGAGGTGACGCTGGTGCTCGGCGCCGACCGTCCCGCAGGCCTGATGCAGGGCTATCAGGGCGAGGACGGCAAATTGAGCGGGGCGGACGGCGACCTCTACCGCTCGGGCGACGTGGTGTTTGCCGACGACGAGGACTATCTCACCTTCGTCGGCCGCTCCGACGACGTCTTCAAATCATCCGACTACCGCATCAGCCCGTTCGAGCTGGAGAGCGTGCTGCTGGAGCATGAATGGGTAGCTGAAGCTGCGGTTGTCCCAAGTCCCGATCCGATCCGGCTCGCGATCCCCAAGGCCTATGTGCTGCTGGTATCGGGCGTGGAACGGACGCCGGCGACCGCCTTGTCGATCTTTAGGCATCTGCACACCCGGCTCGCGCCGTTCAAGCGTATTCGCAAGATCGAACTGGTAAAGGAGCTGCCGAAGACGATTTCCGGAAAAATCCGCCGCGTGCAGTTGCGCCGGCTCGAGCATGATAATAACCGCAGCGATGCGTTGCGCGGCGCCGAGTTCCGCGAAGAAGAATTCCCGGAGCTGCAGAAAGTGCGGACCGCCGGGTTGGAGAGCTAGCGAATGAATGAAGTCTGGAAGAAGCCGCCGGTCTCGTTTGAGGCCTATCAGGCCATGGTCGGCAAGGAGATCGGCGTGTCGTCGTGGCACTTGATCGACCAGAGCCGGATCAACCTCTATGCCGACGTGATCGAGGACCATCAGTTCATTCATGTCGACCCGGAACGGGCAAAGAAGGAAACCGCGTTCGGCAATACCATCGCGCATGGCTTTCTCACCATGTCCTTGATGAGCATCATGTCGTATGAGGTGATGCCGGTCATTGAAGGCACGGCAATGGGCGTGAACTACGGTTTCGACAAGCTGCGCTTCCTTTCGCCGGTTCGCGCCGGCTCGCGGGTCCGCGGCCGCTTCACGCTTGTTGAAGCCAAGCTGCGCAAGCCGAAGGAATTGCAGTCGCGCACTAACGTTACCGTCGAGATCGAGGGCGAGGACAAGCCGGCGTTGGTCGCCGATTGGATCGGGCTGATCTATTTCAACTAGGTTTTGCCCGTCATGGCCGGGCAAAACCGCGAAGCGCGTCTTCAAACCAGTTGACCCGGCAATCCATCGCTGATCAAAAACCCTTCAATTTGATGGATGCCCGGGTCACCCCCGATCAAGTCGGGGGCAGGCCCCCGGGCATGACGGGCAGGAACAATCGGGATCAATACTCATGGCAATCAGGTTTGACGGACGCGTCGCAATCGTCACGGGCGCGGGCAATGGTCTGGGACGGGCGCATGCGCTGGGGCTGGCGAGCCGCGGCGCCAAGGTGGTGGTCAACGACTTCGGCGGCGCGCGGGACGGTACCGGCGGCTCGCTGACGCCGGCCGAATCCGTGGTCGAGGAAATCCGCAAAGCCGGCGGCACGGCGATGGCCGACGGCGCCGACGTCTCGAAGTTCGGACAAGTCACCGCGATGGTCGAGCGGGCTACCAAGGAGTGGGGCAGTGTCGATCTGCTCTGCGCCAACGCCGGCATTCTCCGCGACAAGTCTTTTGGAAAAATGGACGTCGCCGACTTTGCCAAGGTGCTCGATGTCCACCTCGTCGGCACGTTTTACTGCTGCAAGGCGGTGTGGGATGGCATGCGCGAGCGCAACTACGGCCGGATCGTGCTGACCACCTCGTCGTCGGGCCTGTTCGGCAATTTCGGTCAGGCCAATTACGGCGCGGCGAAAGCCGGCATGGTCGGCCTGATGAACGTGCTGGCCGAGGAGGGCCGCAAGAACAACATTCGCGTCAACACGATCTCGCCGACCGCGGCCACCCGAATGACGGAAGAACTGCTGCCGCCGCAGGCGCTGGCGCTGATGAAACCCGAAGCGATCACGCCCGCGGTGGAATATCTGCTCAGTGAGGATGCGCCGACCCGCACCATCATGGGCGCGGGCGCGGGTTCGTTTGCGGTGATCAAGATCATCGAGACCGAAGGCGTCAACCTAGCCCAGTCCGACTGGACGCCCGATGCCATCGCGGCGCATTTCGCCGAGATCGACGATGTGTCGAAGGCGAAGGCGCTGCAGGGCGCATTCGAGCAGACGCAGAAGTACGTCGCCCAGGCCGCGGCGAGGGCAGGGATTAAGCTGTAGCAAGGCGGAGCCGCTCGTAGGGCGGGCAAAGGCGCACTTGCGCCGTGCCCACCATCTGTCTTCGATGTCGATGAAATTTGGTGGGCACGCTTCGCTTTGCCCACCCTACGATCCGTCAGTCCGGCTTATGCTCCCGCCATGTCTTCATCCGTACAACACGCCGCCATCATCGGCGCCGGCCCCACCGGGCTAATGGCCGCCGAAGTGCTGGCGCAAGGCGGCGCCAGCATCACCGTCTATGACGCGATGCCGTCGGCGGGGCGCAAATTCCTGATGGCGGGGCGCGGAGGGCTCAACCTTACGCACAGCGAGCCGTTGCCGCAGTTCCTCGCCCGCTACCGCGAGGCGATGCCGCACCTGAAAATCGCCATCGAAGCGTTTCCGCCGCAGGCGTTGTGCGACTGGAGCGAGGCATTGGGGCAGGAAACATTTATCGGCTCCAGCGGCCGGGTCTTTCCAAAGGCCTTCAAGGCGTCGCCGTTGCTGAGGGCCTGGCTGCGGCGACTGGACTCGATGGGCGCAAGACTGGCGCTGCGTCACCGCTGGACCGGCTGGGATGAGCAGGGCCGCCTGCGCTTCGAAACGCCTGGTGGACCGCTCGCCGTCGAGTCTTGCGCAACCGTGCTGGCGCTCGGGGGCGCGAGCTGGCCGCGGCTTGGTTCCGATGGCACGTGGACGGAAACGCTCGCTGCAGAGGGCGTGAAGATATCGCCGCTGCGGCCGGCCAATTCCGGCTTCACCGTCGCCTGGTCGGGCATTTTCCGCGACCGCTTTGAAGGCCAGCCGCTCAAGGGTGTGGCGCTGACCTTTGGAGCGCACACTCAGCGTGGCGAGGCTATCGTCACCCGCACCGGCATCGAGGGCGGCGCGATCTATGCGCTTTCGGCTGAGCTGCGCGAGGCCATTATGATTTCAGGGCAGGCGACCCTGCACATCGCGCTTCGGCCTGATCTTGAGCAAACAGAGCTGATCGCGCGGCTGTCGGAACCAAGGGGCAAGCAATCCCTGTCCAACTTCCTGCGCAAGGCCGTGGGTTTGTCGCCGGTTGCGATCGGCTTGCTGCAGGAAGCCGCCAAGGCATCCGGCGCTTCGCTGGCGTCGATGTCGCCGGCCGATCTAGCTCACCTCATCAATGCCGTCCCGATCGAACTCAACGGCATCGCGCCAATCGCGCGCGCGATCTCGACGGCGGGCGGAATAGTGTTCGACGAACTCGATGCTGATTTCATGATCCGCCGTTTGCCCGGCGTGTTCGTGGCCGGCGAAATGCTCGATTGGGAAGCCCCGACCGGCGGCTATCTCTTGCAGGCGTCGTTCGCGACGGGGGTGGCGGCAGGGAGAGGGGCGTTGACGTGGCTGGAGCGCAAAATCTAACCCCGTCATTGCGAGCGAAGCGAAGCAATCCATCTCGCCGCAAGCGGAGGAATGGATTGCTTCGTCGCTTTGCTCCTCGCAATGACGGCTGTGGCGTCGACGGCACTCCCTACCGCAACTTCCCCCTTGCCGCAACAGGCAGCGTGCCGATGATCGCGTCGCCGCGCACCATCACCACCTCGTCCATCATGTTGACGACGACGCAGACATGGTTGGGTACGATCCGGACGACGTCGCCGACATTCGGCCGCGTGTTGCTGCGGGCCAGGTCAAGAAAGCCGTGCTCTTCCGCGAAGCGCGCGATCTTCGCCTCGGGGTGCTCAAGGATCAACCCGTAGCCGTCGAGACCGCCGCCGGGATCCGATGTCAGCGTCTTCGAGCCGGCGTCCAGAATGCCGCGGTCCGGTCCGGCGCGGCTCACGACTGTGGAATAGATGTTCAGCGCGCAATCGTCCCATTCGGCGACGCCGGCCGCGACCTGCATGCGGTCGTTGTAGATATAGGTGCCGGGCCGATGCTCGGTCGCGCCCTTCAGCTTGCCGAGATTTTTCAGATTGGGCGAGCCGCCGGTCGAAACCATCGTCGCATCGAGCCCGTGCGCGCGGACGCCCGCCAGTGCCTCGTCGAAAAACTGCTGCGCCTCAGCCCAGCCGGTCTCGGTCGGGTACAGCATGAAGCCCGCAAATTGCAGCCCCTTCGAGCCAGCGATCTCGCGCGCCAGCGCTATCGCTTCGGCCGGCGTTTCGACGCCGGCGCGCTTGCGCCCCGTATCGCACTCTACCACGACCGACAGCGGTCGGCCCGAGGCTGCGGCGGCCTGCGGCAGGCCGGCGATCACGGTCGAATTGTCAGCAGCGACCGTCATGTTGGCCTTGACCTGCAGCGCCGCGAGGCGGGCCATCTTCTCCTCGCCGATCAGATTGTAGCTGATCAGGATGTCGTCGATCCCGGCTTCCGCCATCACTTCGGCCTCGCCGAGCTTCTGGCAGGTGATGCCCTTGGCGCCGGCCGAGACCTGCATCTGCGCGAGCAGCGGGCTCTTGTGGGTCTTGATATGCGGCCGGTTGGCGACGCCGGCGGTATCGCAGGCGACCTGGATGCGGGCGATATTGCGCTCGACGCGGTCCATGTCGATGACCGCACAGGGCGTGCCGTATTCGCGGGCGATTTTTGCGGCGAGGGGCGTTGTCATGCGGTCGATTCCAATTCGTTGTTGCCGTCATTGCGAGCGAAGCGAAGCAATCCATTTCTCCGCACACGAGGAAAGATGGATTGCTTCGTCGCTTCGCTCCTCGCAATGACGGAAGGATACCATGCGGCTTCTACGCTTGCTCAATCTCTTCCCGCAAAACTTCCAGCTCCAGCCAGCGGTCTTCGGCGGCGGCCAGTTCTTCCTGCGCTTTTGCAATCGCCGATGACGCCGCGTCGAATTTCCTGCGATCCTTGGCGTAGAGGTCGGGATCGTCAAGCAGCTTCTGCTGCTTTGCGATCTCGGCCTGCAATTTCGCGATCGTCTTCGGCAGCGTTTCCAGCGCGTGCTTTTCGTTGAAGTTCAGCCGACGTTTGGGGGCGGCGGAAGAGGCGGTAGCTCTGATCTCCTTCTTTTCCTCAATCGGCGCCGGTCCATTGACAGATTCCCGCGACAAATCCTCGCCGCGCTGCGCCAGCATGTCGGTGTAGCCGCCGGCATACTCGATCCAGCGGCCATTGCCTTCCGGCACGATCACCGACGTCACCACGCGATCGAGGAAGTCGCGGTCGTGGCTGATCAGGATCACCGTGCCCTCGTAATCGCCAAGCATCTCCTCGAGCACGTCGAGCGTTTCGAGATCGAGGTCGTTGGTCGGCTCGTCCAGTACCAAGAGGTTCGACGGCTTTGCCAGCGCTCGCGCCAACATCAGCCGGCCGCGCTCGCCGCCGGAAAGCACCTCCAGCGGCGTGCGCATTTGTTCTTGCGCGAAGAGAAAGTCCTTCATGTAGCTGACCACGTGTTTCGGCTTGCCGCCGACCATGACATGGTCGCCGCGGCCGCCGGTCAGCGCTTCCGCCAGCGTCGATTTCGGATCGAGGCTTTCGCGGTGCTGGTCCAGCGTCGCCATTTCGAGATTGGCGCCGAGTCGGATCGTGCCGCTATCGGGGGGATCGTTGCCGATCAAAAGATGAACGAGCGTGGTCTTGCCGGCGCCATTCGGGCCGACGATGCCGATGCGGTCACCGCGCTGGATTCGGGTCGAAAAACTCTCCACGATCTTGCGCTCGCCGTAGGCCTTGGCGATGTTCTTCGCCTCGATGACCAGCGTGCCGGATTTTTCAGCTTCGGCGGCCGCGAGGTTGGCATTGCCGGCAGTACCGCGATAATTGCGCCGCTGGTCGCGCAGCGCATGCAGATTGCCGAGCCGCTTGACGTTGCGCTTGCGGCGGCCGGAGACGCCATAGCGCAGCCAGTGTTCCTCGTTGACGATCTTGCGGTCGAGCTTGTGCTGCTCGCGCTCTTCTTCCGCCAGCACCTCGTCGCGCCAGGCTTCGAATGCGGAGAAGCCGCGGTCGATCTGCCGGATCTGGCCGCGGTCGAGCCAGGCGGTCGAGCGCGACAGGTTGGAAAGGAAGCGGCGATCGTGACTGATGAGGACAAGCGCGCAACGGCGGCTTTGCAATTCGCCTTCGAGCCATTCGATGGTGGGAAGGTCGAGATGGTTGGTCGGCTCGTCCAGCAGCAGGATATCTGGCGCGGGCGCCAGCACCCGCGCCAGCGCCGCGCGGCGGGCTTCGCCGCCCGAGATATGCGCGGGGTCTTCGTCGCCGGAGAGCCCGAGCTGCTCGACGAGATAGCGTGCCTGGTAGTGATCGTCGCCGGGGCCGAGGCCGGCCTCGACATAGGCGAGTGTCGTCTTGTGGTCGCCGAAATCAGGCTCCTGCGGCAGATAGCGGATGGTGGCGCCGGGCTGCACGAAGCGGCTGCCGCCGTCGGGCTCGACCAGTCCGGCGGCGATCTTCAGCAGCGTCGATTTGCCGGAGCCGTTGCGCCCGATCAGGCAGACGCGCTCGCCCGACGACACCGACAATTCCACGCCCGACAACAGCGGCGTGCCGCCAAACGTCAGCCTTATATCTTTCAACTGGATCAGCGGCGGCGCCATCGTTCAATCCTGGTTCGGCGCAGGCTGCTGCGCCTGCTGGTGCTGGATGCGGCGGATGGTCTGGTCGAGCGCCGACAGAAACGTCGAGCGGTCGCGCGGTGCAAAGGACCTTGGACCGCCGGTCACTTCGCCGGATGAGCGCAGGTCGGTCATCAGATTGCGCACCGCAAGCGTCATCCCGATCGATGCTTCCGTGAACGGCTTGCCGTTCGGCGCGATCACTTCGGCACCGGCCTTCACGCAACGGCTGGCGAGCGGGATATCCGATGTGATGACGATATCGCCGCGGCCGGCGCGCTCTGCGATCCAGTCGTCGGCGGCGTCCATGCCGGAACCGGCGGCGATGCGCTCGATCAGCGGGTCCTGCGGCACGCGGATGAAATTTCCCGCAACGACGCTGACCGGCAGGCCGTGGCGGATCGCGACGCGATAGATCTCGTCCTTCACCGGGCAGGCGTCGGCATCGACATAGATGCGGGTTTGGTTCACGTCAGGCATATCGGTTCGACAGCGGTTCTTTTGCCCGCGCGTGGTAACCTATTCGATGCCGGAATGCGAGGAAAACGGGGCCGGGAACACGCTTGCGTCAGCACATTCTTTGCGTACCATAACCGGCGGAAAAACAACCAAAAACAACAGGAAACCGGCATGCCCATCGAGCCGTATCGCGTCCAGGCCTACAACACCGCCAAACAATCCGAAAACAAGATGCATGACGACACCGTGGCGAAGCGGTTCGGATTTTCGGGTGGGCTGGTCCCCGGCGTCGACGTGCTGGCCTACATGATGCACCAACCGGTGACGAAATGGGGCCGCGCATTTCTGGAACGCGGATTGATCGAGGCGCGTTTCGTCAAGCCAGTTTATGACGGCGAACTCGCGGAGCTGACGGCGGAAGAAAGCAACGGCGTGCTGTCGATCGAGGTGCAGAGCCGCGGCGCGCTTTGTGCCACCGGCACGGCGTCGTTGCCGGTCTCCGCGCCGGCTGTTTCGATCGCAGACTACAGGGAAGTCGCGGCGGTCGCGGAGCGCAAGCCGGTCAACGCGTCTTCCTATGAAGTCGGCAAATGGCTCGGCACCACTCCGCGCGACTGGGCAGGCGAAGCGGCCGCGGGATATCTCGCCGACATCAGGGAAACCGATACGATCTACGCCAGGGAGGGCCTGGGTCATCCCGGCCTGCTGCAGCGGGTGATGAATCGCGTGCTGGTCGACAATGCCATCCTGGGGCCGTGGATTCATGTCGGCAGCCGCATGCAACTGCTGTCAGCGGCGAAGGCCGGCGACGTCATCACGGCGCGTGCGAAGGTGGTCGGCAATTACGACAAGAAGGGCCATCGCTTCGTCGAGCTCGACGCGCTGGTCGTCGGCAACGGCAACACGCCGCTGGCGCATTGCCACCACATCGCGATCTACCAGCCGCGCGAGCAGGCGGCGGCGTAGGGGTAAGGCGGCGGCCGCGATCTCACCTGTCATTCCCCGCGCAGGCGGGGAATCCAGTACTCCGCGGCTTCTCGACTCTACAACGGGTGTCTCTGGAATACTGGATCGTCCGCCTACGCGGGCGATGACAGTTGTAGATGTGATGGGCAGTGCGGCCCTACGCCGCCTGCTCCGCCTTCGCATCCTGAATCGCCCGCCACACCCGTTCCGGCGTCAGCGGCATGTCGATATGCGTGATGCCGTAATCCGACAGCGCGTCGACCACCGCGTTGACGACGCAGACGAGGCTGCCGGCGCAGCCGGCTTCGCCGCAGCCCTTGGTGCCCAGCGGATTGGATTTTGCCGGCGAGGGGTGGTCGCCGATCTCCATCGGCGGAATGTCCTCGGCCCGCGGCAGCGCGTAATCCATGAACGAGCCGGTGATCGGCTGGCCGCTTGCATCGTAGCTGACCTGCTCCATCAGCGCCTGCCCGATGCCCTGCGCGACGCCGCCATGCAACTGGCCGGCGACGATCATCGGATTGACCACGGTGCCGAAATCGTTGACCGCAAAATAGCGCACGATTTGCACGACGCCGGTCTCGGGATCGATTTCCACCTCCGCGACATGGCAACCGTTGGGGAAGGTGGACGGCGTATCCTTGGTGGCATGGTCGACGTCGAGCGACAGCGGCACGCCTTCGGGCATCTTGCCCTCGCGCAGGCGCTTCGCCAAATCCATGATGCCGATCGAGCGGTCGGTGCCGGCGATGGTGAAGCGGCCATTGGCGAATTCGATGTCGCCTTCGGATGCCTCCATCAGATGCGCGGCCGCCTGCTTGCCTTTTGCGATCACGAGCGCGGAGGCTTCCACGATCGCCTGGCCGGTCGCCGTAATCGAGCGCGAGCCGCCGGTGCCGTTGCCGAAGCGGACGAGATCGCTGTCGTTCTGCTCGATGGTGATCTTCTCGAAGGGAACGCCGAGTTGCGCCGACAGCACCTGAGCGAACGGCGTGGCATGGCCCTGGCCGTAATCGAGCGTGCCGGTGGTCAGCTTCACCGACCCGTCAGGCTCAAAGGTGATCTTGCCAAGTTCGCCGCTCGGCGGCGCGGTGACTTCCAGATACGACCCAACGGCGATGCCGCGCAGCTTGCCGCTCTTCCGGCTCTCCTTCTTGCGCTTGGTAAAATTGGCGTGGTCGGAAATCTCCAGTGCCTTGTTGAAGACGCCGGCGAAGTCGCCGCTGTCATAGGTGACGCCCGAAGCTGCTGCGAACGGCAGTTGCGTCGGTTTGATGAAGTTGCGCTTGCGCAGCGTCAGCCGGTTGATGCCCATCTCGTCGGCGGCGCGGTCGATCAGCCGCTCCATGTAGTAGTTCGCCTCGGGCCGGCCGGCGCCGCGATAGGCGCCCATCAAGGTGGTGTTGGTCAACACCGTCTTGATGTCGACGCCGAGCAGCGGGGTGCGGTAGACGCTGGCGAGGTTCTTGCCGGTGTTGAGCGACAGCGGCCCCGGCGCGACGCCCGTGATATAGGCGCCGAGATTGCCGTAACCGGAAAGCCGCACCGCGAGAAACTTGCCGTCGGCATCGAGCGCCAGTTCGGCGTGAATGAGCTGCCCGCGGCCGTGGCTGTCGGAGAGGAAGCTGGTCGAGCGTTCGTCGGTCCATTTTACTGGACGGCCCAGCGCCTTCGCCGCATGCAGGATGCAGGTATATTCGGGATAGCTGACGTTCTTCATGCCGAAGGAGCCGCCGACATTGGCGGTCAGGATACGAACCTTGTCGTTCGGCACGTTGAGGATTTTTGCCAGCGTCACCTTGTTGCCGGAGACGCCTTGCGTCGGCACCTGCAGCGTGAAGCGCTCGGCGGCCTTGTCGTAGGCGGCCAGCGCCACGCGCGGCTCCATCGACACCACGGCAACGCGGGTGTTGACGATGTCCAGCCTGGTCACATGGGCGGCGGCAGCGAACGCGGCGTCGATCTTGGCAGCATCGCCATAGTGATAATCGAGCGCGACGTTGTTCGGGATGTGATCGTAAAGCTGCGGCGCGCCGGGCTTTGCGGCTTCCGCCGCATCGGTCACGGCTGGCAGCGGCTCGATGTCGAGTTCTATGGCCTCCGCCGCATCGCGCGCCTGTGCCAGCGTTTCCGCGACCACGAAGGCCACGGGGTCGCCGACGAAGCGAACCTTGTCGGTCGGCAGCGCCGGGCGGTTGGTCTGCAACAGCGGCGAACCGTCGCGGCTCTTCAACGGCAGGCCGCAGGTGAAGGGGCCGTAGCCGGCGGTCTCGAGATCCTTGCCGGTCCAGACGCCGAGCACGCCCGGCATCGCCTTGGCGGCGGCCGTGCCGATCCCCCTGATGATTCCGTGGGCATGGCTGGAGCGCACCATCCAGCAATAGGCCTGGCCGGGCAGGGTGAAATCGTCGGTGTATTTGCCCCTGCCGCGCACCAGCGTGTCGTCTTCCTTGCGGCGCACCGGCTGCCCCACACCGTATTTTTGCAGTGCGATAGCGTTGTCCAGGGAGGAGGCCGACGTGTGATCTTGCATCGAAAACACCTGAAATGCTTGGGATTCTCTTGGATTTTTTGCTGGATTCTTGGTTCCGCGGGTTCCCGCTCAGATAACGTACCGTGTAATCCCGGACAACGCCTGATTGGGCATAGTCCTATGTGATGGGTTGTTGCGTAGCCCCTTGGCGCTGCTAAAGTTTCCGTGAACGGTGATTTTCTTCGGCGGCCCGGACGCGGCCTGCGGAAAGACAGTTTTGATGAACCACGATACGCGGCTGCGCGAAGCCCTTGAGGCCTGCGCCAGCCCGTCAGGGGCGGTTGCGGCGGCCACGGCAAACGGTGTCTATGCCGCGCTGGACCTTGGCACCAACAATTGCCGGCTCTTGATCGCCCACCCGGCCGGCGACGGTTTTCGCGTCGTGGACTCGTTTTCACGGATCATCCGCCTTGGCGAGGGCATTTCCGCCACCGGTTCCATCAGCGAGGCGGCGATCGAGCGCGCCATCGCGGCGCTCAGCATCTGCAGCGACAAGATCCGCTACCGCAAGGCCAAGCGCCTGCGGCTGATCGCAACCGAAGCCTGCCGAGCCGCCGCCAATGCCGACAGCTTTCGTGCCCGGGTCGCGAGCGAGACTGGCATCCGCCTCGAGGTGATCGATCGCGAGACCGAAGCAACCCTGGCCGTGATCGGCTGCTCGCCGCTGCTCGACGCCAAAGGGCGAGGTGCGATCCTGTTCGACATTGGCGGCGGCTCGACCGAACTGGTGCGGATCGAGCGCGATCCGGACGAGCAGAACGCGGTGCCGCGCATCAAGGCGTGGATGTCGGTCCCGCTCGGCGTCGTCACGCTGGCCGAGCATTTCGGCGGACGTGACGTCACGGCGGAATCCTATGCGCGGATGGTGCGCGAAGTCGCGCACTATGTGGCGCCGTTTGCGGCCGAGCACGGCAACGATCTGCGCGACATGCATATGCTGGGCACCTCGGGCACCGTGACGACGCTTGCCGGCATCCATCTCAACCTGCCGCGCTACGACCGCCGGCGCATCGATGGCATCTGGATGAACGGTCCCGACGTTACGGCGGTGATCCAGCGGTTGCTCGGTATGAGTTATCAGGAACGGGCCAACAATAATTGCATCAGCGTCGAGCGCGCCGATCTGGTGCTGGCCGGCTGCGCCATTCTCGACGCGATCCGCGACGCCTTCCCGTTGCCTCGGCTCAGGGTGGCCGACCGGGGCCTGCGCGAGGGCATGCTGGTGGAGATGATGCGCGAGGACGGCGCGCTGCGGCCGTGCTGATGTGTGGGGTCCCGGGCTATGCCCACAAACTGGAAGAGCGGCTGAAAGCCGGCCGCTCTTCCCTCAAGGCCGAGCAATAGGCCCGCACTAGGCGGCGCGCCGTACCTCTTCCATATTCTGCTTAATCTGCTTTCCGGCATCGTCGGCCAATTTGAGCGACATATCGGCTATCCGCCGGCTGCTCTCCAGAACAGATCCCACGGTCTCACGTACCAGGTCCGTCTGAACGGCTGCAACCTCCTGAGGAGTTCGGCAGGCCCACAATTCATTCATGCGGTCCATGTTCGTCTCGACTTGATGCCGAACCAGCTGCAGGTATTCCTGCGAAATGCCGCCCATCACTTTGGCAGCAGTCGTGCCGGTAGATAGGATGGTTTGCGCGTTGCGGGCCGATCGTTCGGCTGCCTGTTGCACTCCGTCTCCCGACAGACCGAGCGATCGACCAAGTTGCTCCGTGGACCGCCCCATCAGGGTCGTCGCCATATCCAGGCCGAAGCGCCAAGTGTTCTGTAACGTCTCGGCGTTTTGCTGGAATAGGGTAGCACCTGCCCGGACCACTTCCTCTCCGGCTTCAGCCGCAGCATGTCCGATCCGCGTCGTCTGCTCGGCTGCAGCTTGTCCAAAGCGGCTGGTCTGTTCGGCAGTCTTCTCGCCGGCGCGGCGGGCGGCGTCTTCCATGCCTTGGGTAGACTTTTCCTCTTGGCGTGGGTTGGCCATCTTAGTTCTCCGCTGATTGCAGGTTGATGACTCCCCCCCAGCTCCGACCCGAGCAACGCAATCGCTGTGCGACCGTTCCAAGCCTTCCGATCTTTTCCGCACACCTCGCTTGGTTCGCAACGACTGCTTAGGAACGTCGGCAAACATGTCGCGGTTATGCCGCAGACTGGCTCTTCACCCGCCGCAATTCGGATCGCTAGGCACGGCACAAGGCTCAGCGAATGTCCACTGCCCCGAAGCTATCTTAGGGTGTCGTCCTTGTTCTGGTGATTGGGAATATAGTGTCTCGGTCACGGCCGAACGGAGGTACCCACCGATCGGCAGTTTCATCGACCGCGATGGCGTGCGGCTGCATTACCTCGAACGGGATGACCCGGCAGCTCGGTGCGTCGCGCTGTTCCATGGCAACGGGGTCGGCGCTAGGATGGTGGGTCCGGCCCATCATGCTCGCTTCAATGCGTATCCACTTCCGTGCTACTGATTCCAGGCTCCGGGTCCCGGCTGGCATTTTCAAGACAAGTATCGATATGGCGAAAGACACCACCGGACGGCTGCACGTCACGGTCAAGAGCGCGGGCAAGCGCAAGCTGTCGTCAAAGCTCTGGCTGGAGCGGCAGCTCAACGATCCCTACGTGGCGAAGGCCAAGCGGGAGGGCTATCGCTCGCGGGCGGCCTACAAGCTGATCGAAATCGACGACAAATATCGGTTTCTCAAGCCCGGCAACGCCGTGGTCGATCTCGGCGCGGCCCCCGGCGGCTGGAGCCAGATCGCGGCCAAGCGCGTCGGCGCGATCAATGGCAAGGGCAAAGTGGTCGCGATCGATCTGCTGGAAATGCCGGAAATTCCCGGCGTCGATTTCGCGCAGCTCGACTTTCTGGCGGAGGACGCACCCGAAAAGCTGATCGCAATGATGGGCGGGCGCGCCGATGTTGTGATGTCCGACATGGCGGCCAACACCACCGGCCACCGCAAGACCGACCAGCTCCGCATCATCGGCCTCGTCGAGACGGCCGCGGCCTTTGCCGCCGAGGTGCTCAATCCCGGCGGGACGTTCCTGGCAAAGGTCTTTCAAAGCGGCGCCGATGCCGAACTCGTCGCGCAATTGAAGCGCGACTTTTCCAGCGTGCGTCATGTCAAGCCGGCCTCGAGCCGGCAGGACTCCTCGGAGCGCTACGTGCTGGCGATGGGGTTTCGAGGGCACCGCAACTAGCGCAACCTGGACGGCGCGAGGACTGGATGGCGTCTCCGACGGTTGCAGTCCTGGGCCGGATCACGCGTCGAATCCCTGGAACTTTCTCCTGTAGCGGCGTATTTCAGTACTCAGTATTGTATTTCAGTACTCAGGCGCGGTCTGTTTGTCGCATGCAGCCCCAACGTCGGGAATTTTCTGCAAGCGAGCCGCGCCTCCGTCTGGGAAGGAGTATTCCCGTGATGGAGCAGAGGGCCAGAGTTGGTAATCGATTGTTAGCTGCGTTGCCGCCGGCAGACCTCGATTTGCTTGTGCGTCATTTCCGACTGGTTACCCTCGAACGTGACGCCGTGCTGGTGCGGTCGGGCGATCCAATAGAACGGATTCACTTCCCGCTTAGCGGCCTGATCGCTTTCGTGATGGATATGCCGAGCGGACAAACCGTTGCGACCGCCGTCGTTGGCAATGAAGGAGCCGTGGGCGTCCTGACGACGCTGGGGCCTTCCCGCTCTCCGATGACGGCGGTGGTGCGGGTGGCGGGGACCGCGCTGCAGATTTCGCCGGCACAGTTTCAGGCGGCGCTTGAACGCAGCAGCGCCTTGAGGGGAACGGTTCAAATCCACACCAGGGCGTTAATGGTCCAATTCCAACACGTCGCAGCCTGCAATGCGCTGCACTCGGTGACGGCCCGCCTGGCAAGATGGTTGCTGCAACTCCACGATCGTGCCGACGGCGACATCCTGCCGCTGACGCAACAGACGCTTTCGGAACTGCTCGGTGTGCGCCGCCCGACGGTGACGCATGTCGTATGCAAGCTGCGCGACTCGGGTGGAATCCGATCTAATCGGCGCAGCTCGATTGAGATTGACAGGAAGCGGCTCGAAGCGGCGACATGCGAGTGCTACCAGCTCATGCGCCGTAGAATCGATCGCATCTTCCTGACGGAAGATATGAAAGCGCCGCCGCTTGGCGCCGAAGCTTCCCTGTCTGTCAACGCGGACGAAGTGCGGCAGCGCACTCCGACGCGGGGAGTGACCGGCCCGACGGCCAAGGGGTCATTGAGGGGTCATTGAGAGGTCGTTGACCGGATTGCCGGGACTCAGCGGCTCGGGCGCAGGATGTTCGGCGCGGCACGGAGACGGGAAAATCCGGCATTTGGGTGTGAAAATGCGCCGCGAGTTACCCCAGTCGCTGATCCCGAGCGTCCTCGGTGCCTTCGCTGGCGGCCTTCCTGGTCGCTGCCTTTTCCGCACCCTTGCGGCTGGAGATCTCGACGACCTTGCGCCCTGAAATCTCGTGGCCGGCATCGTCAGGCATCTGCCAGAAGAAGTAGGCCGACGCCGCCGAGATGATCGCAACCACGAGGAACGCGGGCGGGAATACGCCGGCATTCAGCTCTGTGACATGCTGGTACAGCATGGTCGATTCGACCGAGAACGCGCCCACGGCGACGCCTGCCGATATCGCCAATTGCTGGTTGACGCTGACGAGCGTGGTGGCTCGGCTCATCTGCGCCGGCTCGACCTCGGCATAGGCGACGGTGTTGATCGCAGTGAACTGCAGCGAGCGGAAGAAGCCGCCGACCACCAGGATGATGAAGATCAGCAACAGCGGCGTCGTCACCGTGAACAATGCGCAGGCCGCGAGAAAGACTGCGCTGATGACGGCGTTGACCGTCATCATGTAGCGGAAGCCGAAGGCGCGAATGATGCGCGCCGCCAGCGTCTTCATCCCCATGGCGCCGACGGCCGAGGCAAACGTCACCAGGCCGGACTGGAACGGCGTCAGCCCAAAACCCTCCTGCATCAACAGCGGCAGCAGGAACGGCAGCGCGCCGATGCCGAGCCGGAACAGGAAGCCGCCGATAATGCTGGCGCGCATGGTGGACAGTCGCAGCAGCGAGAAATCGAGCACCGGCGAGCCGGTTCGTTTCGCGTGCATGACATAGAGAGTCATCGAGATGGTGCCGATCGCGACCAGGCCGGCGATAATCGGCCAGGGCAACAAATTGAGACCTGCGACCGAGAGACCGAAGGCGATGCCGGCTAGCCCAATCCCGGCCAGCACCAGCCCATAGAGATCGAAGCGCTCGGGATCCTCGCTCTTGATCGGGTCGATGTACTTCATCGCCATGAAGATGCCGAGCAGCCCGATCGGGATGTTGATCAGAAAGATCCAGTGCCAGGAGAAGTAGGTGGTGATGAAGCCGCCAAGCGGCGGGCCGATCACCGGCCCGATCAGCGCCGGCACCGTTACCCACGTCATCGCGTTGACCAGCGCGCTCTTGTCGATCGAGCGCAACAGCACCAGCCGCCCGACCGGCGTCATCATCGCCCCGCCCATGCCCTGCAGGATGCGGGCGATCACGAAATGGGTAATGTTCTGCGACAGCGCGCACCCGATCGACCCGATCATGAACACCCCGATGGCGATCGAGAACACCATGCGCGCACCGAAGCGATCCGCGGTCCAGCCGCTGGCCGGAATGAACACGGCGAGCGAGAGCAAATAGGACGTGATCGCCAGCTTCAGCGTCAGCGGGCTGGTACCGATGTCAGCCGCGATCGCCGGCAGCGAGGTCGCAATCACCGTCGAGTCCATGTTCTCCATGAACAGCGCGGTGGCGACGATCAGCGGGATCAGGCGTTGCTTATCCATCGGGATCGGGGACTGGAGAGAGAGGCAGGCGAGGGCGCTGTATCATCCCGCCGTCACACAAGCCATTGCGAAACCGGGCAAACCACCTAAATCCTGCGTGACGCTGGTATGCACCGCGCCAGCCGCTGGAGGTCATGATGATCTACGTTCTCGCCGCGCTGTTGCCGCCGCTCGGGCTGCTCCTGAACGGGCAGCCGTTTTCGGCGATCTTCAACCTGGTCCTGATCGTGTTTTGCCTGGTTTTCGGGCTGATCTTCCACGTCCTGCTCTTGGTGCCGTCGGCGCATGCGCTGATCGCGGTTCACATGAAGCGGGAGGATCGCCGGCACCGCGAGGTGGTGGAGGCGATCCGCCAGCACGGGCCGCCGCCGGGCTATCGGCCGTAAGGCCTTCCCGTAAACTCTTCCCGCTAAACCCTTGGGATTGCGGCGTTTCCCGAAAAGTCTGTGCATAGCCGTCAAACGCTTTGATTCGGCGTGCTGCCATGCTATCGACCACCGTCAACCCCACCGATGGGCTTCGATTCGACGGCGATGCCGGTAGCATCGCCGAAGGCGGCGTTCATCCATAGAACTGATCGCGGCGGCGAGCCGCCGAAAGGAGTTGGCAATGGCGCAGGGACTTCAGGGTATCCGTGAAGCCTTCACGTTCGACGATGTGCTTCTGAAGCCCGGTCTCTCGGATATCTTGCCCTCGGAGGCTGATATCCGCTCCTACGTGACCCGCGCGATTCCGCTGAACATTCCGATTATCGCGTCGGCGATGGACACGGTCACCGAAGCGCGCATGGCGATCGCGATGGCGCAATCCGGCGGCGTCGGCGTCATCCACCGCAACTTCGATCCGGAGGGGCAGGCCGCGCAGGTGCGGCAGGTCAAGAAGTATGAATCCGGAATGGTGGTCAATCCGCTGACCATCGGTCCCGATGCGATGCTGTCGGACGCGCTGGCGCTGATGAAGGACCACGGCTTTTCCGGCATTCCCGTCGTCACCGGCGCCGGCAAGAATTCGCCCGGCAAGCTGATCGGCATTCTCACCAACCGCGACGTCCGCTTTGCGACCAATCCCAAACAAAAAGTCTCGGAGCTGATGACGCACGAGAACCTCGTCACGGTTCGCGAGGACGTTAGCCAGGACGAAGCGAAGCGGATGCTGCACACCCACCGCATCGAGAAATTGCTCGTTGTCGACGACCAGTACCGCTGCGTCGGGCTGATCACCGTCAAGGACATGGAAAAGGCGGTTGCGCATCCGCTCGCCTGCAAGGACGAGCATGGCCGCCTGCGTGTGGCTGCCGCGACCACGGTCGGCGAGGGTGGCTTTGAGCGCACCGAACGGCTGATCGATGCCGGCGTCGACCTGATCGTGGTCGATACCGCACACGGCCATTCTTCGCGGGTGCTCGACGCGGTCAATCGCATCAAGCGGCTTTCCAACGCGGTGCAGGTGATTGCCGGCAACATCGCAACGAAAGAGGGCGCGCAGGCGCTGATCGACGCGGGCGCTGACGCGATCAAGGTCGGCATCGGCCCGGGCTCGATCTGCACGACGCGCATCGTCGCCGGCGTCGGCGTGCCGCAGCTCACCGCGATCATGGATGCGGTGGAAGCGGCGAAGAAGGCCAACGTTTCAGTGATTGCCGATGGCGGCATCAAATATTCCGGCGATCTGGCCAAAGCGCTCGCCGCCGGCGCCGACATCGCCATGGTCGGCTCGCTGCTCGCCGGCACCGACGAGACGCCCGGCGAAGTGTTTCTGTGGCAGGGCCGCTCCTACAAGGCCTATCGCGGCATGGGTTCGGTCGGCGCGATGGCGCGCGGCTCGGCCGACCGCTATTTCCAGCAGGACATCAAGGACACGCTGAAACTGGTGCCCGAGGGCATCGAGGGCCAGGTACCCTACAAGGGCCCGGTCGCCAATGTCATGCACCAGCTCGCCGGCGGCCTGCGCGCCGCGATGGGCTATGTCGGCGCACGCAACCTCGCCGAATTCCACGCCAAGGCCCAGTTCGTCCGCATCACCGGCGCGGGCCTGCGCGAAAGCCACGTCCACGACGTGACGATCACGCGGGAGAGCCCGAATTATCCGGGCGGGGCGTAGTTCTCCTCCGTCATTCCGGGATGGTCCGAAGGACCAGACCCGGAGTCTCGAGATTCTCAGGTGCGCAATTGCGCACCATAGTTCGCTTCGCGCCCCGGAATGACGGCGTTTGGAACGGGAGCGCCACTCTCCACCGTCATTGCGAGCGCAGCGAAGCAATCCATTTCACAGCTTGCGGAGCTGTGGATTGCTTCGCTACGCTCGCAATGACGAACAACAATAACATTTGGAGGAAACCGTCATGTCCCAAGCCAAACGCATCGTTCTCGCCTCGCGCCCCGTCGGCGAACCAAAGCCCTCCGACTTCCGCCTTGAGGATTGCCCCATCCCCACGCCGGGCGCTGGCGAGGTGCTCCTTCGCACCATCTGGCTGTCGCTCGATCCCTACATGCGCGGGCGCATGAGTGACGGGCCGTCCTATGCCCAGCCGGTGCCGATCGGCGGCGTGATGGAAGCAGGCACCGTCAGCGAAGTGATCGCCTCGAACAATCCCGACTTCGCCAAGGGCGACATCGTGCTCTCGCGCGCCGGCTGGCAGACGCATGCGGTCTCCGACGGCAAGGGTCTTGCAAAAATCGATCCGAAAATCGCGCCGATCTCGACCGCGGTCGGCGTGCTCGGCATGCCCGGCATGACGGCGTATACGGGCCTGCTCGACATCGGCAAGCCGCAGGCAGGCGAAACCGTCGTCGTCGCGGCCGCTTCCGGCGCGGTTGGCTCGGCGGTCGGCCAGATCGCGAAGATCAAGGGCGCCCGCGCGGTCGGCATTGCCGGCGGAAAGGACAAATGCGCTTACGTCAAGAATGAACTCGGCTTCGACGATTGCCTCGATCACCGCGACCCTGATCTCGCGGCCAAGCTGAAGGATACTTGCCCCAAAGGCATCGACGTCTATTTCGAAAATGTCGGCGGCGCGGTGTTCGAAGCGGTGTTCCCGCTGCTCAATGCGTTTGCGCGCATTCCGGTCTGCGGCCTGATCGCACATTACAACGACACGCAGGCGGTGGCGCCGAAATGGGCGCCGTCCCTGATGCGCGCGGTATTGACCAAGCGCCTGACCATCCGCGGTTTCATCGTCAGCGATTTCGCTGCGCGCCACGGCGACTTCCTGCGCGACATGTCGGGGTGGGTGCGCGAGGGCAAAGTCAAGCACAAGGAGTTCGTCACCGAAGGGCTCGAGAGCGCGCCGACTGCGTTCATGGGCCTTCTGAAGGGCGCCAATTTCGGTAAGCAGTTGGTGCGCGTCGGGCCGGACAAGATTTGAAGCCGGCGCGCCTGAGTTCTGGGAACCCTCAGGAACAAGCTCACGCCTACTTGAGGCGGGCGGCGGAACGTCCCTTCGCAACTGTCGTTGGCCCTGACATCTGATGGAGAAGCCAAATGACGAACTTCAAGAAACTATCGCTCGGCCTGGTTGCCGCCACGATGCTGGCCACTCCTGCGATGGCTCAAGTGGTCTATCAGGAGCCCGGCGTGACAGGCTATAGCTATCCGAACTCAGCCTACGTCACAGGAGGCTATGGCGTCAGGACCACCACGCCTCCGGGCTACTACTACGGTAACCGGTTTCACCCGGCCCCACGCGTGGGCGCATTTGCGTCACAGCCCTGGACCGATGGCTCCTACTACATTGAGCGGGAGTACTGAGGTCTAGGGTTTACTCTCAATCAGTGAATCCAGATCAACATCGGTTTGCTCCGGCGCCTTGATGTGCCGGACTTCAAGGGCGTCGGGCTGGAAGCGATACTCTACCAGCCCGACTTCCTTGATGCCGATGACCGGCTGAATTCGTTCGGGAAGGATGAAGCCTGTCGACGGCGCCCAGACGTGGCGCGTGTGACGATAGGTGAAGTCGCGACGCTGATGGACGTGCCCTGAGGCGACCAGCCGCAGATCGACCTTCGAAAACATTTCGATCAAGCTTCTGCGCCGCGGTTGCGGCACATAGCGGATAGCCGTGTCGAGAGTCTCGGGGTCGTCAGGTGCGTTCAAAAACAGCGGCTTGTGCAGGAACAGCGCGATCGGCTTGCCGTTCACACGCCCGAGTTCTGAAGCCAGCCAGCCGAACTGCTCCGCCTCGCTCTCGATCCCGGTATTCATGATCAGCGAGTTCAATCCGATGAAGCACCAGCCGGCCGCATCGAAGCGCCAGCGGTCTTCGCCGATCACGGAAAGATAGTTCTGCCGTTCGTTCTCTGTCGCCAGATCCTTCGGCGCGGGGGCGACTTCCGTCGGGTTGTCGCCGACGTCGTGATTGCCCGGCAAATGCCGGCACGGCACCGGCAGCGAGTCATGCAGCTCCTTCGCGAAGTTGAGATCGTCCGGGCTGGTCGGCGCGTCGAAGGCGAGATCGCCGGTATTGATGACGAGATCTGGACGCGTCGCGTCGATATGCTCGCTGACGCGGTGAAAATTGTCGGTGAGTTCTTGCAGACGGCGGGCGAGGTGGGTGTCGGAAACTTGCGTCAGGCGAAATTCGGTCATGCAGTATTCCTTTTAGCCCGATCCTAGCCGGACCTGACGTCGGAAGGATGACGATTTTTCGGGATGGCAACGATGCTCACCCCAACGTCCTTCGCCAGAACGCGAGCATATCCGCCTTGAACAGTTCGGCGTCGCCGTCGCGGCTTCCGATCTTCGCGCCCTTGCGGCCATAGCCGGCCTTCAGCGCATAGATCATCAGGTCGCGGTCGGTGAGCTTGCTCTCCGCGACGCCCTGAAGCGGATGGATGAAGGCGCCGTCATTGGCGATATAGGCCGTCGGCGCGGCGGGGGAGACGGATGCTTCAGCGACGTTCTCGATCCCGGTGCCGCGGTCAAAACTGTGCTGCGCGCCGCCGATCAGCCGCATCGTCGCCTTGCCGCCGGAGAGGCGGATGGCCTGGCAATGGCCCTGCACCTGCATCGGCGAGCACCATTCATCGGCATCGCCCATGATGACGCGGATTTCGGTTTCGTCGACGGACGGATCGAGGAACTGATGACCGCTCCAGGGATAGGCGGCGAGCACGCTTCGAAAACCGGCGCCGGCGCCGACCACCGCGTCGGCAAAGCGACGCGTCGCTGCCGTCAGCACGGCCGAGCCGCCGCGGCTGTGGCCCTGCGCGCCGATCCGGGATGCGTCGATCTCCGGATGGGCTGACAGCACCATCCAGGCCGCCAGCACGTCATAGGCGCTGGCGGCAAAGGAGAATTGGGTCTGGTTGGCGACCGTCGAGGTCACGTTGCGCGCGCCGAAACTGTCGAGGACAAACGCTGCAAAGCCGTCGCCGACCACCGTTTCGGCGTGCGCCAGGTGCGAGGGCGCAACGCCGAGGCTGCCCGGCACCACCATCACCAGCGGAAGTTTTCCGTTACGTTTGCGCGTATCCGAGGCCGGCAGGAACAGCTTGCCGTCGACCACAAGTCTGGGCAGCTCGGCTGCATTGCTGATGACGTGGAAGTAGTTGACCGGATTGGCGGTGAGAATATCGATATTCTGTCCCTTGGCGCCGGTGGCGAAGACAATTTCCTGATCGCGAAATCGCAAAGTTGCACTCCTCCCGCGGCCGCTCTTTTTTGGCGACCGTCAGGGATACAGTAGAGCGCTGGTTGTTGACGTCAAAGTAAATGTGCCCAGCGGTCCGCCATCCGCATATCTCAACGGGCGTCACAGCACGCGGTAGCGGATCGCGAAGGCGTCGTGAATCTCTGATGTCACCGTGTCGCCATTGGCGGGGACGATGCCGTCGGCCAGATGCCACGGCCCGAACTGCTCCGAATGCGAGGGGCTTGCCGGCAGCCGCAGGCGGAACGTGCTTTGGGCCCGGCCGGGCAGATTCAGCACCATCATGCGCTCGGTGGTGCGGTAATCCAGCGTCACGGTCCCGCGCAAGATGCTGCGGCCGTCGGGCGCGGAGGCCAGCGCGCCCTGGACCTTCGCCAGTTTCTGGTTCCGGTCAGTGAGCAGCTCGATCTGGACGTCCGCCGCGGTCGTCAACGTCGCCTTCGGCAGGCGGATTTCAAATTCCACCGCGGGCTTTGTCGGATTGAGGCCGAGATAGGCCTGCGCCGCGTGCCTGATGTCCGAGATCGCGAAGGCGAGCAAGACCAGCCCCGCGGAAGCGGCAAGCCCGTGTTTGAGCAGATCGTGGCGGCTGCGGTGGCCGCGGTGGAAATAGACGGAGAGCATGATCGCGACCGCCAGCGCCGCGGCGATACCGGCCAAGGCCGACATGACGATGCCAAGGCCGCCGTCCGGGCCGTCGCTGAATCCGACGGCCCGGAGCAGGGAGGTCACGGAATCGCCGGGCAGCTCGGCGGCGCGGCCGGCGCCGGTCAGGATCGGGGAGGTGATGTTCATCGCCTGCTCGCGGATTGCTTCAAGGCCGGTTCGAGACCAGAACCATCGGAATTCTCGATAGTTGGTCGTCTGGGTTCTCCTTGTGGTTCAAGCGAGCCCGGTTAAGTGGATTTGTCAGGTGAGGGGCGTCTCGTTATTGCTTTAGGACTCAGGCAGGCTTCGGGGGAGATTCTCATGTCGGTTCAAATGGTTTTGCTGCCGGTCTTCGTTTTGATCGGGCTCACATTCTTCCTGATGCTCTCGATGGTGACGGCCCGCACCAAGGCGGTGAAGGCCCGCGAAACCAGCCTGAAGGACATCGCGCTGGGACAGCCGAAATATCCGGCCCGCGTCGCCCAGATCGGCAATTGCTTCTCAAATCAGTTCGAAGTACCCCTGCTGTTCTACCTCCTGATCGCGCTGGCGCTGCCGCTGCGCCGGGCCGATCTCTTCATCGTGCTGATGTCCTGGGTGTTCGTGGTGACACGATTTGCCCATGCCGGCATTTTCGTCACCTCGAACAACATCCAGCAGCGCAGCCTGGCGTGGTTTGCCGGCGCGCTGGTGCTGCTCGTGATGTGGATCTATTTCGCGCTGAAGCTTCTGCTTCTGATCTAGAAAGCCCTGAATGACCCCCGCTGCCCGCCTTTCCGCCGCCATCGAACTGATCGACACCATCGACGCGCAGCGCGTTCCCGCGGCAAAGGCGCTGAAGGAGTGGGGCACCGCGCATCGCTATGCCGGCTCGGGCGATCGCGCGGCGATTTCGGGCCTGATCTGGGACGTGCTGCGGCGGCGGGCATCGAGCGCCTGGCTGATAGACGCCGACACGCCGCGGGCGCGCGTGCTCGGCATGCTGAAGCTCGAGCGCAAGCTCGATGTGGAGGCGATATCGGCGCTCTGCGACGGCGGGCGCTTTGCGCCGGAACCACTGACCGAGGCCGAACGATCAGCGCTCACGTCGCGGACCCTCGACGACGCGCCGCCGCACATCGCCGGCGACTATCCGGAATGGCTGGATGCGCATCTGGCCGCCGTGTTCGGCGACGACCGCGTGGCGGAGGCAACCGCAATGGCGAGCCGCGCGCCGCTCGATCTGCGCGTCAATACGCTCAAAGCCAAGCGCGAGAAAGTGCTGGCCTCGCTCGGCCATCTCGGAGCTACGCCGACGCCGTGGTCGCCGATCGGGCTCCGCATCGAACTCGGCGCCGACGCCCGCAATCCCGGCATTCATGCCGAAGAGGATTTCATCAAGGGCGCGATCGAGGTGCAGGACGAGGGCTCGCAGCTTGCGGCGCTGTTCACCGCTGCCAAGCCCGGCGAGCAGGTGATCGATCTCTGCGCCGGCGCCGGCGGCAAGACGCTGGCGCTGGCCGCGATGATGCAAGGCAAGGGGCGATTGATCGCAACCGACCGCGACAAGCGCCAGCTCGCCCCGATCTACGAGCGGCTCTCACGCGCCGGCGTCCACAACGCCGAGATTCGCGCGCCGAAGGGCGACACTGATCCATTGGCCGACATCAAGGCATCGGCCGATCTCGTGCTGATCGACGCGCCCTGCACCGGCACCGGAACCTGGCGCCGCAATCCCGACGCCAAATGGCGGATGCGCCCCGGCGCGCTGGAGGTTCGCTTGAAGGACCAGGCCGAAGTGCTTGATCGCGCAAGCCGCCTGGTCAAGCCCGGCGGCCGCATTGCCTATGTCACCTGCTCGGTGCTGCCAAGCGAAAACGGCGAACAAGTCCGCGCCTTCGTGGCACGTCATCCCGAGTTTTCGATTCAGCCACTGAACGAGACGGCGAGCGTGCTGTGGGACAGAGCGGAGGATTTTGCGAAGGCTGCGCTGCGATCGCCGGAGGGGTGGCTGATGACGCCGCGAACGACGGGCACGGATGGTTTTTTTGTGTCGGTGCTGAAGAAGGGGTGACGCTCTTTCCGCGTCATTGCGAGCGAAAGCGAAGCAATCCATAGCGCGGCGTAAAGAAAGATGGATTGCTTCGTCGCTACGCTCCTCGCAATGACGGGGAGAGATCTTCAATCCACAATGAACAGCTTCGCGCCCGTCTTCGTCGAAGATCTATGGGCGGCGTCGCCGAAATCCGACACTTGGTAGCTCATCCCCGGGCGAAGCTTGAACGTCCGCCCGTCGCGCAGTTCGGTATCGAGCTCGCCTTCCAGCACATAGAGCACGTGCCCGCGGTCGCACCAGTGATCGGCGAAATAGCCCGGTGAATACTCGACCATCCGCACGCGGAGATCACCGATGTTGAGCGTGCGCCACAGCGCTTCGCCTGAAACGCCCGGATGCGTGGTCGCGGCGACCTGACTCCAGTCAGTGACGGTGAAGGGCAGGGTGGGAATTTTCATGGGGGAAGTCCTGCGATCGTTCATAAGAGGCCTCGTCATTCCGGGGCGCGAAGCGAACTATGGTGCACAATCGCGCACCTGAGATTCTCGAGGTTCCACAATGTGCAATTGCACATTGGGGTTCGCGCTTTGCGCGCCCGGGACGATAGCGCGTCAATACGGACTCCCGGCAACCGGCATATTAGGTCAATAATACTTACCTAATATCGATTTGTCCATGCCCGAGAAAGAATGTGGGTCAGCCCGTTGCCGCGGTTGCGAGGCCGCGCCCCGTCGCGTAATTCCTGTCCATGACAGCAGCACAGAAAGCCCGCGAGTCGACGCCCTCGGTGGCCTCGGCGCATGACAAGATTCTGATTGTCGACTTCGGCAGTCAGGTGACGCAACTGATCGCCCGCCGGGTGCGCGAGGAGGGCGTCTATTCCGAAATCGTGCCGTTCCAGAAGGCCGAATCTGCCTTCAAGGAGATGAAGCCGAAGGCGGTGATCCTCTCCGGCGGGCCGGAGTCGGTGCACGAAGAAGGCTCGCCGCGCGCGCCGCAACTGATCTTCGATTCCGGCGTCCCCGTGCTCGGCATCTGCTACGGCCAGATGACGCTCGCCGCCCAGCTCGGCGGCGAGGTCGAGGGCGGCCACCACCGCGAATTCGGCCGCGCCGATGTCGAGGTGAAGACGGCGAGCAGATTGTTCGACGACACCTGGTCGATGGGCGAACGCCATCCGGTATGGATGAGCCATGGCGACCGCATCACCAAAATGCCGCCGGGCTTTACCGTCGCCGCCGTCTCGCCGAACGCGCCGTTCGCGGTGATCCAGGACGAGAAGCGCAAATATTACGGCCTGATGTTCCACCCCGAAGTGGTGCACACGCCTGATGGCGCCAAGCTGCTGCGCAATTTCGTCCGCAAGGTTGCAGGCTTCACCGGCGACTGGACCATGCGCGCCTTCCGCGAGGAAGCGATCGAAAAAATCCGCGCCCAGGTCGGCAAGGGCAGGGTGATCTGCGGTCTGTCCGGCGGCGTCGATTCCGCGGTCGCCGCGGTGCTGATCCACGAGGCGATCGGCGACCAGCTCACCTGCGTGTTCGTCGATCACGGCCTGCTGCGGCTGAAGGAAGCCGAAACGGTAGTCGACCTGTTCCGGCATCACTACAATATCCCGCTGGTGCATGTTGATGCGTCAAAACTCTTCCTCGGCGAGCTCAAAGGCGTCAGTGATCCCGAGGCGAAGCGCAAGACGATCGGCCGCCTGTTCATCGACGTGTTCGAGCAGGAGGCGAAGAAGATCGGCGGCGCCGAATTTTTGGCGCAGGGCACGCTCTATCCCGACGTGATCGAAAGCGTCTCCTTCACCGGCGGCCCTTCGGTGACCATCAAGTCGCACCACAATGTCGGCGGCTTGCCTGATCGCATGAACATGAAGCTGGTCGAGCCGTTGCGCGAACTGTTCAAGGATGAAGTCCGCGTCTTGGGCCGCGAACTCGGCCTGCCCGAAATCTTCGTCGGCCGCCACCCGTTCCCGGGTCCGGGCCTTGCCATCCGCTGCCCTGGTGACATCACGAAAGAAAAGCTCGACATCCTCCGCAACGCGGACGCCGTCTACATCGACCAGATCCGCAAAGCCGGCCTCTACGACAAGATCTGGCAGGCCTTTGCCGTGCTGTTGCCAGTGAAAACGGTCGGCGTGATGGGCGACGGCCGCACGTATGAATACGTCGTCGGCCTGCGCGCCGTGACCTCCACCGACGGCATGACCGCGGACTTCTATCCCTTCGACATGAGCTTCCTCGGCGCCACCGCGACGCGGATCATCAACGAGGTGAAGGGGGTGAACAGGGTGGTGTACGACGTGACGAGCAAGCCGCCGGGGACGATTGAGTGGGAGTGAGTCACGCTAGAGTTTTGGAGAGTTGACTAGAGGGCCGATCTAATGGCCGGAAATGCTGTGCCGAGAAAGCTATGGGATTTGGGGTATTCATCCACCGCTCAGACTCGATCTATGACGACAGCCCGGCTGAACAATACCAATTTCCCCGTCAATACCTGCGTCGCGTCGAAGCCTGCGTTGATGATTGGATAGTCTATTATGAACCAAGCAAGGTCGCCGAGACGCGGGGTTACTTTGCAATTGCTAAGGTTCAACAAGTTATTCCTGATCCTGCCGTTCCAGGGATGTATGTCGCGCTGATCGAGTCGGGAAGCTATCTCGACTTTGCCAATACGGTCCCTTTCAACGGCGCGACGGGACCTATAGAGCAGGGCGTTCTCAATGCGCAGGGACGGATTTCCGGACGCGCTCAATCGGCGGTCCGTCCAATCTCTCCCGAAGATTTCAAAAGAATAGTCGAACTCGGATTCAAGGAAAGCACGCCTTTGTTGCCTCGGCTCGACAATGAAATGCTGTCGCTGGGCTTAGATGAGGAGCAGACGCCATTTGAGTTTGACCAACTGCGCGACCGCATTAGTGTCACGGTGTCGAGGACCTTGCGCGATCGAGTGTTCCGTCGCGTTGTACTGCGCGCCTACGACGAGCGCTGCGCTATCACAGGGCTAAAGCTCATCAACGGAAGGGGTCGGGCAGAAGTCGCGGCCGCACATATCCGGCCAGTGGAAGCGAGTGGGCCAGATATTGTCGGCAACGGGATCGCTCTTTCGGGCACCGCGCATTGGATGTTTGATCGTGGTCTTATTAGCTTGGCCGACGACTTGGAGATACTAATCTCGCGACAGACGAACGATCCACAGGGAATAGGATCAATCATCAACAAATCCGGTCGTGCGCTTGCGCCTCGTCGAATGTCTGACCGTCCGCATCCCCATTTCCTAAAATGGCACCGCGAGCATTGTTTCAAGCAATAGCCTCGTAGGGTGGATTAGCCGAAGGCGTAATCCACTGCATTCTCCCATTCGGGATGAACTAGCCCAACGGCGGATTACGCTTTTGCTAACCCGTCCCACGGACCTGCAGACGAAATGCGGCTCGATATCCGACAGCCCCGAACATGATCCGGCCAGTGATCGGCGGGCAGCGCGATCGAGTGGCTACAGTGATAATCGCTGCAGAAGACGACGACACCGAAGACGCCGGATTCCCGCATCTCACTGAATGTGCTTTTATGATGCCGCTGAATGGCCCAAGTGCGATCTGCGAACCCCCGGCAAATTATCAATTCCTTGGCCCTTGGAACGAGCGCGAAACGCCGCGCCTCGGGGGTTGTCAGGGTGACAACTCCGTTAGCCGCTTCGGGATTCCCTTCTGGTCGAAATCGCGTATGATCTTGTGATGGCACAGAATCGATCTCACGCCGTCATGGCGCAGCGTACCTTGCCGGACAGATGCCGGTGGAGTTCGGACTGACGGCCGAGATCGCAACCGCCGGGTAGACCGCTCCCGCTGAGCATGTGGTCGCGAACGACCGCAAGGCGAAGGCAGCCGGTAGGTCTATCAAACTGTAGAATCTAGAGCGGAATTGCGGTCACTTCTTTGGCCGTTCGGATCACGAACATCGTGTAGTATCGTGCGACATTGCTTCGCTCTCGGAACAGCCGCTCGCACAGCGCATCGAACTCGTCCATATCCGTCAAGCGTAGCATGAGGACGGCGTCGGTTTGGCCGCTCACGCTGTAGGCCTGAGTGACGGCCGTTTCCTGAGCGGCCCGCTCCAAAAAATCACGCATGTATTGCTCGCCATGTCGCTCCAGTTCGATGGTGACGAACGCCTTCATGCCCCGGCCAGCCTTGGCCGGGGCAAGAAGCGCGACAACGTGGCTGATGACGCCGCTTTCCTTCAGTCGTCGAATGCGGCGCAGGCAGCTCGAGGGAGAAAGCCCGACCAATTCCGCCAGTTCGGCGTTCGTCCGTGAAGCGTCATCCTGGAGCAGGTTGAGAAGCTTCCTGTCGATCTTGTCCATCTCGGTCCTCGCTCGGCGTCGATTGCAATTTTATTGCACAGAATCGCAAAATTTGACCGCAAATGCGAAGCGTCTCACGCTAGTCACGGGCTCCAACGCTGATGGAGCCGCCAATGGCGATCTGCACCGCCGTCTATCGCAAGACATTGGAAACGCTTGAAATCTATTGGGAGCTGGTTCGCGTCATCGTGCCGGTTGCGATAGCCACCCAGCTTCTGCAGGACCTTGGTGTCATCCAGGCGATTTCTCCGTTCTTCTCCCCAGTCATGACGCTGGTGGGATTGCCACCCGAACTCGCCTTTGCCTGGCTGACCGGATTGCTGGTCGGGATCTGGGGGGCGCTTGTGACCATGTTCACCCTGGTTCCGGTTTCAGCCCTCAGCACAGCCGACATGACAGTTTTTTCGGCTCTTCTGCTGTTTGCGCACGCCATTCCGATCGAGCAACGGATAATTCAAAAAGCCGGACCTAGCTTCCTGGCCACCGCGGCGCTTCGTATCGGCGGAGGGTTGATCTTTGCCGTCCTTCTGCACCAGATATTCGCCGCGACCGGATGGCAGTCCGAGCCGGTGAAGCCGGCCTGGATGCCGATGAATGAAAGCACCGGTTGGAGCGGCGTTCTCCTGGGCACACTCAAGACCTTGGCGATCATGCTGTTCGTTCTGCTTTCGCTGAGCTGGCTAATCGAGCTTCTCAAGATGTCGGGCATCCTGGACTGGATGAACAGAGGGCTTGCGCCACTCTTTCGGCTGGCTGGCATTGAAAAGCAGACGGTACCTTTCGCCGCTGTCGGCCTGTTTCTTGGGATTTCCTATGGCGCCGGACTGCTGATCCGCGAGGCGCGCACGGCTAGCGCAGAGCCGCGTCAGATATTCCTCGCTTGCGTGTTCATGGGTTTTGCCCACAGCCTCATCGAGGATACGGTGGTCGTCGTCGCGCTCGGCGCTGACCTTACGAGCGTGCTTCTTGCTCGCCTGGCCTTTGCCGTGCTCGCGACCGCCTTGATCGCCAGAACAATCAATTCGGCTTCTGACACTCTTTTCTTCAAAGCACTCTTCCATAGAGAAGAACGTCAGTTCGCGCCGTCGCTCGACGAAACGTTAGCAGGGCGCTTGTTCGCCTCGCGCCCTTTGGGCGGGACCAGCCGGGAAGTAAAGGAAGGGGCGGGGTCCGCGGAGAACTGACGCGTCGTGTGGAGCGCAATTCAGGCCCGCAGGCGTGCCAGAGGGACGATGCCCTGCGGCCCAGTCTCGGTCGCGCTTGACCAAGTGGAGATCAGTCGGCCAGACCAGCTTCGTCACGCTCGTGTTCCTTACCGCTGGTGCGCTGTTGCGATCGCCGATAGGTCAGTCCCGACATCTTTCGCCGGGCGGCCCGCCTCCTTGCGCTCGGAGTATCGGTCGCTCAGGGTAGCGACATGCGGTCGGAGCAAGATCGTGAAACGGAAAAGTTCCTCGACCACGTCGACGATCCGTTCGTAGTAGCCAGACGACCGCATCCGTCCGGCTTCATCGAACTCCTGGAAGGCCTTCGCGACGCTCGATTGGTTGGGGATGGTGAACATCCGCATCCAGCGTCCCAAGAGCCTAAGCGTGTTCACCGCATTGAACGACTGCGAGCCGCCGCAAACCTGCATGACGGCCAGTGTCCGGCCCTGGGTCGGCCGCATGCCGCCGATGTTGAGCGGCAAGTGATCGATTTGCGCCTTCATGACGCCGGTGATCTGGCCGTGGCGCTCGGGGCTGCACCAGATCTGTCCTTCCGACCACATGGCGAGCTCGCGCAACTCGTGGACCGCGGGGTGATTGTCCGCCCTGACCTGATCGGGTAGCGGCAAATCCGAGGGATCGAATATTCGAGGCTCGGCTCCGAAGAACCGCAGCAGGCGCGCTGCCTCCTCGACGACGAACCGAGAATAGGAGCGTTCCCGCAGCGACCCGTAGAGCAGCAGGATGCGTGGGGGATACTGTGGACCGCTGCCAAGGTCGTTTGCCGGCCGTTGCAGGGCGTAGCGCTTGTCGAGCGCGGGCAGGAAATCCGGATCGGCAAGTGAACGAAGTCTCATACTTGTTTCAACCGTCGATGAAGGGGTGGGAGCAAGGAGAGCGACGAAGCCGGCGAGTTCGAGCGCGGCCGATAGCGGCAAGCACGTCGCGGCCGCCGAACAGGTCGATCCTGCGGCCGGCCTGAGCGCTACCAAGCGCGATGACCACGTTCATTTGACTCTTCGAAATGCATATAAGCAGCGACCCAAAATATGCATCGGGCACCAATGCCTCGATCATCGATGTGTGAATGCAAAAAAATATCAGCATGTGTATTTGGCCTTGCCGCGCGAACGATTCATCGCATCTGCTGCTGCCTTGCTGGCGATAATGCAATCTGTCGCCTCCAGCCATGCGTCGACTGCGGTCTGGAACGCTTCGCGCCCCTTCCTGGTGAGGGTGTAGACCTTCCGCTCGCGCCCCTGGACAATCTCGGAATGCGAGGTGAGGTAGCCGCCTGCCTCAAACTCGTTGAGCACCGGATAGACCGTTCCCTCGGTAGGACTGCAGCATCCCTTGGTCGTCCTTTGGACCGCTTGGACGACCTCGTATCCGTGCATCCGCTTCTGATGAAGCACGCAAAGCACGAAGAACTTGGAAAGCGACATCTTGATCGTTCCCTGCCAGTACGCGCGATCGGTGTAATCGAGCATTGGGCGGGGCGCCGAACGGATGGCCTTTACGGGACGAGGCATACGAAGCATGTAGGCCTCGAACATCGAGGTGTCAAGCGATGAAGCGGCTAAGCCGTGACGGATTCGTCGGCCAGCGTCCACGCCTGGTGATATGCAGGGTGACGATGTTCTTGAGCGCCTGTTGTTGGGCCCCGCTCGCATCTGTGCACAAAGATTTGACCGGTCGGCTGATTGGCGACGAGAATCTGCTGCCGGAAGCTGGTAAGCGCGGCCCGATGGCAGGCTCCGGCGTAATCTGGCGCATTCAGCAATCACGTGACGCGGTAAATGTGGTACTCGATCTGGTTTTTTTCCGGTGAGACGGCCCTCGGCCAAAAATACATGCTGGTTGAGCCAGGCATATTTCGGTGCGCCGGTATCGAAGCGCATCGCCATCCGCATGTAGTGATCTTCAAAGCGCGTGGCGGTGGCCGCTTCGGCGGCCTTGGTGAATGCGTCATTCATCTGCACGAGGCCGGTGTAGTGCAGCAGAATAACCGCGTCATCGTCCGTGATGAATTGCACGCGGACATCGGGCCGGCCAAAGCCATCCGCGCCCGGCCGGTACCAGTCACCGCCCGGCATCGCGATCCGCGCATTGATACGCGGACCTTCCAGCGTGCCCTCGCTCATCTCCCAGTAGATGTGCTCGCCGACGGGCGAGCCTTGCGTCGCCGGCATCGGACCGCGCACGCGCAGACAATAGGTCATCTCGAATTCAAGACCAGCCATTGGATCGGCCTTTTCAGCAACATCGGTCAACGGCGGCGCCGGCGCGCCGTTCCCGGTGAAGGACTGCCTGGCTGGCCGGGATCACCAAGGATTTTTTGGTTCCAGACATGCTCGTGATCAAGACGCGCTTCATGCACTTCCTGGCACTACGCCCGATCGGCAGGGATCCATCTTTCGACATCGGCTTTCCAGCCCTATCTGCTCCTCGTCGCGGAGGGGAGTACGCTAGACATCACGGTGACAGCCGAAAAGGAGCAACGCATGAGCGCGACAGCACTGGCCGTGCAGGGTCACCGGCTGATTCAGATCGGCGTGGCCCTGTTCCTCTTCACGAGCTTCCAGGGATTTGCGGTGCCGTATTTCGCCGCACCCAATCTCGGCCGTTCGGTTCACACGCTCAGCGGATTCACCGGGGTGTTGCTTGTGGCCGTGGGTCTGGTCTGGCCGAAGCTGAAACTCACATCGGTGCCGTCACGGCTGGCATTCTGGTTTCTCATCTATTCCGCGCTTGCAACGATCGCCGGTTTCGTGATCGCGGCTCTCTTGGGAGCCGGCGGTTCGATCATTCCGATCGCGGCGGCCGGTGCTCGTGGGAGCGACGCTCAGGAGATGCTGATCCAACTCGTCATGTACCCAGCCGCCCCGACGGGAATCATATCCTTTGCGCTGATCCTCTGGGGTCTTCGCGGCAGCGGGGTTCATGAGAACGCCGTAGCTCGTCGGATGGATTAGCCCAACGGGTCCGCGCAAAGCGCGGCCCGATGGCAGGCTCCGGCGTAATCCACCGCATTGTCACATCGTGACGAACGCGTGAACGGCAGATTACGCTTTCGCGAACCCACCCCGCCGACCTGCGCCGCCGTTAGCATTTCCATTTCCATATGCTAGAAGCCGCAGCGCAGGAGGGCCGCCATGTTTCGTATCGCCAATGACGCTAAGTTCTGGGATCGCGCTGCGCGCAAGTATGCCGCCGACCCGATCGCCGATATGGCGGGCTATGAGCGCACGCTGGATCGGGCGCGACATTATCTCAAGGGGGACGAAGCGGCATTCGAGTTCGGATGCGGAACGGGAACGACGGCGCTAAAGCTCGCGCCATCGGTCGGGCGCATTGTGGCGACCGACTTATCGGGCGAAATGATCGCGATCGCGCGCGAGAAGGCGAAGGCCGAGGGCTGCAGCAACGCCACGTTCGAAGTGGTGCGGCCCGAGGCGGCGCCGTGGCCGGACGGGACTTTCGATATCGCTTTCGGCTTCAACGTTCTGCATCTGGTGGCTGAGCGCGAAGCGGCGCTCCGAAGCGTCCATCGGCTGCTGCGGCCCGGCGGGATCTTCATTTCCAAGACGCCGTGCCTGAAGGAAATGAATCCGCTATTGCGCATTGCGCTGCCCCTGATGCAGCTCGTCGGCAAGGCGCCCTATGTGGCGTTCCTGTCCGCAGAGGACCTGGAGCGCGAAATTTCGGCAGCCGGATTTGAAATCATCGAGCGCGCCCGCCATGCCTCGCGTGGCAAGGACGGGCGGCCGTTCGTTGTGGCAAGGAAGTAATTGTCGATAGCCACACGCTGTTCTCATCGTGACGAACTGGTGAGCAGTGCGCAGGGTGAAATCAGGCGGCCTGGACGTTCCCTCTCGCTGCCTTGGTCTCCCGGCCCGGCGGCAAGCCGAACAGGCGGCCGTATTCCCGGGTGAACTGCGACACGCTCTCGTAGCCGACCGCAAAGGCCGCGCTGCTCGCGGCCATCCCGTCGGACAACATCAGGCGTCGCGCCTCGATCAGGCGCAATTGTTTCTGGAACTGCAGCGGCGAAAGCGACGTCACGGCCCGGAAATGCTGATGGAAGGACGACGGGCTCATCCCGGAAACGGCCGCCAGTTGCTCGACCCGTAATGGCTGAGCGAACTTGGCCCGAAGCACCGCGACCGCGCGCGCCACTCGCTGCACGTGACCGTCCGGCCAGCCAAGACGCCGGATCGCCTCTCCGTGCCGTCCGGTCAGAAGCCAGTAATGCATCTCACGTATCAACTGTGCGCGCAGCACCGGCACGGACGCCGGGCGCTCAATCAGGCGCATCAGCCGAAGGGCCGCGTCGGTGACCTCGGCATCGGTCGGCTCCCAGTGCACGGGCGCGCCGTCGGCGGTCGGCACGGCTTTCATCTCCACGGCGAGCTCTGCGATCACCGCCGGGTCGAGGTCCAACACGAGCGCGAAGTAGGGCGAGGCGATGCTCGCCCGCTTGACCTGGCTCACCGTTGGAACGTCAGCCGTGACCAGCAAAGAGTCACCCGCGCTGAACGTGAAGGCCCGATTGCCCATCGTCACGTGCTTGGTTCCCTGCAGCACGAGACAGACGAGCGGTCGGGAGATCGCGTAGTCGAGGCCGCTGGGTGCAGTCGCACGAATGGCCGTCAGACCGGCAATGGGAGTCCGGGCAATCCCGGCCGGATCGGCATTGGCCTGTGCATAGCGGCGAACAGCCTTGAGGAGCGTGTCGGTCATGCGGCCATCCTATCGCGCCCGGATTGACGCGTAAATTCGATCTGGAGGATTAGGCAAGGATCATCGAGGTTCCGGCAACTAAGGCTGGCTCGCGTGCGCCATATCGGCGTGGTCACGCATGCAAAAAGGAGTCTGACCAATGACCAAGATCGTCCTCATTACCGGTGCAAGCCGCGGGCTCGGCCGGAACACGGCGCTCAACATCGCCCGCAAGGGCAGCGATGTCATCATCACCTATCAAAGCCGGCAGCAAGACGCCGAAGCCGTTGTCGCCGAGATCGCGGCGATCGGCCGCAAGGCGATTGCCCTGCAGCTCGACGTCAGCGATGTCTCTACTTTCGCCTCGTTCGCCGATCGGCTGCGGACGATGCTTCGGAAAACCTGGCAGCGCGACAGATTCGATCACCTCGTGAACAATGCCGGCCATGGCGACATGGCGTCGATCGCCGAGACGACCGAGACGCAGTTCGACAGACTGGTCAACGTTCACTTCAAGGGCGTGTTCTTTCTCACCCAGGCGCTGCTGCCGCTGATCGCCGATGGCGGCCGGATCGTGAATCTTTCCACCGGCCTGACCCGCGTGTCCTTCCCCGGCTTCTCTGCCTATGCGGCGGCGAAAGGTGCGGTGGAAGTGCTCAGCGTTTACATGGCGAAGGAGCTCGGCAGCCGCGGCATTGCGGTCAACACGGTGGCACCGGGCGCGATCGAAACCGACTTCCTCGGCGGCGCCGTCCGGGATACGCCGGATCTCAACAAGACCTTCGCGGGCATGACCAGCCTCGGCCGTGTCGGCCAGCCCGATGACATCGGCCCGATGATCGCGAGCCTGCTCCGCGAGGACAATCGTTGGATCAACGCCCAGCGGATCGAAGTCTCCGGCGGCCAGGTCATCTGACCGATACGCCTGAGCGCGTTGACGCTAATGTTGGTGCGGTGCGCGCAAGCGCCCCCGACCGGACCTCCGACGTCGGTTGGATTAGAAAAGCGTACGTGATGACAGATGGTGGGCGCGGCGCGATAGCGCCTTTGCCCACCCTGCGGCTGCTAGCTAAGCACCCCGAAATGGATTGATGATGCGCAGGCCTTCGTCCAGCGCCATCCCGTCCTGCAAGTCCTCGGACCAGAGTGTATCGCAACCGGCGTGAACCGCCGAAGCGGCTATCATCGCGTCATAAATGGAAAGGCCGTATCGCTCGGCGAGGCGGAGTCCGGTTTCGTAGGTCTCGACGGTGAGGGGATGGACAGTCAGCAGGCCGCGCAACATATTCAGGAACGCGTGCGTCTCGTCCCACGACATGCGCATCTTGCGGCGCGCAACGTTGGTAAGTTCGTTGAGAACCTGCACGCTGATCGAGCCGCCATCGGCAATCGTGGCCTCCGCCCGATCGGCCTTGGCGGCATCGCCGGATGCGAGGTAGACGAGGACATTGGTGTCGAAAAAACTAACGGGCATTCGCCTCGTCTCTGTCGAACTTGAAATCGGCAGGGAGACGGCCGCGGAAGGCGCGAAGGCGTTTCAACAGCTCGTCGCGGCCTGACTTGCGCGCCACACCGAACTGTCGTTCGGCAGTCACGTGGATCTCGATTTCATCGCCTTCCCTGAGCCCAAGCGCTTCAACCACGACGGCGGGAAGGCGAACCGCGAGACTATTTCCCCATTTGGCGACCTGCATGCGATCTCTCTGTCTGCTGGATATACATCATACAATATGTATATCCAATGATGACGAAGGTCAAGGAGGCAGCTCGAAAGACGGAATCGCCGAGCCTGTCATCGGGCCTCCTTTCGCGCGATCTGTTGCCCTCGCAATGATGAAGTTGGATTAACTAGGGAATAGCCTTCGCTATTACGCCACGAGCTTCTCCGTGGTTCACAGCGGATCCGCTGACAATCTCTGCAAGAGCCTTTCGACGTCTGCATGGAGGTCCTGTTCCGCCTCTAGCCCGATGCTGAAGCGCAAAACCAAATCGTCGTGGGGCCAGGGCGTGACGCTGCGATGCTGTATGACGGGCATCGGTGCCACAAGGCTGCGCGTTCCTCCCCAGGAAGCTCCGATCGAGAATATACGCAGCGTATCGAGAGCTTGAGGCACGCGGGCTGCCATACCTCGCCGAAAGATCACGCTGAACACACCGCTCGCGCCTCGGAAGTCGCGCTTCCAGAGGGTGTGGCCCGGCGATTGCGGCAGCGGCGGGAAGAGCACCGCCTCGACCAACGGCTGTGAGGCGAGCCACGAGGCAATGTCAGTCGCCACCCGGGAGCTGTAGGATAGCCTGACGGCCAGCGTTTCCATGCCTCGAAGCACGAGGGAGGCGTCGTCGGGCGAGGCGCCTATGCCATAGCGGCCAAGGGTTGAACGCATCGTCTCGACGAATTTCTCGTCGCGCACCGTGATAGACCCCATGAAGACGTCGGAATGGCCGGCGACGTATTTTGTGAGCGCTTCGGTGACGATGTCCGCGCCAAGATCGAGCGGCTTCAGGTTGAGCGGTGTTGCCCAGGTATTGTCGCATCCGACCAGCGCGCCCGCCGCATGGCTCAGTTCGGCAAGGCGCGGTAAGTCCGTTACCTCCATAGTCGTAGACCCCGGCTGCTCGCACCAGACCATCTTCGCACCGCCGCGGAGCTTGCCGGCAAGGTCCTCCGGCGACGTCGGATCGAAGAAGATGGTGTCAATGCCAAACTTTCGGAGGTCGCGATCAGCAAAGTCGCGCGTGGCAGGGTACACGTTGTCGGCCATAAGCAGGCGGTCTCCGGCCGACAACAATGCGAGCAATGCGAAGGCGTTTGACGCTTGCCCGGAGGGGGTGAGGAAGGTGCGGACACCGTTCTCGAGAGCCGTCAATTTCTGCTCGAGTTCTCGCGTCGTCGGGGTGCCATACAGGCCGTAGCTGTAGCCGTCCGGCGCCCGCTTGCCGCGATTCCGGTACTCTTCGGCGGAGTCGAAGACGATGGTGGAGGCGCGATACGTCGGCACGGCGAGACTCGCAAAGCCGTGCGTACTGACCTTCATGGACTGGACTACGAGGGTCTGGTCATTCATGGAAATTTCTCCGTAATGGCGGGGCATGCGACGAGGCGCACGGCCGGAGCAGGCCCGGGCATGCATGCATAAGAGCGTTCTCCAGCGAAAGCCTGAACCAGAATCTAAAGCCCGGCTCTGATTCGATCAGAACCGGGCTCTGGTCTCATTGGTACGCACAACATTTGCGCGCCGCCGTCAGCCCGAGGCTGCATTGCGGAGCAGCGTCCACACAGATGCTCTCAAACTATTGCCGAGGCGTGGTGAACTGCGGACATCGATGGACGTAATCCCAGGGAATATCGTACACGCACGTGAAGCGGATATCGTCCGATGTTTTGAGTGGCGGAGTCTCCACGATGACCGGTCGGTCGACCTCATTCGACAGACCATAGACAACGCCGCCGGCCGGCCAGAAACCGCTTACGCCCCGGTGATGATGGTGATGGTGCCCCGATTTGGGGAATGCCGGGAAAGCCGGACGCGACGGCGCAACGCCTGCGCCGCGCGCCACGCCCGGATCGGCAAATGCCTCGCCCGCGGCAAGGACAAGCGCGACTGCACTGAGAGACGCGATAAACGTCGTTCTATAGGTCATGGCACTCACCCATCGTAGGTTACTGAGCAGCATTGCCAAAACGCTAAGCTGAGCCTTTCGTGCCCGCAAAGCCATAATTAATTATTGGTTAAGGCGTAAGCTTAATGGGGGGAGGCTCGCTTCGCCGGTGGCGTGAATGCCCGGGCGCTACCCTCGAAGCCAGTCGACGGCGTGAGTTATTGATAGGAGATTGCGATGGCCGAGCTCGTAACATGCCTGTGGTTCGATCAGGGCAGAGCGCGAGAGGCGGCGGAGTTTTACGCCGCGACCTTTCCCGATAGCCGGGTCGGCGCAGGCCATGCATACGCCAAGCCGGGCGTGGGGCAGGGCGACGAACTGACGGTCGAGTTCACCGTGCTCGGCCGGCGCTTCCTGGGGCTCAACGGCGGACCCAACTACACGCCGAACGAGGCGGTGAGCTTCATGGTCCAGACCGATAGCCAGCAGGATACCGACCGCTATTGGAATGCCATCATCGCCAATGGCGGGCGAGGAAAGGCCTTGCGGTTGGTGCAAGGACCGTTGGGGTTTTTCCTGGCAGATCGCGCCCAAGCGGTTGCTCGAGCTTTTCAACGGATCCGATCGCGATGCCGCCAGGCGTGCGATGGACAGTATGATGACGATGAAGAAGATCGACATCGCGGAGATCGAACGGGCGGCGGCGGGGTGATAGCTGCAAGAAATCGCGAGCACTTTCAAATTCCGGACGGCGGCCCGGCAAATCGGCCGACTGGTGGTTCTTCTGGTGGGATTGACAAGTAAACCAAGGGGTGTGAACCGGGCCGTGTATGACGTTGAACCGCCGGGGACGATCGAGTGCGACTAGGGCTATGAGCTTGCTCACGTCGGATCATCCTCTTATGTAGCCAATCGCTTATGTCGTGGAATTTCATTGCGTGCTTTCGAATCTGCTTAAGCGCAAGGACTTGTATGACTACTTCAGCCGTTCGGCTTTTGAGAAGGCGCACGTCTATCAAGCGCAAGGCCGCGTCAAGGGACTGGAGGTCAGCGAAGACCTGACGCACCTTCGTGCCAAGGTGCGAGGGAGCGGATCGAACGAATATCGCGTCGATATTCAACTTGAATTCAGTGACGATCGGCTCACTGACCTCGACGGCGAATGTAGCTGTCCGATGTCCTTCAATTGCAAGCATGTGGCAGCAACCCTGCTCGAAGCCACCAGCGGTAAGCCGTCATCGGTCGGTTCGACGGCGACCGAGCAAGCTGCGGCAACCCTGCCGCCCGTGCTGGGCTATGAAGTCGTTAGCTGGCTTGAGAATATCGGAAACGCGGTGCGCGGCGACGATTATCCCGCTGAACTGAACCAGCGGCTGCTTTATCGTCTGCATCCCGCCCACGAGGGCGTACAGACCCCACTTCTGGCCGTATCGCTGCTCTCGGTCAGGGTGCTGAAAGGCGGCGATTTCGGCGGCAACTACTCCCAACCCAGCGTGTCCGATTTTGCATCCGAGCGGGCGCCGAAATATTACCGCGACAGCGACATCGATATTTTAAGTCAAATTTCGGCTACGTCCCGAGGAGTTTACTACAGCCAACGGCCGCTTTCGGGCGAGCTATTGCAGCGGATCGTCGCGACGGGTCGTGCCTATTGGCTCGACCATAAGCGACAGCCGCTGCGATGGGGAGACAAGCGCGAGGGTCGGATCGAATGGCGCCAGGCCAGCAAGCGCGGTATTGCTCCCTGCCTTCTCGTGCCGGGAACGATTGCGCTCAATGCCGAGCCGCCGGTCTATGTGGATGAGTCCGCCGGGACCATCGGACCGGTAGAGCTGAGCTTGCCGCCTCGGCTTGCCCGCCAGCTCTTGTCGGCGCCGGAGATTCCGCGCGCCCAGGTTATGGAAGTGTCGCGGCGTCTCGGCCAGCGTCTGCCGGAACGTCATCACGGCCTGTTGCCGGCGACGCCGGCGGCCGCGATGCAGATCGACGAGCAACCGGTCCCGGTATTGCGGCTGCAACAGGGTCGGATGAGCGAGGTCTCCTTCTACTACCGCGAGGCGCGAGCAAACAGTGGCCAGGTCGCGGTCGCTCATCTCGGCTTCCGCTACGGCCCGATCGAGATCGATCTATCGGAACGGGCGAGCCGGGTGGAAGCATTTCACGCCGGACAGGTCTACGCGATCAAGCGCCGTCAGCCGAAGGAGAAAGAGGCCCGCAGACGCCTGACCGATCTCGGGTTCGTCGAGGCGAGGGCGAAGTTTCCCTTTCTCGATTCCCGCCATGGCCGTGACCTGACACTCGACGAGCCCTATGACTGGCTCGACTTTCTCAACCTCGAGGCGGCTGAGCTGCGAGCGCAGGGTTTCGAGATCCATATCGATGACGACTTTCCCCATCGGCTGGCGGCATCGGGCGACTTCGATGCGGAGCTGAATTCCAGCGGTATCGACTGGTTCGAACTGGCGCTCGGAATCGAAATCGACGGCGAGCGTCGCGACCTTGCGCCGATGGTGGCTGCGCTGGTTTCTGCGCCTGACTTCACCGCCGATCGGATCAAGCAACTCGCCGAGAGCGGCGATCATTTCTATCTGCCGCTTGCCGACGGCCGCCATGTTTCATTGGCCGCCGATCGCTTTCTTCCGCTGATATTGGCGCTGCATGGTCTGAACCTGAGCGGGATTTCCCCAGACGGTTCGGGAAAGCTGAAGCTGTCACGGGCAGACGTGGCGCCGCTGCTCGGGGTTGAGAACGACAAATTCGTCTTCCGGGGCGCTGACAATCTTCGTCGTCTCGCCGGTCTGGTTCAAGCCCATGGCTTGAGCGATCCGCGCCTGCCGGAAAGCTTTCGCGCCGGACTTCGGCCCTATCAGGCGCAAGGCGTGGCCTGGCTCGATCTGCTCCGCGAAAGCGATCTAGGCGGCGTGCTGGCCGACGATATGGGGCTCGGCAAGACCGTGCAGATCCTGGCCCTTCTTGCGCTGGAAAAGGCGCGCGGGGCTCTCACACAACCGGCTCTGATCGTCGCACCGACCAGCCTGATGACCAACTGGTTCAACGAAGCGCAGAAATTCGCGCCTGACCTGAAAGTCCTGGTGCTGCATGGTCCCGATCGCAAGCACAGCTTTGCGGCCATTCCCGAGCATGATGTGGTGCTGACCACCTATCCGCTGATCGCGCGCGACCGGGAGGTCCTGTTGTCTCGCGATTGGCACATGGCGGTGCTGGACGAAGCGCAAACGATCAAGAATCCCGACGCTGCGACCACCCGATGGCTGCGCGACGTCAAGGCGCGGCACCGCTTCTGTCTGACGGGGACGCCGATGGAAAATCATCTTGGCGAACTCTGGTCGATCATGAGTTTCGCCAACCCCGGCTTTCTCGGCGACAAGGCCGGCTTTTCCCGTCAGTGGCGGACCCCGATCGAGAAGCGCGCCGACAAGGTCCGTGCGGCCGCGCTGGCCCGGCGGGTCAGGCCGTTTCTGCTGCGCCGGACCAAGGCGGAGGTGGCGGCGGAGCTGCCTGCCAAGAGCGAAATCGTCGAGCGGATCGTCCTGGAGGGGAGCCAGCGCGATCTCTACGATGCGATCCGCCTGTCGATGTCAGAAAAGGTTCGCAAGGCAATCCAGCAGCGCGGCCTGGCCAAAAGCCACATCGTCGTGCTCGAAGCGTTGCTGAGAATGCGGCAGGTCTGTTGCGATCCCTCGCTGCTGAAGCTCGACGACAGTGTCGCGCGGCCGTCGGCCAAGCTCGACCGATTGATGGAAATGGTGCTGGAGCTGCTGAGCGAGGGCCGGAAGATCATCGTCTTCTCGCAATTTACCTCCATGCTCGACCTGGTTCGAAAACGCCTGGACGCGGAACGCGTGCGCTATGGCGTGTTGACTGGAGAGACCAAGGACCGCAAGCACGCGATCGACGGTTTTCAGAACGGGACGAACGACGTTTTCCTGGTCAGCCTTAGGGCCGGCGGCGTCGGCCTCAACCTGACGGCGGCGGATACCGTGATCATCTTTGACCCCTGGTGGAATCCCGCCGTCGAGGAACAGGCGATCGATCGTGCCCACCGCATGGGGCAGGACAAGGCGGTTTTCGTCTACCGGCTGGTGGCTGCCGGCACCGTCGAAGAGAAAATGGAAGAGCTCAAGGAACGGAAGCGTGCCTTGGCCGATAGCCTGTTCGATTGCGACGGACGGATCGCATCAGCGCTCACGGAAGAGGACGTGCGGGCATTGTTCGAGGATTGAGCACGTGGGCGGAAGGCGCCGTCAGGGATTCCAGCCGCCGCTGCCGTACTCGCGGGTAATAACTTCAAGAAGATGCCCGTTCTTCTCCTGGAAGTAGATGCCACGCCCACCGTCGTGGTGGTTGATCTTGCCCGGTTGCGTCCGTCCAGGGTCGGCCCAGTAGGGAAGCTGCCGTTCCCGGACTCGGCCGAGGATCTCGTCAAACTCGCTTTCGCTGGTCAGAAATGCATAGTGCTGCGGAGTAACGTCGCCGTCGACATCCATGTAGTCGAGATTGGCGCCGTTTTCGGTGGTGACCATATAAAACGGTCCCCACTTTCGCGGGGCGGGGAGACCGAGCATCTCGGCCAGGAAGGTTGCCGACGCCTTGCTATCGTGGGTCGAATGAATCGTATGATTGAAGTGGATGGCCATGGCGATCTCCCAGGCTGGAACAGCTTCATCGTTCTGCGGCGTGGAGCTGGTTAACTGGGGCGCAGGTTGTATCGTTCCATTGACGAAACCGATGGCAAGCAGGGTGAATAGCGCAGGGTATTCGCCGATCGGACTAGCTACCTCCCATAAAGCCGCACATCCCACCACACCGGCTCGGGTAGGGTGTGCGTGATGTTCCTGGCATCGGCATGAGCCGGGTTGATCAGAAAGTTGCGCTCCAGCCGCGCCGGGATCGAGGGGACGATCAGGAGCGCCGAACGCTTCTCCTCGTACCATTTCTGGCAGAAGCTCTTGCAGATCGTTTCGTTGCGTGAATCCCAGCCGGGATGCGCCGCAGCTTGGAAAACTTCATACGACACGCCGTTTGGTATCGTGATCACGATGAAGTGCTGGTTGGCGGGCATCACCAGATTAGCATGCACCAGCTTCTCGAGCATGGCGGTGGAATAGTGCTCGGATGCGTAGATCATCGGGCTGGTACGCGTATTCCACCGGCCCGGGTAGAGGCGCGATCCCTCGGCATCGTACACGGGGTAGGCGCCGTCCGGATCCCCGATGCGATAGCATGTCAGGACACGATCGCTCTTCGGCACGCCTAGACGCCGCCGCTATAGGCTGTACGCCCGAGCAGGTTGACGACGGCGTCCGCCCCGGGGCCGGTTGCCAAGGCCAGTTCGAGCGGGGTCTTGTCTTCAAGCATAGGGTGTGGCCGGTTGAGAAAATCGCGCACCTTGGCCTCGTCGCGAAACACTTCGAGGCCGAAGGCGAACACTTTTGCGACACGCGCGAGCCGGTCGCTCTCTTCGGTCGTCAGATGCTGCTTTTCCTTGCGCCGCCGTTCCAGCGTCGGCTTCGGCACCACGCGATAGGTGAAGTGACGGACGTCCTGCGGGGACACGCGGCCGGCGAATTTATCCAACGCCGATACCGGCAGGCCCTTCTCCACGGAACGGGCGAGGGTAAGCGTCGTCTCTGTGTTCTTCGGCTTGACGCCGAGCAGACCGGCCAGGATCGCGGTTTGATGGCTCACGGGAACCTCTAAATCAGGTGAGACAAAAATATGCCTCGGATGAGACCTAGTCAAGGGCGATATCATTCGTCGTGATCCTGGGATTGACGGCGACGTCGAACTCGCGGACGTCTTCTTCGACGTTGCGAGATGCTCATCGCTGAGAAGCTTGGGCTCGATAAGTCCTTGCACTGGGACCGGTGGCCCACAGGTTGGCGTCGTCTACCCGCAGAACGAACCTACCTCGCTCGCAAAAAAGTGAGCTGAGGCGGTCCTCGGCCTGTCGGCTCCGGCCCATTCTGTTCGTCTTCCAGCCGAACAGGCTGTCAGGAGATCAGGAATGACCAATTCTCGCTATCGCTGGGTGATCGTCGCGGCCGGGGGCCTGCTTGGCTGTGTCGCGATCGGGGGCATGTTTTCGCTGCCGGTGTTTTTGCAGCCGATCGCGCGGGATACCGGCTGGTCGGTGACGGGCGTATCCAGCGCGATGACGATCGGCTTCCTCGCGATGGCCTTCACCAGCATGATCTGGGGCAACTTGTCCGACCGGCTGGGGCCACTGCCGGTGGTGCTGACCGGTTCGGTCGTGCTCGCGGCAAGCCTGGGACTGGCGAGCCTTGCGACCTCACTGGTCGTGTTTCAATTCGTCTTCGGGCTGATGGTCGGCGGCGCCACGGCTGCGATCTTCGCGCCGATGATGGCTTGCGTGACCGGCTGGTTCGATACCCATCGCAGCCTTGCGGTCTCGCTGGTCTCGGCAGGCATGGGGATGGCGCCGATGACCATGTCGCCGCTTGCCGCCTGGCTGGTCTCGAATCATGACTGGCGGACCTCGATGCAGATCGTGGCGCTCGTCGTCGCCGCGATCATGGTCCCGGTTTCGTTGCTGGTGCGCCGCGCGCCGGCGCTTGAGAGCGGGGCGTCCGCGCCATCGAGCGCGCCGGCGGAACCGGAGATGACGCTGGCGCAGGCGCTGCGCTCGCCGCAATTCATCATCCTGCTGCTGACGAATTTCTTCTGCTGCGCCACCCATTCGGGCCCGATCATCCATACCGTGAGCTACGCCATCAGTTGCGGCATCCCGATGATCGCCGCCGTCACCATCTACAGCATCGAGGGCCTGGCGGGGATGGGCGGCCGTATCGCCTTCGGCCTGCTCGGCGATCGTTTTGGCGCCAAGCGCGTGCTCGTCTTTGGCTTGCTGGCGCAGGCGTTCGGCGCACTCGGTTATGTCTTCGTGCGCGATCTCGCCGCGTTCTATGCGGTTGCCGCGCTGTTCGGCTTCCTCTATGCCGGCACCATGCCGCTCTATGCCGTGCTCGTGCGCGAAAACTTTCCGTTGCGGATGATGGGCACCGTGATCGGCGGCACCGCGATGGCCGGCAGCCTCGGCATGGCGACGGGACCCTTGGCCGGCGGTTTGATCTACGACACGTTTGCCAGCTACGCTTGGCTCTATATCGGCTCGTGGATCATGGGGCTCGGCGCATTCCTGATCATGATGACGTTCAGGCCGATGATGGTGGCACGCGCTGCGCCGGTGCCAGCGTAAAGGCAGGGCAGGGCGGAATAGCAGAGCATTCCGCCCAATCTATCTTCAGCCCCGCGAGAGCTTCTCGAAACGCTTGATCAACCGCTCGCGCTTCAGGCGGGATAGTCGCTGAATCCAGAACAGGCCATTGAGCTGGTCGATCTCGTGCTGGTGGCAGACGGCGCGGAGCCCATCGGATTCTTCGGTGTGTGAATTGCCGTCGACGTCGTGATAGCTGATCCGAACGCGCGCATGACGCCGCACTTCGTCATTAACCCCCGGCATCGAGACGCTGCCTTCCTGGTGCACGATCATTTCGGGCGAGGCCCAAATGATCTCGGGATTGACGTAAGTCCGGGCACCGTCGATGGGATCAAGATCCAGTAGCACCACCCGCAGGGAAATGCCGATATGCGGTGCGGTTATCCCGATGCCAGGCGCGTTGTGCATCGTCTCGAGCAGGTCTCTGGCCAGGTCGCGCAGCGCGTCGTCAAACACGGTCACCGGCTGCGCCGGGAGCGCAAGCCGGGGGTCGGGATATCTGACAATCGGACGGATGGTCATGATTTGTTGCTGGACGGCTGAATCAGGGTGCCTGACTACCACGCTTCACGCATACGCAATCCAGCCGCGCCAGGTAAAGGCGGCGTAGAACAACTCCACATCCCGGAACCCGGCCTCACGCAGAATTTGCGCATCCTGCTCTGGACTGAGCACGGGCAAGCGCGCCTCGACCGCCGCACGCGCCGTGTTGGCGTGGTTCGGATCGGCGCCGGAGGCGATCGCATAGGCGGCATAGCGCGATAGCCATCGCGCGCGCTCGCTGTCCTGTTGCGGAAAACTGGAATGGGCGGCCACGAACGGCGCTCCGGATCTGAGACGGCGATGGATTTCCCTGGTCGTCCGCCGCCGTTCGTCGACATCGAGGAAATGCAGCGTGAGCAGACAGGTGGCGGCATCGAACGGCCCATCTGGCGCATCGTCGATATAACCCTGTTGCAACTGCACGCGCGCATTGAACGGGCCCAGCATCTGCTCGGCCAGCTTCAGCATTTCGGAGGCCGGATCGATGCCAACGAACCTCCAGTGCGGTTCTGCCTCCGCCAACGCCGTCAACTCCAGGCCTCCACCCGCGCCGAGCACCAGCACCCGCGCGTCTTGCGCAGCCTGTTCCGCCAGCAGGATGCGGGTCATGCGGTGAAGGTCCGCAAAGCCGGGCACGAAGCGCGGCGGTCCATCCGCATAGCGCGCGACCGCGTCGGGATCGGAGAAGGGGGCCAACAAGGCGTTGGCGGCCGCGTCATGATGCATGGGCGATCTCCAGACGATGACGGTTGCGCCGGTCGCCCAGGCGCTTCTGAAAATCGGCGCTCAACATTGCAAGCGTCACATCCTTAAGACGTGAGAGCAACAGCGCCTCCGCCTCGTCGAACGCCCGGTCGAGCGCAGCATTCACGGCCTGTTCGACAAGACAGCCCGGGGCTTCCGTTCTGTTTCCCATGGCGAACAGCGAAGGTTGGCCGAGCGCCTGATAGACATCCCGCAGCGATACTGTCGCGAGGTCGCGGGCAAGGGTCCACCCGCCGCCATGGCCTTTCTCCGATCGCACATAGCCCTGATCGCGCAGTCCGGACATGATCCGCCGGATCACCACGGGATTGGTGTCCATGGCCCGTGCGAGCACGTCGGAAGTCACCGGCTCCTTCCGCTCGGCCATGTGCAGCAGCACGTGGAGCACGCCTGAAAGTCTACTGTCTCGTTTCATGTAACTATTGATATTGCATGATACGCGGCAGGTCAAGCCGACTCTGTCATCCCGCTTCGCGCAGCGAGAACGTGGACCCATATACGCAGTCTTGAGGCGAACCATTTTCGTAGTGTCGGGTTCTAGATCGGACCGATCGGGGCGGGGCTCGTCTGCAGGAGACAGCGATGCAGCTCGTCACGCACAAGAAGATGAAGGGCGGCCGGCTGATGCCCTGGGGAAAGGGCACGGTCGTCACCGGCGCAAAGGGCTATGTCTTTCTGGCCGGTAACACAGCCACCACTGAAAATTATGATCCCGAGAACGCCAAGGGCGGTGCGGCCGGTGACGCCGCAACACAGTGGCGCTTGATTCTCGCTAACATCAAAGCGGATCTGGAAGAGCTCGGCAGTTCGCTCGATCACCTCGTCAAGATCACCCAGTACGTCAAGGGACCGTTTCCGAACGGTGGCGTCCTCAGCTCTCCCAATTTTCGCCTCGACGTGATGGACGAATTCTTCGCCGAGCATTGCCCGAAGCATTGCAGCTATAACAACCCGCCGCCATCAGAGGTGATCGGGGTCGCAGCGCTGGCGCATCCCGACCTCGTTGTCGAGATCGTCGCCGTCGCCGCACTGCCGGGTTGAGCGTTGCGATGTTCGAGGGCTTTACGTCGGTCGAAATCGACACCGGTGCAGCGCGGCTCTTCGCGCGCCGGGCAGGCTCCGGGCCGCCGATTCTCCTGTTGCACGGCTTTCCCGAGACCCACCTGATGTGGCGGGACATCGCGCCACACCTGGCTGCGACACACACCGTCGTCTGCGCCGATCTGCGGGGCTATGGGCAAAGCGGATGCCCCGAAAGCACGCCCGACCACGCGGCCTACTCGAAGCGGGCGCTCGCGGCGGACATGCTGGCGCTGATGGATCGGCTCGGCCATTCGCGCTTTTCGGTCATCGGTCATGACAGGGGAGGTCGGGTCGCGCAGCGCTTGGCGCTGGATGCGCCTGACAAGGTCGATGCGCTGGCCGTACTCGATATCATTCCGGTGTCCGAGGCGTGGGATCGGGCCGATGATCGGTTGGCGCTTGGGTTCTGGCCATGGGCGCTGCTGGCGCAGCCATCGCCGCTTCCAGAGACCATCCTCACCCGTTGCGGCGATGTCATCGTCGCAGACGCCGCGGCGAACTGGGGCTCCGCGAACGCAATTCCCAAGGACGTGCAGCAGGAATATGCCGCCATGCTGCGGGATGCCGCGCACGCGCACGCCATTTGCGAGGAATATCGCGCGGCCGCCTCGGTCGATCGAGATCACGACCGGCTGGACCAGGAGGCGGGGCGGAAAATCACCTGTCCCACGCTCGCCCTGTGGAGTGCGGCAGGCGCGCTTGCGACGTGGTACGAAAGCGAGGGAGGGCCGCTGGCAATCTGGCGGCGCTGGTCTGCGGATGTGAAAGGACAGCCGGTCGACGGCGGTCATTTCTTTCCGGAAGAAAGACCGAAGGAGACGGCCGAGGCGCTGTCTATGCTCCTACGCAAGCCAAAAGGCTGAGGGCCGCCAACGATGTCAATTTGGATGGCTTACAGCGTGATCAGCAAGACGGCAGGGAGACGATCGGAGTGGAGCAGGGCGAGGCTGCGCGTCCGGCACAGCCCCGGCCGATCACTGTCTCAATGGGCAGCCCTGTCGGCGTGCTGCTCCACGAACGTCGCCAGCGGTTGGCCGGGCTCGACGAGATAGGTCGACAGCATCCGCCCGGTCTCCGGACCGAGGTCGCGCGCATTGTGCGGCGTCCGCGGCGGAATGAGGAAGCCATCGCCGGCGTGCAGGATGACGGTGGGGCGCCCCTGCACCTTCATCTCGACATTGCCGGCGACGATGTAGCCGACCTCCTCGCCGGGATGAACGTGCCATCCGGATTCGACGCCTGCAGGAATCTCCGTCTCTACCTGCACGATCTCGCGGCCTGGGATCGATGACGGCGCGCGCTGGATGATACGCCGGACAAGCTTGCCGGCCAGATCATCGCGTCGCTCGGATGAAGTTGCGGTTCGATCACCCGCGGCGCTCTGTGTGGTCTGAGCCGATGCCGTTCCGGCCGAAAGCGTCACGGCCAGCGCGAGCGCAGGAAGCGAAATGAATGAGAGGCCTTTGGATAGCAAACGCATGGTGAATCTCCTTGTTGGGTTGGCGTGCTCACCGGCGGCGAACGCGTTGAGCAAGCCACCGCCGATGACAGCTTCGCCTGCTCATGCCGCCTGCTGCTGGCCGCTCTGTTCGCGGACGATGTATTCGGCGTACCAGTCCGGCCAGTTCTCATCGTGCTGTCCGCTGCGCTTCTCGTATTCGCCATGGGCAGCCGACGCACGGCGCAGTGCGCTCGCGAGATCAGCCGACGAATTGAAGGCCGTCGCATTAGCGTCGACGCGCCCGGGCAATCGCGCGGTGACTTCCTGCAGCAGCCAGCCATTGCCATCGGGATCGCTGAACGAGGCATAGGAGCGATAGCTGCCGCGTTCCGGGTCCGGGCCGCTCAGCCGGACCCGCCCGAACAGATAGGGCTCGTCCGAGCCGACATGCACGTTGCCGCCGGCGTGAAACGCTTCACTGACCGCAACACCTCGGCCGAGCAACTCGTTGCGAGCGGCCTCGATGTCCGAGACGATCAGATAGAGGCCCTGCGCGGAGCCGGGCGCGGCAGGGGTGACGTTCTTGCCGAAAATGACCGAGGCGTTGGAGCCGGGCGGCGTGAACTGGATCACGCGATAATCGTCAGGGCCGGCGAAATCGGCGTCGAGCCGCCAGCCGAGGTTTGCATAAAACTGCTTGGCTCGTTCAACGTCGGAAACCGGGATGACGATGACTTCGAGCTTCAGGTCGACCGCCGAAGCGGCCTTGGAAGTGGTGCTGTTGCGTTCCTTCAGGTCTGACATGGTTCTCTCCTCGATGTTGTGGTGGCGGGAATGTTTCCGGCGTACCGTGTTTGTATCGTGTACGAAAAGATCGTATGCGATATAAATCGCCTCCAGTCCGCAGTGTCAAGCCTTCCGATTTAATCGGATGCGATATATATGGATGCGAGGCTTCACATGTTCGTGTCGGAAAGGACGACCTCCATGAAACTGAGCGACGGGCCCCGGACCGGCTCCAGGGACAATTCGAGAGACAATTCAAAGGCCAGCCAGAGGCCGAAGCAGGCGGCAGGCGAGCGGCGGCTTGGCGACTTCCTGTGTTTTGCGATCTATTCGGCCAACCTTGCCTTCGGGCGGGCCTACAAAAAGGGCCTCGATGAACTCGGCCTGACCTACCCGCAATGGATCGCGATCGTGGCGTTGTGGGAGCAGGACGGCCAGACCGTGAGTGAGCTAGGCGAGAAGATGTTCCTGGAGTCCAACACGCTGACGCCGATCCTGAAAAAGCTGGAGCAGATGGGCTATCTGCGCCGCCAGCGTGATCCCGCGGACGAGCGGCAGGTGCGCATCAGCCTGACCGAGGCTGGCGGCCGGCTGCGCGAGAAGGGCATGCACATGAATCTCGTGGCCTCTACCGGACTGAAGCCCGACGAGTTCGCGCGGCTGCAGGAAAACGTCGTCACGCTCCGCGACAATCTGATCAAGGCGACGGCAGAGAAAGCGGAATGATGCGCGCAGGCGCCTCGATGCAATCGGACCGCAGCGGCGCGTAAGGTGAGGGAAGATGAGCATGGTCTCACATGAAGGCGCGCTCGCCGGATGTGTCGCCGTGGTGGCGGGCGCGACGCGCGGCGCCGGCCGCGGCATTGCCGCCGCGCTGGGAGAGGCGGGCGCGACGGTGATCTGCACGGGGCGCAGCAGAGCCCGCGCCGGTGCTCCAACGCGATCCGATTATGACCGGCCGGAGACGATCGAGGAGACGGCCGAGCTCGTGACCGGCCTCGGCGGCAAAGGCGTCGCCATCGCCGTTGATCATCTCGAACCTTTGCAGGTCGCGGAACTGGCCGAGCGTATCCGCGCCGAGCATGGCCACATCGACGTGCTGGTGAACGACATCTGGGGCGCCGAACGGCTGAAGGGCGGGCCCGCCGAATGGAATACGCCGATCTGGAAGCTCGACCTGCAAAAGGGATTGCGGATTCTGCGGCTCGGCATCGAGACGCATCTGGTGACATCGCATTATCTGCTGCCGCTGTTGATCGAGAAAGCCGGCGGCCTGCTCGTCGAAGTCACCGACGGTACCGCCGACTACAATGCGCGGCATTATCGCATCTCGGTGTTCTACGACCTCGTCAAGCAGAGCGTGAACCGTCTCGCCTACTCGCAAGGCCACGAACTCGCGCCGCACGGAGCCACGGCGGTTGCGATCACGCCTGGATGGCTGCGCTCCGAGATGATGCTGGAGAATTTTGGCGTCACCGAAACGAACTGGCGCGAGGCGCTGGCGGAGCGTGGAGGCGGCAGGCATCAGGCGCCGCCCGATTTCGCGCTGTCGGAATCGCCGCGTTATGTCGGCCGCGCCGTGGCTGCGCTCGCTGCCGATCCCGATCGCGGCAGGTGGAATCAGAGATCGGTCAGCTCCGGCGAACTCGCCCGCCACTATGGCTTTACGGATGTAGACGGCTCACAGCCCGACATTTGGCGCTACACTGCTGAAGTCAGCGAAGGTGGCAAGATCGCAGACCTCGACGATTACCGGTAGCGCAATGCAATTGAGCGAATGAAGGCAGCCCGGTGTCCGTTCGACCTGACCATCCCCTCGACTATCCGATCTGGACGGCGCTCACGACCACGCAGCAGGCATTGGCCGAAGGCGATGCCCGCGCGCGGCGCTATCCGACCGAGATCACGCCCTTCGCAGCGATGGCGGACATGTCGCTTGAAAGCTTTGCAGCGCTCGCCGGGCTGATGTCGCCGCAGGACATTGCCGTGCTGTTCACGCCGGATCCCGTGAACCCGCCCGCCGAATTCAAGATCGCGCTGGCGGACACCGGTGAACAGATGATTGGAACGCCGGTTGAAAAACCAGCCAATGGCGTCGATATCGTCACGCTCGGTGTCGACGACGTTCCCGCGATGATCGAACTCACCGAGCTCACCAAGCCGGGCCCATTCAGCGCGCGAACCCATGAGCTCGGCACCTTTCTCGGCATCCGCGTCGACGGCCAGCTTGTCGCGATGGCCGGCGAGCGGATGAAGCCCGGTCAATATACCGAGATCACCGCCGTCTGCGTGCATCCGTCGCATCGCGGCCGCGGCTACGGACAGATGCTGCTATCCGCCATCTCGCGCCAGATTGTGTCTCGCGGCGAAATTCCGCTCCTGCACGTCTTCACCAACAATCATTCGGCCATCGCGCTCTACCGGCGGCAGGGGATGGAAATCCGGCGCCGTCTCCACGTGACGGTGTTGAAGAAACAGGACTGATCATCCAGCAATGCACGCCTTGACCGACGCCATCCTTACGCGTTGCGTGTGCCACTCGGTCCGCGGTCCGGTCCAGGGTCCTGGCCGGCGGCTACCTTGGTCAGCCTGTCGAGATAATGCGCCCAACCCTTGGAATGGGCGTCGCGGGTTGCCTCGCTGGGCAGGCCGCTATGGGTCATGCGCAACAGCGTGCCGCCGTCCCGTTCGATCAGATCGATCTCGATCAGGCTCGATCCCGGCGGCACTTCCTCATTGCCTTCCCAGCCAAAGCTGTAGGCGAGGCGGTGAACCGGCACGACCTCGCGGAACGCGCCGCGTGCCGTGGAGCTGCCGACGCCTTTCAGGAGGTACATGCCGCCCGGATGCATCTCCGTCACTGCCTCGCTGCCCATCCATTGCACGATCTTCTCAGGGTCCGTCAGGAAGGCGAACACGCTGGCGCGGGGTGCGGCGATGTGGGTCTCGCGCTGGAGCACAAACGATTCAGTCATCGAAAACCTCGTGGGTCGTTGGCAGGACGCGCTGATGCAACCAGCGGGTGCCTAAGGCGAGTGCCTAAGTTAAGCGCCGTGGGTGACAATGCAACATCGCTGCCGCATGATCGATCCATGCAACTGAGTTCGACGCTGACATGGCTGGTCGATGCAGCCAGCGCTTCGCCGGGCGCCGACCGGTTCCTGGCCGAACTCGGCACGCGCCTGATCGGGGACGGCGTGCCGCTCGCCGGCGGCGCGCTGACGCTCGCCGTGCCGCATCCGATCGTCGCCCGCCGGACCTGGCTATGGCGCGCCGAGAATGGGGCGGTGATCGAAGCCGTGGGGTTCGCTCCGGCGGGATTCGGAGCGGCGGGGAATTTGTCCGGCGACGCCGGCCGGAGCTGGTTGGCCGGGCTCGCAGGCGGAGCGGTGCATGAAGATAATGTGAGCCCGGGATCGGACGGGCCGATTCTTGGCTGGATCGGACCGCGGCCGTTCACGCAACCGGAGTCTGATCGCCTGCGCGATGCCGCCCGCTTCGCTGCAGCGCCGCTCGCCGCGCTTTCGGCGCGCGCGACCGTGACCGCTGCGCTCGAAGCCTATCTCGGCAAGCGGAGCGCGGCGCGCGTGCTGACGGGGCCGCTGCGGCGCGAGGTCGGTGAGACGATCCGGGCCGCGCTGCTGTTTGCCGACTTACGCGGCTTCACGGCACTGTCCGAGGCCGAGCCTGCCGCGGCGGTGATTGCCGCGCTCGGCGCCTGGTTCGATTGCATTGCCGGCGCTGTCCACGCCTTCGGCGGTGAGGTGTTGAAATTCATCGGCGACGGCGTGCTGGCGATCTTTCCGGTCACCGGCCCATCTCCCCGCGATGCCTGCGACGCTGCGCTCCGGGCCGTCGCTTCCGCGCAGGCCGGAATGGCGCATCTCGGCGACGCACGGAGAGAGCAGGGGCTGCCGCCGCTGTCATTCGGCGTGGCATTGCATCTCGGTGAAATTCTGTGGGGCAACGTCGGTGCGGCCGACCGGCTGGATTTCACGGCGATCGGTCCCGCGGTCAATCTGGTGAGCCGGCTGGAAGGGCTCTGTCGGCCACTCGGCCGAACGGTGCTGATATCAAGCGCACTCGCCGCCGAAACCACCACAAAACTGATCCCGCTGGGAACGCACGCGCTGCGCGGCATTGCGGCTCCCTGCGCCGTGTACACCGTGCCGGACGGCTAGGCCCGAATCTCATCACGAAAACGTTAAACCGATTGGTTGACAATTAGCGTCGCGCGACTATGTTAAACCACATGGTTGAACGTAGTGCCCATCTCGACGCCGTTTTTCACGCTCTCGCGGATCCAACGCGGCGGGCGATGCTTGGTCGTCTGGCGGAACGGGAACTGACGATCGGGGAACTGGCGACGCCGTTTCACATGAGCTTCGCCGGCGCCTCGAAACACGTGCGGGTGCTGGAAAGCGCTGGTCTCGTCAAACGCACGATCCGCGGTCGCTCCCATCTCTGCCGCCTCGAGGCGGCGCGGCTCGCGGAAGCCGATGCATGGCTGAAGCGTTACGAGCGTTTCTGGACCGCAAAGCTCGACAGGCTGGAAGCTCTGCTGCGCGAAGAGGACCGGGCGAAAGCAAAATCCAAATCAAAATCCAAATCAAAATCGGTGACGGAGTAGAGCGATGAATTCAACGACAAAGCCCGACGCGTACGGCAGCCTGCCCGAGCCCACGACGCTGAAAATCCAGCGGCTGCTGCCCGGCCCGATCGAGCGCATCTGGGCCTATCTCACCGACAGCGAGTTGCGCCGCAAATGGATGGCGGCCGGCGATATGGGGACAAAGGTCGGCGCGCCCTTCGAACTTGTCTGGCGAAACGACGAATTGACGGATCCGCCCGGCAAGGCCCCGGCCGGCTTTGGCGGCGAGCATCGCATGCAGAGCCGGATTACCGAATTCGATCCACCCCGAAAATTGTCGATCACCTGGAACAGTACCGGTGACGTCACGTTCGAACTGGAGCCCAAAGGCAAGGGCGTGCTGCTCACGGTCACCCATCGGCGCTTCCCCGACCGCGCCACGCTGCTCAAGCACATGGCCGGTTGGCACATGCATCTCGATGTTCTGGTCGCCCGTGCGAGCGGAGAGGAGCCGGCGCCGTTCTGGGATGGCTGGAGCGGCCTCATGAAGGAATACGACGCGCGTCTGCCGGCCTGACGCTGCAAGTCGAAGCTCAAGTGACAAACGTCCCAACAAACAGGAGGTTAGCCATGCAGATTCACACCGTTTCGGCACAGGAATGGGAAGCGGCCCGCCAGCAATTGCTCGTGAAGGAAAAGGCCACGACCCGCGCCCGTGACGCGCTCGCCGCCGAACGCCGGCGGATGCCGTGGTTGGCCGTGGAGAAGGAGTACAGGTTCGAGGGGCCCAACGGCCAGGCGAGCTTGCGCGACTTGTTCGAGGGCCGTCATCAGTTGATCCTATACCGCGCCTTCTTCGAGCCCGGCGTGTTCGGCTGGCCCGACCATGCCTGCCGCGGCTGTTCGATGGTGGCCGACCAGGTCGCCCATGTTGCCCATCTCAACGCCCGCGATACCACGCTCGTGTTTGCCTCGCGCGCGCCGCAGCCGGACATCGCGCGCCTGAAGAAGCGAATGGGATGGGAGTTGATCCCCTGGTACACTATCACCGACAGCTTCGACACCGACTTCGACGTCGGCGAATGGCACGGCACCAACGTGTTCTTCCGCGACGGCAACAAGATCTACCGCACCTACTTCATCAACAACCGCGGCGACGAGCAGATGGGAGGCACCTGGAATTACCTCGACATCACGCCGCTCGGCCGCCAGGAGGTCTGGGAGGATTCGCCCGAAGGATATCCGCAGACTCCGACCTACAAATGGTGGAATTGGCACGACAGCTACGTCGAAGGCGCAGCGCCCGACAAGAGGTGGGTCGAGGTGTCGGACGCCGGAGAGGCCGCGTTCCGCAAGCAGAGCGCAGGCACAAAGGGATGAGCGAGGCCTCTCACAGCAACGCGCCCTGCGCGGCGAGCTGTGATGACGAAGGCGCCGCGGTCGCGCTTGCGATAGTTAGATGGCTATCGCTTGCGGCCGCGCCGACCTTCGCAATCATGGCGCTGCTTACCGCCGTGGTTGGCGGTGGCCCGCTCGATCCACTCTGCTCGGCTGCAAACGCATTGCCGGTAGGCGGCATGGTGCCGATGTACTTGCTGATGAGCGCCTTCCATTCGGCGCCCTGGCTGAAGCTGATTTCGCGCCGATGAAGCCGGCAGCGCGACGTCATCGGGTGTGCGAAATTAGGGCGTGGACTCATTACGCGCAGCTAGCCATAGCCGGATGGATGCGAGCTGGACGAAGGCAAGATAGTTGACGGCAAGCTTATCGTAGCGTGTAGCAACCCGACGACATTGCTTGATCCGATTGAAGAACCGTTCGACTTTGTTGCGGGCGCGGTAGAGATAAGGGCTGAAGCAGATTGTCATGAGCCTCACCAGGTGTCAGTGCCAGCCGTACAGTCAGGCCATTACCATCGACGAGCGCATGGATCTTGCTGGTCAATCCGCCCGTGACCGCCCCATCGACTGTCTCCGGTTTCCGATGATGCACGCTGCATGCTGATGCACGCGGACAATGGAGGTGTCGAGACGGCGGCATCATGGGCGGCCTGCCAGGGCGTTCATAATTCGGGTCCACACGCCCGCTCGTCGCCAGCGAACGAAGCGGTTGTAGCAGGTCGTGTACGGACCAAAATTGTCCGGCAAATCGCGCCATGGCGCTCCAGAGCGCAAGACCCAGAAGATGCCATTGAGGACACGACGATCATTCACCCGCGGCACGCCGCGCGGCTTGTTCGGTAGCGTCGGCTTGATTGCAGCCCACTCTTTGTCGTGAGTTCGTAACGCATGATTCACCCCCACGATAAGGGGCTTGAATCACGGCAAGACAGTCCGGCTCAATGTGGCCCGCCAAGGAGCGGGTCGTCGGACGCTATGCACCCGAAAGCGGACCTATTATGCTCACCCTGAGCTTTGTCGTTCTTGACCCAAACCGGACGCTGCTCCATACGAATGCCGGCGCACTCGCTTCACGGTAACTCAACGGGAAAATTGAGCAGCGAGGAAACCCCGCATCTCCTGGACTGACTGGGCGGCCGCAGAGGGATCATATTTGAGCCAGTGCCCGAAATATTCCCTGCCGTTGGCGAAGGCCGGAAAATCAAAAGCGTGATAGGCGCCGGGGTAGACGACCAGTTTAACGGGCGCTCCTCTGTCGGCCCGCCGCTTCATCCAAAGTTCGCAGTCTCTCGCTGGCGTCCAGTCATCGAGTTCGCCAATCAGGATCAATGTAGGAACGATGAGTTCCTCTGAAGCAACGCCGCAAAACGGGTAATAGGCCACGGTGGCCTTGAACTTTAGACCCCGAGGGACGTCGAAGATTTCCGCCTGATGGTTCGACGCCAACTGCAGAGCGACCACTCCACCCTGCGAATATCCAACGACCGCGATACGTTGAGAATCGACGAAGGGAAGATTGGAAAGATAGGATAGAGCGCCTAAAGCATCACCTTGGCGGGCAAACAACAGGCCCGGCGTCGCTTGGGAGCAGGTGTTCTTGATGCCACGGGTCGAAAAGCTATCCAACACAAGGGACACATAGCCCCGAGCGTTGTACTTTCGGGCGTCTTCCGAAAGTTCATCGCATCCGTGGAGATATACAATGGCGGCAAATGGGCCATCGCCCTCAGGTTTCGACAGGTAACCTCAATCGTTTCGGACGCAGCTTTCGGCCTTTCGCCGCGCTCGCGCGCTAAGCGCTTCTGCAGTTCGCCGAGGTGAACGGGAGCACTTTCGAGCCTGATCAATTCTCCTGCAAAGGTGATGGCGTTGGTGCAAAGGCATGCAAGGAATACTGTTAGACCGAAACATGCTTTGGCTCGTGGACCCATTTTCCTTCCTCCGTCTTCGTAAACGGGGTCATCGTAGCAGGGGCATGTCCGCCCATCCACAGCGCAAGTCTAAGAACTGCACGGACACTTATGGCCCTTAGCCGAAGATCGCATTGGTCGTCTTCATGTCGGGGTAGACCGGACATTGCTCAGCGCGACCTTCAGCGCCGGCTTTTGACCCATTGCGGACTTCACCCCCGACCTGACTGGCGGGAGCGGGGCCTCGGGCAAGACAATGACACCTGATGCCCAGGCATATTGCGCGCGATCTGAGATCTCACGGTGTTATCCATGGACTAACGTGCAGCCCGCACATCGACAAGATTATCGTCGCGGCAACGGCGGCGCCGACCCCGATGATTGGCCAGGCAACCGAGCTGGCCGTTGTGATCGAAACGCCATGGGACAGGAGCGCACCTCTTAAGCCGCAGGCCAGATGAATGAATAGCGCCCAAACCGCCAGCGAGTAGTGCGGGATGAGCCTCACATTCCAGGCATCGTGCAGCAGACCGGTCGGCGCGCCGGACGCAAAGAGAAAATCGGTGTCGACCTTCATCACCATGCGTCCCAAGACGAAGACGGCAATTATATGTGACACGATGTACAGAGCCAGATATATGCCGGCTGTCGTTTGCAGAGTTGCGAATAGATCCGCCTTGACACGCATGCGCACCCCCCACAGGGCAAGTCCGCTCGCGATCTGAAAGATGAACAGGGTGACGAGCAATGGCTGGACAGTGTCTGTGCGGTAGACATGCCGCAATGTCTGCAACACCATCTTGTGCACATCGATGTTCCATATCGCCGTTAGATGGTTGGCGATGTGTGGTGCCAGGAAGATCGCCAGAATGATAACGGCGGATATTCCATGAGCCGTTCGAAGCGCCGGCGATAGCACACGGTGAGATTCGCGCTCTGCTGCTTCGTTCGCCTGGCTGCGGGTGAAGATCAGAATTGCCGCAGCGATCCATATTATCGCCCACAAGACATAATCACCGTTGGTGACGCCGGCGATGTAAAAGGCAACACCGATGAGCGTGAACAGTGGCGGACTGGCGACGGCCAGGTGAGCCGTGATGCGTCCGACACGCGACAGCGATCGATCGGCACTCCAACCGAGCTGATAGGCGATGACGAACCCAACAACGGGAACGCCATAGCAGAGGATCAGGGAACCGCCGACAGTGACCGCACCCAACAGCCATTCGCCCGGTTCGTGAGCACTGCCAACGAGACCGAAGCTCCGATTCAACGCCAACAGCGCCACCGGGTAAGAGAGTGCGGCGACAGCAGGTATGGTGCACACGTATGGGCGCCACCGCCCCTGAAGCGGCGCAATGACATGATCGTGGGCGCTGAGAACCATCGGACCTCCTCGATTCTCGCCGGTGCAAGGGAACTCGGTCGAGGGCTGCCTTCTTGAATACGAAATGCGCACAAGTGGATTTCGTCCGTGGACCATTTTTGAGTTTTTTCATGGTCCATTTTGACCTGGAGGCATCATGTCGAAGCGGTCGCGCTCACAAGATGTCGCACTCGGGGCGTGCCCACACGGCCAAGCCACATTTCGTTGGCTTACCGAACAACTCGGTGCGGCCATGCTGGATGGAAGGTTGACTGCCGGCACGCCATTACCGTCCTCGCGCGACCTTGCGCGCCAATACGGTATCGCGCGCGGAACGGTGGTTAGGGCCTTCAGGCAGCTACAGGCCGAAGGCTTCATCTCAAGCAAGGTCGGCGCCGGCACCTTTGTCTCGGCGAGAGTGCCCGATCAACGGAGCTTCGAAGCGCACAAGCCGGTGATCGCAGAAACCGGAAAGCCGAAACTCGGCTTCTCTGCGCGCGGTCAAACGATGACTACCACGTGCTTTCCGCTGAAACCGATTGCAAGAGTCGGTGTTGCTTTCCGTGCTTATCAACCCGATCTCGAGGCGTTCCCGCTCGCCCTCTGGTCGCGGATTGCAGCTCACCGGCAACGCCTCGCCCGCAAGGAGCTGCTCGGGGTTGGAGATCCTCTCGGTTATCGGCCGCTCCGAGAAGCGGTGGCCGCCTATCTCGGTTCGGCACGCGGTGTCGTCTGCGATGCCGATCAGGTCGTTATCGTTTCAAGCGTTCAGCAGGCGCTCGACTTGGCATCACGCTTATTGCTCAACACCAATGACCCGGTGTGGATCGAGGATCCCGGATTTCCCGGGGCGCGCCTCGTCCTCGAAGCGGCGGAGTTGAAGCCCGTTCCAGTTCCAGTTGATTCTCGTGGGATAGATGTCGCAGCCGGCCAGCGCCTGTGTTCCGCTGCGCGGATGGCGTATGTCACGCCGGCGCATCAAGTACCTCTCGGCAGTCGCCTCTCTCTGGAACGCCGGTTGACTCTGCTGGAATGGGCGCATCGACAAGGATCCTGGATTTTCGAGGACGATTACGACGGCGAATTCCGTTACGACGGCAGCCCATTCGCTGCACTCAAAAGCTTGGACAGGTATGGGGTCGTTCTCTACTCGGGATCTTTCAGTAAGATGCTCTTTCCCGCATTGCGCTTGGCTTACTTGGTGGTCCCACCGGCGCTCGTCGACGGCTTCGCGGCTGCCCGATCGATTGTGGACCGTTTTCCCCCGACTTTCGGACAAGCCGTGCTGTGTGATTTTATCGTTGAAGGCCACTTTGCAAGGCACCTCCGGTCCATGCGCGAGCTTTATGGCTCTCGCCTGATGGCGCTGCGAGAAGGCGTCCGCCGGCTTTCCGGAATCCTTAAGCTCGCACCCGAATCCGCAGGATTGGAGATTGTTGCGTGGTTGCCCTCGGAGATCGATGATCGGGCTGCTGTCAATGCTGCTGCGGAGCGCAGCGTCGAGGTGCGGGCGCTTTCAAGCTACATTGTCAAGCGATCCGCCCCGAACGGGCTCGTTCTTGGCTTTGCGGCTGTCGACGTCACCCGCATCGACGTGGGGCTAGGTCAACTTGCCGAAGCCTTGGGTAAGGTCGCGAAGCGTCAGCTGGCCTGAACGAATTGCCCAGTCTGTTGCCCAAGCTCTTAGCGCGGGTCATGGGACAACTAGGGCCGCTCTTGGCCCTTAGGCGAAGTGGCGGCACGTTGCATTGAGGCCCGCTCATGGATGTATAGCGGACTCGATTTGCTCACGGTGAGTTCTTCGCATTTTGACCCGATGCAGACCTTCTAGACAGAGCTGCTTCTATGTTCGCAGTGTCGGCTCAAGTGGACCAAGTGCTTCTGGATCTTACTCAACCGGCATTCTCAATTGGCCGTTTCTGCGTTGGTAAGCCCAGCTGACCGATGATTCATTCCAATCCGAAGCGCGGCTAGAGCGGGGTCTTCCTTGCATCATTCGATCTGCTTGCGAACCTTTGGTTGTAGGTCTAGCGTTACGGGCGTGAGGCGGATCTTTACGCTGGGTGATGTGCCCTCTCGTGCGATCGCGTGTCGCAGAAAGAAGGTGATCATGCAGCAAGCGGAGGAGCCGGTTTTCGACGGCTGGCGTTCGAGCGCCGATGACGCCCATGCGCGATTTAGCGCGCCACTTCTGATCGCAACAACTTCGGTGCGCCTGATTTTGTAGCGCAGGTTGCGTATCCGTTCACGGTCACTGATTAGCTAACGGTCCAGAACGAACGCGCCGAATTGCGTTTTGGCGAGTCGGTTGTCGGCCGCACAAGGACCAAGTCGTAAGAGAGCACAAACTAGGGAGGGACCAATGAAACACCGACTCCTGGGGTTGTTGTTCGCATGCGCCTTGACCGCTCCCAGCTGGGCGGAAGAGGCGGATAAACCCATAATAGTGCCGGTGACGAAGGCACCTTTCCACTTGTTCACGTTCCAGGACGACCACATGTCACTTGAAAGTGTGACGTTACCTCCGGGCTTTTCGACAGGCTACCATTCGCACGATCAGGATCTGGTTTTCGTCATCACGGCCGGCGCAAAGATAAAGAATCAAGTTCTCGGCAAAGAGCCGGTCGAAATAGAACTCAAGTTAGGGGTTGTCGGTTTTTCTTCCTACACAAAGACCCCAGGCGTGCATCAAGTCATCAATCTTGAAAGGGACCGTGCGATGCGGCTTCTTGCGGTTGGGATCGTCTATCCTGAACCGGGGCGTTACACTGTCTCGACACGACCTGCAAAATACGAAGTGGCGCTGGATAACAATCGTGCTCGGGCTTGGCGGCTCAAGCTAAGTCCAGGTGAAAGCGCTCCCACAATTCAGCAAACGGCTCCAGGCGCAAGGATCGTCGTTACTGGTGGTACGGTGACAGAAAAAAGACCTGGGAAGCCGGATCAGCCACTGGTGCTGAATAATCATGACTTCATGGTGATGCCTGTCGAAGAGCGCGGCATTGAAAACAATGGAAATAGCGCAGTCGAGCTGGTGGAGATCGAGCTCAAATAACACTCTAGCTTGCTTGCGGGCTGCTCTAAGCCGACAATGGTCGTTTCAGGGAAGTCGGCTTGTGGCCCGACTCTGATCTAGCCAGATGTCCGCGTTTGTGCTGCTGTTGGGGGCGAAGCGGTCTACGTCCATATAGAGTTCTAGGACGAATGAATGCGGCAGATTCCGTTGGGAGCCAGAGGAACGTCGACATTGCGGGTGCAACCCGAACATCTTGCCGACCGATTCAAGGACGCCATATTGCCGCAAGTGCTTGCGACACCCGTGATGATCTTGATCATGGAAAACGCCGCGCTCAATGCCAAGCTACTAACGAAACGGTCGGCCTGACATTGCGGCCAGCTCTTGATACGCGTGCCGGACCTGCTCGTGAGGAAGCGGTACGCCTTGCGATCGGAAAGGGACAAATCGGGTGCGACAGAATGCGAGACTAGCGTGACTTCTCAGTGGCAGTATCAGGTTAGGTTCGATGTAAACGATTCCGCTACGGCGGAATCGGTACGCCGAAAACTCCGTGTTCCGGCACTGGCGCCGCTGTTCGATATCATCGCCGAGCATCGCGCTGCGCTGAAATGCCAGTTCGACGCCTTTGCGGAGTATGTCGTCGCAGCAGAAGAGCACGGCGTCGAAAATTATCCGCTCTACCAGTGGACGAAGGCGACGATCGAGAATCCGGCGAAGAAGGAAAAGTATTTGAGATCATTTACAGTCTACGTGGACGACCGGGAGGTCTATGCCGAGGAGATTGCTGACGCGCTGGAGGCGGACTTGCAACCGCTCGCCACTAGCGGGCTCATCACGCGAATATCCAAGTACGATACCAATCCCGCCAACAATCCTCAGCCGCCGCAGCGCCCCCGCGAGCGGAGCTAGTCCATCCGCGAGAGCGAGCTGAATGCCCGTTCCTGGCCCTTCTGCGACATCGGGCTATGTCCGCTATTCCGCCGCTGTTGAGGGTTGGGCGGAGATCAGTCAGTCGCTTAATGAGTACACGCCCTAGTCAGCTCGGCATGGGTGGCTTTTTGGTCAGCGATTTATCGCGACGCCTTCGTCAGATAGGTGTCACGCGTTCGAAAAGGTGCTGATAGCGAAGCACTAGACCCCGATTATCCACCTCGAGCTCCGCCTCAAAGCCTGCCGAGACTCCGAGATCCACGTAACGCACCCGATCCGGACCGAGACGGTCGTATCGTTGACGGGAGCGCTGTATCGTCATGGCCGCACCGTCCACGAAACACGTATCGAGTGTGCGACTCTGTCGGGCTCCGGCAGGTGTCCGGCGGATAGGGAAGGTGTTGCAGAAGGGGGTGACCGAAAGGTCGGGCTCTTCCGCACCGTCGAGATCGGGACGTTGTTGGCCGTTAACGCACCACCCGCCATCGGTCCGATCAAGGGTGAGGTGAGTGTGGCCGCCCGGGCCCCATCGGTCTACGTCCAGCGATTGAGTTCGCCAGTCAGGCGTCAGTCTCCATCGGTGGTCGAGGCGAAAGCCGCCGTCCTCCACGCAGATCACGGTCGATTCTGCCAAGACCGCGTCAGCGGAAATATGGAGCATCAATCGCTCCAGCCCGGTGACGTCCGTTCGGCGCCAGAATAGAATTTCGGAGTCGCCTTGCAAGATTGATCCTCGAATGGACCCAGACTGAAAACGATTTTGGCCGATATCGGTTCCTGCACGAATTATGCTGACATCCGATGGGGCAAATCACTTCTGATTTTCAGAAATCAGGTCAAGCCCTGGAATCAAAAATATTCCGCTTCGCGCCAGACCCAAATCACCGGTAAAACTCCGGCCATCCCGTCCCGAAGAAGAGGGGCGTTGGCCATCGTCACGAACGTTGGGACGGGTTGCGGTGGACGCGGCAGCGTCGGGCGCGTGGATGTGGTCGCAGGGCGGCTTTGCCGTGAGCGAACACAGCGCGCAGGACGTACGGCGCTTAAACGCTTCCGCCAGTACTTCGGCTGACAAGCACTTGGCCGGTCGAAGTCTCTGGCAGAGGAAGCTGCGTACGGCAAAACCGTGTGGTCCTGGCACCCGTGGCTGGTGTTAAGCCGGCGGAGGTTCTTCGAAACCCGACCGGGTTCGATGAATCGCTAATCTGTCGGCGATGGAGGCAAAAGGAATTCGTCTCCAGGGAGAGCGCGGCATAAGCCCTAAACCCATCGCGCAGGGAATGCCGGGATGCTCCGGCTGTACCTGTATGCTCGTGTGCGCATTTCTTAAGTGCATTTGCACACGAGACCGCGGGTGCAGCAAGCACCCGGCATTCCCTGCGCCCTCTCATTTCGGGGCGCCGAGATTTCCCGCAATATCTCGGGCGAAATCGCGCCGCGAGATGCATGCGCATGTCCGTCGCGCATTTCTGCGCCGCCGCTTGACGCCGTGGCCGTAAGCGAGGATTGAGAGAGGGCTTCGCCGAAAACGACCACGCGATAAACGACAAGAGGAAACCCGATGGCACGCGTTCGCTGTATTACCGAAATGGGCATGGGCGTCGACGTTCACGGACGCGATGCGACCAAAGCCGCCAACCGCGCCGTCTCGGACGCTATCCGCCACTCCAGCCTCGGCTTTTTCCGGATGCTGGGAAAGACCGCCAACGATATGTTCGTGGAGGTTACCGTCGCGGTTCCAGACCCGAGCGGGGTCGATACTGCAGCCGTTGCAAAGGAACTGCCTTACGGCACGGTGAACGTGACGGCGGTAAAGGGCGGGCTGGAAATTCCTGCCGAGAGCGGAAGCGACTCCATCATCATTGCCAACGCTGCTGTGATTGTCAGTTTTGACGACGGCAAGACGGGCTAATTCGTTTTCAGTGTCAATCAAGCCGGACGCCAACGTCCGTGCAGTCAATCAGAAGACCTGGAGCGCCCGATGACAACGCAAGACAGCAGCACCTATTGGAAGCGATCGCGGGTCGAGTTGCGTGCTGCCGGATTCGATCCGGACCGCGCCGCGGAGACCAGTGCGGTGGTGACCATTGCCAGCGCCTGGACCAACGCCCATCGCTGCAACAACCGTGTTCGCGCCATCACCGATCTCCTGGTGGAAATCCTTGCCGAGCGCGGCGGGCAGGGGCTGGTCGTCGGCGCGCCGGCAGTATCGGACGCGTTGACGCAGGGCACGCCGACGGCGGGCTATAGCCTCGCATCGCGCGATGTCGTTGCCGACTGTTTTGAGATCGGTCATTACGCGCACCATGGCGATGCGATGATCGTGATCTCCGGCTGCGACAAGACGGGAGCTGCCGCGCTGATGCCGCTGGCGCGGACGAATGCTTTCGGCCTTGTGCTCTATCCCGGCACCAGCACGCCGGGCCGCGTTTCGTTCGGCGCATGGGCGAGCAAAGGCAACAATCTGACGATCATGGATTACGCCGAGGCGCGCGCCGCCAATGAGTCCGGCCGCCTCTCCGGCGAGGAACTGCTGGAAGTCGAGCGCAACGTGATGCCGGGCAGCGGCACCTGTGGCGCGATGTTTACGGCCAACACCATGAGCACGATCGCGGAATCGATCGGCATGATGCTGCCGCGCGGCGCCTCGCATCCCGCTGACTATGATGCCGGCAGCGATATTCACGCCGATGTCCGCGCGCAGGCCCGCGCCTCGGTCGACGCGCTGTACCGGCTGATGCAGGCGGGCATCCGGCCACGCGACATCATGACCGCGCGCGCCTTCGAAAATGCGATCACGACCGTCTATGCGATGGGCGGCTCGACCAACATGTACCTGCATCTGCTCGCGGTCGCGCGCGAGGCCCAGGTGCCGATCACGATCGAGCGCATCCAGCAAGTCGGCGAGCGCGTCCCGCTGCTCGCCAATTTGCAGCCGCACGGCCCGTTCGCGATGAGCAGCCTGCATGCGATCGGCGGCGTTCCAGTCGTCATGAAGGAGCTGCTTAGCGCGGGCCTTTTGCACGGCGACGTCATGACGGTGACCGGCAAGACGCTGGCAGAAAATCTCGCCGATGTTCCGACGCTGGAGCAGATGCCGCCGCAGGGGATCGTTTTTCCGGTGTCGAAACCGATCGCGCCGGCGAACAATCACATCAGCGTCCTGAAGGGCAATCTCGCACCGGAGAGCTGCCTGCTCAAATTATCGGGCAAGACCCTCGAGAAGGGGCAATTTCGCGGCACCGCGCGCGTATTCGAGTCCGAGGCCGATACGATGGCCGCGATCCGCGCCGGCGAGATCGTGCCGGGCAACGTCATCGTCGTGCGCAATGTCGGCCCGGTGGGCGGGCCCGGTATGCCGGAAATGGTAATGCTGACCATTCAGTTGCAGGGACAGGGTCTCGGTGAGGATGTCGCGCTGATCACCGACGGCCGTTTTTCCGGCGTCTCGCACGGCATCCTGATCGGCCACGTCTCGCCGGAAGCCGCGCGGGGCGGCCCGATCGCTGCGGTGCGCGACGGTGACACCATTGTCATCGACCCAGGCGCCCGCACCGTGAATCTCGAAGTGTCAGCGGAAGAGATCGCCCGCCGCATGGCCGACTGGCGCGTCCCGGCCTCGTTGGCCGCGGTGCGACCGGGATCGGTGCACGACAAGTACATACGCCTGGTGTCGTCGGCGCATTACGGGTGTGTGTTATGAGGCTGCGGGAACTTGCCTGAACCAGTTGTAATGGGGCCTTGCCACAATCTTATGTTCATGATTTGTTCTGCGTTATCATGGGCGGCTTTGCAAGCTCTAGTAGTGACCAAATATTCCTCGCGGCTCTTCCCGACGCGGGCACAGCAGCGCGAATTCACCGGCTGGCGGGCGTGCTCAAGCGCGCCCATTGCTTCAACGGCAAGCTCATCGCGCCAGACCGGCTGCACATTTCGCTATTTTCGCTGGGTGGGTTGCCGGACCGCCAGCTTTGCGCCGCCTGCGAGGCGGCCACGGAATTGCGGACCGAACCGTTCGAGGTCTCGTTCGATCGCACGGCAAGTTTCGGCGGGGGGCCGGGCAATCGTCCGTTTGTCCTGATTGGCGAGAAGGGATTGTGCCGGTTGCAGTCGTTTCGGCAAATGCTTGGTGTCGCGATGGCGCGCAGAGGATTGAGGCGGCTCGCCAATACGAATTTCACGCCGCATGTAACGTTGCTATATGACGCGCGCAGCGTGGATGAGTATCCGATCGAACCGGTTGTCTGGACTGTGACAGAGTTCGTGCTCGTGCACAGCCAGAGGGGCCATCGGCATGTCGCGCGATGGCGCCTGTGCGGATGAGAGCCACCGGCAGCGAAAAACAGCAGAAGTTCCGAGCGGCGTTATTTCGCCGCCGCAAGCCTCTGGGTCATCTCCTCGATCGAGTTGAAGAAATGCGTCGGCCCCGCCGCTTGCAGCGCGGCGGGGATGGCATAGCCCCACGCCACCGCGCCCGAATCCATGCCGGCCGCCTTGGCGGCTTCGATGTCGCGGATCTCGTCGCCGATGCAGATCGTTTCCGCGGGCCTTGCTTCCAGCCGTCGCGCGACCCGTCGAAACTTCCAGTGCTTTCCGAACACTGCGGCGCCACAGTCAAAGTGGCTGATCAGTGCGGTGGCGGGACCGAGCACCTGCCGGACGGATGCCTCGCTGTCGGAGCTGACGACCGCGGTCTTGACACCAATGCGCTGAAGGTCGGCGAGCATCTCCGGGATGCCGGCAAACAGCGATGTCTCGTTCGCCGCCGTAAGCTTGCGCTTTCGCAGGTCGTTCACAATGGCCGGAAGCTGCCACGTGGACACGCCCAGCCTCGCCATGATTTCCCGCGCGGACAGCCCGCGCATTCCTTCCAGCTCCTCCGGGGTGACCGGCTTGAGATTGAAACGCGCGATCGCGTCCTGAAAGGAGGCACGAAACCAGTCGATCGTATCGGCAAGCGTGCCGTCAAAGTCGAAGATGGCGAGGCGATAGCGTGTCATTGCAAGGATCTCGTTGGAAATAGCTTCCGCGTTCAACACCCGAACACGCCAGGTTCGCGGGCTTTCCCGTATAGGTTTACCGGCGCAACATCCAGCTCTGTGCAACCACGGTGCAGCGCATGGTGATTGGATCTGCCAATGAAGTTGTATTGCAAAAGTAAGAAATCAGTCGTTGCATCAATATGGCGAGAGTGCGATGATGGGGCATTGCGCGAGGCCGCTTTGCGATCGGCCTTTAATTGATATTTGATTTCATATGCGGTGATAATCATGGAGTCCGTGTATCCATCACCTTCCGCGCGCAAGCTGCGCGTATATGCCTTCGATCCGCAAGCGGCGAATACGTTGGGCTCGGTCGGATATGCCTACGCAACCATCGCATTGCCGTGGGAAGAAGCCTGGGAAGACAAGCTTGAGATCGGTCCGGTCAACGAGTATCTCGAAGTCATTGATATCGATCCGGCAAGCGGCCAGTTTTACCAGCCGGTCGATCTCAACGACCCTCATCTTCTGGCGCAGGATGGGCTGACGCCATCCGAAGGCAATCCGCAATTCCATCAGCAGATGGTTTTTGCGGTGGCGATGAAGGTCATTCATCTTTTCGAGCGAGCGCTCGGGCGCAAGGTGATCTGGTCGCCGCGCTGGAACAACAAGCCGGGAAAGCAGGGAAGATACGAGGCGGTGAAAAAGCTGCGTATCTATCCGCACGCCCTTCGGGAAGCGAACGCATATTACAGCAGGGAAAAGCGGGCTCTGTTGTTTGGATATTTTCGAAGCTCCAACGCTTCGGCCGGCGCCACTTGGATATTCACCGCGTTGTCGCACGATATTATCGCGCATGAAACCACGCATGCCGTGCTCGACGGCCTGCATCGTAGGTACGCGGAAGCGACCAGCCTGGACAGTCTCGCTTTTCACGAAGCCTTCGCCGACATTGTGGCACTGTTCTCCCACTTTACGCTCACCGAAGCGGTCTATGCGCATATACAGGAAGGTGGAGCACTGGACCGCATGACGCTTCTCAGCGGCCTCGCACAGCAGTTTGCCGCGGGCACTTCGGGGCATCCATCGCTCCGACAATATGTCGGCTCCGAACCTGATCCGGACCACCTCGCGCAAACCACTGAATGCCACGAGCGCGGCGCTATTCTGGTCGCCGCGGTGTTTGACGCCTTCCTCACAATCTTCGGAAAGCGCACCGAAGATCTGCTCCGGATCGGCGGGATCAAACGGGGCGAGAACAAGCGGCTCGACGCCGATCTCACCGCGCGTCTGACGAGGGAGGCCGCCAAGACCGCAGATCATGTGCTTCGCATGTGCATGCGCGCGCTTGATTACATGCCACCTGTCGATGTGAGATTTGGCGAGTTCCTTCGCGGCATAGTCACCGCCGACAACGATCTGGTGCCGGTAGATACCTATAATTATCGCATCGCCTTCGCAGAGGCGTTCCGCCGCCGTGGCATTATGGTCGAAGATTGTCTCTCCATGTCGCCGGAAAATCTGTTGTGGGAAAGTCCGGAGCAGATGCTGGGAAAGAATCCCCTGGATATCGCCGACATCGAGGCAATCGGGCTTGACCTCCGTTCCTATTATGGGCGGGACAAGATCATCGAAATTTCCGAGAAGAATCGTTTCAAGATATGGGATTGGCTGGTTGAGCCTGATCCCCGCAAGCCCTCGGTGGATCGTGACTGGGAAAAGGCACTGGGCGTCTACTTCATGCAGCCAGAGCGCCTGCGCCTGAACAGTATCGACTGGGGACAGGGCCCGAAGGTCGAAGTCCACAGCGTGCGCGCCACGCGCCGAAGTGGTCCCGATGGGCAGGATGTGCGCCAGCTTGTCGTCGAGGTGACGCAGCGACGACGCGGCTATCTTGATCCGGACGAACAGAAGAAGGCGGATAGGGGGCCGCCGCGAAAAAAGGCGGACTTCATCTTCCGGGGCGGCGCGACGTTGATCATCGATCTCAGGGACAACCGTCTGCGTTACGTGATCCGCAAGCGCATTGATGACGAGGAGCGGCTCTGCGAGCAGCGCGAACTGTTGGCGCGGCCCGATGGTTTTGGCTTCACTTATCTGTCCGATGAATCCGGAAGCGGTCGTCGCGAACCGTTTGCGATGGTTCATCGTGGCCAATAGGGGGCGTCAGTGGCAAGGAGAGCAAAAGCCGCGAAGCGGAAATCAGTCGGCACCGCGAAGAAGAATGCGAGGGTAGGACGCAGTACCAGGTCTGCGGCTGGTGCCGCCGGCGCCAGCAGAAAACGGGGAGCCAGCAAGACGGCCAAGACTGCGAAGTCCGTCACGAAGAAAGCCGGGGGCAAGGAAAAGGTGTCTGACCCGCCTACAAACCGCACGCCGCGACCTCCAAGTCCCGGGCCAGGGAATACCTCCTCATCGGCCAACGGTACGGTTTCGATCCGAATGTATCGCGGGATGCTCGGCGACTTCTTTTTTGTAAAGCACGTCGTTGGGGCAGACACCTTCAAGATGTTGATCGATTGTGGTGTGCTCCAGTGCATCGGCACTAAAGCCAGCAAGCCGACAACCTCGCTTGGCAAGGAGCGGATTATTGCCGGCGCTGCCGATTTCATGAAGGATTGCGGCGGTGCACTCGACCTGGTGGTCGCGACCCACGAGCACTACGACCATCTCTCGGGTTTCATTCTGGCTAACGATACGTTCAGGTCGCTCAAAATCGCTAAGGTCTGGATGGCGTGGACGGAGGATCGCACTGACGAGGTCGCGAACGGCTACCGGAAGAAGAAGAACAAGGCGCTGTCTGCGCTAGCGGCGCTGGCGCGAAGCCCAGCACTTGCCGCGACCAGTGATGAAATGAAGACGGTCACCAACCTGCTGCAATTCTATGGCGGGCTCGACAGCGTTGGGGACGGCGCGATGGGCGTGGCGGCGAAAAAGCGTGACGATCTCGCCGGCAATGCAAGCTGCGAGGCGGTGCTGGAATGGTTGAGGGACAGAGCCGGGCCCGGCAACGTCGTCTTTCTGAAGCCGGGCGATGTCGTGCGTTGGGGAGTGCACGATGCGTTCCGCGCCTATGTGCTTGGGCCGCCGCGTGACGATGCAAAGAAGTTGCGTCAGCTTGATCCGTCCGCGGGTGTGGCACGGGAGGTTTATCTCGCACGGGGCGAAGATGTTGAAACGGTGGTTGGGCTGGCTGTGGTCCACGGCGATAACGGCGGCCGGGTGCGCCTCGAGGATCAGCCCTTCGTGCCGCTGCACTGGTGTCCGTACGGAGCCAACGGCAAAAAGTTAAAGGCGAGGGCGCCGAAGCAGAAGCCCAACATTCGAATCGCCGGAATCTATGCGAAAGGCGATGCGAAGTACCGTCGCATCGACGATGATTGGCTGGGTAGCGTCGAAAGCCTGGCGCTGAAGATCGATGGTGACGTGAACAACACTTCGCTCGCGCTGGGACTCGAACTGGACAAGCGCGTGCTGCTTTTCCCAGGCGACGCGCAAGTCGGTAACTGGCTTTCCTGGGGTGATCAAACCTACCCGGCAAATGATACGGCGAGCGGACCCAGGCTTAAGATAGAGGATATCCTGGCGCGCACGATTCTCTACAAGGTCGGGCATCACGCCAGCCACAACGCTACACTGCGCGAACGCGGTCTGGAGCTGATGACGGATCCGCGGCTGTGCGCAATGATCCCTGTGGTGGAGGAGACCGCGCACGAACAGGTAACCAAGAACTCGCCTCATGGCTGGTCCATGCCTTACGGTGATCTCTACAAGCGGCTCAACGAGTTGACCGACGGTAGGATTCTTCGCGGCGACGGTGAGACTGCCGCTGAGAAGAACAAGTTCGGGGCTTCAATTTTCCGTCTTAGCTACGGAACGAATTTCAAACCGAATGATCCGCTCTGGGTGGAACTTGCTCTTGATTTGTAGCGACGGCCCGGCATCAGTCCGTACGGAGAGGTTTATCCATCTTCGCCGCCGAAATACGCCGGCTTGCCGGTGGTCCAGGTTTCGCCCCAGAGCTGACCGCCGCCGTCCACGGTCAGCGTTTCGCCGGTGACGAATTGGGCCGAAGGACCAGCGAGAAAGACAGTGGCTTCGGCGATGTCCCAGGGCGAGCCTGTGCGCATCATCGGGTTCGAGCGCGGGTAGGCGGCGCGGGCCTCCGGCGAATACACGTTCCAGCCTTCGGTTTCGATCGCGCCCGGCGCCACGCAATTGACCCGGATGTTCAGCGGCGCCCATTCGACCGCGACGGCGCGCGACAGCCCGATGACGCCGCTCCGTGCAGCAATCGTGTGTGCGATGCCGTAGAGCCCATGCGTCGTCACAACCACGATGTTGACGATGCTGCCGGGATGCTTGTGGTCGCGCCAGCGTTGCGCGGCGGCCTGCATCATGTACCAGGTGCCGTTCAGATTGGTGTTGATGACGGCGTTCCAGCCCTTCACCGAAAAATCGATCGCGGCTTGGGGAAATTGCCCTCCGGCGCTGTTGATGAGGCAGTCGAGGCGGCCTTGCGCGGCCCAGATCGTGTCGAACAGGACGCTGACCGCGTCGGGCTCCCTGATGTCGGCGACATGCGCCGATGCTTTGAGGCCTCGGCCCGTCAATTGGGTGACGAGCGCGTCGAGCTTGCCGCCGTCGCGCCCGACCACGGCGACATGCGCGCCCAGCCGCGCAAACAGCCAGGCGATCGCCCGCCCGATGCCGCCGGCGCCGCCCGTTACGACGGCGACCTGATCCTTCAGTGCATCGGCCGCGAACAGGGTCGGGCGGGCCGCAAGCTCCTCATCAGTCAGGCCGAGCTTCGCCGGAGACGGTTGATCGGTCATGAACGGCGCGAAACCTTGTTATATGCGGCATCGGCCGTACATTAGCCACGCAACGACAACCATGCAAAACGAGTTTTGATGTCCGATCTTTCCGCCTTCCGGATCACCAAACGCTGGCCCGCCAAACATCCCGACCGCCTTCAGCTCTATTCGCTGCCGACTCCAAACGGCGTGAAGGTTTCGATCATGCTCGAAGAGATTGGCTTGCCCTACGAGGTGCATCTGGTCGACTTCAACAAGGACGACCAGAAGACGCCGGAATTCCTGTCGCTGAATCCGAACGGCAAGATACCGGCCATCCTCGATCCGGATGGTCCCGGCGGCAGACCGCTGCCGCTGTTCGAGTCCGGCGCGATCCTGCAATATCTCGCCGAGAAGACCGGCAAGCTTCTGCCGGCCGATCCGGCGCGGCGATACCGGACCATCCAGTGGCTGCACTTCCAGATGGGCGGCATCGGCCCGATGTTTGGCCAAGTCGGATTCTTCCATAAGTTCGCCGGCAAAGAATATGAGGACAAGCGGCCGCTCGAGCGTTACGTCGCCGAGTCGAGACGCCTCCTTGAGGTAGTGGAGACGCATCTCGCCGGACGGCAATGGATCATGGACGACGAGTACACCATCGCCGACATTTCCATGCTCGGCTGGGTGCGCAACCTGATCGGCTTCTACGGTGCGCGCGATCTCGTTGCGTTCGATACGCTGAAGCAGGTGCCGGCATGGCTGCAACGCGGGCTCGCCCGGCCGGCGGTGCAGCGCGGGCTCGACATACCCAAGCGGCCTTAAGCGGCGTGCTTGAGCAGTTCGTACACCACCGGGTTGTCGGCGCAGGCGCCGAAGCCGCATTCGAGCAGCGTGGTCACCACATTGGCCGCCGTGAGTGCGATCACGAGCCATACCGCGGTTTGCGCGAAGGCGCCGCCGGTGGCCGGCAGCACGGCGCGGTCTTCCTCGAACTGGCGGTCGAACAGCAGGATCGCCGCAAGCAGGACGATGGCCGTAATGAAGCCGATCAGCGCCCAGGTATAATAGTGATAGCCGAGCAACGCCGAACCGTAGCCGGCGTCGCCGGGCATGATATGCAGCAGCACCTGCCGGGTCGACGCGACGGCGCCTGCCACCGCCGCCAGCAGCGACATCGCATAATGGCTGGGACGGGGGCCGAAGCGGATATTGAGGATCGGGCCGACGGCGAGAGCCGCGAACAGGATGCGCTGCAGCAGGCAGAGCGGGCAGGGCAGCTCATGAAGAATGAACTGCGCCGCATAGGCCGCCGCAAGCACCAGCGCCACCGCGTAGAGGCTGAGTGCATTCAACGTAATGGCACGCGCCTGGGTCATGCGTCCTCAGAACGACAATTTCAGCGTATCGGTCGCGTGATGCAGATAGGTGGCGATGCACGCGATCAGCGCGGCCCCGAACAGGCCGAGCGCCAGCGGACGCCGACCGCGCCAAGCGATCAGCATCACGATGACTATGGCCAGAAACAATACGGTGAATTCCATCGGCTGGTCCCGGCACGGAATGATACGTCAGTCTATGATAGATTCGTCGATCTGCTTAATTCTAATCCGGTCCGGCAGGACCAATAACGACATTCCGGAATGCAACGACAATGCCCATCACCATCTACGGCATCAAGAACTGCGATACGATGAAGAAGGCGCGCGCCTGGCTCGACGATCACGGCGTGGCCTACGACTTTCACGATTACAAGCTTGCCGGCATCGGCAAGGACAAGCTCAAGCAATGGTCCGACAAGGTTGGCTGGGAAATACTGCTCAACCGCGCCGGCACGACGTTCAAGAAGTTGCCCGACAGCGACAAGGAAGGCCTCAACGAGCGCAAGGCGTTGGCGCTGATGCTGGCGCAGCCCTCGATGATCAAGCGGCCGGTGCTCGATCTCGGCGGCAAATTGCTGGTCGGGTTCAAGCCGGATATCTATGCAAGCGAGGTCGCGTCGAAGCCGCGCGGGCGGAAGGCCTAATCGAATTCGAGTTCATCGCCGGATGGAATGCGGCCTGGCGCGCGATGGAAGAGATCGCGGTCGATGATGGCGCGAAGCTTCGGCACCGGCAGTTGGTCGTTTCCGCGCATCAGATTCTTGATCTCGAAGCCGCCATCCTCGCTGATGGTTTTCAGCGAAGCGATGACATGGGTGACGCTGCCGTCATCCGAGAACGGCAGCAACAGCCGCTCATAGGCGACGATTCGCCCGTAGATGTCGTCGATATTGGCGATGGTATAGGCAGGAAGACGGCGCGCGATGCATTCATGATAGACGGGCATCACGATCGGAGCGAGCCTTGCGCCGAGATACTCGTCGAGATAGCGGCCCTTGCCGGTATTCCCATAAGCCGTCGACATCCGCGTGCCGTCGCTCTGGATGGTCAGGCGCGGCGGCTGGGTGCTGGTATCGACGGTGTAGAGTACCAGGTCGGGAAGTTCGTCCTCGATCCGCGCCGGCTGGTATTCCGCCATGCGCGGTATCGATTGGTCGCGGGCGTAAAGCCGCAGCCAGGTGTTCAGCAGGTCGCGCTGCTTGATGGATTTGATGACCGACGGTCCGGCGCTTTCAAATTTCAAGGCGGCAATTCCTGCGCGATCCAAATCGCGAGATGATGCGCCCCGAGGGGAAATATTGTGTGAAAGCGCGCCCGATTGCAGCAAAACACCGTTAACGATGGCTTGCCGGCGCGAGGTTGCGGTTGAGCGTGGCTCGTGGCCCGGCCGAGCCGCGCCGGCGCGCTATTCGACTTATGGCGCATCCGGAACCGCAAGCGCACGGTCGGGCGTGGCAGCATTCCGCCTTGCCTAATCCATCGCGTTGACGGCATATTCCGGCCGGAGGCGGCGGGCTCGGGACGGTTTCCAGGACGTCCAAGAGAGCCTGCCCGAACAGGAAAAAACTGGCCGCGCGCGGGCGAACTCGCGGAGACGGCTAAGGGGGAAATTTGTTTGGCTGATGAGTTCATTCTCGAAACCCACGGATTGACCAAGGAATTCGCGGGTTTCTTCGCCGTTCGCGATGTCGCCCTCAAGGTACGGCGCGGCAGCATTCATGCGTTGATCGGGCCGAATGGCGCCGGCAAGACGACGTGCTTCAACTTGTTGACCAAGTTTCTGAGGCCGTCTGCAGGGCAGATCCTGTACAAGGGGCAGGACATCACCGCGATGGCGCCGGCCGATGTGGCTCGCCTCGGCTTGGTGCGTTCGTTCCAGATTTCGGCGGTGTTTCCACACCTGACGGCGCTGGAAAACGTTCGTGTCGCGCTACAGCGCCAGCATGGAAGCTCGTTCGATTTCTGGCGCTCCAAGCGCGTGCTCGACCGATTCAACGGCCGCGCCCTCGACTTGCTGAACGACGTGGGCTTGAGCGAGTTCGCCAATACACCGGCGGTCGAGATGCCCTATGGACGCAAGCGCGCGCTGGAGATTGCGACGACGCTGGCGCTCGACCCGGAAATGATGCTGCTCGATGAGCCTATGGCGGGCATGGGTCATGAAGACATCGACAAGATCGCAGCCCTAATCAAGCGTATCTCGGCGAGGCACACCATCCTGATGGTCGAACATAATCTCTCCGTGGTCGCCGACCTGTCCGATATCATCACTGTGCTGACGCGCGGTCAGGTGCTGGCGCAAGGCGATTATGCCGAATTGTCCAAGGACGAGCGCGTCAAGGAAGCCTATCTGGGGGCCGGTCATGCCTGAGTTGAAAATGGCCGAAGCCACCGCCAAACCGGCGGGCGCGGAGATTCTTTCCGTTTCCGACCTGCAGGCCTGGTACGGCGAATCGCATATCCTTCACGGCATCAACTTCAATGTGAAGGCGGGCGAGGTGGTCACGCTGCTCGGCCGCAACGGCGCCGGCAAGACCACGACGCTGAAGTCGGTGATGGGAATTATCGGCAAGCGTACCGGGTCGATCCGTTTTAACGGTCAGGACATCACGCGCGCCTCGTCCGATAGGATCGCGCGCCTAGGCATCGCATTCTGTCCCGAGGAGCGGGGCATTTTCGCAAGCCTCGACGTGCGCGAAAACCTGCTGCTGCCGCCGATCGTGCGCAGTGGCGGGCTGTCGCTCGACCAGATCTTCGAATTGTTTCCGAACCTGAAAGAGCGCCTCAACAGCCAGGGCACCAAGCTTTCGGGCGGCGAGCAGCAAATGCTAGCGATCGCAAGAATCCTGCGCACCGGCGCACGGTTTCTGATGCTGGACGAGCCGACCGAAGGTTTGGCGCCCGTCATCATCCAGCAGATCGGTCACACCATCGCTCGGCTGAAGTCGGAAGGCTTTACCATCCTGCTCGTCGAACAGAATTTCCGCTTCGCCTCCACGGTGGCCGACCGCTACTACATCGTCGAGCACGGTAAGGTCATTGACGGTTTTGCGAATTCGGAGTTGTCGGCCAATATGGACAAGCTCCACACCTATCTCGGCGTTTAATCGGTACTTTGCTGCACTCTGGAATAATGGAGATACTATGAAACATCGGATTTCAGCGCTCTTCCTCGGCACCGCTCTGGCACTTGCCGCAGGCAGCGCCGTGGCGCAAGACAAGACGGTCAAGATCGGCGTGCTCACCGACAATTCCGGACTTTACTCTGACCTTGGCGGCGCCGGCTCGACGGTCGCCGCCCAGATGGCGGTCGAGGATTCCGGCCTTGCGGCCAAGGGCTGGAAGATCGACATCGTCTCCGCCGACCACCAGAACAAGCCCGACATCGGCACCACCGTCGCCCGTCAATGGATCGACGTCGACAAGGTCGATATCTTCGTGGATGTGCTGAACTCCGGCGTGGCGCTGGCGGTCAACAATCTGGTGAAGGAAAAGAACGCCATCATGATCAATACCGGCGCGGCGACGTCGGATCTCACCAATACGCAGTGTTCGCCGAACACGATTCACTGGGTCTACGACACCTACATGCTCGCCAACTCTACCGGCCAGGCGCTGGTGAAGGCCGGTGGCGATACCTGGTACTTCCTGACTGCGGATTACGCGTTCGGCCACGCGCTGGAACGCGACACTTCCGCGGTCGTCGTCAAGTCGGGCGGCAAGGTTATCGGCACCGTCAGGCACCCCCTGAATTCGTCGGACTTCTCCTCGTTCCTGCTGCAGGCACAGGCGTCCAAGGCCAAGATCATCGGCATGGCAAACGCCGGCGGCGACACCACCAATACCATCAAGCAGGCTGCAGAGTTCGGCATCGTCTCGGGCGGGCAGAAGCTCGCGGGACTGCTGCTGTTCATCAACGACGTCCACTCCCTCGGCCTCAAGGTGGCTCAGGGCCTGAACTTCACGGAAACCTTCTACTGGGATCTGAACGACGGCACCCGCGCGTTTTCGAAGCGTTTCTCCGAGCGGATGAAGAACAAGGCGATGCCGTCGATGGTGCAGGCCGGGGTGTATTCGGGCCTGATCCACTATTTCAAGACGATCGATGCAATGGGCGGCAATCCGCACGATGGCGTCAAGGTGGTGGCGAAAATGAAGGAAACGCCCACCGATGATCCGCTGTTCGGCAAGGGCACGATCCGCCCCGACGGCCGCAAGCTTCATCCGGCCTACCTGTTCGAGGTCAAGAAACCCTCCGAATCCAAGGGGCCGTGGGACTATTACAAGCTGATCGGCACCACTCCCGGCGAGCAGGCCTTCCGGCCGCTTTCGGAAAGCGCCTGTCCGCTGGTAAAGAAGTAACAACGATGGCCCGTCGGCGTCATGCCGGCGGGCCTTCTCTCGCGGCCCAAGCTAACCCGCATCATAACGAGATTGAGTGCGAAACCGATGCAAGCTCTCTACGCCCAGCTTTTGGTGGGATTGATCAACGGATCATTCTACGCGCTGCTCAGTCTCGGGCTCGCCGTGATCTTCGGCATGCTCAACATCATCAATTTCGCCCATGGCGCGCTCTACATGATGGGCGCGTTCTGCGCATATTTTCTGCTGCATCTCACGGGGATTGGATACTGGTGGGCCCTGATCATCGCGCCGATTGTCGTCGGCATCTTCGGCATGATCCTCGAACGGACCATGCTGCAATGGCTGGCCGGTCTCGACCACCTCTACGGGCTGTTGTTGACGTTCGGCATCGCGCTGATCGTGCAGGGCGTGTTCCAGAATTACTTCGGCTCGTCCGGCCTGCCGTACGCGATTCCTGATTATCCGGAGGTCGGCGGGTTCCGCGGATTACAGGGCGGCATGAATCTCGGATTCATGTTCCTGCCGATCTACCGCGGCTGGGTCGTCGTCTTCTCGCTCGTGGTGTGCCTTGCGACCTGGTTCCTGATCGAGAAGACCCGGCTCGGCGCCAATCTGCGTGCGGCGACTGAAAACCCAACCCTGGTACGCGCATTCGGCATCAACGTGCCGCGGATGATCACGCTGACCTACGGCCTCGGCGTCGGCTTGGCGGCGCTGGCCGGCGTATTGTCCGCGCCGATCAACCAGGTCCGGCCATTGATGGGCGCGGACCTGATCATCGTCGTGTTCGCGGTGGTGGTGATTGGCGGTATGGGATCGATCATGGGATCGATCATCACCGGATTTGCGCTCGGCGTAATCGAGGGACTGACCAAGTATTTTTATCCCGAAGCTTCCAACACCGTGGTGTTCGTCCTGATGGTGCTGGTGTTGCTGCTGAAGCCAACGGGACTGACTGGACGGGCTGCCTGACATGAGCACATTGACTGACGACACACTGCCGATAACGCCGCAAGCGATGCGCGACGAAATGATCGTGTTCGCCGGGATGGCGGTGCTGCTGGGGCTCGTACCCCTGACGGGCATCTATCCGTTCTTCGTGATGCAGGCGCTGTGCTTCGCGCTGCTTGCTTGCGCTTTCAACCTCCTGATCGGCTATGGCGGCCTGCTGTCGTTCGGCCACGCCATGTTTCTGGGGACCGCGGGCTACTGCTCGGCGCATGCGCTCAAGGTCTGGGGTGTAACGCCGGAAGTCGGAATTCTGGTCGGTGTCGCCGGCGCCGCCGCGCTTTCCGTCGTCACCGGCTTCATCTCGATCCGTCGCCAGGGCATCTACTTTTCGATGATCACGCTGGCGCTCTCGCAGCTCCTGTATTTCATCTATCTGCAGGCACCGTTCACGCATGGCGAGGACGGCATCCAGGGTATTCCGCAGGGCTATCTGTTTGGAATATTCAATCTCGCCAAGCCCACGGTGCTTTACTACGTGGTGCTTGCCGGATTCCTCGGCGGCTTCCTCCTGATCTACCGCACCATCAACTCGCCGTTCGGCGAGGTCTTGAAAGCCATTCGCGAAAACGAGCCGCGCGCGATCTCGCTGGGCTACAAGACTGACCAGTACAAGCTGCTCGCTTTCATCCTCTCCGGAACGATTGCGGGCTTTGCGGGTTCGCTGAAGGTGTTCGTGGCGCAGAACGCCTCCCTCACCGACGTGCACTGGACGATGTCGGGTGAAATCGTGCTGATGACGCTGGTCGGCGGCCTCGGCACGGTGTTCGGTCCGGTCGTTGGGGCCTTCGTTATCATTGCCATGCAGCAATATCTGGCCGGCTTCGGCCAATGGGTGACGGTGATCCAGGGCGTCATCTTCGTGGCCTGCGTGTTGACGTTCCGCCGAGGCATCATCGGCGAGATCGCGCATTATTTCCGCCGATCCCTCTAAAAACGGCGGTTTGGGCGCAGTTTTTCGGCTCCACAAAGTGGTGGATGACCCGGTTCCTGGGGCCGGACGTCGCGCGCTTTTCCCTCGAATGATCTATGACAGTTTTGTGACAGCGCGCTCCGCGGCTGTTTCTGAACGACGGAAAAAATACCCATGCTGCGCTGGTTTCGTGCCTTTTTGCCCAAAGAGGAGCGGTTTTTTGACCTATTTGCCCGCCACGCCCAGACGGTCGTGCAGGGCGCGCTGGCGTTGCAGGACATGATGCGCGGCGGCGACGAGACGCCGGTATTCTGCCAGCGAGTCAATCAGTTCGAACACGACGCCGACGGAATCACCCGCGAGGTCCTGACCGCGGTCCGCCGCACCTTCATTACCCCGTTCGACCGCGGCGACATCAAGAATCTGATCACGTCGATGGACGACGCGATCGACCAGATGCAGCAGACCGCGAAGGCGGTGGTGCTGTTCGAGGTCCGAACGTTCGAGCCTCCGATGCGCGAAATAGCCACGCTGTTGGTCGAGTGCGCCAATCTCGTCAGCCGCGCGATCCCGCTGATGCAGTCGATCGGCAACAACGTCGCGATGCTGACCGCCATCACCGAGGAAATCGGAAAGCTGGAGGGCCGTATCGACGATCTTCACGACATCGGCTTGAAGGAACTGTTTCTCAAGCACCGCAACGGCAATTCGATGGACTTCGTCGTCGGCGCCGAGATCTACAAGCATCTCGAAAAAGTATCCGATCGCTTCGACGACGTCGCCAACGAGATCAACTCGATCGTGATCGAACAGGTATAGGGCAGGGCCAATTCAGTGGACGCCACGCTTGGCCTACCGATTCTGATCTTCCTGATCGCGGTCGCACTGCTGTTCGATTTCCTCAACGGCCTGCACGACGCCGCCAATTCGATCGCGACGATCGTGTCGACTCGCGTGCTGCGCCCGCATTATGCGGTGTTCTGGGCGGCTTTCTTCAATTTCATCGCCTTTCTCGTCTTCGGGCTGCATGTCGCCAACACGATCGGCAAGGGGATCATCGAGCCCGACGTCGTCGATGCGGCTGTGATCTTCGCTGCGCTGGTCGGGGCCATTGTCTGGAACCTGATTACCTGGGGGCTCGGCATTCCATCCTCGAGTTCGCACGCGTTGATCGGCGGATTGGTCGGCGCAGGCGTGGCCAAGGCCGGGATTTCCGCGGCGGTCTGGAGCGGCCTGTCAAAAACGCTGCTGGCGATCGTGTTGTCGCCGCTGGTCGGGTTTCTGCTAGCGCTGGTGCTGGTTGCGATCGTGTCCTGGCTGTCGGTGCGCTCGACGCCGTTTGCGGTGGACCGCGCCTTCCGCATCCTGCAATTCGTCTCGGCATCGCTCTATTCGCTCGGCCATGGCGGCAACGACGCGCAAAAGACCATGGGCATCATCGCGGTGCTTTTGTATTCGCAAGGCCACCTCGGGGCGGATTTTGCCATCCCGTTCTGGGTCGTGATTTCCTGCCAGGCGGCGATGGGGCTCGGCACGTTGATGGGGGGCTGGCGGATCGTCCGCACCATGGGATTGCGGATCACGAAATTGACGCCGATGCAGGGCTTTTGCGCCGAAACCGGTGGAGCTGCGACCCTGTTCATGGCGACCTATCTCGGGGTTCCCGTATCCACGACCCACACCATTACTGGCTCCATCGTCGGCGTCGGCGCGGCGCGGCGGGTCTCGGCGGTGCGCTGGAACGTCGCGAGTTCGATCGTGTATGCCTGGGTGATCACCATTCCGGCGTCGGCGATTATCGCGGCGCTGACCTATTGGGCCGTGCTGTTGCTACGCTGATCCGGTGACGAGTTTAAGCCCGACGATGCCGGCCACGATCAGTCCGATGCAGGCGAGGCGGGCGGCGGTCGCGGGTTCGCCGAACAGCGCGATGCCCAGGATGGCCGTTCCGACCGCGCCGATGCCGGTCCATACCGCGTAGGCGGTTCCGATCGGAAGCGCTTTCAAGGCAAGGCCGAGCAGGACGATGCTCCCTGCCATGCAGGCGAGCGTCAGGACGGATGGAACAAGTCGCGTGAAACCCTCGGTATATTTGAGGCCGATCGCCCAACCCACTTCCATGAGACCGGCGACGAACAACACGATCCAGGCCATGACAACCCTCCGAACCAGGCAGGGTCGTCCCCGCGGATGAGCTGCAAAATTGGAAGGCCGTCCTTCCGCTGCCGATATGGGACTGGCCAGGAGCCCTCGCAACCACCAAATGAGGCTTGATCAGCGCGGTTTTCCCTGCCAAACGCTCGAGCCTCATGTCCGACATTGCCGTTACAGCCGAATCGCCGTCCCGCTCGCCGCTATCAGCTGAAGTCGCGCGGCGGCGCACATTTGCGATCATCTCCCATCCGGACGCCGGCAAAACCACGCTGACCGAGAAGCTCCTGCTGTTCGGCGGCGCCATCAATCTGGCAGGGCAGGTCAAGGCCAAGGGCGAGCGGCGCAATACCCGTTCCGACTGGATGAAGATCGAGCGCGAGCGCGGCATCTCGGTCGTGACCTCGGTGATGACCTTCGAATTCCAGGACCTCGTCTTCAACCTCTTGGACACGCCCGGCCACGAAGACTTCTCGGAAGACACCTACCGGACGCTGACCGCGGTCGATTCCGCCGTCATGGTGATCGACGCCGCCAAGGGCATCGAGGCGCGGACGCGAAAGCTGTTCGAGGTGTGTCGGCTGCGCGACATTCCGATCATCACCTTCATCAACAAGATGGACCGCGAGAGCCGCGACACGTTCGAACTGCTGGACGAGATCGAAAAGACGCTGGCGCTCGACACCACCCCGATGACCTGGCCGGTCGGTCGCGGCCGCGACTTCCTCGGCACCTACGACGTCGTCAACGGCGGCGTGCGCCTGCTCGAAGGCGGCGGCGCCAAGACCGGCGCGACCGAGCAGATCGATATCGCCGATCTTGCCGGCCGCAACCCCAATCTCGACGTCGCCGAGATCAAGGACGAACTCGCGCTGGTGTCGGAAGCCTGCAAGCCGTTCGAGCTGGACGCGTTTCGCGAGGGCCATCTGACGCCGGTCTATTTCGGCAGCGCGCTGCGCAATTTCGGCGTCGGCGACTTGCTGGAAGGTCTTGGCAAGTTTGCGCCGGCGCCGCGGGCGCAGGACAGCAATTTGCGCAAGGTCGAAGCAGCCGAGCCGCGCATGAGCGCCTTCGTGTTCAAGATCCAGGCCAATATGGATCCGAACCACCGCGACCGCATCGCGTTCGCACGGCTGTGCTCCGGCAAGCTCAGCCGCGGCATGAAAGCGAAGCTGGTGCGGACCGGCAAAAACATGTCGCTGTCGTCGCCGCAGTTCTTCTTCGCGCAGGATCGCTCGGTGGCCGATGAGGCGTTTGCCGGCGACGTCGTCGGCATTCCGAACCACGGTACCTTGCGGATCGGCGATACGCTGACGGAAGGCGAGGACATCACCTTCGTCGGCGTTCCGAGTTTTGCGCCGGAAATCGTCCGCCGCGTGCGGTTGACGGATGCAATGAAGGCCAAGAAGCTGAAAGAGGCGCTGCAGCAGATGTCGGAAGAGGGCGTGGTGCAGGTGTTCCGGCCCCGCGACGGCGCACCGGCGCTGGTCGGCGTCGTCGGTCCGCTGCAGCTCGACGTGCTGAAGGCACGGCTCGACGCGGAATATTCGCTGCCGGTGGAATTCGAAGTCTCGGAATTCCAGCTCGCGCGCTGGGTCTCGTCCGACGACCGCAAGAAGTTAGAGGCCTTCATCGCGGCCAACGGCTCGGGCATCGCCGACGACGTCGACGGCGATCCCGTGTTCATGGCCAAGAACGAGTTTTACCTGGGCTATACCAGGGAGCGCGCCGAAGGGATCACCTTCTCCAACGTCAAGGACGTGAAGAAGAAGGCGTAAGGCCGGGGCACGCCGCCATCCCAACCGCCGCTGTCGTCCTCCGCGAAAGCGGGGGACCCAGTACGCCGCGGCTTATCCGTAAATAACTGACGTCTCTGGAATACTGGATCGTCCGGTCGAGGCCGGACGATGACAGTTGGGCTGGTTGCTTGCTCACTCATGCATCCAGTGGATGCCTGCATGCAGCCTTGATAAGCCTCTTGCGCCGCTGCCTCGCCTCCGGAAGTATCCATTGGATGCTTTTTTAGAAAAGGGAGACCGCCCCATGACTGATCTCGCAACCTATTCCCGTTCCGGCCCGTTCGGCACCATCGTGATCGACGATGGCAAGGCCAATGTGATGTCGCTTGCCATGCTCAACGCCCTGCATGTGGCCTTCGATCAGGCGGAAAAGGACAAGACGGTGGTGATCCTGAAGGCCCGCGGCAAGCATTTTTCAGGAGGATTCGACCTCAACGTCTTCGCCAAAGGCAGCGCCCAGGACCAATATCTGATGGTGAAAGCGGGCGCGGAACTGGCCTTGCGCATCCTCTCGTTCCCGACGCCGGTGGTGGCGGCATGCCAGGGTAATGCCTATCCGATGGGGGCTTTCCTGATCATGTCCAGCGACCACCGGATTGCCGCCGAGGGCGACTACCGGATCGGCATGAACGAGGTCGCGATCGGGCTCACCGTGCCGCGTTTTGCAATCGAAATCGCACGGCAGCGGCTGACGCCGGCCTATTTCAGCAGGGCAGTGATGACCGGGGAGATGTTCGGCCCCATGGAGGCCGTCACCGCCGGCTTCTTTGACCGCGTCGTCCCGGCCGATGCGCTGGAGCGCAGCGCCGAGGAGACCGCACAGGCGCTCGCCACGCTCAACATGGCCGCCCATGCCGCCACCAAGGCGCGGGCGCGCGGGGCGGTGATCAAGATGATCCGCGCCATGATCGACGAGGACATTACGCCGCAGTACGGCGAGGACCGCGTTGCCAAACAGGCATCGGCCTGACGGAAAGCTTCGGCCGCCTGGCAGTGGCGTCGCGTCTCATGCCTTTGTATGAAGGGAGCATGACCGCAAAGCCGCGCCGGGCGACCTATCGCCATGGCAATCTGAAATCCGAAGCGCTGAAGGCCGCCACCCGTTTGGTGGCCGCGGCCGGCCATGAGCAATTGAGCCTGCGCGAGGTCGCGGAGGCCGTCGGCGTCGCGCATCGCTCGCTATACAACCATTTCGCTGACCGCGAAGCGCTGCTCGACGCGGTCGCGGCCGAGGCCTACACGAGGCTCGCCGCCATCCTCGTCAAGGCAGAGACGCCACAGGACTACACCGCGAAATATGTCCGCTTCGCGCTTGCCAACCGCGGGCTGTACGCCCTGATGACGAGCCGCCCGCACGCCACCATGAAGCACAATCCGCCGCTGCAGGCCGCGGTTCACAAGGTCATCGCCCAGGCCATGCGGGTATTCTGCCAGGATATCGGGAGCCCGGCCGAGCGTCGCCGCGCGGTGATGAAGGTCTACATTACGCTCTATGGTGGCATCTCGCTCTATACCGCCGGCGTCCTCGATCAGCCCAGCGAGAAAGCCCTGATTGCGGAACTGTCCGCGATGAACGCAGGGATGTGAACACCGTCCGCCTTGATACGGGACGAAGCGCGCATCAGCTTAGTCGGGTCGCCTCTTAGGACTTAGGGCCGCATGTTCCGGTGCATCATCGTCTGCCTGATCACCACATTCGTCGGGATGAGCGCCGCCGACGCCCAGTCGCGGCGCCAGATCGACGCCACGCCATTTTCGCACGCGCCCTGCAGCGTGCTCGACGGCCAGCCGTGCACGCCGTCATTTTGCAGCGTGTTCAACGAAGGTCCCTGTATTCCCGAGATCGATTATCCGTACGGCCAGAATCTGCAACTCACGATCGAAAGCGTGCCCCCACAGGATCAGGCCGCGAAATACCGGAAGCCGGATCATGATCTCGATACGATCGGCGACCTCTTTGCGGCGTTGCGCTCCTGTTGGTCGCCGCCACCTTCCGACATCGCGCGTCAGGGCATGCAGATGTCGGTTCGGTTCAGCTTCAAGCGCTCGGGTGAGATCATCGCTACGCCCCGCGTGACCTATGCCACGGCAGGCGTTCCGGCCGACACCCGCGCTACCTATCTCAACGCGATCAATGCGTCGCTGGCGGCCTGTACGCCGCTGAAGTTTACCGGCGGTCTTGGCGGCGCGCTTGCCGGGCGGCCGATCGCGATCCGCTACGTCGACAACCGCGATCTAGGCAAGCAGGCGGAGAAGCCGTAACGGCCGCGTGGCACATTGCGCACCAAGCCCTTAAGATGATACCCGGATAATCCGGAAAAAGCAGCCGCGCAACGGGAGGCACGTCATGGGACTGCTGGTGTTGATCCTGGGCCTGATCCTGTTCTTCGGCGTCCACACGCTTACCACGCAACGCAAGCTGCGCGCGCAGGTGATCTCCGCGACGGGCGAGAGCGGCTACAAGATCGGCTATGCGCTGGCTTCGATCGCTGGTCTGGCGCTGATCATCTGGGGCTTTGCGCTTTATCGCCGAACGGGCTGGATCGACCTCTGGAACCCGCCAGTGGCGCTCAAGCACATCACGACGGCGCTGATGCTGCCCGCGGTTATCATGGTTGTCGCGTCCTACATCCGTGGCCGGATCTATACGACGCTGAAACATCCGATGTTGACGGGCATCAAGCTGTGGGCGGCGGCGCATCTGCTCGCCAATGGCGATCTCGGCTCGATCCTCCTGTTCGGCTCGTTTCTCGCGTGGGCGGTGTATGATCGCATTTCGCTGAAATATCGTTCCGACGCCGGCGCCCCGCCGATTCCCGTCGGCGGTCCCGGCAACGATTTGATCGCGATCGCGGTCGGTCTCGTCGCCTATCTGGCGCTCGCCTTCGCGTTCCATCCTGTCGTGATCGGCGTTCCCGTCATTGGAGCCTAACATGTCCGTGCAATCTGCCATCAAGCGCAAAACGCCGCCGGATATCCGTGCGCGCAAGAACGGCGAGCCGATCGTGATGCTGACGTCCTACCACGCGCATACCGCGGCGCTGGTGGATCGGCACTGCGACGTCATTCTGGTCGGCGATTCCCTCGGCAACGTCATGCACGGTTTCGAGACCACGGTGCCGGTGACGCTCGACATGATGATCCTGCAGGGCCATGCGGTGATGCGCGGCTCGAAGCATGCCCTCGTCGTGGTGGACATGCCGTTCGGCTCCTATGAGGCCTCCAAGGAGCAGGCGTTTCATTCCGCGGTGCGGATATTGAAGGAGACCCATTGCGGCGCGGTGAAGCTCGAAGGCGGCGTGCGCATGGCGGAAACGGTAGCGTTCCTGTCCGAGCGCGGCGTGCCGGTCATGGGCCACATCGGACTGACACCGCAATCGATCAACACGCTCGGCTCGTTTCGCGCGCAGGGCCGCGACGAGGGCAGTTGGGATCCGATCCTGAACGACGCCCAGGCGATCTCGGACGCCGGTGCGTTTTCAGTCGTGGTCGAAGCGGTCGCCGAGCCGCTGGCGCGCAAGATCACGGAAACCATCGCCATTCCGACCATCGGCATCGGCGCCAGCGCGGCCTGCGACGGCCAGGTACTGGTGCTCGAGGACATGCTGGGCCTGTCGCCGCGGACGCCGAAATTCGTGCGCCGCTATGGCGATCTCGGCCCCGCGATCGAAGCGGCGATCCAAGGCTACGCCAGCGACGTGCGCTCGCGCGCTTTCCCGGGACCCGAGCACGTCTACGAGATGAAGAAGAGCTGACGGGGCGCGCGATGGATTGGTCGCAGCACTCCATTCCGGCGATGCGGCTCGAGCCGCGCTTTGGCGATCGGATGGTCCCGGTCTTTTGCGACCGGCCCAAGAGCATTCCGGCGATGGTGGCCGAAGCGGTTGCGACCAACCCGGACGGCGAGGCGCTGGTCTGCGGCGCCACGCGAATGACATGGCGCGAGGTCGCACAGCAATCGGCGCAAATCGCAGCAGGATTTCAAAGACTCGGCCTGCAGCGCGGCGACCGCGTCGCGCTGCTGCTCGGCAACAGAATCGAATTCGTGCTGACGATGCTGGGTGCGGCCCATGCCGGTCTGGTGACGGTGCTGCTTTCGATCCGCCAGCAAAAGCCCGAGATCGCCTATGTGCTCACCGATTGCGGCGCAAAGCTCCTGATCCACGAGGCGGCCTTGGCCGATCGTGTGCCCGATGCGAGCGATATTCCCGATGTGATGCGCCGGATTGTTGTCGACGACGACCCGCGAGTTTCGCGCTTTTCCGAACTGGCTGACAACGCGCCGCTGGCCGCACCAATCGAGGTCGGCGAAGAGGACACTGCCATGATCCTCTATACGTCGGGCACCACGGGGCGGCCAAAGGGCGCGATGCTCGCCCATTGCACCATCATTCATTCGGCCATGGTGTTCGTATCATGCATGAAGCTTACCGAAGCGGACCGCTCGATCGCCGCCGTGCCGCTCGGGCACGTCACGGGCGTGGTCGCCAACGTCATGACCATGGTCCGTTGCGCAGGCGCGCTGATCATCATGGCGGAGTTCAAGGCGGCGGAATATTTGAAGCTCGCCGCGCGCGAGCGGGTCACCTACACCGTGATGGTGCCGGCGATGTACAATCTCTGCCTGCTGCAGCCGGATTTCGACAGCTACGATCTGTCGAACTGGCGGATCGGCGGCTTTGGCGGTGCGCCGATGCCGATCGCCACCATTGAGAAACTCGATGCCAAGATTCCCGGCCTGAAGCTGATGAATTGCTACGGCGCGACTGAGACCACGTCGCCCTCGACCATGATGCCGGGCGAATTGACCGCCAGCCACATCGACAGCGTCGGCTTGCCCTGTCCCGGCGCGCAGATCGTCGTGATGGATGCCGGGGGCCGCGAACTGCCGCGCGGCGAGATCGGCGAAATCTGGATTCACGGTGGGTCCGTCATCAAGGGCTACTGGAACAATCCGAAGGCGACGGCGGAGAGTTTTACGGCCGGCTTCTGGCATTCCGGCGATCTCGGCTCGATCGACGAAGAGAATTTCGTGCGCGTGTTCGATCGTCAGAAGGACATGATCAATCGCGGCGGGCTCAAGATCTATTCCGCCGAGGTCGAGTCGGTGCTTTCAGGCCATCCCGACGTGGTCGAGAGCGCAATCATCGCAAAACCGTGCCCGGTGCTAGGCGAGCGCGTGCATGCCGTCGTCGTGACGCGGAATGCCGTCAGCGGCGAAGCGCTGCGCGCCTGGTGCGCCGAGCGGCTGTCGGACTACAAGGTGCCGGAAACCATGGATCTGCGGACGGACCCGTTGCCGCGCAATGCCAACGGCAAGGTGATGAAGCGGCAGCTCCGCGACGCTTTCACGGCGGCTTAGAGCTTCGGCGCGCTGCCTTTGGGCATCGCGCTCTCGCTTGGCCCGGCGGCGAGCGCGGCACTGTCGATCGCGGCGGCGCTGACGAGCTGCTTGACGTCCAGCAGGGTGAATTGGGCGATACCGACGCGGTCGGCCAGCGTGCCCGGAACGAGCTGAACACTCAACACGCCGTCGCAGTTCGCGCCCTTCGCCTCGGTGAGCATGGCGCCCGGTTCCTTGGCTTTGGTCTGGGCGCGCTTGACGACCGCCACGCAACTGCCGCGCACGGTGTCGCCGTTGAGCTTGACGGCGGCCCTAGGGTCGAGCGGCTTGTCGATCGCTTCGAGCGCAGTCGCTTCCTTGTACTTGCCGCCGACCGACATGATCGAGCCCTTGCGATAGATGTAGTACAGATGCTGGTCGCCGACGATGGTCGGCACGCCGTATTTGCCCATGATCTCCTTGATCATGTCCGCCTTCGACGGCTGCTGGTCCGGTGCGAAGGTCAGGTTGCGGGCGACGAAATAGGCGCGGTTGGCGCTCGCGGGCGAGGAGAAGCTGGTCGAGAGCATCTCGCCGTTCTGTTTCGAACCGGCAGGAAGGCTGAAATTCAAGGCGGAGACATAGCTGGCGCCGCCGAACTTCTGCTGCTGGATGTCGGTCTTGGTGTCGGTCCGGCCCTTGAACAGCGAATCAAAAATGGCGCGGGCGGATTCGGCGTTCGATTCGGTCGAGATACCCAAAATGTCGGGGCGCAGCTTGCCCGAGAATGCCGTCTCGGGCGCCTTCGGCTTGAAGTCCTCGGCCAGTGACGCTGCGGCCGCCAGGGGTACCAGGCCGAAGGCAAGCAGCATCGAAACCAGCGCGTGGCGAGGCATGAAACACCTGAAAAAGTACGGATCGACAATGGAAGCGGCCGGGATTACGCCAAACTTTGAACCGCGATGTCAACATTGCCGGCCGATTTCGGAGGCGGTTGGGAGCCGCTGTTAACGCTTTGATCCGCCTCGCTTTGCCTTGCCACCGCCATATCGATAGGCTACGCCCCGGCCATGCGGGATCGGGCGTGCGATACTGCCGCCGAAGCTGCGGTTCCCCGGGGATGGGATATCTTTAAGTGTCTGAATTATTTGATGAAGTAGACGAGGAGGTCCGTCGCGAGCAGCTCAAAAGGCTGTGGGACCGGTATTCGCTTCTGATCATCGCCGGCCTGATTTTGATCATCGCCGCCGTCGGCGGCTGGCGTGGCTACCAGTATCTGGAGTCCAAGAAGGCGGCCGAGGCAGGGGCGGCGTTCGACAAGGCGGTCGAGCTTTCGGAAGCCAACAAGCACGCCGAGGCCGAAGCCGCGTTCGCCGATCTCGTTGCGAAGGCGCCGTTCGGCTACCGCGTGCTGGCACGGTTGCGCATGGCGGCGGAAGTCGCCAACCGCGATCCGCAGGCCGCGGCAAAGCTGTTTGACGAGATTGCCGCTGACCGCAGCGTCGGTGTCGCCGAGCAGGATCTCGCGCGGATTCGCGCGGCCCAGTTGCTGCTGGAAAGCACCAGCTATCCCAACATGAAAGACCGCCTCGAAGCCGCTGCTGCGCCGGGCGCCACGTTCCGCCATACCGCGCGCGAATTGCTGGCGCTATCGGCTTGGCGCGCCAATGATGCCGGAGCGACGCGGCAATGGCTGGATATGATCGCCAATGACGGTGAGACGCCGCCGAGCCTGCGCTCGCGTGCAGAAGCGCTACAGGCCTTGCTGCCGCCGGTCGCCAAGAGCTGACGGAGGACGAGTTGAGTGGGAAACCGACCATGCGCCGCCCGCAACGTTTGATCGCAGCCGCCATTCTCGTCGCGCTTTCCGGCGCGCTGGCAGGCTGCGGCGGTGGCGGCTTGGGCAATTTCGATCCCACCGACATGCTCGACTTCCTCGACACCAAGAAGAAATTGCCCGGTGAGCGCAAGCCGGTGTTTCCCGAGGGTGTGCCGGGCCTTGAGCAGGGCGTGCCGAAGGATCTCTATAGGGGCGCCAACCAACAGGTTGATGACCCGAATGCGCAGGCTGCCGCTGCGGCTCCTCCGCCGGAAGAGCCGAAATCGAAGCGTGGCGCGAAATCCAAGGGCAAGCAGGCTGCCGCACCCGCCGCTGCGGACCCCGCCGTCGCGCCCGAGGAAGAGGGCAGCACCGCCGCTGCGCCGCCGGCGCCCAAGCCAGCCAAGATCGTGCGCAAGCGCACCACGGCTCCACCGCCCGATCAATCGGCCGCGCCCGCGCAATCCTCACAACAATCGGCTTTCCCGGCTCCGATGCCGAGCGGTAGTTTCTCGCGCTAATTTGTTGTTTTCGTTCGATTGACACGCCCTTCAGAAACGGGCGTTTGGATCATTTATGTCCTTTACGATCGCCATCATCGGCCGACCCAACGTCGGCAAGTCGACGCTGTTCAACCGGCTGGTCGGGCAGAAGCTCGCGCTGGTGGACGACGAGCCCGGCGTCACCCGCGATCGCCGCGAGGGAAGCGCGCGTCTCGGCGATCTCGAATTCACCGTGATCGATACCGCCGGCCTCGACGAGGGCGCCAAGGGCTCGCTCACGGCACGAATGCAGGAGCAGACCGAAGCCGCGATCGGCCTGGCCGATGCGCTGATGTTCGTGATCGACGCCCGTGCGGGCCTGACGCCGAACGATCGCGCCTTTGCCGATTTCGCGCGCCGCGCCAACAAGCCGGTGGTGCTGGTCGCCAACAAGAGCGAGGGCAAGCACGGCGAAATCGGCGCGATGGAATCCTACGCGCTGGGGCTCGGCGATCCCGTGCAGATTTCGGCCGAGCATGGCGAGGGCTTGAGCGATCTCTACGACGCGCTCGCCGCACTGATGCCGGAGCCGGCTGAAGAGCGGGAAGAGTTCGACGACGACGATATCGTATCGGACGAGGATCTCGCCCAGCGTCCGATCCGCGTCGCCATCGTCGGCCGTCCCAACGCCGGCAAGTCGACGCTGATCAATCATCTGCTCGGCGAGGAGCGGCTGTTGACCAGCGCCGAGGCCGGCACCACGCGCGATTCCATTTCGGTGGAGATCACCTGGCAGGGACGCGATTTCCGCGTATTCGATACTGCGGGCTTAAGGCGGCGCTCGCGGATCGAGGAGAAGCTGGAAAAATTGTCGGTGGCGGACGCGCTGCGCGCCGTGCGTTTTGCCGAAGTCGTCGTGATGATGATGGATGCGCAGAACCGGTTCGAGGAACAGGATTTGCGCATCGCCGATCTGATCGAGCGCGAGGGGCGGGCGATCGTGCTCGCGGTCAACAAGTGGGATTTGATGGAGCGCAAGCCGCATCTGATTTCGGCGCTACGCAGCGATGCCGATCACTGGTTGCCGCAGGTGAAAGGTGTCCCCATCGTCGCCGTGTCCGGCTTGCTGGGCGAGGGCATCGATCGCCTGATGACCGCAATCCAGGATGCCTACGCAGTCTGGAACAAGCGCGTGCCTACGGCCGCGCTCAATCGCTGGTTCGAGCAGGCAGTCGATGCCAACCCGCCGCCCGCAGTGTCAGGCCGCCGGCTGAAGCTGAACTACATCACGCAGACCAAGGGGCGCCCGCCGAGCTTCGTGCTGTTCTGCTCGCGCGCGGACGCCGTGCCGCAATCCTACTTGCGCTATCTCACCAACAGCCTGCGCGAGGCTTTTGACCTGCCGGGCACGCCGATCCGCATCACGCTGCGCGAAAAGGCCAATCCGTTCGCGCATAAGCGCAAGCGGCCGTCATGAGCGAACAGGCGTCCACCGCTGCTGCCGACGATAAGCCGCCGGTGCGCAGTGGCGCGGCGGCCTTTATCTTCGTCACCATCCTGCTCGACATGCTCGCGCTCGGCCTGATCCTGCCGATCCTGCCCAAGATCGTGGAGAGTTTTGTCGACAACGACACCGCGACGGCGGCGCGGATCTTCGGCCTGTTCGGCACCGCCTGGGCGCTGATGCAGTTCCTGTTCTCGCCGATCCTTGGCGCGCTCTCGGACCGGTTCGGCCGCCGGCCGGTGGTACTGCTATCGAATTTCGGGCTGGCGCTGGATTACGTGTTGATGGCGCTGGCGCCGTCGCTGACCTGGCTGTTTATCGGGCGGGTGATCTCAGGCATCACCTCGGCCAGCATTTCCACGGCCTTTGCCTATATCGCCGATGTGACGCCGCCGGAACGGCGTGCCGCGGTGTTCGGCAAGATTGGCGCGGCGTTCGGCGCCGGATTCATTCTCGGCCCCGCCATCGGCGGCCTGCTCGGCGGCATGGATCCGCGTCTGCCGTTCTGGGTCGCGGCGGGCCTGAGCTTTGCGAACGCGCTATATGGCTGGCTGATCCTCCCCGAGTCGCTGCCGCGGGATCGGCGCGCGCCGTTCCACTGGAAGAGCGCCAGTCCGCTCGGCGCATTGCATCTGTTGCGCTCGAACCGGATTCTCGCTGGCCTGTCGCTGGCGAATTTCTTTGGCCAGGTCGCGCATGTGGTGCTGCCTTCCACCTTCGTGCTCTACGCCACCTATCGGTATGGCTGGGACACGACAACGGTGGGGCTCACGCTGGCTCTGGTTGGCGTGTGCGCCATGGTGGTGCAGGGTGCGGGCGTCGGGCCGATCGTCACGCGTCTTGGCGAGCGCAGCGCGCTGCTGCTCGGGCTCGCTAGCGGCGGGCTGGGATTCTTCATCTATGGCGCGGCGCCGACCGGGCTGTTGTTCTGGACCGGCATTCCCGTTATGGCGCTGTGGGGCGTGGCAGGCGCGGCGATCCAGGCCCTGACGACGCAGCTCGTTGCGCCGGATCAGCAGGGCCAGTTGCAGGGCGCGACCAACAGCGTCAACAGCATCGCCCAGATGGCGGGACCGTTCCTGTTCACGCTGACCTTTGCCTATTTCATCAGCGACCAGGCGCCGGTGAAATTGCCGGGCGCGCCGTTCCTGCTGGCGGCAGCACTGTTGGGGCTCGCGCTGTTGATTGCGTGGCGCACGCTGAAAAAGTAGGGTGGGTTAGCCGAAGGCGTAACCCACCGCTCGCTTGCGTGAAAAGAGGTGGGTTACGCTTCGCTAACCCACCCTACAATTCTTACTTCTTTACCAGCGGGCACTCGCTGGCTTCGAGCGGCTTGGCGGCGTCTTCCGCCGAGATCGTGGCGATCTGCTTGTAGTAATCCCACGGCCCCTTCGACTCTTCCGGCTTCTTCACCTCGAACAGATAGGCCGGAATGAGACGGCGGCCGTCGGCGCGCAGCGGGCCCTTGCCGAACAGTGGATCATCGGTCGGCAATTCCTTCATCTTGGCGACGACCTTGGCGCCGTCATGCGGATTGCCGCCCATCGCGTCGAGCGTCTTGAGATAGTGCAGCACCACTGCATAAACCCCCGCCACCGTCATCGAGGGCATCGTGCCTTTCGGTGATACTTTCTGGAAGCGCTTGGACCATTCGCGCGTCTTGTCGTTCAGGTCCCAGTAAAACGATTCCGTGAACGTCAGACCTTGCGCAGTCTTCAAGCCCAACGAGTGAACGTCGTTAATGAAGAGCAGGAGCGCCGCAAGCTTCTGACCGCCCGCAACGATGCCGAATTCGGACGCCTGCTTGATCGCATTGGTGGTGTCGCCGCCAGCGTTGGCAAGGCCAACCACCTTTGCCTTCGAGGACTGCGCCTGCAACAGGAACGACGAGAAGTCCGACGTATTCAGCGGATGCCTGACTCCGCCCAGCACCTTGCCGCCGCTGGCGGTGACGACTGCCGAGGTGTCGCGTTCCAGCGCATGTCCGAACGCGTAGTCTGCGGTCAGGAAGAACCAGCTATCGCCACCGGCTTTGGTCAGCGCCTTGCCGGTTCCGTTGGCTAGCATGTAGGTGTCGTAGGTGAAGGAAATCGTGTTCGGCGTGCAGGCCTTGCCGGTGAGATCGGCTGTGGCTGCGCCCGAATTGAGCAGGACAACGTTCTTGTCCTTGACGAGGTTGCTCACCGCGAGCGCGACGCCGGAGTTTGGCGTGTCGGCGATGACGTCGACCTTGTCGTTGTCGATCCACTGCCTGGCGATGTTGACGCCGACGTCGGGCTTGTTCTGGTGATCGCCACTGACCAGATCGATCTTCCAACCCTTGGCGGCGAGGCCGGAATCGTCAATCGCCATCTTCGCTGCAGCCACCGAATTGGGGCCGCCAATGTCGGCATAGAGGCTCGACATGTCATTCAGCACGCCGATCTTGACGGTCTTGTCCTGGGCCAGTGCTGGCGTCGCCAGGGCGAGTGCGGCAAGCGCCACGGAAGCGGCGAAGCGCCGCGCAATTCCAGTCGTCATGGTATTCCTCCAGAAATGTTGTTCGCCGGCTCTCTTTTCGGAACCTGCCAGCGGCTTTGCGATAGTCCTTCTCAGAACCGCGGGCAAGGCACCTATCGTAGCGCGTCCGGCGTCAACTCGGGCCAGATCGCGATGTCTCACACCGCACCATTGCCCCGGGCATTCTTTCCGTAAAACCATTCCTTAACGAAGGTTCCATCTTTTCTGAACAACTGGATGCGGTCGTTCATGAGATCGCAGACAAAGAGCAACCCGTCATTGGCGAGTTTCACGCAATGCACGGGGGAGGGCGAATTCATGTCTCAACAAGCGGCGAAATGGATAGCTTTCCGCATTCGCCAAAGCTTCGGCGGACAAGCCGCTGCGCTTACAATGAGAGAGCTCGTAAGATGCTCAAGCCGGCGGATGAAAACTCATCAGTGTGCGGGTCTTGTAGTCATAGAGCTTGCCGGTCTCGGTCCATTCCGGCGCACACATCGGCACGATGAATTCAGCCGCCTGTTCCGGCGTATCCAGCGTCATCGGGTCTTCGCCGGGGAAGACGCTGGCGCGCATGCGGGTGCGGATCGGGCCGGGGCTGAACAGGTTGACGCGCAGTTTCGTGCTTGCGGTCTCGTTGGCCCATGAGCGCACCAGCGTGTCCAGCGCCGCCTTCGAGGCCGCGTAGGGTCCCTGATAGGCGTTGGCCTTGCTGGCGGCGCCCGAAGTGACGAAGACGGCGCGGCCGGCGTCCGAGACCTTGAGCAGCGGATCCATGCAGCGGATGAGCTGGAAGTTAGCAGTCACGTTTACTGCGAACACGTCGTTCCAGGGCTTCAGCTCGATATGCCCGAGCGGCGAGGAGGGGCCGGCGACCCCGGCATTGCCGACGAGAATGTCGAGCTTGCCGTGGCGTTCATGCAGCGCCGCGCCGAGCCGAGCGATGCCGTCGAAATCGGTGAGGTTGAGCGGCACCAGCGTGGCGCTGCCGCCGTCTTTGCGGATCTCGTCATCGAGTTCCTCAAGGCCGCCTTGTGTGCGCGCGACGGCAATGATGTGCGCGCCGGCCTTTGCCAGCGCGAGCGCCGCGGCATAGCCGATGCCGCGTGAGGCGCCGGTGACGAGCGCAATGCGGGAGGCGAGGGGTTTGGTCATTGAACTAGCTCGATCATCGTCGTCCCTGCGAAAGCAGGGACCCATACGCCGCGGCGCTCATGAGGTGAGGAGGTGTCAATAACTGATGGCATCCGGAAAACGAAGGCCTGTGGTTATGGGTCCCTGCTTTCGCAGGGACGACACCGTTGGGTGTTCTCAGCTCGCCTCTGCCAAGAGCGAGAGCTGGCGCGGCTGCGGCTCGACCTGGGTCTGGTCGGTGAGGTGCGTCGGATAGGCACCCGTGAAGCAATGGTCGGAGAATTTGGGATTGGCGGGGTCGCGCCCCGGTTCGCCCATGGCGCGGTACAGGCCGTCGATCGACAGGAACGCCAGCGAATCCGCGCCGATGATGTCGCGCATCTCTTCCAGCGTGTGAGTGGCCGCGAGAAGCCCGCCGCGGTCCGGCAGGTCGATGCCGTAATAGTCGGGATAGAGGATCGGCGGCGAAGCGAGCCGGAAATGCACCTCGCGCGCACCGGCGTCGCGCATCATGCGCACGATCTTCTTCGACGTGGTGCCGCGCACCAGTGAATCGTCGATCAGGATGATCCGCTTGCCTTCGATCGCGGCGCGATTGGCCGAATGCTTCATGCGCACGCCGAGCTCGCGCACGCTCTGCGTCGGCTGGATGAAGGTACGGCCGACATAGTGGTTGCGGATGATGCCGAGTTCGAACGGCACGCCGGAATGCTGGCTGTAGCCGACCGCCGCCGGCACGCCGGAATCCGGCACCGGCACGACGACGTCGACCTCGACATGGCTTTCGCGGGCGAGCTGCGCGCCGAAGGCCTTTCGGACCTCATAGACCGAACGGCCGCCGACGATCGAATCCGGCCGTGAGAAGTAGATGTATTCGAAAATGCAGGGCCGCGGCGGTTTCGGCGGAAACGGCTTGTGGCTGTGGGCGCCCTCTTCGTCGAACACGACGATTTCGCCGGGCTCGACGTCGCGCACATATTTCGCGCCGATCATGTCAAGCGCGCAGGTCTCCGAAGTCAGGATCGGACAGCCGTCGAGATCACCAAGCACCAGCGGACGGATACCGAGCGGATCGCGTGCGCCGACCAGCTTCTTGTTGGTCAGCGATACCAGCGAATAGGCGCCTTCGATGGCGCGCAGCGCCTCGATAAAGCGGTCGATGAAGCGGCTGCGTTTGGACTGCGCGACCAGGTGCAGGATCACTTCGGTGTCCGTGGTCGACTGCATCATGGCGCCGTTCTTCACCAGTTCGCGGCGCAGCGTCAGCCCGTTGGTGAGATTGCCATTATGGCCAACCGCAAAACCGCCGGCATTGAGCTCGGCGAACAGCGGCTGCACGTTGCGCAGGATGGTCGCGCCGGTCGTGGAATAGCGGACATGGCCGACCGCTACGATGCCGGGCAGGCGCTCGATCACCTCGCGGCGGGAGAAGGTATCGCCGACGAGGCCAAGGCGGCGTTCGGAATGGAAACGGCTGCCGTCGAAGGAGACAATGCCGGCGGCTTCCTGGCCGCGATGCTGGAGGGCGTGTAGTCCGAGCGCCGTGATGGCAGCGGCTTCCGGGTGGCCGAAGATGCCGAACACGCCGCATTCCTCGCGTAGCGTGTCGCCTTCGAGATCGTCCTGCAACTCGATGCCAGGATTTAGATCGAGTTGCCCGGCGGGATCGGAAGGGTTTTGCATCGCGTCCATCGCCTCTCTATTTTGGCCAGAATTAGCGGCCCGCGGGTTTTTCGATCAGCTTTTTAAGGCTGTCGCGGGCAGGTTTGCTGTAGCCATCGCCGGATGCAGGGGCTGCCTGGTCGGCGTCAGTTTGATCGTCTTCCGGTTTATTCTTCTTGAATCTCTTTAAAATGGTGTTCTCGGGGTCGTCAGGCAAGAGCGACATTAACCACTGCCCGGTTCCATCCAGCACTGTTCGAGACTTCGCGTTGGTGATCCAGTCCGGCCGCTGCTTGTCCGGGACCAGCCAGCTAAAGAACAGGAAGGCGACCACCACGATCAAAAGGCCGCGGCCGAGCCCGAACAGGAAGCCGAGGGTGCGATCCAGCGCGCCAATCCGGGAATCCAGGATCATGTCCGAAATCCGCACCGTGATCACGGAAACGACGATCAGGGTGCCGATGAAGGTGCCGGCCACCACCGCCACGGCTGCCACCGTATCATTGTTGAAATAGGCCTTGGCGGTCGGCAGCAGCTTCGAGAAGGCATACAGCGTCACCAGCGCCGCCGCGCCCCAGGCCGCGATCGACAGGATTTCGCGCATGAAGCCGCGCACCATGGCGAGCAGCCCCGAAATCAGCATCACTCCGAGCAGGACGAGATCGAGTATCGTTATCGGCATCGGCTGGTCAGGTCCGCTCGTAAGTCCTTTAGGCAGCGAATCGGCGGCTCAGGGTCGCCCCCAAGTGAGGGGCAGACGGCGTATCCCGCAAGGCCGGAAATCGTGCCATCCCGCCCGCCTTTCGCGCGCGTTGTATAGCGGCGAGGGGCGGGCGCGTCACGCCGCTTTAGCTGTTTTCACGACGGAATCGCGCTGGTGTGGCATTTTTCTCTGCCGCACCCTCGCGACTGGTGTCGCGGTTGCCTCTCGGGCTGCCGCGCGCCGCGATTTCAGCCACCAGGCTGGTTAGTCCGCCGATGCTGTTCAGCGCAAGCCCGCCATCGCCGCCGACCTCGCCGCGCGCCGATTCGGGCAGAACAGCGCGGCCAAAGCCCAGTTTCGCGGCCTCCTTCAATCGGGCGGAGGTCTGCGCCACCGGCCGGACCGCGCCCGAGAGCGAAATCTCGCCGAAATAGACCGCATCCGTCGGTAACGGCGCATTTACCAACGAAGACACCAGGGCGGCGGCCGCCGCGAGGTCGGCCGCGGGCTCCTGGATTCGCAGGCCCCCCGCCACGTTCAGATAAACGTCGTAGCCGGACAGTTTGACCCCACAATGGGCCTCGAGCACCGCCAGCACCATCGACAGCCGGCTCGGATCCCAACCCACTACGGCCCGCCGGGGGGTGCCGAGCGTGGTCGGCGCCACCAATGCCTGCAATTCCACCAGCACGGGGCGGGTGCCTTCGATCCCGGCGAAAACCGCGGTTCCCGGGCTGCCCAGATCGCGCTCCGAGAGGAACAATTCCGAGGGGTTGGAGACCTCGCGAAGGCCGAGCCCCGTCATCTCGAACACGCCGATTTCATCGGTCGGGCCAAAACGATTCTTCATCGCGCGCAAAATGCGGAAATGCTGCGAGCCTTCGCCCTCGAACGACAGTACCGCGTCGACCATGTGCTCGACCACGCGGGGGCCCGCGATTTGGCCGTCCTTGGTGACGTGTCCGACCAAGATGATCGCAGCACCGGTTTTCTTGGCGAAACGAATGAGCGCCTGTGCCGAGGCGCGGACCTGCGTCACCGTTCCCGGCGCCGACTCCACCGTGTCTGTCCACATGGTCTGGATCGAATCGATCACGATCAGGCGCGGCACCGCGCCTTCCGACAGCGTCGAGACGATGTCCTCGACCGAGGTTTCGGCGGCGAGCTGCACCGGCGCGTCGGCCAAGCCCAGCCGCTCGGCGCGCAGCCGCACCTGCGCCACGGCCTCTTCGCCCGATATATAGACCGCGCGGTGGCCTGCGCGGGCCAGCATGCTGGTAGCCTGCGTGAGCAGCGTTGACTTTCCGATGCCGGGATCGCCGCCGACCAACAGCACCGAGCCGCGGACAAAACCGCCGCCAGTGACACGATCGAGCTCGGTCATCCCGGAAGGCAGGCGGGGGGCGTCGTTGCTTTTTCCTGTCAGCGATTCCAGCGCAAACGTCCGGCCCTTGCGCCGCGAGCGAACCGACACCGGCATCGAGGTCGCGCCTGTGGTGTCTTCCTCGGCAAGCGTGTTCCACTCGCCGCAGGAATCGCACTTGCCCTGCCAGCGGTTATACGCCGCGCCACAGTTCTGGCAGACGAAGGAGAGGGTGGATTTGGCCATCGAATGTGAGTCGCTGCTTCCTGTCGAGCACCGTGCATAACACGGTTAGGCCCGGAAGCACGAACGCGCAGCATCGATCGCGGCGACGCCGAGCTTAAAGCGTGCTTCGGTGGGACTGCCTTGTCATAGAGCGACAGGCATGAGCGAGCCGGTGAACAGGACCGGACCTGACGGCTGCCCTGTCGTCGAGCCGCCCCTTGGCTCCAGGCTGACGGCGAGCGCGGCTTGGGCCAGCGCTTCGGCAGTGGCATGCGGCAGCACGAGAGCCGTCGTTGTGCCGGGGCGCTCGCTTGGGAAAAGGCCAAGCGAGCGGCGCGTGCCGTCCGGGGACACCAGCCAGACCTCAAGCACATTGCGGTTGAAATCACGGGGCGGCGTGAGGTTGAGCCGCAGCATCAGACGTCCGTCGGCAACGTCGAGATCCGCCGTCATCATCGGACGCTGATCCTTGTCGAGCAGCACCGCCACGTGCGTGGGCGGCGAGGCCACCAGGCCCTTCGTTGTGTCCTCGATGCGTGCAAGCCGAGCGTCGAGCGCCGCAATCTGCTCCGGCGCAACACTCTGCGGGAGCGAAACGACGTACAGGAGCAAGGCCGCCGCCGTGGCCGCGGCCAAGGCCGTCGCGCTACGCCAGAAGCCGACGCTGTCCCACAGCCGATCGAACCAGCCTTCGCGTACCGGTGCTGCCGGTGCACGTGCCAGCGCGATCTGCCGGGCAATCTCGTCCCAGACATGCGCAGCCGGCTCCTCGGCCGGGACCGACTCGGCGAGGGGATTGAGCCTCTGTTCCCAGCGTTCCACGAGATCGCGCAGGTCGCGGTCGCCGGACAACAGCCGCTCGAAACGGCGGCGCTCGGCGCCGCTCAGCGTGCCGAGTACGTATTCGGCCGCCAGAAGGTCACGCGTTTCCGGATCGACGTAGTTCATCGCTCCAAACACCCCCTGAGCCGGATCAGGCTTCGCCGAACCCAACTCTTCACGGTGCCGAGTGGCACGCCCACATGGGCTGCCACCTCCTGGTACGTCATCCCCTCATAATATATCAGCTTGAGGGTATTGCGCGGCCCCTCCTCGAGTTTGTCAAGGCAGTCCTGCAGGCGGCGGGCATCGCGACTAAGCACCGCCTGATCGGCCGGACGCGATGCCGGGTCCTCGTGGTCCTCAATCGGTGCATCATCGAGTGGCTCCTCGCGCCCGCGCCGTCGTATGACATCGATGCACCGGTTCCGGACGATGCGGGCGAGCCAGGCCATCGCAGCACCGCGACTGGGATCGAAGGTGTGCGCATTGCGCCAAACGAGAACAAAGCAATCCTGTATGATCTCCTCGGCCGCTTCGCGACTCCTGAGAATACGCAGAGCGAGTCCGAATAGTTGCGGTGCCGTTCCCTTATAGAGGCTGCGCAGGGCAGTCTGATCGCCGCTGGCACAGGCCTGCAACAGGGTCTCGGGATTCTGCGTCGTCTCCGCATCTGGGGCTGCCGGTCGGATGGATCGGCTGATCACCCGCTCATCAGAGCTCGGCACGAAGCTGACCGTCTTGATTTCCGGCATTTCGACTCGTCGGATTCTTCTGCGCGAGGTCACATGCGACGGCATCTGCTTGCTCGCCCTTGTCGCCTGACCGCAGCGCGCCCGCAGCGGGCGGTCGGCAACGACTGCGCGGGTACGATGCGTAGTCGACAGTAAGGTAGCGAGCGCGCCTGCTCTCATCGCCTTTAACCTTAGCACCAACCCGATGGACACTTAAGCCAACAAGTTGATCGTACACGACGCGGTTCCACTGACGCGCGTGACAGGTTCCACGGACGTGCGTGAAAGTTGGGCCCGCGCATCTCCAAACTATCGGACGAGGCTGGCTCGGCAATCACGCGTGCCGCAACGCTTCGATCGGATCGAGCCGCGACGCGCGCAGCGCCGGAAACCAGCCGAAGAACACGCCGACGAATCCGGAAAACAGCACTGCCAGCACGATCCATTCCGGCTCGATCAGCAGGGGCCATTGGGCTAAGCTCGCGATTGCGCAGGCGGCGAGGATCCCGGTCAGAATGCCGATGGCGCCGCCAATGAGCGACAACGCGATTGCCTCGAACAAGAATTGTTTCAGGATATCACGTGGACGCGCGCCGATCGCGAGCCGCAGCCCGATCTCGCGCGTGCGCTCGGTCACCGACACCAGCATGATGTTCATGATGCCAATGCCGCCCACCGCGAGCGAGACCCCGGCGACGATCGCGAGCAGCAAGGCAAGCGTGCCCACGCTTTCCTCCTGCGTCGCCGCAATGTCGGCGAGGTTGCGGACCGTGAAGTCGTCGTCCTGCATCGGCTGCAGACGGTGACGCTGGCGTAGCAGCATCTTCACGTCGCTCTCCGCCGCGGCGAGGCTCTCCCCCTCGCGCACTTTGAGATAGAAAGAGTCGACCGAGCGCGAATTGGCTGCATTGCGGCCGAACACCCGCTGGCGCGCCGTGTTGAGCGGCAGGAGCACGACATCATCCTGGTCGTGGCCCCAGGCCGATTGGCCCTTTCTTGCCATCACGCCGATCACGCGGAACGGCACGTTGCGCACCCGCAACTCCTGCCCGACCGGATCGAGCCCGCCATAGAGCGCGCGCGCCACGGACTGCCCAATCAACGCCACCTGCGCTCCGCGGCCGATCTCGTCCGGCGCGAACAGTCGACCCGATTCCACGTCCCATTCGCGCGCCTCGAACAGGCCAAGATCGACGCCGTACACCAGACTCGACCAGTTGACGCCGGCAGCGATCAGTTGGGCATTTTCGCGAACGAATGGCGCGGCTACCTGCAGCAACGGCACTTCCCGCACGGCCGCCGCTGCATCCTCGTCTGTCAATGAGGAAGCGGAGCCTGAGCCGAGGCCCACGCCGGATTTGGTGATGCTGCCCGGCATGACCACGAGCAGGTTGGCGCCGAGGCTGCGGAACTGCGCTGCGACCTGTTCGCGTCCACCGCTGCCGACCGCCACCATCGCTATCACGGCTGCAACGCCGATGATGATGCCAAGTATCGTCAGGGAGCTGCGCAGCTTGTGCAGCCGCAGCGCGTCGAGCGCAGAGATGACCGCATCAGCAAACGTCATGCTGCCGTCTCCGCGAAGTCTGGCATGATCTCGACCGGGCTTGCGACCAGCTTGGCGGCAGCGTCGTCCGGGCGCTGTAGTCTGTCACTCAGCACGTGACCGTCGCGGAAACGCACGAGGCGCGACGCAAACCGCGCCACCTCGGGTTCGTGGGTGACGACGACAACGGTCGTCCCTTCATTGTTCAGCTCCTGGAACAGCGCCATCAGCTCGAGCGAGGTGCGGCTGTCGAGCGCGCCGGTCGGTTCATCGGCGAGCAATAGCCTTGGTGTGTTGACGAGTGCGCGGGCGATGGCGACGCGCTGTTGCTGGCCCCCCGAGAGCTGTGTCGGCTGATGATACAGGCGCTCGGCGAGGCCAACGCGGGCGAGTGCAGCCGCGGCTTTGTCGCGTCGTCGCCTGCGCTCCTCCCCGGCGTAAATCGTCGCCAGTTCCACGTTTCCAAGCGCATCAAGACGCTCGAGCAGGTTGAACTGCTGAAACACGAAGCCTATCTTGCGGTTGCGCACGGCGGCGAGCGCATCGCGACTCATCGCCGACACTTCCTCGCCGCCGAGGCGGTAGCGGCCGGAGGTCGGCCGATCGAGGCAGCCGATCACGTTCATGAACGTTGACTTTCCCGAGCCCGACGGACCCATGATGGCGGTGAATTCGCCGGCCGCGACCGAAAGCGTCACCTCGCGCAGCGCATGCACGGCTTCGTCGCCGAGCCGATAGACGCGGGTGAGCTGCTCGGTCTCGATGAGCGACATGGTGTCCTCTCTACAAGCTGCCGCGTGGCGTGGTCTTCGCCTCGGCGGTGCGCGTTCCGCCGCCGATAATCACCTCGCGGCCGGGCTCGAGGCCCGATACGATCTCGGTTGCGGCTCCTTCGGTTGCGCCGATGCGGACCGTGACCCCTTGCGGCTTGCCGTCCGGCCCGACCACGAAGACACGCCCAGGCTGCGCGGCCCGATTGCGTTCGACGAGGGCGGCATTCGGCTCGCCGGAAAGATTGCTTCCTTGTGACTGCGAAACCTGTGCGCCCGAAACGTCGCTGGTCGTCGGGGGGCGCCAGCGCAAGGCGGCACTCGGGACCTGCACGGCCCCGTCGCGCCGGTCGGTTTCGATCCGCAGCGTGGCGGTCATTCCCGGCAGCAGCTCGAGACGCGGATTCTCGATCGAGACGATTGCCGTGTAGATCACCACGTTCTGTATAGTCTGCGACCCCAACCGCACCTGCTTGACGGTTCCCTCGAAGGTTCGCCCGGGAAAGGCGCCCACCGTGAACGTCGCGCGCTGGCCCGGCTTGATACGGCCGACGTCGGCCTCGTCTATATTGGCGGATATCTCCATTTGGCGAAGATCGTCCGCTACCAGGAACAAGGTCGGCGACTGCAGCGCGGCCGCGACCGTCTGACCAAGCTCGACCTGACGCTGAACCACGACGCCGGAAACCGGCGAGCGGATGTCCGTGTTTCGGAGATCGACCTCGATCTGTCTGACCGTGGCCTCGCGTGCGGCGACCTGCGCGGCCGCGGCTGCAAGCTGCGCCTCTGCCACGCGCTGATCGGCCTCGAGGCCAACGAGCTCCGCCTTGGCGGATTTGAGCTGCGCTTTCACCGAGTCGAGGCTCGCACGCTGGGCATCGCGTGTCGTCCGGGCCGCATCGTGCGTCGCCTCGGCGGAGACGCCGCGCGCCCGCAGCTCGCTCTGGCGCTGGTAAGTGCGCTCGGCGTCGGCGAGCAGTGCCCCGTTGCGGGCGATCTGCGCTTCGATCTCTGCCTCGGCAGCTCGGGCCTTTTCCGTGTCCGCGCGCACGCGCTCGATCTGCGCTTTCTGCACCAGCTTCTTGGCGCGGGCCTGCTCGCGATCGGCGCGCGCCGCATCGAGCTTGGCGAGGATCTGGTCCGAATTGAGCCGCGCCACCACTTGCCCTGCCTTCACATTGGAATTGTAGTCGGCAAGGAGCTCGACGACCTGGCCCGAGAGCTGGGAGCCGACGATAACTGTCGTGGTCGGATTGATGGTGCCGCTCGAGCTCACCGTAGCAACGATTTCGCCTTCGTTTGCCTTGGCGAGTCGGTAGGACGGCTGGGCCGGCGCACCGCTCCAGTGCGGAAAGAAATGGAATGTGCCCGCGGTGGCAGCGGCGATGGCAAGCAGAGTGATCAGCAGGCGGCGCATCTGTGACGATACCCCTCCATTTCTCCAGTTGAGTGCCGCGTGACGCGTGATGGGGCGCGCTTTGCGACGGCGGCAGAGGCCGGCCGGCGGCGGACGGCCTCTGCGTCTTGCTGCAAGCAATCAGAGCGGTACGTAATACAGAGGCACTGCCCTCCAGCTAAACCAGTGCGCCGACGCGCTATCGATGGCGGACACGGTCGCCAGAGCCAGGACGGCCACGGCGAGTGCAATGCGGAACTTATCCGGCATGATGCTCTCCTGTTTTCGCTCATGTGAGCGACGTTAGGTTGCTGTCATCGGAGCGGCGTGATTGTCGCTCCTGTCTGCCGGTACGAATTCAAGGTACGGTTCGGATGCAGGCCTCGCGCATTCGTGAGCTGGTTGCGGGGCAGAGCATGATCCGGAAAATGGAAACCGATTTTCCCTTAGCTAACAAACGCGAAGCGTTTGCGCGGAGATCATGCTCGAACAATGCGATGAGATCATGATGCGATTCCATGTAATCGCATCATGATCTACGCAAGATCGCCTCGCCGCGGTAGCCACGCGCACTACTGCTGCTATTTTTGGAACGGCGTCGCGACGGCTTCGTCCGGCCGCAAGCTTGGCGATGGTCGCGCCTGGCGAAACCTGCAGAGGCCGCCCGGCGGCGGGCGGCCTCTGCGTCTCGCTGCAAGCGCTCAGTACGGTATGCCATACAGAGGCACTGCGAACCAGCTCCAGTTTATGCCCGCCGACGCGCTATCGACGGCCGATACGGTCGCCAGCGCCAAGGTGGTCACGGCGAGTGCAATGCGGAACTTATCCGACATGATGCTCTCCTGTTTTCGCTCATGCGAGCGACGTAGGTTGCTGTCATCGGAGCGGCGTGATTGTCGCTCCTGTCTGCCGGTACGAATTCCGCGTACGGTTCGGATGCGGGCCTCGCGCATTTGTGAGCTAGTTGCGGGCTGCTAGGGTCTGTTGAGATTCACCTGGAATGGATGACGGCGGTGGCGAGGTAGATCATCGCTTCGAAGCCCTTCGCCACTCAGCCGCAGGGCACCGGCTGCGGCCTGCGCTTCGCCGCCGACGGCGTTGGCGGTCGCCTGGTGACGGTGATCTGCGCCGCACCTTTTCGCGCTCGGTGTTCTCTTGTATCGCGCGCTTCAAGGCATCATGACGTGACGTTCGCGCATGTCCAGATGCCGACCGGTTGCTCGAGACCACGAATAATCTGCGCGGGCCGCTCGACAAGCGACGCGAAGTCGGCGCTCGAATGGTTCGATTCCGAGCGGGCCTGCCGCACCAGCGCGTCGCTGACGACGATGGCGCATCCGAATTCGCGGGTCAGCGCCTCCAGCCGGCTCGCTGCATTCACGGTGGTGCCGATCACAGCGAATTCAAGCCGATTGAGGCCGATATCTCCCAGCACGACCTGACCATAGTGCAATCCGACACTGACCTGGATCGGCGGCTCGTTGCGGCCCTGCCGTTCTCTGTTCAGCTCGGCAATCGAGGCGATCATACCCCTCGCGCAACGCAAGGCGTTCAGCGCGTCGGAATCGCTGGCGAATGGCGTGCCAAACGTCGCCATCAGGCCGTCGCCGAGGTACTTGTCGAGCGTTCCGCCGTGCTGGAACACTTCTCTTTCCATTCGCTCATGGAATTGCCGCAGCGTGTCGATGACCTCTTTCGGGTCTCGTCCATCGGAATAGGCAGTGAATCCCACGATATCGGCAAACAATACCGCGACGTCTTGTGTGCGAACCCGCGTGAGCGGCTCGTCGTTGCCGGAGAGTTCATTGACGACATTGGGTGAAAAATAGCGCGCCAGGTTGGCGCGCTCGCGTTCGATCCCGGCATGGCTGATCAGGAGCGCATTCGAACGGCGCACCGCTAGCGCCAGGATCGCGGCCACGATGATGAACACCGTCACTTCCTGGAAACGGGCGCCGAAGCCGATCGACGAAGGATCGATGATCTCGAACATGCGGATATCTGCGCCAACAGCTTCCCTGACGCGCTGCGACAGCGCGGCATGGGTTTCGGGCTGCAGATAGGCCCAACCGACGGCAATGGCCCACAGGGCAGCGGTCCATCCGCCCATCGCGACAACCGTTCGCCACGAATAGGCGAGGGTGGCCGTGGCAAGGAAAATGAAGAAATAGATGAAACTGTCAAACCGGAATTGCATTCCGATTGGCCAGTGCTCGGTGCTCCAGGGATTGGGCACGACGCTGAGGAAGGTCAGCAACGCAAGATCGCAAATAATCAGGAAAACCTCGAGATGCGAACGGCCGACCTTGCCGACTTTGAGCTGGGCCCAGCCGATCAGGGCAAAGAAGCCCAGCATCAGGACGTAGTAGATCACGTCCCAATTCGGGTTGATGATCGGCAGGGTAACGGCAGTGATGGCCAGCGCGACCCAGCGTGCCCGGACGGCGAGCAGCAGGCCTTCACGCTTGCTCTCGACAAGGGCGGCTTCCGCAAATTTCAGGGTGTCTTGTCGGGCTTCGGTTCGTCCGGTTCGCTGGTCGCCGACATCGGCGAGATCAGCCGTTTCCGTCATCACACTCAAGACACGTTCTCCCATGTCGAGAATCAGATCGTGCAAGGAGCACACTAATCACCGACCAAATTGGCACGCCTGAAAGCCAACGGCTACATGGATGCGGAGCGCATTGCTCCGATGGGGATTGTAGCAGAAAGAAGCTGGCCGGAAGCGCGTTTCTGCGCTTCGGAACCAGACGGCGACGCGCGATACGTGCTCTGCACGGCGTCGCCCTTCTGAATTTGCGATTGTTATTTCACTGAAACGAACGGCACGGACGATCCCGGCACCATCGTCGTCGGCAGCACGCCGTTCCAGCGTTCGGCCTGCACCAGCGTGACCAGGTTTGGATTGGTGCCGAGCGCCTTGGCGCGGGCTTCGATGGCAGCAGCTTCGGCCTCGCCGGTGATCCTGATATTGGTGGCGCGGGCTTCGCCGTTCAGCCGCAGCGCGTCGGCCGCGGCCTGCGCCTCGGCGCGGACGGCGTTGGCCTTGGCGGTCGCCTGGGTGACGGTAATCTGCGCCTGCACCTTTTCGCGCTCGGCATTCTGTTGCAGCTTCTGCACCTCGACCTCGGCCAGCATGCGCTGCTCGATCGAATGCAGATAGTTGGCGCTGAACTCGATGTTTTCGAGCTGGACGCTTTCGATCGTGATCATCGGATCGTCCTTCAGCGAAGCGGTGATGGCGTCCTTGATCGCGGAGTTCAGCGGCCCGCGCTCCTGGATCGCTTTCACGGCGGTGTAGCGGCCGAACACGATTTTGACCTGCTGATTGACGGCCGGGCTGACCACTTGTTTGACTGCGGTGTCGAGCCCGCCAAACTTGGCGTAGAGATCGGCCACCTTGTCAGGTGAGGCTCGCAAGGTGACGCTGATCTTGAGGTCGGCCGGCTGCTGGTCGTAGGAATACGAATTCATCTTGTCCCAGGTATAGGTGAAGGTCTTGACGCTGACCTTTTCAACGCTGTCGATCAGCGGAACCTTGAAGCCAAGGCCCGGCTGCGCGGTGCCGATGACCGCGCCATAGCGCAGCTTCACGCCGCGCTCGGTTTGATCGACGGTGTACCAGCTTCCTGCGGCGATGATGACGACGATAATGACGGCGACGATGGCGCCGATGATTCCCCTAGGCATTTCAGTCTCTCCAGACGTGGGTGATGCGATTCCATGCCCGGCACTGATCTGTGGTTACTTGCCGAATGGATGTGACACGCGTCACTTGGTCGGCCGCTGATGGGGAATGGTTCAGGCGGTGCGGCCGAATGCTTACGAAAATGCCGTCCACAGCAGGGTGAGACCGGCGGCCAGCATGATGCCGTCCATCAACAGCCGAAAGACGTCGGGCTGAAGACGCAGCACGAAGCCTTTGGCGATGAAGGCACCGAACATGAGGGAAGAACCCGCAATCAGGCCCTTCAGCGCGATATCCGCCGTCAGCGCGCCGAAGCGCTCGAAGGTGACCGACTTGCTCAGATAGAGCCCGAGCGAGCTTGCGGCCTCGGTGGCGAGGAAGGCACCCTTGGTAAGTCCGTAAAACAGAAACAGCGGCACGCTGAGCGGTCCGGTCGAAACTACGATGCCGGTGAGAAAGCCGATAACGGCGCCGCCGACCGCCAGATGCCAGAGGCGTGCCTTTAGCTGATGACGGGCCAGCCAGTGCCGAACCGGCACCATCGCGATGAGAAACAGGCCGATCGCGATGTCGACGGCATGCGAGGGCAGGGCGAGCAATGTCCGCGCGCCGAGGGCTGCGGCCGGAATACCCGTAACCGAATAGGCGATGCAGGCGCGCCAGTCGACCTCGCGCCACCAGGCGAGAATGCGCGAGAAGTTCGCCATCACGGCGGCGACCGCCATGATCGGCACGGCTTCCTTCGGCCCGTATTGATAGACCAATACGGGCATCAGCATGATCGACGATCCCGTGCCGACGATGCCCGAGATGGTGCCGGCGACGAGGCCGACAATGAGGACGAAGAGGAAACTCAAGCTGCAGCCTTTCGCGATTCCCTGATGCCGACATCATGGTGCCGGCAGCCTCGGGTTACGAGGCCTAAATATCACTCGGAAGGGAGCCGATCGTGCCGAGGGGAAGCTGCTATGCGATGACAGCAGAGCCGCCAGCTCACTCACGCTAGGCGACGTAAAGCTCGATCGGGGCGTCAAATCCTTTGAGCTGGAATGGCTTTGATTGGCTGTCTTTCATATCCGGCTGGACGCGCTCGAAGACGGCCTTCGTCACGAGTATCTGGTCGGCTTCGGCGACCGACTGGGCCCGGGAGGCGGTGTTGACGACGGTGCCGATCGCCGTCAGGTCGCGATGCGAGTGACCGAACTCGCCAAAGCTGAGTTCGCCGGAATGGATGCCGATGCCGATCCCCAGTTCGTCCGCGGTGAGGCCATGCGCTTCGACAAGAGTTTCACGCCGCTCGCGCCAGTTCGTCTGAATTTGCCGCGCCGACAGCACGGCGTTTTTGGCATGCTCCTCCCGCTGCAGGGGAAAGTTGAAGACGGCCATGACGGCGTCGCCGATCGTCTTGTTGAGGAGCCCGTCATGCTCCCAGATCGCGTTGGCGCATTCATCGTAGAATGCATCGAGCAGACTTGACACAGCATCCGGCGATTGCGACTGCGACAGGCTAGTGTAGCCGCGCAGGTCGGCAAACATGATGGTCGCGTCGATGGTGATCTTGCGGGCCCGCATCACCTTCGTGAACATAAGCTCGCAGATGGTGCAGGTATTGGGATTCATCCGGCTCGGACGAATGCCGAACGCGCGAAATGGCGCGGAGATCACGCCGCGAAGCGGCACCGGAACATGCATCTGCTCCCAGCAGCCCTTGCAGATTCTTGCCTGTTGCAGAGCCGCCATTTTTCATCCGTACATTGCGTTCGGCTGGCCGGTCGATCCTACAGTTGACCGCAGGTGGGGGCAAGGACGCCGCAGCGCACACCTGCCGGCTGGCGGCGAGAGGCAAAGCTGCTAGGATCGCGTCAAAACAAGCAGAACGGAGGATCGCCATGGACGCTGCGACGCCGGCAAATGCGCAGACTGCAGACACGCATTCCCATCTGGTTCGACCCGACAGCATGGAATGGCAGAAGACCCGCTTTCCCGGCTGCGAGGCCAAGACGCTGCTGTTCGATCGCAAGACCGGCTTGATGACCGCGCTGATGCGGTTCGCGCCCGGCGCGGTGCTCCCCGACCACGAACACGTCAACATCGAGCAGACCTACGTGCTCGAAGGCTCGCTCGTCGACAAGGAAGGTCCGGCGCAGGGCATCGAATGCAAGGCCGGCGAGTTCATCTGGCGCGAAGAGGGCAGTCGCCACGTCGCGTGGTGTCCACAAGGCGGACTGATGCTCGCAATCTTCCAGGTGCCGAACAAGTTCTTCGAGGCCGATGGTCGTGTGATCGACGCAGCGGGCGAGGATTGGGACGAGGCTTGGGGCCACACCCGGAAGAGCTGAACAGTCGCCATCCAGCCGCGCAGGAAATTCGGCCGGTGGGGCTTGCGAGGAGCTACTTCAACACGATCCACGCCGGTGCATGGTCGCTGGCGCCTTCTTCCCCGCGGATCTGTCGATCGACGCCGGCCTTGATCAGGCGCGGCGCTATCAACGGGCTCAGCAGCAGATGATCGAGCCGCAATCCGGCATCGCGTGGCCAGCGGTTGCGCTTGTAGTCCCAGAACGTGAACATCGGTTTAGACGGATGAAGCGTCCGGATCGCATCGGTCCAGCCTTGATCCACCAGCGCCTTGAACGCGGCGCGGCTCTTCGGCTGGATCAGCGCGTCCTTGTCCCAGGACTTCGTCGGATAGATATCGAACTCGGTCGGCGCGACGTTGTAATCGCCGGCTAGCACCACGGGGATGTCCTGCTTGAGCAGCTTGCCGGCGTGGGACCGCAGTCGCTTGAACCAGTCGAGCTTGTAATCGAATTTCGGTCCCGGCTGTGGATTGCCGTTCGGGAGATAGATGCTGGTGACGAGAATGCCGCCAATTGCGGCTTCGATATAGCGGGCCTCGACACCCCCATCGCCGGGGAGCGCGGTCCGGGTCAATACCGGCTCGGCATTCCGCGCCAGGATGGCGACGCCGTTCCAAGTTTTTTGTCCGCGCCACACCGCGCCGTAGCCGGCTTTCTCGATTGCCAGAATCGGGAACTCGGCGTCGGTCGATTTCAATTCCTGCAAGGCAACGACGTCGGGCTTCGCCGCGCGCAGCCAGCGCAACAGGCTCGGCAGGCGGCGGTTGACATTATTAATGTTGAAGGTCGCGATCTTCATGTAGAGCTGGCTGGCATCACTGTGCTTCGCCCGACACCTGGAGAATCCATGTCGAAACTACGCTTCGCCTTTCTCGTGCTCGCCATCGGATACTCCGGATCCGCAGTCGCTCAAGCCACCGACCAGCGCGGCGCCTGCAAGGCCGACTATGACAAATATTGCGCCGGCACGCTGCCCGGCGGCGGCCGTGTCGTCGCATGTCTGAACAAGCAACATCACCAACTCAGCGACGCCTGCAAGCAAGTGTTGGCCAGCCGGAAGAAATAGTAGGACCGGTCCAGCGTCGGATTTCGCCGTTATTGCTGTGATGGAGGCGGAGCAGGGGGGTCTGCAGTGGCATTGCCACCCTTGTAAACCCGCGCATAGCGCTTGCCGAGGCTGGTCAGCACTTCGTAGCCGATGGTGCCGAAATGATGGGCAAGTTCATCGGCCGTGATGCCTTCGCCGATCAGCGTCACCCAATGGCCGCGCCGCACTGCATTCTTGTCGAGATCAGTCACGTCGACCGCTGTCAGGTCCATCGAAATCCGTCCCGCGATCGGGCAGCGCTTGCCGGCGACCATCACCTCGGCACCTCGGGTGCCGTCATTGGCGCTGGCCGCGCGGAAATACCCGTCGGCATAGCCCGCGGAAACGACCGCTATTCTGGTTGGACGCCGCGCCGTCCAGGTGCCGCCATAGCCGACGGTATCGCCGCGCTCGACGTTGCGGATCTGCACGATGCGCGCCTTCAGCTCGACGACCGGCTGCATCGGGTTGTCGGATTCGGGCGTCGGGTTGACGCCATAGAGGGCGCAGCCCGGCCGTACCAGATCGAACTGGAACTGGGCGCCCAGGAAGATGCCGGACGAATTTGCCAGCGAGGCCGGGACGCCGGAGAACAGGCTCGCGATCTCGCGGAAGGCCGCGAGCTGCCTGGCGTTGGCGGGATTGTTGAGCATTTCCGCGGAGGCGAGATGGCTCATCACGAGCGTGATGCCGTGATCACCGGCATTGATGCGTGGGATGATGCCCTGCGCCTCGGTAACGGTGAGGCCGAGCCGGTTCATGCCAGTGTCGATGTGAATGGCGGCTCCGCCGGACCAGCCGGAACGGCGACAGAACACGTCCCATTCGGCGAGTTCGTTGAGGTCGCCGATGACGGGCTTGCAGTCAAACTTGGCGTAGGCGTCGCCGGTGTTCTGGAAGAAGCCGCCAAGCACGTAGATCGCGGCCGCAGGCGCCGCGGCGCGAACCACGCGAGCCTCGTCGAGGGTGGCGACGAAGAACGTCTTGCAGCCGGCGCCCGCAAGGGCACGCGCGACCTGTTCGGCGCCGCAGCCATAGCCGTCAGCCTTGACCACGGCCGCACATTCGGCCGGCACCGCGGTCTTCTCGAGCTTGCGCCAGTTGGCGATAATGGCGTCGAGATCGACCGTCAGCACGCCGGTTGCGGTCGCGAGCGCGGCAGCCTTGTTCGCCTCGGGCGAGAGCAGGGTGCCTTGCGGGATGGACTTGGGATCAGGGGCCACGTTCATGCCACAGTTCTACGCGGCGGAACGCTGCGGTTCAACCGTGGCCGCGCCTCAATAACCGCCGGTCGGCAGGTTGCCGTCCTGCGCCAGATCGCTGAACCGGGTGAACTGGCCTTCGAACTGCACTTCCACCGTTCCAGTGGGGCCGTGGCGCTGCTTGCCGATGATGATTTCGGCCTTGCCGTGCACCAGAGACATATCGAGCTGCCATTTTTCGTATTCGGGGGTGCCGATCCGCGGCTCCTTGTTGGCAAGGTAGTACTCCTCGCGATACACGAAGATCACGACGTCGGCGTCCTGCTCGATCGAACCGGATTCACGCAAGTCGGCCAGTTGCGGGCGCTTGTCGTCGCGGTTTTCCACCTGACGCGAGAGCTGCGACAAGGCGATGATCGGAACGTTAAGTTCCTTGGCGAGCGCCTTGAGGCCCGTGGTGATTTCAGTCACTTCCTGCACGCGATTGTCCGAGCGCTTGCCCGAGCCCTGCAGCAACTGGATGTAATCGATCACGATCAGGTCGAGGCCCCTCTGCCGCTTCAGCCGGCGCGCACGCGCCGTGAGTTGCGAGATCGACAGGCCGCCGGTTTCGTCGACATAGAGCGGCAGCGACTGCAGTTCGATCGAATGATCGCGGATCTTCTCGAAGTCGGCCTCGGTGATGCCGCCGCGTCGGATCATGCTGGAGGCAATGCTGGTCTGTTCGGCCAGAATACGGGTGGCGAGCTGTTCGCCGGACATTTCGCAGGAGAAGAAGCCGACGATGCCGCCATTGACGGTCTTCATCGTGCCATCGGCCTGCACCTCGGCGCGGTGCGCTTTGGCGATGTTGTAGGCGATGTTGGTGGCGAGCGACGTCTTGCCCATGCCGGGGCGGCCGGCGACGATGATCAAGTCGGACGCCTGCAGCCCGCCCATCTTGCTGTCGAGGTCGCGCAAGCCGGTCGCGATGCCCGACAGACTTCCGTCACGCTGGAAGGCTTTGGCCGCCATGTCGACGGCGGTCGTCAGCGCCTGCGAAAAGCGCTGGAAGCCGCCGTCATAACGGCCGGATTCGGCGAGCTCATAGAGCTGGCGCTCGGCGTCCTCGATTTGCGCGCGCGGGGCAAAATCCACCGGCGCATCGAAGGCGACGTTGACCATGTCCTCGCCGATCCGGATCAGGTCGCGGCGCAGCGACATGTCGTAGACCGTGCGGCCATAGTCCTGCGCGTTGATGATCGTGGTGGCCTCGGCCGCGAGGCGCGCGAGGTACTGACCAACCGTCATGCCGCCGATATCGGTATCGGCCGGCAGGAAGGTCTTCAACGTCACGGGCGTTGCGACCTTGCCCATCCGGATCAGGCTGCCGGCGGTCTCGAAAATGGTCTGGTGGATCGGCTCGAAGAAGTGCTTCGGTTCCAGGAAGTCGGAAACCCGGTAGAACGCGTCATTGTTGACCAGAATGGCGCCCAGCAAACTCTGTTCCGCCTCGATATTGTGCGGCGCGCTCCGGTAGGCCGGAGCTCCCGCGTCCGGGGCGAGCTTGAGGACATTCGAATCAGTCAGAGCCATAGTTTGTAATGTTCTTTAGGTTTTGGTTTTTGTCAGATCGCTTGCGGAAGCGGGGCAGCGATAAAGCGCCACGTGCAGGCGATCCGAAAGTCCGAGTAGGCCTTATGCCCGATTCACACAATGCCATGTGTGAATCCTGAGCTGGCCCCTTGACGGATTTGGACCAAAAAGCAGCCCGCCGTCCGGCGGTACCGGAGTGGCTTTTGTGAAAAAGCCAGACAAGAACTTAGGGGAATCTGAACCTTGCCGCGACTTGGGCCGACATATCCGAAGGAAGAAGGCGTTTCGAGCCGTGATCTTAAGCGTTGATCAAACCAGCATCAGATAGACGAACGCGAACAGGGCGGCAGCTACGCCGATTGCGATCAAGGCGTAGTCGATCCTGATGTCGGAATCGAACGGGGCTGGGTAGGTCTGCCGCTTCATGGCGGAGATGTACGACGGACCGCCGAGCGGCTCTGTGAAGTAGATCACATCGGATGTGATTTTCTTCGCTCAGGATGGATTGGTTACCAAATCGGGAACGGGCCGGCGATTTTCGAGTTGCCAGTTGCACCGACCAAAAGGAACAGGCGATGGGTCAGCAACTCCAGGGATGGCGATCGGCAAGCGCCCAGCGTTTGTGGCTGTCGATGCTGATCGACGCCATGGAGGAGATTTCGCGCCCCGAACGGCGTGACGAGCCCTGTGATGCCCAGGTGCTTGCCGCGTTGCGAGCCCAACTCGCCCACCCGGCATTGGCCAACCTGCCTTACGCCTCGGCCTATAGCCTGAGAAACTGACTCCGCCGCCTTTGCGGCCTATTCGCCGGCCAACTGCAGCCGCGGCTGCTTTCCAATTTCGATTCCGCGCAGCCTTGCTTCTTCCCGGGCGATGTAATCGCGCGTCATCGGCACAATTCCTTGCCGCCTGGTGAGCTGGATCTGGAAATTCATCAGATTCTGCTTCCGGAACGACATTTCCGACGCCGCCAGATAAAATTCCCACATCCGGGCGAAACGCTCATCATAGAGACGCACCGCCTCTTCGCGCCGCGCCATGAAGCGCTCCCGCCAGGCCTTCAGCGTTTCCGCATAGTGCAGCCGCAGGATTTCGATGTCGCAGACCAGAAGGCCGGCTTTCTCGATCGCGGGGATGACCTCTGACAGGGCCGGGATATAGCCGCCCGGGAAGATGTATTTCGTGATCCATGGGCTCGTCACATCGGGTCCCGTGGAGCGGCCGATCGAGTGCAGCACCATGATGCCGTCATCGCTCAGAAGTTCGGCGCAGCGCCGGAAGTAGGTTTCATAGAAGTCGATGCCGACATGCTCGAACATCCCGACGGACACGATTCGGTCGAACGGGCCGGCAATATCGCGGTAGTCGCTCAGCAGGAATTTTGCCGACCCCGTCAGGCTCTTCTCGGTGGCTCGGGCATTCGAAGCCTGCAATTGTTCCGACGACAGCGTGATTCCGGTGACATGGGCGTCCGTCATTTCGGCCAGGTAGAGGGCAAGGCCACCCCAGCCCGAGCCGATGTCGAGCACGCGGTCGCCCGGCCTAACGAGAAGCTTGGCAGCAAGGTGACGCTTTTTGGCAAGCTGGGCGTCGTCGAGCGTCATGTCCGGCGCTTCGAAATACGCGCAGCTATATTGCCGGTCGGCGTCGAGGAAGAGGGAATAGAGCCGACTGTCCAGATCATAGTGGTGGGCTACATTGTTTTTCGCCCGGCCCCGCCAATTGAACTGTCTCGCGTGCCTGCTGAAGTAGCGCAGCCACCATTGCAGCTTGGCCCAGCGCGGCAGCATTTCGGGCTGGCCAAGGAGGATTTCCAGCGTGTCGGCGATCGAGCCGTCCTCGACCACGAACGAGCCGTCCATGTAGGCTTCGCCAAGCGCCAGTTCGGGATTGAGGAGAATCCGAAGTTGCGTCCGCTCACTCAGGAACCGCACTGACACCGGGCGGCCGGTTCCATCTCCGCAGGTAAATCTCGCCCCGCTCGCGGATGTGAAATTCATCGTGCCGCGGCGAATGAATTGACCAAGAAAATAACGCAACAAACGATCCATCGACGCACCAATGGAACGACCAGCCCGTTACACCAATGCACTTGGGAACAGAGAGTTCCATATGCACGGGAACATCGTAAGTATGATGATGCCGCAGCGCTACTGCGTTGGCGTCAAAGCGGATATTCTTAAATGTCACAGTCACGCAGATGCGTAGTAAGCCCGCTTCCATTCGCGTCATAATCGGCTAAAAGGTGACCCGCCGCTGGCCCGTGTTGTGCGACCGGCAGCGATTCCACGTCTGGAGATACAGGGAATGTTGAGCCGAGCGCTCAGTTTAGCGACGGTGACGCTCCTGATCGGCTGCCTCACAGCAGGTGCGGTGCGGGCGCAAAACCTCGATGCCGGCAAGAGCCCCTCACAGATATTCTCCGGTACTTGCAGCGCCTGCCACAAGAGCCCGCGCGGCCTGTTGAAGAACGTGTCGGCTTCGTCCTTGCCGGGCTTTTTGCGTCAGCACTATACGACCGGTACCGACATGGCCTCGGTGCTTTCGTCCTATCTGATATCCAATGGGGCCGCAGATCCCAGGTATCAGGCTAAGGATCAGCCTAAGCAGAAAGACGCCAAGCAGGACGGAAGGTCGGATCAGCCCGACCGATTCGGCCGCCGGCAGCCGTCCTCCGCACCGGCCCAGGAGACTTCCCGGCCGGGTGCCGACGAAGCGCCGCCGCAAGGCGAGGGCGCCCGTCGAGGCCGAGACGGGAGGCGGCTTGCACGACCGCACGCGGCGCCCGAGGCTGCTAAGCCCGCAGATGATGGGCAGGCCGCTACCGACAGCAAATCGGGCGTCAGGCAGAAGCAGGGCAGGCGTGGCAAGCCCGCGCCCGCTGCCGAAGAACCGCAGAAACCCGAGCAGGCCGCCCGCGGAGAGGCCGCAAAGGAAGATGCGTCTCGGGATGCCGCCAAATCCGAAACTGCGAAGCCCGGAACTGCCGAGCAACCTGATTCTGCCAAGCCTGATTCTGCCAAGACCGATTCTGGCGGGCCGGATCCTGCCAAGCCTGATACCGACAGGACCGACTCCGCCAAAGGTGAGGCCGACAAGCCGGCCACCACGGAAGCCGCGAAGCCGGCCGGCGAGTCAGAAAAGCCGGCCAGCGAGGGCGGGTCCGAGACCCCCAAGGTCAGTGCTCCCAAGGACAGCGCCGATAGCGAGCCGACCGCACCCCGGCCCGACCCGGTGACGCCTGTCCCGCCAGCTCCGCCCGCCGCGACTGCCCCTGAGCCAGCCGCGAGCCCCCAGGCGGCGGCACCCGCGACGTCTCCGCCGGTGACAGCTACTGCGGCTCCCGCAGTAACGCCGCCGGCCGGGTCCGTCGGTCCCCCCGCGCCACCCATCTCACGATAGGATGCAGATTTCCAAATGCTTGGCCGGTGACGCGCTTGATCGTTTCTAGAGCTTCACTCTAGAGTAACGATCTAATGGACCGAAAGGCGGCGCAGGTGGCTACGGCACGGGACGATCTGCTGGCGGCGGGGTTGGCGGTGTTCGACCGCGACGGTTTCGAGGGCGCCACGGTGGCCGCCATTAGAACTCGCGCGCGAGCGTCCAACGGCAGCTTCTTCCATTTCTTCGGATCGAAGAAGGAACTGGCCGGCACGCTGTTCCTGGAAATCCTCGCCCGTTATCACGCTGCCATCGTAGCGGCGGTCGATGAATCCTGCGGCGCGCGGGAAGGCGTGGCGCGGTTGATTCGCGCGCATCTGGACTGGGTCATCAATTCCCGGCGCGAGGCGCGCTATCTCTTCGAGATTTCCCGCAGTGAATGGACCGAGGAGATCCGCGGCGCGCAGCGCGCGCAAAATTCGCGGCTTGCGGAAGCCGTCGAACGATGGCGCGCGCCGCTGGTTGAGCGCGGCGAATTGCTGCCGAGGACTTCGTCGGTTTTCTTCAGCCAGATCATCGGACCGGCGCAGATTTTTTGCCGCGCATGGCTGTCGGGCCGCGACCGCACCGATCCGCGAGAACAGGCCGAAATCCTGATCGCCTGTGCCATCCGCGCAGTGGTCGCGCCCGATGTAACCGTTAAAGCGGGAGAAGCCGTATGAGTGCGAATGACGATCCCGACTTCGCGCCGATCGCGACCCGTATCCGCGACAATGTCGGCCGCCAAGGCTTCATGACCCATATCGGCGCGGAACTATCCGAGCTGACCCGCGGCACATGTACGCTTGCGGTCGACCGCCGGCCGGAACTGTTGCAGCAACACGGCTTGTTTCACGGCGGCGTCACGGCCTTTCTCGTCGACAACGCCACCACGATCGCGGCCGCGACATCGCGCGGGCAACCGGCGCTGACGGCGGAATACAAATTGAATCTGCTGTCGCCGGCGATCGGTGAGCGATTGATCTGCCGGGCGCGCGTGATCAAGCCCGGACGTCAGGTCGCCGTGGTTGCGGCCGACGTGTTTTGCGTAACCGATGGCGTCGAGAAGCATACCGCAACTGCGCTGGCCTCGATCGCAATGCTTGACCACAAGACGGCCGCTAGAATCCCAAGCCCGGCCTGATTGGGGCCGGGCTTGAAGGTCGTCAAAGCGTTTGGAGCGAAGCGCCTTACTTCTCGGTCGCAGCCGGCGCCGGCGTGACTTCCTCGTGCTGGGCGTCCGGATCGAAGAACTCGCCGGCGGCGGCGATTGCCTCGGCGGCGGCGTCCTGGTCTTCCTGACGGGTCGAGATGTCCTCGCCGCGGTTGATGCGCTCGGCTTCATCGGCGCTGCGCGCGACGGTGACGCTGACGCTGACTTCGACTTCCGGATGCACGGCGATGTTGATCTCGTGCTTGCCGATGGTCTTGATCGGCGCGTCGAGCAGGACCTGGCTGCGGTTGATGGTGACGCCGTCGGCCTCGAAGGAGGCGATGATGTCGCGAATGCTGACCGATCCGAACAACTGGCCGGATTCCGACGCCTGGCGCAGCACGATCACGTTGCGACCGCTGATCTTCTCCGCGACCTTGGTCGCTTCGCCCTTGGCCTTGAGGTTGTTGGCCTCGAGTTCGGCCTTCATGCCGTCGAACTTGGCACGATTGTCGGCGGTGGCGCGCAACGCCTTGCCGCGCTTGAGCAGAAAGTTGCGGGCAAATCCGTCCTTGACGCGGACGACTTCGCCCATCTGACCGAGCTTGACGACGCGTTCCAGCAAGATGACTTCCATTTTCGTTCTCCTATTATGTGTTCGGTATGACGTTAGTGGATGATTGGATTTCAGGCTGCGGGTAAAGGCGGCGGCTTTCCGCGCAGATAGCGTTGGCGCAATCCGAAAATTGCGTCCGTAAGGCCGAGGGCGATCATCAGAACGAGCGTCCATGGCAACAGCACCAGGATCCCGTAAGTGCAACTCAGCAAAAACGCGCGGCTCTTCAACGCCAGCGTTAGCGTGTGAACGGCGGCAAGGCCGACGAGCGCGTAAGCCATGAAGAGCGCGGCTGTCATGATCTGCGCCGCTATCGAAAACGCTCCGCCAGCGAAACAAAATGCCAATGTCCCGCAGAGTGCTACGAGTGTCATCGGCGGCAACGCGGTGCTCTTCAAGTCTGGCCAGGGGCGACGCAGCCGGCCCGACATCGCTGAAATCTTCGCGGCAAGCCAGAGGTTGAGCGTAAGCGTTGCCACGACGAGCATTGCCGACAAGCCGCGAAAGATCGTTACAAGCGCGCCAGCCAACCGCTCGATGTCATCAGACGATAGCCCTTCACGGTCAGAAAGAACCTTCGTCAGCCCGCTTCGCAGGGCCGCAGCGATGGCATCGGCATCCTTGCCGAAGACCAGCCACGACGCGAGGGAAGACAAGATGGCAAAGCCGGCGATCCAAAGCAGGATCCGTCCGGTCGGATACCACTCGAGATTCTCTGCCGTGGGGTGCGTGCCGTTGTCCGTTTCGACAGCAGCCGTTGACCGTCCCAGCAACGCGAGATGGCCAAGCCACCAGGCCGGCAGCGCCACCGCAACCGCAAAAGCGAGGCAGAAGCGCAGACCGAAAATTGCACCGAAGCCGGAAGCCGCCGCGATGCCGCCGATGGTTGCGCTGAGCGGTCCCCAACTGAGCGCCGTCACCATCAGCGGTAGCGGCGCCAGCAGAGACAGCAGCAACGAGACCGGCGCGCCCGAGACGACCGAGACGAACATCAGCGCCGACGCGCAGCCGGCCGCAAGACCAATGAGGATAATCGCGATCATAAGCTGTCCCGCCCCTTTCGAGCGGTTAGATAGAGGTCAGCAAAAATGCCGCCTTTACCAACTAGTTAGAGATCCGAGGGCTTACCGGTACCGTGGTACCGAGCGCGGTTGGGCCCTCAAACGTTCACGGCCCCACCGGGGGCCGTGACTGGCGGCCTTTTAGATCAGGAGCCTCACCCGATCAAGGGTGTTTGGCGGAAGCTGCCCAGCAGGAGTTCCCGGCGTTCCATGCCGTAGGGCGTGATGTGACGCCCCGCCCGGCTTAGGCGTAGATACGCAAAACACCGAAAGCCACGGTGCCAGCGAGGAGGGCGGCAGCGATAAGCGTCAACGCGGCGAACTGTGTGCGGGTCACGTGCTGGTTTCCGGCGCTATCGTTGGTCGTGTCGTCCGTACCTTCTGTACCAACAGGCCGATGGCGAGCAGGCCCAAGCCGATGACATCGGTGATGGCATTGGGGTCGATCAGCAGCATTGCGGCCACAAAGAACAGCGCCCGCTCGAACCACGTAGCAACACGCAGGAAGTAGCCTTCAAGACTGGCTGCAAGCGCAATCACTCCGATCGTGCCGGTCAGCACCGCGCGAAGGATGTCGGGCCATGGGCCCTCGAACAGCAGCGCAGGGTTGTAGACAAAGAAGAACGGCACGATGAAGCCGGCGGCGGCAAACTTCATCGCCTGCAGGCCTGAGGCCCACAGGCCGGCCCCGCCGATTGACGCCGCAGCATACACGGCCAGCGCCACGGGTGGCGTCACTGCCGACAGGCAGGAGAAGTAGAATGCGAACATGTGCGCCGCCATGGGCTCCACACCGAGCTTCATGATCGCGGGCACGAGCAGAGCTGCCTGCATGATGTATGCGGGGGTGGTCGGCATACCCATGCCGAGAATGACGCCGGCGACCATCGTGATGAGCAGTGCGGGCAGCAATGAGCCATAGGTGAAGTCGATGAGAAAGGCCGTGAACCGCAGCGCCAGCCCGGTTTGCAGTACGATTCCGATCACGATACCGGCGGACGCACAGGCCATCGCCACCGGCACGGTTTGCACCGCTCCGTCGCGCAAGCCCTCAAGGCACGCGCGCCAACCCAACGCCGTGGAAGGACGAAGCCAGGAGATGGCGACCAGCGCGAAAGTGGCGATGATCGCGCCATAAGTCGGCGTGAAGCCGAATAGAAGCAGCGCCAGAAGCACGATGACCGGCAGGAACAGGTGCCCCTGGCGCAGCATGATGTGACCCAGAACGGGCAGTTCTTCGCGTGGCAAGCCCTTGAGTCCCGAGCGCACGGCGTTGAAGTGGACAGCAGCGAACAGCGCCCCATAGTAGAAGAGCGCAGGTATCGCCGCCGCGATCATCACCTGCGTGTAGCTGACGCCCTGAAACTCGGCCATGACGAACGCCGCCGCGCCCATGATCGGCGGCATGATCTGCCCGCCCGTGGAGGCAACCGCCTCGATGGCGGCTGCCGCTTCCGGCTTGAAGCCAGTCTTCTTCATCATCGGAATGGTCAACCAACCGTCGACCATGACATTGGCGACCGCGGAGCCGGAGATGGTACCGAACAGGCTGGAGGAGACGATCGAAACCTTGCCGGGGCCACCGCGCGCGCCACCGGCGATCGCGTTCGCGAAGTTCATGAAGAACTGGCCTGCACCGGACTTCTCGAGAAACGTGCCGAAGATGATGAAAAGAATGACGTAGGTAGCGGCTACCGTCATCGGCACCCCGAAAATTCCCTCCGTGGTGAAATAGGTCTGGTCGATGGTGATCTCGAGACTGAGACCTCTGTGATAGAGCCAGCCGTACAGCCAGGGGCCCGCGAACCCGTAGAGCAGGAACACAATTGCCACGATCGGCAGCGACGCGCCGATTGTGCGTCGTGTCGCCTCCAGAACCAGCAGGGTGGCGGTAATTCCAACCGCCATGTCCATTCGGGTGAGGGACTCGGCGGTGGGAAAACGGTTCACGATGTAGTCGTAGTTCGCGAACATGTAGCCAATGCACGCGAGCGAAAGACCTGCCAAAGCGAGATCCTCCCACGGCACGCGACCCAGTGTTGCGTTCTTGCTGCGAGGCCACAGCAGGAACGACAGCACCAGGCTGAAGGCCAGCGTTATGTAGAGCAGGGCCTGCTGATCGGGAGCGTATACCGTCAGTCGCGCGTAAACGTGGTACACGGACATTGCGACCGCAACCACTCCGACGACCAGGCCCGCGTAGCCGGAGAGTTTGCGCACGGCACGCCCTCTACTGCTTGAGCAATCCAGCTTCGCGGTAGTATTTCTCCGCGCCGGGGTGATACGGCATGCCCAGGCTCTCAGCCATGTCGGACGCCTTCACGCCCTTCATTTCGCTGGTGACGTTACCGAACTCGTCCCGCCCTTCGACAATGGCCTTGGTGATCTTGTAGATCACCTCGGGAGACGTCTTGGAGGACGCAATGAGCACGGTGGGCGACTGGAAGGTTTGAACGGCCTCGGTCACGCCCTGGTCCTTGTAGGTGCCGGCCTTGATGGTGTAGCGCACAAAGCCCGCATTGAGTTTGCGCAGTGCGGCGAACTCCTCGTCGGTGACCGGAAGCACCCGCAGCGGCATCGCCGAGCCAAGGTCCAAGACGAAAGATGCCGGCACCACGGTGAACCATCCGGCCGCCATCGCCTGCCGGTTCTTCACTGCCTCTGCATTGGAAGACACCGGGCCGTAGCTCTTCGCGCCCAAGTCGTTCAGCGTCATGCCGTTCACCTTGAGCAGGTACTCCCAGCCGGCCGCCAGGCTGGTGTTGCCGCGTGCCGGCAGCGCCACCGGCTGTCCCTTCAGATCCTTGACGCTCTTGATGTCGCTGTTCGCGGGCACCACCAACTGCCAGACGTTGGGATAGAAATTGGCAACGAAAAGGGCCTTGTCGGTGGCCTTGCCGGCGAACTGACCTTCGCCCTTCTGCGCATCGGCCATGACGGTCGTCATCGACCAGCCGATATCGGCCTTGTCGTTGCGGATCTTCTCCATGTTGACGAGGGCGGCACCCGGCTCAACCTGCACGTTCAGCTCGGGATATCGCTTGTTCACGACCTGCGACGCTGCTGCCGCCATCGGCGTCCAACTGCCGCCGGTCGGGCCGGCGCTGAAGATGACATCGGTTTTCTGGGCATGGGCTGCGCCTGCTGCAGCGGCGGTCAGTGCTGAAATAACGGCCAGACGTACAATTCGCCGTAGACCACGGATGTGGGCGGACATCGTTTGCACTCCCTTTGGCGGTTGCGCTCGTTGGCGCCGCTTATTGGGGCTCGTGTCCGCACGTGATCGGCGGCAACTTCGACGCCCGTAGCATCCGGGAATTGGGCATCCGTCCTGCTGTCGGGCAGCGTACGTGCCCGCCGCAGCGATTGTCAACGAGGTGTGCTCCCTTCATGTGCAGGGGCCGCGGCGGTTAGGTAGCAAGGTGCGGGCGAGGATTTATCAGGGGGAGGGCGCACCAGTTACGTACTAGAACTAAAGACGTACCGGAAAGCCGTACACGATGCGAGCAGGCGGCATCGGATGCATTGAAATGAGAGAAAAAAATTGCGGGTTCGATCTGCGGCCAGAGGTTGTTTCGACCAACCATCGGCGACCGGAGCCTGAAGAATAAGACCGGCGGCGCGGACGCCGCCGGTCGAAGGCATTAGCGAATGACGTAGGGCAGCAGGCCGAGGAAACGCGAGCGCTTGATGGCGCGCGCGAGTTCACGCTGCTTCTTGGCGGAGACGGCGGTGATGCGGCTCGGCACGATCTTGCCGCGCTCGGAGACGTAACGCATCAACAGCTTGGAATCCTTGTAGTCGATCTTCGGCGCATTCGGACCCGTGAACGGGCAGGTCTTGCGGCGACGGAAAAACGGACGGCGTGCACCAGCTTCAGCCATGATTCTTACTCCTCTACCGCTGCTGCTTCGTCTTCACGCGGACGGCGCGGGCCACGGTCGCCGCGGAAGCCACCGCCTTCACGATCGCCACGGAAGCCGCCTTCGCGGTCGCCGCGGAAACCGCCGCCGCGATCGTCGCGCTCGCGGTCACGATCGGCCTTGCGCATCATCGCCGAGGGACCTTCCTCGTGCTCTTCGACGCGGACAGTGAGATAGCGGATGACGTCTTCAGAGATCCGCTCCTGCCGCTCGATCTCGGTGACCGCAGCAGACGGCGCATCGATGTTCATCAGCACGAAATGTGCTTTGCGATTCTTGGTCATGCGATAGGTGAGGGAGCGTACGCCCCAGTTCTCGGTCTTGGTGACCTTGCCGCCGAGCCCTTCGACGATGCCCGTCATCTGGGTGGTCAGCTCTTCGACCTGCTGGGTGCTCGCATCCTGGCGCGCGAGAAAAACATGCTCGTAAAGAGGCATGGGTGTCCTTTCCTAGTGTTGGCGCGGTCCCCGGCGGCAAGCCCTTCGAGGCCTTCGGAAAGGACTCGGGGATAAGCTCAGAAGGCGGAAGCACGGGACGACGGGCCGACTGGCCCTGCCACATCAATAACGCCTGCAAAGGTGAGATTGCTGAGACCGTCCGTTCAGCTCCCGGCCGGGATCCACGGATGCGCGGTTTATAAGGATTTTCAGCGTGCTGGCAAGGCTTCTTGAGCAGGCTTGAAAGCGTCCTGGGGTCAGCACGGGAGGCGGTGGGCCCAATGAATGGTTGATTTATTTGTTTGTATGCCATACAAATAACGGATCGGAGGGCAAGCGATGGCTCCAAAGTCCGTCCAGACAGCGCCAAAAGCGCCCAGCGATCCCAAGCACGCCGCCCGCGCCACGCGCACGGCCGGGCGCCAGATGCGCTCGCGGCTGCTCGATGGCGCCAGCCGGCTGTTCAAGGAGCGGGGCCTCGCCGGAGCGTCGATCTCGGACATCGCGGCGGCCGCCGATGCCTTTCCGAGCCAGATCACCTACTACTTCCGCACCAAGGAAGCCCTGTTCGTCGAAGCTGCCTGCCGCGACATGCTGTACGTGGCGCGCGCGGCCGAGGAGGCCGCGTTGCAGGCCCGTACGCCGCGCGACTACACGCGCGCGCTGGTCGAGGCCGTCACGGCGACGGATTCGGTCGCCTTCTTTACCGAAGCCCTGACGCTCACCCGCCGCCGCCAGGATCTCGCGCCGCTGGTGGAACGCACCATCGAGCGGCTGCACGGCGAGGGGATGCGCGCCTATGCCGGTCAGATCGAGCGGCACGGCTGGAAAAGCCTGCGCGATCCCGACGCCAGCTCACGGCGATTCTGGGCGCTGGCCATCGGCGTGATGGTGGAGGGCTACGCCATGGGCCGTTCAGCCGAGGAATTGTGCAACGAGATGCTGCGCGTGCTGGGCGATCAGGCCACGACAGCATCCGCGGCCGACAGCGCCAGGCTGCACCTGGTTGGCGACAACGATGAACCCGACGGGGAGACATCAGCATGACCGCGCTTCGCATGCGTGCCCGCGACTTTCTGACCGAGGATCAACTGGTCGCCATACGCCAGCGCGTGACATGGAAGGGTGCAGCCCTGATCGCGCATGCGTGGGCGCTGATACTGGGATCGATTGCGCTGGTGGCGTGGTGGCCCAATCCGCTGACCTTTCTGCTCGCGGTCGGCATCATCGGCTCGCGCCAGCTCGGGCTTGCGATCCTGATGCATGACGGGGCGCATGGATGCCTGTCGGCAGATGAGAAAATCAACCTGACGCTCAGCCAGTGGTTCTGCGCCTATCCGATCTTCGCCGAGACCCGCGCCTATCGGCGCTACCATCTGCAGCATCATGCGCGCACCCAGCAGGACGACGATCCCGATCTGATTTTGTCGGCGCCGTTCCCGATCACCAGGATGAGCTATCGCCGCAAATTCTTCCGCGATATCACTGGGCAGACCGGCTATCAGCAGCGCAAGGCGCAATTGTTGAATGCGCTTGGCCCAAAGGAATGGCCGCTTGCGCGGCGCGCCGCGCATTTCTGGGAAAAGCTCGGCCCGCAATTTGCAGTCAACGCGGTGTTGTTTGCTGGCCTCACCGCCGCCGGCATATGGTGGGCCTATCCGCTATTGTGGCTATTGCCGCTGCTCACCTGGCAGATGGTTATCACCCGCATTCGCAACATCGCCGAACACGCCGTCGTTCCCGATTCGAGCGATCCCTTGCGCAACACGCGCACCACGCGCGCGAGTTTTCTCGAGCGGTTGTTCATCGCACCATATTACGTCAACTACCATCTCGAGCATCATCTGTTGTTCTACGTGCCCTGCTACAACCTGCCGCGCGTGCACCGCATCCTCTCTGAGAGCCGATATGCGGATCGGATGGAGGTGGAGCCGAGCTACGCCGCCGTGCTGCGGCTCGCGACCGCCAAGCCCGACCACGAGGACCGGCCCGGCAAGCTGGTAAGCAGCGCACGCCGCGCGCGGGCTGGCGCCGACGTCGGTGGCGACCAGGCGGCGGGCGGCTTCTAGTGCCGTGATCGACGGTGGTGTAGCTTCCATCGGCGACCAAGCGGAGCCAGCGAATGATCGATCCGACCACATTGATTACGTATGTCGCGGTCGTGCTTGGCTTTGTGTTCATTCCGGGCCCCGCGACGCTTCTCACGGTTGCACGGGCAACGACTTCAGGCGCCCCGGTTGGCATCGCCACGGGCGCCGGAATCGCGGCCGGCGACATGATTCACACCTTTATGGCGATCGTCGGTATCTCGGCGATCATTGCCGCTTCGGCCATGCTGTTCAGCATCATCAAGTACCTCGGCGCGGCCTATCTGGTTTACCTCGGCATCCGTGCCGTCCTCGAAAGGACACCAGCAAATCTTGCGGCCGGCGCACTGCCGATTTCAGCAGGAAAGGCATTTCGGCAAGCGATTTTGGCGGAGGTGCTAAACCCGAAGACGGCGCTTTTCTTCCTCGCGTTTCTCCCCCAGTTCGTACGGCCCGAGAATGGTTCGGTCATACTCCAGCTCACGATTCTGGGGATCATCTTTGTTTTATTGGGGTTCGTCAGTACGGCGGTTTTTGCAGTAGGCGCCGGAGGTCTCGGGACCTTCCTGCGCCGCAATCCTGCGGTTCTGAAATGGCAGGGGAAGGCAATCGGCGGTCTCTACTGCGCTCTGGGTATCCGGCTGGCGCTACAGGAACGCTGATCCGCTCCGGCCCATTGATGACCCGGCAGCGGCCCGGCGATACGCACCGCGGCTTGACATCCCGGCCCGCGTCAGTGTCTTACGGCCCCAATCTTACGAGGGAGCACCGGATGACGGCTGCATTTACATTTCCGGGGCAGGGTTCCCAGGCGGTCGGCATGGGCAAGGCCCTGGCGGAGGCCTTTCCGGCCGCGCGGGCTGTGTTCGACGAGGTTGATTCGGCGCTCGGCGAAAAGCTGACCGCGATCATCTGGGATGGCCCGGCCGAAACCCTCCAGCTCACTGAAAATGCCCAGCCGGCCCTGATGGCGGTTTCGATTGCCACGCTGCGCGTGCTGGAGGCCGACGCGGGCTTTTCCGTCGGACGGGATGCGGCTTTTGTCGCCGGCCATTCGCTTGGCGAATATTCCGCGCTGGCCGCTGCCGGCAGCCTTAGCATCAGCGATACCGCCCGCCTGCTGCGCACCCGTGGTCTTGCAATGCAAAAGGCCGTGCCGGTCGGCGCCGGCGCGATGGCGGCACTGCTTGGGCTCGACTATGAGGCGGCGATGGCCGTCGCCAACGAAGCTGCCCAGGGGCAGGTCTGTCAGGCCGCTAACGACAATGGCGGCGGCCAGGTGGTGGTGTCCGGCGACAAGGCGGCTGTCGACCGCGCCGTGGAAATCGCCAAAGCCAAAGGCGCCAAGCGTGCAATGCTGCTGCCGGTCTCCGCGCCATTCCATTGCAAGCTGATGCAGCCCGCCGCCGATGCGATGGCGGAGGCGCTTGCAGGTGTAACGATCAAGACGCCGGCCTCGCCGCTGGTGGCGAACGTGCTGGCCGCGCCGATCACCGATCCCGACGAGATTCGCCGCCACCTGATCGAGCAGGTCACTGGCACCGTGCGCTGGCGCGAGTCGGTGGCCTATATGGCAGCGCATGGCGTTACGCGGTTCTTCGAAATCGGTGCCGGCAGGGTGCTGAGCGGGCTGGTCAAGCGGATCGCCGACGGCGCGGTCGGCGTGGCGATCGGGGGACCCAACGATATTGCCGCCGCGAAGGACGCATTGGCGGCGTCGGCCTAAAAGCTCCCGGAAGGAGACATTGATGTTCGATTTAACTGGCAGGACGGCGCTGGTGACCGGCGCGACCGGCGGCATCGGCGGTGCGATCGCGCAGGCGTTGCATGGTCAAGGCGCGACGGTGGCGATCTCCGGCACGCGTCGCGAGGTGCTGGATTCGTTTGCCGGCAAGCTTGGCGAACGCGTCCATGTGCTGCCGTGCAACCTTTCCGACAGCGCGGCGGTCGAGGCGCTGGTGCCGGCGGCGGAGGCCGCGATGGGGCAGGTCGATATCCTGATCGCCAATGCGGGCATCACGCGCGACAATCTGTTTGTCCAGTTGCGTGACGAGGATTGGGACGACGTCATCAACGTCAACCTGACTGCGACCTTCCGTCTTGCCCGCGCCGCAACCAAACTGATGATGCGCAAGCGCTTCGGCCGGATCATAGCGATCACCTCGATCGTCGGCGTGACGGGCAACCCCGGCCAGGCCAACTACACCGCGTCAAAGGCCGGAATCATCGGTCTGATCAAGACGCTGGGTGCGGAATACGCCAAGCGCAACGTGACCGCCAATTGCATCGCGCCGGGATTTATCAAGACGCCGATGACCGACGCGCTCAACGACAAGCAGCGCGAGACCATCCTGACGAAGGTTCCTGCGGCGCGGCTGGGGACACCGGAGGACATCGCGGCGGCAGCCGTCTATCTCGCCTCCAACGAGGCGGCCTACGTCACCGGCCAGACGATTCACGTCAACGGCGGAATGGCCATGATTTGAGCGAGTTATTGCCCCGATCTATGCGGCCAAAGGCCGTTGTCCGGGGCGGGTGAGGCTTGTAGTCAAGGCTTGGGAAGTATGGTAACCGAACACCCGACGGATGGGCAAACAAGGCCATTGCAGGATTTTGAAACCCTGTATATTGGCGTGGCGACGCCTGCCGTTCGCCGGGGCTTTGTCGGCTACCACCGGGCCGAATCAAGACTATGCGCGATAGCGAAGGAAGTTTAACGACCACGATAGCTCGTAGCGTCTCTGTAGCGTCTTGGGGTCGGGTCCAATAGAACAAGCACGAGGTTAAAGATGAGTGAGATTGGCGAGCGGGTTAAGAAGATTGTGGTCGAACACCTCGGTGTTGAACCCGATAAGGTTGTCGACAACGCAAGTTTTATCGACGACCTCGGCGCCGACAGCCTCGACACCGTCGAGCTTGTGATGGCATTTGAAGAAGAGTTCGGCTGTGAAATCCCCGATGACGCCGCTGAGACGATTTTGACCGTCGGCGACGCGACGAAGTTTCTCGAGAAGAACGCTAAGAGCTGACGTCCCGGGCGGGTAGAGACAGAGCCGGACGGGCCGTCATCAAACGGTCCCCCGGTTTCTTGTTTTGGGCCATTGGTTTCGGGCTGGAGTTTTGACATGAGGCGGGTTGTCGTCACGGGGCTGGGCATGGTTACGCCGCTCGGCTGCGGCGTTGACACAACGTGGGCGCGTATCATCAACGGTCAGAGCGGCGCCAAGAAGATCGACACGTTCGAAGTCGCCGATCTCGCCAGCCAGATCGCCTGCGTGATTCCGCGTGGCGACGGCTCAGATGGTACTTTCAATCCCGACCAGTGGATGGAGCCGAAGGAACAACGCAAGGTCGACGACTTCATCATCTTTGCGATGGCTGCGGCACGCCAGGCGCTCGACGACGCCAACTGGCATCCGGCGACCGAAGAAGACAAATGCGCCAGCGGCACCCTGATCGGTTCGGGGATCGGCGGCCTGTCCGGCATCGCCGAGACGTCGCTGCTGTTAAAGGAACGCGGGCCGCGCAGGGTTTCGCCGTTCTTCATTCCGGGGCGGCTGATCAATCTCGCTTCCGGTTATGTATCGATCGAGCATGGCCTCAAGGGCCCCAACCATTCCGTGGTCACGGCCTGTTCGACCGGCGCGCATGCGATCGGCGATGGTGCCCGCCTCATTGCGCTCGGCGACGCCGACGTGATGGTCGCGGGCGGCACGGAATCGCCGATCTGCCGGCTGGGGATGGCCGGATTCTGCGCGGCGCGCGCGCTCTCGACCGGCTTCAACGACGCGCCGCAAAGGGCCTCGCGGCCCTACGACAAGGACCGCGACGGATTCGTGATGGGCGAAGGCGCCGGCGTCGTGGTGCTCGAGGAATATGAGCACGCGAAAAAGCGCGGTGCGCGAATCTATTGCGAAGTGATCGGCTATGGCCTGTCGGGCGACGCCTATCACATCACCTCGCCGTCGCCGGATGGCGATGGCGGTTTCCGCAGCATGAGCGCGGCGATCAAACGCGCCGGCATCACGGTATCGGATATCGACTATATCAACGCCCACGGAACTTCGACGCAGATCGGCGACGAGATCGAACTCGGCGCGGTGGAGCGGCTGCTCGGCAACGCCGCCTCCAAGGTGTCGATGTCATCGACCAAGTCGTCGACCGGGCACCTGCTCGGCGCTGCCGGTGCAATCGAGGCCATTTTCAGTATCCTTGCGATTCGCGATAACATTGCTCCACCCACCATCAATTTGGAAAATCCGTCGGTGCAAACGGCGATCGATCTGGTGCCGCAGACCGCGCGCAAGCGCGAGATTAACGTCGCGCTGTCGAATTCCTTCGGTTTCGGGGGGACCAACGCCTCCGTGATCATTCGGCGCGTGGCCGACTAGCAAGTGTTTGGAACGACTCCACCGTTTTGCCGTATTCGGCGATGACTTCTACATGCGGGCGTATGCTATCGGCTGGGCAACGGATTGCCGAGTCGCGATTGAACCGACAGGATTCAGGTTGCATCGATGAGTGAGAGGCCGCCCATTTCACCACGAAGCCCGCGCGCTGCGTTGGAGCCCGAGCAGGTGCCGCCGCCGCCGAAGCGGTCGGATCGCGCCCGCAATCCATTCGTGGTGGTCGGCAATGCCATCTTCACCATCCTGATCATTCTGATGATCGGGGTGGGGGCGGTGTACTATTACGGCAGACAAATCCTGGAAACGCCCGGTCCGCTGAAGGAAGACAAGATCGTCAACATTCCCTCGCGTGCCGGAAAGCGCGACATCGCCGACGCGCTGCTGCGCGAAGGCGTGATCAACGTCAATCCCTGGGTATTCATCGGCGGCGTGTTTGCGCTGAAGGCGAGCTCCGACCTCAAGCCCGGCGAATATTCCTTCCAGAAGAGCGCCAGCCTGCGCGACGTCATCGCCACCATCGTCGAAGGCAAGGTGGTGCAGCATGCCGTCACGATTCCGGAAGGTCTGACCTCCGAACAAATCGTGACGCGACTCCTCGACAACGACATCTTCGCCGGCTCGGTTCGGGAAATACCCCGCGAAGGCACGTTGCTGCCCGAAACCTACAAGTTTCCGCGCGGCACCACGCGCGAGCAGGTGATCCAGCGCATGCAGCAGACCCAGAAGCGGGTGCTCACGGAAATCTGGGAGCGCCGCAACCCGGACGTTCCGGTCAGGTCGCTGGATCAGCTCATCACGCTGGCCTCGATCATCGAGAAGGAAACCGGCCGGGCCGACGAGCGCAGCCGCGTGGCGGCGGTATTCGCCAATCGCCTGCGGCAAAGGATCAAGCTGCAGTCGGATCCGACGATCATCTATGGCCTGGTCGGCGGTAAGGGAACGCTGGGCCGGCCGATCAAGCGCTCCGAAATTACGCAGCCGTCGCCCTACAACACCTATGTGATCGACGGTTTGCCGCCCGGGCCGATCGCCAATCCGGGCCGCGCCTCGCTCGAAGCGGCCGCCAACCCGGCACGCACGCGCGACCTGTTCTTCGTGGCTGATGGAACGGGTGGGCACGCCTTTACCGAGACCTACGACCAGCACCAGAAGAACGTTGCCAAGCTGCGGTCGCTGGAAAAGCAGATTCAGAACGACACCGTCGAACCATCGGAGGACGCGCCGCCGCCGACGGCGGCCGGAGCACCGGCCGATACCAATCCAACCGCGACGACGCCGCGGCCGGCAGCGCCGGCTAAAAAGCCGCCCGCCCGTCCTCCGGCACCTGCAACCCCGCCGGCCCGCCAGGGCGCCGCGCAATCGACCACGACGCCGCCGGTGGTTCAGCGCTGACGCCGGCGGGTCGCGAAGGCGTTCCACGCCGCAGCCGGAACGCAATTCCACTTTGGGTGAAATAGGCTTATGGTCCCGCCGTTCATTTCGAGTCTCGAAATCCCTGTCTTTTGGAGAGTGTTACGCGATGGCGCTATCGAGCATGACCGGTTTTGCCCGGAGCCACGGCGCCAGCGGCCCCTACACGTTCGAATGGGAACTGAAGTCCGTCAACGCCAAGGGCTTTGACCTGCGCCTGCGCCTGCCGCCCGGTTGGGACGAACTCGAGGCCTTTGCCAAGAAACGCGCCGGCGAGGTGCTGTCGCGGGGCACGGTGTACGCCAATCTCAACGTCAAGCGCGCCAACGCAGTCTCGACCGTGCGCATCAATGAAGACGTGCTCGCCTCGATCGTGAAGGTCGCGGGCGTGCTCGCCGGCAAAATCGACGCGGTGGCGCCCAGCATCGACGGACTGCTCGGCATTAAGGGCGTCATCGAGGTGGTCGAACCCGAAAGCGATGAGGCGGAGGACAAGGCGGCAAAGGATGCGGCGGCAGCCGCCTTCGAGCAGGCACTCGGCCATCTCGTCGAGATGCGCCGCCGCGAGGGCGTGACGCTCGGGCAAATCCTGATCCAGCGCATGGATGAAATCGAAAGGTTGGCGAAAAAGGCCGAGGCCGCGCCTGGCCGCAAGCCGGAGGCGATCAGGGCCCGCCTGGCCGAGCAGGTAGCGGCGCTGCTGGAGACTTCCGAACGCTTCGATCCTGACCGGCTCAATCAGGAAGCGATCCTGATTGCGACCAAGGCCGACATTCGCGAAGAGCTCGACCGCATCGCCTCGCACGTCGCGCAGGCCCGCGAGATGATCGGCAAGGGCGGACCGGTCGGGCGGCGGCTCGATTTCCTCGCCCAGGAATTCAACCGCGAGGTCAACACCTGCTGCTCCAAATCGAACGATCTGGAATTGACCCAGACCGGGCTCGAGATGAAAAACGTGGTCGAGCAATTCCGCGAGCAGGTCCAGAATCTGGAGTGACCGATGACGGCTGGTGGTTTCGACGGAGTTGAACGGCGCGGGCTGATGTTCGTGCTCTCCTCGCCCTCGGGCGCAGGCAAGACCACGCTGTCGCGCATGTTGATCGCCGAGACACCTGCGCTGCAAATGTCAGTATCGGCGACCACGAGGCCGAAGCGGCCCGGTGAGGTCAACGGCAAGGATTACTTCTTTGTCGATCATGCACGATTTGAGACGATGGTCGCCAACGGCGAACTGCTGGAGTGGGCAACCGTATTTGACAACCGCTACGGCACGCCGCGCGCGCCGGTCGAAGCGGCATTATCCTCCGGGCAGGACGTGCTGTTTGATATCGACTGGCAGGGCACTCAACAACTGCGCGACCGGTCGCCGAAAGATGTGGTCAGTGTTTTCATTCTTCCGCCGTCGGTATCGGCATTGGAACAACGCCTGCACACGCGCGCGCAAGATTCCGAAGAGGTCATCCGCGGCCGTATGCGAAAGGCCGGCGACGAGATGAGCCATTTCGATGCCTACGATTACATTGTGGTCAACGACAATATCGGCATAGCCTTCGAAGCCGTAAAATCAATCTTGCGCGCGGAACAGTTGAAGCGAGAGCGGCAAGTAGGCCTTTCAGATTTCGTTCTCGGCTTGCGGCGCCAGTTGGAAAAATGACTGCCGCGTAGGCTTCTCTTACGTCTGCGCGCTGCGGGCGAGCCGGGCCAGCATTTCCGTAACCTGCTGATCACGCTCTCGCTCCTGAGGGACGCGTGCTCGTTCCTGCGGTGCCCGCACCACTCGCTCCTGCGGTGCCCGCACTCGCTCCTGGGGTACGCGCGCTCGTTCTTGCGGTACGCGTACCCGTTCCTGGGGTACGCGGGCGCGCTCTTGCGGCACGCGGGGCCGCTCCTTCGGCACGCGGGTATGCTGCACAGCGCCGGTGCGCCGCAGGCGGGCGTCTTCATCGTGGAACACCGGCGGCGCGGGACGCTTGGTGCGCGCGGCATCCCACATCGCGCGCCGCTTGCGGCGTATGGCGCGGCGCGCCCGCATGCGCCCGATCCTGACAATCGCGCTTACCGTGAGGCCGGCGAGCGCCAGCGCTGCCGCCATCACCAGTAGCAACTTCTGCAGCGAGGCGGTCGGCTTTGCCGATTCTGGCGTGACAGGTGCAACCTGTTCTGCTGCGGGCTGCTGCACTTCCTCCACCTGCGCTGGCTGGTCTGCGGGCGCGTTGGCGGCAGCGAATTGTTGATCGGTCGGGGTGGTCGAGGAACTTGCGTCGGGAGCGCCGTTCCAGCGCATGTTCGCCAAGGGCGCCGGTGCGAGCACGTTCGGCATGGCAGCGCTTGGTCCGTTCTGGGCGGCGGGCGCGGAAGTTGCGCCAGTCGTTCGCGGCTCGGCTTTGACTAGCGAACTTGCCGCTGCACGGTTTTGCTGGGCAACCCATTCGGCACGCGCGTCGTCGAACGATTTGCGCGAGCTCGCTTGCACCGGTGCCGGTTCAGCGGCTGGCGGCGATGCCGCCGGGGCTGATGCGGGCGGCGCGGCGCGTGCAAATTTGTCGTCGGCCTTGTCGTTCTCCTCGCGGAGATACCAGCATTGACGTTTGGTGACGCGGTCGATGCGATAGTACCAATGGCTGCCCGACGGCGTCGCACCCTTCGGCGTGGACAGGCAACTGTCGGCTGCGGCGGCCTGCGCCACTGGAGCGGCCTGCGCTTCCGACACCTGGGCCCGGAGATCCGTCATGGTGGCGAGGCTCGCTCCCGCCACAACACCGGCAAAGAGAGCCGGGACGAATTTCACGGAACACTTCGACATCTACATCCCCGGCAACGCTACGCTACTCGACGCTTGATGCGCCCAATCTGGTCAGAGACTTGGGTCGCAATGAGCCGCAATTTCGGAGCAGATGGGGTATAATTGCGGCTCGCGCGCCGCCTCATATGTGGCGGGCTAAGCTCATGAAAAATATGTGGAAAACAGCGGCCTTTCTGTGGGTTGGAAGGGCTGTTGTTTAGAAGCGATCCAACGTTCTGAACATTCGTCCGATCGCACGAATGAACCGGAGCCGCTGCGGCGCGAGGGTGGGGCAGGTGATGCCGGTGCTTGGATACGCATCGTTGTTTTCGACAGATGTAGCTGACGCAGGACAAAGCATGGCGATCTCGCGGCGCGCAGCGCCCGAAGTTATACGATCTGCGATGCCCTCTTAAGATAGAGGGCGCAGGGAAAGCCGGGTGCCCATGACACCCGCAGTCGTGCGCAAGAATGCACACGGTGGACCGCAGGTGCGCCGGAACACCCGGCCTTCCCTGCGCAGTGGTTTTAACGCTTATGCCGCGATCTCCCCGGAGCCGAATTCCTCTGGCCTCCGTCGCCGATGGATTGGCGATTGATCGAAGGCCCGGTTGGGCCCGACAATCTCCATCGGCTTGACACCAGCAACGGGTGCCAGGACCACGCGGTTTTGCCGTCCGCAGCTTCCTCGGGCCGAAGCGCTTCGACCAGCCCGTATGCTGCCGGAAGAAGTTTTGGCCGAGGCGTTTAAGCGCCGGTCGTCTGCGCGCCGTTCAATCGCTCACGAGGCAAAGCCCGCCCTGCAATCACGCGCGCGCCTGACGCTGCTGCGTCCACCGCATTCCATGCCCAACGTCCGTGACGTTCGCGATACGTCCCTCTTGGCGGGCCGGAACGGGCGAAGTTGTACGGCTGATTTGGGTGCGGCGAGAAGCGGAATATTTTTGATTCCCGGGCTTGACATGATTTCGGAAAATCAGAAGTGATTTGCCTGTCGCGCCGGTTGGTCGCAGCTAGCTGATTAGCCGCAATTCCAGATCGGCCCGATCGGCGTGCGCGTCCAGCAAGGACCGAAGCTGCCGCCATTGTAGCGACCGCCGTAAAAGCCGGGCCGACCGAAATAGTGCCAGTCGCCATCGTACCCGTAATAACGCGGGACAGGATCGATATACCAGGGGCGCAGGTTGGAACGCGCCATGCGCGAAATCGAATTTTTCCGGGTGTAAGCTGGAAGGCTGTTGTTCGGCGGCTGTTGATAGCCCGGCAGGAAGCCGTAGCCGTGCCAGCGTGGCGCCGGCCGTTTATGAGGTGGCGCAGCCGCCGCGACGACGGGCAGCAGCGATAGGATGATAGCGATCGAAACGAGGCGCAACATAAGCACACCATAGACGGCCAGTTCGGGCGTGTACTCATTAAGCGACTAACTGATGTCCGCTCAACCCTCAACAGCGGCGGAATAGCGGACATAGCCCGATGTCGCAGAAGTGCCATAACCGGACTCATGCGCCGCAGCAGAGTGCCGCCATTCGATCACCTCGTGGGCATTGGAGAGCTACTCGGGCAACCCCGCTTTCCGAAGACCCTCGATCTGCAGCTTCGCGTTGGATTGCCCACCACGGGCGATGAACGCGGATATTGTAAACGCGGGATCAAGCTCAAGCACGCGCGCCGCCGCCTCACGGGCCTCCGCATCACGTCCGAGGTGGGCGAAAGCGGACGCGAGACAGCGGTAAGCCGCCGAATAGGAGGGGTTGTGGCGCTGGGCTTTCTTCGCTGCGACGACGGCCTCGTCAAAGCGACGAAGCTCAATGAAGGCATTTCCCATTCCAACAAACGGCAGGTGTGACTGCGGGTCTACCGGGCTCATGCGCATGGCACGTTCAAAGCTCCTGACCGCTTCCTCCGGCAGCCCCGCAACTCTATGGACTTGGCCTCTGCAGGTCCATGCACGAAATGAATTTGGGTTGAGCGCGACCGCCCGGTCCGCCAATTCGACACTACTTTCACTATCGCCAACCATGTACGCCGAGATTATGCCAGCCCATGCCAACGTGTCTGGATCACCATCGTCGAGGCTCAAGGCCAAGCGAACAAGCCGAACTGCTTCCTTGCGCTCGAATTGAGGATCGACAGCATAGCCCCAAACGACGTTGTTCATGTGACACATAGCTGCCAGAGCCGCAACGACGCCAAACCGAGGGTCTAGCTCCAAAGCGCGATGAGCCAGCCTTGTCGCCTCGGCCACCCCTTCGCTGGTCGTCAAATAATACTGCTGCATGGCTCGAAGAAACAAATCATAGGCGGTGAGGTTCTCTGGTCGGCGCCGCGTCGCCATACCAATCTCTGTTTGAAGCAGCTTGGGCTGAATGGCTGAGACAACAGCGACAGTCACTTCGTCCTGGAGAGCGAAAACGTCCGTCATGTCACGCTCGAACCTGTCCGCCCAAATGTGCGCGCCCGTCACCGCATCAATCAACTGCCCTGTGATGCGAACTTTCCCTGACGCCTTGCGCACAGAGCCCTCAAGGACGTAGCGCACACCGAGCCTGCGCCCGACTTCCTTGATATCGACGGCCTTGCCTTTGAAGGTGAAGCTCGAATTGCGGGCGATCACGAACAGCCATTTGAACCGCGAGAGCGCTGTGATTATTTCGTCAACCATGCCATCCGCGAAATACTCCTGCTCAGGATCGCCGCTCATGTTCTCGAACGGCAGCACGGCGACGGAGGGCTTGTCCGGGAGTGGTGGGGCCGCACTCAGCCTATCGATCCGCGCGCTATACCCTCCTGCGCGTACCGCGTAAGCACGGATCAGCTTAGAGATGTTCTTGAGCTGCTGTTCGCCCCGGTCCTCGAGGCCAACGTCCAGCTTACCCTCGACCTCAGTGTACACCTTCTCGGAAATCAGGATGCCGCCCGGATCGGCGACCCCTTCCAGCCGGACCGCGATGTTGATCCCGTCGCCAAATAGATCGTCGTCAGCCCCGACGATGACCTCTCCGAGATTGACCCCGATGCGCAGCTTAAGGGAGCTTCGGCCTGACGCGATGCTTTCCTGTATCTCCACCGCGCATCGCACCGCAGCCGACGGACTCGCGAACTCGGCCAACGCGCCGTCACCCGTGGTCTTGATCAGCCGCCCGTCGTGGCGGGAGAGGCCAGGCTCAATTACTTCGCGCTTCAGCCGCTCGAACTCGGCGTAAGTGGCTTCCTCAGCGCGTTGCATCAACGCGGAGTAGCCGACCACGTCGGCAGCCAAGATCGCCGCTAATCGCCTTTGAACCCGCTGCTCGGTCACGGCACCCTCGAAACGACCAGACTAACCACGCCGGAGGGGCGGAAAGCAGCTTAGCACTTTGTTGCGCATCTGTGAGCGGTAATCGCGGGAGGGCCTTGTTGCCCCAAACGGCATTTGCTGTGCCCGTGGCACGGCGGCAATAAGCGTGCGGCAAATTCGGGAAGTCCGAGTTGGGCCAAAGGCGACATCGCCCTTCCACGATCTCAGGAATAGGAATAGGCTATTCGCGCCCGTTCGCATCGGATTACCGCCGCGGAGGGACTGCAATGAAACTTCCCCACCGAAGGCAGTTTCTGCATTTGGCTGCGGCCACTGCCGCGCTACTGGCGCTCTCGACGATCGCGCGAGCGCAAGCCTATCCGACGCGGCCGGTGCGCATCATCGTCGGCTTTCCCGCTGGCGGCTCCGGGGACTTTCACGCTCGTCTAATGGGTCAGTGGTTATCGGAGCGGCTCGGCCAGCAATTCGTCGTCGACAACCGGCCGGGTGCCGGCGGCAATATTGGCACGGAGGCAGTCGTCCGTGCACCGGCCGACGGCTATACGCTCCTGCTGGCCTTAACGCCGAACGCAATCAACGCAACGCTCTACGACAGGCTTAACTTCAACTTCATCCGGGACATTGCACCGGTTGCCGGGATCGTGCATGGGCCCCAAGTCATGGTGATGCATCCTGCTCATCCCACCAGAACCGTTCCGGACTTCATCGCCTACGCCAAGGCCAATCCCGGCAAGATCAACATGGCGTCGGGCGGCGTCGGGACGCCGGGCCATCTGGCCGGCGAGCTGTTCAAGATCATGACTGGCGTCAACTTAATTCACGTGCCCTATCGCGGCGAAGGACCTGCCCTTACCGACGCGATTAGTGGGCAGTTCGAGCTAATGTTCGTCAGCGGGAGCCCATCACTTGAGTTCATCCGGGCTGGTAAACTGCGAGCCCTTGCGGTGACCACCGCAACGCGGTCGCCGGCGCTGCCGGACGTGCCGACCATTGCCGAAACGGTCCCCGGATATGAGGTGACCGTGTGGGCGGGGATGGGTGCGCCGAAGGGCACACCGTCCGAGATCATTCACAAGCTCAACGATCATATCAATGCCGGACTAGCAAGCCCCGGTATCAAGGCGCGATACGCCGATCTGGGCCTTACGCCTCTTGTTTTCTCGCCATCTGACTTCGGAAAATTCGTCGCTGACGACACGCAAAGGTGGGCGAAGGTGATCCGCGCGGCCAACATCAAGCTGGAGTAATTTCGACCCGCCGATGTTTCATACTGCCGATACGCAAACGCCGATCGCTCGATGACCGGTTAGGGTCAAAGCTGTCCGCTTTGGCGGTCTGGCGATCACTTCCGAGCTGGCGCTATAAGCGAACCATTTCGGAGCTCATTCGCATGTCGTAAAGCGGCCAACAAAGGAAGTCCCGCTTATTCGATCATCGTCCCAACGGGCGAGCATCTTTCTGCGATGGTCATTCGGGCAGCCCGGCTCGCCGCAATCCTTCCTCGTATCGCGAGAGGTCTTCGGCAAGCCGAATAGGGGGGAGCACGTCTTTGAGATTGGAAATACGCAGCGTGGGATTGAGTTGCCGCAGCCGAGCCATTGCCTTGTGTGCTTGCTCCGGCCGTCCGGCCATCGCATTGCTTGCGGCAGCGATGCGTAATCCAGATTGATGGTCCGGATCGTCCTGCAATGCCATTGCCGCCCACGATGCCGCTTCGTCATAGCGGCCCAGTAAGAAATGGGCAATCGCGGTCCCGGCCCGCATTCCGCTCACCCGCGGATCAAGTGGGCTCAGGCGCATCGCACGCGCGAAGCGCTCGATCGCCGCTTCCGGCTCGCCGAGCCAGTTTTTCGCCCAGCCGCCGCAAAGCCATGCCATGGCCAAATTGGAATTGAGCATCAGCGCGCGATCGATCAAGGCGGCGCCTACCTCGACATCGCGAACAACATTCACTAACGCCCACCCACTGTCGGCGAGCGCAGCCGCGTCATCCTTGCCCAACTCAATCGCCCGCTGGGCCAGCCTTTTTACTTCGGCAATCTCGTTCCCTGTGACTGTAATCCAGCCATTGATCTTGGCAAAGACGTAGCAAGAGGCGGCGCGACCGTAGGCGGAGGCAAAATCCGGGTCGAGCTCGATCGCGCTGTTGAACAGGCGCAATGCCTCGTCGTTCGCTTGCCGGCTGGCAAACTGATAAAGCCTGGCCAAACCGCGTAAATAGAGGGCATAGGCGTCGAGACTCTCGGTCGGCTTGCGCTTGGCACGCTCGATCTCGGCTTTTTCCACCACCGGCGCGATCGCCCCGACAACGCTCTCGGTGACCTGGTCCTGCAGACCGAAGATGTCGCCGATCCCGCCATCAAACCGGTCTGCCCAAAGATGCGCCCCGGTGGCGGTATCGACGAGCTGTCCCGTGATGCGTACCCGGTTGGCCGCTTTGCGAACGCTGCCTTCCAGCACGTAGCGCACCCCAAGCTCGCGTCCCACCTGCTTCACGTCGACGGCGCGCCCCTTGTAGGTGAAGCTCGAGTTGCGGGCGATGACGAACAGCGCCTTGAAATGAGACAGCGCCGTGATGATGTCCTCCGCTATGCCGTCGGCAAAATATTCCTGTTCTGGATCACCGCTCATGTTGGCGAATGGCAGCACAGCGACAGAGGGCTTATCGGGGAGCGTAAGGGCGGCCTCATCAACACGCAGGCGGTTCGGCACGGCTGGCACGGCGCGACCGTATGGGACGCGCCAGACCCGCATCGGTTCGGCGATATTCTTCAAGGATTGCGAACCCAAATCCTCAAACGTTACATCTACCTTGCCCCGAATTTGCCGACGCGCGTCGTCCGAGATGCTGATACCGCCCGGCTCTGCAATCCCTTCGAGACGCACTGCAATATTGACCCCGTCACCAAAGATATCGTTCTCTTCGATAATGATATCACCGACGTGAATGCCGATGCGGAGCTCGATCCGCTTGTCCTGCGGCACGTCGATATTTTGTTCGACCATGCCGCGTTGAATTTCGTCGGCACATCGGACCGCGTCGACCACGCTGGCGAACTCGGCGATAGCGCCGTCCCCGGTATTCTTGACGACACGACCGTGATGCTGCGCGATTTTGGGATCGAAAAGCGTCCTTCTAAGCGCTTTCAGTCGCGCCAGCGTGCCTTCTTCGTCTATCCCTATTAAGCGGCAAGAGCCTGCGACATCCGCCGCCAGAATAGCTGCCAGTCGTCGCTCTACGTACTCGCTGCTCAAGATGCACCCCCAAGGTTGGGGGAAATTGAATGTTCATATAGCACAATTGTGGGCCCATGTCCGGCTATGCGCACGTCGGAAAATGGGTCTTGGCCGTGTAAAAACACCCTTCCCAGGGAAGTTTGTGAGAAGTCTGGACCGGTTCGGTCTCAGGCGACGATCGCAGCCATCAGCGGCTTGGTCCCGACGATGTTCATGACCCGTGTCAGGTTATAGGCCAGGACCGAGAGAGCCATCTCGGCGGCTACTTTTGGAAGCGTTTTGGTGAGGAAGTGTGTCGCCCCCATGCGGGCCTTCATCGTGCCGAACGGATGCTCGACCGTCTCGCGACGCACGCGCATGGCATGCGGGTTTGCATCAAGGCGCCGCTGCACGGCTTCGAGCAGATGCTCATGCTCCCATCGCGGAATCCGCCGCTCCGGTCCTGTCGTGCATTGCGACTTAAGAGAACAATCTTGACAAGCTGTGGCCCAATAGCGCCGTAGCCGCTTGCCGTCCTCCTCGCTCGTAAAGCGATATGGCAGTTGTTCCCCGGCTGGACAGCGATAGGCGTCCTCCTTGGCAAATAGACAAAGTCCTGCTTGCCGAAGCGGCCATCTGACTTGGCACCCGACGTCTGCGGCTTGAGCAAAGTTACTGTGATGCCGGCCTCGTGACACGCGAGGAATTACGGTGACAGTGCACTCAATACGCGTCGAGAACCAACGTTAAGTGCACTGTCATCGAGATAAGTGCACTGTCACCGTAATCTCACCGCATTCCATGCCCAACGTCCGTGACGTTCGCGATACGCCCCTCTTGGCGGGCCGGAACGGGCGAAGTTGTACGGCTGATTTGGGTGCGAACGATAGTGGAATATTTTTGATTTCCAGGCTTGACACGATTTCTGAAAATCAGAAGTGATTTACCTGTCGCGCCGGTTGGTCGCAGCCAGCCTATCAGCCGCAATTCCAGATCGGCCCGATCGGCGTGCGCGTCCAGCAAGGGCCGAAGCTGCCGCCATTGTAGCGACCGCCGTAAAAGCCGGGCCGACCGAAATAGTGCCAGTCGCCATCGTACCCGTAGTAACGCGGGACAGGATCGATATACCAAGGGCGCCGGTTGGAACGCGCCATGCGCGAAATCGAATTTTTCCGAGTGTAAGCTGGAAGGCTGTTGTTCGGCGGCTGTTGATAGCCCGGCAGGAAGCCGTAGCCGTGCCAGCGTGGCGCCGGCCGTTTATGAGGTGGCGCAGCCGCCGCGACGACGGGCAGCAGCGATAGGATGATAGCGATCGAAACGAGGCGCAACATAAGCAAACCATAGACGGCCAGCTGGTGAGAGGCGATTCAAATCTGCGAACAGTGCGGAATTGCGCTGCCAGCACCGCAGTCCAGCAGTAGCTAGCGCTGTACGGCGGCTCCGCTTTGCGCCGAGCGCTTCCCTAGCGTATCTCCAAACCGGGCCTGAAGGCGTCCTTGGACTTCATCACGGCAAGCGTTTGGTGGAGTGTGTCTTGGTCGGCCTTAGCATTGTGTTCCATCCTCCAACCGTGGAAGATGTAGGTTGGTGTGCGATCTTCGTAGCCGTGATGGACGCCACGGTAAACTACCACGCGCACGTTCTTGTCACTCAAAACTTCGCAAACCTTGGAATCATTGGCGCAGCACGTGGTGATGCGTTGCTGAGCCGGGGCCCACCTGCCGGGTGCTGGGTCCCGGCTCTGCGAAGCAGCGTTTCACGTTGCTTCGCGTCCGGGACATGAAAAAAGACTCAACAGACCCGGCCAGCATCAGGCGTTAAGTGCACTGTCACCGCAATCCCGGATTCTGCTTTAATGGGCTGAAAGCCGGAAGCAGACCACGCTCCGTCCGTCAACTCGCGACTCCGGCCGAAAATGCTGCCAGGAACGCCTTTCCCTGCGGCCAATCCTCAAGCCCACTTGCCTCGTTGATATGGCCAAGCTCTCCTACTTCGACGATGCCGCTGCCCCACTGGCCCGCTCTCTCGCGGGCATACTCGATAGTGCCATATGGATCGTTCGTGCTCGCGATGATGAGCGAGGGAAACCTAAATTTGCTCGATGGCGGATTGGCGAAAGAGGCGGCTTCGACGGGGAAGGCCTGCGCTTCTGGATTCGGAACGGCAACAAGAAATGCGCCCGCGACTGGCGCTGTAGAAACCTGCTGCCAGTGTGCAACCAATAGGCAGGCCAGGCTGTGAGCGACGAGGAGCGGCGGTTTTGAAGCTGAGCCGACGGCGCGATCCAGCGCATCGAGCCAGTCCTTGAGGTCAGGCCGATCCCAGTCGCTGGGCTGGAAGCGCCGGCAGCGCGGGTTGCTCTTTTCCCATCGGGTTTGCCAATGCAATTCACCCGATGCGCCAATTCCCGGCAGGATAACGATGTCGGTCATGTCAGCTCCGTTGTTCTTGCAACGGGGCGAAACTGACGTCTTCCGCTACGGTCTGGAATGGGCAATCATCGGAAAAGATGTCCTCTTGCCGATGGATTCAAGGTCTTCATGTCATTTCGAGAAAGTTTTGCCCCAGCACTGGACCCGACCGATGTTGCGATCATCGAAGCCATGCAGGAGGATGGGCGCATAGCGATTTCCGAGCTTGGCCGCAGAATAGGGCTCTCGCAGCCCGCGACCTCTGAACGGGTTAAGCGGCTGGAGGAGCGCGGAATCATCACCGGCTATACTGCGAAGATCAATCCGGCCGCGCTGGGCTTGCGGATGATGGCCATCATCCGACTGCGCACGACCCACGAACATATCCAGTCCTGCCAGAAGCAGTTTGCCAAAATGCCTCACGTCATGGAGGTGCTGCGGCTGACAGGCGAGGATTGCTTCATTCTCAAGGTCTTCGTGCCGTCCCCGCAAGAGCTTGAAACGATCGTGGATACGATCGCCCGGCACGGTGCAGTCACGACCTCGCTGGTCTTGCGCAGCGAGCCGCCAAAGCCGATCGGGCGCGCGTTGATCCAGCGAGGGTAGGGCGTGTGCTCATAAATTACGGCGACAGCAAGCGTAGCCCGAATTACGGTGACAGTGCACTCAATACGCGTCGAGGACCAACGTTAAGTGCACTGTCATCGAGATAAGTGCATTGGACTGCACCCCGGAATGAGACACGATAATTTCTGTGACAGTGCAGTTGCCATGATGCGTTATCGTGCTTTGTTTTGCGCGAACGCGGTTTCGAACTCAAGGGGCGATTGGTATCCGAGCGCCGAGTGCAGCCGGTCCTGGTTGCAGACTGCCGCGCCGCGGTGAAACTAACTTCGCTGTCAGAAACTGTCGCATTTGTCATTGGTCATCGCGGGATCATTTGCGTCGCTTGATCGTCTTCTTCCTGCGACGGCATCCGTCGCTATGGTCCAATCACGGGAGGAGGATCGCAAATGAACAGCAGGCTCCTTAATGGCCTCATCGCGGCTGCGCTTGGTACGACGCTGGCGCTTGCGTCGCCGGCGCTCGCGCAGCGTGGCGGCGGCGGTATGGGTGGTGGCGGCGGACACGCCGCTGGCGGTATTGGTGGCGGCGGTGGTGGCGGTAGTATCGGAGGCGGCGGCATGCGCGCCGGCGGTGGCGGTGGTTTCGGCGGTGGCATGCACGCCGGAGGCTTCGGCGGCGGGATGCGTGCCGGCGCCGTGGGCGGCGGTCCGCGCGTTGGCGGCACGAACATCGGCGGCGGCGCGCGCTTTTCCGGCGCAGGACCCCGTTTCAGCGGCAGCCGTTTCGCAGGGTCGTCCTTTGCGCATGCCGGAGCCTCGCCGCGGTTCGCATTCCACGGCGGCCGATTCCATCGCGGCTTCCATCACCGCCATCATCATCGCTTCCACCGCTTTGCGTTCATTGGCGCGCCCGCAGTTTACGCCGCTTACGACGACTGCTGGCGCAGGGTGTGGACGCCGCGTGGATTCCGGGTGGTCAATGTCTGCGGCGACTACGGTTACTACTAGAGCATGATCCGGACCCGCGGGGCTGCGTTAGCGCAAAGTGGGTACCGGTTTTCCCTCGCGACAAACGCGGAACGCGTTAGCGCGGAGATCATGCTCCAAACAAAAGGATCGAGCGTGATGGGTTCGGAGTGGACGCGCGGACTTCGGTCACCTCTCCGGCCCGGAACGTCGTGACGGTCGCAACCCGAGGACGGCAATCCGGACGCCGGATCGGCCGTCGGCCTCACGCTTATTTGCGCCTCCGCAGGCAACCCTCGGACGACGCGTGGGTTGGTTCGGCCATGGAGTCGCGCAACGACTTTCCGATTTTCTTGCCAGACTGGGGTCGGCTTTTGAGCAGTCGTTCGGAGACGAAACGCCATGACGGGAGGTCACCGCCGTATTCTGGTCGTTGAAGATGACCCGGAAACCGCCGGCCAGCTTGTGGATTCGCTCACGACCAGCGGCTACCAGGTGGATCTGGCCGCCACCGGCCATGAGGCGTTGCGTCGCAGCGCCGCCAGCGACTATGCCGTGATCACCATCGACCGCATGCTTCCGGATATCGACGGCATCGCAGTGATGCGGCAACTGCGCGACGATGGCAACGCCGCGCCCGTCCTGATCATCAGCGCGCTCGGTGAGGTCGACGATCGGGTGCGCGGCTTGCGCGCCGGCGGCGACGACTATCTGGTGAAGCCATTTTCGTTCGTCGAACTACTGGCGCGGGTCGAGGCGCTGGGGCGCCGCAGCGACACCATCGTGAAGGAGACCATTTTGCGGGTGGGCGATCTCGTTATCGACCTGGTGTCTCGCACCGCCAGTCGGCGCGGCAAAGACATCTTGCTGTTGCCGCGGGAATTTCAGTTGCTGGAGTATCTGGTGCGCAACGAAGGCCGCGTCGTATCACGCGCCATGCTGCTGCAGCAAGTCTGGGATCTTCATTTCGATCCCTCAACCAACATCATCGACGTCTATGTCGGGCGCGTTCGCCGCAAGGTCGATGGTCAGCAGGCTTATCCACTGATCCATACGGTGCGCGGCATCGGGTATTGTCTCCGTGCTCCTGGCTAAGACCTTCACCTCGTCGACGTTCAAGCAGGCGCTGCTCGGGATCGGGATTTTTGGCGTGATAGCGTCGGCGATCTTTGCCTACGTCTATCTCGCCACCTCCTCCCATGTGCGCAGCCAGTCGGACCGCGCCATCATGGTCGAGCTTGTCAGCCTGCGCGGAGCTTACGAGCGCTCCGGGCGCGATGGGCTGATCGCCCTGATCCGGCAACGCGTTGCCGACCAGACTCTTGCCGACAATATCTATCTCCTGGTCGATCCCGCATCGGCCGCGCTGGCCGGCAATCTCAAGACCTGGCCACCGGCGGTCACGGCGGCTGGGGGATGGGCCGAGTTTCGCGGAGTGGAGCCACCGCGCGGCGCAGACGGCCGGCCATCGCTGCGGGCGGCGGTCGAAACCTTTCCGAACGGCGATCGTCTGCTGGTCGGAAAGGATATCAGCGACCTCAACGGCTTTACCGATCACATCAAGACGGCGGTTGCCTTGAGCATTGCCTTGATGTTCATGATAGGCAGCGTTGCCAGCATCCTGGTGACGCGGCGGACAGTAGGGCGGATCGAGTCGATCAACGCCACCAGCCGCGCCGTCATGCTCAGCGGTCCCGACAAGCGCATCCCGCTGCGCGGCACCCATGACGAATGGGATCGCGTGGCGGAGAACCTCAATCTGATGCTGGACCGTATCGAAACCTTGATGGGCGAGATCAAGCAGGTGAGCGACAATGTCGCGCACGATTTGCGGACGCCGCTGACGCGCATGCGCGGACGGCTGGAGAAGGCCTGGCACGCGCCGCGCATCGGCGACGACGATCAGACGCTGATCGGCGACGCCATCGCCGACCTCGATGCTGTCTTGCGGATCTTTGCATCCATCACGCGGATCGCGCAGATCGAGACCCAGGCGCGAAAGGACGCGTTCCACCGCGTGGACCTGGCGGAGATCGCCGGCGAGGTGGTCGAGCTGTACGATGCCGCGGCCGAGCAGGACGGCACCCGTCTCACCATTGCCGGCGATCGCGAGGTGCTGGTGACCGGCGATCGCGATCTGATCTTCGATGCCATTGCCAATCTCGTGGACAATGCGATCAAGCACGGCCGTGCCGGAGGGCAGGTCGTAGTTGTGCACGAAACCATTGACGGTCAGCCGGCCGTCTCGGTCGCCGACGACGGCCCGGGAATTCCCGCCGATCAGCATGAGCATGTGTTCAAGCGCTTCTACCGGCTCGAACACAGCCGCTACGCGCAGGGCAACGGTCTCGGATTGAGCCTGGTCGCCGCCGTTGCCCGTCTCCACGGCGCACGGATCGAACTGCTCGACAACGCGCCAGGGCTCAAGCTCCGACTCTGCTTTCCGACGGCAGGTTCGCGGAACGAGACTTGATGGAGCCGTCCGACGCGGCGCCGGCGGCGTGCACATAGCTTGAGGTTTTGCGTAAGCCAACGACAGTGGAGTCCCGCGTCACGTGAGCGTTACGCCCAGTGTGAACCAGTTCATACACGCTAAAGTTTAGCCGATGTAGGAGAAGATCTCCCGCGATATTTCTAGTCATGGAGGGTTTGATGAAGCAGCCTTCTCTCTCGCTTCCGGCATTACTGTTCGGCATCATTCTCTACGCGCCCCAAGCTTACGCCCAGGCGAAATGCACTCAAGGTTATGTTTGGAGGGAGGCCACCCGCGGCGACTACGTGTGCGTCACGCCTCAAACCCGCAGGCAGGCCTGGAACGACAATGCGCAGCAGGACGCTCGGCGGGCAGGGCGTGGACCGTACGGATACGAGACTTGCAAGCAAGGTTACGTATGGCGCGAAGCAACGACGGACGACAAGGTCTGCGTCACGCCGGCGACGCGCGACCAGGCGCGCTACGACAATTCAAGGACGCGGCAGCGCGTCCACGCGCAGCGCATTGATTAATTACCTGTCAGCCTTTCCCGCATATCGCATGCGCTCACGCGGGCTACTTGCTGACAGCATCCAAGAAACGCAAGAAGGGCTCCAGCGGCGCTGAGGCCCTTCTTTTGCGGGAACGGTGCCGCAGGGGAGGTGCGACATCGCACCAATTCCTCACCTACCGATCGGTCCAGCGTCCCAGCCGGACCCCGATCTGATCGTCGCTAACCGTCGATTGCGTGCTTAGTCGCAGATGCGCTCGCGGATCCTGACGCGTTCACCAAAGCGGTTGGTGCGTTCGCGGATCACGATCCGGCAGTCATCTCTGTAATCACGGTAATAGGGACGATCATAGCCGGGACCAACATAAACGCCGCCCGGACCGACGCCGAACTCGATAGCGTTGGCCGTAGCGATGGTTCCGACCGTAAGCAGTGTCGCAATCGCCAAGACAGATAGCCTCATAGTTACCTCCTCTTGTCGATCAAAACCAAAGGCTTCGGAAGCCATTCGTTCCGCTCGGCGGAGATTTTGATAGCGCGCTCATCCTGGGTTCCGCCAAGGAACAATTGCAGCCATCTCGTCACTACGGTGGCAGTGCACGCAATTGACGTTGCGGATTCACAAGGCTTCGCTAGCAAGTTAAATCCGCTGCGACCTCGCAATTCTGGCTTCAGAATTCGAATTACGGTGATAGTGCATTTAGCTCGGGAAGAGCATTTAGCTCATCGGGAAGAGAGCGTTGAGTACACCGTAATTCCACTGTCCCAATTCCTCATTCTGAAGGAAGCCAGTGTTGCTGGCGGTTGGCTACTTGGCCCCAGCATGGTGACGCGCCGAGTGTGAGCCAATGGCCAAGGCGGGAAGTCGGCTCATTGGCGCGAAGTGGATTTCGCAGCCGTCAGCCGGGTCCGGAAATAACCCATGGGACACGGGTAACGGTGCTGCAGTCCTTGACGTTCTCTCAATTTGTGTCCATATGCGGATTAATCGACACTTGGCCGAACGACTGGGCCGCTTTGCCTTGCTGCTGACAGGCACGCACGTTTCAGACCCTTCCCCAAAAATCGATCAACGGACGCAGGAGCCGATCCATCGGTGCCTCGATCTTACGTGCACTGTCAGAAGGGGATATCTGTGCATAAGAGAACTGTGCAGGGGTCTGATGGGCCAAAAGACTTTGGCTCCATTCCGACTCCCATTGGCAGCGATGACGTCCTCAACGCACGGCGGTGGAAGCCCATTTTGGGCAACTACAGCACCCCAACTCGGCTGCGGAGCCTGACCGAGTTGGCGATCACGGCTTTGCCGCTCGTCATGCTGTGGACCGCGGCCTGGTTCACGTTCTCCCTTGGCTATGCCTGGGCTTCATTGCTTATCGCGTTTCCGGCCGCTGGCTTTCTCTTGCGCCTGTTCATGATCCAACACGACTGCGGTCATGGCACCTTTTTTGCCGGCCGCCTGGCGAATGACTGGGTCGGCCGCGTCATTGGCGTGCTCACGCTCACGCCTTACGACTATTGGCGCCGCACACATGCGATTCATCATGCCACCACCGGCAACATCGATCGCCGCGGCATCGGCGACGTCGATACGCTGACCGTGCGCGAATACCGGGCCCTTTCCTGGTGGGGTCGTCTGAAGTACCGTCTTTATCGCCACCCGATGATCATGTTCGGGCTCGGACCGGCCTATCTGTTTCTTTTGCAACAGAGGATTCCGGTCGGCCTCATGCGCAATGGTTGGCAGCCTTGGGCCAGTACAATGGCAACCAATCTCGCGATTGCCGTCATCGTCGCTGCGCTCACATGGTTTATCGGGATCAAGGCGTTCCTGCTCGTGCATCTTCCGATTACGCTGCTGGCCGCCACGGCCGGCGTATGGCTGTTCTACGTGCAGCATCAGTTTGAGCACACGTCGTGGGAGCGCGACGAGAGCTGGAACCTGCATCAAGCCGCTCTGTACGGCAGCTCACATTACGAACTGCCGGCGCTGCTGCGCTGGTTCACAGCCAACATCGGTATTCACCACGTGCATCACCTCTCCAGTCGGATTCCCTATTACCGGCTGCCGCACGTGCTGCGTGACCACCCGGAGCTGCGCGATGTCGGCCACATAACGCTCCTGGAGAGCTTTCGGTGTGTGCGACTTGTATTGTGGGACGAGGCGCAGCGCCGTTTGGTGTCGTTCCGGGAAATCAGAGCCCGGGACTTTTAGGCATTACGGTGACAGTGGAGGCCCAGCTCGCCCTCGCGGCGCGGCGCGTTTCGGCAGATCGGCGATGCGTGCTTTGAGGCGTGGTAGCGCGAAAGTCCAGGAAGGCGGACTCTTCGTCACCACCATCAGCTTCATGATCTCGACGCCAGGCGTCGTGGTGCCGGAGCTCGGGCTGCCCGCGATCACGGTCGCGCCGGGTCAATTCCTCCTGAAGGATGTCGGCCTGTTCGCCGCTTGTTCTGGGTATTCGTCGACTCTCTGAAGGCGGTGGTTCGCAGGTGAGCGGCCAGCAACGGCAAGAAATGAGCAAGCGTCTCGACTGCAACCAGATCGCGTCGGCAGGCGTGAAAGCATTGGGCGGCGTCTACGTCATGCAGAGCGGACTTTCTCCGGCGCTGGTCGAACTGGTTTACCTGCGAATTTCCCAGATCAACAACTGCGCCTATTGCCTCGACATGCATACGCGCGACCTGCTCAAGAAGGGAGAGAAGATCGAAAAACTCGCGCTGGTGCAGGGCGTGGGCGGAAGCCGGTAATCTCTTCGACGAGCGCGAACGCGCCGCGCTTGCATGGGCCGAGACGGTGACGCGCGTCGCCGATACCGGCGTGTCGGATGAGGCATATCAGGCCGCCCGCGCCGTGTTCGAGGAGCGAGAACTCGTGGACCTCACGATCGCGATCGGCCTGATGAACGCCTACAACCGCATGGCAATCAGCTTTCGCAACACGCCGCAGGCGGTGCTCAGGAAGTAGGCATTAGGCATACCATGGCCGTGATCGTCCCGGGAAGTTTGCAAGGAGACGGCACGTCGCCTCTCGGCGAGGTGCCATGCTCTATTCCCGCTTTTTCCCGAAAGTGCTATCATTCAATGATCGTTGTGCTCGCAAGGGATGTCGGTTGGCTTTGTTCACCCCGGGGAGGTGACGTCGTGGCTAAATTGGATGACCGCACGATTGCAAACATGGAAGTTGCGCTGGAAAAAGCCTGCCGCCGTTTTCCCAACGGCGGCGATCATGAAAGCCGCAAGTACGTCGCCCGAAAGCTGATGCAGAGTGCAGAGGAGGGAAATACCACCTTGGGCGGACTGGACGTTGTCGCGCACCGGGCGGTTCAGGAACTGTCGAAGCCAAAGTCGGCATAACGGTCGCATGCCTCAGTTCTTCAGCACGATACGTCCGACGACCTTGCCGGCGCGCAGCTCGTCGATCCATTTCTGGACGTCGGCCATCGGCTCTTCCTTCATCGGCGTCGGCTTGATCTTGCCGGCGCGCGCGAGTGCCATCAATTCCTTGGCCTCGGCGAGGGTGCCGACCATGAAACCTTCGATGGTCATGCGCTTGTAGACCCACTGCACCATCGGCAGGCTGAAATTGCCGCCCATCAAGCCGGACACCACGATCTTGCCGCCGCGTGCGACCGTCGCAACGGCGAACGCCATCGATTTCTCATTGCCTGCAAAATCGACGACGCCGTCGAAGCCGCCTTCGGTTTCCTTCAGGATGCGCCTTATGACCTCGGGCTCGGCCGGATCGTAGGCAACCGCTGCGCCGTTCTGCAGCGCGGTCTCGCGCGCGGCAGGAGAGAGGTCGGCGACCGTGATGTTCTGCTTGAACATCGCCTGCGCGAATGAAAGGCCCATCATGCCGACGCCGCCGAGGCCGATCAGCAAGAGGTTGCGCTGCCGCGGACGGTCGACCAGCCGCTTCAGCGCGCCATAGGCGGTGACGCCCGAGCACATCAGCGTCGCCGCCTGGTTGACCGGCAGCGGATCGTAATCCAGCAGATATTTGGCGTCAGGCACCAGCACGTGAGTGGCAAAGCCGCCATCGATGGAGACGCCGAGGAAGCGCTGCTTGACGCAGAGGTTTTCGTCGCCATTGGCGCAGTCGCGGCACTGGCCGCAGCCGATCCAGGGGAATACCGCCTGCTTCTTTCCGATCAGGTCTTTCGACACATCGGGACCGACTTCATCGACGATGCCGGCAATCTCGTGCCCGAGCGTGAACGGCAGCGTCATGCCGCGCGTGGTGTCGAGCCGTTTGCCGCCGCCAAGATCGGCATAACCGTCCTGGATGTGCAGGTCGGAATGGCAGAGCCCGCAGCGCTCGATGCGGACGAGGACTTCGCTGCCTTTCGGCTTCGGCGTGTCGACGATGGTTTCGCACAACGGCGCATCGAACTTGACCAGCGACTGGCGACGCATCAGCGCCATGGCATCATCTCCTCGAGCAGTTTCTTCAGGGCGTTTATGCTTTTATGCTTCGTATATCGGTCAATTCGCGGGCCATGGCAACAAATCCGGAGATTGGAATGGTTTCGGCGCGCCTGGTCGCGTCGATATGCGCGGCTTCAGCCAGCCGGGCCGGGTCGACCGAGAGCGATTTGAGGCTCTGCCGCAGCATTTTGCGGCGCTGGCCGAAGGCCGCGGCCGCCACCTGTTCGAGAGCCCGGCGGTCACACGGCTCGGGTGCCTCACGCGGCACCAGCCGCACCACCGAGGAGGTCACTTTCGGCTGCGGCACGAACGCGGCGGGGGAAATGTCGAACAGGATTTTGGTCTCCGATCGCCAGTTGGCGAGCACCGCGAGCCGCCCGTAGGCCTCGTCATTCTCTCTTGCGACGATCCGCTCGGCGACCTCGCGCTGAAACATCAGCACCATCATGTCGTACCAGGGCGGCCATGGCTCGATCGAGAGCCAGTCCACCAGAAGCGCGGTTGCGATGTTGTAGGGCAGGTTGGCGACGATTTTTGCCCGCTCGCCGCCCAGCATCGGACGGGGATCGAAGCGCTGCGCGTCGGTGTGAACGATCTCAAGCCGGCCAGGATAGCGCTTGGCGATGTAATCGAGCGGAGCCAGCGCGCGCTCGTCGCGCTCCACCGCGATGACGCGTTTGGCGCCGAGCGCCAGCAGCGCGCGCGTCAGGCCGCCTGGGCCGGGGCCGACCTCGATAATGGTGGCGCCTTCGAGCGGGCCGGCGGCGCGTGCAATCCGCGCGGTGAGGTTGAGGTCGAGCAGAAAATTCTGGCCGAGCGATTTGCGGGCCGACAGGGAATGTTCGCGGATGACCTCGCGCAGCGGCGGCAGATCGTCGATCGCGCTCATGCAGGTTTGGTTGCCGCCATGCGCGCGGCGAGCCGCAGCGCCGCGGCGAGACTCGACGGATTGGCCTTGCCGGTGCCGGCAATGTCGAAGGCGGTGCCGTGGTCCGGCGAGGTGCGGATGAACGGCAATCCGAGCGTGACGTTGACGGCGTCGTCGAACGCAATCGTCTTGATCGGGATCAGTGCCTGGTCGTGATACATGCAGATCGCGCAGTCATAGGTCTTGCGCGCCGCGGCGTGGAACATGGTGTCCGCGGGTAGGGGCCCCCTCGCATCAATGCCTTCCTTGCGCAGCATTTCGACCGCGGGTGCTACGATGTCGATGTCTTCGTTGCCGAGCGAGCCGTCTTCGCCGGCATGCGGATTGAGGCCCGATATTGCAAGCCGCGGCTGGGCAAGGCCGAAATGGGCTTTCAGATCCGCAACCGCAATCCGGGCCGTCGTGACGATCAGCTCGGCCGAGAGCTGATCCAGCGCCTCGCGCAGCGAAAGATGGATGGTCACGGGAACGACGGCGAGCGCCGGCGACCACAGCATCATCACCGGCTGCGGCACGCGTCCGCCATCGGCGGCAAGCTCGGCGAGATACTCGGTGTGGCCGGGATGGCGGAACCCGGCGCGGTAGAGCACGCTCTTGGCGATCGGGTTGGTGACGACGGCGCCGGCGCGTCCGGCCCTGACATGGTCGACCGCATGGCGAATCGAGGCAAGCGCCGCGCTTGCGCTGGTCTGGTCTGGCTGTCCGGGGCGCGCGGTTGCGATTTCGCCGGTTGCGACCACCGGCAGGGCTCGCGGAAATGCCGCGCTTGTGTCCTCGGGCACGGCGTCGACGAGGTCGATCGACAATCCCAGGATTTTCGCCCGCTCGGCGAAGAACGCGCGATCGCCGAGCAGATAGAATGGCGGGAGATCCAGCTCACCGCGCCGCCGCCACGCTTCAAGGGCGATGTCGGGGCCGATGCCCGCAGGTTCGCCCGATGTCAGCGCGAGGGGCTTTGCCATGCATCAACGATATTCGATCATCGCGGCTTTGCGGATGTCGGCCAGGTAAGCCTTCGACTTTGCCTCGTACTTCTGCGTGTACATCTTTTCCCGGATTTCCCGCTTCTTCGGCGTATCGATCTTGGTCGGCTTGCGGTCGCACAACGCTACCATCTCCACGCCTTGTTTGGTGATTTCGGGCGGGGTCAGGCGACCGACCGGCGTCTTGTCCAGGAGCTCGCGAAGCGGGCCGGGTATGTCGGCCGAAGTCTTGGTGACGATGCCGCGGATCGCGGCATTCTGCATCGACTTGAAGTAGGAGTTGGCCTGCTCGCAGCTCTGCACGCGCTCGCGCAAGGACTCCGCCTCCTTGCGCCGCAAGTCGATCGCGCTTTGCGCCGAACCGCGCGGCACGATCAGCACGATCGGCTGCAGCCTGTATTCGAACGCGTCGGCCTGGGTCGCTTCGCCGCTTTGCTGGGCGGCGTCGGCAACGTCCTTCTCGCCGACCTGGAGGCTCTCCTTGAAACGGCCGCGCACCAGGCTGCCCCAGACCATCTCGGCCTTGAGGCGGGCTTTGAGCGTTTCCGGCCGGACCCCCTGGCTCTCCAGGGACTTGGTGAGCTGTTCGGGCGAGATACGCATCCGCTGGCTCATCCCGGCAAAGGCCTGGTCGATATCGCTCGCCGAAGGGTCGACGCCGAACCGCTTGGCTTCCTTGATCTTCACCTTTTCGTCGATCAGTTCCTCGATCACCTCCTTCCGCGGCATCTGCTTTCGCGTGGTCAGGAAGTTGAGCTTGGTGCGCTGCTCTATATCGAGAGTGGTGATGGGCTCACCGTTCACCATCACCGCCACGGACTGCGCTTGCAGCGGTGAAGCGCCGCCGGCCAGAACGGCAAGCGCAACGGCGCCGCCGGCGATCAGGGACCAAAATCGGCGAGGAAGGAGCGTAATGGTCGTCATGGTCATATCAGTCGTATCAACCAATTCGTACCGCGCGGTGCTGGGTATTCTCCGGCAAGGTCGGGCCTCACGCTACTGAAGGCCGCTGGTGCCGGACGACGAGGTCGAATTCGCAATGGTCCGTAGGCCGATCTGCACCATGAAAGCGTGATTGAGCACCGGCGGCGTCGTCCCGGCGGAGTAGGTATAGGACGTGACGTAGTTGGCGGCCAGCACGAAGCAATCGTCCACATAGCCGGCGCCGATGATGTACTGGTTCAGCTTGTTGGCTTCAAGATCCCAGCGAGCGGCTCCCGAAACGACCCAGTTCGACGCCACTTTGATGGATGCGCTGCCGAGCAGGCCTTCGCGTCGGGTCAGGTAGCCGAGTTCCGGCTGGGCGGCATAGTTGCCGTACATCATGCTGACCGACCAGCGGTCGAACGAGGCGCGTCCTTCGGCCTCGAAGCGATTAACGTTCATCGTCGCTTCATCCATGCGCGAACGCACGCTGAACGTATAGGTTCGGTTCGGCGAATAATTGACGCGGGCGACGTAGTCGGACCGGGTGTTCTGCAGGCCGGATTCGAGGCCGCGTATTGGTCGGGTCCGCCACCGCGAACGAGTTCAGGCCGAACAACTGGTAGGATTGGCCGAACAGCACATTGACGCTGCCGCCGCGATCGAACTGCGTGGTCGCCTGCACGCCGACATTGGCGCGGCCGCCGCCCTCGACGCGGTCGTAGCCGGAGAACTTGTCGATCGCGAACAGGTTGCTGGCGTCGAACACCATGCTCTGCGCGTCTTCGTTCGGCAGCCGGCCGGCGAAGGTCTCGTTCGGACGAGCGATGATCTGCGCAATCGGCTCGATCGTGGTGGTGCCCCAGGGCTGAACGTTGATGAAGGGGTAGCGATATTCGAGGCCGACCGTCGGCATCAGGCGGACCGCCTGCGTGTCGCCGACGGGCAGGAAGTTCGAAACGCCCGGCTGGTTCGAGATCGAGGCGTCGATGGCATCGGCGCGCATGATCGCAAACGGCGTCCAAATCTGACCGATCGGATCGGTGTACGAGCGCCGCCACTGCGCTTCGGCCGTCAGCCGCGTGTAGGTGCCAGGCATGCCGCGCAGCAGGCACTGCGAGGGAATCCGGGCCAGCGGATCGGCCGATGCGGTGAGGCACAGGCCGTTGGTGTTGGCCAGCGTCGTGATCGGGTCGAACGCCGCGGTCGTGCGCGACAGGCTGGTGAAGTTCGTCTTGTAGCTGACTTCACCGCCGAGGATCGGGTGGTTGATCACGTTGGAATAGTCGATGACCGGATGGATCACCGGGACCTGGTCCTGGTTGCCGGAGAAGGAGAGGTAATGGATCGTGCGCGCATCGAAGAAGCTGCGATTGCCGACACCGGTCAGATAGAGCTGCGAAATCGCTTCTGTCGGCAGGGTCAGGAACGAGCCCAGCGGATCCCTGTATTGGGCCAGCCGGTAGTCCGAGAAGAAGAAGTAGTCCGACAGCAGGACGCCGTCCCAACCCCAGACCCATTTGTCGTTGATGGCGAACTGGCCCTTGGTGTCGATGCCGCCGCGGAAGTCGCGATCTCCGGGCTGACCGGCGAACGCGCCGGGATCGAGCTGATTGATGCCGTAGCCGCGGATCTGGTACGAGCCGTTGATCAGCCGCTGGCGGAATTCACCCTGGAACAGCACGCCTTGCCGCGTCGTGAAGCGCGGATTGAACGTCGCGTCATAGTCCGGCGCGATCGCCCAGTAGAACGGGGTCTCCACCGCGTAGCCATAGGTCGAGTTTGAGCTGTAGGCGGGCATCAGGAAGCCCGTCTTGCGCTTGACGGTCGGATCGGGCGTCGAAAAATACGGCAGATACGCCATCGGCACGCCGAAGAATTCGAGCTGCGCGTTCTCGAAGTACAGCATCTTGTCGGTCTGGTCGTGGATGATGCGCGCACCCTTGACCTGCCATAGCGGCGGCTTCTTCGGATTGTCCTTGCACGGCGCGCAGGCGGTATAGACGCCGTTTTCGAACACCGTGTAATTGCCGGCAGAACGGTCGGCGCGCGTCGCCGCCATTCGCGTATCGTCAGCCGTATCGACGCGAAGCGAATCGACGAAACCGTCACGGTAGTCGTCGCTCAGATCCATGATGTTGGCGTAGGTGACTTTGCCTTCCGCATCCGTCAGGCGGATGTTGCCTTCTGCATGCAGCCGCTTGGTCTTCTGGTCGTAGATGACCTTGTCGGCCTCCACGCTGGTGCCGTTGTAGAACATCTGCACGTTGCCGACCGCCGACACGCGCTGGTTGTTGTAGTCGTAATCCACCTCGACGGCTTGCACGAGCATCCTGCCGTCGTTGTTGACAGGGCGCGGCGGCGGCTTGGGTGGACGCGGATTGTAAGTGAAAGTTTGCGCCGCGGCGGGAGCCGTCATGGCAAACTCAATCGTGCCGCCGAAAACCAGTCCGGCGAGCAGTGCAAACATAGGTACGCCAACGGCGGCCAAGCGGGCTCGATAGCGGCGCACGGTGATGCGCCGCCTGAACGCAGGCGACCTGAACTGGCGGGCGGCGACAACGGCCACTACCCGTCCTCCTGGTACAGCAAGGCTAAGAAGCCGGTGAGGCCGCCCACACAGACAGGCAACCACGCCGCAGCGATGGGATGCATCAACTCAGCCTTGCTCAAATCCTCAGTAACTTTCGATAGAACGTAGAGCAGAAACCCTGCGCCCACGCCACTTAAAACCATCTTTTGCACGCCGCCCATCCGGAAGAAGCGAAGGCTGACGGAAGCCGCCAACATCACCATTGCAGCCAGCAAAAATGGCTGTGCGATGAGCTTATGGTACTGCAGACGGTAGCCTGCAGTCGCGAAGCCGGAGCTTTCGGAAGAGCGGATATAGCCGGGCAGTTGCCAAAAAGACACGGTTTCGGGGGTGGAGAAACTGTTGCGAACCTGGGCCGGTGTCAGGGTGGTTGAGAGGTAATAGCTCTCCTGATCAACCGGAGGTTTATCCAGGGAGTATCGGCGTACCGATTTGAAGGCCCAGCGGCCCTCTTCGAGGGACGCTTCGCGCGCCTCGATTCGCTCCTTGAACTGGAGATCGGTATCGAATCGGAACACGGTCAGCCCCGTCAGCCGGACACCCTGCTGCTCGCTGCGGGCCGCATTGATGATCGACTGGCCGTCGTTGTTGATCTGGTTGAGCCAGAAGCCGGATGCATCCTGAATGCCGCCGCCGGGCGCCGAGCCGAACAGTTCGGCCTCCATCCGCTTGGACAGTTCGCGCAGGTTCGCCGACATCGGGTTGTAGGCAACCGTCGCCAGGGTGCCGAGAATGATCGAGCTTGCCAGCGCCGGCGAAATGAACTGCCAGGCGGATACGCCGGCCGCACGCGCCACCACCAGCTCCAACCGCCGCGACAGCGCGAGATAGCAGGTCATCGCGCCGATCAGGACGCAGAACGGCATCAGCTTTTCGAGCAGTTGCGGCACCCGGTACAACGACGTCTGCGCCACCGTGATCGCCGATGCCGATACCAGCCCGGAGGTCTTGCGGACCATTTCGATGTAATCGACCAGCACGAGCAGCACGAAAATGCTCGCGAACACGCCCACCGCAGAGATCAGGAAGCGGCCGGCAAAATATCGCCCGAGCGTGTTGGTCATCATGCTCATGCGGTGGCGGGCCGTCCAAAGAGCCGAGCGAGGCGTGCGTTCGACCTGTTGATGGCCTCCATCAGCGCGGCCGGCGGCTCCACCACGATGCCGCCGATGATCATCCACAGCCCGACGCCGATCGCGCCGAACAGCATCGAATACTGCACGAGAGCCATGCTTGGCGTCTTCACCGTCATTACCGAGCAGGCGAATCCCGCCATGCGCAGGCCAAACACCGCCACGATGGAGCCGCCGATCGAAAAATTGCGGCTCTGGCGCGTGGTGCGCGGCGTGCCGAGGAACGCAAAGGTCAGCACTGCGAAGGCGAAGGGATAGACCGGCGCCAGGAAACGGTCATGCAGCTCGGCGTGAAACTGTCCGGACAATTGCTTGAAAACCGGATCGTTCTCCGAGGGCGAGATCAGCTCCCAGAGATAGCGTTCGCGAATCCCCAGTGCGACGTCGCGGCCGCGATTAGAGAATTTCGACATATCGAAAGCGTAACGAACGAACGCCACAAAGGCCGGATCGCGCTTTCCCGTCTCGAAACGTTCGAGATTGCCGTCTTCGAGCACCAGATAGGAGCCGTTCTCGTTCTTCAGCACCGTGCCGTGGTCGGCGATGATGGTGACACGCTCCTTGGGATCACGGCGGTCGTCGACGAAAATGCCGGCGAGCACACCGCCCGGCTGGCGTTCGCGGATCCGAATCGTCAGGTTCTGGTCGAGCTGGGCGAAGCGGCCGGGCTGCAGGATATTCGTCAGCACGTCGGCCGTGATTTCGGCATCCCATTGCTTGATCCGGCGCATGCCGTCGGGCGCGAGGTAGGAGCCGATGAAGGCAACCATCGCCGCCACCACGCAGGTGGCATAGAAAAATGGGCGGAACAGCCGGAAAGGCGAGAAGCCGGCGGCGTTCATCACGATGATTTCAGAATCGGTGGCGAGCTTGTTCAGCGTGTGGGAGATCGCGATCATCAACGCGATCGGAGCGATGATCAAAACCAGCGCCGGGATCACCAGGCTGGTGATGCCGAGAAAGGTGACGATGGTCTGGCCCTGGCTGGTCATCAGGTCGATGCCGCGCAACGCCTGCGTAATCCAGATCACGCCGGTGAGGCTGACCAGAACCAGCGCAAACGACGCGAGCGTCGTGCGGAAAATGTACCTGTCGATCGACCCCATCGTTACCGCACGATCCACCCTTGCACGCCCAAAGGGCAGCCTCCGACCAATCCCTGTTTGAGGGTTCCCCATTGGTCGGGCCGCCAGTCGTCAGCCGTCTACATTCTCACTACCATCCCTTTGATCCGTCAACAAAATGGCCGGGCCGTGGCGTCCCCTCGATACGGCTAAGAATTCATCTCATGTGGCGTTCCAGCCACTGTGGCGCTTGGCAGTGGCGCGGCAGACAGGCCATAGTGCCGAAAACATCAGGTCCTGAACGATTTGGGCCGTCACCGAAGAGAACATTCCATAATGCGGACCGATTCCGGCCGCGCAAGGCAGCCCTGAATTTTGGAGGATTTACCTATGTCCGACGCCGTCAAGGTCGGCTTTGTCGCTTTTTCTGCGCCCCCCCGCGCCGTTCTCGTGGTGTTTTGCGACGAGGCATTGAAGTTCGGCGAGGCAACTCGGAAGGCGCTGGGGAAGGCAGCCGATACGGTCAAGCGGGCGGCGGCGGCCAATCAGTTCAAGGGCAAGAGCGGATCGACGCTCGACATTCCGGCACCGGATGGAATCAAGGCAGAGCGCCTGATCGTCGTTGGTGTCGGCAAGGCGGCCGATATCAAGGAGAAGGATTTTCTCAAGTTCGGCGGGGTGACGGCGGGCAAGCTCAACTCCGCCAGCACAGCGGTCACCGTGATCGCCGAACTGCCTGAGGGCGCGATGCAGCCCGATTCGGTCGCCGCGATCGCGTCGGGCATCCGGCTGCGCGCCTATAAGTTCGATCGCTACAAGACCAAGAAGAAGGACGGCGAGAACGGCGCGCTGCGCGCCGACGTTTCGATTGCCGTTGACGATGTCGCCGCCGCGCGAAAGGCGCTTGCGCCCGCGTCCCATGTCGTCGACGGCGTGATCATTGCGCGCGAACTCGTCAACGAGCCGCCGAACGTACTCTACCCCGTGGAATTCGCGCGCCGCGCGAGCCAGCTCAAGAAGCTTGGTGTCGATGTCGAGGTGCTCGACGTCAAGGCGATGAAGAAGCTCGGCATGGGCGCCTTGCTCGGCGTCGCACAGGGCTCGACCCAGCCCGGCCGCACCGTGATCATGCGCTGGAACGGCGGCAAGAAGGGCGATCAGCCCATTGCTTTCGTCGGCAAGGGCGTCTGCTTCGATACCGGCGGCATCTCCATCAAGGGCGCCGCCAACATGGAGGACATGAAGGGCGACATGGGAGGCGCGGCCTGCGTGGTCGGGCTGATGCATGCGCTCGCGGCGCGCAAAGCGAAGGTCAACGCGGTCGGCGCCATCGGCCTGGTCGAGAACATGCCCGACGGCAACGCCCAGCGTCCCGGCGATATCGTCACCTCGATGTCGGGGCAGACCATCGAAATCATCAACACTGATGCCGAAGGCCGACTCGTGCTGGCCGACGTGCTCTGGCACGTGGCGAAGAAGTTCAAACCCAAATTCATGGTCGATCTCGCAACGCTCACCGGCGCGATCATGGTCGCGCTCGGAACCGAGTATTCCGGTATGTTCTCCAACAATGACGAGTTGGCGGAACGGCTGAGCAAGATCGGAAATGAAACCGGCGAGCGCGTCTGGCGCATGCCGCTCGGTCCTGAATACGACAAGCTGATCGATTCGCAGTTTGCCGACATGAAGAATACCGGCGGGCGCCACGGCGGCTCGATCACCGCCGCACAGTTCCTGCAGCGATTCGTCGACAACACGCCGTGGGCGCATCTCGACGTTGCGGGAACCGCGATGGGCGCGCCGAAAACCGACATCAACCACAGTTGGGGATCCGGCTACGGCGTGCGCCTGCTGGACCGGCTGGTCGCGGAATATTACGAAGCCACGAAATAGTTCGGTTGCAGGCGATGACGGAAGTCCTGTTCTACCATTTGCAGGCCATGTCGCTCGAAAGCGTATTGCCGCCGCTGTTGGAAAAATCGCTCGAGCGCGGCTGGCGCGTGGTCGTGCAATCGACTTCGCCGGAGCGCACCGAGGCGCTCGATGCGCATTTGTGGACCTACAGCGACGATTCGTTCCTGCCGCATGCCACATGGCGCGCCGGCGATGCCCAGGATCAGCCCATCATTCTCTCGATCGAGGAGAGCAATCCGAACGCGGCCAATGTCAGGTTCCTGATCGACAACGCGGCGTTGCCGGCTGACTGCGATAAATACGAGCGGGTGGTGTTGGTCTTCAACGGTGACGATGCCGACGCGCTGACGGCTGCGCGCGGGGCATGGGCCGATTGCAAGGCGCGGGGATTCGAGGTGACCTATTGGCAGGCCGACGAGCGGGGCCGGTGGCAGCGGCGGCAATAGCGATCCACAGGAATTAATGATAATCAGCGGTTTCTGCGCCGGACCTTGCGGGCAGCCATGGTCGTGCCGCAAAGTGATGGTCGGACAAATGGTTACAGTAAGGGTGGGGGCCTGGGGTTTAGCGTGCGACGCGGAACAATCGATCGAAAGCCACTGCTGACCTTGTTGTTGCTCGGGCCTGCGCTGGCGGGCTGCGCGGGTGGGGCGGACCTGCTGTCGAAGGATGCGGACTGGTTTCAGCGCTCCGGACGCGTGTTCATTCGCAACGTCTCGATCGAGACGCCGCCGCTCACCCCGACCAAAGCGGTCACGCCGGATGAACTCGTCAGTGCCGACGGCGCTTGTCCCGGCATGGCGGGGCCAGGCACCGACGCCAATGCGCTGGCGAATGGCGCTGCAGGTAACCCGCCTCCATCGACGACGGGAACGGTGGCGCTCGGCCATACCGAATGCGACGTCGTGCGCGGCATCGGTGCCCCCGACAATGTCAGCCTTTCCAATAACCCGCGCGGCGACCGCGTGGCGGTCGTCAACTATTCGCGCGGCCAGCGGGCCGGCATCTACACCTTCACGGCCGGACGTCTGACGTCGATCGAGCGTGCACCGGAGGCAGTGGCGCCGGCGAGGGGTGCCAAGCCGAAGAAGAAGCCGGCGGCGTAAATTCGCCGACGACGATCCGTTTTAGCTAGCCCGCGGCTTCGTCAAATTCCGAACTGGCCTCCAGCCAATCTTCCTCGGCCCGCCGCAGCGCGCTTTCGGCACCGGCGCGCGCCTTGCTGAGCTGGGCGGCCTGCTTGGGATCGCGCGTGAACAGATCCGGCAAGGCAAGCGCGGTGTCGATCTTGGCGATGATGCCGCTGATGCGCTCGATTTCGGCCTCGGCTTCGACGATCCGCTGCTTCAGCGGTGATCGCCTTTCGCTCCTGGCGCGCTCGGGCTTCACGCTTTCCTTGACACGCTCGCTGCTGCGCTCGCGCTTATCCCCGATCGACAACACCATTCGCCTGTAATCGTCGAGGTCGCCGTCGTAGGTCGTTACCGTCTTGTCGGCGACGACCCACAATTGATCGGCGCAGGCTTCGATCAAATAGCGGTCGTGCGAGACCATGATGACGGCGCCGGGGAAATCGTTGATCGCCTCCGCCAGTGCCGCGCGGCTGTCGATGTCGAGGTGGTTGGTCGGCTCGTCGAGGATGATCATGTTCGGGCCGAAGAAAGTGGCGAGCCCGAGCAGCAGCCGCGCTTTCTCGCCGCCCGACAGGCTCTTGACCAGGGTATCGCCGGCTTTGCCGGAAAATCCGATCGCGCCGGTGCGCCCGCGCACCTTGGTTTCCGGCGCATCGGGCATCAGCCTGCGGACATGATCGTAGGGCGACGCATCAAGGTTGAGCTCGTCGACCTGATGCTGCGCGAAATAGCCGACCGAGAGCTTTTCCGCCCGTGTGATCCGGCCGGAGAAGGGTTGGAGCTTGCCTGCCAAAAGCTTGACCAGCGTCGACTTGCCGTTGCCGTTGGAGCCGAGCAGGGCGATGCGGTCGTCGGTGTCGACGCGCAGCGTGACGCGGTTGAGCACCGGCTTTTTCGGGTCGTAGCCGACCGAGACGTCGTCGACGGCGATGATCGGCGGCGACAGCATCTTCTCCGGCGTCGGGAACGTGATTTCACGCACATCCTGGGTCACCAGCGCGGTAACCGGCTTCATTCGTTCCAGCATCTTGACGCGGGATTGCGCCTGTCGGGCTTTCGAGGCTTTTGCCTTGAAGCGGTCGACGAAGGCCTGCAGCCGCTTGCGCTCGTCGGCCTGGCGCTTGGCGTGCTTGGCGTCCAGCATCTCGCGCATGGCGCGCTGTTCTTCGAAGGAGGAATAGGTCCCCTTGTAGAGGGTCAGCTTGCCGCGATCGAGGTGCAGGATCTGGTCGACCGAGGTGTCGAGCAGGTCACGGTCGTGGCTGATGACGATGACGGTGCGTGGATAGTTCGCAAGATGGTCTTCCAGCCACAGCGTGCCTTCGAGGTCGAGATAGTTGGTCGGCTCGTCTAGCAGCAGCAAATCCGGCGCCGAAAACAGCGTTGCCGCCAGCGCCACCCGCATGCGCCAGCCCCCGGAGAATTCCGAGCACGGCCGCGCCTGGTCCGCAGCGGAAAATCCGAGGCCGCTCAGGATTGCCGCGGCGCGCGCCGGCGCGGAGTGCGCGTCGATGTCGACCAGCCGGGTCTGGATTTCGGCGATGCGATGCGGATCGGTGGCGGTTTCGGCCTCACGGAGCAGCGCATCACGCTCCAGATCGGCCTTCAGTACGACATTGATGAGACTCTCCGGGCCGTCCGGCGCCTCCTGCGCCAGGCTGCCGACGCGCCAGCGCGGCGGTAGCGTAATGCCGCCGGATTCCGTCGGCAGGTCACCCCGGATCGCATGAAACAGCGTCGATTTGCCGACGCCGTTGCGGCCGACGAAGCCGACGCGAGCACCCGGCACGATCTGCACCGTGCTGTCGTCGATCAGGAGCCGCCCGGCAATCCGGATCGAAATGTCTGTGATGGAAAGCATGCGGCGTTGTCACCGGAGCCGGTGCCAAACGCAACTCATTTATCTTATCGGTAAAATCAGCTACCCAGCGGTCCTCAATGCAACTCGTTGTCGCGGCGGCGCAACTCGTCGACGAGTTCTCGTAGACGCGGTGGTAGTTCAGTTTCGGGGCGCAAGTTTTGCTGAAGCCGTTCGCCGATGGCGTCGCAGATCGATACGCAGGTCTTGTGATCGAGTTGTTCGAAATCTCTGATGATTCGGCCATCCATCGGCGGTGTCTCTTCTTCGCGAGTTCCACCTCGCGGCGCTCGCAAGGCTTGAGTGAAACAATGATGAAGGATCAAGTCACAACCGCGAAATTTGTTTCCCGTGCAGAGCCCCATGCGTTCGCGTGCAAGTGGTCGAATCGCGCTGTTCGCTTCCGCACAAAAAAAGCCCCGGCGGCGGCCGGGGCGTCAGTCAGGGAGAAGCTCAAATCAGCTCAGTAGCAGCGGTTCACCAGCCGCCAGCGCGGGCCCCAGGGGGTCGGAACCAGACGCCGCACGTAACAGCCGCCATAGCCACCGAAATAGGCCGGGCCGCCGATGACGACGCGCGGGCCCCAGCCCCAGCCGTGATGGCGATGATGCCAGCCGTGATGGTGATGATGATGGTGCCAGCCGTGACGCCAGCCGTGGGCCGAGGCCGATGTCGGCGCCAGCGCAGCCGCGCCCAGCGAAGCCGCGGCCACTGCAACGAGCGAGAGTTTACGTAACATGATCGTCTCCTCAAGGTTCAGGCGCGAAAATGCGCGCCATCGGTGAGATCGCCTCCCGTGACGCCCCGGGCCTCGCGGATGCGCACCCGGTGTCCGATCGTCGGAAAGTTTACGGCTGCGAGGCTGAATGGCGGCGTGACGCAGGTTACAGAGTGGGTTCACCTCCCTGAAATTGCGGTAATCTTTGCCCCTGCGGGGTGACGTGCCGCACGAAAAGGCGCCCAAAATGGGGGGCAGGCGCGTCACAGGGTCGCTTGCCGTCGCGAGGTGGCGCCGATATAAGCCCCCGCAACTCTCCAAATCAGCGTGTTTTGCAAGGATGTAAACGATGGCGACTGAACGCACTTTCTCGATCATCAAGCCGGACGCGACCGCGCGCAATCTGACCGGCGCCGTCAACGCGTTGATCGAGAAGGCCGGCCTGCGGATCGTCGCCCAGAAGCGCATTCGCATGACCCGCGAACAGGCGGAAACCTTCTATGCCGTTCACAAGGCGCGTCCATTCTTCGGCGAGCTGGTCGACTTCATGACCTCCGGCCCGGTCGTCGTGCAGGTGCTGGAAGGCGAGGGCGCTATCGCCAAATACCGCGACGTCATGGGGGCCACCGATCCGTCGAAGGCGGCGGAGGGTACGATCCGCAAGGTCCACGCGAAGTCGATCGGCGAGAACTCGGTGCATGGTTCGGACGCGCCGGACACTGCCGCGATCGAGATCGCGCAGTTCTTTTCCGGTAACGAAATCGTCGGCTAATCGATTGGAAGAGCGGCCGCAATAGCCGCGCGCAACGGCTGAAGAGGCCTGGGGGGAAACGCTGTGAACTGGCTCTTGCAAATCTTCGATCCTGCGACGATTTCTGCGTTCTTCACCCAGTTCCACGCCGAGATGCAGACACCGGCCTTCTGGGTCGCGCTCGGCAAGATCATGTGGATCAACATCCTGCTGTCGGGTGACAACGCGCTTGTCATCGCGATGGCCTGCCGCAGCTTGCCGCCGCGCCAGAAGTTCTGGGGCATGATTCTTGGCGCCGGCGTTGCCGTGCTGCTGCGCATCATCTTCACCGGCATCGTCGTGACGCTGATGGCGCTGCCGTTCCTCAAGCTGGTCGGCGGATTGGCGCTGCTCTTCATCGCGGCAAAGCTCCTGGTGCCGGAACACGAGGACGAGAGCGACACGGAAGCGGCTGCGCATCTGTGGGCAGCGGTGCAGATCGTTGCGATCGCCGACATCGTCATGAGCCTCGACAACGTCATCGCGGTCGCCGCGGCCGCCAATGGCAGCATCGCGCTGCTCGTCATCGGCCTTGCCATCAGCGTTCCCTTGATCGTCGCGGGTGCTGCGCTGATCATGGCGTTGCTGACGCGTCTTCCCGCGCTGGTGTGGGCCGGTGCAGGCTTGCTGGGCTGGGTCGCGGGTGAGGTGATGGCGACCGACCCGGCGCTGCAACCGTCTCTGCACGCATTCTTCAACGGTCCGGTCGGTGTCGGCCTCGATGGAATGCTCAAATCGCTCGGCATGGCGCCGCACTTCGCCAATGGCGGTCATGGCGGAGAGGTGATCCTTGGACTCATCGGCATCGCCGTGGTGCTGCTGGCAGGAGCGGTCTGGCGCAAGCGCAAGCTGCAGGGCGCGGAGCACTCGGCGACGGCGTAGGCAAGGGCCTTGCGATCTCGCGGCATGGATGGCGAGATCGGCACGGTCATTGTATCAGATGAAAACGGAAGGCTGCCGGGTGCACGGTGCGCCCGCAGCCCGTAACCAGGCGGTCGCCATTGCGGTCGCGCCGGAACGCCCGGCATTCCCTGCGCAATGGTCCTGACGGACCGCCTTGATTTCATTGATAATTTTGAATCTGGCCCGATGCCGAGCAGCCTGACGAGGGCTTCCGATTGCCTTTGCCGCCGCCTAATTCCATACAGCTTCACATGACCGAACCGTTATTGGGGCGCAGCCTCGATCGCCTTGAAGACGTGCGCTTCGTGCAGGGACGCGGGCGCTACGTCGCCGATCTCGCGTCGCGAGAGGCGCTTCATGGCGTCGTCGTTCGCTCGCCGCATGCGCATGCGCGCATCACCGCGATCAGCGTCGATGCGGCGCGCAGGATGCCCGGCGTCGCGGCCGTGCTCACGGGAGCCGAATTGGCATCCGACGATATCGGCCCGTTGCCGTGCGCGGTGACCAGCATCCCGATGACCACGCCGCTCGTGGTGCCGCCCTATCACGCGCTGGCGCGCGGCGTGGTGCGCCATGTCGGCGAGCCGGTCGCGTTCGTGGTTGCGGAAACCACTGAGGCCGCGCGCGATGCCGCCGAGGCCGTCGTCGTCGACTATGAGCCGCTACCGCCGGTGGTCGCGATCGCAGCGGCGATTCTGCCGGATGCCCCGTCGATCTGGCCGGAGGCTGTGGGCAACATCGCGTTCCAGTTCAACCGCGGCGAGATCGGTCCGGTGGAAGCGGCGATCCGCGGTGCCGCCCACGTCGTGGAATGCGAGTTGGTCAACAACCGCGTCGTCGCCGCGCCGTTGGAGACACGCGGTGCGATAGGGCGGTTCGATGCCGCGAGCGGCCGGCTGCACCTGACCGCCTCGGCCGCCGGCGCGCATGCGATCCGCGACCTGCTCGCCGACCGAGTCTTTCGCATCGGCAGAGAAAAACTTCGCGTCAACATTCCCGACGTCGGCGGCGGCTTCGGGATGAAGAACGTGCTCTATCCGGAGTGGGTGCTGGTGCTGTGGGCGGCGCGCCGCCTCGGCCGTCCCGTCACCTGGATCGGCGATCGCGGCGAGGATTTTACCGGCTCCGCGCATGGCCGCGACAGCATCGTTCGGGCCCGCCTGGCGCTCGATCGCGATGGCCGCTTCCTGGCGCTCGACACCAGGGTGTTCGCCAATCTCGGCGCCTATGTCTCGACGGTGGCGCCGGCCGTGCCGACCATGGCGATGGCAAGCGCGATGGGTGGCGTCTACGATATTCCGCTGATCGCGTTCGAGACCAAGGGCGTGTTCACCAATACGACGCCGATCGATGCCTATCGCGGCGCCGGCAAGCCGGAGGCAAATTATCTGATCGAGCGCTGCATCGATATCGCGGCCCATCAGCTCGGGATGGATGCGCTGAAACTGCGGCGCAAGAACATCATGCGTCGCTTCCCTTACAGCAGCGCGATGGGGCTTTCGGTCGAGCAGGGCAGCTTTGCCCACGCCATCGATCACGCCGCCACTGCCGCGGAGGGATTCAAGGCGCGCCAGAGAAGATCACGCAAGCTGGGCCGGCTGCGCGGCCTCGGGCTTGCCTGCTTTCTCGAGACCGCGCGCGGCCAGCCCAACGAAGTGGCGGAAGTACAGTTCGGTGAGGACGGCCTGATCGACCTGAAGGTCGGCACGCATTCCAGTGGCCAGGGCCACGAGACCACCTACGCCCGGATCGCAGCCGACGCGCTCGGCCTTCCGCTGGAGCGCTTCCGGTTTCGGCAGGGCGATACGGACGATCTGGATAGTGGCGGCGGCCATGGCGGAGCGCGCTCTATGCACCAGGGCGGCACCGCGCTGTTGATGGCGGCGGAAGGCTTGATCGAGAATGCGCGGCGGCTTGCCGCGCGCCTGCTGCAGGCCGGCGTGGATGCGGTTCAGTATGAAGCAGGCATGTTGCGTGTGGCCGCGACCGGGCAGGAGATCAGCCTCGATGAGGTGGCGCGCGCTTCCTATCAGCTAGCCGGCGACGACGTAGCACCGGGGCTGGCGCACAGAGCCACTCATCTGTGCGACCGCTACACGTTTCCCAACGGCTGCCATGTCGCGGAGGTCGAGATCGACCCCGAGACCGGCGAGGTGAGGCTCGATCGCTACGTCATCTTTGATGATTACGGCCGCCTGCTCGATCCCCGCCAGACGCTGGGGCAGGTGCATGGCGGCGTCGCGCAAGGCATCGGGCAGGCGCTATTCGAGCACGCGCTGTTCGATGCGGAGACAGGACAGATTCTGTCGGGCTCGTTGATGGATTATGCGCTGCCGCGTGCGGGCGATCTTCCCGCGTTCGAGGGCGACCTCACGCCTGATTTTCCAAGCCGTGCCAACCGGCTCGGCGTCAAGGGAAGCGGTCAGGCCGGCGCCATCGCGGCACCTGCCACCATCATGAACGCCGTGATGAACGCACTGGCGCCGCTCGGCGTGCGTCATCTCGACATGCCCGCAACGCCTTCGCGCATCTGGCGCGCGATCCAGGCGGCAGAAGCGCGATCGCGTCAGCGCGCTGACACCGCGTCCGCCGATCAATCGTCCTGATCGTCCGTCCCTAATCACAGCAAGGTGACGAATGACTTGCTGGACGGGCTTGGCTGTTGCTTGACATGCAGGTATTTACCTGCATATTGTGTTCTTCATAGAGTGAGACCATGCAGGCCGACAAGGTTTTCAAAGCGCTGGGCGACCCGACACGCAGAAAGCTGCTTGATCTTCTCTGTGAGAAGAACGGGCAGACGCTTGGGCAGCTTTGCGAAAACTTGGACATGGCCCGGCAATCCGCCACGCAGCACCTCGAAATCCTGGAGGCGGCCAATCTGGTGAGCACGGTCAGGCGCGGCCGGGAGAAGCTGCACTTCATCAACCCGGTGCCGCTTCATGAGGTCTACGAGCGGTGGGTGCGGAAATTCGAACGACAGCGGCTCAGCCTGCTGCACGATCTGAAGAAAGAACTCGAAGGAGAATGACGATGACCAAAGAGACGACCAGCTTTGTCTACGTGACCTATATTCGCTCGACGCCGGAGAAGGTGTTCGAGGCCATCACAAAGCCGGAGATCGCAAGGCGATACTGGGGCCACGAAAACGTCTCTGACTGGAATCCCGGATCGAAATGGGAGCATGTTCGCGCCAATGATCAACGGAGCGTCGAACTGGTCGGCAAGGTCGTCGAGGTCTCGCCACCAACCCGTCTTGTCATCACCTGGGCGAATGCGTCGCAGGCCTCCGATCCTTCCGCCTACAGCCGGGTGACGTTCGAGACCGAGGAATACGAGGACATGGTCCGGCTGACGGTCACACATGACGAACTCGTAGCCGGCAGCGGGATGGCGAACGGCATCAAGAAAGGTTGGCCGGTCGTGCTCGCCAGCCTGAAATCCTTGCTGGAAACCGGCCACGGCCTCGACGTCTTCGCCAAGCCGAAATCGGCCTGATCCCTTGCCGGTCAATCAGAAGCAGGAGAATGACCATGACCAAGCCCTTTATCGGCGGGTGTGCCTGCGGCGCGATCCGTTTTGAGACGAGCAGCGAACCTCTCGTCGAGAGCCACTGCCAATGCCGCGATTGCCAGAAACGAAGCGGCACGGGGCATGGATCCTACCTGGTCTTCCCCCGGCGAGCCGATGTGGCAATTACGGGCGAAGCGAAAGAATGGCGGGTGGCGGACGACAACGGGAATGAAAAGGTCCACGCCTTCTGCCCGACCTGTGGAACGCCGGTCTATCTGACATTCGTCGCCAACCCGGAACCGATAGCGGTCCACGCGACCAGCCTGGACGACCCAAGCCGGTTCAATCCACAACTGATCACGTACGGCATCCGCGGCCATGCGTGGGACACGATGGATCCTTCGTTGCAGAAATTCGAGCGGATGCCGCCCGGATAATTTCGCGAGGGGAAGCACTCGTGTTGCAGAGTGTCCTGAACCTAGTTCGCGGCGCGCTTGCTCCGTCGGCCGTTTCCCTTCGCCGGCCATCGCCCTGCGCTGACCGCTGAGCGGACCACCTCGACCATTGTCTTGCGTACCTCGAGAAAGGCTTTTGTTTGCGGACGGTCCGCGAGCGAAACCAAAGCGCACGAGCGCGTCAGCGGCGGATCGATGATGCGGCGTGCGTGATATTTCTCCGCCGCCAAGTCGGCGAGAACGGTTGCGCGGGAGAGGATCGCGCATCCTAAACCAGCCTCGAGCGCCATTCGCAATGCCGACAACGAATCGACTTCGAGCGTTTCGCTCGGCGTGATCTGATTGCGCAGAACCTGGGTCTGGATGATGGCCCGCGAAGCCGGCATCGGCGTCAGTCCAACCACGCTTCGTTGCGGGATGGCGGAGAAGGCGATCGGACTGGAAGATTTGCCGATCAGACCCGGATGCCCGACGAGATAGAGATCTTCGTCCTGCAGCCATTCGACGTCCAGGCGGGCATCCCGGGGCGGATTATAGGCGAGCGCGAGATCGACTGTCCCTGAGAAGACGCGCTCGATCAGCGCCGGCGACAGCGCCTCGACGACCGTCAGGTGTACGCCTGGGAAATTTGTTCGCACCGCCTTCATGACGTCGAGCGCGACCATGGAGATCGCGGTATGGCTGAGGCCGAGACAAACCGGACCGGTCGCGGCCTCATTGAAAGTTCGCACATCCTCTTCTGCCTTGCAGAGCGCCGACAGCACGGCGCTGGCGTGCTCGTAAAGCCGCCGGCCAGCCTCGGTCAGCGCGATCCCGCGCGGCCTGCGCTCCAGCAGCTTGACGCCCAGATCGGTTTCGAGTGCGGCGACGTGATGGCTCAGTGCCGACTGGGCGACGTTGAGCGCCTCCGCGGCCCGCGACAGCACGCCGGCGTCGGCGATGGCGATGAAATAGCGAAGCTGCCGCAATCCGAGCGCCATAGAACCGCTCCCTGCCATCGAATTATTAGAACATAATGATCTTCATATTATATTTGTCAGATACCGAGGCGCAAGGCAAGCTCGCCCGCAATCGACAAGGACGACCCGGAGGAGCGCCGGCGCATGGACCTGCCTGATAGCGTCGTCATCAGCGAGGAGGGGCCCCGCGAAGGCTTTCAGATCGAGCCGGGCCCAATCGCGACTGCCGACAAAATCGCGCTGATCGACGCGCTCTCCGCGTGCGGGCTTCGCCGGATCCAGATCGCCTCCTTGGTCAATCCCAAGCACGTCCCGGGTTGGGTCGACGCCGAGGCCGTGATCGAAGGGTTCACCGCGCGGGAAGGCGTCGAATACTCCGCCCTGTGGTTCAACGAGAGCGGGCTGCAGCGCGCGCTCGCGTTCAAGCAGAAGCTCACCCTTGCCGGGTTTATCTCGCTGAGCGCATCCGAGCCGTTCGCGATCAGGAATCTCAACCGCGACCGCGCCGGACAGATCGAAGCCATGCGCAGGTACGTGCGTGTGCATCGGGAAGCCGGCGTGCCGATCTCCAAGATCATCGTCATGGCCGCGTTCGGCTGCAACTTTGCAGGTGACATATCGTCGGCAGAGGTCGTCGCGACAGTTTCGGACGCGCTCGCCATCGCGCGCGAAGCGGACATCGAGGTGCGCGACGTTGCGTTGACGGATTCCATGGGCTGGGCCACACCGAAGCGGGTCGCTGCCGCCGTCGGTGCCGTTCGCGACCGCTGGGACGATTTGCGGATCGCGCTTCACCTCCACGATACGCGCGGGCAGGGCATCGCCTGCGCCTATGAGGGACTGCGGCTCGGAGTCACGGCTTTCGATGCGGCGGTGGCGGGACTCGGCGGCTGTCCGTTTGCCGGGCAACCCGGCGCGCCGGGTAACATCGCCACCGAAGAGCTCGCATTGTTGTGCGAGGAGATGGGCATCTCCACCGGCCTGAATATCGAGGCGCTGATCGAGGCCGGGCGTCTTGCCGAGCGGATCGTCGGACACCGGCTGCCGAGCGCGGCGCTGCGATCGGGAACGCTTGCCGCCTTCAGGAGACCGGCTGCATGACAACTTTTTCCAAACCGCTTGCAGGGCTGAAGGTGCTCGACTTCGGTCACACCATCATGGGGCCGTGCGCGGGTGTCCTGTTTGCCGATCTCGGCGCCGACGTGGTGAAGATCGAGCCGGCCGACGGCGATCCGACGCGGCGGTTGCCGGGTTTCGCCGCCGGCTTTTTCGCGACCTATAACCGCAACAAGCGCTCGATCGCGATCGACCTGAAACGGCCCGAGGGACAGGCGATCGTGCATCAGCTGGTGAAGGACGCCGATGTCGTGCTGGAAAATTTTGGCCCGGGAACGATCGAGCGGCTGAAGTGCAGTTGGGAGGATCTGCGCCGGATCAACCCGCGTCTTGTGTACCTCTCGATGAAAGGATTTCTGAAGGGGCCGTACGAGAACCGCGGCGCGCTCGATGAAGTGGTGCAGATGCAGTCCGGGCTCGCCTATATGACCGGCCCGCCGGGGTTGCCGCTCCGCGCGGGCGCGCCGGTCATCGACATTCTCGGCGGCGTGTTCGGCGTGGTAGCCGCGCTGGCCGCGCTGCGCGAACGCGACGTCACCGGGGTGGGGCAGAAGGTTGCGAGTTCGCTGTTTGAAAGCGCAACCTTCATGCTCGGCGCGGTCGTCGTCGGCAGCGCGGTTACCGGCGGGCCGATGCCACCGATGCCGGCACGGAAAAACGCCTGGGGCGTCTATGACGTTTTCACCGCTTCCGACGGCGGCCAGGTCTTCATCGGCTGCACGTCGGACGGGCACTGGCAACGCTTCTGCGACGTGTTCGGCTTCGATGACTGGCGCGATGATCCGAGCCTCGTCGGCAACGCCAATCGTTGCGAGGCGCGCGAGTGGATGCTCCCCGAACTGGAGCGGCGGATCACGAAACTGCCGCTGCACGAAATCCTCGAAAAATGCGAGGCGGCGCGGGTCGCCTATTCGCGCGTCGGGCGGCCCGACGAATTATCGACCGATCCGCATCTGCTTGCCAATGGCGGCCTGCTCGCAACCGCCGTGTCGGCTTTCGGCGGCGGACCGCTGGTCGGAATTCCGGCGCTGCCGGTGGAATTCGGCGAGGCCCGCGAACGGCCGGGCCTCGCGCGCCAGCCGCCGCGGGTCGGCGAGCACGCCGATGAAATTTTGCAAGCTGCCGGATATTCGGCGCACGAAATAGCCGATCTGCGTGCGGCCGGCGTGCTTGGCGCGGCTGCGAGCATGCCTGCATAGAATTGAACAACAAGAAGCGAATAACGAAAAAGAGCGGCCCAACCGCCTTCATAGCGCCAATGGTCAGGGAGGAGGCGGAACATGATTTCCGACACACTGTTTCGAGCGAAGGCATTCATTCTCGGCGCGGCGGTCGTCGCGGCGCTCGTTGCGATCGTGTCGAGCGCCGCGGCGCAGCCATACCCGTCGCGGGCGATCACCATCCTGGTCGGCTATTCCGCGGGCGGACAGGCGGACGCGCTGGCCCGGACCATCGGCAAGCAACTCGGCGAGAACCTCAAAGTATCCGTCGTCATCGAGAACAAGGCGGGCGCAAACGGCATGATCGCGGCGCAGGCGGCGGCGCGCGCCGAGCCTGACGGATACACGATCCTGATGGTGACGGACGCGATGGTCACCATCGATCCGCACCTCGCCACCAGCAACCATTTCGACCTTTCGACCGCGATGGAGCCGGTCGTCAACGTCGCGTGGTCGCCGCTCTTGCTTGCCGCGGCCAACAATGTGCCGGCGAATTCGGTGGCCGAGTTGGTCGCGCTGGGCAAGCAGAACACGCAGAATTTGAGTTTCGGCAGCTCCGGCAGCTCGACGCCGCACCGCCTCGCCGGCGAGATGCTGCAGAAATACGGCGGCTTCACCATGACCCACATTCCCTACAAGGGAACGGCGGCGTCGGTGAATGATCTCCTGGGTGGGCAGATCCCGCTGCTGTTCGGCGCACCCACGGCGGTGGAGCCGCTGGCTGCGGCCGGCAAGATCAAGCTGCTCGGCGTCACGTCGGAGAAGCGCTTCCCGTTGCTGCCCAACGTTCCGGCGATCAGCGAAACCTTCGCAGGGTTCAAGATCATCAGCTATATAGGCTTCATGCTGCCGAAGAAGACCCCGACGCCTGTCATCACGACCTTGAACAAGGAAGTGAATGCGGTGCTTGCCACTGACACGATGCGCGCATGGCTGGACAAGCAGGGCATGGTCGCCGTCGGCGGCACGCCTGATGATTTCAAGCGCCAGATCGGGATTGATTATCAAGCGCGGGGTGAGCTTGTCCGCGCTCTCGGCATCACCAGCGAGTGAGCCCAGGAGTGCCGCAACGCGTGGAGCTGTGAGGAGAGCGGCGACGGCTTCCTGCGCTGATCGGGCCGTGGCTAGGGCGTGTACTCATTAAGCGACGCTCAACCCTCAACAGCGGCGGAATAGCGGACATCGCCCGATTTCGCAGAGGGGCAAAATCCAGACATAAGCTCGGCTTGGCCCCCATCCGACTAGTTCAATGTGAATAGACCAAGCGCGGCGCGAACATCGCGCAAAGTGGCATCAGTTGTCTCCCGCGCTCGCGCAGTGCCAAGCTTAACGACTTGCAGCAGATAGCCGGGATCACGAGCGAGTGCGCGGCGACGGATTCGGATTGGCGCGAGAAGTGCCTGCAGCACGTCATCCAGACGTTTCTTCACAATGCTGTCGCCCAAACCGCCACGGACATAGCGTGCCTTCAAATCCTCAACTGCAACGTGATCTTCGTCGAACGCATCCAGGTACTTGAAAACCACGTTGCCTTCGACGCGACCTGGGTCGGACGCCTTTATATGGTTTGGGTCAGTGAACATACGCCGGACAGCCTTACGTATTTCATCGGCCGTGGCTGATAGCTGAATAGTGTTGCGCTGCGATTTGCTCATTTTGGCTTTGCCGTCGATGCCGGGAAGGCGTCCGACGCGAGGAATAAGTGCGCGGGCTTCGGGCAACACGTCAACACCAGCTTGGCGATTGATGCGGCGAACGATCTCATTGGTTTGCTCGATCAATGGAGCTTGGTCTTCCCCAACCGGAACAATCGTCGCTTTGAAACCGGTGATGTCGGCGGCCTGGGCGACGGGATAGCAGAGAAAGCCTGCTGGAATGTCTCTGCCAAATCCTCGCGCCTGGATTTCGTCCTTGATGGTTGGGTTGCGCTCAAGCCGGGCCACCGTGACATAGTTCATGTACAGCAGGGTCAAATCGGCAAGTGCCGGGAGATGCGATTGAAGACAGATCGTGGTCAGGTTCGGGTCGATCCCGGCAGCCAGGTAGTCTGTCGCGATCTCTAGGACATTGTCACGCAGCCGACCAGGATTGTGCGCGTTGTCCGTGAGTGCCTGGGCATCCGCCAGCAGCAGGTACTGCTGGTGCGTCGTCTGTAGGGTGACGCGGTTCTTCAACGAACCGACGTAGTGCCCCAGGTGCAACGGGCCGGTGGTTCTGTCGCCGGTCAAGATAACAGGGAGGGTGGCTGACGAGTGTTGCATCGCGGTTCTCCAGATAAGAACCGCCGTTCAATCGGACTGTTGATGCAGCAACCTCGCAAGCCGATGAACGGCGGCGACGGTTGGGTGAATGACAAAGCCGTGCCGCTCCTAAGTGGAGCGCCACCACAAGTTCGCGAACGTGATCACGACGACAGTCATGCGGCCGATAGTGACGAAACTTCAGAGGAAAGCAAGCCGGCTTGATGTCTCAAATGGGTCAAAGGCGGCGGTGGAAGGGAGCAAGGATCGATGCCCGGTTTGCCGCTGACAATCGGTCACAAGGGCTTAAGCGCGGTTCGGCCGTGGGCCAGAAGCGGGCTTAATACATAGCCAACTTCTTGCATTCGATAAGTATCAAACAACCAGACGATCTCAGAACCAAGGCAGACTTCGCGTCAGGAGAGCTCGCCTCCAGGATGCGAGGAGCACTGGCACACCCCTTGATTTTGCGCGATCTCCGTGGTAGCTACGCTTCATGATCAAAACGTCGTGCGCATCGTGGACCCGCAAACACATGACCCGCTCTCGCTGGGCCGTGGAAGGAGTCGTGCGCTAGGAATTCGACGACGCGATCTTTTCACCAGGCCCCGCCGGCATCGGACGGGGCCTTTTGTTTGGCCACGCTCCCTGCCGGCATAACAGCAGGGAGCATCCGATGTCACCCCAACAGACGAACCTCACATCCGAGACCGGTCGCGATGCCTCAGGGCTCCGCCTCGACCTCGCCATCGCTTTGGTGAAAGACGCCTCGGGCAATGCTTTGGCCGAGGCGTGCCCCGATGCTTCCATCGCAGCGCTGAGAGACGCTTTCTCGGAAAAGGAAGCGGCTGGACCACCAGTCGCATCGACGCGGAGCGTCTTGAGTTTGCTCCAGGGATATTGGCGTGCGTTTCGAAAACGACGCCAACGCGAGAGGTTGCTAGTCAGTTTGCACGACCTGAGCGACAGAGAGCTGATGGATATCGGCCTGACACCCAGTGACATCGACTACATCGTCGCTGGCCGAGCTATTGAAAGGCTCAGAGATGGCACGACGTATCTAGGGCTGTCTCGTGGTGTGATGTAACTGATGGTAAGTCACCGCCAGTTCTGCACGTTTAGGCAGGCCGTCAGGCGGATCAGCGAAGTGTGATCCGCCACTTTTCTACAATCGTCGTGACATGGCGGATTGCGCTAACGCCGATCCGCCATCGAGCTGCGATCCGGCCCGCTCCTTGGCGGGCCACATTGCGCCGGACTGTCTTGCCGTGATTCAAGCCCGCTATCGTGGGGGCGAATCATGCGTTACGAACTCACCGACAAGGAGTGGGCTGCAATCACGCCGATGCTACCGAACAAGCCACGCGGCGTGCCACGGGTGAATGATCGTCGTGTTCTCCTAGTACAGCCGCATCGGCAGCGGCAACTGGACGTCCTGATAGCGGCCCTCGTAGCGATCGACAAAATCCTGCAGGAAAAACGGAATGTCGCGTAGCTGGAGGTCGCAGCGTCGCCGCAGCTCGTGCGCGACTTCCACCGAAGCGTCACGACACCACCCCTCAGCGACGTTGAAAGCAACCACCCGGATCGGATTGGTGTACTGGCCGGTGAGCAGGTCCATTACAACCGGCTCAAATCCCGGGCTCTCGGAACTGACTTCTGCCCAGACCCGGCCGTGTTCCAGGGATTCATGCTCGACCATATAGACGTCGTGCTCATCACCATGTGGCACGATCGACGGACCCGAGCCGGCGTTACGCATCAACAACTCCCGGACTGCAGAACGGGGAATCAAGCTGGCTTTTTTCGATTCGTTCCATATCGGGTAGAGAGGCGGACGGCCGCACAGCGCGCCGCTGTTCTTGCTCAATCGCAAGCATGCGCCGCGCACCGGCGACTGCGTTCCGGCGCAGGAACATTTAGCAGGGGCGTGACTTCACTAACGTGTATCATGACAGGGCTGAACTCGATAAAGAAAGCGAGGAACTGCCCGATCGGCAAGCCGCCTGGCGGGAGGCGACCGTGACGGCGGGGCAGATCATCCGGGATCTCGATGGGAGGCTATGTCCGGGCAAGGACTGGAAGTCACCGACGAATTCGCAAATCCGCTGTACGTCATTCACGTCTGCGCCGACAAATCCAGATAGGGCGGAAGACCGCAGCGCTATTTCGGGCGCTGCAATCCAGGCGACGTCAGCCAGCGTTCGATGACCGCTGCCGACTCGGTCGCGACCGCCGCCCGTATCAAACGATCACGCTCCTGTCCTGGCGGTGAGCTCTCGGCCTTTTCTCGGGCGCGAACTGCAATTTGTTTGAGGCGCTCCTGGAGCGAGAGTGCCGGGCGGCTGCGATTGCGCGTTTTTTTCATGGACGGATCTCCTCATTGGCTTCGACCCTTCCACGTTTCGGCAACCGCATCCTTAACCTTTGTTTGGAACCGGCATCGGGCAGGTTTCGTTTCACCCAGAGGCAGAAGATCATTCAATCGAACAGGACAGGCGCGTGAATCGGGATTCGGTGTTGGCAAGCTTGTTGCGGCGGCTCGATACCGTCTCGAAACTCGATCCGGCTGATACTGCCGCGATCCGTTCGCTTCCGATCGCGGTTCGCCACTGGGAAGGCGCAAGAGCCATCGTATCTGACGGCGAACGTCCGTCGGAATGCTGTCTGATCATCGAGGGCTTCTGTATCCGTTCCAAAACGACAGAGGCCGGCCAGCGGCAAATTCTCTCGATTCACATCCCTGGCGAGATTCCCGACCTTCAGAGTTTGCACCTGCGCAGGATGGATCATGATCTCGCCACGCTGGTCCCCTCGACGCTAGGGTTCATCAGTCATGCCTCGCTGCTAGACCTGACGCATGCGAGACCGAATGTTGCGGACGTGCTCTGGCGCGATACCTTGATCGATGCCGCGATATTTCGGGAGTGGATCGTCAATGTTGGACAGCGGCCGGCACCGGCCCGGCTTGTCCATATCGCGCTCGAACTTCGCAGGCGTCTTCTTGCAGTCAGGGGAGGCACGGAGCCTGCCACGTTCGAATTCCCGCTTACCCAGGAGCAGATCGGCGAGGCGCTGGGCATCACGCCGGTGCATGCGAACCGCATCATCAGGCAACTGCGCGAGGACGGGATCGTCGACGTCAGCAGAGGGCAAGTGCGCGTGCTCGACGAAACAAGGCTCGCGGAACTGGCGCAGTTTGACGACCGTTACCTGCATCAGGATCCGGCCGTCTGAAGCGTCCGATCGTGCGGTGGCGGCGATCCAGCCGCTGGTCCAGCCGCGCTTGGGTCGATCGGACGCAGCGATTCTGTTTGCGTCATTGGAACGATTCAAGCTCGGGAAAATTATGCAATCTGTGTCAGGGATAGACACATGAACTCGAGCGGCTGCCGATGCAGTGCCGTTTACATGGCGCATCGGCGACCGCTTTCTTTTAGCCGCCGGCCATGAAGGATTTTGCAAATGCGTCGTTCCCGCCCGAGGTCATCTCGGTGATGGAGCAGGCGCTTGACGCCGCCGTCGCGACGCTCCCGGAGCCCGTCCATTCCCACCACGTTCAATTGATCGCGGAAGCGATCCTGCGCGCCGCTCACGGCGGAGAGCGTGACCCGGTTGTCCTGCAACGGCTCGCATTGCTGGAGCTGCAGCTTCATCCTCGGTGATGGCTATAGCGTTTTCCAGCGAAGTGGACACCGGTTCGCGTCAGAAAACGCGTCGAAACAAGAATCTAGAGCCCGGTTCTGATTCAATCAGAACCAAAAAGGCTCTAGCCTTCGTTTGCTCAAGCGCTCTTTGATTTCTTCCGAGCGCTGGCGGGTCGTGCGACGGCTCGCTTCGACGTGTTCAGTGCCACAGCCTCGCGAATGAGTGCCTTCAATGCCTTTTCGTCGATCTTGTCGCCTTCATGGAAATCGATGGCGCGCCGGGTGTTGCCCTCCAAGCTGGAGTTGAAGAGGCCTGACGGGTCTTCCAGCGAGGCGCCCTTCGCGAAGGTCATCTTCACGACCGCCTTGTAGGTCTCTCCGGTGCAGATGATGCCGTCGTGCTCCCACACCGGAACGCCGCGCCACTTCCACTCCTCGACCACTTCGGGATCGGCCTGCTTGATGATGCTTCGAATCCGCGCGAGCATCTCGCCGCGCCAATCGCCCAGCTCCTTGATTCGCGCATCGATGTGCCGAGAGGGAGAGCTTCCGCCTTTTCCTTCGCTCGCGCCGCTCTTCTTCATTGTTGCTTTCTTCATGGCTGTTGTCATTCGCTCACAATCGTTCGCCGGGCAATTGGCTCGCTTGCTTCACCCAGGCAACAAGCTGCGCTTCGTCAAGGCCGTCCTCATGGATGTCGAGATAGCGCACTTCCTTGTGCTTGGACTCGCCGGGCGGGAGAGGGTGGAGCGATGTGCCGCGGAAGAAGGTCACTTTGACGTACTTCGTGAAGCAGTGAAAGGCGAGGAACCAGCCGCCCTGGTCCTCGACGCCATAAAAGGGCGTATTCCATTTGACCGCCTTGTGCACGCCGGGGACGGTGCGGACGATCAGCGCGTCGAGGTGGCGCCCGACGTCGCGTTTCCAGCCCGGCATGGCCGCGATGTAGGCCTGCACGGGGGCATCGCCGTATCCCTTTGCGATCTGAGGATTGCCGCCTGAGAGCAGGACGGGCTTTGCGGTAGCCTGCTTGGCGGTGGTCTTCTTTGCGATCTTCGCCGGCCTTCTCGACGTCGTTTGCGCCATTGTGTTCGCTCCTGTCGCCGGTACGTCAGCCACTGCGCCATTTGGCGGCGTAGGGCAGCACGAACATGTACAGGCCGGTGAACATCAGTAAAAAGAGCGGCGGCAATGGGGAGTATACCACCCACGGGGAAGGCTCCCCCAGTCCCATGGCAATGAAATTGGCGACGACGGTCACCATGAAGGCAATCGACAGCCAGCGGTGAATCTGCCGAATCCACGTGTTCCAGTTCAATGAGCCCTCCTTTTGCAGACTTTTGCAGACGAGCCGGAGCGTGACGCGGCGGTTCAATCCGTCCGCGCCACGAGCTCTTCCAGCTTGGCGAAGAATTGCTGCCATCCAGCGAGGGCGCCGCCATAGGCCTGCTTCTGATCCGGCCGGAAACCGGTCTGCTCCATGCGCAGGAGGGTGCCTGTGGGCGTTGGCGTCAGCGTGAAAGTCACGACACTTTCTAGATTGAAAGCCGCATCGTCGTGCTTGAAATTCCAGGTGTACGACAGCGCCTTGTTCGGCTCGATGGCAAGGACCTCGCAGTCCAGCACGCCACCCCAATCGCCGCGAAGATTGAAATGGTGACCCACGACGGGCTTGAAGTCGTTCTTCATCAGCCACTCCTCCATCAAGTGGGGTTGCGTGAGCGCGCGCCAGAGCTTTTCCGGCGGATGCGACATTTCGCGTTCGACGACGACGGTGCGCGTTTCGGGGGCGGTATTTGTCATTGGTCCATCCGTTTGAGCAGGTCTTCCAGGTTATCGAACCGGTTCTGCCAGAAGCCGTGCATCTGGCTCGCCCAGTCGATCAGCGGGGCCAGCGCACCGAGTTGCGCGCTGTAGTGCGTCTGGCGGCCTTCGTGGCGGTCGCGCACCAACCCCGCCTGTTTCAAAACGCCAAGATGCTTCGAGACGGCCGGCTGCGAGATTCCGGCCCGGGCCGTCAGCGCCCCGACCGTTTGCTCTCCTTCGCGGCACAGCCGCTCGAAGATCGCCCGACGGCTTGGGTCGGCGAGTGTTCTGAACAGCACGTCATGAGCGTTGGGCATTCGAAATCAATAACTCTCTGGTTATTGATTGATACATACCCGCCGAGATATGGATTAGTCAAGCGGGAACACCGAAAGGCCGAATTATTTGTCCGATTTGCGACCAATATGCAGGTTGACGTCAGTGGCCACCCGCTCAACGCATGCCGTGTTGGTTATGTATTGGTCCTGCGCTCTCCGTTGCGAAGCAAGAGCTGCGGGTCCGAGCGCCGACGGCATGGTCGCCCCTCGTTGTCGAGGACGAGAGGGATGACCACATATTCAGCGTCGCATACAGCGAGGGGGAGGTCCTATGGGAGATGCCGGCCGTCAGGCCCATTGGGAGAACGTCTACACGACAAAGGGCGAGAACGAGGTTAGCTGGTTTCAGCAAAGCCCGGTTCCTTCGCTCGACCTGATCGTGCAGGCGGGGGTGACGCACAAGTCGGCCATCATAGACATCGGCGGCGGCGCCTCGCGGCTGGTCGACAGTCTCGTCGAGCAGGGATTTGAGGATATCACCGTGCTCGATCTTTCCGCCGCGGCGTTGGCCGCTGCCAAGCGCCGCCTGGAGAGCCACCTTGGCGCCAGCGCCGAGCGGGTTGGCTGGATCGTCGCGGATGCGACGACCTGGGAGCCGGCCAAGCCCTACGACATCTGGCACGATCGGGCAGCGTTCCACTTTCTCACCGACGCAGGCGATCGCGCCGCCTACATTGCGCGCCTCAAGCGGGGCCTGAAGATCGGCGGGCACGCCATCATCGCCACCTTTGCGCTCGACGGCCCCGAAAAGTGCAGCGGCCTGCCGGTCGCGCGCTACGACAGCGAGAGTCTCGGACGGACGCTGGGCACAGCGTTCAAGTTGGTCCACACGCAGCGGCACGAGCACGCTACGCCGTGGGAGTCCCGGCAGGCTTTTCAGTTCAGCGTGTTCCGGCACGAGGGCTGATTGCCGCGCGCTAATGCGCCATGCCGCGTGAGACCTCCTGGCAAGCTTCCATGCAGCGGCGGCAGCTTTCCGCGCAGATGCGGCAATGTTCGTGCGTGGCTGCGTGCCGCTGGCATTCCTCCGCGCAAAGCCGGCAGGCGGCGGCGCAGACGCTGAGCATGCGGCGCATCACCTCGTCGTCGAAACCCGTTCGGCGGGTCATGATGCGGCCGGTGATATTGCAGATATCGGCGCAATCCAGGTCAAGCCGGATGCACTGGGTCAGCTCCTGAACCATGCGCTCCGACAGGCAGGCGTCGGCGCAGGAGGTGCAGGTCTGGGCGCAGGAGTAGCATTCCTCGATGCAACGGATCAGGGCGTCACTGATCTGGCCTTGGACGGCCGGGTGGGTGCCAATCATTTCGCGGGCGTGCATGGCTGGGCTCCTTGCTGAGGACAGACCACCGCCGGGGGGGCGGCCGCTAGCTCAAGTCGCGGCCTTGAAAAACGTTCTGGGCAGCCGGCCAATCTGAATTGGGGTCAGGGGTGGGCTTTGATTCATCGCAAATGCGGTCTTCGTCCGCTGGCTTACGTTAACGAAACCCGCGGTTTCGTGATGGAACTCTGCTTCCCATCATGGGCCGAGATGTGCGAAACTGAACGCGTGAAATACTCGATTCACCTTTGCCGGCTGCTGGCGATTTTTGTGATCGTCGGCCTCGTCATCGCCCCGCTCACGGCGCGGGCGAATACGGGCGCCATGGCACCAATGGCCATGACGGCGATGTCCGATGACGCGGCCATGTCCGACGACATGCCGTGCTGCCCGGAGAAATCGGCGCCGGTCGATTGCGACCAGTGCCCGTTGATGGCGCTTTGCGTATCGACGACGTTGCAGGCGCCGCTGCCGGCCGGCATTGCCGAAATCCAGCCCGTGACCCTTCGCACGCTGCTGCCCGGCAGCGATCCGGAAGTGGAAAGCCTCGGGTACTCACCTCCGCCAAAACCTCCCCGGTCCCTGGTCCTTTCGGCGTAACGCCGGAATCTCGCGGCGCTTCGTGGCGTCCGCGCCCATGCCGCCAATGGCGGCTGACCAGTAGATCGAGGATACCATGATGAAGGCAATTCAGTTTTCGCGCGGCCTGCGGGTCGCGCTGAGCGCCGCTGTCCTGACATGCGCCGCAACCGTCGCACTCGCTGATATCAAGAATTACGAGTTCAAGCTCGTCGAACCGACTGTGAAGACCGGTCGCGACAAGATCATTGCGGTCAAGCTCATCGATAAGACGACGGGCAAGGCCGTTCCGGACGCGGTGATCTTTGCAACGCGTCTCGATATGGCACCGGATGCGATGCAAGAGATGGTGACCGAGCTTACGCCCCTGCCGGGATCCGAACCCGGTACCTACCGCTTCAAGGCCGATTTCAGCATGGCCGGCCGGTGGCAATTGTCGCTCGGCGCAAAAGTGCAGGGCGAAACCGGCACAGTCGACAACAAGCTCGTTATTCAGGCCGACAAATGAACCGGTCCGTTCAGGTTGCGATCGCTGCCGCCGTTACAGTTGCCGTGGTCGCCGGCGTCCTCGCGCGTCCCTATCTCTGGCCGCGCGGAGAGACCACGCATGCCCACGTCATGGCCCAGGCGAGCGAACCGGCGGGCGCCGCGATCTACTATCAGGATCCGAACGGCAAGCCGTTCTACTCGCTGACGCCAAAGAAGACGCCGGATGGCCGCGACTACCGGGCCGTCCTCCGGGGCGCCGACATCAGTTTTGACGATCCGCCGCAGGAAAGCGCGGCGGCTCCGCCCACCGACCGCAAGGTCAAGTATTACCGCAACCCGATGGGGCTGCCGGATGTTTCGCCGACGCCCAAGAAGGACTCGATGGGGATGGACTACATCCCCGTCTATGAGGGCGAGGACAGCGACGACGGATCGGTCAAGGTCTCGCCGGGAAAGATTCAGCGCACCGGTGTCAAATCGGAGCCGGCGGCCACTCGCCCGATCCGGACGGTCGTGCGGGCGCCAGGCACGATCCAACTCGACGAGCGTCGAGTCTCAGTCATCGCGATGCGTGCGGAAACCTACCTGCAAACAGTTGCCGACGTCACGACTGGTACCTTTGTCAAGAAGGGGCAGCCGCTGATGCAGGTCTACAGTCCGGCGGTTTCCAGTGCTGCCGCCGAGTATGTGACGACATTGACGTCCAAGACTACGGCGGGCGAACCGTCCTACGGACGCGGTTCACGGCAGCGGTTGATGAACCTTGACGTGCCCGACGCGGTAATCACCGAGGTCGAAAGAACGCGGGTCGTCCCGGTGACCGTCGCCTGGACGGCCCCACGGGACGGCATCGTGTTGGAACGCAACGCCGTCGAGGGTATGCGAGCTCAACCGGGCGACGTGCTCTTCCGCGTTGCGGATACGTCGGTGGTTTGGGCGGTAATTGACATCGCCGAGCGTGATCTCGGCTCGCTTGCTGTCGGACAAGGCGTAACCGTGCGCGCGCGCAGCTTCCCGGGACGGGACTTCTCCGGAAAGATCTCGGTCATTTATCCCCAGGTCAACCGCGAGACACGGACAGCCCGCGTTCGGATCGAACTTGCAAATCCCGACCTCGCATTGCTGCCGGACATGTATGTGGACGCCGATGTCGAGATTGGCGGCGCGGAGCCTGTTTTGGCCGTTCCCGACAGCTCGGTGCTCGATACGGGGGCGCGCCAGGTCGTTCTGGTTGACAAGGGTGAGGGACGATTCGAGCCCCGCGACGTCAAGATCGGCCGTCGGGGAGACGGACTGGTCGAAATCCGCAGCGGGCTGAAAGACGGCGAGCCCGTCGTCATCTCGGCCAATTTCCTGATCGATGCGGAAAGCAACCTGAAGGCGGCACTCAAGGGCTTCGCCGAGGGAGCTCAGCCATGATTGCCCGCTTGATCGCTTGGTCGGCTCGCAACCTCCTGCTGGTGCTATTCGGCAGCGGCTTTGCCGCTGCGGCTGGCATCTACGCGCTGGTCCATCTGCCGCTAGACGCTATCCCCGACCTCTCCGACACGCAGGTCATCGTTTACACGGAGTACCCCGGTCAGGCGCCGCAGGTCATCGAGGACCAGGTCACCTATCCGCTCACCACCGCGATGTTGACGGTGCCGAAATCGAAGGTGGTGCGCGGCTTTTCCTTCTTCGGCGTCTCCTTCGTCTACGTCATCTTCGAGGATGGCACGGACATCTACTGGGCGCGCTCGCGGGTGCTCGAATTCCTAAACGCCGCGACCTCGCGCATTCCCGCCGGCGTGACGCCGACCATCGGCCCGGATGCGACCGGCGTCGGCTGGGTTTACCAATATGCTATCGTGTCGAAGGAGCTGAACCTTTCCGACACGCGCACGATCCAGGACTGGAATCTGAAGTTCGCGCTCGCCAAGGCCGAAGGTGTCGCCGAAGTGGCGAGCGTCGGCGGCTTCGTCAAGCAGTACAATGTGATCCTCGATCCGCAGCGCATGCGCGATCGCGGCATCACCATGCAGAAGATGCGCGAGGCGATTCGTGCCAGCAACGCCGACGTCGGCGGCCGCACCGTCGAACTGTCCGAGTTCGAATATGTCATCCGCGGCAAGGGCTACCTGAAGAGCATCAACGACCTCGGCAACGTCGTGCTGAAGGTGAGCAATGGCACGCCGGTGCTCCTTCGCGACGTGGCCCGGGTGGAGCTCGGCCCCGACGAGCGGCGCGGCATCACCGAACTGAACGGGGAGGGCGAGGTCGCAAGCGGCATCGTGCTGCAGCGCTTCGGCGTCAACGCGCTCAATGTGATCCAGAACGTCAAGAAGCGCTTCCAGGAAATCGCCAGCAGCCTGCCGAAATCGGTCGAGATCGTGCCGGTTTACGACCGCTCGAACCTGATCTACGCGGCCATCGACACGCTCAAGCACACGCTGTTCGAGGAAAGTGTCGTCGTTGCGCTGGTCTGCATCGTGTTCCTGCTGCACGTCCGCAGTGCGCTGGTTGCGATTCTGATGCTGCCGGTCGGCATATTAATGGCGTTCGGCGCCATGAAGCTGCTGGGGCTCGGCTCCAACATCATGAGCCTTGGCGGCATCGCGATCGCGATCGGCGCCATGGTGGATGCAGCAATCGTCATGATCGAGAATGCCCACAAGCACCTCGAACGAGCGGAGCCCGGAAAGTCCCGGGTGGCCATCCTGATCGAGGCGGCCGCGCAGGTCGGTCCGGCGCTGTTCTTCAGCCTCTTGATCATCACCGTGTCGTTCATGCCGATCTTCACGCTGGAGCAGCAGGAGGGGCGGCTGTTCAGCCCGCTGGCGTTCACCAAGACATTCGCCATGGCCGCTGCTGCGCTGCTTTCGGTGACGCTGGTGCCGGCGCTGATGGTGATCTTCATCCGCGGCAGAATCATTCCCGAGCACAGGAATCCGATCAACCGTTTCCTGATCTGGATCTACCGTCCTGTTATCAACGGTGTGTTGCGCGCCAAAACGTTGGTCGTCCTGCTCGCACTCGCGATTCTGGCCGTGAGCGCCTGGCCGGCCCGTCAGCTCGGCACCGAGTTCATGCCGAACCTGAACGAGGGCACGCTGCTCTACATGCCGACGACATTGCCGGGCATCTCGATCACCAAATCCGCTGAACTGATGCAGACCCAGGATCGGATCATCCGGTCGTTTCCGGAAGTCGAATCCGTCTACGGCAAGGCAGGCCGCGCCGCGACCGCAACCGATCCGGCGCCATCGGAAATGTACGAGACCGTCGTCAATCTCAAGCCGAAGCAGGAGTGGCGGGCAGGCGTGACCATCGACAGCCTGATCGCGGAGATGGACAAGGCCCTGCAATTTCCCGGCGTCTCCAACGCCTGGACCATGCCGATCAAGGCCCGTATCGACATGCTGTCGACCGGCATCCGCACCCCGATCGGCGTCAAGGTGATCGGCACCGATCTGGTCGAGATCGACAAGCTCGCGAAACAGATCGAGCAGGTCCTGAAAGCGGTGCCCGGCACCTCGTCCGCCTACGCCGAGCGTGGCATCGGCGGCTACTATCTGGAGATCACGCCGGACCGCGAAGCGATGGCGCGGTACGGCATCATGATTCAGGATGTCCAGGACACCATCGCTACTGCGCTTGGCGGACAGACGGTCACGACGACAGTCGAGGGCCGCCAGCGCTTTTCCGTCAACATGCGCTACCCGCGGGATTTGCGCGACAATCCGAAGGCGATTGCAAGTGACGTGCTGGTGCCCATGCCGGCCGGCGGCGCCGTCCCGCTCGGCGAAGTCGCAAAGGTCGTGCCGGCGCGTGGGCCGTCCTCGATTCGCACCGAGAACGGCCAGTTGGCGACTTACATCTACGTCGACATCCGCGACCGCGATCTCGGCGGCTACGTCGCCGAGGCGCAGCGCGCCGTGCAAGCCAGCATTCAGTTTCCTCCGGGCTACTATGTGATGTGGAGCGGCCAGTACGAGTACCTCGAGCGCGCCACCGCAAGGCTCAAAATTGTCGTTCCCGCGACGCTGCTCATCATCTTCCTGCTGCTGTATCTCAACTTCCGCTCCGTCACCGAGACGATGATCGTGATGCTGTCGCTGCCGTTTGCGCTGGTCGGCGGGCTCTGGCTGATGTGGTGGCTCGGCTTCAACCTGTCCGTCGCGGTCGCGGTCGGCTTTATCGCGCTCGCCGGCGTTGCTGCCGAAACCGGCGTGGTGATGCTGATCTATCTGAACCAGGCGCTGGCCGAATTCAGCGCCCGTCGTGCCGCCGAGAACCGGCCGCTGACGAAGCGTGATCTCTACGACGCCATCATGGAGGGTGCGGTGGAGCGGGTGCGTCCGAAGATGATGACAGTGGTCGCCATCATGGCCGGGCTGCTCCCGATCATGTGGAGCAGCGGCACAGGCTCGGAGATCATGCAGCGTATCGCGGTGCCGATGATCGGCGGCATGATTTCCTCGACCTTGCTGACGCTGATCGTGATCCCGGCGATCTTCGGACTTGTGAAGGGCTTCGGGCTGAAGAATGGGGACGATTCCGTCGAGCCCCCGCGGTCGATTGCGTCTCCTGTCGCACCGCGAAAAGTTCCCGAGCCTGTCGAGTGATCAAACCTGCTGTAACCAAATCCGGCGGACCATCGAACTAACGAGATAGCAGGCATGACGACCCTCGAAATCGAACTCAAGGCCCTCATGCTTGCGAGCCTCGAGGGTGACGCGGCGGCACACCGCTCGCTCCTCGATCGGTTGAGCCGTCGCCTACGTGCCTATTACAAGGCCAAGCTCGTCGCCGTTGGAAGAGGGATGGCGCAGGCCGAAGATTTGGTCCAGGAGGCCATATTGGCAATCCACCTCAAGCGGCATACCTATGACCCGCGGGAGCCACTCACGCCTTGGGTGCACGCCATCGCGCGCTACAAACTGATCGATTTTCTGCGTCGGAATCGTGCATCGCTCGCCGAGGTGCCGATCGACGAGGCCGATGAGGTCATGGCACGTGATGACAATTCCGAGATCGAAAGCACGCATGATGTCCGGCGGCTCATGCAGCGGCTGCCAAAGGGCATGCAATGCGCGATCGAGGCCGTAAAACTTGACGGGCTGAGCGTGGCTGAAGCTGCGAATCGATGCGGGCTCTCAGAGCCGGGCGTAAAGGTAAATATTCATCGCGGGCTCAAAATGCTTGCTCGGTTGATTGCCCAGGAAACACGAACATGAAGACGGACGATCTGGTTGCGCTTCTGAGCACGAACCTTGAGCCTGTCGATCGCAAGGCGGTTGTCCGATCGCTTTATGTCGCAATTGCCACGGCGGCGATCGCGGCCCTCGGCATTGCTTTTGCCGGCCTGGGCCTCCGCCCCGACCTGACGACAACCCGCGCGCTGATCTATCTCACCATCAAGCTGGCGTTCGCGGTTGGGGTTGTCGGTCTCGCGATGACCTACTTGGTGCGCCTGGCGCGCCCTGGCAGTGAACGGAGGATGTCGCTTTTCCTTATCGTTATGCCGTTTCTCATCGTTTTGATTCTTGCCGCAGTCAGCCTTGGGTCCGCGCCCCCTGCACATTGGGGAAGGATGATCGTGGGCGATGAATGGCTGGAATGCCTTCTCTCCATTCCGGTCATTGCGATTGTTCCCTTCGCTGTTTCAATTTGGGCCGTGCGAAAAGGCGCTCCCACCAATCTTTCGCGAGCCGGCGCGTTCGCAGGCCTCATCGCAGGAGGCGTCAGCGCAACGGCTTATGCGCTCCATTGTACAGACGATTCGCTACCGTTTATTGCTGTCTGGTACGGCGGGACGATTGTGCTGTGCACCCTGGCTGGCGCGTTGTTGGGGCCGCGCCTTCTACGCTGGTGACCGTCGCAGTTCAGATCGCGTTCGTGATTGACCTCGTGCCCATTAGCCAGGCCGTGGCACCGAGATAGAGCCCGACGCCGAACCACGTATGTACGGAAATATTGAGGATACGAACGGCTGTGGGCTTTGGCATACGCGCCGCCATGAAGCCGAGACCGAGCGCCGGCTGCATGACAAACCAGGGCGCAATGAGAACGACCAATCCGAACGCCACAGCCGAAAGGAGACTTGGTTCCGAGCCGAGGCCCGATCTCAAGATCACAAGATAGAGTGCCGCATAGGCGATCCCGACCGCATAGTGGAATGTCCAGCCGATCGCAAGCTCGCCGCGGACCGCCGGTGTTGCTGTGATCGGGCGATGAACGAATACCCCGCGCGGGAATGCAGCCACCCAGCGTCCAACCAATCCCCAATTTGCCCGTGGGATGCCGACAACGGTCTGCAGCAGGCGAGACCAGAGATCCGCCACCAATGTCGCAATGCTGCCCACCACAATGCTCTCAATTGCCAACTGAGCATAGGAATTCGTTAGACCAATCATTGTCGCCTCCGAGACTACCGTGCATGGTCAACTCTCGTGGTATCTGCCGGACAGTGCGCCGGAGCGCCTCGGGCGAGCCAGTACCCCACGATGAGCAGTTCTGATCACTTTAAGTAGCTTGGCGGCGCTCTCGTGTGATCGCAAACCACAAGAAGGCGAGTCCGAGCAGGACGAACAGGGGCTCAAGGACGAGGTCCATTTGTGTATTCGTAAGGTGATGGAGGCCAAAGATCCAATGGACCCAGACGATATCGAAGCTCAAAACGAAGCCGGTGCCCGCAAGCACGCCCAAAAAGAATGAAGCCGAGGTCGCTCGCTTGGTCCAAAGCAGAAACCCAATAAGCGCGGCGACCGCGACAGTGAGCACTGCCATTTGTCCGGCCGACGTAGTGACCGGATACAACGTGAACGCAAGGACCAGATCGGATTGGGTGTCGTTGAGTTGGCGGAGCCCAGCGGAGGACAAGCAGAGGCTCAAGGACGAGGTCCACCATTTGTGTATTTGTACGGTCAGTCCCGCACCGGCCAGCAGACCAAGGAGGAATGAGCCCGACGAAATTCGCTCGCTCCACAGCGTCCGGATTGCGGTTACCACGACAGCAGCAGTGCGTCGTGCAGCACCGTCAATTGCAAACATGTCGTTCATCCTGCGGCGCACGCGAGCGATTTCTGCGATCCCGAACGTCAGGTAGCCTGACAAATCAGGAGCGCAGATATTTGATCGACGCCGCGATTCCAAGCACAGCGAAGGTGAAAATGGCGAGGTGATAAACCCCCATTGCCAGCAACGCGCCCGAGCCCATCGTGGTCATGTCCATGGTCATGAATTGCCTCCAACATCCTACTGTTCGAAGGGGACGACAATCGAAGGATAGCCAGGATAAAGCGGTCCTTCGTCGATCGCATCGAATCTATCGGGTGGCGGCAAGACCCAGCTTGAAAAGGCGATGAAATTGTTATGAGAATTGAATGAGAGCCATGGGAGATCGATACCGGCGGTGCAGGTCATTCGATTCATTCGGGACGCAAACGGAGCCCGGATCGCCTATGCCACGGTCGGCGAAGGGCCGCTCATCCTCTGCCCCGCGTGGTGGGTCAGTCACGTCGAGCGCGATTGGGAGCATCCGGGATTTCGGCGTTTCTTCAGTCGCCTGGCGGAGGGCTTTCGCGTCGTCCGCTACGACCGACCGGGCACCGGTCTGAGCGATCGCGACGTTCCACCGCGAACGCAAGCGGACGAAGTGCAACTGCTCGCAACACTCGCCGATGAACTCGGCGATAGCCAGTTCTCATTGTTCGCGGTGTCTTGCGCGGGACCGGTTGCGCTCACGTATGCGGCTGCGCACCAGGAACGCGTCCGCCGCTTGTGTTTTTATGGTTCGTATGCGAGGGGGGCCGATATAGCGACGCCCGATCTGCGCGATGCGCTCACTGACCTCGTGAAGGCGCACTGGGGCCTTGGATCGGTCGCGCTTACGGCGCTATTCCTGCCCGGTGCAGCGCCGCAGGATTCGGAAGATTTTTCCCGAAACCAGTGTGACTGGGCGAATGCACCGCAGGCGGCGCAATTACTGCGCCTGAGCTGTGAGATGAATGCCGCAGATGTCCTTTCACGCGTCCGTGCAGAGGCGCTGATCATACATCGGCGCAAGGACCGCGCGATCCCCCTTGAAGCTGGCCAAAAGCTCGCTGCCGAATTACCTCGCGCGCGGCTCATAACACTGGACGGCGACATACACCTGCCATGGATCGATGGCGACGCGATTGCCGACGCGGTCCATTCGTTCCTTGCCGGCGATGAGGTACGCGCGGCTGCCTCAGCACCGTTATCCGGATGCCGACTCGACGAGGCCAATCGTGAGATCGTCCTGGACGGTCAACGTCGCCCAACGACGCGGCTGGAGTACGCTGTGATACTCGCCCTGATCCAGGCAAGTGGACGCGTCATCACCCGAGACGAGATGCTCGCCGAAATCTGGAACACCCCCTTCGCGGGCTCGAACAAGGTGGACGCCGTTGTCGGATCACTGCGGAAGAAGCTCGGCCCCTTCGCAGCTTCCATCGAAACCGTGACGGGCCATGGTTACCGCTTCCGAGGATGGAAGAAGGCGATCAACGACGTGCATTGATCGTGCCTGTTCGGTTGACCTCGGGAGTGGCCAGAGTGCGCAATTATGCTTCGCACCTTCGCGGGCGCAGCATTGAGCCCAAGACTTGTTGCGGCGCTGGCGGTTTTCACGTCGGCGTGAGCCTGTAACCGGCTGGCATTTAGCTCCGAACTCATGGTTAGAGGCGCATATGACGGCGCTTCCACAATCATGGAGCCGGAACATGTCAACCAAACACCTTCTCACGATGTCCCTCTTGTTGCCGCTCGTGGCGATCTCCGCGACTGCGCAGGCAGGATCGACCATTACCGATAGAAGCTATTGGCCGAATGAAGCCAGGAAGAGCACCCCGATCAGGTCTGCCTCGCAAACCGATCCGTATTCTGCATTCGCCTACGATCGGGCAACGTTCCGTCAGGAGCCCACGACCGCCGGCGGCGCATCGGGATTCCGCTACCAGGGTGGTCCGAAGGGTCGTTGATACTCACGGGCGCTATACCGCCGCATGAAGGGCGCCGGCTGAGATGCGTTGGCGCGATCTGAAGCAAGAGGGTTGCGGTAAATCGTCTACTCCCGCAACCCGTCACATTCCCTTTCATCGCAGCAAGAGGCGTTCCAATGACCTTAAGTCGGGACAACGGCACACCTATGGGCGGGACCTCACTAATCACCACTTTGGGCAGTTATTTCACTCGCTATTGGATAGCGCTGTATCTTGTCTTTGCAACGGCGGTTTCCTTGAGCGTCGCCTGGAACTGGAATTGGCTGACAGGCGCCGAGATATTTCGCATCATGGCGTCTCTGCCGTGCACCTTCATGATGCTCATGTGCATGAAGCGAGCGGCTTGCAGATAACCCTCCAACAGTTGGACTCGGCGAGATGTTTGAGGTGAGCCAATGATGGACAATATGATGCCTGGAATGATGTGGGGCATGGGGTTCGTCTGGTTGTTGGTCGTGATCGTCTTGATCCTGGCGGCCGCGGCACTGATCAAGTACCTTCGCACGGGGAGCAAGGACGGTCGGCAATGAACAAACTCATTGTCATCGGGCTCTCGACGATTGCACTTTCGTCTCCCTCGTTGGCCCAGCACGGCGACGCCGCGCGGGGTCAGCAGAATTTCCGCATGTGCGCACCATGCCATTCGCTTGAGCCGGATCAAAACATGACAGGACCGAGTCTTGCCGGTTTGTGGGGACGGAAGGCCGGAGCGTTACCGAGCTTCGAACGCTACTCCGACGCGCTCAAATCGTCAGGCATCATCTGGGATGACCGTTCGCTGGACGCCTGGTTGGCCGATCCCAATGGTATGGTGCCGGACAACGAAATGCCATTCAACGGCATCAAGGACCCGCAGCACCGTGCAGACCTGCTCGCCTTTCTGAGGGAAGCAACCAAACCGGGAGCCGCGCCGGAGCGGTACGCTCAAGGGCAAATGGGAGGCATGGGCGGAATGATGGGTGGGATGATGGGCGGCGGCCGCGTTCCCAATTTGAAAAGTTTGGCGTCGAACATGCAGGTGAAGGCAATCACCTATTGTCGCGACACCTATCGGGTGACCACGGCTGATGGCAAGACCCGCGCCTTTTGGGAGCGCAATCTGCGCCTGAAAACTGATTCCGGCAAAGATGGTCCGCAAGGTGGCGCACCAGCCCTTGTGCCTGCGGGAATGATGGGTGACCGGGCAGACGTGATTTTTGCCGCACCCGAAGAGATCAGCGGGATGATCGAGGCTCGATGCTGAGAGGTCTGGTATTGGCGGCTGGCGGCCTCCACATCTCACCAATGGCGTAAATCGATTTATGCCGGCACGGCCTTCAATTCACCAGCGGATTGGCGCACCACCACGAATGCGCCTTGAAGCGCAAGTCCGGCCATGCAGGAAGCGACAAGCACGTCCGGCCAACCGGTACCGGTGCCAAACACGCCGAGTGCAGCCAGCAGCACCGCGAGATTGCCTAGAACGTCGTTACGCGTACAAATCCAGGCCGAGCGCATGTTGGCGTCGCCGTTGCGATAGGCCCATAAGAGTCCGAATGACGCAACATTGGCGGCAAGGGCCATGACGCCGACCGCACCCATGGTGAATGCACTCGGCAGCGTCCCCTGTGCGGCGTGCCAGATGGCGATGGCAATTACCCAGAGGCCGAAGGCTCCCATGGTGGCGCCCTTGGCAAGCGCCGCTGACGCGCGATAGCGCAGTGCCATCCCAACCACAAAGAGGCTGATCGCATAGTTTCCCGCGTCGCCGAGAAAATCGAGCGCGTCGGCTTGGAGCGAAGCCGATCCCGCCGCCAAGCCTGCGCCGATCTCGGTGAGGAACATGGCGGCATTGATGCCAAGGACCACCCAAAGAACCCGGCGATAAGCCGGATTACCGCGGTTCCGGTCCAAGTTCAGGGGCGGAGGTGTACAACAAGCATCGGCCATCCACGGAAGGTAGTACGCAAGTTCGTGTTACACAATTGCGCCACCAGGAGAGCGACAGTCGGCCCTGGAGCAGTGCGAGAGTTGCGTTGCATATTCATTGGCCAATCACGATCCTGACAAGCTCCGTGAAATCCATCATCGGGGTTACGCGCCGGCCTGATGGGACTCGCGAGCAGAACTGATGGAGACGAGTTATGGGCTTCTACAACGACGTCATCCTGCCGCGGATTTGCGACCTTGCGATGCGCAACAAGCAGCTTCGGCCGTATCGCGAGCGGGTGATCGGCGCGGCCGAAGGTCGCGTGCTCGAGATCGGGATCGGTTCGGGCCGCAACTTGCCGTTCTATCGGCCGCCGGTGAGGGAGCTCTTGGCGCTCGAGCCGGCCCCGAAGCTCATCGCAATGGCCCGCGATGCTCTGCATCCGGGTACGCCGGTCAACTTCATCGAGGCTTCGGCGGAAGCCATTCCGCTCGATGACCGCAGCGTCGATACGGTGGTGACGACCTGGACCTTGTGCAGCATTCCGGATGCCGCCATGGCGCTCACCGAAATGCGACGCGTGCTTCGCCCTGGCGGCAAGCTCTTGTTCGTGGAACACGGCATGGCGCCGGACAAGAATGTGAGGCGATGGCAGGACTGGCTGACGCCGGCCTGGAAATGCATCAGCGGCGGTTGTCACCTCAATCGACCGATCAGCACGATGATCGAAGCGGCAGGCTTCAGGATTGATCGGGTGGAGACCGGCTATATGCCAGGACCGAAGGCGATGACCTTCATGTATGAAGGCAGCGCCCGGCCGAACTAGCCAGGCTATGCCGCGCGCACCTGACCAAGAAACGCGTCGACCTGCTCGCGCAATTGCTGCGACTGCCGCGACAGATTGCCGGCGGCGGTCTCGACCTGGCTTGCCGCTGCGCCAGTGGCTGCCGCGCCCTCGGTGACGCCGCCGACATTGGCGGACACTTCCTGGGTGCCGGCCGCAGCCTGTTGCACATTGCGCGCGATCTCCTGGGTTGCCGCGCCCTGTTGCTCGATCGCAGAGGCGATGGTTGTTGCGATCTCGCTGATTTCGCCGATGGTCTTGCCGATCGCCTCGATCGAGACGACGGATTTCTGCGTGGCTCCCTGGATCGCCGATATCTGGGAGGCGATCTCCTCGGTGGCTTTTGACGTCTGCTCGGCGAGGCTCTTGACCTCGGCCGCGACGACGGCAAAGCCCCTGCCGCTGTCGCCGGCACGCGCCGCTTCGATGGTGGCATTGAGCGCCAGCAGATTGGTCTGCGAGGCGATGTTGTTGATCAGCTTGACGATGTCGCCGATCCGCTGCGCCATCGCCGCGAGGCCCTGAATTTCGGCGTTGGTTCCCTGCGCTTCCTGCACGGCCTTTGCCGCGATCGCCGCCGACTGGCTGACCTGCCGGCTGATCTCGGTGACGGACGCGGACAGCTCTTCCGTGGCGGTGGCCACCGTCTGGACGTTGCTCGACGTTTCCTGCGCACCCGATGCCACGGCCGAGGCCTTGTTGGTATTTTCGGTTGCGACCGCTGCCATCCTTTCGGCGGTGGCGCGCATTTCGACGATCGATGTCGCGACGGCATCGAGCACGCGGCTGGCGCTCTGGTCGAAGCCTGAAGTCAGCGTCTCCATCACCTGTTGACGTTGCTCTTTCTTCTGTTGTTCCGCTCGCTGCTCGGCAGCCAGTGCGTTCGCCCTGACGGCATTGTCGCGGAAGACCGCGACCGACCGCGCCATCTCGCCAACCTCATCAGCCCGCGCCAGCGCAGGAATGTCGATCGACAGATCGCCGCCGGCAAGGCGCTGCATGGCGGCCGTCATGGCGGTCAGGGGGCGGATCACGCGCCGGGACAGCACCCAGATCGACCCCATGCCGACAACGATACCGAGCAGCGTGACGAGGGCGACGAGAATGAGTTGGGCTCTTGCCGCCGCAGCCTTGGTCGCCGCGTGGACATTGGTGACTTCGACCGCGGCATCCTTGATCCGGACGATGGATTCCAGCGCAGGGTTCGACGCGTCGTATCATTGCTGGACCGTCATCGGATAACCGGCGCCCGCGATGCCTGCCTTGTAGATCGTATCGGTTTGAGCCTTGAAATTGCCGAGGAAGTTTTGCTCGGCGGCGGCAACGGCAGAGACAAGCGGCGACGCCGCACCGGCGGTTAGATCGCGTATCGTCTGCCAGTTCGACTGCACCTGCCCACGCCAACTGGCGATGTCACGCTGCTGCTCGGTCGATAGCGCGCGGCCGGCCGAGATATTGCCGGCGTGAACGGCGCGTTCGCGGCCGGCATATTCGCGCATCAGGAAAGCGCTCTGCTTGACCATCGTAAGCTCGCCGACGATGGCGTCTTCCCTGCTGATTTCGCGCGAGGCAATGGTCCAGAGCGATTGAATCCGGGTCAGGAGGTCGGAGACGGCCGGGTACCAGGATTTGAGCAGTTCGGCATCGCGCTGCTCCTTCGGAATTTGAAGGGCGGAATCGGCGCTGCGGCGGAGCTGCCTGACGTGTTCATAGGCCTGCTCGACGTCGGCAATCAGCTTCTTGCCTTCCGGCGTCGCGGTGGCGGCAATCTGCCGGAGCGCCGGGGCCAGCACGGCATCGCCCTGCGAACGGCGCTTCTGGATCACTTCGCCGGTCTGAGCATTTGCTGGAGCAGGCGCCTGCAGGGCCGTATTGGTCTGACCGCGTTCAAGCTGAATGTTCTCCAGTCCCTTGAGCAGGTGATCGGCGTTTGCATTCACCTCGGCAACGCGGACGGCGGCCGTGTAGCTGCGCCAGGCATCTGCGCCGGTAATGGCGCAGGAGATCAGGACCAGTATCGCGAGCACCCCGACGATCACGGCAAGGGTGGTCTTGACAGTGAGCGTGCCCGAAAGGGCCTCGCGCTTCGAATGCATGGGGATACCTTCCGGCTGGCGGCCCCTTGATGACGGCCTCTTTCGTTACTACCAGCCGGCCGTTACCAAGCCGCTAATTGGAGCGCCGGGTTGTAGCGCCAAAGTGCTGTCTTGAAAGTGCTTTCGACATTTTCTGATGTTCGTTCGGACGAGCCACGTCCTTCAAGTTGCAGGCGCGGACGGGGGGCGAGGCGTGCCGCGACGACGAAGCTACGACGATCGATCCGGCGCGTCCGACGAAATCAGAAGATTCGCGTTAGCCGGTCACGGGGCGAACATCGGTCTACGTGGAATTACATGGACGCATTGTTTATCGGGGTGAAATTGCCAGCGGCACGATTAGCACCGACATGAGTTGCTCGGACGAAGGCTGGTTTCGGATGATCCTGGCACCGACGTAAGGGCGCAACGCCGTTGCCTACCAGAACCGGCCCCGGCCGCTCAATGAATTCTCTTCTTGAGGTCTGCCGCAAGAGTTGAAGCGAAAATGTAGAGTGAGGCTGGGCTAAAATGCATACTGTCGTATGCTTCAGGCTGACTGAAATCCATTCTCCTTCCTGGGAACTCCTGCTTCACCTGATTGATGGTCGCTTCGGTTAGAGGCTCTGGAAACAGAACATTCATCTCGACAATTGGAATGCCCATAATCCGAGGCGAAGCCTTGATCCGGTCGATCGAGTCCAAGACATATTTGCTGATGAAAGAGTCCGCCTCCGCGCCTGTTTTAAAAATCTTCTGTGTAACCAAAATAAAGGTAATGCCCCTGGCCTCTGCGTAGGCTTTCATCGTCAAGATATTGTCAATTACCGCGTCAACTGTACCTTCGTAGCTATTCTTGTCGATCCAAATTCCCAACTCATCAGGAGTCGGCTTTACAAAAACGATTTCATTGATGGAAGCAGCGGATAAAAATGCCTCCATGCGCTTATTGAAGAGAAGAGTTTGAACAAGACGAACCGTAAAGGGCCAAGCAAATATCTCTCGAGAATCGGGCTGTTTAAAATTTGGAGCTTTAAATTCTCGGCTAACTGCAGTTCGAAAATGAGTATAGTCGCGCTTGAATTTTGGCCAGCGAGCCGCATGCCAGATGTCGTTCACTGGCAGATATGCCACAATCATATCCGCGTCATAAGCCGACCCACTTGTAACTAGGTCAGCTACGTTTTCTTGTGAAGTATATCCTCCGGTTGCAGCGCTAATCGCGTGAATATCTCGACCGAGTGTGCGGCTAAGAAGCTCCGCCGTCAAAAACGGCCAGGGCTGAAAAGTTGTCGAGCCGCCCAAGAAGAGAATACGATATTCGCCTTGCCCCTTCTTTCTACGCGATATGTCGCGGTCAATGGGCAACACGCCGTGCCCAAATTCGTTAAACGAAATCCCCTGATCAAATAAGGCGTAGTCGTAAGAATTACCCGCCAATACATATGGTGGCATTCCCTTGCCCCAATAGCCTTCCGCCGGCCAATACATATAGCTCTTATAAGGATGCGCGAGTTGACCGCCACTTGCGGCTCCGGATGGAAGTCCCATGTTCAGCTTAAGTGGCGTTACCGAAAACGCCAACGTGAGAAACGATAATGCTTCCAATAGACACAACAGCATTAATCCGAGGATCGCCGAAAATACGAGTTCTTTTCTCTCGTATCTATCCTTCATTGTTTCGATTCCTAAATTTATGGCGGCGGGAGAGGAGATCGGATCAACGCTTCTCCACCTAAGCCGTAGTTTTTGGCGACCCTAGGCGAGTATTGCCCCGAAGATGGTGGTAGCAGGCCCGCACCTCCGGGGCGCGCGCCGCTAGTCCAGCTCAAACGCAGAGCTGCATTCCTGCTTTAGCGCCGCGTCCTGCTCGGATTTCCAGAGCACGCAGTTGCCGACGACCAGCAGATCGAGTTCGTTGCCCATGAAGCAGCGGAATGCATCTTCCGGCGTGCACACGATCGGCTCGCCGCGAACGTTGAAGGAGGTATTCACCAGAACCGGGCAGCCGGTCAGTGCCTTGAACCGGCTGAGCAGTTGGTGGAACAGCGGGTTGGTCTCGCGGTGGACGGTCTGGATGCGCGCGGAATAGTCGACATGCGTCACGGCCGGGATTTCCGAACGCGCCACATTGAGCTTATCGATTCCAAACAAGGCCTGTTCGTTGGGGCTCATCTGGCGATGCTTGTCCTGTCTGACGTCGGCAACGATCAGCATATACGGGCTGTCGGAACCAAGATCGAACCAGTTGGAGACGTCTTCGCGCAGCACCGCCGGCGCGAACGGTCGAAAACTCTCGCGGAATTTGACCTTGAGGTTGAGGTTCTTTTGCATGCCGGGCGAACGTGGATCGCCTAGGATTGAACGTGCGCCGAGTGAGCGCGGGCCGAATTCCATGCGGCCCTGAAACCAGCCGACGGCCTTCTCATTGGCCAGCGCGTGTGCCGTGGCGTCGATCATCGCAGCCTCATCAAACACGGCGAACCTTGCCCCCGCTGCAGCCAGTCTCCGTTCGATCTCGGCTTGAGCGAAGCTGGGCCCCAAATACGAGCCGGACATTCCGTCGGCGCCATTAGGCTTTCGCGGCTGGCCCTTGAAGGTGTGATAGGCCGTAAGGGCAGCCCCCACAGCGCCGCCGGCATCGCCCGCCGCCGGTTGAATCCAGATGTTGTCAAAGCTGCCGTCCCGCAACACCTTGCCGTTGGCGACGCAATTGAGCGCCACCCCGCCGGCGAGGCACAGGTTTCGCGAACCGGTTTGCTTGGCGAGGCTGCGCGTCAGCCGCAGCACAGCCTCGTCCAGCACCGACTGGATCGAGGCCGCGACATCCATATGAAACTGCGTCAGCAACTGATCCGGGCTTCGCACCGACTGGCCGAACAATTCGGCAAAACGATCGTTGGTCATTGTGAAGCCGGTGCAGTAGTCGAAGTAAGACATGTCGAGCCGGAACGAGCCGTCCGGCTTCAGATCGATCAAATGGTCGAGAATGAGTTTGGCGTATTTCGGTTCCCCGTAAGGCGCGAGCCCCATCACTTTGTATTCGCCGGAGTTGACCTTGAAGCCGGTGTAATAGGTGGCCGCCGAATAGAGCAAGCCGAGCGAATGCGGAAAATGGATCTCCTGGAAGATTTCCAGGCGATTGCCGTCGCCCATCGCCGCCGAGGTCGTCGCCCACTCGCCGACGCCGTCCATAGTCAGCACCGCCGCGCTCTCGAACGGCGAGGGGTAGAAGGCGGACGCGGCGTGGCTCAAATGATGCTCGCAAAACAACAGCCGGCCGGTGCTGAAATCCTCCGCAAAGCTTTTCAGCTCATCGCGCAAGAGGCTCTTCTGGAACAGCTTTTCGCGCAGCCATAGCGGGATCGACATCTTGAACGAGCCGAAGCCGCGCGGCGCCAGCGCGATATAGGTTTCCAATAGCCGCTCGAATTTGAGAAACGGCTTATCATAGAACACGACATGGTCGAGACCATCGGCGGTGATGCCCGCTTCCGCAAGGCAATAGGTGATGGCGTTGTGCGGAAACGCGGCGTCATGCTTTTTTCGGGTAAAACGCTCCTCCTGCGCCGCGGCGACGATTCGGCCGTCCTCGATCAGCGCCGCGGCGCTGTCATGATAGAACGCAGAAATACCGAGAATGCGCATCGCGTCGTCTAGAACAACGTGTAGATGAACGGCGCGATAGCGGAGCCCTTTGTCAGCACCACGAGCCCCCCGAACATCACCATCATTATCATGATTGGCAACAGCCAGAATTTCTTGCGAACGCGCACGAAGCGCCACAATTCGGCGATAAAATCCAACATTAAAACTGATCTTTCATGGTTTCGGGCGCCGGTCCGGGGGGATGACGCACGATCCAGTAGCTATCCGCGGCGGGTTCACGTTTCAGCCGCAGCAGATCACGGCCCCGCATCCGCATCACGAGGCCAGTGGGGAAAATCGTCCCATAAAACAGAAGGCCCATAACGATCGGATTAACGATGCGGTGCAGCAGCAGTCCGAATTTCATCCACAGACGATTGAGCAAATGAAGCGCCGACGGCCTTACGATTGCCGCCGTAAGAAACAGGGCTGCCGCCGCTAACGTCCACGGCCACAAGCGACCGAGGTGCCAGTAATTCAACAGGCTGAGAATCGCGAGCGCCCCGGACATGACAAGGCCAAATGCGCGGTCGGAACCAGGCACCGAGGCCTCTTCCCGGATGAAACTTTCGTGGGACGCCTGCTGCATTGCAATAGTTACATGCCTTGTCGATATCGAGCGTTTTTGAGTCGCCGTGTCCTTTATCCCGTCGCAGGAGCAACCGCAACGGCATGACCTCCAGGTACTCACAGGTGCTTTCGCTTGTCGTCAACGGCGCGTGATTCCATGGTGTTCACGGCGTCCGCCGAAATAATCCCTATTGGAAATAATCCCTATTGCAAGAATATCTCTCGGATCAGCCGCGCAAACTGACATGGGTCCGCGATAAACGCGAAATCGGCTATAATTACAACGCTATAATTACAAAAAGAGCTTACAGTGGTCGGACAGGCCATGAGGCGCGCGGAGGAATGGCGAGCACAATATTCAGCGGTGCTGATACCTTGAGATAGATCTAAACCGTCTTGACGAACCGTCTGGCCCACAGCGGAGGGCCTGCCTCGCGCTCTGCTGATTCGCCGCGCGGAAGGCGACTGGGAAGTAGTTGCCACGATCCTGTCCCAGGCGGCTGCTGTTCTCCAAAGTGGCCAGTTGGTGCGCGGGCAAGCGAACCGATGACCCAAAGAGTCACTCTTGGTGGCGAACTCCCACCCCAAACTTGTGACGCCTTTCACTATTGCCCCAAAAAAGATCAGATAAGCTTGATCGGTCCGAGCAACTGCGTCGGGCGTACGTGACCTTTTGAATTTTTTCCGATCATATTTGACATACTCCCTTCTACAGGAGGAGCACGTGCCAGATTTAAGTCATGCCGTGGTCATTGGCGCGGGCATGGCCGGCCTTACGGCCGCTCAGGCGATCTCAAGGCATTTCAGGAAAGTCACGGTCATCGAGCGGGACGTACTTCCGGCGGAGGCGGCGCCGCGAAGAGGGACGCCGCAATGCCAGCATGCCCACATGCTGCTCGCGGGCGGGCTGAAGGCGCTGGAAACGCTGTTTCCGGGATTTGAGAACGATCTGGCGGAAGCGGGCGCCGTTAAGGTCCGTACCGGGAAGGACATCCGGTTCGAGCGCCCCGGGTTCGACCCATTCCCCATTCGCGATCTCGGCTTCGATATTTTCAGCATGTCGCGCCCACTGCTCGAAGCCGTCACGAGAGAACGCGTTCTCCAAACCCCGAATATCGGCATTTGCATGCGCTCCCGCGTGATCAAGCTTGTCGCATCGCGCGATACGATGCGGGTCGAGGCGGTCCTTTATGAAAGCGATGATGGTCAGGCAGTCGCGGTGGAAGCCGATCTGGTTGTAGAAGCCTCTGGCCGCGGCGGCCTGACGTTGCAACTGCTCGAAGAGCTTTCTTTGCAGAAGCCCGAAGAAACCGAGATCGGCATTGATCAGGCCTATGCGAGCACCATTGTCGAGCGGCTCGATCACAATGCTGACTGGCTGGGCAATATCATGCTGCCGTCTGCACCCGCCAGCAGCCGCGGTGCGTTCCTGTTTCCGATCGAAAAACAGCGTTGGCTGCTTTCCATCGGAGGCAATCATGGCGATACGCCTCCGGGCGACCGCGCGGGATTTATGGATTTCGTCAGGAGCCTGCGTACCCCGACGATCTATGACGCGGTCAGGGACGCGCGCCCGCTGACTGATATCGTCCGCCACCAGTTGCCTTGCAGCACGCGGCGACATTTCGAGCGCCTTGAGTCTTTTCCGGCGGGGCTGCTTGCGACGGGCGATGCCCTCTGCCGCTTCAATCCAGTGTTCGGCCAGGGTATGAGCGTGGCAGCGCAGGAAGCCGTGATCATGGACCGGTTGTTGACGGAAGATGTCCCCATGGAGCGCCTGGCACGTGACTTCTTCGCTGCCATCCAGGACACCATCGCGACGCCATGGGGCGTTGCCGTCAACGATTTTGTCTATCCCGCCACGCGAGGCGTGCGGCCCGCCGATCTCGCGCAGCGCCTGCAATATGGTATGGCTTTGACTAAGCTCGCCGCGCAGGATCCCGAGGTGCACCGGCTGACCGTAGAAGTCTCGCAGCTCCTCAAGCCGCAGGCTGCGCTGCGTGAGCCAGCGCTCGCGGCGCGCGTGATGTCGCTAATATGAGGGGCAATGTGGGGGACCGTGATGGACTTTGTCACCGTGACGAACGGAGCGATCAAGCTCAACGTGGCCGTCAGCGGCTCGGGCCCGCTGATTGTCTGCGTCCATGGATTCCCGGAGCTCGCTTACTCCTGGCGGCACCAGATCGCGCACAGACACTCGACTTTGCCGAGCTGGCCGAATTGAGCGGACGCAGTATTGCGCAGCCATCGGCCTTCATCGCCGGCGAGCGCGATCCCGTGCGCGCCTTCGTCCCGGGCGTCGATCTTTACGCCGACCCCGGAGTTGCTTGCTCCGATTTCCGCAGCTCCACCATCATCCCCGGTATCGGACATTGGGTGCAGCAGGAGGCGCCAGAGAAGACTAACGCAGCGCTCGAGGCGTTCGTGCGGGGGCTGTAGCGCGATCGTGCGGTGCAACAAGCACCGGTAAATCCATCGGCACGATTCCGCGCAAGAGTACAGCTACGGTGCAGCAGTCTGCCGGCCCTTGCTGCGGTCAGAAAGCAAGATGACAACTTGGCGCGATGGTGGCAGGATGGTGGCAGACGTGGTTTCAAGCTTGGCGACTGAGAAGAAACGAAGAAAAGCGATCGCCAAGGTCACGTTGTCCAAGGGAGGAGAGGACTCATGAAACGCTTGTTTCTGGGATTAATCGCCGTTGCCTTGTTCGCATCGGCGTTTGTCGGATCCACCACTACAGTCGTGGCGCAGACGAAGGTGCTGAAGATGCAGGCCACATGGCCGGCGTCGCTTACGCTCTATGATAACTTCACCTACTTCGCCGAGCGGGTGAACAAACTATCGGCCGGCACGCTGAAGATCGAGGCGATGCCCGCCGGCCAGGTCGTGCCGGCCTTCGAGGTGCTGGACGCGACCAACAAGAAGGTGCTCGACGGAGCGCATGCGTGGGCCGGCTACTGGACCGGCAAGAACAAGACCGCGATCCTGTTCACCGGCGGTCCCGGCGGCACGTTCGGCATGGACTACATGGACGTGATGGGCTGGCTCTATCACGGCGGCGGCCTCGAGCTGTACAACGACTTCTATCAGAAGGAGCTCAAGCTCAATCTGGTCGTGTTCCCCATCCTGCCCGCAGGGCCGCAGGCGTTCGGCTGGTTCAAGAAGCCGATCCAGACGGTCGAGGATATGAAGGGCATGAAATGCCGCCAGACCGGCATGGCCGGCGAAGTGTGGCAGGCACTCGGCTTCACGGTGGTCAACATGCCGGGCGGCGAGATCATTCCCTCCGCGCAGCGCGGCGTGATCGATTGCGCGGAATGGGTCGGCGGCATCGAGGACATGCAGCTCGGCTTCCACAACGTATGGAAGTACCACTATTCCCCCGGCTTGCATGAGAACGTGACGGTCGGCGAAATCGTGATCAACGGCGATGTGTGGAAGGAGCTCAGCGCGCAGCATCAGGAGATCATCAAGTCGGCGGCCAACGAGACATTCCTCGTCTGGTGGACCAAGTGGCAGCGCCAGAACGCCGATGCGCTGATTGAAATGCAGCAGAAGCACGGCGTACAGATCCTGCGCACGCCGACCGAGATCCTGCTGACCTTCATCAAAAAGTGGGACGAGATCGCGGCGGCCGAGAGCGCCAAGAACCCGTTCTTCAAGAAGGTGCACGACTCGCAGAAGGCCTATGCCAGCGCCGTGGTGCCGTACAAGCGGTCCTATTTCCCGCCGTACTCCTTCATGGCGAACTACTACTTCCCCGTCGAGAAATAGGGCTTCGTCCGAGGGCGGCCGGTTTCGGCCGCCCCCATTCACGCGCAGCCGGCCTGCGTCGCGCCGCAACGCGCCGCACCGACGTCGGCGGTAGGGGGAGGAATGGCTGAGATAACTGACAGACAGTCGCCGGCGCTGCTGGCTGCAATCCGGGTCATCGATGGCTTCACCGACCGGACCGGCACGATCATCTCGTGGCTGTCGGTGCCGCTTGTTCTGGCCGTCGCCTACGAGGTTACAGCGCGCTATTTGTTCAACGCGCCGACCATCTGGGCCTACGACGCAACCTACATGCTCTACGGCTCGCTGTTCATGCTGGGCGCTGCTTACGCGCTGCACAAGGGCGCTCATATACGCACCGACTTCTTCTGGGAGAAGTTCTCCGTCCGCAGGAAGGGCTGGATCGATACGATCTCCTATATCGTCTTCTTCTTCCCGAGCTTGATCATGCTGTTGCTGATTAGCTGGAACGAATTTCACTACGCCTTTCAGATCAACGAGACCTCGGACCAGACACCATGGCGACCCGTGCTGTGGCCGTTCAAGTTCGTCGTGCCGCTTGCCTGCTTCCTGCTGCTCATCCAGGGCGTGTCCGAGTTGATCAAGAGCATCTACATGATGCGCACCGGTGTCGAGCTCGAGCACAAGGAGAAGGTCGAGATATGACCGCAGAAGCGCTCATCGGCCTCATCATGCTTCTGGTCCTGCTTGGAGCGATCTTCATCGGCGTGCCGATCTCGTTCACACTGCTGTTTCTCGCCTTTTCGTTCGGCTACTGGGGCATGGGCTCAACGGTCTTCGAACTAGGCTACTTCCAGACCATCGGCATGATGAAGGAGGAACTGCTGGCCGCCGTGCCGCTGTTCATCTTCATGGGCTTCATCACCGAGCAGGCGGGCCTCATGGAGCGCCTTTTTACGGCGTTCCGCATGCTGCTTGCGCCGGTGCGCGGCGCGCTCTTCCTCGTCGTCATCCTGACCTCGACCGTGTTCGCGATGGCGACTGGTATCGTCGGAGCAGCCGTCACCGTTCTTGGCATCATGGCCTCGCCGATCATGACGAAGGCGGGTTACGACGCCAAGCTTTCAGCGGGCACCATCACAGCGGGCGGCACGCTCGGCATTCTCATTCCACCGTCGGTGATGCTGATCGTGATGGGCCCGGTGCTCGGGGTGTCGGTCGCCGATCTCTATGCCGCAGCCTTCGGGCCGGGCTTCCTGCTGGCCGGCCTCTACATCAGCTATCTGATGGTGCGCGCCTTCATGAATCCCAAGCTCGGGCCGCCGGTGCCGATGGACGAGCGGATCTACTCGGCGGCGTACATTGCGCGCGAGGTGATCATCGGCACGCTGCCCCTGCTCGGGCTCATCACGGCGACGCTTGGCTCGATCATCGGGGGGCTTGCGACACCGACGGAGGCCGCCGGCATCGGCAGCGTCGGTGCGCTGATCCTGTCCATCGCATATGGCAGGTTCTCACTCAGCGGACTGCAGCGCGCGCTGATCTCGACGATGGCGACGTCGAGCATGGTGCTGCTGCTCGCGGTCACGTCGAATATTTTCGGTGCGGTGTTCGCTCGTCTCGGCTCGGCGAACTGGATCACCGAGACGATGCTCGGCCTCCAGTTGCCGCCAAGCCTCATGCTGATTGTCGTGCTCTTTCTCATTTTCCTGCTGGGTTGGCCGTTCGAATGGCCAGCCATCATCCTGGTGTTCCTGCCGATCTTCTATCCCGTTGTGAAGGGCATGGGCATCGACCTGATATGGTTCGGAGCGTTGGTTGCGGTGGTGCTGCAGACCGCCTTTCTGTCGCCGCCGGTCGCCATGTCGGCGTACTATCTCAAGCAGGTGGTCAAGGGCTGGAGTCTCGCGACGATTTACGCCGGCATGTTCCAGTTCATGATCCTGCAGGTGATCTGCGTTGGGCTGATGGTTGCCTTCCCCGGCATTGCGACCTGGTCTCCCGCACACGCTGCACGAGGCGTCACGCAGTCAGGTGATTCCCGAGGAGTACAAGAAAATCCTGGAGCAGCAGAAGCGGGCCCCGTCCCTGGAAGATGAAGACTGGCTGACACCAAAAAAGAAGTAGCCGGGTGTTGTGCGTGCCGGCTCCAAAAAGCAGGCTGTGGCGGAAAGGACGACAAACGGAAGGCGCGTTGTGAACGCCGCCTTTCCGTCTTACTTCCGCACGATCGAGCCGGCGCGCCCGACGAGCCGCGCCAGTTGCTTGAAGCGGCTGCCAACGCGGTCGGCGACGAGATCGACCATGCGATGCTCAAACACCAGCATCAGCTTGCGGCCGTTGGTGCGGAAATGCGTCGCGGGCAACACGCCGGTGCGCGCGGCCGTTATCAGGTGTGCGACGCGGAACGCCGCGCCGAGAAGGCGCGCACGCTCATCCATCGCCGGCGGCACCAGCCCGCGGACGCGCTCCGGCGGCTCGTTCTCTTCGCTCAAGCCCGCATAGCGGTAGAACACCGACAGCGCGACAAAGGCGCGGCCTTGATGGCTGATCGAGCCGAAATTGCCGTTGGTGATCAGGCTCAGCGTTTCCTCGCCGCGGTGGTCGGGGTGCACGCGCCATCCGATATCGGAAAGCAGGCAGGCGGCGTGGCGCAGGCGGCGGTCCTCCTCGGTCTCGCGCAGCTTCACGACCCGCACAAGCCGATCGGTCCATGCAACCAGTTCCTCGGCGTGGCGTGCGGAGCGCGACAATAATCCATTCAGGGTTTGGGCTGCGCAGATGAATCCGTCCTTGGCGCGCTCCTGCGGCGGCAGCATCTCGTAGAGCAGGCCCTCGCGGACACCAAAGGTGGAAAACACGATCGTCTTCGGCTGGCCGACGCGGATGATGTATTCGAGCACCAGCGCCGCATAGGTGAGGAGCGGACGCCGTGCATCCGCGACGACTTCGATGTCGGCGAGCATATTGGCGGCCGCCAGCCGGCGCAGGCGCCGGGCGAAATCGAGCGCGTCGGCGGCAGGTAACGAATAGCCATGCATCACGCGTAGCGGATAGCCGCTTTGGACGATGTGAATACGTGCGAGCGCGCGCCAGGTGCCGCCGACCGCATAGAAGGTGCGGCCATGGCCGGCCTTGAGCTGGGCGACGCCGGACAGATCGTCGCGGACGATGCGCTCGGCGCGCTTCAAGGATTTCTCCGAGAGATCCTGTAGCGCCAGGCTTCCCAGCGGCAGCGTGACGCCGCTGTGGACCCGGTTTTTCTCCACATCGATCAGTTCGAGCGAACCGCCGCCGAGATCGCCGACGATGCCGTCGGGATTGTGGATGCCGGAGATGACGCCGAGCGCGGACAGTTTTGCCTCGCGCGGACCGGACAGGATCTGAATCGGTGCGCCGCAGATGCGCTCGGCTTTGGCGATGAAGTCGGGACCGTTCTTGGCGTCGCGGCAGGCGGCCGTGGCGATGGCGAAGACGCGCTCCACCTGCTGGATGCGGCACAGCGCGCGAAATCGCCGTAGCGCCGTCAGCGCCTTGGTAACCGCATCCTCAGCCAACAGGCCGGTGCTCTGCACCTCGCGGCCGAGCCCGCACAGCGCCTTTTCGTTGAAGATGGTGACGAGGCTGCGCGCCATCGTCTCATAGACGACGAGACGAACCGAGTTCGAACCGATGTCGATGACGGCGACGCTGGAAGCGCGCTTGCGCGGCCGCTTCACAGCGGCGCTCCTTTATGACGATTGCTGACGTTCGGTACGGCGCGTGAGGCGGCGCGGCGAAGATTCCTTGAGAGACTTTCCACGTCCAGACAGGCTCGGATTCGTCATGAAATAGTTATGCAGGTTGAACGGCTCTTCGCCTTTCGCGGCCTTCATACGCGTTGAAGACCCATCCGGCAACAATTGCCAGCTCTGCTCGGTATCCTTCAGATTCGCGACCATGATCTGTTCGAGAACCTGCTGATGTACCGTGGGATTTTGCAATGGACAGAGGACTTCGACCCGGCGGTCGAGGTTCCGCGGCATCATGTCGGCGGACGAGATATACACAGCCGCCTTGGGCCCGGGCAGCCCTTGCCCCATACCAAAGCAGTAGATTCGGCCGTGCTCCAGGAAGCGGCCGATCACCGATTTGACGCGGATATTGTCCGATAGCCCGGGCAGGCCGGGCCGCAGACAGCAGATGCCGCGCACCACCAGTTCGATCGACACGCCGGCCTGTGAGGCCTCGTAGAGCGCGTCGATGATGTCGGGGTCGACCAGCGAATTCATCTTCATCCAGATCGCGCCCGGCTTGCCGTGCCTTGCGTGATTGGTCTCGCCCTTGATGTGTTCGATGATGCGCTGGCGTAGCGTCAGCGGCGACACCGCCATCCGCTCGATGTCGCTCGGCTCCGCATAGCCGGTGATGTAGTTGAACACCCGCGCCGCGTCGCGGCCGATGATCGGGTCCGACGTGAAATAGGAAAGGTCGGTATAGATGCGCGCGGTGACCGGATGATAATTGCCGGTGCCGGTATGCACATAGGTCGTCAGGTTACCGCCCTCGCGCCGCACCACCATCGACAGCTTGGCGTGCGTCTTCAGTTCGAGAAAGCCGTACACGACCTGCACGCCGGCGCGTTCGAGGTCGCGCGCCCAGCGGATATTGGCCTCCTCATCGAACCGCGCTTTCAGCTCGATCAGCGCGGTCACCGACTTGCCGGCTTCCGCGGCCTCGGCGAGCGCCCGCACAATCGGAGAATTGCTCGAGGTGCGGTAGAGCGTCTGCTTGATGGCAACGACGTCGGGGTCGCGGAGGGCTTGCTGCAGGAATTGCACGACGACGTCGAAGGATTCGTAAGGATGATGGACGATGAGGTCCTTTTGCCGGATCGCCGCGAAGATGTCCCCGGCGTGGTCGCGCACTCGCTCGGGATGGCGCGGCACATAAGGCACGAATTCGAGATCGGGACGGTCGAGCCGGGTGAGCTGCGACAGCTCGTTCATCGCCAGCACGCCGTCGACCAGAAACACCTCGTCGTCGGCGGCGGAAAGCGCCTGCTGCACGAAGGTGCGCAGCGCTTCCGGCATCTTGGCTTCTATCTCCAGCCGGATCACCGAACCGCGCCGCCGCCGCTTCAGCGCAGTCTCGAACACGCGGACCAGATCCTCGGCCTCTTCCTCAATTTCGAGTTCGGAGTCGCGGATGATGCGAAACGCGCCCTGGCCCTTGACGGTGTAACCGGGGAACAGGCGGCCGATGAACAGGCCGGTGGCCTGCTCCAGCGGGATCAGGTGCACTGCGCCGTCCTTGGGCATGCGGATGAAGCGGTCGATCTTGCCGGGCATGCGGATCAGCGCGTTCATCGCCTTGCCGTCGGAAGTCCGCAACAATTGCAGCGCGATGGTGAAGCCGAGGCTCGGGATGAACGGGAACGGGTGAGCGGGATCGATCGCCAGCGGCGTCAGCAGCGGGAAGATGCTGCGGAGGAAGTGATCCTCGAGCCAGCCGCGCTCCGCCTTGGTGAAGTCGTGGCCGTCGACCAGCATGATGCCGGCGTCCGACAGGGTGGTGCGCAGATCGCGCCAGATCGCCTGCTGATCGGAAGCTAGTTCCGAAACCGTCTTGTTGATGAGAGTGAGCTGCTCGGACGGCGTCAAGCCATCGGGGCTGCGCTCGGCGATGCCTTCACGGACCTGCGCCTTGATGCCGGCGACGCGAACCATGAAGAATTCATCAAGGTTATTGGCCGAAATCGACAGGAATCGCACCCGTTCCAGCAACGGATGGCCGGGATTGACCGATTCCTCGAGCACCCGGCGGTTGAAATGCAGCCAAGATAGTTCCCGATTGATGAATCGCTCCGGGCTCGTGACGATCGCGGACGGAGCTTCGGCAATCGGCTCTTTTTCTTTTATTTCAACGGCTTGTACCAATTCCATAAGGCTTTGATCCATCGCGAGCGAGGCAGGGCCGACTTTAGTGGCAGGGCCGACTTTAAGGGAAAGCGGCCCACAGCATGTGATACGCCGATGACGTTTCAATGACATTGATGTTCCGCGTACAGCCGGCGTCAAGGCGGCAGGACGCAGCAGGAGCTACCCGATCAGGCGTTGCGCAAGAGTTCCGCGGCCAGCGCCCGGGTGACCGGCCGGCCGAGCCGCAGCGCCTCGGTATCCAGGAGCTCGATCGCCTGGCGAGCAGCGGCATAGGACCGTTCGATTCGGGTGGCGAGGTAGCTCACCACCGTCTCGTCGATGCTCAATTGGCGGTCCGCGCAGAATTTGACGATCAGGCCACGAAACAACAGGTCATCCGGCGGCAATAGCGACACGAGGGGGGCGGCGCGCAGCCGCGACCGGAGATCGCGCAGCTCGATCTCGAACGCCGCCGGTGGAACGCGTCCCGTGATCAGGACGAACGCCCCGTCCTCGCGTGCCAGGTTCAGCAGATGAAACAAGGCGCGTTCGTCGAAGTCGGCAGGCCTCAGATCCTCGACCACCAGTGCCCCGGTGGCGAGTGCGCCGGGGACGGCAGCGGCGTTGAGCGCGTGGGCTGAGATCGAGCGCGCGCCCGCCTGTTCGGCCCAGATCGCGGCGAGATGGCTCTTGCCGGATCCCTCCGGCCCCGCCAGCAGCATGATGCGGTTCGGCCAGTCCGGCCAGCTTTCGATCAGCGAGAGTGCGGCTTCATTGGCCGGACCCTCGAGGAAATTGTCGCGCGTCAGGCTCTCCGCATGCGGCAGCGCAAAGGCAAGCTGACGAGGTTGAACGCGAACTACCACGCAAATCTCCAGGCCGGGATCTTCAGGCCTTCATAGCGCTTTCGAGCGAAAGCCTGTCCCGGACTTGATCCGGGCGGGCACGGCTTGCGAGAAAAAACGCGCAAAAACAAAAGAACAACCTAGCGCGCTTCGATCGTGCTCATGTGCCGCACCCATTCGACGAGATAGAGCGAGACGGAAACCAAAGTAAAGACCGTAACAAAACCCATCAGGATCACGTCATAGGGCGCCGGCTTGAAGTTGAAACCGAGCGACGCCAGCACCAGCGCCGCGAACGCCACCTGCGCCACCGTGTTGAGCTTCGACACCATCAGGGGCTTCATCGGGATCGGCTTGTCGAACAGCCATGACACGATCACGGCCGTCACGATCATGATGTCGCGCGACACCACGAGGATGACGAGCCAGCGCGGCACCGCACCCCAGATGCCGAGCGCCACGAAGATGGAAACCAGAAGTGCCTTGTCGGCAAGCGGGTCGAGCAGGGCGCCCAGTTCACTCGACATGTTGAAGCGCTTGGCGAGAAAGCCATCGACGGCGTCGCTGACCCCTGCAATGACGAAAATCGCAAACGCGATTTCCATCTGGCTGGAAACGATCGCCCAGACGATGACCGGCACCAGAATGATGCGCCCCAGCGTAATGATATTTGGAATGCTCAACTCGGTCGCTTCCCGGCTCCCGGCCTAAATCCGGCCCCTGGCGGGTACAGCCGGCTCTTATCTACATAGTATATGCGCCAAGCGCTTGCGAGCCATTGCAGGATCGCGGAATTCCTCGTAACCAGCCGTCATCATACTGGAATTTGGGCATGAACGACCGCAAAAACGGGCTGACTTACGCGGATTCGGGCGTCGATATCGATGCGGGCAACCGCCTGGTCGATCTCATCAAGCCGATGGTGCGCGCCACCGCCCGGGCTGGCGCCGATGCCGAAATCGGCGGTTTTGGCGGCTTGTTCGACCTCAAGGCGGCGGGTTTCAAGGATCCGGTGCTGGTGGCGGCGACCGACGGCGTCGGCACCAAGGTCAAGATCGCGATCGAGACCGGCCTGCATGGCGGTATCGGCATCGACCTGGTGGCAATGTCGGTCAACGACCTCGTCGTGCAGGGCGCGGAACCGTTGTTCTTCCTCGACTATTTCGCCTGTGGCAAGTTGGACCCCGACGCCGCGGCGGCCATCGTGGCAGGCGTCGCCGAGGGCTGCCGGGAGTCCGGCTGCGCCCTGATCGGCGGCGAGACCGCCGAGATGCCGGGGCTCTACAAGGATGGCGATTACGACCTCGCAGGCTTTGCGGTGGGGGCTGCCGAGCGCGGCACGCTGTTGCCTACCGCGGACATTGCCGTGGGCGACGCCGTGATCGGATTGGCCTCATCCGGCATTCATTCCAACGGCTTTTCGCTGGTCCGCAAAATCGTCGCACAATCCCGCGTGGCTTTCGATGCGCCGGCGCCGTTCTCGCCGGTCATGACGCTGGGCGGCGCGCTGCTGACGCCGACGCGGCTCTATGTGAAATCCTGCCTGCGCGCGATCCGCGAAACCGGCGCGATCAAGGGGCTTGCCCATATCACCGGCGGCGGCTTCACCGACAACATTCCACGCGTGCTGCCAAAGCACCTCGGCGTCGGCATCGATCTGGCGCGGCTGCCGGTGCTGCCCGTGTTCAAATGGCTGGCGGAGCAGGGCGGCATCGCCGAACTCGAAATGCTGCGCACCTTCAACTGCGGCATCGGCATGGTTGCCATCGTCAAGCCGGATGCGGTCGAGAAGGTGACGGAGATCCTGACTGAAAGCGGCGAGACCGTCGCCTTGCTCGGCGAAGTGATCCCGGCTGCGAGCGAACATCGCGTGGCCTACAACGGCCATCTCGATCTCGCGCAATGAAGCGCCGGGTCGCCATCCTGATCTCGGGGCGTGGGTCGAACATGGCCGCGCTGATCGATGCGGCGAAGGCTGCGGATTTTCCGGCCGAGATCGTCGCCGTCATTTCCAACCGGGCCGATGCGCCTGGGCTCGCGAAGGCAGCTGCGAGCGGCATCCCGACACTGGTTGTCGAGAGCAAGCCGTTCGGCAAGGACCGCGCGGGCTTTGAGGCCGTCCTGCAGCGGGCGCTGGATGAAAAGCAGGTCGAACTGATCTGCCTCGGCGGATTCATGCGGCTGTTCACCGCCGAATTCGTGCAGCGCTGGTACGGAAAAATGCTCAACATCCATCCCTCGCTGCTACCATCCTTTCCGGGTCTCGATCCGCACGGTCAGGCGCTGCAGGCCGGGGTCAAGATCTCGGGCGCGACCGTGCACTTCGTGATTCCCGAAACCGACGCCGGCCCGATCGTGATGCAAGGCGCGGTGACGGTGGCCGACGACGATACGGCAGAGACGTTGTCGCAGCGCATTCTCGGCATCGAGCATCGCATCTACCCCGAGGCACTGCGCTTGCTTGCCAGCGGAAAGCTCCGCCTCGAAGGCGAGATCTGCAAGGTCGCCGACGGAGCCGACCGCGACGGCACCCTGATTTCGCCGCGGACGATCTGATATTATCCGCAAGGTGTGCGCGAACGAGCGCGGCGACCGCGCTCCGCTAAATCCATTGAGGTTTCCATGATCACGCTCTATGGCTCCGGGCCCAATTTCGGCCTTCCCGACGCAAGCCCGTTCGTGACCAAGGCCGAGACCTTGCTACGGATGTCGAAACTGCCGTTCAGAAAAGCGCCGATGAGCTTTTCGAAAGCACCCAAGGGCAAAATTCCCTACATCGAGGACGACGGCCAATTGCTCGGCGATTCCACGCTGATCCGCTGGCATCTCGAAAAGAAATACGGCATCGATTTCGACCAGGGCCTCAGCGCCGAGCAGCTCGCCATCTCCTGGGCCTTCGAGAAGATGGCGGAGGACAATCTCTACTGGGCCAGCGTCTACTTCCGCTGGATGATCGAGGACAATTTCCGCAAAGGTCCGGTCAATTTCTTCAGGGGCGTGCCGGCGCCGGTCCGGCCGGTCGTGGTTTCGATGGTCCGCCGCCGCCTGCGCAAGACGCTGCACGGCCAGGGAATCGGCCGTCACTCCAAAGACGAGATCACCGCGATCGGGATCCGCTCGATCGACGCGATGGCGGCCTATCTCGGCGACAAGCCGTTTTTCATGGGCAGGGAGCCCGCCGGCATCGACGCCACGATGTTCGCCTTCGCGGTCTGTGCGATTTGTCCGCTGTTCGAGTCGGATTTGCAGCGGGCGGCCGCAAGCCATGCCAACCTGCGGCGCTATGTCGGCCGGATGACCGCGCGATTCTATCCGGAACTCAGCGAGATCGCCGGCTGCGGGGCGGCGGCCTGAATTCCAGGGCAGGGCGCAAACAAAAGCCCCCGGCGAGGCCGGGGGCAATTTGCGACGATGAAGTCTACGTGACCTTGAGGTTTTCCGCGGACGTCTTGCCGCGGTTTTCGACAAGGTCGTACTCGACGTGCTGGTTCTCGTTGAGAGTGGTGAGCCCCGCACGCTCGACGGCCGAGATGTGGACGAACACGTCCTTCTCGCCGACCGCCGGTTTGATGAACCCATACCCCTTGGTGGGGTTGAACCACTTGACGCTGCCCTTGTGCATCGCCATCGCCTGTCTCCAAGTTTGGTCTAGATACAAAAAAGACGCGGCCACGTTTTCCACGTGCCACGCCACAAACGGGCTTCCCGGTAGCTGCTAGATTTCCTGCTCGCGAAACGCACAGTCGAACGGCCTGAATCCGATTGCGCTTGGGATTGCAACACGAAATTTGGGCGTTCGCAAGGTTCTGGCGGGCTCCGGCAAATCGTTCTGGTGTCGCCGGCTGTGGCAGCCGAACCACAATCGCGCCTATTCGGCAGTGCGCCGATTGACCGTTTGCGCGAACTAGGGGCAAATCGTTACGGTTTATCGGCATTTGCGCATTTTTTCGGGCTGGCGCTTTCGCCCTCTGGAATGGACTACATGCGCGGCTCACGGCGGCCTTCGCGAGCATGGAGAATCGGAACCGGGCACGCGCTTGCATGTCTGGCCGCGATTGCGTTCGCGCTCATCACCGCCATGTCCGCCGCCCACGCGCAATCGCCGACGCCCACGCCAACCCCGACACCCACGCCTTCGCCGACGCCTAGCCCGACTCCGACCATGATCAATTCGACGGTCTTATCAAGCGCGACACTGACCAATCTCGGCAGCAATTTCCTGGAACGGCTGGGCAGCCAGTCGAGCAATGGTTTCAACCGTCTGCAGCGGACCAATCCGGGCGGGGGCGGCGCCTCCGAGAGCACGGAAGCGCCGCGCTACCGGACCTGGTTCGAAGGCTACGGGAACTGGACCAAGAACGGCGCGGTCGGCGATTTCGTCGGCGACAGCAGAAGGACCTGGGGCGGCGTGGCCGGCATTGGCGCGCGCGTGATGCCGGGCGTCAATATCGGCTTCTCGGTCGACCAGAGCCGCTCGGCGATCGACATTCCGTTGGCGCTGCAATCGGCCACCATTGATCTAACTCAGCTTGGCTTCACGGCCTCCGTCGACAGCGGGCCGTGGACCTGGGCCAGCGCAGTCGTGCACGGCTTTGGCAACATCAATTCGCGCCGAGACACGGGGCTCGGGATTGCGACCGCCGGATACAATGCGCGGCTCGACGGCGTGCTGAGCGAGATCAGCTATTACTGGTCCAAGGACCAGGCACGCGTCGTGCCCAAGGCCGCGTTCGAATATGTCCGCGCGCGGACCGGATCGCTGCAGGAGATCGGCGGCCTCGATCCCGTGGCGGCAACGGGCGCCACCGTGGAGCGCGCGCGGCTGCTGATCGGCGCGGAGATCGGCCATTACTGGATCTTCGATGGCAAGATTTTCGACCTGTCGGGCTACGGCAAGTTCGTCGACAATGTCGTGCAGAATTTCTCCGACATCACGGTCACCCTTGGCGCCCAAAGCCTCACGCTGCAGGGCATCGGCGAGAGCCGGTATGGCGCCGACGCCGGCGCCTCGGTCTCGCTGAGCCTGACCAACACCGCGCGCCTCTACGTCAATTACGACGGAAAATTCCGCGCCGCGATGCAGTCGCACCAAGGCACGCTCGGGCTGGAATTGAAATGGTAGCGAGCTGTACTAGTTCGGCCCACCGCGCCATGCACGGCGAGGCCCGCCACTCGGGCGGCGGCTCGGATATTTCGCGCTAGTTCAAGTGATGACGATTACGATTGTCACATGTCAGGCTCTATCGGCTTATCGATCGCCTCGCCGCTCTCGGCCCAGTCCTTGAAGGCGCCGAGATTGTAGACATTGGGGTACCCCATATCCTTGAGCACCTTGCCGCCAAGCGCGGATCGTCCGCCGGACGCGCAATAGAGGATGACCGTCTTGTCCTTGGCAAAATTCTTGTCGTGGTAGGGCGTCTCGGGGTCGGCGCGGAACTCCAGCATGCCGCGGGAGACATGGATGGCTCCTGCGACCTTGCCGCTCTTCTCCACTTCCGGCGCGTCACGCACATCGACGACGAGGGTGTTTCCTTTCGCAATCATTTCCTTGGCCTGCGCGGGCGTGATGCGCGGCACCGCTGCGTTGGCGGCTTCCATCATCTGTTTGACGCTGGTGGTCATAGTCATCTCCCTCTTATGCTCGGTTGAAAGTCCTGGGTTGAAAAAATCTCTTCATCAGATTGCTCGACCGACCGTCATCGCCTTGCGAAAATCGGCGTCTGCGTCGATGAAGGCCGGCTCCGGGCCGGCGCCGACCGCATCGAAGAACCGCGCGACGAAACAGCGGAACGCGGCGCAGAGCGCGATGTCGCAGATCTGGACGTCGGTGAAGCCCACCGCTCGCAGCCGCTCGATGTCTTTCGCCGTCACGCGGGACGCGTCGCTTGCGATCGTCTCGGCATAGCGCAGCATTTCGACGTCCCGTTCGCTTAGTCGCGCCGAGGCGAAGTTGCGTCGCACGGCCATAACCGCTTCCTTCGAGCCGAGGTCGGCGAGAAGCTGCTTGCCGTACACGTGCGAGCAGTAGGTGGACGGCACCTGCTTTGCTGCGACGAATGTGATCAGCCGCCAGTCGCGCGGACTTAGCGAGAAGCCGGTGCGGATCTTGTCGGCGAACTCCTGGTAGATCGGCAGAAGATCCGGCCGCGCGGTCCAGCAGCGCGTCGCGGACATTACGAAGCCGCTCTGGGCTTTCTGCGCTGCGTAGAGCTTGGCGATGCGGCCTGTCGCCTCAGTTTCGTCAACCGTCTTGAGAAACATCCAAAATCTCCGTTCGTGAAACAATTTCCGCGGCCAGTGCCGCATAAAATCCGGCCGGTTCTGCCACGACGGACCGGCTATGGCCCGATCGACCGCATCGGGCGGGCCGGGAAAGCTCGCTTCAACCGAACCGGACGGTGAACTAAGGCCGGGCCAGCGTCGACACAATGATCGGGGCGCTCAGATTCTTTGCCGAGACGCTACGCACCGTTTAGTGATCCAGCCCTGGAGGCCAAATGGACGTTTTGTCCGAGGTTCTGCGCGTCATCCGTGTGTCGGGCGCCATTCATTTCAATGCCGAGTTTACGCGGCCATGGTCGGTCGTGACCTCCCCACCGGACTTGCTGGCTTCGCGGTTGATGCCGGGCGCGGAAGCGATCACGCTGTTTCACCTGGCAATGAACGCCGGCTGCTGGATCACATGCGGCAAGCTCGAACCGATCAGGATTGAGGCCGGCGACGTTCTGGTGTTTCCGCGCGGCGATCAGCACGTCATGACCAGCGACCCGGGGCTTGCTCCCGTCACGATTGCCAGCATCTTCCCCAAGGCGTCGGCCGAGCAGATCACCTGGGTGAAGCATGGCGGGGGCGGGGAGGAGACGCGCTTTGTTTGCGGCTACCTGCATTCCGACCAACGGTTCGGGCCGCTGCTCGATGCGATGCCGGCATTCATTTGCGTCCGCCTGCGCAATGGTAAGGTCATCCTCGACGCATTTTCTGATACCGCGCGCTATGCGGAGCCGGTCACGCTCGATCAGGAGGCCGGCTGGTGGCAGGCTGCGACCGGTCAGCTCATCGCCGAAGCGATGCGGCCAGGTCCCGGAAACCGCGCCATGCTCGCGCGCTTGTCCGAGCTGCTCTTCATGGAGGTGGTGCGCTGGCAGCTTATCCATGTCGCCGAGGGGCGTCGCGGCTGGCTGGCGGGCCTCAACGATCCCCATGTCGGCCGGGCGCTGACGCTGCTTCACGCCGAGCCGGCGCGGCCCTGGACCGTCGAGGAACTGGCAGACCGCGCGGCGATCTCACGCGCCGCGCTGGGCAAGCGCTTCGTCGAGCTGGTCGGCGAGGCGCCGATGACGTATCTGGCCGGATGGCGGATGCACCTCGCCAGGCGACTGCTTCGCGATAGCGGCCTCAGCCTTGCCGAGATCGCTTCCCGTGTCGGCTACGAATCCGAAGCCGCCTTCAACCGCGCCTTCAGCCGCCTCGTCGGCGCGCCTCCCGGCACATGGCGGCAGAGCAAGGGGCTGTCGCAGGCCGGTGCATGAGGCGGCTGTGCCGAGATTCGATCGAAGGATGGCGCGGTGCGCAGCCGCAGAAGTGCGGTCTCGGAATCTCGATGCCGATCGTGACGCCGGTCGACGCTTCGGATCGGGAAGCCGCCCACCTGGCGGCCTACTTGAGCAGCATCCGGGAAACGTTCTCGGAAGTTGTTACTCACGTCCGATCGACCCGGACGACCCTGCCTTTTTCGATCGCAAGCGCCAGTCTGCCGTGCTTCAGTGCCAGCGCCGCTTCGCCGAACAATTCGCGGCGCCAGCCGTGGAGGGCAGCGACGTCGGCGTGGTCGTCGGCGGCGATCTGGTCGAGATCGTCGACGGTCGCGATCACCTTGCTGGCGACGGCGTGGCGCTCCGACGTCATCCGCAGCAGCACTTTCAGGAGCTCGACGGTCGCGGCGCCATTCGAACCGCCGCGCGGTTTTTCGATCTTCGGCAAGGTGGCGTGATCGCGGGCGAGGCCGCGCTGCACGGCGGCGATGATGTCGCTGCCCCATTTGGAGCGGTCAAAGCCCTTCGGCAACGAGCGCAGGCCGGCAAGGCGCTCGAGCGAGGTCGGGGCGTGGGTGGCGATGTCGCCGACTGCATCGTCCTTCAGCACGCGTGAGCGCGGCACGTCGCGGCTTTGCGCTTCCTGCTCGCGCCAGGCCGCGACTTCCATCAGCACGGCAAGCTCTTTCGGCTTGCGCACCCGCGTCTTCAGCCGCTCCCAGGCGCGCTCGGGGTGGAAATCGTAGGTCCTTGGCGAGGTCAGGACTTCCATCTCCTCGCTGACCCAGTCGCTGCGGCCGCGCTTCTTCAGGTCGGCATCGAGGGCGGCAAAGACGTCGCGCAAATGAGTGACGTCGGAGATCGCGTAATGCATCTGCTCCGGCGTCAGCGGCCGGCGCGACCAGTCGGTGAAGCGATGGGTCTTGTCCGGCCGGTGACCGGTGACGCGCTCGACGAGCTGGTCATAGGCGATGCTGTCGCCATAGCCCAGCACCATCGCCGCGACCTGCGTATCGAAGATCGGGTGCGGAATGGTGCCGGACTGGTGCCAGACGATCTCGATGTCCTGGCGGGCGGCGTGAAACACCTTCAGCACCGCCTCGTTGCCCATCAGGTCGAAGAACGGCTTGAGGTCGATGCCGGGCGCCAGCGTGTCGATCACGACGGCTTCGTCCGCGCTTGCCATCTGCACGACGCAGAGCAGGGGGTAGTACGTCGTTTCCCGCAGGAACTCGGTATCGACTGTGATGACCTTGTGTTGGGCGAGCCGGGAGCAGGCGGCGGCGAGGTCGGAAGTGGTGGTAATCAGATCCATGAACAATCCATGACGCGTCGGACAGGCGTTCTGCCGAAAACGCTGATATGTCAAGGGTGTCGCGGAGGATTTGAGCCTTGCATTTGAGCCTGAGCACGGCTTTTTTGCGTCGGCTTGAGGGCCGGACCCAGAACGTCATCGCCTGGCTTGACCGGGCGACCCAGTATCCCAGAGACGCTGGTGATTAATCGAGAGGCCGCGGCGTCCTGGATACCCGCCTTCGCGGTATGACGGTGCTGAAGTCGATCACTCGTAGCGCACGTGCCGCGGCCGGCGCCGGCCGGACGGGATCGCGAGCACGATGAGGCAGAGCGCAATCAGCACCATTCCCATGAATTCGAAAGCAAAGGCGTCCACGGCAATTCTCCCCTGATAAACCGATAGAATTGTGGGGAGCGCGTTGACCGTTTCTTAATTTTTGGAACCGGGAGTGGCCGCGCGTGCGCGGATGGTGGATGGGCGCTTAAGGATCGCGGTTAACGGGCGGGTGCGGCGCGAGGGGTACACGCTTCCAACTCCCACCAACGTTACATCTTCTCAACCTCTCGGCGCGCAGATTGCCGACCGCACGCTGGTGGACCAAGAGAACCTAACATGAAATGGCTTGGAATTGCCTTTGCCCTGATTCTCGGCGCTCTGGTGCTGTACGACATATCGTACCCCAGCCTGACGCTGCGATACCGTTTGGTGCTTGAGGCCGAGGTTGATGGCGAACCCAAGATTGGATCGAGCGTCGTCGAAGTCACCTACAGCAAGCAATCCAGATTCGCTGGTCAGAGTGATCTTGCAGGCAGTTACCGAGGGGAGGCCGTCGTCCTCGATCTCGGATCGCGCGGGACGCTGTTTGCGCTGCTGAACGCCGGCTCCGACAGTCGGTCGATGCCGGAGTCGATCATTCTGCGCGCGTTCAATTTCGACGGTGGCGCATTTCCCGGCCCCACGGTGGACGAGGGACTCAAAAAGCTTCGGCAATTGCCCGGCAAGCGCGAACTGCCGTTGACAAGCCTTCCGATGCTGGTTCGCTTTCGCGATCTCAACGATCCGATGACGGTAGAAAAAGTCGATCCGCTCGACATCAGCAAGAGCTTCGGCGGTGGCGCAAGGCTGGTGCGTGCCACACTCGAAATCGTGCCTGTAGGAATTTGGCCGCTCAATTCGTTCGGCATGACCGGCGAGCCGATAACGACGGGAGTCGAGAAGAGGCTCCCTTGGTTGATCGGGATGACGAGCAACATCGACGGGACGTCATCTACCTCGAGCACTGTCTTATCGAACGTGCTGCATGTGGGTGACTTCAAAGGGAGGTAGATCACCTATCGCGACGTCACGTCCCGCAAAACGTCCGCAGCACGCGCTGGTCGGGGAGTGGCGGCTCTGTGTAGGCCGCGAACTCCGGCTGATCCTCATACGGCTTCGACAGCACCGTCAGCAATTCCTCGAACGGCGCGTAGTCGTTGTTCACGGCCGCTGCGATCACGGCTTCGACGCGGTGGTTGCGTGCGATGAAAGCCGGATTCACCGCGCGCATCGCGGCCTGCCGTTCGGCGGCGGATTGCGGTTCGTCGGCGAGGCGCTGGCGCCAGCGTGCGGCCCACTCGTCGTAAGCGGCGGGATCGGTGAACTGATCGCGAACCTTGTTCTCGGCGGGATCGCCGGCGGCATCGGTGAGGCGTCGGAAGGTGAGGGTGAAATCGGCCGTGTTCTTCGCCATGGCGTCGAGCAGATCCTGGATCAAAGCTTCGTCGCCGTCGCGTTCGGTGAACAGGCCGATCTTTTTGCGCAGTCCGGCCTGATAGGTGGCAGTGAATTTCTCTGCGAATTCGCCGAGGATGAACTGCGCCTGTTCGATCGCCTTGTCCTGGTCGTCGGAGAACAGCCGCAGCAGGCATTCGGCGAGCCGCGTCAGATTCCACAGCGCGATGCGCGGCTGGTTGGCATAGGCGTAGCGACCCATCTCGTCGATCGACGAGAACACCTGCGCGGGGTTGTATTCGTCCATGAAGGCGCAGGGGCCGTAGTCGATGGTCTCGCCGGAGATCGAAGTGTTATCGGTGTTCATCACGCCATGGATGAAGCCGACCAGAAGCCAGCGCGCGACGAGATCGGCCTGGCGGGCGACGACGGCTTCGAGCAACGCATGATAGGGACGCTCGGCCTTCGCGACATCGGGATAGTGCCGCGCGATGACGTGGTCGGCGAGCGCCCGCACGCCCTCAGTGTCGCCGCGCGCAGCGAAAAACTGGAAGGTGCCGACACGGACATGGCTTGCGGCGACACGCGTGAGCACCGCGCCGGGCAGCATGGTCTCGCGCATCACGCCCTCGCCAGTGACGACGGCGGCGAGCGAACGGGTGGTGGGGATGCCGAGCGCAAACATCGCCTCACTGACGATGTATTCGCGCAAGACCGGCCCAAGCGCGGCGCGGCCGTCACCCCGGCGCGAAAATGGCGTAGGCCCGCTGCCCTTGAGCTGGATGTCGCGGCGGACGCCGTCCTTGTCGATGACCTCGCCGAGCAGGATGGCGCGGCCATCGCCGAGCTGGGGCACGAACTGGCCGAACTGGTGGCCGGCATAGACCATCGCGATCGGATCGGCGCCCTCAGGCACGCGCTTTCCGGCGAGGATTTCCGCGCCTTCCGAGCTCTCCAGCACATCTGGATCGAGGCCGAGCTGGATAGCCAACGCCCGGTTCAGCTTGATCAGCCTCGGGGCGGCGACCGGGGTAGGGGCCACACGGGCGAAAAAATTCGCCGGCAACGCCGAATAGGTGTTCTGGAACGGGAAATGAATGGTCATGACCTAAAGATAGGCGCAGCCCCGGAATAGGCAAACGGCCCGGATGCCGGCCTGCGAAATGGCCGTTTTTCAGCCGAAAACCGCCCCGCCATTGGTTGCCGCCCCCGGCTGCGTCGGGTAAACCCTCCGCAACTTCGGACTGGCTTTGGCCCCCGATTCTCAACCTCCGACATCTGTTTTTGGGACTTCCATGCATCGCTACCGGTCACATACATGCGGCGCGCTCCGTGAGAGCGACATCGGGCAGATCGCCCGTCTTTCCGGCTGGTGCCATCGCATCCGCGACCATGGCGGCGTGCTGTTCATCGATTTGCGCGACCATTACGGCATCACCCAATGCGTCGCCGACCCGGACTCGCCGGCGTTCAAGGAAGTGGAAAAGTTCCGCTCGGAATGGGTGGTGCGGATCGACGGTAAGGTGCGCCGCCGTCCCGAAGGGACCGACAATCCGGAACTGCCGACCGGCAGGGTCGAGGTTTACGTCAGCGAGATCGAGGTGCTGGGACCTGCCGGCGAGCTGCCGCTGCCGGTGTTCGGCGAGCAGGAATATCCCGAAGATATCAGGCTCAGGTACCGCTTCCTCGACCTCCGTCGCGAGAAGCTGCACCAGAACATCATGACCCGCGGCGCGATCGTCGATTCCATGCGCCGGCGGATGAAGGAGCAGGGCTTCTTCGAGTTCCAGACCCCGATCCTGACTGCGTCCTCGCCGGAAGGCGCGCGCGACTTTTTGGTGCCGTCGCGAATCCATCCGGGAAAATTCTACGCGCTGCCGCAGGCGCCGCAGCAGTACAAGCAGCTCCTGATGATGTCGGGCTTCGACCGCTACTTCCAGATCGCGCCGTGCTTCCGCGACGAGGATCCGCGCGCCGACCGCCTGCCGGGCGAGTTTTACCAGCTCGATGTCGAGATGAGCTTCGTCACGCAAGAAGATATTTTTGCGGCGATGGAGCCGGTTGTCACCGGTGTGTTCGAGGAGTTTGCCAAGGGCAAGCCGGTCACCAAAGGCTGGCCGCGGATTCCGTTTGCGGAAGCTCTGCGCAAATACGGCACCGACAAGCCGGACCTGCGCAACCCGATCGTGATGCAGGACGTCTCCGAGCATTTCCGCGGCTCCGGCTTCAAGGTGTTCGCGCGGATGCTGGAAGACCCGAAGAACCAGGTCTGGGCGATCCCCGGCACCGGCGGCGGCAGCCGCGCGTTCTGCGATCGCATGAATTCCTGGGCGCAAGGTGAAGGCCAGCCCGGCCTCGGTTACATCATGTGGCGCGAGGGCGGCGAGGGCGCGGGTCCGCTCGCCAACAACATCGGCGTGGAGCGGACGGCTGCGATCCGCGACCAGCTCGGCATGAAGGAGGGCGATGCCGCCTTCTTCGTCGCGGGCGATCCGGAAAAATTCTGGAAGTTTTCGGGCCTCGCTCGCACCAAGGTGGCCGAGGAGTTGAACCTGATCGACAAGGATCGGTTCGAACTCGCCTGGATCGTCGACTTCCCGATGTACGAGTACAACGAGGAAGACAAGAAGGTCGACTTCTCGCACAACCCGTTCTCGATGCCGCAAGGTGGACTGGACGCGCTCAACGGGCAGGACCCGCTGACCATCAAGGCGTTCCAGTACGACATCACCTGCAACGGCTACGAGATCGCCTCCGGCGGCATCCGCAACCACAAGCCGGAAGCGATGGTGAAGGCGTTCGAGATCGCGGGCTATGGCGAGAAGGACGTCGTCGAGCGCTTCGGCGGCATGTATCGCGCATTCCAGTACGGCGCCCCGCCGCATGGCGGCATGGCGGCCGGCGTCGACCGCATCGTGATGCTGCTGTGCGGGACCACGAACCTGCGCGAAATCTCGCTGTTCCCGATGAATCAGCAGGCCGTGGACCTCCTGATGGGCGCGCCATCGGAGGTCACGACCAAGCAGCTCCGCGAGCTCCACATCCGGCTCAACCTGCCGGATAAGGGATAGAGCACGCGACGGCTCAGAGCGCCGTCGTTGCCTCTAGCCGGAACTGCGCTAAGGCAACGAGCGGATCGGTCTGAAGTAGCTCGAATAGCTGCATCACCGGCACCTTGCCGAGTGGTGTGAGCTTGATCGTGAGCGTTGTTCCCGGCGTCTCGATGAATCGCGCCAGCGAATCCACCACCGCCTCTGCATCGGGATTGCTGGCCGCCGTTTGGGCGCCGCTGTCCCTAACGTCCTTGACGATCGCCTGCCGCGCCGCGTCGCGGCTGATGTTCTGCATCCGGGCATAATGGGCGACCGCGCGATCAACGGCACCGAGATCGCGCACCGTGAGCTCGATTCCGCCGGCCTCGATTTGCGTCGCCATGGCGGCTGCCTGAAGCGGATTGATCGAGAAAACCTCGCGCGGCACGTTGGCGAGCGAAATTCTTGCCGACGCTTTCAGCATGCCGCCAAGCTCGACCGTTGCCGGCTCCAGCACGAATGAGCGTGATGCTTCGGTCCACACCGTGCCGAGATCGAGATCGAGCGCCAACTTGTCGAGGCCCGTGGCAATCAGCATTCGCTGGCCGGGATCCGTCGTGTCGAGGGGGCCGGACATCTTCGCGATCAGCCGTGCCTTGCTCGGAACAGGTCCGACGAACTGTCCCCAATCGAGGCTGATGAGGTCGACGTTGATCGGCCGGCCGGTGTTCTTGTAGGGCGCTGTGAAGCCTTTGAGCTCGGCGCCCTCGAGCAGAGCGATCATGCCGAGCGCTAGGTCGGGCGATGGCGGTTGCGCCGGGTTCGAGAACTGCGCGCTCAAGCGCAACAAGCCGGCGATATCCACGCTTTTGAGGGCGAAGCGGCTGAGCTTGACGGGGCCCTGGGGCGTGCGGCCGTCAAAACCCTCGACCGCAAACTCGCCGGTCTTTCCGTTCTCCAGACTGAAGCGCATCGACGCGAGCTTGAAGCCGCCCTCCGGCATATCCATCGAAAGGCCGCGTATCTCGGCGTTTCCGATCCGCATGCCCTCGTAGATTTTGGCTGCCCGTTCCATCATTTCGCGCGCCTGCGCTGGCGTGGGCTGGGCCGTGCCGGACGGTATCGTTGCCAGCAGCGCAGCCAACTGCAGCCGCGAGGGCCGCGCCCCGATATCGTCGGCCGTCAGTCCCTCGATACGCACCGCCGGACCTTGTCCTGAGGTGATCGTATAGGCGCCGGTGCTAATCTGCCGGTAGACGCGGTAGTATTGGTCGTCATTGGTGCGCTGCGGATCGAGGATGGCTGCGGCGGCTAGCGTATCGACGTCCTGCGCAGCGAGATTGGCCAGGTCTCCGGTCACCTTCTCGGGCTTGCCCTTCGGTTGCGTGGTCGCTGTGAATGTCATTCGGTCGAGAGTGACGGCGGCGATCTTGCCGGCCTTCATGTCGCGCAGCGTAAGGTTGGAATAGGCGAATTCTCCCTTCCCCAGCGCCGGGTTTCCGGAGTTCATGGTGCCGGCAACACTGGGTGCCGTGATCGAGGAGGCGGTGAGTGCACCAAACTGTTCGATAAGCAATCGATACAGGTCTATCGTCGACGAGGACGCCGGTGGCCGCGGCAGGCCTGCCGGACCGGAAAAATCCTTCGCCGCGATCCGCGGCACCTTGTAGGTGACTTGCCAATCTGCCCCTGTCGGCATGCTGGCATTGATTTCGAGGTCGATCGCCTCGATCGCATCGGCCGAGAAACGTGCCGTATCCGGCTGACCGACGCCGGAGGCTGTGATGCTGGCAACCTTCACGCGCACCGGCGGCTGCGTTGCCGATTCAGTCGCGATATCGTCAATTCGGAGCGTGCGGCTCTTCAGGTCGAACGATACCTGGCCGTGACTGGCCTTGCCGCCGCTGGCTCTGATCTGCTCGAACGCAGCCTCGACCTCGCCCTTGATTCGATGCTGGGTTTAGTACTCGAAGCCGAAGAAGCCTCCCACCGCGATCACGACCGCGGCGACCAGACCCAGCAATATCTTTACCATTAGTTGTGCTCCGGACGCCGACGTTGCAGGAGGCAAATTTGCCATATTGTCGGCCAGGGGGATGGGGTAGGGAGACGAATATGCTACCGAATTTGCCGCGCTTCGTCGATGAGCCCCTGTTGACGGCAGCGTTCTCCGATGTTGCATCCAAGTGGTCGCCCGTGCTTCACATCCCCCTCATTTTGCCGGAAAACTGACCCTGATCTGGAAGTATCAATAAGAGCAAGAGTTCGGGACCGGAAACGCGGGAGCCTACATGTCGTCCTATTCTGAAGATCTGCGTTCTGCGGCGCTGGCTTATCACCAGTTGCCGCGGCCCGGTAAACTCGAGATCCAGGCGACCAAGCCGCTTGCCAACCAGCGCGACCTCGCGCTGGCCTATTCGCCGGGCGTGGCGGCGGCCTGCACCGAAATCGCCAACAATCCGGCCGAAGCGGCGTCGCTGACCTCCCGCGCCAATCTGGTCGCCGTGGTCTCCAACGGTACCGCGGTGTTGGGGCTCGGCAACATCGGTCCCTTGGCATCCAAGCCCGTGATGGAAGGCAAGGCGGTCCTGTTCAAGAAATTCGCCGGGATCGATGTGTTCGACATCGAGATTGCCGCCGATACCATCGAGCGCGTGGTCGAGACGGTCGCGGCGCTGGAGCCGACTTTCGGCGGCATCAATCTCGAGGACATCAAGGGACCGGAATGTTTTGAGATCGAGGCGCAGCTCAAGGAGCGCATGAAGATCCCGGTGTTCCACGACGACCAGCACGGCACGGCCATCATTGTGGGAGCCGCCATCGTCAACGGGTTGTTGTTGAACGGCAAGAAATTGCCCGATGTGAAGATCGTCTGCTCCGGCGCCGGCGCCGCGGCGATCGCGTGCCTCAATCTGTTGGTGTCGATGGGCGCACAGCGCAAGAACATCTGGGTCTGCGACATCGACGGCGTCGTGCATGAGGGGCGCAACACACTGATGGACCGCTGGAAGGCGGTCTATGCGCAAAAAACGAGTGCGCGGGTGCTGGCGGACGTGATCGGCGGCGCGGATATTTTCTTAGGTTTGTCCGCGCCCAACGTGTTGACATCAGACATGGTCAAGTCGATGGCGGACCAGCCGCTTGTGATGGCGCTGGCCAATCCGACCCCGGAGATCATGCCGGACGAAGCCCGGAAGGCGCGCCCCGACGCGATGATCTGCACCGGGCGTTCCGACTTCCCGAACCAGGTGAACAACGTCCTCTGCTTTCCGTTCATCTTCCGCGGGGCACTCGACGTCGGCGCCACCGGAATCAACGAGGAAATGAAACATGCCGCCGTCGACGCCATCGCGCAGCTCGCGCGCGATCCGCCGTCGGATGCGGTGGCGCAGGGCTTTGACAGCGGCGAGACGCAAGGTTTTGGGCCGGGCTCGCTGATCCCGAGCCCGTTCGATCCGCGGCTGATCCTGCGCATCGCGCCGGCAGTGGCGCGAGCCGCGATGGAATCCGGCGTGGCGACGCGTCCGATCACGAATTTCGAGGAATATACCGCGCTCTTGGAACGCTTCGCCTTCCGCTCCGGTCTCGTCATGAAGCCGGTGTTCGCCAAGGCCAAGACCCAGCCGGTTCGCGTGATCTATGCCGAGGGCGAGGACCAGCGCGTGCTGCGCGCGACGCAGGTCGTGCTGGAAGAAAATCTGGCGCGACCGATCCTGGTGGGGCGGCCTTCCGTGGTCGAAGCCAGGATCAAGCGGTTCGGCCTCTCGATCAAGGCCGGGCAGGATTTTGACCTCGTCAACCCGGAAGACGATCCGCGCTACCGCTCCTACGTGCAGACCTATATCGACGTGGCTGGCAGGCGCGGCGTCACGCCCGAAGCTGCGCGCACGGTGGTTCGCACCAACAACACCGTGATTGCCGCGCTGGCAGTGGTGCGCGGCGAGGCTGACGCCATGATCTGCGGCGTCGAAGGCCGCTATATGAGCCATCTGCGCCATGTTCGCGAGATCATCGGCTTCCTGCCCGGCGTCAGCGATTTCGCGGCGCTGGCGATGATGATCACCAGCAAGGGGTCCTATTTCATTGCCGATACCCAGGTGCGTCCGAATCCGAGCGCCGAGGAGCTAGCGGAGGTGGCGTCGCTGGCGGCAACCCACGTCCAGCGGTTCAACATGAAGCCACGCGTCGCCTTCGTGTCACATTCCGACTTCGGCAGCTATGATACGGAATCCTCGCGCAAGATGCGCCGTGCCACCACGCTGTTGAAGGAAAAGCATCCGGAGCTCGAGGCCGATGGCGAGATGCAGGGCGATACCGCGCTCTCGGCTGCCGCGCGAAAACTCGTGCTGCCGCATTCCAACCTGGAAGGCGATGCCAACATCCTGATCATGCCGAACCTCGACACCGCCAACGTCGCCTACCAGATGATCAAGACGCTGGCGGATGCGCTTCCCGTTGGTCCGATCCTGATCGGCCCGGCCCGCCCGGCGCACATCCTCACCCCGGGGGTGACGGCGCGCGGCATCCTCAACATGACGGCGGTCGCCGCCGTCGAAGCCCAAGAGCGCGCTGGCCGCCAGCAGCCAACCTTGTTCGGGTAGAGCCCGGTTCAGATTGAATCAAAATCGGGATTTAGCCTTTTGTTCTGACGCGCTTTCTTCGCGTGAACCGAAGCCGGCTCTGGACCAAGTCCGGGGGCCGGCTTTTGCGCAAAGCCACGATGATCAAGAAAGCGCCTTGGTTCTGCTTCTATAGGAATGTCTGGTTGAGGGCACCGCGCAGGCTGCTGCGCGGATGGCTTCGATTTGAGCGTTTGAAAAGCGGAGACGAAACGCCCATAATCGTTTCGCGCCGCCTGCTATCTTTGCATGCCATTCAGTGAGGCCGATCCCATGCCAGCGTTAGTTACCTTCGGGCGAGTCCTGTTCGCCGTGCTCTTCATGTACACGGGAGCGACCAAGCTTTTCGCGATACAGCAGACGGCAGACTTCATCGCATCCAAGGTAACGATTCCGGCGCTGCTTGCGCCCTATACCTCGCAGCTCGAAACCATGGCGGGCATGCCGATGCCGCAATTGCTGGCGGTCGGCGTCGGCGGTTTTGAGATCCTCGCCGGCCTGATGATCGCGGTCAATTTCGCCGCGCGCTTCTTCGCGATCCTCCTGATCTTCTTCGTGCTCGCCACGACCTTCTATTTCCACGATTTCTGGAATCAGCCGGCGCCCGAAAATGCCAAGACGTTGATCGAGGCTCTGAAGAACCTGTCGATCATCGGCGCGCTGTTCATGATCGCGGGCTACGGCAAGGGTCCGCGGCCGAACGAGCCGGCCTACGGGGACATCTAAACCGCGGTCAGAAATTCCGGACCACAACGCGTGAACCGTCCAGCAGCGTCGCGCTCGGTGGCGGCGCGACGTGTTCGATCTGCGCGGTGCGTGCTGCTATCCTGCGCGCCTGCAGCCATTGCGGGAACCACATCGCGATTGCCGGGAAGATCAGCACCAGGGCCACGCAAGCGACCTGCAGCACCATGAAGTCGGCCATGCCGCGGTAGATCAGCCGCAGGTTCCATTCCTTGACCACCTGCTTGAGATAATAGGCCGACATGGCAACGGGGGGAGAGAGGAACGCCGTCTGCAACACGACCGCGACGATGCAGCCGAACCAGACCATGTCGTAGCCGAGGCCCTTGGCCACCGGCGCGAGCATCGGCATGAAGATGAAGACGATAGCCGGCCATTCGAACGGCCAGCCGAGCAGGAATATCAGGGTCAGGAGCAGGGACATCGTGCCCCAAGGCGGCAGCGGCGAAGCGAGCAGGGCGTTGGTCATCCAGGTCGCCGTACCGAGCCATGCGAAGACGGCGCCGAATACGTTGGAGGCGACGGCAAGCAACAGCACCATGCTGGTCGTCGCCAGCGTGGCATAGCAGGCATCCAGCAGCCCGCGCCATGTGAACCGGCCGTAGGCAATGACGAGGAGGATCGCCCCCAGCGCGCCGAACGCCGCTGCTTCCGCGGCGGTCGTGATACCGGCGAGGATGGCGCCGAGGGTCAGGATCGTCAGGATGGTCACCGGCACCAGACCGACCAGGCACTCCCATAGCACGATCCGCACCGAATCGGGCCGCTCCTCGACCGGCACCGGCGGGCCGAGCTTCGGATTGAAGTAACAGCGGATCAAGGTATAGGCGATGAACATCGCGGACAGCAGGAAGCCGGGACCGAACGCCGCCGCATAGAGATCGATGATCGAGATATCGAGTACGGGCGCCATCACAACCAGCATCACCGACGGCGGGATCAAGATGCCGAGCGTGCCGCCGGCGGCAATGGAGCCGGCCGACATGCGCACATCGTAGCCCGCGCGGATCATCATCGGCCCAGCCATGATGCCGAGCAGCGCGACGGTTGCGCCGACAGTCCCCGCGGCGATCCCGAACAGCGTCGCCGTGAGAATGACGACCACGTAGAGCGCGCCATTGAGCGGCGCAAACAGGTCGCGGAACGCTTTGAACAGCCGTTCCATCAGTCCGGCCTGGTCGCAGACGAACCCCATCAGGATGAACATCGGCACCGCAACGAGTTCGTCCTGCTTCATCAGGCCGATGGTCTGCAGGTAGGCGAGGTTGAAGACGCGCTCGCCCATGCCGACGTAGCCGAACGACAGCGCCAGGAACAGCAGCGTGAAGCTGATCGGCAAGCCGATGAAGATCGCCCCCAGCATCACCACGAGCATGACAATTCCGAGGAGTTCGAGTCCCGTCATATTTCGATCTTTTCCTTGTGCTCGAACTCGCGCCCGAACTGGACCTGGTACCAGCACTTCAGGACCTCGGACACGCCCTGGATCATGAGAAGAAGGGCCGCCAGCGGGATCGTGGCCCGGAAGGGCCACATGATCGCGCGCCACACGCTTTCCTGCGACCGTTCGCCAGTGTCATAGGAGTGCAAGGCATCGTCATAGCTGATCAGCATGAACGTGATCATGGCCGGATAGAAAAACAACAGATAAGAGATCAGGTCGACGATGCCCTTCTTCCGCTCCGAGTAATTCTCCCAATAGATGTCGGTACGAACATGCGCGCCCTTCAGCAGCGCGTATCCCGATCCGAGCATGAAGGCCGCGCCGTTGACCATGAAGCTGGATTCGTAGACCCAAACGGTTGGCGCGCCGAACCCGTAGCGCATGACGACCTCGTAGGAGATCGTCACCACCAGAAACAACATCGACATGGCGATGAGTTTGCCGGTCACGTCGGTGAAGCGGTCAATCGCCCGTATGATCGAGTAAAAAGCATGCGGGAATTCGCCGCCCGGATTGCTGGCGACCGAAGCACTGCTGGGGTCCGCGGACATGATCGCTCCTCTTCAGGCAATGCTGGCGTCCGGCGGTTCGGACGCCAGCAGCTCCGCTACTACGGAGAGATCACTTCTTGGTCAGGTAGATCTTGCTCTTCCAGTAGTACTCGCCGGCGAAATTGTACGGCGGGAACCACGACAGCTTGAACGGCACGATCTGTTCGGCATAGGCCTTCTGGCTATCGATGACCTTCCTGTAGAAGGGGTTCTTTGCCGCGTGCTCCGCCTGGATCTTCTCCCACTCGTCGAGGAAGTTCTTCAAGACATCGTCGGGCGTGCGATGCATCTGAACGCCCGCCTTGATCAGGTCCTGGCAAGCATGCGCCGTCTCGCGATTGAAGGCGAAGTTACGTTGCGTCGTGGCATAGACGCTCGCCACCTTGATGATCTCCTGCAGGTCAGGCGTGAGCTTTTTCCAGACGTCACCGTTGATCATCAACTGGCCGCCGGTGACGGGCTCGTGCATGCCCGGCGTGTAGTAGTGCTTGGCCACCTGATGCAGGCCGAGCTTCTTGTCTTCCTCGCAGTTGATCCACTCGGCGCCCTCGATCACGCCGCGCTCCATGGCGGGCACGATTTCGCCGCCGGGAATGGTGACGACCGACACGCCGAGCCTGCCGTAGGTTTCCGCACCGATGCCGTAGATCCGGTACTTCAGGCCCTTGAGATCGCTGAGGCTGTTGATCTCCTTCTTGAACCAGCCCATTCCCTGCGGGTAATCGGTCGGGATCGGGAAGCCGACGACGTTGAGCTTGAGGACGTCGCGATAGAACTCGTCGAGCAGCTTCATGCCGCCGCCGTCATAGTACCAGGCCCAGTAGTCCGAGCCGTCCATACCGAACAGCGGACCATGCGACATCGGTATCGTCGCGGTGTTGCGGCCGAGGATGTAGCCGAACGGCCCCATGCCTACATCGAGAACGTTCTTGGACGTGGCGTCGAATACCTCGAACGGCGGCACGATCGCTCCCGCCGGCAGCGTCTCGATCTTGAGGCGTCCGGCCGTCATCTTTTCGACGGTCTCGGCCCAAAGCTTGAAGATGAGATGGAAGTTCGAGGATGCGGGGTGGGTCGATTGACCCTTCAGCACTAGCGGCTTTTCGGTGGTTTGGGCCTGAACCGGCCCGGTCAAAGCAGTGACGAACCCAAGAGTCACCGCTGCAAGCATGGTTGAAGCGCGCCTCAACATGTCGTGGTCCTCCCGATGATGACGTGTGTTTTTCTTTTTTCTTTTCAGGTTGGAACCGCGCCCGCGCGCTGTCAAGCGATCTCTGGCCACGGGTTGGCTTGCGGCGAGATTGATTGGACGAAAGGATGACGCCCTATGCGCCGCGCCGCCACGGCGTGACGGTCACCTCGTGCGCTGCATCGAGCATCTGCGGCCCGCCGGCGCGCAGTCCGTGCGCGGCGAGGATTTCCTGCGGCGAACGGGCGGGGACGCCGGGGAAGCAGGGTTCGCCACCGGGTAGCCGGACATGCGGCGCTTGCGAGAGCCAGAACACGTCGTAGCGGTCCATGAACATGCCGAACACGCCGGGGCCGCCGATCACCGCGACGGTGCCGGTATCCACGCCTGCATGATGGTAGGCAGCTTCGAACGAAGCGCCCGCGGGATTCCACAGCGTAGCTTTCGGATTGGACGGGTCGGGCGCGATGGCATCGACTTTGCGCGTCAGGATGACCCGCTTGCGCCGCGGCGAGTTCGGCTGGTCCTCATAGGAATTGCGGCCGTGCAGGATCAGGTCGGCGCGGTCGAGGGCGGCGGTAAAAAACGCCTTGTCGCCCTCGAACTTCAATTCGTCCGGCATGACGTTGCGCGCGTCCGCCAGCATGCCGTCCGCGGAAACTATGACATAGCCTTCGATGCGCAGCGCCGGCACGGGCCCGCGTCGCGCCGCTACTATTCCGAGATCGTCTGGACGACGCTGGAAACCGGGCGCGAGCTCACGGTCGGCAGCTTCAGATCCTTGACGATGTCCTCGTCATACTGCGCGATGGTCTGCACCGGCGTCTTGGCGCGCATCGCCACCACCTTGTAACCGCCAGCCTTCAGCTTCTTCAGTAGCTCGGGCAGGGCTTCGGCGGTGTGCTTCTGGAAGTCGTGCATCAGGATGATGCCTTTGCCGTTTTTCTCGACCTTGCGCATCACGGTGTCGATGATCGTCTGCGCCTTGCTCGCCTTGAAGTCGAAGGAATCGAGGTCGCAGGAGAAGATCCCAATGTTGCGTTCGCCAAGATAGGTGACCATCTCCGGCGGGTGCTGCAGCGCGGGGAAGCGGAAGAACGGCGCTGGCGCCTTGCCGCCGAGTGCCCATTTCACGGCGCTGAAGCCTTTTTCGATTTCGTCCTTGCGCTGCTGCTCGTTCAGCTTCTTGTTGACGAGGGCGGCATGCGACCAGGTGTGCGATCCGATCGAATGGCCGGCCGCCATCACCTGCCTGAGGATTTCGGGATAGTAGGTGGCGTGCTTGCCGATCGGGAAGAAGATGCCGGTGGTGCATTCCTCCGCGAGCGTCTTCAGGACCGCAGGCGTATTCACCGGCCACGGGCCGTCGTCGAAGGTCAGCACCACTTCCTTGTCGCGAAGGAAGTCGAGCTCCTTGAAATGCTCGAAGCCGAAGCCGGGACCGCCGGTCGTGTCGATCTCGACCGTGCGGCCGATGCCGAGCGCGTTCGGATTGTTGCAAGGCGGACGGGTCGAGACGGGCGCTGGTGGCGGAGCGGGAACTGGTGCTGCCGCTCCCTGAGGCGCGGCCACGCCTTTGGCGGGTGGAACCTGCGACCACGCCGCGCTTGATGCCAACAGCGAAACCGCGCCTGCAAAGATCACCCCCGCCCCAATACGCATCCTGTTTTCCCCAAATTAGAATCCCGCACCCGGTCGGTGGCGCCGCCGTCGTCCGGTCTGTCTCCATCCCCCGACGCACAGTAGCCTAGTTGGAGCACGCGCGCCAATGCAACCGTTGCGACGCAGCGGATTTGTCCCCGAGCCGGTTAATTCAGGAAGCGGCCAATGCCCGAGCGATCGCAGTTTTGACCCGTGTATCTACGGGTTCGATGGATTCCGGAAAGACATCGGCGATATAGCCGTCGCGGCCGATCAGGTATTTGTGGAAGTTCCATCGTGGAACATCCTTCGGTCGCGCCTCTGCCGCCCACCTGTAGAATGGATGCGCGTTCGGTCCCTTGACGACGGCCTTCGCGGCGATCGGAAACGTGACATGGTGGTTCTGCGCCGTCGCAGTGATTTCGGTCGCGCCGCCCGGCTCCTGGCCGCCGAAATCATTGGAGGGAACGCCGACGATCATCAGGCCGCGGCCACCGAACTCGGTCCACAATTCCTGCAGGCCGCCATATTGCGGGGTGAAGCCGCAGAGCGAAGCGGTGTTGACGATCAGGATCGGCCGGCCGGCAAATTCGGAAAGTCTGATGTCGCCGCCGGCCAATCCCGGAAACGAAAACGCGTAAGCCGTGATTCGACTCATGGCGGCCTGCGCCAGAGATTTCCTGCTCGAGGCCATGCCTGCGATCGCGACTAGCGCCGCGGTCATCACGCTCCTGCGGTCCATCATGAAAAGCCTCGGGCTGCGGTTTAGCGACCGAAGCATAGCGCGATGCGCGGGCCTCCGCCCCTCAACAAGCCGTTATGGCTGGACCATGCGCAGCGGGACGATGAAGTCGGTGCCTTCGCCGGTTTCGCCGCCCGTGTTGATGCCGTGATCGGACACCACGATCGAGCTGCCGGTGGTCAGCATCTCGGCGATCCGCGCAATCGCCTCGGGAGCGACGGCGATGCGGTCCAGCGCCTCGGCCGGACTGTTCGCCGCCAGCAGCAGCTTTGCCTCGGCGGGCGCTGCGCCGGGCATCCTGCCGCGCCGCGCAGCAGGGTCGGTGTTATCGATCCGCGCAGCGTTGCGGGCCGCGACCGGCAGCGAGACCACCGACCAGCGCAACAGGTTGGGATCGTTCTTGTCAGCCGCGACGGTGAACACATGGGTGCCAAGCGGCCGGTCGCTCGGCGCAATCGTCACCGGCAAATCGAACTGCGGCTTGAAGCTCTCGCGGACGTACAGCTTGGAATCTTTGCGGCTGACAAACACCGCGATCTGGCCCGGACGCCTGGGCGGTTCGGCCCTGGGACCCTTGTCCGCGCCGGGCAGACGCGCGGTATCCTTCTTGACCTCAGGCGCAACAACCGACGCAGCCGGTGTATCAGCGATCGCCTTCGTGGGCTCACCGGCTGCCGAGATAGCTGGTTCGGATTTCGGCGCGTCCGCCTTTGCCTCCGCGCTCGATGTATCACTGACAGGCGTTGCGTCGGACATGGTCACGACGGCGCTCGTCGGCAGAGCGCTGCCGGCATCCGCCGTGTGGGTCTGTTCGCGCAGCGGCGCCGCGTGGCCGACGGTCGATCGGAGTTCGAGGCTTGGCTCCGCATGGCCTGCGTCCGCGCCCTTGTCGCCCTTCACCGCGGGCGCATCTGTCGTGGGATCGTCGGCGATGAGCGGCTGCGGGACGACTTTCTGCGCCACCAGCAACGGGTGCGAGAAACTGGCAGGCGTGATCTGGCCGGGCGTGATGATGACGCGCGCACCCATCCGGGTCCAGTTCCACATCTTTATGGCAAAGGCCGTTGGCATGCGAATGCAGCCATGCGACGCCGGATAGCCCGGCAGCACGCCGGCATGCAGCGCAATCCCCGACCAGGTGATGCGCTGCATGTAAGGCATCGGCGCGCCGCTGTAGATGTTGGAGCGGTGCATCTTGTGCTTCTGGATGACGCTGAATACGCCCATTGGGGTCGAATGACCCTTCATGCCCGTCGACACCGGGCTTTCGGCAAACAACCCGTTGGCGTCGTAGACGCGGACCTTCTGCTGCTCGATCGAGACCGCGATAATCAACGGCCCCTGCGGTTTGGCGTTGGTCTCCTTGATGACCGCCTCGGTCTTTGCTGACGGTCGCCGTACCTTCGGTTTGCGCGGCTGCATCGGCGGCAAGGGCCGGTAATAGCCCGGATCGGAATCCTGCCAGTAGAACAGGGCCGCGGCGTCGGCTTGGGGAGCGGCGACGACGATGCCTGCCGCGGTCAACATCGCAATCTGCCAAAATCGCTGCTTCGAAATCGTCGCGCCCGCAGTACTCGCACTGAAAAACCGATGCCCGCTCACGCGCATAATCCTCAAATCCGGGTACTCGAATCCACTGTCTTGCCTATTCGTTTGTTGTCGCAAAGGCGAAAAGCGTTCACCAGCGTAAGCCTTCTAATTCCAGCGCTTTTCGCCCCGATCGTAGCAAAAAAGCCTCACATTCCGTTAAACCGCGCCTGCTTGATCAGACGCCATCCATAAGGCGGTACTGCGGCCTTCAAATCCGCTGCGGCCTTCCTGTTCCACTTTCTGGCACTACATAGGCGGCGAGCCCTTCAGCGGAGATATCAATGACATCCAAGGCCATCGTTAAGTGCGACAGGAAGTGGAGAAGCGTGGCCTTGGTGGTGTTGGCGCTGACATTGTGGCACGCGGGCCCGGCGTCGGCCGCCGATGAGCCCGACCTGATCTTTCGCCGCTCGACCGTATTCAAGTGGCTGAGCCCCAACGATAAGCTTGCGACCTACGCGGTCGACGACCCCGAGGTCGAGGGGGTGGCCTGTCACTTCACGGTGCCGGAAAAGGGCGGCTTCAAGGGCTGGCTTGGCCTTGCCGAGGAAGTCTCGGATATCTCGCTGGCGTGCCGCCAGATCGGCCCCATCAAGTTCAAGCACAGCCTGGAGCAGGGCGACGATATGTTCCGCCAGCGCCGCTCGCTGTTCTTTAAGAAGATGCAGATCGTTCGCGGCTGCGACGCCAAACGCAATGTACTGGTCTACATGGTCTATTCGGACAAGCTGATCGAAGGTTCACCCAAAAACTCCACCTCCTCAGTGCCGATCATGCCCTGGGGTGCCACTGAGGCCGCGGTTCAGAAATGCGGTGAATTCATCCAGTAAGTCCGATACCGCCCGGATCCGAGATCGGATCCGGGATGAGGGTATCAAGCTTACCGCTTGAGCGGATTGGAATATTGGCGGGCCTCCAGGCCGGGCCCGACCTTGCGGTCGCGGCAGCCGACCAGATGCACGAATTTCTGCGGCGCAGAGACATTGCCGCGAAATTCGCCGCCTTGTTGTGACATCGCGCCACAAAGGCTCACAGGATGCTCTGAGGCTTTTCCGTGGCGCTCTGTCTTCGAGGAAGGATTGATCCGCTGTTCGGAGCCGTTACTTCCAGACCAATTTTCACTTCCAGACCAATTTTCACTTCCAGACAAATTTTCACCCACCGGCTGGCCGGGTTTGCGGGTCGGGGGTGCACTGTTGCCATTGCCCACGACTACTGTCCTTTGTTGAGGAAGGCTCACAACGCACAGGCACGCGGAAGGTTGCGTGGCATTCGCTGAGTCGGACGAATCGAAGCTTCGGTTCATCCGATCTGCCAGCGAGCGAGGCGGTTCTCGTCCATTGGACGGAGGCCAAAGTGGCCGCAATGGCCAGCTTGCGGAGTTCCGCCTGAGCATCTCAAATACGAGCGTCCCGGCTGAATTCATTGGATTTTTCCCGCTATTGTTTCGTCCGACAGGGCCGACGAAACAATTCTCCTGCGCGACGAAACCATTTTTCGTTTTTGGCGCAGATGTCTGGAAACAGCCGAGACTTATTAGGTGGCCAACGAGACGGCAGGCACCGCCAGCCACTGATAACCGGAGACAGTCAGATGCGGACCATCAGCTTCATCCTCGCCTTGGTCTTCATCCTGGCTGGTCCCTCGATGGCTGGTTCTTCGGATCAAGGCCTGCCGGGGATTGGCACCTTCGCCTATAACGGTTCGCCGGTTGCGGCTCCGATGGTCGTGGCGGCCAACTGAGCGTAGCGGATCCTTTGCAACGAGATCGCCGATAAAGGCTCGGTATGTTCGTACGCATCTGTTCTGCTGTAATCTTTGCGTCTCTTCTTCTCAGCGGCGCGGCGCAGGCTCAAGTCCAGTTTCAGCCGCCGCAGACCTCGTTCCGTTCCCTGTTCAAGCTGCCTGATCCGCGCGGCGAATTCGTGCGGCTCTGCGCGCCCCACATGGTCGGACGCTGGGCGCATCCCGAAAGGGTTTGCGGCTGCCTGCACGACTACGCCGCCGCGACCGTGGAAGATGCCGACCTGCGCGAAGCGCTGCTGCGCGGCATCAGCGAGACCGGGGTGCCGACGATCGAGACCGCGTGGGTGCCGGCGTCGAAGCGATCCGAGATCGGCCCGACCTTCACCAAGATCGCCAAGCCGACGCTGCAATGCATGTTCGAGCCGGCGACGAACCAGTAAGCGCGGCTCGCAAATACTTTCCGCCCCTTAAATTCTACCGCGTAATAGCTGCTCAGAGCTATTCGCTCGGCGACTTCCTGGCACACCAGCGCGCGAACGCGATGCGCTGTGGCGCGGGGTCGTCGGTCGACACGGAAGCTGGTAGGTTGGGCTCCGTATCGAGACCGATTGCACAAGGGAGTTGTCATGAAATCTCTTTTTGTCGGCCTGATCGGCCTATTGTCGCTGGCCATATCTCCGGCGGTCGCCGCCGACGCTACGACACAGGAAGCCAACAAGAAGTCCGTGCTCGAATTTTACGATGCGGCTCTCAATCGGAAGGATTTTGATGCCGCGGCGAAGTTTTTCGGGCCGCATTACATTCAGCACAATCCGACGGCGCCGGATGGCATCGAGGGCTTCAAGGCCTTCCTCGGTTTCCTGCGCGAGAAATTTCCGGACTCCCGCAGCGAGATCAAGCGCGCTTTTGCCGATGGCGACTACGTGATCGTCCACGTCCATAGCGTGCGCGAGAAAGGCACGCGCGGCCGCGCCATCGTCGACATTTTCAGGCTGGAGAACGGCAAGATCGTCGAGCACTGGGATGTCGTGCAGGAAATTCCCGAGAAGGCCGCCAACACCAACGGCATGTTCTAGGCCGGTGCGATCGCCGCTAGCGCTTCTTCGTCCCCAGCCGCGGAATGCACTTGCGGGTGCGGAGCACGCCTGAAGTCGTCATTTGCGAGCCCTGGACTTCCTTGATTTGTCCCGTCGGACACGATCCATCATCGACGAGGACGCGCTGGCCGAGCCTGAGGTCGACAATATCCTGCTCGCGCGAGACCGTCTGGGCGAGGGCCGTCGTTGCATGGCCGACCACGCCTGCGATCAATGCACCGATGACGAGATACGAGACGTTGCGATGGCCGGGCATTGGGTATTTCCGTTCGTGAAGTTGATTTTGATTATCGAGCTTAGTGACGCAGCCGCGATTCTGATAGAGTGCCGGCCGGCGCGAGTGGTCACGTCACGGCCTTCAGCCGTTTGACCTTGCCAGTTCCAGCGTTGTTCGGCCTGCCATTTGCCTGCAAGGCGGCCAGCGATGATTTCGCGAGTCGCTCGGCCGACGCGATCAGTTGTGGCAGCTTGTGGCCGGCAAAGCCGAGGACGAAGCCGGCAAGCGGGCGTGCGCGGAAATAAGTTTCCGCCAGCAGCCAACCTGCGACGCCGGCCTCGGCCTTTGCCTGTGCGGCAACCAGCGGATCGGTCGAGGGATCGAACCGCGCGACCAGATGCAGGCCCTGCGAGGGCACCGGCACCGATAGCGCTCCATTCGACGTGGTCGACAGGGTCGAAGCCAGCACGTCCCGCGCTTCGCGATAGATCCCGCGCACCCGGCGCAGGTTGGCCGCGAACGCGCCGGAATTCAGCATGTCTGCGACGGCGCCTTCGAGCAGCGTGCCGGGAAAGCGGTCGAGCGCGGCACGGGCTGTCGTCACCGGCCCGACGAGCCGCTCGGGCAGCGCGCAGTAACCGATGCGCAATCCAGGGAACAATGTCTTTGCAAACGTGCCCATGTAGATGACGCGCGAGAGATGATCGATGCCGGCGAGCGACAGCAGCGGCGCGCCGTCATATCGAAATTCGCTGTCATAGTCGTCTTCAATCACGAAGGCGCCGGCATCCCTTGCCCAGTCGAGCAGTTCGAGCCGCCGCGCCATCGACATCTGCACGCCGAGCGGAAACTGGTGCGACGGTGTGACGTAGGCCGCGCCGGCGGCGGGCCCGAGCGCGCGGCCCCTGGCTATGATCATGCCGGAGGCGTCGACCGGCACCGAGATGGGGCGCAGGCCGCAATGCTCGATCGCCCTTCGTGCGGCGGGATAGCCGGGGTCTTCGCACCAGATCTGATCGCCGGATTTCAGGATCGCGCCCAGCACGATCCGTAAGCTATGCTGCGTTCCCGACGTCAGCATGATCTGGTCGGGATCGCAGCGCAGCCCACGCGCCGACAACAAGTGATCGGCGATCGCGGCGCGGAGTTCGCGGCTGCCCCTGGGGTCGCCGTATTGAAGGTGCTCGGTGCCGAACGCGCGCATGCGCCGGCCGGCAAACGACCTGAAGCGCTGCAGCGCCCGTTCGTCGATGTGCGTGCAGCCGAGCGCCAGCGGGCCTTGTTGCGGCGGGTCGATCGCGATCTTCGTCCTGCGAGCGTCATGGACGCGGGCGGGAATACGCGCGGCGACGAAAGTGCCGGATCCGACGGTGGCTACCGCAAAACCGTCCGCGATCAGGCGCTCATAGGCTGACGTGACGGCGTTGCGGCGGAAGCCGGTCTGCTTCGCAAGCGTGCGCGACGGCGGCAGCGGCTCGCCGGGCTTTGCAATTCCGCCCGTGATGGCGTGGCACAGCGCCTGATAGAGCCGGTGCGGGGCCGAAGCGCCCGGCGTCACGTGAGGGCCGGAGAGATCGAGCGCGAGCTCGGCCTTGCGTCGCGCCGGCGGAGAATTGGTCGGAATTTTTCGCATCGAATTGGCACTATCGCAGACCAAATTGGCCGGTACAACTCTCAACGACCGCTCACCGATCCAACAGGAGCTGCCGTGACCGAAGCCGTGACCGCCGACGTATATCCGTTATCGCCGCGCAACCAGGTGAAGCGCCGTCATGATCGCGGCTTCTACGACCACGCCACCGTGCACGGCCTGCTCGACGCCTCGATGCTGTGCCACGTCTCCTACGTGATCGACGGCCAGCCCTATTGCACGCCGACATTCTTCTGGCGGGAAGGGAGCAAGCTGTACTGGCATGGCAGCAGCGCCAGCCGCATGCTGCGAAACCAGTCCGAGGGCGAGAGGGTCTGCCTCACGGTTGCGCATCTCGATAGCCTGGTGCTGGCCCGCTGCGGCTTCAACCATTCGGCGGATTACCGCGCCGTGATGGCCTTCGGCATCGCCTATCTCATCACCGATCCGGTGGAGAAGGAGCGCGCGCTCGTCGCCATGGTCGACCGGTTCTTTCCCGATCGAACCGCGACGTTAAGGCAAAGCACGGCGCAGGAGATCAAGGCGACATCGGTGATCGCGATGGAAATCGAGCAGGCGTCCGCCAAGATCAGGTCGAAGGGTGTCGCCGACGACGAGGAAGACTATGAACTGCCTGTTTATGCCGAGCGTATTCCGGTGCGCACGGTGCTGGGCCGGCCGGAACCCTGTCCGCGGCTTCTCGACGGCGTCGAGCGGCCGGCCTCGCTGAACGGCTATTCAGAAGGCCGCCTGCTCGAAGATGCATTGCGGGATGCGCATTTTGCGCATTACGCCGGCGGCTGAGATCGGGGTAGGGTGCGCACTCCCGACTTTCTGGAATTCCTTTACTGGAGCTGCCGCATGACGACCGATACGCAACAAAGAATCCTCGACGCCGTCGACGCCGGCTTTGATGCGCAACTGGCGACGACGAAGGATTTCGTTGCGATCCCCTCGACCCGTGGCGCCGAAGGACCGTGCCAGGACATGATCGGCGATCTCCTGCGCCAGCGTGGCTACGAGGTCGACGATTGGCATATCGACGTCGAGGATTTGAAGGATCTGCGCGGCTTCGGCCCGATCGAGCATGATTTTTCCAAGGCGCGCACGGTGGTGGGTACGTACCGTCCCGCGAACAATGCCGGCAAATCGCTGATCCTGCAGGGCCATTGCGACGTGGTGCCGGCAGGTCCCCTCGACATGTGGGAAACGCCGCCGTTCTCGCCCGCCATCAAGGACGGCAAGATGTACGGCCGCGGCGCCTGCGACATGAAATCCGGCACCATCGGCGCACTCTATGCGCTGGATGCGATCAAGGCCGCTGGGCTAAGGCCAACGGCGCGCATCCATTTTCAATCCGTGATCGAGGAAGAGTCGACCGGCGTCGGCGCGCTCTCGACCTTGCAGCGCGGTTATCGCGCGGACGCCTGCTTCATCCCGGAGCCGACGGGCGAGACCATGGTGCGCTCGCAGGTCGGCGTGATCTGGTTTCGCCTGAAGGTGCGCGGCTTTCCGGTGCATGTGTTCGAGGCCGGCGCCGGCGCCAACGCGATCATGGCGGCGTATCATTTGATCCACGCGCTGCAGAAGCTCGAGGCCGACTGGAACGAGCGCGCCAGGGCGGACCGCCATTTCAAGGCGGTCGCCCATCCGCTCAACTTCAACCCCGGCATCATCAAGGGCGGCGACTGGGCCTCCAGTGTGCCGGCCTGGTGCGACGTCGATTGCCGCATCGCAGTCCTGCCGGGCTGGTCGATCGCCGAATGCCAGAAGGAGATTTTGGCCTGCGTGTCGGCGGCGGCGCACGATCACCGATTCCTCTCCAACAATCCGCCGCAGGTCGAATGGTCGGGCTTTTTGTCGGAGGGTTATGAGCTGACGAACTCGGCTGAGCCGGAAGCCGCCTTCGCAAAAGCGTTCGGCGCCGTCTATGGCGGCGTGGTGCCGGATCGCGCGTTCACCGCGCTGACCGATACCCGGTTCTACGGGTTGAATTACAACATCCCGAGCCTCTGCTTCGGTGCGAAGGGCGCCGCGATGCACGGCTTCAACGAATATGTCGAGCTGGACTCGTTGCGAAAGTCGACCAAAGCAACCGCGCTGTTCATCGCGGAATGGTGCGATGTGGAGAAGGCTTAAACTGAGCCACGAAGTTCGATGTCGTCCCTGCGAACGCAGGGAACCATAACCATCGGCGCTCTTGGCAGCAGGAAGTAACTTCCACATCGCCACATTGACAGGCCGCGGCGTATGGGTCCCTGCGTTCGCAGGAACGACGGCTAGATTGCCGGTCACCCCCACAACGCCTTCACAATCGCATCCAACCCATCCGTCAGCGCCGCCGGTCCCGGCTGAAGGATGATGGTCGACTTGATTTCGACAATGCGGTTGTTGCGCACGGCAGGAATCTCGCCCCAGCCTGGACGCTGCCGGATGCGGTCGGGCACGACTTTCTTGCCGCACCAGGACGCGAGGATCACGTCGGGCGCGGCGTCACGCACCGTATCCGACGAAATGATCCGGTCCTTGGCGGCCTGCTGAAACCGCAGCTTCGGCAGCGCGTCCTCGCCGCCGGCGATCTCGATCACTTCGGAAACCCAGCCGATGCCGGAGATCAGCGGATCGTCCCACTCCTCGAAATAGACTTTGGGCTTCGGTGCGGGCCGGGGCGTCGCGGCGATCCGCGCGAGGCGCTCTTCAAAGCCGCACGCGAGTTGATCCGCGCGCTCCGCCGCACCGACCATAGCCCCCAGCGTCCGGATCATCGCGAGGATGCCCGCAATGTCGCGCTGGTTGAAGACATGGACGGCGACGCCCGTGCGCACGAGGTCGGCAACGATGTTTGCCTGCAGATCGGAAAAGGCGAGCACGAGGTCGGGCTCAAGCGCCAGAATCTTTGGAATGTCCGCCGATATGAAGGCCGAGACCCGCGGCTTCTCGCGACGGACGCCCGGCGGCCGCACCGCATAGCCGGAGACGCCGACGATGCGGTCCTGCTCGCCGAGCAGGTACAGCGTCTCCACGGTCTCCTCGGTCAGACAGATGATCCGGCGGGGCGGGAACTGGCGCATGCCGACGGTATGCCGAATTTCGCGCGCCATGTCACGGCCGCCATTACCTCGGAGGTCATTGCCTGAATTACCGGCGGCCTCCATTCTGTTCAGGAAATCACTTCAAAGAAAAGCCGGAGGACGCATGACGCCGCTCGAAAAGATCCAGTCGATGAAGATGCCGTTTGCGGAACTGAAGGGGGTAACCTTCACCGAAGCCGGAATGGATCGGGTGGTCGCCAGGATGCTGGTGCGGCCGGACCTCTGCACGCTGCGGAATACGATTCACGGCGGCGCGATCATGGCCCTTGCAGATTCGGTCGGCGCTGCCGCGACCTTCATCAATCTGCCCGAGGATGCCAAGGGCACCACCACGATCGAGAGCAAGACCAATTTTATCGGCGGCGCCAAGGAAGGGTCTACGGTGATTGCCACCGCAACGCCCGTGCATCGGGGGCGCCGCACCCAAGTCTGGCAGACGCGGCTGGAGACCGAGGACGGCAAGCTGGTCGCGGTCGTTACGCAAACCCAGATGGTGCTGTAGCGTCAGGCCGTCTCCACCGTCTGCACGGCGTTCAGCATTCCGGTTTGCGGGTGACAATCCACATATTCGAAAAGCTGTTCGTCGGCGCGGGCGACGGTGACCTCGTGGTACAGCCGTAGTTTTGCGGCCGGTCCCAGGGTCGACAGGTACTTCATGGCAGCGCCGAAAATCCTGACATGGGTCGGATGCGATTCAGCCCAGCGCTCCAGCGCCGACAGGCTCTTCCACCAGCTCATGCCGTAGGACTTTTCGGCCGTTGCGCCGTCGGGGCCTAAGACCGTCATGTAACGGTTGGCGTAGCAGCCGATTGAACGTCCCTGGTCGCGGAGGAAATCCATGCCTTTGCGCAGCACCGGCTCGACATCGCCGAGGTACATCTTGCGCTCGGTGGCTTCGGTATCGCCCCAATCCTGGCCCGAGCGGATCAGGCAGATATTGTCATGCGGGATGATCCGGATGCGCGCGCCCTCGCGAATGGCTCGCGCGGAACCTGAGGGCGCCATCTCGCTGGTTTGGGACAACGGGATGCGGTCGCGCATGCCGCCCCAATAAGCGTGCTCCAAAACCTCGCCGCTCATGCCGTCGGCGAGAACGGCGACGCCTTCTGGCCTTCCGAGCGAAGAGAACAGCGTCTCATAGCCCTCGACGGATGGGTAAAGCGCCTCGATGAAGGTACCGAATCCGTCGTTGGTCCGTTGCTCGCCGGTCCAGCGCTCGCGCACGACCGGAAACCAGCGATCGAATTTTTGCCGGTTGTCCCAATAGGCGACCGTGACGACGTTGGTGAAGCCGGCCTCGTCGACATAGCGCGCGCGGTCCCAGTGCGTTGGGCCGTCCGCGGCGGCGAACTCCGATGCAAGCCGAATCAGCGCCTGCTCTGCGGTGGTCGAGGGCGCGCCGCGAGTCTGGAGGCCGAAATAGGCCATCACCACGCGCGTCACGCTCGGCTTGTGCCGCGCCACAAAGGACGGGTAGGGCGGCGCATAATCGTCACCGACGCGGCGGTGACGCGTTCGCGCGGTTTGCAGATGTGCAGGGATTGCGGATTCCATGGACCTGCTCCTTCTCGAAAAAATGAAGCGCGTCAGGCCTGCAGCCTGATTTCGCTCATGACCTCGGCATCGACAGGAAGCGAGAAATGCTCGACGCGGTTGGCGCGCGTGGTGTTGAGCAGCAGCCGCGTGACGTCGGGCCGCGAATAATGCCCGGCCGGATCGGCGGCGTTCTTCGCTACCCCAATCATGCCGAGATCGATATCGGCGTACAGAATGCCTTCCTGGTCGGGCGGAAGTTTCTCGGCCAGCGAACTGCCGTCCGGCCCGTAGATCACGGCGTGGCCGCCACCGGCATGCAGGAAGGCATGTTTTTCGGGGGTGTCGCAGAGTTCGTCGATCATGGCCTGCGAAACGACCGCGCAGGGACCGAGAAAAAAGCACGAGCCTTCGACCGCATAGACCTTGCTGGCAGCGTTATTGACCTCATGGCCGAGCGCATGCGCGAACGGATCGTACAGCGAAAAACTCGGCCAGGCGCCGACATGGACCTGTTCGTTCTGGGCGTACATCGCGTATTTCGACAGCGGCTGCAGATGCTCCCAGCAGCACAAGGCACCGACCCGTCCGACGTCGGCGCGGTCGTGGACGGCGAGATCGCTGCCGTCGCCTTCACCGAACACGGTACGTTCGGCATGGGTCGGCCGCAGCTTTCGACGCTTGGCGATGGTCTCGCCGTCAGGCCCGATCAGCCATTGCGCGATATAGAGGCTTCCGCCGTCGCGTTCGGACAGCCCGAGCACGGCCGTTAGCTTGGCGCGCTTGACGGCTCGGCAGATCTTTTCCGCCTGTGGGCTGTCGAAGGCGAGCGAGTTGTCAAAGTAGCGCTGCACAAAACCGCGGCCGATCGCCCAGGCAGGCGCACCGAGCCAGATCTGCCACGGGTACCCGGGAATGAAGGTCTCGGGAAACGCGATCAGTTTCGCGCCTTTCGCGGAAGCTTCCTCGATCAGGTTGATGGTCTTGTCCACGGTTGCGTCGAGATCGAGAAAAACCGGCGCCGCCTGAACCACCGCCACCTTGTATTTCTGATGAACCAGACCCATCGCATCATCCTCCCGCATTGATGACTGACACTCGCTGACCCCGAGCCTACAGCCATGGCAGCGCGTGCCGCTTGTCCGCGGCGGAACGAAAACTTGTCTTAACCGGCAGGCGGACAGCGCGCGCGGCGGCGTCAGATGCGTGCGCACGACGGGAAAGGAGAGGGGCGGGAGGCGTTATTTGTGCTCGCGCCATTCGCGCGGCGAGATGCCGAAGCGCTGCTTGAAGATGCGGCTGAAATGGGCGAGGTCGTTGAAGCCCCAGGCGAAGGCGATCTCGCCGATGTGCCGGGCCTGGTAGGCGGGGTCGGCAAGATCTCGCTTGCAGCGCTCCAGCCGTTGCGCCTGCACGTAGCTCCGAAACGAGGACTGTTCGGCGGCCATCAGATCGCTGGCGTAACGCGGCGAGATTCCGACTGCGGCTGCAGCGCGCGGCAGCGACAGTTCGGGATCGGAAAGATGCGTCAGGATATGGTTCTTGAGGCGATAGAGCAGCGCCGACCGGTGAGCCGATTGGTCCGGCAAGCGGGCATGCAGCCGGTCGGCAAGCGTCATCGCCAGCAGGTCGAGCGCCTGGTCGAGCAGGCGCGTTGCGGCGGCGGGATCAACCAGTTCGATCGTCTGGCTCACATTGCGCGCGAAATCATATGTCAGCCGTTCGAGCGGACGATCGCCTGCAAACGTCGTCGCGGTCAGACTATCGAACGAGCCGACGCGCTGTTGCAGCAGTTTGCGCGGCATCTGGAAGATCGTCTGCGAAAAGCTGTCGTCGAACCGCAGCTCGTAGGGGCGGGTGGTGTCGTAGATGACGAATTGTCCGGCGGAGACGACGGCCTCGCGGCCATCCTGGAACACGCCGTTCACGCCGTTGTTGCCCAGCGCCATCAGCACGAAATCTTCGCTGGCGCGGGCTATTCGTGACGGCGTGCGGAATACCCGCTGTGCCGTGGAATCGACCTGCGTGAGCGCGACCGGTCCGATTCTGGATTGCGACACCGAGCCCCAAAACGCGCCGCGCAGGTCCGATTTGCAGTCGAGCCCGACGAAGGTGTCGCACACAATGTCCTGCCAGACCGCAAGCCGGCGCTCCGGAAGGCAAGATCTGGTGTCGAGCACGACAGCCACATTGGGCCTCCACGAACCATCCGGGTGCGTTGCCTGGGCTTGGCGCATCCAAAATAAGCAAGCTCCATGCCCACTTTGGGCCGGGTGACGAAGCTTAACAATTGGTTAATGGCGGATCAGCTAAATCGCTGGAAATGTTGCTGTTATTTAAGGCAGTACACGGAGCAATCCGGTCTTGAATTCGATGCTGCGCCGCACAATATGGGTGGTCTAGGGATTCGACGCCTCCTCGAGGGTTTTCTCAGAGGAGTTTTGGACTATGTACCTCACCGTTATTGCGGCTGCGCTTGCCGATAGCAGCGTGCGCACGCTGAGCCAGCAGGAAGAACTGCCGCTATTGCGCGATCACCTGCTGCGGCTCGACCGCACCAGCCGCCGCGATCGTTTCCATGGCTTCATGGACGACAGCTTCATTGAGCGCTACGCCGAGAAATGCGCCAATGACGGCACGACGATCATCGCCTTCTTTGAAAACGGCGTGGTTCGCGGAGCGGCGGAGCTGCATCCGCCGGATCAGTCACCGGATTCGCTTCCCGAGATCGCCTTCAGCGTCGAAACCTCCGTGCGGCGGCGCGGCGTCGGCAGCATCCTGTTCCGCAAGCTGATCAAGGAAGCACGCGCCAAGGGCTATAAGAGCCTGCGGATCACCACCGGCGCGCAGAACGAGGCGATGCGGGCGCTCGCCAGCAAGTTCGGCGCACAGCTTATATTCCGCCACGGCGAATCCACCGGCACGATCGATCTGACGAAGTATGATCAGGCCGAACTTGCGACGTCCTGGATCGAGAGCGTGCTGAAGACGACGCGTGCGGTGGTGGCTTTCAACCGCGCTTATCGGCGAACGCTGCTTCGTATGGCCGGGACCGCCCCGTCCGAGTGGGGGGCCTCTTAAGCCGATCCGTACGTTCGATCTCGAGAATTGCCCAAAGCCTTGGGCAATTCTCTGTGCAATTCAGGCAATCGCGGCTGTTCAGGTGCCGGTACGCTTGTCGTTGCCAAAACGCCTGACGACGCGGCGCTCGACCACGACCGATCGCTGCGCGCCTTGCTCGCCCGTAATGACGCGGGTGGCCGATCGCGCCAGCGCGCGGCCGGTCTTCTTCACTTCAGCGAGCACTTCCTCATAGGGCAGCCCCATCAGCGCGGCGGCGATTTCCGCCTGCTGCTGCTGATCGTCGGTGATCCCGACCGCGGCGAAGATTGCCTCCTCCAGCGTCGGCGGATCCCGCCGGACGCGTCGCGTGCCGTATTTCGTGTTCCAGTCTTCGCTCATAAGGCGCCTCGCATTTGATTGCGGAGATACCTAGGTGCCCTAATGTTGCATTGCAATATGAATTTCGCTCGACAATACAGCCATGCATCCAAAATCTTTCAAGTCCGGTAGCGTTGTACGGTTCGGTGCCACCGTGCTTGCCATCATGGCGAGGGATTACCGGCGGCAGCCAGATCCAGCGGCTGCTGTGGCCAGCGCTTCAGCGCGGCATGGCCGGCATCAGTCAGCACGTATATGCCGCGCTCGGCGCGATCGAACCAGCCATAAACATTATGCAAGAGGATTTTTCCGGCATCGGGAATCTCCGTCCGCAAATCCCTGACGCGCCGCGGCCCGCCTGACAGCGCGGAGGCACAAGCCAGCGCCTGCTGGCGGTACGCCGTCATGATCGGCGCGCGCGTCGATCCACCCATGACGGGATCGCCCTTGCGCTTCTGGTGCTCCGCGATCAGCCGCGAGCGCTTTTTGGGATCGCGGCGGGGCGCTGATGTCGGCGGCTTGACGAGCACTTCCACATCGCCGGTATTGGTGACAGCGAGCATGCCGAAGCCAAGCCGGCGGCAAAGGTTGCGATACCGCGCGTCGCTTTCGCGGCCTTTGCCGCGGGCGGATAATTTAGCTGCAAGCCAGACCTCGTCGGCGGCGCTGGCGCGATCGACTGCCTGCAGGATCAGTTCCAGGTTGAAGGAGAGCTTCAGTTCGCCGATCACCACGATCGGCGGATCGTCGCCACTCAGCGCCACAAGATCGCAGCCGCCGACCTCGCCTTTGACGGTGAAGCCGAGCTTTTCGAGGAAGCGTTTGACGGGAAGATAAAGTGCGGTTTCCAAGGCAGGCTCCGGCGGCGCTGGCTGCCGCGACTCAACACGCCGAGCCTAGCCGGCAAAGCGTTTGATCGGATAGCCCCGGAGCGGCTATTGTCGGAGTGGGGACAAGGCCAGCGGCAATTTGAGGGAACCTGCGAATCGATCGTTCGCGGGCCACAGGCATTTGCCGCTCCCACAGCGAGTAGGCGTGTTGCAAGGGCTATACAAATTCCGCTTCACCACGGCGCGCGGCACGGGCAGCGGCGTGATGTTTGCGACATCGGGCGGCAGGCTGTACGGCGGCGATTCCGGCTCTTCGTTTGTCGGCCGCTTCACCGAAACCGATGGCATCGTCTCTTGCGAGGTTACGATGTCGCGCCACTATCACGATCCCAAATACGTTCCGATGTTCGAAGTTGAACATGCCGTGATGAATTTCAGGGGCGCGCCCCGCGGCGAGGAGTTTCATTTTGACGGCGGCAGCGCGGCCTTGCCTGGCGTCTATTTCACGACCGTTCTGAGCCCCATCGATGATACCGACGCGCCGCCGCCCGGTGCGGTCGGCCCTGACGGGATCGGAAACGGGCTCTATTCGATCCACATCCGCATGCTCGACGGAATCGATGCCGGCAACACCGGCGTCCTGATGCTGCAGGACGGCCGCATCAGGGGCGGCGACGCGTTCTTCGACTATGTCGGGGCGTACACGGCGGCGAACGGCAGATGGAAGGGCGAACTCATCAACCGCGAGCATACCCCGGCCATGGGCGAACGGCCTGTGTTCGGCGGCCATGAAGTCGGCATCGGCTTTTCCGGCACGTATGACCGCGACAGTGCGGAAGGCGAAGCCACCGCGCTCGTCGGCAAGCGCAGCATCCGCTTCAAGGCGGTGCTGCGAAAACTGGTGGAGGTGGAGGGTTAAACCCTCCCGTTCACCGGCAGCAGCGCGCCGGTGACGGCGCTAGCCGCGTCGCTGGCGAGGAACAGGATCACGTCGGCCAGTTCCTTCGGCGTCACCCATTGGGTGAAATCGGCTTTCGGCATGCTGGCGCGGTTGGCTGCGGTGTCGATGATCGACGGCAGCACGGCGTTGACCGTGATCTTGCCCTTGAGTTCGACGGCGAGCGCCTCGGTGAGGCGGTGCACACCGGCCTTGGAGGCGGCGTAGGCGCCCATGCCACTGCCTGCCTGCAGCGCGCCCATCGCGCCGAGATTGACGATGCGGCCTGCGCCCGATGCGGCGAGATGCGGGATCGCCGCGCGCGAGGCGTTGAGCGCGGTCATGACGTTGAGCGCGTGCATCCGTTGCCAGGTCTTGGGATCACCCTCTGCCACCGTCTCGAAGGCAAAGCCGCCGGCGATGTTGATCAGCGCATCTAGCTTGCCGAAATGCGCGGCAGCGGCGTTGATGGCCTTTTTGGCTACCGCGGCATCGGTGAGGTCGATGCCGCCGAGTTCGAACAGGTCCGCCGTGGCCGGGACTTGCGTCGGGGCATGATCGACGCTTGCAATCCTGGCGCCCCGCGCCAGCGCTTCGTCCACGACCACCCGGCCGAGCGCACCGAGCGCGCCCGTCACGACAATGACTTTTCCGTCCATGAAGGGCCTCCGCATGCGGATGAGGGAGCGCACCCTATCAGGAGATTTTCAATCCCAATGCGGCGAATTTCTGCATGACCGTCGGTCTCGCCAGCCCAAATTGTTGCGGCCCAATTCTGGCCGGAGGTGGCGAGCTACGTAGAACTACGGGAGGTCAAGGGATGAGGCTAAATCGATAAAATTTGCCGGAGTTCTGTAAGCCGTTTGCAGAATCCATTCGGTACAACACGACTCCAACAAGAAGGCAGGGGGATTTGTCATGGGTTTGCCGGATCATGGTTTACCGCTTGTTCAGCTTAAGGAGCAGCGGCGCGACCTGGTTGTAGCGCTGCAGAATCGCAGCGGTCCGGTCTCGAGCTGGGAATTGATGCAGATCGCAGCGATCCAGCAGGCGATCTCGGCGTTCGAGGACGTCATCGCCGATCTCGACGCCGAACTGGAAATGGAAGCGGCGGCCTGAGCCGATAGCGCGCAGCTTTTGGCCGCTACGGTCTACTTTACGACTTGCGCGTGGCGGATAAGATAGCGCATGCGCTCCGCTCTCGCATTTCCACTCGCTCTCATCGCATTGCAGTTGGTGGTCGCCGCGCATGCGCAAGGCTGCGTCGCCGATCGCCACGGCGGCCTCGTATGCGGCGAAGGGAAAGCTGCGATGCGTGTCTTCGCCGACACCACCTCGCCCTCGAAGGACTACGCGTTCGCCTGGCGAACCGCGCAGGGCCTGCCGTCCGGCCAGAATAATCCCGACGACGTCGAAAACGTCCTGATCCGTGTCACCGATGGCGCGGTGCTGACCACACTCGGCGGCACCCATTGGGAGACGGGTGAAATGCGGGCGAACCGCTACGAACTGCTTGCGGCCTGGTCGCCGGACAGTCGGGCCGTCATTGGGGTGGCGAACAGCCGCTGGGAGAGCGATTCCTTTGCCTATTACCGGATTGATGGTGAAACGGCGACCAAGCTCGATCTGCGTGCGCTGGTCGAGCCTCATGCGGTCGTAACTGGTTCCGATGATTCAGAGGAAGCTCAAGATGGCGTGTTTATGACTGAACTCGACGGACCAATTATGCAAGAAGACTATCGCGATAACATACAGGAAGTTCAATTTCGAGGCGGCTACAACATGGGCCCCAGAAGCAAATGGGGCATTATGAGAGGAGCGCCGATTCCCATGCAGGGCGGAATGGCGGGTGGCAGAGCCAATTTGAAGTGGGGACCATGTCCTGCCGGTGTATTTTCGCAAACGCGCACAGACTGGCAGCCAACCCTGAAGCACGGCTGGTATCGCAATCCCGCCTATGCGGCGAGGAACGGCGGCACCGAGTGCGCTAGACTTAAAAAATAGTATCTGAAAATCTTGCGCCAACGGTGCGCTAGACTTTAACTCGATAAACTAATTTATTTTACCGCGAGAGCTCTTAAATTTTTGCAATAGAGCTCGCGGCCGGTACCATCGCGACCGCGCGAGGGTGCGCGCAAATCCATTCCCGGATTAATATCGCGCCGATCATGACGGCCAGGCTGCCGCCGCGAAATCGCCAGGGTAATTTCTTTCGCGTGCATGAGGACCTGCCGGTGACACTCGATGCGCGCGGCCGCGTGCGCTTTACCGCGATGCTCTATGTGCCCAAGGGCGAAACCAGCAACGACTACAAGGTGCAGGTCAACGTCTGGGCGAGAGGCGGCAAGCTGTCCGCGCAGGTCGTGTCGATGCAGCGGGTGAGGTGAAGGCGGATTAGAGCCCGGTTCTGATTGAATCAGAACCGCGCCCTAATTTTTTGTTTGACGCGTTTTCTTCACGCGAACCGGAATCCACTTCGCTTGAAAACGCTATGGAATCAGCGCTGCAGATAGCGCGCCTCGAGATGGGCGCGTTCGGCTTTGCCGAGACCAAGACCATCGCGGAGATAGCTTTCGAGATCACCGTAGTCGGCGTCGATGGCCTCGAAGGCGGCGGCGAGAAACGAGGCCTGCACCGAGCCCAGCACCTGCTTGACGTTTTCGGGCAGGTCGCTGCTGTGATTTGGGTCCCGTCGGTAGAAGCGGTTGGTCAGCAGATAGTCTTCCGAGATGATGTCCTCGGAAACGCCGAGCGTATGCAGGATCAGCGCGCACGCAAAGCCGGTGCGGTCCTTGCCGGCGGTGCAGTGGATCACCAGCGGCGCGCGATCTTCCAGCAAATGTGCAAACAGGGTCCGGAAGTGCTGCGTATTCTTCTGCACATAGCTGCAGTAGGAGTCGCGCATCACCTCGACGGCGTGGTCCGTGGACAGCGGCGTGCCGGCGGCTGCGATGGCGCGCAGCGCCGCGACCACCGTCGGCTCGACCGGCAGCGAATGAACTGATATCTCGGGCATGCCACATAGGGCGGCGGTGCGCTCCTCGGTGCCGCGAAAATCGAACGCGCTGCGGACGCCCAGCTCCCGCAGCACGGAGACATCGCCTTCGGTGAGATGGCCAAGATGGTTGGAGCGAAAAATCTGCCGCCAACGTACGGTCCGGCCGTCGCTTGTGGGATAGCCGCCGAGATCGCGAAAATTGCTGGCGCCGGCAAGATTGAGATGGCGGGCAGGGGAGGCAGGGGATTCTGACATTGGCGGTTTGAACGATCTCGTGCTGCGGACAAACGACGGAAGGGCATGCCACTCGTTCCCGTCCCGTCTACACTGAACTTGTCAGGGGACGAAACATGAATTGTCGAACGATTACGATTTTTGGCGCTCGTTATGCGCCGCAGCGGCTGCTGCGACCGTTCCATGGGGGGTGAACCCGCAAATTCAGTGGCTGGCGGACGGCCGCTTTGGTTAGCATTTCGGACTTAAATTCGGACCTCACAACATGTCCTCCGAGAGGCACCGATACGCACATTGTAGATTTTCTATGCGCTAGCCTTCATGAAGGGAAGGGATCGACAACCCGAAAGCGGAAGAGGCCGCCTACTGAGGGCGGCCTCTGGGCTACTTCCGTGGCGGCAGCTTGACCGGGACATGAGGCGTGGTGCTAACCACCTTGACGCTTCCATCCGAAACAAAGCTCCTGAGCGTTTCCAGCACCAGGAAGAATTTCTCCGCAAGCATGGCGGGACCTCCTCCGGCTAGTTTGATTTGAGGAGGAGATTATCACCGCTGCAGGGCGGGGACCATACAACTTAGAAAGCTGAGGCCGCCAACTGAGGCGGCCTGCAACCGGTCCCGCATATCCTGCGACGGCTGGATGGAGAGGCGGCGCGCCGCGAGACGTTGTCGTTGCGCAACCCTGTCGTGTGATCTTCTTCATTTTGCAGAGTGATCCTCTTGTATAGCTCGGATATGCCCTGTCATTGTCATAAAATATTCATACGGCATTCCGCTGGAGATATCGTTGAACGCGCGGCAGCCAGTCGTGAGCGATTCTGGCGCAGCGACCGCTGTGCGACCGGCTGAACAGGCGGAAATCGAACTAAAGCTGCTGGCGCCGCCAGGATCCCTCGAAAAGCTGCGCGAGATGCCTGTCATCGTGCAGCATGCGCGCAACCGTGGCGCGTTTCGCCGGCTGGAAACGGTGTATTACGATACGGTGGAGCGCCTGCTGTTCCAACATGGCATGTCGCTGCGCGTGCGACGCAGCGGTAAACACTTCATCCAGACACTAAAGCTTGCAGCCAATATCGGACGACCTCTAACCCGGCGGCAGTGGGAAGCGCCGGTTGGCGACTTCACCCCTGATCTGGCGCGGCTTCCCGCCGGCGAGGTCGGTGATCCATTGACGACGCTCGCCAACGACGCACTGGTGCCGGTTTTCGCGACGAGAGTCCGCCGGCACGCGCGGCAACTCGATCTGCCCGACGCGTCCGTTGCAATCGCATTCGACGAGGGGGCGATCGAGGCCGGTGGGCGTCAGGAAGTCCTCTCCGAGATCGAACTCGAATTGAAGAGCGGCAATGCCGGGGTCCTGTTCGATCTCGGAACGCAGTTGCTCGACGCTGCGCCGCTACAGGTCGGCACGCGCAGCAAGGCGGAACGCGGTTATGCGCTCGCCTTCGACGTCGTTCGGCCGGCGGCGAAAGCCGAGCCGTTGAGCATTACTGCAGAGGACGTCGTCGACGACGTTATCGCACACTTGATGGGGGCCTGCTGGCATCATCTTCTGAAAAATCACATGGTGGCGCAGGAGGGAACGGACCCCGAAGGCGTGCACCAGATGCGTGTTGCCTTGCGTCGCTTGCGGACGATATGCGCGCTGTTCCGGCGTGATATTCCGTCGCCTTCATTCCAGGCGATCAACAGCGAAGCGCGGTGGCTGATGCAGCAGCTCGGCCCGGCGCGGGATTGGGATGTTTTCGCCGAGACGACCGTCGCTCGCCTGGTTGCGGCGGCTCCGGATATCGACCTCGGCGCCCTGCATGAGGCGGTCGACCGGCAGCGCAAATCGAGCTACTACGCTTTACAAACGGTGCTCGCTGACCTCCGTTGCAGCCGTTTCCTGCTCTCGCTGGGACACTTGGTGGAACGCCGCGGCTGGCGCAACGAGATCGACAGCGAAGCGCTGGCCGTCCTGTCGCTACCGATGCCAACGCTCGCGGATAAGATTTTGGCGCGCTTGCATCGCAGGGCGCTCAAGCGTGGCACGCATTTCCGGCAGCTCAACGTCGAAGCGCAGCACGATCTCAGAATCGATCTCAAGAAGCTGCGCTATGCCGCGGAGTTCTTCCTGCCCCTTTATGCCACGCGTGCGCCGGCCAAGCGCTACGTGAGGCGGCTCGCCAGGCTTCAGACCAGTCTCGGACGCGCGCGCGACATCGCAAGTACCAGCATTCTGCTTGACGCCATCAGGCGGGAGGGCCAGCCTTCGCTTCATCCCGCCATCGGCGCAGTGGCGGGTTGGCAAGCGCGCGATCGGATCGTTGTAACAAAAGCGCTCCGCAAGCGATGGCGGCGATTCAAAGCGACGCCCGCATTCTGGGGCCGGTAGATCCGTCACTTCCTCCAGGCAATCTCGTACCGCGGACAAACGGTCGAAAGGGCATGTCGCCCGCTCTTGTCTCGTCTATACTCGACGGTGCGAGGGACGAAATATGAATTGTCGCAGAAATACGATTTTTGGCGCGGCGCTAGGCTTCGCCGCGGTTGCAACCATGCCGTCACCGGCGTCGGCGCAGTCCAGCTTCCGGAATTATCGTTGCGCCGACGGCTCGCAGTTCACGGTTGGGTTTTTTCAGTACGACAACCGTGCCCATCTGCAACTCGACGGCAAGGCGGTGACGCTGCCCAAGCGTTGGGTCTTGTCAGGGTCGCGTTACCAGGGGAAGGGCGTGACCTTACGGATCACCAAAGCCGGCATCACCACACTCAAGCACGCCAGGCGGCCGACTACGACGTGCGAGCAGACATGAAAAAGGGCCGAAACGATTTCGTTCCGACCCTTTTCTAGTTCTCCGTCCGCGCCTCGTTTGCCCGGTGCGTCCCTGCCAAACACCTCCCAAGCATCAGTGATCCCGCTCGGTCTTGGCGTCCTCGATCGCCGCGGCGTGGTACCAGCTATCGCAGCAGTCCGCGAGGTTGACCGGCTGGGCCGCAAACTCGGTCACGGCTTCGGTCTCGCCATAGCGACGTCCCCCGAGAGCCGCCCGGCCCCCGGCTGGGAATTGGTAGATCGTGGCTGACCCGTGATTCAAACTCGGATTCATCATTGTCTCCTTTTTTCGAAGCGCGAGCCTCCATGGTGCGCCCAACTCGTTCTCTACTGGTTACGTAAGGCGATATTGTCGGTGCCCCGGGCGGGTGCAAGTGACCAAGAGAGCGGCAGGCTTTGTCTATTTCGTAGGCAGTTTTGGCGGTGCATTCTGCAAGGCAGCGTTTGCATGACCAACGCGTGGGGCGACGGGATGGTTGCTCGGCGGAGTCGGCGTCCCACGTGGGGGCCTCAAAAGGATGCTGCACCTTTAAGCGCTTAGCGGCAGCGGAGCGAAAATGCCGGAAAAATGTGCTGGATTCGGACCGCTGGCCCGCCCCCAGGCCGCCCGATTTGCGGGCCGGCCGCGCTCCTATGTCGCAGCTTCTATTTTGGGCCGCCGCCGGCGCGAGCCGTGGAAGGCCAATGCCGCACTGCAGCGATTGGCACGTTAAATGCTTAGAAGGGCGTGGCCTGACGTGGCCGGGTACACGCATGCGGGGACCTCCGGGGGCTGGGCGTCAAAGTCCAGAATTCAAGGTTTCGGTTTTCCGCATTTCATAGCAACTCAAGAGAGGCTCAATGACCAAGTACAAGCTCGAGTATATTTGGCTCGACGGCTATACGCCGACGCCGAGTCTGCGCGGCAAAACGCAGATCAAGGAATTCGACAAGTTCCCGACGCTCGAACAGCTTCCGCTGTGGGGCTTCGACGGCTCGTCCACCATGCAGGCCGAAGGCCACAGCTCCGATTGCGTGCTGAAGCCCGTCGCCGTCTATCCGGATGCTGCGCGGGAAAACGGCGCGCTGGTGATGTGCGAAGTCATGATGCCCGATGGCAAGACCCCGCACCCCTCGAACAAGCGCGCAACCATTCTCGACGATGAAGGTGCCTGGTTTGGCTTCGAGCAGGAATATTTCTTCTACAAGGACGGCCGTCCGCTCGGCTTCCCCTCGGACGGTTATCCGGGTCCGCAGGGCCCGTACTACACCGGCGTTGGCTACAAGAACGTTGGCGATGTCGCCCGCAAGATCGTGGAAGAGCATCTCAACCTCTGCCTCGCCGCCGGCATCAACCACGAAGGCATCAACGCCGAAGTGGCGAAGGGCCAGTGGGAATTCCAGATCTTCGGCAAGGGCTCCAAGACCGCTGCCGACCAGATGTGGATGGCTCGCTACCTGATGCTGCGCCTGACCGAGAGCTACGGCATCGACATCGAATTCCACTGCAAGCCGCTCGGCGATACCGACTGGAACGGCTCGGGCATGCACGCCAACTTCTCGACCAAGTACATGCGCGAAGTCGGTGGCAAGGAATACTTCGAGAAGCTGATGGCTGCCTTTGAGAAGAATCTCATGGACCACATTGCCGTCTACGGGCCGGACAACGACAAGCGCCTGACCGGCAAGCACGAGACCGCGCCCTGGAACAAGTTCAGCTATGGCGTGGCTGACCGCGGCGCCTCGATCCGCGTTCCGCACTCCTTCGTCAACAATGGCTACAAGGGCTATCTGGAAGACCGCCGTCCGAACTCGCAGGGCGACCCCTACCAGATCGCGTCCCAGATCCTGAAGACGATTGCGGAAGTCCCGACCGGCGCCAAGGCGGCCGCGGCCTAACGGACCGACGATACAATTCGGGCTTTCCGGGTTGCAAAGCTGATCCGCCAAGGCGTCGCCTTGGCGGATCATTGCGTTTTGATGACACGGCGCTTTGGTAGCTTTGATTCAAATACGGCGGTTCAAGGCCGTTCCCCTGCGTTATGAACCACGCTAGACAATTAGCCGGGTTTGCCGGGGTGACGGCATTGTTTGAGGGATTTTACAAAGTCAGGTTTCAGCTTGGCGCGGCGGTCGGCCGCAGCGTGATGTATGCGCGCGGCGGCAAGATGCTGGGCGGCAATTCGGCCTTTGCCCATATCGGCAGTTACGAAAAACGGGACGATGGCGTCGACATCGTGATCCAGACCGTGCGCCACAACCCGGACCCGAATTACCGCGCGATGGCCGGCACCGACGATGCCACCTTGCTGGCGAAGGGCAGGGCAGACGGCAATCTGTACCGCTTCGAAGGGGGCTTGAAGGAGTTGCCCGGCGTGGCGTTCCATTCGGTGATGACGCCGATCGAGCAGGAGGCCATCCCGATAGCCGGCAGCGTCGGCAAGGGCGGCATCGTCAACGGCCTCTATTCCATCCACGTACGCCTGCTCGACGGCGTCGAGGGCGGTCTGACCGGCGTGATGCTGCTCAATGACGGGCGCATCCTTGGCGGCGACGCATCCTTCTACTATCTCGGAACTTACACCTCGGAGAACGGCCGCTGGAAAGGCCAGATTCTCAATCAGGAGCACACGCCCGCCATGGGCGAGAATCCCATCTTCGGCGGGCATGAAGTCGGCATCGGCTTTTCCGGCTCCTGCGACGAGCAAGGCGCGCTCCTGGAGGCGACCGCGCTCGCCGGCAAGCGCAGCCTTCGCATGACCGCGGTGCTCAAGCTGATGCGCCGGGTATAGCGGCCGATGGTTGATACCGTGCGCATGCTCTCGACGCTGGCGTTGAAGGGTGCCGTGCAAAGCCTGGCAGGCCAGTATCGGGCGGCCGGAGGCGCACGCATCGACGCCGATTTCGCGCCCACGCTGGCGCTGTTGGACCGGCTGCGCGCGGGCGAGGCCGCGGACGTCGTCATCCTGACCCGCGAGGGGCTGGACGAAGTCGCGCGCGAGGGGCGGGTGGTCACGGAGACGTGCGTGGACCTGGCCCGCTCCTTTGTCGGCATCGCCGTGAAGGCTGGGGCGGCCCATCCCGATATCGCGACCGAGGCGGCGCTGCGCGCGGCGTTACTCGGCGCGCGCTCGGTGGCCTATTCGCGGCTCGGCGCCAGCGGCATTCTGTTTGCAAGACTGATCGAGCAACTCGGCATTGCCGCCGAGGTCAATGCGAGGGCGCAGATCATCCCGCAGGGCTTTACCGCTGAGAAGCTGGTGACCGGCGAGGCCGATCTCGCCGTCCAGCAAATCAGCGAGTTGAAGCAGGTCGGCGGCATCGAGGTGGTTGGAGCCATTCCACGCGACTTGCAAACGCCCGCGGTGTTTTCCGCCGGGCGTATGGTAGCGAGCGACAAACCGGATGAAGCGGACCGGCTGCTGCGATTTCTTGCGTCGCCTGCGGTCGCACCAGCGTTGCGCGAGAGCGGGCTCGAGCCCTGAATTTCAATCCCGGATCAAGACGACACCGGCGATCAACAACACTGCGCCTGCGAGCCGCGCGGCGCTGACGGGATGTGGCGTCAGCCCGAACGCGCCGAAATGGTCGAGCGTCACCGCAGCGAGTACCTGGCCGGCAATGACCAGCGCAAACAGCGTCGCTGCACCGAGCGAGGGCAACAACAGGATCGCCAGCAGGATGAAGGCAGCGCCGAACACGCCACCGGACCACGCATACCACGGCACATCGACCATTGTTTTCCAGGACGGCACGCGTTCGCCGAGCGCGATCACCGCGACGATCATGGTGATGAGGCCGCCCGCATAGCTGATCAGCCCCGCCCAGGCCGGCGAGCCCAGCGCCGTGCGCAGACTGCCATTGAGCACCTGCTGGGTCGCGACGCTGACGCCAGCCCCGAGCGCGAGGAGGTACAGGAAGAAATGTTGCACGGGGGCCCCCATTCATTCCGTGCCGGCAGAGCGATCCGGCATCACAGGGCCAGAGACAACGCGAATAGCAGGACCGGAACAAGAGGGCCCGCGGCGCAATTATTGCGGACGGGGGCTCGCAAGAAGCGGTGCTTTCCATGATCCGAAAACTGCAATCGGGCGAATACCGGCTCTATTCCCGCAAAATCAATCCGAAAACGGGCAAGCGCCGTAACCTTGGAACCTTCAAATCGCGTGCCGCGGCGGAAAAGCACGAGCGCGCGGTGCAGTACTTCAAGCGGCATTAAAACGCGGCTGGTTCCGGGCTTCCGGCGGTGCTAAGCCCCCGCGAGATGATTTGACAAAGGCGGGACACCTTCGTTGCTGAACGGGCTCTACAAGGTCGAGTACGGCGTGAACGACGCGTTCGGCCGCAGCATCATGTGCATGCACAATGGCAAGCTGTTGGGCGGCAATTCCGCCTTTGCCCATCTCGGCACCTATCAGGAGACGGCTGGGGAAATTATCGGCGAGGTCATCACCCAGCGCCACAATGACGACCCCCACTACAAGCCGCTGATGGACACCGATGTCGCCGCCATCAGCGTGCGCGGCAGGCTGCAGGGCAACAAGATTCGTTTTGAAGGCAGTGCCGCGCCGCGGCCCGGCGCCCTGTTCTGGGCCGAGTTGACGCGGCTCGACGACGAGGCGCTGCCGCCGGTCGGCACCGTCGGGCCGGGCGGCATAGTCAACGGGCTCTATTCCCTCCAGCTCCGCGCGCTCGATGGTATCGAGGCCGGTCTGTCCGGCGTCATGCTGCTGCTGGACGGCCGCATCCTCGGCGGCGATGCCTTCTTCTATTACCTCGGGGCCTACGCTTCGGCCGACGGCCGCTGGAAGGGTGAGATCCTGAACCAGGAGCATACGCCGGCGAAGGGTGAAAACCCTGTGTTCGGCGGCCATGAGGTGGGCATCGGCTTTACCGGCACCTGCGACGAAGCCGGCGCTCAACTCGAAGCCATAGCGCTCGCGGGAAAGCGAAGCTTGCGGCTGGCTGCGACGCTCAAGTTGATGCGGCCCGCTTAGCCACGCTTGCGCCGCGCGAAAAACCACACGGTGAGGGCCACGGGCGAGCCAACGGCGATCCAGGAAAAATAACGGCCGGCGCCTTCCGAAAGCAGCGCCGTCAACAACCCAGCGACCGACAGCACCCCGATCAGCAGTGGACCGCCATACACGGTCCACCAATTGCCGCTGGAGCGCAACTTGCGTGCGTCGGTCATCGCGACGGCTGCAACGCAGGCTGTCCCGCGATCGCGTGGCTGCGGTGCTTGCGGCGTTTGACGACCCACAGATAGAGCCCGCTGACGATGACGACGATGGTCATGATGTCGAGCAGGGCCCAGATGATCTTCAGCGGCATGCCGCCATAGTCACCGAAGTGCAGCGGCTGCGAGACCAACAGTGCCTTGAGATAGACCGGAAGATCGCGCGCGTCGGAGACTTCTCCGGTTTCGCCATCGAGCAGCACTGGTTTGAGCAGGCGCGATGTCAACGGCGTGTCTCCGCGCATGAACACCGCGAAATGATGCGAACTCGTGAATGGGGTGCCGGGAAATGCGATAAAGGAGATGTTCATGCCCGGCGCCGTCGTCCGCGCTCTCTCGATTGTTGTATCGAGCGAGGCCAGACGCACCGGTGGCGGCTTGCCCGCGTAAGGCTTGACCATGTCGGCGAGTTCGTTGGCCTTCCACTGGCTCAGCATCACTTCCGCAAGCGTATTGATGACGCCGGTGGCGCCGACCACCAGCGCCCATGCGATGGTAACCGCGCCCAGAAGATTGTGCCAGTCGAACCAGGCAATGCGGCTCGACTTGTCCCTGAGGGTGCCGAAGCTCAGGCGCCGCGTGAACGGCCAGTACAGCACGACGCCGGAGACGATGGCGACCAGGAACAGGAATCCCATGGCGCCGAGGAACAGCTTGCCGGGCTGGCCGGCAAACATATCGACGTGGAGTTTGAGGAAGATCAGCATCGGGCCACCACCGACCGAGCCGAGCGGCTTGGCGGTGTGTGCATCATAGGCCCTGAGCGTCGCGGCATCCGGATCGCCGTCGACCTTGTTGTTGGTGAAGGCGATCACGTTGTTCGGCTCGTCCTTGTCCCACAAGATATATTGCAGGACGCGACCGGGATCGTTCGCAAGCGCCGTGCGGGCGATCTCGTCGATGCTCCGCTTCACCGCGCCCGGCTGGGCGATCTCGGGCTTTGGATCGTAGCCGAGCAGCTCATCGATCTCATGATGGAAGATCAGCGGCAGGCCGGTGATGCACAGCAGCAGCAGGAACAGCGTCGATATCAAGCTGCTCCAGGTGTGGACCACTGACCAGATGCGAACCGTTCTGGCTTTCAGGGCTGCCTCCCCGCCGATTGCGACGCGTTACCACTTGTAGGCGAGGCTTGCCGTCACGCGGCGGCGATCGCCGTAGAAGCAGGACGTATCGGACGCGCAACTTGCGACGTAAGTTTTGTCGGCGATGTTGATGAAATTCAGCGCCGCGCGCCAGTTTTGCCATTCGTAGTGGACCGCCGCGTCACCAAGCACGACCGAGGGAACCACCAGCGTGTTCGCGGCATTGGCGAAGGACTTGCCGACGTAGCGCACGCCGCCACCAAAGCCAAAGCCCCTCAACGGTCCCTCCTGGAAGGTGTAGTCAGCCCAGACGGATCCAACTTGCTGTGGCGTGTTGGTCGGCGTCAGGCCGATCAGGGCCGGATTCGCGTCCTTGCTGATAAAGAGATCGTAGGTGGTGAACGCGCCAACCATCTTCAGGCCAGGTGCGAGATTGGCTACGGCCTCCAGCTCGAGACCGCGCGAGGTGACCTCACCGGTCTGGTTCTGAAGAGTCGGTACGATGCCCGGCACTGTCGTCGGCACGTTTTTCCGCTTCAGATCGAACAGGGCAATTCCAAAGTGGCCGTTGAAGCCGGTGGGTTGATACTTCAGTCCGATCTCGGCCTGCTCGCCGGTTTCCGGCAGGAACAGTTGGTTCGACGCGTTCAGGCCGATGATCGGGTTATAGCTTGTCGCGTAGGCAACATAGGGCGCGAGCCCGTTGGCGAAATTGTAGATCAGGCCGGCACGGCCGCTGAACTTGCTGTCCTCGCGGTTGTACAGCGTGGCGCCGCTCGGACGATCGGCCTGACTGGTCGATACCCAGTCGTTACGGCCGCTCAGCACCAGCGTGAACCCGCCGAACTTCATCTGGTCTTGAATGTAGGTGCCGAGTTGATTCTGAGTCAGGAGGAAGTTGCGGAATGGCGCGACCGTGAACGGTATGTCGCCGACACCGTAGACCGGATTGAACACGTTGATCGAGGGCACACCGCCGAAGTCGAAGATTTGGTAGTCGTCGATCCGATAAGCTTTCAGATCGAGGCCGAATAGCATCGTGTGCTGCACTGGGCCGGTATCGAAACGATACTCCAACTGGTTGTCCAGATTGCCCTGGTTGGCGGTGTTCTTCGCGTACCAATTGTAGCGGGCGAGGTCACCGGTGGCGATGTTGGAATAGCTATTGCCGACCAAACCGCGATAGGTGATGTCAACATGCGCGTAGCGCGCATTCTGCCGGAATGTGACGCTGTCAGAGAGGTTGCGCTCGAATTGATAGCCGATCATCTCCTGTTCGCGCTTGAACGTATCGACGCTGGGGTCGCCGACGAACCGCTTTGTCGGAATACGCCCAAAGGGCGCATCGACCACCGTTCCGACATATGGCAGGAAGTTAATGCCGCGCGTATCCTGCTTCGACGCCGAAGCCAGCACGGTGAACGTCGTGTCTGCATCCGGCTTGTAGGTGACGGACGGCGCGATGAAATAGTTGTTGTCGGGGGTGAAATCGACCTGGGTGCCGCCGTTCTGGACCTGGCCGACCACACGGTAGAATAGCTTGCCGTTTTCGGGCGCGGTCGCAACCGGGCCGCCAAAATCGAAAGATAGATAAGCATTGCCGAAATTATTGACGCCGGTCTCGAGATAGCGGATCGGCTCTGTTGGAGGCATCTTGCTGACCGCGTTGACGATACCGCTCGGGCTGGAGCCGCCATAGAGCACGGCGGAGGGGCCGCGTAGCACCTCGACTCGGGCGAGGTTGAACGGCTGCAGTTTCCAGCTCGCATAGGACGTGTAGAAGAGCTGCAGCCCGTCGAGGAACAGGCCGACATCGTCCGACTTGAAGCCGCGGATCAGGAACCAGTCGTTGCGGGTGTCGGCGCCGAATGTCCCGGCGACGACGCCCGGGGTGTAGCGCAGGATCTCGTCGAACTTGCCGGGCTTCTGGTCGCGAATCTGTTCGCTGCCGATCACCGAAAGCGACTGCGGCGTCTCCATGATCGGCGTGTTGGTCTTGGTGCCCGCCATCGAGCGGCCGGCGACATAACCCTGGACGGCGCCGCGCGGGCTTTCGACGAAGCCGACGCCGCGTTGCGGCTGCGGTCGGTTGGATTGCGCTGCCTGCGTTGCGCGCCGTGTCTGGCGCCGTTCCGGCGCTGCGGCGCGACGGCGAGCCTCCGGCGAGGCGACGACGACGGGAGGCAACGACTGCGCTCCGGATTGCGACGAAGAACTTGATTGCGCGAACGTCGACTGCGGCCACAACGCCAATACGGACACGGTCGCCAACGCGACGATCCGGAACAAATCACGAGACTTCAAGGTTCACCCCAACCTGCGAGCACTCACGCCGCCTTCAGGAAGTCGGGCAGCGCAACGCGGTGACGCATACGCGAGGTATTACGATTCCTCTAATGGAATGGTTCTTAGAGGGGCTCTTAGAAGGCTTCCAGCAAACGCCCGAGAAATTGATGATGCAGCATCAACACTCGGAAGTTGTGACACGGGACAGCAATACTAGTTCCACGGCGTGCGCCAGATCAGGAATAGGAACAGGTATTCCGCTGAGGCATTAACAGCGTGAGCTGATGTTTGAAGGGAGAGACCCGTTCAGCCATGACCCGAAATCGCGAGCCCAATGGCGTCGAGCCCGAGAAGACGGAAGACGATATTCAGCGAGAGCAGCTCGGTCCGCGCGGCGTACCCGGGGCGCCCGATCCTGCGAGGATGACGCCTCAACGGGAGAAGAAGACGCCGAAGTACATCGATCCCGGACACACGGCATAGTGCGAAGCGGGAGCGCCCGAGTTCGAGGCGGAAAACTCCTGCGGCCTGCCCATCAGGCTAGTTCCCGAACGCAATCTGAACTCCCAGATTGGATTCAACCGATCCAGGAGTTCTGTCATGCCCGACCCGACCGCAGTTATCCTTCCGTCGTTATCCTCCGCCCTTGCCGATGTCGTCACCCGGACGAGGTCTGCGATCGTCTCGGTGCATTCGCACCGCTCGCGGGCCTCGGGCTTCATCTGGAAACCCGGCCTGATCGTGACGGCTGATGAAGCGCTGGCCGACGAAGGCGAAGTCTCAGTCAAATTTGCCGACGGAACGACGCAGTCGGCCAAGATCGCAGGACGCGATCACACCACCGATATCGCGCTGCTGCGGCTCGATACCAAGAGTGATGCCGGCAATACTGCCTCCGTCGCATTCTCTCCTGTTGTTCCGGATCTGGGCTCGCTGATGGTCGTGGTCGCTGCCGAGCATGGCGTTCCCACGGCGGCGCTCGGCGTCGTCTCGCTGGTCGGAGGCCGCTGGCGCAGCCTTCGTGGCGGTGAGATCGATGCCAGGATCGAGCTCGACGTGCGGCTGCGCAGCAATCACGAGGGGGGACTTGCCGTCAACGCCTCCGGCGAAGCGATCGGCATGGCCGTCCAAGGCGTGCGACGCATTCTCGTGATTCCCGGCGCGACGATCAACCGGATCGCGGGAAGGCTTGAAACCCATGGCCGGATTGCGCGGGGCTATCTCGGGGTTGGATTGCAGCCGATCAAGCTCGACGATGGCGTCGGAGCGATGGTGATGAGTGTCGACAAGTCAGGTCCCGCGGCCGCCGCCGGTATCCTGCAAGGCGACGTGATCATTGGATGGAACAACGAGAAGCTGACCAGCATGCGCTCGCTGATCCGATCGCTTGGGCCCGACAGTATCGGCTCCGTCGTCGACATCACAATTCGCCGCGCCGGCCAACCGCTGCAAGTCAAGCTCACGATCGGTGAAAGGCCGGAACTGTGAGCGAAGCGGCATCGCCGGTCATTGTGGTAGCTATCGAGATCGCCGATCCGGCGCTGGCGGACCGGCTCGCGTCTCTGCTCGGCGGCGTGTCCGGACTTCGTCTGGCGGCGCCCGGAGAGGCAGCGACGGTCGCGCTCATATCACGCGACGCGCCGACGGCCGTCGACGCGTCCGATATCGATCTCACGCCACGCGAGCGCGACGTGCTTGTCCTGATGGCCGAAGGCGCATCCAACAAAGCCATTGCGCGCCAACTTGGAATATCCGTACATACCGCCAAATTCCATGTGGCTTCGCTGCTTGCCAAACTTGATGCCACCGGCCGCACCGATGCTGTGGCACATGCCGCGCGACTTGGCGTGATCAACCTGTGATCTCCGCGCGTGCTCGACCGACAATCTCGCGCCTTATCCGCGGCCCTTGTTTGCCGCGTGGTCCTTCAACTGCTCGGTTTGGGTCCATTTGCTGTCCTGGCCGCGATCGCGCGAATGCTCGGTCTTGTCGCGGTTGGAGAGCACCGCGTTGTCGCCGATCAGATCGTTCTGCACGTCGGTCATAGCGCCGGTCCCGGCGCCTTTGCCCTTCGCGCCAGGGCCGAGATGCTTGCCGTCTCCATGTGCTCCACGTGTCATAGTAACTATCCCCTATGGCTTTTGAGGCTTGTGGCCGGACTGGCCCGGACGATTGTGCTTGTTGTGCTGGCTTTCCTGGTTGAGCCCGCCGCGGCTTATCGGAAATTCCGATTGACGTGCTTGGCGCTTCGCTATTTTGGCGCCGCCAGGGTGCTGGGTCTGCGCAATCTCCTCCATCTGTCTCGCGTCGGGCACATCGGGCTTCCGTTCAAGAATGCGCATTTGCTGCTCGTGCGTCTTCTTCCCCTGCAGCGGCATTCGCCGCGGCCCGCTATCCCGATCGTTTTGCGGCGGCCCGCGGCGGCGGTCGCGAACTTCTGCCTTAGTGATACCACCCTGAGGATTCGTATCATTCTCGATGTCGCCCTCGAAGGTATTGGCGCCCTCGAATTCCTCAAGCTCGTCGGACGTTACCTGCGCCATCGATGTTCCCTTCGAGCCTCCGATCAGCGGATTTCGAACAAGATCGACGTTAGTCGGTCGGTTCAGTTTCACATGCTTGGTGCTCATGACGCGTCCTTCGATGCGGGATGGGTGCCGCCGCCCTTTCGCTCCGGCTCGTGAGTGTGGTGGGTGTCATGTTCGCCGCCGCCGCCGGACACCTTGCTGTGCCGGCGCTGCGGATCATCGGCGGGCGGCTTTTCGACGTGAAGCGGCGCCTTGGCGTTTTCATGGGAAGCACCCGGGCCGCCCTGGCGAATGCTCGCGCGCGTCTTCGTTGAAGTCGACATGGTGCTCGCTCCTGACTAGCGATCCTGCTGATAGCCCTGATGAGTCGTGTTCTGAGCGGTGTTGCCCTGTTGCCCCTGCTCACGGGTATTTTCAACGCGGCCGCGGCCCTTCCGAACTTCATGGGCGTTGCCGGATTTCGGATCGCCTGTACCCTTGTGGCTTTGATTGTCCTGCGGCACGGGCGGAGGTCTGGTCATTGCTCGCTCCCGTTGTTGATTGCTTTTGTGCTGCAAGACAACGCCCGGCGAACATCAGGGTTCTTGTCGATCTTCGGAACCGCGATCAGATGCCGCATCAGGCCGCCGATGAAACCCGATTGTTACGGGGCCACAACGCCTGAACGTCTTCCGGAAGCGCGTGGCGCACCTTCTCGACCTGATTGGGATCGACATGATGGTTCAGAACGCGGAACACCGCCTGCGCTGCATCTTTGGAATCGACCGGTTTCTGCGAACTAAGTTCTGCCGAGACGATGGAGAGAAACTCGTCTGCCGATCGCCATGCCTTCGGCGTTTCACTTGGCCGCCATTGGTCGTAATACGTGCCGCGCACCAGTAGTGGGAGCTGCGCGCCGAGATGGGCGGCAAGATTGACCGGAACCCGGTCGCGGATGGTTCGCAATACCGATCCCAGAATATGCCACGCCAGCTTGCGATCGCGCGGCAGGTTGGTCATCACTTCGTCCAACCACGTGTTGGTGATCTGGAGCGTTCTGTCGAATACTTCGAGACCTGTTGCGCTCATGGGAACTCTCCGTCGGTTCAATTGGAGCTGACGGGCTAACGATGCCGGTACAGATCGGTTCGCAGCGCTGGAAGGTTTTACCGCCCATACGCGAGATCATTCGGCCCCTGGTATATGTCTCCTGGGATGCAGTTGTGTCGACAACCAAAACACCGTCAGGTAGCGTAGCTTGTTGCGGCGGGAATATCTCGGAACCGCTTCCACAAGCACGCTAGATGTCCTAAGCAGCGGCCGCAGCGATTTCCTTCCTTCAGGGCCCAATGATCCGTCTCGATAACGTCAGCAAGCAAGTCGGCCACCAGATCCTCTTCATCGAAGCCTCCGCAGCCCTTCAGAAGGGGGAGAAGATCGGCCTCGTCGGCCCGAACGGGGCGGGCAAGACCACGCTTTTCCGGATGATCTCGGGCCAGGACCTACCCGACGAGGGCCAGGTCTCGCTCGATCGGGGGATCACTATCGGCTATTTCAGCCAGGACGTCGGCGAGATGTCGGGCCGCAGCGCCGTGGCCGAGGTGATGGACGGCGCCGGGCCTGTCAGCGTCGTGGCAAACGAGCTCAGGGAGCTCGAGGCCGCCATGGCCGACCCGGATCGTGCCGACGAGATGGAAGATATCATCGCGCGCTACGGCGAGGTGCAGCACCGCTTCGAGGAGCTCGACGGCTATGCGCTAGACGGCCGGGCTCGCGAGGCGTTGTCGGGCTTAGGCTTCAGCCAGGAGATGATGGAGGGCGACGTCGGCGCGCTTTCCGGCGGCTGGAAGATGCGGGTCGCGTTGGCACGCATCCTCCTGATGCGGCCTGACGTGATGCTGCTGGATGAGCCGAGCAACCATCTCGATCTCGAGAGCCTGATCTGGCTCGAGCAGTTCCTGAAGGGATATGAGGGCGCGCTGTTGATGACCTCGCATGATCGCGAGTTCATCAACCGAATCATCAACAAGGTCGTCGAGATCGACGGCGGGACGCTCACGACATATTCCGGCAACTACGAGTTCTACGAGCAGCAGCGCGCGCTGAACGAAAAGCAGCAGCAGGCCCAATTTGAGCGCCAACAGGCGATGCTGGCGAAGGAGATCAAGTTCATCGAGCGCTTCAAGGCGCGCGCTTCGCATGCGGCGCAGGTGCAGAGCCGGGTGAAAAAGCTCGACAAGATCGAGCGCGTCGAGCCGCCGAAGCGGCGACAGACGGTGGCGTTCGAATTCCTGCCGGCGCCGCGCTCGGGCGAGGATGTCGTCAGCCTGAAGAACGTCCACAAGGGCTATGGCAGCCGCACCATCTATCAGGGCCTTGATTTCATGATCCGCCGCAAGGAGCGGTGGTGCGTGATGGGCGTCAACGGCGCCGGCAAGTCGACGCTGTTGAAGCTGGTGGCGGGCTCGGCCGAACCCGACGATGGCATGGTGGCGATCGGCGGCAGCGTGAAGATGGGCTACTTTGCCCAGCACGCCATGGACCTGCTCGACGGTGAGCGCACGGTGTTCGAATGGCTGGAAGATTCCTTTCCGCAGGCGGGACAAGGTTCGCTCCGCGCGCTCGCGGGCTGCTTTGGTTTCTCCGGCGACGACGTCGAGAAGAAGTGCCGCGTGCTCTCGGGCGGCGAGAAGGCGCGGCTGGTGATGGCAAAAATGCTCTACGATCCGCCGAATTTCCTGGTGCTGGACGAGCCGACCAACCACCTGGACCTCGCCACCAAGGAAATGCTGATCAATGCGCTGTCCGAGTTCGAGGGTACCATGCTGTTCGTGTCCCACGACCGGCATTTCCTCGCGGCGCTCTCCAACCGCGTGCTCGAGCTGACGCCGGAGGGCATCCACCAATTTGGCGGCGGTTACACCGAATATGTCGCGCGCACCGGGCACGAGGCGCCGGGATTGCGGTCGTAACCCGGACGGAGCCAACGGGCTACATCCACTATTTGCCCACGAGCGGCGCGATGGCCTCGATCTCGTTGGTCCAGATGCCTCCCGAATAGTTTGCTGGCAGCCGCGCGAACTGCTCCAGCGTATCGATCCCGGTCGAGAATTCGCCGCCGCGATAGGGGCCGAGCACGAAAACCTCGCTGTTGGCCGCCTTCATGCGGTTGAGGAAGCGGTCCGGCCAACCCCACATCCACGGCGCGACATTGATCGGCAGCATCACTATCGCGTTGCTGCACGCTTTCGGCACGATGCCGGTCCAACCGTACCCGATGTAGCCGAGCAGGCAGCTCTTGATCGTGGCGCGCGAGATCGTCCGGACATCCGGAAGGCGCTGGCGCACGATCCCGACCGGCTCGTCGCCGCCATAGACCATGATCTGCGCCCGGCGTTCGGCGGAGAGCTTGCCCAGCACGGCCGCCAGCTTCTCCCCCTCGGACGGGTCGCGGCCCTTTACGTTGATCAGGAGCCGCTGCTGCGGAAGGGTCGCCAGCACCTCGGTGAGTGTCGGCATCAGGCCGATGCCCTTGCCGCGAAACGGAAAGGTCTTGCCACCATCGGCTGTATAGCCATGGCCGATATCGAGCTTCTTCAAATAGGCCATGGAGTGTTCGCGCGTGACGCCGCGCCCGTCGGTGCGGCAATCCAGCGTCCAGTCGTGAAACACCGCGAATTCGCCGTCGGTCGTCGGGTGAACGTCGAACTCGACGACATCGGCGGCGGCCGCAAGGCTGGCTCGCATCGATTCGATCGTGTTCTCCAGATAGTGATGGTTTGACGGCAACATTCGCGCCGCCGTGCAGGTGTCGTTCTTCAGCTCGCGCTCGTCGAAGCGCTGGGCAATGCCGCGATGCGCGAGCAGGACGGGCTTGCCTTCCTGATGGGCGGCGAGATGATTGGTGTTGTTGAGGTAAATGGCTGCGCCAAAGACGGCGATCGCCGCCGCCGCATATTTCAGTTTCTTGTTCAAGGCTTGCCCCCGCGTAGGAGGTGGATCGCTAGGCATGATTTCTGGTCTATTTGCGGCAGCGGATGCCGGGAGGCACGAAACGCATGGCGCTGCGCATCGCGCCGGCTTGTCGGCGCTGAAGCTGCCCGTTACCGTGTTTCAAAGCGCCGACCGCCGGCCTGATCACGGCTGACGGCGACCGCTTCGATTATCGATTCAAACGGGCCTGACTGACGATGGGAATGCAACGGATGGATTTCGAGACGCTGGTTCAGACCCGCAAAAGCGTGCGCGGCTTTACCAAGGAGCCGGTCTCCCGCGCCGTCATCGAGGACATCATCGAAGTCGCCAAGCGCGCACCGTCGTCGATGAACACCCAGCCCTGGCACATCCATGTCCTGACCGGCGAACCGCTGGAGGAGGTGCGCCGTCGCAACATGGAGGAAATGATTGCGGGCGCCAAGCCGAAGCGCGATATTATCAGCCATGGCGAATACCAGGGCGTGCACCGCGGCCGGCAGGTCGATATCGCCAAAAAGCTGTTCGCCGTGATGGGCATCGCGCGTGACGACAAACCGATGCGGCAGGACTGGGTGCTGCGCGGCTTTCGCCAGTTCGACGCGCCGGTCTCGCTGGTCCTGACCTACGACAAAATTCTCGATCCTGGCGCGGTCTGCCACTTCGATCTCGGCGCACTCTGCTATGGCATCGTGCTCGCCGCCTGGGACCGCGGGCTTGGCAGCGTCATCAACGGGCAGGGAATCATGCGCTCGGACATCGTGCGCGAGGTCGCCAATATCCCCGAGGACGAGGTCATCATGACCTGCGTCGCCGTGGGCTATCCCGACGACAACTTTCCCGCCAATGCCGTCCGCTCCGACCGCGAGCTGAACAGCGATTTCGTCCGCTATATCGGCTTTGCCGATTGACGAGCGAATTTACGCCGCCCGCACCTCCGAGAGGAAGCGGTTGACCTGCCCGGCGAGGTCCTTGGACTGCGAGGATAACTGCTCGGCCGCACCGAGCACCTGATTGGCGGCAGCGCCGGTATCGTCGGCGGCCTTCTGGACGCCGGTGATGTTGGAATTGACCTCCTGGGTGCCGCGCGCGGCTTCCTGCACGCTGCGGGAGATTTCCTTGGTCGCGGAGCCCTGTTCCTCGATCGCGGCGGCAATCGCGGTTCCGATCTGGTCGATCTCGGCGATCACGTTGGCGACGTTCTGAATCGCCGTCACGGTCTGATCGCTCGCCGCCTGAATCGACGCGATCTGCTCGGAGATTTCCGTGGTCGCCTTGGCAGTCTGGCCGGCCAGCGATTTGACTTCGGAAGCGACGACCGCAAAGCCACGGCCGGCATCGCCGGCGCGCGCGGCCTCGATGGTCGCGTTCAGTGCCAGCAGGTTGGTCTGCGCGGCAATGCTCTGGATCAGCGTCACGACGTCGCCGATCTTCTGCGCGCCCTCGGCGAGCGAGCGGGCGGTCTCGCCGGTGCGCCGCGCATTATCGACGGCGCGGGCGGCGATTTCGGTCGATTGCGCGACCTGGCGGCCGATCTCGGAGATCGAGGAGGTCAATTCTTCGGTGGCGCTGGCAACCGTCTGCACGTTGGCCGAGGTCTGCTCGGAAGCGGCGGCAACGATCGCCGCCTGGCGGTTGGTGGCGGTCGCCGTCGACGACATCGACTGCGCGGTGTCTTCCATGACGGACGAGGCGGCCGAAAGTCCGCCCACGAGTTCGGTGACCTTGGCTTCGAACACGCGCGTGAGTTCGTCAAGCACCTGGGCGCGGCGCATCTTGCCGTCGTTCTCGGCGGCCTTCTCGGCGGCAAGACGTTCCGCCTCGATCATGTTGTCCTTGAAAACGCGCACCGCCGATGCCATCGCGCCGATCTCGTCGCCGCGGCCGGCGCCGGCGATTTCACCGGATACGTCGCCGCTGGCCAGCCGCGACATGGTGGTGGTGAGGTCGACGATCGGCATGCAGACGCGGCGGCGCACCATCACGATCAGCGTGGCGCTGGCGGCGACAACCGCGATCAGGCCCGCCAGCGCGATGAGGAAGCTGAAGCGCGCGGAGGAATAGGCCTCACCGAGCACCTGCTCGGCGTTGTCGTAGAACGCGTCGCGGACCGTAATGATGGACGCAAGACCGAGTTGAGTCTCCGCGTAGTAGGTTTCCATATCATGTTCATACTTGCCACTGATGGCGCCATCCTTGACGAGCTTCAGCTCTTTGCCGAAGCGATCGACATAGGCCGCGTTCATCTTGTCGAGCGCCGCGGCCACATTAGCCGGCGTAGAGGGATTGCCGCGCAATTCCTGCAGCGACATCAGAATCTGATCGTTTCTCCCTTGCGAGCGGCTGATCTCCATCTTCTCGGCTTCGGTGGCTACCCGGTTGGCGCCGATGAGATTCTTGTGCAGGCTGGAGTTGAGACCGCCGACGTCGCGTAGCGTCCAGGCGACGTTGGCGTAGCTTGCCTGCCGGTAGGCCGTGCCGTCGAGCAGCGCGATCTTGCGCACCTGCTCGTCGAGCAGCGTCGTGACAGCCTTGTTGAAGACGGAGTTGTCGGAGACGATTTTCCTGGCAGCATCGCGGCGGGCTTCCGGCGGACCGGTGAGGGCCTTGTCGATGCCTGCGCGCAGCGCGGCGAACTGGGTATTCAGGGCATCGATGCTGCTTCCGACGGCAGCACTGTCTTCGATCGCGCCCGCCAAGGTCGCCTTGACCCGGTTCATCTTGTCGCGCGCCCCATCGGTGTTCTTGCGATATTTGTCGAGTTCGGCGAGCAGTTTCGGATCCACGGTAGGAGGTCCGAACATGATGTTGGTGGCAAAGCCGCGCTCGGGATTCATGTAGCGCGGGATGTCGCCGACCGCACGCACCACCTCCAGCCGGCTCTGCGCGACCGAGACCTTGTCCATGGTCTGGTACTTCGAAACCGCCACATAGACGGCGAGCCCGCCGCCGACTGCGGAAAGCGAAACGATGGCAGCGGTGAGGAGGGTGCCGATTTTCATGGGATTTTAGGCCATTTGCGCTGGTAACGGATGTGCGGACTGCCAGTATAGGTGGTGCAAATTAATCCAGGGTTACGGTTGCACGTGTCACACCGACCCGTTCCAGTTGGTATTGGCGATGGCGCGTGGTGCCGCGGCCTTAGCGACAGAGGAGCGAGGAAATGAAGATCGTCATTATCGGCGGTACAGGTCTGATCGGTTCGAAATTGGCCCCGTTGCTCGCCTCGCGCGGTCACGAGGTGCTGCAGGCGTCCCCGAGCAGGGGGATCAACGCCGTGACCGGGGAGGGGCTGCAACCGGCGCTCGTGGGAGCCGACATTGTCGTCGACGTCTCGAATTCGCCCTCGTTCGAGGACAACGCGGTGCTGCACTTCTTCGAGAGCGGAACACGCAACCTGATTGCGGCGGCGAAGCAGGCCGGTGTGCGGCACTGCATTGCGCTGTCGATCGTCGGTACCGACCGGCTTGAGAGCAGCGGGTATTTCCGCGCCAAGCTGGCGCAGGAGCGGCTGATCGAAAATTCCGGGCTGGCCTACACGATCCTGCGCGCCACCCAGTTCTTCGAGTTCGTCGGCGCAATCGCGGATTCCGGGCGCAGGGACGGCGAGGTTCACGTTTCCAGCCAGTTGATGCAGCCATTGTTGTCCGATGAGGTCGCGCAAGCGCTGGCCGACGTGACGCTCGGCGAGCCTGCCAACGGCATATGCGAGGTCGCGGGTCCCGAAGCGGCGCCGCTTGCGGATTTCGTCGGCCGCTGGCTCCGCAAGCAAGGCGATACCAGCAAGATCGTGGCGGGCGTAGACGTGCCGTATTTCGGCGCGCCACTCGCGTTGCGCACGCTGGTGCCGGACGACGGCGCGCGGATCATGCCGACGCGTTTCGACGATTGGCTGGGTAGGACTGTCAAAATGGCGTGAGCTGTCCGAAGTTATATCGTCGTCCCTGCGAACGCAGGGACCCATAGCCACCGCTCTCGCTTGCCGATGGGATAGCGGGCCCCAGCTTCGCGTCACAATCAACATTTGTGGTTATGGGTCCCTGCGTTCGCAGGGACGACGTGACATCGCGATCTCGCGGTGCATTGCGCCCGAGGTTTGCTATCAACTTCCGGCCCTCCTGATTCAGAGGGCGCAGGGAAGACCGGATGCTTGCCGCACCCGCGGTCTCGTGTGCAAAGTGCGCAAAAGAACACGCACACGAGCATACAGGTACAGCGGGAGCATCCCGGCCTTCCCTGCGCAATGGCTTTACGGCTTATGCCGTGCTCCCCGGCGAACGGCTCTTTTGCCACCGTCGCTGCGCGAGAATAGCCCCACGCAACTTAATGCCAGCACCGCGACATCAGGACCACACGACTTCGCCGTACGCTTCCTGCGCGTACGTCTAGCGCGCATTCAGCGTCCACCGCATCTCACCGCACGTTCGTGACGATCGCGAAGCGCCCCTCCATCGGGTGAGACGGACGGAGTTATGCGACTGATTTGCCCCTCGCGTTAAGCGAAATATTTTAGATTCTTTTTGATTCCTGGGCTTGACGCCATTTCTGAAAATCAGAAGTGATTTGCCTGCGGCGGATTGCACTGGAGGTCCGGCTCCATCAGTCGCCGGCTCAGCACTCAGCGCGTTTCCTCTTCCGCGTTCTTCGATGCGGATTTCGGCTGCGGCGCCTTTGAACCCGTTTCCTGACAGGGCAGTTGCGTCCATGAGCCGTCGGTCGCCTGCTGATAGGCATGGCAGGAGGCGGAAGCGGGCGCTTCGCTCGTCTTTGCCGGTTGGGAATTCGTGTTGGAGTTCGTGTTGGAGTTTCTGGCGAGCGTCGGCGCTGCCAAAGTGAGGAGGGCGGCCGCCGAACCGAAAAAGATCGCTTGCCCTAACCGCATGGGAAATTCTCCTTTGTCGAAAACAATGTGTTCTTCCTAAAAAGGATTGTGGAATTTTTTGGGAATGCCGATGGAGGTACCGGCACTTGCTTAACGTTTTGCAAACGCCTGAAGGCCGCCGATGCGCTGCAGCGCAAGGCGAATTCTATTCTCGCGGTATGGAACCAGTTTCTTCGGCCGTGCGTTGGCTTGGCATCATGCCGAGAGGCACGGCCTCCATGCGTCGGGAAAAGTCACTCTTCAATGCGCTGCTCACCCATTTTCTGATGGGCGTGGCGCTTGGACTAACGCTGGTCCTGTTGCTCGGCCTCATCGATGCCTTCCATGTCAGAGACCTCGTCGCCAAGAGCGGCGCACCTGTTCAGACCACGGTGATGCTGGTGACAACCTACGGGCTAATGTTCGGCATCGGCGCGGCGCTGACCGGTTTGGTGTTGACGCTGGAAGACGAGAGCTGAGGTCGGACGGAGCGCTCGATCAGCGGCGCAGGCGGGCCATCGTGCCGGCGGTAATCTGCATGGCGACGCCGACCACCCATCCGGCCATGATCATCCAAATCCATGCCAAATGCGGATCGTGGCGCAGCACGATTAGGCCGACGCAAGCGAACGCCGACAACGCCGCGAGGAAGGTCCCGATGGAGCTTAGCAGGTCCGGCGTGTCCACTCTGTCGACCCAGGCGTCATCGGGAGGCCGGTCGTTCGACGCGGTGACGCGCAGCGGCGTATCGATTCCGAGATAAAAGCCGATGGCGCCACCGACCATCATCAGCAGCAGGAACGCCTGATTGGTGAGTGCGGCGTGGCTCGTCCCTACCAGAGCCGCCACAAACAACCCGCTCGCCGCGCCTGCCATGGCAAGCCCGACGCGTTCCAGAACGTGGGCGACCTTTCGAACGCGGGTTTGCATGACGGTGAGCCCGCCCATTATGAAAGGGAGCTTAAGACGGTTTCAGGCAAGGTGAAAGCAACCTAGCGATGCAGATGGCGCGCCGAATTGATACAGCGCAAGATGCGGTCGGTCTGTAGAATTGGCTATGCCTGTTTCGATGGGAGACGCGAACATGAGCCTGTTGGGTATGCCATTCGATCCCGCGCGCGAGGCCGCGCTCGTCACCGGCGCGGGCAACGGGATCGGCCGCGCAATTGCGCAGGCGCTGGTGGGCGAGGGCGTCCGCACGGTGTTTGCCGATGTGAACCGGGACACGGTTACGGCGGCAGCCAACGCGTCGCCGCGGCCGGAGCTGGCACTGCCCTGGGTCGGTGATCTCGCCGATCCCGCGGCGCGCGAGGCGCTGCTGGCTGACGCCGCGTCTGCCGTCGGGCGCGTGACGCATTTCGTGCACAGCGCCTCGCCACCGCGGCGCGAAGCCGATCATGCGCTCGGCGTCACCACGGAGATTTGGGCGCAGATGCACGCGGTGAATCTGGACGCCGGATTCCACCTCTGCCGCGAACTGGCGCGCAAGCTGATCGCCGACAAGACGCCCGGCTCGTTCCTGCTGCTGACCTCGCTGCATGCCGGCACGCCGCGCAACCTGCCGCATTACTCGACGGCGAAGGCGGGGCTTTCGATGCTGGTGAAGGAATTGGCCAAGACGTTCGGCCGCTTCAACATTCGCGTCAACGCCTTGGTGCCGGGCGCGATTGCGGCCGGCGGCTTCGTCGCCGATCCCGCGCTCGCAAGACACATTCCGCTCGGCCGGCTCGGCCAGGCCGAAGAGCTTGCGCCGCTGGCGCTGGCGGTGCTGTCGAACCGGATATCGGCCTATGTCACGGGCGCGGCGATCGCGATCGATGGCGGGCTGTCGCTGACGAACTGGTTCGAGCCGCCGGAGTTGGGGGATTTGTGAGAGGGCTGTAGGGTGGGCAAAGGCGCTCTTGCGCCGTGCCCACCATATCGCCGCGGCGGCGCACTAACGGTGGGCACGCTTCGCTTTGCCAACCCTACAAGACTACAAGACTACGCGACTCCTACGCCGCCTTGATGCTTCTCGTGCCATTTTGGGCCGGGGCCGCGCATGTAGTGCAGCTCGGGGCGATAGGGGTTGCGGGCAAGGTCGAGCAGAACCTGCAATCGCGCGGCGACCTGGTTCAGATATCGAAGAAGCGATTGCACGGCCAGCATGGCGACCTCTCAATGCGGCTCGCCGAGCACGGACGAAAACGGCAGGGCGAAGATTTCGACGTCGAGATCGTCGCTCGCATGCAGTGTCCAGTCGCGCCAGTCTTCCGGGCACTGCGCCGTAATCAGCGACTGCACGACGCGGGCGGCGTGGTCACGCGCTTCGGCCAGATTTCCGACGGCAAGGCCACGCTGAACGATGCGTACGCCCTCGGAATTGGAGCAGTGGAAATAGACTAATGCCATGTCCGACTCCCGCGATTGCGATTCACGCTGAAAAAATATCAGGCGGACGACCGGCTTGATATTCGGGGAGATTGCGGGCGGGATATTACGGGGGAGAGCCGCCCCGGGTGGAACCGCGCGATCCCAAGATTTGTCCTAAAATTATCTACTGCGGCAGGAGGAACGAGATTTTCGGTTCGGCCGTTTTGACGAGGAAGCCGCGACATTCGAATCACTGCGGCGAGGACGGATGCAACCCCGGGAGAGCAACATGATGTCGGAAATGCAGATCCACACGATTGCACGCCAGATGATGGAAAAGCACGGCCTCACCGCGATCGCACAAGCCGCACACAATGCACAGGCTTGCGAGAGCAGTGGCGATATCGAGGAAGCCAAGGAATGGCGTCATATCGAAGACGCCATGAAGCTGATGCGAGGCCCGCATCAGAGCTAGCGGATTTGTCCCGGATGCGGCGCGGCACAGCGCGCGGCATCCGGGACACAGTTACTTACCGCAGCGGCATCGGCGGGCGGACCACCGGCTCGCCGTCATCAGCCATGGTTTGCTGCGGCGGTGCCGGCGGCAGCGGCGCGGGGGCGGCGGCTGGCGGCGGAGGGGGGACATAGGCGGCTTGAGCCGGTGGATAGTAAGCCGGCTTCGGCTTCCGGACAGGCGCGACAGGCGCATTCGCGGATCGGGGCGGTGGCGGCGCGGCTGTTACCCTCGGGCGAAAATTCTGTTCGGGTCGGACCTCAGCAGCCCTCGCTTCCGAAGCTTTCATTTCGGCAGCCTTGTCGGTAGCCTTGGCAAATTCCCGCGCCATTTGCGCCTGGCTTGCCTTGAGCTGCGCGATAGTCGCCTTCAGCTCCTCGACCTGCTGGCCCATCGCGGCGAGATCCTGTGCCATGGATTGCAACTGGGCCGATTCCGTGGAGGGAGCAGCCGCGGCAGTAGCCGTGGGTTCGGGTTGAGCCGGTGCTGCCGTTGCCGCCGGCTCCGCTGCGGCCTGATCGGTTGCGGCGGCTGGAGCAGCCGGCGCGCTCGGTTGCTCGGCCACGACGGGCTTGGCTGCCGAAGGCAAGGCAGCCAGCACGAAGGGCGGCGCCCATTCGGCAGCCATCGCCTTGGCCTGATCGCCATAATGCTGCCAGGCGGCGGCACCAATGGCGCCGACCAGGGCCAACAGCGCCATCATCACGCGCTTCGTCCATTTGGCCATCGGCCGCTCGCCGGCGGCGTTCAGGCCATCCAGCTTGATCTCCTCGCCCGGTCTGATGTTGTCGGCTTGGACATCACGCATCTGGGCATCGCGCATGTCGGTGGTGCGAAACGTCGGTTCGACCTGCGGGGTTGGCGCGCTGATCGAAATCGCGGGCGCGACGTGAACCTGCGGCTTGGCCGCGGCTTGGACTTGCGGCGCAACATTGACCTGCGGCGCCACCGGTTGGACTTGCGGCGCTACGGGAGCGGTGGCCGGATCGTGGGCCAGCGGCGGCGCCTTGTGGGCGTGCGCGGCCAGCACCGATTCGATCGCAAAAACGTCGTGCGGATCAGCCTCTTTCAGTGTTGGCGTGGATTGCATTGGCGGTCCCTTGCTCAGTCCAATGTCACCCGAATCGGGGCGGCAAGCATGCTCTGCTGCGTGGAAAATCTCTGCCCTGGCCACCACACGGCCAGCGAGGTTTGACCAAAGCAAGGCGAGAGCGTGGAGAGGTTGGGGCTGTGGCTCCCCCCGCCGGACTGGAACCCGGGCGCAGCGATCATGCCTGCAGGCGGCCGGGCACGGGCGCGGCGCCTGTCATCGGGCCGCGCTACGCGCAGACCCGTTGGCGCTCCTCATGATGAGGAGCTTACGACGCAGTGAGGTTAGAGGACAGCGCCTGCGCTGCCTGCCGGATGCCTGGCGTGCCACTTTGGGCCGGGGCCGCGCATGTAGTGCCGCTCGGGACGATAGGGGTCGCAGGCGCGCTCGATCAGGTGGTGCCACCGTGCCATGATCGCATCCAGGCGGCGGAGCAACATGGCAACCTCTCAGTGCGGCTTGCCGAGGACGAAGGCGAAGGGCAGAACGAAGATCTCCTCGTCGAAATCGTCGCTGACATGCACGACCCAGTCGCGCCAGTCTTCCGCGTCCCGCCCCATGATGAGCGATCGAACGATGCAGGCGGCGCGGTCACGCGCCTCGGCGAGGTCGCTCACCGCTTCGCCGGATCGGTCGAGCCGGACTTCCCGGGAGTTTGAGCAGTGGAAATAGACCTGGGTCATGTCGGGCCTCCTGTTGCAGGCGATCTTCATTGTTGGTCGCAGGCTAGCCGGACAAGGTTCTGGCGCTCCGTGATGCACGTCACGGTCGCGTATTAGGATTTTGTTAAGACTGTAATGGTCAAATTTTAGGCATGGAATCGCAGCGGAACCGGACCTCCCGAGCCGGCAGTTGCAAGAGAAGGCCGGCGGCGTAACGCCCGTCGGCCTTTTCTCTTTGCGATCCGCAGCAAATCGCCGCTGATATTCACGGCGCTGTGAATTCGCCTCCGGAACCAGCATCTTACCTGCCCGTTCGCTCTTCATGTTCACATTGGAGAATGAGCGATGACAAAACTCACACTGCTCGGCGCGGCCGCCATCCTTGCGGTAGGGCTCGCGACGCCTGCGCTCTCGCAGGAAGCCACCCAGGAGCCCGGCATGATCGGGTTCTCCCACCCGAACTCCGACTATCTGCTCGGCGGATACGGCGTGCGAACGCCAAGCCGTTATGACTACAGCTATTACTACGGCCCGCGTGTGTATGGCCCGCGCGTGTATTATCGCCCGGGCTATATCGGCGGACCGGTTGGCGTGGCAGTCGGAACGGCGGCTGCAATCGCGGGTGCGCCGTACGTCGATTCATATGCCTATTATGACGGGCCCGGCTATTGGTAGAGCCGGACTAGCAATTTCAAAAAAGCGGCCGCAAGGCCGCTTTTTTGTTGGCTGCTTGAACCTTCAGCGGGTGGCTGCGGCATAGGACGACAGCAGCGCGAGGAAGATGCGAGGAAGATGATCGTGTTCAGCACGGTCGCGCCGAGGATGAGTTCGATCGCCTTGCCAAGGCCATCGAGGCGGCTTCAGGCCTTGCATGAGAATGGCGCGCATGGTTCCAGTGTCATCATCCAATGTCCTGAGGGTTGAGGTCTCATGAGCAACCGTATTCTCGTCCTTTACGGGTCCTACCGTTCCGACCGCATGGGCATTCGTCTCGCGCAGTTCGTCGTCGAGGGGTTTCGCGCGCGCGGCGATGATGTCGAGTTGATCGACGCCAAGGCGATCGGCCTGCCGATGCTGGACCGGATGTACAAGGAGTATCCGAAAGGTGGTGCGCCCGCGGCGCTCGAAGAACTTGCGGGAAAGATCCGCAGCGCCGACGGCTTTGTGTTGGTGACCGGCGAATATAATTGGGGCATGCAGCCGGGGCTGAAAAATCTCACCGACCATTTTCTGGAAGAATGGTTCTGGCGGCCGGCGGCGATCGCGAGCTATTCGGCCGGCCGCTTCTCCGGCGCACGTGCCGCGCTCGCCTGGCACGGCACGCTTTCGGAAATGGGCATGGTGGTGATTTCGAGTTCGGTCGCGGTCGGGCCGATCGCGCAGACGCTGAGCGAAGACGGCAAGCCGATCGGCGAGGGCGGCAAGGCGCTGGCGCACGCGTTTCCGCGCTTCGCCGATGATCTCGTGTGGTGGATGGAGGCGGCACGGGCGCAGCGGGAGCGCAAGAAGCCGCCTTATTGAGGGGCACATCTCCCATGCCCCGAACGGAGCGCAATGTTGGCGAAAACGCACCCACTTTTCGCCACGGCTGGACAGCAGATTGCGAATTGCCTGCCATCTTCCGCCTTTCTTGAGCTGCCGCAGGCAGCTCATCCATTTGCTTCATGCACGGGTAGAATTGATGTCGCCAACGAAAGCGCGCTGCGGCCTGCTTGTTCTTGTGTTGATGGCCGCGCTCTCCGGCCCGGCTGTCGCGCAGAATCTCGATCAGGGCAAACCGGCGCCGAAACTGTTTGCCGAAGGTTGCGCGTCCTGCCATCGCAGCCCGCGTGGGCTCACCAAGGGCCGCTTTCACCTCACGCTCTATTTGTTTTTACAAAAACACTATTCCACCGGCGCGAGCTCGGCCTGGGCGCTGACGTCCTATCTGGAATCCATCGATAGCGAAAAGCGCGCCGCGGCGAAGCCGCAGGCAGCGTCAGCCAAGTCGCGATCATCGATGCGTCCGCCGGCGCCGGTGCCGTCGCGATAGGCCGCGTCGCCATCGCTTGCTCACGGCAACGCTGCGAAATCTCCCCGACGCGGCCATCTTTTCGACTTTTGCCGGCATAGCATCATCAGCATGTGTGGTGGCGGGGAGTAATGACGATGGTAGTGGCTGAACTTCAGACCAAGGTGGAGAAGTACGAGAGCCGGGCCGGCAAGTGCGAAGCAAAGGCCAAGGAGGCCACGGACAAGGCGCAACAGGCCTTCTACGAAGGGCTGGCCGGCTACTACGCGAGCCTCGCCACGGATTTCCGCAAGATTCTCGAGAAGCGAACCGCGTAGGCGGCACCATTGGCGGATTACGCCTTCGGCTAATCCGCCAAATCTACGCTCTACGAAATGGCATACGCGTATTCACGCGCCGCCGATGGCGCGGGTGATCGTTCCGCCGCCGCCGCAATTGGGGCAGGGAGAGCCGTTGATGCGGCCCTTGCCGTGACATTCGGGGCAGATGTCGTCGCCGGTGCCGGGCGTCCCGGGGGCTGCTTCATCGCCGGGATTGAGCATTGAGTTGGCCGCCTGCATCTGGGCGTTCGAGCGCGTTTTGGTGCTTTGCGAATTTGGCGCCTTGTTCCGCATGGTGCGTGCCTCCTTGAGAGATTTGCGACAACGCCGTTGCGGGCAGGAGGTTGCGAGGATGCGCAACCTTCGCCGCTGCGAAAGCGTTGCAACGACATGACGGAACACCCGACGATGCACCCCATGACGAGCTTCAACCCATCGGAGCCCGCCGTCCTGCACGACCTCGCAAGCGACCAGATCATCACCTGGATCGGCGATGAGGCCGACGATTTCCGCCGCTTCAGCCGCGCGCGAGACGACGGCACAGTGGCGTGGCGGGAGTATGTGTTCGACGGCTGGGGAAATGTGATGGGCGGGTGAGAGCGCGCCAGACCAGTGTGCGCGGCATGCAGCCCGCTACTGCCGTTGCCGCGATATCTCCTTGCCGCGTTCGGCGAGCTTCACCATCACCTGCAGCGCCTGATTGGTCGGCGTCACGATGCCGAGTTCGGCGCCCTTGCGCACCACATGGCCGTTGAGAAAGTCGATCTCGCTGGGCTTGCCGCGGGCGAGATCCTGCGCGGTGGACGACATCTGGTTCGGCATCATGGTGGGGATGTTCAGGATATGCTCGAGGAGGTCGTCGGGAATCGAAACGCCGCACGCGCGGGCGACGGATATCGCTTCCTGCACCGCGCTTGTGACGACATCCCGGGTGCCTGCGACGTCCAGCATCGGCCCGTACGAAATGTTCGCCACCGCAGACAGCGCGTTGAAGGCGCAGTTGATGATCAGCTTGCTCCACAGCGTCCGGTCGATGTCGTCGGCGATCGTGATGCCGATGCCGGCGGCCTGAAGCATTTCGGCCAGCGCTGCGCTCGCGGCCGAGGGGCCGATGGCGAGATCGCCGCCGCCGTGATGCCTGACGTGGCCGGGACCGGCCATCTCGCTGCCGACATAGACGACGACGGGAATGACAGCGTGGCCGGTGACGGCAGAGAGGCGCGGTGCATTGTCGACGCCGTTCTGCAGGCTGAGCACGGAGGTTTCCGGCCGCAGTCGTCCGGCGAGCGACCGGCCGGCCAGTTCGGTATCGGCCGACTTCACGCAGACCAGCACCAGATCGGGCGAGGCGAGGGTAGTCGTGTCGGTCGCGGCGCGGGCGGGCAGGTACTCCCTGAAACTCGTGGTGTCCAGCAGCAGGCCATGGGCGTTGATGGCGTCGACATGCGGCGGCCGGCCGATGAACGTCACGTCATGCCCGGCTTTGAGCAGCAGTCCGCCATAGTAGCATCCGACCGCTCCGGCTCCGACGACTGCGACTTGCATGTTTCTCTCCCTTCGGCTGAGTGGGTCGGGTAGCTGATCTGAGCCGATGTCGCAATTCTGGCTGAACTCCTAATTCCTGTGACCCAATCACCACACTCGAACCAAATTGCGCTGAGGAAGCTGTGCCTGATCGGGTCCGGTCACGCTTCCGCCCAGATTCGGTCCCGCGATGGACGCGTGTTGGTTTTCGGCTTGGGCTGGGGCGCGGGCGGGGAAATGCAACATGTCTTCCATTGGCTGCACCAGTACTTCGTGCGTCGACGTCCGGGCAGGCCGGACTCAACTTGAAGCGCGATCAATCACGGCCGGGCGCGCAGGGAGATTCATACGACTGCTTGCTGTCACGCTGGGAGCGGCATCGCTTGCGGCTTGCGCGCAGTCCTCGGTCGTCACCCAAAAATCCGAGCTTCGCGCCAGCCGGCAGGCGTCGCTGGACCAGGATCGAACCACATCGTCCATGATGAAGAGGCGCGTGGCCGCCGTGAGAAAGCACACCCGGTCTGCGTCGCGCAGGGATGCAGGCGGCACCAAGACGGCCTCGCATGGGGTTGCCAGCTTCTACACCGAGGGAACGAAGACCGCGAGCGGCGAAAAGTTCAACACGATGGAAATGACCGCCGCCCATCCGACATTGCCGTTCGGCACCAAGTTGCGCGTGACAAACGTCGCGAGCGGCCAGTCGGTGACGGTACGGGTCAACGACCGCGGTCCCTACGTTCGGGGGCGCGTTGTCGACGTCTCCTATTCCGCAGCCGACGCGCTGGGAATGGTGGGGAAAGGTGTTGCCAAGGTCAAACTCGACGTCGTGCAGTAGCGGGTGAGTCGAGCGGGCTAATCGGCCTACGATCCGCTGATAGCGATGGGGTCGAACCGGCGCTTCGGATCAACAAGTGACGCTGCGCTCTCGACGATGCGCATTTCCTCCATGCCGCTGGCCGCGGTGCGTTCCAGCACGGCGAAGATGGCGGAGGCGGCGTGGCTGAGCGCTTCCGGCGTGTTTGCGCCGCGGAGGCGGGTGGATACCAACAGCGCGGCAAAGAGATCGCCGGTGCCGTTCGGACTGATCGGCAGTTTCGGCGTGCGCACGCGCCACGCCTTTGCGCGCTCGATGGCCAGCGTCTCGATCTCGCCTTCCGGCGTATCGGCCAGCTCGGCGCTGGTGACCACGACGGTCGACGGGCCGCGCGCCATCAGCGCGCGCGCCGCCGCGATTGCCTGATCGATCGTCGCAGCCTTCGTCCCGCACAGCCATTCGAATTCGAAATGATTGGGCGTGATGACATCGGCTAGCGCGCAGAGATGATCGCGCACCAGCGGGGGGATGTCGGCGTGGACGAACAGGGCGCGGTCGCGATCCCCGAGCACGGGATCGCAGCAATAGCGCAGCGTCGGATTACGAGCCTTGGCGCGCGCGACGAAGTCCGCAACCACGTTGGCGTTCTCGGCCGAGCCGAGATAGCCCGACAGGATCATCTGCGCGGCGTCGATCGCACCGCGCTCCTCGATGCCGCGCAGCAGATCGGCAACGAGATCTGCAGCGAGCACGCGGCCGCGGATGGTCGGATAGCCCGGCCGGTTGGAAAGCAGCGTGGTCGGCACCGCCACGACGTCGATGCCGTGCATCTGCATCGGAAACACCGCGGCGCTGTTGCCGACATGGCCGAAAGCGACCTGCGACTGAATCGAAATCACGTTCATGCGGATAAGTCTGGGAAATGGCGAATTGCCGGGCGGGAACCTGCCGAGGTTAACACATTGGTTATTTGTTTGCGGGCATTTTCACGATCCTATTCAACAAAGAGGCACCATGTCTGACATCACCATTCCCGGCGGGCGGATTCGTTCTTTCGTTGAGCGGATCGAGAACATCGACAGCGAATTGCAGGAGCTGAACGAGCAGAAGAAGGAAGTGTTTTCGGAGGCCAAGGGCGAAGGGTTTGACGTGAAGATCCTCAAGGAGATCATCAAGCTGCGCAAGCAGGACCAGGACGAGCGCGACGAGCGCGAAAGCCTGCTCGATCTCTACATGCGCGCCATGGAAACCGCGCCGCCGGAGAAGGAAGCGAAGGCGGCCTGATACAACGCTGGCCGAGCTTGTCCCGGCCCTCCACGTCTTTCGACTTCATCGTGTAGATAGCGGCCCCGCCAATTCATCGCGAGAGCGGCGGATTACGCGGCACAGCACGAGAGGGCGGAGCTCGCGGCTTACCCCTCTCCCCAACGCTCCCCCGCAAGGGGGGAGGGAGCCTGACGAGCGTGCTCATCTAACAGAACCATACAGTTGTTCTGGTCTGCACCGTCAGGGACGCAGCGTGGATGGGTTCCCTCTCCCTTACGGGAGAGGGTTAGGGAGAGGGGTGCCGCTTGCTCCGCTGCCAAATGGAGCCTCCGGCTTGCGCCGCGCCTTCTGATTTCCTGGCTGCAACGCGGAAAATTCCGGCGAACCTTTGCGACTGATCGCGCGACCAACGGCCGGTTCCGCATTCTATCCTCGCATGTGTGCATTGCAACAATGTGCTATTGCAGCGCAGCAAAATGACTATTAGGTCCGTATTTCAAGCTACCTATGGAGAACTGAAGTGAAGAAGATTTCCCTGTCCATCGCTGCCGCCGCTCTGCTCGCGATTCCGGCTGCAACTGGCGCTGTCGCGGCCGAGTTGCCGGCTTTTGAAAAGGCGGGCTTTCCGGTTTCGGCCGCGCAGGTTCAGGCGCTGGGCGCTGAAAACGTCCAGGAAGCGTCGCCGGTCGCAAATTCGGCCACGCCGTTTCAGCTCAGCGTCCTGACGCCGCGGAACAGGATCACGACCGCACAAGGCCAGACCGATACCACCGGTCGCGCCATTCGCTGAGCACAGCAGTTTGATCGGCGCTTGAGCTTAGCTTGTTACTGCAAGCCGTACACAGGCGCTGACGAGCGACCCACTAAGTCCCAGCCTTGCAAAAAAGCCCGCGATGTCGTCGCGGGCTTTTTCGTGATGAGCGCGTGCGTCGTCGGCGCGCAATCGCGAAGCAAACGCGTTGTTAAGAATTGGCTCGCGCTGATTTCTCGCGATTCCGATTCGTTCTTTGCGAACAAAGTGGAGTCGGATGGAGAACAAAGCTGTGGTGCTGCTTTTTCTTTGCTGGCACCGACGCGCCGATTGGATGCGAGCGAAGCGGCGGACTGCGCGGAGCCTGTCATCACTACGCGAGCGCTACTGCGCTCGTCGCGGGCCGCGCGTCGCATGAGCCGACGGGTCGAGCACGCATCCGTGCTGCGCAAGCACGAAGCAAAACGCGTTGTTAAGAACTGGCTCGCGCTGATTTGCACGATTCCGATTCGTTCTTTGCGAACAAAATAGAGTCGGATGCAGAACAAAGCTGTGACGCTGCTTGTCTCTCTGCTTCAGGTAAGCATCGGCTGGCGCTATGATCATCCGACCGAGCAGGGCGCGAATTCATGGCGAAGAAAACGGGCAAGCGGGCATCGCGGCATACGGTCCTCGTGATCGACATCGGTGGTTCGCGCGTGAAGGTCATGACGAGCAGGGAGCGAACCAGGCGCGCGTTTGCGTCCGGTCCCGAGCTATCCGCGAAAGTGATGGTGAGGAAGGTCAAGGCTCTGACGAAGGACTGGTCCTATGACGTCATCGCCGTCGGATATCCCGGACCTGTGGTCAACAACCGGCCCTTGTCGGAGCCTCACAATCTCGGTCTCGGGTGGGCCGGTTTCAATTTCGAAAAGGCCTTCGGCCGCCCGACCAAGGTCGTCAACGATGCGCTGATGCAGGCGATCGGCAGCTACCAGGGCGGCCGGATGCTGTTCTTAGGGCTCGGAACGGGTCTTGGCTCCGCGATGATCGTGGATGGCATTCTGGAGCCGATGGAGCTCGCTCACCTGCCGTACCGCAACGGCAAGACGTTCGAGCAATGCGTCGGTGCCGCAGCCCTCAAGCGCGTTGGCAGGAAGAAATGGCAACGCGCGGTCGATGACGTCCTGAAGCGTCTGCTCGCTGCACTGGAGCCGGATTACGTCATGCTGGGTGGCGGAAACGCCGACAAGATCGACAAGCTGCCGCGCAAGGTCCGCCTCGGCGCCAACACCAATGCGTTCGAGGGCGGATTTCGGCTGTGGAAGAAGGGGGCAGTCAAACCGCGCGGTGCACGCCGATAGAGAATGCCGTCCTGACGGCGTCAGTGAGTAGGAGCAGGCTATTGACGATCAGGGTCCGGTCGTTCGGTCGATTGCTCGACCTCTTGCCCCCAAGCGCCCTCAAGCGGCCGGGACGCCGCCGCCTGGTTGCCTCGGATATAGGATGGTCGCGTGATCCTGCGCTCGTAGTGGGAGGCGAGTTGCAGCAGCCGCCTCTTGATCAACGGGTCAGCTTGCTCGGCGAGGGCCCTGACTGTCCTTGCCCTTTCCCTGCAAAACTCGTCGTCCATATTCGTCCCCGGAACTCGAGCACCACGGGCGAAAGTGTAGGGCAGGTGGTTTGAACCGCGTGTGGGCCAGGTCACAGATCCGGGTCGACTGTCCCGGGGTGAGTGGGCTGCGCCATCGTCGGGGTCCTTTTGTTTAGTGAGCGGGTTCCCAGCATCGCGGACAGCCCGTAAGCTGTGTTAGCCGAACGCGCCCCACCTCTCGTCAGAGATCATCGCGGAACGCCGATCGAAGACGGAGCGAAGGAGAAGAGAACAGCGAAAAGCTGTGAGGCGGCGTATGGCCTAAAAGGGGAGGACACCGATGCCGCTGTCTATCGACCGCCGTCGCGCGCTTGCGCTCCTTGGCTCTTCCGTTGCCGCGCCGTGGCTTATGCCGCACGCGGGACGCGCGGCAGAGGCCTGGCCGATCCGGCCCGTGAAATACGTCAACGGCTTTCCGGCCGGCGGCGCCACCGACACGCTCTCGCGCCTGCTCTGCCAGAAGATGAGCGAACTGTCCGGGCAATCTTTCGTGGTCGAGAACAAGGCCGGCGCCGGCGGTGTGCTGGGCGCGGACGCGATCGCAAAAGCGCCGGCGGACGGCTACACGGTCGGGCTCGGCGGCATCGCCTCCAACGTGCTCGCAATCGGTAGCTACGCAAAACTCCCGTATCGCCCGCGCGAGGATTTCACCTTCATCTCCGGCATGTGGCAATTGCCGAACATTTTAAGCGCGAAGAAGGACCTGTTCTCCGCAGACCTCAAGGAATTGCTCGCGGCGTTCAAGAAGGAGCCGGGCAAATACACCTATGCCTCCGCGGGCTTCGGCACCACGCTGCATCTCTCCGGCGAAATGCTGAACAGCATGGCCGGCGTCCAGCTCCGCCACGTGCCCTATCGCGGCGCAGCTCCAGCGCTGAACGACCTGCTCGGCGGCAATGTCGATCTGCTGTTCGACAACCTGCCGGGCTCGCTGCCGAGCGTGCGCTCCGGCGCGATCAGGCCGGTCGCGGTCACCGCGAAGAAGCGGATCGCGGAGCTTCCTGACGTGCCCGCGTTCGCCGAATTGCTGCCCGGCTACGAGATCACCTCATGGACCGCGCTGATCGGCCCCGCCAACATGCCGCCCGACCTCGTCGCGCAGATCAACGCGCTCACCGCAAAGGCCCTGAACGACCCCTGGCTCAAACAGCGCTACGCCGACTTAGGCGCCACCACGTGGCCGACCACGCCGCAGGAGATCACGGCTTATCGCGACAGCGAGGAAGCGCGACTGTTGCCGATCATGAAGGCGGCGGGAATTAAGCCGGAAGGTGGGTGAGGGTGGTCTCCGAGGCTCGCCTGCCGAGATCGCCCTGAGAGTTTGCTTGCGCAGAGCCCATGACGAACAAATGAGCCGCGTCTCGCGCCTGCGAGACGCCTGCATCCTTCGGCTAACGCGACCCTCCTCAGGGAACACCTGTTTCGCTGCGGCGTTCCTGCTCGAGAGGAGGAATTCGCCATGAAATTTAGAGCATTGTTCATTGCAGCAGCCATGCTGCTGATGCCGACCGCCGCACTGGCAGCGCCGGGCATCGTTACCACCACGGTCAGCCTGAAGGCCGGGCCCGGTGAAGGCTTTCCGACCGTCGACCGCATTCCCGGCGGCACCCGTGTCAACATCCACGGGTGCTTCAGAGGCAAGGCCTGGTGCGATGTGAGCTGGTCGGAGGATCGTGGCTGGGTGTCGTCGCGGTATCTCCAATATCTCTACCGCAACCGCTACGTCTATCTGCCCGACTATGTCGACGAGATCGACGTTCCCATCGTGCCGTTCGTGCTGACCACGTACTGGTCGAGCCACTATGCGGCACGTCCCTGGTATCACCGCCGCGCCCACTGGAGTGGCTACTGGCGGTCGCATGAGCGTGTCGCAACGCGGTTGACGATCGACCGCTCGGCGGCCCGGATCGGCCGCGCGGCGGTCGCGCGCGACGCTGCGCTCCCCGAGGCAAGGACGCGTGTCGGCGTCGAGGAGAGGTCGCGTGCCCGTGTCGAGGAACGGACGCGCGCCGGTGTGACGGAGCGGAGCCGCGCCGGCGTGACGGAACGCGTGACGCGGGAGAGGGACATCACGACGCGTGGCGCACGCGAAGGGCGCGAACGCGCGGTGGTGCGGGACCGCATGACGCGGGAAGACGCGCGGACGGCGCGTGAGAGCGCGCGGCGGATGACGCGTGAGGACGCAAGAGCGACGGTGCGCGAGCAGCCGACAACCCGCGGCCGCCCCCCGCAGACGCCGCCGATCATGGCGCGCGGCCATGACGAACCGCGTGCGGCTGCGCCGCGGATGGACCGTGCCACGCCTCGCATGACGCAGCCCGATGCGGCGCGCGGTGGCGGCGGCCCGCCGAACGTACGCGCGCAGCAGACGCCGGCCCCGGCCGCCCCGCGCGCAGCAGCGCCCGCGACGCAGGGCGGCGGCGCGCCGCAGATCGCACCGCGCGGGGGTGGCGGTGGACCGGGCGGTGGCGGAGGCCCCGGTCAGGACAGGCGCTAAATGAAAGAAAAGCCCGGCCGTGAGCCGGGCTTTTCTTTTGCGCGACGATCATCCGGACAACGCTTGGGTACTACGCTGCTCCAAGCGTGTATGGCGAGCTAGTTAGCGAGCGGGAACCGCCGCGAAATCGCCACAACTGCCGAAATTTCACGCTGTTCCGCGATCTCTGGTGTTGGAACACACTACACTGCCGCTCGTTCTAACTGGCGTAACGGCTCAACGCGTTCGACAGGAGTGTCCATGCGAAATGTCATTCTTCCAATTGTCACTGCCTTAGCGCTTGGTGCAGCGACACCTGCCGTCGCCTTCGATTCCGGTGACCAGATTTCGATGGAGACCGCGCTCGACGTGGCGACCGGTCTCGGCGTCATGACGGTGTCCTACACCCAGTTCCAAGGCGATCAGTGGGAGATCAAAGGCCGCGACCGCGCGGGTCGCTGGATGGAAGTCTATGTCGACTCGCGAACCGGCGAAGTGCGCCACATGAATCGCGGATGGTAGTTGCGTTCTCACCGGCGAGTAACGAGTAGCAAGCAGCCTGTATGAGCCAAACCGGGTCGCGCATTCGCGCGACCCGGTTGCTCGTCCGGCCACGCTGCTAACGCCACATGCCGCGCATGCGTTCACGAATATCCATCTGCACGTTTTGATTTGGCGTCGGGCGTGCCGCCGGGGACGCAGCCGGCCATGTCTGCCGTTCGAACAGCTTGACCAGATGATCCGGTATGAACCGCGTCCGGGACGCATAGACATGCCGGTCGCCGCGTGCCTGCTGGCCGTGCACGAAGAAGCGCTGCGGCACGATCAGATGCAGATCGTCCTTGGCGCGCGTCATCGCAACATACAGAAGACGTCGCTCTTCTTCGAGTTCAGCCGTCGTGCCGGCGCCGAGATCAGACGGCATGCAGCCGTCGACGACGTTCAAGGCGTATACCGACTTCCATTCCTGACCCTTGGCAGAGTGGATCGTGGACAGGATCAGATAGTCTTCGTCTCGCAGTGGTGGCCCGGAGCGATCGCTGGTCGCGTCAGGTGGATCGAGCGTGAGCTCGGTCAGAAAGCGCTCGCGGGAAGGATAGCCCGAGGCGATCTGCTCGAGCTGCAATAGATCAGCCAGCCGCACCTCGGCATCCTCGTGGATTCGCCCCAGATGCGGGGTGTACCAGAGCCTGATACGTTCGATGTCAACAGGCCATTCCGAATAGCGGAGATTACCAAGCGTTTCGACGAACGCGGTCCAATCCTGGCCGGCGCGGGGAGGCGTCGGCAGCGCTGCAAGCGCGGCGATCGGATCGGCCATGACGGTGGTTTGATCGAGAATGCGCTGCGCCGACGCCGGGCCGATACCGGGCAGCAAATGAAGCACGCGGAATCCGGCGACGCGGTCCCGTGGGTTCTCGACGAACTTGAGCAGCGCCAGCACATCTTTTACGTGGGCGGCGTCCAGGAACTTCAGGCCGCCGAACTTGACGAAGGGAATATTGCGCCGCGTCAGCTCGACCTCCAGCGGGCCGCTGTGTGAGGACGTCCGGAACAGAACAGCCTGCTCCTTGAGACGCGATCCTTCCTCGCGGTTCGACAGCACCTGCTCGACGATGTAGCGCGCCTGGTCGGCCTCATCGCGAACCGTGACCAGACGCGGCAGCTGGGCCGAATTGCGCTCGGTCCAGAGGTTTTTGGTGAACCGTTCCCTGGCAAGTCCAATCACGCCATTGGCGGCCGCCAGAACCGGCTGCGTGGAGCGATAGTTGCGGTCGAGCGTAATGATCTCTGCTTTTGGGCTGAAGTGATCGGGAAAATCCAGAATGTTTCTGACAGTGGCCGCGCGAAACGAATAGATCGATTGGGCGTCGTCCCCGACCACAGTAAGGCCGCGTCCATCCGGCTTGAGCGCCAGGAGTATCGTCGCCTGAAGCCGGTTGGTGTCCTGATACTCGTCGACCATGACATGATCGAACCGGCCGCCGATCTCCTGCGCGATTGCAGGCTCCGAGACCATCTGCGCCCACCACAGCAGGAGGTCGTCATAGTCGAGCACGTTCTGCTTCTGCTTGGCCTCGACGTAAGCAGCGAACAATCGCTTGAGTTCGTCAGCCCATCCCGAGCACCAGGGATAATGCTGCCCGAGCACCGCCTCGATCGGCGCCTGCGCGTTCACGCAACGGGAATAGATCGCAAGACATGTGCCCTTGGTGGGAAAACGAGACTCGGTCTTTGAAAATCCGAGCTCGTGGCGCACCAGGTTGAGCAGATCAGCCGAATCCTCGCGATCATGGATGGTGAAGGCCGGATCGAAGCCGATGCGTTCGGCGTATTCGCGCAGCAGCCGCGCCCCGATGCCATGGAAGGTCCCGGCCCAGGTCAGCGCCTCCGTCATAATGCCGGCCTTATCGCCGAGGACACGGCGCGCGATGCGTTCGACACGCTGCGTCATCTCGGCGGCCGCACGGCGCGAAAACGTCATCAGCAGCATGCGGCGCGGGTCGGCGCCTTTGATGATGAGATGGGCAACCCGGTGCGCGAGCGTGTTGGTCTTTCCGGATCCTGCGCCGGCAATGACAAGAAGCGGGACGCCGATGGTTCCGTCCGCCGCAATGCCGTGCTCGACGGCCCTGCGCTGCTCTGCATTGAGGCTTTCCAGATATTGATCGGTAGTTTCAGCGAGCACGAATCACCCCATGTCGATCGGAGGATCGGCGGATTCGCTGAAGGTCGCAATGAGGGATGTCCGCGGCTCGCCTTCGGCTAATTCGCCCTACGTTTGCTTCTCCTTGACATGTCAGTGCTCCGCCACCCGAATGGCGAATAGCGCATAAGCGCCCGTCGCGGTGTCTCACCCGGCGCATAAAAAACAGAGCGGGAGGGTTTTGCGAATGTTTCGCCAGGTCAGCAATTTGGTCAGAAATCTCGCGCTTGCGGCGCTTGCGGCCGCAAGCCTGCTCGGCCCCGGAAACGCGCAAGCGGCCTTCCCCGAGCGGCCGATCACGCTGATCGTGCCGTGGGCCGCCGGCGGCGGCACCGACGCGGTCGCGCGCCAGATCGCGAGCATGCTGGAACGCGATCTCAAGCAGCCGGTAAACGTCGTGAACCGCACTGGCGGGTCGGGCGTGGTCGGCCACCAGGCGATCGCCACCGCTGCGCCTGACGGTTACACGTTCGGTCTCATCACGCTCGAGATCAACCTGATGCACTGGGTGGGGCTCACCGATCTCACCTGGGAGAAGTATACGCCGATCGCGCTGGTCAACCAGGACCCCGCCGCGATCCACGTGAAGGCGGACTCGCCCTACAAGACCGTCAAGGAGCTGTTCGCGCATATCAAGGCGAACCCGAACAAGATCGTGGCCTCGGGTACGGGGCAGGGCGGAAGCTGGCATGTCGCGCTCGCCGGCCTGATGCAGGCCGACGGCGTTTCGCCCGGTTCGATCCGTTGGGTGCCGTCCACCGGCGCCGCGACCGCGCTGACCGATCTCGCGGCCGGCGGCGTCGACTTCGTCGCGTGCTCGATGCCGGAAGCCGAGGCGCTGATCAAGGCAGGGCGGATCCGCAGCCTCGTGTTCTTCTCACCCAAACGCGCGCCGAACTTCCCTGATGTGCCGACCACCGAGGAGGCGACGGGTCACAAGTGGCACAAGGGTGTGTGGCGCGGCTTTGCGGCGCCAAAGGGCCTGCCGAAGGAGATTGCCGCGCAGTACGCGACCGCAATCAAGAAGATCTGGGACAGCGAAGAGTTCAAGGAGTTCATGAACAGGCGCGGCTTCGACATGATCTATCTGGACTCGGCGAAGTTCGCGGAGTTCATGAAGGCGGACAACGAGGACAACGGCAAGGCGCTGAAGTCGCTTGGGCTGGCGAAGTAAGTGAATAGTGAGCGTAGCCCGGATGAGCCAACGGGTCGCGCGAATGCGCGCCCGATGACAGGCTCCGCGATATCCGGGTGGTGCTGGGGTCGTCCCGGATATCGCCGCGCTCGTCGGGGCTGCTTGCTGACGATCTCGCCTCCCGGACTCGGTGCAGATACTCTTCCGCAGTACACCGCAGGGCCCAGACACAAAATCGCGAAAACAACCCCATGCAAAGTAGCGAGCGCAGCCCGGATGAGCCAATGGGTCGCGCGAATGCGCGCCCGATGGCAGGCTCCACGAAATCCGAGGCGGTGCTCGGGTTGTCCCGGATATCACTGTGCTTATCCGGGCTACTCGCTGTGGAAGAAAAGGGGGCTACAGTCAACGCAAGGCCGAGCCGCCATGCCGCGTGCGTGTCTCGCATCGGAACCCAAGGGGAACGGTAGCCCGTTCCTCCGGTCTTGGCATCGGCGGTACGTTGTCGAAGATGTCCTCCTGAAATTTTTGAGGCACCCACTTGGCTTGGGTGTAGAATTGATGCCGGTTGCCCACTACAGGAGGTAAGCCATGAACAGGCTCTACTCTCGCGTCGGTTGGGTTCTACGTCGCATCGGCAGCCCTCACCATCACATCGGCATCGGCTCTTCCCACCGAGGAAGTCCCGAAGACCGAACCAGAGTACATCGCCAAGGTGAAGACCGCTGCTCCGGCGTCGGTCGTGAACAACGCGACGATCACCATGCCGCAGCCGGATGGATCTTCCAAGACGATCCAAACCGGATCGAACGGTTTCACTTGCTTTATCGGAAATGACGGAACGCCCGAATGCGATGACGAGAACGCCATGGAATGGCGCAAGGCTCTGCAGGCCAAACAGACTCCGCCGAACAAAATTGGCCTCATTTTCATGCTGGACGGTGACACAGGCACGAGCAATCATGATTCCGCCGAACGGCACACGCACAAGCATTGGGTCCAGACCGGGCCGCATGTCATGATCGTCGGCGGCGCAGCACGCGAGATGCTCAGTCCCTATCCGCGCGATCTGGATGTCAAAGACCCGACGCAGCCCTACGTCATGTTCCCCGGCAAACCCAACGAGCACCTGATGATCCCGGTACACTCGGAACCGATAACGACGGGCAGTGCGCGGTAACGCGCGCGAATTCCGCCGTGCCTGAGGCCAACGGCACGGCGGTCGGCTAGGTTGAAACAGCGGAACCGGCTCCGTGGCGCTGCCCGTCGGGATGGTGCCCCGTTGTCTGGAATATGCTCGGTGGGTAGGGTGGATTAGCCAACGGGTCCGCGCGATGCGCGGTCCGATAACAGGCTCCGCGTAACCGCGGATCAATCGCTGGGATTACAGTGACAGTGCACTAAACAGCACTTCGCCTTCGGCAGATTAAGTGCACTGTCACCGTAATCAGGCCGTACGCCGCCGTTGCGTGCGGCCTCTGAGAAGAGAATGGAGCGGTCATCTTCAACGAAGTCGTTCGCCGAGCATTGTATCTGTGTCGAATTCCCAGACTTCCACTCCGCTCGGTACCATGTGTCCATGTGTTTGAAGATAATAGGACGCGAGGCTGAGTCCACGACGGTGGTGTCTCAAAACGAACATGATCCGCCGAAATCCTCCAAGTGCAATGTGAAAGTAGTACATCGCTTCGTTCCAAACGGTCATCTTTGCACTTGGCATGTTGCCCGCTTGTGTCCATGTATGAGACTTGCATTCAACAAGGACCGCCGGTGATTTACTGCCGAGATCAAAGCGGTGCATCTTCTTCAGATGCGTTACTCCAACTGGAACTGAAAAGTTTGGTTCTAATTCTAGAGCCTCGGTCGTTTGGAAGAACTTCTTTGCCATTACCTCAAAGGCGCTCCCCACTCCGGCGCTGTGAGGAGCGCCGAGCCTCTGGAAGTTATTAATGTCGCCCATGTTCGACTTCCCCACGATCGATAAAGGTCACATGGAAGTATAAAGAACTACGCCACGGTGAGACAGGCTATGGTCCATAATGCTTTTGTTACGTGAGAAGCTTGATTAGCAACTCCGCAATCCTATCGGCGCCCGCATCCATAAGTTTTCCGAGGCCTTTCTGGAGAGAGCCCTTTGCAGCTTTTCCACTTGCCTCCTTCAGCGTCTTCTGAGCTGTCTTCAGCATCCCGGTCTCTACCAGTGGGGATTTCAAGACGTTCAGGGTGGTCTCTAAGATGGCAATCAACTGCTGTCGCTCAACGTCAGTGAGTAGTTGCTCAGCCGTCGGGGCATTGGCTCCTTTAACCTGCACGACTATGCTATCAAGCAGAACTGATATTAGGTTTATTTTCTGCTTTGCTTCGGAGGCCACGCCAACCATTACCCATTGCTCGGCAGTGCAAGTGACTGGCTTCAGCCGAGGAGGCTCTTTCTGGATTGTCGGCACCGGAGCGTCGGGGGCGGACGCTTGATCTTCGCTCTTCAAAAATGACCGAACTCGATCCGCAATTCTGATTGCGTCACGCTTTCTGACCGTTGCTGGGATTAACCGATAGTCGGTTCTCCATATAAGCAGTGTTAGTCCATCCCATTATCTCTAAGACAACGAGGGATAGTTCACCTAGGTCAGCTACATCGATCGTATCGGGCTTGCTGTCCAAGTCGAAGATTATGTCCTCGACACTGTCGAGCATGCGATGAATATCTTCAATTGGAAATTCATTCACGGCCCGCTTCCTTGGCTGCGCTTGTGGACTTCGTGTGACAGTGCATTCAATTCGTAGCTGAGAACCATGCGGCGTCTTCGAGTTAAGTCCACTGTCACCGTAATCCCCCATGAGCGAAGCGAGATGCGGGAGCGAGTTCTTGGTCCCCGATCGAGTATTCCATTCGGGCTGCGTTCGTTGCGAGGAAAGTTGCGTTAGAGATACGGTGTATGACTTGGTATTAGCTGCGCAGCCTTCGGATACTGGCTCAGAAATATCTTGGCTTCGCGCGCAGCCGATCTTGGAAGCTGTTTGTCAGGAAATCTAACAGCGGCCGCGAGAGAAGTGACGTTTGCATTGAATGGAACGCTAAAAAAAGGAGGTTGAGAGGCGCGATCGTCCTTCGATCGTAGCAATAGATAAATCAGAGATGCTTGGTAGCCGAGTGCATACGAAGCGTTCCAATAGCTTTTCTCCTTTATATAATCGTCGACAATATGCTCGTAAGTATGCACCTGCGAGTGGACGTGAGTCGCGGAGTGATACTCTCCTGTCTTCTTCATTGTGAGAATTCGCTTGAGCCCATGTATCAGGCCGTCTTGGTAGCTCAATACGAAAAGTAGGAGGCTAGGTTGCTTCTTGATGAAGGCGTCGGCAGTCTTGCTGTGAATGTTTAGGGCCAGCGGGAGCAAAATTGCGCAGGCTTCAAATGCTTCGTCTCGAACAATTCCGCACCGTTCGGTAAGCTGGGTGCGCACTTCTTCAAAGAAGTATGCTCCGTCCGTTTCTATCGGGACGAGAGTGATCGGTGTCTTTGCAAGTTTTCCTTGGTCAATGCTGGGTGAGACAAAGTACGATTGGCGGGCGCTCGATCCCATCATCTTGGAAATATTTCGTAACAGGCGAAGATAGTTGTCGTCCGAAAGAGAATAACAACGTAGACTACCGTCTTGCGTGCGATCAGTGACTTGAGATGAGCGCCTAGCGGTCCGTTGTTTAAGCGCTTATAGGATTGTCGGTAGTCACTGGTGGTTGCAACAATTGATCCAAAGTTTGTTATCGATCCATGTATCTTCATGACCCGTCGGCGTGATGCGTCCCAGAATGCAAGATCGCTATCGTAGACGAAGGCATCAAACCCGCACGCGCGCTCGAAAAAATCATCCCAGTTCGTTGTTATTACGTCCGCTATCGTATGGAGCGGCGAGATCGCCCTATGAACTCGGGTCATGGCTTGGTAAAATTCATCGAATGAAATGAAGTAATCGAATCGCTTTTTTATCTTTTTGAGCAGTCTGAGCCTTCCGTCAGGTTGAGCACAAAGAGCGTCCATTAGTCTTGGAAAAGAGATATGTTCGGTTAACTTAAGTTCGGATCGGATTTCTTCGTAGAATGTAGTTCGCGAATAAGTCCGGTTTTCAGTGCTAATTCCTGCACCGGCAAAAATCACGACTTCCCCGTTGGCTATTGCATCAAGGAGGTGTGGAGGAATTGAAAAAGGCTTCCTGTCACGGCAATGGGCGCAAACGCAATCCTGTAGGTGAATGCTCGCCATATGATTGTCTGCCTGTGTTAAAGGCCGCTCGTTTGAGCGGCCTTTGGATTGTTTGAAACCAGCAATGAGATTGACGACCTCTCACGAACACCCCGTCGTAGACCCACACGTATCGCACTTCATGCACGTGCCATTCCGCACCAGCGTGAAGTTGCCGCACTCCGAGCACATCTCGCCTTCGTAGCCCTTGGCCTTGGCTTCCGCGCGGCGTTCGGCCTTGCTGGGGGCGACCGCTACCGCCGCGCTGCCGGACTTGCTCCATTGCAGAGCTCCCAGCTTTTCTGTCGGGGACAGGTCGTGCTGGGATTCCTGCCTTAAGGCCACCGCGCCTTCGTGGGCGTCGGAGGCGCGGGCGCTGGGGCCGTGGCCGGCGATCGCGGTGACGTTGTGGGAGCCGCGGGCATCCACATCGCCGCCGCGCATCACCACCAGATTATCCGTGCGCGAGCGGGTCAGGCCCTTGGACAGGTACTTGGTTGCCTGCTGGCCCTGGTCGGACGGCTCCTTGCCTTCCTCGACGCCCTTGCCGAGCGCGTCGAAATTCGACTCGGTCGGATCGACATGGGCGAGATCGAAGCGCGACATGTAGCTGACCGCGAGTTCGCGGAACACATAGTCGAGGATCGAGGTCGCGTACTTGATGGAGTCGTTGCCCTGCACGGGGCCCGCCGGCTCGAAGCGGGTGAAGGTGAAGGCGTCGACATATTCCTCCAGCGGCACGCCGTATTGCAGGCCGAGCGAGACGGCGATCGCAAAGTTGTTGATGAAGGAGCGGAGCGCCGCGCCTTCCTTGTGCATGTCGATGAAGATCTCGCCGAGACGGCCGTCGTCATATTCGCCGGTGCGCAAGTACACCTTGTGGCCGCCGACCACCGCCTTCTGGGTGTAACCCTTGCGGCGATCCGGCATCTTCTCGCGCTCGCGCATCACGACGATGCGCTCGACCAGTTTTTCGACGATCTTTTCCGAGACCTGCGCGGTGCGCGCGGCCATCGGCTTCTCGTAGAGCGCCTCCACCGCATCGTCCTCGTCGTCATCATCGGCGATGAGCTGCGAGTTCAAGGGCTGGCTCAGCTTCGAGCCGTCGCGGTAGAGCGCGTTGGCCTTCAGCGCGAGCTTCCAGGACAGCAAATACGCCGCCTTGCAGTCCTCGACGGTGGCGTCGTTCGGCATGTTGATGGTCTTCGAGATCGCACCCGAGATGAACGGCTGCGAGGCCGCCATCATGCGGATGTGGCTCTCGACCGACAGATAGCGCTTGCCGATCTTGCCGCAGGGGTTGGCGCAGTCGAACACCGGATAGTGCTCGGCCTTCAAGTGAGGCGCGCCTTCCACCGTCATCGCGCCGCAGATGTGCACGTTCGCGGCCTCGATCTCGCGTTTTGTAAACCCGAGCGCGGCGAGGAGGTCGAAGCCGGGGGCCGCGATCGTCTCGGGCGCGAGGTTCAGCGTGTCGCGCAAAAAGTCTTCGCCAAAGGTCCACTTGTTGAAGGCGAACTTGATGTCGAACGCGGTCGGCAGCGCCTTTTCCACCTTGGCCAAGGCTTCGTCGGTGAAGCCCTTGGCCTTGAGGGTGGTGGCGTTGATGCCGGGGGCGTTGGAGAGCGAGCCGTGGCCGACGGCGTAGGCCTCGATCTCGGCGATCTCGCTTTCGCGGTAGCCGAGCGCGCGCAGCGCTTCGGGCACGGCCTGGTTGATGATCTTCCAGTAGCCGCCGCCGGCGAGCTTCTTGAACTTCACCAGCGCGAAATCAGGCTCGATGCCGGTGGTGTCGCAATCCATCACGAGGCCAATGGTGCCGGTAGGTGCCACGACAGTCGTCTGCGCGTTGCGGAAACCGTTGGCTTCGCCGAGGGCGAGGGCGTCGTCCCAGGCCTTGGTCGCATGCGCGATCACGTCTCCTTGCGGGCAGGAGGCGTGGTCGAGCGGCACCGGGTTGACGCTGAGCGACTCATAGCCCGAGGCGTGGCCGTGGGCGGCGCGGCGGTGGTTGCGGATCACGCGCAGCATGTGCTGGGCGTTCTTCTTGTAGCCGGGGAAGGTGCCGAGCTCGGCCGCCATCTCGGCCGAGGTCTTGTAGGCGATGCCGGTCATCACAGCGGTCAGCGCGCCGCACAGCGAACGGCCTTCCTTGGAGTCATAGGGCAGGCCCATGGTCATCAAGAGGCCGCCGATGTTGGCAAAACCCAGGCCCAGCGTGCGGAACTCGTAGGAGAGCTCGGCGATCGCCTTCGACGGGAATTGCGCCATCATCACGGAGATTTCGAGCACGATGGTCCAGAGCCGGCACAGGTGCTCATAGGCCTCGACGTCGAACCGCTTGGTCGTGGTCGAATAGAACGTCAGCAGATTGGCGGAGGCGAGATTGCACGCCGTGTCATCCAGGAACATGTATTCCGAGCACGGGTTCGACGCGCGGATGTCGCCGGACGCCTTGCAGGTGTGCCAGTCGTTCATGGTGGTGTTGAAGTGCAACCCCGGATCGGCCGAGGCCCAGGCGGCGTGGCCGATCTTTTCCCAGAGCTCGCGCGCCTTCAGCGTTTTTGTAATCTTCTTGTTGGTGCGGCCGATCAGATTCCACTCGCCGTCGGTCTCCACCGCGCGAAGGAAGTCGTCCTTCAGCGAGACCGAATTGTTGGAGTTCTGGCCGGAGACGGTCAGGTACGCTTCCGAATCCCAATCGGTGTCGTAGATCGGGAAGTCGATGTCCTTGTAGCCCTGCTTGGCGAACTGGATCACCCGCTTGATGTAGTTGTCGGGCACCAGCGCGCGGCGCGCCAGCTTGATCTCGCGGCGCAGCGCTGGGTTCTTTTCGGGATCGAAGCAGTCGTCGCCCGAACCCTCGCAGTTCACGCAGGCCTTCAGCACGGCCTTGAGGTGCTTTTGGTTGATCTTGGAGCCGGTGACAAGGGCGGCAACCTTCTGCTCCTCCTTCACCTTCCAGTCGATATAGGTCTCGATGTCGGGGTGATCGACGTCGACCACGACCATCTTGGCCGCGCGGCGCGTGGTGCCGCCGCTCTTGATGGCTCCCGCCGCGCGGTCGCCGATCTTGAGAAAACTCATCAGGCCGCTCGAGCGGCCGCCGCCGGAGAGGCGCTCGCCTTCGCCGCGCAGGCGCGAGAAGTTCGAGCCGGTGCCGGAGCCGTATTTGAACAGGCGCGCCTCACGCACCCAGAGGTCCATGATGCCGCCCTCGTTGACGAGGTCGTCCTCGATGCCCTGGATGAAGCAGGCGTGCGGCTGCGGGTGCTCGTAGGCCGATTTCGACTTGGTTAGCTTGCCGGTCTTCCAGTCGACGTAATAATGGCCCTGGCCGGGGCCGTCGATGCCGTAAGCCCAATGAAGCCCGGTGTTGAACCATTGCGGCGAATTCGGCGCGACCATCTGCTTTGCGAGCTGGTAGCGCAGCTCGTCGTAGAACGCTTGCGCGTCTTCATCGCTGGAGAAGTAGCCGCCCTTCCAGCCCCAATAGGTCCAGCAGCCGGCGAGGCGATCGAACACCTGTTTTGCGCTGGTCTCGCCGATATAGCGCTCACTTTCGGGGAGCAGGGCGAGGGCCTCGGTGTCCGGCACCGAGCGCCATAGCCACGACGGGACGGTCTCTTCCTCGACCTTCTTCAGCCGCGCAGCGACGCCGGCCTTGCGAAAGTACTTCTGCGCCAGGACGTCGGAGGCGACCTGCGACCAGAACTGGGGCACTTCGACGTTCTCGAGCCGAAACACGACCGAGCCGTCGGGGTTGCGGATCTCCGATGTCGTCAGCCTGAAATCAATCCCTGCATAGGGTGACTGGCCGGAAGTGGTGTTGCGCCGTTCGATTCGCATAGTTGTCGTGCCCCGTCTTCTTGCCCGGTCCGCATTTCCTGCGGTTGCCGGATGTTGCAGTGAGCGAACCTTCGGCACCAAGGTTGAAGACAACCTTGGCCCTTGAGATCCGCCAGCTCTACCGGTGAACCCGGCCCTGTTTCTGTCTTCGCCACCCCAAGGGCTCGTCCCGCCTTTCCGGCAAGGCCAGCCCCTTCCTTCGTTTGAGCATGGTCTGTTCGGAAAACCGGTACCCACTTTTCCGGACCATGCTCCCAACTCAACGCCGCAACTCGTCGCCTTGAGCCATTCGGCTCGTTTTTTAAGGCCCGGATCGCCCCCGAATTTTGGGCAGACAAGCCCTCGATCCGTGCCTCAACCGGCTGACGGAGTGCTCGTTCGGAACCCATTTGGGAGCGATCGGCGGGACCCAGAACTTAACTCGCGCCGTCCAGCAATAAGGCTAGGCCAAACCCGTTGCGCCCGTCAAGGAGTAGTACGAGTTCCTGAATCAAATACTAAATATGGTGGAAAGTGACGGATAACAGGGGGTGTTCCCGCGCCTGTGATGGTGCCAAGTATCGGTGAGTCCTCAGGGATTCCCAACCCAAAAATTTGTTCCTCGCATGTGGAAACAGGCTTCGTCCCGCTGTTCACAGGGCAGGTATTTTTTCGGCTTTCGGGATTGCGTTCGAAAGACTCACGTAACGCTACGGAACGGGGAGGGCTGGCATGCCGACGAGCCCGTGGTCGCGCCCGCCGATAAGCGGCAAGGTGAGGCCGATTCCACCGTTTTCCGTCCCTGCCGGGCTCCATGACAGAATCAAAACCGACCAGCGCGCCGATGCGGATCGCGCCCGCAGGCCTGATGTTCCTTGCCATCACCTCGGTGGGCTGGGGGTTCAACTGGCCCGTCACGAAGTATCTCCTGAGCGAGCTGCCGCCGTTGACGCTGCGGGGCTCGACCGGCGTGATCGGCGCGGCGCTCTTGGCCGTGCTGGCGCTGGCGCGCTCGCAGAGTCTCAAGGTCGAGCGGCATTTGTGGCCGCGGCTGATGCTCTCCGCGCTGCTCAACGTCACGGGATGGATGGTGCTGATGGGGCTGGCGCTGCTCTGGCTGCCGGCCAGCGAAGCCGCGCTGATCGCCTACACCATGCCGGTCTGGGCCTCGCTCTTGGCCTGGCCGGTGCTCGGCGAGCGGCCGACTATTCTGCGCACGGTGGCGCTGGTGATGGCGTTCGCAGGGCTCGCCGCCATCATGGGCGGCAACGGCTTTAGTGCGACCGCTGCAAAGCTGCCGGGCATGGTGATGGCGCTCGGCGGCGCATTCGGCTTTGCGCTCGGCACGGTGCTGGCGAAAAAGTTGCCGGTGCCGCTGCCGCCGATCCCGGCCGCGGCCTGGCAGATCGGGCTCGGATGTTTTCCGATCGTCATCATCGGTCTCGCCGTCGAGACCACGCATATCGATGAGGTGACACAGCTCGGCTGGTGGCTCCTGATCTATTCGACCGTGATCCAGTTCTGCATCGCCTATGTGAGCTGGTTCGCGGCGCTCGCCCGCCTGCCGGCATCAGTCGCCGCGATCGGCACCATGGCGGTGCCCGTGATCGGCGTCGTCGCCTCGGCCATCGCGCTCGGTGAGCCGCTCGGCCTGATCCAGATCGCAGCACTGGTGTTCACGCTGGCGGGCGTGGTGCTGGCGACAAGGTCTTAGCTTGCCAAGTCGCAGTTTTGTGCAAAGATACAACCGTTCCGCGAGGCTGAGTATTTGTTTTTCTTCGGTACGATAGTTTGCATTTTGGAATGGAGTATGCCGTGAGCGAGTTACTTCATCCAAGCGCCCCGCATCACCTGCCGGGCTTCATCACCGCTCCTGACAGCACCGATATCCTGATGGTGGTGGTCGGCATCGTTCTGCTCGGTGCCGTTCTGCTGGTCGGTAATCTTTATCTGCGTTTGCACTCTTTGCCGGAGCGGATGGCGCATAAATCGCAGAAGCTGCAATTCGAGATCGTGGCTGTGTTGGGTTTGTTGGCGCTCTTTACCCACATCCACCTGTTTTGGGTAATCGGGCTGTTGCTTGCCATGATCGATTTGCCCGATTTCAGCACGCCGCTGCGCAGCATCGCGGGATCGGTCGAGAAGATGGCCGGCGTTCCGCCGGGAAACGAAGTGGCCGAAATAGCCGATGAAGGCCCGGCCCACGCCGCTCGCCCCGAGGGAGCGGATGCGACAAAGGCCGGCGTCAGGGGAGTGCGCAGCCATGCTTGAATTGCTGCTCTGCTCCCTGGTCACGATCTTTCCGGATTACCTTTATCGCCGCTACTGGCAAGGGAAACGGCTCGGCCGGGAGATCACGTTCTATTCAGTGTGGTTTGAGCTGAGGTGGGGCATCGTCACCTGCCTCATGCTGACCGTCGGCCTGATCACGGTCATCTTCTATTTTCATCCGTCGACCAACACGGCGACGCTGTTCTACAGGACCATTCCGATCGTTCCTGAGAGAGTTGGCCGGGTCGCAGAAGTTCGCGCTGATTTCAGCGCTCCCGTCCAGAAGGGTGATGTGATCTTCAAGCTGGACACTTCAAAGCAGGAAGCAGCAATCGAAGCGGCCCGGCGCAAGATCGCCGAAGTCGAGGCCGCTTTGCTGGTGGCGCAGGCCGACATCCTCAAGGCCGAAGGACAGATTCAGGAGGCCAAGGGCGCCTATCAGCAAGCTTCGGATGAGCTGGACACCAAACGCGAACTTCAGAGGCGCAATCCCGGCATCGTCCCGCAGCGCGACATCGAAAAGCTCGAGGTGCTGCTTGCGGGTCGGCAAGGGGGCCTTGATTCCGCGACAGCTTCGAAACAATCAGCAATGACTCGCGTGAGCGCGCTTCTGCCCGCGGAGAAGGCAAGCGCGGAGGCGGCGTTGGCCGATGCGCAGGTGGATCTGGACAAATCATATATTCGGGCTGGCGTCGCCGGGCGGGTAGAGCAGTTCACGCTGCGCGTGGGAGATGTCGTCAATCCTATGATGCGCTCGGCTGGCGTTCTCATTCCGGAGGGGGCAGGACAACGCGCGCTTTTTGCGGGCTTTGGACAGATCGAGGCGCAGGTCATGAAGGTTGGAATGGTCGCTGAGGCCACATGCATCTCGAAGCCCTGGACTATCATTCCGATGGTGGTGACCGGTGTGCAAGATTACATCGCAGCAGGTCAGGTCCGCGCCGGCGAGCAGTTGGTCGACGCGCAGCAGGTGATGCGTCCAGGCACCATTCTCACCTACCTGGAGCCGATCTATAAAGGCGGCCTTAACGGCGTGACACCCGGAAGCAGTTGCATCGTCAACGCCTATACCAGTAACCACGAGCGGATTGCCTCAAACGACACTGGCGTATTCAAGCGGCTTGCGTTGCATGCCGTTGACACCGTCGGCATCGTGCACGCGATGCTGTTGCGCATCCAGGCCCTGCTGCTTCCGATCAAGACACTTGTGCTGAGCGGACACTGAGTTGCTCGTTTTGAAACGCTTTTCGTGATCCCGCTGGCCTTCACCGGCCAAACCTAGCGATTGTGGCCGCGTTGGAGATGCAATTGTAGGAAGGGAGATCGCACGTGCGCCAGACGCTTGGACATTCTCTTGGCTGCGATTGCCTGGGTCGCCGTGGTTTTCTCAAGCTGGCTGCCGGAGCTGCTGCAGTCGGCATTAGCGGTGGCAGCGTCTTTCTTGCAGATCGGGCACGTGCAGACGCGCTTACCAAGGAGCTGCGCGACAAGCTGACACCAGAGCAAATCATCCAGGCAATGAAGAACGGCAATAAGCGTTTTCGCATGGGGATAAGAAAGGAGCGCAATTACCTTCGCGAACAGAAAGCGAGTGCAAAAGGTCAATACCCGGCGGCCGTCTTGCTGACGTGTATAGATTCGCGCGCGCCTGCCGAGGTGATCATGGATCTTGGACTTGGCGACATTTTCAATTGCCGGGTTGCGGGTAACGTTAGAAACGCGGACATCTTGGGCAGCATGGAATTCGCCTGCAAATTGGCGGGGGCAAAGGTCGTACTCGTAATGGGCCACACCGCATGCGGCGCCATCAAGGGCGCCATTGACAATGCCGAATTGGGAAATTTGACGGGCTTGCTGACCAAGATCAAACCAGCAGTGGAGGAGACGACCTATACCGGCGAGCGCCTGGCAAAGAACTACGCCTTCGTCGATGCTGTCGCTCGAACGAACGTAGAAAAGAACGTTGCGGGTATCCGGAAGGACAGCCCCGTGCTTGCCGAGCTGGAAGCGAAGGGTGAAATCAAGATCGCCGGCGCAATGTACAGCCTCGAAACAGGTGCGGTGGAGTTCTTTGACTGAAGCGCGTGCAGGTCGCTTGTCGGGTAAAGCTGATGGATGAAGCACCTTTTACGACGGCTCGAAGCTTGGTCGCCTTCTCGGCCAACCGCCTCCCGACGGCGTAGCCGGACGGGTAAATTTGAGAGCCGCTATCTGATTGTAATATCTGCCGGTTTGCAGTAGGCCTCCTGCTGAGATAGTTCTGGCATAATGGGTGCCAGACCTAGAGGGGCCTGGTTTTATCTGTGAAAGAGAGAGTATGGCGCGCAACATTTTGATCCTCGGGGCCTCGTATGGCTCCTTGCTGGCGACGAAGCTTTTGATGGCCGGTCACAACGTGACGCTGGTGTGCCGGAAGAAGACGGCCGAGCTCATCAACCGCGACGGCACCGAAGTACGCATCAAGCTGCGCGACGAGGCGGTGCACCGCGCGATCTTTTCGCGCGACCTGCCGGGCAAGCTGGACGCGACGACGCCCGCCGAGGTCGATCTTTCCCGCTATGACCTGGTCGGTCTTGCGATGCAGGAGCCGCAATACACCAACCACACGATCCGCGTTCTGATGATCAAGATCGCCGAGGCGAAGCTGCCTTGTCTGTCGATCATGAACATGCCGCCGTTACCTTATCTCAAGCGGATTCCGGCGCTGGCGGACATGGACCTCGAGGAGGCCTATACCAACGCGCAGGTGTGGGAACGCTTCCAGCCTGGCCTGGTGACGCTGTGCTCGCCCGATCCGCAGGCTTTCCGTCCGCCGGAAGAGGCGGCAAATGTCCTGCATGTCGGCCTTCCGACCAACTTCAAGGCCGCCGCCTTTGCCGACGAGAAGCACAACAAGCTGCTTCGCGAGCTGGAAGCTGATATCGATGCGGTGACGCTGGATGGCCACGACGTCCCGGTGAAGCTGAAAGTGTTCGACTCGCTGTTCGTGCCGCTCGCCAAATGGTCGATGCTGCTGACCGGCAATTACCGCTGCATCACGCCGAACGATCCGCAGTCGATCCGCGACGCCGTGCACGGCGACCTGAAACTGTCGCAGTCGATCTACGATCACGTCGACGGTATCGCACGGCGCCTCGGCGCCGATCCGCAGGACCAGGTGCCGTTCGGGAAGTATGCCAAGGCGGCCGAAAGCCTGCTCAAGCCGTCATCGGCGGCCCGTGCGGTTGCCGCCGGCGCGCCGTTCATCGAGCGCGTCGACCTGCTCGTGAAGCTGATCTCGCATCAGCTCGGCGCGCCCAGCGCCGAGATCGACCGCACGGTCGAGACCGTTGACCAGAAGCTGAATGAGAAGATCGTGGCGGGCGGCTCGGGTTCGCAGTAGGCGGAAATGGCGCATCCGCTTCGGCGCTGCTGCAGAACTCGACATAGATCAGCGCCAACGGGTCCCTTTTGGTGCGGATCATGCCTCTACGGCAACTTGTTTCACCAATTCGGGAATAAGCTGCTTGAGCTTGCCGTGACTGATCGAAGCGGCGATCTCGGCGAGGCGCTGTTCGACGTGCGGCCATTGATTGGTCTCGCGCGGGTCGGTGTCGCCCTTGGCGAGATTGCAGGGGTAGCAGGACAGCACGCGGTTGCTCCTGCCATTCTGGCCTCCCTTGGAGAGCGGGATGAAATGATCGATGCTGGCCTTGACCTTGCCACCCGTCTTTTGCCGGGGCAGTCCAACGTCGCAATAAGCGCATCGTCCGCCCCAATCGAAATAGCAGCGCTTGTAGATCACGTCGGCCATTAGCCTTGGCTCTTCCCCCGAATCTCTTCGTCCAAGTCTCACCCTTTCATACATCAGTTGGCATTGAAAACGACGCCGCAGGAGGGAGGCTTGCGCCTTGTTTATCCCGACAGCGCGCGGCGGACCATGTTCGCCAACTGCGACTTCCGGTACGGCTTGGTCAGCAGCAGCACGCCGGGATCGAGGCGGCCCTGGTGCACGATCGCGTTGTCGGTATAGCCGGACGTATATAGCACCTTTATGCCGGGCCGGAGCTTCAGCACCTTGTCCGCGAGTTCGCGTCCGGTCAGGCCGCCGGGCATGATGACATCGGTGAACAGCAAATCGAACGCCTGACCGCCTTCGATCAGGTTCATCGCCGCCGGTCCGTTGGCAGCGGCCACCGTCCGGTAGCCGAGGCTCTGCAATTGCGCGGTGACGAAGTTGCGCACGAGCGCATCGTCTTCCACCACCATGATGGTCTCGTTGCCATGCGGCAGCGGCGCTGCCGCCGGCGGCGCGGCCTCGGCCTGGCCGCGGGCAGGAGGCAGATAAAGCTTGATCGTGGTGCCGTGGCCGACCTCGCTGTAGATCCGGATGTGCCCGCCGGACTGCTTGACGAAGCCGTAGACCATGCTCAAGCCGAGGCCTGAGCCCTTGCCGACCTCCTTGGTGGTGAAGAACGGCTCGAACACCTTGTCCAGCACGTGCTGCGGCATGCCGGCGCCGGTGTCGCTGACCGCGAGCATCACATAGGGACCGGGCTTTGCGTCGGGGTTGGCCTGCGCGTAGGCCTCGTCGAGCACGACGTTGCGCGTCTCCAAAAGCAGCTTGCCGCCGTTCGGCATCGCATCGCGCGCGTTGATCGCCATGTTGAGCAGGGAGTTGGCGAGCTGCGATGCGTCGATATGGGCAATCGCCACTTCCTGTTCGAGAATGGAGTTGACCTCGACTTGCTCGCCGAGCGTCGGGCGAAGCAGTTTTGCGATATCGAGCACGGTCGCGTTGATGTCGACATTGCGCGGCTGCAGCGGCTGGCGGCGGGCGAAGGCGAGCAGATGCTGGATCAACTCACTGCAGCGCTCCGCCGCCTGGTCGATCAGTTCGGCGGTCTTCTGCAACGCCGGCTCATGCGCAAGGTTGGTTACCAGCGTTTCGGTGGTGCCGGTGATCACGGTCAGCATGTTGTTGAAGTCGTGCGCGACGCCGCCGGTGAGCTTGCCGATGGCGTCGAGCTTTTGCGCTTGCTGCAGCTTGTGCTCGGTTTCGCGCGACCCCGTGATGTCGTGGTAGACCAGCGCCGCGCCGCTGATGGCGCCCGAGGCATCGCGCAGCGGCCGGCCGCTGATCACGAGGTGAACCGGCGGATCGCCGCTAACCGGGCGCAACACGATTTCGCTGGCGTCGAACGCTTCGCCGCGCAGCGCGCGCGAGGCGGGCATGTCACGGAGAGGTAGCGGCGTGACGCCGTCGGCATGGAAAACCGCGCTGAGCGACCGTATGTGCTCGACCGTCATGCCCGGCCGGTAGCGCAGCATCTTCTCGGCGGCCGGGTTCGAGAGCAAAACCTCGCCCCTGGTGTCGATGACGAGCACGGCCTCTGCCATGCTGTGGAAGGTGCTGCGCAAGACGGCGGCCGAAAGCCTGAGTTCCTCATGCGCGGCGACCAGATGTTCGGTGCGCTCAGCGACCGCGGCCTCCAGCGCCTCGTTGGTGGCCTTGGTGGCGCTCAGCGAATCCTGCAGTTCCCGGCGCGAGCGGCGGGTTGAGACCGTCAGCAGAGTGGCGAGGAACAGAATCAGCAGGACGCCGGCGAGATCGATCGCCAGCAGGAGCGTCCCGTTGGTTTCGGATTCGGCGCGTCTGGCAAAAAGCAGCCTGCGCTCTTCCGCGACCGCTTTCTCGAGGTTTCCGGTGATTGCGGCTGTCGCCGCACGGTCCTCCTGGTTGACGAGCGCCGCGACAGCGGCGCCATCTCCCGCGGTCCGGAGCCTGATCAACTCGCCATTGACGGCAATCTGCCGCTCGACCAGTGCCTTGGTTTCCTCGATCAGCCGCTTTTCGGTGGGATTGTCCTTGACCGCCTCGACCAGAGCCGCCAGCGCCGGCACGGTCGCGTCGCTGGCCTCGCGGTATTCCCTGGCGAATTCCTGATCGCCCGATAGCGCAAAGGCGCGCGCCGCGCTTTCCGTCCGGCGCAGCAGCGGGCGCATATCCGAGATTTTGCTGAGAATTCCAAGCGCACGGTCGACCGAGGCTGCGTCGGACCGCGACTTGAGGTCGAGACCGATCGAGGCAGCGCCGATAATGAGGAGGATAGCGAGGCCAATTCCAAGAATGATACGCTGCGAGGGCATTGCCAGTTGTTTACTTCACAATTTCGACTGCTGCGCGGAAGCTTTCGGTTTGGTGATGCATTGATTGACCGAGGTCAACAACGCGTCCGGCGTGAACGGTTTGCGCAGGCAGCATGCCGCGCCGAGCTGGATGGTCATCCGCAGGAAATCCGGTGCGCGTTCGGTGTTGGCGAAGGAGTAGCCCGACATCGCGATAACAGGTACGTCCGGCTTGCGCTCGTGGAACATCCGGATCGATTCGAAGCCGCGCATATGCGGCATGAACACATCGATCAGCATGACGTCGAAATCGGAAGTTTCGAGCGCGCGCATTCCCGCTTCACCACCGTCGGCAACGGTGACCTCGAAACCCTTGCGCGTCAGACAAACCTCGATGGCAACGCACACCATCGGGTCGTCATCGACCACGAGAACGCGCGGCACGATGATTCCTTCTTCCTCGGGGCGGCGGCAGGTCGCACGTCCCATGTGACGATTAAGTCGAAACGCCGACAAGTCGTCTACATGGCAGAGTGCCCATAAAAGTTGCCGAGGGCAATTCCGTTTCGCCGTATCAGAACGATAACAAGTTCAACCGCCGGTTCCGGACCCAATCCCGTCATGTCGCCGATCAACCATGGCGCGCATCGTCGGCGCCGCGGCATTGGCGCTGTGCGCGCTCGTGCGGCGGCAGAAACTTGAGCGTGCTCTGGCAGGCGCGGTGTGCGTTGGGCTTGGCTCCGTATTGACCAAGCATTGCCTGCGCGAGGTCGCGGCACTGACGTTTACGCTTGGCGGCGTCGCGGTGGCGTTGCGCGCCTGGCAAACGCTCTAACTCTGGAACGAAAAAGGGCGGCACACTGTGGAATGTGCCGCCCTTGAACTCACGCTATCGTGCTACTGCGCCGGGCAGGGGTGACGCTGCCCGTCATAGCCGAGATACGTTCCCGATGCCGGATCGTAGGATTTGTACCGCCGCATGCAATACGCCACGGCATCATCGTCGGCCACGGGCGCTGCGGCGACTACGGTGTCGTCGTAATAATAGGGGTCATCGTAATAGGTGCTACCGTAATAGCCATAGGCCGACCCGATACCGGCACCGATCGCGAAGCCCGGCCAGAAGCCGTGACGATGGCGATGAAAATGACCGCCGTGCCAGCGGCCAGCATAATAATTCCCCCGACCGCCGCCGCCCACGACGGCTGGGCCGCCGATGCCTGGACTGGGGCGGAATCCAGCAGAAGGTGCGCCTGGGGCGACAGCTCTACCGCCCCCAATCGCGGGGCCGCCGGCTTGAACGCCACCGCCACCGACCGCCACGCCGCCACCTCTGATGCCGCCGCCACCGATGGCTGCACCGCCACCGCCGCCGCCCCTGGCGCCACCGATAGACGGAACGGCACCGCCTCTATCCTGCGCCTGAACGGCGCTGAGGCTTGGCGCGACCACCGGCAACACAAGCGCCATCGCTGCCGCGGCACTCAAAACCTTTAGACTGATCATTCTAGGCTCCATTTGCGGGATATAGGCCCTAACCCGCTCAAGGGGCGGACGTTCCAGAGCCCGCGCGTTGATTGCATGCGGATTCAGCCTGCCGGATCGGAACCGTATCCGGGATGAACGGATTGCGCCGATTCCGCGACCATGGACGGGCGGCAAGCCGCTGTCCGGCAGGGCCGCAGTGTCAGCCTCTGCTGGACAATCCGTCCGGCCGGTGGCATCAGAGCGGCACGATATCTCGAACCGGCCGAGCCCTCATGAAGCTGTTTCTGCTGAAATTTTTCACTTGGTGGAACGGCCAGACGTTCGGCACGCAATTGTGGACGTGGCGGTTCGGCGAATTGGTCGGCCAGGACGAGCAGGGCAACCGCTACTACCGGACCAAGGGCGGCAAGATCGATCCGACGCTGGGTTTCGAGCGGCGCTGGGTGATCTACAACGGGCTTGCCGAGGCGAGCCGGGTGCCGCCGTCATGGCATGGCTGGCTGCATCACGTTGTCGATACCGCGCCGACCGAAGAGAGCTACACGCCGCGCGAGTGGGAGAAGCCACACGTTCCGAACCTGACCGGCACGCCCGCGGCCTACCGCCCCTCCGGCTCGACGCTGGCCAGCGGTCGCCGCCCCAAGGCGACCGGCGATTACCAGCCCTGGACGCCGGGAAGCTGAGACGATCGTCATTCCCGCGCGTCGCGGTCATACCGCGGTTACATGCGCCTTAGACCACAATCATCGACCCTGTGAATAACGGGATCAGCGGGGACATCCGCCGCAGCCGTCTTGCGCCATCCGCGTTATCGAGGCTCAATGTAGCCATCTTACGGAGATGGGAAACCATCGCGTCGGTGCCGGGCTCCAGTTCGCGACTGCCCCGGCGAGCAGCGGCCACCGAGTAGGACACGGCCGGGAGATAGGCCCCCGGTGCAGAGGTTCTGAAATCGCCCGCTAATGTGTGGCTGCCGTAGGACAGGAAAGGCCGTCGGGGAAACCAGGCGGCCTTTTTCTTGTTGCTGCCATTTGCTCCATGTTCCGGACGCGGTGCAGCGTTCTCCCGGCGATGCGAAGCATCGTCCGGTACGCTGCTTCGCAGAGCCGGGACCTGTTCAGATGGGTCCCGGCTCTGCGTCGCGTCACCATAGCGCGTCGAAGACGCGCGTAAACGCGCTGATGGTGCCGCGCCCCGTCCGGGACACGATTGCAGAGGCGCAGCGCTACCCCAGCCGTGCGGCGGCGCGGTCGATCATCTCGCCGCGGCGGATTTGCGCTGGCGCGATCCTGTCCTTCATGAAGGCAAGCACTTCCGGCGGCGCGGTGTCGGGTGAGCCGGAATTGAACGGCGGCGCCGGGTTGTATTCGAGCCGGAGCTGGATCGTCTCCGCGGTCTTCTGATCGTGCAGTAGCGAGACCAGCGTCAGCGCGAAATCGATCCCCGCGGTGACGCCGCCGCCGGTGACGCGGTTGCCGTCGACGCAGACGCGCGTCTTGGTCGGGATCGCGCCGAACGCGCTCAGAAAATCCATCGCCGTCCAGTGCGTCGCTGCGCGAAAACCCTTGAGCAGGCCGGCGGCGCCCAGCACCAGCGATCCCGTGCAAACCGAGGTGATGTATTTTGCACCTGGCGCCTGCTTGCGCAGGAAGGCCAGCATCTCCTCGTCGTTGATCATGTCGTCGGTGCCGAACCCACCGGGCACGCAGATCACATCGAGTTGCGGACAGTCGGCAAAGGTCGTGGTCGGTGTCAGCACCAGCACGGAATCACTCGTCACCGGCTCAATCCGTTTCCAGATCAAATGCACGTTGGCGCCGGGCAGGCTGGAGAACACCTGCAAGGGACCGGTGAAGTCGAGCTGGGTGACGCGCGGAAACAGCACGAGACCGATCTGAAGTGGCGTAGACGGTTGAGATGGCGCGGACATCGTGACCTCCGGAAAATTTGGCTTGACGAAGGGCATCCTGCCATGGTCGCTTCTTGTCCGAAATGGCATAATTCCCTCATTTCAGGACATCTCATTCCAGGACATCGGCCCAAAACAGGCAAGCATAAGACAGGCGAGCATCATGATCGGCGTTCTCGTGTTTCCGGATTTTCAGTTGCTCGACGCGGCCGGGCCGATATCGGCGTTCGAGATCGCGGCGCGCTTTGCCGAGGGGGCGTCCGCGATTCGGGTTCTGGCGGTGACGCCGGGGCCGGTACGCTCGTCGTCGGGCGTCGAAATCGTTGCGAAAGGTTTGAAGTCGGCATCTGCGATCACGACGCTGATCGTCGCCGGCGGCGAGGGCGTGCGGCAGGCCGCCGCCTGCGAGAAGACGATCGGCTTCGTGCGCACGATTGCCAAACGCGGCATCCGCATCGCCAGCGTCTGCTCCGGCGCCTATGTCCTAGCAGAAGCCGGCCTGCTCGACGGCCGCCGCGCCACCACGCATTGGCAGCGCACGCGGCATTTTCTGAAAACCTATCCGCAGGTGAAGCTGGAGCCCGATCGCATCTTCGTGCGCGACGGCGACGTCTGGACGTCGGCGGGAATATCGGCCGGCATCGATCTGTCGCTGGCGATGATCGCGGAGGACTATGGCGACGAGATCGCGCAGAAGACCGCGAAGCAGCTCGTGCTCTATCACCGCCGCAGCGGCGGCCAGTCGCAATTTTCCTCGCTTCTGGAATTGAAGGCGCCGAACGGCCGCTTCGGGCCGCTGCTGGCCTGGGCGCGCGAAAACCTCGATGCGCCGCTCACCGTCGAGGATCTCGCCGAGCAGGCCGGCATGAGTTCGCGCCATTTCACCCGCGCCTTCATGGCCGAGACCGGCACCACGCCGTCAAAGGCGGTGGAGCGGCTGCGCATCGAGGTGGCACGGCAACGCGTGCAGTCCTCCAGCGAGGCGATCGAGCGCGTGGCGCAGACCACCGGCTTCCGCGACCCCGAGCGGATGCGCCGCGCCTTCATCCGCGCCTTCGGCCAGCCCCCGCAATCGCTGCGCCGCGCGGCGCGAGCAGGGTGAATGGAAGCCGCTACCTCCGGAAATCCACCCGGCCTTGCGCAAAGTAGCCGTCTATTCGCTGATCGCTCACCACCAGGCCGACCCAGGGCACCGTGATCTCCGGGTTGTTCAGGTTGATATACTTGCCCACCAGCCGCCGCGGACCTTCGCGCCGTGCCTCGATCAGGCCCCGGCGCGCGCCGGAATTCCAGTCGAACAACAGGTACACGCGGTCTGCCACGGTTCTTGCTTCGCCCCGGCCCTGTTTCCATTTTTCGGGGGCATCGCCCGGTATCGTGGGGTCTGCGGCACCCTTCCAGCGGCTCGACCACTCACCGTCGATCGTGCCGCGCTGGTAGCTCGCATCTCCAGGGCTCCATGGCTTTGCATTCTCGTCGGTGGCGGATTCTTCCGGCATCGTGATGCGGGCGAACTGCATCACGTCGTCATCACCGGGATTTGGAACGTCCATGACGCCGAACGGATTTCGGGTCGTCAGATCGCTTTCGGCTTTCATTGGCCTTCTCCAACTGCAATCGCCTTGCCTTGGTTCAGCGGCACGGCCTGGTTCGAGCGTTCGGGATCGCAGGATGAAGGCGTCGCCGCCACCCGATTCCCGAAGGAACCGTGGTGACGATGCTGCCAGAGCCGATTTCGAACAGTGCCCGGCTGCAAGGCCCAGGGTAACCCTCACGCGGAGGGAGCGGCGCTGATTTCCAGATCGGCCACGACGCCGAAATGGTCGCTGGGCCAGATGCCGTCGACCGCCAGGTCGAATGCGAGCGAGGCGGCCTGAACCTCGCAGCTCGCCTTCGGGTGGGCGTCCCAGGAGCCCACGAAGACGTAATCGACCCTGCGCCGATGACGCGACTGACGGACGATCCTGCCGATCTCGGACTGTGCATTTGGATTGTCGACGCTCCAGGTATACCCCTGACCTTCGCCCGCGACTTCCCAGGCGTCGTGATACTTGACGCTTCGTCCGCCGAGCGACTGCAGTCCGGTGAGGTAGCGAATGCTGGCCGCGTCAGGCGTTGCGTTGAAGTCGCCGGCGATGATGGTGGGAAGCGGCTGCCGGTGACGCGCGTCGAGATCCGTCAGCGCAACGACCTGCCGTTCCCGGGCCGATTCCGCGGCGAGCCGCCATGAGGTCGTAGCGGCGATGAACAAAAGATCGCCTTCGCCGGGTAGCGGCACCGTTACTGCCAGCGAACACCAGGGGACATCGTTCGCATCCGACATGCGCAGATCGAGGACTTCCTCGACGCGATGCGGCCATCGCGTCGCGATGGCGCTTCCGCCAAAACGATCGGCATCGGGCGGGACGGTGCGCAGCACGTCAGCCTGATGTGTTCCATGCAGACCGGTGTCGTGGATCAACTCGTCGAGTTGCGAATGGTCGGGCGATTTGACCACTTCCTGGAATGACACGAGATCGGGAGCCAGCCGGCGCAGTTCCAGATTGATCAGACCGATGCGTTTCGGATCGCCTTGCCGATTCCAGACGTTGAGCGTGACGACGCGTAGCCGCATCCTCGTAAGCCGGCTTCATGAACCAACCCGGACAACGTCCGCTGGAGCGGTTGGTTCGGCGCTTGTCGGCGGCCGTCTGCGCTGGCTCAGGCAACGTCGGCTTGGGCGCTCTGCGTTTCCTCGGTGAGCAAGGCATCCAGATCGACAAGCTGCGGATCGTCGTCCTGCGGTTCGCCGTTTCCTGCGCTGCCGTGAAGATGCATCAACGTCTGCACGCGGCGGGCATTGAGATGGTCTACATGCTGATGCTGCAGCGCTACCGGCAGCAGCGCCTTGGGCAGCCCGACCAACGCAAAGGCGGGAACTTTGCGCACCTTGCCGTCCTCGCGCCAACGCAGGGGATGGAGGGTGTACATCAATTGCCGCTCGGTCTCTGCCGATGGCGGCTCCTCCGACAGGGATGGCGCGGGGTTGGCGAGGTTGGCGTTGCCCGCGCGCGTGCGCACCGCGGCGGAACGCAGCTCCCAGCAGATCAAGTCCGCCGCCGCGCGGACTTCACTACGCACCGCATCCACGCTGGCCGAGAACCGGCTGGCTTCGGGTATCGACAGCGAGCTTTTTGTAACGGCTTCGACGAGCGTTGTGGCGCCGGCTTCGAATCCGGGCGCAGCCCGCTCGATCGCCGCAGCCATCGCCTCGATCTCGTCAGCCAGCGCGTCGCGGTCGCGCTGGGTCTTGGCATCAGCGAGCGCGCGCTCGGCCGAGGCCACCTGATCGTCAAATTCCACCAATTCGGCGCGCAACGTCTTGGCGCGGTCTTCAACGGCGCGCATGCTGGCTTCGGCTCGATCGAGCCGGGAATTGTCGGCACCGGCTACCGCCAGCCGTTCGGCAGCGGCACGCTTTTCTGCAAGTTCCGATTCGGCGACGCTCAACCGCTCGGCCAATTTCTGCCGCGCCGTCAGCTTGTCCTTCAGCGCAACCTCGAAGCGCTCGATCGGGCCGAGCTCGCGCCTGAAAAATGCCATTGCAATCACCTCGCGGATTGCTGCCGAATCACCGGCAGAGTTGTTGCGTGCGAGAGCTAGTCGGAAACTTGGATAACATTGCGGCCTGAGTCGGTACAGCCTCGCCAGCCAAATGGATGATCGCCGGCACGAGGCCGGCAATCCCCTTCGACCGCGCTAAAGCCGGGCGTCGGGGCGCCAGCCAAGGATAGCGAGCATCACCAGGAAACCGACGATGTAGGCCACCACCACAGGCCAGCCATGCCTGAGCCAGCGCCCGACGGACTTCGCCTCCGGATACATGTTCGACAAGGCGACACCGGCCGATGAGCCGAACCAGATCATCGAGCCGCCGAACCCGACGGCGTAAGCCAGGAAGCCCCAGTCATAGCCGCCTTGTTTCAGGGCGAGCGCGGTGAGGGGAATGTTGTCGAACACCGCGGAGACGAAGCCCAGTCCAAGCGCGGTCGGCCATGACGCCACCGGCAGCCGCTCGACCGGCATAAGGGAGGCCGCCGTGACGAGGGCGAGCAGGAAGATGGTTCCCTTGAAGGTTTCCGGCATCACCTTCCAATCCGGCGCGCGTAATCCTGCCGTGAGCAGGATGGCCGCCCAGACCGCGAGGCCCAGAACAGGAACGGTATCGAGCAGCGCGGGAAATTTCAGGTTTGCCGTGACGTTTGCCACCAGCGCTGCAGCGAGGATGACCGCGACAATGAACACCCGGGTCGGGTCGATCCTGAGCCCCCTCGGCGCGTCTTTCTGAATTGGCGAATAGCGGTGCTGCTGGATCGACGCCGGCACCGCAAAAATCAACATCGCCACGATGGCGGCGATGTAGGCTTCGACAACGGCGAGCGGACTGACGCCGGCGATCCACATCATGGTCGTGGTGGTGTCGCCGACGACGCTGCCCGAGCCGCCGGCATTCGAGGCTGCGACGATCGCCGCGAGATAGCCGATATGAACCTTGCCGCGGAACACGTGGCGCGCGACGGTGCCGCCGATCAGCGCGGCGGCGATGTTATCGAGGAAGCTCGAGAGCACGAACACAAGGCCGAGCAGCACGACGCCGCCCTTCCAATCGTCCGGCAGCAATGCCGGCATCTCGTCAGGAATCCGGCTGTCTTCGAAATGCCGGGACAGCAGCGCAAAGCCCATCAGCAGCAGAAACAGATTGCCGAGCGTAACCCATTCATGGGCCATGTGGTGGCCGAGGCCATTAAGACCCGCACCGTATTTGAAGCCGGTGAAGATCAGCTTATAGATCACGATGGCGGTCAGTCCCGTCAGCGCAACGGGCAGCGTGTGATGATGGAACAACGCGACGCCGAGCAGCGTCAGCGCGAACAGCAGAAAATCGACGGGTATGCCAAATAGGAGGATTGGTTCGATCACAGCGGCCCCAAATGTGCGCAGGAGAAATTCACGGTTTACCGATAGCGTTGCGCAATGTGCACTATTTCAAAGTTTTCAGCCAGCCGGCGATTTCGCTGACGGCGACGTTGGCCTGCTGCAGCAGCTTGCCCATGGTGAAGAAGCCGTGGAATTGGCCTGGGAAATGCCGGTAGGTCATCGGCACGCCGGCTTCCTTGAGCCGCGCGGCATATTCGGCGCCCTCGTCGCGCAGCGGATCGGCGCCTGCGGTCAGCACATAGGCCGGCGGCAAGCCGGCGAGTGTTTTCGCGCGCGCGGGCGAGGCTTTCCAATGCTCGATGTCGGCAGCGCCGTTCAGATAATGGTTGCAGAACCATTTGATCACGGAGTGCGTCAGCAGGATGCTGGTCTCTGGCTCGCTGTGCGAGGGATGCGTCATCGCAAAATCGGTGGCGGGATAGATCAGCACCTGGCCGGCGAGCTTCGGGCCGTCGCCGTCGCGTGCGGCGAGCGCCACGACGGCGGCGAGATTGCCGCCGGCGCTGTCGCCGCCGACCAGTAAGTGGCCAGCGTCGATGCCGAGCCGGCTGGCATTGGCGGCAACCCACTTCGTCGCCGTGATGGCGTCTTCGGCGGCGGCGGGAAATTTGTGCTCCGGCGCCAGCCGGTATTCGACCGAGATCACGATCAACTCGCCCTCGTGGGCAAGCTTCTGGCAGACCACTTCATGGGTATCGAGATCGCCGATCACCCAGCCGCCGCCGTGAAAGAATACCAGGCACGGCGCAAGGCCGTTGCTCTTGCGCAGCCTCTTCGGCGTGTAGATGCGCGCCGGAATCGTGCCGTGCGGCGCGGGGATCGCGAGCGGTTTGGTCGATTCGAGCGCGGGCGGTTCGGGATTACTGACGACGCGGGCGCTTCGATAATATTCGCGCGCTTCCGGCGCAGTCAGCGTCTCATAGGCGGGACGGCCCGCCTCCTGGAAAGCCTTGTAGACGGCGGCGGCATCGGGATCGAGCGTGACGGGCATGAGACCTCTCGTTTTGAGTTGTCATCCCGGGGCGCGCAGCGAACCCGGGATCTCCGGGCTCGGTCCTTCCGGACCGCCCCGGAATGACGGTGCTAGGCCGCGGTGCGGCCGCCATCGACGGTATAGGCGGAGCCGGAGACGTAGCTCGCCTCATCGGATGCCAGGAACGCCACGATGGAAGCGACTTCGGTAGCCTGACCGAGCCGCCGCGCCGGAATCCGGTCGACGATCTTTTCGGTCGGCGGCGGCTCATTGCCGGGATTGCGGCCCTGCAGGATCGTGCTCAGCATCCGGCTGTCGATCAGGCCGGGGCAGACGCAGTTCACCCGCACGCCGGTGCCGGTGCACTCCCATGCGGCGCTCTTGGTGAGACCGATCACCGCGTGCTTGCTGGCGCTGTAGACGGCGATCATCGGCGAGCCGATCAGGCCGGCGATGGAGGCGGTGTTGATGATGCTGCCCTTGTTCTGCTTCAGCATCACCGGCAGCACGTGCTTCATGCCGAGAAAGACGCCGACCACGTTGACGTCGAGCACGCGCCGAAAACTCTCCAGCGAATATTCCGGGATCGGCTTGATATCGCCCTCGACGCCGGCGTTGTTGTAGAAGACATCGATCGTGCCGAACCGGTCGACGCTGGCGCGGACATATTCCGTGACTTCTTCCTCCCGGGTAACGTCCGCCGCGACCGCGAGCGCTTCGGCCGAGGCCGGCAGGTCCTTGATGGCGGCCGCAAGATCCTGCTCCTTGCGGTCGATGGCGACGATGCGGGCGCCGCGCTCGGCCAACAGCCGGATGGTCGCGGTTCCAATGACACCGGCCGCGCCGGTCACGACGGCAACCCGGCCATCGAGGCGAATTCGATCGGGCATAGCTTGAGGTTTCCTCTGGCTCGTCCGGTTATCCCGGATTTTGGTGGTTTTCGCGCGTGGCCGCGCGATCAGGCCACTATTCCATCTGCAGGCGGGGCTGACTAGATCATGGAGCGATGTTCCGAAAACCGGCTTCCGCCTTCCAGGCCCATGATATTCACTGCGGCAGGATGAGGGCAAACCGCCCTTTCCCCGCCGTATTCACCGTGTTAACCGGGAGGGACCGCGAGCGGCGGACAAGTCTGTACTATGTCGCGAGCCCGATTCGCCTGTTAAAGCCGCGCGAGATGCTTCGAACCATTGCCATGACCGGTCTTGCGGCCCTGATTGCCGCCACAACGACCTCGCTTGCGCCGCCAGCGCAGGCGCAGATCGGCAATATCTTTTCCGATCCTCCGCTGCGGCCGCCGGGCGCCATTCCCCGCGGCAATCAACAGCAGCAACAATTCCCCGACGACGACGAGGAAGTGCCGGAACTGCCGCGCGGCCGGCTGCTGCCGACCCCGAACCGTCCGCCGCCGGGGCAGGGCGCTCCACCGCCGGGAAGCTTCCAGTCGCAGCCGCTGGCGCCGCCGCCCGGCACCACCGCTCCTCCGCAGGGGACGCAGCCGGGCGTCGCGGTTCAGCCGCCGCAGCCCGGAGGTCCAGGCGTCGCCAACGCGCCATCGGGTCAGCGGCAGCCCCCGGCCAAGGGCGTGCCCAATTCGCCGGCGACCCTGCAGCCGGGCGACGAGGTCGTGTCCGAACCGCCGGCCACCAAGATCACCAACAAGAAGGCGAGCTTCTCCGGCCTCGACAAGATCACCGGCCGCATCATCAATTTCGACGAGGACATCGGCGAGACCGTGCAGTTCGGCGCACTGCGCGTGAAGACCAGCGCCTGCTACACGCGCCCATCGACGGAAGCTGCCAACACCGATGCGTTCGTCGAGGTCGACGAGATCACGCTGCAAGGCGAGGTGAAGCGGATCTTCTCGGGCTGGATGTTCGCTGCCAGTCCCGGTCTGCACGGCGTCGAGCACCCGGTCTACGATATCTGGCTCACCGACTGCAAAGGCCCTGACCAGACCATCGTCAGCGCGCAGCCCGATCCGGCCAAGTCGGCCGCGCCGCCGCAGGCTGCGAAGCGTCCGCCGCCGCCGAAGCAGGCGGCGCCGCGCCCGCCAGGACCGCCGCCGCAGCCGCAATTCCAGCAGCAGCCGCAGCAGGCCCCACCGCCTCCGCCGCAGCAGCGGCCGGGCGGGTTGTTTGGTGGATTGTTCGGGAATTAACGGCGTCCATGCCCCGCGGGGCACTTCTACACCTAGCATCCGTATCCGCCGTGCAGCTTCCACTTGCCGTCGGCCGTGCGCCTTAGGGTGGGGTCGCCCATCCGGATGTGCGTTGCGAGGAAATCGATGAAAGTGCGCACGCGCGCCGGCAGCGGTCCGGCGTGGCCGACGTAGATCGCATGAATGTCTTCGCGGTCCCCGGGATTGTAGTTCTGCAGCATCGGAACGAGGCGCCCGGCCTCGATGTCGGGACCGATGTGGAATAGAGCCAAGCGTGCGCAGCCAACGCCGCCGAGAGCGAGCCGGCGGACCGCTTCGCCGTCGCTGGCGCGCGCGGCTGGCGGCGGCAGCACCTCCTCGATCCGCTCGCCGCGCCGGAACGGCCAGCCGCGAATGCTGCGCGGAAAAGTCCAGCCGATGCCGCGATGACTGGCGAGTTCGGCCGGCGTCTTCGGCTCGCCGAAACGGGCAAGATAGGACGGCGCGGCTACGACCGCCATGCGGCTGGTTCCGAGCTTGCGCGCGACGAGGCGCGAAGCCCCCAGCGGCCCGACGCGGATGGCTACGTCGGCGCGCTCCTGCATCAGGTCGATGATTGTATCGGTGAAGACAATGTCGACCGTGATCTCCGGATGCTCGACGAGGAAGCGCGGTAACAGCGGCATCACGTGCTGCATGCCAAAGGGGATGTTGCTGTTCACCATCAGATGCCCGCGCGGCGCTGCGCCGGAGCCGGCCTCGCGCTCGGCCTCCTCGATCTCGCCGAGGATGCGCAGCGAGCGCTGGTAGAAGGCTTGGCCTTCCTCAGTCAGTTGGAGTTTGCGCGTCGTCCGGTTGACGAGCCGCGTGCCGAGCCGGGCTTCCAGGCGGGATACCAGCTTGCTGACGCCGGATGGGGTCAGGCGAAAGCTCTTTGCCGCGGCGGTGAACCCGCCGAGGTCGATGACGCGGACGAAGACCTCCATCTCGGCGGAACGATTGGTGTCGAGTCGAGCCATGTTGATTTCACGTCACAAATGATTGGACAACCGGCACTCTAATTCTTCTGCCGCCCTCCCGCTATTTGCGTTGCAGCAACCCTGTCCTGATCCGGAGCAACGCATGCCTGCCGCCGTCCTTGCGCTAACCGCCGGTGCCTTTGGCATCGGCACCACTGAATTCATCATCATGGGTCTCTTGCTGCAGGTCGCCGCCGACATGCAGGTCTCGGTCTCCGCGGCAGGTCTCCTGATTTCCGGCTATGCGCTCGGCGTGTTCGTGGGGGCGCCGATCCTGACGCTGGCAACGCGGCGGATGCCGCGCAAGGCGGTGCTGCTTGCTCTGATGGCGATCTTTACCTTCGGCAACGCCGCCTGCGCGCTGGCGCCGGACTATGGGCTGTTGATGGCGGCGCGGATCCTCACCTCTCTCGCCCATGGCACATTTTTTGGCGTCGGATCGGTGGTGGCGACGAGCCTGGTCACTGAGGACAAGCGTGCCTCCGCAATTGCCACCATGTTCATCGGACTGACGGTGGCTACTCTGCTCGGCGTACCCTTTGGTGCGTGGTTCGGCCTGATGCTGGGATGGCGTGCCGCGTTCTGGGCGGTGACCGTGATTGGGCTGGTCGCCTTCGCTGTATTGGTCGTTCTGGTTCCCGGCAACGTGGGCGGCAATGAGAAAGCCACTTCGCTGCGCGAGGAGCTGGCGGTGGTCGGCCGTCCGCGAGTCCTTCTCGGCCTCGCCATGACGGTGTTCGGTTTTGCCGGCCTATTCGTCGTCGTTACCTATGTCCAGCCGATCCTGACGCGGCTGACCGGCTTCTCTGAAGCGGCGGTCTCGCCGATCCTTCTCGTGTTCGGCGTCGGCCTGTCGATCGGCAACGTTGCGGGTGGGCGGCTCGCCGACCGTGGTCTCGGACGCGCCCTGATCGGCACGCTTGCCGCGCTTGCGCTCGTCCTCGTCGCGCTTGCGGCGGTGCTGTCGATCAAGGGTCTCGCCGTGTCCTTCATCTTTCTGCTTGGCATCGCCGCCTTCGCCACCGTGGCGCCGCTGCAGCTTCGCGTGCTCGAAGCGGCCGGCGCGGAGGGGCGCACGCTCGCATCCAGCCTCAACATCGCGGCCTTCAATCTTGGCAATGCGCTCGGCGCCTGGGCCGGCGGGCTTACGATCGATCGCGGCTTGGGCCTTGCCGCGCTTCCGCTTGTCGCGGCGGCGATCACCGCGGCGGGACTCCTGCTGGCGCTATGGAGCATGCATCTGGACCGTCCGGTACCTTCCGCCGCGGCATGCCCGGCGGAATGAAAGCAAAGGATCAAAAGGGAGCACAGTGATGGAATATCGCAACCTCGGCGCCTCGGGCCTGAAGGTCCCCGTTATCAGTTTCGGTACTGGCACGTTCGGCGGACAGGGGCCGCTGTTTTCGGCCTGGGGCCGGAGTGGCGCCGAGGAGGCGAGGCGGCTAATCGACATTTGCCTCGAGGCCGGCGTCAACCTGTTCGACACCGCCGATGTCTATTCGAACGGCGCGTCGGAAGCGATTCTGGGCGCCGCGATCAAAGGCCGCCGCGACAGGGTGCTGGTCTCTACCAAGACGAGCTTGCCGACGGGTGACGGTCCATTCGACGCCGGCTCATCGCGACATCGCCTCGTGTCGGCGGTGGACGCCGCCTTGCGGCGGCTCGGAACCGACTACATTGACTTGCTGCAGCTCCACGCCTTCGATGCCTTCACGCCAATCGAGGAAGTGCTGTCGACGCTTGATGGGCTCGTCCGTGGCGGCAAGTTGCGCTATGTCGGCGCCTCCAACTTCTCGGGCTGGCAGTTGATGAAGTCGCTCGCCATTGCCGAGCGTCACGGCTGGACGCGCCATGTGGCGCACCAAGTCTATTATTCGCTTGTCGGCCGCGACTATGAGTGGGAGCTCATGCCGCTCGGCCTCGATCAGGGCGTCGGCGCGCTGGTCTGGAGCCCGCTGGGTTGGGGGCGTCTCACCGGCAGGATACGACGCGGCCAGCCGCTGCCGGCTGGTAGCCGCCTGCGCGAGACGGCGCAGTTCGGTCCACCAGTCGACGAGGAGCGGCTTTATCGCGTCGTCGATGTCCTGGATGCCGTCGCGACCGAGACCGGTCGCACTGTGCCGCAGGTCGCGATCGCATGGCTACTCACCCGCCCAAGCGTGTCGTCCGTGATCATCGGCGCGCGCGACGAAGCGCAACTGCGCGACAATCTCGGCGCCGTCGGCTGGTCGCTGACCGCCGAGCAGGTCGCGCTCCTGGACAAAGCGAGCGCGGTGATGCCATGCTATCCCTATTATCCTTATCGTGTCCAAGAAGGCTTTGCGCGATTGAACCCGCCGCCGGTTTGAGCCTATTGGAAGCGGGCGACACAACGAGCCAGTAGCTCTCGATTTGCCCGGCGCCGCGCGCACAAGGTTTGGACCAAATCAACTGCGTTTGGCGATGATCGCGAGTGCGTCGGCACCGCTGACGCTGGGCGGCAAACGCATAAAATCCGCTGGCTCTCCCGCAATCGCCTTGTCGAGCAAGGTGCGATAGCGGCGCCTTGGAATTTCAACCGCGCCGAAGCTGCGCAGATGTTCGGTGACGTATTGCGTGTCGAGCAGCTCGAACCCGCCTGCGATCATTCGCGCCACCAGATGCACCAGCGCCACCTTGGAAGCGTCGCGGGCGCGGTGAAACATGCTCTCGCCGAAGAAGGCCCGCCCCAGGCTGACACCGTAGAGGCCGCCTGTGAGGTCGCCGTCCTGCCAGACCTCGACGCTGTGGCAGTGTCCGAGCTCGTGGAGCCCGAGATAGAGATCGCGGATGCGCTTGTTGATCCAGGTGTCGTCGCGGCCCGGCTGGGGCGCCGCGCAGCCCGCGATGACCGCCTTGAAGGCGGTATCGACGGTAACGCGGAAAGTGTCCGAACGCACGGTGCGGGCAAGCCGCGAGGCGATGCGGAAGCCGTCGAGCGGAATGACGCCGCGCATTTCCGGCTCGACCCAGAACAGTGTCGGATCGCCGGCACTCTCGGCCATCGGGAAGATGCCGCAGGCATAGGCCCGCAGCAGCACTTCGGGCGTGATTTCGGAAGCAGCAGACTCGCGCGAGGTCATGTGTCGATGATAGCAGGACACACGGGGCGTATGCTACGTTCCATGACAAATTGGTGCGCAGCATAGCCGCATCCATACGAAGCGGATGACGACGGGGTATTCGCCCGGCCGAATTTCCAAGATGAGTGCGGCATGAGCGCAGTATTGATCGTCGTTCCGGTGTTCGCCTTGATTGCGGCGGGTTAAGCGGCAGTGGCGCTGCGTTTCATCTCGCCGACGGCGCATAAGGGCATTGCCGAGTTCGCCTTTAGCATCGCCATTCCGGCGCTGCTGTTCCGGATCGTGGTTGTCGCGGAATTCCCCGCCGTGAGCGCCTTCTCGGTGTGGGGCGCCTATTATGGGGCAACGGCGGTCACGTGGATCGCCGCGCTGCTGGCGTCATCGCTTCTCCGGCAATCCCGGGCGGATGGCGTGGTGCTTGCGATCGGCTCGATCTACGGCAACATCGTGATGCTCGGCATTCCCCTGACGTTGTCGGCGCTGGGAAGTCAGGCCGCCGGCTCGATGGCCTTGATCCTGTCGGTCAACACGCCGCTGCTCTGGCTCTGCGGCACGCTGCAGATGGCGTGGGCGGAACGAAAATCTTCCGAGACGGCGCCGCTGCTGGTGCTGCGGGCCGTGCGCGAAATCGCGCGCAATCCGATCATGCTCGCGCTCGGCTTCGGCTTTCTCTGGCGCCTCACCGGCTTGGGGCTGAACCCTGTCGCGGACAAGACTCTGGAACTGCTGGCGCAGGCGGGCTCGCCCACGGCCCTGATCGCGCTCGGCATCAATCTCTTCGGATTCAGGATCAAGGGCCAGGCGCTCGGCATGGCGGTGATGTGCGCGCTCAAGCTCTTGGCGATGCCGGCCGTTGCGGCGGTCCTCGCGTTCCATGTTCTGGCGTTACCGCCGATTTCCGCGGCCGTGGTCGTTGTTTTCGCCGCGATGCCGACCGGCGCCAATGCCTACATCTTCTCGGCTCAGTACGGACGGCTCACCGAAGCCGTCTCGGGCGCCGTCGCGCTCGGCACGACGTTGGCGGCGGTGACGTTGCCCGTTGTCGTGTTATTCGTGACGGCCGCCCCGCGCTAGTCCGCGTAGCCGAACAGCATGGCCGGGTTGGTGACCAGGATCCTCTTCAGTTCCGCTTCATCGGCCACATAGCGGTAGAGAAGTTCGAGCAGGTCGGCATCGTTGGGCGGCTGCACCACCGAAACCGGGTGCGGCCAATCGCTCGCCCAGACGCAACGGTCCGGCGCCGCCTCGATGTAGGCGCGCGCGATCGGAATGACGTCGTCCCAGGGCGGGCCCTTCTTCGAGGTCTTTTCGCCGAGCGACAGCATCACCCAGAAATTGCCCTTGGACAGGAGCTCCAGCATCTTCTGCAAGTTCGGGTCATCCTTGCCGCGCGTCGGGTCCGGCCGCGCCATGTGATCGATCAGCACGGGAACGTCGAGATTTTCGTACTTCGCGACGCTGGAGACGATGCCGTCTTTCTCCGGCTGGATTTTTGCGTACCAGCCGAGTTCGCGAATCTTCGCGATGGCGCGGGCAAAATCCTTGTCCGAGAGCACCGCGCCGAGTTCCTGCCGGAAGCTGAAACGGGCGCCGCGGACACCGGCATCGTGCAGCTTGGCGAGATAGGCGTCATCGGCTTCGGCAAACACCAGCGCGTTGGCGCAGCCGCGATAGTTCGATCCCATCGCGGCCAGGCCATCGAGCACCACCGAATGATCGGCGCCATAGGTCGTGGTCTGCACGATGATGCCGCGCTCGATGCCGAGCGCCTTGTGGACGCGAAGCGAGGCCTCCCAGGTCGCGGTCGGCATCTGGTAGGCGGCACCTGGCCGCACCGGATATTTTTCCAGCGGCCCCAGCACGTGAAACTGGCTGTCGACGCTCTTCGGCGGCGGCAGTTTTGAGGGACGGCGCGGATTCGGATCGAACGGAAGATAGGTCGGCATCTCGGGTTCCTTGTCTGATCGCGGTCAGCCGATCACGGCGGTGAAATCGCATTGCACGAGCGCTCCATTCTCCATGTCCATCTGCAGCGCATGGCGGGCAGGGCGGGAATGCTCGTCGGGAAACATCTTCAGCCATTCGGTATTGACCGGCGCGCGCTGCTTTCGATCCTGCAGCCATACCGTCATCTTGATGATGTCATCGGTCGTACCGCCGCCGGCTTCGACGATTGTCTTCATATGCGCGAACATGTTGGCGCACTGGTCCTCGATGCGCTCGGGCATTGCGCCGGTCGCGGGATCACGGCCGAGAATGACGCCGGACATCAGGAGATGGCCGATACGGCAGGCGTTCGGAATGGGATTGGCGTGCTTGAATTCGCCGATGTGAATGCTCTTGCGCCTTGTCATCACTGCTCTCCCTCCGGGATGCTCTCGTTCAGACGAACTGGCAGGACACCGATCCGAACCGGCCGTAATCGGCATGAAATGTATCGCCCCTGATGATCTCGACCGGGCGCGTAAACGATCCCGCCAGCACCACTTCGCCGGCCTCGAGATACTCGCCTTGGGCAGCCAGCCGATCGGCAAGCCAGGCCACGCCGTTGGCAGGGTGGTTGAGCACGCCGGCGGCGATGCCGGTCTCCTCGATCTGGCCGTTGCGAAACAGCAGCGCGCCGATCCAGCGCAGGTCGGCGTCGAGCGGACGAATGGGCCGGCCGCCGACGACCAGCGCCGCATTCGCGGCATTGTCGGAGATCGTATCCGTCACCTTGCGCGGCGCCTTCGTCTCGGGATCGACGCGATGCATCCGGGTTTCCAGGATTTCGAGCGCCGGCGTGACGTAATCGGTGGCGTTGAGCACGTCGAACAGGCTGCAATCCGGGCCCTTCAGCGGCGTCTTCAGCACGAAGGCCAGTTCGACCTCGATGCGGGGCGCACGGAAACGGTCGAACGGGATCGGCGATGCATCGGGGTAGAACATGTCGGCGAACAGCACGCCGTAATCCGGCTCGGAAATGCCGACGGCGTTCTGCATCGCTTTCGACGTCAGGCCGATCTTGTGGCCCCTGACAATGCGGCCGCGGGAGAGCTGCAACCTGGTCCAGGCGCGCTGAACGGCGTAGGCGTCCTCGATCGTCAGATCAGGAAATTCGCGCGTGAACGCCGGGATCAACGACTTGCTGCGTTCGGCGTCATCGAGGCGCTGCGCCAGCCGTTCGACGGTTTGTTGATCGAGCATCTTCTATTGCTCCGCCGCCACGGTGTTGCGAAGGATGCCGATCTTTCCGGACTCCACCTCGACGACGTCGCCGACCTTAAGCCAGCGCGGCGGCGTGAATCGGGCGCCGGCCCCGGTGGGGGTACCGGTGGCGATCATGTCGCCGGGTCTTAAGGTGGCAAAGGTGGAGAGGTAGGCGATCAGGTAATCGAACGGGAACATCAGCCGCTCGGTGGAGTCGCTCTGGCGTACCTCGCCGTTGACACGGGTGATGATGTCATGCGGGCCACGCGGATCGCATTCGTCTGACGTGACGATCCACGGCCCGATGCTGCCCGAGCGGTCAAAGTTCTTGCCCTGGGTGACGTTGAACTTGCCGTGGTGCAGCCAGTCGCGAACGCTGCCCTCGTTGCACAGCGTCATGCCGAAGATATGCTCCCACGCGCGCTCGCGGGGAATGTGCCGGCCTTCCTTGCCGATGACGATTACCAGCTCGCCTTCATAGTCGAGCTGTTCGGAGATCTTCGGCTTCTCGATCGGCTGGCCGGAGCCGACGACGGAGGAGGGGTTGCGGACGAACAGACTCGGATATTTCGGCAGGTCCGAGTTGTCCTTGTACTCGGCGTTGCGATCCCTGTAGTTGACGCCGATGCACCAGAGCTTTTCCGGAGCCGGGATGGGCGGCAGCAGCACGAGGTCATCGAGCGCATGGTCCGGCTTCTGCCCGGCAATTGCCTGGCGCGCGATGTCCAGTCCGCCTCCGGCAATCAGCGCCCGCAGGTCGGCAAACTTCGTCCGTTCGGTCAGGTCGACGACCCCGCCTGGGATGCGCGCGCCGAAGCGCGGCTTGCCGTTTGCAAGATAGCTCAGAAGATGCATGCGATCGGTCTCCGGATCAGCGCGGCGCGCGATGGCGCGGCATGCTTCAGGATTCAGTTTTCGACGTCTGGAATACGGGTTTTAAGGTGACGATCTCGCCGAGCTTGGCGTAACGCGGGCCGGCGATGCGGGCGATCGGGTCGAGCGCCTCGGTTTCGATCTTGCCGTTGTTCAAAAGGCCATCCCTGATGTGGAAGACCAGTACTTCGCCGACGATCAGCCGGCTGCGGGTCTCGCCGAATTCGAGGCACTGCCGGAAGCGGCATTCCATCGCAATCGGTGCGGCCGCGAGACGAGGCACCTTGATGCGCTCTCCCGGCAGTGTCGAAAGCCGCAATTCCTCGACCTCGCTGACGTCGGGCGGATGTTCGGTGGAGCTCTCGTGCACCGCCGTCATCAGGCTGGAGTCCGCGATGTGAACGACATATTCCTCGTTGTTGAGGATGTTCTGCGCGGTGTCCTTGTAGATTCCAGCCTTGCGACCGACGCTGATGGCCAGCATCGGCGGCTTCGGGGAGACGAACGTAAAGGCAGAGAATGGCGCGAGGTTGAGCACCCCGCCGCCCGACATGCTGGTCACCCAGGCGATCGGGCGGGGCACCACGACGCCGGTGATCAGCCGGTAGGCCGTTTCAGCGTCGAGATATGCAGGATCGATCCGCATCGGGATACGCTTCAATCAGCCCTGATGTTCGCCTTGCGGACGACGGGAATCCACTTGGCGTCCTCGCGTTCGAGGTAGCTCGTGAACTCTGCCGGCGTCATCGATACGGCCTCGGCGCCGAGCGCGTTGAACTTCTCGACGACGGCGGGATCTTTCAGGATCTCCGCGAGGGTATCGTGGAGCTTGGTCACGATTTCGGGCGGCGTGCGTGCGGGCGCGAACAGGCCGGTAAAGGTCTGGCCGTCAAATTCCTTGTGGCCGAGTTCGGTGAAGGTCGGGACATCCGGTAGCCAGGAGGCGCGGCGGCTGCCGGTGACGGCGAGCGCACGCAGCATGCCGCTCTTGATCGAAGGCAACCCGACCGAGATCTGGTCCAGGGCAAACTGCACCTGTCCGCCGACCAGGTCGTTGAGAGCGGGCGCGTTGCCGCGGTAGTGCACCGTCAGCCATTGCAGGCCCAACGTCGACTGCATGAGCTCGCTGAGCAGATGGTTGGTGGTGCCTTGGCCGGGCGAGGCCATCGTCAGCTTGCCCGGATCGCGGCGCGCGAGCTCGATGAATTCCTTCAGGTCCTTGGCCTGAACCGACGGATGCACTTCGAGCACCAGCGGCGTCATCGTGATCGAGGTGATGGGAACGAAGTCCCGCTTCCAGTTGTAGGCCTCGCGCTTGGCGATCTCGGGTGCGAACAGCACGGGACCATTGGCGCCGACGAACAAGGCGTAGCCGTCGGCCGGCATTTTCGCGAACGCCTCGCCGGCGATCAGTCCGCCGGCGCCAGCCTTGTTTTCCACGATGAACGGCTGGCCCAGCTTCGCCTGCAGCCTGTCGGCGATGACGCGCGCGGCGCTATCGACATTGCCGCCTGCCGGGTAAGGGACGATCAGCTTAACCTGACGCGCCGGCCATTGCTGGGCGCCTGCCGGTGCGTTCAACGCTGCCGTGAATAGCGTCGATAGAGCGATGCCTGCGATCGCGAAAAATTTCATCGCATTCTCCCGAAAAGCGGCACATCTGCCGCTACATTCTTGTTTTGCGCGAGCCCCGTCCCGAGCGGCATGCGCATGTATTGTTCCGCGCCACCGATCTTGCGCGCAGCCCTTCCGCTGTCGACCAAATTGTGGTGTTTTTGTCCACATTGTGGACAGCGGGCGGGGCGTATGACGAATGGTCGGTTAAAGACAGGAGGGCCGCGGCAGGGTGGGCAGGCGATCCGCCGCGCGTTGGCCGTGCTGCGGACGCTCGCGGTTGGTGGGGAACGAGGCGTACCGTTGGCTGAAGTCGTGCAGGCGACCTCGCTCGCTCGCCCGACGGTACATCGCATCGTGCATGTGCTGATCGAGGAGGGGGTTGTCGAACGCAGCGAGCGGACGGGAAATTATGTCGTCGGCCGCCAAGTGCCCGAACTGGCGCTGGCGCGTCCATCGCGTTCGCCCCTGATGGTTGCAGCCGAGCCGCATCTGGCGGCAGCGTCGGCGCAACTCGGCGATACCTTGTTTCTCACGGTGCGCACCGGCCTCGATACGCTGTGCGTGGCGCGCCGCATAGGTAGCTATCCGATCCAGGTGTTGTCGATCGAGGTCGGCGTGCGGCGTCCCTTGGGCGTCAGCAGCGCTGGCGTGGCGATCCTGGCCGCCATGCCGTCGGCCGAGGCGCGCAAGATCGTGCTCGCCAACGAAACGCGGTTTGGCGCTTACCGGACCGATACGGCCACCGTGCTCGGACAGATCCAGCTCGCGCGGCGCCGAGGCTACAATCTGCGTGATGTCGGCCTCGTGCAGGGAACGAAGTCGCTTTCGGCCTGGATCCGGACTCCTGACGGTCAGCCCGCCGCCGCGATTACGCTCTCCGCCATGCGGAACAGATTGGGCCCACGCCGCGCGATCGAGGTGGCGGACGTTCTTGTCTCGGCTGCGCGGGCGATCGAAGCGGCGACGGCTTAGGGACTAACCTAACTCGCCGCGGCGTTGGTCGACTTCGGCGCCGCTGCTGGGATGCGGCGGAAACGCAGTACGATCCTGGTGCCGTGGTGGTTGGGATCGCGCTCGGCACTGGCATCCAGTTTGGCGGCCATGGCGCTCACGATGCGTTGTCCCATGCCGGTGGAGCGCGGGTCCGACTTGGCGTTGAGGCCGACGCCGTCGTCCGCGATCGAGACCACGAGGTCTTCGCCCTCGGGCTTGAGCTCGACGTGAATGGGACCGGCGCCGTCGGGATAGGCGTATTTGACGGCGTTCATCACCAGTTCGTTGACGATGATGCCGATCGCCACCGCGCGGTCCGGGTCGATCTCGATCGGTTCGGCCTTGAGCGTCAGCCGCGACATCCTGTTGCCCTCGGCCGAACGGCGGAGATCTTCCAGCAGAGCTTCGAGATACTGGTTCAACAACACGCTCTTGAGATCGTGCGAGGTGTAGAGACGGCGGTGGACCTGGGCGACCGCCGCGACGCGTCCCATCGCATTGGTCAGTGCCGCCTTGACGTCGTCCTGGGTCGCCGAATTGGCCTGCAAGTGCAGCAGCGAGGCGATGATCTGCAGGGAGTTGCCGACGCGGTGGTTGACTTCGCGCAGCAGCACTTCACGTTCGGCGGCGAGCGCCGCATAGCGGTCGCGCGAGGCGTGAACCTCGGCTTCGGCTTCGTCGCGGGCCCGTTGAAGCTCGGCCTGCCTGAGCGCGCCGGAGATCGCGACCTGAAGCAGCGGAATGAAATCGCCCCGCGTGTCCTTGACGAGATAGTCGGCAGCGCCGGCCTTCAGCGCCGTGACAGCGATCGCCGAATCCTGCGCGGCCGTGACAAACACCACCGGCGGGGCGTCCGGTATCGCCATGATGCGTTCGAGCGTTTCGAGGCCGTCGAGACCCGGCATGTACTGGTCGAGCGCAATCACGTCGATGCCGCCTTGCGCCAGCCGCGCCAGGCCTTCTTCGCCGCCCGCCGCGTGCACGACCTTGAAGCCTGCCCGCGTCAGGCCGCGGTCGACCAGCCGGGCGAGGCCGGCGTCGTCGTCGATGTAGAGCAGCGTCGGCGTCGCGGGTTTCATATGGCGGCCGGAGGGACCTGAATGACGGAGAAGAACAGACCGAGTTGGCGAATGGCGTTGGCGAAGCTTTCGTAGTTCACAGGCTTGGTGATGTAGACGTTGCAACCGAGTTCGTAGCAGCGCTTGATCTCGTAGGAGTCGTCGGTCGTGGTCAGTACCACGACCGGCGTGGTCTTGAGATACTGGTTTTCTTTCACCCGCTTCAGAATGTCGATACCGGACGTATCGGGCAAGTTGAGATCGAGCAGGATCAGGAGCGCGCCGCCCTTGTGGTCGAGGCCCGTCCCGTCCTTGCCGAACAGATAGTTCAGCGCTTCTGTACCGCTGGTGAACGGTACTATCTCATTGTTTACGCCGGATCGGCGTATATTCCGTTCGATCAGGCGAGCGTGGCCCTCGTCGTCCTCGATCATGATGATGGTGACTGGGTTACTCATATCCGTATGTTCCGGTTACCTGCTGGCCAATTAATGGGCAGTGTGATTGTGAACGTGCTGCCCTGGTGAAGTTCCGATGCGACCGACATGGTTCCCCCCAAGCGGCGCACCAATGCGCGGACATGAGCAAGCCCGATGCCTTGTCCCGGCTTGTCCTGGGTTCCCGCGCGGCGGAACAAATCGAAAATGCGCTGATGGTCCTTGGGATCGATGCCGCGGCCGTTGTCTGATATCTCGAATACCGCAAAGCCGAGCTTGGTGCGACCGCGAATCGTGATTTCGCCGGGCACGCCGGTTTTGAGATATTTGAGCGCATTATCGATCAGATTGGAGAATATCTGCTCCAGCGCAAGGCGATCGGTGACGATATTCGGCAATGCGTCGATCCGGATCTCGGCCTGGGCCTCCGCGGCCTGGTGCGCCACGGTCGCCGCAATGCCCTCGATCAGTTCTTTGGTATCGATCCGGACCGGCTCGAACTCGCGCCGCCCTTCGCGGGTGAGATTGAGGATCGCCGATATCAGCCGATCCATCTTGCCGATCGACGATTTGATGAAGCTGAGTGCCTCGGAGAAATCCTCCGAGAGCTTCTGGTCGGGACCTTCGAGCAGGGGCTCGGCGGTATCGGTGACATTTTCCGGGGCGGGCGTTGCTTCGGATTGCACGCGGGAAAGCGCTGCGATCCGCTTGAAGATGTCGCCGCGCAATTCCTCCAGCTCGCTCGTGAAGCCCATTATGTTCACCAGCGGCGAGCGCAGATCGTGGCTGACGATGTAGGCGAAACGCTGGATCTCGTCATTGGCTTCACGCAGATCCGCCGTGCGCTCGTCGATGGTGGCCTCGAGGTTGAGGTGGCTGTCGCGCAGCCTGGCGTCGGCCTCGTCGCGTGCGCGCGACGAACGGCGGACCAGGAAGATCGCAATGCCAGCCAACACGACCACGAAACCCGAGCCGATGCCGGTGATCGAGGCCGCCAAGGTCTGGCTGCGATCGGCGTTGGTCGTGCGCTCGACAAACAGACGGTCCTCCTCGGTTCGCATCCGCACGGCTAGATCGTCAATGTGTTTCATGGTGTCGCGCCCGATGCCCTCGCGCACGATCTTGGAGGCATCGTTCAGGCGCTGGGACCGGGCCAGCTCCATCGTCGTACGGAATTCATCGATGCGCTGGTCGTAGAGCGGCATCATCTCGTTCATGAGCCCCCGTTGAACCGGATTGTCGCTGACAAGCCGGCCCAACCGCGTCAGCGCCGGCGCCAGTTCGGACATGGCTTGCTCAAAGTCGGTCCGAAAGTCGGGGCGCAATGTTGCGAGGTAGCCGCGCTGTGCGCTTTCGGCACGCCGCAATTGCAATTGGACGAGCGATATCTGGTTCTCGACCTCGACGGTGCGTTGCACCGCGCGCGCGTCCTCGCGCGCCTTGTTCACCAGATGGACCGAACCCGCGCTGATGGCGGTCAACACCAATAGCCCCGCCGCAAGCAGCAGGATGTGGCCCACGGCGCGCTTGCGCTGGACATCAGCGATCACGGTGATCTCGCGTCATTGACAAGCGGAATACGCGCCCCCGGCAACCCCCTGTACATCCCAACGTGCGATGGAACCCATCGGTTCCATCGGCCGTCGAAAATTTCAGGCAATCTTCGCGCCCAGAGCTCTAGCCGTCCGCGGGTTGGCCGGCGAGGTACTGCTCGAGCCAGTGAATGTGGTAGTCGCCGTTGATGATATCGGCCTCCCGGACCAGTGCCCGGAACAGCGGCAGGGTGGTTTCGATGCCGTCGACCACCATCTCGTCGAGCGCCCGGCGCAGCCGCATCAGGCATTCGGCGCGAGTCTTGCCGTGCACGATCAGCTTGCCGACGAGCGAGTCATAATAGGGCGGAATGACGTAGCCCTGATAGACGGCGGAATCGATCCGCACGCCGAGCCCGCCGGGCGGATGGAATTGCGTGATCTTGCCGGGCGAGGGGCGGAAGGTCTGCGGGTTTTCCGCATTGACGCGGCATTCGATGGCATGCCCGATGATAGCAATCTCTTCCTGCTTCGCGGGCAGGTCGCCGCCGGCGGCGATGCGGATTTGCTCCAGCACGAGGTCGATGTCGGTGATGCTCTCGGTGACGGGATGCTCGACCTGGATGCGGGTGTTCATCTCGATGAAATAGAACTCGCCATCCTCATAGAGAAATTCGATGGTGCCGACGCCGAGATATTTCATGTCCCGCATCGCCTTGGCGCAGGTCTCGCCGATCTTGGCGCGGGCGGCGGCGGCGAGAACCGGCGAGGGGCCTTCTTCCCAGACCTTCTGGTGACGGCGCTGCAGCGAGCAATCGCGCTCGCCGAGATGGATCGCGCCGCCGCGGCCGTCACCGAGAATTTGGATCTCGATGTGTCGCGGCTTCTGCAGATATTTTTCGAGATAGACCGAGGCGTCGCCGAATGCGGATTTCGCCTCGTTGGAGGCGGTGGACAGCGCCAGCATCAGGTCGTCGGCGGTGCGCGCTACCTTCATGCCGCGTCCGCCGCCGCCGGCGGCAGCTTTCACCAGCACCGGAAAACCGATCGCCTTGCCGATCGCCAGCGCGTCGTCGTCCGACGAGACCGCGCCGTCGGAGCCCGGCACCACCGGAATGCCGAGCCGCTTTGCGGTCTTCTTGGCCTCGATCTTGTCGCCCATCAGGCGGATGTGTTCGGCCTTCGGGCCGATGAAATGCAGATTGTGCTCGGCGAGGATTTCGGCGAAGCGGGCGTTCTCGGAAAGAAAGCCGTAGCCGGGATGCACGGCATCCGCGCCCGTTATCTCGCAGGCCGCGAGCAGCGCCGGGACGTTGAGATAGGAATCCTTTGAAGGCGGCGGCCCGATGCAGACGCTCTCGTCGGCGAGCCGCACGTGCATCGCGTCGGCGTCGGCGGTGGAATGCACGGCAACGGTGGAGATGCCGAGTTCCTTGCAGGCGCGCAGCACGCGCAGGGCAATTTCGCCGCGATTGGCTATGAGGATCTTGTCGAACATGTTTTTCCAAGCCGCGAGTAGCGAATGGCGAATAGCGAATAGGGAAACACTCTCTTCACCATTCGCTACTCGCTACTCGCCATTCGCCTCTATTCAATGATCACGAGCGGCTCGCCGAATTCGACCGGCTGGCCGTCCTCGACGAGAATTTGCGTCACCGTGCCGGCACGCGGCGACGGGATCTGGTTCATCGTCTTCATCGCTTCGATGATCAGGAGAGTCTGGCCGGCCGAAACCTTGGTGCCGACCTCGATGAACGGCTTGGCGCCGGGCTCAGGCGCCCAATAGGCGGTGCCGACCATCGGCGAGGGGACCACGCCCGGATGCTTGGCCAGGTCGGCAACCGCCGCGCTACCCGCAGCGATGGCTGCCGCCGCGGCCGGCGCCGGCTGGAAGCTCGCCGGCATCGCCGCCGACACGCTGATATTGCGCGCGACACGCACCCTTAAGCCGGCGCGCTCGATCTCGATCTCGGTCAGGCTGGTCTCGTCCAGCAACAGCGCGAGTTCGCGAATGAGCGCGCTGTCGTCGCTCTTTAGATTTGCGGCTGATTTGTCCGCTGATTTGTTGTCGGGCTGGCGGGCCATGCTCTTGATCCGGAATTCTCGATGTGGGTGACGGCTTAAGCGTCAGGTGTCGTTCGACGTCAGATGTTTGATGTCAGTTTTTTGAAGTCAGTCTTTGGCCTTGGCGCCGAGTTTGGCGGCCAGGCCTGATATTGCGAGCCGGTAGCCGTCGACGCCGAAACCACAGAGCGAAGCAAAGGCGGCCATGGCCGTGAAGGAGTGGTGACGGAAGCTCTCGCGGGCGTGGATGTTGCTGATGTGCACTTCCACCGTCGGGATTTTGACCGCGACCAGCGCATCGTGCAACGCGATCGAGGTGTGCGAATAACCACCGGCGTTGATGATGATGCCGGCCGCCTTCTTCGCATGCGCCTCATGGATGAAGTCGATCAACTCGCCCTCGCGGTTGGACTGGCGGCAATCGGCCTTCAGGCCGAACTGTGCCGCCGTTTCGACGCACAGCTTTTCGACGTCGGCGAGCGTCGCATGGCCATAGGTTTCCGGCTCACGCGTCCCCAACATGTTGAGGTTCGGGCCGTTGAGCACATAAATCGTCGCGGCAGAGGCTTGGGCGCTTCCTTGGGCCATCCGGATTCCAGCAAAAAGGGGCGGGCGGGTCGCGGGGTTATAGGTAACAACGCGGCCAAGGGGAAGCCTTTAGGCCGTCCTGGGAGCCTTTCAAGGGCCTTACCCTGTTCATAAAAAGGCGGATATAACCCGCTGAATTTATTCATTAACCAATGGAGTGAATCGGTTGCCTGGTCTGCTGCGGCTTGGTCATGCTCTTGATCAGCGAAAAGGGCGGGCATTGCTGCCCGCCCTTGTCCTTGCGAAAGGCCGCTGTCAGGCGTCCAGAATCGCCACGATCTCGTAGGTGTTCGGATCGACGATCACGATCTGCTCCCTGACGAGGATGTACTTATACCTGCGCCATTCCGGATAGATCGTCACCACGCGCGCGGGCAGCGTGTGGAAGGTCACGTCGCGCGGGATGCGGGTGCCGACCGAAACCGAGAAGTTCACGTTCGTCACCGGCTGAACGCGTGTCTCCTTGATCACGTTGGTGATCTGGGTGCGCTGCTCGGTCGACAGCTTGGCGCCCGCGCCGGCCTGGCCTGTTGTGGTCGTTTCGCCCGCGGCTCCGCCCTGGGTCTGCGTCTGCGTGCGGTCGCGGTCCTGCTGGCCTTGGACCTTCTGGTCACGCTGCATTTGGTCACGGCCCTGCGTCGTGGTCCGGTCGCGGTCACGCTGGGTCGTGCCCTGTTCACGCTGCATGCCTTGGCCCGTCGTCTGGCCCTTGTCGCCCTTCATGCTGCCGCGGTCCTCTTTGCCCTCGGCCTTCATGTCCTTGCCGCCCTTCATGCGGTCTTCGCTGCGTTGGGCCTTTTCACCGCCCATCGACTTCTGCTCGGACTGTCCCATGCCGGTGGTGCCGCGGGGTTCGCGCTGCTGCATCGTGCCGGCACCGCCCCGCTCGGAAGCGGCACCGCCCCGCTCAGAAGGCGCGCCCTGCTGCGCCGCAGAACCGGCCGACCCCGCGTCGCCGCGTCCCATGCCGGTGCCTTGAGCATTCGCAAAGCCGGTTCCGGCGATCAGGGCCGCTGCCGCGACCGTCATCAGAAAGCGATTACTCATTCGAATGTCTCCTCACGTTTCTGCATTGCCCGCGCCGACAACGAAAGGAATTAGGCGATGTTCCTGATACTTGCCGGTTCCGCCGGCTTTGTTTTGTGAACGCGGGATGAACCGCTGCGCCACATAGTGCTGCAACGAAAACGAAAAGGCCGGCTGTCGAGCCGGCCTTTTACGCCATGCGCGAAGGAAGCGTCGCCTCAGCAGGTCGCCTTGCCGCAGCGGGCGTTGCTGATCTTTTCGCGTAAGGCCTCGACGCCGACCGCGCCGATCACGACCTGCTTGCCGATCACGTAGCTGGGCGTGCCGTTCATGCCCATGGCCTCGGCGAGCTTGAAGTTTTCCTCGAGCGTGCTGCGCACCTCCGTGCTGTTCAGATCCTTCTCCAGCTTCGCCATGTCGAGGCCGACTTCCTTGGCAACGGCCATCGCGCGTGCCTTGTCGGCGGCGCCGCGGCCGGTGAGCAGCTTCTGATGGAAGTCGAGATATTTCTTGCCGGTCGGATCCTGCATGCGCACGGCGACGCCGACCTGAGCAGCTTCGACCGAGCCCGCGCTCAGCACCGGAAATTCCTTGAGGACGACCTTGAGCTTCGGGTCGCTCTTCATCAGCTCCATCATGTCCATCATCGCGCGTTTGCAATAGCCGCAATTGTAATCGAAGAACTCGACGAAGGCGACGTCGCCATCCTTGTTGCCGAGCGTGACGTTGCGCGGCGAGTTGAAGATCGCGTCCGCATTCTTGGCGACGCCGGCTTCGTGCTTGGCGGCTTCGGCTGCGGCCTGACGCTTGCTGAGTTCTGTCATCGCCTCTTCGAGCACCTCGGGATGCGCGATCAGGTAATTGCGGATGATGGCCTCGATGTCGCCGCGCTGGGTGTCGGTAAAACTCTGCGCGGAGGCGGACAGCGGCGCGCCGCAGAGCGCCAAAGCGAACAGTGCGGGGATGAGAAGACGGAACGAGGGCATCGGTAAATCCTTATGCGGCGAGTTCCCGGGCAATTCTGCTGAAGGCCGGCTCCTCGAGAATATCTTGGTTCGGGTTGGCCAAATCCTTGATAGCGAAGTCCTTGATGATACCAAGTCCTTGATGATCAAGTCTTTGGTGACCAAGTCCGATTATAGCCGAATGCGGCTTAATTCTAGTTGCCCTTCTGGCCGGGCAGCGGCTTGGTGTTCACGATGTCGTCAGCCTTGACCCATCCCGGCGTCCCGATCGCGAAGCGTGTTTTTGCCCGTGAGGCGAGATCGCGCGCCGTCTTGCTGTCGCCGCGCAGGTAGGCGGCCTGGGCCGACGCCAGATCGGCCTGCGCATAATCTCCTTTTCGGCCATAGGCCATCGCAAGCTGCATATAGCCGATCGGTGCCTCGCTCTCGCGCGCTACCGCCGCGCGCAGGATGGCAATCGCCTCGTCGGTGTAGGCGTTGTTGCCGGTTGCCACGAGGGCCTGCCCAAGCAGCATCTCGATGAGTGGCGAGTTGTTGGAAAGCGCTACGGCCTTGCGAAGCGGCGCGATAGCCTCCTGCGGCTTGCCGCCCTCCAGCAGCGCCTGGCCGCGCACCTCGTGGAAATAGGGATTGTTGGGCTGCTGCTGAATCAGCGCGTCGATCTGTGCAAGCGCGCTGCGCAGGTCGCCGTGCCGATAAGTCGCGATCGCATGGGCGTAGCGCGCAGGCAGGCTGTTGTTGGACAATGGATAGCGCCGGTACACAGTATCCTGCCGCTCCATGAAGGCCGAGATCTTGGCGCGCACCATGTCGTGGCGCAGTTGCAGGGCTGGGTCGTCCTTTTTGTCCCAGTAAGGGCTCGACCGTGCCAGCTCTTCCAGCGCGGCGACGCGCTGGGCCGGCATCGGATGCGACTGAACGTAAGGATCTGAGCCGCGCGCGGCAAACAGGCTCTCGTCGGTGAAGCGTTTGAAGGTCTCGTGCATGCCCCTGGCGGACTGGCCTGTGGCGGTCAGAAACTTCACGCCGGCCTTGTCGGCGTTCTCCTCTTGCTGACGTACATAGGAGAGCAGGTTGCGGCGGATCATTTCTCCCGGCGCGGAAAACATCGCCGCGCCGGCGTTGGCCAACCCGCTGTTGCTGCCGCCTTGCGCGCCCGCGACCATCGCGCCGGCGCCAAGCAGCATGGCGATGATCATCTGCGTCTGGGCCCGCGCCATCTCCTCGCGCATCTTGGCGAGATGGCCGCCGGCAAGATGGCCGGTTTCGTGCGCCATCACGCCGATGATCTGATTCGGCGTCTCCGACTGCATGATCGCGCCGTAGTTCACGAAGATGCGTCGGCCGTCGGCAACGAAGGCGTTGAAGACGCCCTGGTTGATGATCACCATCTGGATGTTCTGCTTTTCCAGACCGGCGGCGCGCAGGATCGGGCGCGTATATTCGCGCAGCAATTGTTCCGTCTCGGTGTCGCGGAGCACCGGTGGGCCCCTGTTCTCCTGCGCCAGCGCAGCCATCGGCGCGACGGCAAGGGCGACCGCAGTCGTCAACGTGGTCAACTTCAGTGATTTCTTGCGTAGGGCGATGCGGAGCAGCATGAGCGGTCTTTGGCGATTGGCGGTGCATCCGGATTTGACCGGACGCCGGTTCGGTTTCCGATTGGATCAGAAACGGGTCCCAGTTTGTTGTTTCAACGCGTTTCTTCACCGAGCCGGTATCACTTCGCTTGAAAACGCTATAACAAGCCACCGAATACGGCCAGTCTGGGGCGCTTACCGGCTCGGGAACCCGAATTCGGAACGGCGCCCGTGCAATAGCAGAGATCGATGCTGGAATCGACACTTAGAGACCGCGCGACAGCGCTGCTGACCCCCTCGGCGCGGAGCGACGTTCCGCCCTTCATGGTGATGGACGTGATGGCGGCTGCAGCGCGCATTGAGGCGGCCGGCGGCCATGTCATTCACATGGAAGTGGGGCAACCGGCGGCGCCCGCGCCCAGAACCGCGATCGCGGCCGCGCACGCGGCGCTCGATGAGGCGCGGATCGACTACACCTCCGCACTCGGCATGCCCACGCTGCGTGCGCGGATTGCCAGGCACTACCGCGACACTTACGGCTGCGCGGTCGACACCGACCGCATCGTGATCACGACCGGCTCGTCCGGTGGATTCATTCTGGCGTTCCTGTCGATGTTCGAGCCGGGGGATCGCGTGGCGGTCACGGTGCCGGGTTATCCACCCTACCGGCATATTCTGACCGCGCTCGGTTGCGAGCCGGTGCTGATCGAGACCTCGAGCACGACGCGCCATGCGCTGACAGGAGAGGCGTTGCTGGAGGCGCACTGCAAGGCGCCGCTGAAGGGGGTGCTGGTCGGCAGCCCCGCCAATCCGACGGGAACGATGATGTCGCGCGAAGCGCTCACCGGCCTGATTAACGCGGCAGAAGGCGCGGGCATCCGCTTCATTTCCGACGAGATCTATCATGGGCTCGACTATGCGTTTCCGGCGGTGACGGCGGCGGAGCTTTCGCCGCATGCGCTCGTGATCAATTCGTTCTCGAAATATTTCTGCATGACCGGCTGGCGGGTCGGCTGGATGGTGGTGCCGGAGGCTCTGGTGCGCCCGATCGAGCGGTTGCAGCAGAACCTGTCGATCTCGGTGCCGACGCTGTCGCAGATCGCGGCCGAAGCGGCATTCGAAGGCCGCGAAGAGATGGAGGCGATCAAGCGCGGCTACCAGGAGAACCGCGGCATCCTGATCGAGGGATTGCCGAAGGCCGGTCTCACCAAGTTCCTGCCGGCCGATGGCGCGTTCTACCTCTACGCCGATGTTTCGGATTTCACGTCCGACAGTTTCGAGTTTGCCGGCCGCATGCTGGAGAAGGCGCAGGTGGCGGCGACACCGGGCGTCGACTTCGATCCGATCCACGGCCGCAGCTTCATTCGCTTCTCCTATGCGCGCTCGGCCGACGAGATGCGCGAAGCGGTGACGCGCATCGCGCGTTGGCTGCGATAATACCTCCGGCCTGTCACACATCTCATCCGCACCTATAACCAACCGGGAGCTATCCGTGTCCAGAACCATGACTGAAACTGTCGCACCATCGCATTTCCCGCTCGCCGCGCTGCTATGGCCGCATCGCGCCGATGGATCGTCGGGCCTGTTGCGCAGCGTGATCCTGGTCGCGCTGGGAACGGCGCTGCTGACCTTGTCGGCGAAGGTCAATTTGCCGTTGCCCTACGTGCCGATGACGCTGCAGACGCTGGTCGTGCTGGTGATCGGCGCAGCCTATGGATGGCGGCTCGGCAGCGCTACACTCGTGGCCTATCTGGCGGAGGGGGCGATCGGATTTCCGGTATTCGCAGGCCCGGTCGGCGGTCTCGCACCGTTCGTCGGTCCGACGGCCGGATATCTCGTCGGCTTCGTAGCGGCGGCCTTCGTGACGGGATGGCTGAGCGAGCGCGGTTGGGACCGATCGGTGCTCCGGTTATTCGTGGCGATGGCGTTCGGGCACGTTCTCATTCTTGCCGCCGGATTTGGTTGGCTTGCGTTCGGCATGAAGCTCGGCGTCGAAAAGGCGTGGCTGGTCGGCATTGTGCCATTCATCGCGGCATCGCTGATCAAGAACGCGCTCGGTGCGGCGCTCGTGCCGGCGATCCGGCGGATTTTCGATCCGCGCGGTTAAGCGATCGCGTCAGACAATAAAAACCGCCCGGTTTTCGCCGGGCGGTTTTCTCTTTGGGTTCGATTCCTTACTCGCCGCTGCCGAAGCGCCGTGACCACCAGCCTGCCTTGCGTGGCGCGGTTTCGCCCGATGAGGCCGGCGCAGGTTCGGCTGGAGCGGGCGCGGGCTGCGCGCTCGGCTCTGGCGCGTTCTGGCTAAAGGCGGGCGCCGGTTCGGCCGGAGCGCTGGTCACGAAGCTGACTTTCTCGCGCACGGTCGAGCGCCGCCGCGCCGCGGCGCGCTCGGCTTCTTGCCTGGTTTCCTCGGCGGTTGGCGCCGGCGCACTCGCAACCGGCTCCGGCTGGGCGTCGGCAGCAGGCTGCATGTCCGCCGGCGGCGAAACCGGTTCGGGCTGGGCGTCGGCCTGCACCAGTGATGGCGCGGGCTCGGACGAGGCGCCCTCGAAATCTGCAACCGCGCTGGTCGCCTCCGGAGCTGGCGGCGGCTCGAGTTCGTCTGCGATCGACCCGGCAAGACCATCTTCCAGTCCGGTACCGCGCCGGCGGCGTCCGCCGCGACGGCCGCGGCGGCGCGGGCGCCGCTCGCCACTGGCAAGTTGATCGCCACGGACCGTGCCGGCCTGTTCGTCGCCTTCGTCCTCGTCGGCTTCGCCGTCATCGGCGATCGCGCCTTCGATGGTCTCGCTTGCGACGCGCATCGCGTCACCGTCCTCGCGCGGGGCACCACTTTCACGCGGCTCGCCACGGCCGCGCCGGCGCCGGCGCCGCTTGCGGCGGTGACCGTCTCCTTCGCCTTCGCCAGCCGCTGCCTCGGCGCCATCGTCGGTCAGCCCCTCGGTCTCCTCGGTTTCGATCTCGGACTCGGTCTCGATGTCGAACGCCTCGTCGTCGTCATAAGCTTCCTCGACCTGCGGCGGGAAGGCGGCAGCCTGCGCTGCCAGCAACGCCTTGGCGGCTTCCAGCGTGTGGACCTGCTCGCCGCGGTCTATGACGTATGATTGCTGGCCGCTCACGGTGGCGTCGGCGACGACGGCGAGCGTGACCTTGAAGGCGTTTTCGAGATCGCGCAGGTGGCCGCGCTTGTGGTTGAGCACATAGAGCGCCACGTCGGTGCGGGTGCGCACCACCAGATTGTGGGTCGCGCCCTTCATCAGGATTTCCTCGATGCCGCGGAGCAATTGCAGCGCGACCGAGGAGACCGAGCGCACATGGCCACTGCCGCCGCATTGCGGGCAGGGCTCGGTCGAGCTTTCCAGCACGCTGGCACGGATGCGCTGGCGCGACATTTCCAGAAGACCGAAATGCGAGATGCGTCCGACCTGGATGCGCGCGCGATCCTGCCGCAGGCAGTCGGAGAGCTTGCGCTCGACCGCGCGGTTGTTGCGCTTCTCGTCCATGTCGATGAAGTCGATGACGATCAGGCCGGCGAGATCGCGCAGACGCAACTGCCGCGCCACTTCCTCGGCCGCCTCGAGATTGGTCTTGAGCGCGGTATCCTCGATGTGATGTTCGCGGGTCGAGCGGCCGGAGTTGACGTCGATCGAAACCAGCGCCTCGGTCTGGTTGATGACGATGTAGCCGCCGGAGCGTAGCTGCACGGTCGGCGAGAACATCGCGTCCAACTGGCTCTCGACACCCATCCGTGAGAACAGCGGCTGGCCATCGCGATACTGCTTCACCGCCCGCACGTTCGAGGGCATCAGCATCTTCATGAAGTCGCGCGCTTCCTGGTATCCGGACTCGCCGGCGACCTGGATCTCGTCGATTTCCTTGTTGTAGAGGTCGCGCAGGGAGCGCTTGATCAGCGAGCCTTCCTCGTAGACGAGGGTAGGGGCCTGCGACTTCAGCGTCATGTCGCGCACGGTCTCCCACATCCGGATCAGATATTCGAAGTCGCGCTTGATCTCGGGCTTGGTCCGCGAGGCGCCGGCCGTGCGCAGGATGATCCCCATGCCCTCGGGCACGTCGAGGTCCTGCACCACTTCCTTCAGCCGCGAACGGTCCTGGGCCGAGGTGATCTTGCGGCTGATGCCGCCGCCGCGGGCGGTATTGGGCATCAGGACGGCATAGCGGCCGGCCAGCGAGAGGTAGGTCGTCAACGCCGCGCCCTTGTTGCCGCGCTCTTCCTTGACCACCTGAACCAGCATCACCTGGCGGCGCTTGATGACTTCCTGAATCTTGTACTGGCGGCGTGGCCGGAACGGGCGCTCCGGAACTTCCTCCAGCACGTCGTCGCCACCGACGGATTCGACGACTTCCTCTTCGGCGTCCTCGCCATCATCCTCATCGTCATGGCCGTCATCGGCTTCCAGAGCCGCGGCGGGTTCGTCGGGAGGGGGAGTATAATCGCCGACGTGCTCGACGTGCGGCACGTCGTCGGCATGGGCGGCGTTTTCCTGCGCGCGCTCCTCGTCATGACGGTGGTCATGGCCGTCCTCGGCCTGCACCTCGGCAGCTTCGACCGAAGCAGGGGCAGGCGCATCGGATTGCACCTCCGCGACCGGCGCTTCGCTCGCGGCGCGCGCCTGTTCGGGCTCGTCGTGATCATGTGCGGGGCGGTCGCCATCATGCACCTGCTCGTCACCATGCGCCTCATGGTCGTGCGCATCACGACCGTGAGAAGCCGCTTCGGCGTGATGTTCGGCGTCATGCGCCGGCGTATCGCCGGCCTGCTGCACGGCCTCAGGCTCATGCAGATGTTCTTGAAAATCCTGATCTTGAAAATTTTCCTGGCGCTCATAGGGCTGGGCGGCCTGCGAGGGATCCTCGCTGGTACCCTCGACCACGTCGCTCTGGACGCGGTCGCCATGGCCGCGGCGGCGCGCATTGCGGTGGCGCGAGCGGCGGCGATGGCTGGAGCGGTTCTCGCTCTCTTCCTCGGCCTCGCGATGGGCGCGCTCGTCGGCCTCGATCAACGCCTGACGGTCGGCGACCGGGATCTGGTAGTAATCCGGGTGAATTTCGCTGAACGCCAGGAAGCCATGGCGGTTGCCGCCATATTCGATGAACGCCGCCTGCAGCGACGGTTCTACGCGCGTGACCTTGGCGAGATAGATATTGCCGCGGAGTTGCTTGCGCTGGGCGGTCTCGAAATCAAATTCTTCGACGCGGTTGCCGCGGACCACAACGACCCGGGTCTCTTCCGGGTGGGTGGCGTCGATCAACATCTTGTTGGGCATTTTGGAACTCTTGACGGGGGCGGGCGCGGTGCATGGCGCGCGCAAATTGCGCGGCCCGGTGACGCGACGGTCCACCTGATTCGGGGGTGAGGGGAAGGCCAAAACGCACTTCTTGGCGCCGCGCCGAACGGGGGCCCACCAGAGCGATACGACGCGCGAAGCTTCCGCCTCGCGTCGTTGCGATCGTTCCGTGGATCTTGGTCGGCAACACAGTCTGGCGCATCAAGCGTCGGCCCGTCTGAACATGTTGGCGGAAAGGGATACCGCCGCATTTATCGCTGAAGGCCCGGTTCGGCGCCTAAACGCCCGCCGGCCATCGCATATCGGACCGATAGGGTCCGGATAATCAGTTTTGCCGTGTCTCAAACCGCCCCTGGAAAAAGTACCTGGGACCGGACGCCGCTCGGGCTCGAAACCGCCGCTCCGTGTCAGCCGCGCGCGGCGCTGGCTGTGGAGGGATCGGGAAAGACGCAGGTTCCTCCGGGCTTCGGAGGTTCCGGCGCTGCACCGGGAGGCTGAACGCGACACAACCGGGAGTATTAGCCGTCAGCACCTCGTACATACGTGGATCGGGGGCTCCGTGCAAGGGAAGCGCAAGGGAACCCGCCGCCGGGCGTCGCTGCATGGCAACAGTCGCTGTTTTTTCGGTGCTTAAACGTTAAGGTTCGATTAACCCTGCGGTTCTAATGCGGTAAGGGAAGGCTCCTCCGGAGGCACCGAATCGTTGGCGAGCCGCGCAAATCACCCTGTTTTGCTGGGATGTGGGCTATTGTGCACCGCAGCATTGCTGTGCACCCAGATGATTGGCTCCTGCGCGGCCCAGGGAGGAGCTTCTCAACCGCCGGCTTCCGTCGCCGCCGTCCCCGGCCCGGCGGCCGTGTCGAATTTCCCGATCGCGTCCGATGCCCGGCTGGCTGGCGATGCCAGGCAGACCCGTTTCATCCTCGATCTGGACAAGCCGGTGCAGTTTCGCGCCTTTGCGCTGGCGGACCCTTATCGCGTGGTCGTCGATCTTCCCCAGGTCAGCTTCAACCTTCCCGCCGGGATCGGAGCCGGGGGACGGGGGCTGGTCAAGGCGTTCCGTTATGGTCTCGTCATGCCGGGCGGATCACGGATCGTGTTCGACCTGACGGGGCCGACCAAGATCGCCAAATCCTATGTACTGGAAGCGGCCAACGGCCAACCGCCGCGGCTGGTGCTCGAATTCGAACAGGTGGACCGCACCGCCTTTGTCCAGTCGCTGCCGCCGGAAAGCCGCCCCGAACTGCGGCCCGCGATCGCCGAAGCCAACGCCACCGCCCAACCGGATTCGCCAATCGCCCAGCCGCCGCAAGCGCCCGACAAGCGGCCGGTGATCGTGATCGATCCCGGTCATGGCGGTGTCGACAACGGTACCCAGGCCGGCGGCGGCGATATCATGGAAAAGAACTTGGTGCTGACCTTCGGCCTGGCGCTGCGCGACCGGATCGAGAAATCGGGCAAGTATCGCGTCGTCATGACCCGGACGGACGACACTTTCATACCGCTTGGCGACCGCGTGAAGGTCGCGCGCAACGAGGCGGCGGCACTGTTCGTCTCGATCCATGCCGACGCTTTGCCGCGCGGCGAGGGCGACGCCCATGGCGCCACCATCTACACGCTTTCCGATAAGGCCTCCGACTCCGAAGCCGAGCGGCTGGCCGATACCGAAAATAAGTCGGACGCTATTGGCGGAGTAAACCTCGTCGACGAGCCGACCGAAGTCGCCGACATCCTGATCGACCTGGTGCAGCGGGAGACCAAAACCTTTTCAAACCGGTTTGCACGGATCCTGATGAGTGAAATGAAGAATACCGTGCGGATGCACAAGCACCCGCTCAAGTCGGCCGGTTTCCGGGTTCTGAAGGCCCCGGACGTGCCGTCAGTGCTGGTCGAACTCGGCTATGTCTCGAACAAGGGCGACCTCGAGCTTCTGGTTTCGGAAAACTGGCGGAACAAGACGGTCGGCGCGATGGCGCAGGCAATTGATGCGTTTCTGGCCAAACGGCTGGCAACTGCCGGACCGGCCAAGTGAAAAGCCCGGTACGCGTGGCGTAAGGGTGGACTGAAAAGGGGCCGTCCGATGGACCAAGCCCTAGTTTGGCCACAGCGGCAACGGTATAGAAAACGGACTGCTGGTCTTTGGAATCGGTCAATATTGTCCGCCGGACCTTTTATTGTTCGACCGCGTAGCGGCAACCCGTCCGGCGGGATTGCCGTATCTGGATAGGCGCCGCGATGACGGCGCACAGGGTTGGAACGGAACTTCGATAATGCGCTTGCTGGTCCGGTTTTTGGGTTTCCTGTTTGCGGCCGGCACCGTGGTGTTCCTGGTCGGCGTGGCCGGCGTCGCGGGTGCGATCTGGCATTTCTCCAAGGATTTGCCCGACTATTCGCAGCTTCAGGATTACGAGCCGCCAGTGATGACGCGCGTGCACGCGTCTGACGGCGCGCTGCTCGGCGAATATTCCAAGGAGCGCCGGCTCTATCTGCCGATCCAGGCGGTGCCAAAACTCGTCATCAACGCGTTCCTCGCGGCCGAAGACAAGAATTTTTACGAGCATGGCGGCATCGACTTCACCGGCATGGCGCGCGCAGCCGTGCTCTATGCGCAGAATTTCGGCTCCAACAAGCGTCCGCAGGGCGCGTCGACGATCACCCAGCAGGTCGCCAAAAACTTCCTCCTGACCAACGAGGTCTCCTTCACCCGCAAGATCAAGGAAGCCTTGCTGGCGATGCGCATCGAGCGCGCCTACTCCAAGGACCGCATCCTCGAGCTCTATCTCAATGAAATCTATCTCGGCCTTGGCGCCTACGGCATCGCAGCGGCGTCGCTGGTCTATTTCGATAAATCGGTGAATGAGCTGACGGTTGCGGAAGCCTCCTATCTGGCGGCGTTGCCGAAAGCGCCAGCGGCGCTGCACCCGGTGCGTAACCGCGATCGCGCGGTGGAGCGGCGCAACTACGTGATCGACCGCCTCGTGGAAAACGGCTGGATCAAGCAAGCCGACGCCGACAAGGCCCGCAAGGAACAGCTCAACGTCACCAGCCGCGGCAACGGCGCGCATATCTTCGCCGGCGAATATTTCGCCGAGGAAGTCCGGCGCGACATCTTCGAGCGTTACGGCGAAAAGAAGCTGTACGAAGGCGGCCTGTCGGTCCGCGCCACGCTCGATCCGAAAATGCAGGTGATGGCGCGCAAGACCATGGTCGCCGGTCTGGTCCGGTATGACGAGGCCAGCGGCTGGCGCGGCGCGGCCTCCAAACTCGATGTTTCCGGCGACTGGGGCGTGAAACTCGCCGATGTCAAATCGCTTTCCGATATCTCGCCCTGGCGTATGGCCGTGGTGCTGGAGACATCCGACCAGTCGGCGCGGATCGGTTTCCAACCGGGCCGCGAACTCGGTGGCGCCGTCAGCAAGCAGCGGCAGACCGGCATCATCACGCTCGATGGCGTGCGCTGGGCCAAGGCTGCATCCGGACCCGCCAAGGGCAGGACGCCGAGCTCCGTGGCGCAGGTGCTGTCGCCGGGCGACGTGATCTATGCCGACCCGCTGTTCGACAAGGAGGGCAAACCGGTCGAGGGCCAATACCGGCTGCGCCAGTTGCCGGAAGTGTCAGGCGCGTTGGTCGCCATGGATCCGTGGACCGGCCGCGTGCTGGCGATGGTGGGCGGCTTCTCGTTCGACCAGAGCCAGTTCAACCGCGCGACACAAGCCTATCGACAGCCGGGTTCCTCGTTCAAACCGCTGGTCTATTCGGCGGCAATGGACAACGGCTATACGCCGTCGACCGTCGTGGTCGACGCGCCCATTGAAATCGACCAGGGGCAGGGCGCCGGCGTATGGCGCCCGGAGAACTATTCGTCCGGCAAATACGGCGGGCCGACGACGCTGCGCAACGCGCTCCGGCAATCGCTGAATACGGTGACGGTGCGGCTCGCGCAGGACATCGGCATGCCCTTGATCGGCGAATATTCGCGGCGCTTCGGCGTGTATGACGAATTGCCGAATTACCTGTCCTATGCGCTCGGCGCGGGTGAAACCACGGTCATGCGCATGGTCACGGCCTATTCCATGTTCGCCAATGGCGGCCGCCGCGTGAAGCCGACCCTGATCGATCGCATCCAGGACCGCTACGGCCGCACCATCTTCAAGCATGACGCCCGCGAATGCCGCGGCTGCGACGCGCCGAGCGGCTGGAAGAACCAGGCCGAGCCGCAACTGGTGGATCGCCGCGAGCAGGTGCTGGACCCTATGACGGCCTACCAGATCACCTCGATGATGGAATATGTGGTGCAGGCCGGCACCGCGACGGTGGTCAAGGAAGTCGGTAAGCCCATTGCCGGCAAGACCGGCACCACCAACGATGAAAAAGACGCGTGGTTCATCGGCTTTTCGCCGGACCTCGTGGTCGGCATCTATGTCGGCTTCGACAAGCCGCGCAATCTCGGCCGCGGCATGACCGGCGGTCATCTCGCCGCGCCGATCGCCAAGGATTTCCTCAAGCTCGCGCTTGCCGACAAGCCGGCGGTCCCGTTCAAGGTGCCCGCGGGCATCAAGCTGGTTCGCGTCGATGCCAAGAGCGGCATGCGCGTCGGTCCGGGCGAGGGCGGCCGCACCATCCTCGAAGCGTTCAAGCCGGGTACCGCGCCGCCGGACAATTACTCGGTTATCGGTGTTGCCGACATGGACGGCCGGGCGCCGCAGGGATACCCGCAAGGCTACCAGCCTGATGCTGCGGGCAACATCATGCGGCCCGGCACCGGCGGGCTTTATTGATCCGGGCGAACCGTCGGCAATCTCAGGATGTATCCTTGGACATTGCGTGATACACGCGTCTGGACCCGGGTGGGTCCCGATAGTTGGTATCGCGGCAGAGCGAAATGCCCGAGGTCGAGATAGGCGTCCGAGGATAGCGCAAAGCCTTCGCACGAGGGCCAACGCTGGCTGTCGCGGTGCAAGGGTTGGAATGGAATTTCGGTAATGCGCTTGCTGGTGCGGTTTGTGGGTTTTCTGTTTACTGCCGGCACCGTGGTGTTTCTGGTCGGTGTCGCAGGCGTTGCAGGCGCAATCTGGCATTTCTCCAGGGACTTGCCCGACTATTCGCAGCTTCAGGATTACGAGCCGCCGGTGATGACGCGCATCCATGCGTCGGACGGCGCGCTGCTTGGAGAATACGCCAAGGAACGGCGTCTCTATTTGCCGATCCAGGCGATGCCTAAACTCGTCACCAACGCCTTCCTCGCGGCCGAGGACAAGAATTTTTACGAGCATGGCGGCATGGACTTCACCGGCATGGCGCGCGCGGCCGTGGCGTATGTGCAGAATTTCGGCTCCAACAAGCGTCCGCAGGGTGCGTCGACGATCACCCAGCAGGTCGCGAAGAACTTTCTTCTGACCAACGAGGTCTCCTTCACCCGCAAGATCAAGGAAGCCTTGCTGGCGATGCGCATCGAGCGGGCGTATTCGAAGGATCGCATCCTCGAGCTCTATCTCAACGAAATCTATCTCGGCCTCGGCGCCTACGGCATCGCAGCGGCGTCGCTGGTCTATTTCGACAAATCAGTGAACGAGCTGACGGTTGCGGAAGCGGCGTATCTTGCAGCGCTTCCGAAGGCACCGGGCACGTTGCATCCGGTGCGCAACCGCGACCGGTCGATCGAGCGGCGCAACTATGTGATCGATCGCCTCGTGGAAAACGGCTGGATCAAGCAAGCCGACGCCGACAAGGCCCGCAAGGAACCGCTGGTCGTGGCCAGCCGGTCCAACGCCGCGCATACTTTTGCCGGCGAATATTTTGCCGAGGAAGTCCGGCGCGACATCTTCGAGCGCTACGGCGAAAAGAAACTCTATGAAGGCGGCCTCTCAGTCCGCGCCACGCTCGATCCGAAGCTGCAGGTGATGGCGCGCAAAGCGATGGCCGCCGGTCTCGTGAACTTCGACGAGGCCCAGGGTTGGCGCGGAGCTGTGAGCAAGCTCGACATCTCCGGCGACTGGGGCGTGAAACTCGCCGACGTCAAATCGCTCTCTGACATCTCGCCCTGGCGGATGGCCGTGGTGCTGGAGACGTCCGATCAGTCGGCGCGGATCGGTTTCCAGCCCGGCCGCGAACTGGGGGGCGCCATCTCCAAGGACCGGCAAACCGGCCTCATCACGCTGGACGGTGTCAGATGGGCGAAACCGGCCTCCGGTTCGGCGCGGAGCAAGACGCAAGCCTCGGTCTCGCAAATTTTGTCGCCGGGCGACGTGATCTATGCCGACCCGCTGTTCGACAAGGAGGGTAAGCCGGTCGAAGGCCAGTATCGCCTGCGGCAATTGCCTGAAGTGTCCGGCGCCATGGTCGCGATGGATCCGTGGACCGGCCGCGTGCTCGCGATGGTGGGTGGGTTCTCGTTCGACCAAAGCCAGTTCAATCGCGCGACGCAGGCCTATCGGCAGCCGGGGTCGACGTTCAAGCCGCTGGTCTATTCGGCGGCGATGGACAATGGGTATACGCCATCGACCATCATGGTCGACGGGCCGATCGAGATCGATCAGGGGGCGGGCGCCGGCGTCTGGCGTCCCGAGAATTTTTCGGTGGGCAGCTACCGGGGTCCCATTACCCTCCGTGAAGCCCTCAAATGGTCGGTCAATACGGTGACGGTGCGGTTGGCGCAGGACGTCGGCATGCCCTTGATCGGTGAATATGCCAAACGTTTCGGCGTCTATGATGAATTGCCGAATTACCTGTCCTATGCGCTCGGCGCGGGTGAAACCACAGTGATGCGGATGGTCACGGCCTATTCGATGCTCGCCAATGGCGGCCGTCGCGTGAAGCCGACCTTGATCGACCGCATCCAGGACCGTTATGGCCGCACCATCTTCAAGCATGATGCGCGCGAGTGCCGCGGTTGCGACGCGCCCGGCGGCTGGAAAAACCAACCTGAGCCGCAACTGGTGGATCGCCGCGAGTTGGTGCTCGATCCGATGACGGCCTACCAGATCACCTCGATGATGGAAGGGGTGGTGCAGGGCGGCACAGCATCGGTGCTGCGGCAGGTGGGCAAGCCGATCGCCGGTAAAACCGGCACCACCTCTGACGGAAAAGACGTCTGGTTCATCGGCTTTTCGCCTGATCTCGTCGTCGGTGTCTATCTTGGCTATGACAAGCCCCGCAGTCTGGGCAGAGCCGCGCAAGGCGGCCATACGGCCGCGCCGATCGTCAAGGATTTCATGAAGCTTGCGCTCGCTGACAAGCCGGCGGTCCCGTTCAAGGTGCCTCCCGGCATCAGGCTGGTGCGCGTCGACGCCAAGAGCGGCATGCGGCCCAACCCGGGCGAGGGTGGCCGCACCATCCTGGAAGCGTTCAAGCCGGGCACCGCGCCGCCGGATAGTTACGCCGTCGTCGGCGCGGTCGACGACGGACGGGTGCCGATGCAGCCGGGAATCCCGCCTGACGCCACCAATGTCATGCGCCCGGGCGACCTGTATTAGCCCGCCGGCATCAAACAAAACCCGAGTTCACTGGCCTGAGCCGATTGCGCTTTGCGGCGTACGCCGCTACATCCGGCCCGTTGAACATCTATCCAGTAGCGGTTCCATCCGCAGACAGAAGAGACCATGCGCGCCGAAGTCGAACGCCTTGTTGAAGAGATCAAGCAGTCAGTCGGGCTGCTGAGGAGGCATCTTTGACGTCGAGAAATCGACGGCACGGCTGGCCGAGCTGAACAAGCTCGCCGAAGACCCCAACCTCTGGAACGATCCCCAGAAAGCACAGAAGCTAATGCAGGAGCGCACCTCGCTGGTGGATGCGCTCGAGGGCATCGGCAAGGTCGAGCGCGAGCTCGACGACAATGTCGAAATGATTGCGCTCGGCGAGGCCGAGAACGATGAAGGCGTGGTGGTCGAGGCCGAGAACGCGCTAAAGGCCCTGAAGAAAGAGGTCGCCCGCCGCGAGCTGGAAGCGCTGCTGTCCGGCGAGGCCGACAAGTTCGATTCCTATCTCGAAGTGCATGCCGGTGCCGGCGGCACCGAAAGCCAGGACTGGGCCGCGATGCTCCTGCGCATGTATACGCGCTGGGCCGAAAACCACGGCTTCAAGATCGAGTATCTGGAAGAAACGCTAGGCGAAGAGGCCGGCCTGAAATCCGCCACCATCCAGATCAGCGGGCACAATGCCTATGGCTGGCTGAAGACCGAAGCGGGCGTGCACCGCCTCGTGCGGATATCGCCGTTCGATTCCAACGCGCGCCGGCACACCTCGTTTTCTTCCGTGGCGATCTTTCCGGTCGTCGACGACAGCATCAAGATCGACATTAAAGAATCCGACGTACGCACCGACACCATGCGCTCGGGTGGCGCCGGCGGCCAGCACGTCAACAAGACCGAATCCGCGGTGCGCCTGACGCATATTCCGACCGGCGTCGCGGTGGTCTGCCAGGCCGGTCGCTCACAGCACAAGAATCGCGCCCAGGCCTGGGACATGCTGCGCGCGCGGCTCTACGAAATCGAACTGAAGAGGCGCGAGGAGCAAGCCGCCGCCGATCAGGCCGCCAAGACCGATATCGGCTGGGGCCACCAGATCCGCTCCTACGTCCTGCAGCCCTACCAGATGGTGAAGGACCTGCGCACCGGCGTGCAGACCTCGGATACGTCGGGCGTGCTCGACGGCGACCTCGACGAGTTCATGGCGGCGACGCTGGCGCAGCGCGCGTTCGGCACCGCGCCCGGCCAGGTCGAGGACGTGGACTAATCCATGACCAACGTCGGCTTCATCGGGCTCGGCCGCATGGGCCATGGCATGGCCGGCCGCTATCTCGATGCAGGTTTTACGGTTGCGGTGTGGAATCGCAGCAAGGCCAAGGCGGAAGACCTGATCGCGCGCGGCGCGCGCTGGGCTTCATCTCCGGCGGACGCCGCGAACGGTGCTGATGCCGTCGTCACCATGGTCGCCGACGACGACGCATCGCGTGCCGTCTGGCTCGGCCAGGATGGCGCTGCTGCAACGATGAAGGCGGGCAGCCTCGCGATCGAATGCTCGACCGTGTCGCATCAGCATGCGCTCGACATGGCGCGCGAACTGCGCGGGCGCGGGCTCACCTATATCGATTGTCCCGTCACCGGCCTTCCGCAAGCGGCGGCGGCCGGCAAGCTGACCCTGCTCGTCGGTGCTGACGCGGCCGATCTCGATCGCGCAAGACCCTATCTCGCGCCGATCGGCGACCTCATCAGGCATTTCGGCGCAGTCGGCACCGGCACGGTCTACAAGCTGATCAACAATCTGATCGGCGCGGTGCAGATCGCGAGCCTCGCCGAAGGAATCGCGATGGCCGAGCAGGCCGGACTCGACATGAACCTGGTGGCAGAAACGATGGCGACCGGTGCGGTGGCGTCGCCGCAGGTGATCCGGCATTCGAAACGCATGGTGGCGCGCGATTTCTCCGGCGCGTCGTTCACGTCGGCGCTCCGCTACAAGGATGCGATCTATGCGGTGAAGCTGGCCGAGAGCCTGCTCGCGGATGCACCGCTACTCGGGCGTGCCGCAGTCGATGCCTACGCCCGCGCAAAGGCCGAGATGCCTGACGACGACGAAGGCAAGATGATCGAGATCGTCTCGCGGCCGAAATAGCCGCCGCACGATCGTATTCGGAAATCGGGTGGCAAAATCCAGCGCGACTTAATAGACGCGGCTGTCTTCTCGATTTGAGCAGCCATGACCGCCAACGACAACCGGATCGACGCCCGCGACTGGTCGCTGCTCGGCCTGCTCTCGATCCTGTGGGGCGGGTCGTTCTTCTTCAACGGCGTAGTGCTACGCGAGCTGCCGCCGTTCACGCTCGTGCTGTTGCGCGTGCTGCTGGCCGCCATGATCCTGCTGCCGGTGCTTTGCGCGCAGCGACTGCCGTTTCCGAAGGGGTGGATGGGCTGGCGGACGTTCTTCCTCGTCGCCTTGTTCAACAATGTGCTGCCGTTCTCCTTGATCGTCACCGGACAGATGTACATCCCGAGCGGGCTGGCTTCGATCCTCAATGCCACCACGCCGCTGTTCACGGTGGCGGTGATGGCGGCGGCGGGCGAGGAGAAGCTCATCATCAGGCGTGTGGCCGGCGTGATCACAGGCCTTGTCGGCGTCGTGATCCTTCGCGGCAGCGGAGTAGGCTTTGCCAGCGGGCAGGGGCTCGGCGTCCTCTTGTGTCTCGCGGCGGCGCTGAGCTACGGCATCTCTGCGCTGATAGCTCGGCGCGCGCTATCGGATTCGCCGCCGCTTGCCAGCGCCACGTTTCAATTAATGGCATCGAGCCTGATGATGGCGGTCGTCGCCGGCATTTTCGAGCGTCCCTGGCAATTGCCAATGCCTGATACGGTGACATGGTTCGCGGTGTTCGGTCTTGCCGGCTTGTCGACGGCGCTGGCTTATATCGTTTTCTTCCAGGTGCTGCGGCGTTCCGGCGCCACCAACGTTATGCTGGTGACGCTGCTTGTGCCTGTTACGGCCATCCTGCTCGGCTCGCTCGTGCTCGGCGAGCAGATTTCGCCGCGTGAAATCGCGGGCGCACTGGTGATCGGCAGCGCGCTGCTGATGATCGACGGCCGCGGTCTGAAGTTTCTCGAGCGTTAATTCGCTCGCGCAGGCGGCGCGAGCCGGCTTGACATTTGCCTATATAGCAATACGATTTGCCTTATAAGCAAAACGGGAGAGCAGCGTGGTTTCGGCAGAAGCTGGCCGGCGCGCCCGCGAGGCGGCGCGCCTTGCCGCAATTGGAGCCGTCATTCGCAGGGCCCGTTCGGCGCGCAGTTTGACGCTCGATGAACTCGCCGGAATGGTCGGGCTATCAGTGACATTTCTCTCGCGGATCGAGCGCGGACTCATCGCGTGTTCGATCGGCAATCTCTTGGAAATTGCCGGCGTCCTTCAGTTGCCGCCGGCCGAGTTATTTGCCGACATCGAAGGAGAGGACCGGACGCGCGCGTATCGCGTGGTGCGGTCAATCGATGCCGTTCCATCGAAGGGCGCTGATGCAAACTATGCCTGGCGCAAACTCGCTTCGGGCGTGGGCGAGCAGCGGCTGGAAAGTTTCGTGCTCGAATTATCGGCAAAACCGCGCAAGCCGACGCTGGTCGCGCATCCCGGCGAAGAAATGTGCTTTGTCCTCGAAGGCAGCGTCGAATTTCAGGTGGGCGACGAAACTATCGTGCTGGAGGGCGGCGATTCAATTCATCTGCGCTCAGACGTGCCGCATATGGCGTGGGCGCGCGGGTCCGGCAGTGCGCGCCTCCTGATGGTGACATCAATCGAAAATCAGTCGGCCATCGCGGTCGAGTGGTGGAGCGATATTGCGGGCAGGAAAGGCGAACGAGAGAAAACTGCAAAAGGGAGAGCGAAATGAGCGTCAGGAGCAAGGAGATTCCCGATACCGCGGCCGCAAATGCGGGATTGACGACCGCGCGCGAAGCGTCGCGGAAGGACCACAAGCCTTACGAGGCGCGCCATTTCGACGAAGTCGAATGGGAGACGATCCGCTGGCCGGGCGAGACAGGCAAAATGCTTTTTCATCCGCGACCGGAACGCCCGACCGAACCGAATGCGGGAATTCTGCGGCTTGAACCCGGGGCCTATCATCCCGAGCACTATCATGGCTTCGCACAGGTCTGGCATATCCTGAAAGGCGAGTTTTCAATCGACGGAACGCTGCATGGTCCGGGAACGGTGCTGTTCCATCCCGACCCGCACTTTGAGGGTGAATTCCGCACCGAAACGGGCGGGGAGATATTCATCGTCCAATATCCTGGTCCGACGACCGGTGAGCGCCCGATCTATAGCGGCCGGTTCAACATGGCGGAACGCAAGGCGGTTGCGAACGAACGCGTCGATCTCTGAGCCGGCGGATCACCCGATCTCAAGGAACAAGCGAATTATCGCGTAAGCTGACTGGAAGCTGATGTCTTCTTCCAGTCGGCAAGCCAGCTTTTGAACCTTCCGCTGTCGCGCTCGCCGCCGTGCCAGGCTGCGGTGACGGTGCCGTCGCCGGCCACCAGCACCACGACATCGAGCCCCTTGGAACGGCGCAGCGTATCGATCGCCTGCTGCGGGGTCTGCGCGATCGGTCCTGCGACATTGAAGGAGGTGTTGACGGACAGCTCGACGCCGATATGGCGGCCGAGCGCCTTTAAGTAGGCATAGGTGAGGGGATCGTCGCCGGCGCGCACGATCTGGATGCGGCCGGTGCCGTCGGCGTGGATGACCGCCGGGATTTTTTCGCGCGCATGCGGCTTCGAATGCGCTGTCAGCACCATGTAGTTATAGGCGTTGTAATCGGCATCCGCAGCGCCGGGCAGCAGTTCGAAGTATTCTTTCGCAGCTTCCAGCGTTGCCATCGGCGCCAGCGGGCGAATGGCCTCGCGGTATTTGACGCGCGCGTTGAGCAGCTCGCGCACCGCCGGATCGCAGGGATTGGCGAGGATCGAGCGATGGCCGAGCGCACGGGGACCGGTCTCGGCCGCGCCCTGATGCAGCGCGATCACGCCGTTTTGGGCGACCATCAACGCCATCAGGTCGGCGATCGCTTCAAGGCCTTCAGGCGTCGATATATCGCCGATCCTTTGCGAGGTGATGTCATCGGCCGCAACGGCGTGGACGATGTCGCCTTGCGAGGGCGGCGTGCCGCAATAGAAGGCGTGCGTCATCGGCGCGCCGCGCGGAGCGCCCGCCAGATGCGCGAACAGCCAGGCGGCACCGATGGTGACGCCGGGATCGCCGGGCACCGGCGGCACCCACAGATGCAGCCGCGCGTTGCGCCGCTGCGCGCCCGCGAACCACGCTTCGTCGAAATGTTCGAGCAGCCGCATATTGCCGACCGCGTTCAGCGCGACGCCGCCGGTCAGCACCAGCCGGTTGGCGCCGGTCGTGCGCAACAAATGATCGACGACGTGGATCATGGCGTCCTCGAACACCAGTTGCGTCGCGGCCGCCTTGTCGAGACGGTCCTTGGTATCGGGACGGTGGTGGATGTCCTCGACACGCAGCACCGCATCCGGATTCCAGAGCTGGTCTCGCTTAAGCGGTTCGCCGAGAATTTTTGTGAGTGCTTCCTTGTAGGGATGGTCGAACGGGTCGCAGTACCAGTTGGCCAGCGCGCGATTGAGCCTGATATCGCCGTTCGCCCCGAAATGCAGAACGTCGCGCAGCCGCGTGTAATAGGGATTGCTGGCGCGGTCCATATTGCCCCAGGCGGCAGCGCCCATGTAGCGGCCCTCGCTGGACAGCCAGGTCCAGCCGCCCTGTGTTGACGAGATCACGCTGTAGAATGCACCGAGTGAATCGAACATGCTGTCGTTGCAGTAGAGCCGACGCATCGCGTCGTTCTCGACCACATAGAGCGAGATCGAGCCCTGATCGCCGGTGCCGTCGAGCACCGCAATCGCGGTCGGCGCGGTATCGTCGGCGAACGGCGAGGCGGCGTACGAAAACCATGCATGGTTGTCGTGATGCGGCAGGCAGATCAGCGGCACCCGCTCGGCAAGCCCAAGCTGGCGCGCGAGGATTTTTGGCGTCCGCGTCATCTGGTCGAGGCGGCGGCCGTCGAAGCCCGTGGCCTCGGTGGTGCGTACGAGTTTTAGGCTCTGCGGCAATTCCTCGAGCACCGAGCGCGCCAGCGTACCGGCGAGCGTCGGGTAATCCCAGCTCGTGAGCCAGGCATCGATGTCGCCGATGTCGCGGCCCATGCCGCGCAGCGTTCCTACCGCCGCGTCGATCGACAGCCTCGGATATTCGGTGGTGTGCTTGTTGCCGGAAAAGCGTTCTTCCTCGTTGTTGACGATCAGCCGTGGCCCATTTGCCTGCGTCACCTCGACGAGCGCCAGCCCTGAATTGTGCGTGCCGGGCGCGCCGAGGCCCGCGAGATAGACCGCCTCACCCCGCGCGAGTTTGTCGCGCACATGCGCGATCCGCGCATCGGCGAATTCAGAGCCAAGCTGATGAAATCCCGCAGCACGCATGGTCTTTGCAGCGAGCCAGCGCGCAAAGCGAAATCCACCCGCCGCGAGTTTTGGGTATCGCGGACCAATTCGTGTGTTCGGTTTCAAGCCTTAGTCCAACCTCTGGGCCTCGCCATCGCGCAAGGTCATGCCTGCAGCCCGCATCAATCACAATTGGCGCCGGGCAACAATGCCATTTCGGCATAAGGAATAGGTGTATCCTTGCAAGCGCTGAAGCGGCTTGCGAGACAACTGCGAGCTATGGGAAGTATTCGGCGACATCATGCCGGCGAGGTCGGGTACTGGAGGATGAGGCACCACCGCGTGGTGCCTCTCCTCGACCGTCACTATCCCGGAATATCCGGCTCCACGAGCAATGCGAGCTGGGCAAGCGATTGTTGCCAGCCGAGATAGCAGCCTTCGACCGGGATTACCGTCGGCAAGTTTGTCTGTTCGATGTTGATCTCGGTTCCGACCGAAACCGCTTTCAGGGTCACGGTAACCTCAATAACGCCAGGCAAATTGGGATCGTCGAAACGATCGGTGTAGCGGATCCGCTCGTTGGGCACGATCTCCAGATATTCTCCGCCGAACGAATGGCCGGCGTTCGTGGTGAAATTCGTGAACGACATCCTGAACGTGCCGCCAACCTTCGCCTCGAATTGGTGGACCTTGCAGGTGAAGCCGTAGGGCGGCAGCCACTTGGCCATGGCATCCGCATCGAGGAAGGCGCGAAAAACCTTCTCCGGTTTGGTGGCGAGGACACGATGCAAACGAACGGTATTGCCTTGGGACATGACGTTATTTTCTCCTTTACTGAGCGGAGTATATCGCGGGATTTGATTGGGTTCGCTCAGTCTCTGCCACAAGGACGCCTGGCCTCCATGCGATCCGACACGGGGCCAAAAAAATTCACCGACGCGGGCGCGCGGTTCCGTTTTACGTGACGGTAGAATGGGCGGAGGGAGAATAAAGGAAGTATTCCGCGCGCGATCAACAAGCGAGCACGCCAGTTCTGACGGCGCGATGTTAGCCCGAGCTGAGCCGCACGCCCGCGCGCAGGAATTTCTGCGGATCGACGGCGTCACCGTCGATCCGCGTTTCATAGTGCAGATGCGGACCGGTGGAGCGGCCGGTTGAGCCGACGGCGCCGATGACCTGGCCGATCTTGACGAAGTCGCCGACCCTGACGTGAATCTCCGACAGATGGCCGTAGCGGGTCGACAGGCCGTTGCCGTGATCGACCTCCACCATGCGACCGTAACCACCCATCCATCCCGACGATACGACCTTGCCGTTCGCGGTGACGCGCACCGGATCACCGGTGGCGGCGCGGAAATCGAGGCCGGTATGCATCGCGGGCCGGCCGAGGAATGGATCGCTGCGAACGCCGAAGCCCGAGGTGAATTCGACCTCGCCGACGACGGGTTTGCGGTAGGGCACCAGCGCGAGCGTCGCGTTGAGGCGCTGCATCTGGGCACGGGTGAGGTTGATCCGGTTGAGCTGGCGTTCGAACGCACCGGCATCCGCCGGCAGCTTCAACGGCACGAACGGGCCACCAATGGCCGAGCGCGGCGTTGCGGCTTCGAGCTGCGCCATATTGAGGCCGAGATCGGTGAACACGCCACGCATGCGGCGCAGCCGCGATTCCATGCTGTCCTCGACCGAGCTCAAGGCCGCCATCTGCCGCCGCTCGACGGAATCCAGCGAGGTCTGCAGGCGGACCAGGACATTGTCGACACCCTGAACCTTGGCGAACTGGTTTGGCTGCGGCTTGGCGACGGCGGGCGCGCGCGATTCCAGCCGGGCCTCGCGATCTGGCGGCGCTACGAAGATCACGGTGTCGCTGATCGGGGAGGGTTTTAGGCTGCCGGAAGCGGGCGTCTCCGCGGCCGCGCCGCGCGGCGGAGGCCGAATCGAACCGGTCGCCGCGATATCCGGCATCGCGCCAAGGGCAGTGGCGCGCGACTCGAGCGCGGTCTGGCGGCGCATGATCTGGTCGAGCTTCTGGTCGAACTGTTCCTGATCGAGCAACTGGCGGCTGGTCGTGCGGTCGACCTTGGCGCGCAGCTCCGCGATGCGGTCTTCATAGGCGTATTGCATCTCGGCCTGCCGGGCGATCAGCCGGGTCAGGACATCATCGCGAAACGCGAAATACGTGGCGGTGGCCGCCGACCACATGCCAAGCAGCACGATCGTGCCGACGACGATCCAGAACACGACCGGGCCGAGCCTGACCTGCCTGCCGGCATGGACGATGGTGTAGCCGTCACCGTCTAGCGCTGCAGCTTTTGCGGCATGGGGTGCCGGACGGCGGGGCGGCGTCCGGCCATGATCGTGGGGATGGTGGTGATCGGCATAATGACCGGAACGGTACGACATCGGCACTCCCGCGCCGGTCGGAAATCAGCTCCGTTCGGCTCAATTTGCGTGCCGATTTGACCCATTCATGGTTAATTTTTGGGAAATGGAACCTGCCGATCACATGCCGCGGACGGCGGCCAACACCTCGTCGGCATGGCCGTCGACCCGCACATTGCGCCAGATTTTGGCGATCCGTCCGTCGGCGCCGATCAGAACCGTCGTTCGAATGATCCCCATGAAGGTCCTGCCGTACATCGATTTTTCGCCCCAGGCGCCATAGGCCTCAAGCATCTCATGTTGCTCGTCCGAGATCAGAGGAACCGAGAGCTGGTGCTTGTTCCGGAAGGATTCCTGGGCCTTTACGGTGTCGGCCGATATCCCGAGCACCACCGCGCCCGCATCGGCAAACGCGCTATCGAGCCGCGTGAAGTCGATCGCCTCCCGGGTGCAGCCGGGCGTGTCGGCGCGGGGATAGAAAAACAGCACCAGTTTCCTGCCGGCATAATCTGCCAGCGAAACACTGCCGCCGCCGTCCCGCGGAAGCTTGAAGGGGAGCGCCATGGCGCCTTCGACCAGTCCGGTTCCGGCAACCGGCTTGGGCGTATCCGATAGATTGGATTTTATTAACTGTTTCGATGTCGGCTTGTGCGACGCTTTGGCTGAAGCGCTCTTGGCCGTCTTTGCCGGTTTCTTGGCCGGCTTCTTGGCGGCCGCCTTGGTGGCGGTTTTGGCGGCCTTGTTGGCTACCTTGGCGGCAGGCTTTTTGGTCGATGCCGGCGTGCTGCGGCGGGCGGTCTTGGCGGCAGTCTTGGCCGCGGCCGGTTTTGCGGCGGAAGTCTTGCGGTTCTTGGGGGATGGCATGGAGGATTTCTTGCGCGTTTTCTTGGACATACGCCTTCCTTTCGTCGCTTTCCGCAGATCAACCATTAGGGTATTGCGGGTCTCGCCTTTGACCGTCGGATTCGCTCCGGCTGCTGGGCAAGTTTGATGACCCCGGAGTATGGTTACAAGGAATTCGACGCTACCCCCGTCCGCTCGTCGATGGGACCGCCCAATCAATCCTTGGGCCCGACCACGAGTAACAGTATTAATCGAGGAATGGCAGCGATGCCGGCACAGGAACGCTCGATACCGATCGAAGAGCGTGCCCTTGGCGGCGATCAACCTCAGCGCCGGCACCGAGAGGCAATGGCTAAGAATACTTCGCCCAAGGGGTCGAATCCGCGTGCCGAGGCCCAGCAATGGGATGACGCTGCGGGCTGGGAGCAGGACGAGGCGGCGGGCTATCGTGCGCGACGGCTGTTGTCGCGCTCCAATTCCCGATTCCACCGGTTCGGCGACAAGTTCTCAGCGCTGCAGCAGATGACCGGCGAGCGCTGGGTCAAGCGCCTGGCGATCGTGATCGCCGTGCTGGCGGTGATCTTCACCGGTTGTTTCGGCGGTCTGTGGTGGCGGCTCGGCGCCGGGCCGATCAACCTCGACGTCGCGACGCCGTGGCTGGCGGCCGCGATCGAAGACAATATCGGCCATGGCAACACGGTCGAGGTCGGCGGTACACAGATCGAGCGGGCCGGACGGATTCGAATCGCGGTGCGCATCCGCGACATCGTGGTCCGCGACCGTGACCAGGTCGTCGTCGCGACCGCGCCGAAGGCCGAGGTGAAACTATCGGGCATGGCGCTGGTGATGGGACGGCTGCGCGCCGAGAGCCTCAATCTGGTCGATGCCGAACTTTCGGTGCGAATCACGCCGGACGGCCAGGTGACGGTGTCTGCCGGCGACACCGCCAAGCCGCTGGCGACCGGCGTTGCTTCCAAGCGCGATGCCGGCATAGCCCCAACATTCCCTCGCCAGGCGCCTGCGCCGCCGCAGGGTGCTGCTGCGACGGCTCCCGATACCACGCAGAACGGATTGCTGGCCGGCCTTGACTGGCTCGACAGCCTCAGCCTGACCGGCCTCGATGGGCAGAACCTGAACGAGATCGGCCTCAAGAACGGCAATCTCATCGTCGACGACCAGCAGCGCGGCAACAAATGGACGTTCGAGAATATCAGCCTCAGCATGCGCCGGCCGAGCAGCGGCGGGGTTGCGGTGAGCCTTGGCGAGCAAGGTGCGCGTCCCTGGTCGCTCAAAGTCGTAGTCGGACCGCAGCAGAACGGCGTGCGGTCGGTCGATCTTCGCGCCGACAAGGTGCCCGCCGCCAACATCCTGCTGGCAATGCGGGTCAAGGACCTGACCTACAGCGCCGAGCTGCCGCTTTCCGGCGAGCTGAAGGGCGAACTGGGCCGCGACGGTCTGCCGACCTATTTCCGCGGGCAAGATCACCGCCGGCGCCGGGAACCTCATCGACAGCGATACGCCTGACTATCCGATGCCGATCGATTCGGCGGAGATGAGCGTCGAATGGGATGCCGGACGGCGCGTGCTGGTCGCGCCCTTCAAGGTCATTTCCGGTTCGAACCGGATTACGCTGCTCGGCCATCTCGAGCCGCCGAACGGCGCCACCACCGAATGGCAGGCCGGCCTTAGCGGCGGCACCATCCTGTTGGCCGGCACCGACAACGAACCGCCGCTGATCTTCAACCGGATCGCGATCGGGCTGAAGTTCGACACCGACCGCAAGCGCGTGCTGCTCACCCAGGCCGATATCAGCAACGGCGAGATCGGAATCGCCGGCACCGGCAGCATCGACTATGCGAACGAGGCGCGGCTCCAGCTCGGTTTCGCTGGAACGCCGATGTCGGCATCAGCCCTGAAGCGGATGTGGCCGATCCTGATCGTGCCCGAAGTGCGCGAATGGGTGATCGAGCGGATCGAGCGCGGCACGCTCCAGCGCATCGAGGTCGGCGTCAACTCGCCGGTGCGCAATCTGTCCCGCAAGGGACCGCCGATTCCCGACGATGGTCTGGCCGTCAACATCGTCGCGTCCGGAGTTACCGCGCGTCCGGTCGACGACATGCCCGCGGTCCGCGATGCGGATTTGAAAGCGCGCGTTACCGGGCGAACAGCGACGGTGACGATCGGGCAGGGAATTGCCGACACACCCGGCGGCCGCAAGATCAACATTTCCGATTTCACCTTCGAGGTGCCGGACATGGCGCCGAAGCCGTCGCCCTCGCGGGTGAAGTTCAGGGTCGATGCGTCCGTGCCGGCAGCGGCCGAGATTCTGGCGTCCGACCGCATCAGCGATCTCTCCGGCACGCTGATCGATCCGAACGCCAGCAAGGGAAACGTTGCCGCCGTCATCACGCTTGGCATGCCGGTCAAGGGCTCGATGACCAAGGCCGACACCACCTACACCGTGATTGCCGATCTGGCCGGGTTTGCCGCCGACAAGCTCGTGATGAACCAGAAGCTGGAATCCAGTACGCTCAAGGTGCTCGCCAATAACGCGGGCTACCAGGTCAAGGGCGACGTCAAGATCAACGGGCAACCGGCTTCGCTGGACTATCGCAAGCCGAGCGAGGGCGACGCCGATATCAGGCTGCAGGCGACATTGGATGATGCCAGCCGCGCGCGCCTCGGGATCGATTTCGGACCCGCCGTGAGCGGCTCGATCCCGATCAAGGTGGTTGGCAAGATCGGCGAGAACGACAGCCGCGTCGGTATCGAAGCCGATCTGACCTCGCTGCGGCTCGACAACATCCTGCCGGGGTGGGTCAAAGTGCCCGGCAAGTCGGGCAAAGCGACGTTCAATGTCGTGAAGAAGGAGCAGTCGACGCTGTTCCAGGACATCGTGGTCGAAGGCGGCGGCGTTTCGATCAAGGGGTCGCTGGAAGTCGACCAGAACGGCGATCTGTTGAACGCGAACTTCCCGACCTACGCGCCGTCGGACGGCGACAAGACGACGTTGAAGGCCGAGCGCGGCACCGACGGCGTCGTGAAGGTCACGATGCGCGGCGACGTGTTCGACGGCCGCGGCTTCCTCAAATCGGCGATCTCGGGCAAGGAAGCCGACCCCAAGAGCAAGTCGAGGAACATCGATCTCGATGTCGACGTCAAGCTCGGCGCGGTCGCCGGCTTCAACGGCGAGGCGTTGCGCAGCGTCGACAGCAAATTCTCCCGCCGCAACGGCATCGTCAAAAATTTCACGCTCTCCGGCAAGGTCGGGCGCGACACGCCGGTGACCGCCGATCTGCGCGGCCGCGGGCAGGGACAGGGACGCGACATCATCATCCTGCAGACCAACGATGCGGGTGCTTTCTTCCGCTTCACCGACACCTATTCGAAAATGGTCGGCGGTCAGCTCTCGCTTGCGATGGAGCCGCCGACGGTTGAACCCAGCGCCAAGGACGGTCTGATCAACGTCCGCGATTTCTCCGTCAAGGGTGAGGCCGCACTGGAGCGCGCCGCCGCGGGCGGAGCGGCCGGCGTTCAGAACGGCATTTCCTTTACGGCACTGCGCGCCGAGTTCACTCGGCAGAGCGGACAGCTCACGATCCGCGATGGTGTCGTGAAGGGTCCGATCATCGGCGCGACCATCGAAGGCAGCATCGACTATGTCGGCAATGCCGTGCGCATGAGCGGCACCTTCGTTCCGATGTACGGATTGAACAACATGTTCGGTCAGATTCCCGTGCTCGGCCTGTTCCTCGGTGGCGGCAGCAATGAGGGGCTGATCGGCGTGACCTATGAGGTGGTCGGCACGCCTGGCCAGCCCGTGCTGCGCGTCAATCCGATTTCGGCCGTGATGCCCGGCGTGCTGCGCAAGATCTTCGAGTTCAACACCGGCAAGCAGAACAACACCCCGATCGAACTGCCGCCGAATAATTAGTCAGGCACCGCCGCAGGTTGGTGGATGATCGAATGGAAGCTTCGGGATGGAAGCTTTCTCTCGGTAGAAATCACTGCTCTGGTCTGCTTGCCAGACATGGATCCAGCAGGACATGGTCGACGTCGCGTCGTCGATATCCGCCTCTCACGATAACCCTGTCGCCAACCGCTAGGCCGTTGGATTGGTAGGTCACGCACATGATCCTGATATCCGGCGGTGAGCACAGCACGAGATACCACAAGACTTGATCCGTCTGCACCGCTGTGAGATTACCGACCACCGAGAGATCGATCCGGTAGTCGAGTTCTGGAATGCCGTCGGCCATCCGCCTGACATCCTTGCAGTCGGCTGGCCTCCGCGCAGGCTGCTCTGCTTCGGAAAATGCCGGACGGTCGGCAAATATATCGTTCGACGCGATTGATGGAGTCGAGCTCGGCACTGCAAAGCACAGGGCAATGGTTGCTACCGATAATCCGCCAGTTGCTGCGTTCATTCGGCACCTAGCCAGATGCCATGGCCGAGACCGCCCGCGCGACCGAAGCCAAAGTGGCGTTTTGCTGCGCGGCAGAAACGGTGGCGCCAGTCAGGTAGGCGGTGATCACGATGGGCGCTTTGCCGGGTGGCCAGGTCACAGCAACGTCATTGTTTGTGCCTCGGGCACCAGTACCGGTCTTGTCGCCGACGCGCCAGTCTTTCGCAAAACCTGCACGCAGTCGCGCGTCGCCGGTCTTGTTGGCGACCAACCATGCCGTCAGTTGCTCGCGCGATGCTGCCGACAGCGCTTTAGTCCCAAGGATCAGCGCTTGCAGATTCGAAGCCATCGCATTCGGTGTCGTGGTATCGCGGGGATCGTCGGGCAAAGCCTCGTTGAGCGAGGGCTCATCCCGGTCTAGCCGCGTGACTTGGTCGCCGAGGCTCCGCACGAAGGCCGTCAGCCCCGGCGGTCCGCCGATGCCGGCAAGCAGGAGATTGCCGGCCGTGTTGTCGCTCAACGTCACCGCCGCTTCGCAAACCTCGGCGAGCGTCATGCCGTCGCCGCCGACGCGCTTCTCGGTTACGGGGGAGTACACGATGAGTGCGGATGCGTCGAAGGTTATGCGCCGCGTCAATTGTTCCTTGCCGGCATCCACCCGCGCCAGGAGCGCGGCGGCTGCCAGCATCTTGAAGGTGCTGCACATCGGAAAGCGCTCATCGCCCCGGTGGGCATGACGAGTGTTCGTTGCTGTGTCGAGGACACAAACACCGAGCCGGCCGCCGCTCTCGCTCTCCAGACGCTTGATCTCGTCGATCAGTCGTTGATTTGCGGTCGATGCGCGTATCGCTTGCCGGGCGCTCAAAGCAGTCGTTATCAGCGCTGCACCGCATCCAAGCTGGAACTGTCTTCTCGTGATCACCATGAATCCCTCCTTGCTGCGAGCAGGAAGGTGCCGATCGGTCGCTGTCTTGACAAACGATGAGTTCTGCGGGCAGGCATAAGAAAAACTAGGGACAAGCGATGCGGCGCCGGATGAAGCTTTCGCACCTTCCGCTCAATGCGCTACGGGCCTTTGAAGCGACAGCGCGCCATCTCAGTTTCACCCGTGCTGGCCTGGAGCTTCGGGTTACACAGGCGGCCGTCAGCCAGCATGTGAAAGTGCTGGAGAACCGGCTTGGCGTACAGTTGTTTCGCCGACTGCCCCGCGGCGTTGCGCTCACCGATGAAGGACAGTTGCTGCTGCCGAGCATTGTCGAGGCCTTCGGCCGGCTCACCGAAACGCTCAATCGTTTTGAGGACGGCCACTACCAGGACGTCATCGCGGTCGGTGTGGTCGGTACCTTCGCTTCGGGCTGGCTGCTGCCGCGGCTCGATGCCTTCAGGAAGGCCTATCCACGGATCGATTTGCGCCTGTTCACCAACAACAATCGTATCGACATCGCGGGTGAAGGCCTCGATTACGCGATCAGGTTTGGCGATGGCCTTTGGCACGGCACCGAGGCGACCCACTTGATGGCAGCGCCATTTACCCCATGCTGCGCGCCTTCGCTGGCTCGCAGGCTGAGCCGGCCGGCCGATCTCAAGCGCGAGGTGCTGCTGCGTTCCTACCGACAGGAGGAATGGCCGCGATGGTTTACCGCCGCGGGACTGCAGAGTCCGGTCCTCAAGGGAATGGTATTCGATTCATCGATCACGATCGCCAGTGTAGCGGCGCGCGGTTTCGGCGTTGCGTTGTTGCCGGCGGCATTGTTTCAGGATGAGATCCGCCAGCGGCGGCTGGTACGTCCTTTCAAGGTCGAAGTCGCGCTCGGCGATTATTGGATCACGTCGCTGCACTCCCGGCGACCGACCGCCGCGATGCTCTCATTCAAGAGCTGGCTGCTTGAAACGATCGCAGCAACAAGGAGGAGCCCTGGCAAGCAGGCCGGGACGTAGCTACCGCCGCAGCGCCGGCACGACCAGGAACGGAATCATTCCGAGCACCACGGCCACCAACGCGAATGCGATCACGGGGTTGTAGCTGTGGGTCCAGTCGTGGATCAGGCCGCCGGCCCAGGCGCCGAGTCCCGAGCCAAGGCCGCTGCCGATCGAGATCGTGCCGTAGATGGTACCGACCCGTTCGCCGCGAAAGATATTCATTGCGGTTGACGTGATCAGTGGGCCGCGCGAGCCGATCATGCTGCCGAAGGTCACGACGAAGGCGCCGAGCAGCCAGAAGTTCGGATAGAACTGCAGCAGCCAGAGCAGGATGATGCCGACGATCGAGATAGCGTAGCTGAGCAAAACCGACGGCCTTCGTCCGATCATTGCATCGAGCTGGGTCACGCCCAACATGCCGAACAGCAGCACAACGCCGGAAAAGCCCCAGGCGGTTGCGGCCTGCAGGGGCGGGAAGCCGGCATCGATCAGATAGGCGACGATCTGCGCCGCAAGCGCATACATCCCGACGGCCGTAAAGAAAAAGGTCGAAAACAGCGCCCAGAACGCGTGATGACGCATCGCGCTGCCGAGCGTCCAGCCGCCGTCGACAAAATCGGGATCGGCCTTTTTTGCGATGTGCGGCGAGCCCGTGGAGAACAGCCGCCATGGCAGCAGCAACAACGGCGGCAGCAGGCAGAGCGCAATGATACCGAACGTCTGGTAGGCGCCGCGCCAGCCGATGTGATCGATCAGAAGCTGCGACGCCGGCAGCAGCACCAGGACGCCCGCTCCGGCGGCGGAATAGACCACCGCCATCGCGGTAGGCAATCGCCGGCCGAACCAGCGGCCGAGCAGGATCGAGTTCGGCACGTTGCCGATGAAGGCGATACCGATCCCGACGGAGACGCCGACGCTCAACTGGAATTGCCACAGCGCCTGCGCGCGTGACGCCACCAGAAACGCCCCGCCGAGCAGCAGCAGTCCCAGCGAATAGACAGCGCGGGGGCCGTAGCGGTCGAACAGCCGCCCCACCACCGGCGCCGTCAGCCCGCCCGCCAGCCATGTCAGCGAATAAACCGAAACCACTTCCGCGCGGTCCCAGCCGAAATTCTCCGAGATCGGTTTGAGGAAAACCGTAAAGCTCTCGCCGAGGCCACGGCCAAGCAGCGCCAGCGTGAAGCACAGCGCCAGCACGTTGAGCGCCACGCGCCCCGGCTTGAGCGGCTTGGCTGTCGCGTCTCCCTCTGGCGTCTTTTCTTCCATAAGACGCAGGGAGCGCGTTTCCGCTGATGCCCGCAAGCGTCAAAAAGTGAATGCGCCTATGCAAGGCCGAGCTAGATTCTTTGTTTGAGCATGATCTCCGGGCAAACGCTGCGCGTTTGTCCCGAGGGAAAACCGGTATCCACTTTCCGGATCATGCTCTAGGCCGGCTTGAGCAGGACGTGCTTTTTCTTCCCCATGGAAAGTTTGATGACGCCTTCCGGGGTGAGGTTGGACGGTGTGAGCACCATCTTGTCGTCGGTCACCGCGGCATCATTGACGCGCAAGCCACCGCCCTTGATCTGGCGCCGTGCCTCGCCATTCGAGGTCACGAGACCCGCTTTCACGAACAGCCCCAGCACGGCCGCGCCGGCTTCGAGCTCGCCGCGCGAAACCTCCACTGTGGGCAGGTTCTCCGCGATCGCGCCTTGCTCGAACGTTTGCCGGGCGGTTTCGGCGGCGGTGTTCGCGGCGTCGCGGCCATGCAACAGCGCGGTCGCCTCCGTCGCCAGCACCTTCTTGGCCTCGTTGATCTCGCCGCCTTGCAATGCCGCGAGCTTCTCAATCTCGCTCATCGGCAGGGTCGTGAACAGCTTTAGAAATTTCACGACGTCGGCGTCCTCGACGTTGCGCCAGTATTGCCAGAAGTCGTAGGGCGAGAACTGGTCGGCGTTGAGCCACACCGCGCCCTGCGCGGTCTTGCCCATCTTGGCGCCCGACGCGGTCGTGAGCAGCGGCGTGGTCAGCGCGAACAATTGCGGCGTGCCCATGCGGCGGCCGAGATCGACGCCGTTGACGATGTTGCCCCATTGATCGGAGCCGCCCATCTGCAGCCGGCAGCCGGTGCGCCGCGCAAGCTCGACGAAGTCATAGGCCTGGCAGACCATGTAGTTGAACTCGATGAAACTCATCTCCTGCTCGCGCTCGAGCCGGAGCCTGACCGAATCCATCGTCAGCATGCGGTTGACCGAGAAATGCCGGCCGATGCCGCGCAGCATCTCGATCCAGTTCAATTTCGTCAGCCATTCGGCATTATCGAGCATGATCGCATCGCTCGGGCCGTCGCCGTACCGCAGCACCTTCGCGAACACGCCACGGATCGAGGCCTTGTTGGCCTCGATTTCCTCGATCGAGCGGATCGCGCGCGTTTCGTCCTTGCCGGAGGGGTCGCCGACCATGGTGGTGCCGCCGCCCATCAGGGTGATCGGCTTGTTGCCGCTCTGCTGCAGCCAGTGCAGCATCATCATGGTGAGGTAATTGCCGATATGGAGCGATGGCGCGGTGCAGTCGTAGCCGACATAGGCGATCGCCTGGCCCTTGGCGGCCAACGCGTCGAGGCCCTCGAAATCGGAGCATTGGTGGATGAAGCCGCGCTCCTGTAAAATGTTCAGAAAATCTGATTTAAATTTGGTCATGGGCGGGCGCTTTGATCATTCTATTTTCACTGTAATTGTAACCAGTTGCGGAACCATGGCCGGAACAGGCTGCCGCAAGGCCGGGCGCTGTGGCATTATAAGATGTGCGTGTTTGGCACAAGCTGGTCGTCGTCGGCGGGACGTATCGAGCAGGGCGTTTCAAAGGCACAATCGACCATGATGTTGACGGCATTAGGTTTGATGAGCGGCACCTCGCTCGATGGGGTCGACGTCGCTTTGGTCGAAACCGACGGCCGCCGGGTGAATGCGCTCGGACCGTCCGGATACCGGCCCTATACCGATACGGAGCGCGGCCTGTTGCGGCAGGCGCTGTACGAGGCCGCCGACCTGACCGATCGCGCGGCGCGGCCCGGCTGCCTGCGCGAGGCCGAGCGGGTCGTCACCTCTGCGCATGCCGAGGCGGTGGCCGCCTTTACCGCGCAACACCGGATGCGCTTCGACGATATCGACATCGTCGGCTTTCACGGCCAGACCGTGCTGCACCGGCCCGAGAAAAAGCTGACGGTCCAGATCGGCGATGCGCTGACGCTCGCCAAGACGATCCACATTCCGGTCATGTACGATTTCCGCGCTGCCGATGTCGAAGCCGGTGGGCAGGGCGCGCCCTTTGTGCCGGTCTATCATCGCGCGCTCGCCCAATCGCTGGAGTGGGAGGGGCCGACCATCGTGGTCAACATCGGCGGGGTCGCCAATATCACCTATATCGACGGCGACACGCTGATCGCCTGCGATACCGGGCCCGGCAACGCCCTGCTCGACGACCACATGTTCCGCCGCATGAACCAGCGCTTCGACACCGAGGGCCGCACCGCCGCGCTGGGCAGGGTCGATGCGGCCTGGATCAACCGTGCGCTGGAGATGCCGTTCTTTTCGCTGCCCCCGCCGAAATCGCTCGATCGCAACGATTTTGCGGGCCTGAAGCTCGGCGATATGGCGCCCGCGGATGGCGCGGCGACGCTGACCGCCTTCACCGTCGCCGCGATCGCCCGGGTGGTGCCATTGTTGCCGAAGGAACCCAAGAACTGGATCGTGGCCGGCGGCGGCGCCCGCAACCTCACTATGTTGCGGATGCTGCGTGAGTGTCTGGCGCCTGCGACCGTCCGGGCGGCGGACACCCTGGGCTGGGCCTCCGACGCCATCGAGGCGCAGGCTTTCGGATTTCTGGCGGCGCGGGGCCTGAAGGGCCTGCCGCTGAGCTACCCCGCCACGACCGGGGTGCCGCTCCCGATGACCGGCGGCATCATCGCGCGACCGTGACGCGGTTCAAGATATGTTGATGCAATTGCATCGACCTTGACGACTGCATGCAGGCGCATCTAATTTAGATGCAGATGCATGGAGCGGAGGCCGGCCGGCCTTCGCGTTGGGAGGTCGTTATGGCGCAGAAGCTCACTTTGATCAGCCACAAGCTTTGTCCCTATGTGCAGCGCGCCGTGATCGCGCTGAACGAAAAGGGCATTCCGTTCGAGCGGGTCGACATCGATCTCGCCAACAAGCCGGACTGGTTCTTGAAGATATCGCCGCTTGGCAAGGTGCCGGTGCTCGTCGTGACCGGTGCCGACGGCAAGGAGGTCGCGCTGTTCGAAAGCAACGTGATTTGCGAATACATCGAGGACACCCAGGGCGGCGCAAAGCTGCATCCGCAGGATGCGCTTCAGCGTGCGCAGCATCGGGCCTGGATGGAGTTCGGGTCGACCATTCTGAGCGAACTCTGGGGCCTGGAGACGACGGGTGATCCCGCGATCTTCGAGAGCAAACGGCAGGCGGTCGCCGCAAAATTTGCGCGCGTCGAGGAGGCGCTGGGTAGCGGGCCGTTCTTTGCCGGCAAAAATTTTAGCCTGGTGGACGCGGTGTTCGCGCCGATCTTCCGTTACTTCGACGTGTTCGATCAACTGACCGATCTCTCGGTCTTTGCCGACACGCCGAAGGTCCGCGCATGGCGAGAGACGCTGGCGAAGCGGCCGAGCGTACGCACGGCGGTGGGTCCCGACTATCCGCAATTGCTGCACGCGTTCCTGGTGCGCCATAACGCGCATTTGCTGAAATTGGCAGCGTGAGACCGGCATGATCGTAGGATGGGTGGAGCGGAAGCGATACCCATCGACACCGCGGCGTGCGATTGATGGGTTTCGCGAAGGGCTCAACCCATCCTACGTAGCTGCCCGATTGTCGCTCAGCGGACGTTGGCAAGCCGCATGTCGAGATAGCCGGTCACCGTCTCCATCAGCGGCTCGAGCTTGCCGTCGAAGAAGTGATTGGCGCCCGGGATGATCTGCTGATCGATCACGATGCCTTTCTGCGTCTTCAACTTCTCGACCAGCGTATTGACGTCCTTCGGCGGCACCACCGCGTCCTTCTCGCCGTGCACGATCAGGCCCGAAGACGGGCAGGGTGCGAGGAAGGAGAAGTCGTAGAGATTGGCGGGCGGCGCGATCGAAATAAAACCTTCGACCTCGGGCCGGCGCATCAAGAGCTGCATGCCGATCCAGGCGCCGAACGAAAAGCCCGCGACCCAGCAGGCGCGTGCTTCGGGATTGATGGTCTGCGCCCAATCGAGCGCGGATGCCGCGTCCGAGAGCTCGCCGGTGCCGTGATCGAATGAGCCCTGGCTGCGGCCGACACCGCGGAAATTGAAACGCAGCACCGAGAAGCCGCGATGCGCAAACGCGTAATAGCACTGGTAGACGATCTGGTGATTCATCGTGCCGTGGAACTGCGGATGCGGATGCAGGATCATCGCGATCGGCGCGTTCTTCTGCTTGGCCGGATGATAACGGCCTTCGAGGCGGCCTGCGGGGCCGGTGAAAATTACTTCAGGCATTGATGATCCCTAGGCAACGGACGTGATCCGGCGGAAAAGAATGTGATCATGCGTCGTTGGGCGATGCGCGAACGGGCGCTCCCGTGAACTGGTTGCGGCCTTCTAGCATGAGGCGAGGGGCAAAAAGCAAGCATCTTGAACGTCTCGAAGGCTGTTCAAGGGGTCAGCTTGCGATTGTATGAGACGGCACGATCCCCAATTGCCATAAGGCGCTTTGCGCAGGCACCCGGCGTACCTCGCGCTGGCCGCCCGCGGATGTAGGTAATATTATACAGAACAATGTCCGACCGCATCTATCTCGATTGGAATGCGACGACGCCGCTTCGCCCCGAGGCGAGGCAGGCGATGGCGGCCGCTTGGGACCTGGCCGGCAATCCGTCCTCGGTGCATGCCGAAGGGCGTCAGGCACGCCGGCTGGTCGAGGACGCACGGGCTGCAGTCGCGGCGGCCGTCGGCGCCCGTCCGCAGGACGTAGTGTTTGCTTCCGGCGGCACCGAAGCCAATGCTATGGCGCTGGCGCCAGGATTGCGCCGGAGCACGGGCTCGCCGGTCCAGCGACTGGTGGTGTCGGCCATCGAGCACCCGTCGGTGCTATCAGGGGGGCGGTTTCCGGCAGATGCGATCGCGGCCATTAATGTCTCCCGTACCGGCTTGGTCGATCTCACCCATCTGCGTGCGCTGCTTGGCGAAGGGCCGCCTTCGCTGGTGTCGGTGATGCTGGCCAACAACGAGACCGGCGCCATTCAACCGGTCGGCGAAGTCGCTGATATCGTGCATGAAGCGGGTGGGCTGCTGCATGTCGATGCGATCCAGGCATTCGGTAAAATACCGTTCGATATCAAATCGATAGGCGCCGATCTACTCACCTTGTCTGCGCACAAGATCGGCGGCCCCAAGGGGGTTGGAGCACTGGTGCTGGCCGAGGAGGTGCTGGGGCTGGAGCCGCTGCTCCGCGGCGGTGGCCAGGAGCTGGGCCGCCGGGCGGGAACCGAGAATGTCGCCGGTATTGCGGCCTTTGGCGCAGCGACCAAGGCGGCCATGGCCGAGCTACCGGCTAGTGCAATCCGGCAGCAGAGCCTGCGTGACCGCCTTGAAAAGGGTCTAAACCAAACGCCTGAAATCATTGTGTTTTCAGAGCATGCGCCGCGCTTGCCCAATACGACGCTGTTTACCGTTCCCGGGCTTCGAGCCGAGACGGCAGTGATCGGCTTCGATCTCAGCGGTATTTCGGTATCGTCCGGTTCCGCCTGTTCCTCGGGTAAGGTGCAACCATCCCACGTTCTGGCCGCCATGGGGTTCGAAGGCGAGCTGGCACAGGGAGCGGTGCGGCTCAGTCTGGGCTGGTCTACCACGGAGACAGACATTGATTTGGCCCTTGAGGCTTGGCGAAAGCTCGCTGATGCCTTACTTAGAGGGCGACGAAACACGGCTTGAACCGTTCTAAGCGGGTTTCGCCGGAACGCTTCGTCACATTGATTTTGCGATTGTTCCACCGCGGTCCTTGAAACCGCGAGCGGAGGATGGAATGCCAGCCGTACAAGAGACGGTCGAGCGCGTACGGCGCATCGACGTCGATCAATATCGATATGGTTTTGAGACGCTGATCGAGTCCGACAAGGCCCCCAAGGGTCTCTCGGAAGACACCGTCCGCTTCATTTCCGCGAAGAAGAACGAGCCGGCCTGGATGCTGGAATGGCGTCTGGAGGCCTATCGCCGCTGGCTGACCATGACCGAGCCGACCTGGGCGCGCGTCAACTATCCCAAGATCGACTACCAGGACATCTATTACTACGCGGCGCCGAAGCCGAAGAAGACGCTGTCGTCGATCGATGAGATCGATCCCGAAATCCTCAAGACCTACGAGAAGCTCGGCATACCCTTGCGCGAAGTCGCGATTCTCGAAGGCGTCGAGCCCCCGCCCGGCGGCGAGCCGTCGGCCAACCGCAAGATCGCGGTCGACGCGGTGTTCGATTCGGTTTCGGTGGCGACCACCTTCCAGAAGGAGCTGAAGGCCGCCGGCGTGATCTTCATGCCGATCTCGGAGGCGATCCGCGAACACCCCGAACTGGTGAAGAAGTATCTCGGCACGGTCGTGCCCACCTCGGACAATTATTTCGCGACGCTGAACTCGGCGGTGTTCTCCGACGGCTCGTTCGTCTATGTGCCGCCGGGCGTGCGCTGCCCGATGGAGCTGTCGACCTATTTCCGCATCAACGAGCGCAACACCGGCCAGTTCGAGCGCACGCTGATCATCGCCGACAAGGGCTCCTACGTCAGCTATCTCGAAGGCTGCACCGCACCGCAGCGCGACGAGAACCAGTTGCATGCGGCGGTCGTCGAACTCGTCGCCCTCGATGACGCCGAGATCAAATATTCGACGGTGCAGAACTGGTATCCTGGCAATTCCGAAGGCTTGGGCGGCATCTACAATTTCGTCACCAAGCGTGGCGACTGCCGCGGCAACCATTCGAAGATTTCCTGGACCCAGGTCGAGACCGGTTCGGCGATCACCTGGAAATATCCGAGCTGCATCCTGCGCGGCGACAATTCGCGCGGCGAGTTCTATTCGATCGCGATCTCGAACGGTTACCAGCAGGTCGATAGCGGTACCAAGATGCTCCATCTTGGCAAGAACACGTCGAGCCGCATCATCTCCAAGGGCATCGCGGCGGGCAAATCGCAAAATACCTATCGCGGCCTCGTCACCGCCCATCGCAAGGCGACCGGCGCACGCAATTATACGGCCTGCGACTCGCTTCTGATCGGCGACAAATGCGGCGCGCATACCGTGCCTTACGTCGAGGCGAAGAACTCGTCTGCGACCTTCGAGCACGAAGCGACGACGTCAAAGATCTCCGAGGACGTGCTGTTCTATTGCACCCAGCGCGGGCTCTCGCAGGAGGAAGCGGTTGGCCTCGTGGTCAACGGTTTCGTGAAGGACGTGCTGCAGCAACTGCCGATGGAGTTCGCAGTTGAGGCGCAGAAGCTGATCTCGATCTCGCTCGAAGGATCGGTTGGATAGCGACCTCATCCTGAGGAGGCCGCGCAGCGGCCGTCTCGAAGGATGAGAGGAAAGATTGTGGCCACGTCCTTCGAGACGCGCCTGGCGGGCTCCTCAAGACGAGGGGTGAAAATGGAAAAACGACATGTCATTGCTTGAAGTGAAAGACCTGAAGGTTCGTGTCGAGGATAACGAAATTCTCCACGGGCTGACGCTGACCGTGAACCCGGGCGAAGTCCACGCGATCATGGGACCGAACGGCTCCGGCAAATCCACGCTGTCGCACGTCATCGCCGGCAAGCCGGGTTACGAAGTCACGGATGGACAAATCCTGTTCCGGGGTGAGGACCTCCTGGAGATGGAGCCGGACGAGCGCGCCGCCAAGGGCGTGTTCCTGGCGTTCCAGTATCCGGTTGAAATCCCTGGTGTCACCACCTGGAATTTCCTGCACACGGCATTGAATGCCCAGCGCAAAGCTCGCGGCGAAAGCCAGCTTACCTCTCCGGAGTTTCTCAAGAAGGTCCGCGAGGTCGCAAAGTCGCTCAACATCCCGCAGGACATGCTCAAACGCGGCGTCAATGTCGGCTTCTCCGGTGGCGAGAAGAAGCGCAACGAGATATTGCAGATGGCGCTGTTCGAGCCTGCCGTCTGCATCCTCGATGAGATGGATTCCGGCCTCGATATCGACGCGCTCAGGATCGCGGCCGACGGCGTCAACGCGCTGCGTTCGCCCGACCGCGCCATGGTCGTCATCACCCACTACCAGCGGCTGTTGAACTACATCATACCTGACTTCGTACACGTGATGTCGAGGGGCCGGGTCGTCAAAAGCGGCGGCAAGGATCTGGCGCTGGAGCTCGAAGCTTCCGGCTATACCCAGTTCGAAGACGCAGCCTGACGCAAAGCGGATTTGTGATGAACCTGGTTTTGGCAAAAAGCGAGACGGGACAGGCGCTAAGCGACAGCTTTGCGATCGCCCGCGACCGGTTGCCCGGCACCGGCAAGGTGGCCGAAGCGCGAAGTGCCGCCTTCGAGGCCTATGAGCGCGCAGGCCTGCCCCATCGCCGGATCGAGGACTGGAAGTACACCGATCTGCGGGCGCTGATGCGCGAAGTGCTGCCGCTGGCGCCTGCGCCAGATGCCGCTGCGCTGACGCGGGCCGCCTCCGCCGTCAAGCTGCAGGCGATCAAGGGCGCGCGCCGGCTGGTGCTGGTGGACGGCGTGTTCGCGCCAAAGCTTTCCGAACTAGGCGGCCTGGAGAAGGGCCTTACCGTTCGTCCCCTGCGGGATGTGCTGGAAGCCGGCGAGGCCGCGCTGCAGGCGCAACTGCTCACGACCGACAACACCAATCCGATGGTGGCGCTCAACAGCGCGATGATGACCGATGGCGTGGTGATCGAGATCGCCGATGGCCTCGTGCTGAAGCAGCCGCTGCAAATCATTCATGTCGCCAGCGGCACTGCGCCCGCGGCGATGTTTACGCGCTCACTGCTGCGTCTCGGCAAGGATGCCGGCGTGACGCTGGTCGAGAGCTACATCGCAGCCGACGGTGCGAAGACCTATCAGGCCCACGACTCGCTGATAACAGCGATCGGGGACAATTCGCGGCTCGATCATGTTCGACTGGTCGAGGACAGCCGCGAGGCCTTCAACATCTCCTCCGCCGTCATCACGCTCGGCGCCCATGCGCATTTCAACACTTTTGGCATAACCTCGGGCGCTGCCGTCAGCCGCTACCAGGCGACGATTGCGTTCGCGGGAGAACATTCCCGGGTCGAGACCAACGGCGTCAACCTGCTCAACGGCCGCCAGCACGCCGACACCACGCTGCTCATGGACCACGCGGTGCCGCACTGTGCCAGCCGCGAGGTGTTCCGCGCCGTGGTCGACGACCGTGGCCATTCGGTGTTCCAGGGCCGCATCATCGTGCGTCCCGATGCCCAGAAGACCGACGCCAAGATGATGACGCGGGCACTGCTTTTGTCCGACGACGCCGAGGCCGACAACAAGCCGGAGCTCGAGATCTTCGCCGATGACGTTACCTGTGGCCATGGCGCCACGACCGGCGCGCTCGACGAGAGCCTGCTGTTCTACCTGCGCGCCCGCGGCCTCTCCGAGAAGGAGGCCCAGGCGCTGCTGATCCAGGCCTTTGTTGGTGAGGCCATCGAATCCATCGTCAACGACGATCTGCGCGAGCTCGCAATCGCCGCCGCGCAACGTTGGCTGGAGGCACGGGCATGACCCAGCATCCGGCGGTCAAGAATGGCGCCTATGACGTGGCCCGCGTGCGGGAGGATTTCCCTGCGCTGGCGATGAAGGTCTATGGCAAGCCGCTGGTCTACTTCGACAACGCCGCCTCCGCGCAGAAGCCGACCGCCGTGCTCGATCGCATGACGGAAGCCTACAGAAGCGAATACGCCAACGTACATCGCGGTCTGCATTATCTTGCCAATGCCGCGACGGAGGCTTACGAGGGCGGCCGCGCGAAGGTGGCGAAATTCATTAACGCAGGGCGTAGTGAAGAAATTATCTTCACCCGCAATGTCACGGAGGCCATCAATCTGGTGGCATCTTCCTGGGGCGAGCCCAACATCAAGCAGGGCGACGAGATCGTGCTCTCGATAATGGAGCACCACTCCAACATTGTGCCCTGGCACTTTTTGCGCGAGCGCCATGGCGCCGTGATCAAATGGGCGCCGGTCGACGACGACGGCAATTTCCTGATCGAGGAGTTCGAGAAGCTGCTGACACCGCGCACCAAGCTCGTCGCCATCACTCAGATGTCGAACGCGCTTGGCACCTTCGTCCCGGTCAAGGAAGTCGTGAAGCTCGCTCATGACCGCGGCATTCTGGTGCTGGTCGACGGCGCGCAAGGCGCTGTGCATTTGCCGATCGACGTGCAGGACCTCGATTGTGATTTCTATGCCTTCACCGGCCACAAGATCTATGGTCCGACCGGGATTGGCGCGCTGTACGCCAAGCATGAGCACCTGGTCGCGATGCGGCCCTATAATGGCGGCGGCGAGATGATCCGCGAGGTGGCAAAGGACTGGGTCACCTATGGCGATCCGCCGCACAAGTTCGAAGCCGGGACGCCGCCGATCGTCGAGGCGATCGGGCTGGGCGCTGCGATCGATTACGTCAACTCGATCGGCAAGGAACGCATCGCCGCCCACGAGCACGATCTTTTGAACTACGCCCAGGAGCGGCTGCGCGAAATCAATTCGCTGCGTCTGATCGGCACCGCGCGCGGTAAGGGGCCGGTGATCTCCTTCGAGATGAAGGGCGCCCATCCCCACGACGTCGCAACCGTGATCGACCGGCAGGGAATCGCTGTGCGCGCCGGCACCCACTGCGTGATGCCGCTTTTAGAGCGGTTCAATGTCACAGCCACCTGCCGGGCGTCGTTCGGGATGTACAATACCCGGGAAGAAGTCGACCATCTGGCACAGGCGCTGATCAAGGCGCAGGATTTGTTCGCATGAGTGATACGGCCGAAGTCAAAACCGCCAACATGGAAACCAACTCGGCGCTGCCGCCGGAGGAGACCGAGCGGCTGGGCACCGAAATCGTTGCCGCGCTGAAGACGGTGTTCGACCCGGAAATTCCGGCTGACATCTACGAACTCGGCCTGATCTACAAGGTCGACCTCAAGGACGACCGCAGCGTCGATGTGACGATGACGCTGACTACGCCGAACTGTCCGGCCGCCGGCGAACTGCCGACCATGGTGGAGAACGCGATCGCCAGCGTCCCGGGCGTCGGCGTCGTCAATGTCAATCTGGTGTGGGATCCGGCCTGGACGCCGGATCGGATGTCCGACGAGGCGCGCCTCGTCCTCAACATGTGGTGAAGGGACCTATTGCCCAAGCTATCCGGCGTCATCGAGACTGCACTCTACGTCGATGACCTCGACCGCGCCCGCGCGTTCTACGAGGAGGTGCTGGGTCTGGAAGCGCTAACGGCGGATCCGCGGTTCGTTGCCTTCGATGTCGGTGGACGAAACGTGCTGCTGCTGTTTCGCCGCGGCTCGGCGCCTGAGACGATCCAACTCCCCGGCGGCACCATTCCGCCGCATGATGGCAGCGGCCCCGTTCATATGGCCTTTGCCATTCCGGCGGCTGAGCTGCCGGTGTGGGAAGAGGCACTCGACAAGCACGATGTCGCGATCGAAGGCAGGACGGACTGGCCGCGCGGCGGGAAGAGCATCTACTTCCGCGACCCGGACAGCCATTTGCTGGAACTGGCGACACCGGGAATTTGGGCGATTTACTAGAATGCTTGCGGCTGGTTTCGACGGGTTCTGAGTGAGTTCATGACGAGAGGCCTTCACAGCGGGATTTTCGTTGTTATTTTAATGCCATGATAGCTCGTCGCCACGATGCGACGCCGGAGATCGACTGCAATGGATACCACCGTACAGTCTTCCAAGCCGAAGCCGCGGCCGCGCCCGCAGGTGATGAAATTGACCGAGGCGGCGGCTGCGCGGATCACGGAACTGACCAAACGCGCCGATTCCGAGATCGTGGGCTTGCGCGTTGGCATCAAAAACGGCGGCTGCGCCGGGCAATCCTATACGGTGGAATACGCCCACGAGATCCGCCCGACCGACGAAGTGGTCGAGGACAGGGGCGTGAAGATTCTGGTCGATCCCAAGGCGGTCCTGTTCCTGCTCGGCACTGAGATGGACTACAAGGCCGACAAGCTCCAGGCGCAGTTCATCTTCAACAACCCGAACCAGGTTTCCGCCTGTGGCTGCGGCGAGTCGGTGCAACTGACGCCGGCGAAGGGTTAACGACCGCATCGCCGGGGGCGGTGAGCCATGGATCGCGATTTCCTGATCGACCTGTTTGCCGATTTCGGGCCGGTCACCATCCGCCGGATGTTTTCAGGTTTCGGCATTTCCGCCGACGGTACCAATTTCGCGCTCGCGCTGCGGGCGGGACTCTATCTTCGTGCCGACGAGCAAACGATCCCGCAATTCCAGGCCGAGGGATCAACCCCATTTCAGTATCAGACGCGAGCCAAGACCGTCACGGTGAATTCGTATTGGCAATTGCCGGCCCGTCTGTTCGACGATTCCGAGGAACTGGCCGGATGGGCGAGGGCAGCGCTGGCCGCGGCGCAGCGCGCAGCCCTGCGCAAGCGACCGAAGGCGCGCAAGGTAGCGAAAGCGAAGGTGTCCGGGACGGCCGCGGGCAAGCCGGCTGCGAAGCGGAAGGCCACGGGCACGAGGAAGGCGCGGGGCAAATAGCTGGCGCCTAGGCGACCTGGCTGCGGGTCTCGGCGGCGTATTCGGGGTCGACTTCGCAGACCACGCGGTTGCGGCCGTTGCGCTTGGCGGCGTAGAGGCAGGCATCGGCGCGCTCGATCAGCGAATCGGTGTCGTCGTCCGGCTTCAGCATGGAGACGCCGACCGAGATGGTGACCCGGCCGAGAATTTCGCCGGTCGATTTCTTCTTCAACTCCTTGGCCATGACGGCGCGGCGGACGTGGTCGGCGACCGTCAGCGCCTGACGCAGCCCGGTATTCGGCAGCACCACCGCGAACTCCTCGCCGCCATAGCGGGCGGTGATGTCCTGGCCCTTGATGGTTTGCTTCAGCGACATCGCTACCAGCCGCAGCACCTGATCGCCGGTCAGATGGCCGTAGGAATCGTTGAACGATTTGAAATGGTCGATGTCGAACATCATCAGCGACAGCGGTTCGCCGCTCGCCATCGCCGTTCGCACCGCCATCTCGATCGAGCGGTCGAAATATTTGCGATTACCCAATCCGGTCAGCGGATCGGTCAGGCTCTCGGCGCGGATCGCTTCGAGGCTGTGCTGCAGATTGCTGATCTCGGTCCTAGACAGCGTGAGCCGGCTCTCCAGCGCCTTGTTGGTCTCGCGCATCTCGCGCGTCGATTTCACCAGACCGTCGACGATCGCCTTGATCTGATCGCCGCTTTTGGCGTTCCTGAGTTTTTCGTTCGCGCCGCTCAGCTTGGCGTCATAGCTCTCCGACATGCTGAGCGCCGCGGTGATGAGGGTTATCACGTCGTCGATCTCGCCGATCACGCGCGCGCCGACCTTGTCGATGCGGTCGGAGGCCTTGATGTGCGAGAGATAGGTTTCGTAGATCTGTTCGAGATCGGACTCGCTCAGCTTGCCGTTACGCGCCAGCGTCTCGTTGATGATCTTGTTGAGGGGAGCATTGTATCCGGTCGCGTAGACGTACCAGATTTCATAGTTGCGTGGGACGGCGGTCTGCCTGAGGGATTTGATCTGGCCCAACGCGACTTCGGCAAACGCCATCGTGCGTTCGTGCTCGTCCAGCAGCTTGACCACTGATCCGTCCCCAATAGCGAGCAGCGCCGGTCGTTGCCGTGCAGCAATGATTAAAATTATCGCCGCAGGTTAACGGAGGAGGATGAACGGCCGGTAAACAGTTCCGGCCGCAGGAAATCGACGCTTGTCAGACGCGGGCGCGAATGGGCCGCAACAGGAATGCAGGAAGGTGCGAGTGATCGGCAGGCTCCGATTCGACCTCGCGGTGAGCGCGCCGCGGTTCGGGTCGCCCGATCGATGGCACGCGCGAAGGCTGCGCAGGGGCGGGCGGCGAGAAGGCGGCGGCCTCCGGCTGCGGCCTCGCACTGCGGCCCGTGCCCTTGGCCTGCCGCGGTTCACGATCGGCGCTCTTGTCGCGGCGCTTATCAGAATCCCTGGCGTGTCGCGGCTCGCGTTCGCGCCGCGGCTTGCGCCCGCCACGCGAGCCTTCCCGCGCGCGATGCTCGCGCGGCTGATCGGTCTCCTCGGACGAGTCCGAATGTACGGCGTAGTCACCTTCGGCGGGGGGAATGGTTTGCCCGATCAGTCGTTCGATTGCAGCGATCGATTTACTGTCGAGCGGCGTCACGATCGAGATCGCGGTGCCGGCGCGGCCGGCGCGTCCGGTGCGGCCAATGCGGTGCACGTAGTCGTCGGCGTGATGCGGCACGTCGAAATTGAAGACGTGGCTGACGGCGGGAATGTCGAGGCCGCGGGCAGCGACATCGGAGGCCACCAGCAGCGGGATCTCGCCCTTGCGGAATTGATCGAGCGCCGCGGTGCGCGCCGACTGGTCCATGTCGCCATGCAGGGCGCCGACGCTGAAGCCATGCTTCTGCAGCGATTTGTGAACGACAGCGACTTCGCGCTTGCGATTACAGAAGATGATTGCGTTGTTGAGGTCCTTGGCGTCGCGCAACAGGCGGCGAAGAAGCTCGCGCTTCTCGTGCGGCTCACGGCCGCCGTTGACCTTGAACTGCGACACGCCGGTCGCCGTGGTTGCCGGGCGCGAGACTTCAATTCGTTCAGGATTGTGCAGGAAGGTTTCGCTGATGCGGCTGATTTCCGGCGGCATCGTCGCGGTGAAGAACAGGGTCTGGCGCGTGAACGGCACCAGCTTGCAGATGCGTTCGATATCGGGGATGAAGCCCATGTCCAGCATGCGGTCGGCTTCGTCGATGACCAGCAGTTCGACGCCGGTGAGCAGGAGGCCGCCGCGCTCGGTGTGGTCGAGCAGCCGGCCCGGAGTTGCGATCAGGACGTCGACGCCACGGGTCAGCTTGGAATCCTGGTCGCCGAACGAGACGCCGCCGATCAAAAGCGCGACGTTGAGTTTCTGGCCAGCGCCATACTTGTCGAAATTCTCTTTCACCTGTGCCGCAAGTTCGCGGGTCGGTTCGAGGATCAGGGTGCGGGGCATTCGTGCCCGGGCGCGGCCCTTTTCCAGAAGCGTGAGCATGGGCAGGACGAAGGCGGCGGTTTTGCCGGTGCCGGTCTGGGCGATGCCGAGGACGTCGCGGCGGGCCAGAACGGGGGGGATCGCCTGTTCCTGGATGGGAGTGGGGGTGGTGTAACCGGTGGCCGCAACTGCGGCGAGGACCTTATCGGAAAGACCGAGATGGGAAAAAGACATTGAGCCTCTAGTCGACACCGCCGTTCGGAATCGAAGGTAAAAAGGCTGTCGCGTTTTGCCCCGAAACGGCGCGCTTTTGAAAAGCTGGGGGCTCTGACTTACGCAGACGAGCGGCTAACCTAGAGAATCGCGTTTCGATCCAAGGCCGCGTTGAGCGCGAACATAGGGTCGAAATGGCCAAAGTCAATCTGGGAACTGACCATATAGCGAAAAAGCTTAATGTTTTCGCACAAATAACGGCCAAAACCGTCATTTGGCCGTCAAACCGAGCCGCTGTATTCCTATCAACCGGAGCCGTTGAACCGTGGGCATCGGGATGCCGACTATGGCATGAAGCGGCTTTGCACGGCCTAAACCAGGACCATTCGTGCGCTGGGGGATTTCGATGAAGCGTTGGCTTTCCAGATTGCTCGCGGTGACGACCCTTGCAGCTTGCATGGCGGCCCTCACCGTCCCCGCGCAGGCGGAAAAGCGTGTCGCGCTGGTGGTCGGCAACAACGACTACCGGAACGTGCCCAAGCTGCAGAAGGCGGTCAACGACGCCCGCACCATGGGCGATACGCTCAAGCAGCTCGGCTTCACGGTGATGGTGGCGGAAAACCAGAACCGGCAGGCGTTCAGCCAGACGCTGCTGGCCTTCGACAAGGCGGTCGACGCCGGCGACACCGCGTTCTTCTTCTATGCCGGCCACGGTTTTGAAATCGCGGGCCAGAATTTCCTGCTGCCGACTGACGTGCCGGCGGCGACCGAAGGCCAGGAAGAGCTCGTGCGCGACGCCTCGATCCTCGCCGACCGCATCATCGAGCGGATGCAGAACCGTAAGGTGCGCACTGCCATCCTGGTGTTCGATGCCTGCCGCAACAATCCGTTCGAGCGCGCCGGTACGCGTGCGGTTGCCGGCGGCGGCGGTCTCGCGCCGATGACGCAATTGCCGGAAGGCGTGTTCTCGATCTTCTCGGCCGGGCCGCGGCAGACCGCGCTCGACCGGCTTTCCAATGACGACGCCAATCCCAATTCGGTGTTCACGCGAACCTTCGCGAAGGAATTGACGCAGCCCGGCGTCAATCTCGTGCAGGTCGCGCAACGCACGCGGCGCGCGGTCAGCGAACTGGCAGAGACCGTCCGCCACAAGCAGATCCCGGTTTACTTCGACCAGATGGTCGACGACGTTTTTCTGAATGGTTTGGCGAAGGCCCAGCCTGAGGCGGCGAAGCCCGCCGAGCCGCTGCAAAAGCTTGCAGCTTTGCCTCCGGTACAGCGCCTGCAGCCGCAGAACGATTCCGTCAACGCGCCGATCGCGATGTTCTCGCGTCACAATGGCGGCTGGACCGTGGTGTTCTCGATCGCCGATCCGACGCTCGGTATTTCCTGGCGGATCGGCGACAGCGGCGATTTCCGCGAGACCGGCTTCATGGATACGCTCGATCCGCGGACCCGCAAGCGGATGCCCAACCCGTCGGTCGAACTGCCGGCCGATGCTTCGGCGGCCATCATCCAGGTGCGCTATGTCGACACCAATGGCGAGTTGCAGGGGCCGTTCCCGATCCGGTTCGATCCCGAGGCTGCGCTGATCCGCGACCAGCGCAAGATTCTCGATATGACCGCGACGAGCTGGCTGTCGTTCCGCGAGTACAACGGGCTTCTGGTCTACTATACGCACTTGATGTCGTACCGCTGCGCGATCCGCGAAGTGCGCGTCGGCATCGACAGCGCGGTGCCCGACAAGGTGCTGAAAATGCCGCCTTGCAACACTCGCGATCCCAGCGTCATTCCACACGATGCGCAGCCCTATTTGAAGCTTGCGCCGGCGACCAGATCGGTTTCGGTGGAATTGACCTATCGCGACGGCAGCGTCTCCGAGATCAAGAGTTTTAGGCGGTAGCGGACGCGGCCTCGATTGCATCACGGGCACCTCGGAGCAGCTCTCCTCCGTCGTCCCTGCGAACGCAGGGACCCATAACCACAAATGTACGTTGTTTGAAGGAAGCCGTTATCGATCCAGCACGACAACGACGGCCGCGGCGTATGGGTCCCTGCGTTCGCACTAGGGCATCTACACGCTTGCCGGGCCATATACGAGGAGTTGGAAGCGAGCCATTCCCATGTGGAAGGTGATTGGTCCAGGTGGGCGATGAGAGGCGTAACCGGTCCATCCGCCGAGCTTTGCGATGATCCATGCCGCCCAGGCGACAGTGTTGGGGCGATGGTGGTTCTTCTGGAGCTCGGTGCGGCCTTTCAGGGTTTTGTTGATGGCCTTGAGCGCTTCAATCTCGTCCGGCGTGAACACAAATTCGACCTGCAATTGTTCGCCGCCATTGCGGGCTTGAACGAGCTGGATGACGATACATGCTACTCTGGTGGCGATCGCCACGAGTTTGATCAGGCCTTCAGCGCTGTCGAGCTGACTATCCTCGATGCGCAGACCCTGGCTCTTCAGCGAGCGAAAGAGCTGTTCGATGATCCAGCGCTGCTTGTACCAGGAGACGATCCGCCAGGCATCGGCGGCGGTGACGACCGGATGAGTGGTCAGGAGCAACCAATGAATGGGCTTGGCGCTCTTCGGGGGTGCAACTCGACGACCTCCACGAAGCTGACTTTGACGCCCTGTGGCAGGTCTTTCACGCCGGGGCGCTGCGGTCGTTTGAGCACAACGGTTCCGAGGCGCATGGAGAGGTGGGCCTGGCGACCGTGGCGATCCATTCGCTTTGGTAGATCGATCACCGCCTTGTCGCAGAAGCGGGCCCGCGCGACCGCCTGATAAAGCGTGCCGCCATCGACCAGCGCATGGTCGTGCATGGCGCGCGACAGGAGGTGGACATTGTCAGCGGGTGTCAGCGACCAGTGAGCAAAGAAATCCCCCTCGCGGTCGTTGACGACGGTGATCATACGAGCAGCGACCAGAACCTCGCAGCCTTGCTTAGCCGTCGTCACCCAGCGCGCCGATTCCTTGTCGGCCAAGGCGCGCTTCTCGTGAGCGATCCTGGCCTTGCGCTTGCGCGTCCACACCTCACCGCCGGTGAGCCCGAGACAGACCCCGCTATCGGCATCGACCGCCATCATGGCATGCAGCAGCACGCCGCGAGCATTGCCTTTGCCGACCTTGCCCAAGTCGCGCCGATGTCCCGGACGAGTGTGGAAGTTGATCTCGCTGGTGTCCTGGATCGACAGCACATGACGCCCGCTGACCGCCATCGACGTCTGCAGGCTCCAGCCTTCAATCAGCTTGTCGATCGTGACTTGCGGATTGTTCACAAACCGCCAGAACGCCATGTTCGCGGCCCAGTTGCCCTGCGCCATCTGGCGCAAACAGACACTGCGCGTGCAAAGCATAGCCCGGAGAAGCGCCGCCCCCTTTTATCGAGGCGAACGTCTCCAAACTTACCCAGGGACAAATCCGGTTCCTGCTGCATCTCTGGCGCTCCTTCGAATCAAAGCGCCAGAGAGAGAATCATACAAAACGCTGCGGCGAACGCACATCATGCCGCCCCGAGTCAATCTGTCGCGTCCCCAAGACGTGTAGATGCCCTAGTGCGAACGCAGGGACGACGGGGTGGATGTGGTTCAGTTTTCGACAAGCCAAACATCCGCGCGATGGCTTTCGCGCCGCATATTGCATTGCCGATGCCTGGCAGATGATCGATGCTGCCTCGTCGGGCAAACCGGCGACAGGAGCGAGCGATGAAAGTACGTTGCTGTATCGTCGGCGGCGGGCCGGCCGGTATGATGCTCGGATATCTGCTGGGCCGCGCCGGCATCGACGTCGTGGTGCTGGAGAAGCACGCCGACTTCTTTCGCGATTTTCGCGGCGACACCGTGCATCCCTCGACGCTGCAGGTGATGGACGAACTCGGGCTGATCGACGGCTTCCTGAAACTGCCGCACCAGCGCTTGCAGAAGATGCAAGGCATGTTCGGCGGCGAAACGGTGCGGCTCGCCGACCTGAGCAGGCTTCGCGTCAAATATCCCTTCATCGCCTTCATGCCGCAGTGGGACTTTCTCAATTTCCTGCGCGAAAGCGGCAAGCGGTTCGGCTCGCTCAAGGTAATGATGTCGACGGAAGCGATCGATCTCGTTCGAGACAGCGAGCGCGTCACGGGCGTGAAGGCGAAGACGCCGGATGGTATCATCGATATCGAGGCCGACCTGACCGTTGCCTGCGACGGACGCCATTCGCTGGTGCGCGAATGCGCTGGCCTTGAGGTCGAGGAAATCGGCGCGCCGATGGATGTCTTGTGGTTTCGCGCCGGCAAGCGGGAGAACGAAAGCGAGAGCCTGTTTGCGCGGGTCGATCCCGGCAGGATGATGGTGACCTTCGACCGCGGCGACTATTGGCAATGCGCATTCGTCATTCCCAAAGGGCAGTACGACGCGGTCAGGGCGAGGGGACTGCCCGCGCTGCTCGACGACATCGCGCGCATGGCGCCGGTCCTGAGACCGGGACTTGCCGAGGTGAAGAGCTGGGACGACGTGAAGCTGTTGAGGGTTGCGGTCAACCGGCTGAAGCGCTGGACGCGCCCGGGGCTATTGTGCATCGGCGACGCCGCGCATGCGATGTCCCCGATCGGCGGCGTCGGCGTCAACCTCGCGGTTCAGGATGCGGTGGCGACGGCGAATCTGCTGGCGCCGAAGCTGGTAAGTGGCTGCCCGTCCGAAGACGAACTCGACGCGGTGCGCCGGCGGCGCGAATTTCCGGTGAAGATGACGCAGCGGATGCAGGTCGTCGTGCAGGACAACATCGTGAACGCTGCGCTGAAGCCGGGCAACCAGCCGCTGAAGGTCCCGTTGGTCATGCGGCTGGTCACCGCGGTGCCCTGGCTGCAGGGCGTCACGGCGCGGTTTGTGGGCTTAGGCGTGCGCCCAGAGCATGTGCATTCGCCACGCAGCGCCGGCAATTGAGCTGGGGCCCCTGCCGAAACAACCCGAAGGTTGTGTTTTGGTATCCTCAACCGGAGATAACATTGCGCGCAACTGTAGCAATCGGGTGACAGCCAAGGGGCTGGAATCTGGGTAATTTAGGTCATGATTTCGATTTGATGCTCACCCGCTGCTCATCCGCGCAGTGCTCACTAAAGGGGCAAATGCAATGAAGAAACTGGTACTCGCTGCTTCCATCCTTGCCGCCGGCGCGGTGAGCGCGTTCGCCGCAGACATGCCGGCGCGCATCGCGAAGGCGCCCGTGGTGCCCCCGGTCGTTACCTATGACTGGTCCGGCATCTATGTCGGCGGCGCGGTTGGCGGCGCCTGGCACGACACCGCCGGAAACTTCTTCAATGCTCCGCCCTTCCTCTGGGGCACTGGCAACAGCGACACCGCTTTGATTTACGGCGGCTTTGCCGGAATCCAGAAGCAGTGGGGCAATTTCGTCCTCGGTATCGAAGGCGGCTACAACGCCCTCGACAACGGCTTTAACACCACCAGCAGCGCTGGCGTGATCGGTGAGCGCTGCGGGATAGGTGCTGGTTTTTCCTGCCAAAGCCGCATCAACGACATCTGGTACATCGGTGGGCGGGTCGGTTATGCCTGGGACCGCTTCATGGTGTATGGCCAGGGCGGCTACGCGCAGGCTGACATCGACACCCAGATCCTCGTCAACGGAACCGGCATTACGACGGACCATGCCGGTGCTTCGCATGGCGGTTGGTATGCCGGCGTTGGTTTCGAATACGCGGTTCTCGACAACCTGATCCTCGGCGTCGACTACAAGCACTACGAATTCGACAGCAAGCAGCACAATTGTAACCTGGCGTTGGTCACCTGCACACTTGGGGGGGTGACCTTCCGCAACGTCGATGCGGATGTCGACGCTGTGATGGCTCGGTTGAGCTACAAGTTCAATCCGTGGCCGACCGGGCCGGTCGTCGCCAGGTACTGATCCAAGTACTGAAATCCAGAGACGATGGAAAAGCCCCGGCCTTGGCCGGGGCTTTTTTCGTGCAGGCGGAGAATCCGGCAAGCCGTCTTTGGCTACCCCATGATTGAATATCCGCCATCAATTGGAATCGCCGTGCCCGTGACGAAATCCGACGCTGCCGAGGATAGAAATACCGCGATGCCCGCAAAGTCGTCTATCCCGCCCCAGCGCGCCGCCGGCGTGCGCGCCAGCACCCGCTCATGCAGGCCGTCGATCTCCTGGCGGGCGCGCTTGGTGAGATCAGTGTCGATCCAGCCCGGCAGCACGGCGTTGGCCTGGATGTTGTCGGCTGCCCAGGCACAAGCGCAGGAGCGGGTGAACTGCACGATGCCGCCCTTGCTCGCGGCATAGGCCGGCGTGAAGCTGGCGCCGAAGATCGACATCATCGAGCCGATATTGATGATCTTGCCGCCGCCGGCCGCTTTCATCGCCGGATAGACCGCCTGCGAGCACAGGAAGGCGCTGGTGAGGTTGGTTTGGATCACGCTGTTCCACTCGGCGATATCGAGCGCATGCGGCGGCTTGCGAATGTTGATGCCGGCGTTGTTGACGAGAATATCGATGCGGCCGAGATCGCGGACGACGCGCTCGGTCATCGCCGCGACCGCTGCCTTGTCGGTGACATCAGCCGCCACCGCAATCGCCTTGGCGCCGCCTTGCGCAAGTTCCGCGACCGCATCGGCCGACTTGGCTTCGTTGCGGCCCACCACGGCGATCGCCGCGCCGGCCTCCGCGAGGCCCCGGGCCATGCCGAGCCCGATGCCGCCATTGCCGCCGGTGACGATGGCTACCTTGCCGGTGAGGTCGAAGAGTTTTGTGGTCATTGTTGTCGTCCGTTTACTTTTGGTTTTCGTAGGGTGGGCTAAGGCGCGCTTCGCGCCGTGCCCACCATTTTCAGAGCGAGTGAAGGATGGTGGGCACGCTTCCGCCTTCGCTCGTTGAGCTACGGCGGACAAGTCGCTTTGCCCACCCTACGAATCTAGCGGTTGCCTTGCCAGATCAGGATCAGGCCGACGGCGACGAGCACCGCGCCATATCCGGCCCATTGCAGCTGGTTGATCATGAAGCTCGATGATGGCCAAGGGATCGCGCCGGTGCCCTGGCCGATCCACAACAGGCCGATCGCAAGCGCCAGAAAGCCGATGATTGAAAGGGATCTGGCCATGGCTTCCTCCCTCCTACCGCCTGGCGCGGGGACGCGGTGCGGCATTCTCTTCGGTTGTCTTTGGGCCGCTGCAGGAAACCATTGCCGGCGGCGGCCGTAGCTTCCGATCGAATAGAAAGCCGGCCGGCTTCGCAAGGCCTGAAGTTGCGGCATCGCCAAGGATCATCAAGGATCATCATGAGCTGCCGAATGATCTGTCTAGCGCTCGCGTTGATTCTGGTTGCCATTGGCGCCTATGTGTCGTGGCCGCGGAAAGCTGATTTGCGGGCTTTCGATCCGCCTGAAATCGCGCGGCTCGAGACGGTGATGTGGCGCGACTATTACGACAAACGCTATCCCGCGCTGTTCTACCATCTCTACGAGCTGTCGCGGACGCAGTTCGGCTTCTCGCCGCTCGATAGTTTCCGGATCGCCTTGGCGGCGGCTAGGGCCGCGAAAGCCTTCCAGCCGACGCGCTCCCGCGAGGCCGCCAACGCCGCGCTGCCCGCGCTCGTGACCTACTACCGTTTGCTCGCGTCCGCCACGCCCGAAGGCTTCAATGTTGAGGAAGCGGCGCGTCTCGAGCTCGATTGGTGCGGTTGCTCACAGACGCAAAAAAGCCCCGGACGATGCCGGGGCTTTTGAGCTGCCGAGTTGGCAGAGATCAGTACCTGGCGGCGACCGGAGCGCCGCCCCAGTTGAAGCGGTAGACCAGCGAGGTGCTGATGGTCTGCACCCAAGGCTTGAAGGTAACCGAATTGCCGGTGATTCCGCCGCCGAAGGCAGGCGTGAACGTCTCCGGGAGGGTAGCGCGGTCATAGAAAGCCGACCGATATTCGGTCTTCATGAACCAGCCTGGTGCGGAGATTCCGAAGATGTCCAGATTGTTCTCGACGCCGCCGCCGATGAACCAGCCGTTGCGGGTGAAGGAGGGGGTAGTAAACACCACCGGTCCGCCTGCCGCGCCCAATGTAGAATAGCTGGCTCCGGACCACTCCGAACCGGAGTAACCGCCGTTCACGTAAGACAGCACATTCGGCGCGACGAGATAACCCAGCCTCACGCCAGCCGCATAGCTGGTCCGAAGCTTTTCGCGTCCCTCGAAAGCGAAATCCGGTTCGTTGATGGAGCCACGGATGTCACCGAATTGTCCGTCACCGAAGATACCGGCCACCCACCTGCCACCGAACTGCCAATCGTAGCCGATACCGACCGTTCCGAACCACCCGCTTCCGCCCATCCTCTGGTCACGGCTGATCGCGACGCCGCCGGGGTTAGTCACCAGGTTGCTGTCGGCTGCCCACAGTCCGCCGCCAGCGCCGCCGAAAATGTAGAAGCCGGTCCAGTTATAAACGGGGGCGACCGGCGCCGGAGCCTTGGCATAGGGACGGGCCCCGAGGTCAGCCGCAACGGCCGATCCAGTCATTGCCGCCACCGCGGTCAGAGCGAGCAGTACCTTTTTCATTTTCAAGTCCCTTACCCTAGGTGCGCCACCGCTCTAGAGGTGCGCGAGCGCCGATTCCCAAAATCCAGTAGCGTGACTATACGCAGTTCCGGCCAAATTGCTGTTGCGGGGGAAGCACACTGGGCCGAAAAGGAACGGCTGGCAAAAGCTCGAAATACGGGCAGGTTTCGCCAGTTACCGGCCAGAATGGCCGGAAATTGCTCGAAAATCGCCTGTTTTCGATGAATCAGACGTCCAGCAGCTCGTCGCTGGCGAATTCCGCCTTGTCGGAAATGAAGGCGAATCTGGCCTCGGCCTTGGTTCCCATCAGCCGCTCGACGGAATCAGCCGTGCCTTCGCGGTCGTCGGCCAGCAGCACCACGCGGAGCAGGGTGCGCTTGGCCGGGTCCATGGTAGTTTCCTTGAGCTGCGCCGGCATCATTTCGCCGAGGCCTTTGAAGCGGTTCACCTCGACCTTGGCATTGGCGTTGAACTCGCTCTTCAGCAGCGCTTCCTTATGTGCATCGTTGCGGGCATAGACCGACTTGCTACCGTGGGTGAGCTTATAGAGCGGCGGCACCGCCAGATAGAGGTGGCCTTCGTCGATCAGTCGCGGCGTCTGGCGGTAGAAGAATGTGATCAGCAGTGAAGCGATGTGTGCGCCGTCAACGTCGGCGTCCGTCATGATGATGATGCGCGAATAGCGCAGATCCTCTTCGCGATAATGCGCGCCGGTGCCGCAGCCGATCGCCTGCATCAGGTCTGAGAGCTGCGCGTTCTGCATCAGCTTGTCCTTGCCGGCCGAGGCGACGTTGAGGATTTTTCCGCGCAGGGGAAGCACGGCCTGGGTCTTGCGGTCGCGCGCCTGTTTGGCGCTGCCGCCCGCCGAGTCACCCTCGACGATGAAGAGCTCGGAGCCTTCCTGAGCGCTGTTGGTGCAGTCGGAAAGCTTGCCGGGCAGTCGTAACTTCTTCACCGCCGTCTTGCGCGAGATCTCCTTCTCGGCACGACGGCGCAGCCGCTCGTCGGCGCGCTCGACGACGAAATCCAGGAGCTTGTTGGCCTGCAGCGGATTGCCCGACAGCCAGTGATCGAACGGGTCCTTGATCGCCTGTTCGACGATCTTCTGGGCTTCTGCCGTGGCGAGACGATCCTTGGTCTGGCCCTGGAATTCCGGCTCGCGCACGAACACGGACAGCATCACCGCAGCTCCCACCATGACGTCTTCCGACGTGACGGGCGCGGCACGCTTGCCCTGGCCGATACGTTCGGCATGATCTTTCAGGCCACGCAGCATCGCGCTGCGCATGCCGGATTCATGGGTGCCGCCGTCGGGCGTCGGCACGGTGTTGCAGTAGGAGGAGAGGAAGCCGTCGGCATCCGCGGTCCAGGCGACTGCCCATTCGCAGGCGCCATGAGCGCCGTTGCGCCCCGACTTGCCGGAGAAGATATCCGGGTGCACCAGCGTATCGGCGTGAATGGCGGCGCCGAGATAGTCCTTCAGGCCGCCGGGGAAGTGGAAACTGTCCTCGGCCGGCACGTCCTCGATGCCCTTCAACAGCGCGGGGTCGCAGCGCCAGCGGATCTCGACGCCGCCGAACAGATAGGCTTTCGAGCGTGTCATCTTGAACAGGCGCTGCGGCTTGAAGGCCGCCTTGGCGCCGAAGATGTCAGTGTCCGGCTTGAAGCGGATGCGGGTGCCGCGGCGGTTGTTGATCTTGCCGAGGTCCTCGAGCTTGCCCTTGGGATGGCCGCGCTCAAAACTCATCCGGTAGAGCTTTTGGCTGCGCGCGACTTCGACTTCGAGCCGCGAGGAGAGGGCATTGACGACGGAGACGCCGACGCCGTGCAGGCCGCCCGAGGTCTCGTAGACCTTGGAGTCGAACTTGCCGCCGGAATGCAGCGTGCACATGATGACTTCGAGCGCCGACTTCTTCGGAAACTTCGGATGGGGGTCGACCGGGATGCCGCGGCCGTTATCGGTGACGGTCAGAAAACCATCGGCGCTCAGTTCGACCTCGATGAAGGAGGCATGCCCTGCCAGCGCCTCGTCCATGGCATTGTCGATGACTTCGGCGAACAGGTGGTGCAGCGCCTTTTCGTCCGTGCCGCCGATGTACATGCCGGGGCGGCGGCGCACCGGTTCCAAGCCTTCCAGCACCTCGATATCGGCCGCGGTATAGCCGGCCTCGGCGCTGGTTCCGCGCGAGGCGGCCTTGGGCGCCGCGCGGCCCTTCGCCTCTGCCCCGAAGAGATCGTTGGCGGATTTTGATTTTGTAGCTGATTTCAATGGCTTGGACATGGCTCTTTAAGTGTTGCGCGCGATCTCGCGCGAGCGAATCGGTCTGCCTGACTATGCCACGGATGGCCTGAAAAGGTGACGGCGGGGCTGGCGCGATGCGCTACTTCCCTGCTGTTGCACCGGATGCAAGGCCGTACCAGTCTCGCGCGGCTCTGAACAGAGGACCGTAACGCCCTCGGCTATCACCTGGACAGAACAGGGTTTTTCGCGGCGTATTGATCGTGGCTCCGGCAAGCCGGCACGGTGCTATCACATCCCGTGCCAGCCCTTGTGACTTGAAGTCACGCAAGCGGCTGGCTTAGCTGTCGCATAGCCTTGAATCAGACCAAAGTTCAAGGGTGTGAACGGGGCGGGGGAAGGCATTCAAGACATGGAAGACTATGTGCGCGCCCTGGCTGATTTTGTGCGCGACAACCAGGCGTGGGCCGCACCGATCGTTCTGGTGCTGGCATTCGGCGAATCGCTTGCCTTCGTCTCGCTGCTGGTGCCGGCCTGGGGGGCGCTGGTTGCGATCGGCGCGCTGATCGGCGTCAGCGGCATCAACTTCTGGCCGGTCTGGCTCGCCGGCGGCCTCGGCGCGGCGCTCGGCGACTGGGTATCCTACTGGATCGGCTTCAAATACAAGGAGCACGTCGCAGAGATGTGGCCGCTGTCGCGCTATCCGGGAATCCTGCTGCGCGGCGAGGACTTCGTTAAGAAATGGGGCGTGCCTTCGATCTTCATCGGCCGCTTCTTCGGACCGCTGCGCGCCTCGGTGCCGCTCGCCGCCGGCATTTTCGAAATGTCATATTGGCCCTTTCAGATCGCCAACTTTGTCTCGGCCCTGGTCTGGTCGGCCGCTCTGCTGCTGGTAGGCGACGTCATGGGGAAGATCGCCGAATGGCTTTGGCGGGTGGTTTAGGAGCGAACGGAATAAGCGGATGACGGGGGTGTTAGCCCCAACGTAAGTAGACAAGAGCAACTTCGCATTGCCGTCGTGTCGTCGCGCTATCGCAGGAGTGCTGATAGGTTCAGCGGCAACCGACCAAGGACACGCATCAAAGCGGGTGAATCCCGCCCTCGTATCCATCATCTCACCGGGGAGAACATCACTATGGAACTGACACGTCGTCACGCACTCACTGGCGCCGCGGCGCTCGCCGCCACACCGCTGTTGCCGCAGGCGCCCGCCAGGGCAGCCGCCCAGGTGGCGGACAAGCAGGCGCCGAGCTTCTATCGCTACAAGGTGGGCGATGCCCAGGTGACGGCCATCTCTGACGGCGTCAACAATTTCGCGCTGCCCGACACGTTCGTGCTCAACGCCAAGAAGGACGAAGTGAACGCGGCGCTCGAAAAGGCCTTCATGCCGAAGGACAAGATGTCGATCCAGTTCGCACCGCTGGTCATCAATACCGGTGGCAAGCTCGTGGTGGTTGATACCGGTAACGGCGCCGCGGCTTTTGCATCGAGCAAGGGCAATGTCGGCCAGTTCGGCGCCAACATGGTTGCCGCGGGCTTCGACCCCAAGGCGGTCGACATCGTCGTGATCTCGCACTTCCACGGTGACCACATCAACGGTCTCCTGACCGCGGAGAACGCGCCGACGTTTCCCAATGCCGAGGTGCTGGTGCCGGCGGCCGAATGGAAATACTTCATGGACGACGGCGAGATGAGCCGTGCGCCGGAAGGGCGGATGCAGACCGTGTTCAAGAACGCCCGCCGCGTGCTCGAGGCGGGGCTCAAAAAGAAGGTGACGCCCTATGAGTGGGGCAAGGAAGTAGCTCCCGGACTGACGGCGGTGGAAACCATCGGCCACACGCCAGGCCACACCTCCTATGTTCTCGCATCCGGCTCCGACAAGGTGTTCATCCAATCTGATGTCACCAACCTGCCGGCGCTGTTCGTCACCAATCCGGGCTGGCACCTGATGTTCGACCAGGATCCGGCATTGGCGGAAAAGACCCGCCGCCGGGTCTACGACATGCTGGTCGCCGACAAGATGCGGGTCCAGGGCTTCCATTATCCGTTCCCGGCCAACGGCTTCGTCGAGAAGGACGGCAACGGCTACCGGCTGATCCCGGCGCCGTGGAATCCGGTGATCTGACACCAGACCCTGCCGGAATGGCAGTCATAACTTGACGCCAGTCGGGCGCGGCCTTATAGCCGCGCCCATGACTTACGCTTCGACCATCTCCAACGCTCGCCGCCGCCGCGCCATCGTCGCGGTATGGGCGGACGTCTGCGTTTGAGATTGTCGCCTCTGCCGCCGGATCGGGTCCCGCGGCTTCTCCCTTTTCCAGAAAACGCGGTCTGAACTGGCGGCTCCTACATCAAGCAGGAGTTTGAGATGTATACGCCTCCACCGTTCAAGTCCGACCGCGCCGCGAGCCTCGCGTTCGCGGAAGCGCGCGGCTTTGGTCTGGCCTGCGCGTGGGATGGCAATAAGCCGGTCGCGTCGTCGCTGCCATTCTATCTAACCTCGGCCAATGACGGCACGCCGCGCGCGGCGTTTCACGTCGCCCGTCACAATCCGCTGGTAAAGCTCGCGAGCGGAACGACGTCCTGGCTGCTGGCCGTCAGTGGCGCGGACGCCTATGTATCGCCGGACTGGTACGTCTCACCGGACCAGGTACCGACTTGGCTCTATCAGGCGGTGCACCTGACCGGCCCGGTGCGGATGATGTCCGACGGCGAACTCGCCGCGCAGATCGAGGCGCTGAGCGCCAAGTTCGAGGCGCGGCTGTTGCCGAAGAAGCCATGGTTGTCGTCGAAGATGACGGCGGGTCGGCTGGAGGCGATGAAGAAAGCGATCGTGGGCCTAGAGATGACGGTTGAAGAGGTCGAGGGCAGCTTCAAGCTGAACCAGCACAAATCCGAGACCGACTATGCAGCGGTTGCGGGGTCGCTGGCCTCGCAGGCCGACGCCGGCGCCAAGCAGATTGCGCATTTGATGAGAGAGGCGCGGCCCAACGTGTTTGCAAACCAAGGGGCCTTTGCCGACGAAACCAATCAGCTCGAAAGGACCGTGCCATGACCATCACCGATAGCCACGAGCCCAAGGCCGTGGGCGCCGCGACCAAGCCCGCCGTGTTCGTTGATGGTGCGTCCGGAACGACGGGACTCGGCATTCAGGAGCGCCTTCGGCAGCAGAACGACGTCGTCGTGAAAAGCATTGCCAAGGACAAGCGCAAGGATTCCGGCGCCAAGCGAGCGCTGATGGAGGAGGTCGATCTTGTCATCCTTTGCCTGCCTGACGATGCGGCGAAAGAGACGGTCGCCCTGATCGACAGCATGGGCGCTTCGGCGCCCAAGGTGCTCGACGCCTCGACGGCGTTCCGGGTCGCCGGCGACTGGACCTATGGCTTTCCGGAGCTCGCGCCTGACCAGGCCGACAAGATCCGCGCTGCTCGGAAGGTTTCCAATCCGGGCTGCTACCCGACCGGCGGCATTGCGCTACTGCGACCGCTGGTCGATGCCGGCCTGTTGGCGCCGGACTATCCCGTCACCATCAACGCGGTCAGCGGCTATTCGGGTGGCGGCAAGTCGATGATCGCAAGTTTTGAGGACGGCAGCGCGCCGTCGTTCGAACTCTACGGCCTCGGCTTTGAGCACAAGCATCTGCCGGAGACGCAGCTTTACTCAAAGCTGACGCGGCGGCCGATCTTCGTGCCGTCGGTCGGCAATTTCCGGCAGGGCATGCTGGTCTCGGTGCCGCTGCATCTCGACACACTGAATGGCAGACCCAGCGGCGCTGACCTGCACGCCGCGCTGGCGAAGCGCTATGCCGGCAGCACCTATGTCTCGGTCATGCCGCTGGAGAATGCGGCAACCAAGGCTGGGCGGCTGGAGCCGGAAGCGCTCAACGAAACCAACAAGCTCGAGCTTTACGTCTTTGCCAGCGACAAGCATCGGCAAGCCGTCTTGGTCGCGCGGCTCGACAATCTCGGCAAGGGCGCGTCGGGCGCAGCGGTGCAGAACCTGCGGCTGATGCTGGGCTTGGTGGACAAATAACAGGAACGCGTGATGAGCTCGAAAAAGAAGATCGGCATTCTCGGTGCCTCCGGTTACACCGGAGCCGACGCGGTGCGCCTGTTGGCGCGGCATCCGAACGCCGAGATCACTGCGCTCACCGCCAACACCCACGCCGGCAAGTCGATGGGCGACGTGTTCCCGCATTTCTTCATGCTCGATCTGCCGAAGCTGGTCGAGTGGGAGAAGGTCGACTGGACCAGCCTCGACGCGGTATTCTGCGGGCTGCCGCACGGCACCACGCAGGAGATCATCGCCGCCGTCCTCAGGGCCAACCCCAACATCAAGGTGCTCGACATGTCCGCCGATTTCCGGCTGCGCGACAAGGACGCCTATGCGCAATGGTACGGCCATGAGCACCGGGCGCTCGAACTGCAGGGCGAGGCCGTCTACGGTCTCACCGAATTCTACCGCGAGAAGATCGCGGCCGCGCGGCTGGTCGCATGTCCCGGCTGTTACCCGACCGCGGCGCTGCTCGCGCTGGTGCCGCTAGCCAAGGCAAAGCTGATCGACGTCGACGACATCGTCATCGACGCCAAGTCGGGCGTTACCGGCGCCGGGCGCGGCTTGAAGCAGAACGCGCTGTTCAGCGAGGCGGGCGAGGGGCTGTCGCCCTATTCGGTCGGCACCCACCGGCACGCGCCGGAGATCGAGCAGGAGATCGGCGTTGCCGCGGGCGCTGCGGTGACGGTGAATTTCACGCCGCATCTGATCCCGATGGCGCGCGGCGAACTCTGCACGTCCTATGTCAGGCTGAGCGGCGGAGCGACGCCGGACGATTTGCGGGGTGCGCTGGAGAAGGCTTACGCCAAGGAGCCCTTCGTGCATGTCGCCAAGAAGGGCGTACTGCCGCAGACCCAGAACGTGCGCGGCTCCAACTATGTGCAGATCGGCGTCGTCGCCGACCGCATCAAAAACCGGGCGATCGTGATTTCCACGCTCGACAACCTGGTGAAGGGCTCGGCCGGGCAGGCGATCCAGAACATGAACCTGATGTTCGATCTGCCCGAAACGGCCGGGCTGGAGCAGATTGCGCTGTTTCCGTGATGTGAGGTGCTGCGGTGGACGAGCAAACCCTGCAATTCTACCGCGGCAACGCGGAAGCCTATGCCAAGCGCACGTTCACCTCGCGCCAGGCGCGGCTGATGGCGTTTCTGGCGCAGCTTCCGCCGGGTGCTTGCATCCTCGAACTCGGCTGCGGCGCCGGCGGCGACACAGCGGAAATGCTGGCGCGTGGGTTCGATGTCCGTCCGACCGACGGGTCGCCAGAAATGGCGGCCATCGCCTCAAAGCATCTCAACCGCAGCGTCGAGACGCTGCTGTTTCATGATCTCGACGCGGTCGAGGCGTACGATGGCGTCTGGGCCAATGCCTGCCTGCTACACGTTCCGCGCAACCAGCTTGCCGACGTTCTGAGATTGATCTGGCGCGCGCTGAAACCCGCCGGCTATTTCTTCGCGAGTTTCAAGGAAGGCGATGGCGACGGCCGCGACACGCTCGACCGCTACTACAACTATCCCTCGCCGGACTGGCTGCGCGCGGCTTACGCCGAGGCGGGCAAATGGGATTCGCTGTCGATCGAGAGCGGCGAAGTCAGAGGCTTTGACGACAAGATGGCGTCGATGCTGTTCGTTGTTGCCAAAAAAGCGACTCGCAAGGCATCGTAACGTAGTTCCACCAGTTGAGCGGGCAATTCGTGGAACCTGTGGCGGCCTAGCTACAGAATCGGGGACAAGAAACCAGTAAAGATGCGTTCGAAGCCCCGGCGGCACGCCTGCCGGGAATGCCGGACTGGGAATGCCGTAAATGAAAATGAAGAAGTACCTCTTGGCCACCGCTCTCGTTGGCCTGGGATGCGCTCCGACGTTCGCCGCAGACCTGGCCGCCCGGCCTTACACCAAAGCTCCCGCACTGGCAGCGGTCTACGATTGGACTGGCTTCTATGTCGGCGTCAACGCGGGTGGAGGGGTCGGGCGCGACCGCACCCGACATCAGCCGTTTCCGGGGCAAGACTATTCGCTTTACCTGCAGCCTCAAGGCGCGCTCGGTGGCGGGCAGATCGGATACAACTGGCAGACGAATTCCGTACTCGGGCCGATCGTCTTTGGTGTTGAAGCGGATATCCAGGGCGCTGGCCTCAGCGACGACCGCACCAATTTGAATTTCGGCGGCGGCTTGCTTACGAACTACAGCCAGAAGCTCGACTGGTTTGGAACCGTTCGCGGACGTGTTGGCCTGGCCAAGGGACCGGTGTTGAGCTACGTCACGGCCGGATTTGCCTATGGCGACGTCAACACCACGATAACTCAGTCGGGACCGGGTCCGGTTCCGGTGACGTTTTCAACCGATCGTACCCAGGGTGGATGGGTGGTGGGCAGTGGTGTGGAGGCTGCGCTGGGCGGCAATTGGACCGGAAAGATTGAACATCTCTATCTGAACCTCGGCAACCGGACCGACTTCGCCGCACCGTTGTTCTTCCCAAGCAACGTGAATACCGAGATCCGCCAAAATATTTTCCGCGCCGGCTTGAACTACCGGATCGGCGGCAACTCGAACTACCAGCCGGTGGCTGCGGCCAATTGGAGCGGTTTCTATCTCGGCGGCAATTTCGGGTCCGGATACGGCCGTGACCGGAGTTCGCTGAGCGTGCCGATCGGTCCGTTCGTGGACACCTTCAACCTGGCCCCCGATGGTTTCATTGGTGGCGTGCAGGCGGGCTACAACTGGCAGGCCGCTAACTGGGTGTTCGGCTTTGAGGCGGATATTCAGGGGTCGACCCTGCAAGACGACAAGACTTGCGTATTGAGCTGCGGGTTCGCTGGAGTGAGCGCGGCTTACGATGCCACCCTGCCATGGTTCGGCACGGTTCGCGGGCGGCTGGGTTATTCGGTCGGGTCGACGTTGTTCTATGCGACCGGCGGTCTTGCTTACGGCAGCATCAAGACGAAGATCAACACGACCTCCTTCGTCGGCCCGGTGACGCAATCGTTCTCGCATACCAATATCGGCTGGACCGCGGGTGCGGGCATCGAAACGCCGTTTACGCTGCTGGGATTGCTGGGTCCGAATTGGACGACCAAGACCGAGTATCTCTACGTCGACCTCGGTTCGACGTCGGACAGCTTTGTCTTCGGCGCTGTTCCGGCGACGACAACCCGTTCGGCTACCGAACACGTCTTCCGCACCGGCATCAACTACCACTTCAATTCGCCGGTCGTTGCGAAGTACTGAGCGCCATTTCAGGACGCACTAACGAAAACCCCCGAGGCGAAGCCTCGGGGGTTTTTCATTGACATTCGAGATGCGAAAGGGAGCCTCAAATCACCGCATGACCGCAGGCGGGATCACATACGGACTTTATGTGACGATCCATTCGAGCAGGGCGTTTTGCGCGTGTAGAAGATAAGCCTTTGCAGCGGCACTCTGGCAAGCTGGATGATGCATTGCATCAGCAGTGACTTCCTTTTCCCTGGAAACGGGTGGGCAGGGAAGGAAAATGACATCGGGTCGGCATTTCGCCAGAACAGACGCCGAAATCCGGTATTCCCGCATCTGTTCTTCATGTGCCTCACTTGGCCATGAGTCGGTAACGATCACGTCCGCATTCAACAGCTCTGCGAGATCGGTGCTCGCAGCGAGGTTTGGGCCCAATAGTGAGACGTCTTTGACGTGCCAGTTTTCCGGATAGACCTGTCTCACCTGGATGGTCATCGAGATGGAAGCTTCTACCCACGACCGAAAAACGTTGGCGTCCGGAGCAACGCCGACGACTTTCATCCCCTCAAGAGTTCCTCTTTTGCTGTAGATATAGGCGAGATCGCCAAGTGTTTCGCACGGATGATTGGACCTCGTTCTCGCATTTACCACGGCAGCTTTGGCAATTGATGCGAGTTCTTTCAGAGCAGATAGCTCTTTGGTGCGGATCACCAAAATGTCGAACCAGTTGTCGAGGTATCTCGCTAGATCCGCCGTGGCTTCACGGACATTGAACCTGATTTGCGATTGGACACAGATGCCACCCATGGCCTGTATGCCCAGATCAAACGCAGTCGTATTCCTCCATCCACTGTCGTCGGCAATGAGAGCAACACGCTTGCCGGACAAGCTCTGAGGCATGGTGCGATCGTTCCAGGCTGTCGCCAACGACTGAGCGCGATCGATGAGAAAAGATGATTTCTTTTGGCAACCCGTGAAATTCAAGAAAGTCCTTGCTGGATGCCATGCGCATTCTCGTCTCAAGTGGGCACTGTATCCAGACCCGGAAGCGCAAGATTCCGGATGCGCACTTCAGCGCCCCGGATGACGATGCAAGGAGATAGATGCCCGAGGGCTGGTCGCCTCAGACCACCCTGAAGATCGCCAGCGCCAGCACGGCTTGCGCCAAGAAGCCGACGGTGAAGGCCAGCGTGCGGAATACCGGCAGGCCCAGCGTGTAGACGATCAGATGGGCGACGCGGGCCCAGAAATACACGGCGCAGGCCAGTACGGTCCATCTGTCGGAATAGTCGATGGCGTTGAGGATCAGCACCAGCGGCGCGAAGATGATCAAATTCTCGACCGCATTGTCATGTGCGAACATCATCCGATTGGCCCAATCCGCATGCGGCTTGTCGTTGCGCGAAGGGTTGGCCATGGCGCCGGAGAGGCCGCGCACCTGACAGCGATTGATGAAGTAGGGGACGCACATGAGCCCGGTCAAAATCACGGTCAGAGTCAGCCAGAACAATTCACGCGTTATTGGTTGCGTCATTGGTTTCCCCTCAAACGATTTCGATTCCCGGCACGGGATGGCCAAATATACTCAACAACGCGCTTCCGTGCTACGCGCGCACCTTGACGTAGCTGCCGGGCGCGTCCTCGATCGGCGGCATCTCCTCGGACCCGACGGCGCGCGCGGGCACGCGTTCGGCGTCGAGGCCCTCCAGCCATTGCAGCCAGTCGGGCCACCACGATCCCTTGTGCTCGGTGGCGTTCTTCATCCAGTCGGCGAGCGTGACATCCTTGATGTTGTCGTTGGTCCAGTACTGGTACTTGCCCGCGTCCGGCGGGTTGACCACGCCTGCGATGTGGCCCGAGCCGGACAGCACATATTTGACCGGGCCACCGAAGAACTGCGAACCGTAGAGCACCGAGTCCGCCGGTGCGATGTGGTCCTCGCGCGTCGCCAGATTGTAGACGGGCACCTTGACCTTCGACAGGTCGAGCAGGGTGTTATCGAGCACCATGCTGCCGGAGGAGAGTCGGTTCTCCAGGTAGCAGTTGCGCAGGTAATAGGAATGGTTGGCCGCCGGCATCCGCGTGGCGTCGGAGTTCCAGTGCAGCAAGTCGAAGGAGGAGGGCGGCTGTCCCTTCAGGTAGTTGCTGACGACATAGGACCAGATCAGGTCGTTGGAGCGCAGCATGTTGAAGGCCATCGCCATCTTGCTGCCTTCGAGAACGCCCCGTGCTTCCATCTCGCGCTCCAGCGTCGCGATCTGGTCTTCGTCGACGAACACGAGCAGATCGCCGGCATGGGTGAAGTCGACCTGGGCCGCAAAGAACGTCGCAGAGGTGACGCGCTGGCGCCGCTTCTCGGCGAGCCAAGCCAGCGTCGACGCCAGCAGGGTACCGCCGACGCAGTATCCGGCGGTATGGACCTTCATCTCGCCCGTGACCTTTTCGATGACGTCCATAGCGGTCAGCGGGCCTTCCTTCATGTAGTCGTCGAAGGTTTTCTTGCCGAGCTCCTTGTCCGGATTGACCCAGGAAATCACGAACACGGTGATGCCCTGATCGACGCACCATTTGATATAGGATTTTTCCGGCTTGAGATCGAGTATGTAGAACTTGTTGATCCAGGGCGGCACGATCAGGAGCGGCGTGCGCAGCACCGTCTCCGTGGTCGGCGTGTACTGGATGAGCTGCATCAGCTCGTTCTGGTAGATCACCTTGCCCGGCGTCGTCGCCATGTTGACGCCGACTTCGAGATTCGACGGATCGGACTGACGGATGCGCAGCATGCCGCGCCCGGCCTCGATGTCCTCGGCCAGCATCTTCATGCCGCGAACGAGGTTGTCGCCGTTCGAGGCCAGCGTCTCGCGCAGTACTTCTGGATTGGTAAGCACGAAATTCGACGGAGCGATCGCGTTGGTGATCTGCTGAACGTAGAACTCGGCCTTCTTGCGCGTGTGCGGATCGACGCCTTCGGCGTTCTTCACCAGTTCTTGCGCCCATTGCGCGGTGAGCAGATAGAGCTGCAGCACGAAATCGAAGAACAGATTCGATTTCCACTCCGGATCCTTGAAGCGCTTATCGCGCGGCGACGGCTCGATCGCAGGCTTGGCCTGTTCGCCGGCCATGCGGCGCGCCGCCGAACCCCAGAGATCGAGATAGGCTTTGCCCATCCTGGTCTGCAGAGCTTCGGCGCGTTGCTGGTCGGTCAGCCAGTATTCAGCCACTTTGGTGAACGTCTTGATGACTTCACCGATTTCGCTGGGCGGCTTGTCCTTCGGTTCCCCGTCCTCGCGCGGTTTGAGATAGGCCGCGAGCGCTTGGCCGCTCGTCTCCATCGCCTTGGCGATGTTCATGGCGAAGGCTTCGGCGTTGAAGGTCTTCGGAGCCTGGGTTTCGGTGTTGACGTCGCTCATATCAAGCACACTATAGCTTCGTTTCGCGTTCGTCACCGCGTGGATTGATGGCCGCGGCGTTGGGGTTAACCCTGTTGCACTGCGATAAAGTTTGCGTGTTCACGCACATTGCACACATTGCAGCCGCACCTGTCACATTTGCTGTTTGGGCTTTAATCGTTTCGGGCGACAATGGTTTGAACGGTTCTAGCGAAATCAACGCCGCGGACGATTTGGCGTTGCAAGGCTCGTACCAGCGCATAGATGTCGTCGCGATGCGCGTGCACTGCATCAGGTAGTTGGGGATTTCCGGACGGATGCCGGTAAGCCGAATGATAAGGCTGTGGTCGATTGCCGCGCTGTTCGCGTCAGCGTTCGCGCTCGGCGGCTGCTCGACCCAGATCGCGGATATGCCGGGCCTCGGCCTGCCGGCCGGCGCGCCCGAGCGTCCGAAGGAAGCCGGTGGCTATCTGCCGGTTCATGACCTGCCGCCGGACCGCAACGAGGAGGCGATGAAGCCGGCCGAGTTGGCTAAAATCCAGGCAGAATTGACCGCCGCTCGCGACCGTCAGGCGGCCGCCGCTACCCCGCCAAAACCGGCCAAGAAGTGAGATAGCCTTAGTCTGGACGCGTTTTCTTCACGCGAACCGGTCACCATTTCGCTTGAAAACGCTATAAAAACTGGCGCTGCCGGGCTCCCATGGTAAAAGAACCCAATTCAACCGCATTGCGGGTCCAGAGCCTAGAGACCTCGCGCCTGAATTCGCTCCAAATCCTTGATTGGACGCGATTTTTGGACGAAGCCGATCGGGTTTCGTAGCGCGCGCAGGTTCCGTCCGATTCTGTCCTGCCGGTTGCCGGAGCAAGGGTCCCATGGAAGATTTTTATCGCATTCGCCGTCTGCCGCCTTACGTGTTCGAGAAGGTCAACCAGGCCAAGGCGGCCGCGCGCAATGCCGGGGCCGACATCATCGACATGGGCATGGGCAATCCGGACCTGCCGACGCCGCCTCATGTGCTCGAGAAGTTGAAGGAGACGCTGGGCAAGCCGCGGACCGATCGCTACTCGGCCTCGCGCGGCATCAATGGCCTGCGCAAGGCGCAAGCCGCCTACTACGGACGGCGGTTCGGCGTAAAACTCAATCCGGACACCCAGGTTGTTGCGACGCTGGGTTCGAAGGAAGGCTTTGCCAATGTGGCGCAGGCGATTACCGCGCCCGGCGACGTGGTGCTGTGCCCCAATCCGAGCTACCCGATTCACGCCTTCGGCTTTCTGATGGCGGGCGGCGTGATTCGCTCGGTACCCTCGGAACCGACGCCGCAGTTTTTCGAGGCGGTGGAGCGCGCGATCATTCATTCGATCCCGAAGCCGATCGCGCTGATCGTCTGCTATCCCTCCAATCCGACCGCCTATGTCGCCGAGCTCGATTTCTATAAGGATCTGGTGGCGTTCGCGAAGAAGCACGAGATCTTCATCCTGTCGGATCTGGCCTACGCCGAGGTCTATTTCGACGACCGGAATCCGCCGCCCTCGGTGTTGCAGGTTCCCGGCGCAATCGACGTCACCGTCGAATTCACCTCGATGTCGAAGACGTTCTCGATGGCTGGCTGGCGCATGGGCTTTGCGGTCGGCAACGAGCGGATCATTGCCGCGCTGGCGCGGGTGAAATCCTACCTCGACTACGGCGCGTTCACGCCCATTCAAGTCGCGGCCACCGCCGCGCTGAACGGACCGGACGATTGCATCAAGGAGATGCGCGACACCTATCGCAGGCGCCGCGACGCGCTGGTCGAATCGTTCGGCCGGGCCGGCTGGGAGATTCCGCCGCCGCAGGCCTCGATGTTCGCCTGGGCGCCGCTGCCCAAGGCATTTGAAGGCGTCGGGAGCATGCAGTTCGCGACCCTGATGGTGGAGAAGTCAGGCGTGGTGGTTTCGCCCGGCGTCGCCTTCGGCGAGCATGGCGAAGGCTATGTCCGCATCGCCATGGTGGAAAACGAGCAGCGCATCCGCCAGGCCGCGCGCGGGGTGCGCCGCTTCCTTGAAAGCGGCATTGAAACGTTGCACAACGTGGTTCCTCTCGCCAACCGGCGCTAATTCCTTTTATTGCAGGTTCTCTCATTCATGGTCGCACCCCTGAGAGTGGGTATCGCGGGGCTCGGCACTGTTGGTGCCGAAGTCGTCCGCCTCATCGAAGAGCAGTCGCGGATGCTTGCCGAGCGCAGCGGGCGCGGGGTGCGGGTCGTTGCCGTCACCGCGCGCTCGAAAACAAAGAAGCGTTCGCTCGATCTACGCGGCATCGACTGGGCGAAAAGCCCGCTTGATCTGGCAAGCGACGCCAACGTCGATTGCTTCGTCGAACTGATGGGCGGCTCCGGCGAGCCGGCGCTGTCGGCGATCGAGGCCGCGCTGAAGTCCGGCAAGTCGGTGGTAACCGCCAACAAGGCCCTGATTGCCAAGCACGGATTGCGGCTGGCGAAGGCCGCCGAGAAGCACGGCGGCGCCCTGAACTTCGAGGCGGCGGTCGGCGCCGCCATTCCCGTCATCAAAACCCTGCGCGAGGGGCTTTCCGGCACCGGCGTCAACCGCGTCTACGGCATCCTCAACGGCACCTGCAATTACATCCTGAGTCGGATGGAGCATGAGGGCCTGTCGTTTGCCGAATGCCTGAAGGATGCGCAGCGGCTCGGCTATGCCGAAGCCAATCCGTCCTTCGATGTCGATGGCCATGATACCGCGCAGAAGCTTGCGATCCTGGCGAGCCTCGCCTTCGGCACCAAGGTGGCGCAGAGCGCGGTCTATGTCGAAGGCATCTCCTCGATCACGCCGGAGGATCTGCGTGCCGCCGAAGAGCTCGGCTATCGCGTCAAACTGCTCGGGGTTGCGGTGCGGACCGCCAAGGGCATCGAGCAGCGCGTGCACCCGACCATGGTGCCGAAATCGTCCTCAATCGCGCAGGTAATGGGCGTCACCAACGCGGTGACCATCGACGGCGAGGGCATTCCCGCGATCACGCTGGTGGGGCCCGGCGCCGGCGGTGCTGCGACGGCGTCCGCCGTCGTGGCCGATATCGCCGACGTGGCGCGCGGCATTCGCGCAAAACCGTTCGGCCGCCCGGTGGAGCGGCTGCGCGACACCACCAAGGCGCCGATGGAACGCCACGAGGGCGGCTACTACATCCGCCTGATGGCGCGTGACCTCGCCGGCACCGCCGCCACCATCGCCACCCGCCTTGCCGAACAGAAGATTTCGCTGGAATCGATCGTGCAGCGCCATCCGGAAGGCGTGGATGCGAACGGTGCCGCGAAGAAGCCGTCACCGGTTCCGGTGATTCTGATTACCTACGCCACCTCCGAGGATGCGGTGTATCGTGCGCTCGAAGCCGTTCAGCGCGACAAGGTGATCAGCGGCCGGCCGCAGGTGATACGGATCGAGAAGAACTGACGTGGGATCGAAACGGATCGCGCGCCAAAAGGTTTGATTTGCGGGCCGAGCTGCCCGTGCAGGTTTAAAGGAGTGAGCCGATGACGACCCATATTTCCGTTCCGCCGCAATTGCTGCTTGAGCGCATCCTGACGCTCGAAATCGTGCGGGTGACGGAACGTGCCGCGGTTTCGGCCGCGCGTCTGCGCGGCCACGGCCAGGAGAAGGCGGCAGACCAGGCCGCGGTCGATGCGATGCGCCGCGAACTCAACAAGCTGCCGATCGAAGGCACCATCGTGATCGGCGAGGGCGAGCGCGACGAGGCGCCGATGCTGTTCATCGGCGAGAAGGTCGGGCTGAATGCCGGTCCGCAGGTCGATATTGCCGTCGATCCGCTGGAAGGCACCACGCTCTGCGCCAAGAACATGCCGGGCGCGATCGCGACCATGGCGATGGCCGATGGCGGCACGCTGCTACATGCGCCCGACGTCTACATGGAGAAGATTGCCATCGGCCCAGGCTACGCCAAGGGCGTGATCGAGCTCGATGCTTCGCCCGCCGACAATGTCCTGCGGCTCGCGAAGGCCAAGGGCGTCGAGCCTGGCGCAATCACGGTGCTGGTGCTCGATCGCCCGCGCCACGCCGATATCATCGCCAGCATCCGCTCAACCGGTGCGGCGGTGCGGCTGATCACCGACGGCGACGTCGCCGGCGTGATCCATTGCGCCGATCCCGATAACACCGGCGTCGACATGTATATCGGCACCGGCGGCGCGCCCGAGGGCGTGCTGGCGGCGGCGGCGCTGCGCTGCATCGGCGGCCAGATGCAGTGCCGGCTGATCCTCGACAGCGAGGAGAAGCGTGAGCGTGCGCACAAGATGGGCGTGACCGATCCGAAGATGATCTACGGCATCGAGGACATGGTGCGGGGCGACTGCCTGTTCGCGGCCACCGGCGTCACCACGGGCTCTCTGCTGACGGGCGTCAAATTCCGCAAGGATGGCGTGATCGAGACCGAAACGGTGGTGATGCGCTCGGTGACCGGCACGGTGCGCTACATCAAGGCCGAGCACCGGCAGTTGGATAAGTTTCATCTGGATTGAGGGATGTCATTCCGGGACGCGCCTCTTGGCGCGGGCCCGGAATCCATTCATCCGCGGAGCCAGAGGCCAAATGGATTCCGGGTTCGCGCTGCGCGCCCCGGAATGACAACAAGAAAACGGGAGGCTCGCATGTCCGACATTTCCGCGGTGAAGGCGCTGGTGTTCGACGTGTTCGGCACGGTGGTCGACTGGCGCACCAGCCTCATCAACGATTTCACCAAATGGTCGGAAACCTCAGGCATCGAGGCCGACTGGACCGCCTTGGTCGACGGCTGGCGCGGCGTTTACATGGCCTCGATGGACGAGGTGCGCAAACATCCCGAACGCGGCTACCAGATACTGGATACGCTGCACCGGCGGTCGCTGGAAAAACTGGTGGCGCAGTTTTCGATACAAGGCTTGAGCGAAGCCGACCTGCATTACCTGACGCTGGGCTGGCACCGGCTGCATCCGTGGCCCGACAGCGTGCCGGGCCTGACGCGGCTGAAGAAGAAATACATCATCTCGCCGCTCTCCAACGGCAACGTCGCGCTGCTGACCAACATGGCGAAGTTCGCCGGCCTGCCGTGGGACCTCATCATGTCGGCGGAATTGTTCGAGCACTACAAGCCCGATCCGGAAACCTATCTCGGCGCGGCGAAGCTGCTCTGCCTGCCGCCGGAGCAGGTCATGATGGTCGCCGCCCACAATGGCGATCTGAAAGCAGCACAGCAGAACGGCCTCAAGACCGCGTTCGTCGCGCGTCCCACCGAATACGGCCCGCACCAGAAATATGATTTCGAGGCCAAAGGCGATTGGGACATCGTCGCCAAGGATTTTGGCGGCATCGCCGACCGGCTGGGGTGCTAGTGGCCTATCGCGCGCCGGCCTGGATCACGCCGAACCAACCAAGGCCCTTATAGGTCTCGTAGCCGGGCGTGGCGTGGAACGCTACAAGTCCACCGGAGCGGTCCTGATGGAAGCCGGAGCGTCGCCCTTCCAATGGAAGCGAGATGCGTTCGGTGAGCAGGCCCTGGCCGTCGGACGCCGCGATCACCCGGAAATTCGAATCGACCAGCAGCACGCGCGCCCTGTCGGCCGCGCCGACGCGTACGCCCTGGACGATGGCGCGGGCTTGGGGTTCCCAGTCGAAATGAATGGCCAGCACGCCGGTCGGTCTGCCGTGCGCCTTGCCGCCTTCGCGGACGCTGGCGCAGTAGGTCACGACCTGAGCGTTGCCGAGCAGGGGCTGGCATTCGACGTCGCCGACGGCGTAATCGTCGCCGGAGCGCAAGCCGCGCGCGGCGCGAAACCACTTGGTCTGCGCCACGTTCTGGCCGATTACGTTGAAACGATCCGCGCGGCCATTGGCCAGCACATTGCCGTTGAGATCGCAGAGCCAGAGATCGAGATAGACGGTATAGGCGCCGAGGATCACTGCCATCCGTTCCGACACGTGGCTGACGGCGGCAGCCTGCGGCGCGGCCGCGCAATCGACCACGGCGGAATCGGTTGCCCACCAGCGCACGTCGCAGGTGCGCTCATAGAGGTTGCGGTCGATCAGCTCAATGGCGTTGAGCGACAAATCGACCATGCGCTCGCCGCGCGAGCGGTCGGCCATCTGCGCGATCGAATTCATCAGATTGCCGGTCCGGTTGGTGAGCTGGCTTTCGAGCTCGCGGGCAATCGTCTCGACCTGCTGGCCGACGTTGCGGACTTCCTGCGCCACCACCGCAAAGCCCGCACCTTGCGCGCCGGCGCGCGAGCTCTCGATCAGCGCGTTCAGCGCCAGCATCTTCATCTGGTTGGTGATCTTCTGGATCGACTTGGTCTTCTCGCAGGCGACCTGGTTGACCTCGGCGGTCAATCTCGCGATCAGCGCGGAAACGTCGGATTCGTCCTCGGCGCCCGCTGATTTTGCCGGCTGTTTTGCAGTCGTTGCGGTTTGGGAGCGAAGCGCGACGGACATTGGCGGGAATTCCTCAGTCTTTGTGCGGATGTCGATCTTCTGCGGATCGGCGGGACTCAAGCGAGAGCGTATTCGTCCCTTTGTCGGGGATCATGGCTAACGATTGGTTTAAGTTCCGGCGGCTTGCGGGTAGTTTTACCTGATGAAGTTGCATCTTCTTTGTGCAAGTCGCATTTGTCGGCATAGCCCAGGGCCCGCGACGCCCCGAGGCTGTGCCGGCGTTGCCGCATACGATTCGTTTGCCTGCCATCGTCGCCGTTTGCGTTTGCCGACAGCCCGCTTAGCCCCTATCTCTCGAAGGCATCATGATCCTTCCCGCATCCGCACTTCCCGTTGAACTGCCGCCGGCGTTTCTCGGCGTGGCGCGTTCGGCGACGGGCAAATTGTGGCGCGACCGGCTCGACGTCAGGGGAGCTGCGCGGGCGCTGGCGATCACCCAGCGCTATCAGTTGCCCGAAATGCTGGCCCGCGTGCTGGCGGGCCGCGATGTCGGAATTGACGAGGTTCAGGATTTTCTCGATCCGACCATCCGCAAACTGATGCCCGATCCGCACACCGTGACGCAGATGGAACTGGCGGCCAAACGCATCGCCGATGCCGCGATGCGCGGGGAAAAGGTTGCGATCTTCGGCGACTACGACGTGGATGGTGCTACGTCCGCGGCGCTGCTGGCTTGGCACCTGCGCCATTGCGGGCTCGATCCGCTAATTCACATCCCGGACCGGATCTTTGAAGGTTATGGCCCTAATGTCGAGGCGGTGCGGGCGCTGGCCGCCAAGGGCGCAACGCTGCTGGTGACCGTCGATTGCGGCACTACCAGCATCGAGCCGCTGGCGGAAGCGCGAAAGCTCGGCCTATCCGTCGTCGTCATCGACCATCACCAGACCGGCGACGAATTGCCGGAGGTCGACGCGCTGGTGAATCCGAACCGACCGGACGATCTCTCCGGCCTCGGCCATCTCGCCGCTGTCGGTCTCGCGCTGATCACGCTGGTCGCCGTGAACCGCGAATTGCGCGGCCGCAGCTTCTGGAGCGCAGAGCGGCCGGAGCCGGACCTTTTAGGCATGCTGCACCATGTGGCGCTCGGCACCGTGGCCGACGTCGCGCCGCTGATCGGGCTGAACCGCGCCTTTGTCGCCAAGGGCCTGATCGCGATGCGCCGCCGCGACCATGTCGGGCATACCGCGCTGATGGATGTGGCGCGGCTTAACGGCCCGCCGGAAGCCTGGCATCTCGGCTTCATGCTGGGGCCGCGCATCAATGCGGGCGGCCGGATCGGTCGCGCCGATCTCGGCGTGCGGCTCTTGCTGGAGGGCGATGTCTCGGAGGCCGCGCGGATCGCGGCCGAACTCGACCGGCTGAACAGCGAGCGCCGCGTCATCGAGCAGGCAGCCGAAGCGCAGGCCGAAGCCGAGGCGCTGGCCTCGCTCGGGCTCGAAGACAAGGGTGCGGTGATCGTGACCGCCGCCGAAGGCTGGCATCCCGGCATTGTCGGTCTCGTCGCTTCACGGCTGAAGGAGAAGTTTGCGCGTCCGGCTTTTGCCATTGCGCTCGAGCCGGGCGGCATCGGCACCGGCTCGGGCCGCTCGATCTCGGGCGTCGATCTCGGCAAGGCCGTGCGGCAGGCGGTGAAGGAGCGGCTTTTGATGAAGGGCGGCGGCCATGCCATGGCTGCCGGCGTGACGCTGCGCAAAGAGAAGCTCGCGGAGTTTCGCGCCTTCATGGAAAGCGCGCTGGCTGAGGACGTCGCCAATTCCCGTCACGAGAACGAGCTGTTCATCGACGGCGCCGTTAGCGCGCGCAGCGTGACCGTGGAATTCGCCAATACGCTGAACCGCGCCGGGCCGTTCGGCGCGGCCAATCCGGAGCCGGTGATCGCGCTGCCGGCGCATCAGCTCGTCTATGCCGACGAAGTGGGGCAGGCGCATCTGCGCGTGCGCTTCAAGTCCGGCGATGGCGCCACCGTCAACGGCATCGCGTTCCGCGCGGTCGGACAGAAGCTCGGAGACGCGCTGACGCAGAACCGCGGCCAGCTCCTGCATGTCGCTGGCTCGCTCGCGGTCGATCGTTTTCAAGGATCGGAACGGGTGCAGTTTCGCGTGCTCGACGTCGCGGTGCCGGATCCGGGACCGGCGGTGATCAGGTAAGTGGAGGTTTTCGATGTCCGATCAAGAGGAACATCCGTGGGAAGGGCAATGCCTCAAGGCTGCCTATAACTTCGCGTCGAGATGTGCCGAACTATATTTCAAGCAATCCATAGTCCGAAGCTCCTCTCGAAAGCATCATCAACACTCTCATGACGGAGTTGCGGGCCAGGGGATTTAGTCAGTCAGAGATACGAAGTGCCTTTGAGAAGGCTATTTCTGACATGCCTCGTTATGCCGCGGGAGAAGAACGACGAGGCTAGCAAATCGAACGCATGCAGTTGCGAAGTCGCGGTCCCGGGTGCGGGCCGGCGGTGATCATCGTGAAGGTGAGCTTTTGACGAATTGCGCGCGCAACCAGGCTTGCGTTGCTTCGATCGGTTCGGTCAGGGGTCTGCGGGAGCCGCGCACAAGATGCAGGGTGAAGCCTTCGATTTCCGGGCCGAACGGCACGACCAGCGTTTTGGTCGCGAGCTCCTCCGACACCAGCAGCAGACTGTGCAACGCAACCCCGGTGCCGGCGACGGCGGCCTGGATCGCATGGGTCTCATCGCTGAAGCGGAGCCCGGCCCGAGCATCGATACCGTCGATACCTGCGATCTTCAGCCAGCGTCGCCAGGTCGGATTGCCGCTATCGCTGCGGCGCCAGTCGAAATGCAGCAAGGTCGCTGAGTGCAGATCGGCCGGCTTCTTCAGACCAAGACGCGGGCTTGCCACTGGCGCAAAACGATCGATGGCCAACGGTTCGGCGCTCAGATCGGGATAAGGGCCAGGGCCATAGCGCAATGCGAGGTCCGCGACACCCGAATTAAGGTCCACGACCTCCAGGGTCGCCAGCAGCGTGAGATCGATGTCAGGTCTTGCGTTGTGAAAGCCCGCGATGCGCGGCACCAGCCACTTGGCAGTGAACGCGGGAGTGGCCGACAGTGTCACCGTCGCGCGGCGCTGCCTGCGGCTCAATCCTTCGATGACACGTGCGAAGGAATCGAATCCATCGCGCAGAACTGGCAGCAAGACTTGCCCTTCCGCGGTCAGCAGGACCTGACGCGTCCGCCGCTCGAACAGGTTCACGCCAAGCACCTCTTCCAATTGCCGAACCTGGTGGCTGATGGCGGTCGGCGTCACGTGCAGCTCCTGCGCCGCACGCTTGAAACTCAGATGCCGCGCGGCGGCTTCGAACGCCCGCAGTCCGGACAGCGGTGGAAGACGTCTCATCGGCAGGCCCAACAGATGAATGTAGTTCATCCATGTGATGAGCAATTTGCTTTTGTCAATGCATCCTTCCCGATCCATCTAGTCGAACAAGGATGAAAGGAGATATGCCATGAACTTGCTACGGATTGACGCCAGTGCACGGCCTGACCGATCGGATCGGTTCCCTCGCGGGTCGCACACGCGCCGCCTCACGGAACGCTTCGTGCAGCGTTGGCTGCAATACCGGCCGAATGACCTCGTGACCGATCGGGATGTCGGCCAATCACCTCCGCATCACGTCACCGAGAAATGGATCGGTGCGGCCTTCACCAAACACGAGCTGCGCGAGCCGTGGATGAATGATGTGCTGGCGGAAAGCGATGCATTGGTCGATGAACTCATCGCCGCAGATTTGATCGTGGCCGGCGTGCCGATGTACAATTTTGGAATGCCGGCGCAGTTCAAGGCGTATGTCGACAATGTCGTGCGGGTCGGTCGCACTTTCGGCTTTGACCGTTCCCGGCCAGACGATCCTTATTCGCAGCTACTGGCTGGTAAGGGTAAACGTCTCATCATGCTCAGTTCGCGGGGTGATTACGGCTACGATCCGGGCGGACGGATCGCGCACATCAACCATGTCGAAGGGGCGGTGCGCGACGTGTTCGGCTTCCTCGGCGTCACCGACTTCCACAGCATCGCCATCGAATATGACGAGTTCGGGGGTGAACGCTTGAAGGCGTCGATCGCTGCGGCCGAACGCGCAGTGGATCATCTTGTGGATCGGCTGGCGAAGGAAGTCGAACCGCTGGAAGCGGCTTGACTGCAGGATCGATGGAGAGGACGTGGCCGAGCCGCGCGAGGTTGAAGCTGCGTCGCTATCCGCCCTGCCTCAACCGCGCCAGCACCTTCAGTCCGCCGTACCCATCGGCGGGCAGAAGCCCCATCTTGGTCTGATAATCCTTCACAGCCTTCATCGTGTCGTTGCCGACACGGCCGTCGGTGCCGCCGGTATCGAAGCCGGCTTTCGTCAGCCGGGTCTGCAGCTCCTGCACTTCGGCGAGCGTCAGGGCGCGCTCCGAGCCGGGAAAAGGTTGGATGAAGGGCGGCGCGCCCAAGATGCGATCGCCGAGATGGCAGATCGCGAGCGCGTAGTTCATCGACGGGTTGTAGCTTTTCACCGAATAAAAATTCGGACCCAGCAGGAACGAAGGTCCGCCGGCGACGGGCACCCACATCTGCGCCGACGCGTTCGGCTGCGGGAACGGCTTGCCATCGGCGCGCGTGACTCCGGCGCCGGCCCATGCCGCATAGGTCCGGCTGCCGCTCGAAGCCCCTCCTGTGCTACGGACCTCATAGCCCCAGTGCTCGCCGCGGTGATACTTGCCGCGGTTGAGCAAATAGCGCGCGCTGGAGCCGAGCGCGTCATCGGGCTTGCCGAACGGCGAGACGCGGCCGTCCTTGTCGTAGTCCATGCCGACATTGAGCCAGACTTCCGGCATCCACTGCGTGTGCCCCATCGCGCCGGCCCAGGATCCCCGCATTTCCTCCGGCGTGCCCCAGCCGCGATCGACGATCTTCAAGGCGTTGAGCAGCTCGGTTTCCCAATAGCTGCGGCGGCGCGGCTCGTTCCAGGCGAGTGCCGCGAGCGCGGGAAAGATCGGGCGCATATGATTCTGCTGCACCAAAGGGTCGCCATAGGCTGACTCGACGCCCCACAGTGCGAGCAGCGTGCCGCGCTCGACGCCAAAATCCTGCTCGATCCGCGCGAACAGCGGCTCGTGCTTCTTCAAGGCTTCGCGGCCGTTGATGATGCGCCAGTCCGAGACGCGGCGGTTGATGTATTGCCAGATCTGCTCGTGGAATTCCGGCTGTTTCTGCATCTGCCGGAACACGCTCATGTCGGGCTCGACGCGCCCCATGACCCGCGTCCAGGTCGCATCCGAAATGCCTTTTGCCAAGGCGCGTGCGCGAAAGTTATCGCGCCACTGGTCGAAGCCGGCCGGCGCGGCAAATGTAGGAAGCCCGGTCGCGAGCAAGGCGCCGGCGCCGAGGCTGCCTCGCAGCAGGGCGCGGCGGGTCGGCGCAGTCTTGGAATCAGGCTGTTTCATGCGCTCAGTCTAGCGGCGTTGCGTGCCTGCGCCAAAAGCTATGACGCCGCGGGAACCGGCTTTTTCCGGAGAATCCGCGGCAGTTTTGCCGGTGCGGTTAGCCATGGACGGGGTGCGGGGTCTCTTATAATCAAGCGGAGTACTGACAACAGAAGGCAGGAAGAATGTCGCACGCCCGCAAGGAATACAAAGACTTCATGTCGCTGACGCCGGACGCCTACGAGGCGGTGCTGGCGCTTGGCCAGGTCGCGGGCAAGGCGGGCATGGACAAGCAACTGCTCGAGCTGATCAAGCTGCGTGCCTCGCAGATCAACGGCTGTGCCTTCTGCGTGCAGTACCACATCCTGGAGGGCGAGAAGCTCGGTGTGCCCACCGACAAGCTCAACCTCGTGGTGGTCTGGCGCGAGGCGCCGCAGTTTTCCGCGCGCGAGCGTGCCGCGCTGGCTTGGACGGAGGCACTGACGCTGCTCGCAGACGGCGTCAATGACGAGGTCTACGCCCAGGCGAGCGCGGAATTCTCCGAGAAGGAGCTCGCCTATCTCACCTCCGCCGTCGCCTCGATCAATGTCTGGAACAGATTCGGCGCGGCGTTTCGCTGGACGCCGCCGGCGCGGAAGACGGCCGCCTGAGCGTCGAGGGCGCCAGATACCGGTTTAGGCGAGTGGATCGCGTCCGAACCGAACCGGTTTGCGATTAGTTAGCGCGACCTTCCGCTCGCCTCGCGACGTGCCGCAGCACGCCCTTCGGCAACGCATGCGCGACGGCGGCTGGCGGCTCCGTCCCGATTTCGTGGCCGCGGCTGCGGATCAGCCGTTCGTAGGAGACGATCAGGGTGGTGTAGGGGTTGACCCAGATCCAGCCGTCGCGCGTGAAGACCTGCACGTCGAAGTGGAGGTGGTACGACGTGCCGTTCGGGAAATCGAGATAGTTGGAGACCACGCCGATCTTCTCGCCCTCGGCGACCCGGCGCCCGTTGAGGATGCCGTCCGCATCCATGGCTGACGGGTTCATGTGCATGTAACGGAAACGGATGTGCTCGTTGCCTGTGTTGATCTGCAGCGTTGCCGCCTGTTGCTTTAAGGAACGGATGACGACGCCGTCGCGGACCGCGACGACCGCCTGTTTCCTCGGATGGCAGGCGTTGTCGGCGCTGCTGTTCGGCGGGCAGGGCGCGGGGCGGATGTCCTGGCCCTGGTGACCGAAGCCGGCCACACATTGGCCGACCTGGAAACTGCGGGCTTCGCAAAAATTGTCCCGCCACGGATAGACGCCGCCGGATTTGCGCTTGGTGAACTGCTGCGAGCTGACCCGGGCCGGAGCTTTCTCCAGCGGAAAGCGGATCTGCGAATAAGCGATCAGGTCGGCGTGGCCGCCGCGCCTGCGCGCGCCGCTGTTGGCAATGATGTCGCCGCTCGGGCGATAGGTGAAGTCGGACGAAAGGGTGACCGGCCGTTCAGCAACCTCGGAGGGCACGTCGAAGCGCGGTCGCGCCGGCTGGCCTCCGGAGATGCGCAGCGCCTTCAGGAAGCGCTCGGCAATCGGGTAAGCCTCGCGGCAGGCCAGCCGCCGCGCCCGCGGCGCCGAGTCGAGGCACTGGATCGACACTACATAGGGCACGCCGAAACGGGTGAAGGCGTAGCGCACGTAACCTTCGCGAATGAAACGGCGCATGTCCGGAAATTGCGACACCAGCGCCTTGACCGGCTCGCCCTTGCCGCTGAGCGGATCGGCGAGATCATAGACCAGGATTGAGCCCGTAATCTGCACCTCGACCGGACGGGCGAAAGTTCGAGACGGCAGGCCGTCACCGGCGCCGGGGTCCAGCGAAAACACCGCGTCGTAGCCGGAGGGGCCGGCGTGAAACAGATCGACGGGGCGGAAGCCGGCCTGGTGGCGTGACACCGCCGGGTGGCGCGTGCCACCGGCCTCGGCCTCGAGATAGGCCGCGGTATCAAAGGGCAGCAGCACCGGCACCGGACTGCGGCCGATTCCGGCGAACATCGCCGAATTGATCGCGTTCAACTGCACCAGCGCGGGCGTCGCGCGCGGATCCCATGCCGGCAACCGCCGCTGGCCTGCGAAGGTGAAGCGCTGTGCGATCGCCGGCCGGGAATTGATCTCGCTGCGAAGCTGATCCAGAACGGCGCGCCATTCGACGCGAACGGCCGACATCGACGGCGTTCTGAACTCATTGGCGGAAGCGCCTGATATCCCGGCGGGGAGCAAACAAAAGGCTGCCCGCCAACGCGAGAGCAAGCGGACAGCCTTTGTACCCAATGCATCGCCCCCCGGCGTGTGCTCCGTGGCCTATGGCGCGGTCTTAGTCCTTTGCGCGCTCGACGTAGGAGCCGTCCTCGGTCATGACCACGATCCGTGTTCCCGTTCCAATGTGCGGCGGCACCGAGGTGCGTACGCCGTTGGAGAGGATAGCAGGCTTGTAGGAGGAAGACGCGGTCTGCCCCTTGGTGACCGGCTCGGTCTCCACAACTTCGAGGGTTGCGCGCTGCGGCAACTGGATGGCGACCGGATTCAGGTCGTGCATCGACAGCTTCACGGTCATGTTCTCCTGCAGGTAGGGCGCGGCCGAGCCCACGATCTCCTTCGAGACCTGGACCTGGTCATAGGTCTCGGCGTTCATGAAGTGGAAGCCGTCTCCATCCTCGTAGAGGTAGTTGAAGTTGCGGTCCTCGACGGTGGCCTTCTCGACCTGGTCAGTGGTCTTGTAGCGTTCCGACACCTTCACGCCGTCGCCAATGCGGCGCATTTCGATCTGGCTGACCGGGGTTCCCTTGCCGGGATGGATGTTTTCGGCCGACAGGACAACATAGAGCTTGCCGTCTTGCTCGATGACGTTGCCCTTGCGAATAGAACTGGCGATGACTTTCAAAGCTATTTTCCCGAATTTCTGGCCTTCGGCCGAACCGGACATTTGTGTCCGCAGGGCCAATCAGGCGGTTTCGGGCTGCAACATACTGATTTTGCCCGTCGATGCCAGCGTTTTACGGCCGGTCTGGCAAGCTGCTTGAAGCCGCAAATGGCTGGATTTTGCCGTGTTATGTGACGCGTCTGGCAAGCAACTGAACGATGGGCCGACCGTTGCTGATGGCCTTGAAGCAATGGTTTAAGCGGTTTGCGAAGATCCGCAGCTTTGGCTGATTGCGGCGACATCGATCGGGCGAATGGACAAGGAGGGCGTCTTTCGACATGAAATGACGGAGCTGGAGCTGGATCTTGCCGCTTCCTCCGGCTCGCCTGTCGAACGCAAAGAAAGTCGAATAATATCAATGATATTTGCCGATCCCCTGATCGCCTTGATTGGCTCCGCGGAGGATGCTCGGTGGATTCGGAACCGCCTGTGATGGTTGATATCGACCAGCCCTCGCCTTGGTGGTCGGCTACGCGGCATGCCGATCGAAAGCCGTTCCTAATGGCGCGTGCTGCGATCACGAGGGCAGTGCGAGGCTGGTTCGACGAGCAGGGTTTTACCGAGGTGGAAACCGGCGTCCTGCAGGTCTCGCCGGGCAACGAGACGCATCTGCATGCCCCACGCACCGAAATCATCAGCCACGATGGCACGCGCGCGACGCGCTATTTGCGAACGTCGCCGGAGTTCGCCGCCAAGAAATTGCTCGCCGCCGGCGAAGCCAAAATCTTCGAATTGGCGCGCGTGTTCCGCGACCGCGAGCGCGGCGATCTGCATCTGCCCGAATTCACGATGCTGGAATGGTATCGTGCCAAGGCAGGCTATGATGCCGTTATGGCCGACACCATCGCCGTGATCGCACATGCGGCGCAGGCGACCGCGATCGGGCAGTTTTCGTTCCGGGGCAGAACGGCCGATCCCTTCGTCGAGCCGGAACTGCTGACGGTGGCATCCGCGTTCGACCGCTTTGCCGGGATCGATCTGTTGGCCACAATCAGCAATGGCGAGGGCGATCGCGCGGCGCTTGCGGCAGCAGCAAGGCCGCGGGTGCGGATCACCGATGACGACACCTGGTCGGATATTTTCAGCAAAGTGCTGGTCGAGCATGTCGAACCGAATCTGGGGCAGGGGCGTTTGACTGTCTTATTCGAATATCCGGCGCCGGAGGCAGCCCTTGCTCGGGCGAAAGCGTCCGATACGCGCGTCGCCGAACGTTTTGAGGTCTATGCCTGCGGCGTCGAACTCGCCAACGGATTTGGCGAATTGACCGATGCCGGCGAGCAGCGCCGCCGTTTCGCCGCTGATATGGACGAGAAGGAGCGGCGCTACGGCGAGCGCTATCCGCTGGATGAGGATTTTCTCGCAGCGGTTGCCGCGATGCCGCCGTCGAGCGGCGTCGCGCTCGGTTTCGACCGGCTGGTGATGCTGGCAAGCGGCGCGCTGCGGGTGGACCAGGTGGTGTGGACGCCACCGGCAGGAGAGACATGAACAAGATCGACCCGAAACTTTTGGCAACGCTGCGGCAGCCCGCCGATCTCATCGAGCGGGGGTTGGCGAAGCCGGCCGATCTCGCCGACCTCGAGCGGGTCGCCGCGCGCTACGCCATCGCGGTGACGCCTGATATCGCGAACCTGATCGACACGGAAAATCCTGACGATCCGATCGCGCGGCAATTCATTCCGAGCGCGCTCGAACTAATGAATGCGCCCGGTGAAAATGCCGACCCGATCGGCGACGACGCGCATTCGCCGGTCGCCGGCATCGTCCATCGCTATCCCGATCGCGTGCTGCTCAAGCTGGTGCATGTCTGCGCGGTGTATTGCCGCTTCTGCTTCCGCCGCGAGATGGTCGGGCCCGGCAAGGCAACGGCGCTGTCCGAGGCCGCCTATCGCGACGCGCTGGACTATATCCGCAACAACAACGAAATCTGGGAAGTCATCCTGACCGGTGGTGATCCGCTGATGCTGTCGCCACGGCGGCTGGCTGAGATCATGACGGACCTCGCCGCCATCGATCACGTCAGGATCGTTCGCATCCACACCCGCGTGCCGGTGGCTGCGCCTGCGCGCATCGATGGCGACATGATCAGGGCGCTGAAAGCTGACGGCGCAACGACCTGGATCGCCGTTCACGCCAATCATCCGCGCGAATTGTCGGGCGAGGCCCGCGCCGCCTGCGCGCGGCTGGCCGACGCCGGTGTTCCGCTGGTGAGCCAGACGGTGCTGCTTCGCGGCGTCAATGACGATGCCGCGACGCTGGAAGCGTTGATGCGGGCCTTTGTTGAAAACCGAATCAAGCCCTATTACCTGCATCATGGCGATCTGGCGCCGGGGACCGGGCATCTGCGCACTACCATAGCAGAGGGACGGGAACTGATGCGCAACTTGCGCGGCCGCGTTTCGGGCCTGTGCCAGCCGGATTACGTGCTCGACATTCCCGGCGGCCATGGAAAGGCGCCGATTGGGCCGAATTATTTGTCGCATGCAAGTTCCGGGGAATGTGAACTATCCTCGGAAGCGCAGTATCGTATCGTCGACTATTGCGGAGACGTTCACCTCTATCCGCCAAAGCCGTGATCGGGCGATGACGGAGGACGGCGAGGAGAAACAGGAGCCGCCGGAAGACGAGGGCCATCGCAGAATCGAAAATGCCGTTCTGCTCGGCTTCTTCGTCCTGCTGGTGGCCGCCGGAATCTGGTTGCTGGGCACCATGGCCGATGTACGAAAGGCGCAGGACTGTGCTGCCCAGGGACGGCGAAACTGCGCAACGATCGACGTGCCCGAACGGACACGATAAAGGAATCTAAAAGGCGGAGAATCAGGATGCAGAGAACAATCTTGTCAGTCGCGCTGATGGTCCTGATCGGCATGCCTGCTGCGTTCGCGCAGGGCGGGACGTCGACAATGCCAAAGAGCAACCCGAGTGCCGGAGGGATTCCGGAGGCGCCGATCGGACACCGGCAGCCCCGCCGCAGCGATGTGCCCAGCGAAAAGAACCTGAACGATCCGAACGATCCGCTGAGCAAGGAAAACGCAGCGCTCGACCGCAAGATCAAGAGCATCTGCCGCGGCTGCTAGGCATGATGAAGCAAGCCTGACACAATGGATCCGTCACCTCTGAGGCGGCGGTGCGTAGCGGCCCTCGAAGGGTGACGGCCACCAGCCGGGTCATTGATCCTTCAAGGCTCGCTTCGCTCGCTAGTTCACGGACCGGCTCACAGGTCGGAAGTCCGCGAAGATGACTGAACCGGCTATCGCCGGGAGAAAGCCGGCCGTCCGGCTTTTCGCCTCGCCTTTGGCGAGCTTACCACGGACGAGGAAAACCGCTTCCAGCCGCGCTGGAGGTAGCGTACCGGCATCGCTACTGCCGTTCGGCCAGTTGTTCGGCCAATTCCTCGACCATGTTTTGACGTTCGGGCGGACCAGGCTGCGACGCGTCCGGCTTTTTATTCGAGTCGATGTCAGGCATTCGTATGCGAATGTTGCGCGGCAGATTAAGCGCAAGATCTCAGGTAAATAACCCAAACAAGCTCGTGCTAAATTTCGGGCTTGACTTGCCCCAGATCGCGCATGTGGAGCCACTGCCCGCACGCCCGGGAGTTTCATGTGGTGGTCGGCCTTTGTCCTAGCGATGCCGTTGACGTCCCGACCCGGTTTCGTCATCTGCAACGCCTATGACCTCGTACTCGAAGACGATGCCTTCTGGATCGTTCACCACGAACCACTCATCGGCGAGGTCCGAGTTTGCAAACACCTTGAGATGGTCACGGTCGCCGACCTTTTTCTTTGTATCGACGTAAATCCAGACCGTTTTCATCGATCTCGCGCCAGCTTGCGGCGTCCCCAGTGAGGGTCCTTGCGAGATAGGTTAAACTCCCGAACGTGGCTCCGGTTCAATGCTTTCATGACACCGACGCGCGAACATCGTCGGGCCGCCGAGTCCGCCAACAGCATTAGCGCCTCGATCGCGGCCTGCCATTCCGAGAACGGCCACGGCCACGGCTATCACCCGTTGATGGGAACTAATCGATCATTGTCGGCTTAATAGCCAAATGATGAGTGACTTCACGCCCAAGAATCGCATCAACAGCGAACCAGGACGACCGCGCCGCATACTACCGTGGGTTTTACTTATTCTCCTCGCGGTTGCCATTGCGGCAGTGCTTTGGGCTAGCAATCGAATCGGATCCGAGTCCTCGCCATTAGCGGCTGTTCACCCCAATGTTGAGCCGTCTCTGGCTGCCGAAATCGCTGACAAGACGGCTAGACATGCAGTGGCCAATCTCCAGCAAACGATCCAAGAGCTCCAGGCAGCACAGGAACGTGCCGCGGAACAGATCAGCGGTCTACAGCGGCAGATATCGGCTGAGCAGGGCCAACGTAAGTTGCTTTCGGAACAGTTGGGTGGGCTTTCCGCTCGCGTGGATAGTCTCCAAGGATCGAATGCAGCAGCGCCACCCGGCCCGCCGCCACCTGCCAAGAAAGGGCGCGGGCAATGAGTGAGGGCTCAGCTTCTGCGCGGCATACCTAGTAAGTCAAGACCAGCAGTCGTTGCACAATCGCGCCTAAGCAGACGAGCACAACCAGTAATTTTAGAAGGTTTGCTAGTTTCCTATCGGGGGCAAACTTTTCGATAGCCCAAAAACAAATTGCCCCCACGACAACAATGACCAGAACCCCAATCAGAACTGAAATGATCGCCATGTCGGCATCCCCCGAGCACTGCCTCTAGCGGGGCGAGCATCCTAGTGCTGTGGTCCCACGTCAAGAGCTGGCTGGCTCATGCCATCGATTAGGGAGCCGATAAGCTTCAGCAGCGCTTGGTGTTCTGGGCCGTTGGCACCGTCTCGGAGAAATTTACCAATGTCCGTGTAGGAGATTTGTCCACCGGAACTCACGTTCGGCTGATGTTTCACGGCGGGCATCCTCGACACCGGGTCGCGCGTCAACAACCAAAAATCGCCGTTGCTGCTCTCGTAGAGAACTCGTTCAATCATAGGCATCTAATCGAGCCCGCGATGTTCGGTTCTGACTGATTCCCGGGGGAGTGCGCGCCTTGAGCAGCTCGGCCGCGATTTGGAACCCGACCGAGCGTCAGTGGCTGTACAGCTAATCCCCGCGCCTTGCTGCCGACTTCCACAAGGTCTAGAGACAACAGCCACCAAGTATGAGCATGAATCGTCAGCCGCAGATCACAAGCTGACACGAGGAACGACTGCGTCAGGTCGTTTATCTGCAACCCCGGTCGCGATCTTGTCATCCTGAACTGTCAGTAATCGAGATCTGACAGGAATGTAGTGTTCACGATTTCAAACTCGGACTCCAACCAACCTTTCATCAACTGCGCACGCGCCAGACGATGCGTTTCGGAATCTGAGGTAGTGCATTTCACCGCGTGATGATCGATGCCCGAAATCTCGAGCAGCGTGTCGAAGCTTGCCTGGCGATCTTCGCGATTCCCGACTTCGGCAAAGTAGATCGTATGGTCGAACTTTCCCATCGCCCAGCAAAATTGAACGGGGGTTTGCGCAACGTCGGCAACTGCCAAGTTCGGAACAATCAAAGCTGCAATCATGATCAATCGAATGACTAATTTAATCATCACACCATTCCAAAAAATGTCGTTTGAGTTGCTGGTCTGAGGCCGCTACCGCTTGGTGACAGGCTTGGCCGTTGTCGGAATATCGATTGATGCTGGCCCATCTTTCAGGCGTGCCATCTGAGTTTCGTTCGACGCTCTGAGGTCGCGCGCAGGTCCATTTGCAAGAACGAGACCGACCGCGACGATGATCGCGGCCAAATAGGTGAGGTACAAGCCGCCAGTCCACCGACGGTAGGTGCGCAGGTCGTCCGCACTCAGTTTGCTGGGAAATTGCTGGTTGTTCGGAAATTGCTTCATCGAAACCTCGTTCGAAATAGAAGTCCCGGCAAAGCAGTATTCCGAACTGCGATTTCGTAAGTGTGAAGTATGCCACAGGCCCGCCAATTTTTTGCTGCTAGCGCAGCTTTGACGGCGTCGCGCGGGTGCGTACGCTTCGTAGTGCAGCTTCAATAGAAGCTGGGCAGGGCGCACCGATCGCGCCCTACTTCGCCATCATTCGACCCGGGTGGCTACGCCGAGCGCTCCTCCCGGAAACTGCGCGATGGCACGTTCCGGCGTGTTACCACGGCATCAGCCAGCATGTTCAGCGCCGACACCGTCGTCTCCCAGTCGATGCAGCCGTCGGTGATGCTCTGCCCATAGGCGAGCTGTTTGCCCGGCACGACGTCCTGGCGGCCGGCGACCAGATTGCTCTCGATCATGACGCCGGTGATGCGCTGCTCGCCATCCGATATCTGGCGCGCGATGTCGGCGACCACCAGCGGCTGGTTCTCCGGCTTCTTGTTGCTGTTGGCGTGGCTGGTGTCGATCATGATCCGCGGGGCGACGCCGGCGCGGACAAGCTCGACGCAAGCGGCATCGACGCTTTCCCGGTCGTAGTTCGGCTTGTTGCCGCCGCGCAGGATGATGTGGCAGTCCTCGTTGCCCGTGGTTGCCGCAATCGCCGAGCGCCCGCCTTTGGTGACAGCCATGAAATGATGCGGATGCGAGGCCGACTTCACCGCATCGGCTGCAATGCGGATATTGCCGTCGGTACCGTTCTTGAAGCCGACCGGGCAGGATAGACCGGAAGCGAGCTCGCGATGGATCTGGCTCTCGGTCGTGCGAGCCCCGATCGCCGCCCATGCCATCAGGTCGGCAATGTATTGCGGCGTCGTCATGTCGAGGAATTCGGTCCCGGCCGGCAGGCCGAGATTGTTCACGGCGGAAAGCACGTTGCGGGCGAGCCGCAGGCCCCTGTTGATGTCGAAGGAGCCGTCGAGATTGGGGTCGTTGATCAGTCCCTTCCATCCGACCGTGGTGCGCGGCTTTTCGAAATAGACACGCATCACGATTTCGAGGCGGTCGGCGAGTTTTTCGCGCAAGGCGGCGAGCCGCTCGGCGTAATCAACGGCCGCGGCGGGATCGTGGACGGAGCAGGGGCCGACGACCACCAGCAGGCGGTCGTCGGTGCCGTGCAGGATGGCGTGGATGGCATTGCGCGCCGCCATCACGACGCGCGTCGCGGTCAAGGTGCGCGGTATCTCGCCCATCACCTCCTGCGGCGTACTCAGCTCTTTCAGTTCGCTAATTCGAAGGTCGTCGGTGGTGCTCAACACGGCTATGGCTCCTGTTTCTAGGAAACCTGCCGGCCAACAAAAAAAGCCGCCAGGTTTGGCGGCTGTTCGGACTTCTTGGCTTCAATTCGTCAGATTGAGCGCGATCCTCCCACCGCCAGCGAGCTGTCGTAGCTAAAATACCAAAAGTTGCTGGCGGCGATCATGATCATGGCGGGCTCTATAGCGCACCAAGCGGGTCTTGTCATCCCATAATCGGCGGCATCAGGACTTGCGCGCGGCGAGCGCTATGCCGACCAGTGACGCGCCGCCGAGCACGAGATTGATCCCGACCAGGAGGCCGATCGCCCATTCCGCCGAACCCGGCAGGCCGGCGATGATGATGAATGCGATCAGGAGGTCCATCACGCCTGAAATCAGCAGCCAGGACCAGCGCTCCGACAATTCGCGGCGGTGGTTCAGTGCGTACATGATGCTGACGACGCCCTCGGCCAGAAAATACGCGCCGACCACGATGGTGAGCGTGAGAACGCCTTGCGCGGGCCGCGCCAGCAAAATCCCGCCGGCTAGAACGGCGAGCGCCGCCGAAAACAGCGACCACCAGAAGCCCGGCATCTGCCGCGCCCAGTAAGTGACGAACAGCCCGGCAATGCCGCTGATCAGAAACATCCAACCGAGGAAGATGGTGACGGCGAGGCTTGCCAGCGGCGGCACGATCATCGCAGCCAGGCCGAGCAGGGCGAGCACGATGCCTTCGAACAGGAAGGCCTTCCAGTGCGCTTTCACCGCGGCATTCATTTCGGACTGCAGCTTGCCGATGTCCGGGGGAATATCTTGGGTCATTGGAAACTCCCGATACCTGCCGCGCCGAATATCCAATACCCGGTACGCCGGCTGCGGGTAATATTGTTGGCTGGCTTTTTAAGCGAGATCAACGACTGAGGGATGACGTTCAGCCCGGCTCGGGCGCGGACGAAAATCCGTCCGAGGACTTTCTGATGCGATTGCGGCCAAACACATAGACAGCCGACGTGGCCAGCAACAACGCCAAGCCTACCAAGATGGAGGTCATGCCGAGCGGAATGAGAAGCAGCGACGCATTGCGCTCCGGATTGACGAACCAGTGATGAAGCGAGGTCAGGACGAAAGCCGCGCCGGCGAAGCCCGCACCGCTGCCCGCGAGCAGCAGGGCCCACATTCGCCGCAACTGGCTCAGCCGCTCACGCGCGATTTCGGTGCGCGGCGCATGATGGCGGCCGACGCGCCGTATCAGCCGTATGGCAAACCCGATCGAACTGAAACCGATGAGCAGGCTCGCCGCCCCCAGCAGCATTCGCGCGTCGGGGCCGAGATCTTGATGTTTCTGTAGCGTGAGCAGCGGAAAATCGAATGCCGCATGCAGCGCGACCGGCGCGAACAGCGCCAGCGCCCAGCTCGAGATCCGCGCCCAGTCGCGATGATGGCGATGCGCACCCAGCGCGGTGCCGGCGCGCGCGATCGCGATATACGCGCCTGCGATGATGCCGAGTGCGCCGTGAAACGGCACCGTCAATACGCTGCGCAAGGCGGCCAGCGACCGCCACATGTCGGCGTGCTGCACGAGATAGGCGAGATTTTCGTAGGCCGCGAAGCCGAGGCCCGCGGCCGCACCGTAGACCACCGTGTCCATTGGGTCGGCAAACGCGCGGCGGCGCACCGGCAATGACACTAGAATGATCACGAGGACCTTCACGATTTCTTCGGGCGCGGCCACCCCGAAGATCGAACGCAGGCCTTGTGTCATCCAGGGGTTTCCAGGCACCGCAAGGATCGCGGCAAACGGGGCGCGCGCGATTCCCAACAGCGAAATGCTGGCCGCGCCGAGGATGAAAGCGAGCCACACCCGCACCGGCGGGCCTGGGCGCTCATCGGCGGCGATAACAAGCCATAGCACCAGCAACGCCGGCGCGATCGCGGCAACGCCGATCGATGTGGGGAGGGCCTGAAGCAACAACATCTGCGGAAATTTACCTCATGTGAGCGTAAATGGCCGCAAATCCAGCCGTTTGCAAGAAAGTCAGACGCGACTCCTTGTCACCAAGGAACCTGGCCGAATCCGGCATCGCTCAGGCGGCGGCCTGTTGGCCGATCTTGCCCTGTACCACCAGCAATCCTGCCAGCGCGACCAGCGCGAAGCCGGCGCCGGCCAGGAACGTGCCCTGCGGCCCTGCGATATCCCAGAGTGCGCCGGCAATGACGCTGGCCGCGAGCATCGCTACGCCGCCGAGCAGGTTGAAGAATCCGTAAGCCGTGCCGCGCAACTCGGCCGGCGCGGTATCCGCAACGAGCGCGGCCAGCAGTCCCTGCGTCAGCCCCATGTGCAGGCCCCACAGAATGACGCCCAGCGCAACACCGCCCACCGACGGCAGCAACGCCAACACGATGTCGGCGGCAACCAGCACCAGTATGCCGCTCGCCAGCACGGCCGTGCGGTTCATGCGATCCGAGATGACGCCGGCGGGGTAGGCTGCGAGGGCATAGACGATATTCATGGCCACCAGCACGGCGGGCACGAGCGCGATCGGCACTCCGACATTCTGGGCGCGGAGAACGAGGAAGGCCTCGCTGAAGCGCGCCAGCGTAAACACACTCGCGACCGCCACCACCCACCAATAGGCCGACCCCAGGTTTTTGATCTCGGCCAGGCTGATCGGATTGCGCACGGTGCGCAGCGCCCGCGGCCGCTCCGGCTCACGCACGGCGAAGACGATCAGCGCCAGCGCCAGGAAGGCGGGAACTACGGCAACCCAGAACACCGCCTTGAAGTTGTCCGATGTCCACCACATCAGGGCGATGGCGAGCAGGGGACCGACGAAGGCGCCGACCGTGTCGAGCGATTGGCGCAGCCCAAAGCTCGCGCCGCGCAGATCGGCCGGCGAAAGATCGGCCACCAACGCATCACGCGGGGCGCCGCGAATGCCTTTGCCGATCCGGTCGACGAAACGCGCGGCCACCAGCCAGCCGACGGTTGGCGCCAGCGGAAACACCGGCTTGGTGAAGGCCGCGAGGCCGTAACCGATGGCAGCCAACCATTTGCGTTTGCCGAGCCAGTCCGAAAGCGCGCCGGAGAATATTTTTGTGATGGCGGCGGTCGCCTCGGCGATGCCTTCGATGACGCCGACCGTCACCATCGATGCGCCGAGGACCGAGACCAGGTAGATCGGCAGCAGGGCGTGGATCATCTCCGACGAGATGTCCATCAGCATCGAGACGAAGCCCAGCACCCATACGCTGGCCGGAATGTCCCTGATCGAATAGGCCGGCCTGGTTTCAGCAACCATGTCGCATCTCGCGTCGCCTCATTGCGCCAACAGCCGCCGGCAGGCGTCAACAAAGACCTCCGCTCCGGTAATGATGTCGGCGTCGGCGGTGTTCTCGGTCCAGTGATGCGAAATGCCGCCGATCGAGGGCACGAACAGCATGCCGGCCGGCATAACGGTTGAGAGAATCTGGGCGTCATGACCGGCGCCGCTCGGCATGCGGAGCGACTTGCCATCGGCAAAAGCTGAGCTGGCAGCCTCGATGGCCTGCTGGAACGAGCCATCCATCCGCGCGGGCGTCCCGGTGCGGATGCGCTCCACCGCGACGGCGCAGCGGCCTTGGGCGTTGACCTCTGCGGCCATGCTGTGGAGCAGCTCCTCCAGCCGCGCAATCACGGCAGGATCATCGTCGCGAATCTGGAACAGCATTTCCGCCGCTCCCGGGATGATGCTGGGCGCACCGGGGTCGAGCGCGATGCGGCCGGTGGTCCACACCGTGCGCGGGCCGCAGGCGGCGGGGAAACGATTGTCGATATCGACGCAAAATCTGGCGAGTGCGAGGCCGGCGTCCCGGCGAATGGCCATCCGCGTGGTGCCGGCGTGGTTTTGTTCGCCCGTAAAGGTGATGCGGTATTGCCATATCCCGACGATGGACGTGACGATACCGATCTTGAGGCCGCTGCTTTCCAGTGCTTCGCCCTGCTCGATATGGGCTTCCAGATAGCCGGTATGCCGCCCTTGTTCGCACCGCGCGCGGGCGCGGCCGGCAAGGCCCGCGTCGCGTAGCGCGTCACGCATGCTCCTGCCATTGTTGCGATCGCGCGCGGCGTCGATATCGGCTTCGGTGACGCCACCGACATAGGACCGGCTGCCGAGGAAGTGTCCGAAATGGCCTTCCTCGTCGCACCACGCCGCCACTTCGACGGCACCCTTTATATTCGGGTCGGGATTGATGACGCGCGCGGCTTCGAGCGCATAGACCACGCCGAGCGGTCCATCGAGCCAGCCCGCGTGGTTTTGGCTTTCCAGATGCGATCCCGCCAGCAGCTTCGGCCCGCTTTTCGTGCTGGTGCCGAGCACGTTGCCGATTCCGTCGATCTCGCCCGTGAGGCCGGCCTCAGGAAGCTGTTGCACCAGCCACGCCAGCGAGCGCAGATGGGGTTCAGAGAAAGTCGGCTTGTGAACGCCGGTCTTGTAGGCGCCGATGGCGCGCAGCGCGTTGAGATCGGCGAGGACGCGGTCGCCATCGACGCGCGCGAAAATGTCAGCCATGCTTCCCGTAGTTCTCCGGAGTAGAACAAAGTTCCGTTACCGTTCTCGGAGTAGAACAAAGTTCCGTGAACGCCGCCAGCAGCTTTACTTATCTTCCGGAATGCAACGCCAATGCAATGATTGCTAGCCATGCCACGATCACGAGCGCCGTCACCTTCCGGTCTTCTCCTTAAGCGTGTAGTCACGCATTCTTTTCGCATAAGCTGTGGAGTGACCAGACGCTTTACGTCCGAGAGTCGCCGAATATGATTATCCGAGTATGATTATAATGGCTGTAGCAGTTATCGCGACGGCCGTTTCGACCTGTCCGGTCCGGGAAAACTTCGAGGCGAATCGAAAGGCGTCAGGCGTCGAAAGTCGCGTCGGCGGGCTAGGAGAGACTAGCTGTCTGCCGAACATGGCGTGGTTTTCGCTCATGCGGTTTCATGGCGGCGACGACATTGTTTGCGAAGCAATTTGCGGTCGGCAACTTGATCGCGCCGACGACGATGCGTTTCGCGTTTTTTTCGCACAGGATGATCCCAGAAACTCGCGCCGACCGTCCGTCAGGTATCCGGCGGAAAGTAGCACTGCAACGTAAAGCGGAGTGCGACGTAAGGCGCGACACAAGTTGTGATTGCGATAGCGGCCGTATCCATTTCCCTGTCCCTCATTACATACGTGCCACGGTCCGTTTGCCGGAACCTGCGGACGACGGGGAACCTGAGCTCTGAAAATGGTTGCCCCAAGCCTTGAACGCGGTCGGCTTGGGCTTTGAAAGTGGTGGCAACGTGATGGCGCGCCATTCAGAACAAAACTACGAACTCTTATGTTGTTGAAATCGCGATATGATTTTGAGCAAAGCTCAATCGTGGTGCCGCACCCATGTTCATAATTTCCACTTCTCCGGGTCGGAGGCACCGCTGGACTGAAGGTTCGGGGCCCTAGTGGCCGGTGGAGCGTCGGTTCATTTCCTCCAGAAGCTCGCGCATTGCATCGAACTGCGTGCCGAAACCTTTCCAATCTCCGGACTTCAATCGCTCCACTGCTTGATTGTAGCGATCAAGCGCCTCCCGTGCCCGACTTGCCGCCGGGCCTGTGACGGGCCTCTCCTCTGTCGTGGTTGAAACTGCTGGTGCAGCGCCGGCCTCTATGAACAGCGCTGACAAGGCCTCGGCGAGCGTCTCTTTCATTACCACATGTTCGCCGTAGGCTGCGATCACGCGCTTCAGCTCCGGCAGGTGTCCGTGCTCCGCTCGCAAATAGAGCGGCGTTACATAAAGGATCGAGTTCTCGATCGGGATCACAAGCAAGTTCGCACCGCGTATCACCCGCGAGCCCATCTGATTCCATAGCGTGATTTGTTGCGATATCTCGGTACTCTGATTGATCCGCGCTTCGATCTGGAATGGTCCATAGACGAGCTTCTCCTTGGGAAACTCGTAGACGATCAGCTTGCCGTAGTCGGGCGCGTCGCAGCGCGCGGCGAGCCACGCGATCATGTTGTCGCGACGGCTAGGCACCATCGGAAGCATGAGGAAGAACTCGGCCTGCGGCTCGCCGGGCAGCCGCATGATGATGTAATAAGGGGCCATCGTTGCAATGCCGCCACCGCCCGGCTGGCGCGGAAACTGCCAGAGATCCTCGCGGTTATAGAAAACGTCGGCCGCCTCCATGTGGTAGGTCTGATACAGCCGCGCCTGAATCAGGAACAGGTCCTCCGGATAGCGAATGTGTTTCTGCAGGTCCGGCGGCATAACCGAGAACGGCTTGAACAAGCCCGGAAAGATGCGCTGGAAGGTTGCGGCGACAGGGTCGCGGGTGTCGATCAGATAGAAGTCGACGGTTCCGTTATAGGCATCGACGATAACCTTCACTGAATTGCGGATGTAGTTGAGGTCCAGCTCTTGCGCCGGCTGTGCATAGGGGAAATAGGAACTCACCGTATAGGCGTCCTGCATCCAGAACATCCGCCCATCGCTGATGACCAGATAAGGATCGTGATCGAGCCTGAGGAACGGAGCGATCGTCCGTACCCGCTGCTGGATATTGCGGCGGATCATGATCCGGCTGTCGGCGGTGATGTAGCCTGAGAGCACCAGGTTGGGGTCGTTGAAGTAATAAGCAAACAGGCCTCTCCACACCATCGTTCCGATCGGAACGCCACCGGTGCCGTCATAGGCCGCGTAGACATTGTCCTTTCCCTTCGGATAGTCGAACTCAGGAGTGCTCCCCTTGACGATGACGTAGCTGTCGCGTTCTTCGCCGTAGTAGATGCGCGGTTCATGGATCTGGGGGCCTCCATCCGCAACAGGAGGTATGTCGCGCAAATAAAAGAATGGCAGCCCTTCGGTGCTCTTGCGAGTGACCGGGCTCATCACCGCGCCGGTGCCGTGAGTAAACAGCACGTGGCGGTTGACCCATGTCTGTGCATTCGGCGGCAGCAAGGAGGGCCGCAGTTCGCGGGCCGAGATCATTACGCTTTGGTAGGAGCCATCGAGCCAGTAGCGATCAACGTCAAGATGGTGGAATTTGTAGTAAGTGCGGATCTCCTGCAACTGCGCGTAGGTGTCCGACAAGGGCTGCCAGTCCCACAGCCTGATATTCTCGATGGTCGCCTTATTGGCGTCGAGCGTCTTGAAGGTAAGCTCCTGTTCGGCAGTAAACGGCTTGGCTGCGATCTGATCGAGATTGTATGCCTGCCGGGTGAGTGCGATGTTGCGTTCGATGTAGGGCTTCTCCAGTTCCAACTCGCTTGGTTTGACGAAGAACTGCCGGAACAGCACGGGAGCGACGCCGGACAGGACGACAGAGCCGATGACGACAAGCAGGACCGCGGCGGCAGGGAGCCGGTAGGTCCTCACCCGCAAGTTTGCCAACGCAGCAAACGCCGCAATGATCGACAGCCCGATCATTAGCCACAGGCCCGGTAGCCCCACATGCACCTCGGTGTAACTGGCGCCGACGACGACGCCGTTGTCGCCATACAGTAGAAGGTAACGGTCGAGAACGTACGACCAGGCCTTCACGACCAAGAGGAGAGCAAGCAACGCCGAGCCGTGAGCAATTGCTGTCGGCGACATCGATCGACGATGAATGCCGTACTCGATATCGCCGTGCACCCAGTAGATCGCTGCAGCGAAGAGCGCGCTCAGAACGAGTGTGAGCAGCATCCAGTTTTTGACGAGGATATAGGCTGGTAGCACGAAGAGATAGAAACTGATGTCCTTGTTGAAGAGCGGATCGTCTGCGCCGTAGGGAACGTGATAGAAAAATGGCAGGATGATGCCCCAATTGCCGGCTTCTGCCGCGGCAACCAGCAGAGCGAGCAATCCTGCACCGCCGGCGATGACGCGAGGCCACGGCAGCCGATCGCGCATGACCGCGAACAGGTCGGGCGGCGGCACATCGCCCGCGAGATTCTGCACGAAGGCCGCGACAGATTGCGTCGGCAGCCGTCGGGCAAAGTGCACCGCGAGCCATCCGTTCAACCAAAGGACGACCGCAGTTCCGGTCCAGACTGCAAAAAAGACGACGGCCTTGGCGCCGATTGTCGTCCAAAAAACCTGCGGATAACCGATCGCGGAAAACCACAGCCAGTCAACCAGGAAGTCGCTCGTGAGCCAGAGCAGGATCAGGCAAATCGCGACGAAGGCGGCCGCAATGATGGACCCGACCACGGCGCTTTGCCTTGGTACCTTCCGTTCGGGTCCGGTAATCCCGATCGTCATGGTTTTATTATAGCGGGAATGAGGGCCGCCGGCCGCTTGATTCGTGGTCGGGATTGCGAGTCTACTAGGCGGGGGACCCGGACGCCCGAAGCTCTGTCGCCGGAACCGCGGAACGATCGAAGCTGTTTCGAACGTTTTTGGGGGGCGGATCAGCCGATGGCTTTCCGCCAGCACGCGTTTCTATGCCAACTTCCGCACCGCCAGATACCGCGGCATTTAAGTTGATGCCTTGGGCCATGGCGAAAACCCACCGGCATGGATGGCATCCGTGCCGTCATGGGTTCGCAGTTTTGTTCGGAGTGGTGGCAATTTGGCGCTCCCTAGCGGAATCGAACCGCTCTCTCCACCGTGAAAGGGTAGTATTTGGGTTTGTCGACGTCCATAGGGGTACAAAACTTATTTAATGACATCAGCGACTTAGTTTATTATGATCCACCATCGTCCAGTCAACGATGCTGCCGTATGCTGGACATTTGCTGGACATCAGCGGCGTTCGCAACGTTGGCAGGGTTGATATGGCTCGCTCGGTCAGAGACGCGTCCCTAGATACGAGGACGGCGCGCGGCCGCCTAAGGGCCCGCGGGAAGCCATATTGGCGGCAACTGGAGCCAGGACTGCACATCGGCTATCGCAAGCCGCTTAGCGGACCAGGAAAGTGGGTTGTCCGTCATCACCTCGGTGGCAAGAACGATTACGTGACGGATACATTCGGCACCGCCGATGACTTTTCAGACCCCGATGGCATCGCCATCCTCAGTTTCTGGCAGGCCCAAGCGAAGGCCCGCGAGCAAATGGTTCAGCGAGCGCACAACGGTCGCGTCGCGGACGCGCCGCGTACGGTCAAGGACTCGGTGGACAGCTATATCGAATTCTTAGAAAGCCACCGGAAGTCTGCGAAGGAGGCGCGGTACGCGGCCGATGCTTTCATTCTGCCGGCTCTTGGAAAGATTAAGCTTGATGATCTGACCGCCGACCAGGTTCGGAAGTGGCACGTCGGGCTCGCGAAAGCGCCGGCTCGCGTTCGGACCAAAAAGGGCGGCGAACAGAAGTTTCGTCTCAATGAGAATGACCCAGAGCGTGAGCGCCGGCGCAAGTCGACAGCAAACCGCATTCTCACAATTCTGAAAGCCGCCCTCAATAGATCGTGGCGGGACAAGCATGTCACCAGCGATCGCGCGTGGCGCAGCGTTGAGCCATTTAGGAACGCGGAGAGCGCGCGCATTCGCTATCTGTCCCTCGAAGAAGCGACCCGTTTCATCAACGCGTCAGAAGAGGACTTCCGCAAGCTGGTCAGGGGTGCGCTGGAGAGCGGAGCGAGGTATGGCGAGCTATGCGACATGCTTGTGGCCGACTTCAATTCCGACGCTGGAACAGTCTCGGTGCCCGACCCCAAAACTGGGAAGCCGCGGCACATCGTGCTGAGCGCCGACGGCGTCGACTTCTTCGAGGAGATCACGGCGGGACGCACCGGGACGGAGCCGATTTTCTTGAAGGCGGACGGCTCGAAATGGCTCGACGATCACCAGGCGGATCCGATCCGCGAAACGAACAAGCGGGCCAAGATCACGCCCTCGATCAACTTCCACGGACTGCGTCATACCTGGGCCAGTCACGCTGTGATGAACGGCATGCCCTTGATCGTTGTGGCGAAGAATCTCGGTCACTCGACCACACGTATGGTCGAAAAGCATTACGGCCACTTGGCGCCATCGTATGTGGCACAGGCGGTGCGCGCGCATGCACCGAAATTCGGCGCCGTGCTCGGCAATGTGCGGGCCATTCGCCGGAAAAAAGATCGGCAATCATGAGAAAGAAAGAAGCCAATACAGCGACGGTACGTCCCGATAGACGAAAATATGAAGCACCGGCAGGCTCGTCCAAACTTGATTCTGAAGTTGATCGGATAAACCGGCAGCGCAATTCCAAAGCCGATCCGCTTCGAACTAGGCAGGGACTTTGGCGCGCGGCACTTCATGCTTCACTGACCGAAGAGGATCTCGGACCGCGCCCGCAAAGGATCAATGAGGCGAAAAAATACCTCAAATCTCTGAATGCAGTAAGAAGGCACATGATCGCCGCTTCTCAGGCGGACACGGAGTTAGTTTACCGCGCCCTGGTCTTTGTTCCAGATGACCCGAGCGATTCGTCGCAATTGTTGAGCCGTCAGGCTGTTGAACGAGACTTCCTGCAACTAAACGCCGATCTTAGACACGCGCACGATCTGCTCTCGAAATACTTAAACCGAAATGTGCTTCCAGGACGAAATGTTCCGCCGTCAACTCAGTCATCAAACGCAGCGGATCACTTCACGCGCGCGTTCGTCGACATGGCAAGGGCCGTTTGGCGCGATGAATTTGGGGATATGCGGGGACGCGATGATCCGACCAATTTCTCAACGCTGATCGCAACCGCCCTGGAGGAGTTCGGGTATCCCCAGCAGAGTGCGAGCCATTGGTTGAAATTCAAGGAGCGCGTGCGCAAGCAAATTCGTCCAAACAGACGCAAGCGCTCAATTCGGAAATAGAACGCAAATTTCAGAAGGTTTAATTTCCGGGTCTGCAAGTGGACCGCGGGCGGCCGTTCGTACACGTTGAAACACGACGACGAACGGAGAGCGCACGATGGAAATTAAGCCCGCATACGGAATCGAAGAGCTCGCTAAGGCTGGCCCTCTCAGGCGAAGTTCGCTTTTCAACGCCATCAAGGAACGGAAGCTGATCGCGCAGAAGGCTGGCCGGCGCACGATCATCACGCACGACAACTATATCACTTTTCTAAAGGGACTTCCGGTCGTCGGCGACGTTGCGGAAGGCAAGCATACCGCCAAGGGCGGGGCAGCCTGATGCGCCCCGATCGAACAAGCCACAAAGCCGATCGCAACCTGCTGCTCGGCTTGGTCGACGCCCTCAGCGTCTCGAAGACCCGCCTGAGCCGTGACCTATGCGGCGACTGGAACATCGTCGGCCGCCGCGGACACATCGCGACCGACGGCACCGCCATATACGTGTACATGGATTGCAAGACCAAACGTCGGTGGGAAGCCGCTAAATTCGCTTTAGGCCTGCCCGCAACGCAAGATGGCGACACTGAGGGGGTCATGCGCCTGGACGACCTCCCGTCCGAGTCATTGGCCGAGACGATACGGCGCCTGTTGGGACTGAGAAAATCGGTCCGCCCTTCCGACCGGCAGCGTGCCATTCTCAGCCGCTTCCATTTCCGGCGCGACAGCACGCCAGTTTCGGGCGGATTTATCTCGACAGCGGATGCGGCCGCTACCCACCCAGCCCCAACGACTCCAAGCGCCTGATGCTTGCAAATGAGCGAGGTAGTCTCATGACTGACGTCGTACCGTTCCCGATCGCAAGGCGCCGCAACTTTATCCGGAAACAGGCTGCTCATGCCGCTCGCATGAACCCGGACTCGGCTGTCCGATATGTCGAGCGCCAACTGTTGGTTCAGCGTGACGCGATGCGCCGACGCGGCATCTCTGAGAACTTGATCAACCGCGAACTGCACAGCATGGCGGCTGCTATGTACACAGAATTCGTTCAAGTGAAATCTGTCGGTGGTGCATGAGCAGGAAGGACATACTGCGCGATAAACTCCCGCCCTTCGTGCCGCTGTTTCGTGAAACCCTGGCGACGCCTGCGTATCGGCAGCTTTCCTTCGGGGCTAGGGCACTGTTCACGGCGTTGCGGACGCATTGCGTCAAGAACAATGGGCACGTTTACCTCAGTCTTCGCGATGCCGGCGAAGAGCTGGGTCATAAGAGCCGGAACGACATCGCCAACTGGTACCGCGAGCTGGCTCACTACGGCTTCATCGTGCAGACCGAAGCCGCAAGCCTTGGTGTCGACGGCAAGGGTAAGGCGACACACTGGCGCATCACCGACTTGCCAACCCGGAAGGGCAACAACGAACTAGAGTCGCCAACCAAGGAATTTCTGCGATGGGATGGCGTGGTGTTCGAGCCGCATGTCGCGCCGTCGCGCCGCTGGAACGCACGCAAGCAGGCGGCCTTCAAAAAACAGAATCCCGGGCTGCACGTTGGTGCCACAGTGGACTGCACGTCGGTGCCAGAGGTGGGCTGCACGTTCGTACCACCTAGCGATGGAAGTGGTACCGACGTGCAGTCCATATCAGCGCGATGGGGTGGTACCGACGTGCAGCCCATATCTAGGTTAGCCACTAGGTTTTCCTTCCCTGAGACCAAGAAACGCGGCGGTGCAGCGTGATGCAAGCCAACCCAAGCCAGCGCGCGCGCCTACACCTACACCACCTATGCGCTGACCCGCGCTGCATCCCGCCTACACCATTCATCCAAAGCCAGCACGGCAATGCGGGCCGCTTCGCTGCAGTCGGGCAAACCCTTGCCATAGGCCGCCGGATCAACGGCAATCAGCCTCCTACGCTGACCGCCTGTGCGCATCCGATAGCAAGCCGCTGTTTTCGCGTGTCACGTCGCGAATACGCATCAGCGCCGACGCAAAGGGCGGGGAGGAAGCGAATTCCGTTAGGTACCTTTCGCCACGCCTGCCCACTGCGCGCCGGACGCGCCTGAATACCCTCTAAATTTCGGAAAATCAAAAATCGCTTGTTTGTGACTTTAATCCGACAACCCAAAGAAGACCCCATGACCAAGAAGCCCACGACCAAAAAACCCACGAACAAGAAGACCGCCAGAACAGCCAAGACCACCGCGCTTGAACTGACGCAGGGGAAGCTCGCGATCTTGCTCGGCGTCACGCAGCAGCGCATTTCGCAGATGATCCAGCAGGGCGTATTTCCGACGCTTCCAAACGGAAAGCTGGACGGATGGCGAGTGGTGCCGACGTACATCGCCAGCCTGAAACAGACCGACAACGGCATGGACCGCATCAGGACCCTGAAGGCGCAGGAGCTTGAGCAACGCATCGCTAGGGAGCGAAACGAGCTGATCTCACTGGAGGACGTAAATTACGCGGTCGGCATGATCGCCTCAAAGTTTTGTGGCGAGCTGGCTGGCGTCGCGGCCGCCAGCACGCGGGATCTTGGATTGCGTGAGATCATCCAGTCGCACCTCACCGCGGCCATCTTGAGATTCAAGGCGTCGCTCGCCGCGCTGGCTGACGACGCCAAAGCCGGGAAGCCGATCGCCGATGACGAGGGCGACGTCGATGAGGATTGACGTTACGCCGATCATGCACGGCCTCGATGACCTCGCATGGGCCGCCATTGAGAATGCAGTGTGCCGGGAAGGGGCGACACTCGGCGAGATCGCGACGGCCGCGGCGGCGCTTAATGCTGCCGCGACGTTCCGCCGAAAGTGTGGGGCGATGTACCCGGAGTATGAATGCATTCACAATGAGTATCGCGTCTGCTTGTCGCTCGCACTGATGAAGGTCGACGGTGACGACCTCGCCGGGGTCCAAGCCGTAGCAGACTTGATTTATCCAAGGGCGAAACAATGACCGACACCGAATTCATCGCGCATTTGGAAAAAGTGCTGGAGTTCATGCGCTCGCGGCAGGGCGACCAGACACCGCCTCCGGTCGCAAGGGCCGCGGTCAAGCCGTGCGTGCGCTGGAAGCCCGCTGCCCGCGCCTTCGCGGACCGCGGCTTTCCGTTTGACGACTGGCTCATTCGCCGGATTTGCGCGAACCACGATTGGGCTTTGAAGCTTCCCGGAGGCTGGCATGTGAAGCATGCCGAATTCGAGGAGCATGCAACGCTGGTCGAGTTGGGGCGGGCTAAATTCAACACGACCCAAAAGTTCGAATCGTCCGGATCGTCGGTGGCGAATAGCGCTGACGACGAAGTAGATTGCTTCCAGATGTTGGGCCGCGGATGCACCGGCTCCAACACGACGGCACCGCAGGAAGGGAAAGCGTCCTGCGGTGCCGTCGATCCGAAATCTGTCGTCGTCCGGCGAGCACAGCTCAAATGAGGCGCCGGACGCCTGCGCCGCGCGGTGGTCATCCTCGTCCGCGCGGCGCCTCAATTCTGCTAGTGAAGGAACGAACAAATGCCCAGCCGAACCGCCCTCGACCAGGTCCGCGCCGCTCTCGCGGCCATCGAGACCGAACTTGCCGCGCTCGAGGTCGCCAAGAGCGAAGCAGCACGCGACCAGGCATTGTTCAACGAGTGGCGCACCAAGTATGCCGCCGCGACGGCAGAACGGGAGAGACTCGTCGCGCTGATCGAGGTTCTCGAGGCGGAAGCCGCAATCGCTGAGGTCAAGGCCGCCGACGACACGCTGCGCAAGCGCCATGCCGATCGCAAGGCCGTGAACGTTAAGCTTGCGGCACGCATCAAGGCCGATATCGCGAAGGCCAACGCCATCTTGCTGGCTCTAGTCCGAGACGTCGCCCAATCGGCTGTGGAGGACGCGGAGATCAACGCGGCGCTTCCGGACGACCTCGAGCGGCTCGCGCCTGCCGACCTCATCGCCCGCGGTCGCCCCGGGCTCGACCGTCAGGAAGTCAAGAAGACTCGGGTCTGGCTTTGGACGACCCCAACCGGCACGATCATCGGCGACCAAGACTCCGTTGTCGATCTTGGCAACGGCCGCGGGAGGACAGGTGAGGGGACGTATTACACAAGATGCGTGGCCGCGCTGTTCGATCAGATCGAATATCATCCGGCCGAACAGGCCGAGCGTCCGCAGCCACTTTGGCAGATGCGTTTGCCTCGGCCCGACGGCCCGGGCTTCGCATTCGATGGCACCAATCTTTCGTATCCCGACCAAGTCATTGATGCACTCGCGAAAGCTGAACGTGCGGCAAAGGAGACTCGCGAGCGACCCGTTGAGATCGAGCTGCGTCCGGTGCCGTCGGTCGAGAAAAAGGTCGCCTGATGTTGCCTCCAAGGAGGTAGTTGCAGTCATCCTGGAAGAAAGAAACAGGCGACCAGCTGCTCGACCAGACGGCTGGCGCGAGAAGCACGGCGAGGAGCATCTCACGCTGGTGCTGCGAACGATCCTGGAGTCACACGGTGACCGGGACGCATCGAATTTCGTCCGCTCTAGCCAACGAAAAGCAATGTCGGCGCTGTCATTGCGTTCGCGTTCCAGGACGACGGAAAAGCCTTGCTGCCGACGTGTACTCATAAATGCGTAAATGTCAGCTTCTGACGGCCAAGCGGAAATCTTGCGATCAGTCAGAGTATTACCGCTCGTGACCCAGAACAGACTTCGTCGCGATTCAGGGTCCAAAGACGGCGGAGACTCCCACCAAAGTGCGCCATGCGGGGGTGGCTTGCACACCGTTGTAGTTGTTGATGACCGGAATGCCGACAAGCACGTAGCTCGACCAGTTGTCCATGGTCAGCCGAAGACCCGGCGAAACGAAGATCGTGTTGCCGCCCGAATTGGGATCACTGATCCCGGCGATTCGCTGCTTGTCATGCCATTCGCCGTTAATCTCAAATAACGCGTCGAGCGCAACGTGACCGTGTGGCGCGGTCACCGTTGAAGCCTTCGTGATCATCCTCGAGTGGTCATGACCAGCATGCGCATAGGCGTTCGGTGGATCGTGCGTATGCGGCTCGCTCGCGGTCTCGCCGAAGATCCGGTAGGAAAGCGCGGCGTTATAAAGGAAGCGGTTGCCGAGATTGGTATTTTGCGTTCCGGTGCCAGTAGCAATCGCCAGCACATTGGCATGGAAGCTCAACGCGGGATTTAAGCGCTGGCTTAACGCTGCGCCGAAAAGTCCATCCCAAGAGCCCGATCCAGGCTGAAATTCGGCCTCGAAGATTTCACCGAACCTGTCAACCAAGCCGGTTGTACCCGTCGGCGCCTTGACACCAAGCAGTATCGCCGCCTGCGTTCCGCTCACCTGATTGTTCACGAAGCGGTATTGGCCAAGTACGGTCACATCGCCGAACCTCGATGTATTGCCACGGTCACGCACCGTGGCGGGATCAGCCGGGTCTTCCTGCACCGCTTCGAGGATGCCGGTGCGGCGCACCCATGGCAGTCGCACGGACACAGTGAGATCGTTGGTGATGCCATAGGCAACCGCAACAGCGTAGCTCTCGACTGTTTGCAGACCGTGGACGTCGTTGCCGACGTTCGCGAGCAGCGTCGGTTCGCTTAGTTGCTTGAGCCGAAGATAATCGACGAAGATTGAAAACGCGAACTGGCCCTGATCAAGAGTGCCGGCGCCAATCGTGAAGATGCCGCCGGCTCCGCCGATACCGCCGATGCCCGGATGATGCGCCGATGCAGGGCTCGCACCGATAGCCGTCGATGCGACCAGAGCAACAACGAATGAGAGTCGATTGATCATTGTCGCCCCTCTGACGTCACGCGCGGCATCCATCCTACGTTAATTTCGTCACTTGCGATACTGCCCCTGAGCCGACAGACGCCTCGCCGCCCCGATGTCGGGTGTCGGAGGAAGGCCGGACCCTGGATCGCGACAGCCGTGACCGCCGATTTGACCCAATTCCGACTTGGTTCGCGATGGACGGTTCAAGCCGATCCGAAAATGAATTTAAGCGCTTCAGTCTGAGTTTTGCTGTATCCTATTGGGCCTTCGAGCTCCGCAACATTTGGGAGGAGGTTAGGATGAACAAGTCCTTTGTCGCCGCCACTTTGATCGCGTTGGCAAGTTCTGCGATGGCTCAAGATGCGATGAAGGTGGTCAAGTCCGACGGGCTGACGTGGATAGAGCATCCGGTCTTCAGGGGCGTGCAAACCGCCATCTTGATCGGTGATCCAACAAAGGCCGAGACGATCGTCCAGCGGGTGAAATTCCCGCCGAATTATAAAGTTCCGCCGCACACTCATCCCTATGCCGAGGTCGTCACCGTGATGAGTGGCAGCTTTGGGAACGCCATGGGGGAAAAGTTTGATCCCTCGAAAGGCGAGATATTGAAGCCGGGCTCCGTCTTCGCGCTGCCGGCGAAGCACCCCCATTATGTTTGGACGACAAACGAAGAAACGATGGTCCAAATTGTATTCACCGGGCCGGGGGGCATCGTGTTCATCGATCCAGCCGATGATCCGCGCAAGAAGTAAAAACGAAGCGCCGAAGCATAAAAAGAGGCCGCCTCAATCGGCGGCCTCTTTCGTCATTCCGGCACAGGCGCGATGTCGGCTGTTGGGCCCCAAGCCGACCAACTTCGTCGCTTGGGGCTGGTCTGGTATTGGGGGCAGTCCGGACTTCGCATTAGCGATCCTTCGACCGCCGCTTGTGACCCCCAACGGACATTTGGTCGGCGGCTAGTTTGATTGGCCAAGCACGGGCCCAAACGCGAAGCGTCGGGGCGGCCACTTTGAGCGCCGCGCGGTCAGGCTGACCTTGACGCAGCTCTCCGTCGACGTAAGCGATCGCTAGCGGTCTATTTCGGAGCGCCGGTCTGGCTACCCGAACCCGTGGTCTGACTTCCCGGTCGGCCCGGAGGATGGGCGGACGCGCCCGGCTTTTCCTCCATGCCGACATAACCTGACTCACCGGACTGGCGAGTCTTGACCCCTTTGTCTGCATCACGCTGCATCTGCTCGTTGGGCTCGCTAGTCTTGGGCCCTTTGTCTACATCACGATGCATCTCCTCCTTGGTTTGCTCACTAGGTGCGGCCGGTTGCTGTTGCGCCGCCGCTTGGAAGGCAATCGCGCTTCCGGCAACGACAATCATCGCGAGTGTTGCGGTTCGCATACGTCCTCTCCTGTGTTGGTCCGGTCCGGTAACGCGCGAACTTCCGAACGTTTCCTAGTTCCGATTGCTATCTTCAAAAGGTCAAGGGTTGGCTTAATGCACGCTCGATTGCTTAAGCGGCGAGTTCTGCGTGAACTCGTAACTAGGCGGGAGGCGGAGCTGAACATGCGGGACCAGACCACGGGGCGTTAAGATCGAGGGCCTCTAGCGATCTCCAAGCCAAGTCTTCTATGTCGCCTATTGGCGCCCCATAGCCGCACATCGAGTGGAGACCCCGCAACGTCCGCTGTTAGAGCGAGACCGGACGCGACGCGGCTCGACCTTTACCGCTGCTTTTGACCGATTGTGTTGAAAAAAGTCCTTTTTCGCTGATGACTGAAAATTCTCAGGACCGCTGGTGCGTCTCTCTCGCTGCGAGGTGAGGGACCACATCAATTGCCGCAAAAACGATCGCTGGAGCTCGTATCGATTCTACAGAGCCTTGCAGTGGCTGAAATCGCCAATGCGCTACATTTGCGAGATTTTCGGAGCCCCGCGATTTTCGAGTTTTTTCAACACAATCGACCCAAATCGGACATCCCGAAATGCTGACGCTCGTTCGCGGCAGTGCCACGGCCTGAGATAAACGCCTCGTAAAAGTAAAAGGCCCCGTCGAATGGCCCGCTCAAGCCGCGGTTCCATCCCGCGTGAATTCAGCGGCATGCAACTTGATGAAGTCGTACATGCTGATCGGCTTCTGGCCGGTGAGCTTGAACAGGTCGTCGGTCATACGGTCGTAGCGGCCCTGCTTGTTCAGCTCCGTCATCACGGAAAGGTGCTTGACGATGTGCGCGGGCACGCCAGCCCCCAGAAGCTTTTCGCTCCAGTCGGAGAGTGGCACGTCGCGATAGTGGATCGTCCGACCCAGCGCCTCGGAGAACACGCGCGCGTAGTGCTCCAGATCGGCCGATTCAAAGCCGGTCAGATTGTAGATCTGGCCGATGTGCGGCGTGGGATCCTCGAGGACGACCGATACGGCGCGCGCCACGTCCACGGCCGAAATCGGTGAGGTTTTGCCGTCACCCATTGGCAACGCCAGTTCGTCGGCCTCCCGCACGCTCGGGGCAGCGAAAAGGCGGAAGAACCCTTCGAGGAAGACCGTGGGCCGCATGGTGACGACCGGGAGGCCCGACCAGGACAAAGCCTGTTCAGCCAGCCAGTGCAGCTTGTGCTGCGGGCTGTCGGTGCTCTCGGTGATACTCATCTGCGTAACGGTCATCTGAGACATGTTCACGAACGCTTCGACGCCGTGATGGCGCGCCACGGCGGCGGTGTTGACCGTGGCCGTCAGGTAATCGGCCGAAACCGACATGCCGAAATAGACACTCGCGCAACCTTCGATCGCGCGGTGCATCGCGGTGAGGTCAGTCAGGTCGCCTTGCACGACCTCGGCGCCGAGCTGGCGCAAGGCCTCAGCGCGTTCATCCTCGCGGCGCACCAGGGCGCGCACCTTGCGCTGTTTGGCGAGCAGCATTTCGGTGAGATTGCGGCCGATGGAGCCGACAGCGCCACCCGCGCCGGTCACCAGGATCGGGCTAGCATGTGACGATTGCGTAGTCATTTTAATTGCCTCTGGATGAGTTCAGATTGCGGGACGATCGCCGGGTTACAGGACGACTCGACAGGGCTCTCCTGGTCGAGAACCGGGCGAGCCGAGTAACAAAAAGACATGTGATGCGGCACGGCCCAGCATCAAGACTATGTCACTGACCCTTCCGCTTTTGACACATTGTGGACAGTTCAGAAATACTGATGTGCACCATGGCACCGGGCCCCATTTCGTAACGCGCAAATCCATGCTGTAATCATGTTCTTCGTGAGCTACGGGCGGCGCAGCCGCCTAATCAGGCATGCGCGGCGGACTCCATACGGTCCAATTCGCCTTGCCCAAAGTCGAAAATGAAAATGCCATCCACGCGGCGCGTCAGTACCCGCGCTTGGTTGTTCTTTCAAGGATGAGGAGGGAGCTGTCACAAAGTCTTCGCACCGCATTGCGAGCACGTCGCAGACATAAAGCTTAACTTCATCATTCTGCTAACGGCTGTGCAGGCTGTGCAGTCCATTGAAATCGGATCGGCTGTCAAGCCCGAGCAGGCCTGGCCATCGATGACATGGAAGCTGAGGGGTCTCGGCCGCACTCGCCTTCAACTGACGAAGCGCATAGCAGTGAGCCTTTCGCCCACATTTGCAGAGCGCATTAGCGCGTCTTATTATTTAAGGTAGCCGCGGCTTGTTACGAAGCGCCCGCAGCCTTCAGTCGACGGCGGATGGACGCGCGGCCGGGCGGGCTGCCCCTCTCTTCGACGGAGATAGACCGCGTGTACGACGAAGATGACTATGAGGGGGACGTTGCCCCCGAAACCCGCGAACCCGTCAAAAATAAATGGCACACCGACGAACTAGCCAACGAAGTCCGCGAAATCCTCGCCGCTCTTGAGGCGCCACCAGCCGATGGCGAGGTCATGGACACATTCCAACGCACAATCTTCCGCGGCCGGCAGTTTGGTGTGGATGGCCGCGGCCGAGTCGTGCTCACATGTCGCTGCATCCTGGAATCCGAGGGCAATGAAGATGCGTTCCGCGAACCGTTCGTTAGTGCGGTCGCGGGCGTTTGTGGGGACGAGTTTGCGGGCCGCGAGCTTGAACTGATTGAGGCCTTCGATCGGATAAATCTCGTCGGAATTTTCGAGACGATGAGGGCGCTGGAGTACTTCAGGCTGAGCGACGTCCCGAGCGTCGTCAGTGCCGTGGTCCGTAATAAGGTGCGAAGGCTTCTCTCCCCGCCGTCTCTGCCAGCAGCTTCGAAGAAGGGGAGGCAAGAGCGGAAAGAGGAAGCAAAGCGTGAGCGTCGGGCGCTCATCTCGCGTGTCGTCGAAAGGAAGATTGAGCTCGGCCGCAAGCTTGCGGCGCTGCGCGACGCCATTCCGGGCAATAAGCAATTCGGGTGGGCCGTTCGCAAGCAGTTCGACATTGACGATTCAAGCGACGTTACCGAGATGATGCGCGTGGCGCGCCTATATGGCGACCGGCCGGAGATATTTTGCAACGCCAGCTGGCACGCACTAACAGAATTGGCGTCGTCAGCAACATCGGAGGGAGAGCGTCGGAAGTTCGAGACTAGAATCTCGGCGGGCGAGCGCGTCAACGGTGCCGAGATAATCCGCGCTCGCGCGACAATTGGAGTTCGCACGCCGCGGAGCGCTAGAGACGAACGAGCAAACCACATTGGCGGTAGCTAACCGTTTTAGCGTTAAAGCGCCGGGAGGCCTACCCGAACTTCCCCCAGACGCACCAACGGCCTGCTGGCGCATGCCGACGCGCGCGTTGAACAATGTGCCCTGGGACCTCGCTCCGATGAGCGTGCGCGTGCGGATGAAGGGAGCGACGGTTCCAATGCCGACCACAATACATAGCCAACGAGGTTAGCTGTGGACAACCGGAACATTTTGCTTGACCGTTACGGCGCTCGATAGCCCCGCAACAGTTTGGAGCGTTGTAAAATGAGTTTTAGTGACGAACTGCTCGCATCGAAGTTTGACGGCATTGAACGCGATATTGGAGACATAATCCAAACCAACAATCGCGCATTACCTTCAATCCATATCGTTCCGAAAGACGACCATCCCCTTCCGAAAGGCCCGTTGCCCGACTACGTCGAGCACAAGGAGGGCGTCAATCAGGTCGGCAGACTATCCGCCGAAGTGGTCGTTCGCGAATACGATGCGGCCGTAAAGGAGATCGAATCGCTCGGTGCTGAACTGATAGAGGCTGCCAAGAAGTGCGAGGCCACGGTTGCTGGCGTTCATGCGATGGTCAGCGAGATCAACGCATTGGCGGCAAGCTATCGCGAAGAAGGCAAGCGCTACTTCTTGCAGATCGAGGAGTGTTCGCTGACCACATCCGAAGTTCGTACGGTCTGCGAAGCGCTCAAGAAGAAAATATCTAAGAGCGTTATCGACGCCTAGTTGTCGGGGGTTTTGGTCTGACCGCGACGTCCATCGTCGTGGTCCCGGTTAGCTCCAGGAAACGGCCCCAGTCTGCTGAAAGAGAGGCTGGGGCCGCCACTTTCTCCCGGTTTGTCTCCACGATCCGCCGGGAGCGATGGAATCGACTCTCAGCGAGGTTGGAGGTTCCGAAGGATGGGCCCGGCACAAGGCTGGCGGGCTCAACCAGCCTCCGCGCTATGTTCACTATTGGGCAGACGTTGCCAGCTTTTCCCGCTTCTATTGGCCCGCCAGATGGGTACCCACTACTCCATCTGGCAATTTCAAATGGGAATACTTTGGAGGGCCTCAGCGCACCGCCGCGCGCTGGGGCCATTTTATTCACGATAGACAGGTCTTATGACGGGGTTACGCGGTCAGGATCGTCCTCCATCCTCATTAAATTTTCTTCGGTGCATTGAGGCTGAGCCTCTCTCCCATATCTCTGAACTTTCTTCGTGAGCAATAATTCAAATGGTTTCATGATCGCCGGGGTGCGTCATGCGGAATGAGTGGGAGTCAATGTCGATTGAGGAACTGTTCGAACTGCACCAACAGATGCAGTCAGTTCTCCGCGAAAAACTGCTCGCCAAAAGGGCATCGCTAGAAGATCGATTTCATCAGCTCAACCAGCCGCGAAGCGATGCAGCAAGCGCGAAGCCCACTCGACGGGTGAAGCCGTCGACCTAACTAAACCGCCAATCGAGATTCGGTGTACGAAGCGGTGTCGCTCGGTGAAGGTCGGGGACGCCTTTGCGCCGTTGGCGCTTGCAGCGCCTCTGCAATATGGACCGCTTCTCTGAGCTTTTGAAGTTCGGCCATGCGGTGGGAAAGATCGAGGTCTATCTGCGAGAGACACTGCTCCCTTGAAATAAACTGATCCATCTTAATCCTCCTACCAACGCACCTACTCAGGACCTTGCAGGTTATAGATCTGCCCGCTTTGTTACACATGGCGGGACATGTTCAGTCAGAAGATTTGCGGACAGGGTGGAGTAGGCTTCAATGCCTGGCTGAAGAGAAGGCATTTAAAAAACCCCTCACTAACTATTACTCATCGTTCATTGTGAAGAGGGGCGACGGCGGCTTCAACAGGATTCGTCTAATTTGCGAGCCGCACCCGGAGTCTTACGGGCCGTTTTCACTCCAGGATCTCATCTTCAAAGGCGACGCCTTCAGGGTCGTTCTCCTCGAAGCTTTTTTCCGCCGGCGTCCGTGGTGGCGAAGACCTTGACGTGCTCGGCGTCGCCAACCTGCTTCTAGCGGGCCTGCACTTTGTCAGCGGCCGTACAGACCGCGCCCCGACGGCGGGCTATTCTGTAAGTCCCCCGGCTCCATGCCCCAAAGCCCCTAGCTGGGGGGTATCTCCAGTGTCGGCGGCCCCGGTGCGCTGCGTATTGCCGGGGCCGCTTGCATTAGTCATGCGTACTGTCCGTATTAATCCCCGGTGTCCTAATTTGATTTGGGAAGTGTCCTTGTTCGCACATCAGAGGAACGATGGACCGAGCTCCGCATTTTCCGGCGCCAATGCCCCGCTACTACTTCGATGTCCGCGAGGGGGACGATGTCACCTCTGATGACGAAGGTCTCGAGCTTTCCGGCATTGAGGCCGCATGGGTGGAGGCCGCCCACTCATTGGCTGACATCTTGCGCGACGCGGTCCGAACGCGCCACCAGGGCGCGGATCACCGCATGGCAATCGAGGTCCGGGACGACACCGGACCGGTGCTAGCGGTGAAGGTCACGTTCGAGGCTGAGTGGCACGCGATAGGCCGCCTAAGTCAGTGATCTTTTTCCGTGCTGCCGGCGTACCTGCGCATGCGGAGATAACCGGCCACAATCTAGGAGAGTTGCCTAACATTTGTTAGTGTAGTTCGCCGAATCGGGGTCTCCCGCGCATGAGGACGCATAAACCCAAAGAGTGGACCGGCTCGGAGATGCAGCAGCTGGCCAAATTGGCTAGACGAGGAACGCGCGCATCAAAAATTGCAGCCGAACTTGGAAGGCACGCCGGATCGGTCAAGCGAATGGCCCGCTCGATGGGCCTGTTGCTGAAGAAATAGGGGCGCACGAGGCGCCTCAGTTGGCCTCTTCCATCAACGCGGTGTTCAGCAGGTTAGTGGTGTTACGCCAGCGACCCCACCCGGCAGGTGCACCCGCTTGGCGGGGCCGCCTGTTCCTCCATGCGAGGGAATGCACCCAGAGGAACGAGGCATTCTACGCCCGGGCTGCCCGGAGATGATCGTTCAAAAGAAGCAATCCTTTTGGACTATCCCGTCGGCCGCCGCGCGCGTCATAGTTAGGACAGCACTTCATATTCAAAGGCGACGCCCTCAGGGTCGTTCTCCTTGAACCACGTTTCCGCGGCCCTGATTGGCGAACACCTTGATATGCTCGGCGTCGCCGACCTGTTTGCTTGTGTTTACGTAGCAAAAGCGATCATTGGTCTCTTCTAGCCATTGTGGGTGGGAACGCGGCGAGCTACCGCCGTAGCGGCCCTCATCGCAACGAGCCGTTGTCTCGGCTTGCGCGAAGAAACTTCAAGCCCTCGCGGATTGTACCGATCGAAAAATCCATAAGATGAATTTGCAAAGCTCCGTCGGCCTGCGGGTTGAAGACAGTATTTTTTGCTGTCGTCGTTGCTTCCTTTTCGATCTTCCCCAGCAACTCATCATCGAGTTTGCCGTGGCGATGAAGTTCAACGGCAAGGGCGCGAATTAGCTGCATTTGCCCTGCCATTATGGCTGTTCCCTCGTCGGGAGTATTCCACACAGTATTGCCCATGTAGCCCTCGCAATCATCGTCAATCCGGCGATCTTGTTGCAATCGGATAATGCTCCCAGAGGCGCAGCAAGTTCGTTGATAACGTGCTGTGCCGCATCAGCTTGGCTGCCAGAGTGCCTTGAGATATCGCCTCTGAACAATGGTTCAAGATCCTTATTTCGGTTACGATCTGATCAATCATCACTTGCGAGAGTCATGCGTAGAGCCGTCGCTTTCTCAACCCCGCGGCGGCTTTCGCGCGCTCGGGTTCACCCTGGCGGGTCCTTTCTTTCGCCCGATTTCGGTCGCCAGCTAATCGTGTTTTGAATCAGTGGGGAGAATTGACGTGGCGATGGGTACAGTTAAGTGGTTTAACGCGACAAAGGGCTATGGATTTATTCAGCCCGACACTGGCGGTAAGGACGTGTTCGTCCATATCTCGGCCGTCGAGAGAGCAGGTCTGAGCAATCTGAATGAGGGCGCGAAGGTTAGCTACGACGTCGTAGCCAACCGTGGCAAAGAATCTGCCGAAAACCTCAGGGTAGGTTGATAGTCGTTGATTCCCGACGGCCTGCCGGTTCACGCTGGCGGGCCTGATTTTTGTCAGCGGCCGTACAGACGATGATCCAATGGCGGGCTATTCTGTACGTCCTCCGGCGCGTCCCCAAGCCGGGGGGTTCTCCAAGGTCTGGCGGCCCCGGAGCGTTGCCGGGGCCGCTACAGCGACCCGAGCACCTGCCAGACAATCGCGAAAATCAGGATCGCTATCATCGCGTAAACGGTCCTGCAGCCAATCCGGTTCATTCCAGAACGTCATACTCAAAGGCCACGCCTTCCGGGTCGTTCTCCTTGAGCCAGGCTTCGGCAACATCTTGGCTCGCAAAGACCTTGACGTGATCAACGTCGCCAACTTCCTTGCTGGTGTCGACGTATATCCAGACCGTCGTCATTGATCCATCTTCAGCTTGCGCTTGCCCCAATGATGACTTTTGCGCTCGGGATCAAAGACCCGTTCGACGTGACGGTTCAACGCCCGCATGACGCCGATCCGGGCCAGCATCGTCGGGCCGCCGCGCTCTGCAACGAGGATCAGCGCTTCCATCGCGGCCTGCCATTCTTGCGCCGAATGCTCGGCCTTCGGCAGCTTCGTGATGTAGCTGGCGGCATCCCTCAAGGTGAGGAGCCGGCGGCCATTCGGAAGCGATATTGGATCCTCAAACGAGGTGGACCAGGGCAAGGGAAATAGCTTTTCAAAATAGGGGGCGGGGCCGCCACGAGGGCACGGAGCGGCCCCTAATCGCGCAGTACGCAGCGGGGGCTATGGCCATCTCTGCGCGACCTGCGGCCACGCTAGACCTGTTCGGATCGGCCGCAACTAAACTCGCGTGTTAAGCTTGATAGCCGTCGCGCAGGTTAATTCCGGAACTAGTCTAGCGTCAGCGCAGTCCCATTACCCGTTTGCTGCTACCGTGGAAGTCCGGACGGACATCGGCGCCGCGCTTGCCGCACGCCTTGCAGACGAACTGCGGCTCGATATCGGAAAGTCGAACGTGATCCGGCCAGCGATCAGCCTTGAGCGCTGTCGAGTGGCTACAGCGATAGTCGCCGCAGAAGATGACGACACCGAAGACGCCGGATTCCCGCATCTCGCCAAAATTGATCTTCTGAGGCCGCATGCCGCTATCAAAGCGTCACCGCGGTCGGTCGGCAAATTATCAATCCGTTGTGCCTAGCTGGCTTCGAGGGACCCGTACGTCGTGGGTCCGGGTGCGGATAGCCGGGCAGAGAAACACAAAATCCACCGCGCGACGGGTATCGGGGTGGTGGTCAGATCGGTGCTGTTCTGCGGGGGCAGGGGGTATCTGTCGGACCGTATCCCTTGCGGGGAGCCTCGCATTCCAGCCCGGGAGCGTGTCCTTGCGGGGTCCTTTGGGTCCAAGCACGCGAGGAGACTGCCACCGCGACCGAGCGTCCCAGGCCCACGGTCTTTGCGTTTCACATTTCAAGGAACTGTCTGGGCTGTCGCCGATTGAATGATCATCCAACGCGCGCACAAGGGAGTGCGTGTCATGCGCCTTCAAACATTCAGGGACGACAGACGCTCCAGACATTTCGACTTGATCGGTGGAAAAGGACACCCCTGGTCAATTGACCTAGTCACGGTAACGGCTGCGGGCATTCTGGTGGTAGGCTTCGCATGTGCCCTCGTGGCCCTATGGGCCCGCTAGCGGCACAACGGAAAGCTCCGCCGACATCTCACGTCAGGCCCATCAGCGGGAGTTTGACCGGCCGCATGGCACCGGATCAACACGTCCAGGCCATCACGGTCGCGATCGATCAGTACGCGGAGAAGGCGCTCGGCAACCGCGACTACTTTCTGAACAAGCCCTACAGCATCGGCGGTTCGAAAAAAGGTAACGACGTCCCCTGAATGTGATGAAGAGGCAGAAGCCGATACATTGGATCAGGGAGAAGTCGCAAGCATGGATAATCAGGCTTCTCGCAAGAAGATAGGGTCATAGCCATGAGCTTGTGCAAACGAGCGTAGCTGGTCTCGCGTTACGATTGTTTCTGACCACGCCCCCTTTTGTTGTTCAATATATTGCGCCGCTTCCGACCCGTACTGGGATAATTTTGGGACGAAACCTAACTCGCCCTTTTTGATCGCAGCCTCCAGCGCGTTTGCCCACGCTGTTACTTTTGGTGTTTGTGAAATTCGTGGTTCAATCTCGCACCATAAGAACGCAGCCTGCTTCACTTTGAGTTCGTTTACGTGACGCCAAGCTTCATAGTTTGGCGTTGGCTCATCAAAACGCGCTAGCCGTGCTTGAAGTTCGCTGACCTCTGCGCGGTGTGAAATCGCCAGCTTTTCGTATATCTGCGCTTGTGCCTCTATAAAATTCCAAGCGAACAAGATCAGGCCCGCAAGGATGGGAGCTAAACCAAGCCAGACATAGCCGGTGGCAGTTTCGGTCATCCCGGCCCATCCCAACCTGAGGTAGGTCTTGAGGACCGCGCCAGCAGCGAGAAGAATTGTCGCCGCCGTTTTCTTGGTCCAGCCGAACGATTCCTTGGTTTGATGCCAAGATGCGGTTGTGACTTCGCTCCAATATCCCATTCAGCGACAATAGCCGCTGATTCTCGCGCAAGGCGAGTCCCCCCGTTACCTTCGGTTTACAAACGTCTTGACGAGAGCCCTAACTTCCGTCTGGTAAGGCACGTCGTTTCCGACCGAATTGCGGCGCACGCCTCGGCTAGATGTTTATGCGATCGAGAGGGGAAACTGCGGGAAACAAGAAACCCTTAAAAGGCGCGTTCGACGAATGTTCCCAGTTTCCCTCGTGTTCGCTGTCTTCCTTAGTGTTCCTTAGTGGGCTGGCTATGGCCGAGACATAGCCGCACCTGCGGGTCATCAGGCCGGCCGCGGCGGTTTATTTGCGCACCTTACAATCGGCTTGATACTCAGAAACCAAAGGCTCCCCGAACAGCCAAGAATGGCGGGAATGGAAAGCTATCGCCTTACCCCCAACAGGTTCGGAAATGCTCGTCATGAACCCGTTCCCAGTGGCGGAGAATTGCACGAGCACGGCCTTCTTTCTGGACGGGATGAATGAAACTTCATCGGATCCGGCATTCCCAATCATCATCGCTGTATTCTTCTCGTAGTTGAAATTGGAGAGCGTGATCGACAGCGTATCGTTTGGCACCGTTGTTGTCAGTTTCCCCTTCTCCATGGTCGTGATTAGGGCACCGCGAAATAGGCAATCCAGGGTAACGAACTGAAAGGGCCGCTCTTGTTGCGCGCGAGCGCTACACGACCACGAGCCAGCCAGCGCCAAAACGAACAGGCAGCCCCAAAGCGTGTTGCGGGTAGCTCGGTTCATAGATTCCGCACCTTATCGTTTGACCCGGTCGATCACTTCTCCTTTGCCCGGCGGAATTGTCATCGCTAGGCTGGAGCGGCCTGATTGCTCGAACATGATTTCACCTCCGCCCGCTATTATTCCAGTGCACTGCCAATCGCGATGCTAGCTGTTAGCCCAGCCACGCAAGCGATCGCAACAGCTACAGAAATTCTCAGATCCAAGTACCATTGGAGTATTTTGTCGAAGCCAAGATACCCACTACTGGCCGGGTGTCCGCCAAGCTCTGTTGCTATAGTCCAACCCGGGAATGCCCCATGTTTGATCCAGAACGCGCATTCCCCTGCCAAAATCAGAGCCGCCGCGCCAAGCCCGACCAGCCACGGCACGATCAGGACTATACTGACAATCTCCTGCCCACGCCGGCTCATAAAACCTCCCGTCTGAGGTCTAAAACATTTGCTTTGCGGGCATACATTTTGCGGTCATCCAAGACAGCATCTTTAGGCTTCCGCCGGCCGCAAGCCTCTTTCGGTCCTCGGGCTTCATAATGTTCATTGATAGGTTTCCGGAAATTCTGTCGATGGTGCCAAAAATGGATCTTGTGCTGCTTTCGAATCCGAATGTGACCTGCGTATCGTTGACTTTGGTGATTGAGTAAGCCTGGTAGAGAGGCGGCTTAAACGTTCCGGCATCAAAATCAATAATCGCGCTATCTCCGTCGATAGCCATTGGGTTGTTCTCAGGAAAATTAAGGCTGCCTTTGCATGCAAGTGTAATTGGGGCGGCCTCTGTGGGAGAAGGCAAAAAGATCAAAATCGCCATAGCTATAATGGCTGAGTAAACTCCATTTCGGGTGCTGAGCTTCACGGACAAGGAAACTGCCGCTTTCGCTAAACGCCCGCCGGTCCCTGGGCGACGTCAATCACATGCCGCTCGTTTCCGACCGTAATAATTATCGTATAGGTCTTTTGGCCGCCCGCCTGGTCGGTGGGTGGCGCAAGGTGCAGTTGGCCGCCGTACCACTCGCCCGGCATGAGGGTGTTGTCTTTGATCACTGCCTGCTCAAGCATGGCCATGTTGCGTTGGCCGGTTTCGACAGTAGCTGCGATCATTGCCTCGTTCTGTGCTGCGGCGTTGCCCTGTGCTATGGCGGCTGCCGTTGGGCTATAGAACGTGCCCGTTCTGCCGCTGGGCGTGGTGTAGCTTCCGCGCCCGGCTTGGGAAGCGCTATACGCATTGGCACCAGCGGCGAGGCCGGTGAGAATTGCTGCCGCCACTTGGCGGTTCTTCTCTTCCTGAACCAGCATCTCATAGCTGACCACCTGCATGGTGTAGTCGGTGCCGGCGACGTGCTGGATGGCCTCGACCTGACCGACCCGGAATTCTACGGGCTGGCGGCCAAGGTTGTTAATACCGACCACAAACACCGGGCGGCCATTGGCCTGAAGCTGCCGCGCGGCGGGCTTCACCAGCACGAGTGAAGTCTTCTGCCGCGATACGAGGGCAGGTTGCCCGTCGCGCATCAGGGCCTGCTGCTGCGGGTTGGAAGCCTTGAAAGAAACGGTTTCGCCGTTCGACACACAGCCGGCCAGCACAGCGCAAAGCGCCGCAATCGGTAAAATACGCATGATGAAAACTCCCCAGTCCCAGCCGGGCATACAAGCGCAACTGTTGAGGGAGGGCAAGGCTGGTTTCGCGCGACTCAAAAGCAATTCGCCTCGACTGTGGAAAGTCGGTGACAGCAGGCGCCACCGCTCTGCCCCGACTCAGGCTCTGCATCTGCCGGCGCAATCACGCGCTCACGGGAGTGCAGGAAGATGGCGGCAACACAGACGGGGATCTCATCCAACGAAATTTGCGACATTCGGTGGCCATCAACTTCTCTCGCTGGACGCGCCACTATTTGAAGATGGATCCGGCACCCGGGCTGATGTCGTCAGCCGCGGACTTTGGGACTAGACGCGCCAAAGCATCCCGAATGGTATGGATTTTAGTTGGGGCCGAAAGCGCTGATGAGCCCGATCACTATGGGGATGAGACCAGCGCAAATCCATAATGCGGGTGCACTGGAGCTTAGGCCGGCAATAAGGATCCAAAGACCGAAGCCGACGATGAAGGCCGAGATCGCATAGGCGGCCGCTTTTTCCATGTTCGATCCAAAAGCGGGATCGACGCCTTTACGACTCTCTGCGAGCTCCAAACGTTCCGGCGTGCGGCGATCCGCCCCCAGGAGGGGCGGTTTGGCATGTCGCCGTATGAGCAAGAGCCCGGCCTTAGCGCCGGGCTTTTCACGGAGGCCGACCGCAACTATTGTCAGGATCTTCCGCCGCGACAAACCCGGCGATTCCAGCCGAATTATCGCGGCAACGGAAGCTCCCGATACCACCCAGCGACGCTGACAATAGACGCGAATGGAAGCGCAAACTTTGCTCCAGCCGCGCCGTTCTCGCAGCGCGCGGGGCCATCAGGCGCCCGGCCTCAGCGCCGGGCTTTTTCAGGGGCTGGAATGATGGCTGGCTTTTACAGAGCGAGCGTGGGGGCGCGCCGTGGAGAGCGAGTGGATGTCCGCGGTCAATGCGATGGCGACGGCCCAGCGGGCTACCCGTCTTCGCCGGTCGTCTTGCCTTCATGCTTTGTCAAATGTTCCGCGAGCCAAGCCTCAAGCTCTTCGGCTGCCGGGCTTGTACCCGCCGCTCCTGCATCGTCTTCTTTCTGAGATAGGGACTCCCGTTCGACCTCTCTTTTCGTACGTTCGCTTTCCCAGTAGTTGCGCAAGCCATCCAGGCGTTCCTTATGGTGTTCTGGCACCCGAGCAAACGCTGGCTCAAGATTTCCGGAGATATAGGGCATGAAGCAATAGGAGCTGTTGTCCTTTATGAATGCTTCACAAAACTCCAGAACATCGTCTGTTCCGAGCGGCTCGGCTCTGTTCAATTTGTCTTCCGTGCGCTCCAAGTCGGGCGATGGCCGCATATCTATCCAAAATACGGGGTATGGGAGACCACCGAAAACGCCTTTGAAACTATGGCGGCCGTGAAAGAAGAACCGGGGCTTTTCGTAGTCGTAATGCTCGTCCGATGGCTGGGTGCGCACAGCGTGGATGAGCATCAGAGCCAGCTCGACTGATACCACCAAACGCCGCGGAGAAGAGAGCTGCGCAAGCCGAAACCCTGTATCGATTGCAGGCCCGATGAAATCCCTCGTTAAGCCAGCGCTGGATTCGTTGGTGTAGTACTCATGCAGCAAGGACAAATTGCTGTATACTTCATCTCCCTCGTCATCTTCGAGTTTTGCCGGCGACGCGGATGTTCGAAAAAATACCTCTGCGTTATGAACCGGAAATCCCGCAATCCATGCTGTTGACTTGAGATCAAGCGACGGGAATTGCTGTTTGAGCCGGACCCGATAATGCGCGACGGCTTTGATCCATGCGTTCAATGTGGTCAGGGCCTGTCGGTGATCAGAGAGCAGCTTGGTATAGATCACCTCATCGCCAACGCTCTTCCAGAGTTCCGGCGAATCACCAGGCGGCCACTTAATCTGGTTCGATCGAGCTTCGGCAATCATCCATTCTCGAGCGACCGCTTGCTCCATGCCCTTGTAGAATTGTGCGATTGGCGAGAACCAAGGCTCGGCAGGGGGCGTTTGCGAATCGTCCGCTTCTTCTTTTGCTCGCCGCTTGCCGGCCTGCTTGAATGCAGTAGATCCGACAATGTCCACGCTGAGGAAAAGACGAAGTTTGGAAGCGAAAGGATCTAAATTCGCCACGCGTATGATCACACCAGGTCGAGAGCCTTGATGCGAATTTGGGCCGCTTCGTTTGAAACACCGAATTTATCCGCCAGTAGTGGCGTTGACCCGTGGAGCTGTTCGAACTGCTCGCGAAATAAAGTTGCGGACATGAGAAAGCCGGCGGCAAACCAGTTGGCTTCCCACTCGACGCGACCGGTGCCGTAACGTTGGGCCTCAAGTTTTTCTACATGCCTGCCTAACTGATTGGGATAAATGTAATGCAGGAAGTAATGCCCAAGCTCGTGCGCGATCGTGAAACGGTCGCGGGTTGGTCCGGTGTGCGATGCCAAGAAGATTTGAAAATTCCCCTGCGCTTCAATCCGAATGGAACCGGATGACTGGCGATTGAAATCAAGGACGTCTTGAATGCGGATCTTGCCACCGAGTCGCTCAACGACGGGTTCAAGATCTTGCCCTGGCTTGTAGTTTAGGTGCTCCGCTACGCTAGCGGCTACGCTGTCAACGGCAGCTTTCGACAGCCCACACTCGATGGGTGCGCTGTAGGTCATCGCAAAGCCCTCCCCAGAATCGTCGGAAGCATACTAGCACAAGTAGTGAACCTTTAGAAAAGCGCCAATGGCACGCAACTTCGTGATGCCGGACATTTGCTGGACATCTAGCAGGTAGCTGAAGCTAAGTCATTGAACTTGTTGGCGCTCCCTAGCGGAATCGAACCGCTCTCTCCACCGTGAAAGGGTGGCGTCCTAACCGATAGACGAAGGGAGCAAGAACAACAGGAAAATCAAGGTGTTAGTGCTTGATGGGCCGTGTTGGCCGCCGGCCGTCCATGTTTGATGGGGGCGGCGACGGGCGAACGTATAGTGGCGTTTGGGCGGGTGGGCAAGCCGCTCGGAAAGGCGTTCTGCGGCCGCTTTGCGTCTCTCCATCAGCGTCCCGGCCGAATGACGGAGGCATGCCCACGCGCTGAGCAACGGATTTTAAAGCCGCATCGTGTAGGGCTGTCTCGGGGGAGCTTTCGACATGGCTTTGCTATCAAGCAAGAAGCGCGACGCGCGCAAATCATTGAGTCAACCCGGGTGGATCACGCTCGAAGGCGGTTTTGCCGCGCGCCAATGCGTGGTCCAGGATATGTCCGCAACGGGGGCGAAGGTCACGATCGACGATCCCAACACGTTGCCGGCGAAATTGCGGTTGGCGTTTTCGCGCGACGCCAGGACCGGGCGCCGCTGCGAAGTGGTCTGGCGCCGCGGCAAATCGGTCGGCATCAAGTTCATCCGCTAGTCTGGCTCTGATCCGCGAGAGACGATAGAAGGCGGGATGCGAAAATCCCTCCTGGTATTGATCGCCATAATGGTCGCCTTGGCGCTGTCTGCGGTTGCCTCGGTCGCGGAACAAACCCGTCCTCAGAAGCTCGACAAAGCTCCCGCGTCGGGCAAGTCGCTGCCACTCAAGCGCCCAAGTTCGGCCAATGCATGCGCGGAATACGGCGCGGGCTTCGTCAGAATCGAAGGCAGCAACACCTGCATGAAAATCGGCGGCGCGGTAAGCGTCGGAGCGGGGGTGTCCGGCGGCTCGCGTTGAGAAGATTCGCGCTTACGTCATCGGCGGCGCGATGAACTGCGTGAAGCCGGGGCGTACGGCGAGCTGCGAAAACCAGCGTTCGAGGTTTGGCAGTTTCGGTTTTGTCACGCCTTCAACGCCGAACCAGCGCCGCGCGAAGGCACCGAGCGCGATGTCGGCGATGGTGAACTGATCGCCCTCGATGAAGCGCCGCGTCGGCAGGTGCGCCTCGACGATCCGCCACACCGCGGCTTCGGCATCGACATCCTTCTGGATCGCGACCATGTCGCGCTTTTCGATGGGCGTGCGCACCAACGCCCAGAACACCGGCCGGTCGACCGGCTGCAGCGTCGACAGCGTCCAGTCGAGCCAGCGATCGACGCCGGCGCGCGCCTTCGGCTGCGAGGGATAGATCGACGAACCTCGTTCAGATCCTTGTTCAGATCCTTGGCCATAGGCCATGCAGAGATAGCGCATCACGGAATTGGATTCCCACAGCACGTAGTCGCCGTCGACCAGCGTGGGTACGCGGCCGTTCGGATTCATCGCCAGATAGGCAGGCTCGCTGTTCTTTCCGAACTGCATGCCGGCATCGATACGCTCATAGGCGAGATCGAGTTCGGCAAGGCACCACAGCACTTTTTGCACGTTGACCGAATTGGCCCGGCCCCAGATGGTGAGTTGTTGTTTGTTGTTGTCGGCCACGCGCGTTGCTCCCGCTGATTTTCCGATTGGCCGTTAATAGCCGAAGATCGGCAAAAAAGCGCGCTCTTGCGTGGGCTCAAGCCCAACAAAAATCGGGGCTCCGCCGCAGTGCGACAGAGCCCCGATTTCCGCGTCATGCGCGGGCGAGAGCGTTTTCAGTGGCCGAAGAACAGCCACAACAGAATGATCACCGGAATAGGCACGCCCAGCAACCAAAGCAAAATTCCTCGTCCCATCATCTCCTCCTCAAAATGCACTGAGGAGAAAACGCGTCATGTCGTGGCCCGTTCCCATGCAGAAAAGAACCCGAGTGAAGGAACGTTTATGGTAGCTCGGACGACGGACGTGGACGAAGAAATTGTACAGGCCTACCAGTGACCGGTGTTCGGCATCGAGGTCCACGGTTCGGCCGGCGGCTTCGGTTCGCCCTTCTGCAACAGCTCGATCGAATGCAGATCCGGCGAGCGGACGAAAGCCATGTTGCCGTCGCGCGGCGGGCGGTTGATGGTGATGCCGGCCTTCATCAGGCGGTCGCAGGTCGCGTAGATGTCGTCGACCTCGTAGGCGAGGTGACCGAAATAGCGGTCCTCGCCGTATTTCTCCTCGTCCCAATTATAGGTGAGCTCGACCAGCGGCGCGCCGCGGTTCTGGGGAGCGGCCTTGAACAGGCCTTCGTCCTCCGGCGCGCACAGGAACACCAGTGTGAACCGGCCCTTGTCATTGTCGACCCGGCGTACTTCCTTCAGCCCCAGCGCGTCCCGGTAGAACTTCATCGCAGTATCGAGATTGCGGACGCGCAGCATGGTGTGGAGATAGCGCATGTTTGTTGTCCTCCTGAGAACGTTCAGAGATCTTGTTTGGGTTGGGCGGTTCGGGCGGAAAATAGCAGCAAAGTGCACCAGAGGTCACCGATAACGTGCGGATAAAGTGCGGGTCCGCACCGAGCGCTCTGTGGCCTCAGAAGGCCATCGATGCGGGCGAATGCGAAAGATCGGAAGCGCTCGTTGCTCAAGGTCAGGCCTGCGGAACGACGCCCCGCTTGGGCGATGCACTGGAGAGCTCGGCTTACCAGCGCGCTCGCGAAACCCGTTTCTGTCCTCTTGTAGATATATTTCGAACCTTGGTTCCGAGGAACGAAACCGCTACGCCGGTTTTGAATGGAGGGAGGTGTGGCATGAAACAAGATCATCCGGCTGAAGAGAACGCGGCGCGGGAAGATTTGCCGACAAAGTCCGAGCGAAAGCTCGGGACTTTGACCGCCGGTGCCATTGCCCTCGTTGTCGTTGGAACAGCAATTTATTGGATCGCGTAGCCATCTGCGCGAAGGTCCCGCTCGCTGATGCGCGCTCTGGGTGCCGATAGGACGCGCGATCCTCACCCTTGCCGTGACATTTCAATCGCAACTTAAAGGCTCAATGCGGTAGCAAGACCCTCAAGTAGCGCGACGAGCCTTTCGCCGGTCATTCCGACGGCAGCGATGATGGCCAAGGCGATGAACCCGGCGATGAGGCTGTATTCGATTGCAGTGGCGCCGCCCTCGTCGCGCAGAAACTTCCTGAGCATTTCTTTTTCTCTCGAACTTTGATCAAGTCGGTGCGGCACGCTCAAGTTGTGATTGAGACAACGAAAAGCGTAAAATTGCAAGATTGTTGGCGCCGCGTCACGGGCGTGACGTCCCACACATACGCGGTTGGCTCCTCCGTCCATTGTGGCGGCAACGGAGGGATCGACCATGTACCTGCTCTATGGCGTGCTCATAGTTGCGATGGTTTTCTTTCTCTTGCTCCCGATTACCGATGCCAGGACGGCCCGGATGAAATTGTCCGTGGTGAGCAGCCTCGGCGCATTGCTGGCGGTATCGGTTATCGTGCCGCGCCTGATGCATTAACGAAGGATATGCCTGCCTCGACGCGCAACGAACATGGAGCGCTGCCGCTTGCTCCGTTCCTCGCTTACAAGGAAGGGCCGCAATGGGTCTGGTTTGCTGGCTTGGCCGTGCTCGCCGGCATCGGCGGTCTGCTGACACTTGGCGTCGTGCACGCACAACAGCTCGCATGGCGAGCGTGAGAGGGGGCCGGACGCAGTCTGGCCTCGCGCGCAAGATTGATACTTCCCGTCAGGTCAGACTTTAACGTCCACCAGCGACGGCTCGTCGGTCTGTAAATCGGCCAGGGCCGCTTCTATGGCGGCTGCCTTGGCATGGTCGACGGCCCTTAGATCCTGATTGATCGTATGCGGCGGCGCCTTGGCGGCCTGATCGACGACGAGCTGGATTCTGGCTTGTGTCACTTCAACCGGTATGGGGTAAATGACCATGGGTGCAACCCTCCTGGTCGAAACTTGTCAGGTTCCTGTTTACGTCTTGTAAAGAGGTTGGGTTAACGGCCGGGTGCTACAGCGCAAAGGGGTAAACAGAGGCTTAAAGCCTCTATGCCATGCACGCCCCGCGCAATCGCGCTAATGCATCTGTTCCAGTCGCTCGGCGTAGAGGCGGAATTCCTCGGCCATCTCGATCAGTTTCTTCGAAGCTTCCGGATCCTTGACGGCTTCGGCAAGCCGTCGGGCTCTGTCGGATTGTTCTCGATAGTGGTCGGCCTGGGTCATCGCAGCACCTTTTTTAGATAGGTACGGGCTGCGCCAAAAAGGTTCGACGGTCGGGACGGCGAGGTAACGGCATCTTAAGAAAGCAATCGTGCCTGAAACGCGCCCCCTGTTCGTTCCGGGAGAACAAAAAGAGTCTGCGGCCGTAAACCGAAAGCGGCCAGGCGCTGGTCAAGGCGAACTAGCGCCTGCCCAGTGGGCACTCAACGGTCCGGCAATTTTTCGTCTGGCGATTTGTGATAGGTCGCGATGGCGATGAAGCCGGCATAACCGATCAAATTGATCAGAATTTCCATCCACGCAGGCATGATGCACCTTCCGGTAGTGAAACACCGAACGGATCGAATTCGTTCCGCGCAATTCGACGGTCAGGTCCGCGGGATCGCATAGCTCGCAATGCCGCCCTCCAAAACGGCAAACGAAACCCCGCCTACATCCGAAGACCTAGACGGGGCTTTCGTGCTTTCACCTCTCGCAAGGCTGCGGCATTTGTTAGCAAAGCATCGAGGCATCGGCTTGGTTCCGGCCGCAGCAAATTCTATTGCGGGTTCCGCGCGCGATATTTCTGTCGACGACAGCGCGGAGGTCGAACAGTGCTCTTGCCGGTATTGCCTCAGCGCCAGAATGATGGCCGGCTGGATCCATTCAGCGCGTTGGCCAAGGTCGTTTCGTAATATTCTTCGCGCTCGCGTTCGAACTTCTGCTGGGTTTGCCTGAAGCTCGCGACGCGTGCTGCGATTTCGGCACGGTCGCGCGCGAGTCTTTCTTCCTTCTCCGTCATCGCCCATCCATTTTTTTGATTCGCGCCCGCCATCATTGGCGTGCGCGAATGGGGCGTGAATGGGGAGGCCTTGTGATCGCGCGCCGCCTGAAGCGAAGGCGGTGGATAAGGTGTGGCGCATTCTTGTCGCTCATGCGGGTTCCCGTTAGCGAAAGACAAACGGGAGGTTCCAATGGCAAAGATCGATCTGGATTCATTGAGCATCGAAGAACTCGCAGGCCTGCGCGAGCATGCTACCGACAAGTTGTTCGAGAAAGTCGCTGCGCGCCGCGCCGAGCTCGAGGCGGAACTGGAAAAGCTGGTGCAATACGGCAAGCCACCGGTGAAGAAGACGGAAAGCGCACCCGCACCCAAAACGAAGAAGTCGGAAGAAGCCAAGGAGCCGAAGGAATCCGTGGCCAAGGCAGCATAATGAGGCAGCATGACGCGTCGGTGTGACAAGGCGGCGCGGCATAAGGCGGCTTGATAAGGCCGCCTTGCCGGATGTGCGTGCGGCGTAGCTTGGCAGCGCGCATCGGTCTGGCAATCCGAACGACCGTGCTATAATCCGCGCGGCCCAACAATTCGGAAAATATCAGCGGTGATCGCCAAGGATTTGCGCAGCGGCGTCGAGCAACTCGGCAACATGATCGCCGAAGCCGCATGTATCGTTCCCTTCACCGGTGCCGGCATTTCCACGGAATGCGGCATTCCCGATTTCCGCTCCCCGGGCGGCCTCTGGACCCGCAACCGCCCGATCGCGTTCGACGAATTCGTTGCAAGCGCCGACGCCCGTGCCGAGGCCTGGCGGAGACGGTTTGCGATGGAGGCAACTTTTGCAGCGGCCAGGCCCGGTCGCGGGCATCGCGCGCTGGCCTCGCTCTACAAAGCCGGCAAGACGCCGGCGATCATCACCCAGAACATCGACAATTTGCATCAGGTGTCAGGCTTCAGGGCCGATGACGTGATTGAGCTGCACGGCAACACCACCTATGCCCGCTGCATCGGCTGCGGACATGCCTATGATCTTCCTTGGGTAAAGCAGCGTTTCGAGGAAACTGGTAGCGCACCCGACTGCACCATCTGCGACGAGCCGGTAAAGACGGCCACGATCTCGTTCGGACAAGCGATGCCGGAAGACGCGATGCGCCGCGCCACCGAACTGGCGCAGCATTGCGACCTGTTCCTGGCAGTCGGATCTTCGCTGGTTGTTTGGCCCGCCGCAGGTTTTCCGCTGATGGCCAAGAACTGCGGCGCGAAGCTCATCATCATCAACAATGAACCTACCGAGCAGGACGACGTTGCCGATCTGGTGATCCGTCACGACATCGGAGAAACGCTCGGACCGTTTGTAGGCAATTGATCTCCAACTGATTCGCGGCTGTGCAAGCCTGTTCATAGTTGCAGGCCAATTTGTTTTTTTAGCTATGCGCCACAATCGGGAGTGTTATCTTTGATTCGAGAGATTCGCGCTGCGTTATCATGATGGTCATGGTAGGGCGCGTGTTCCGGTCCGCTACGGCGACAGTGGACCGCTTTTTGAAGTGTGAGGTCCGGGGTCATGGGGTCGGACGAATTTGGGTCCAAGAAGCTCGGGGGGCCGCCGACAGGCGGGACAGGGCAGAACAGGCTTGGACCAGGTGAATACGCAGCCGGCGCACAGCGCGATCCGGCGGCGGACGCGCTGTCGGGGCTCGGCGATGCCGCAGCAAACCTTGTCGAAATATCGGGCATCATCAAATGGTTCGATGCTTCGAAGGGTTACGGCTTCATCGTGCCGGACAATGGCTGGCCCGATGTGCTGCTGCACGTCACGGTGCTCAGGCGCGACGGCTACCAGACCGCCTATGAAGGCGCGCGGGTGGTGGTCGAATGCGTGCAGCGCGCCAAGGGCTATCAGGCGTTCCGGATTGTCTCGATGGACGAGTCCACCGCGATCCATCCGGCGCAGATGCTGCCGCCTCGGACTCATGTCAGCGTTACGCCGACCAGCGGTCTGGAGCGGGCCCAGGTCAAATGGTTCAACCGGCTGCGCGGTTTCGGCTTCCTGACCTGCGGCGAGGGCACGCCGGACATCTTCGTCCACATGGAAACGCTGCGCCGCTTCGGCATGACCGAACTGCGGCCGGGCCAGTACGTGCTGGTGCGCTACGGACCCGGGTCCAAGGGCATGATGGCGGCGGAAATTCATCCGGAGACCGGCCCGTCGGCGCTGTCGTCGCATTGATCCTGCCGTACCACTGACGCAAACGTGAGCCGGCCGTCGCGCCCCAGCGCGGCGGCCTCTGGCATTTGCCGCAATCCTCAGGTTAGGGTTCCCGGCAATTTCTCCTGGGATATCCGGCGTGAGTGCTTTGATGAATTTCGCTTTGATGGTTGCGCGGCTTCGCATCCCGGACCGCCTCATGACGTCGCTGGCCGCTGCGTCTGCTGTGCTCTTTATTCTCTGCGCCGATCCTGCCGCGCGGGCCGCGAGCGTTCAGCCGCTCGAGATCGCCACCAAGTCAGGCGTACGCGTGTTCCTGGTCGAGATGGCGACGACGGAGGAGGAGAAGACTCAGGGGCTGATGCACCGAAAAGAACTCCCGGACGGCAAAGGCATGCTGTTCGATTTCTCGCCGGAGCAGCAGATCTCGATGTGGATGAAGAATACCTACATTCCGCTCGACATGATCTTCATCCGCGCCGACGGCCGCATCCTGCGAATCGCTGAGAACACCGAGCCGCTCTCCACCAAGATCATCTCCTCGGGCGGGCTTGCCAGGGGGGTCCTGGAAGTGATTGCCGGCACGGCGCAAAAATACGGCATTCAGCCCGGCGACCGGGTGGCCCACCCGTTGTTTAGCAAGCGCTGACCGGTTTCCATCGCCTTGATGGCTGCGGGTTTAGCGTGTATCGAGCATTTCCAGCGTCGGATCGGGGTATAGCGCAGCCTGGTAGCGCGGCAGTTTTGGGTACTGCAGGTCGTTGGTTCGAATCCAGCTGCCCCGACCAAAACACCATTAATATCAATGAGTTGCGAGGGCCTCTTTTGGACCTGCAGTATCTCAGAACCCCACCAGAACCCTTTCTTATTTTGGAACCGTAGTTCGTGCTGGCTGCTCGGGCTTCCTAAAGGCCGTTCGATAGTCCGGCCGTCTCACGCCTTCGCTTTTTCCTCGAAGCAGTTCCTTTTGCCAAGCCACGACCTCGTCGAGGTAAAAGCCCAACTTCATCGGCGTGAGATAGCAGGGCTTTGGGAAACTGCCTTCCTTTACCAGCCTGTCGAGGGTCGATCTGCTGATTGGTATGCGCTCGAGCAGGTCCGCAATCGATATCATCGCGCGCAGCTCGATCGTCTGGTCGCACTGTTTCTCATTCATGACGCACACCCTGTCCGCCCCGAGTCATCTTCAGCAGAGAAGCTCACTCGCGGTAATATGTCGACTATGGACCGTGGTTTTATAAACAACCAAATGTTCGCCTTCTGGGATGGACGGACGGCGACTCGTGGCTTGGAATTTGCGGTGGCATCGCGTTGAACGCGGTCTCTCGCAAGAAAAACTTGCCGTGGATGCGCAGGTGGATCGCACGTATGTGAGTAGTTTGGAGCGCGGCATGGAGAATCCCACCGTATCTGTGCTTGAGCGGCTTGCTGAGGCGCTTTCAATCCAAATATCCGATCTTTTTCGAATCCCCTCACGAGGAGAGCGTCCTCCTAAGCCACTGTCCGGGGGGCGTCGCGCTAAGGATCGGAAAGTGGCGAAGCCCAATTAGCTCGCACTGTCACAGCAACGACTAGCAGTACCTGTGGGAGTTGCGGGACTGGGTCCAAAACGGTGCACCAGCGTCGCGACCAAATGGCGGTACACGCTGCTTTCTTATATACACACAGCTGTTAGTAAGTTGACAGCAGTCATTGCACCCAAGTTCGTCAACCCCGACAATTTAGGGCTGATTCGAACAATCCCCCCTAGGAGCATGACATGGCAATGCTGCCGTACGTTACGGCCACCGGCAATGTTGAGAAAGCACTGATGGGCATCAAGGCCGCCGCAACGCCCGCGAAGGTTACTCAAGATTTCGTCAAAACAATATTGAAAGTGCCCGGCGGGTCGGGCGACCAGATGACGTCCTACCTGAAGAAGATCGGATTTGTGAACGCCGACTCCACTCCGTCAGACATCTACACGCGCTTCCGAAATTCGGGCACAGCAGGCGCTGCCGCTGCTGCGGCGTTGCGGTATGGCTATGCGCCTCTCTTCAAGCGGAATGAGTTCTGGCACGCACTCGGTGAAAACGAAATTCGAGGTCTTGTTCTTGAAGAGACCGGCCTCGCCAACGATTCACCTACTGTCACGATGATCCTCAATTCGATGAAGGGCGTGAGGAAATTTGCGACCTTTGAGCCCGATGGAACTTTGCCTGAGAAGCCCGAGCAGCCTGAGCATCCGCACGTCCAACTTCCTGCATCGCCCATTCCGCCGCAGATACCTGGCCAATCGTTGGGATTGAACATCGGCTATACCATCAATCTGAATCTGCCAGCTACGTCTGACATCGCAGTGTTCAATGCGATCTTCAAGAGCCTCAAAGAAAACCTTCTGAAGGCCTCCGATGGATAGCAGCCACCACCTTCGCTCGTTCGGCATGTCCGGCATGATGATCACGGATGAGCTGCGAAGCATTGAGCAGCAGTACAACATCGAGCTCGGTCACATAGCTCCGGCCATCAAGCAGAGCGCGCTCGAGTACTATCCGCAGTTCGAAAAAGAGGTTCGTCAGCAAGCAGCGGCGATGGCCCAGTATTACGAGCTGTTTTACTGCCTAGAGCAATCCGCCCGCAAGCTCATTACCGAGACGATGGATGAAGCTGAGGGGCCGGATTGGTGGGAAAAGAAGGTGCCCCAAGCCATTCGGGAATATGTGAACAAGCTCATCCAAGACGAACTTGATATGGGCATGACCCCGCGCTCGGAACAGGCGATTGATTACACAACGTTTGGCCACCTGTTCGACATTATCGGTGCGAATTGGGCTCACTTTGAACCGATCTTTACCAGCCGATTAGCCGTTCAGCGCATCGTCAAAAACTTGAACATGCTGCGCGGGCCTATCGCCCACTGCTGCCCAATGTCCGAGGATGAAATCGACAGGCTGGTACTGACAGTGAAGGACTGGTTCAGGTTGATTGGCTAATTGAAAGGCAGGCCGCAACTTGGATCTGGACCAACGCATATTCTACATCGTCGTCGTGCCAGATGGTGGTCGGCCCGAGCAGGCTTCGATAATGCAGGGTTTTGCACCGAGCCTAATGCGCAACGCCCGCCTTGTCCGAGCCGCAAGTTACTTGCCGTCGACTGTCTATGATCTGACCAAAGATGGGCAGGACACGCTGATTGCGCGGCGAGTGGCGGGACAGGCCCCCGTAAACTGGTTCGGCCAGACGCCGCGCGCCATTAGGTCGATGCCGATTCCACCCAATGCGCCCTTCACCGTTATTCTCCTCGGACCAGGGCAAGACCCCCGCGAATACGACGAATGGATCGCGACCTGCCCTGTGGAGCCCACCATCGTCGCGGAGACGGGAGGTCACCTTTCCTACGAGGAACTGAACCACGAGGCGCTTCGGAAGAGATTCATTGCGGCGATCGACAAGCTTCCTGCAGAAGTCGATGCCGACTCGGTCGCCGAGGCGAGGCAGTTCCTGGAAAATTGGCTCGAAATCCCTGATCGGGACATCGGCTATCACGTCGGCGGGCATAACTCCATCACTCCTAACCTTCTAGTGATGGCAAGCGTGGGGTACCGCAACGTCGTCGATCACGAGTTTGACGACATTGAGCGCGGCAATGCGCCCTATATCGAACAGATCGTGAAGACGTCACGCAGCGTGCTCGACCTTCGCACTGGCGATGGTCAGCGGGACATGCATCGCATCTTCCGCCCAACGCTCGATCTCAATCTCTACGCGCCTGCTATCTATCCGCGGTTCTTCGATGTGCCGGTACCGTCTGATGCCGCCGCCGACGAAAGGAGGCGCTTCTCCCTAGTGCGAGACGCGATGCAAAGGCAGACCGGATACAATTACTTCAACGCAAGCGATAGTGCGAAACGTGCACTTCATAACCTCGATCTCAAGACGGGCGAGCCGATAGAAGGGCGTCCGCCCCACTTTCATTTCCTGATCGGCATGAGGCGCGATGAACTCAATATCGGCACCGACGCCGTGGCGGCTCTGGCGACATCCGAGTTCGCTCCGGTAATCCGTCTCCCGAACGACGTGAACCGCACGGGAGGCCTCGTGCGGACATTCGCACAGCAGTACCGTGCCGCGAACACAACACCTAGGAAGCGTCTCCTCGCGTTCCGGCAGGTGCAAGAGCGGATGAAAACCGCCGTCCCCACCGAGTTCATCGAGTTCATCCAGCGCGCGAAGGTTGGTGTGCGCGTTATCGCGGATGCGCATGTCGAGTGGCTTAATATCGACGGGCTACCCCTTTGCATCCGCAAAGACACCGCAAGGCTGCCTGTTACGCCGGGAAATCTCTTCATCGATGAGATCGGCATGAAACCGCTAATCCTCTTGACGCCCAAGGAACTGCAGCACGTGCTTGTCATCAGCGCTCTTAAGCGGGATGACCCGATCGCCCAAATGTTCGACATCGCCTTTGATGCCTTCGGCCAACACTGGAAGGAGAACCTCAAGGTGGACCACGTCGAAGTCTCGAACGCCGACGAATTGGTGGCCGCGATCAACGCCTTCGAGGGCCAGGTGCTAGTATTCGATGGACACGGTGCCCATAGGGACAAGGAGGCGGCAGCGCTCTACCTGCAGGATGAGCCGATCGACGTCTGGACCCTTCGCGATCGGATTATACGGATGCCGCCGATCGTACTCCTCAGCGCATGCGATACACATGCCGCCGATCGCAATCATGCGACCGTTGGCAACGGCTTCCTGGCACTGGGCGCCCGCGCGGTGCTGGCCTCAGTGTTTCCTCTCTTTGCGCCGACCGCAGCTACTTTCATTGCGCGGCTCCTCTACCGAATCTCAGCCTTTGTTGAGGTCGCCATTAACATACGGCAGCGTGCACTGACTTGGCTCGAAATTGTATCTGGTATGATCCGGATGCAACTCCTCAGCGATCTAAACCGCGCTCTTGAACGCGCAAAATTGATAAATAGCGAAGTCTATCTGGACATCGGTACGCGCGGTAACGCGGCAATCAATGGCGAGCACGAAGACCCCTTCGCCGCGATCCTCCAAATGTACGAAGAGAGTGGAGTTCCGAGGGGCGACCTCGATCGCGTGTTCGAACTGACAATCGCGAATTCCAGCGTCATAAGCTACCTACACTTGGGACGGCCGGAGACAATCCTTGTGGACCTGCCGGAGCGGATTGAAGACCAGTTCAAGCAAATGGCCAACCAAGATGTGAGGTAAGGCGCTCAAACAGGGCCCACGCCGTTAAGGGGCACAAGCCGCCGCTCACGCCCAAGGCGGGAGACCTCCGCTTTGCGTTGTGAGCCGACCTTTCTGAATACACGCTAGGCCCCGGTTGCCCGGAAACGGGCGAGTGAGTGTCTTGGGGTTCTGGGGTCCTCAAACCGGGGTTCTCAGAACCCTTTTTGCTGAATTAACGGTACGAAGAGGGATACGATGTACGGAGGTGAGTTCCAATTTTTCAATGAGATAACCTTCGTACATCGTCCCGAGTTCTGTACAATGTTGCGTTGGTGGCCGTTTTGGGTACTGCAGGTCGTTGGTTCGAATCCAGCTGCCCCGACCAATAAAATCAATGACTTGTGACGTCTTTTTCGGATTGAATCTTCCCAGCACAAGTGGGGAAGGGGCAGGGGAACAATTGTGGCTGGTAGGAAGACAGTCATTCTGGTGCGGCAGGCCCTTCTGCTGGGGCTGGTGATTTGTTTTGTCGCCGCAGGGAGCCGGCAGGCGGCGGCCAATCCCGCGCAGATGATTTCCGATTTTCGGCTAAAGCACGGGCAGAAGCGCGTAACCCTGGATACGACTCTCACACGGATAGCACACGATCAAGCTCAGGCGATGGCCGCAAAGGACAAACTGGATCACGATGTCCTTGGCCGGTTCAATACGCGTGTCGGGCCGGCGGGAGCAGGTCGGGCCGCAGAGAACATTGCGTACGGCTACGACGGTTTTCCCAAGACCCTCGACCAGTGGATCAATTCGTCCGGGCACCGGAAGAACCTCCTGTTGCCCGGCGCGACGCGCGTAGGTGTTGCCAGCGTGAAAAGCGCGCGGACCGGTCGTACGTACTGGGCCATGGTGATCGCCGGCGACTATGAGCGTCCCAAGGCGCCGAAGAGTGCGCCAAAGAGTTCGCCGAAGGATTCAAAGCAGGCAAACGCTGCGAAGTCCAAATCGCGCGCGGCTGAGGCTTGTCGACTGAAGATTCTCGGTCTCTGCATTTAGAGTTGAAACCGAGATATCGGAGTGGCTGCTTTCGCGGCGCGCTCAGTGATGGCTTATCCGAGGCGTGACGGACGACGTTGTCGATAACGCCTACGCGTGCGCGCGACCTTTCGATACTGCAATTTCGCTTTCATGACTTGTGACACCGCCACTTGTGACTCCGCAGCGAATTCGTGGCTTGCAATTTCGTTCCTGTTATGTTCTCTTTGGTCGTTGTTTGGAGGTGACCAATGGATGTCGAGAAGCAACGGGAAATCATCCGGCTCTGGAATCGCATGCGTCGGGTCGAAGGCCCGCTCGCGGAGGAAATCCGCATTCAGATCCTTGAGTGCTTTGCGCAGCCGGATTCGCCGAGCGAGCGCATGAACGAGCGGCGCGCGGTGCTGGGTCGCGTGCCGGTTCGGACCGCGCAACTGTATCGCATTGGCGAACGCAACAATAACGCAACGCTCTGACGGCTTTCGTATCCTGGCGAGGTTGATTCGACGGCCGTCAAGATTGACGAAATCGATCCGCGGTGCATGTTGCGTGTATGTTGTCGCGTGTGCGCAATCATTTCCGAGATGCGAAGTTCGCCCGCATGAGCAGCGGGACGTACTGCATCATTCGCGATCTCGGGCTGGTCAAGGGCGGCAAAGGAATGCGGCACCATGAGGTGCTCGTCACCTTCAGTCTCCGGGCGTTGCGGCGCTGGGTCGGACGGGGTTGGCGGCGCCTTATGACGGCGTCGAAGAAGCCGGAGGTTTCGGCTCGGCCTGTCGCAGATACGTAGCCGCAACTGCTCGGCTGCCGGCGATCATCGCCGCGCTGCCTGCCACGCCAGCAGTCTGTGCTCCGCCAGCGACATCGCCACCGACGTCACGTAACCGGTGACGCCAAGCAGGATGACACCTGCGAACAGGTCGGCCGAGCGGAACGCGCGGGCTGACAGCAGAACCCAATGGCCGAGGCCGTCGAGGCCGGCCAGGATTTCGCAGACCACCGACAGGATCAGCGCCACCGTCAAGCTGAGGCGCATGCCGGCGAGGATGTCGGGGCTGGCGGAGGGCAGCGCGATCTTGAAGATCACCGCGAGCCGCGACATCTGCAGCGACCGCGCGACCTCATAGAGCCGCGGCTCGACCGCCGCAAAACCGTGGATGGTCGCCAACATGATCGGCCAGATTGCGCCGAAGGCGATCACGAACAGCGCCATCGCCTGGGTTAGCCCAAGCATCGCGATCGCCACCGGAATGATCGCCGAGACCGGCAGCGGCCGTAGAAACTCCAGCGACGGCGCGACATAGGTCCGCATCGTGCGCGACGATCCGATGATCGCGCCGATCGCGATGCCGGCAATGGAGGCGGCGAGCCAGCCATAGGCCATGTGTTCGAGCGTGCCGGCAAGCTTGCTCCAGAGATCACCGGAGAAAAACCCGCGCACCAGCGCAGCCCAGGCCCGGTCCGGTCCCGGCAGGAACACCGGCGAGACCAGTTTTAGATTGGCGATCAATTGCCAGAGCGCAATGAATCCGGCCGCGACCGCAAAGCTCGCCACACGCCAGAGGAGGGCCGCGCGGTTCATGCGCTGTCTCCGCTCAACGCGGCGCGTCCGAACAGGTGGTTCTGGGCGACGGTCAAGAGGACGTTCAGCGCGTAGCCGATCATGCCGATCCAGACCAGGTAGGCCAGCATGAGGTCGGGACGCAGCGCCTGCTGCGCCAGCATGATGCCGGCCCCGAGGCCGAGCGGGTTGATCGCGATTTCGACCGTCACGGCGACGATCAGCGCGATGCCGGCCGACAGGCGGAACGCGACGAAGATCCGCGGCAGCGCTGCCGGGATGATGATCTTCCAGACCCGCTGTGCCGGCGGCAGCCGCAGCGCCCGCGCCACCTCCATCAGCCGCGGCTCGATGCTACGCACGGCCGCGCGCGACAGGATCAGGACCGGCCAGACGCAGGCGAACGCCACGATCACGATTTCCATGCGGTAGCCGAAGCCAAGCGCGATCAGCGCGATCGGCAGCAGCGCAATCGAGGGAATCGGCCTGATGGCCTCGACCGTTACTTCCATCAGTCGATCGAGCGTATCTGAAATCCCGAAGGCGATGCCGAACGCCAAGCCGATGGTGGTGCCGATCGCAAGGCCTGCGAAAGCTGAAAACAGCGTGTCGCGCGTCGCCGCCAGGATCGAGAGATCGGCGAAGGCGCCGAACAGCGCCATTACGATCTCGCTCGGCGGCGCAAGGCTGTCGCTCTGCAGATGGGTGGCGCGTGCCCAGACTTCGAACGCCACCAGCACGGCGAGCGGCAGCACGAGCGCCTTGGCGGAATTCGCCGTCACTGCTCGGTGGCCTTGATGAAATCGAACAATTGCCGCCGCAGCCGCAGGAATTCCGGATGCTCGCGGGTCGACAATTGATCGCGCGGGCGCGGCAGGTTGACCGAAAGCTCGATGCCGATCCGTCCCGGATGCGGCAGCAGGCCAATGACGCGGTCGCCAAGATAGATGGCTTCGTCGAGGTCGTGGGTCACGAAGATCACGGTAGCGCCGCTGGCTGCCACCAGCGATAACACCTCGTCCTGCAATCCCTGGCGCGTCATCGCATCCAGCGCGCCAAACGGCTCGTCCATCAGAAGCGTCTTCGGCTCCTGCGCCAGGCAGCGGGCGATCTGCAGGCGCTGCTGCATTCCGCCTGACATTTCTGACGGGTATTTGCCGGCATGGCCGGGCAGGCCGACCGTGCGCAAAAGTTCCTCGATGCGGGCAGGGCGCTCGGCTGACGGCATGCCGCCCGCTTCCAGCGCCAGTGAGACATTGCCCGCTGCGGTGCGCCACGGCAGCAGCGCCTTGCCATAATCCTGGAACACGATCGCGATCTCGCGACGCGGCTCGCGCATCGGCTGGCCGTCGAAATTCACCTTGCCGCTGGTCGGTTGGTACAGACCGGCCGCCAGCCGCAGCGCCGTGGTCTTGCCGCAACCGGAGGCGCCGACGATGCAGAGGAATTCGCCGGGCTGTACGCCCAGGCTCAGATTCTCGATGATGGTCTTGCCGCCGAGGACGAGTGTGACGCCGTCAAATGTGATCTGGGGCGTGGCAGTGCCGGATACGGCTTCGAGGCGTTTTGCGGCGCTTGCCATGATGTCAGCTCTCGTTGCCTGGGGGATAGACGAAATCCATGGTCGAACGCAGATGCGCCGATAGCATCGCTTGAGACCCCTGAATGTCGCGGCCGATCACGCGGTCGGCGAGCAATTGATGCGCGCGCACGAATTTCTTGCCGCTATCGACGGAGCGCATCATCACGCGACGGTAGCGATAGGCCTGGTCGTAGAGATCGGAATGGGCCGTCAGCAAACGCTTCGAGCCGCACGCCGCCAGCAAGGCGGTGTGAAAGCCCTTGTGCAGCCGGTCGAAATCCTCTGCGCCCTCGCGGAATTCATCGCCGGTCCGCTCGATGTGGCGGCGCATCTGGTGCAGCGCGCTGACGATGCCAGCCTCCCAGGCATCGTCGCCATGGGTGATCGCCAGCCTGATGGCCTCGATCTCGATCGCCGTGCGCATCGTGGTGATGTCGAGCAGATCCTCGCGACTGACGTCGGCGACGCGGAAACCGCGCTGCCCGGTGCCCACGATCAGCCCCCGCGACATCAGCCGTGACAGGCCCTCGCGCAAGGGGGTGGCGCCGATCTCGTAGCGCTGCACGAGGTCGACGATGCCGAGCCGCGATCCCGGCGGCAGATGACCGGCAAGAATGTCCTGCTCGACCAGCGTGGCCGCGCGCTCGCTCAAGGTAGCGGCCTCAGTCACCGGTCGGCTCGATTGGCGCTCAGAGGCCGGCATCGCGAAATCCTTTACTTCAGGACGAGCTTTGAGGTGTCGAGCTTGGATTGCAGCATCTTCTGTGACGACATCACCTCGATCCACCAAGAGAGCTGCTCCGGCTTCAGTACCGGTTCGGAGCGGTTCGGCGGCGTCGCCTTGACCAGTTCGATCGGCTGCTTGGTGAACTTGGCAATCGAGTTCGACGCCTTTTCGCGGTCATTGTTGACGATCTCGGCGGATTCGGCGAGCGCATCGCGAAATTTCTTGACTGCCGCGGCGTTCTTTTCCGCCCATTCGCGCGAGGCCGCGTAGAAGATGATCGGATCGGTGCGCGCCAGTTCGACCGCATAGCGCGCCCCGACCGAACCAAGGCCGGCATTGGTCATCCGCGTCACCAGCGGCTCAGCGGTCAGCACGGCGTCGACGCCGCCGGACTTGATGATATCGGCCATCGTCGGAAAGGTGACCTCGACGAAATTGACACTCTTGGGATCGACGCCTTTCTCCACCAGCCATTTCACGAACAGCACATGCAGGAAGGCGTTTAGCCCCGGCGCACCGACTTTTTTGCCGATGAAATCCTTCGGCTCCTTGATGGTGATGCCGTTGCGGACGAAGGCGGTGATGTTGCCGTTCGACACCGGGCTCATGATGGTAGCACCCGCAATAGCGACGAGATCGAGCCCACCGTCGACGGCCTGCAAAAACACCGTAGAGGTCGGCCCGCCAATCTGGATCGAATTCGACAGGATCGCCGCCGGGATGTTCGAGTTGATGCCGATCGGCGTCATCTCGACCTCGAGCCCATGCTTTCTAAAAATGCCCTCGTCGATCGCGATCATTGCCGAGGCGCAATCCGAGGTCGCCGTGCAGCCGACCTGGATCTTGGCCTGCGCAAAGGCGGTACCGGTCAGCGCCACGCTGACGGCAAGGGCGGCTAGGGCCTTTTTCACAGTGTTCTCCCCACTACACATTTTTCTGTCTTGTTTATCGATATTTTTTTTGATCATATATTTCACCGAAAAACAAGAGGGCGTCAGGTGAAACTCGCAACAATAAAGTCGGGCGGTCAGGAAAAGGTCGCCATCGTGCATAGCGGCGACAGGCTGCTCTTTGATCTCGCGGCGGCGGCCAGCCGCAACGGAGGTGCCAATCCTGCCTTCGCTTCGATGCTGGCGCTGATCGATGCCGGTGACGCCGCGATCGAACAGGCGGCAAAGGTGTTCGACAAGCACGGCAAGGACGAGAGCTTGTCCATGAAGATCGAGGCGGCCGAAATTCTCGCGCCGGTCCCCGAGCCGCGGCAGATGCGGGACGGCATGTCGTTCCCGCTGCACATCCTGCAGGCGCCGCGCGGGCAGCTCAAGCTGGCCGCACGCGCCAAGGGCGACATGGCCGAGCTGGCGCGGATCGAGGCCGAGCCGCTCGGCGAACTGCCAGAGGTCTATCGCAAGCAGCCGATCTACTACTTCACCAACCGCTTCAGCGTGCGCGGCACCAACACCACCGTGAAGTGGCCGCGCTACAGCCAGATAATGGACTATGAGCTCGAATTCGGCATCATCACCAGGAACAAGGGCGCCAACATCTCCGCCGCCAAGGCCCAAGACCACATCTTTGGCTATACGATCTTCAACGACTTTTCCGCGCGCGATGCCCAGCGCATTGAAATGGAGGGACGGCTAGGCCCGGCAAAGGGCAAGAGTTTCGACGGCGGCAACGTGATGGGCCCGTGGATCGTGACGCCAGACGAGATCGGCGATCCCTACAAGTTGAAGATGGAAGCGCGCGTCAACGGCGAGACGCGCTCGCAAGGGGTGACCGAGGGCATGCTATTCTCGTTCGAGGAGATCATCGCCCATGTCAGCGAGGACGAGACCCTGATGCCCGGCGAATTCATCGGATCCGGCACCGTCGGCAATGGATGCGGGCTCGAACTCGGCTGGTATCTCGAACATGGCGATACCATCGAACTCGAAGTCGAAAAGATCGGCATATTGAAGAACCGGGTCGAGCGGCAATAGCCGTTTGCGACCACGCTCCACAAAAAGAACATCCAGCGAGGAACCGCCATGGCGCGCAGATTGATCGACATTTCCGTCCCCCTGCAAAACGACGTGCCGGCCGATCCGCCCGGCAACCACCCGACCATCCAGTACATCGATCACCAGCAGGGCCTGCCGCGCATGCTGCAGTTCTTCGAAGGGTTGAAGGCGGAAGATCTGCCTGATGGCCAGGGCTGGGCGGTGGAGCAGGTATCGCTCTCCACCCACAACGGCACGCATCTGGATGCGCCCTGGCATTTCCATCCCACCATGAACCGCGGCGAGCGTTCATGGACCATCGACGAGGTGCCGCTGGAATGGTGCTTCCAGCCGGGTGTGAAGCTCGACTTCCGGCATCTTCCGGATGGCTACGTCGCGACCGCCGAGGATGTCGAAGCGGAATTGAAGCGCATCGGCCATACGCTGTCGCCACTTGAGATCGTCGTGGTCAATACCAGCGCCGGTGCCAAATATGGGCAGCAGGACTACGTCACCTCCGGCTGCGGCATGGGCTACGAGGCGACGATGTATCTGTTGGAGCGCGGCGTGCGCCTGACCGGCATCGACGGCTGGAGCTGGGATGCGCCGTTCGTCTACACCGCGAAGAAATATGCCGAGACGAAGGACGCCAGCCTGATCTGGGAAGGCCACAAGGCCGGCCGCCACATCGGCTATTGCCACCTCGAGAAGCTGCACAATCTCGAGCAATTGCCGTCGACCGGATTCATGGTGTCGTGCTTCCCGGTGAAGATCGAGCGCGCATCTGCAGGCTGGACCCGGGCGGTCGCCATTCTCGACGGTTGAAGGCTGCACGCAACAACAACAAGATCGGGGAGAGAACGAATGACGGATTTGCGCACGGCCCCGCTGCGGGGATGCTTCTGCTGTGGTCAATCGAGTTCGTCATTCGCAGCACCAAGCCGGCGTGGCTTCATGCTCGGTGCCGGCGCGCTGGCGATGACGACGGCGATCGGTGGTGGCTGGGTGGGGGCACAAACCGCCGACGCAAAGCCGTTCCGGATTGACGTTCACCATCATCTCTCGCCGCCAACCTACGTGACCGCGTCGAACGACAGCGGCTTCGGCGATCCCTTGATGAAGAACTGGACGATCGAGAAATCGCTCGCCGATATGGACAAGGCCGGCATCGCCACTGCGATGCTGTCCGTGACCACGCCCGCGGTCAATTTCACCAAGGGCGATACGGCACGAAGGCTCTGCCGCGAGTCGAACGAATATGCCGCTAAGCTGGTCGCGGATTATCCGGGGCGGTTCGGCAATTTCGCGATGCTGCCGCTCGCCGACGCCGAAGGCAGCCTGCGCGAACTCACTTATGCGCTCGACACGCTCAAGGCCGACGGCATTGCCTTGATGACGAGCTACGGCGACAAATGGCTCGGAGATCCGTTGTTCTTGCCGGTCATGGAGGAGCTCAATCGCCGCAAGGCGCTGGTCTACACCCATCCCACCGCGGCCAATTGTTGCGTGAACCTGGCGCCGACGCAGCCGCCCGTCATGATCGAGTTCGGCACCGACACGACGCGCACGATCGCCGACATCGTCTTCTCCGGCAACGCGCGGCGGTTTCCCGAAATCCGATGGATATTCTCCCACGCCGGCGGAACGATGCCGTTCCTGATCGAGCGCTTCGTCCGGCATCCGCTGCTGGCGCCGAAGGCGAAGGAGACGGTGCCCGACGGCACGCTCACCGAGCTGAAGCGATTCTTCTACGACACCGCGCAGACGTCCAACCGTGGTGCGATGTCGGCGCTGGCGGCGATCATTCCTCCGTCGCAGATCGTGTTCGGGACCGATTTCCCGTACCGGACCGGCATCGATCATGTGAAGGGGCTGCGCGAGGCGGGTGTGTTCACGGAGGAGCAGATGGCGGCGATCGAGCGGGGGAATGCGCTCAAGCTGCTTCCCCGGCTTGCAAGTTAAGCCGGGCGCGGACGGCGCTCTCTGTGCACGGAAGCAATCGGCCAAAGAAAAAGGCGTGCCGTTTGGCACGCCTGATTCCGTTAACGATCCCGTCTGACGCGACGGCGATCGGCCTATCACCACCTGCAGACGCGGGCGCCGTAGGCGTTCCACCAGCAGCGCGGGCCAGGGCGCACAACAACGGGCCCACCATAGAAGCCTCGGCCGCGATAGAAGCCACGACCGCCGCGATAGAAGCCACGGCCGCCATAATAGCCTCTGCCTCTGCCGCGGTACGCCTGTGCGGACGTGGTTGTTCCGCCCACCAGAATCGCAGACGTGCTGGCCACGTAGACGAACAACAAAGCCAGCGCTGCAAGACAGCGGGTCAGGATATTGTAGCGTTTAGCCATTCGAGAATCTCCCGGTCACTTCCGAAACACCTGCACTTCGGCACTATCTCACGTAGACGCGCGAGAATGCTTTCAGTTCAGATGCACTAAGACAATATTTTTACTAAGGTTCTTTCGGGCTTTCCGGACTTTATTGAGAAGGGGAGGTAAGGTCAAGTTACGGTGGTTTTGCTGCGGATTCCTGCGGCGCGCATTCATCTTCCTGAATGTTGGATGAACACTTAGGATTGTGCGCTGCAGAACTTCGATTGAAAAATCTGCAAGGCCACGCCAAGAACTTGATGTCGACACGATCTCCATTTTTCAGCGCAAGACGATCCTCTCCTGACGAGTACCCATGCCAAAAAAACACACTTATGTCCTTGGTCTGAACACCTATGACCATGATGTCAGCGCCTGCCTGTTGCGCGACGGCGCCATTGCGTTTGCGATCGCCAAGGAGCGGATCACGCGGGCCAAGCACGCATCGGGCTTCTACAAAGAAGTGATCGATTATTGTCTCGAAGCCGAAGGCATTGCGCTCGACGACGTCGATCTCGTGGTGCGCAATTGCTACATCCTGCCGGTCCCGGAAATGGAAGAGCGGCTGGTCTATTTCGACGCGCCGGGCTTCCTGCCGGAATTCGAGCGCGACGAGGCTGCCAAGCATCCGCTGTATCTGAAACATTCGGACAAGGTGGTCACGATCTCTCATCACCTCGCGCACGCTTACAGCGCGTTCGCGGTGTCGCCGTTCGAGGAAGGCGTCGTGATGATCGTCGATGGCGTCGGCAGCTACCGGTCCGACGTCATGGAATCCTTTCCCGCCAGCGACACGGCAACGCCGCTCGCGCGCGAGTCCGAGAGTTACTACCAGTTCAACGGAACGACGCTGGAATGCGTCAAAAAGGTCTGGATGGAGCCGGACCGCGGCTTCCTCAGCGACGAATTCTACACCATGCCCGGGCTCGGCGCGCTCTACAGCCGCGCCTCGACCTACATCTTTGGCGACTGGAACAAGTGCGGCGAGCTGATGGGACTGGCGCCCTATGGCCGCCGCGACCAGGTCAAGCATCTGCTTGAACTCACCGACGACGGCAAGCTGCACGTGCCGCACTGGAACGCCACCGACTTCAAGCAGCCTTACGTGTTCGAACCCGGTAGCAATTGGGAAAAGAGCCCCGCGATGCGGCACTGGGAAGACCTGGCCTGGCGCACGCAGGACGATACCGAGAACGTGCTGCTGGCCCGCGCCCGCTGGTTGCGCGAAACCACCGGCGCCAAAAACCTTTGCATGGCCGGCGGCGTCGCGCTGAATTGCGTGGCGAACGGGCGTCTAGCCCGTGAAGCCGGTTTCGAGAACGTCTGGATTCAGCCTGCCGCGGGCGATGACGGGATTGCGATCGGCTGCGCCTATTACGGCTGGCTCGAAATCCTGAAGCAGCGCCGCGCCTTCGTGATGGATCACGCCTATGTCGGCAGGCGCTACAGCGACCAGGATGCCGCCAAGGAGTTACAGAAGTTTCTGGTGCGGATCCAGGTCGACGCCGTCAGGAGCGACAATGTCTGCCGCGACACCGCCAAACTGCTCGCCGATCAGAAGGTGATCGGCTGGTTTCAGGACCGCTCGGAATTCGGGCCGCGCGCGCTCGGCAACCGCAGCCTGCTGGCCGATCCACGCAAGCCCGAGATGAAGGACATCCTCAACAGCCGCGTAAAGCACCGGCAGGCGTTTCGGCCGTTCGCGCCGATCGTGCTGTCCGAGCGCATGAAGGATATTTTTGAAGGCGAGGAAGACTCGCCCTTCATGCTGATCGCCAAGCCGGTTCGCCCTGAATGGCGCGACAAGATCCCGGCGATCGTGCATGTCGATGGCACTGCACGCGTCCAGACCGTGCGCGAAGAAACCAATCCGATGCTCTACCGCCTGCTGAAGGAATTCGAGGCGTTGACCGGCGTTCCCGTGCTGATCAACACCTCATTCAACATCAAGGGCGAGCCCATCGTGGAAGCGCCGCAGGACGCCGTGAACTGCTTTCTGACTACGGGCGTCGATCATCTGGTGATCCACGACACGATCGTATCGAAGAACGCGATGCACAAGGTGGTGGCGCCGCTAGTCAATATCTACACCGACGTGCGGACGTTGGTAGCATCGACCGCGCAGCCGGCCTGAACCCGCCTGCCGGAGACCAGCCGAGAGCCGCTCAGGCGGCCTTCGGCGCCGCCGGCTTCAGCGGCTTGTCCTGCCGCTTTGACCAGGAAATGTAGTAGGCGACGATGGTCATGATCGCGATGCCGGTCACGCTGACGAAGATCTGCGCGAACAGCGAGCCCGAGCTCATCGACAGTTCGAAATGCCCGACGAACGACAGGAACACGCCGACGCAGAATACGGCGAGCGACTGCTGGCCGCAGACCACCAGCGGATCGAAAATCCTCCACTCCAGCCCCGGCCATTCCTTCGGCACGAAGCGGATGATCAGGATCACGATCGCCACGAAGTGCAGGAAGCGATACGGCGCGAGGTTGGTCTTGTCGTTAGGATTGAACGTCGAATACAGCCACTGCGGGAACATTTCGCCGAAAGTCGGGAATCGGCCGGCCATGGTCATGATCAGGGCGAAGATCAGATAGCCGATGCACAGATACAGCGTGATAGGCGCGTTGATGATCGCGAGGTTGTTGCGGGCGCCGCCTAGCGCGCACCATGCGCCGAATACGAACAGCACCTGCCAGGCGAACGGATTGAAGTACCAGGTACCCTGCGGGTAGGCGGGCAGGTTCCAGCCGGTCTGCCGCGACACCAGCCACAGCACGATTGCCGCCACCATGGTCCAGTTGGGCTGGCGCAGCATGATCCATAGCACCGGCGGGAACAGACCCATCAGCACGATGTAGAGCGGCAGCACGTCGAGATTGACCGGCTTGAACTTCAGGAACAGCCCCTGCCGCAGGGTTTCGGTGGCGTTGTCGATCAGGCCGACCACATTGAAGTCGTTGACCAGTTGGGAATCGCCGAAGCGCAGGGCGAGATAGCTGATCGAGGCGATATAGATCACGAACAGGATGATGTGGGCGACATAAAGCTGCCAGACGCGTTTGGTCAGTCGGGTGGCGCCGACAATGAAGCCGCGCTCGAGCATCATCCGGGCATAGACGAATGAGGCGGTATAGCCGGAAATGAAGACGAACAGGTCGGCGGCGTCGCTAAACCCGTAATTGCGGGTGGTGATCCAGTTCACGACATTGTCTGGAATATGGTCCAGATAGATCGCCCAGTTCGCGACTCCGCGAAACAGGTCGAGCCGGAGGTCGCGTCCTTTTTCTGGCAGGGTAGCGTTGATTTTCATGGGTGCCGCTTCGTGATGCTTTCTGGAAGATCGCGCCGCAAGACCGGGTCCCGGGCGCCGGATAGCCCTGGATTGTCACAGTACGGCATAATGACTATACCGGTACGGAAATGGTACAGCCGGATTTCTGGAATCACCGATCAAATTCCTGAAAGGTGTCTCTATACTATCCCGGCCGTTTCCACCAAACGCTTCCATGTCGCATATCGCTTGAGGACCCGACCATCCAATGACCGCCCGCATTTTCAAGCCTGCCAAGAACGCGATGCAATCGGGAAGGGCCAAGACCCAGGAATGGCAACTCGATTACGAGCCCGAGCAGCCGCAGGCGATCGAGCCGCTGATGGGCTGGACCTCATCCTCCGACATGAAGCAGCAGCTCACCTTGCGCTTCGACACCAAGGAAGACGCGATCGCATATTGCGAGCGCAAGGGCATCGCCTACCAGGTGATCGAGCCCAAGGATTCGGTGCGCCGGCCGGCCGCTTACGCCGACAATTTCGCCTTCAAGCGCGTCGAGCCCTGGACCCACTGAGAGAGCCCGGCCGGCACGCTTTCCGGTCGTGCGACGCGAGGGTGTTGCGGCCAGGACTACTGTGCCGGGTCAGATGCCGCCGGACTTGGGGATATCGGCAGCGGCGCATCCTTGGCGACGCCAAGCACCGGGAAGGTTCTGATATTGCGGACCTCGGGCATCGCTGAAAATTGCAGAAGCTGCTGGTGCATGCCCTCGACGTTTCGCGCCACGCATTTGAGCAGATAATCGGCGTCGCCCGAAATGCGCCAGCTCTGCTGGACCAGCGGTATTGCCGCGATCGATTTTTCGAACGCCTGCAACGTCGCCTGAGCCTGGCTCTGCAACTGAATCAATACGTAGGAAATAACCTCGTAACCAAGGAGCTTTTCGTCGAGCGTGGCCCGGATGGCACTGACATAACCGCGCTCGCGCAAGGACCGAACGCGCCGTCGGCACGGAGGCTCCGAGAGGCCGACCCTGTCCGCCAGCTCATTGTTGCGGATGCGTCCGTCCTTCTGCAACTCGGACAGGATTTTCAGGTCGAATTCGTCGAGGGGTTGACGTTCCGTCATCGGCACCTCATCCGCCCTCCGGCCTGCCGCGAGCCGTGACATCAGGGGAGGGCGCGCGCTTGGTTTGCGCCCGCTCAGGCGTCGCGCCAGGAGCGACGCCCGATAGTACCAGCTTCTCATGGGCGGCGACGATCGCCTCCTTGGTGAGCCGCCCTCCGGGCCGGTACCAGGCAGTGAGGCCGGTCAGGAGCGACAGGATCGCAAACGTCGCCACCTGGATGTCAACGACCTCGAACTCGCCTTCCGCGACACCCTCGGTGAGAATTTCCGCAAGCCGCCGCTCATAGGCGCCGCGCAGCGCCACGATCTCCTCGTAGTTCTTCTGCTCCAGGCTTCGCAGCTCGGAATTGGCGATGAAGACCTCGCGCTTCTTGGTCATGTGGTAGCTGACATGAAAGGCGACGAAGGCGCGGAGCTTGTCGGCCGGCCCCTGTTTCCCCTGCAGGGCGCGATCGAGCTGGCGCAGCAGCTCGTTGATGTGGTCCCGTACCAGCACGAACAGCAATTCCTGCTTGGTCGAGATGTGATTGTAGAGCGAGCCCGACTGGATCCCGACTTCGGCCGCAAGCTGGCGCAGGCTCATCGCCGCGTAGCCGTGCTCGAAGATCAGGCGCAGCCCGGCTTTGCGGATCGCCTCCATCGTCTTGGGGCCGTGTGAGCCGATCGTCCGCGCCATTTGGCCTCTGAGAGTGGAGGGCGTTCGCCGCCCTTGAAACGAGCAAGCGGCCGTATAATTCTCGCATGAAAAGATAGTAATTTCAATCTTCTGCGGCGTTCATTTGAGCTTCAATATGTCTCACTTGCGAGGATAGTAAAAAAACGTATGATCGTTTAATTCGAAGATATGCAAGGGTGAACGATGGCCTCAAACAGGGCGCTGCCTCTCAACTTCGACCTCGGCGAGACTGCGGACGCCATTCGCGAGACCGTGCATGCGTTTTCGCAAAACGAGATCGCCCCGCGCGCCGCCGAGATCGACCGCAGCAATCAGTTCCCGCGCGATCTCTGGCCCAGGATCGGCGCGCTCGGCCTGCACGGCATCACGGTGGAAGAGGAATATGGCGGCGCCGGTCTCGGTTATCTCGAGCACTGCATCGCACTGGAAGAAATGTCGCGGGCATCAGCCTCCGTCGGCCTGTCCTACGGCGCCCATTCCAACCTCTGCGTCAATCAGATCCGCCGCAACGGCAGTGAGGCGCAGAAGCGCAAGTATCTGCCGAAACTGATCTCCGGCGAGCATGTCGGTTCGCTCGCAATGTCGGAGCCGGGCGCGGGCTCGGACGTGGTCTCGATGAAGACCCGCGCCGAGAAGAAGGGCGACCGCTTTGTGCTGAACGGCAACAAGATGTGGATCACCAACGGCCCCGAGGCGGACACGCTGGTGGTCTACGCCAAGACTGATCCTAACGCCGGCCCGCGTGGCATCACCGCCTTCCTCATCGAAAAGGGCATGAAGGGATTTTCCACCGCGCAGAAACTCGACAAGCTCGGCATGCGCGGCTCCGACACCTGCGAACTCTTGTTCGAGGATTGCGAGGTGCCGGAAGACAACGTGCTGAGCGAGGTCGGCCGCGGCGCCAACGTCTTGATGAGCGGCCTCGACTATGAGCGCGCGGTGCTGGCGGCGGGCCCGATCGGCATCATGCAGGCCTGCATGGACGTGGTGCTGCCCTACGTGCATGAGCGCAAGCAGTTCGGCGAGCCGATCGGCAGCTTCCAGCTGGTGCAGGGCAAGATAGCCGACATGTACACCACGATGAACGCCTCGCGCGCCTACGTGTACGCCGTGGCAAAAGCCTGCGACCGCGGCGAGACCACGCGCGAGGACGCCGCCGGTGCGATCCTCTACGCCGCGGAGAAGGCGACGCAATGCGCGCTCGACGCCATCCAGCTCCTTGGCGGCAACGGCTATATCAACGACTACCCGACCGGGCGGCTGTTGCGTGACGCCAAACTCTACGAGATCGGCGCCGGCACATCCGAAATCCGCCGCATGCTGATCGGGCGGGAGCTGTTCGAAAAGACGGCTTGAACTTCACATCGAGGCAAAGATGATACAGGCTGTTATATCTTCCTCGAACGTTACGTTCCGGCCGTCCTGAAGCCGTTCCAACGGCTCCCTCGCATCCAAAGAAAACGCCGATCATGCCGCTTCATTCCACCATCGATCCTGCATCCTCCGAGTTTGCCCGCAATGCCGACGTGATGCGGGGTCTCGTGGCCGAACTGCGCGAGAAGCTCAAGGTGGTCGCCGGCGGTGGCGGCGAGGTGTCGCGTAAGCGGCATACATCGAGGGGCAAGATGCTGGCGCGCGAACGCGTCGACCTGCTGGTCGATCCCGGCACGGCGTTTCTCGAACTATCGCCGCTCGCAGCCCACGGGCTCTATGGCGGCGACGTCCATTCTGCGAGCGTCATTACCGGGGTGGGACGCGTTTCGGGCCGCGAATGCGTGATCGTCGCCAACGACGCCACCATCAAGGGCGGAACCTACTATCCGATGACGGTGAAGAAGCATCTGCGCGCGCAGGATATCGCGCGCCAGAACAATTTGCCCTGCATCTACATGGTCGATTCCGGCGGCGCCTTCCTGCCGATGCAGGACGAGATCTTTCCGGACGAGCGGCATTTCGGCCGCATCTTCTACAACCAGGCGCAGATGTCCTCGCAGGGCATTCCGCAGATCGCGATCGTGATGGGCTCGTGCACCGCGGGCGGCGCCTATGTGCCGGCGATGTCGGACGAGAGCATCATCGTGCGCAATCAGGGCACCATCTTTCTCGGCGGTCCGCCGTTGGTGAAGGCCGCGACCGGCGAGGTGGTATCCGCCGAAGAGCTCGGCGGCGCCGACGTGCATTCCCGGCATTCGGGCGTCACCGATCACTATGCGCAGAACGATGCACATGCGATCGGAATCGCCCGGCGCATCGTCGCCACGCTGAAGCCGCCGACACGCGCGGTGCTGAACATGCGCGAGCCGCGGGAGCCGCTGTTTCCCGCCGAGGAAATCTACGGCGTCGTCCCCGCCGACGGCAGAAAACCGTTCGACGTGCACGATATCATCGCGCGGATCGTCGACGGCTCGGAGTTCGACGAGTTCAAGAAACTCTACGGCGCGACGCTGATTTGCGGCTTCGCCCATATCTGGGGTTATCCGGTCGGCATCATCGCCAACAATGGCATCCTGTTCAGCGAGAGTTCGCTGAAGGGCGCGCACTTCATCGAGCTGTGCTGCCAGCGCAATATTCCGCTGGTGTTTTTGCAGAACATCACCGGCTTCATGGTGGGCAAGAAATACGAGGCCGGTGGCATCGCGCGCGATGGCGCCAAGCTGGTGACGGCGGTCGCGACCGCCGGCGTGCCGAAATTCACTGTCGTGATCGGCGGCTCCTATGGCGCCGGAAATTACGGCATGTCTGGCCGCGCCTATTCTCCGCGTTTCCTCTGGATGTGGCCAAACGCGCGTATTTCGGTAATGGGCGGTGAACAGGCCTCCATGGTGCTGAGCCAGGTCCGCCGCGACAATATCGAGGCGAAGGGCGAAAGCTGGTCGGCCGAGGAAGAGGACAAGTTCCGCGCACCGATCCGTGCCCAGTATGAAAGCCAGGGCAATCCCTATTACGCCACCGCGCGGCTGTGGGATGATGGCGTGATCGATCCCGCCGACACCCGCCTGGTGCTGGGCCTTGGGCTGTCCGCCGCGGCCAACGCGCCGATTGAACCCACGAAATTCGGCCTGTTCAGGATGTGATGATGGACCGCTCGAAACTCTACCGGCGTTTTCGCACCCTCCTGATCGCCAACCGTGGCGAGATTGCCTGCCGTGTGATCCGCTCCGCGCGGGCCATGGGCCTGCGTACCGTCGCCGTCTACTCCGAGGCCGACCGCGACGCCATGCACGTCTCCATGGCCGACGAGGCCGTGCTGCTCGGACCGGCCCGGGCACGCGACAGCTATCTCAACGTCGAGCGCGTGATCGAAGCGGCGCGCCAGACCGGCGCCGAGGCGGTGCATCCCGGCTACGGTTTTCTGTCTGAAAATGCCGAATTCGCGCAGGCCTGCCTGAATGCCGGGCTGGTGTTCGTGGGCCCCACGGCCGAGATGATGACGGCGATGGGCTCGAAGTCCGGCTCGAAAGCGTTGATGGAAAAGGCTGGCGTGCCATTGGTGCCCGGCTATCACGGCGAGGCCCAGGACGAGGCGACGCTAGCGAAGGCCGCCGAGAAGATCGGCTTCCCCGTGCTGGTCAAGGCTTCCGCCGGCGGCGGCGGGCGCGGCATGCGTGTGGTCAATTCGGCCGGCGAGCTTGCGGCTGCGATCGTCAGCGCCAAGCGCGAAGCGAAGGCTGCGTTCGGCGACGATCGCATGCTGATCGAGAAATTCGTGCAAAACCCAAGGCATATCGAGGTGCAGATCATTGGCGACAGCCACGGCAATCTGCTCTCGCTCTGGGAGCGCGAATGCACGCTGCAGCGGCGGCATCAGAAGGTGATCGAGGAGGCGCCGTCGCCGACGCTGGACGCCAAGCAACGCGAAACAGTCTGTGCGGCTGCGCGCAAGGCGGCTGCCGCGGTCAATTATGTCGGCGCCGGCACCATCGAATTCGTCTCCGACGGCAAGGAGGTGTTCTTCATCGAAATGAACACCCGCCTGCAGGTCGAGCATCCCGTGACCGAGCTCATCACCGGCGTCGACCTCGTCGAATGGCAGTTGCGGGTGGCGTTCGGCGAAACGCTGCCGTTGGCGCAGAACGAGATCAAGCTGAACGGACACGCCATCGAGGCGCGGGTCTATGCTGAGAATCCGCAGAAGAATTTTATGCCGTCGGTCGGTCGGATCAGGACCTGGCGCACGCCTGAGGTGGTCGATGGCCTGCGGATCGATGCCGGCTATCGCAGCGGCGATGCGGTGTCGCCATACTACGATGCCATGCTTGCCAAGGTCATCGCATGGGCGCCGACCCGGCAGGCGGCGATCGAGCGGCTGAACCGTGGGCTGGAAGAGACCGACGTCCGCGGCATCGTCACCAACATTGCGTTCCTGTCCGCGCTGGTGACGCACCCGCAGGTGCGCGCCAATACCATCGACACCGGCTTCATCGAGCGCGAACTGAACAAGCTGACAGAATCCTCGGGGACGGCAGGGGACCTCGAGCTTTGTGCCGCGGTAGCGGCAATTGTTGTCGATGAGCAGAACGCTGCACGCAAGGAAGCGCATTTGCCCTGGAATACGTTTGGGTGGATGCCGGTTGGACAGCGAAAGCGGGTGTTCTCGTTCCGTCAGGGGCAGGGCATCGAACACGGGGTGACGCTGCACTATGGCAACGGTCCGTCGAAACTGACCATCGGCAAGCATGAGTTCGTTTTCGCGACGTCGCCCGCGGAAGAAGGCAGCTTCGATCTGACGATCGAGGGCATAAAATCGCGCGTCACGGCCGTGATCGAGGGCCACGAGCTTTACCTCCGCACCCGGAACGGCCGCTTCGATCTGCATTGGGTCGATCCGTTCGGCGGCGAGACGGAGGAACTGGTCGGCGAGGACAAGATCGTGGCGCCGCTGCCGGGGACCGTGGTGGCACTGCTGGCCGAGGAAGGCGCGACGCTCGAGAAGGGCGCGGCGATCCTGACGCTGGAAGTCATGAAGATGGAGCAGACCCTGCGCGCGCCGTTTGCGGGCGTGTTGACAAAAATCAGGTGCAAGGTCGGCGATATCGTCGGCGAAGGCGTCGAACTTGCCGAAATTGAACCGGCGGTAGCGTCATGAGCGATGGCGTTCACATTGTCGAGGTCGGCCCGCGCGACGGGCTGCAGAACGAGAAGACGCCGATCAGCGTCGCCGACCGGATCGCGTTCATTGAGGCATTGATCGGCGCGGGCCTCCACACCGTCGAGGTCGGCGCCTTCGTCTCTCCAAAGGCGATCCCGCAGATGGTCGGATCGGCCGAGGTGTTGCGGGGCGTCAACCACCATACGAATTGCGAACTGCCGGTATTGGTGCCGAACGAGAAGGGCTACGAGGCTTCTCAGGCCGCCGGCGCCAAACTGATCGCGGTATTCGCTGCGGCGTCGGAAAGCTTTTCCCGCGCCAACATCAATTGTTCGATCGCGGAATCGATCGAACGCTTCAAGCCGGTGCTCGCCCGCGCGAGGGCCGATGGCGTCCGGGTGCGCGGCTACATCTCCACTGTGCTCGGCTGTCCCTATGAGGGCGAGATCAAGCCGCAGGCGGTGGTCGATGTCGCAAAGGTGTTGTGGGATCTCGGCTGCTACGAAATCTCGCTCGGCGACACCATCGGCGTCGGCACGCCCTCGAAGGCGCGGCAGCTATTGCGCGCGGTCGCCGGCCATGTGCCGATGGCCAATCTGGCGATGCATTTCCACGATACCTATGGCCAGGCACTCGCCAATCTCTACGCCGGGATGGAAGAGGGCTGCCGCGTGATCGACTCCGCCGCCGGCGGTCTTGGCGGATGTCCCTACGCCCCCGGCGCGACGGGAAATGTCGCAACCGAGGATGTGGTCTACATGCTCGAAGGCATAGGCATTGCGACCGGCGTCGACATGACAAAGTTGGTCTCCGCGACCAATGTCGTGAGCGGGCTGATCGGCCGGCCGCCGGTCAGCCGCGTCGCGGCGGCGTTGAATGCGAAGCTTGCGCGTAGCACTTGAAGTCTAACTAACGCTTACGCCCAACTCTCCTAGCAACTCTGCAGCCCTTTCCATTCTTCCATTCTGAGTCTTTGATCCCTTTCTTCGTATCAGCTCTCGCCGCCAATCAGGTACCTTCTCCACTTGAGCGAGCCAATGGATCGTTGCTGCGAGCTCTAGAACTGTTGAATTGCAGGAAGCAAAGCGTTGAAGAACTGCCTTAACCTTGTCTGCCGGAAGAGCACCAACATTGCGCCCCTGCTCAGAGACTCCATTTGTTTTAAAAATACTGAAGGGCGAACCGTCTGACATCCGATATTCGGTTTCTTCCACCAGCGCACCGCTGAATTTACTGTCAGATATCCCATCAGCTATTTCATCCGAAAACGGACCGAAGTTGTAGTAGTAATATGATGCGCCGCTTCCCAAGCCGAGCACGTCCAAAAGATAGATTGTCTTTTGCATGCGAGTTCGACCAACTAGTCTGCCTCCCGATAAGGCGACGACATCGAGAACAAGTCGTCCAACGTCCGCCATGATTTTCACCCCTTGATGCTTTCAACTTGTTTCCACATGGCTTCATCAACAAAGTAGTATCGCAAAAGCTCCTGTTTTTCTGTCAGAGCCGCGATAGCTTTTGAGACCTGTGTAATGTCAACGGCCACATCTTGGCCTGAGCGCAAAATACGAACGCGTTTATGCGAACGCGCTTCTCCCGCTTTCAGCCCTCCGTAAATCGTAAGGGGTACGCGATCTACAAAAATCGACTTGCCAACATTCGCGACTAGATTCTTTTCGATGTACTCCCGGCGAGCTTTGTCAGTTGCCGTCGGCTGTTCTGTGGCAACTTCAATTGCCTTCAGGCGTCCGCGGTCGCGCAGACGAACTGCAAGCGCTTTCAATTCTTTGTCCTTTCCGCGGGTCGCTGCTTCGACCGCACTCCAAACGGCCGTGTCGTCGAGCGCAAGATATCCTGAAATTGAAGGCTGCTTCGAAGAATAGAAAGATACCAGGGGATGATCAGCGGCCAGACAAACGTCTCTCGCAGATCCTTTTGTAACAAGGTCCGAGAGGCGTTTAAGAAAAGCAGTCAAAAGCTGTTCAATGCCGCGTGTAGTGCGATGAAAGTAAACTTGCGAATAGAGATGATACCGCGCAAGAATAAATGCTTCGGCAGCTTGAGCTGCTTTTTCGGCAAAGCAGAATGTTGTAATTGGCGTTGCTAGTTCTTCCGAGTCTTCATCAACCTCCGAAGCAACGGATGTGATACGAAGATTGTCGATCAGCCAATCTAGATCGATTCCTCCGGCGCCAGAGCCGGTCATCATCTTATCTCGCTGAAGGTAGTCTAATCGATCCGCGTCGAATGAACTCGAAACGACAGCAGCGTATAAATCCGCCGGTTCACCCTTTAGCAGTTCCGCCACTTCGTCGGCCATGCTATCGCCGAACCTTTTCGAAAGAATCTTCCGAATTTGGCCTTCTGGATTTGTAATGATTTCGGCGGTCCACTGCTCGTGGCTCTTATACGCACCTGGCGTACCGCGAAGTCTCGACTTTTCAGCTTCTTCAAAAGCATGACTGAAAGGGCCGTGACCAAGATCGTGCAATAACGCTGCAAGCAGCGAAACACGAATTCTATGCGGGTTTGAGTCTTGTGCCGGAATCCTACTTGTCGCTACCTTCATCAGGCGGCGCGCGACGTGAAATACGCCGACGCAATGTGCGAAGCGCGTGTGTGTAGCGCCGGGAAAAGTAAATTCGGAGACGCCAAGTTGCTTTACGCGACGGAGACGTTGAAACTCCGGTGTGTCAAGGAGTTCCCAAGCGGCTCGATCGATCTCATCAGATAAATTGAACACGATAAGCCCATGAACTGGGTCGCGAATCCGTTTTGTCGGTTCGATCGACATTCTAGAACATTTCGTGAACAATTAGAAGTGTTGGATGCCTAATCAGCACATCCCTGGACGATTCGCGATTGGAAACGGTTAACAGCTACCGGATGTTGTGGGTTTTCCAAACCGCCGGCGCAAGGAATACACCCTCCGCCATTATCCAATTCGTCGCCCAATGCCGGGCGGGATGGAAGAGGGCTGCCGCGTGATCGATTCCGCCGCCGGCGGTCTTGGCGGCTGTCCCTACGCCCCCGGCGCGACGGGAAACGTCGCAACCGAGGACGTGGTCTACATGCTCGAAGGCATGGGCATTGCGACCGGCGTCGACATGGCAAAGCTGGTAACGGCAACCAATGTCGTCAGTGGGCTGATCGGCCGCCCGCCGGTCAGCCGCGTTGCTGCAGCGTTGAACGCGAAGGCACGGGCCGCCAAGTAGGCCGCTTACGCGGCCTTCAGCCCGACGTTCGGCAGCACCGGCCGGTTCTTGAGCGCTTTCGCCATCATCGCTTCGACCTCCGCCTTCTCGTGCGGCAGCAGCGCAAGCCGCGGCGGGCGGGTTAGCGCGGTGCCGCGGCCCATGATGTGCTCGCAAAGCTTGATGCACTGGACAAGGTCCGGACGGGCATCGAGGTGCAATAGCGGCATGAACCATTCGTACAGCGGCATCGCCTCGGCATAGCGCCCCGCCTTGGCGAGGCGGAACAAGGTCTCGCCCTCGCGCGGGAAAGCGTTCGACATGCCGGAGACCCAGCCGACCGCGCCCATGGCGACGCTCTCGACGATGACGTCGTCGAGGCCAGCAAACAGGACGAAACGGTCACCAACCATGTTGCGGGTGTCGATGAAGCGCCGTGTGTCGCCGGAGGAGTCCTTGAAGCAGACGACGTTCTCGACGTCGGCGAGCGAGGCCAGAATGTCCGGCGTGACGTCGTTCTTGTAGATCGGCGGATTGTTGTAGAGCATCACCGGCAGGTCGGTCGCCGTGGCGACCGCGCGGAAATGTGCGGCCGTCTCGTGCGGTTTGGACGAATAGACCAGCGCAGGCATCACCATCACGCCGTCGATGCCGACGCGCGCCGCTTCCTTGGCGGTTTCGACGGCGAAGGCGGTCGTGAACTCGGCGATGCCGCACAGCACGGGCACGCGGCCGGCCGCGACCGCCTTGGCCGTCTCCATGATGGCGACTTTCTCCTTCCGCTCCAGCGAAGTGTTCTCGCCGACGGAACCGCAAACGATCAGTCCGGAAACGCCGTCGCGGATCAGGCCGTCCATGACCTTCGCGGTCGCATCGATATTGAGCGACAGGTCGTCATTGAATTGCGTGGTGACGGCCGGGAAAACGCCTTCCCAGGAAATGCGTGGGCTCATTTGTTTAGCTCCATTGGAATTGTTGCGGCGGACTGCTGAATCCGCCGGGCTTTGGCTTGAAAACGATGGGATGGGATCAGAGCGTCGCGCCGACCTTGCGCAGCTCGGCAAGGACCGGGGCCTTGGGCACCCAGACCTTGTCGAATTCGGCAATGACCGCTTCGGTATCCCCGGCCGGGACCTGACGGATCGGGATCGGCGCGTTCTTGAAGTTCTCGATCAGCTTGGGCTCATTGCCCGCCAATTCATCGATCTGCGTATCGAGCGTCGATTTGACGGTCTTGGTAATCAGCTCGCGGTCGGCCGCCGGCAGCGATTGCCAGACGCGGCCGGAGACGATCGCTGCCATCGGCATGAAGACGGCATTCATCTGCAGGATGACTTTTGACACCTTGTCGAAGCGCTGGTTCCAGGAGAACTCCAAGTCCGCCTCGAGGCCGTCGACCTGGCCGTTCGCCATGGCGTCAAACACCTGCGGCGTCGGGATCGGCGTCGGCGCCGCACCCAGCGACGAATAGAAATCGCGATAGACCGGCGTCGGGTTGATGCGCAGTTTCATGCCCTTGATATCGGCCAAGGTCGCCAGGTCCTTCGACGAGAAGATGGCGCGCATGCCGGTGATGCCCCAGCCGAGGCCGATTGTGCCGGTTTCCTGCGGCAGCACCTCGAACAGCTTGATCGCGGCCGGATGGCGAACGAATTTGGCGACCGACGGCGTCGAGCGCACGATGTAGGGCGCGTTGATCGCTGCGATATGCGGCACGCGCGAGCCGAGCTCGGCGGCCTGGATGAAGCCCATATCGAGCGCGCCGGACTGCAATTGCTGCATCATCGCCGGTTCATTGCCGAGCTGGCCGGAGTGAAAGACCGTCATGGTCAGGCGGCCGTTGGTAGCAGCCTTGAGATCGTCGCCGAGTTTTAATGCCGCCTTGTTCCAGGAATGGCCGTTGGGCGTGATCAGGCCGAGGCGGAATTCCTTGGCTTGCGCCAGCGCCAGCGACGGCGCGAACAGCGGCACGGCCGCGCTGGCGGCAAGGAAGCGGCGACGTGAAAGCGACATGACAATGCTCCTTGAGGGGTTTGGACCTACTTGATGAGGACGAGGGAGAGGGAGGGATAGAGCGAGAGCAGCACCAGCAGGATGCAGGAGATGCCGAACAGCGGCAGCGTCACCATGAACATCTTGCCGGGCTTGGCGCCGGTTACGGCTGCCGCCACGAAGAAGCAAAGACCGACCGGGGGCGACAGCAATCCAAGCACCAGGTTGATCACCACGACGACGCCGAACTGGCGTGGGTCGATGTGATAGATCTCGGTCGCGACCGGCAGCAGAATCGGCACCGTCATGATCAGGCCGGGAATGCCGTCGATGACCGTACCGATCACCAGCAGGATCACGTTGCAAAGCAGCATGAAGCTGACGGGATCCTTGGCGACCGACTGGATCCATGCGGCGGTCTCCTGCGGCACCTTGCCGAACACCAGCACCCAGGAGAACACGGCGGCCGCCGCGACCAGGAACAGCACGATGGCCGAGTAGACGCCTGCGCGCAGCATCATCTGCGGGAGCTGCGAAAACCTGAACTCCTTGGTCCAGAATTTTCCGACGAGAGCGGCGGCTACCGCGCCGACGGCCGCGGACTCCGTCGCGTTGGCGAGCCCGCCGAGAATGCTGCCGACGATCACGATCGGAATCAGCAGCGTCGGCGATGTCCGCAGGATCGTCGCCAGCCGCTGCCGCGGCGTCTGATAATCGGCCTTGGGATAGTTGTAGACGTATCCCATCAGTGCGATGGCGATGCAGAACATCGCGGTCAGGATCACGCCCGGCACGATGCCGGCAATCAGCATGTCGCTGACCGACACCTGCGCCAGCACGCTGTAGACGACGAACATCACCGAGGGTGGAATGATCGGCCCGAGCATGCCGCCATAGGCGGTCAAGCCGGCCGCGAAGGTCTTGTCGTAGCCCTTCTTTTCCATCTCCGGCACCATGATCTGCGCCATGATCGCGACCTGCGCGGTCGCAGATCCCAGGATGGAGGAGATGAACATGTTGGCGAGGATGTTGACGTAGGCGAGCCCGCCCTTCAGCGAGCCGACAAAGGCCATCGCCATGTCGACGATGCGCCGGGTAATGCCGCCGCCGTTCATGATTTCGCCGATCAGGATGAACAGCGGGATGGCGATCAGGCCGTAGCTGTCGACCCCGCCGAAGAGCTGCAGCGGGTAGGATTGAAACAGCACCGGATTGCCTGACGCGATGATGAAGACGAGCCCGGCCAGGCAGAGGCAAAGGCCGATCGGTACCCCGACCAACATGATCGCGATGAAGGCGGCTGACGTGATCACTAGTTGACCCCGTCGAGTTCGGAAAGCTGAAAGCCTTTTGGCGGCGTCCGTGGCACCAGTTCGAGATCTTCGAGCAGGTTTGCCAGGCCATGAATGGTCATGGAGACCGCGAAGATCGGCAGCGTCAAATAGAGCACCCAGGTCGGCCAGTTCAGCGTTTGGGTGCGCTCGGTGTAGAGGAAGTTGAATGTCTCGGCGGCGAGCTTGCGCGCATCGAAGCCGGCGCGGGCAAGCCCGATTGGATCCATCCAGAGGAAGCAGGTGATGACGAGCGCCACGCCGAACACGACGACCATGCCGGTCGCGATGATCCTCGCGAACTTCTGATTCCGCGCCGAGAGGCGCTCGGTCATCATGGTGACGGCGAAGTCGAGCCTGAGCCGCGTCATCGCGGAGGCGCCGATGAAGGTCAGCCAGACCACGCAATAGACCGCCGATTCATCGATCCAGTAGATCGGGAAGTGCGAATAGCGGGTGACGACGTTCACCAGGATCAGCGCCGTCAGCAGATACATCAGCCCCATCAGGGCGATGCGCTCGAAAGCGAGCAGCAGACTCGAAGCCCTGACGACGATTCCCCGGGCGCTGAACGCTGGCATGTCCGCAATTGCCTGCTCGATCATAAAGAGCCCCGCTGCCCGTCAAGATTTCTAGTGTCATTTGAAGTTGTATAATTTATACAATCTTGTCAAATGGAGATTATGGGCAGCTCGGCTCCCGCTGGGGTGGGACCATTTCAACGTGCGAAGCGGGGCCGCCTCGATCGGAAAGGCCGGCGATGACGACGGAAGGTCAAATGAAAGTCCCTCTGAAGCACCGGACGCTGTCGGCTGCGATCGTCGATCAGCTCAGGCAGTCCATTCTCGACGGGACTTATCCAGCCGGCTCACAACTTCGGCAGGATGCGTTGGGTGAGGCATACGGCGTCAGCCGCATTCCAGTGCGCGAAGCGCTGTTTCAGCTCGAGGCGGAGGGGCTGGTGCGTATCGTCCCGCAAAAAGGCGCGATCGTATCGGAACTGTCGCTGGACGAAATCAACGACGTGTTCGATCTTCGCGGAATCATGGAGCCGCGGCTCTTGGCGCAGTCGGCGCCGCACTTTGCGGAACAAGACTTTGCCGCGCTGGACGACATCCAGAAGCGCTTCGAGAAAGCGATCAAGGCGCGCAACGTCAGCGAATGGGGGCAGCTCAACGCTGACTTCCACATGGCACTATATGTTCACGCCCGGCAGCCGCGTACCAAGGCGATCGTCGTGGCGCTCTTGCAGACCAGCGACCGCTACACGCGTCTGCAACTCTCCAATACCAAGGCGATGGGCACGGCCGAAAAGGAGCACGCTCACCTGATCGAGCTGTGCCGGGCGAAAGAGATCGACCAGGCCTGCCGGTTTCTGCAGCAGCATATCGAGGCTGTCAGAACCGACCTGTTGCAGGTGGTGGGCGGCGGCTCAATCGTGGCGCGCGCGGGGCGTTGATCCGGAAGCGGACCATGCATCATGCGGGGACGTCGCTGGCGAGCTTCAGCAGATTGGCCGACATCGCCGACTTGGCGCTGTAGTCCTTCCAGGCGGTATCGCGCGCGATGTCGCGCCACTTGCTGACGGTCGCGACATCGAGCGTGCTGACCTTGGCGCCGGACTTCTCATAGACCTTGGCGACCTCGATATCGTCGTCCTGCGCGCCTTTGCGGCCGAACGCTTCCAGTTCGCTGCCGACCGTCAGGATGATGTCCTGTTGCTTCTTGGGTAGCTTGTCGAAGATTGCCTTCGACATCATCAATGGCTCCAGCATGAACCAATAGGAGGCGCCGGCGCCCGAGGTCAGCGAGTTGGCGACCTCCGCGAGGCGGAACGAGATCAGGCTGGTGGAGGAGGTGATTCCGGCATCGCAGGCGCCGCTCTGCATTGCGGCGTAGATTTCGTTCGATGGCATCGACAGGACCGAGGCACCCGCGGTCTTAAGCACCACATCCATTTCACGCGAGCCGCCGCGCACTTTCAGCCCCTTGGCGTCGTCAGGTGCGACGATCGGTCGAGAGCGGCTGGCGACGCCGCCGGCCTGCCAGACCCATGTGAGAAGGATAATGCCCTTGTCGGCGAGGAAGTCGGTCAGCGCCTTGCCGACCGGCGCGTTCTTCCAGCGCAGACCCTGGTCGTAGGTTGCGACCAGGCCCGGCATCAGGCCGATATTGGTTTCCGGCAGCTCGCCTCCGGCATACGGCATCGGGTAGAGGCTGATATCGAGAGCGCCCTTGCGCATTGCCGAGAACTGCGCGTTGGTCTTGACCAGCGAGGAGTTCGGATAGACATCGGCTGCGATCTCGCCGCCGCTGCGCTTGGCGACTTCGGCGGCGAAGGTGCGGCACAGCCGGTCGCGGAAGTCGCCCTTGTCGATGGTGCCGCCCGGAAACTGATGCGAGATCTTCAGCGTGGTGGCCGCACGGGCCGTGCCGGTGCCGAAACGAAGCACGGCGGGCGCGGCGAGTGCAGATGCGATGACATGGCGGCGCGTGAGCATGGTTTGTTTCCTGCAAACGGTTCTTGGATCGGCAATCCGGACCGGCTTCAGCCCCATATTAACTGAATGTGTTCGCTTCAACTAACCGTGAGAATTGCGGAACTTTGGGACGTGGCCGGTAACAAAACCGGTCGCGCCATCGTCGTTGGAGAAGCGGCAGACGTCGCTTTCGAGAAGCCAACCCAAACCAAGGACCACCATCCCATGACCACCACCACGACCCGTATCGGCCTCGGTCTTTCTGCCGCGCTTGTTTCGCTCGGCCTCGCGTTCGCGCCAGTGGCCTTCGCTCAGGACAAGATGGGCAAGGGCGACGGCATGAAGAAGGAGTCCATGTCCAAGGACGGCATGAAGAAAGAGGACGGTATGATGAAGAAGGAGGGCATGAAGCACGACGGCATGAAAAAAGAAGACGGCATGAAGAAGAACTGAGCCGCACCATCATTCCGGGGCGATGCGCGGCATTGAACTATGATGCGCGATTGCGCATCTGAGAATCTCGAGATGCCCAGGTGCGCAATTGCGCACCTGGGCATCTGGTGCTTGCGCACGATCCCGGAATGACGGGGCTGCATCTGTCGCCGGCAAGAAACGGCGATCAGCATCGCGCCTATTTCTTCTTGCCCTTGGTCTTGCGCGCGGCGTAACGCGCGTCGCGCTTGGCCTTTTGCTCAGCCTCCAGCGCCGCCAGCCTGGCGGCCTCTTCTTCCTTCTCGCGGGCTAACCTGGCGGCCTCCGCCGCGGCGGCCTCGGCCTCGCGACGTTTCTGTTCGGCCTTTTCGGCTTCCTTGGCCTCTCTCGCCTTGGCACGGGCGGCGGCGACGGCCTCGCGCTCGGCCTGGCGGCGCTTCACCTCGGGATCGTCGGGTCCCGGCTGGGTGCGAAACTTGTTCAGGATGTTCTGCCGCGCCTGCTGGGCGGCCTTCTGGCGGTCCGCGAAGCTCGGTTCCTTGAATCCACTCATAAAAGAGGCCTTGTCGCTTTCACTCTTGGGGTTGGACGCGCCACGCGCGCGGAATGGGGACTAGGTAAGTGAACCCGAGGCAAAATACCAGCGTCGAAAAGGGTCGGGTAAAGCAGGGGAGGCTTGCGTGAGCAGCAAATGGCCCAAACTGATCCTGATGCGCGGGATTACGTCAGCATGGCTCTCTACGAGATGGCAACGGCGACCGAAGCCCCAAGGCAGGCGCTGGCGATCCTTCAATATGGCCTTCTCGCCTGTGCGCTGATCGGGGTGGTCGGCTCGCTGGTGATGCTCGCTTCGGAGAAGTGATCGCTCTTCTAGATATTATCGCGACGACCTCCAGGTCCAAGGACGCGCGCAACCGTCATAGCGGTCATCGCTACGCGGTCCGCGATCCGCTGCGCCTCGAGCCTGTCGCGGGCCTTTTCCCTGATCATGATCTCGATCAGCTCGAGCCGTTTGGTCTCGTCGACCGCTTCCGCCAGCAATTGCTTGTAGCGATGGTAGTCGTAGCTCGCTTCCTGCTCGTCCATCGCACGCCCCGCACACGCGCTCGCCCCGAGGGCAATGTCGATCAAGCGTTGTGCGCGCGCAACGGATTTGCGCCAGTTATACCCATTTCTATACTCATTTCCGCATCCATCGGGGCTCGCGCACAAATCCGTGTAGTGTGAAGCCGTTCACAGGCACCGCGGTGGAGTGATCTTATGCTCCGCGCTTTCGAAACAGGAGCGACCGCCATGCCGCACAATTGGTGGACCCGCAAGAACCTCGTTCTCGCCGCCGCCATCGTCTCACTGGCCTGCGCCATCGGTTTCTTTGCGCCCGGCCTGTCCAAACCGGAGCCGGTCTTGAGCGCAGCGCTTGGTCCGGACTGGCAGTGCAGCCGGCTCGCGTTCGTTTTTACGACCTGCAGCCGGGTCAAGCATAGCCGGTCCATGCCCGTTCGCCTCGCCAAAATCCCGGTGTGCGGACGTGTGCGGACGTAATAGGATCAGCCTGGAAACTGAGCGGGCCCGAACTGGAGCGTTCCATGCAAAAGCCTTGTCGTCTTGTGCTGGCCGCGTCGGCGGCGGCAATCGTACTCCTGCCGACCGTCGCGCTGGCGCAGGGCGCGCCGGATGGCGGCACTGCGGCAACGGCAACGCCGTCCCCCGCCGCGCCGGAAGCCGTCGCGGCCGAAAAGGAGAAGGCGGCGCCGAAGAAAAAGAAACCGGCCAAGATGACGCGGCAGCAGGAGATCGACCGTTCGATCGACCGCGGCACGGTGCCCGCTCGTTACCGGAGCTCGGTGCCGAAAGAGTATCATCAGTATATTCCGTTCGATAAGCGGTAGAGGCGGGCGAATGGCTGCGCCTGGCGTAGCTCGCTTAGAGCGGGAGGGAATGCAGTGTCGCCAGCCCGGATATTGCATGCGATCCGCGCTACCGCGTTTTGCTGATCAATTTGTCACACAGAACCGTGCGGCGCCCGCTCACCGTACTCGTACGGATTGGCTGTGCACGTAACGCCGATCTATAACGCCCGCGCTTGCAGCGGGGGGCAGGGCGCTCGTTCATCACGACGCGCGCTACCACTGGAGGCCACGAGGCCCGGACTCCTAGGC